>OZ245063.1:0-3069817 GCA_965224805.1 Robiginitomaculum sp.
CCGCCTGTGCCAGTGCCGCCTTCTGCACCAAATCTATTTATCATGGTATTTTCCTTCTTTGGTTTATTGTGTGTGTTTTTATTTCGTAAAAACCGCCCAGAACGAGTAGCGGTACTTTTATTATTTTCATATGTGCAGTTTCCATTCACCCATACAGAATGAATGCCTGAAGCAAGTTGGGTGGGGTTTTCATATGTGGCGGTTGCGTCAATCTCTTTCGGGTTGAACACGACTAAATCTGCAAAATTCCCAACTTTAATTATACCGCGCCGATCAAGGTTGAATTTCTGGGCGGGTAGGCCCGTCATTTTGTAGATTGCAGTTGAAAGGTTAAAGAGTTTTTCATCACGGGCATAGTGTCCGAGTACGCGAGGAAAGGTTCCCCATAAACGCGGATGTGGATGTGGGTCATTTGGCAGCCCGTCTGATCCAATCATTGTGTGCTCACATTGAAGTACACGCTTAACATCTTCTTCGTCCATATTATGATACACAGCACCTGCAGGTTGGAGTCTTTTGGCTGCGGTTTTAAGACTGACATTCCAATCATTAGCAATATCTTGTAACCGTCTTGGTGCTTGATCTGGATGGTTGCTTGACCATGTAATAAAAATATCAAATTCATCCGTTACCTGGCCAACATCTAGCGTGCTGGCACTGGCGGCGTAAGGATAACAATCACAACTGACATTTTGTGTTTTTGCTGCCGCCTCTAACATTGGAACCGTATCTTGTGTTCTACCCCAATTATTAGCACCCGCGCATTTAAAATGTGAAATAACGACGGGGACATTCGCGGCAGTCCCCAAGTCAAAAGCTTCTTGCATTGCGGGAATAATATCTTCGAATTCATTGCGAAGATGCGTGGTATAAAACCCGCCAAACTCATTTAATACACTTGCTAGAGCTGTAGTTTCTTTTGTCGATGCTGCGAGGGAGCTTGAATACGCTAAACCTGTACTTAAGCCGACAGCCCCTTCTTGAAGAGCACGGCGAAGTTGTTTTGTCATGGCGGTAATTTCGTCATCACTTGCCGGTAATAATAAATCGGACATCGCATTACTGCGCAGCGATATATTGCCAATAAGTGCTGCAATATTTACGCTTGGGGTACATTTTTCAACTGCTTTTACATAGCTAGCGAATGTGTTGAATTTAAATTCATCATCCTCACCTAGTAGGTTCATAGGGTCTGGTGCGTATCCCGTTAACGTGACAGGGCTGGCACTTATGCCGCAATTGCCCACAATGACTGTTGTAACGCCCTGACTGATTTTACATAACATTTCAGGGTTCTTGAGCACATAAAGATCATCATGGGTATGAACATCAATGAACCCTGGTGCGATGGACATGCCTTTGGCTGATATCCTTGTCGTACACGAATCTTGTGATAAATCGCCAATAGCGGTGATTTTGTCATCAGTAATAGCAATATTGGCAAAATAAGATTTTTTCCCTGAGCCGTCATATATGTTGGCATGTTCTATAATGATATCAAAATCATTTAATTTCGTCTCTTGTGATGATCGTGTTTGTTCGTTCATTGTATTTGCCCTTCTTGCATTTGTTTTTTACAAAACAATTGGTATTGATTGTAGTATCTGCCCATCATCTGTAATCAATAAAAACTCACGCCATTTATCGAATGTAAGGCAGGGATGTGAGGTGGAAAACACAATTACGTCCCCTGGTGAAATGTCAGTGTCTGCGGGTATTTTTAAAAAAGCATGGTGATCCATAATGTGTGTAACTTCCCAAGTTTGGGTCAGGGATGTTGAAAGTTGTTGCCCTGCTCTGTAATGTTTTTTTGGTATAGGCAGGCCTGCATCAAAAGCGACATTGCGTTTGCCCATAGCAATAATAGCAAGGCCAGATTCTGGTACAGATTGGACATGCGCCCAAATTTCCAAGCATGATATGAGTTCCCCTTTTGGGTATTTATCAATGCGTTTGCGTGCTCGTAATTTTTGCTGCGCTTTTGCGTATAAATGTCCGTCATGGGTAACATAACATCCTGGCCTAATAATTGGTATCAGATTTGGTATGCTTGCCGTCACAATATTGAACTTGTCAGTCACAACATCATACCAAGCCGATCCAGCACCAGACAACAATACATTGTCTTGGTCAAACCCGTGTGAGGTGCATATGGTTTTGACAAGTTGAATTGCCCTGTTAATGAGAGAGTCAATTTCGCAGATTGCCTTTGTTCCGTTGATGAGACCTTCATAAAATTCGACACCACATAATTTCACATTTGAAAGGTTTTTTACATGCCTAGCGAGTATAGTGGCCTCTGTTTCACTGCGACATCCCGTGCGCCCATTTGCAACACCCAGTTCAAGAAGAACATTGATTGTTTGTTTGCAGTGTTTGAAATAGGTGTTGAGGGCGTCCGCATTCTCAATAGAATCAACTAAGCAGTAAAATTCAACTGTCTTATCCAAACTTGCTATAATGTTCATATTGCCATTGCCAATCAATTGATTGGCTAAAATAATTCTTTTGGCGCCCGCTTCATATGCTGTGATAGCCTGCTGTGCTGTTGCGACACATATTGCCCACGCCCCGTGCTTTAACTGCTCTTTGAAGATAAATGGGGACATTGTCGTCTTCCCATGAGGTGCGAGTTTAACACCGTTCATGTCGGCAAATTCTTGCATCCATTTTATATTATGAATGAGTTGGGCGTATTGCAGCGTTGCTATCGGTAGGCACATATCATCTGATAAAACAGAGTGTTCAATTGTTATATTAGCGTTCATGGTATTTCCAAATAGAATGTAGCCTTGATAAATGGTATTATTATGCTAAGAATTGGTATTAACAAAAAATAAGGGGATGTATAGTGTTAAAAGAGAGATTGATATCGCTTGATGTGCTGCGCGGCATAACAATTATTGGCATGATTTTGGTAAATGCTGCGGCGACTGTGCATTATGGTTTGGATAAACAAGTGTATGGTCTTTTACTCCATGCACCATGGTCAGGACTGACGCTTGCAGACTTGGTATTCCCTGCATTTATATTTATGGTTGGTATGTCAATTGTGTTTTCTTTGGGGCCAGTGAAAGCTACTGGTGGATTGACAGGCGATGTTTTTAAAAAGATCAGCGTTAGAAGTTTCAAGATTATTTTGATCGGTGTGATTTTAAGTAATCTTCATTATTTTAGTAATTTTGATGATTCATTTTTTAGACCATTCGGGGTTTTGCAGCGGATCGGGATTGTCTTTTTCTTTGCGGCAATCATATATTTAACCTGTAGTGAGCGTGTGCTGGCGATAATTGCGGCGGTGCTATTGGTTGGGTATATTGGGTTTTTGTATCTGCCATACCCCGACGGCACCGTAGATTTGTCAGTGAAGGGTTCAAATTTTGTATGTTGGGTTGATCGCTGGCTTGCCGAAGGGCACACATATGTAAAGGGTGCGCTTGGTTATGATCCAGAAGGCATTGTCAGTACCCTCCCAACCATTGGGCATGCATTAATCGGTGTATTGTGTGCAGATTGGTTGCAAAAGAATAAGGCGCGCCCATCACTGATCGTAAAGCGGTTTTTAATCATTGGCGCTATTTTCATTGTTGTAGGTATTCTTGCGAGCCCGCTTGTACCCATTGCTAAAGAGATATGGTCGCCAACATTCGTACTTGTGACTTCAGGGATTTGTATGATGTTGTTTGCAGTATTGTACCATTTTCTTGATGTTAAAAAAGTGACAGTGCCAGGTACAAATTTTTGCTTGGCATTTGGGGTCAATTCCATATTTGCCTATGTTGTCCATTATATTGTTACGGGTGCGCTCACATGGTCATTGTCGCGTTTGTTCGTCGAAAAAGCCGTAATGCTAGGTTTGCCTGAAAAAGCGGCAGCTTTAATTCCTGTGATATTGTTCATTGTTGCACATTGGTATTTCCTCAATATAATGCGCCGTAAAAACTGGATTGTAAAAGTGTAGCCTGCATGGGAAATCGGCCAATAAAGAAAGTTGTTATTGTTGGGGGCGGCACAGCTGGCTGGGTTTCAGCGGCTGCTTTGGCACGGTTTTTCAACAAAGGTAATATGGACATTGTTTTGGTTGAGTCCGAACAAATTGGTATTATAGGTGTTGGGGAAGCCACTATACCTCATCTGCGCAGTTTTAATGAAACCCTGGGCCTTGACGAAGCTGAATTTATGCGCCGCACACAGGCGACGTTTAAAATGGGTATCGAATTTAAAAATTGGGGGCGGATCGGGGATTCTTATATTCACCCATTTGGAGAAATTGGACAGCGACTAGCCGGGGTTGATTTTCATCATTACGTGACCAAATTGCGGGCTGCGGGGAAGGATGTTAATCCGTTTGACCATTGTCTCCCTGTACGCGCTGCCAAGCAAGGAAAATTTGATTTTCCAGCCCAAGATAAAACTTCGATCCTTTCAACATTTACCTTTGCCTACCATTTAGACGCCAGTCTTTATGCGCCAGTATTGCGTGAGTATTCTGAAAATTTGGGCGTACGTAGGATTGAAGGTAAGGTTGTCGATGTTGCTTTGCGTCCAGAGGACGGATTTATCACGTCGATTAAGCTTGAAAACGGCAGTAGTGTTGAAGGTGATCTATTCATTGATTGCAGTGGATTTCGAGGCGTATTAATTGAGCAGGCCCTAAAAACCGGTTACCTAGATTGGCGTCAGTATTTGCCGTGTGACCGAGCCGTGGCTGTGCCGTGTGAAACGGAGCAGATGTCGCAGGCATATTCAACGGCAACGGCCCTCGGTGCAGGCTGGCAATGGCGCATCCCATTGCAGCACCGCGTCGGCAACGGGTATGTATATTGTAGTGAATATATTAGTGATGATGAAGCGGGCGAAACCATGTTGTCCAACTTAGAGGGTAAGCCGCTAGCAGACCCTAAGTTTTTAAGGTTTATGACAGGGCGTCGTAAGAAAATTTGGAATAAAAATTGTGTTGCCATTGGATTGTCGAGTGGGTTTTTAGAACCTTTGGAATCAACGAGTATTTATTTGATCCAGCAAACAATAACGGCTTTGATAGAATTGTTTCCTGACCAAAATTTTAACCCGCATCTGGTAGGTGAGTTTAACCGGGTTATGAATGTAGAGTTTGACCGGATCCGTGATTTTCTTGTCCTTCATTACAATGCGACGGAGCGTGACGATACCCCGTTTTGGGACTATTGCCGCGAGATGGAAGTGCCGCAGAGTTTGGCCACAAAAATGTCTCTCTTTAAAAAGCGGGGCATTATTCAAAAATACGAAATGGGTTTGTTTTTAGATTCCAGTTGGGCTGCTGTTTATCAGGGTCAAAGGATACGCCCCCAACACTATGATCCACGCGCTGATTTAATGTCCCATGAAGCAATCGCGAGTGCATTTGCAAGTATTCGCAATCGTGTTGAGGCAGGCAGTGAACAAATGCCAAAGCATGAAGATTTTTTAAATAAATTTGTTGGGCAACATCGTGATTGACGCGTTAAAAGTCGAACAACATTTAGGAAAAATTGTCATTGTTGGTTCGGGCCTTGATGCGTGGGTTACGGCAATCGGCTTGGCGCGAACACTGCAAGATGAGGCTCCGTTGATTAGTGTTGTTGCGCATGGAGACCCGGAACATATGCCAATAAGTTCTGCGGAAGATTTGCGGGTTTTACATGCCATTCTGGGCTTGGACGAGGCGTGGGTTTTGGGGTTGTCTCGTGGGGCATTTAAATTGGGCGGAGCCTATTCAGGATGGTACGAGGCCGATACGTCATTTTTTAGCCCCTTTGCCCAATACGGCGCGCTCATGGACGGTGTGCCGTTCCAACATTATTGGGTTAAAGCGCGGCATTTAGGACAAACATATGCGGTGACAGATTTTTCATTAGCCGCCCTTGCCGCGCAAGACGGACGGTTTGCCTTTCCGCAAAATGATACAAGCTCATTACTGTCCACTCTGTCATATGGCTTGCATTTAGACGGGAAACTATATTGCGATATGTTGCGAAAATATGCAATTTCAGTCGGCGTTTCTGTAGTGGATGAGCAGGTGACACGCGTTGATGTGAAACAAGATAAGGCCGGTTTTGTTAAGTGCTTACATTTGGAAAATGGGCAGGTAATATCTGCTGACTTATTTATAGATGCCACGCAAACTGAGCGGTTTTTAATTGAGAAAACGCTTGGCGCATCATTTCAATCTTGGCGTGATGTGCTTTTTTGTGATCGTATGATGGTATATAATGCAGCGGCTCAGGGTATTGGTGAGCCGTATACGAGTGCGGTTGCCATGCCTGGTGGTTGGGTGCAACGTGTGCCGCTCAATGGTCAAAACGGTTATACACTTTACTATCACCAAGCCAGTTTGCCTGATGATGAAGCGGCAAGTTTATTGACGCGACAAGGCGGCTCCGTGTATTCGGGGCAATGCAGTGCACGTTCATATCGTCCTGGTCGTATGGCGCAGGCATGGGTTAAAAATTGTGTAGCTGTCGGTCGTGCCGCAGGCGAAATTGAAGATTTGGGGGCATCAAGAATGAAGACATTACAGGCATGTGTCACAAGATTGGTCGCGCTATTGCCTGATAAAACATGTCGTAACGGTGAGAGCGCCGAATATAATCGGCTTGTTGGCGGGGAGTTGGATAAAATACGCGGTTTTGTCCAATTTCATTATCAGGCCTCGCGGCGCACGGACGGCGAGATTTGGCGGGCATCAAAGACATGTGCTTTGTCAGATGATATGCAATCACAGCTCAATCTATTTCAGTGTAGAGGCTCTTATAAGGCGATTGATGATGATCCTTTTACACAAACAGAATGGATTTCCGCACTATTGGGTTACGGGAATATGCCGCAAACTTATCACCCTCTTGTTGACGAAATGAAAGATGATAACCTCATCGGGCTTATGGAAAAGATGCGCCAAGGTTTTCAGACTGCTACGCGCTCCATGTTGCCGCATCAAAACTTTGTAACACAGGTTTTGGAAGACGCGAAGAAACGGATGCAATAGCCATGACTATAAAAAAAATTATCATATTGGGCGGAGGTACAGCTGGCTGGATGACGGCTGCGGCATTGTCGCAAGTTTTTAGCGAAGATGAAATTATTTTGATCGAAGCACCTGATATTCCAAGCGTTGGCGTTGGTGAGGCCACAATTCCGCATATTATAGAATTTAACAACCGGTTGGGCATAGATGAAAAAGATTTTATGCGCGCAACAAAGGCGACGTTCAAATTGGGCATATTATTTGAGGGTTGGAAAAAGCCACAAGACGCATATTTTCATCCATTTGGTACATATGGTCCTGATTTTGAAGGCATATCCTTCCATCAATATTGGTTAAAATCTCGGGCTGCAGGCAATAGGGTTGAGTATGAAAAGTATTGCCTTTCTGCGGTTGCCGCTGAAAAGGGTAAGTTTTCACATCCAAGCTCTAATCCGCGCACAGTATTGTCGACGCTAAAATATGCATTTCATTTTGATGCGGGTTTGTATGCTCAATACTTACGCGAATATGCATGTGCAGGTGATGTAAAGCACCATGAAGGCATTGTAAAAAATGTGACGTGTTGTCCAAAAACAGGAGATATTACGGCCCTTGTTATGGAAGATGGTCTGGTAATGGAGGCTGATTTTTTTATTGACTGTAGTGGGTTTGGGGGGCTTTTAATCGAAAAGACGTTGAAGGCGGGATACGAAGATTGGAGCCAATACTTGCCGTGTGATAGCGCAATTGCAGCACCCACACCAAGTGGGGAAAATTTACAATCCTATACACAAACAACAGCGCGCTCTGCTGGTTGGCAATGGAAAATCCCGCTTCAACATAGGACGGGAAATGGGTATGTGTATGCAAGTCGTTTTCAATCAGATGAAGCAGCACGTAATGAATTTTTGGGTCATTTAGATGCGCAGCCAATATCAGAACCCAAACAGTTTAAATTTACCACAGGGCGTCGCAAGGCATTTTGGAAAAACAATTGCGTGGCTATAGGCTTGTCTGCAGGATTTTTAGAGCCGTTAGAATCGACAAGTATCCATTTGATCCAAGTCGCAATTTCACAATTGATTGCCCTGTTTCCGCGCCATAAAACTGAGCCAGCAGAACGGGATCAATACAACAAATCAACCGCTCTTCAATATGAACGCGCACGGGATTTTTTGATTTTACATTACTACGCAAATGAGCGGTACGGGGAACCACTTTGGGATTATTGCCGAACCATGGAATTGCCAACGCATTTGAAAGATCGGCTTGATTTGTTTAAAATATCTGGTCGCTTTTTTAAAGATGACGGGGAATTATTTGATATTCCCAGTTGGACGGCCGTGGCATTTGGGCAGGGTTTTTTACCAAAGCATTGCGATCCTATTATCAAGTGCTTTAAAGATGATAAAGTATATGCTCTTTTGGAGCGTGTTAGACATAAAATTAATGAAACGGCAACTGGATTACAGTCCCATAAGGCGTATGTTGATAAATATTGTGGCGTATCTCAGTCTCCTTCCCAGTGGACAGATATTGAGGGATGAGTGATGGCAGATAAGCGGTTAAAAAAAATAGTGATTGTTGGTGGCGGTACGGCGGGTTGGATGTGCGCATCTGTTTTTGCGCGTTTTTTGAAACATAAATATTGTGAAATTGTATTAATCGAATCTGAAGCCATTGGTACGGTTGGTGTTGGCGAGGCGACGATCCCGCAAATGCGAACCTTTAACCGAATGCTGGGCTTGGATGAAGATGAGTTTGTTCGCAAAACCAATGCAACATTTAAGCTTGGGATAGAATTTGTCAATTGGGGACAAATCGGGGAGCGCTATATTCATCCGTTTGGGCCATATGGTCTTGATATGGAAGGTGTATCTTTTCACGCCTATTGGCTTAAGTTTAAGGCCATGAACGAAGCGTTGTGCTTGGACGAGTATTCTTTGCAAGCAAAAGCAGCGCGTGCAGGGAAGTTTATGCGTCCCATAAATGCAGGGCACTCACCTTTATCTCAGATTGCATATGCCTTCCATTTTGACGCATTACTTTATGCAAAATACTTACGCGAATATTCAGAAGAGCGCGGCGTTCACCGCAAAGAAGGCAAGGTTGTTGACGTTAGTTTGCGAAGTAATGATGGTTATATTGACCATGTGGTTATGGAAAATGGTGAGAAAATTGACGCTGATTTTTTCATAGATTGTTCAGGATTTAGAGGGCTGTTAATAGAAGATGCGCTTGAAACTGGCTATGAGGATTGGAGTGCTTGGCTCCCCTGTGACAGTGCCGTGGCAATGGCATGTGAAATTCCAGAGCAAGACGGGCAAATTCCCTACACACGCGCAATTGCCCACGAAGCAGGTTGGCGTTGGCGGATTCCTCTGCAACACCGCATGGGTAATGGGTATGTCTATTCGAGTAAATTCACTGATGACGAAACAGCCAAGGCGCTTTTAATTGAGAACCTTGAAGGCAAGCCAATTGGTGAGCCGCGAAACTTTAGATTTACAACGGGGAGGCGTAAAAAGTTTTGGAATAAAAATTGCTTGTCTCTCGGTCTGTCTGCAGGTTTTCTAGAACCTCTTGAGTCTACAGCTATTCATTTAACGCAAATCGGGCTTTCCAGTTTTATGGCGCACTTTCCAGATACCGATCTGAAAGACGTGGAAATTGACCGTTATAATAGAGTGATTACGTTTGAATTTGAAAAGGTACGGGATTTTATTATTTTGCATTATAAGGCGACACGTCGCAGCGATTCAGATTTTTGGAATTATTGCCGAACAATGCCCATACCAGACTATTTGCAAGATAAAATGGATCTTTTTAAGGGCCGTGGACGAATATTTAGGGAAAATGACGAGTTGTTTAATGATACCAGTTGGTTTGCCGTTATGGTAGGGCAGGGCATTGTTCCAACAGCGTATGACCCACTTGTGGATGTAATGGATGAGGGTGAACTGCGCAAGCGCATGTTGAATATTCAAGATGTCATTCAGCAATCTGAACGGGAGATGCCGCTGCACCAGGATTTTATTGCCAAGCATTGCGCGGCTAAATAAATATCATAGTATCATCTATATTGTTGATGGGTTGTGTGAAGTCACAAGCCAACTTTATTTAAATAAAGCAGGAATATGGCTAGAGTAATTATGATTTCCAGCCATCCTTGTGACTTATTTATCACGTTTTGGTTTTTTTTTTGCAAAAATATCTATGTAAAAAAGTGAGTAGGTGAAATATTGGATATAGCCCAAGTTAGAACCAATTTAGGTGTTTGACTGATTTAATTGGTTTTTTATAGTACGGTATTACATGATGTGTACAATTAAAAACAATACCAATGAGTAACCTATTGGTGGTGAAGTTAATATCTTACTCTTAAAAATCCACGGTTTTATTGGAGAATTTGGTTGATCTTAGAAACTTTGGTATGAGCCCCATATGTATTAGGTATTGCTTTCTGCTTAAAGGTATATAACCTATTTGCATATGGGTTGTGCGCGACAAATATTGCCACACAAAAAAATAATGAACTAACCATTCTAACAGGGGAAAAAATGACTTTTTTTGGAACAGAGAAATTACAAAAGAAACAACCGTCTGGTGTTTTGAATTTACTGAATGCAGGCGTATCGCTTGTTGCTCTATGTACAGCTAGTGTTTTGATAAGTAGCACTTCATACGCACAAACCACATCTTCTGAAGTAGTTGAAGATGTTGATGAGATTGTGGCGACCGGGATCAAGCTTAGCTTGAAGAATGCACAAGAGATTAAACGCGATGCTGATGTGTTTAAGGATGCAGTTTCTGCGGCGGATATTAGTTCTTTGCCAGACCGAAGTGTTACGGAAGCACTACAAAGAATACCTGGCGTATCTATTGGGCGTTTTCGCGCTGCCGATGATCCAGATCATTTCTCTGTAGAAGGTGCGGGGGTTGTTGTTCGTGGATTAACATTGGTCCGTTCAGAGCTTAATGGAAGAGACATATTCTCAGCTGAATCTGCTCGTGGTTTAAGTTATTCAGATGTTTCACCTGAGATGTTGCAGTCGATTGAGGTTTCAAAAAACAACTCAGCTGATATGATTGAAGGTGGTGTGGCTGGCACTGTTAATTTGGTTACAAGAGTGCCATTTGATTCACCTGGCCTTGTTATTGCGGGTTCTGTGGAGGCTAATTACGGGGATTTCCGAAAAGAAATGACGCCTTCAATTTCTGGACTTGTGAGCAATCGCTGGGAAACGAGCGGTGGCGGTGAATTTGGCTTGCTGTTAAATGTTGCCAGTTCAGAGCTAAAATCCAGATCAGACGGCATTCAAGTTTTGGATTATAAACCACAGCCTAGCCTAGGTGCTAACGCTCTTTTGCCAGCGGGTATTGGCATACGTAGTCAGGAAACTGACCGAGAAAGATTTTCAATTGGTGGCGCGGCTCAATGGCAAAACCCTGATGACACATTGATAGCAACGGTTCAATTCCTGCGTTCTAACTCTAAAGAGGCTTGGACGGAAAGAACTTCTGATGTTGCTGCAGATGCTGTACGTGATGGCGCAGGACCGCGTCCTGTTCTCGGGACAACTTTTGATTTTGGTGATGATGGGTTGTTCACGAACGGTGTAATTACTGCACCTACGGGTTGGAGGGAAGATGGTAATTATGGCTGGACTGCTGGGCCATCTGCGGGCAGTTGTAGCCCGCCTGCTAGAGGTTGTGATCCTCGCACTCCATTTTTTGGCATGCAAACAGTTAATGTTGGTCGAAATACGCAGCGGGAATATACGACTTCAGATATTGGCTTTAATGTAAAATGGTCTCCTAATGACCGTTTGCATACCAATTTTGATATACAGTATATAAAGTCAGATGCGCAATATTATGATGCGAGTATAGCGGTTTCAACATATTCAAATGCTTCAATTCGACTGAATGGCACTGATTTACCAACACTTGCTTTCTTACCGCCGTCCGAAGGGGGAACACCCGCGCCGTTCTGTGATCCACTGGGGGGCGTCGTATGCACAAGTTTTAATAATCCAGAACATGGCCCATATGGTAGTCGGGCGCACAGTTATTTTGCGTCTGCGGCGGAAGTGGAGCAGGACAACACGGGTGACGAACTTGCATTAAAAGCTGATGTGGAGTGGGATATTGGGAATGATAGCAGTTTCTTTAAAAGTATTCGCGGCGGTGCGCGGTGGGCAAAACGGGATCAGAAAAACCTTATTGCCGCTTATAACTGGGGCGTTCTAAGTGCGCAGTGGGGCAATGCGGGGCAAGTTTGGCTTGACGAAATTATTGACGGGGTTCCAAATCCAGGTGGTGCAGCTGTTTCGACTGGCCCTGGTACGGTTATAGGCGATTCATTTGAAGCATTTGGCTTTGACAATTTCTTACGCGGTGCAGTTCCAAATCCATTAGGTGGAGTATCGCGCTATTATCCAGGTATTAATTTGGTTGATAATAGACAAGCTTTTTACGATATGGTTCGCACCATAGGTGCAGAGTGGGGTACAGGTACATTTATACCGCTTTCGGACCGTCAAAATCTTGTAGACGGTAATTTCCAAGCCGAAGAAATTAATGATTTCTCTGAGGAAACAAAAGCTGCTTATCTTATGGCAAAATTTGGGCATGACTTTGATGGCGAACAATCGCTCACTGGTAATGTTGGTGTGCGTATTGTAGAAACAAGCTTCACAAGTAATGGTGGGGTTAAATATCCTGTCGTGACTGATATTCCGGCAGAAGCCGATTGTACGCCGCCTCCTGGACGTAGCGTTCCTGTATTCTGTACGACATTTACGCTGCAAGAACGTAACAATCTGAGGGCGTTTTCTAATGATGGCGGCTCGCCGCTTATAAGCGAAACATCTTATACAAATGTACTTCCGAGCTTAAATGTAAAATATAATATTAATGATACATCTTTGATACGATTTGGGTATTCACAGTCTATATTCCGCCCAGAAGTAGGGTTCGTACGTAATTTCATTGATGTTGCCCCTCGCTTTGTCACGCAAACGAATGGTGATAGAGTGTTCTCCGGATTTTTTGGAAGCTCTGGAAACCCAAGACTCTTGCCAATTAAGTCGACACAATTTGATTTATCCTATGAGTGGTATTTCAGCGATGTTGGTTATTTAACATTTTCTGCTTTCTGGAAAAATTTAAATGATATGCATGTTAGTGGTAACCGTACGGAAAGCCTCACAAACAATGGACAAACATTCGATGTCACTGTTACTGGGCCGACGAATAGTTCAGATACGGGTAAGATCAAGGGCATTGAAATCGCTCATCAACAATTTTACCCTTCTTTGCCAGGTGTTTTAAGCAATTTAGGAACACAGTTTAATTACACATATATTAGTAGTTCGGGAGTGCCGAGACAAAATCTAGTGATAGACGATCCTTCCATATCTGTAAGGCAGGCATCTACACTTCCATTGGAAGATTTACCACTGGAGGGCTTGTCAAAGCATAATGTAAACGCGGCCTTGATTTACGAAACGGATAAAATATCGGCGCGGGCCGCATATAATTGGCGGTCTGATTATTTAATCACTGCACGTGATGTGATTTTCCCCTTTACACCAACTATGGGTAAAGCCACAGGACAACTTGATGGCTCCATATTTTATAATGTAAGCGATAACTGGAAAGTCGGTGTGCAAGCCGTTAATCTTCTGAACGAGATTACGAAAACCAATGCTGTTCTGAGTATAAATTCAGATGGTAGTTTGTTTGAAGCGCCAAGATCATGGTTTATGAATGACAGACGCTTCTCGTTTATTGCGCGCGCAACTTTCTAAGTACTATTTGTGATATTCATATAAATTTCAAAGCCCGTGGCATTGCTACGGGCTTTGTGTATATAGGGGTATGAATATAATATTGGGTGAGAAATATTGATTATGAAGCGTCAGTATAAATCTGTAACTGAACAAGAAAATGTCGATCATTCGCAACTTTTATCGGATATAATACCTGGCAACCAACCTGTGGTTTTACGTGGATATGCGAAGCATTGGCCAGCAGTTCATGAAGGTCTGAAATCTCCGCGAAATATGATAAATTACCTTGGGGCCCAATTTTCTGGGCAAGATATAGAGGTTTTTACAGCTCCAGAAGAGCTACAGGGTCAGTTTTTTTATGACTCTGATACACGGCAACATAATTTCGATAAAAACAATGAGCATTTTCACTCTTTTTTACGCAAGTTACATGAGTCCGTTAAAGACAACAATAAATCTGCCTTATATACAGGGGCCCTTCGGATAGACCAAAATTTCCCCACGTTTTTGCCAGATAACCATATAGCTTTGCCACATAAAAATGCGATTGCTAGACTGTGGATTGGGAATGAAACAACAGTGCCAACGCATTATGATCTTTCAGAAAACTTAATATGTGTGGTTGCTGGTCGGCGCAAAGTAACATTGTTTCCTCCAGAGCAAATTGAAAACCTATATATTGGGCCGCTCGAAAATACGCTCGCGGGGCAACCTATCAGTATGGTGTCATTAGAAAATCCGGATTTAAACCGGTTTCCGCGATATGAAAAGGCCTTAGAAACTGCACAAACAACAATTTTATTACCTGGCGACGCACTTTTCATCCCTTATTTTTGGTGGCATCAGGTACAGGCCTTGGAAAGTTTTAATGTGATGGTGAATTTTTGGTGGGATGAGGCTGCTGCAATAGGCGGGGATGCATTTGAATCCCTGATTCATACCATTTTGGCAATTCGTAATATGCCAGCACATCGTAAAGAAATCTGGCAAAACGTATTTCAACATTTGATCTTTGACAACAATAATGTGACGGCACACTTGCCACCTGATGCGCGCGGTATATTAGGTGAGTTGACGCCAGATACAGTGGCACGCACGCGAAATTGGTTGGCAAAGTCTTTAAGCCGGTAAAGTGGTGGGTATGAAATTAATGCTTTCTATTGTTGGTATTCTTATAGTGTCCGCATGTGTAAAACACCCAATTTCGCATCACAAATGGGACAGTGAACATAATCTTGTCACAACGCATACTTGGTTTGTTGAGGGGCCAGTTATTGAGAATGGAAATTTTATAAATAGAGAAAGGCTGGCCCATAAAGTTGTGCTCATAACTGCAAATTATTCCCCTCAAGGTGAAATTGAATTAAATGTTCCCCTAAACCCCAGCTCTTTAAATGATGGTCTTCCTATCAAATTACCTGCCCAGTCAAAATATGTTGAAATTACATACCGCTCTACGGACGCAATGAAACTCCAAGCACGAGAAGGTAATGCAACGGGTACAGGTTGTATGCATGGCGGTTCCCATCCTATGTCTACAATACCTGCCTCACCACAACGCTTTACGACGGTAAAACTATACTGGAAAGATTTTTATCAATATGGATTATCTACAAGTAGAGTGTTGGATACGCATGATTTATGCAAACTAAATTTCGTTAACTACAAGCCAACCTCTGGTTCGGTTTTTGAAATCACTTCACTAAAATTTGTGCGCTAATTGCAGAGGGGTGACACATATGTTGCTCATGTATGAAATATGAAATAGGAGATTTAAAATGCAAAATTTCAAGTACTCACTCACGAAGATCATAGTAAGTGTAGGCATGTTACAGAGCATAGTTTCGTGTAGCATACAGGCCCCAACCGTACCATATGTGCAACCTTCTGATAAAAACGGTCAAAGCCAACCTGATAAAATTGTTGCCTCTTACATATCTTCAGGTGGAGACTCTGACAAAATTGGTACCATTCCTGGAGAGCATTTAACTCACCTTTTATATGCCTTTGCTGTTCCGTGTGGATCACACCCTAAAGCCGATGCTGAAGTCCAAATGAACTTTAACACTATGTGTGAAAACAAACCTCCATTTTCTGTATTTTTACCAGAGGCATATATGCGAACTACAGATATGGTAGCGCTGCAATCCTTAAAACAAAAGCACCCACATTTGAAATTTTTGTTGTCCATAGGTGGGTGGTCATATTCTGGCCCCTTTCATGATCTTGTGAAAACTGATGAGGGGTTGAACTCATTTGCAACGTCTGCCGTACAAATGATGGAAAAATACCCTGTATTTGATGGACTTGATATTGATTGGGAATTTCCTGGTGGTGATGATAATACACACCCTGCACTTGGGAAGCAGGGAATTGCTCGTGAGCGCATAGCATTTACGAAAATGATGAAAAAATTGCGTGCCGAACTTGATGTGTTACAAGTAAATGAAACAAAGAAGTACTCTTTAAGCACGGCTATGACGGGTTCTCCAAGTAACAACACGGCGTTAAATTGGCGCGGCGTGGCGCCGTATATAGATTATTTATTCTTGATGACATATGACTTTGCCGTTGGTGACAAACGGGCAGGGCATCATGCAAGTTTTTACCCGCCCGACGCAAACAGCTCAGGGGTCATCAGTAGGGTTGAAGATGTTATCAGTCACGGTGTACCCAGTTCCAAAATTATATTAGGTGTGCCGTTTTATGGTCGTGGGTGGAGCAATGTCTCGTGGTCAGCCCAAGATGGCATACAAGAGCGTGCATCTTCAAAAGCCGAAATTCCGATGGGCTATCGTGACCTTATGGCGTCGCACTACATACGTAAAAATTATGTGAAACAATATGATGTAGACTTGGGAGTTAGCTTTTTGGTCAATGAAAAAGAAGGTAAATTGATTTCCTTTGATGATGCGGAAATTATTAAAATGAAAGCAAAATGGGCTAAAAACCAAGGGTTAGGAGGTATATTTTCATGGCAAATTGGCCACGACAGTTCTGATTACGCATTAACGCAGGCAATGACCGCAATCCGTGATTAATTTGCGAACTTTTATGTGTGTTATTCAAGTTTCGCCTAGGCTTTACAGTATTGCACCATTGGTCATTATTACTTTTGCGGCTAATTCATGGCCATTCATGATGGCCTGTTTTATGGATGCCCCTGATAGGCGCGCCGCAAGATATGCGCCGTTAAAACTATCGCCAGCGCCTGTTGTATCTATGGGTTTAAGTACGCGAGGCGGGGCCACCCAACCTGTTTTAACTGAATAGGCCCCCTGAGAACCTGCTTTAATAATAACGTCCTGAGCACCAGATGCATGCCAACGGTCTGCACATGCCTCAACATTATCATCGCCAAATAATTTTTTTTCATCTTCCCAAGTCGGCAAGGCAATTGTCACGAAGGGCATGATTGCTTCAATAGCTGAAATGGCGGTTGCTTTGCTTTTCCAACCGCTTGCACGGTAATTGGTATCGAATACGACTTGCCCACCTGCACTATGAATGGTTTTTAACAGTTTAGTGATCTCGGTACGGGACGCCTCATCAAAAATTGATAATGTTATGCCTGTTAAATATAATGTTTTGGCATTGCTCATATCTTTGATAATTTTTTCTGCGTCTAGAGTATTAAAGAATTGTTTCGCAGCACTGTCAGAACGCCAATACGTAAACGTGCGTTCCCCAAATGCGTCAAGGTCAATTGCATAAAGACCAGACGTTTTATTTGGGACTATGACGACGGAGCTTGTGTCAATATTTTCAGCATGCAAAGCCGTGACAATACGTGCGCTAAAAGGATCACCGCCAAGAGCCGTAATGTAGCGAACCTCCATGCCAAACCGTGCGAGGTATACGGCTGTGTTAAACGTATCACCTGCAACCCCCAAACAAGCTTTGGCGTATTGTACCTCTGATAATTCAATCATGGCCTCACCAAAGACGATAACAGAGTTTGACGGTTGATTGGCCATTAGCAAAGTTCACACTTCTGCTTTGATACGTGCCAAACTAGCATCAATACATCAATGATGATAAAACCCGCTGCATTCAAAAATAGAATTTTAACTGGTCTAATCAAAATATTTGACAAGTAATTGGCGACCTGCCCGCTTTGTATTTGCTGAACGCGCACGAATTTTCACATCGGTCGTGACCTGGGTTTCGCCTTGATAGGTTTTCCATTGTGCACCGTTTTCTTGGTATTCAATTGTAAGCCCTGGGAAAATTATATTAGCCCTAAGAATGCCGCCTTCAATGACTGCGCCCACGGTTGGAATGCGGTAGGCGATGTTAGCGTGCCCCATTTTTTCCATTTCTTTATGGCCGATGATGCTCGCAAACCGCGACCAATCCATGTCGCGGGATTTTCTGGCCGCCTTGGTAAAATTTAGGCTATCTTTATTGTAGATACCGCCGTCATAATTATACGGAACTTCCCAACCGGGTTTGTGCCACGCACGTTCTGCCAGTGCGAGTAAGCGCGGGAATACACGGTATTCCAGTTCTCCATCTGTTGGCACGGTTTCACTCCATATCTGGCCTTGAATACCAGCAAATTTTACGCCGCGATTAAGGGGGGCGTGGGTAATATTACCGTGTTCATCTTTTTGAAGTGTGTCATTAACTTCAAACGGGTTTTCGTTGGTGTCATTTTCAAACTCTGCATGGATTGGCGCGTTGCCAGGCATGATGTTGAAAACTTTACGGGTGTTAACGCGGCGTGATGCCCAATAATAGCCACCTTCTTTTGGATCAGCCTCATAAGGAAAATCGAAATATAATGCGGTTGGGTAGGAGAGAACAGCGTCCCAGCCATAATTAGCATGTTTTTGTGCGGGCGTTGCCCCGCCCCAAAAGAACGCACCCCAAATACTTGACTGCATTTTTTGTGGTAGTTTTTTTGGGTCAGCATGCTCAAGACCATCATTCCAAGCCGCAGTGATAATGCCGCGTTTTGAGATAATATTGGCAAACCGCTCAACCATATAATTACCGAGTTGCTTTGGCTCAGTTATGCCTGAGGTATTATTTTTAAAGAATGCATTACAGAGAGGTGATTGAGTCCACGCGCCCGCCGTTTCGTCTGCGCCTATGTGGTAGCGCGTCAAAGGGTGGCCCGCATTTTCGTGTAGGTTTTGGATTTCATCGATCATTTTTGTTAGAAATACAAATGAGCTTTTCATACACGGGTTGATAGTGTTGTCAGAATAATACTGAATGCTCTGGTACTCAGATTTGTCATTTGGATCGCTTAGCAAGTATTGATTGGCTTTGACGGTGTCACCAAGTGCCATATATTTGCGGTAACGTGCTTCCATAGATTTGACGGCGGCGCGTGCATGACCTGGCATGTCTAGGGACGGAATGACTTTTATATGACGGGCACTCGCGGCATGCAGTATTTCTGTGTAGTCTTGAACAGAATAAAACCCATCAACGGCAGATGTGCCTGTTGGCCCTGATCCAAGTTGCATAAGCAGGCACGTATTTTCGCTTGGGTCGTGACACCGCTTAGACCCAATCTCGGTTAACTCTGGCAGGCCAGGAATTTCCAACCGCCATCCTTCATCATCGCCCAAATGAATATGTAATTTGTTGAGCTTATAGGCGGCCATTTGGTCCATAATTTTGATAAGTTCTTTTTTGGAATGAAAGTTTCTGGCCACATCCACATGCATGCCGCGAAAATCGTAACGGGGGCTATCTTCAATACGCAATACTGGGAGCGTTTTGGAACCTATGCGCGCTAAAGATGCTAAGGTAATGAGGCCGTGATAAACGCTTTCTGTGTCGTGCCCCATAATCTCAATACTGGTGTCAGTAATTTCTAACTGGTATCCGTGTGAAACTATCTTTGGTTTGATGGATAGATTTACAGGCACGCCAAGAGGGTTTTGCTTTAGTCCAAGTGAGGTAAGTCGCGCGAGCGCAAATTCAATTTCTTTACGGGCAATGTCGTTTAAATTAATGTTCAGTCCACGAGGTATATCAAGACGTTTACCATTTGGATCAGCTTTGATTGAAAGCGGTGTCGGGATAATACCTAAATCAATTTCTTCTTTGGATATTGTATGTGTGTTTTTATTGGCGGCATACAAAAATTTTGCATCAGCCAAAGCCGTATTGTCCATTTTGTTTTTGTGAAAGAGGTTGGCAGTGTCATCTAGTGGGGTGATGTAGGGACGCACTATTAAACCTGTTTCGGGGTCAGATTTTAACTTTGTGCTTTCAATGGTTTGGGCATGCGCGCCCTCTGCCACAACATAATAATTTGGCATGAGTTTGGCTTCCGTCAGGATTTGCCCCGTCGTGACCATATGGATATTTTTTGACTTCCCAGCATCAAAGCCAGAAAAATTATCCATTGGACGTATGCGGTGCAAATCACCATTAATTTTCTCAATAGTAAAATCTTCAGATTGCGTTGCAAACAATGGCTCGACTTGAGAATAATATATCTCCCACGTTTTGCCTTGCAGGTTTTTTTGGCTACTTAATGTCAGAATTGATTCATAACAAGGTGCGCCGGTAATAGTGCCCGTACCATTTGGTAAAGCGCATGCCTCGTCCGATTTATTGTGCGTGACCGCGTAATTGACTTGTAAATTGTCAGCGATACTATCAACCATGTGCTGCGCTGTATTGGTTGATTGTACAGGTTTGCAACCAACCATGCTGAGAATACATAAAGAGGTCGATAGGGCGTAAAATAATTTCATATTATCCTCGTTTCAATTTTGCTGCGTGTTGGGCCAATTTGGTTATATGTTGCCAATCCTCATGGGCTATGGCGTCTTTTGGGGCTAGCCATGAGCCGCCAACGCAAAGCACATTGGGTAAGGAAAGATAGTTAGGAGCATTCTTTGGTGTGATGCCCCCAGTTGGGCAAAATTTCATATTCGGAAATGGGCCCGCAAAAGATTTGAGCATGGGCCGTCCACCAGCGGCTTCTGCGGGGAAAAATTTTAGAGTTTCAAAACCAGATTCCGTAGCCCGCATAAGTTCTGATGGGGTTGAGACACCCGGCAAAAGAGGTAGGTTATCTTTGAAATATACAGCATGTTTTGCAAGCTCTTCTGTCAAGCCGGGGCTAACCGCAAAAACGGCGCCAGCATGCGCAGAGCGTTCCATGTCCTTTGGTGTAATCACCGTACCAACACCAACAATGGCGTCTTCAACTTCATCAGAGATTAAACGGATTGCATCCAAAGCAATTGGCGTACGCAATGTAATCTCCAATACCTTTATGCCGCCCTTAACAAGTGCGCGTGCAAGCGGCACTGCGTCGCTAAGGTTATTGATAGCCAGAACAGGAATAACCGGGCTTGTTTGCAGGATTGCGTTGACGTGTTCACTCATAATTTAGTTCCAAAAAATGCTTGCGCCTTGCTCGGCTGCGCCAGCTGATCGACGCATGTTTTCAAATAATTCTCTGCCTATGCCCGTGTTTTCGTGGTCGTGTTTTACAACGCTTCGGCCTGCAAGTGTGGCTTCATCCACACGTACATTGAGTGTGCCAGCTCGTGCGTCCAGTTTTATCATATCCCCCTCTTGGATACGTGCAATCGGGCCTGCGTCTTTGGCCTCAGGTGTAATGTGGATGGCGGCTGGTATAGTGCCTGAAGCACCAGACATACGGCCATCTGTGACCAGCCCGATTTTATAGCCTTTGCTTTGCAGTGCAGTCAGGGTAGGTGTCAGCTTGTGCAGCTCTGGCATGCCGTTTGCTTTCGGGCCTTGAAAACGAATAACGGCTATGAAATCCTTGTTTAAATCACCGGCTTTATAGGCCGCAGGTAATGCGTCTTGGTCATGGAATACAATGGCAGGGGCTTCCACTATGCGGTGCTCTGGCGCAACAGCGGAAACTTTAATAACGGCCCGCCCAATATTGCCGTCCAACAAACGCATGCCGCCATTTGGCGCAAAGGGATTGTCTATTGGGCGTAATACTTCTTCATTTAGAGATTTAATGGCGCCGTCTTTCCAAACCAGTTGGCTCTCTTCAACGAAACTTTCTTTGGTGTAGCTCTCTAGCCCGCCGCCCATAATAGTCATTGTATCAGGATGAAGAAGTCCGCCGCCCAGAAGCTCTCGAATTAAAAATGCCATACCGCCTGCCGCATGAAAAACATTGATATCGGCATATCCATTGGGATAAACGCGGGCGAGTAAAGGAACGGTTTTTGAAATTTCGGAAAAATCACTCCAATTAACAATGATGCCAGCAGCACGTGCAATGGCGACAATATGGAGGGCAAGATTGGTAGAACCGCCCGTTGCCATCAGGCCGACAATACCATTTACGATGGCTTTTTCTGTAACAATTTGTGCAAGGCTAGCTGTGTTAGAGCGTGCGAGTTCTACGGCTTGCGTACCTGCGGTGCTTGTAAGTAAACCGCGCAATTGCTGACCAGGGTTTACAAATGATGAGCCTGGAAGTTGCAATCCCATAATTTCCATCAACATTTGATTGGAATTGGCAGTACCGTAAAATGTGCATGTGCCTATGCCGTGGTATGATTTTTCTTCGGCTTCTAAGAGTTCTGCACGGCCAATTTTACCCTCGGCGTGTAATTGCCGTATGCGTGCTTTTTCTTGGTTGGGGAGGCCAGACGTCATAGGGCCTGCAGGAACAAATATAGTAGGCAGGTGGCCAAAAGAAAGCGCGCCAATTAATAGCCCAGGGACAATTTTGTCACATACGCCCAGCATCAAAGCCCCGTCAAACACATTGTGTGACAGTGAAATTGCTGTTGCCATAGCAATGACATCACGGGAAAACAATGACAGCTCCATACCCGGTTGGCCTTGGGTAACGCCGTCGCACATGGCAGGAACGCCGCCTGCAACTTGGGCTGTCGCGCCAACAGTACGTGCGGCATCTTTAATAATATCAGGGTAGGCGGCGAAGGGTTGATGGGCCGAAAGCAAATCATTATAGGCGGTGACAATACCAATGTTTTTGGTTTCTTTATTGCGCAGGGTTAGCTTGTCTTTGATAGGCGACGCGGCAATGGCATGGGCAAAATTTCCGCAAGACATGGCACTGCGCCCTGGTCCTGCGTCCTTAGCCTTTTGCATGCGGAGCAAGTAATTGGCGCGGCTAGCTTTACTGCGCTCTATAATGCGATTGGTAATGTCTGTGATTGCTGGTCGCATACTTGTTTGTTGTTCCTAATCTTTAGGGGCCCAATACACATGTACAGGGCACTTAGTTTGGTGTAATATAGCACTTACGGGGGATTTTATAGGGTCATTAAGCGCGCTGGCTTTGGTGAGTGCCGCAAGTTTTTCATCTCCAACAATCATTATATAGATTATTTTTGAGTTTAGAATTGCTTTTAAGCTCAGAGACAAACGTGTTTCTGCACCAGACGCCCCACCTACAGGGCCAATTTTGCACACCATATTTTCTCGTGTTGTATCCATAGCGTCAATTATACCTGGCGCATTTGGAAAGAGTGATGCGGCGTGCATGTCTGCGCCCATTCCCAATAGTGTAACTTCAAATGGAGAGGGCATATGACTTACGGCTTTGCCCGATATTATAGCTGCTTCTTTTGGGGTGTCGCAATCACGCCATAACGGAACAAGGCTTGCTTTAGATGCTTTGTTTTGCAAAAGCTTGGTCTGTATTAAATACTGGTTGCTATTTGTGCTGCCAGGCTCAACCCATCTCTCGTCTGATAATGTGATGTGTACTTTATCCCATGCAATATCTGTGTTTGAAAGTTTTTCCAACAATGGAGGTACGGTTGTCCCGCCCGCAGCCACGCAACTGGCGCAGCCATTTTTTTGTATGGCATTCGAAAGCCTTTGGGTCGTTTCAATTGACAAAGCTTCAATCATCTCTGCAATAGAAGAAAATTTTCGAAAAATTGCATTCGTGTTAATCAGAGCATTCATTAATGTTCCCCTTCAAACCAGCTATGGCCGTATCGTTCGGTGAGTCCGTGGGCACTTGAAGGCCCAGATGTACCTGCCGCGTATTTTGCAGGTGTTATGCCCAATTTTTTCCAACCCTTAATAATTTTATCGACCCACTTCCAAGAGGCTTCGACCTCGTCGCGACGAACAAACAGGGTTGGGTTATTGTTAATGGCTTCTAGCAACAAGCGCTCATAGGCAATGCGTCTGCGTGGACTATGTTTTTTATTGTTGTCACTTAGACTTAAATTAAGCGGTATGGGTGACAATTGCATGCCACCGCTCTCTAAAAGTTCTGGCGTTTTATTCATGAGAGATAAGGATATAACTTCATTGGGTTGAAGTTCGATAACAAGTCTATTGGCTTTTAAATCATTGCCAGGAAAGATTGAGTGTGGGACATCACGAAATTGAATGACAATATGTGTTTCGCGTGTGGGCATGCGCTTACCTGTGCGCAGATAAAACGGCACACCCGCCCAGCGCCAATTATCGATATGTGCACGCAAAGCAACAAAGGTTTCTGTGTCGCTATCACTGCTACCTTCTTCTTCATTATACCCCGCTACAGGCTTGCCGTTGGACATACCTTTTTTGTACTGCCCTCGGATAGTATCGGTTTTTACATTGGTCGCTGTAATCGGTTTAAGCGACCTTAGAACTTTAACTTTCTCATCCCGTATAGCGTTTGGATCAGCACTAATGGGAGGTTCCATAGCAACAAGGCAGAGGAGTTGAATAAGGTGGTTTTGCACCATATCGCGCATGGCCCCAAAATCATTGTAATAAGACCATCTATCTTCAACCCCGCCTGTTTCAGAAATGGTGATTTGAACGGATTCAATAGATGTTTTATTCCAGAGCGGTTCAAATAAAATATTGCCAAACCTAAGGGCGAGCAGATTTTGAACCGTTTCTTTACCAAGGTAATGGTCAATTCTAAAAATCCTGTCCTCAGAAAAGCTGTTCGCGAGAGCTTCATTGATGGTTTTGGACGTTGCAAGGTCATGTCCAATGGGTTTTTCAACAATGACACGGGATGTGTTGTTGGCCAGTCCTGACGCGGATAGGTTTTTGGCAATTGCCCCGTATAAAGACGGTGATGTGGAGAGATAAAACATCAATTCATCTGCGTGTTTTAAGGCTTTTGCAAAATCATTGTAAATATCTACCGTTGTGCAATCGCCTGACACGTAAGACAGTCGTTTGCTTAATCTGTCCCACGTTTTTTCTGTGAAATGCTTGCCAACATGGGTTTTTAGATTTTGTTTGATGCGGGCGCAAAACGCTTCATCTGTGAGCTTTTCTCGAGATGACCCAATAATCACTAAATCTAAGGGAAGGAGTTCGTCCATTTCCAAAAAGAAAAATGACGGGTACAACATGCGCTGTGCAAGATCACCGGTTGCGCCAAATAATATGATCGCCTTTTTTATTGACGTACTCATTGGCATGTACCGTTAATCCAAGTTTGCACCACGTTGTAATCTTTATCTAAAACCACTAAACTTGCATCAAAACCTGGTGCAATTGTACCTATGGTGTTGCTCAGGCCGAGAAAGCTGGCTGCGTTGATCGAGGCCATCCTTAGCGCATCAATAGGCGATACATCCAATATTGAAATCGTGTTTTGAACGGCTTGGGCCATATTGAGATGACAGCCTGCAAGCGTGCCGTCTTCAGCGATGCAAACACCGTCTTTGACGTGTATGGTTTTGCCTTGGAGGGTAAAACAATTGTCCAAGCTCCCCACTGTAGGCATGGCGTCTGTAACAAGTATATATTTTGACAATGGCTTGCATTTCATGGCTATTTTTAAGGTTGGGGCAGATATATGTTTGCCGTCCACGATAACGCCGCACCAGGTATCTTGATCTTCCAGAGCTGCGCCAACAACACCTGGCTCTCGGCTTGTCATCTGGGACATAGCGTTAAAGAAATGCGTAAAACCTGTGACACCTGCCTCAATCGCAAGTTTTGTTTGCTCATATGTTGCATTGGTGTGGCCAGCAGAAATAATGGCCCCCGCATTCGTGAGTTCCTGAATGAGGCCTGAATTTGTGCATTCTGGCGCTAATGTGATGAGTGTTTTGCCATTTTTGAGGGATGTTAGCAACGGAATATCTTTATCGGATAACGTCCTGATTTTATCGTGATTGTGAATGCCGTTTTTTGCCTTACTTAAAAATGGCCCTTCAATATGAATGCCGAGAACGCCAGGAACACCCTGGGTAATAGCGTCTTCAACTGCGTTAATGGCTTGCTCCATGATTTCCGCGTCATCACTGATAAGTGTTGGGAGAAACCCTGTTGTGCCAAAAGCTCTATGGGCTCTTCCAATTTGCTTGATGGTTTCTACAGTCGGTGCATCATTAAATAATACGCCGCCGCCGCCATTAACTTGAATATCAATAAATCCAGGTGCAAGCAATTGCCCAGCTAGGTCATATATATCTATATTTTTTGGTAAATCTGCTTGTGGAACAATAGAGGAAATTTTTCCACCTTCAATGATGACACACTGATTGTTTACAATCTCGCAATCAATAAGTATGCGCCCATTTATGAAAGCTGTCCGCGTCATACTGTTTCCGTCACTTTGGATAAATTTGCGGGAGCGTCAGGGTTATAACCCCTTGCCAGAGCAACAGCATTGACCATTTTATAAAAACTTTGCGCCATAAGTATAGGCTGGATTAATGGATGAGCATCTATTGTCGGTAGCTCGGTAAACGGCGTATTTGACAAACCTGCGACAAAAACATTGCCTCCATTTTGCGCAATTGTGTCGAGCGTTTTTCTAAGACCAATTCTTGTTTCGTCATTTTGGGAAAAGGCCAATATTGGGAAGCCGTTTTTTATGATTGCCGCCGGGCCATGTAGCACTTCTGCCGAGCTATAGCTTTCTGCGTGTAATGAACAGGTTTCCTTAAATTTTAAGGCGGCTTCACGGGTGAGCCCATAGCCAAGACCGCGCCCAAGGACAAATAAGTTTGACGCGTTTGTAAATGTGGGAATGGCTCCGCTCCAGTCGAGTTTCCAAGCCGCTTCTAATTGTTGAGGTAAATGATGAATAAGTTCCAGTAAGGGCTTGTCATTTTTCCAATGGGCAACAATTTGCAAAACTGCACTCATAGAGCTGATAAAAGATTTTGTTGCCGCAACACTTTTTTCTGGCCCAGCGCACAGTGGTATTGTTTGGTCGGCACAGCTAGCCAATGGTGAGTTTTCGGCGTTAATGAGGGCTATTGCGTAGGCACCGCGCCGATGCATATCGCTTACTGTTGCAACGAGATCAGGGCTTTGGCCTGACTGTGAAATCGCAATGCACAGCGATTCTTCAGTGTGAAGGGGCGCGCCATATACAGAACTAACGGACAACCCAGCAGGGCTGGTTATCACACCTAACTGGGTTTCAATGAGATACCGTGCATAAACAGCGGCATGATCGGAGCTGCCTCGACCTACGGTCACCGCAAATCTTGGCGGGTTTTTGCGAAGATATGCACCGATTTCCCGAAATTTATCTTGGTTATATTTGATTTGCTTGCGAACAACGGCTCCAGCTTGGGAAGCTTCGGCATACATGAGCGTATGGGGCATTTTTGTTGATGAGCTCATTCGTAAATTCTCTAATAAATACTTACATGTGTATGTTTGTTCCTGCAGAAACAACTATAGTACCAATATGGAAAAGAAAAGCAAAAAATTGCAAAAGGTATTACGATTGGTATTAAGAATGCCTTGAATGCGGTAAACAGCCGTGCTAGCAAATTGAATTGAATTGAATTGAATTGAATTGAATTGAATTGAATTGAATTGAATAAGAGTAAGTCTGCCTGATTGGGCAAGGTAGGGGATGAGACCATGGAGGCATGTTTTGACTACTAGTACAATTGTATCGCCTGGGAGGGGGTGGATTGGCTCCCTAAGTGAGGCACCAGACGCAGTATTTGCTGAAAAAATGATGGGTGATGGTGTTTTGCTAGATCCAACAAGTGGGGAATTGTGCGCACCCTGTGACGGGGAAATTGTTGCGATTGCACGAACAAACCATGCTGTCACTGTTAAAGCCGCTAATGGGGCTGAGATACTCATGCATATTGGTATCGATACGGTTGCCCTAAAGGGCAGTGGTTTTACTGTAAGTGTAAAAGTGGGAGATATGGTTGCTTCTGGGCAAGGCCTCATTACTTATGATTTAAATCAACTCACGCACCGCGCCAAAAGTGTTCTAACGCCAATCATTATTAGCAATAGTGATGCGTATAAGGTTGTAAATAGAAAAACGGGTTGCGTTGTTAAAGGTGAAGCTATCTTTGATATTTGCAGCATAAAAGGCGCAAACGCCCCCGTTGACGTGATGGCCATAGAAGGTAATGTGGTTGAAGAAACTGTAGACTTGCCACTAGAGCACGGTTTACATGCGCGACCTGCTGCAAGGCTTACAGCGGAATTAAAGTCCTACCAGTCCCAAATACAAATTATTCATGGGGCAAAAACTGCGGACGCAAAAAGCACGGTAGAACTTATGGGGCTTGGCACTAAATTAGGTGACCGTGTGCTGGTGAGTGCAAATGGTCTTGATGCCAAAAAAGCAGTCGCTACAGCGATTAAGCAAATAAAAAGCGGGCTTGGTGAAACACCGATTAATCTGGTGTCTGACGTGAGTGAAAATAAAGCACCAACCTTAGAAAAAGCAAGCATAAGCTTGAGCGGAGATACGGTCTTAAATGGGACAATGGGCGCGCCTGGATTAGCTATAGGCAAAATAACGCATTGGCAGCAAACGTCTCTGGATTATGAGCAAAAAGGCATCGGTGCTTCTCAGGAACTTACAGAATTGACGAAGGCAATAACATCCGTCCATACGAATTTAACGCATGATTTGAAGGGACAATCAGCGACACAGCAAGATGTTATCAGTGCCCATATTGCGCTGCTTTATGACCCATCTCTTTTGGCCAGTGCAAAGGTTTTGATAGAGGATGGAAAGAGTGCATCATATGCTTGGCATAAGGCAATTGAGCGTAATATAGCCATCTTAAAATCCTCAGGCGAAGTAAGAATGGCGGAACGGGCGGATGATCTTTTTGATTTGGAAATGCAGGTTTTGTCTGTCTTGTCTGGCGGTAATGGTGACCAAGATTTGAATATTAGTAAAGGTGATATTATCATTGCCGACGAAATGCTCCCCTCCCAATTTATTGCCTTGGCCGCACAAAACATTGGCGGGATTTGTTTGGCACGGGGGGGGGCTACCTCTCATGTTTCTATTTTAGCCGCAGATAAGGGTGTGCCTATACTTGTAGCGCTTGGACATAATATAAGTGCGATTCCAGATGGAACCAGCGTGATTATGGAAGCAGATCAGGGACGGTTGCATATTGCACCAAGCCAGAAAAAAATAACTGAATTTAAAGCTGCAATTAAGACGCGCGAAAAAAACCAAAAACGAGCACGAAAAAATGCCCATCAAGAGTGCCGTACAAAAGATGGTGTCAGGATCGAAGTTTTTGCTAATTTGGGTGCAGACGGCGAAGCTAGCCGAGCTGTAGAATTTGGCGCAGAAGGGTGTGGTTTACTGCGCAGTGAGTTTTTGTTCTTGGGGCGGTCAAACCCGCCGCGTGAAGACGAGCAGTTTGAGAAATACCAAAACATTGCCGACGGGCTAGGGGGAAGACCGATTGTTATTCGTACAATGGATATTGGCGGCGATAAGCCTGTTCCTTTTGTGGATATTCCTGATGAAGAAAATCCAGCCCTTGGTTTGCGCGGCATTCGCATATCTTTGCGCCGAGAAGATTTATTTTTGACACAACTTCGGGCAATACTGCGTGTGAAATCTAAAGCTGATGTGCATATCATGTTGCCCATGGTTGTTGATGTGGACGAGTTTAGGCAAGCAAAACAATTGCTAAAAAAGGCGTGCGAACAACTTGGTATCACAGGGCCACGTTCATTGGGCATTATGATTGAAACGCCTGCGTCTGCAATACTGGCAGATCAATTGGCTAAAGAAGTGGATTTCTTTTCTGTAGGCACAAATGATCTTAGCCAATATGTACTGGCGATTGACCGGGGCAATGCGGGGCTAGCTGCAAGTATTGATGCGCTTCACCCAGCAGTATTACGGATGATTGATATGGCCTCGCACGCGGCCCAGAAAAACGACAAATGGATGGGCGTGTGCGGCGGTGCGGCGTCCGATCTTGTCGCGGCTCCTATACTTATTGGGCTTGGTGTGACGGAACTTTCATCAACAATCGCACGGCTGCCAGAGCTTAAAGCATTTATCAGGACTTTGGATTTCGAAGACTGCAAACAGGCGGCGGGCAAAGTTTTGGATATGAGCAGTGCAGATGAGATCAGAAAATATGTAAGAACCACATGGCCACATTTGGCTGATTGGACATAGGGGAAAGTATATGGCAAATTTTATGGCAAATGTTCAGCATTTAGGGCGTTCGCTCATGCTGCCTATCGCAGTGTTGCCAGTGGCGGCGATATTGTTAAGGGTTGGTCAGCCAGATCTACTTAATATTCCGTTTATTGCGACTGCAGGAGATGCGATCTTTGCTAATCTTGGCATGCTGTTTGCGGTTGGTATTGCGGTTGGTTTTGCAAAAGGCAATCACGGTGCGGCTGGACTTGCGGGGCTTGTGGCTTATTTGGTCGCAGTTAATGGGGCGCAAACTTTGGTCCAAATTGCTCCTGAGGTATTGGCGGGTGTGGGTGAAGCTCATAAGGGTATTGTCGAAAACGCTAGCAAAATTGGTGAAATTAAAAAATTGCGCGTACCCATAGGGATAGTATCGGGAATTTTTGCCGGTATTTTGTATAATCGCTATCATAATATTCGTCTGCCAGAGTTTTTAGCCTTTTTTGGCGGACGTAGGTTTGTCCCGATTGCAGCGGGTGTTAGTGGCCTGTTTATCGCGGCGTTTTTTGGTTATGCTTTCCCCGTAATTTCTTCTGGCATTGATAGCTTTAGCCAAATGGTAGTCAATGCAGGCGGCTTTGGCCTGTTTATTTTTGGTGTACTTAACCGTCTGCTCATCGTTACAGGATTGCACCATATTCTCAATAATGTGGCTTGGTTTGTCATGGGTGATTTTAATGGAGCGACGGGGGATCTTGGTCGTTTCTTTGCAGGTGACAAAACGGCAGGTGCATTTATGACGGGCTTTTTCCCTGTCATGATGTTTGGTCTGCCTGCGGCGTGTTATGCTATGTATAGATCGGCATTGCCTGAGCGCAGAAAAGAAGTTGGCGGCATGTATATGTCCTTAGGACTTACATCACTGCTTACGGGTGTTACAGAACCCATCGAATTTACCTTCATGTTTTTAGCCCCGCTCCTATATGCAATTCACGCCGTTTTAACGGGCGTGTCTATGGCGCTCATGGATTTTTTAAATATCAAATTGGGCTTTGGGTTCTCTGCTGGGTTGTTTGATTATGTGTTGAATTTTAACAAAGCGACGAACCCTCTTTGGCTATTCCCCGTTGGGGCTGTTTATGCGTTGATTTATTACTCGGTCTTTAGGTTTTTCATTGTAAAATTTAATATGAAAGTTCCAGGTCGGGATGATGCTGTCGCCGCATCAAGTGCGCTTAGTCATACGACCCAGAGCACAAGCAAGGCACTCGGTTTTATTGAGGCGCTCGGTGGTGCAGAGAATTTGGAAGAAGTCGCGGCGTGCACAACACGGTTGAGATTGGTCATGAAAGACAATCAAGCGGTCAATGCTGGTGTGCTTAAAGATTTGGGTGCACGTGGTGTGATCCGCCCATCTGCAACGACGCTACAAGTCGTCATTGGGCCAACAGCTGAAATTCTGGCAGATGAAATCAACCAAGCTTTGAAAATTGGGGTTCGTGACCATGCAGGTGTTCCGCAAATAGTTTTACCCGTTAAAACTGATCAAAATATTATTAACAATAATGCTGGTCAAATATCAGATGTGACGAACATTGATATATCTGCCGTAAAGACCATATTCACAGCTTTGGGCGGCGCCAAGAACGTGCTGAGTATAGAGACGAAGTCGAGCCGTTTGGTTTTAGAGTTGAGGGACGGCAGTATTGTTGATGAGAAAGCGCTGCTGGAAAATGGTATTAGAGGGTTTGTAAAAATCAAAAAAAATATCTATCATATGTTAATTGGTCCTAATGCAGAGGAAATAGGTATTGCATTAAGATCACAAACTTAAGTGTGCTCTCGCAATCGTCGCATAAAATAACTATCCACTCAGTTCAGCGACAAAATCATAAGTGTCACCGCGATAATATGAGTGGGCAATTTCCATTATCCTGCCGTCTTTAAGGAAGCCGCGCCTTTCAACCAAAAGCCCTGCGTCATTAACTTTAGCGCCAAGTAGCTTGGCTTGTTCTTCTGATAAAAGAACGGCACGAAGGCGCTGTAAGGCACGTACAGGGCGGTAGCCATTTTTCCCAAGGGCTTCATACAGGGAAGACTGGATAGATGCGATGGAGGGCAAGCAAAAGGCGGGAATAATTGTGTATTCTAAAGACATGGGTTCTTTATTTGCGAATCGCAGACGATTAAGGCGGTAAACCTTCATGCCTGGGCTCAGTCCATAATTCATAACTTCCTCAGGGGTAACGTCACTTTCATTTTGTTCTAACCATGTGGAACTCGGTTTAAATCCGCGTGAAACCATGTCCTCAGAAAAGGACGTGAGTTGTGAGAAGTTTTTCTCAACGCGCGCTGCAACAAAAGTACCCGAGCCTTGGCGTCTCGTAAGCAGACCTTCACTGACGAGACCTTCGAGTGCTTTACGAACCGTGATCCGTGATACTTTAAAGGCGTTGGCCATATCCCGTTCAGCAGGCAGGAGTTCATCAGGTTGTAATTGATTGCCTTCAATCGCGTTGCGAAGCTTTTTTTGCAATTGCTTGTAAAGTGGATCCCTAGTGTTTTCATCAAGGACGCCAACTAATTCAATAAATGGTACCATTTATTTCCCCATAAATAATTTTATTGCTGCAAATAATAACGCCAATATATAGCGGCGTATAACCATTCTTTCTATTTATAGCCCAAATCCTTGAATTACAAGATGAAAAATAGTGTTGTATTGCGGCAACAGTTGGAAGTTTTTTTCATGAAGAGGTGTTGACCAATTCAAAATTGGTATGCTAAGGGTATGCAATAAGTTCATCAAAGGTATGCATTAAGGTATGTAACAGGACTTATTTAAGCAAGAATAAACGACATGGTAAGTGAGCCAAAACCACACAACGACTGAATTTAAAACTAGGCAAGATCGCCGATCATCAACAAGGGGAATAACCAGATGAAATCTCTCAAAACAATATTAACCGCAACAGCAAGCGCATCAGTGCTCTTGATGAGCACCAATGCAGTGGCACAATCGCAGCCATCCGACGAAGTGGTATCAACTGGTATCCGTTCTGCATTAAAGAAATCTCTTGATGTAAAACGTGCTGCAACGTCTGTTGTTGATGCTATCACTTCAGAAGATATTGGTAAGTTCCCAGACAATAATGTTGCTGAATCGCTTGCGCGTATTCCTGGCATTACTGTATCTCGCCAGTTTGGTGAAGGGAGTGCTGTTTCTATTCGCGGTGCGTCTGATGAGCACACATTGACAACTTTGAACGGCCAAAATGTGGCTTCAACAGGTTGGTATTCTCAGCAAGCGATTGACCGTTCTTTTAACTACTCAATGCTTCCTTCCGAAATGATTGCCAGCATTGAGGTGTATAAATCATCCCAAGCTGACCTTGTTGAAGGTGGCCTTGGTGGTACGGTTAACGTGAAAACGCGTAAGCCACTTGATCTCAAGGCACATACTGCATTTGCTAATGTAAAAGCGACGGGCACGTCTGTGTCTGATAAGGTGGATCTATCAATGTCTGGCTTGTATAGTTATAAAAACGAAGCTGGTACAATTGGTCTTTTGGCATCGGTGGCAAAGTCAGACTATAGTCTTGTGCGCCGTGGTGTTGAAGGCCTTCCTTCTTGGGGTGGTCGTATTGCACCTGTAAATTTCCAGCAAGACCGTGACCGTTTGGCCTATGATATTGTTGCGCAATATGCGCCAAATGATGCACTAGATATCTCTGTACATTATTTAAACCTAGAACTTGGTGCGGACGGTACAAATCACGGTGTATTTATTCCACAAGATACAAGTGCTTGTGCGACCAATCCACAAGGTGCGCCAATTTTGTGTACGTCGACAAACAATCCGGCAACATTCCCTGGAATCAATAATGATGGTTTTTGGGATGTACGGACACGTTTGGCGACAATGTCATCAGAAGCTCTTGATTTGACAATTGGTTATGAAGGCGAAGGCTTTAAAGTTACAGGTCAGGCTGGTACAACGAAAGCAGCAGGCGGTACGAATTTTGAAATGCAAATGGCTTATATTTCTGGCGTTGGTGGTGCACAAGGTACGATTGATGCAACGGGTGATCGGATTGCATTTGATCTATCCAACCCACTATTTGTCATCCCAACACAAGGGAATTACTTTGGTTGGGAAGGCTTGCAAACAGGCCAAATCGTGCAGCAACCCAATACGGATGAAGAAACATATCTACAGGCTGATGTTGAATTTGATACCAATTTTGGTGCGGTGAATTCTATTAAAATGGGTGTGCGTTTTACAGACCATGATGTTGAAAACGATAAATTCCGTCCATTAATGCCGCGCTTTAACGGCGCGACAGAAGCTGCCAATGTTGATCCTAGCCGTTTTATCAGTGGCGCGGTTGCCATCGGTCATGACCGGTTCTCTATGCCAGCCTTAAATGTTAATGAAGCGCTTAACTATGCAAGAAGCTTTATTGATGGTTGGGAACGTGAGCGCCTTGGTTTTGTAACTGTGGGTGAGAAAAATTTTGCTGCATATATTATGGGAACATTTGAAACAGAGCGTCTTCGTGGTAATGTTGGCTTGCGCTATGTTAGCACAGATGCGAAGACGAGCTTTTATGCGGGTGATAGCACTGTAACTGGTGAAGTTCTCGCGCAAAATAATGGCGTGGCAAAAACATTGTCAACTGTTGATGCGAGTTATGATGATATATTGCCAAGTGTGAACATTGCTTATGATGTGCAAGATGACATAATTTTGCGCTTTGCAGGGGCACAGACTATTGCTCGGCCTAATTATAACGATATGTTTGGAAACCAAGGTTTGGTAGGCTTTGCAGATACCGTTCCTGGTAATGAATCTGTTTCGCAAGGTAATGTTGCGTTACTCCCTTTCAAGTCCACCCAGTTTGAGTTGGCTTTGGAGTATTATTTCTCAGAAAATAGCTTAATTTCAGCTGGCGTATTTACAAAGAGCCTCAGTAATTTCCCAACATTTAGTAATCTTGCTAACCAGTCGATTGGTGTTGTTGATCCCGATTCAGGAGTTGATAACTGGCTGCTTCAAACGAAGTTGAATGGTCAAGGCGGCAGTGTGAATGGTATCGAATTACAATTCCAGCATGCTATGGATAACGGTCTTGGCTTTATGGCAAACTACACATTAGCAGACGCAAAAGTAGATGATGCCGATATCTATGCTGATGGCAATTTGCAAATGACAGATGGATCTAAGCACACTGTTAACGCTGTAGTGTATTATGAAAACGACCAGTTCTCAGTTCGAGGTGCATATTCTTGGCGTGATTCATATTTCATTCGTGAAATTGGCTTCTATGGTGCGCGTGAGCATCAAGACTACGGTCAAATTGATCTCAGTGGTACATACCATATTAATGATATGTTTGACGTGAATTTCCAAGTTAATAATCTGCTAGAATCCGACAGCATTCAAGTTGGTCGCGATCAAGGCGCTGCGACATTCCAGCGGACATCTGACGGGTACCCTGCGTATTCATATGTAGGCGAACGCCGTGTTATTGTTGGAGTTAGTGCTCGTTTCTAGCAACGCCCTTCGCTAGAAATGAGTAAAGAAAAAGCCCAACTTCGGTTGGGCTTTTTTGCTTTTTCGGCTAAGATAATTTTATTGTGAGAAAAACTTTAGGAAGAAATCCGTGCGAATAAATAATATTGCCATAATAGGAGGTGGGAGTGCGGGGTGGCTAACGGCTAACTATTTAGGTGCGGCTTTATCAACAATGCAGGGTATGTCGATTACGCTTATAGAATCTCCCGATGTGCCAATCGTTGGCGTGGGTGAGGGCACTGTGCCCGCCATGCGCGAAACCCTAAAACACTTTGGTATTCGCGAAACGGATTTTGTAAGAGACTGCGACGTCGCCTTTAAACAGTCCATAAAATTTGTAAACTGGTTGGATCAAGACAAGCACGGTAAAGATAATTATTATCATCATTTATTTGATTACCCATTTCCATTTGGTGATGATTTAACTCCGTATTGGCTGAGTGAAAAACAATCGCGCAATTATGCAGATATTGTATCCGTGCAAGGTGCTGTGTGTGATGCGGGGTTGGCCCCAAAGAAAATTGCGACACCTGAATATGAGGGCGAAACAACTTATGCCTACCATATGAATGCGGCAAAATTTGCAAAATTATTAGGGCGCAATGCCAAAGAAAAATTTTCGGTACAACATATGATTACCAATGTTGTTGATGTGAATTTAGATAATGATGGTTTTATAAAATCTCTCACTACAGATACCAAGGGAGAGCTTGCGTTTGATTTTTATATAGATTGCACAGGGTTCGCGGCTTACTTATTGGGTCAAAAAATGAACGTGCCTTATCTTGATAAATCTGATGTTCTTTTTACCAACACGGCTTTGGTGGCACAAATTACAAAAGAACCAGATTCAACCATTCCTCCCTATACTATTGCCACAGCTCATCAAGCGGGCTGGACGTGGGATATTCATTTGCCGATGCGCCGTGGCGTAGGCTTTGTTTATTCTAACAATCATATGAGCGACGGGGAAGCTGAAGATAATTTTGCACAATACCTTGGTAGCCAAGCACCTGACAGTTTCCGAAAATTATCCATGCCCGTCGGACGGCGCGAAAAGTTTTGGTCAAAAAACTGTGTGGCGATTGGCTTGTCACAAGGCTTTGCAGAACCGTTAGAAGCAACAGCAATATTACTGTCAGACTATTCAGCAAAATTGTTAGCCGGTAAATTTCCACGTGATAAAGCGGAGTGTAAATTTCTGGAAAACCGTTTTAATAAAGCTATGGTTTATGGCTGGGAGCGTGTGTTCGATTTTATAAAAATGCATTACTGTGTTTCGAACAGGGAGGACACACAATTTTGGCGTGACAATAAAGCCCCGCAAACAATGTCTGACAACTTAAAAGACCAACTTGCGTTATGGAAAAATCATTCGCCGAGCCCAGATGATTTTTTCAGTAAGTTTGAAATATTTGACGTGGAAAATTATCTATATGTGCTTTACGGCATGCAATACCCGACACAGAATAAACCTCTAAATCAGAGTTATGTAAATATGGCCGAGCAGCAGTTTGCGGCTGTTGGTGAGCGTGCACAAGCACTGTTAAAAGAGCTTCCTCGCCACCGTGATTTATTAGATAAGATCAAGCAATATGGTATGCAGCCCCTATAAAGGAATTGGAAATGCCTGTTCATAAAGTGATGCTTAACAACACGCTCCATAAGGATTTAAAGGTCAATCCTGAAATTGATTGTGCAATATTTGGTACAGAATATTTGCTACCTATCAATCTGCAAGAGTTCCTCGCAGCTGCAACTACCTATCCCATTGTCTTTGTGAAAAATGCGCAAACGGGGCAGTTTCAAAGCGTCGTAATAATGGGTACGGAGCCAGGCGAAAATCTATATTGTCAAGGCGGGCAATGGCAGGGGGACTATACGCCAGAAATTATGAGAAATGCGCCTTTTTCTCTCGGTGCAGATGCGGCCAATAAGGACGAATTATTCTTGTGTATTAATGAGAAAAGCCTGCAACTTAATCAGAATACGGAGGAGGCATTGTTTTCTGAAAATGGCGCGCAAACCGCATATTTAAAGGCCAAAACAGAAGACGTCGTGCGCTATGAGGAGCATGCAAAATTCACGCAAAAATTTATCGCCTACCTCGTCCAGCAAGATGTATTGAGTGCCAAGAGTGTGACCATAAAAATTAAAGGACAGCCCGATAAAAATATGGGAGGTATTTACAGTATTGACGCAGAAAAGCTAAATGCATTACCTCATGGTGAATTAGAACGATTACGCGAGCAAGGGGCGATGCCTGTGTTAAATGCTCAGATTAAATCCTTGAAGTGTATGGGACGTTTGGTGAAGCGTAAGGTGGATGCTTTGTCTGTAGGGATAGATGAGGTGGGGAGATGAGTAAAATTAGAAAAGTGTGCGTGATTGGTGGGGGCAGTGCTGGTTGGATTAGTGCAGCTATGCTGGCAAAATCATTTCAAAATACAGGACGTGATATCACGGTTACTGTTATTGAATCGCCAAATATTCCAATCATAGGCGTAGGAGAGGGGACTTTCCCGACTATTGTGAATACCTTGCACGAAATTGGCTTATCTGAAAAAGACTTTCTCGCAGAATGTAATGCTAGCTTTAAGCAAGGTGCTGAGTTTCGTAACTGGCTACACGACCCAAAAGAGCAAGAGCATTCTTATTATCATCCGTTCGATCCGCCAGCCATGCCCAAAGGCATTGATCTTTCGGCCCATTGGGTGCGAAATAAACAAGACGGTCATGTGGATAAAAATTTTGCAAGTACGGTAACTGTACAGGCGCATTTATGTGATAAGAACTTGGCCCCCAAAGGCATAGATACCCCAGAATATAACTGGATGGCGCGTTATGCTTATCATTTGGACGCGGGAAAGCTTGGGCAAATGATAAAAAAACATGCTCTTAAAAACCTTGGCGTAAAGCATATTTATGCAGACTTGGTCTCTGCAAATTTGGATGATGACGGATATATCGAAAATGTTGTTGGCGATGATGGATCCGTCTATACGGCTGACTTTTATATGGACTGCACAGGCTTTGCAGGTTTCTTATTTGACAAAACTCTCAAAGTTCCGTTCGTCGACAAGAGCCAATATTTAAACGTAGACAGCGCGGTTATTTTGCAAATTCCTTATGCAGATAATGAAACTACGATTGCGACTCACACAATTTCTACGGCCCAAGAAGCCGGTTGGATTTGGGATATTGCTTTACAAAACCGCCGCGGTACAGGTTATGTATATTCGTCAAAACACACCACACCAGAGCGTGCTGAGAATATTCTCAAGAGCTATGCAGGTCAGGCTGACAGCTCGGAAAAATTACGCCATATATCTTTCCCCGTAGGATACCGTGAAAAATTTTGGGTAAAAAACTGTGTAGCGAACGGTTTTTCCAGCGGTTTTGTTGAGCCATTAGAGGCCACTGCAATCGCTATGACAGAGGCAGGCGTGCGAGGCTTAGCGTCGCGTTTTCCAGAGACGCGAGCAGCCATGGAGCCGCTTGCCAAGCACTATAATGAAGTGTTTAAACTTCGTTGGGATAATATTATTGATTTCGTCAAGCTTCATTATTGTTTGACCAAGCGTACGGATACGGAATTTTGGAAGTTACAAACCAATCCCAAAACCATCCCCCCCTCATTGCAAACAAAATTAAAAGCTTGGAAGCATTACGCTACGTGCGACGCAGATTTTCCAAATAAATACGAAATTTTTGGCGTAGCCAGTTGGCAATATATTTTATATGGCCTCGAATATATTCCCAAATATGTAGAGTGTGCAAACATCCCCAAAAACATTCTTGATAAGGCCTTCCGCTCTGTTGAACTTATGGGGCGCGACGCCGAAACAAAATTAATGACCAATAAGGCATTTGTCAAAAAGTACGCACATTAAGAAAAACCTTATTTCCTTGGTGGTATTTACAGTGGTGCTCATGAAAGTTTACCCTTGCATACTGTGTTGCCTGCACGAACCTCTATAAAACTCACGCGAATTGGTATTGCCATTGGTAATGTTTTCGTGTAATTGGTACTAAAGTTGATATGGAGTGTGTACAGTGACTATTCGGATAGCAATTAATGGATTTGGTCGTATTGGTCGGTTGGTTTTGCGTGCTTTGGTAGAAAGTGGTGAAGCAGATGTAGAAATTGTGGCTATTAATGATTTGGCCGACGCAAAGACTCTCGCCCACCTGCTAAAATATGACAGTGTGCATGGGCGGTTCCCCGCACCTGTTTTGGGTGGTGAGGGCGCGGTGCATGTTAACGGCCAGAAAATATCTGTTTACGCAGAGCGTGACCCTGAAAACCTACCTTGGGGTGCGCTCGGTGTTGATATCGTCATGGAATGCACAGGGTTTTTCTTAACGGCGGTGAGCGCGGGTAAACATATAACGGCAGGGGCCAAACGGGTATTATTGTCCGCGCCGCCTAAGGATGACACCAAGACGGTGGTATTTGGTATTAATCACAGTGACATAAATGGGGGCGATATCATAGTCTCCAATGCGTCTTGCACAACCAATGCGCTGGCGCCATTGGTCGGGCCATTACATGATGCTTACGGTATTTCTTCGGGGTTGATGACCACCATCCATGCCTATACGGGCGATCAGCCCACCCATGACAGTGTGCACAAAGATTTATACCGGGGCCGTGCTGCGGCTTTGTCTATGATTCCAACATCAACGGGCGCAGCCAAGGCCATTGGCAGGGTGATCCCTGCCTTGGACGGGCGGCTTAACGGTGTTGCCATTCGCGTACCCGTTCCCAATGTTTCGGCGGTTGATCTGACAGTTATCTTGGGCAAGAAAACCAGTGCTTCTGAAATTAGGGAAATGTTCAAGGCGCAATCACAGCGGGCTTTAAAAGGCGTGCTTGGCTATGTAGACGAAAAATTGGTATCAACAGATTTTAATCACGACGCCCATTCCTCAAGCTTTGTGGCTGACCAAGTATATGTGCAAGACGGAACATTAGCCCGTGTATTTGCCTGGTATGATAATGAATGGGGGTTTTCTAACCGTATGCTAGATACTGCCCGTATTATGGCGCGAACATTATAAAAATGCTTTGTACTTTGCATATAGATTGCGTTATCCGTATGGACCTTGAATAAATTTTAGAGCGGACGCGGCTATGGCCAAAAAAATAAAAAAATTACTGGTCGCTAACCGTGGTGAAATTGCTATTCGTATTTTGCGGGCGGCCAATGAATTGCAGCTCAAAACCGTGGCTATTTACGCGGAAGAAGACAAGTTTTCATTACATAGATTTAAAGCAGATGAGGCCTATAAGGTGGGCGCAGGTCTATCGCCCATCAATGCTTATTTACATATTGAAGGTATCATTAAACTGGCCTTAAAAATCGGTGCAGACGCGGTGCACCCCGGTTATGGATTTTTGTCTGAAAGCCCAGATTTTGCTGAGGCATGCGCCCGCGTGGGGCTGATATTTATTGGCCCCAATGCTGACATTATGCGCGCACTTGGCGATAAGGTTTCTGCACGTGAACTGGCGATTGCGGCTGGCGTCAATGTTGTCCCTGCAACGGGCGAGCTTCCCGAAGACATGACTGCAATTCATAAAATTGCTAAGGATATTGGCTACCCTCTAATGCTCAAGGCCAGTTGGGGTGGCGGTGGTCGCGGCATGCGCATTATTATGGACGAAAGTGAGTTGGAAAAACAGGTTAATTCCGGTAAACGCGAGTCCATGTCTGCATTTGGTCGCGACGAGGTTTACCTTGAGAAATTGGTGACGAAAGCCCGTCACGTAGAAGTACAAATTATTGCCGATCTTCACGGCAATATTGTGCATTTATTTGAACGAGATTGTTCGGTGCAAAGGCGTCACCAAAAAATTGTCGAGCGTGCACCTGCACCCTACCTAAATGCTGCACAACAAAAAGATATTTGCGATCAAGCCTTGCGCCTTATGAACCATGTTGGTTACGAAAATGCGGGTACGGTTGAGTTTTTGATGGATGTGGAGAGTGGAAATTTTTACTTCATTGAAGTTAACCCGCGCTTGCAAGTAGAGCACACGGTGACCGAAGAAATAACGGGGATTGATATTGTCAAAGCCCAAATCCTCATCGCAGAGGGTGCGCGTATCGGTGATGTAAAAGCCTGCGGTGTCCCTGTGCAAAAAGACATTCATATCAATGGATGCGCAATCCAGTGCCGCATAACTTCCGAAGACCCAGAGGCCAATTTCATACCAGATTACGGGCGTATCACCACCTACCGTAGTGCAATGGGATTTGGCATTAGGCTCGACGGTGGCCCTGCATATTCTGGCGCCGTTATCACCCGTCATTATGATAGCTTACTTGAAAAAATAACCGCGTGGGCGCCAAGCCAAGATGAAGCTTTGTCTCGTATGGACAGGGCTTTGCGAGAGTTTCGCATTCGCGGTATTTCTACAAATATCCCGTTTTTAGAAAACGTCATCAACCATCCACGGTTCAAAGCGGCGGACTACACCACGCGCTTTATTGATAATGCGCCAGAGCTATTTAAATTTCCCGTGCGCCGCGACCGGGCCACACGCCTCTTGCGTTATATTGCTGATGTGTCCGTAAACGGACATCCACAAACCAAAGACCGCGTATTGCCGCGTGCAGATTTAAAGCTACCAATTCCGCCAGCGTTCACTGCGGCGTCACTGCAGGTGGGCAATAAAGACAGGTTGGACAGGGACGGCCCCGAAGCGTTTGCAAAATGGATGTTGGCACAAAAACAAGTCCTGATTACCGACACAACTATGCGCGATGCTCATCAATCCTTACTCGCTACCCGCATGCGCAGTTATGATATAGTGGCTGCGGCTCCTGCCTATGCCCATAATTTCCCAAACTTGCTAAGTCTTGAATGTTGGGGCGGGGCGACATTTGACGTGGCTATGCGGTTTTTACAAGAAGACCCGTGGCAACGCTTGCGCAAAATTCGCGCGCAGGTTCCTAACATTTTGTTGCAAATGCTGCTGCGCGGATCCAACGCTGTAGGTTATAAAAACTACCCAGATAATGTGGTGCAGGAATTTGTCGCTCAAGCCGCAGAGAACGGTGTGGATTTATTTCGTGTATTTGACAGCTTAAATTGGGTTGAAAATATGCGGGTGGCAATCGACGCGGTCTTGGAAACGGGCAGGTTGTGCGAAGGCGCGATTTGTTACACAGGCGATATCCTTGATCCCAAACGCACTAAATTTGATTTGGATTATTTCGTCAATATGGGGCGGGATTTGAAATCTGCGGGCGTACATATTTTGGCCATTAAAGATATGGCAGGATTGCTCAAACCTGCCGCTGTAACGCTTTTGGTCAAAGCTTTAAAAGACGAAACAGGCCTGCCCATCCACTTCCACACCCATGACAGCACAGGTATCGCGTCGGCCAGTATATTGGCGGCCATAGACGCAGGCGTTGACGCGGTTGATTTGGCAATGGATAGTTTTTCAGGCCTGACCTCACAGCCAAATCTTGGCTCGGTGGTCAATGCGCTTAAAGGCCAAGACAGAGACAGCGGCCTTGATCCGCAATCTATTCTCGAAATGTCGGCTTATTGGGGGCAGGTGCGAGCGCAATACGCGGCGTTCGAGCCAAATCTTAAATCAGGTGCGTCCGAAGTGTTCTTGCACGAAATGCCAGGTGGTCAATTTACCAATTTACAAGAGCAAGCGCGGTCTTTGGGCCTCTATGCAAAATGGCCATTGATTGCCAAAACCTATTCCGATGTGAACGCCATGTTTGGCGATATTCCCAAAGTTACCCCGTCCTCCAAAGTGGTGGGCGACATGGCACTGGCGATGGTCAGCGCAGAACTTACCAGAGCTGATATTGAAGACGGCGGTAAAGATTTTGCCTTCCCCGCCTCCGTGGTGTCCTTCTTTAAAGGCGAGCTTGGACAACCGCCAGGTGGGTTTCCAAAGGCTTTGCAAAAGAAGGTGTTGCGCGGCGAAAAGCCACTCACCGAGCGGTCAGGCAAACATTTACCCAAGGCAGATTTCACGACTGCAAAATCTGATTTAAAAACTGCGTATAAGAGAAAATTTAACGCAGAAGAGTTGACCAGTTATGTGCTATACCCAAGCGTATTTAAAGCCTATGTAAGCGCGGATAAAGAATACGGCCCTGTGACTATTTTGCCAACGCCGACGTTTTTTTACGGCATGAAACCACAAGAAGAAATCAATGTTGAATTAGAGCCGGGCAAAGTGCTTTCCATCAGGTTTATGGCGTTGTCAGACGTTGATAAGCAAGGCAATGTAAAAGCTTTCTTCGAGCTTAACGGTCAACCACGCTCCATAAAAGTTCCCGACCGTACGGCACAAGTTTCAGTCAAAAAAGCACAAAAATCTGACGACACGAATCCTGCTCACATGGGTGCGCCGCTGCCAGGAGCAGTTATGTCAATTGCCATTACTCAGGGCCAAAGCGTTGCCAAGGGTGATATCGTTATGACATTGGAAGCTATGAAAATGGAAACGGCGCTATATGCACATCGGGCGGGTGTCATTTCGCAATTATGTGTTGATATAGGTGATAGCGTTGATGCTAAGGACTTATTGTTAGTTATAAATAACTAACTTGAAACACTCTCCACTTTAATGAAGCAAGTCCACTTACTATCACAAGTAAGTATTAGACAAACAAGTATTAGACTGGGGCTTGTCCATAAATCGAGGACAAGCCCTAGTCTTTAGGCCTGTGTTTATTTTTCAGGTACAATTTGTACGCGGAAGGCGTTTTCTTTACGGAAAATTTCCGCTGCGAGTGGTTTTAAATCTTCCAATTTTATATTGTTGAAATCTTTATTGCGGCTGCGAAACCCTTCAATACCCCATGGATCTGTTTGTGCATGACTGATTACGCGCATCCAGTATCCATTGCTTTCTAAGGTTTTTTCGAGACCTTCCAGTGTTGGCTGAATGGCGCGGTTGAACTCGTCATCAGGAATGTTTCCAGCTCTAAAGTCTTCCGCAATTTCATCTAGTTTTTGTATGGCTAGTGGGAGGTTTTCAGGCGTGAGACCAAGCGATGTTGAGATATAGCCATAACCTTTAAACACACGTGATCCTGATCTTCGAGCACGCGGGGAGTAGGCAATCCCTTCTTCTTCTCGAATGACTGTGTTTATTCTCCGACTAAATACATCTTTAAGTACGGCCAACTGGCGGCTTCTAAGAATGTTGCTGTCATCGGGTGCTGGCCAGAAAACCTGTAACATTGCTTGATTTTTGTCGCCAACATGGGTCAGGGTAATTGGCTTTGCTTGCCGTTTTGTTGGAAATTTAACATCTGTCATGTGAGGGTAATTGCCGTGCCCTAATTTACGTTTTGGCAGGGCGCCAAATGTGCGGGCCACCTGTTTGATAACAGCTTCCTTGTCGATGTCGCCAACAACGACGATTTCGATTTGCCCATCTTTGAGTTGCGGTGCAATCCAATTTTTAATATCCGAAATTTTGGCCCCAGTATAATCTTCGAGGGAAGGGACGACAAAACGTGGGTCCCCTGAGTGAATAAGCCCATTTATATCACGAGCCGCAACGCCGCCAGGGGTCGAGTCTTGAGTGGGATACCAAGCCTCAACAGATTTCTTAAACCGAGCTTGTGCTTCTTCTCTATACCCTGGTGCGATCAGTTGAGCCGTGAGTAAGTTAAATTCGTCAGCGAGGTCGGACGGGACGGTAGAACCACTGATACTAAAACTTTTCCCGCCGACGCCAAAACCTGCGCCTACAGATTTACCTGCCATTAAGCGTCTGAGGTCATCTGAACTATGCGCCTCAAGCCCGCCTGCACCCATAAGCGACCCTGCGAGTGCGAAGAAACCATAGTCTTTCGTTGGGGCAGATAGTCCGCCGTCACCAACGCTCACAGAAATTGATATTCTACCTTTTTGGTATTCAGTGTGTTTGAAGTTAAGCAGAACATTGTTTTCAAATTTAATCAGGTGAGTATCAGCATCTTTAATATGCTTTTGGCTAACGACTTTACCTGGCGTGCCAAAATCCGTATAGGCAAATGTGCCTTTTTCAACTTTTGCATTGGCCTTTACATCCACTGCTAAGCTCGCATTATAGGCGTTTTCAATTTCAGCTTCAGCATTTTTGATAACCTCGCTGGTTTGTAAATAAAGCATTGGGGTGTCCAAGGCTGACCATTGTTTTTTAAACCTTGCCTCGATGTCTTTCAGGGTAATATTTTTTTCGTAAGCAAGAAAATTTTCGAGATTTACTTCTGGCGTAGAAAACACACTCTCATTTGCAAATCTACCAACGATTGACCCTGCAAGCCCATTTGTACTCCTAGTTTCTGCGGATTCGGCTCTGACCTGTAATGATTTTTTTGTATTTAAAATTTGCTCGTCAAGTTCGTTTTGTGTAAAGCCAAATTTTATGGCCTTGCGAAGTTCTTGTTCACCTACGGCCAGTGCCTTGCGCCAATTTTCTGGGCGACTGCTCATGCTTAAATTTGCTATTTCGGCTGTTTTGAATGGTTTTTCGATGCCTGCTCCACCAGATAAAAATACGGCGTCTGATTTGCGCGCTAATGATGATAGACGTTGGTTTAAAATACTATTGCCAATGCCGTCCAAATAATTCTCTTGTCTCGCGTTGTTACTGTCCACATATTCTGTGTGTGGTTTGATGGTGGATAGGGTTATGGAGGTTCTGATTTCAGGGTCAACGTAATATTTTATGTCTTTACCCCGAGTAGGTGTTTTGCCTGCATCGTGAGTTGCCGCCGCTTCTCCTACAGCCGTCCAATCTGCAAAATATTTAGTAATTGTGCGAATTGCAAAATCAGTATCAAGATCACCAACCAGAACAATAAATGTATTTTCAGGGCGGTAATGTCCATTGTAATAGTCTCTGAAGTCATCTGCCATTACAGTTTTTAAGGTGGCGTCAATGCCAATCGGCAATCTGTCACTTAGGCGGCTTCCCCTTGTGATAAATTCAAGATTGTCGAGACCTGCTGTTGCGGCAGGGCTTTCTCGGTCACGTTTTTCGGATTTTATGACGCCCCGTTCCCGATCAATAGCGCCTTGGTCTAATAACAAATTACTGGCGGTTTCGCGCATAATCATCATGGTTTCTTCAACCAATGCATCTTCAGTATTTGGCAAATTGAGCATATAGACGGTTTCGTCAAAACTTGTATAGGCATTGGTATCTGCGCCAAAAGCCAAGCCGTTACGTTCTAGACGTTTGACCATTTCGCCTTCAGGAATATTTATAGAGCCGTTAAAAGCCATATGCTCTGTAAAATGGGCAATGCCGCGTTGCGGGTCAGTTTCGTTTAAGGAGCCTGTATCAAACCGCATACGTAGGGCGGCTGTATTGGACGGTGTCTCGTTATGCATAACGGCGTAGCGAACCCCATTGGGAAGTTTGCCGTAAGTTACATTTTTATCTACTTTTATATCCGTAGACTGGTGTGCAAAATCAGTTTGTGGCGGTTGGTTATCTACTGAAACTTTACAACCAGTAAGACTGACCGTTAATATGGTGCTGAGCAGCAATGCTTTGGATAAATTCATGATGTATGTCCTTTGTAACATAATTAAACGCATGTATTCCTTGCCAGCCTGTAGAACAGAAATATTATACTCGCGCTATACGCAATGTATTATGTGGTCAAAAACAGCGTATATCCTGTCAGTCATAGCCATAAATGTGGGACATAGTGTATATTTAGCGGGGAAATTTATCAGTTTTAGAAAATTTATAAGCATAACTTCGGCTAACATTGATAGGTGTTTCCATGCCTGTTAAGTAGAGTTGAATACCGTCGCGCCCTTGCGCAATAATTTTCTCAAGTGCATTGATATTTATAATTGCCGCAGAGCGCACCCGCCAAAAAACATCTGGGTCAAGCATTGTATCAAGCTCTTTTAGTGTCAGTTTTATGAGCGGGGAGCGAGTGTTTGTTATCACTTGGGTATAGCGTCCGTCTTTACGAAACATAATAATTTCATTCATTGGTATAAGATGCATATTGACCCCGCTGTTGGCTTTGATAAATTTTAAATATGAAGGCGGGTTTGTGGTGATGAGCGCATTGCCCGAATTTTCGGGGGCGTGGGTAAGTTTTTCTTTCAAGCGCGTAATGGCCGTAGCCAAACGCTCATCATTGACGGGTTTCACAATATAATCAATGACCCCCAAATCAAAGGCCTCAACGGCGTGTTGATCGTAGGCGGTAGCAAAGACAATATGGCATTTATTTTGAATATGCAGAGCCACCTCTATGCCACTCATTTTTGGCATCCGAATGTCGAGGAAGGCAATGTCTGGCGGATTGTTTTCGATAGATTTTAGAGCCTCCATGCCGTCATGTACGATGGTAACCGTTTCGATTTCTGGCCATAGTTTTTGCAATCGACGTTCAAGGTCTCTTGCAATTCGCGGTTCGTCTTCTGCAATGAGGATGTTTATACTCATAATCAATTTAACTTGTAAATGGAATTTCTATTGTCGCTTTGGTTTCGCTATTGTCTGTGCTTTCAAGTGTAAATTTAGCGTTTTCCATATAGAGCGAGGCGAGCCGTTCTTGAATATTACGCAGGCCAATCCCTGGTTCCCAATCTGGATTTAAGGTTTGCCCTGAATTTATATGGGTGATGATAAACTTGTTGTTATCAAGTTTAAAATCAAGTGAAATATGGCCACCTTCTGTTGAAGATTCCAGAGCATGTTTCATAGCATTCTCTGCCAAAGTAAGTAGAATAAATGACGGAATTTCCAAATCGTCTCTAAGCCCGTTTTGCTGAATGTCATAGCTAATTTTATTTTCAAACCGTATGGATTGCACATCAAGATAGCTTTTATAAAGCTCTAGTTCGGTTTTTAAGGGCACAAGTGATTTGCTGACAATCGGCGATACGCCGCGCAAATAAGTGATAAACCTATCTAAAAAGCGCGTCGCCGTATTTGGTTCGTCGTGAATGAGAATGCCGAGATGCGCCATGGTGTTATAGAGAAAATGAGGCTCGATTTGCGCCTGCAAAACCCGGAGTTGCATTTCGGCTAGATCTCGTTGTTGCCGTTCTTTATAGGTGGCGTGGCGCAAGCGGTCTGCGGCTGCTTTTCGCTCTGATTTGGTAAAAACACACAGTAGAGCAACAACGATTGTAAAAGGCATATAAAAATATGCTGACACTAACATTTCAAAAAAACTAATAACGCGTTCATCTGGGAAGCTGGCGTTTTGTTTTAATAGGCGCTGCCAATACATAAGGTACATGCCAATCAACGCAGGAAAAAACGCGGAAACAAATACATAAGGCCAACGAAGTTTCGTGTGGTCATAAAAACTAGTAAGCATAACAAGGAAAAGATAGGAAAGAAAAGCCATGAGGGTATATATTAAAAATGGTTTGGTGATTTGCTTGAAGTCAATCCCGTGCTGATGGGCAAAATGTGGGGCAACAATGAGACTGGTAATCATCAACATGACAATTAACAAAGTTGACCATGATGAGTAGTCCTTAACGGCTGTCATAAAATTATTAAAAAACCTATTTTGCATGGATACCCTTACGCATTTTGAACATCTTATTATGAAGGTTTGGTTGTGGAAAGGAAGGCCATTTATATCGCTTATGTGACCATGTATGCTCTATTTTAGCCTGTTTAGTGCATCGCCTACTAGCACCTAGCTGACAAACCCGACATTAAACCTATATATTTAATTCTAATCTAAGAGGTTTATGTATGAGGGGTTTTTTTAGGTGTGTTGCAATTATGTTGAGCCTAACTGTGCTGTTATCTTGCACAGCAGAGAAAATGGACGGCCCTGCAGGTAAACCCGAAAAAATGGCTGTTGACGTTGCTGCCTCAAAAGGCATCCAAAAAATTGCCATTCAAGCTGGCAAGGCTCAAGCCAAATTTATGGAAAATACTCAAGCTTTGGATTTGAATGTAACCAAAGAAGATGTCGCCAAGCTTCGCGAAAATAGAGGGGATAACGAGTTTGCAAGAAATTTTGCAAAACAACGAAAAAAGTGGCGCGAAGATAATATTAAAACGGGTGGCCTCGGGTATTTTGATACCGTATATGAATTTGGACTTTCCCATCTTGATAGCACGGCTGGATTTGAAGCCTTGATGTTGGCGCTAAGTATTTCCTATGAAGGGGAAAACAGCGTCCACCGCGTTGATTATAAAAAATTACGGCATATTCAAGAGCTATTATATCAACATTATTTGAATCAACCAGGATACGCTTCAAATTTAAAGAGTATTCGGTTTAGCCAATACGTAGGATATCCAGAAACCGTATGGGAGAAAGAAGCATGGGCGGCGGCAAAACCTAGTCGGTATAAACACGACGTTATGTTATTGGAACGTGCTGTCAAGAATGCTACAAATCCCGTTGTTAAAAATCATGCAATGCTATATCTGGCCCAGTATTATCTGGATAATTTACCAGAGATGAAAGACTTGAGTGCAGCCAGTTTTGGGGCCATTGTTAAGCAGAACGAACGTGCGGAAGTATTGTTAAATAAGGTGAGTGCAAACACCAAAGACAACGCCATGCCCCTACTTGCAACTCGAATTTCTACGCGTAGCTTATATACGGATAATGTTTATGCAATGTACCTTGCAGATCAGCCGGAGCCAGAGCAAGAAACCGTAATACCTGATGTTGTTACCGTGTATAGCTTTGCAGAAAAAGCACTATTTGACCTGCGTAAATTTTCCATTGGTAAAAAATTGCCAGTCGTTACCGTTCCTGACCTAGAAGGCAAGCCACAAGACCTCGCCCAATACCGAGGGCGAGTATTGTTGGTTGATTTTTGGGCCACTTGGTGTGGGCCGTGTATTGCTAAATTTCCGCACCTGCGGGAGTTGAAAAAACAATATGCAGGACGCCCATTTGAAATTGTTGGAATTAGCAGTGATAAAACTTTGGAATTAGTCACTGAATTTATGCAAGATACCGAAATGCCGTGGGATCAATTATATACGGGTGCAGAGGACGGATTGATCCAAGAATGGCGCATTCCCTCTATACCGCGCGTATATTTGCTCGACCACACGGGACAAATTATTATCGATAACCCCACGACAGAGCAATTGGATATACTCTTAAAACCATTAGTATTACAAGCAGAACAAGCGAAAATAAATAAGTGATAAGGGAAGTACCATGACAAGACATAAATCCTTAAAGGCAGCAATTTTCCTCCTCAGTGTGAGCGCGTTGGCAATATTGCCTGCCTGTTCAGGGTCGCAGGATAAGCCCGCAAACACAGTCATTTCTATGCCTGAATCCAATATATTTAAGGCTGAAATTCGCAGTATGGCGAGTGCGGCGGGCACGACTATGGGTGAATTTCGCAGCGGCATTCAAGAGGAGATCGCAAAACGGGTCACACCTGAACAATTACTAGATTGGCGTGGGCCAGGATATAGAAATTGGAAAGCCGATAATTTTCAACCCAGATTTGATGCCGAGCTTAAAGAAATTTACCAATATGGTTTGGCGCATTTGGGTGATAAATCTGGATTTAATGCCATGCTCATAGCGTTGCATATGGCAGAATTTGGTAAAGACGATAATGTCATGCATGATATTCAGTTGCGCCTGTTTGAAAATTACGCCGACACGACGGAATATGCCTATGTTTTACAGCACCTTGGTTCGGGGCGAAAAACTGGCTTTAGGTTTGTTGACTGGATAAAGGCACATCCTGACAGTAAAAACCCCGTTAAAGATATGCGCGGTGACCAAGAAAAATACACAATGAACTTAATGAGCCAGCTTGCAGAAAAAACCACAAATAAAGCTGTGGAAATGCAAGCCCTTGTCAGTATGGGAACCTATTTAGGGGCAAGTCTTGACCATATGAATATTCGAGATTTGGACGCCGTCGCCAACCGCCGTAAGCGCGCTGTCGGGTATTTAGAGACCGCCATTGCCTATTTGAAAAAACATCCCCAAGAGGTGGTTGCAGCAAAGGACGTGGACATTTTAGCCACTTATAATAAGGCTAGAATAGCGGCATCTCCGCCGCCCGTGCCGCTGCCGCCTGGTCGTGTCGCACCTGAACCTAGGCCCGTTCTTAACTTGTTACAAACGGCAGAAAACGCCCTCTATATTGTGCAGGGCGTGACGGTTGGTACGTTTCTACCCAAAACCATTGGGGTGGATTTGCAAGGCAATCCACAAGATATAGACCAATATAAAGGCCGCGTGTTACTGATTGATTTTTGGGCCACATGGTGCGGGCCGTGTATTGCCAAATTCCCACATTTTCGGGACATGAAAAAGACATATGCTGGTCGCCCGTTTGAAATTTTAGGCATTAGTGCTGATGATACCGTCGAGATTGTGCATGAGTTCTTGGAAGACAATGAGGCCCCGTGGGATATGTGGTATTCTGGAACAAGAGGCGGGGTGCGCGAAAAATGGCAAGCTTACGGCCTGCCGCAATTATTTATAGTCGACCATACAGGCATGATCCGTGTCGCTGACCCAGAGAACGGCGAACTTGATGCGCTTATTGAGTCCTTTGTTAAAGACGCCGAAAAAGCAATGTAAGAGAATTATTTTGGAGATTAAGATGACAATACACACATATTTGACCCGCTCGATGAAGTTAGCATTGATGACTGTTAGTTTGTCGGCACTCGCGGTAGGTTTGCCCGCATGCTCGGGGGCACAAGACAAGCCTCAAGTGGAGGCTGTAATACAAACACCTCATATGGTCGAAGTCGAGAAAATGGCCGTCAATGCGGGCACAACTCAAGGCGAGTTTCGGAGTGGTGTTATGGAGCAGGTCAATAACCTTGCGACGAAAGAGCAGACTATGAAATGGCGAAGTGGTGGCTATAACACATGGAAAGCAGAGAATTTTAATCCAAAATTTGAAGCCCAATTTGATGGGTTTTATCAATACGGCCTTGCCAATCTTGACAAAAGAGCGGGCTTTGATGCTTTGCTGATGGCGTTGCATATGGCAGAATTTGGTAAAGACGATAATGTCATGCATGATATTCAGTTGCGCCTGTTTGAAAATTACGCCGACACGACGGAATATGCCTATGTTTTACAGCACCTTGGTTCGGGGCGAAAAACTGGCTTTAGGTTTGTTGACTGGATAAAGGCACATCCTGACAGTAAAAACCCCGTTAAAGATATGCGCGGTGACCAAGAAAAATACACAATGAACTTAATGAGCCAGCTTGCAGAAAAAACCACAAATAAAGCTGTGGAAATGCAAGCCCTTGTCAGTATGGGAACCTATTTAGGGGCAAGTCTTGACCATATGAATATTCGAGATTTGGACGCCGTCGCCAACCGCCGTAAGCGCGCTGTCGGGTATTTAGAGACCGCCATTGCCTATTTGAAAAAACATCCCCAAGAGGTGGTTGCAGCAAAGGACGTGGACATTTTAGCCACTTATAATAAGGCTAGAATAGCGGCATCTCCGCCGCCCGTGCCGCTGCCGCCTGGTCGTGTCGCACCTGAACCTAGGCCCGTTCTTAACTTGTTACAAACGGCAGAAAATGCCCTCTATGTTGTTCAGGGTGTATCGGTTGGGTCGTACCTGCCCGAAACCATTGGTGTGGATTTGCAAGGGAACCCGCAAGATATAGACCAATATAAAGGCCGCGTGTTACTGATTGATTTTTGGGCCACATGGTGCGGGCCGTGTATTGCCAAATTCCCACATTTTCGGGACATGAAAAAGACATATGCTGGTCGCCCGTTTGAAATTTTAGGCATTAGTGCTGATGATACCGTCGAGATTGTGCATGAGTTCTTGGAAGACAATGAGGCCCCGTGGGATATGTGGTATTCTGGAACAAGAGGCGGGGTGCGCGAAAAATGGCAAGCTTACGGCCTGCCGCAATTATTTATAGTCGACCATACAGGCATGATCCGTGTCGCTGACCCAGAGAACGGCGAACTTGATGCGCTTATTGAGTCCTTTGTTAAAGACGCCGAAAAAGCAATGTAAGAGAATTATTTTGGAGATTAAGATGACAATACACACATATTTGACCCGCTCGATGAAGTTAGCATTGATGACTGTTAGTTTGTCGGCACTCGCGGTAGGTTTGCCCGCATGCTCGGGGGCACAAGACAAGCCTCAAGTGGAGGCTGTAATACAAACACCTCATATGGTCGAAGTCGAGAAAATGGCCGTCAATGCGGGCACAACTCAAGGCGAGTTTCGGAGTGGTGTTATGGAGCAGGTCAATAACCTTGCGACGAAAGAGCAGACTATGAAATGGCGTAGTGGTGGCTATAACATATGGAAGGCAGAGAATTTCGATCAAAAATTTGAAGCCCAATTTGATGGGTTTTATCAATACGGCCTTGCCAATCTTGACAAAAGAGCGGGCTTTGATGCTTTGCTGATGGCGTTGCACGTAGCAGGTTTTAGCCAAGATCCGGAAATTATGGGCGACATTCATCAACGCTTGTATGAAAATTATTCTGATGTTTCTGAATATACATATGCTTTAAAGAAAATTAGTGGACTAAATGGTGGGGCTATGAGTTCTGGGTTTTCCATTTCGGAGTGGCAAAAAGCGCATCCTGACAGCAAAAACATGTATCAGGATAGTCGGCTTGACCGTGAAGCCTATGTGGTGAATTTGCTCAACCGTGTCGCAGAGAAAACGACAAATGCGGGCGTTAAAAACCTAGCACTTGTCAGTTTGGGAACATATTTGGGGCGCAGTATTGAAAGTATGGATATTAAAGATTTAGACGCAGTAGCTACGCAACGAAAACGTGCCGTGTCGTACCTAGAGACGGCCATTGCCGCTATGAAAAAGCAACCCTTAGACGAGGTTTTTGCGAAAGATATAAAAGTTTTGGCGGCTTACGAAACAGCGAGGATTACAGCGTCTCCGCCGCCTCAACCGCTTCCACCTGGCAGGGTTATGCCCGAACCGGCGCCTGAATATACTTTATTACAACGCGCAGAAAATGCCCTCTATGTTGTTCAGGGTGTATCGGTTGGGTCGTACCTGCCCGAAACCATTGGTGTGGATTTGCAAGGGAACCCGCAAGATATAGCCCAGTATAAAGGCCGTGTATTGTTAGTTGATTTTTGGGCCACATGGTGCGGGCCGTGCATTGCCAAATTTCCGCATTTTCGGGAATTGAAAAAGCAATATGCAGATCGCCCATTTGAAATTCTGGGCATTAGTGCTGATGACACCATCGAGATCGTACATGAGTTTTTGGAGGATAATGATGCGCCTTGGGATATGTGGTATTCAGGACGTAGCGGCGGTGTTCGCGAGAAATGGCAATCTTACGGTCTGCCGCAAATGTATATAGTCGACCATACAGGCAAGATCCGCGCCGTCTATCTGGACGGAGAAGCAAAGGGCATGGACGATATAGTCGCCTCGCTTGTCAAGGTCGCTGAAAAAGCTAAAATGTAACTTTGGTCTAATATATCGGTATAGCAAAGAGGACATTATGCAAATCTGGATTGTGAGTATGATAAAAAATACTTTGTTTTTACTTGGGCTGATTGCCTTGGTGAGTTGTAAGGGTAGCCATGATCCACGGGCAGGTCTAAGTTTGAATGAGCTTACGATTGCGGCTGGTACGGCAGAGGGCAAGTATTGGCAAGAGCGGGCGGCTCTCCCAAATGATATTAGCGATGACGATCTTACCCAGTGGACAAAGAAAAACGCCCACCACGGTGGCTTGGGGTCGTTTGATAAACTCTATCAATACGGGCTTGCTAATCTGGGTAATGAAACAGGGTTTGAGGCATTGGTTTTGGCATTAGAGGTTTCTATGGATACAAACCCTGCCTATAAAAAAATCCGCGATATTCATGAAAAACTTTATGAAAATTATTTAAACACCCCTGCCTATGCATATGTATTACAAAGCATAAAAATGGGATATGCGGTTGGCTACGCAGGGGACGAGTCCGAGAAAGACGCTTGGCTGGCAAACCGGGACGTCAGGCATAAACGCGGTGTTAAATTATTTGAGCGTGTCGTCAATAATGCAAGCAATTCAATCGTCAAGAACCATGCACGCTTATCCTTCGCAGATTATTTAGAACGTAGTTTTAACGGGATGGACATAAAAGATATTGCGATTATTCAACAACGCGGGGCGCGTGCAGAACATCTTATCCAAGATATGATTACGGATACGGAGACAGACCCTATGGCCGTATTTTCGCGTCGGAATATAGAAATATTAAGTCTATATGGGCGCGCGACAAGGGCGTCTGAAAAAAATGAATTTTTCACGCCGCTGGTAAAACCAACAAGCACGCCATCATCCAAAAATACAAAAAAACCACCAGTGCAATATCTTCATATGGGCGCACAAAAACTACGTTTCCGATTACATAATTTGACCATTGGAAAACATCTACCTGCTGGGAAAAGTGTAAATTTAAGCGGCGCCCCTCAAGACTTCGAACAATATAGAGGCAAGGTTCTTTTGATCGATTTTTGGGCCACGTGGTGTGGGCCGTGTATTGCCAAATTCCCGCATTTACGAGAGCTAAAAGAGACATATGCGGACAGGCCTTTTGAAATTTTGGGTATGAGCGGAGATCAAAAACTTGATACGGTCATTGAGTTTGTCAAAGATACGGACATGCCGTGGGACATCTGGTTTGCAGGCATGTCAGACGGGATTATGATTGATTGGGGCATTTATGAATTGCCAACCGTATTTTTGGTCGATCACACGGGAAAATTAATTGCTAAAAACCCCTCGGAGCAACAGTTGGACGCTATGTTAGGGCCGCTCGTCCAAGCGGCAGAGATGGATGCAGGAAAATAGAGAGTATTTTTTAAGCAGGATCAACACCAAGTGCGCGCAAGAGGGAGATAGAAATATTGATCCCTTGCTGCCAGTTGTTGAGCTCTCTTTCTTTCAAATTTAACTGGGCTTGTTGCTCTCTGATAAAATCGAATGCATCACCGCTACCAGATTGATAGAGTATTTCTGTCAATTTAGTTGCCCGCTCTTGGGCTTCGATTTGACTTTGGAAAATTTCAATTTGCCGCACATTATTACCTTGCTGGATAAGGGCGGACTCGACATCTGTGAGGGCTGATAGAATGGCGCTTTGATATCTGTTGAGGCTTTGCTCAATAGAAATTTCACTAGACTGTACACGGCGTTTACGCGCTCCATTATCCAAGAAAGTTTGCCGAACGCTCGCAGCGGCAGAGCGACTGATGGAACTTAAAGTTAGGAAATCTATTAAATCGCCCGAAGCCGTACCCGTATTGGCGGAAAGGGAAAAACTGGGCAAAAAAGCTGTGCGGGCTTGGTGCAAAGATAAGAACGCTTGCTCTATAGCTCGCTCTGCATTTTGGATGTCAGGACGGGCCGTTAAAACCTCTGAGGGAGTATCCGGCTTTAAGCGCGGTAAGGCAAACATGTTTAAATCTTCGGTCTGAAGTTGAAACTCTTGCGGGGTTAACCCGAGCGCAGTGGCCAGTCGTTGTTCAGATTGCCTGCGGCGTGATATAAGTGTTTCAATGCCGCTTTTGCGGCTTTGAATATTGACGTCTAATTGGTCAACACCGAGCCGTGTTATCGCACCCGCCCTTAACCGCACAGATTGTAAATCCCGTTGCTTTTCAAGGATTTTGAGTTGTTCGCGGCGGAGCTTTAGGATTTCGTCTTGGATGCGTAGGCTGAAATATGTGGTGGTGATATTTGCGGCTGTAGAAATGCGCAGTGTTTTTAAATTGGTCTCGCTATTATCGAGTGACAGTTCCTGGCTTTTAACGCCTGCCGCAATGCGGTTCCAAAAATCAATTTCGTAACTGGCAGATGCAGATAAGGAATAGCTATCTGTAATTGACCTGCCCTTTGAAACGTTTAGTCCAGAATTGCCGCCGATATTATAGTTGATTTCTTGCCCCTTACGCGCCCCATCCAGAGAGATGCGCGCTTGCTCTAGGGATAAATATGTATTTTTCAAATTTATATTATTGGCAAGGCCTTGTTTGATTAATTTCTGCAAAACGGGGTCTTGGAAAGTGAGCCAGTTTAAATGGGAGGAAAACTGACTTGGCGTACTCTCGCGCCATTCTTGGGGCAGAGTTTGCTCGGAAACTTTTTGTATCGAAGGGTTTGCATCGGGTAGTTTTCTAATACTTTGACAGGCCGTTGATCCAAGTAGGGTTGCAATCAACGGGACAATAATGAATTTGGTCATGATTTTTCAGCAGACTTTAAAAATTGGGCTAAAACGGTTTGCCCAAGGCGAAAAGGAAGTGCGTCGGCGGTAATAATAATCTCAACCGTATTCGAGCCAGCACCAGGCTGCGCGTTGGTTTTTTTAGCAGCGGAAAAAACTTCGGCAATTTCGGAAACACGTCCCGTATACGAAACCCTGCGATTTGTCGTGTGACTAAGTTTGACCGTTTGCCCGACGAATATTTTATCTATATTATTTTCGTCGATATTGAGTCGCACCCGCTTAGGCGCGTTGGGAATGATTTTAAAAGCGGTGGATACATTTACCGTTGATACACCTGAACCTGCATTAATTGCAGCTTCTAAAATGCGCCCATCTACAGGGGAGGTCATGCGTTTTTGGGCGAGGTTAAACTTCGCAGTTTCGAGTCGGGTTTGTAGATTTTCAAAATCTATTTTCTGGTTATCAATACCGAGAACAGACCTTTTTAAAGCGTCTTCGCGGTTGTCATATTGTTGTTGGGAGATGGCGTCTTGGTCTCTTTGTAGCTTTGCTCGCTGTAATTCCCGCTCTTTAATGGCGAGGTCAAGCTCATTTTGTTCGGCCCTGATTTGGGCTTTCTCAATGGCAATTTCTGCCGAGCGAACCCGAATGCGGTCATCGCGGTCTTCTTGTATGGCCAAGAGTTGCCCTGCTTTAACCACATCACCTTCTTGCACCAGAACCTGTTTGAACGTCCCGCTTTTATTGGCAGAAACATTGATAATCCCGCCTTTAATTTCGACGATGCCGCGTGTGGTTAAGACATATGGGTTTTTTGGGATGACTATATTCCCAAGCTCAATTTTTTGTTCTGCGGCCTCCTTTTTTTTGGTGGTGCTATAGGCAAAATAAGACACGAGGCCAATGACGGCGAGCCAGACCCAAACAGAGGTCATTAGGTTTTTTAAAATTCTCATCGGCTTAATTCCTCACGGCTATCAGATATAATCTGTCCATCTTCTATGTGTAATATTCTATCGGCAAAAGGGCGCAGGCGGTCATCATGGGTAACGCATAAAATCATGGCATTATGTGTGCGAGCAGCTTTTTTTAATAGGTTTGCTACCTTAGCGCCGTTCACCCCGTCTAGGGCTGATGTTGGTTCGTCACAAAAAATGAGTTTTGGTTTTTTGGCTAGCATACGGGCAATGGCCACACGTTGATTTTCCCCGCCAGACATTTCATTGGGGCGAGAGTAATGCCTGTCCTCTAGCCCAACTTCTTCTAATTCTTGGCGGGCCGTTTTTCGGGCTTGCTTCATGCTTTGGCCAAGGTAGGTAAGGGGTAGGACAATCTGGTTGAGGGCCGAGAGTGCAGGAAACAACCCAACACTTTGAAAGACGAACCCGCAATGCTCTCTGCGAAATTTATTGATTGTTTCCCTGCCGCTCAATTTCCACAAATCTTTACCAAGAGACATAACAGTACCTGTATCTGGTTTTTGTAGGCCACCAAGCGAAGCGATCATTGAAGATTTCCCCGATCCTGACGGCCCCATTAACAGAGTCATCTCTCCGCCCCATAAGGATATATCAATACCGTCCAAAGCGACAACACGCTGCTTTGTGTGGCCAAAATGCTTGCCTAAATTAGTTGCAGCAATAAGAGGTTCCGTGCTCATCTTAAAAGCTCCTGCGGGTGGGTTTTAAACACGGCAAACAATGACACAAGACCCGCAATCATGGCGGCGGTCATAAGGGCAATTGAAACCCTTATGATGATTATTTTAGATGTATACATCATGATGTCCATATCCGCCAATTTCCACATAATCAGCAGGGCGAGGCAAAATGATAAAGCTGTGCCCAATATGCCGACCCAAAAGGCTTGTTCCATAGCAATTTTTACAAGGCGAAATCTGGGGATTCCTAAGGCACGCAAAGTCGCGAATTGTATCTTTTGACTTAAAATAGCACTGCGTAAAGTTTGGATAACAATGAACAGGGGAATGAGAATGGCAAAAAAACCAACCACCATAAACCCTTGTGTTTCCTTATCGTCTAAAAGGAAATCCATGCTGGCTTGATGGCCAAAATTTACTGTCTTTATCGCTTCTAGACCTTGCGGTTTTAAGTAATGGGATATACGTGTTTGTGCGCTGTCAACATCAACATCTTGTTTTAGTTTTATCATAAATGCGCGAGGAGACCTTTGCCGATTGCGGCCTGCATTTTCTAAAATTATGGCGGTGTCTTTACTCATAAAATTATAGCCATCACCCATGAAGCCTGCACGTCCCAATTCACCATTTAGAATGCCGATGACGATAACTTCTCCCGAATTATCCGGAGTAATAAGACGGTCACCTATCTTAATGTTGTGTTTTTGGGCTTGCAGATAACTGATGATCGTATTTCCAGGCACACGGAGAGCGGCTCGGCTCTTGGCATCAAAAAAACGGGGGACTAACATACTGTCTTGATCCATATTCAGAACTAGAAAACCCATCCTAATATCTTGGTCGTCGATTTTAAATGTTAGGAAGCTGTCTTGCCGAATGACAGGCTCGGCCTTTTGTACGTCAGGGAAAGCTTCTAAGTCATAGATTAAATCAAGTGATACGCGCCTGTCGCGTCTGTTTTTTGGATTGGCTTTTTGGACAATTAAATCCGCAGTTAATGTACGCTGAAAAGCAGAGTAACTGCGCATATTTGATATGGATATGCCGACGGCAACATAAATAAGGCATCCAGACAAGGTGAGAACCGAAATCGCCGCGAGGAACAATTTCCAGTGATAGCCAATATTGGCACGGGCCAAAGAAAAGGGTAAATTGTCAAACATTTTTCTTCTTGTATTAATGTGTCATTTGGTGGGCTTAAGATAGATATATAATGGTGGTGTTTTGAGTGTATTGCTAGTAAAAATGATGTAAATGGGCATATGAGGCACATGAACCGTCAAACATGGGTTTGACAATGAAGCATCTGGTCAGGCAAGATGGACTCGTCTTAATTTATGAAAAGTTATGGCAGTGGAGTTTGTTTTTAAAAAATGAGTAATTCAGGCAATAATAAAGGCCGCAAGCCTAAAATCACGCCGATGATGGCGGCATTTGTGGATAGCGAGCCTGTCTTGCGTAAATTTATGCGCAGGTTTACCTCTAATCATCACGATATAGAGGATTACACACAAGAAACCATATTGCGGGCGCTCAAGGCTGAGAAAAATAATAATGAAATAGACGAGCCACGGGCATATTTATTTGGCATTGTCTGACGTCAACGCTTATGAGACAGATTTAAGTCTGGGCTAAGCGAGAGTTTTTGTTCATCTTGTATCTCACGGAGAGACAGATGAGACATACAAGAACGAGTAAGCAATCAGCCGGTGAGCGGATTGTAAAAGACATCAAACGTAAAACCCGTAAGCAGTATTCGGCTGAGGAGAAGATCCGCATCGTGCTGGATGGCCTTCGCGGCGAGGCGAGTATTGCCGAACTATGCCGCCAAGAAGGCATCGCCCAAGGCTTGTACTACAAATGGTCAAAGGACTTTATGGAAGCTGGCAAAAAACGTCTGGCAGGTGATATTGTTCGCCAAGCCAACACCTCTGAAGTCAAAGGTTTACGTTCAGAAGCCCGTAACATGAAGGAAGTTATCGCCGAGCAAACACTTGAGCTCCGCTTGCTTAAAAAAAGCATGATAGGGGATGGGGGCGACGACGCATGAGATATCCTGCATCAGAGAAGCTTGAGATCATCCGTTTGGTGGAGCGCTCACAGCGCCCTGCCAAGTGGACGCTGGATAAGTTGGGCGTTCCAAGGCCAACCTTTTATCGGTGGTACGATCGGTATCTGGAACATGGCGAAGACGGACTTGTGGACCGCGCGCCACTGCCACGCCTGGTATGGAACCGTATTCCTGACAAGATACGCTGCGAACTACTGGATATGGCGCTTGACGAAACAGAGCTGAGTCCGCGTGAACTGGCTGTGCGATTTACCGATACCAAAGGCTATTTTGTATCAGAAAGCTCGGTATACCGCCTTCTAAAGGCTCACGACCTGATCTCTAGCCCTGCCTTCATTGTCATGAAAGCGGCCAGTGAGTTCAAAGACAAGACAACGGCGATAAACCAGATGTGGCAGACCGACTTCACCTACTTTAAGATCATTGGTTGGGGCTGGATGTACCTATCGACTATCCTTGATGACTACTCGCGTTACATCATCAGTTGGAAGCTGTGCAGCACGATGAAGACTTCTGATGTGACAGACACGCTAAATATGGCGCTTGAAGCTTCGGGCTGTGATCAAGTCAATGTCGTACACAAACCACGCTTGCTATCCGATAATGGCGCCAGTTACATCTCTGGTGAGTTGGCAAATTACATCAAAGACCAGGGCATGAGCCATGTGCGCGGAGCACCCTATCATCCGCAAACCCAAGGCAAAATAGAACGCTGGCATCAGACGCTCAAGAACAGGATATTGCTGGAGCACTACTTTTTACCCGGAGACCTTGAGCGGCAAATCGAAAACTTTGTGGAGTACTATAATCATGAACGTTACCACGAAAGCCTGAAAAACGTCACACCTGCTGATGCCTACTTCGGGCGAGCGCAATCAATTTTAAACAAAAGGGAAAGGATCAAAAAACAAACTATCGAACATCGACGCTTGCAATACCGCAAAGCCGTCGCCTAATATAAATCAACAGAGGTGAGCAAACTCTCGCTTAGCTCAGGCTTAAATCTGTCTCATTTTATATGAAGACGGACATGGTAAGTGGCAACCTTTCAGAACCGCAGGGCACTCGTAATAAAGGTACTGGCAGTGGTACTCTTGGTGCCGGTTTGGGAGGAGGGTTGTCTGGTGGCACAACAAATACGAAAACGCTTTTGAGCACAACAAGTATAATGAGAAACTTGTCAAGAAAGCTGTCGCGTTCTTCAGGCACTACGGTTACAACAAAACGAGTTAAAAATGGTGTAAGAATTACATCTTCCCGAGCCGGTTCCCGGATAAAAAGGAGCAAAACTTGTACACAAGATGACGATGGAAAAACTTCTTGCAAATAAATGTTAGATAAAAAGAAGGAAAATATATGCCAAAATATTTAATAAAGGCTGCCAAAGTTTGGCTTCCAAGCGGAGCTGGCCTTTTCATATTGTGGGCAATAACTCAAAATCCACTTCCGCTTTTTTTGATGATTCCTATGATGGTTATCGCCAATATATATGCTTTTTCTGGAAAATGATATAGAAATGGTGGAAGACCATAGAGATTATAAGATTGAAATTTAAGTAATGGATGGCAAAAAAGGGCCATAATTGTTGTTAAGCAAGATATCCCCCAAGGGCATTTCCTCGCTTCGCTCACAGCAGGGTTTCGTTCACGGGGTAAGTTAATCTTGATATTGGTGTAAAAATGTGCGAATATGAACCATCTTAATGCTATTTTTCGAGGACGATTATGCCCAGACAATCCATATCCTTTAGCGAGCCAAACCATAATTGGCTTGAAACAAAAGTGCAAAGCAAAGAATTTAAAAGCAATAGTGAGGCCGTCAATGATGCACTACGCCGCGTGCGTGACCTAGAAAGCGGCATTGAGGATATTCGTGCACGCTTAATTAAGGCAGAACAAAGTGGCTTTACAGCTAAAACGGCCGAGGAAATACTCGCGGATATAAAGAGCAGAGCACGGCGCGATGGGGTTTTATAAAATATCCAATGATGCCGAGAGCGACTTGGATAGAATTTGGCGGCACGGTGTTAAATTTTGGGGTGAGACACAAGCAGATATATATTACCTAGCTTTTATAGCACGGTTTGAATTGCTGGCGGAACGTCCATATTTGTATCCCGTCGCAGATTATATTCGTCACGGTTATCGGATGAGTGTTTGTGGTGTCGATACTATTTATTACCGTGTAATTAAAGGCGGCGTAGAGATTATGAATGTTCTTGGACGCCAAGACACCAAGAGTTGGTTGTAATATTCCAAATTATTTCACGTGAAACATTTGCATTTTGACACGCACACCGTTTGCAACTAGCGTGCCCCCATGTCAACCTCCCTCGCCATTGCTAAGTCTTCCAAAACTGCCCGTTCGGAACGCCCCAATGCTGCCGCCAACGATAACGGTCATCTCCACTTGGTCGCAGACAATACTGAGGGAACGCGCACTAACCTGTCGCGCATCCCCGCCTTGCTCCGTCTGACCAGATTCCATTTAATCAATGGCGGCGACCTCACGACCTATAGCTACGACATTCGCGGCAAGGTATCACACTTTGATGTATCGAAATAGAGACGGGAAACCGTCTCTTGTTGTTAAGCTGGCATCTGTTTAACTACTAAATGATCAAGAGGCTTTGCAAATCATCGGGTGGGCGTAGTTTTCTGCAAGTAGGGTCGCGGTGCCTGTGTTCATATCTATTGTAACTGACACGCGGCCTACACCGCCCGTTGTACCGGACCATATTAGTCCTGCACCGCTGACGAAAAAATAATCATCTGCTATTGTGGTTTTAGAGGCTTTACCTTCCCAGCATCCAGAATAAGCGCAAAGCGATAAATTACCTTGGGTATCAACGCTTAAAGACATGGGCGTGAAATCACCGGGCAAAGACACGGTGCAGATTTTGCCGACGCAAGTAATTTCCGTGTTTTCGTTGCGGCAAGTCCAACTTCCCGCTGGTGTAGGTTGTGATGTACATCCCGTTAAAAGGGCGAGCATTGACGCTGTAAAAACTATTGATTTGTGAGATTTAATCATCTTCTGGATACTCCTCTGGTGGATAATAACAATCGCGTTCATTCTGCCAGCCATTTGGAAGAGTGGTGTTGCAAAGCTTGGCTTTGTCAAGTGCGCCCTCGTCGACGATGGCATCTGTCATATCAGTGTCCGTCAAGTCAACGCCGTCCAATTTAGCGCCGGTCAAATCGGCCTCTGGCATCCAAATGCCGGTCATTTTCACATTGGTAAAATCCACGCCTACTAATTTCGCTTTCATCAAGTTGGATTCCGCCAAAGTCGCGCCGCCAAGTTTAGCCCCAGACAGGTCGGCTTCGCCCATATCTGCATGTTCCAAATCTACGTTCGTTAGGTTCGCGCCACGAAGGTCTACGCCGTGAAGATTAGCGTATAAGAGATTGGCACCAGATAAATCTGCCCCCGCTAAATTATAGTCGCGTAAATCCCCATTGACCAGATTACATTTAGGGCAGGCGATGGGTTGGTCTTGTTTGAGTTTATGCAAATCAGGTGCATCTTTGTAGGGCGTCGCACATCCCGTTATCGCCACCAAAATACAGGGTGTCAGCAAATGAGGCAGTGTTCTCATACATTTTCTTCTGAATTTACCAAGCCAGTGCCTATGCCTGACCATACCCTGCCATGTGTCAACATCCAGTTTGCGAAATTGTCCCGTCGGGCAACCTCGCGCCGCAGAGCTTGCCGGGAAGTTTATCGAAATGTGCGCCGAGCAAATCAGCGCCAGACATATCCACCCCGCCCAAAATGGCATTTGTAAAATCCACATTGGTCAAGTTGGCACCCCTAAAATCAGCCTCCCCAATTGAAGCGTCCTGAAAACTCGCCCCTGCCAAATTGGCTTTCGAGAAATTGACTTTATCGAAATTCGTAACGTGAAATTTGGCTTTGGTGAGTGTAGCTCCTGAAAAATCAGTTCGACGAATTTTCGCCTTACTGAAATCTGAACCGGGCATTTTTACCGAGGGAAAATGACTGTCTTCGAGGGTGGCGGAAAGAAATTTAGCGCCTGTGAAATCTGCATTGTTAAATTTGGTTTCCTTGATTTTTGCATTTGAAAAATCGACATTCGTTAGGGTCGCATTTTGAAATTCTGCTGTGCGCAGTTCTGAGCCTTTAAAATATGAATTCACGATTTTTGCGTCGTTAAACTTTGTGCCTAGCAGTTTCGCCGCATCAAAGTTAAGCTCCATAGTATTGGCCTTGGTGAAGTTTGTTCGCCCCATTTCCGCCCGATCAAAATCGTTCTTCAGGAGCTGCGCCTCAGAGAAATTGGTGTTGTCCAAACTGGCACCTCTAAATGAGGAAAATCCGATGGAGATGTGGCTCAAATCCATTCCTCCCAGATTTGCCCGTCTAAAACTTGTATTGGCAAATTCACCGTTCTTCAAATTGGTATGAGACCGCAGATCGATATCCTCAAAATTACATTCACAGACGAATTTCCCTTGCGCCGGAATTTTAGAGGTATCATTTGCATCTGCCGCAAATGATGGAGTAGCCGTCATCAGTGTGGTCAGCGCGCTGACCACGACCATTATCCGCTTCAGATCATTTCTATTATGTGTTTTATTCATGGAGTTCATCCTGTTTAAGGGTTGTTGAGCAGGCCTTATCTTTGGTGTTAACAATCGCGATTATTCACCTGCCCGTTTGGCATTCTTGTTCTGCAAAAGATGGATCCGGAGTTTAGGAATAGCTGACCATCAAGCGTGGCGCCGGTTAAATTGGCATTGGTGAAATTCGTTCTTTTAAGCCGTAAGTTACTAAAACTAGCGCCAGAAAAGTCAGAGCCGGTGAAATCGGATTGGTTCAACTCCGCACCATCAAAAATGGCGTTCCTAAAATCTGCATTTGTCAGTTTTACTTTGAAAAAGTTTGTAGCAGACAGACCCGCGTCCACAAATATTGGGTTGTCCCCGGTCGTCTTGTAAAATTCACCCTGATTCAAATCGGTCTCCGTAAAATCGGCATTGTCAAGGTTTGCGCGCGATAAATCAGTACTGCGCATAACGGTTTGAACGAGTTTCGCATCATTAAGTCTCGCACCCATCAACTTCGTATTATTCATTTTTGCTTTGCTCAATATAGCCGCTGTTAAAATTGCATTTTCAAAATTGAATCGTCTTAGGTCCTTGCTCCGTAAGTCGCATCCCTTACAGCGAACCGGGGACTTTTCCAGTTGTTCTAGCGTTCGCTGATCGATCTCCCACGATTGGGTACTGGCATTAATTTGGGCACTGGCACTAATACTGCTCATTCCTATTATAAGCAACGCAATGAGGCTGCACCGTGACAGGCTACGGGTATTTGAATGCATTTTCGAGACTGAGGGCATAGGGTTTCCTTTTTTTTTAATCTTGTCAGAACGGTTGTGGATAACACCCCGTATTGTGTACTGTACCAGTCGGACCAGTCGTCCAGCATAAAATGGCTCCGGAGAAATCGCAAGGCTGGCAAGTCAGCGCGTCTCCCTGCCGTAAAAGTGCCATATGGGTGAAATCAGAGGCCGATACGGGCGATCCGAGACATACAGCCATAAGAAGCGTTATCCCCAATGCGCCTCCTAAACGTTTTGAATGGGTTGTCATAATCTCTATTCCTTGTTCCTGTCCCTTGTGTATTAGCAACCGCTATTATTGTTCGTGCCGTTGGGCATAATGGTTTGGCACAGTTTTGCCCCGGAGGTATTTGCGTCAAACCCCGTCGCATCTGTTAAATCCGCGCCTGTCAAATCCGCATTGGTCCAAGTCGCGTTGTCAAGTTCAGCTTGCTGCAGTTTGGCTTTTTGCAAATTGGCGCCGGTAAAATTAACCCGACTAAGATTGGCTTTTTTAAAATTGACGCTAATCAGTTTCGCGCCGGATAAATTTGCACTCCTCAGCATGACCTCGGACAAATTTGCACTTGTCAGGTCGGCACCTGAAAAATTGGAAAATTGCGTCAAATTTTCGCCGGACAAATCACACGCGGTACAGTTCAGGGTGCCAGGTAGGTTAAGTTTGTCCATGCCTCTCATATCCGAGGCGGATAGGGGCGGGGCGAGACACAATGCGAGAAAGGTCGCTGTCAAAGTTGCGCCTGCGCGTTTGATATAATGGTTCATAAAATTTTCCTATATTACTTCAGTGATAAAAAGGTTTTGCCTTGGCCCCGTGGTTCATAGCTGTTTCAGTTTCCACTGATTTCACAACATCTGGCTTTAGTCAGGCCATTTGGGTTTTGCCCGTTTCGGGTAAACGTCTGGGCGAACCTGTTTTGGGTCGAAAGAAAGCTCATTGCCATGTTCACCTAGATTGGCAAGACCAACGCAATGCCCTTCATTGTCATAGGCAGCATACCAGTAACCCGGTTTTCCCGAATCGGTGTGACTGGGATAAACGAGCGCTATCGGCTTATCCTCAGAGGAATAATTGACTTCCTGGCCATTTGTATCGATCCAATATAGATGCATGCCATATTCACTGCGGTTAAGAACCGTAAATGGAGCGGCAACTTCGCTTGGATTTTCGATGGACCGAACGCTGCCGCGCTTGGCACAGTTGTGATTAAGTTGAGCAGACAAATTATAACGATCTACTTCGAGGTTGTGCTCCTTGCGAGCCACTTCTCCTGCCAGCACTCTTGCTTCGTCAGCCGCTACTTCCTCCGGTGTTCGGTTGGCCAGCCTGGTTTCTTCTTTTCTTAACGCTTTAGCGTTGTTTGCCTCGGTCTGCGCAATTGTCTGGCGTAACCATTCCTCTTTGCGCGCCTTTTCCGCCCGTATTCGGGCCTGTTCAACCGCTGCCTTTTGGGCTGCCGTTAACGGCTTGGGTTCTTCGCCGCAGCAATAGCCGTCGTAAACGCCGACGCCGGTTGCATTGGTGCTCACCCAGGCAGCAACATTAACCATATTACCACCCTTACAGGAATGGTTGTGATAGACACGAGATGGCGCATTGCCATCGATAAATTGCACAGAATTTATGCCAGAGTTGCATTTGAGGCTTTTGACTTTGTGATGAAAATCATGGGTTCCGGGATTACCCAGATTGATGTATTCCTTCCAGTTATTGGCTTTGCCGCAAAGCTGAAGCGCCGAGCCGCCGCCATTGGTGCCAGTATAAAAGGTAACACAAGACGGATCGCCAGTCTCTACAGTGCTATTCGCCCCGCCCCCCGGCCAATCGCTAAACGAGCTTTGATCTGATTCCATTGACCGCTTAGAGCCGAGCATCATATCATCACCGCAATCATTAACCTTCATAACTTTAAACGGCACGCCGCGTTTTAGATAAACAACGCCATCTTCATCTCGCTGCGGTTCTGGCCCGCCAATGATATGATATTCTGGCATTTTATCGCAGCGAAACGGCCATTCATAGCCTGCATATTGACCGTAAAGCTCAACGCTGCCCGCACCAGTGAGCAGCTTGCCCAGTTCGTCTTTCGCCAAGTCCTTGATTACTTTTTTGGCTGCGGATTTGATCCCCGCTTTGACCCCCGATTTGATCGCCGCTTTTACAACAGTTGTAACCACGACTTTGCCGCCGGCCTTGGCTACAGCGGTGCCGCCGCCAGTAACCGCCGCCATGGCCACATCTGCAACCAGTTCGGCTACGGGTTTAACGCAATCCCAATTTGATACCGGATCAACGCCGTCGGGCTGAATAGCAATTTTCATTGTAAACCAGACCGCGCCAGTATCGACTTTCAATTTGCCTCCATCTCCTTCTCCAGTTGGAATAATGCCGTGATGTAAGCAGCCAACCTGATCCAGTGAATAGGTGAGCGGCCAAGCGGTTTTGTTGACAAAGTAAAACCCAGGGCTTTTGCCGTGCCGGATATCACTTACATCGTCCCATTCATCTTCAGAAAAAATTCGGTAGGAGCCGCTCCACGCGTTAATTTGAAACTTTGAATAGGAGGTGGCGGGTGACGCGTTGTAATGGACGATATCGGTCTTCTCTCCGAATTCTCCGACCGCGCCGACCATAGTGCCCGTAATATCATCGATCAGGCAGATACCTCTGCTGGACGCTGTCCAAGTCTGGCCTGGTGCGACGGTGTAGCTGTCATCTTTACAGGCTAGCGAGACATATTGAACCTCGCCGGTAACGGTGTAGGGTGTATTGTTGGTCACCCGCGCGTAGGGGTAAGCGGCATAAGCAGGCGTGCTGACGAAAAGCGATGCCACCAGCACGGTCAAGTATTTCAAATATTTTGTCATTATTTCTCTTCCAATTTTATTATTGTCAGTCTTATCCAGTATTATTCAAAATAAATAAACGTCGTTTACTCGTTATATAAGTATAAATATTCATCCCGCAGGATTTCTCGGTTTAACCCTCATTTGCAACCTTTCTACTGCAGCGGCTCAAAACGGAAATCCTCAGCATCTGTTTCCACTTGCCCCACACCCAAGCAATTACCGAAGTTGTCAACCGCCGCGAATACATGGCCGATTTTGGTACGCACGCCTTGGTATGACTGGGCAGGGACACTGACTACCGGGGCTCCCGTTCCTTCATAATTGTTGGCCTCACCCTGTCCGTCTATCCAATAAACGTCCATCGCGCTATTTGTTGCGTTTGAAAACTGCACACTGACTATATTGCCACCCTCTTGTGAATTGACCTGACCCAGATATTCACAACCCGGTCCGGCTTGCACACCCGGAAGCTGGGACTGATCAATATACTGGCTCATATCTTCGGGGTAATCCTCCAGTCCTGATTGATCGTCCGCGTATTCATTGGTGTCGACTTGACCAGTCGCAGGATCGATATAGCCTTGGTTTGAGTTATCGGTAGTTGGCGGCGGGGCTGATTTGTCAGAATTAAATATCATCTGGTTATCCGGTCCGCTTGGCATTCCCAGACCCACACAAGCACCTTGCGAATTTGTGCCAACAATCCAGGCCCCTTGCGGCGCATTTACAGTTTGATAGGTGTCAGCGCCCAGCGTCATGAGTAAGGAGCCCTCTCCGCCATTGGTATCCACGGCGTAGACGCTCACATTACCTGCGCCGAGATTGTGAATGATCGTCGGGACGTAACCGGTGGGAGCGCTTTGAACCGAGCCACGCAAAGCACAATTTTCCAGATTGGTATCAGCAAAAACCATGCGGTCCCTTCTTAACCGCACCAGCATTTTATCCTGATCATCAGCCATTTTTTTGAGTTCAGCCTCATAAGCTGCTTTTTGTTCTGCTTCTGCTTTTCTTTTTTGCGCGGCCTCAAATGCTTTCTGCTTCGCGTCGAGGGCGGCATTTGTGGCGGCGCGGTTGGCCCAGTCCTGTATACGTTTTTTGACTTTTGCCGCATCCATATTGCCCGTGGACCGGAACGCGGGAATGAAGGGCTCAATCCGGTAGGTAATTTCGTACAAACTGCCTTCATCATCCTCCGAGATCAGCACGCCTTCATAACGTTCAACCCCATCAAGTGGGTTTTTTCCGGCCAGCGAAATGGTTGGCAAGGCCTCTCTTTCGGCGGCAGTCATGTAGCCCTTACCGCCCTTCAGCGCAGAAATTTTTCCAAACTCATACCAGACCCCTTCCTCTGAATCCCAATACGGGAACCATGACGTACTCCCGAGCCCGTCATCATCACTGGCTGAATCATATTCCACTAATTGAATGGTGGCACCGTTAAACCGGTCAAACACGAAGGATTTGTTGACGACTAAGGTCTGCTGCGATTCGATATCTAAATGCTCACGGCCCCCGTGAGGGAAGATGGAAAACCCATTGACGCGAATGTAAAAATCATCCGGGCTTTCGCCGTAGACTTCGTTAAAAATGGATTCACTGGACATGGCATCAAGAACATCAAGGCCAAGGGAGGCCATTTCGAGCGCAACGTCTTCGCCAACATCTTTTTCCGTGATTTTCTGTCGTTCTGCGATTTGCTTTTTGGCGTAGTCTTGCACCTGGTTCTCAACCAGACCTTTTGCGTAGTCTTGCACTAGACCTTTTTTCGTCACGCCTTTGATCGCCTTTTTGGCCCCGGCTTTAGCAGCAGATTTAATCACTTCCTTGGTCAATGCCCGACCGCCGACACGAACCGCCGTCGTAGCTGCGGCGGAAGCGCCCCCGGTCGCGACGCCTAGGCCCGCATCGATCAACACATCAATGCCTGTAAACAGGGCTTTGGTAGCATCGTCCTGCCCGGTTGAGACCTTAATGGCTTTGACCTTTTCAATGGTGAGGCGCCTGACCGAAATCAGGGAATCGGAATAGAAGCTCTTGAGTCTGCCGCCCTTTTGGACATTATTTGCCCTGACATTGGCTTCCGCCTGAAGATCGCGGCCCGGCATGAGAACCCAATCAAAACCGGGGGCCCGGGGGCCAGGATCGGTCCAGAGAGTCACATTCTCTTCATCAGAACTTTTGCCAAAACTATGCATGGTCAGAGGCCTACCCGCCGCTTTGTTGTAAATACGAAACGTTCCATAGCTGCCATCAACCGCCAAATCATTGATGATCGGTTGCTGCCTGTCGCTAAGCACGAATCTCCACTTCTGGTGATCAACTCTGCTTGGCATGGCACCCCAGTTCGAGACGTTTTCGTCATTGCCGTCCCAAGTGAGATTTAGCCCCGTCGTCAGATTGATAATGCGGTAATAGCCATCGCCCGTATATTCCAGCACCCATTCATACCCCAAGCCGCGGCTTGGCAAAGTTGGCGACTGATCCGACGGGCTGGCTTCAACATTGCGTTTATCATCCCTTTTGGCATCATATCCCTGACGCAAAAACCGCCGACCGTCGACATGCATCATATTCAGAATTTTACCATCAAGCCTGTACACGACGACGCCATTTCGTCCGGAGTACTTCCAATCGGCAGCAGAGACGTTAGCAGGTCTGGTATTGCTTTGGGCGGACGCCGGAGCGGTTTGGAGCATGAACAAAAATGCCACCATTATGCCCGTGATTAAATTGCCGATCTTGTGAAAATAATTTTGCATGCGACTTCCCTTGTTGATAGTGGAAATAGGCCGTGGTTTTGAATAAAACAAAAAAATCCGTATGAGCCAAGGTTGCTCTCTCAGCATGTATTATGATTATATTTAAAAATGAATCCTGATGTTTTCCTGATGTTTTTCTGATGAATGCAGTTCGGGATTTACCCGCCTAAGTGCAGGTAAATTGCCCGTCCGAGCCGTCAGTACCCTTTTTAGGCTGGATAGTTTTTGGCCAACCATAAGCTTGCCACGCGCGTACAAGGCCAATGTCGTCTGCAAATTTTGGGAAACCCTTATGGGTGCGGATACGCTTTGCCTCAATGGTTGGTGTCCATAATTGCGCCAAAGCGGCGCCTAGATATGGATGCGGATGCGCCCTGACAGAGGCCATAAACAGTTTAGGGAAATCGAGTGCATAACACCGAAACGATAAAGAGGCCGTGGGCTGGGTTTTTGGGTTTATCACAAGTGCACGTAAAAACACATACGCCAAGCTGCGGGCAACCTTACTGTTTCCATAAGAGGCATAAATGTATAATCGTAGCAAAAACTTCGCCGGCACTATGGACGACAGGAAAAACCCCATATGCGGAATATTAGATAGTAAAGTGTCGATAGCCTCTTTTGATTTTCCGCGGTGTTTCATAAGAATAGCTTGCATAAATATTGCGCTATCATAACCAAGATCAAAACTATGCCGATAATCCGCTGCCGCACCATCCAGCTTGCCGAGCGCAAATTTTGGATGGCCAAGACCATTGATCCAGCTCGCCGAAAGTGGTTCCTGTTTCAAGGCCGTTTCCATTAACTTTAACCCGCGTTCAGATTGCCCGATCGAGGCCAGAGCGCTTCCATATGTATAAGCAAAAACCGGAGAGTTTGGATTAAGTGTGTAAGCCTTTTCACAAGCGATAAGCCGTTCATCAATTTTTAAATCCAGTAACGCCAGATAACCCATTGTCGACTGGGCTATATCCAAATCAGGGTTGATATCCAGCACCCGGGTGATGGCCCCGCGCCCGGCTACAATATGGTTTGTCCAGTTCGGTGTTCTTGTATGTTCTAGGCTATAAAAATGTGCGCGGGCAAGATAGGCCCAAGCTTCCGCAAATTTGGGATCAAGCGTGACAGCCATTTTCAGCATCTCTATGGCTTTTGGGAGGGTTTTTGGGCCGTCTTGTTGCTGCGTTAGCCCGCGTCCCTGTATGAAAAAATCATAGGCTTGGATACTTGTTGTCATTTTTCTGAAATTCTGTTTTCGCGGAGGACTACCTGACGCTCCAAATATGGAATTTAACTCTTGCTCGACGGCCCTCGCGATTATCTCTTGCAATCCAAATACGTCATCCAGACCACCATCAAACGTCTCAGACCAAATATGTTTATCTTCTTTGGCTAGAATAAGCTGAACGGTAATGCGGAGTTGGTCTCCAATTTTACGTACAGATCCTTCCAATATATGCGAAACATTGAGGGCTTTTGCGATTTCACGGATGGGAACACTCTGATCTTTAAACGAAAAAGAAGATGTTCGGCCTGTGACGCGCAGAAATGATAGCCGTGCCAATGAGTTTAAAATTTCTTCTGACACGCCATTGGAAAAATAAGCTTGGTTGCCTTTTTTGCTCATGTCTACAAACGGCAAGACTGCGATAGAAATTTCATTTGCACGAGGTGTTAAGACCTGCTGAGTTTCAATTGGGGTATCCGGTTTGGAAACATGGACTTTAAGTCGGTAGCCGCGCTTATAAATTGTCTCGATATAAGGGGTTTTTTCACCCGCTTTTTTGAAAGTTTTCCGCAAGATTGAAACCGCGCGCGTGAGACTTTCATCCCCCCCGTATTCTACGCCCCATACACGTTCGATCAGGTTCTCGCGCGAAAATACTTCGCTCGGCATTTGGGCTAAACCGCATAATAAATTCATAATCTGAGGTTCCAGCGGGTAAGCCCTACCATTACGCACAAGTTGATTGCGTGACACATCTACATCAAATGCACCTATTTTTAATCTATCACTGACGTTGCAAATGTTCGTATTCACGCACCCTCCTATTTATGTTTGTAAAGACATATGAAAATAGGACAAGAGGTAAGTCGTTTTTGTAAAACATGCGGTAGGTGTGCGATACCGAAATTACGCAATTCTTTATCGTGTACAATAATGTGTACAACGGCCATTAAATTATAACTGTATTTACATATAACATATTGATATATTAGGGCAATAATTTACATGACGTGTAAAAGAAAATGAACCCATCAACGTCTCGGCCGCACCATTATACTCTCCCTTGCATGAGCTAACGTGTTGTAACTATACACTATTTTACTTTGGGGGTCACGCATTCCCTCCATTTTTCGTTATTATGTGTCGCAAATTAAATTCTGCCACTAGAATACATATAGAATCTGTGCTGTTTAGGTTAGTCTCTTGGCATGCACACAGAAGGAGCCGCGCAGTGCAAATTTGGCGCGGTTCTTTTTATGAAATAGCTCGGTTTAGTATATTGTGATGTGCCCCTAGATTTATAGACACCTTGTTACTTCATTTTGTTGCCATCTCGAACTGAGCAGGTGACAACATCCCGCACTTACCATGTTTTCGCCGCGAGTTATAGAACATTTCGATGTAATCGAACACGTCCTGCCGTGCGAGCTGCCGTGTTTTGTAAGTCTTGCGCCTGATTCGCTCGGTTTTAAGCAGATGGAAGAAGCTTTCAGCGACCGCGTTGTCGTAACAATTCCCGCGCCGACTCATACTAGCTTCTAGATTATGCGCAGCTAAGAATGATTGCCACTCCGCACTTGTAAACTGGCTGCCTTGGTCGGAATGGACTATCACTTTAGCCTTCGGTTTGCGTCTCCACACGGCCATCAATAATGCGTTCAGAGCAAGGCTTGTTTGCATTCTCCCGTTCATAGACCAACCAACAACACGGCGTGAATACAGGTCGATAACAACGGCCAAAAACAGCCATCCTTCGTGGGTTTTGATATAAGTAATATCTGTCACCCAAACACTATCTGGCGCAGCCACATCAAAGTTCTGTTGCAATTGATTAGCCGCCACAATAGATGGCTTCGTGCCATGCTTACCAGGGCGGCGTTTATAGCCAACTTGCGCCCTCAGGCCGCACTTTTGCATAAGCTTAGCGACCGTATTAGGTGCGCAAGTCTCGCCCATATCAAGTAGGTCGTGATGAACCTTGCGGTAGCCATACACGCAGCCGCTCTCCAGCCATGACTGCTTGAGGGTCTGCCCCTTGGGTATAAGCCCAGTGAGGCGCCGTTGACGCTTAGCCATTTTACTCAGGCCAGATTTAAGCCATGCATAAAACCCGCTCGGATGCACACGCAAAACACGGCACATAGCACGGATAGAAAACTCCATGCGGTGCGCTTTGATAAAGGCGTACTTCACTTGGCCTGCTTTGCGAAGTACACCGTGGCCTTTTTTAGGATATCGCGCTCCTCAGTCACGCGGCGAAGCTCTGCCTTTAGGCGGCGGATCTCGCCCGCTTCCTCGTTCTTCGGCTCTGGTTCATTCTGGTGAAACTTGCCAATCCAATCATACAGAGACTTGGTGCAAATCCCCAGCCGCTCCGACACATCTTTGACCGAATACCGTGCTCTTTAACCTGCGCAACAGCATCCCGTTTGAACTCGTCCGTATATCGTATTCTCTTACCCATTTGCATACCTCCTTGCTTCCAATTATAACAAACAAGGTGTCTACAAATCTAGGGGCACATCATTGTTCTACCGTCAGGCATGCTTACATGGAGAGTGTAAGATTAATAAATGCCCATGAATGTGAATGGGGTGTGAATGAGGGTTTCAGGTTGGGCTCATATGGACTATGCTAATCAACATTATGACAAAATTAAAATTCAAACCTGCCTTATTATTATCATTATCTGTGTTGGCCGTTTTGCCTGCATGTACCACGAGCTTAGCCAGTCGCACGCCAATAGATATTGCCTCTAATTCTGTGCGCCATACTGACCCCTTAAGTGGCGTGAGTGAAATCTTAGCTCCAAGGGTAAAAATATTTGATACAAACCGTTCCAATATTGGCGGCAATGCGCAATTGCGCACGGCTGGCGCATTTACAACTAAAAATGGGTTGATTTTGCGTGGTGGCTCATATTTGGATATCTTGCTGCATTATACAACAGCAACCCCGCAGCCCGAAGAAGCACGCCAGTATGATACGGTCAGTTGGGCGGGGGGCACAGAAGCCTTACTTGCTGATTTTGGCATGACGGTTCTGGATTGTCGTCAAGATATTCGCGAAAATTATATCCCGTCATACCCTTACGGATATTCCAATTACGGCCATGGATATTCTGGCGGATATGGACGCGGGTATCGCCCAAGAGGGTATGGCTATGACGATCACGGGAAAGATCACGGGCCTAAACATGAACCTGGGCACAAGGGTAAGCCAAAGGAAAATCCGACTGTGAAACCCATGCCAGGCAAGCCCAAACTACCAAGACCTAGTGACGAGACTATGGATAAACCACAGCGCCGCAAAACGCATCCGCGCATTCGCCCAAATTCCAGAATTGATCTTGATGATTTAGACCGTAGACAAAGGCAACGTCCGACACGTGCAAACACATATACACCTGCAGTCCGTCCACCTCGCCCTGCGCGGCCAAGTGCGGTCAGTGCGCCAACCCTTCCCAAGCCAGTGGCGTCAACGCCCCGCCCCATACAAAAGGCCCCGCCAATTTCCAAGCCACGGCCAACCCCCAAGCCAAGGCCTACGTCCAAACCTCGGCCTAGCAATAAATCAAAACCGGGTCGGCCAGAAATAAAAGATATTTTTCAACCAGAACGCAATTACTATCCCGGAGATCCGTATTATGATGGTGGTGTCCGCGATATCAGTGTCAGTTACCGGTGTATACGCGAAGAAAGCTTGCGGGTATTTATCCCCAAAGACCGCCTCAACATTGCCGAGCAAAGAGGGCTAGTTTTATATCTTCGTCCACAAACAGGTCGCGAAGAAGCTCTGTTTTTGCCGCCAAATTATATCACCGGCTTTAAAATGGCTGCCTATTCACCCGAAGGTGTTGGGTTGGCAATTCAAGGCGCGCCTGCTGATTTTAGCAAACCCGCAGCTCGTACACAAAGTCCAGTGCCTGCGCCGGGTACAAACCCTTAACCTAACTTAGGCGCAAATATGGGGCCGTGAGTGTCCTAAACTGGCACATATGCTGCATTAAAATTGCACATTTCGCCTCAAAAGCGTATATTAACGTGCCATTTCCCGCGTATAAAACTGGCACGCGGATTGCAATGTTATAAGCAACTGAACTGCTCCCACAGCTCAAGAGCGGGGTTTGACATAGGCCCCGCTCAATATTTCCCGCTCAAAACTGCCATGAATTTCTTGACCACGTCTTGCGCTCGCGTATTGTATGTTCAGGTTGAAATGGGGAATTCATGGGCGGGTTATCAAATTGGATAAAGGAATTGCGCTTTAAACTGACGCTTAAAAAAATGCTTGCCTTTGTAAAAGACGTTGACGCGGATTCCACGTTTTTGATAGCTGACGAGATCGAGCGAACAGTCGATAAATTTCCAAACAACATTGCCTTTATTATGGAAGGCCAGCACTGGTCCTATCAAGATTTTGAACAATATGCCAACCGTGTGGCACATTGGGCGTTAAGTGAAAATTGCACGGCAGGCGATACAGTAGCCGTATTTGCACGCAACCGTCTTGAATACGTCGCCCTTTGGTTTGGCTTAACCAAAATAGGGGTTGTTCCCGCTCTGATAAATTATCAATTGCGGGCCAAGGCCTTGGCGCATTGTCTTAATATTTCGGGTGCAAAACTGGCGATTGTCGATTGCGATTTAACTCAAGAATGGCAAAGCGCACACACATTTATAGACGGTGCGATCAAAGGGTTTTGCGCGTTTAATAATGGCGGCAACATTGTTGATGGCTTGGGCGATTTTGATGCGTGCCTAGAGCAGCAAAGCACCAACAGGCCTGATAAAAAATTACGAGCTGGCATTGTTGGCAAAAATACATTCATGAAAATGTTCACCTCCGGGACAACTGGCTTGCCAAAATCTGCCAAGGTGACCCATACCCGCGCCCAATATTATATGCGCGGATTTGTCATTCCGTCCAAAGCATCGCAAAAAGATAGGGTGTTTATTGTGCTGCCACTCTACCACGCAACGGGCGGTTTGTGCGGTGTTGGCATGGCACTGAGCAAGGGCGGGGCCGTGGTTGTCAGTGCGAAGTTTTCCGTTAGCAGTTTTTGGGACGAAGCGGTGGCAGGCGGCGCGACCTTATTTATGTATGTGGGCGAGTTGTGCCGATTTTTACTCAATGCGCCCCCACACGAAAAAGAGCGTGCACATAATATTCGCTGTATCGTTGGCAATGGGCTTAACAAGCAGGTTTGGGAAGGTTTTATTACGCGGTTTGGTATCGAAAATGTTGTGGAGTTTTACGGGGCCACTGAAGGTAATATCAGCCTGATAAATTTTGAAGGCCCAGCAGGGGCAGTTGGCCGCATTCCCGAAAGCCTACGCGAAAAAATGAACGGTGATCTTATTCGTTATGATATTGAAACGGACACGCACCCAAAAGGGTCTGACGGGTTTTGTATGCGTACAGAGCTGGGCGAAATTGGCGAGCTTATTGGTGAAATTCGGCCAGGAGAAACCCGGTTTCGCTATGACGGTTATGAAAACAAAGAGGCGAGCAATAAAAAAATACTGCGCAGTGTTTACAAAAAAGATGATATGTGGTTTCGCACAGGTGATTTGTTGTGGCGAGACGATCAAGGCTATTATTATTTTGCTGACCGTATTGGCGATACCTACCGCTGGAAAGCAGAAAATGTATCCACGGGCGAAGTGGCTGCCGCCATATCCGATTATCATGGTGTGCACCAAGCAAATGTCTACGGAGTAGAAGTGCCAGGTTATGACGGGCGTGCAGGCATGGCGTCATTGGTGGCAGACCCAGATATTGATTTGGCAAAATTATACACATATGTGGCAAGTGAGTTGCCGCTCTATGCTCAGCCCGTATTCTTACGCATTAGCTCTGAGACAGACACGACAAGCACGTTCAAATACAAGAAAACCAATTTGGTGAAGGACGGGTTTGATCCTGCAAAAATTAAAGACGCGCTCTATGTCAATCGGCTTGATAAAAAAACTTATGTGAAACTAAGCCCTAAAATATTTGCTGCCATACAAGAGGGTAAGGTTAAGTTTTAATATGTTGCCTGAAGATGTTTTACAGTTTTGGTTCACCCGTCACGGCCCGCAACAATGGTATAATGGCGGCGACGGTTTTGACGCTGAAATACGTGCGAAATTTGAAAACATGTGTTTAGAGACAGCGGCGCATTATAAAAAGCGCGGTACGCATATCTGGGAAAATGCCCCGGAAACCTGTTTGGCGCTGCTTCTTGTTTTTGACCAATTTCCCAGAAATATGTACAGAGGCACACAGGCGGCATTTGCATTTGATGTCTGGGCACTTGAAATCGCCCAGCGCGCCGTTGAAAAAGGATATGATTTGAAAACCGAGCAAAGTGCTCGCGCCTTTTTTTATATGCCCTATATGCACGCTGAAGACCTTACAGTGCAAGATACGTGTGTGGGGTTAATTGATGGACGTATTGATAATGAAAACACATTGTTTCATGCCAAAGAACACCGCAAAGTCATCGCCAAATTTGGCCGCTTCCCTTACCGTAATACTGCTTTGAAACGCACCAATACATCTGCGGAAACACTATTTTTAAATACGGCGCATTATGCCCCTTAAAGGATATATATTATGAGCCTAGCCGATGATTTACGCACCCAGATTGAAAAACTAAAGCCGTCGCCTGATAAAATTTATGCGATCCATAATAAAATCCGCACCCTGACCAATAATTTTGACGCTCCAGGCCCTGACATGCGCGAGGTTTTGGACTTTGATGTGCCGCACAAACACCACGCCGTACCTGTGCGGCTCTATATACCCAAAGGGGCGGCGCAAGAGGCGGGCCCGTGTCTCATTTATTTGCACGGGGGTGGTTTTGTCACGTGCAGTATGGACTCCCACGAAGGCTTGTGTTTGCGTTTGGCAGACAGCTCCAAAATGCGTGTCCTGTCGGTTGATTACCGCCTTGCCCCGCAATATCCATACCCTGCTGGCCCCGATGATTGTGAACATGTGCTCAACTGGGCTTTGGGCGGGGAGGGCTTGGCACACGGCATTGACCCTGCGCGCCTTGGCATTGGCGGAGACAGTGCAGGCGGCAATATGGCTGCATATTTGGCGCAAAAATACCGCAAAGACTTACGGGCGCAAATCCTGTATTATCCCCTTATGCAAATGGCGGATATCAAGCCTGCTAAACCTGGACCTCAAGATATATTACAGCTTGGTGTGGTGGCACTTAACTTTATTTTGAAACATTATGTGGTGGACGCAGATGTACAAGACAGCCGCATTTCGCCCTTGTTTGAAAAAGATTTAAAAGGCTTACCGCCTGCCTATATTTTAACCTGCGGCCTTGATCCACTGCGCATAGAGGGGCGACTGTATAAGCAGCATTTGGAAGCATGCGGTGTATCTGTGCGCTATGTCCACGCAAAAGCTATGCCGCACGGTTTTTTAAATTTCTCACGCGCATTTCCTAAAGCCAAAAACCTACCCCTTGAAACGGGCGCGTTTTTAAGAGACACTCTAAAAACCTAGCATGTCGTAATATAAATTTTGGAGAAAAACATGTTGAATATTTACGGGCACTTTATGTCCATGCCGACCAATGTTGTACGCCTGTGCGTGAGTTTTTTGAAATTCCCACATGAATATATTCATGTGGATTTGCAAACAGGCGAGCATCTCAAACCTGAATACCTTAAAATCAATCCTGCGGGCCGTGTCCCCGCAATCGAAGATAATGGATTTTTCTTAAGCCAATCAGACGCAATTTGTAAATATGTTTGCGCTCTGTCTGGCCCGTCTGGTTTTTACCCCGAAGAATTACAAGAACAAGCCAAGGTCAATCAGTGGAATGATATTGCCAGTAAACATATTTTGCCGGCTATTGGCCGTATATTTTTTAACAAAATTGTCGCAGATTTGGTGGGTGCAAAAAAAGACCCAGATTCTATTGTTGTTGGCGAAAATATGTTAGCGCGAGATTTGCCATTGTGTGAAGAGGCTTTGATCGCGCATGCTTTCCTTGTTGGCGACAAGCTCACGCTCGCCGATATTACGTTAATAGCCGCTCTAGAACCTGCCGAGATGATTGGTTTTGATTTATCTGTTTACCCTGCACTCAACACATGGCGGCAAACCATTATGGAACGTGATTTCTACCAGCGGGTACACAGCCATTTTGGGGCAGAGTAAGCTGGGTAATATGATGGGTCGCACCATATTGCTTAAAAAACACGGCTTAAAATAAAGTCAAGGCGTGTGTTTACAGAGCCAAGAGGCATATTTATTACCTTATACCCAACCTGAATATAGGAGGTGTGGATTAAGTCTCCAAACACTTGCACCTCTTTAAAACTCATGCGCCTTTCTTCGTCTTGGGTGTAAATTTTCTCCCATGCAGGCATGAAAAATACATCGGTGCGGTATTTATATTGTTGGCACGCGCTACGAATTGTGGCTGGGTTAACATCAAAGTGTTTTGCGTAAGCGAGTAAATCTGGAATGCCTCTATCAAAGAAAACTGGCCCGTGTATAGGCGCGTGCTGCTTGTAATCTTGCACGGCACGTTGCAGCATTAAATTGATAAATAAATGCGGGTCCTGCTCAGAAGTTCCAAGACCGCCCATTCGTCTTTGATGTGAAATCACTCTGCGCGCTGGTTCGTCTACAACAGTTTTTGATGCGCGTTTTAATGCACCGAGCAAAGATGTTTTTCCACTGCCAGCGGCCCCGTTATTATGATAAATTTTTGTGTGTCATATGGATGTGTCAATTTAACAGCCTAAAATTTACGACGACGATCCACACCTAATTTACCAAGACGCCAAGCGAGTGCGTCAATGCGGTCTTGGCCAAAAAAGGGCTCACCGTCCAGTACATATGTCGGTACGCCCCAATGCCCTGCGGCGCGTAAATCTGTATCATGAGACGCTATGGTTTTGTCTATGCTTGTTATATCCATATTGGCTTCCATATGTTTCAGGTTAAGCCCTGCACGCTCGACCGCCGCCTCCATACATCCGTCTTGCGTCCACGGTTTGCCGCTCCAGATAATTTGGCTCATTTCATTGATAAATGCCAAGCCTTTACCTGCGGTATTCGCGGCTACGCCAAGACGTGAAAGACGCATGGCAATGGGTTGCTCTATGGCAAATGTACCTGTTTTGGGATCTGTTGTCACGGGGTCAGGTTGGGGCATGCCAATGGTTTGCTCCGTCATTTCGGCAATACGCACAATATCTCGAAATAAATATCCCATCCATTCTGGCCCCCGACTATCAAAAAAATCAGGTTGGCGCAGAGCAAGCGGTAGCACAATTTTCACATTGATATTGACGTCCCACTCTGCTTGCAATGCCAAAGTAGGCTTTAACGCCAAATAAGAATAGGGCGAACGAAACGACCAATACAGATCAATAAGAGTTGTCATTTTGGCTTTCCTTTGTTTGGTGATCCCGGGTGGACTCGAACCACCGGCCTCAAGATTAGGAATCTTGCGCTCTATCCACCTGAGCTACGGGACCGTGTGACTTTGTATAGTCGGTTTGCGAGTGCGTGCAAAGAGAGATTGATGGGGTTTTGTCTTTTGGCACTATTGGGGTATAGTTATATGAGAGCTAAAAAAGGCATTCTGGGAATTGGGATATATTGGGAAAATATTAGCGGGTATTGGGCTGTTTTTATGGAGTGGTATATTTGCATATGCCGGGCCAAATACGGTCAATATAATTGCGCCCGATATACAAATGCGCGGCGAAATTGGTGAGCGTGCAAAAGTGGCGCGGGTTATTGATGGTGATAGCTTCGTTCTTGAAGGTGGGCTAAGTGTTGCGCTTGCTAGCATACAAGCTCCGAAAATGGCATGGCCAGAAAAGAACTATAAAACTTGGCCATTGGCACAAGACGCCAAAGCTTATTTGGACACGTTGGTTCAAGGCAAAACCGTGCAGCTTTATTACCACGGTGATCGGCGCGATAGATATGGGCGGGCCATAGCGCAGGTGCGTATTGTTGACCCAGATACACAGGCGCAAATTTGGCTGCAAAAATCTATGGTGACGGCAGGATATGCCCGTGTTTACCCGTGGGGTTTTGACGACGGTAATATGCAGGATTTGTACACGGCAGAGGCCAAAGCAAGAGCGGCAAAACGCGGGATTTGGGACGGAAAATCTACGGGTGGCTTTTACAATATTCGCACACCTGACCCCAACCCACTGGCTCAATATGTAGACAGTGTACAAATCGTCGAAGGTATTGTGATCTCTGCGGCTGATGTGCGCGGCATGGTGTATTTGAATTTTGGCTCTGATTACAAAACCGATTTTACCATAGCCATTTCCAAACAGAACGCCAAAAAATTCGCCAAACAAGGCTTTGAACCCCTCGCGCTTGAAGGGTCGAAAGTCCGTGTAAGAGGCTGGATAGAACTCTATAACGGCCCAACAATATGGCTAACAAATTTACATAGATTAGAAGTACTGGATTAACGGCCTGCGACAAGTTTGACCGATTTGCATAGTGTCTTGTTTCCGTGTTAGAGACGGGCTCATAAGAAGTAATGGGGCCTCCAATGAACACTCTTTTCACAGAACTTAAACGCAGAAACATATTCCGTGTTGCGGGGGTATATGCTGTTGTTGGCTGGATATTGATGCAGGTGGCGGCGTTGCTTGAAAACTCGCTGAACTTGCCAACGTGGTTTGATACAATCATTACCGCCGCGCTGCTCATCGGCTTTCCGATTGCCATGCTGCTGGCATGGGCGTTTGAGATGACGCCTGAGGGGGTGAAGCGGACTGAGCACGTTGCGGACGGGGACAGTGTTACCGACAAGACGGGGCGTAAATTGGATTTTGCGATTTTGGGCGGGCTTGTGCTTGTGGGGGTGCTGGTAGTTGGTAGCCGCTTTATGCCGCAGAAAATGGCTGCGCCTGAAATTGTGGTGGACGCGCAAACCGAAGAGAAGATTTCCATTGCAGTCTTGCCGTTTGAGGATTTTTCTTCCGGCAAAGACCAAGAGTATTTCGCCAATGGAATTTCCGAAGAACTGCTCAATGTTCTGGCACGCATAGACGGGCTTAGGGTGTCCTCGCGTACATCGTCCTTTGCGTTTAAAGAACGCAATGCCAGCACGGGGGAAATCGCCGAAGCGCTGGGCGTGAAGCATATATTAGAGGGCAGCATCCGCAAATCAGGGGCGACATTACGGATTACGGCGCAGCTGATTGATACATTAAATGATGAGCATATGTGGTCAGAAACCTATGACAGACCGCTGACAGCAGAAAATCTATTTGCCGTGCAAGACGAAATCGCCGCCGCTATAGTTGCAGAGCTAAAAGGCCAATTTAATTTCGCACCGGCCAAGCAAGCCCCGCGCACAAATTCGCTAGAAGCCTATGAGCTTTACTTACGCGCCCGCATACAAATGAACAAGCGTAAGCCGGATACTTTGGCCGCCGCCGTGCAAGGCTATCAACAAGTCTTAGCCCTCGACCCGGAATTTGCCCCGGCCTATTCGGGCCTCGCCGAAACCTATTTGTTGATGTCACAATATACCAATATGCTGGAAAATGAGAGTATTCGCCGTGCCAAACCCAATGTAGAGCGCGCTTTGCAATTGGCGCCCAACACAGCCGAAAGCCTGACCACCGCTGCTTTTTTCGCTGCTTTTGAGAAGCGGTATGATCAGGCGTTGGTTTTGGCCAATCGCGCTATTGCCGCAAACCCCAATTATGCGGACGCTTTTTTACGCAAAGCCAGAGTTTTGTGGCAGTTGGGAAGAAAAGATGAGTTCTTGATGGCCATACAAAAAGCCTGGGCTCTTGACCCGCTTTCCTCGGTCATCCTTTCTAACCTTAGCGACGCGCAATTAGCAGTTGGTGACAGAGACGCCGCCAAGAGGACCTTGCGTGATAATGTGCGCTGGAACCCGGAGAGCCCGTTTGGCCTACAGGGTTTAGCTAGGTTATCTTACGAAGACGGCGATATTGCCGCCGCCCATAGTCTCCATAAAGATGCACTGGCGCTTAACCCTGAAGGTACCAATTCGCAATCTGGGCTTGCCAGTATATATATGGATGTCGGCATGTACGGCGAGGTATCTCGTGTATCAAAACAGCCAGCCGATATTGCGCTTGCTTTAATATTCGCCGGGCAAAAAGAGCAGGGCTTGAAACTGGCACGCGATAATCTGAACACCGCGAGCATGGCTTTTGTTTTATTTGCGAGCGGAGATGTAAAGGGCGCCTATCCCTATGCACAAAAATTTGTGACAGAAAGCAATCTGTTACAAGCGCCCACAAATCGCAATATGGTTGGTGTATTTGCTGCAATCGCCTTTATATACCAGGAAAACGGCGACGGGGATGCGAATATATTTTCGGGCAAGGTCCAAACCTATCTGGGCGCTGATGTGCGTCCAGCCGACAAAATAATAGCTAATGACTTACAAACAGGCATGATTTTACAGCTGATTAAAGGCGAGGAGGGCGCGGCCTATGCATGGATTGACCGCTATCTGGATTTAGGATTCGCAGGCGAAGCTTTCTTCACCGCTCCGCCGTTCGATGCCTTACGCGGCACCCCAGAATTCGCCAAGCGCGAAACCCGCATGAAACAAAACGCCGCCAAGCACCGCGCCGAAATAGAGGCCCAACTCGAAAACCCCAAACCGAATTGGGTTAAGGTGTTACCGTGAGCTTCCAACCGATCAAAGCTTCTCCGCATATTCCTCCCACGCGTCAGCGGGGGAGGTGGGCCCGAAGGGCTCGGAGGGGGTCGCCGAACGTCTGTGAGGCAAGCGGCTTTTTAGAAAATTTATATAGCGCGCAGGACTGCGCGCTGACCCCTTCGCCTGCGCGCAGCAACGGCACTTCCCCCGCTTCGCGTGGGAAGAAATAATGTATGGAGCCACCCCATGATTTTCCGCCGTGTTAAAGCTCATGTGGCCAAGGAAGACTGGTTCGCGGTTTTTATTGATTTTATTATTGTTGTATTTGGTGTGTTCATGGGTTTGCAGGTGCAGCAATGGAACGAGACACGGGATAATCGGGCAGAGTATGTCCGCGCGCTTCACCGCCTAAATATAGAAACCACCACTAATCTTGCAGCCCTTGACGCGCTCAATACCGGGTCTGAACTGGCAATAAAAGAAGTAGGTCATGCCTTTGATATTTTGCAATCTTGTGCTGACAGTGTAGAAAATCGAAAAACCGTGTCTGATGGCATTATGCAAATCTTGGGTACTCGCGGCATTCATTTACGGCGGACTGCCTTGGAGGACTTAACGACGAATTCGCGTTTACTGGCTCAACAATCCACACTGGAACGGCAACGCTTTACGGACATGTTGTTTTACTTCAATCTTTTAACCAGAGAAGCTGGCTATGCAGAAATAATTCCGTTAGATGAGCGTGCGCAAAACAATCCAATCATTAGCATTGGAAAGCGAGAAGGCCGTGGCGGCGAATATTTTGGTGCAAATTTTTCTACTACCCGCCGCAATCTCATTCTAAATGTTTCGATTGATGAGGCCTGCAAGAACGATCAACTTTTAAAGTCATTTTACACTTGGGAACGCTGGCAAAGCTACATCCCCACATTTTCGCGCCAACTCCAAAAAGAGCTTAGAGTAACACAATCCCAATTGCAGGCGCGTAAAAAATAATCCTGCACCTGGTTTAAAAACACGTTTACATCAAAACCAATTAGTGGAAGGCGTCGCTATGCGGCTTCGTCGCCCTCTGTTGCGCCCTCCGCCTCCGCTTCGGCCTCTGCTTTTGCAGCGGCTTTTTCGGCGGCTTTTGCGCGGGCTGCGCCGAGGGTTTCTAGGATGAGGTCGAGGGCGGGGCCGTTGTCTGTACCGTTAATGGCGGCGACTTCGCGTACCATTCTATCGATAGCATTTTCGTATAATTGCCGTTCGGAATATGATTGTTCGGGTTGCTCATCTGTACGGTGCAGGTCGCGGACAACTTCGGACAATAACAAAAGATCGCCAGAGTTGATTTTGCCTTCATATTCTTGGGCGCGGCGGCTCCACATGGTGCGCTTGATGCGCGCACGGCCTTTGATTGTGGTGAAGGCATCTTTGAGGACATTGGGATTGGCGAGGCCGCGCATGCCTGAATTGGCAGCTTTGTTTGTTGGCACGCGCAAAGTCATTTTATCTTTGTCAAATACGACGATATAAACTTCAATATCAAACCCTGCGATGGTTTCTTTTACAATGCCTGTTACCGTGCCAACGCCGTGGGCGGGATAGACAATGAAATCGCCTGTTTTAAATTCGTATTTTAGCTTTGCGGGTTTTTTAGTTGTTTTCTTAGATGCCGCCTTTGCTTTGGGCGTTTTTTTTGTTGCTTTGGTAGCCATATGATGAGCGTCCTATGAAAAATTGCAGTTATAACACACAAACGACGCGGGTTTGTGGCCCGCGCCGTCTCTAAAGCAGAGTATAACACAAAAATGAGTGAAAAACTACCCTTTACTGTATGTGAATGGGAAAATGGAAAAACCGGCGTTATTCATCGCCTTTACCGGGCTTGGGGTCAAAATATTTTTCAAATTTACCTGTTTCCGACTCGAATTTTTCGGCGTCTTCTGGCGGCGTCCCCATCAGGGTGATATTGGGCCAAAGGTCTGCGTATTTGGTGTTAACCTCAAGCCATTTCCCGTCTTTGTCGTCTTCTGTGTCGGGGACAATGGCGTCAACGGGGCATTCGGGCTCGCATACCCCGCAATCAATACATTCATCAGGGTGGATAACCAACATATTGGCCCCCTCATAAAAGCAATCAACGGGGCAGACTTCGACGCAGTCCATAAATTTGCATTTGATGCATTCGTCTTTAACAACATATGTCATGATTAATCGGCCTGTTTTATCTTGCTTCTCACATGGCGTGCACGCAGGCATATGTCAACCATTTTGGGCTGTAAGACAGTTGGCTTATAACTAGGTATGCTCAAGCATGGTTTTCATTTATTCATGTAATTGACCGCTCAAATTACGTATCTTTTTTGGGAGGTGCTTTGCCCAAGTTTAACCCTGCGAGGGCGGCAAAGGGCGAATCTTCGGGTTTCATGGGCTCGGTCTTGGTTTTAGCTGCATGTTTTGGGGCGGGCTTATTAGTTTTTTTATAGGGCTTGGGTGGTTTTGGTTTGGTTTTGAAAGGGCGTTTCTTGAAATTAAACTGCCACAAATCAATCGACGTCGGGGTGATGACACTGCCGTCTTCTGCTTGGTCAGGGCGTGGTCGATATATGGTAAGGGATGTTTGCCAATGATTTTTCTTAACCTTGCTTTTAGCAGGCTCTTGTATAGGTGTAGCGACATTGCTCGTATTGGTTTTTGCGCTGGTTTCAGGTTTGGGAGCAACAATATTTGCATCAGGCACAACATTGGCACCGTGTTGCAAACTCGCCACAATGTCTTTAAGCTCTTTGGTTTCGCGTTCTTGTTCTTGTGCATTCAGCTCGGTGATAATTTTTTTATAGCCTAAGCCTTCCAGCACGCCTTCAAAATCTTCGTGGCTACATCCTAGTAAAGCCATCATTTCTTGAGCAATGCGAAACGGTTTTCCGTCCACTTCCTTTGTGGCTTGCACCAACATTTGCGCGAGGCGGGCGAGAATATCAAAGCGGATAATCCTTGGCCCTTTGCGTGTATATCCTGCTTTATTCAGGCTAGCTTCTGGGTAAATTTTATCGTCGGGTGTCGACGCCATGCCGTTAGCAGGTAAGAAAGGTGTTGTATTACCACCGCCGTCTTTGTCCCATGCATAGGCGTAGAATATGCTGAGTAAACGTGCTGGCGCAGGTTTGAGCATGTCTCTTAAAAACACGTGGTGATAGGCGATTTGCATGCTCATATTTCGCAAATAGCCACGCGCAGTTTGGTCTGTATCCTTAATAAGCTGCAAGTGTTTTATCCGCTCTACCATGCCGTGGTTTTCAAACAATACTTGGGCCAATGGACGGGCGTCTTGATGAGAATTTGGATCATCACAAAAGGTTTTTAACGCGAGTAGGTTTTCAAATTTTTGAGTGATTTCCGTTCTGAGATAATCGTTGACCCGTGCAAAGCTTTGTTCGCGTAATAGGTTACTTCCCAATTCCCCGCCGATGATTTCAAGCTTTGGATTGAGGAGTGTTTCGCCCGTAACCAACTTGGCAATTGGGCTTTCGTTCCAGATAATTTCGCCTTGATCCGATAAGGTTAAGGCATCGTGTGGACAGCCTGTGATTTGCATAAATCTACGGTCAATTTCAGGGGAGATTGCAGTGGCAGCGTCAACGGCATTGTCGCCCTCTTCGCCCTGTGCTTCAGTGGAGGTAAATAACACGCCCGTGAGTTGCCCAATCATACGGCTTTCGGCCATGACCATACCAGTATCTGTAATCGTAACATCCATACGGGTTTTTGCTCCTCTACCTTTTAACAGGGCACTTGTGCGGCGATCAACACATTATGTAACCAGTTTATTGTGTAGCGCATCTGACAGTCTTTCTTCAACACTTTTCGTATGATTTACCCACATATCTGTATTTTTAACTCAAGAGGTTTTATGGGTAATAAATATTATCGACGCCGCATGTTAATCTCTTTATACTGCGCGGATGGCACTTGAATATTTGTTATTTATGCGACACGCAAAGTCGTCTTGGACACACGATATATCTGACCATGAACGGCCTTTAAATACGCGGGGGCAGCGAGCGGCAAAAGCTGTTGGCGGTGTCCTTCAGGCGAGGGGCCTTGTGCCCAAAATCATATGGTCATCTGATAGCACGCGGACACGCGAAACGGTTTCTTTGTTATTTCAAAAAAACACCGCGCCGCCAGCAGAATTCCTCTCGCAATTATACCATGCCTCCGCCAATAAAATTTTATTCGTGTGTGCCGAACGAGGCGAGCCGCAATCGTGCCCGCTATTGCTGGTTGGACATAATCCAGGCTACGACGATCTATTTACCTATTTCACACAGGCCGCTCGCCATTTCCCAACGGGCGCGTGCTTGGTTTTAAAGCGCATAGATGCACAAGCAGATTGGTTAAGTCCCCAAGCGTGGCAAATGATAGATTTTATCTGCCCGTGTGATGTCCTGTCAGGTTAAATGGGTTCGTAACTTTTGCTAAATCTTCCATGGCTTGTGGTATATAAATACGTGCGTTTTCAGCTTTACGAATGTTGATCTCGCGAGCTTTAATTACGGCTTTAAACCCGCTAATTTTGTAAGTCATTCGCACGGGAATATAAAGCCCTGCCTCTTTGAAATCAGCCAGATACATAACAATAGGTGCAGCGGCTTCTGTTTCGCTTGGAAGATCATCTGCATCAAAACCAGAAACAGCCTCATAAAAAACATGGCAACGGATTGTATCGCCTTTATATCCGCTTTGCGAAATATGGCGTGTTCCTTTGTGTTCCATTCGCAAGTTGTAGTGTTGCTTGGAATCAAATACGGCGACACTGCCTGTGCACGGCTCGGCACTGGTTTTATATCCGCGCATCATCAAATTGAGAAGAGCAGACAATGCATCATCACTTTCAAAGCGTTGTTTAGGGCTTGCTGGTGGTGTACCTTGTGACCAAAGGCGAGGGACAATTTTCACATCCACTTTGCTTTCATTATAGAGCATTTGCACGCGCCTGTGTTTTTTGTCTTCATTTTGTTGCACATGGGATTGTGGATTTAAATCTGCACCGTCAAACCGACCGCTTGTGGTTGACCAAATTTTAAATTTTTTGAGAAATGCGCCAAGCCCCGATGTTTTTAACTCTGCATGGGCTTGGTACTCGGTGTTTGTATAGGCCGTTTTATAATTGGCACGCATCACCCTAAAGCCGAATAAATAGCCTTTGAGCTTCACATCTACATATGTTGTCTGGTTTTGTGGGGTGAGAATCGGTGCTACATTTTGTGCATATGCGGGTAAAGATACACTGCCAAGTGCGGTAATTGAACTTATCGTTAAATATTTGAGTGCGGTTTTCATTTTATATATCTCCGTAAGTGAAGTATTTATACTACGGGACAGTTGAAACAAAGCTGAATAAAGCAGGTATTTGCATGAATTCTTGGTAAGAAACTGATATTGTCTTGGCGGTGGGTTATCTGGTGTTTAAACCGCGAAATCTGCTTGACGTAGGCCGTGCAATTGGTTTATGTCCCACAATCTAATTTTAAAGGCTAGCTTAGCCTATTTCTAAAGGAGTGACCCATGTCACGTCGTTGCGATCTTACCGATATTGGCCCCATGAGCGGCAATAATGTTTCCCATTCCAATGCGAAAACCCGCAGAAGGTTTGAACCAAACCTTTGTAATGTAACTTTGATCTCTGATGGTTTGGGGCAAAAATTTAAATTACGTATTACAGCGGCGACCTTGCGCACAGTTGATTTCAAAGGCGGGCTTGATGGTTTCTTGATGAATACAAAGAATAAAAAACTGTCGGAAAAAGCACGCAAAATCAAACGCGCTCTTGTGAAAAAAACAGCAGAAGTAGAAGCGGAAGCGGCTGCGTAAAGACACGATAAAAATAAAGAATTTTAAACCCGTTCATATGATGTGAGCGGGTTTTTTTGTGTCTTTTGCAGGTGATAGGGAAACACGTTCACTATAGATCAGGTTTGGAGGACGCGGGGTAGATTTAATAACTCTGACACGTAAGTTTCAAACACACTAGCCCCTCACCCGAGCTAAAGCTCGACCTCTCCCCATCCTTGCATCAGAAAAAGGAGAGGTCAGAAAACTTTGTTTTCTTTGGTCAACTCATCTTAACCTCTCCTATGGGGAGAGGTGCGCGGGTAGCGCGGTGAGGGGATGTGTTGTTGGTAAGTAGATTATTTCATTACAAAACCGCTTGTTAGCGGTATGCGTAGGGGCACGCATTTGTCGCAGAATGCATTACATTAATGATCGTCCGATGTCCAAGAATTTTTTGCGCCGCCGTGCCAATAATGCGTTGCCATCGAGAGTAGATAAATCTTTTAGCGTTGCCAATATGGTTTCGCCGACAGTTTTAACCATCATCTCTGGTTCACGGTGCGCACCGCCTATAGGTTCATTGATGATTTTATCAACAATGCCGAGTTTTTTTAAGTCTGCCGCCGTGATTTTCATGGCTTTGGCTGCGTCTTTGGCTTTGGTTCCGTCGCGCCATAAAATAGACGCACATCCTTCAGGGGAAATGACGGAATAAATGGAATGCTCTAACATGGTGACGCAGTCAGAGGCTGCTATGGCAATGGCCCCGCCGCTGCCGCCTTCACCGATAATCACAGATATAAATGGTACTTTTAAAGACAGGCCTTTATCTACGGAGCGGGCGATGGCTTCGGCCTGGCCGCGTTCTTCTGCGCCGCGCCCTGGATATGCACCCGCCGTATCGACCAAAGAAATAACGGGGAGGGAGAAGCGTTCGGCCAAATCCATCAAACGTACCGCTTTGCGGTAGCCTTCTGGGTTTGACATGCCAAAATTATGCGCGACTCTCGTCTCGGTATCATGACCTTTTTCGTGGCCCATAATAACAATAGATTGACCTTGAATTTTCCCAAGACCGCCCAGCAGTGCATTGTCTTCACCAAATTTTCTGTCACCTGAAAGCGGTGTGAAATCTGTGACAAACCCCTGAATATAGTCTTTAAAATGTGGGCGATTGGGATGGCGGGCCACTTGGGTTTTTTCCCAAGCTCCTAGTTTTGCATAAATGCTTTCAAGTTGTTTGTTGGCTTTGTCTTGTAGCTTGGCCACAGCACCCGACACATCAACGTCTTGCGCGTCGCCCGCCGTATTGCCATTAATGGCGGTTAACTCATCAATTTTGCTATCTAGCTCGGCAATTGAGCGTTCAAAATCGAGATAGGTACGCGCAGTGTTCATAACAATACTCTGTTGGTTTTAAGCGGCGCATATTACCCCAGACGCGCAGGGGAGCAAGTAAAAGCTTTGTAATTATGCGGCCTCATTATTCAGGTGTTATTCGGGCTTAAAGGATGCTTTTCGTGCACGAGTTGTTTGAGCCGCTCGTCTAGAACATGAGTGTATATTTGTGTGGTAGAAATATCGGCGTGGCCAAGGATTTTTTGCACACTGCGCAAATCCGCCCCGCGTGCCAATAAGTGCGTGGCAAAGGCATGGCGCAGTACATGGGGCGAAATACGGCTGGCATCTAGCCCTGCGTCCCTTGCCAGTTGTTTTAAGGATTGAGCAAAGCGTTCGCGGGTCATATGACCACTGCGTGACGGGGAAGGAAAGAGGAATTTTTCCGCCCGTTTTTTGGCATCAACTGTCTTGGGCATGGTGAGGTCTCGTGCCAATTTCCAGTCCGCAATCCGTTCAACTGCTTTATTGGTCAGGGGAATTAGGCGCTCTTTGCCGCCTTTGCCTTTGATAAACAGGCATTTGTCATTGCGAGCAAGTGCTGTGCTTAAAGTGCTTATCGGAAGTGACACCAGTTCACTGACCCGTAAGCCCCCTGCATATAAAATCTCCAATTGACATAAAAGCCGCGTTGGTTTGGGGCCGCCCTTGCCAAAGGCTTGGGCTTCGGCGTGTTTAAATAAAGCGTCCACATGGTCTTCTGACAGTATTTTTGGCAAGGTTCTGCCTTGCTTTGGCCCCGTAAGCCCACTCGCTGGACTGTCTTTTCGCAGGTTTTCGGTTTGTAAAAAACGGTAATATTGTTTCAAGCTTGAGAGACGCCGCGCACTGGTTGAGGCGGCAAGGCCTTGTTTGGCCCAACTCGCCAATATGCTTTCCACGTGGCCTGGGCCTGCGGTTTGTAAGGATTTACCAAAACTGCGAAATTGGGACGCACATACATCAAGGTCGCGCCGATAGGCGCTTAACGTATGTTCGCTGGCTCCACGTTCAGCACTCATCATTTCCAAAAATAAATCGATATATTGGTCGGGTTGCGCCACGGCTCTTACAATCCACTAAGAAAATCTTGGGCCGCCAATTGTCCGCTAATATGGTTCATGCCAACATCATTGAAAGCGGATAATATGGTGGACAGTGTATCAGCACGTAGGGCCGATAGCGAGCGGTTACCGATGATTTGTGCAGCGCGCAGGGCCGTTTCAGCGGGAGCATTTCGCCGTACAGCATCTTTAAGTGCGGCCAGCTCGCCAGCAGACGCGGCGTATCCTTCTAGTTTTGCGGTCAAAAGCACATCTATGGCGGGTTGAGATAAATTAGCTCCGAGACCAAAGGCAATATACGCATCACGTACGGCCCTTGATTTGTGTGTGATGTCTGCTTTGGTTTTCCCGCTTGATTGAAGGCGTGTTTCAATATCAAGACCAAGTTCTGTCAACATAAAGCCGCCGCCAATAGCATCTGAGGCGAGTGCAATGCGAGCGCGTAAATTGTCGTTATCATTACTTAGGTTTTGGTAAATACCTTGCAGGGCACTTAAATCGTTATTTTGTACGGCGAGGCGCGCAAATATCTGTGAGTTGTGGCGGGCTTGAAATGCATAAGGAATAACGGCGGTGTATTGGGCTAGTGTTTGGGAAATAGGTTTAAAAATATCTAAGCGAGCAGCTTGGCTAAGAATATATTGTATCGTCTCTGTATTGCTTTGCATGTCAGAATTTGTAGTTAAATCATGAAAAGCTTGTGCCCAATGCTGTGGTGTCCAAACTAAATTTTTGAGGTTTTGGTTGTTTTGGCTGCGCGGTGCATTGCTACCTGCCAGGTCATCTGTAATGCCGTTAAAGTCATTTATGATATTCATGATTTGTGTAGAACTTAATATATGCGCACTTTTTTTAAGGCTAGAAAGGCGTGTTTTGGGTGTTTGCGTTGCGTCTATTGCAAGCGCATATGCTAAGGTTGGGGGGAGATTGTCAGTTTTGAAATTTTTGTCTTGGCTGTGTTGTTGCCCAAAATAATCTTTCGCCATGGCTATATGTAATGGAGTTCGTAGCGCATCCATTTTAGGTGGTTTAATCAGGCTACCCGTTAAATTTCCTAACAATGCAAAGAACGCATCATCCTTATGTTCGGTGCGGCGCACAATATCCATTGTAAGTTCAGCGGCGGCAATTTCGTCTCTGGTGTAATGACAATAGGCTCGTAACTTTGCCCAATACGGGGCTTTACGCTCTATTTTTGCCATGTCCGCTTTTCGACAAGCGATTTCGGTCTGTCCAGTGCGCAAGGCATGGTCGGCAAATATTTTTCGGTATCCTAAGCTGTCGGTGTTTATATCAGAATGCGTGGTAATACGGGTAAATGCATTGACCTCATCAAGGTTTAATATCGCATTGAGGCGGGCTTGTGTGTAGAGGCTATAACCCAGTGTGTCTTCGGATTCTGGCGGCGCGCCCGCCGATAAAAGCGCGGCGCGAACCAGAGAGCGCGCTACATTATTTCCCAATGTAGACACTTCAATTTTTTCGATGAGTGTACGGGCGCGAATTGCTGTTGTGCCGCGCCAAAGATCTGGGGCGAGTCCACCTTGATCCAGGGTGATACTGCCCGCGTCGTAAGCGGCGGCAGGCTGTAAATTCGTGGTTTGGACTTGCCCATAAGACGCAATGGACAGTCCGCTTGATAGCATGAAAATTGTTAGAAATGTGGTTTTTAATCTCAACATATTTTATTTTTCAAATGTATCTGGAACATCAATAACCACGTCTTGCCGTTGCAGATGCTTGGCATCTGACGACCGTAGCAGCCAAATACATCCACCAACGACCGCTAAAACTAAGATAAATGCAATTGCACGGGATGTTTTCATGGCTTGGTCTTTTTGTTTGTGTTCATTAGTTTCAACTTGATAGCATTTTAGCATTGAGAATGTGGCAAATTCCAGACATACTCTCAGTTAAATATGCGTAATGTTCTTTTTGTGACAAAAAGAAGTAAACTATTGATAAATATGAGCGGCCCTTGGATTTTAAAACAAGGGCCTCAAAGGTAAAGTTTTAAGATGGACATGAGTGGCAAAACATATGCCCGCCCGATTTCAATTGTAGGTCTAATGGGCGTGGGTAAAACCACAATAGGTAGGCGTTTGGCCAAACGTATCGACCTGCCGTTTTTTGATTCCGATGATGAAATAGAAAAAGCATCAGGCCGCAGTGTAAAAAGTTTGTTTCAAAATTACGGCGAAGCTGAATTTCGCGCTGGTGAACGGCGGGTTATAAACCGTCTACTCGGTGGCCAGGTCATTGTTTTATCCACGGGCGGCGGCGCATTTATCCCCGAGGCGACGCGAGAAATTTTACGAGAAAGAAGCCTAACCATTTGGCTAAAGGCTGACTTTGATACCATTATGGAAAGGGTCGGGCGTAAAAATACGCGGCCCCTTCTGGATGTGCCAGACCCTGAGGCTGCCATGCGAAAATTAATGGACGAACGCTACCCTATTTATGCCAAAGCACATATTACGGTTGCGGCGAGCAAAGGCACGCATTTCCAAACGGTAGAACGGGTGATGAAAGCCATTTCTGATTACCAAGACAGCGATACCCAAACCGCAAAAAATAAGTGCACATCATGACAAGCTCTTTAAAAACAGAGCGCGTTAATGTGGACCTAGGCTCGCGTTCTTACCCGATTGTTATCGGCACGGGTCTTTTAATAGACATAGAGGCACAGATTAAACCATATGTGCATGGGCGTAAAATCGCGATTATTACCGATGAAAATGTGGCAAATGTACATTTGAATAATTTGTTATCCGCATTGGAAGCCACAGATTACGACGTCACCACACTTATTTTGCCAGCAGGTGAGCAGACGAAAAGCTTTGTTCATTTACAAAGTATTTTAGCGCGCTTGCTCGCGGAAAATTTTTCGAGGGGTGATACTTTGGTCGCATTTGGCGGTGGGGTAATCGGTGACCTTACAGGGTTTGCAGCCAGCATGTTAAAGCGCGGCTGTGGGTTTATCCAAATTCCGACAACCTTGCTAGCACAGGTCGATAGTTCAGTGGGCGGGAAAACGGCGATTAATACGCCCGAAGGTAAAAACCTGGTGGGGTGTTTTTATCAACCAAATTTGGTGCTCACGGACTTGGAGGTTTTGAAGACATTGCCGCCGCGTGAGCTTAAGGCTGGATATGCAGAGGTATTAAAATACGCACTCATTGATGACCTTGAATTTTTTCATTGGCTTGAGAAAAACGGGACAAATGTTTTGTCCTTAAACCCGAAAGCCTTGCAATATGTTATCTCGAAGTCGTGCCGGGCAAAGGCGGCGATTGTTAAGGCGGATGAGCGCGAGCAGGGCGCGCGTGCCCTGCTTAATTTTGGTCATAGTTTTGCCCACGCGATTGAAGGTATGGCAGGGTATGACGGACGGGTTTTGCACGGCGAAGCGGTTAGTGCTGGCATGTTAATGGCTTTTGAATACGCCGCGCATTTAGGGCTGTGCGCGGCGGATGACGTGCGCAAACTACGCGCACATTTGCACACCATGGATATGCCAATTTTGGCGACGCTCCCCGCCGTAGTTAGGGCAGATACAGACGTCTTTTTTAACTATATGATGCGGGATAAAAAAAATAACAATGAGGATTTAACTTTGATACTTAGCCGTGGAATCGGACAAGCATTCGTTGCTCATGCAACTGACAAAGCCAAAGTGAAAGCCTTCATTGAACGTATGTGCGTGGAGGCAAGAAATTAGTGGAAGCTTTGCTGGAAACTGATAATTTGCTAAAGCTAGCCATGATTGCAGCGCTCTTGGTGCTCTCTGGATTTTTCTCAGGCTCTGAAACGGCCCTCACCGCAGCGTCGCGGGCACGGATACGTGCGAAAGAAAAAGACGGAGATGGGCGCGCCTCAATTGTTGCTAAATTATTGGAGAGCAGAGAGCGGCTCATCGGCGCGCTTTTGCTTGGCAATAATCTGGTCAATATTTTGGCTGCCAGTTTGATGACGGCCTTAATGCTCGAAATGTTTGGGCCGCTCGGTACGATTTACGCAACCGGTGTTATGACATTGTTGATTTTAATATTTGCCGAAGTCTTGCCCAAAACATATGCCCTGATCCGCCCTGATAGTGCGGCCATTTCTGTTGCCCGCCCCGTGGCATTTATAGTCTGGATATTTGCGCCTGTGGTTGGCGTAATTCAGTTTCTCGTCAGTGCCGTATTGAAATCCCTAGGTGTCAAGCCCGATAGCAATTGGAGTGCGTCAGATGATATTAGGGGCGCGGTTGATTTGCACCATAGTGAGGGCAGTGTGCAAAAAGATGAGCGCGACCAAATTCTTGGCGTGCTTACCATTGGCGATCTTATCGTCGAAGATGTGATGATCCATAGAAAAAACTTGATGATGATCGATGCAGATTTATCGCCGCAGGACATTGTCAAACACGTGCTTGCCTCAGGCCATACACGCCTCCCGCTGTGGCAAAAAGACAAAGACAATGTGATCGGTATTTTACATGCCAAAGATATGTTGATGGCCTTAAGCAAAGCGGACGGAAATATGGAAGGCTTGCGGTTTAAAACCATTGCCCGCAAACCGTGGTTCGTACCCGAAACCACATCTGTGGTCACCCAATTACGCGCCTTTCAACAAAAGCATGAACACTTTGCCCTGACCGTTGATGAATACGGTGCACTTATGGGGGTTGTGACTTTAGAAGATATTTTGGAAGAAATTGTTGGTGATATTCAAGATGAATTTGACAATAGTGTGCAAGGCGTTAGGCAGCAAAAAGACGGCTCAGTTATTGTAAATGGTGATGTACCCGTGCGTGATCTAAACCGGGCAAAAGACTGGAACTTGCCAGACGAACACGCGGTTACCATTGCAGGGCTTGTTATTCACGAAAGCCAAACCATTCCCGACATAGGCCGTGTATTTAGCTTCCACGGCTATAGGTTTGAAATCTTAAAACGCTACCGCAACCAAATCACCTCGGTGAGGGTGAGTAAGGTTTAACTTAGCTATTGTTTCAACCATTCATAAACCACCCATAAACCACCCATAAACCAATGTCATTCCAGCGAACGCTGGAATCCGGTATCAGGCTGTGTACTTGCGGGTACGGGCGAGATTCCAGATCAAGTCTGGAATGACATTGGTGGGTATGTGGAAGCTAGGGTGCTTTTGCATCCAAACTCAGGGCGTGAACTTTCTCGTTCATTTCGTTTGCGAGTACATCCATGACAGCGCGGTGGCGGGCTAATAAGCCCATGCCTTCAAAACTTTCCGAAACAATCACCACATGAAAATGGCTCTCCCCGCTCCCGTGTTTCTCCGCATGTTGGGCGGCTCCTGTGTGGCCTGCATGTTTACTGGACTCGTCAATGACCTCTAAATGCACAGGATTGAAGTTTTTTGTCAGTTTTTCCTTGATTGCAGATGCAATAGGCCCCATTTTGATATCCCCCTTTTGGCAATGATTTGTTTTAAAAGATAAAATGCTTGTTTTAAAAGATAAAATGAAAGACTAGACGCATTATGGCTGATGATTTTAAATACACAATGAAAGGTTTGGATATTCGCATAAAACCGCCTGGCAGAAAACTAAAGCCAGAGGAAAAAGAATGCGAATGGGCGGGCTGTATCTCCAAGGGCGGCTGCAAAGCCCCCAAAAGCCCCGACCAATTGCGTGAATATTACTATTTCTGCCCCGCCCATGCCCGCGAATACAACAAAAACTGGAATTTCTTCTCAGGCATGAGTGACGCTGATATTACCGAATGGCAAGTCGGCGCACGCCACGGGCATAGGCCCACATGGGACGTGCGTAAAAATACGGGTGAGCGCGCCAAAGCCACCCGCAAAGCCAAAGCAGGGTCTGCTGCTTTTTCTGACGATTATAATATATTTGGCGACGGGGCCGAAACGCCAACCGAGGCCCCGCGTAAACGCCTGTCAAAATTACAGCTAAAGGCTCTCAATGATTTGGGCTTGGACGAATTTTCTGGCCCTAAAATGGTGCGCGAACGCTATACCCAATTGGTCAAACAACTGCATCCTGATGCTAATGGTGGTGACCGCACCACCGAGGCGTCCTTTCAACGTGTGGTCAAAGCTTATAAAGTGTTAAAAACCACCAACTTAACTTAACCTCTCCTTGGGGAGAGGTCGAGCGTAGCGAGGGTGAGGGGAAATCTCTTAAAAAACAATATTGAATTTCCATTAAAATAATGAGACTAAACAATATCCCCTCACCCTAACCCTCTCCCCAAGGAGAGGGGAAAAGGGACGAGGAAACGAAGGCAAAATTATGAGCGACATATTCCCGGTATTTGAACCAGACACCAAAGTCTCTGCCCGTAAAGTGTTTGACGTAGATTTTGATATGCAAGTACCTGCTTTTAGCAAAACGTCCGAACATGTTCCCGAAATCGACACAGCCTACCGGTTTGACCCAGAGACGACACGGGCCATTCTCGCGGGCTTTGCCTATAACCGCCGCGTTATGGTGCAAGGCTATCACGGTACGGGCAAATCCACACATATTGAACAAGTGGCCGCACGGCTAAACTGGCCAATGGTGCGCATTAATCTCGATAGCCATGTGTCGCGCATTGATCTGGTAGGCAAAGACGCCATTGTCTTAAAAGACGGCAAACAAATTACAGAGTTTAAGGAGGGTTTGCTACCGTGGGCCTTACAAAACCCTGTAGCACTTGTATTTGATGAATACGACGCGGGACGGCCAGATGTGATGTTCGTCATCCAACGGATATTAGAAGCCCAAGGCCGCCTAACCTTGCTCGACCAAAACCGTGTGATTACCCCCCACAGTGCGTTCCGTCTGTTCTCAACTACCAACACAGTTGGCCTCGGCGATACTACGGGCCTGTACCACGGAACCCAACAAATCAACCAAGGCCAAATGGACAGATGGTCTATCGTCACCACGCTCAACTACCTTGGTCACGACGAAGAAGCTGCCATAGTGCTGGCCAAATCTCCCACATATGACAACGCAAAAGGTCGCGATATTTTGGCCAAAATGGTACGGGTCGCCGACATGACCAGAAACGCATTTATGGCAGGCGATATTTCCACCCTCATGTCCCCGCGCACAGTCATGAATTGGGCCGAAAACGCCGATATATTCGAACGCGACATCGCCACAGCTTTTCGCATGACATTCTTAAACAAATGCGACGAGTTAGAACGCCCCGTAATCGCCGAATTCTACCAACGCGCCTTCGGAGAAGACCTGCCAGAGAGCAGTGCCACGGTGATGGTGGCGTAGTGAATAACGCATGGGAAATTTATTTAATTTCTTGTGTAAAAACAAAATTACCAATGACGGCGCAAGCAAAAAATTTATATGTATCGCCGTGGTTTAAAAAGGCAGTTGCCTACTCTCAAATTCAACCAACGCCTTGGTATATATTATCTGCAAAATACGGGTTGGTGCACCCTGATGATGAAATTGAACCATATGAGAAAACGTTCAATAAAATGGGTGTGTATGATAGGCGGCTATGGGGCATTGAAGTGTTACAAAATCTAGCGTTAGAATGTCCAAAGTTAGAATCTGTGATATTTCTCGCAGGTATGAAATACAGAGAGTATCTTATGCCGTCTTTGTCAGCGCGGGGCATAAATATTGAAATACCTATGCTTGGATTAAGGAGCGGCATGCAACTGAAATGGTTGACCGAACGGGCAAATTATGTGCCGCTATAAAGACTTGGTAAAATTTTATGATTTGATGAAAAATCTGAAGGCGAAAAACTCTGACTTGTTTGAATTGCAAAACTGCACAGGACGTATGAATTGGCCCAAACGTGGCGTATATTTCTTTTTTGAACATGTCGAAACATCAAGGTTTTCTTGCAATGGTTTGCGCGTGACGCGTATTGGCACACATGCATTGAAATTAGGATCGAAAACATCTTTATGGAACCGATTGGCCCAACATAAAGGAACAATGCGGTCGGGAGGGGGTAATCATAGAGGCTCTATTTTCCGTCTTATCGTTGGCTCCTCTTTGCAATTGAAACATAGCAATAGGCTCGTGAAATCTTGGGGTATTAAAGGGGAAATTAAAAAAGCAGCCGCTCAATTATTGATGCCTGTAGTTGATGTTAAAGCAATTGAACTGCCTATAGAAAGAGATGTGAGCCATTATATTGGGCAGATGCCATTTGTGTGTTTAGATGTGCCTGACGCTGCGAATGCAAAATCTTTACGTGGGGTTATTGAACGTAATAGCATTGCCTTGCTAAGTAATTATGGCAAAGATCAAATTGATCCACCGTCTGCAGATTGGCTTGGTCATTTTTCTGACCGAAAGAGAGTGCAAAAATCTGGTTTATGGAATAATAATCATGTTGATGAGGATTATGATCCAAGCTTTCTTGGTGTATTGGGAAATTTAATAGAAGATATGAAGCCGCTCTAATGTCCAACCAAGCTCCCATAGATGTTTTTAAGCGCGCTCTTGTCGGTGCGACGAAGGCTTTGTCTGGTGTACGAGAGCTCGATGTTGGGTTTGGGGGTGATGTGGCGGGGCTTGTATCTCGCGGCGAGGAGCTGCAGATTATTTTGCCTTTACCGCCTACCCAACCCACCAAGAAAGCCATTGCTAAGTCGCGAGGCGAAGCGGACGCATTGGCTTTGCGGCTTGCACTCCATGACGCGGATATATTTGCTCAAAACCAACCTAAACCTGGGCCAGCACGGGCCATATATGAGGCTTTGGAGCAAGCGCGGGTTGAGAGCTTGGGGGCTCAGGTCATGGACGGGGTTGGGGATAATCTCCACGCCGCCCAAGACGCCCGTGCGCGCAAGCGGGGCTTTGCGCAAAGTGGATTAACGCAATCAGACGCACCGTTGGCCGAAGCCGTAGGGGTTGTTGCCCGCACCGTGTTTTCTGGACGCCCTGCACCGAAAGGAGCAAAAGGGCTGCTCTCCGCGTGGCAAAAATACATCGAGGAACTTGGCGGGGCGGAACTGCACACATTGTCGCAAAATTTGAGCGATCAACAGGCGTTTTCCAAAGCGGCACAAGACTTGCTCAAAGCCTTTGATATGGGCAACGAGCTGGCTGACCTCGACCCGCAAGACGAAGACGGGGAAGAGGCGAAGGAAGGCGAAGACGAAAACCCGCAAAATGCGCAGGGACCAGAAGACGACAGCGAGCCGGGGGCCACGCAAATCGCTGACGCTGATAGTCTTGATGACAATGAAATTGACGGGCAAGACAGTGTAGATGTTGAGGATTTTGACGGCGAAGGGGCGGAAGGTGACGCGGACGCTGACCCTGTGCACAAGCAAGCAGATATGTCCAATGCGCGTCCGCCTTACAAAGTATTCACTAACACATTTGATGAGGTGATAAAGGCGGAAGAGTTGTGCGAACCAGACGAATTGGAGAGACTTCGTAGTTATTTGGACGGCCATATGGCAGGGCTTGCCTCTGTGATAGCGCGGCTGGCCAACCGCTTGCAAAGACGGCTCATGGCGCAACAGCAACGCTCTTGGAGCTTTGATCTGGAAGAAGGGATTTTGGATACGTCGCGGCTCACTCGCGTGGTCACAGACCCCATGCAAGCCTTGTCATTTAAAGAAGAGAAGGCCACGGAATTTAGGGATACGGTTGTCACTATCCTAATTGATAATTCAGGCTCTATGCGCGGGCGTCCAATTATGATGGCCGCCGTGTGCGCCGATATTCTAGCGCGTACGCTGGAGCGTTGCGCGGTTAAGGCCGAGATTTTAGGCTTTACCACACGGGCATGGAAAGGCGGCGCGTCCTTCCAAGATTGGCTTGGTCATGACAAACCCGCCAACCCCGGGCGGCTTAATGATTTGCGCCATATTATTTACAAATCTGCCGACATGCCGTGGCGCCGCGCCAAAAATAATTTGGGCTTAATGATGAGGGAGGGTCTCCTTAAAGAAAACATTGACGGGGAGGCTCTTGAGTGGGCATATGCGCGGCTGATGGCACGGCCAGAACAGCGGCGCATTCTCATGGTGATTTCTGACGGCGCGCCTGTAGATGATGCCACCCAGTCTCGCAATAAATCGGGAATGCTCGAAGCGCACTTGCACGAAATGATCGACAAGATCGAAAACCGCTCGGACGTAGAACTCATTGCGATTGGGATCAACCACGATGTCACCCGTTGGTATTCACGGGCTGTCACCATCACAGACGTGGCAGAACTTGGCGGGGTGATGACCGAAAAATTAGCCGAGCTTTTCGCCGAGAAACCAAAAAGACGGTTACGACGTTAACATTACCCGCTGTGTTTACCATGTGTGGATATGTGCTATAGATATAAAAAATAAAAACGGGAGTGCATCATGAGGTATGTTTTAACATTGGTTGTCGGCATTATATTATCTGTGTCTATAGGCCTATTTTCACCTAATGCTCATGCACAAAATAGTGCGAAAAAAGTACAAACCAAAAATATCCCTACACCAAAAAAACCTGCGAAATTTCTGAGCCAGCACAAAATGGTCATCAACGGCAAGAAAATTTCTTATAGTGCTATGGCAGGTGAAATGTTGATGCGCGACGACAAAGACGCGGTGACTGGAACCATGTGGCATTTTTCATATGTCCGCACGGACGGCGCGAAAGGTAAAAACAGACCTGTAACATTCGTGTTTAACGGCGGGCCAGGGTCGTCGTCAGTTTGGTTGCATTTGGGTGTTTTCGGGCCAAAACGCGTGGTTGTTTCTTCTGACCCTAAAGACGACGGGGCCGCGCCTTTTGTGCTTAAAAACAATCCGCTTAGCCTGTTGGACGTAACAGATTTGGTCATTGTTGATCCCATCGGCACGGGCTATTCACGGCCTTTGGGCAAGGCGGACGGGTCTATGTTTTGGGGTGTGCGCGAAGATGCCCGCTCGGTCGGGGATTTTATCAGGCGCTGGGTGACAGCCAATAATCGCTGGCAGTCTCCAAAATTCCTGGCAGGCGAGTCCTACGGAACCACCCGCGCCGCCGCTTTGATGCGCGAGCTTGAAGGTGGTTGGACAGACATTAGTTTTAACGGGGTGATACTCATTTCGTCCGTGCTCGATTTTAGTTTAAACGATACAAATAATTCCAATATTAATGGCTATCTCAATAATTTCCCAACCTTGGCGGCAACGGCTTGGTATCATGATAAATTACCGCAAAAATCAGGCAGTCTTGAAGAATTTGTCGCACGTGTCAGGCAGTTCACCATCAATGAATACGCGCCTGCATTGCTGAAAGGCTCTTCAATTTCACCAGCGGATAAAGCGGCGATGGTTGATAAAATTCACGGATTTACGGGGCTTGATAAAGTCTATATCGATTTGGCGGATTTGAAAATTAGCGCGTCAAGATTTCGCCGCGAGCTTATGCGGGGTGAGCGTAAAACGGTGGGGCGTCTGGATAGTCGTTATATTCTCAATGAACGCGAGGGGCTTGGAAATTCCATGTCAAATGACCCTTCAGGCGTGGCAATCGATGGGGCATATTCCGCAGCCCTTATGCATTATATGTATGCAGATTTGGGTGTGAGGGATATCACAAGGAAGTATAATATTCTCGGCGGCGTTGGCAATTGGAATTGGGGCGCAGGGCGTTCAAGCACTAATGTTGCGCCTTATCTGGCCCAAGGCATGGCCGAAAACCAAGCCTTAAAGATTTATGTTGCCAATGGTTATTACGATATGGCAACTCCGTTTCACGGTACAGAAATGACCTTTAATCAATACGGGTTTGACAAAGACCGCGTGCAAATGAGCTATTTCGAAGCCGGCCACATGGTCTATCTCCACCAACCCTCAATCGAAAAACTCGCCAAAGAAATTAGGGCTTTTATTGTTGAAGATTAGACGCGGTTTATTTGCGTGAGAGATGTATGATTAACAGAAGATCATTAATGCAATTGATGGGCGCGGCCAGTCTTTCGGCCAGTCTCTCGGCATGCGCGCCTGACCCTAAGGTTGTTTCTCGGATGAAAATAATTGTGGTTGGTGCAGGGATTATTGGCGCGTCGATTGCTTATCATCTCTCCAAGCTTGGCGCGGCGGTAACTGTCATTGATAAATTTGGCCCCGCAACGCAGACAAGTCGGGGCACATTTGCGTGGATCAATGCGACGTGGGCAAAACAGCCCCGTGATTATCACGCGCTCAATCAAAGAAGTGTTTCAAATTGGTCAACATTACGCAAAGATTTGGATATCCCTATTAAGTGGGGCGGGTCTTTGGAATGGTTTGACGGCAGGGCGCGTCAAGACCGTTTGGAAGCGCAAATTTCCGAGCAAATTGCGTGGGGAGAACCTGCCAGCATGGTCGGGGCAAGTGATCTGGCCGCGCTTGAACCACAAGTTGATTTTAACGATATTTCCTCAGTGGCCTATTCAGAAAATGATGGTGCGGTTGATCCTGTTGTCGCGACACGTGCACTTCTTGAAGGAGCAAGAGCGAGTGGCACAATTGTTAAATACCCATGTGAATTGTTAGACATTTCCTATGTGAATGGTCAGTTACAATCCGTTGAGACCAGCAAGGGCCCAATTGCGGCTGATAAGGTTATTTTGGCAACAGGGGCCGTCCCGCGTGCGGCGGAAAAATTTGCAGGTATTTCACTGCCACAACGCTCCACGCCAGGTGTGATTGCAATCACCAAGCCAATGCCGCCGTTACTTAACCGTATTGTTGTCGCCCCTGGTGTGCATATGCATCAACGTCTAGACGGGCGTATTGTCCTCGGTGAACAAGAAGGTGCGCCGCAAAATGATGCACACGCAGTGCGTCTAGAGAATCGCCCGATTACATTCCCAACACGTGAAATTTCTCAGCAACACTTTGACCGTATTCTGGATGTAGCAGAGCGGTTTGTTCCTAAAATCAAGGGCGCAGAGCTTGAAAATGTACATATTGGTTGGCGTCCATTGCCCCTAGATGGACATCCTGTGCTTGGTTTTTCTCCCAATCGTCCAGATGTTTATCTGGCTGTCATGCATAGTGGTGTTTCGCTCGCGCCTATTGTCGGTCAACTTGCCGCGCAAGAGATAACGACAGGCAAACAAATTGAGCAATTGGCAAATTACCGTCCAGACCGCATTTTTACAAATGTAAAAAGATACTAGGGTCTACACTAACTCAATGCGCCGTGGCAGTGTTTGAATTTTTTTCCTGAGGTGCAGGGGCAGGGGGCGTTGCGCGATATGCGGCCATTTTGGGCTTGGTAACTTGCGAGGTCAAAACCTGATGGATTTGGACTTGGCGCATTCATTGGTGCAGTTAGCGCTGGTTGACTTGGGTCACTGGCAAAGGCTGCGGGGTTGAAATCTGAGTATTCCTCGGGGCTAAAACTTGGTTCAGGTTCAGGTTCGCGGGGCTGAATTTGAATGTTCATGAGCAAGCGGGTCACCCCTTCGCGCAGGTCGGTGAGCAGGTTTTCAAACATGGTGAACGCTTCGCTTTTATATTCATTCAGCGGATCGCGTTGGCCGTAACTGCGCCATGTAATCACGGATTTAAGATGGTCAAGCTGCTGTAAATGCTCACGCCAATTGGTATCTATAGTTTGCAAAAGAACCTGTTTTTCAACGCTTTGCGCAGTTTCTGCATCGATTTTTTCGTATTTATCAGCAAATGCTGTGTCAGAGGCAGCAATAAACCGGTCGAGCATTTCCTCGTCTGCTATGCCTTCTTCTGCGGCCCAATCTGCAAATGCGGGGGCAAAGCCAAGCAGTTCGCCAGATTTTGTGGTTAAACCTTCAATGTCCCATTGTTCGGCGTAAGCTTTTTTGGGCACATGGGCGTCGATCAGGTCTTCGCAAATTTGGTGACGCATATCTTCAATCACGTCCGAAACGTCATTGTCGGTCATAAATTCGAGGCGTTGTTCAAAGATAGTCTTGCGTTGATCGTTCATGACATCGTCGTATTTCAGTAGGTTTTTACGAATGTCAAAATTACGGGTTTCCACGCGCCCTTGTGCCCGTTCAACGGCTTTGGACATGAATTTATTGGTCAGGCTCTCGCCTTCTTCCCATCCGAGTTTACTCATCATATTTTTGAGGCGGTCACCACCAAAAATACGCATGAGATCATCTTCGGTTGAAATGTAAAATTTGGAATGCCCAGGATCGCCTTGGCGTCCCGTACGTCCTCTGAGCTGATTGTCAATGCGGCGACTTTCATGACGTTCCGTACCCAGAACATAAAGCCCGCCTGCATCCAACGCTTTATGTTTTAGCTCGTCCACTTCAGCGGTGAGTTTTTCAATTGCCGCCTTACGGTCAGTCTCGTTTAAATCTGGTGAAATTTCTTGTTCAATCCGCATGTCCAAATTGCCGCCGAGTTGAATATCGGTTCCGCGTCCTGCCATATTGGTAGCAATGGTCACTGTGCCCGGCACACCTGCTTGGGCGATAATAGAGGCTTCTTGGTCATGATAACGTGCGTTAAGCACATTGTGCTGTATGTTTTTCGCGGTGAGATGTGCGGATAATTTTTCTGATTTTTCAATGGATACCGTACCGACCAACATAGGTTGGCCCTTGGCTTGGCAGATTTTAATCTCGTCCACGATGGCATTAAACTTTTCAATTTCAGTACGGTATATGACGTCTTCTTCGTCAACACGTTTGACGGGGCGATTGGTTGGGATTTCCAAGACATTTAATTTATAGGTTTCGAAAAACTCTGTGGCTTCGGTGACGGCTGTCCCTGTCATGCCTGAGAGTTTTCCAAACAGTCTGAAATAATTTTGGAAAGTAACAGACGCGAGGGTGACATTCTCGGGTTGTACTTCAACCCCTTCTTTGGCTTCGATGGCTTGGTGCAAGCCTTCGGACATGCGCCTGCCTTCCATCATGCGGCCCGTAAATTCATCGATCAACATGATTTGGTTATCTTTGACGATATAATCCTTGTCCGCCACGTAAAGTTTGTGGGCGCGCAAAGCTTGGCTGATATGATGAACAATGGTGATGTTTTCAATGTCGTATAGGCTTTCCCCTTCGAGCAGGCCTTTTTCGCTTAAAATCTTTTCGATTTGCTCATTACCGTCTTCGTTAAAGACGGCGGTTTTGGCCTTTTCGTCCACATCATAACCGCCTTCGGTTATCAGCGGAATAAAGGTATCAATTTGTTGGTAAAACTCGGAGCGGTCATCTGTGGGGCCAGAAATAATCAGCGGTGTGCGGGCTTCGTCAATCAAAATGCTATCGATTTCGTCAATGATAGCAAAGTGGTGTCCGCGTTGGGCCATAGTTTCGACAGAGAACTTCATATTGTCGCGTAGATAATCAAAGCCAAATTCGTTATTTGTGCCGTAGGTGACATCGCAATTATAGGCGTCCTTACGCTCAGGGTCTGACAGCCCGTGTATGATACAGCCTGTGGTCAAACCAAGGAAACTATAAACTTGTGCCATCCAGTCAGCGTCGCGCTTGGCCAGATAATCATTGACCGTGACCACATGTACGCCGCGCATGGCGAGCGCATTGAGGTATACTGCCAAGGTCGCGACCAGGGTTTTACCCTCGCCCGTGCGCATTTCTGCAATTTCGCCTTTGTGTAGGGCAATGCCGCCGATCATCTGTACGTCGTAATGACGTTGTCCAAGGGTGCGCTTGCCAGCTTCGCGTACAATGGCAAAACTTTCTGGTAGCAAATCGTCGAGACTTTCCCCGTTTTTGTGACGGGTTCTCAGCTCATCAGTTTTTGCTCGTAAGGCGTCGTCCGTAAGAGTTTCAATTTCGGGCTCCCACGCATTAATTTTGTCAACTATGGGACGAAATTTTTTTAACCGTCGGTCGTTTTCTGTGCCAAATAATTTTTTTGCAATACTTAACATGTGGTTCCCTGATTGCCCTCAAATTGTTATTTGTCATAACCGAGGTAAAAGAATGCTTTTTGGTGACTTAAGGACGCTTATGGCGTAAGTCAATGAGAGGGGTGCACTTTAGCGGCGTAATGAGAGGAAATAAAGAGGTGAGGGCAAGAAAAGACACACAAATATCTAGATTTGCGTCCATTGGCTTCATTTGGGCGAATATGGCCATTTCTGGTGGTTTGCTGGCCGCGTGCCAAGACAAGGTCTTGATACAGGATAAAACACCATTTAGTGCCAGCGTTGTCCGGTTGGGAGATACAGTCGTCGCAAAAATTGACGGCACGAGCATATATTTATCTGATGTTGAAAATACGGCCCTTGCACAAAATTTGATAAGTCCCGACAGCGTATTGACGCCCAGCAATCCAGTTTTTCAACGTATATTAGATGAACTTATTGACCAGCGTTTGTTGGCACTCGATGCTTTGCGGCAGTCTCTGGATCAAAATGACGAAACACGGCGCAGGCTTGCCAGTGCCCGCGAACGGATTTTAAGCAATGTGGTGGTTGAGAACCTGTTGGCTGAAAAAATCACTGAAGCGGCTATTTTGCGGATGTATGAAGAACAATCAGCCCTGCAAGAAAAAGGCGAGCAAGTGCGCGCGCGGCATATTTTGGTGGAGACAGAAGACAAAGCCAAAGAGCTATTAGATTTGTTAGAGAAAGGTGGAGATTTTTCCGCTCTTGCCAAAGAGTTTTCCGAGGATATATCGACACAGGATTTGAGTGGGGATTTGGGGTATTTCACACAAGGTGCATTGCGCTCAGACATATCAAATATTGCATTTAACACGGCTAAGGGAGAAATTAGCGCTCCATTTAAAACGAAAGATGGTTGGCACATTTTAAAAGTTGAAGCACGCCGAAAAACACCAAAGCCAAAACTTGAAGACATTCAGGCAGAAATTAAAAGTTATATGAGCTTTGACGCCATTGAGAAACGTCTTAAATCTTTACGTGAAAATAGTAATATCGAGTTGAGACTTGGGGGTGGAAAAAAGTCAAACAATCCGTCGCCTGTTGATGAAAACAAGACCGAGCAGAAGAAATAATGCACCTTAAAAAATCTCCATTTGCACCACGACATTTTCCAGATATGCCGCAAGTTGGCGGTATTGATATGTGGGTGGCAGAAACGGGCGCGAAATATAAAAACCGTCCCGATATATTCGTGGCCAAATTTGCCCATGGTAGTGCTGTTGCGGGTGTATTTACAAAATCATCTATGCCTGGCGCGCCTGTAGCCTGGTCCAAGCAATGTTTACGGGTGGGTGCAAAGGGCGGGCTGTTGGTCAACGCGGGCAATGCCAATGTGTTTACAGGTGCGCAGGGACATGCCGACGTGTGCGAATTGGCAGAGCTTTCTGCACATGTATTGGGATGCATGGCTAAAGATGTTTATATGTGTTCAACGGGCGTTATCGGCGAGCCTCTGGACTTAAGCCCGATCAAAAAAGCCCTCACACGCGATCATTTGCAAAACACTAAGGCGGATTGGCAACAGGCAGCTTTGGCAATCACTACAACTGATACCTATACTAAAGGGGCGTATGCACGCACAGAAATTGACGACATACCCATTGATATTTGCGGCATTGTAAAAGGGTCTGGCATGATTGCCCCTGATATGGCGACTATGCTCGGATTTATATTCACGGACGCCAATATTTCTCAAACTGTTTTGCAAGATATATTGGGCGAAATTTGTGAGCATACATTTAATGCTATTACAGTTGATAGTGATAGCTCTACCAGCGATACGGTGTTATTGGTTGCCACGAAACAGGCTTCGCACACCGAGATTACAGATAGTGGCGATGCGCGTCTTGCCGCGTTTAAAACAGCCTTGGAGGAAGTTATGCTCGACCTTGCTCATCAAGTCATAAAAGACGGGGAGGGGGCACAAAAATTTATTGAAGTAAAAGTGTCGGGCGCGATGTCAAATAGGTCAGCAAAAACGATTGCTTTGAGCATTGCCAATTCTCCATTGGTCAAAACCGCCATTGCAGGCGAAGATGCCAATTGGGGGCGTATTGTGATGGCGGTTGGAAAGTCAGGTGAACCCGCCAATAGGGATAAATTGCGCATTTCATTTGGCGAGCATTTGGTGGCTCAAAATGGACAACGTGTTGATGAGTACGACGAAGAGCGCGTCAGTCAATATATGCAACGCGCAGAGTTGAGCATTCATGTTGATGTTGGTGTTGGGACATGTGAATTCACCGTTTGGACATGTGACCTTACGCACGATTATATTGATATTAATGCAGATTACCGCAGTTAAAATGTTAAGTAAAAATTAGCCATAATGCGAAAATTTGGCGAAACATTAATGTTGTTAACTCTATAAAGAGGAAAATCTAATATGTTGATACTTGTCGTTGCGTGCGCGCTAATAGATGTTGATGGACGCATTTTGATGAGCCAGCGACCAACGGGTAAAAGCCATGCGGGACTGTGGGAGTTTCCGGGTGGTAAAGTCGAGAAAGACGAAGTGCCAGAGCAGGCATTAAGGCGTGAATTGTGGGAAGAATTGGGCATTGAGCCTTGTGAGAGCTGTTTTCAAGCGTTTTCATTTACCTCCCATAAATACGAGGATTTTCACCTCCTCATGCCGCTATACCTGTGTAGGCAGTGGGACGGCATTGCACGTCCACAAGAGGGGCAGGCGATTAAGTGGGTGTTTCCCGATCGTTTGCTGGATTTAAACCTTGTGCCAGCGGATATTTCGCTTGCACGAGAAATACAAGATAGAATTCCAAGGGGGCGGCGTTATGCCACATAGATTTAAAAAGTACATGCATAAAACACAGTACATGCATAAGGTAATGCAATTTGCCAAAGCATTTGGCCGGGACGAAAAAGGTGCAACGGCTATGGAATATGGGTTGATTGTGGCCCTTTTAAGTGTTGCCCTTATCGGAAGTTTTTCATTGATTGCTAGCAGTCAAAACTCGATGTGGTCAGGGCTATCCAATGCACTCGAGGCAAGTAATTAAACAACTATAGCTTTTGTTCTTTAACATCGAGAGCGTCCGCAAGACGTGTGGTCGCGCTGCCAGGCTTTAAAGGTTTGGGTTGATCTTTGTGCACGGCCCATCCTGTCAGCCAAATGATCTCAAAGATAGCCGTTAATTTGCCGTCCACATTCATATTATCTCGTGCGTAGATATGTTCAAGTGCTTTGAAAAACCGTTTCGAGACTGGTTTTTTATGCCGATCAATGAGCGCATTGCTGTCCCCCATTCGCCGAATGTCAACATATAAAGAGCCGAGCTGTGTGTAGTGAACGTGCACTGTGTCTTTGTCGATTACAGGCATAGCAAAACCTGTGCCTTGTAAAAGTTGTATAGCATTTTCAGCAGTTATCATCGGAGACACACGCGGGGTGATATGCCCATATACGCTTTCTTCGGCCTCATAAAGTGCGCGTCGCAATGCAGAGAGCGTTTGCCCCCCAAACAGGCTGGCAATGAACAGCCCGTCTGGAACCAACACGCGTTTTAAATGTGCAAGGGCGCGAGGGACATGGTTTACCGTGTGGAGATTAAGTACGTCGATAATAAGGTCAAAACTTTTGTCGGTAAAGGGCAGCGCACTGTTTTGGCAAATGATATCCGTTTCGTGAATATGTGTGCTATAATTTGCTCGCGTGATGTTGCCAAGTTTATGGCCAACACGGTTTATGATACGGTCTGAAATATAGGGGCTTGCTAAAATCAGTGTGTTGGTAAATGCCCTATGGATATCTAAAATGCGTTCGGCCACGTCATCCGCGCACCGATCATGCAAAAATGCATCCGACGACATCTTCTGTCCCCGCCCGCGCCGTATGCGTACGAGATTCTGGTCAAAGATATCTTTGTCTTTATGCATCTCTCTGCTATGGTCTGAAAATGGGCATATGGAAAGACACTTCTTATCATTTTGGTATAATTGATGTGGTTTATGGCCGTGTGCTCGATATGGTTTTGCCGCCGCATTCTTTGATGAACGGCATGCCGCTTAAAAATTATCATGATGGCTGCGACGCGCAAGACTGGCAAAATATCAAGTTTTTGGATGCGCCGTGTTGCGATATATGTGGTTTCCCTTTTGAATTTGACCAAGGCGTAGGCGCTTTATGTGGGCGATGCACGGCACGCCGACCCCCATATGCACACGGACGATCTGCCATTGCTTATGATGAATTTAGCAAAAAACTTGTCTTAGATTTTAAACATGGAGGGCGCACAGATGGCTTGAACTTCTTTGCAGTCCAAATGGTACGGGCAGGGCGGGATTTGTTCACGCAAACAGATTTTATCATTCCCGTGCCTCTCCATAAGGCCCGTTTGCGTCAGAGACGGTTTAATCAGTCGGCACTCTTAGCACACAAAATTTCGCAGCTCAGCGGTTTGCCCTATGATAGTAATATATTGATGCGCAAGAAAAATTCGCCCAGTCAGGGTACGCAGACATTTGTGCAACGTAGGCGCAATGTCGCGGGTGCATTTTGTATGCGTACAAAAAATAAAAACGCTTTGGTTGGGGCAAAAATTTTGCTTGTTGATGACGTGCTAACATCTGGTGCAACTTTGGAGGCCTGTACAAAAGTGCTGATGCGTGCAGGAGCGAAGCGGGTGAATATATTGACATTAATGCGGGTTGTCAGAGCGACAGAAATCCCTACATAATGGGCATGTATTTTGTGAGGAATGTATGAAAACTGTAACCATTTATACACGGGCGTTTTGTCCATATTGTATACGAGCCTTGTCAGTGCTAAAAAAGAAAAGTGTCAAGCTTAACGAAATTAAAGCAGGCATGAATGCAAAGCTGCGTAAAGAAATGATCCAGCGTTCAGGCGGAGGCACAACCTATCCGCAAATCTTTGTGGGCGAGACGCATATTGGCGGGTGCGACGAAATGCTGGCACTAGAGCGCGGTGGTAAGCTCGACCCGATGTTGGCGGGGTAACTCCATGCGTACGGCGTGTATTCAACTTTGCTCTGGTCAGGATATTGACCGCAATATTGAGGAAGCAGATGCACTTATCCGCTCGGCTCACCAAGACGGTGCGCAATTTATTGCAACTCCCGAAAATACGCATTTGATGCACAAAAGCACACGGGAATTGTTTGAAAAAATATCGCGGAAAGACAATTGCCGTGCGCTTCATCATTTTAAAAGCTTGGCCAAAGAACTATCTGTTGACCTTCTCATTGGGTCCTTGGCGATCAAGTTGTCAGACACTAAGGCTGCCAACCGTAGTTTTCTTATTGGGCAGGGCGGCGTAGTGAAAGCCAAATATGACAAAATGCATTTGTTTGATGTTGAGATAAATGCCCGCGAAACATGGCGCGAATCTGATAATTACACGCCGGGGGAAACACCTGTTTTGGCACATGTTGGCGATTTAAAATTGGGTATGAGTATTTGTTATGATCTGCGTTTTGCAGCTCTTTATAAATATTACGGGCGCATGGGCGCAGACATTGTATCTGTTCCTGCCGCATTTACTCAAGTTACGGGCAAAGCTCATTGGCAGATTTTATTGCAAGCCCGCGCCATTGAAGCCAGTCTTTACGTGATTGCACCTGCCCAAGGCGGCACGCACGAAAATGGTCGCAAGACGTGGGGTCACAGCATGATTATTGATCCGTGGGGTGAGATAATAGCGTATCTTGACCATGATAATCCTGGCTATTGCATTGCGGATATTTCTACAGATTTGATCCGTGATATACGTGCAAAAATTCCTGCATGGCAACAAGACACCATCCTGCCATGATTGCCTATATGCTCAAATCTGGGCACATGGATGCAGGAATCGAAACTGTGGTGCTAGCACTTCCTTTTTGCCAACAAAATAAGAAAACCTTAAATTAATACATGCAGCAGCAATACCAAATTATTGGCGGGGGCTTAATCGGTTTGGCCACGGCTTATGCGCTCTTAAGGCGGGGTGCAAAACATGTACGTGTGATAGAAGCGCGAGAGGCCGTGGCCCTAGAAACCAGTTTTGCCAATGCGGGTATGTTGCATGCATCGCTAGCAAATCCGTGGAATGGGCCAGGAGTTGGTCGGCAGTTATTACGTGTGCTTTACGCTAAAAACTCGCCTTTAAAATTACAACTATCCGCCTTGCCGTCGCTGACAGGGTGGGGGGTGAAATTTTTGCGCAGCAGTCGGGCGCAACCTCATTGGCATGCGACACGCGCAAATTATACACTGGCAGAGTATTCGTTAAATTTGAACCAAAAATGGCGGCAAGAGTTATCGATTGAAGATGGGTATGAGGGTGACGGCTTGCTAAAAATTTACCGAACAGCCCACGAATTATCCACCGCTTTGGACATAGATAAAAAACTCAAGGCATTTGGCCTAACAACAAAGTGTTTAACGGCTACGCAAACATGCGAAAAAGAACCTGCATTAAAAGCGATCAGCGGTAATATTGTGGGCGCACTATATTATCCAACCGATTTTAAAGCCGATGCATATTTTTTTTGCAAAGCTTTGGAGGTGGAGATATTGAGACTTGGCGGAGAGATCATTTGCCATACCACTGTAGATGGGTTTATTGAAACGAAAGGGAATATGCGCGGCGTGAAAACACAGGCAGGACAACACCTTGCCGATGTGACTATTGTTGCGTGTGGTGCACACAGTTATAAATTACTAAAGCCCATGCAGGTGAAATTGGCTTTGCGGCCTGTTAAGGGATATTCCTTAAGTTTAAAAATTCCGCAAGGATTAAGCCGTCGCGATTATCCCAAGATACCAGTCGTAGACGAAAACCTGCATACGGCCATTACGCCTTTTAAAGATTTTATACGCATTGCGGGTGCGGCTGAAATTGCAGGCTTTGACTCTGGGGTGCAGGTGAAAAAACTGACCCCGTTAATGGATATGCTGGGCGCGGTGTATCCGCAATTGGCAAAAAGTGTGACACTTAAAGACGGCAAACCTTGGCACGGGTTTCGCCCTGTCAGTGCAGACGGCATGCCGTTTATTGGCCACACCAAGATGGGTGGATTGATGGTCAATACGGGGCATGGACATATGGGGTGGACGCTGTGTGCGGGTTCAGGCGCGCTGATTGCTGATATTGCACTTGGCAAACAAACTGCTGTGAACGCCGATGTATTTCATCCGCACCGCACGTGAAACAAGACTGCTAGGTATTACAAAAATCAAAATCCAGCATGACAGGTTGAAAGTTAATATCTTCAATTGTCAGGTCAGGTTTTGTGTTTTCATTGCGTGCACTGGGCTTGATACAGCTTTGTAAATCTTGGGTGACGGCAGTGGCGTGCCGCCGGTCATATTGGTGTCCATCACGGGTGGCGGTGAAAATATCGGTGAGCATGTGGCACGATTTTAGGAAAATTTTAAAAACGTCATGTGTCAACTCCAATTGGTCAGTGCACATTTTATCTAACGTTGTTTCAAATGTGCGTGCAAAATTTTCTATGTCGGTAAATTTAAATGCGGACGCACCCTCATGTATGGCGCCTACGGATATGAATATGCTCTCGACCGTGTCTGGGTCAATTTCGCCGTTGCTGACAGCCGTTAACCCGTTTTCTAAGTTTTGCAGCATTGTTTCGCATTCACCAAAGAATGTACGCCTGATATTCTCTAGTGAATATTCAGATGTGCATATTTTTTGTGTGTCAGTTTTTAGGTTTAATATTGCCCCTGCCATAATGTTTTTCCACTCATAGAAGTTAAAATATTAAATACATCTACACGTATAGGTATAATATTTTATTAAAACATGAGAATTGCCATTATGTAACCGTAATGGTTTGCAAAACCTGCCTACATTGTTAAAGCTAAATATAACGCAATAAACTCAGGAGGCGTGGCGATAGATATGGACAAAAACAGCACATCAACGCCGTCTGCAATCCCAGAAGATTTTTACCGCATCAAGCAATTGCCGCCCTATGTGTTCCAAGAGGTCAATGCCTTAAAAGCAAAATTGCGCGGGGAAGGAGCGGATATCATAGATTTTGGCTTTGGCAACCCAGACCTGCCCACCCCAAAACATGTGATTGATAAGCTGATTGAAACGGTGCAAAAGCCGCGCACAACAGGGTATTCGGTTTCGCGGGGCATAATGGGCTTGCGCCAAGCCTGTGCGCGCTATTACCAAAGGCGGTTTGATGTGGAGCTTGATCCGCAAGACGAAATTATTGCCACCATTGGATCCAAAGAAGGGTTTGCCAATCTCGCTCAAGCGATTACGGCGCCAGGCGATGTGATCTATGCGCCTGACCCTTCCTATCCGCTGCATGCTTACGGGTTCGTGATTGCGGGGGCGAAGATAAAGGGCATAGCGGCGATTACGGCTGATGAATATCTGGCGGGTATTAAAGCGGCACTGGCTGAGGATAAAAAACCACCACTTGCGATTGTGGTGTGTTTTCCTTCTAATCCAACGGGGCATGTGGCAGATTTATCTTTTTACCGCGAGATCGTTGCGATTGCGAAACGTCACGGGATTATTATACTTTCAGACCTCGCCTATTCAGAAATATATTTCACCTCAACCCCGCCCCCGTCAATATTCCAAGTTGAAGGCGCAAAGGACATTGCGGTGGAGACAATTTCTCTGTCAAAAACCTACTCTATGGCAGGGTGGCGTATGGGCTTTGCTGTCGGTTCTCGGCGCTTGATCCATGCTTTGGCGCGGGTAAAGTCTTATCTCGATTACGGCGCATTTACCCCCATTCAAGTGGCAGCGTGTGCGGCCCTTGACGGCCCGCAAGACTGCGTAGAGCAGGCGCGGGATATATACCGTAAACGCAGAGATGTGCTTGTAGAAAGTTTCGGGGACGCGGGCTGGGATATAGCACCGCCCGATGCGTCCATGTTTGCGTGGGCGGCTTTACCATCTGACTATGAGGGTATGGGATCACTAGAATTTTCTAAACAATTGATGAGCCAAGCCAGTGTTGCTGTGTCGCCGGGCGTAGGATTTGGCGGCTACGGCGAAGGCTATGTGCGTATTGCTCTCGTGGAAAACGAGCAACGCATACGCCAAGCAGCGCGCAATGTTCGGCAGTTTTTACAAACAAACTGAGGCGAAAATTATTACCTTCCCGTCTCGAACCCAAATAAATTGACCACATGTACAATTAGCATAAAGCAGGTTGCAAGACAGGCCATGGCAATAAGTATCCACGGGATCATGCGGGGCGACAATTCATTGTGCTCACGGTTATGTCGATTATAGCTGAACAAACCAAGGCCAACACACGCGGCAAGAGCAATCAGGGCATATATAATTTCGCTGTTCATGCCTGTTTATATAGGCAGTTTTACATGCTCTTCAAGCGGTGTCGCCGCAGATATTTCGTCCTTGCCTTTGTGTGTGGTTTTGCGCCAATAACTCGGGGCTGTTATATATTCCCAACTTGCAATGAGGGCGGCAGGGAATTGTAATATCCAATAGAACGGCATAAGAGGTGCCAGAAAAATAAGATGGGGTTTACGCTCTATAACCGCTCCAATAATACCTGTCATGATCGATGCACCATATCCCAATCCAATGAAGGTATAGAATGCGGGTGACAGTGAAAAATCTATAATGTGCAGAGCATTCGCTACCAACAATCCGCCAATAATCAATAGGCTGGGTACGTGCAGAAAGGCGTTTAGCAATGTGGAGCCAATGGTGATTTGCAAGGCAATGGTATTTGTTATACGGGGTTTCATGCGAAACTTTCCGCCTGCTGGATTGTGGGTTTGTGCGCGCATGTGTACGGCCCATGTTTGCAAAAAACCCTTAAGCCATCGTGAGCGTTGCTGTATCCATGCAGTGTAATTATCAACGGCCTCTTCTTGTGTGCCGTAGGCAATACAGCCAATTTTCATCTGGCCGCTTTTCTGACTAAGAGCATTTATTTTAAAACTTAAATCTGCATCTTCAGTTACGTTATAAGAATCCCAACCATCAGCGGAATCGACAACATTGCGGCGGATATGGTTGCTTGTACCGCCGAGTGTAAACGGCAAATGTAAGTGATAAAGAGCTGGGTTCCAGACGTGAAACAGCGCCGCGTATTCCAGTGCAAAGAATTGAGTCAGTAGGTTTTGCCTGTCATTATAATATCCAAGCGGGGCTTGAACCGCGGCTAATTCTGGGTCAGAGACAAGCGCGAGTGCCGCCGCTTTAAGTTGATAAGGGTGCGGCCTATCTTCGGCGTCATATATGGTGATAATGTCATTATGAGCTGTTTTGGGAATTGTTTTAAGGGCTGAATTGAGAGCTTTTGGTTTTGTGCGCGGTTCGCTTGGGTCGACTTTGAAAAGTTTGAACGGAGGGTGTATATGTCGTTTGACTGCACACCAAGTGGGGCCATCATCGGCCTCGCACACCATGATGATATCTAATTTACCCGATGGATAGTCAAGTTTTCCAAGATTATCCATCAGACTTTTAACCATGCCAGCTTCATTAAAAAGGGGAACAAGAACTGTGAATTGTGGCCAGTTTTTCAGTGCTTCTATAGGCGTTTTTTGCGCAGGGGTTTTGTGAAAAATGAGGGTGTAAACCCCCAAAAGAGAAGCGAATATGCGGAGTGATGCCATGACAATAACAATTGCAGCAATTATAATTTGTGTGATCTGTAGAAATGCATGTGGGTTAATAATGGCCAATAAGAATACCATCACAACAACACATATCACGCGCCCCTTCGGTTTTACCCGCCCAATAGAGGTGTGTTTTAAATGTGTTGCCGATGACCATGCAGAATTTTTGTCCGCGCTATTAGCACGGTTTTGCTCTGATGCCCTCATAAGCAATAAGTCTCCCGATTGCACTTTACACGAGAGTCTTAGGGGAGGCGAGTCTTAATTAACCATCATCCATTTTCAGAGCGGCGATGAAAGCTTCTTGGGGAATGTTGACACTACCAAATTGGCGCATTTTCTTTTTACCCTTTTTTTGCTTATCCAAGAGCTTGCGTTTCCTGGACGCGTCGCCGCCGTAACATTTTGCTGTCACGTCTTTGCGCATGGCAGCAATGGTTTCTCGGGCAATGACCTTGCCGCCGATGGCGGCTTGGACTGGGATTTTAAAGAGGTGGCGCGGGATAAGGTCTTTTAGGCGTTCACACATTTGTCGCCCGCGACTTTCTGCACGGCTACGGTGAACAAGCATAGAGAGCGCGTCTACAGGATCGCCGTTCACCAGAATACTCATTTTAACCAAGTCGCCAGCCTGTACGCCAATGGGTTGGTAATCATAACTGGCATAGCCTTTAGAAATGGATTTGAGACGATCGTAAAAATCAAACACCACTTCGTTGAGGGGGAGTTCGTAAACCAGCATGGCACGAGCGCCCACATAGGTCAGCTCTTTTTGTACGCCGCGTCTGTCTTGGCACAGCTTAATAATGCCGCCCAGAAATTCGTCAGGAGTAAGGATGGTGGCGGTAATCCACGGCTCGTGAATTTCCTCTATTTTCATTACGTCTGGCATGTCGGCAGGGTTATGCAAAAACTCTTCCGTGCCGTCTTTCAACTTAAGCGTATAAACAACCGACGGCGCAGTGGTGATAAGATTAAGATCAAATTCACGCTCTAGCCGTTCTTGGATAATTTCCAAATGCAAAAGCCCCAAAAACCCGCACCGAAAACCAAGACCGAGGGCGGCGGATGTTTCCATCTCGTAGCTAAAGCTGGCATCGTTGAGCCGTAAGCGACCAACGGCGTTGCGCAGGTCTTCAAAATCTGCCGCGTCCACTGGGAATATACCGCAAAACACAACGGGTTGAACGGGTTTAAATCCGGCCAAACCTGTTTCGCAGGGATTTTTATCATCGGTAATGGTATCGCCCACGGCGGCGTCAGCCACTTCTTTAATGGCGGCGGTAAAAAACCCGATTTCGCCAGGGCCAAGGGTTTTTACATCCGTGACTTTGGGTTTGAACACCCCGACTTTATCCACCGTATATGTGGCGCCGTTATTCATCATGCGGATGCGCTGACCCTTGGCCATTTGTCCGTCAACCACACGAAATAACACCACCACGCCCATATAAGTATCATACCACGCATCTACCAGCAGGGCTTTTAGGGGTGCGCCTAAATCGCCGCTGGGTGGTGCAGGTAGGCGGGTAACAATGGCTTCCAAAGTTTCTTTAATGCCAATGCCAGATTTGGCCGAAGCTTCGATAGCGTCAGATGCGTCAAGCCCGATCACGTCTTCGATTTGGGTTCTTACGCGCTCTACATCTGCGGCAGGCAGATCAATTTTATTCAAAACAGGTACAATTTCGTGGTCATGCTCAATGGCCTGATAGACATTGGCCAATGTTTGTGCCTCAACCCCTTGGGAGGCATCCACCACGAGTAGTGAGCCTTCACAAGCAGACAGCGAACGCGAAACCTCATAAGCAAAATCCACATGCCCTGGTGTATCCATCAAATTGAGGATATACATCTCGCCGTCGTCCGTCGTATATTCAAGGCGTACGGTTTGGGCTTTAATGGTAATGCCCCGTTCGCGCTCAATATCCATATTGTCGAGGACTTGCTCGCTCATTTCCCGGTCAGAAAGCCCGCCCGTAAAATGGATCAACCGGTCCGCCAAGGTAGATTTGCCGTGGTCAATATGGGCAATAATAGAAAAATTGCGAATATGGGAAAGTGCAGTGCTCATGCCCGTGTATTTATAGGATAATACGCAAGGTGCAAGCGGCTATTCTTTACTTCATTGCTGAATTTTGCAATGTTGCATATAGATGGTTAGCAAAGGGAAGTGTATGAAAATGAACATATTTAATAAAGTGGTGGTTTTGACAATATCATTGAGCTTTTGTGCTTGCGCAAGTACACCGCCGCAAAATTTTGAAAATGAATATTCGCGTAATGAAATAGCCATGTTAACAGCGCAGGCTTTTGATGTGGGCACGAACCCTGCTGCAAAAGCACTCAAGCCTGTTTATAAAAAATACGGAGCACCGCAGGCCTATATTACGGGTAATATGTCTACGACACATGACAACGCATATAGCCGTTTATACGGCAGTGGAGATTTGCGGGTTAAGCGAAGATTGCCTGAACATAGGTTTTGGCAAATTGAGGGCGAGGAATTGTACCAATTGGACATGCCCATTCCAACCGTTCATCTTGTATATGAAATCGCGCAATTGGATGATCTGAAAAATAAACTTACATCAATAGGCCAGTTATCGAAACACGACGAAACCTTCACAATTTTCGAAAGGCGCGTAGCAGAGCAAATTATTATCACTGTGCACCGTTCAAAAGATATTCCCAAAAATGCGATATTATCCAGTTTGTTATTTTACCAATTCTGAGGTTTGATAACTGACATATGAAATATAAATGTATCATTTTTGATTGTGACGGGGTGTTGGTGGATAGCGAAGAACTCTCCATTCAAATATTGGTGGATATGGCGCGGGCGTTTGGCGCAGATATTAACCTCAGCTACGCGCTTAAACATTTTTCTGGCAGGTCGCTAGAGCATTGTGGGTTGGACATTGAACATAAGGCAGGTAAAAAATTGCCAGATGATTTTATGGATATTTTCCGGCAAAAATCCTATTTTGCCTTTGATAATTATCTTCAACCTGTAAAAGGTATTCCTGAATTACTGAATAGATTAACTCTCCCTTTTTGTGTGGCTTCAAGCGGCCCACTTGAAAAGATTGAACGCAACCTCGCCATTGTTGGTTTGACAGATAAGTTTACGGGGCGGATGTTTAGCTCCTACGAGATCGGGAGTTGGAAACCTGAGCCTGATATTTTCCTTCATGCTGCTCAGCAGATGAGCTTTACGCCACGCGACTGTCTTGTCATCGAAGACAGTTTGGCGGGCGTTTTGGCGGCGCAAGCGGGTGGTTTTGATGTGTTGGCTTATGTTGAAGACACTGACTGTACAATATTTGATGATATATGTGTGAAAACATTTGCAGATATGAACACTGTTGACGGGCTGTTGTAAGGTGTTGGGTTTAATATCCCCGCCGTGCGCGGCATTGTTGTTCCATCTCGCGGCGTACTTTTTGCAAACGGCCCAAACAATTATCAGCCCCTTTTTGCTTTGTACGGCGCGGGGTGTAATTTTTTAATAGGTCCACTGTGGCGATCGTTCCGTCCAAATGACCTTCCGCGTCCTTATCCAGATTTTCGGCAAGGCTTGTAAGGACAGCGGCAAAGGTTTCGCGGCTAACTGTGCGTGCAAAATTTGGCGCGAAGGCAAAATTTGTCGGCGTTGCATTTTCATATCCAAGGGCGGCGACGCGCCAACCTTCTAACTCGACGAGGGATAAAATTCCGCTTTTATCGCGGTCTGCGTAGGCAAATGCAGATTGGATGCCGCTTTGAACTTCTGCACTGTCGATAATATAATCGTGATTACTGTCAAAACTGGCAAATAAAAACGCGCCTGTACGCGGTATTCTGATAAAATTATCTGACTGTCCAATGGTGGTATTGGGTTTTAACAACTCGGTTTTCCCAGGGTCAGGTGCTATAATTTCTGGTCGTGGTGTTTGCGAAACAATTTGTGCAGGTGCATTTTGCCACAGGCAGGTCATCATCAAACCGAGTATGAAAAATCTTGTAAACATAATATTCCTTTTCCCAACAGCTCTAAGATCACCAAGTTTGGTAAAAAGGCAAATTAAAAAAGCATTAGGATAGTTTAAAAAACAAGGGTTTTAAAAGTCACGGCGACTTTGCATAGCGGCATTGATGGTGCCGTCGTCAAGATAATCCAACTCACCGCCTACAGGTACACCGTGGGCAAGTCTTGACACTTTTACATGACAACTGCGCAAATGGTCGGTGATATAGTGGGCGGTTGTTTGGCCATCTATAGTGGCGTTCATGGCTAAAATGACCTCAACCACTTCTGGGTTCTGCGCGCGTTTGATGAGGGTGTTGATATTTAAATCTTCCGGACGAATACCGTCGAGTGCAGACAAGCACCCACCGAGAACATGATAGCGTCCGCGAAATGCACTTGCGCGCTCCATTGCCCACAAATCGCCAACTTCTTGCACCACACATAGGGTGGTCACGTCGCGCCCAGGCGCTGTGCATATATGACAAGGATCGCTGACATCAACATTGCCGCATGTTTGGCACGGGCGAATTTTTTCACCGGCTTCTGCCATAATACGGGCAAGGGGCAGTAAAAGCTTTTCGCGCTGTTTGACCAAGGCAAGAGCAGCGCGTCTGGCTGACCGCGGGCCGAGGCCCGGGAGCTTTGCCAGTAACGATATCAGGCGTTCAATTTCTGAGCCAGCAGGTGAGGCGGGCATAGGGTCTCCGTTATGATTCGCACCAAGATAGCTAATCTACACCGAACGCACCAGAGCTAGGGGAGCGGGTATCGGCTGCACCGTAAAAAAATCCGTCTTTGTACATAATCGCATTGGCCCGCCCTAGGGTGGTGCGGCTATATGTGCCGCTGTTATTACGCCTAAAATTGAACCCACGTTGTTTGAGTATATCCAAAGTGTCTACGGAAACGCCAGGCTCGCTAATGACCACATCTGGCAGCCATTGGTGATGAATGCGGGGCGCGCTCACGGCTTCCATGGCGTTCATATCAAAATCAATAACATTGAGTAGGTTTTGTAACACGACAGTGATAATGGTGCTTCCGCCCGGCGAACCAGTGACAAAATACGGCTTTGCATTTTTCTTAATGATGGTTGGGGTCATAGAAGACAGTGGGCGTTTTTGAGGTTCGATTTGGTTGGCTATACCGCCAATGAGACCAAATGCATTTGGCGTGCCCGCTTTGGCAGAAAAATCATCCATTTCGTTGTTCAAAAGAAATCCCGCGCCGTCAACGCTATAGCCGCTTCCATACCCAAGGTTTAATGTATAGGTCACGGCCACGGCATTGCCATCTTTATCCATGACAGAATAATGGGTTGTTTGTGGGCTTTCATATCCAGGTATTTTGCCAGGGTGAATATCTTGGGAATTGCTGGCTTTTGTTGTGTCAATTGTTGCTCTTAAATCTTGTGCATATTTTTTATCCATCAAAGCCTTGAGCGGTACATCATAAAAATCTGGATCGCCCAAATATTTTGACCTATCTGCATAGGCACGGCGCATGGCCTCGATAAGCAGATGTAAATAATTGGCAGAATTATGGGCGTATTTATCCAGATCATAGCCCTCTAAAATATTGAGCATTTGGACAATATGCACACCGCCAGAAGAGGGGGGTGGCATGGAATAAATGTCATAGCCTCGGTATGTGCCCTTAACGGCTGTGCGCGTTACACTGTGATAATTTTTTAAATCTTCATGGGTAATCAAGCCGCCACCTTTTTGCATTTCCGCAACAATAAGGTCTGCCGTTTTCCCTCCGTAAAACCCATTGCGCCCTTTTTTTGATATTCGGGTAAGCGTTTTGGCGAGGTCTTTTTGTTTGAACACATCGCCTTGTCGGTATAGCCGTCCGTCAGGTTTATAAAAATAAGCCGCTGATGATGGGTCTTTTGACAGATAGTTTTTGCGCGAGGCGAGGGCTTGGCTAAATCCGTATGACGTGACAAAACCTTTTTGTGCAAGCTTTATGGCGGGGGCTAAGACCTGCTTGCGGCTCATTGTGCCGTATGTTTCAAGTGCGTCGAGAAATCCCATAACAGACCCAGGGACGCCTGCCGAGAGGTGTGAATAACGGGCCAGATTATTGTCGACCTCTCCGTCTGTGCCAATATACATATCCCGCGTAGCACGTGACGGCGCCATTTCGCGAAAATCAAGGGCGATTACATCGTCTTGGTCTGCCAGTGCGACCAGCATAAACCCGCCGCCGCCAATATTACCCGCTTGGGGATGGGTGACGGCCAAAGCAAATCCTGTGGCAACAGCCGCGTCCACGGCATTGCCGCCTTTGGCCAAAATATCTCGACCTACGCGTGCCGCAATCGCGTCTTGGGCAGTTACCATGCCGTTTCTAGCCACGACAGGATGCATGAGGGCGCGGCCATATCCTGCAAATGCCCGCGCCCCCGTTGCGTCTGCATTATTAATTTTAGGCTGCGCTGTGGTTTGTGCCAAACTGGGCAGTGCAATAAATAGTAATGCCGTGCTTAAAGCATTGATGATAAGTTTGCGAAACCGGTGGGGGTACATCATGGTTTTGTCTCAATACCGTCTGCGTTTTTCTTGTGCCATATAAACGCAAGTATAAGAAAAAACACAAGCGCGTTCCAATTTGTCCAACCGCCAATGAGAATGCTCCCAAGCGGTGACGGGACAAAAGGTACAAACACTGGCTTGAGTAGCGTCCATATTATGGGTGTGAAAAGAACAACCCATTTGGGAAATACTGTTTTATATCGTAGCACCATAAAAACAAACAAAACGGAGCCTGCCAAAGCACTCGGTGCGATGATATACCCCATGACATCTATCATGTTTTTGATTATGGGTTGCATGTGTGCAGGGTCAAGCGGGCCTGCAAAACCATTTACGGTATAGAGACAATGGGCTGCCCCCGCCAATGTATATACGAGAATGAACAAACCGCTGACCAGAAAAGCAAGAGGCTTATTGTGTTGCTGCAAAGCTTTATAGAATACCCACGAACCAATACTGTAAAATAAACCCGCAATTGGTCCAAAAATACCACCCCATATTAACCGTTGCGTGGACATGGTATACATCGCATTTTGGCTATTAAATTCTGCGCCGTTAACCCAAGGTGTGAGGAAAAATAAATAATCTGCGAGCAACATCAAGGCGCCGCCAAATGCGCCGATGAGCGCTAAGTTTCTAAGATGCGTAAATTGAGTATTGGTAATGTTTGTCTCCGAAGTGTCCTTAAAGCGGCATGTCCATGCCAGGGGGGAGTTGTAGGTCTCCCATTGCTGATTTCATGGTTTCGGCTTGCTTTTGATCCATTTTGACCTTGGCATCATGAAAGGCTGCGGTGATGAGGTCTTCTAAAATTTCAACTTCGTCTTTATCAATCAACACAGGGTCGATATTGAGCGTTTGCATATGGCCTTCACCAGATAGAGTTAGGCGTACAAGACCGCCGCCAGAACTACCCTCTGCGACCAAATCGGCGACTTGGGCTTTGGCGGCTTCCATCTTTTCTTGCATGGCCTTGGCTTGTTTCATCAGGCCCATAATATCTTTCATGTGTTTTCGTCCTTGGTAAAATCTGCGGTGATGACATTTGATATTGGCGCGCGGTCACGAAATACAATGTCTACACCTGGGAAAAGTTCTTGTGCTATGGCCACAATTGGATGGGCTTGCTCATATGCGCCGCGTTGTTTTTTTGCAATTTTAGTTTGCTCAATCAAGCTCGGTTGTCCTTGAGCATTTGCGTCCGCCAGAACTTTCCAAGAAATGTGCGTGACGTCTTGTAAATATTTGGACATGCGCGGCGCAAGATTGCTGGGGGCATTGTCGGCAGGCTGAAAAATAACTTTGCCCATTTCAAACACCGCAGGGCGAACATATTGCCTGATATCATATTTCAAACTGGTTTCGGATTTGGGCATGCCCTCGACCATGTCTTGTAAAGATTTGATGTGGTATGCGGGTTGGGCTTGTGCTGTAGTTTGTGGTTGCAGCAGGGATTGAGTTTGGCTTTGCGGTGCATTTTGTGTTGGGAGCGGGGTAGTGGTCGGCGGTGTTACTTCGCCCGTACTGCCCGAATTTGAGGGTGCAGTTATGTTTTTTGATGGCGGTGTATCTGGGGTATTTTTCAAACCCTCTAGGATTTTCGCGGCCAATTCGGGTGCGGGTAATTCTCCTGCGACCGCCATACGCAAAAGGGCCATTTCAACTGCAGCTAAGGGATCAGGTGCATTTTTCACATCTTCATATGATTTGAGCAGCATTTGCCACAACTGCGTGATTTGTCCCATGCTGAGGGTTTTGGCAAGCGTATGTAGGCGGGCAATATGATCTGTTGCGGCGTCAAATTCACAATCTTCGCCTAAAGCTTTTGCCCGTGAAATTTCGTGGCATATATCAAGTAAATCACGGACAATCATCACGGGGTCAGCCCCGTCGCCGTATTGTGCGCGTACTTCAATCAGCGCATTTTTAGCATCGCCTTTGGCGGCAAATGTAAAGAGGTCCAATACCCGACCCCGATCAGCAAGGCCTAACATGGTGCGAATTTTCTCGGCATTTACCTCTGTGCTGCCTTGGGCTTGTACAATGGCTTGGTCGAGTAAAGACAGACCGTCGCGTACCGAACCTTCAGCCGCACGCGCCATGAGACCGAGACCTTCTGTTGATATATTGGCTTTTTCTTTTTGGCAAATTTTAGCCAAATGTTCAGTTAATTCTTTGACATCAACGCGGCGCAGGTCAAATCTTTGACAACGGGACAGCACCGTGACTGGAATTTTGCGAATTTCTGTTGTGGCAAAAATAAATTTTGCGTGGTCGGGGGGTTCTTCGAGTGTTTTCAGCAAGGCGTTAAATGCGGCACTGGACAGCATATGGACTTCGTCGATAATATAGACTTTGTAACGGGCCGACACCGGGGCGTAGCGTACACTATCGAGAATTTCGCGAATATCGCCAACGCCCGTACGTGAAGCAGCGTCCATTTCCATGACGTCCATATGGGACGAATTATTAATCGCCTCGCAATGAACCCCGGCTGGGCTGAGTTTTACGGACGGCCCCGCATGGTCGTCGCTTTCATAGTTTAGCGCTCGGGCTAGTAATCTGGCCGTTGTGGTTTTGCCGATACCGCGTACACCTGTTAGCATAAATGCATGGGCGACCCGTCCGATGGAAAAGGCATTGGTTAAGGTTGTGACCATGGCGTCTTGACCGATCATGTCTTCAAAGCACATAGGGCGGTATTTACGCGCCAGCACTTTGTAATGTGTATCGGAATCGGTTGTGTTGCTCATAGCCCCTTCTAGCGTGAATATGCACGAAGGGAAAGCAAAACAACACGCTCTATTTGGGTGTTATATTATGATAGAGTTGCAAATGCAGGGGCGTAGTTGATGGGCCCACCTTTGCCGTCCAACGCGCCGTCTTGTAATTCAATGGCCATGAAATGAGGGCCAGCATATGGAGAGGTAAAAGGTTTTGCGGTTTTTGCGCTAAAGCCAAATCGTGGATAATACGCTGTGTGGCCTAGTAAAAATACGGCGTCCCAATTGTCACGTTTTGCATGTTCCAAGGCTGTGATAATCAAAGCGCTGCCAATGCCCTGTTTTTGATGATCTGGTAGCACGGATACGGGCGCAAGTGCGAGGGCGCGCACGCTGCCTATCATTTTTGACAATACAATATGACCAATGATTGCTTGGTTGCGTACGGCAACATATGAAATTTTTATATCCCCGTCATCTTGTAATGCGGTGACGAGATCAGCTTCGGCGCTATCGCCAAAGGCTGCGCTGACGAGTTTATACACTTGGGCGCTATCAGTAGGGCTTGTGATACGTAAATCCATATGTATGCTCTTATCACAAATTCTCTCTAAAATTTAATAAATATTTCGCCATATTTTCGCCTTTCATTAACCATAAGCTCTCATCTTGGCGGCATATTTATGGAGATTGTTATGTCTAATGTATTCGCGAAGTCAAAAGTGTCGCACATATTTATGTCTATAGGGCTGGTGCTCGGACTAGGTTTGTCGGGTTGTGCGACCACGCAAAGTGATCCAACAGGCCATAGCGAGATAAAAAATGCGCAGACCGCCAATACAAATTCTGGCGCGACTTATAATGAAAGCGAATTGGTATCAGCGGTTTCAACTCATTTGGGCGTCACATCTGAGAGTGCGGCTAGCATGATCGAACGTCTGTTTCGCAAGCAAGGCAGGCCCGTTGGTTATATCACGGGTCAAGAAGGCAGCGGGGCTATAGGTGTCGGCCTGCGTTACGGCAACGGCATGTTGTGGATGAAAGACGGGCGCAGCCAAAAAGTATATTGGCGCGGCCCAAGTGTGGGCTGGGATTGGGGCGGCAATGCCTCCAAAGTATTCACCTTGGTTTATGATCTTAAAGACCCAGATTACATATATAGACGTTTTCCAGGCGTTGATGGTTCCGCTTATGTTGTTGCAGGCATGGGGGTAAATTACCAACGTGCAGACGGGATTACACTCGCCCCGATCCGTACAGGTGTAGGCGCAAGGCTCGGCGCAAATGTAGGATATCTGTCCTACAAACGCAAAAAAGGCCTCTGGCCGTTTTAATTTTACGTATGCGAAAAAGAGTTGATGGATGAAGTTAACCCCTTAACACTCCGCCCGCTTTGCTTGCTTGCGCAATAATTTTTGCGCTGACCGCTTCGATATCTTTATCCGTTAAGGTGTCGATTTTTGGTGATAGTGTCACGTCTAGGGCCAGAGATTTGTAGCCGTCTTCGACGCCTTTTCCTGTGTAAACATCGAACAATGTCACATCTGAAATCAAGGATTTGTCTGCGCCTTTGACGGCTCGTAGGAGTTTATCGGCTGGTGTATCGCCACTGACGATAAAGGCAAAATCACGGTGGACGGGCATGAGGTCTGAAATGGTCAGTGCGCCTTTGGACTTGCTGGCTTTCTTACGGCCTGACGGTACGCTGGCAGGCCAAATTTCAAAGGCGCATATGCGGCCAGAAATACCGAGTTGTTTCAAGACGGCTGGGTGCAGTTCACCAAAATCAGCCAGAATGTTTTTTGGCCCCATTTGCAAACGACCCGACCGCCCCGGATGCCAATAGCTGCCAGTAGGTTTAGAGATTTGCAAAGTGCTGGTTTTTGCGCCCATAGCGGCAAGTGCGGATAAAGCATCGGCTTTAGCAGTGAACGCGTCTGGCGCAGAAGCACCCTGCCAATGCCGCGCCGTTTCAATGCGGCGCATGCCTGCAATGCTTGGGGCTTGGCCTGTTGGGGTGATGTTTTGGTAGGTTGGGCCAGCTTCAAACAAGGCCGCGCCTGCGTAGCCTTTATCGGCACTGCGTTGCCCAGCTAGCAATAGATGGATAAGGGCAGAGGGGCGCATACAATCAAGATCGCTCGAGATTGGATTGTCGAGGACAAGTGCGGCCTCGCCGCCGTCAAATAGTTTGGCGTGGGTAAGAGATACGAACGACCATGTTACGGCCTCGCTAAGACCTTGACCTGCTAAAGCGCGGCGTGCGCGGCGAATTTTGTTTTGTAGATCGGTTGCGAGTGGCTCTCGGCGTCCTGCAATAACTGGCAAGCTCAAAGCTTCCATATTATGTAAGCCATGCGTGCGAGAAATTTCTTCGACTAAATCAGCACCCATTGTGCAATCCCTGCGGTGGCTCGGCACGGTGACAGTCCATGTTTTTCCTGCCTTAACCCCAAAGCCAAGGGTTTCTAAAATACGCTGCATTTCAGCATTGGGCAGGTCTAGTCCCGTGAGGCGTTTGTTTAAGCTCGGATCAAAATCAATATCGTTTGGCAGGGTAGGAATATCGCCAGCAATAACGATTTCAGAAGGTTCACCGCCGCACATATCAAGCACGAGCTTTGTCGCCATTTCAAGCCCGCCAAGTACAAAACCTGTATCAACTCCGCGCTCAAATCTATATTTAGCATCTGAATTTATGCCTGTTGTTTTAGCCGTGCGGCGTGTGGTCAATGGGTTAAAATAAGCACTTTCAATAAGCACGTCCGTGGTATCTTCTGATACACCAGAATACGTCCCGCCCATAACACCGCCGAGCCCAAGTACACGAGCATCATCTGCGATGACGCACATCGTATCAGCGCAGGTATATTCTTTGTCGTCCAAAGCTTCGAAAGTTTCGCCTGTGCCAAGACGGGCGCGGATTGTACCCGTGATTTTACTGACATCATATACATGCAAAGGCCGTGCGCGGTCATAGGACAAATAGTTTGTAATATCGACGAGAGCAGAAATTGGTTTTAAGCCAATGGCTATTAATTTGTCTTGCAACCATTTTGGCGACGGCCCGTTTTTAACACCGCGAATGACACGGCCAGCAAATACGGGGCAAGCATCGGCTGCGTCTGTCTCGATTGTGACGGGGCAGGGGAATGACCCTTTAACGGGTTTAACTTCTGGCGTAATCCATTTGCCAATGCCTACGGCGGCGAGGTCGCGAGCAATATTATCCACACCCAGCCAATCGGGGCGGTTGGGGGTGACTTCAAAATCAATCACAGGATCGTTCAAGCCCAATGCATCCGCGAGTGGCATGCCCATTTCAAGACCATTATCTAGGTCTAAAATCCCGTCATGCTCATCGCCCATTTCCAGCTCTTTAGCACTGCACATCATGCCAGAACTATCAACCCCACGAATTTTACGCGGTTTCTTATCAAGCGAGAAATCAAGCCCGGGAATGAAAGCGCCAAGTGGCGCAAAAGCTACGGTCATACCGCTGCGGGCATTGGGCGCGCCGCAGACGATTTGCTTTGTCCCGTCCCGCGTCTCCACTTGGCAAACCCGCAAGCGGTCAGCATCTGGATGTTGTTCGGCGGAAATAACCTTAGCAATGGAAAACGCAGCCAATTTCTCCGCAGCGTTCTCAACCCCCTCAACCTCAAGCCCAGCCAAAGTCATAGCCTCGACAATCTCATCAATACCAGCGTCCGTATCCAAATGCTCTTTAAGCCAACTTAATGTGAATTTCATTGTGTTTTCTCTCTTACCAGAAAATGATTTCCCCTCACCCTCGCTGCGCTCGACCTCTCCCCAAGGAGAGGTGAATGAAGCATAACCTCTCCATGGGGAGAGGTGCGCGACAGCGCGGTGAGGGGAGATATTTTTATCATGATAACCCCGTCGCCAAATTAGCTTGCAACAGCGGACTAAACCCGTAATGGCCGAGCCAGCGTCCGTCGCCAGCAAACATGTCCCTCAAATCTGGCATGCCGTATTTTAGCATGGCGAGGCGGTCTACGCCCATGCCAAACGCGAAGCCTTGGTACTCAATTGGGTCTAGGCCGCAGTTTTTGAGCACATTGGGATGTACCATGCCGCAGCCGAGAATTTCCATCCAATTATCGCCTTGGCCAATGCGAATTTCGTCACCGACCCGTTCATAGCGCACGTCCATTTCGGCGGACGGTTCCGTGAACGGGAAATGGTGGGGGCGGAAACGTGTTTCGACCTCTGTTTCGAAAAATGCAGATAAGAAATCGGTGAGGCAACCTTTAAGGTGGCTCATAGTGGTGGTTTTATCTATGACCAAGCCTTCGACTTGGTGGAACATAGGTGTGTGGGTTTGGTCGCTATCACAGCGGTATGTGCGCCCCGGTACAATAATGCGGATGGGTGGTTTTTCGGTCATCATGGTACGAATTTGTACTGGCGAAGTATGTGTTCTCAAAACCATTTTTTCGTCGTCTGCGTCGGGTTTCAAAAAGAAAGTATCGTGCATATCCCGCGCAGGATGGCCCACGGGGAAATTGAGCGCGGTGAAATTATGAAAATCGTCTTCGATGTCTGGGCCTTCGGCAACAGAAAATCCCATGTCAGCAAATATCACTGCCATTTCTTCCATCACTTGCATGACTGGGTGCAGTGTTCCTGTGGCCGTGTTGACGGGTAGGGACATGTCGAGGGTTTCACTTGCGAGGGCCGCATTTAATGCCTCTCCTTCGAGCGCGATTTTGCGAGTTTCAACCAAAGCTGCAAGTTCATTTTTAAGGCCGTTTAAGGCCGGCCCCATAACTTTCTTTTCGTCCACACTCATTTTGCCAAGTGTGCGCATTTGCAAACTGACTTCCCCTTTTTTACCAAGAGCTGCCACGCGAATATCGTCGAGCGTAGCAAGGTCGACCGCGCTCTCGATAAGTGCTGCGTATTTGGTTTTTAAGGCGGTGAGGTCAGTCATGTTATTCTCTATGTGTACGTATATGTATTTTGGCAATTAGGCGCGGGGGCGTCAATATATATCATGTATCCCCATTCTCCTTTTTTGTCATCCCAGACTTGATCTGGGATCTCGTGGTCTGAATTAGGTTCTTGTTTCGGATTCCAGCGCATCTTGGAATGACAATGATATGTAAATACAAAAAAGGCCCCTTGGTGTGCAAGAGGCCTTTTTAAATTCTTTAAGCAGCAATTTACTGTGCAGCTTTGGCCTGTTCTACGAGGGCCGCAAAACCAGCAGGCTCATTGATCGCAAGATCAGCAAGCATTTTACGGTCAACTTCGATGCCAGCCTTAATCAGGCCAGAAATAAAGCGGCTATAGGTCATGTCGTGCAGGCGCACGGCGGCGTTAATCCGCTGAATCCACAAAGCGCGAAATTGACGTTTTTTAAGTTTACGGCCAATATATGCGTATTGTCCGGCCTTTTCCACCGCCTGATTTGCTATGCGGAAGGTGTTTTTACGGCGGCCCCGAAAGCCTTTTGCCGCGTCGATAATTTTTTTATGTCGTGCGTGTTTGGTTACGCCTCTTGATACTCGTGCCATGATTTACTCCAAGCAGAAATTTGAATAGGTGGGTTAGCCGTACGGCATGAATTTTTTGCGAATAACGCGCGCGTCGCTCTCGGCCAGTACAGTTGTACCGCGTTTGTTGCGAATTTGCTTGTTAGAGCGTTTAATCATGCCGTGCTGTTTTCCAGCTTGCCCAGCTTTGACTTTGCCAGACGCGGTCAGCTTGAAGCGCTTTTTGGCGCTCGATTTAGTCTTCATTTTTGGCATTTCGTTCTCCATTGATTGTGGCAAAAGTTTTGCCGAACATTTGAACCCTCAGGCATGCCATTAGCCCAAGCAGTTGCACCTCATCTATGAGGAAGGAGGTTTATAGCGGTGTGGGCGGGGATTGCAAGGCTATAAAGCATCAATTTTGTATGGTGTGCGGACCTTGCCTGCATTTATAAATTGTATTATAGCTATGGTTATTTGAAGTTGGAGGTTGTGTGCACGTTCTTATCCGTCTTTGTGTTATTTTTAGCTTTGCATTATCTTGCAATTTGGTGACGTCTTTGGCTACCGCCAAGGCGATCGAAGTGAAATCAGAGAATTTTGTGTTTGTTGGTAATGTGCGCGAAAAGGATGCAAAATCGCTAGTCTTAGAGCTGGAAAAGTACAGATCAGCAATTTTACAATTATTCGGCGGTGATGCTTTTCCTGAACCCGTGCCTGTAAGAATTTATTCGGCGAGAAACGAAAAAATTTTAAAAGAAATGACAGGCATGACAAATATTGGCGGTGTGTATCTCAGTACGCTGGATGGCCCTATTTTTATTTTGAATGCAAAAAATGGATTCAGTCGCGGGCAACAAGCTAGAAAAATTGCGCTGCATGAATATACCCATCATCTTTTGGCAATGTATTCGAATAATTTTTACCCGAGATGGTATAATGAAGGACTTGCGGACTATTTTTCAACTTTTAAAATGAATAAAAAAGGACAGCTAATTGTTGGTCGCCCCAACCAATCATATGCATATACATTGGCGCAAAAAAACTGGATGCCGACCGAAATTGTTGTGAACTCTATACGGAATTACCCGTTTAAAAGTCGTGGTAATAAAAGTGGTGGTCTTGGATCTTCGGATTATTTTTATGCGCAAAGTTGGTTGGCTGTGCATTATTTACAGTCAACGAAAGGCGAAGCAAAAAATTTGAAAAAATATATCCAATTGCTGAATGCTAACCGTAGTGCGGAAAGCACCTTCAATGAATCCTTTGGACGAACACCACAAGAGTTTCACAAACAACTAAGAGCGTATTATAATAAGAATAAATTTCAAATCGTACGCATGAATCCTAATTATGATGTCAATGTGAAACCCTTAAGGGTCACGCGACTGGATAACGGCTTAGCGGAATTCCATAAAGCTGAAGCCATGCGGTTCTTTTCTGGTGCTAAGATCAAAACGGCGAGTATTGAAGCACAATATAATAAAGCGTCAGCAGCTCTTGCGGCGAGCGGACGCAAACGTGCGGAAATTTTGGCTGCGCAAGCTGATCTAGCATCATGGGATAATAATTATGTGAAAGCCCAAGACTTAATAACACAGGCACTTACAATATCTCCTAAAAGTGCAATTGTGAACCGTACTGCGGGCATGTTGTACGTGTATAAAAATGAAGCGAAGGATGTAACACCCCGCCAAGCAGACATGAAGTTGGCCAGAAGGCATCTCAAAAAAGCCATGTTGAAAAACCCGGATGATATGGCGACACATTATCAGTATGCTAAAACTTATGTTTTGGTGTCTGACAGCCCATCAGCACAGGCGTTGGCATCGGCAGAAACTGCACTAGACTATTACCGTAGTATAAACTTTGTTGAAAGCAACTTGGCTATGGCACGGGTATTGGTGCAAGGGAAAAAGTATGAACTGGCTGATGATGCGGTAAATAAGGCACTGATTTGGAGTAGCTCTATGTGGGGAAAGGCAAATGCTAGAACCTTGCGAAAAATTTTAGACCAACAACAAAAATACTAATTGTTTAAGCTTATTGATCCCAAGACGGACGACTAATGCCGAACTCTATGAAGGGGTTGGGTGTGTCTGTGTTTGTGTCGGTGGGTTTGGCCGCGTAATGTACGGCGAGGCCCATTTGGAAGCTTTGGGCGATGCGGTTGGCGGTTTGGTTGAACTGTGCGTATTTTTCTTGGGGTAGGGTGGATTTTCCAGCTTCGCCAAACAGTTTAAGCCAGCGGGTGAAATGGGCGGGGGATATGCCGTCCAGTCCCATATGCTTGGACATGGGATTACCCTGATACCGTCCCGATCTCAGAAATATATTTGACCAAAACCCGTTGATTTTTTCGATATGTGGATCCCACTCGGCGTCAGTTATGCCAATTCTTGCATTAAATATTGGGCCAAGTAGGTCGTCTTTGCGCACGGTCGCGTAAAACACTTTGGTTAAGCTCGCAATATCGTCTTCTGTGATGGGTGTTAAGGACACGGCTATGACAGCATAAATGGCAGGGCAATAAGAAAGGCGAGTACGCTCCAAAAAATCATATTGACCGTAGAGCGGATAATGCCGCCGTCGTCTTCCACACTAATGCCGAGCGCATTGATAACCAGTGTTCCGGGGAGTAAGAAAAGCGTGAGAATACCGCGAAGGATGGCCATGTTTAAGCTCGTTTATTTAGGCGCCAGAACCATTGTCATCAGGCGACCTTCGGTTTTGGGTTCAAACTCGACCTTAGTTGTCTCTAGGAAGTCTTCCTTGACACGGGTCAAGAGATCTCGGCCTCTGTCCATATGGGCCATTTCGCGGCCACGGAACCGAATAGTGACTTTAACCTTGTCCCCACGGTCAAAGAATTTGGTCATAGCTTTGGTTTTGACCAGATAATCATGGGTGTCGATATTGGGCCGCATTTTAATCTCTTTGACCTCTTGGGTCTTTTGGCGTTTTTTATTGGCCGCTTTTTTCTTTTGGGCCTCAAAGCGCATTTTGCCGTAATCAAGAATTTTGCACACGGGCATATCGCCGGGCGCAACTTCGACTAGGTCAAGCCCAGCCGAGCGCGCTGCATTTAACGCGTCATCGATGGAAACGACACCGCGTTTTTCACCAGTTTCTGTAATAAGAAGGACTTTTGGGGATGATATTTCATCATTGGTGCGGGGCCCTTTTTTTGAGGGCGGCGCGGCAAGTGGTCTGCGGGCTATGCTCTTTCTCCATGTTATTGCATGTTCAGCTCATATATCCTCAAAAGTAGGATATTCATAGAATATGACTATGTATGGCCGACTTTTCAAGCCTTGTTATGCCAAAGACGTAATATTTATTGGGGTGTGGCTTTTTTATCTTTGTGGGTCGTAATGGCCTTTTCATAGAGCATTAAGGTGGCATTTTGCATGGATGTTGCTGAAAACTGCTTGGCAATGCGTGCGCGAGATGTTTGGGCGCGTATCTTTTTACCCTTTTTGGGCAGGTTAAGGGCGCGGATAATGGCATCTGCTAAGGCTTGGGCATCGGTGGGCGGGGTTAAAAACCCGCTCTTGCCGTCCACAACGGTTTCAAGTGCGCCGCCGTGTTGACTGGCGAGCACCCATTTTCCCATAGCTTGGGCTTCGACAGCGACCCGGCCAAAGGCTTCGGGGTCGGTAGAAGCGGAAATCACCAGATCAACACTTGCGTAGGCTGCTGGCATGTCTGTGCTATGCGGGGCAATAAAAATGTGCTTTGCAACGCCTAAGCTCTCGGCCACATCTTTAAGCTCTCGGATATATTCCGTCCTGCCTTGGGCGTCACCGAGTAAGACAAGATCAGCGTTTGTGCCTGTTTTATGTAAATGCGCTAAGGCCTCAATCGCCACGAGCTGTCCTTTCCAACGGGTAAGCCTTCCTGGAAGTAGCAAGATAGGGAGTGTGCCGCTCACCCCCCAGTTTTGGCGGCAAGCTTGTATGTCTTTGGCGGTGATGTTTGCAGGGTCATATGCGTCCATATCCACCCCTCGAGGGATAACCGTGATTTTGCTTTCTGGTGTGCCGTGTTCTTTTATAATGTGGGCTTTGGTAAATTCAGAATTGGCGATGACCATTTGGCCTTTGGTCATAACTGCATTATAGGCCCGCTTTAGTTTCGAGTTGGCATTATAAATCCCGTGATACGTAGTGACGAAAGCTATGTTGGTTTTTTTGGCAGCGGCACGGGTTGCAAAAGCAGGGGCGCGGGAGCGGACATGTATCAGGTCAATATTATGGGCTGTGATGAGGTTGACCAAAGCACGGGTATTGGCGCGCACAAGAAATGGGTTTTTACTGCTGACGGGGAGACGGTGCAAAACCCCGCCTGCGGTTTTTAACTCGTCTTCAAGCCGCCCACCTTCGCTGGCCACATGCGCCCTGTGACCACCAATGCATAGGGCGTGGGCGATTTCAATGGTGGTGCGCTCGACCCCGCCCGCATTTAATTCTGGTACAACTTGAAGAATGTTCATAAGTATACTTAACTGTAATTCACCCTATTGGATACAATATATTATGACAAAGACCCCACATGTAAATTTTTTGGATAGTCCTGCATTTGGTGGATTGGACAGCAATAAAATTGCCTATTGCCAGCACCAAGCCAAGGATACTCATATGGGTTTGGGTGTGGTGTGGTGCGGAGGGCTAAAGTCCGACATGGAAGGCAGTAAGGCCACGGCTCTACACAATTGGGCCGAGAGACAGGGGCACAATTATGTGCGCTTTGATTATTTTGGCCACGGCGCGTCCACAGGCAGATTTCGTGACGGTACGGTCACCCGCTGGGCACAGGATACAGTACAGGCCATAGACGCACTGACCCAAGGCCCACAGGTTTTGGTAGGCTCTAGCATGGGTGGGTGGACAGCTTTGTTGGCGGCCTTGGCACGGCCAGAGCGGGTAAAAGCTTTGGTGCTGATCGCGCCTGCGCCTGATTTTACGCAAGAATTAATGTGGGCAAGGTTTAGCGAGGATATACGTAAAACCATTATGGACGAGGGGATTTACTACGAACCGTCTGATTATGACGAACCTTACGAAATCAGTCGCGAACTTATTTTGGATGGCCGCAATAATTTACTCTTGGGCGCAGAGATAAAATTTGACGGCCCTGTACGCATCTTGCACGGCCTAAAAGACACCAGCGTACCGTGGCAACACGCCCAACGCCTCATGGACACCCTGCGCAGTGACGACGTAGAAATGACACTGGTAAAAAACGGCGATCATAGCCTGTCAGGGGAGCGAGATATAGAACGATTGCTAGCAGAAGTGGAGGCCGTATGCGCTATAATTGGCACGGGGAAAACATGAAAACTGGTTAAGATGGGCGCACCTAAAGAAAACGTAGTTTTCTCACCTCTCCTTTGGGGAGAGGTCGAGCGTATGCGAGGGTGAGGGGTTACGGTGTTTTTATATTTGTGCTCTAACGCCAATATCACATCCCCTCACCGCGCTGCCGCGCACCTCTCCCCAAAGGAGAGGTTAAGCTTGCTGCCGCCAAAGGAAGCCAATCTACCTCACTCGTCCCCGTACTCTCCCTCAGTCCCCGCACTTGATGCGGGGCCCATGCACTGGCGATTGCAGTGATTTTTATCAACAGTGTATGGACCACGGGTCAAGCCCGAGGACTGTATGTGTGAGTGTATGTGCGGCTTGGCTGATCAAAGTGAGGGTAAATTTATTTCAAAAAAATATGCAGTATTTGGAGCGGTGTTTATTTTCAAACATGCCAGTTGTTTTAAAAATCTAACTGTAATTTAACGCAGGCTGTTATTGTGTTTGGCAGGTTGGTTGCGTACATACGGTGCATGAGACAATATTTCATATCTATGATGGTGGTTGCGGGGCTGTGCGCCACGAGTGCTTTTGCGGACAATTCTGGTGACGGGCCTGTTGATTTTGACCTCAAACATAAATCCTGTCTTGAGCAAATCGCTAAAGACGCTGAGCTTGCCTATGAAGAGGCGATGATCTGGCAAAGTATTGGTGGCGGGCGTCGTGCACGTCACTGTGTGGCCATGTCCCTCTTTGCCTTAGGACACGCGGACGAGGCGGCATTTCGCCTTGAGAAACTGGCCAAAGCCCCTGACGGCGGCAGTCCTGCTATGCGCGCAGGCTTCTATGTCGAGGCAGCAGATTTGTGGTTGCAAGCTGAATTGCCGCGCAATGCATATGACGCCGCGACTGCAGGTTTGAAAATCGCTAAATCCAATATTGACCTGCGCATTGCCCGTGCGCGTGCCTACGCCGCACTTGGGCGGTGGGATTATGCTGAAACCGATTTATCTTCGGCTCTTGCCTTTATACCTAATGACCCGCGTGCATTGCGTTACCGTGCCGATGCGCGTTTACGTCAAGACAAGCTTATACTGGCGCAAGCTGATATTCGGCGCGCAATGATGTATGATGGGCAAAATGTTGATGTGTTACTGGTACGTGGAAAAATTAAAGAAGCTCTGCGATTGAAATCTGAAAAACCTAAATAATCAAGGTTAAGAGATACGTGACATAGCCCACTTCGCCGCGTCTTTTACAGTTTCATTACCGTGGTTTAAATGTGGGGCGAGGGCCGAAATTAAACTCTTATCTTTTGAATTACCAATGGCGTATAATACATTGCGCAAGAAACGGTTGAGGCCAATGCGCTTTATGGGCGAGCGGGCAAAGAGTGTGCGAAATTGTGTGTCATTTAAGCTTGCGAGTTTTGCGAGGTTTGGCGCGTTTAAATCACCTCGGGCTTGCAGTTTTTGCTCAGAGGCAATTTGGGCGAATTTATTCCACGGACAGACGGACAAGCAATCATCACACCCATAAATACGGTTGCCAAGCTTTGGGCGTAAATCCTCATCGATCATGCCTTTGTGTTCAATCGTCAGGTATGAAATACACAGCCGTGCATCCAATTTGTAAGGCTTTGGAAAGGCGTTCGTTGGGCAAATATCGAGGCATGCGGTGCACGTTCCGCAATCACCGACAGGAATATCAGCCGCCATATCTGTTGGCGTGAGTTTGGCGGCACTTAAAATGACACCTAAGAACAACCATGAACCAAATTCACGGTTGACCAGATTGGTGTGCTTGCCTTGCCAGCCGATACCCGCTTGGGCGGCTAATGGTTTTTCCATGAGAGGCGCGGTATCGACAAAGACTTTAACATCTTCGCCCGTATCACGTGCCACTAGTCCCGCCAGTTCCTTAAGTTTGCCTTTGATAAGTTGGTGATAATCCTCATTTCTGGCATAAACGGATATGGTGGCGTTTGATTGCAGTCGCAGGCTAGCCATTGGGTCGCTGTCTGGCCCGTAATTAAACCCAAACACCAGCGCGGATTTTGCTTGTGGCCAAAGATTGTTGGGATGGCTGCGCCGTTCTTGTGTATCTTTCATCCACGTCATGCTGCCGTGATAATGATGGGCAATAAATGCGGCCAAGCCCTGACCAGATTTTCCATCTGTCGTGGATAAATCAACGATGCCGTAGGTGGAAAACCCAAGTGAGTGAATGCGCTTTATCAGCGGCTTTGATAAAGAGGGCACGGTTTAAAAATCCAAATTCGCATAGTGTCTTGGCGGATGTAGTCCAGGAATGCGGTCTTTTAGCAAAGGTCTAAAGGCAGGGCGGGATTTAAATTTTTGATACCAGTCTTGCAATACTGGCCAGTTGCGCCAATTGATTTCGTCCAGATAATCAAGGCAGGATATATGCGCCCCGCCAGCAATATCGGCAAGGCTTAAAGTATTGCCCGCCAGCCAGTCACGGCTTTCCAAAAGCCAGCTTAGATATTCCAAATGAAATTTAAGGTGTTCACGGCCTAATCGCAATGCGACAGGCTCTGGCGGCCCGCTAGCAGACAGGCTTTTTTCAAGTCGCTCACTAAGGATATAGGCGTTGACATCACCGTTAAACTTTACATCAAACCAATGGGCAATGCGGCGCGCTTCGGCACGTTCTTTGGCGGTGCTTGGCAATAGGGGGTAGCGTGAATGCGTGTCGTCAGCCACATATTCGCAGATAGCGCGAGCGGAACTAATGATGGTTTTTGTTCCGTCTGTATCTTCAACCAAGCACGGAGGCACGCCCTCTGTACACAGGCGTAAAAATTGCTCGTCTGGTTGCCACGGAGTTACGCCGACCAGTTTAAATTTTAACTTTCGCTCAGTCAACGCAAGCCGTGCTTGTCGGGAAGCTGGGTCTAATGGCCAATGGTAAAGGGTTCTCATAAATTCGTGTCGTAACGCCAAGGCATTAAGGGGACTTTAATGGCTGTGGTCATGGGGTGAATTATGGGTTTGTAAAAAGGCTGAATTTCCGTGCATTTTATGACAACCCGTTGGGTGGGGATGGATTAAAATATCTGCTGCGGGGTAGGCCTCCATCATGCGATTCTCTGCGGCAACAACAATGTCGTGGGCTTCGCTTAGGGACAACGTATCATCGAGGTCTAATTGCATTTGGATATGAATATGTGGCCCCGCCGAGCGTGTTCGCAGGTCGTGAATTTTGTTGATACGTGCATCTTGAAGCGCAAGTTCGGTAATCAGATTGCGTTCATTTTGCGGTAATTCTTGGTCCATAAGCTGGCTCCATGCGAGGCTCGCTATATGGTAAGCCGTGTAAAAAAGCCACAAAGCAATGCCGACACCAACCCATGCATCTGCACGGACAAATGATGTGTAACTGGTCAGTAATATACCGACAATGACAGCAATGTTGGCAGACATGTCGGCAATATAATGGGCGCGGTCTCCGCGTACAGCCAATGACCCTGTTGCCTTTATCGCCCAGCTTTGGGCGATTAATAACCATGTGGTCAGAGCGATGGCCACAACCATGACAGCGACGGCATAGCCGCCTTGTTCGATAAGGTGCGGCGTATCTATTTTTTGCGCTGCTGATTCCAGTAAATGCACGGCGGCGAGCACAATAATACACACTTGCAGCACGGCAGAAAACCCTTCGGCTTTCCCCCGCCCAAACCGGTATTTAGCGTCAGGCTGCTTTGCGGCGTAACGCACAGCAACAAAACTTGAAAGTGCGGCAAATAAATCAAGAGATGAATGCACCAGTGAAGACAATATGCCGATGGAGCCTGACTCGCGAAAAACTATAAATTTAAGCGCGATAAGCACAACGCCGACAGCAACAGAAAACGTCGTAATACGTTTGGTGATCTTCGCGCTTTCTGGAACGCTCAGGCGGCCTGGACGCCCTTCCCGAATGGGAATGCGGCCCGGTGCGCGTTTGGATTTTTGTGTGGACGACATAGCAGCTCGGTTAGGGTGTGAATAGGTATTGTTATAGCATTACTTTTGCGGCGTATAGAAAATTTTTCCAAAATAGGCAATAAATAGACAAGATTGTCTTGATTTTATGAGTGACAATTTCACCAGAAGCCTTTATCGATAATAGATATGAAAAACGGCGACTGGCTGTGCAATGGAGGAAGACCTCATGGGAAATATAAATATTAATACGGTGAAGACTATGGTGCTAAGCGCGGGTCTTGCCCTCAGTTTTGCAGCTTGTTCTCAAGATAAAGTCCCAAACAAAGATGATGCTAACACCCAAACATCTGTGCAGCACACTTCTGATGACGATACTGTGCCGCACGCTCAACTTGGTGATAATGTCGCGCCGATACATTATAATTTGGATTTGAAAATTGATCCGAGAGAAGACGGTTTTTCTGGCGTGGCGACCATTGATGTGAGTATCAAAAAAGCAACGCAAAAAATCTGGCTGCACGGGCAGCATATAACGGTGAGCAATGGCCGTGCTGTTCTTGGCGATGGGAGCGAGGTGGCCTTAACCTACACGGAAGTTGACGCAAGTATTGCACCTTCTGGTGTTGCCTACCTCACGGCAGAGCGCGAAATTGGTGCTGGTGCAGTGACTTTGGTTCTGCCTTACGAAACCCCATATAATATGGCCCTAAACTCGGCCTATAAAGTCAGCCGCGAAACCGATACGGGAACGGATAATTATATTGTCACCCAATTTGAAGCGATTGGGGCACGGCAAGCATTTCCGGGCTTTGATGAGCCGCGTTTTAAAGTACCGTTTGATCTTACAATCACCTCGCCTACGGCTGATGTTGTGTATGCAAATACACCTGACAGTGCCAGCCCTGCGGCGCAAGCGGGTTGGACAAAACATGTTTTTGCCACAACGCGGCCTTTGCCAACTTATCTGATTGCATTTGGTGTTGGTCCTTGGGACGTGGTTGAATATGCCGATCTGCCGCCAACTTCTGTGCGCAGTCGCCCTGTGCCTTTGCGCGGTATTGCTGTCAAAGGCCTTGGCAAGGATATGCAATACGCCCTTAAAAATACGGCAGGCATATTGGAAACTTTAGAATCTTATTTTGGTATTCCTTATCCGTACAAAAAACTAGATTTGATTGCGGCCCCTGATTATGCATTTGGCGCCATGGAAAATCCGGGCGCGATTGTTTATACGGAATTTCTTTTGTTGATGAATGAGCAATCTTCACTTGGGCAAAGACGGGCGTATGCAAGTGTGAACGCGCATGAACTGGCCCATCAATGGTTTGGTGATTTGGTCACACCAGTATGGTGGGAAGACATTTGGCTTAACGAAGCTTTTGCCACATGGATGGGCAATAAAGCTGTGGCAGTGTGGCGGCCCGATTATAAATTTGATCGGCAAACACTAAAAGGCGCGCTGGGTACAATGGCCACAGATAGTCTCGCGACAACCCGTAAGGTGCGTGAGCCACTCTTGCGTACCGAAAGTGTGATGGACCAATTTGACGGGATTACTTACCGCAAAGGCGGCGGCGTGCTGGCCATGTTTGAAAGCTATCTTGGGGAAGAAAATTTCCAAAAAGGCGTACGTTTGCACATGAAACGCTTTGAAGACGATGTGGCCACTGCCGATGATTTTTTCCAGTCTATGGCGGACGGTTCAGGCAATGCAAAACTTGTACCTGCACTTAAAAGTTTCGTAGATCAGCACGGCTTACCTTTGGTCAGCGGTCAGCTCTCATGTACGGCCAATAGCTGTAAAGTCGATTTAAGTCAGTCACGTTACGCACCGCTCGGTTCGACAATAACGCAAGGCCAATCTTGGCATATTCCTGTGTGTGCACGCTATGGCAATGGCAGTGAGATCAAGAAGACATGTACGTTGATGACGGGTAAAACGGCTGTGCTGTCTTTGGATGGAAAGCCGGATTGGTTGACGCTCAATGCGGACGGGGCAGGGTATTACCGTTTTACCATGGATAAAGCTGCGTGGGCAGGGCTATTGTCCAATGTTGACAAACTTAACACCAAAGAAGTGCTGACGGTGATGGACAGTGTAAAAGCGAGTTTCAGAGCCAATGAATTGGACGCTGAAACTTATCTTAACGGCTTGAGCGCATTCGCTGCTCACACGGAATATGATGTGTCTTCATCCGCAGGCAGTAGTATTGGTGGCATGTATAGCACACTTCTCGCAAAATCTTCACGCGGCGATATTGCCCGCTTTACGCAAGACTTATATGCGGCGCGTTACGCCCGCATTAAAGACGCCAATACCATGGAAGCCAGCTTGTTAGCGCCGACTTTAGCAAACCGTTTGGTGAATTTTGGCGGCGACACGGCACTTGCAAATCAATTTGCAGATGCGGGCGCACGCTATCTTGGCTTAAACGGAAAAGCAGATAAGAAAGCACTTGCGCCGAATGTATTGGGGCTTGGTTTTTCTCAAGCCTTCAAAGCCCACGGCGCACCTGCTATGATGGCCCTTATGGAATTGGTGAAATCTGGTACGCCCGCTGAAAAGGGGTCTGCCAATGGCGCGCTTGGTTCCACCAAGGGCGACAACGACTTGACTGCGCAATTGCTTGACGCGGCTTTAAACAATAAGGATGTGTTTACAGGTCGGCAAGCGACTGGGTTAATTGGTAATTTTGTAGGAAACCCAGACACCCAAATGCAAGCTTGGGCATGGTTTCAAGAAAACTTCGATCAATTTGTCACAACCCGTGTGGCCGATGTACGGCGCGGCACACTACCCAATACGGCAGGTGGTTTTTGCAGTGCGGCCAAAGCTGCTGAGGTTGAAGGCTTCTTTAACAGCAAGGCGGCTTTGATCCCTGGATATGAGCGGTCTTTAGCGCAGGTGCTGGAGAGAATAAATCTTTGCGCAGCTTATAAATCTGCGAAGTCGGCGGAACTGGCTAAAGCCCTCGCTGCGCGTTAAGCCGTAAGGGTGTTGATAGACGTAAATTAATGGGGCGGCTAAAACCCGCCCAGCTTACATATGCCAGCAATAGGGTGATTGGAAACGAAACGGCGAACAGTTCAAGTGGGCTAAGTGCTGGTAGAAGCAGTAAGCTGATTTGTGCGGCAGGCCAGTTAAATACATAAATACCTAAGGATAAATCTGGCAAGGATTTGAGCCAATTTGGTGATTTTCTTTGCGATGTCATACCCAAGTATACAAAATAGCCAATGCCTATTTCAGCTGTAATTTCGATTAATGGCGTCCAAGGCATAGCGTAATATTGCAGCGCAGCGGCGAAAATGAATACGCTAGGGACGAGCATATTGCGTGGCAGTTTTTCTCGGTAAGCGTAAGCGCACATACCCATAAGATAAGCCCATCCGAGGCGTAAACCTACGGCCGTCAGATCAAATATCGGACTGGAGGCACTAAGTTTACCCCCATATAACATGAGCCCTGCGTAGCAAATGACGGACATTATTGTTAATATGAGCAAGGTTTTTGCATTCTTAAGCCCGCCCAATGCCCACAAGATTGCGGTCAGAATAAATGCAATCACACCCCAGCGAAATGTCCACAGACCACCCTGAATAACACACATATATAGAGCGTTATCTAACAATCCAGGTGTGAGTTGATTGGGATCAACACAGCTAATGACTTTGAAAAAGTATTGTAAATGTAGCTCTAGGCGTGAACTATCAGCTGCGGTTGTATCGAGCGGAATGCCAAATAGAGGGTAGGCGAGCAGAATAACCATGAGGGCAAAAATGACCAATATGGGTAAATTTCGCCCAAGCCGTGAGCGTAAAAACTTTACGGGCGAGCCGTGCCTGTCAAGACTGCCTAGGGCTAAAAACCCTGAAATCATAAACAAAATAGAAATGCCGTACCAACTTGGATCATAACCAAATGTACGTAAAGCTTCAGCTTGATTGGGGCCAAGCGGCATTGTGCTCGCATATCCAAATGCAATTGCCGTCATCACCAGCATGCGCACAGGGCCAAGCCATGTGAGCTGCACTGGCGGCGTTTGGCATGGAGCAGATAGGCTTGCTCGCAATGGGTGTAGCATTTCCGTCATAATGAAGTCTCATTTACATATGATACAATGCTAGCCAAAAGCTGTTAATATTGGCTGTGAGTTTAATGTTAATATTTCCTTGCCATAACGAACGCTTGATGACTGAAATAAAGGTATATGCATGACGTGGTTGCATCTGTTGGTACTGGCAATTGTACAAGGATTGACGGAGTTCTTGCCCGTGTCCAGTTCTGCACACCTTATCTTGCCTGCCAAAATTTTGCATTGGCCAGACCAAGGCCCGCTGATTGATCTTATGGCTCACTTAGGTTCTTTAGGGGCTGTGTTGATTTATTACCGCAAAGATGTGCGCGCAATGATTGGCGGCAGTTTTGACTTGCTTAGCTTTAATGCCAAACGTCAGCAAAAACAGCAAGCCAAACTTGCTTTTCATATTCTGATTGCGACCCCACCTGCACTTATTGCAGGTCTGCTCATGAGTATGAAAGGGTGGGACGTATTGGTACGTTCGCCACAGATTATTGCGTGGGCTATGATCGGGTTTGGCATTGTCTTGTGGCTTGCTGATGTGATGGGAAAAAAGCTGAAAACTATAGAGAGTATGAGTTGGAAAGCGGCCATTTTTATTGGGCTTGCGCAAGTCATTGCCTTTATTCCGGGCACATCTCGCTCTGGCATAACCATGACTGCGGCGCGCAGTTTGGGTTATACACGCAGCGAGGCAGCGCGGTTTTCCATGTTGCTCGCTATTCCAACAATTTTAGCTGGTGGAGCCTATGCAGCTTTGAAACTGTTAAAAAATGGAGACAGTCATGCAAGCCTTATAGACGGCCTTATTGTCGCGGGTTTTTCACTCGTGGCAGCATATTTTGCCATTTATGTCTTTATGAAACTCATCGATAAAATTAGCTTCTTTCCCTTTATGCTGTACCGTCTTGCCTTGGGTGGCGCGCTATTGCTGTGGTTGGGAAATATAGGAGCTAGTTAGCGGCCTCGCGGTGAAACTGTCCGTGTGTTTTAAAGTGCTCAAGGGTTGCAGGCACAATGGATTTGACGGTTTTTGCTTGAATGCCTAAATCCGAGAGGCCAGGGTGATTGCCACTTAACACCGTATCTATCTGCATACGCTTTATCATATCGCGGGTAACAAACGGCTTGATGAGCAAATTCAATACGGGAATGGCTCCTAAACATTCAAAGATAAATCCAGCGGCACTGCCCATAAACCACGGCACGGGAAGCGTGATGCGTTTTTTGTCTATTGCTGCCAAAGTGAGTGCGTATAGTTCTTTTGTGTTATAGGTTTTTGGGCCAGCCAATTCGTAAATACGGCCTGTGCTGCCCTGTGTAATAAGAGTGGAAATGGCTTTGGCCACATCCCCAACATAAACAGGCTGAAAGCGTGTTTTGCCTCCGCCAAATAATGGCAATACAGGGGTGAATTGGCACAATTGTGCTATGTCTGTGAAAATACCGTGGCCTTCTCCGAACATACCCGCTACGCGCACTATATCGGCTATGGGCGCGGCCTGTGTTGTGGCAGCTTCGCCTTGTGCTTTTGATGTTAAGAAATCGCTATTCGCGTGTGGGTCTGCACCTAATGCGGAAAGCTGTATGATATTCGTGATGCCGCGTGCTTGGGCGCATTCAGCCAGAGTTTTTGCGCCGAGCATGTGTACCGCAGAAAAAGTTTGTCTGCCAGACTTGTAAGAAATCCCTGCCAAATTAATCACGGCATCTGCGCCGTCCAAAGCCCGTTCAACGGATTTTTTAAACCGCAAATTGGCTTGCATAAGCTGTATTTGTCCAACCCCGCCATTGACCCTTAAATCTTGAGCTGTGTGTGGGCGGCGAACGGCAGCACGAATGCGCCATCCATCTTTGACCAGTTCGCGCATGACGTGACGTCCTAAAAATCCATTTGCGCCAAATACGGTGACCAGACCTTTTGTCATGAGAAACTCCATCAAAATACAGTCTCGCCATACGCTTAAAAACTGATTCTGTCTATGTAAGATCAAAGAAATTATTGCCTATTTAACACTGATACTATCTGTGCAATGATGTGTGTATAAGGGGTCTGTTATGCGGTTTGCTATTCAATTTATTCTACTTATGACATTTGGATTAGGGGGGCATGCCTATGCCCAGACAGACAGGCAAATATATGTTCTCAAACCTGACCGCGTATTTGATGGTCAAAATATGCGAGCAAATGTGCAGGTGCGAATAGAGGATGGGCGTATTACCGAAATTGGGCGTGCTGTTGACGACAAGGACGCTGATATAATTGATCTATCTGGCTTAACCCTAACCCCAGGTTTGATAGATGCGCATTCCCATGTGTTGTTACATCCATATGACGAAACATCTTGGAACGATCAGGTTTTAAAGGAAAGCGAGGCTGAGCGGGTAGCACGGGCGACTAATCACCTGAAAGCGACATTGATGGCTGGGTTTACCACATTGCGTGACCTTGGGTCTGAAGGGGCTGGATACGCCGATGTTGGGCTAAAACAAGCACTTGCCAAAGGGGTGATTGATGGGCCGCGCCTGTTGGTTGCTGGGCCAGCTCTTGTGGTCACGGGTTCTTACGGACCCGGCGGATTTCATGCGGGCGTGCGTGTGCCGTTAGGCGCGCACGAAGCAGATGGTCACGACGACCTTATCAAAGAAGTACGCAGGCAAATTGGCGGCGGGGCAGACTGGATTAAAGTTTACGCAGATTATTATTGGGGGCCAAACCGTACGGCACGTCCGACTTATTCGGTTAAAGAACTGACCCTCATTGTCGAAACGGCGCGCGCGGCAGGACATCCTGTCGTGGCCCACGCAAGCACGGATGAGGGTATGCGCCGCGCTATTGCAGCGGGTGTTGAAACCATTGAGCACGGTGATAATGGCAGTTTGGATACATACCGCTTGATGGCCAGAAAAGGAATTGCTATTTGCCCGACCTTGGCTGCGGGCGAAGCCATTTCAAGATATAGAGGTTGGGACGGTAAGGTCGATACAAGGCCAGACGGTATAAAAACCCAACACCAACAAATCCAATTTGCTCTCAAAGCCAAAACACCCTTGTGCCTTGGCTCTGATGTGGGCGTATTTAGTCACGGTGACAATGCGTGGGAAATGGTTTTATTAACCGAATACGGCGTTAGCTCGCTTGAGGTTTTGCGCAGCGCCACACACGGGAACGCAAAAATATTGCACCTCGAAACAGAAATAGGCCGCATTGCGCCAAGTTTTATTGCCGACCTTGCCGCCTTTTCGGGAAACCCGCTAGAGGACATAGCTACATTGAAAAATGCGCGGTTTGTGATGCAAAACGGAAAAATTATCAAACACCCATAAAAATACGGCTGTATTTTTTCAAGCTTGCGCTATAAGACGTACAAATGAATAATCTGCAAAAGGACTGCTGCTCATGAGCGTACATCTTCATAAAAATGATCTGCCAGACGGACTTGGTTTTGGCAACTCCGTGGCTGTGGATACGGAAACACAAGGCTTATCGCTTGTGCGCGATAAATTGTGTTTGGTGCAATTGTCAGCGGGCGACGGGGACGCGCATATTGTGCAGTTGGACCGGTCAAATTATGATTGCCCCAATTTAAAATCTCTGATGGGCAATACGGATGTTGAGAAAATATTTCATTTTGCACGGTTTGATGTTGCCATGTTAAAACGGGATTTGGATGTTGATGTTGCGCCCGTATATTGCACGAAAATTGCTTCGGCCTTGGTGCGTACCTATACCGATGCGCACGGGCTTAAAAACCTGTGTAAAGAATTGCTCAATATTGATCTGTCAAAGCAACAACAAAGTTCTGATTGGGCCAGTGAAAGTTTAAGTCAAGCGCAGCTTGCATATGCGGCGTCAGATGTTTTGTATTTACATCAGCTACAACGTATTTTAACGGCGCGTCTCATGCGTGAAGACCGGTACGACATGGCTAAATCTTGCTTTGAGTTTTTACCAACACGCGCCGCACTTGATATTGCGGGTTGGTCTGAGGTTGATATTTTTTCTCACAGTTTTCGGTGATTAAAGACATATCTTACGCTGTCATATGTATAAATATTAATCAAAATTCCCGCATTTGCATATCGCTTTACCTTGTATTTCTGCGTATAAGGGGTTTCGAGATCAGTTGGGCTTTACAAAATGACATTGTCACAATCTAGTGCTGAAAGCCAAATTCCAGGCGTGTCTGTGAATTTTTGGGAACCACGACGGGCCTCAACGCTTGAAATGGCACGGCGGCATTCCGTGTTTGTGCGCGCTGCACGGCGGTTATTATTGGCATGTGCTGTATTGCTGATTGTTACACTGGGTTGGTTTTTTATTACTGCGCCCAAGTTTGAAGCTGTGCCAACGAGCATTGACGAGACTGTAAAAATGATAAATCCAATTTATAAAGGCCGAACCATTGATGGATTGCCTTATAAAATTGTCGCCGAAGAAGCCGTGCGTTTTGCTGTCAACCCTGATGTGTTAGAGCTCAACAAACCTATACTCAATTTTTTGCGCTTAGAAACAGCCGATGATAGTATAATTACAGCAAATACAGGAAGCTATAACAGTAAAGATCAGGTGCTTGATTTGTATAAAAATGTGCAATTGGACACCGATGATGGGTATAATTGTCAAACCGCCCATAGCCGCGTCTTTGTTAAGGGAAAGCGGATTACGGGCGCACAAAACATTGAGTGTAATGGTACATTTGGCTATATTGCTGGCAAGGCTTATGAAATCAATAAGGGATATACTGAATTTGTCTTCAAAGACGGTATTACTGCGCGCCTGCTGCCTAAACAAACGCCAACATCCTTAAGAGGTACTTCAAATATTGAAGTGGTTAAACCGCCACGCTCTGTTGAAATGGGTTTTGACACGAACGATCCTGTTGATGTTATTGCCAGCAAAGCTGTGCACACGGGGCGGATGATTGTGCTGACTGGCGATGTGGATGTGCAGCAAAAAGATGTGCGTATTACGGCTGATCGTATGGATTTGTTTCGTGAAAAAATAAGCGAAAGCGATGATGGGCGTATCAAATACGGAAATGTTAATATAATTGATGCGCAAGGACGGTTCAAATACACAAATACAGAAAATACCGTAGTGGGTGATAAAGGGGTTTACGAACGTGATAAAGATATTATCACAGTCACTGGCAATGTTATATATTCGCAAAAAAGTGGTGAAAGTGTAACTGGATGTAAACTTGTCTATGATTTGACATTAAATCGTGCAAAGTTCGACGGACTTTGCAAAGGCGAGCAAAAACAAAATGGCCGTGTTGTTATCAGGACAGGGTCATAAGCAGGCGAATGAAACGCCGTGAATGGACGAAATAAGGATAAGGTACATGAAAATTTATGCATCTGCGTTAACATTAGCAATTGCGGCAATATCTATATTGTTATTTCCAGCAACTGCTTCGGCCCAATTTGTTGCAGGCAGTAATGCCTCGACGACAATTTCTGCAGATCACGCGGATTACCAAGGCGATATAACGATTTTAACGGGGCAAGTCGACGTGCGCCAAGCCGATGTGCGTATTTTGGCTGATAAGATGACTGTTTATAGTGCTGGCAGTGGCGGTTTAAGTCAAAGCGGTTTTTCAAAAATTGTAGCCGAAGGACATTTTTATTATCTCACCTCTGACCAAGAAGTGCGTGGTGATAAAGGTGTTTACACGAAAGTAAATGACACATTTGTTGTGACGGGTGATGTGATTTTAAAGCAAAAAGACGGCAATGTAGTGACTGGTGATACACTCCATTATAATATTACGACACGTAATGCCAAGGTTGTTGGTACGTGTAAGGGGCGAAGATGTGGCTCTGAAGGACGGGTCAATATACTCATCAAAAACTCACAAAATCTTTCTGGTAGTTAATTTTTCATGGGCAGCGCGCCACAAAACATCCCGCAAGAAGGCCTTGCCGCGATTAATATTGGTAAATCCTATAAAGGTCGTGCCGTCGTCAATGGCATTACACTTTCGGTAAAGCGCGGTGAAATTGTCGCGCTCATGGGGCCAAATGGTGCAGGCAAGACCACAAGTTTTTACATGATTATGGGATTGATCGAAGCTGACCGTGGTAATGTTTTCTTAGATGGGCATGATATTACGGGGCTTCCGATGTATCAACGTGCGCGGCTTGGTGTTGGCTATCTCCCCCAAGAAGAAAGTATTTTTAGAGGTCTAAGTGTAGAGGACAATATCAAAGCCGTTGTTGAGCTTGCGCAAAAAGACAAAACCAAACGCGCTGAGAATGTGAACGCCTTACTGAGTGAACTTAATATTGAGCATATCAGAAAAAGCCCTGCTCTCGCTTTATCAGGCGGGGAGCGCAGGCGCGTGGAAATTGCTAGAGCCTTGGCATCTCGCCCGTCATTTATTTTGTTGGACGAGCCATTTACAGGCATTGACCCAATTGCCATCGCAGATATATCTGAACTGATTTTGTACTTAAAAAAACGTGGTATTGGCATTCTTATTACCGATCACAGAGTGCGCGAAACTCTCGATATTGTCGATCGAGCGTCTATCATGTTCCAGGGCGATGTGTTGTTTGAAGGCACGCCTGAAGAAATTCGCGCAAATAAAGATGTTCGCCGCGTTTACCTTGGTGATAAATACGCTTAGGATTTTGGTGTTGATAACCCTGTAAATTTGAAACTACTCTTTAAGGGATAGATGGTACACCACATATAAGAGGTGGCACACATTGGTGTTGTGTTCAAAATATAGGGTTTTTTATATGGCTTTGTCGCCACAAATTCAGCTCAAACAAGGCCAGAAACTGGTGATGACGCCGCAATTGCAACAGGCGATTAAACTCTTGCAATTGTCAAATATTGAGCTGTCAGCATATGTGGAAGAACAAGTGGAAAGCAATCCATTACTTGAGCGCGGGACGGGTACAGACAACAGAAGAGATGAAGATGTTGAGGCGTCGCCTGAACCGGAAACGGGCCTAAGTGAACTGAACTTAGCCACGCCAAACCAAGAAGCAGCAGATGCAATCGACGCGCCAGAGCGTGCATTGGATGCTGACGCAACTCTTGCAGACCTAGCCCCATCTGCACCGTCCGTTGGCGGGGAAATTGATTGGTCAAAGGCGGGGTCGGGCGGTTCTTTTAGCGGTGGTTCCGATTATGACCCTGCGGCAAATACGGCCCAAGAAATTACATTGCGCGAACATCTAAACGCCCAACTTGCTATGGCCATACACGACGAACGTGAAAGGCTTATCGGAACATATTTAATCGATAATGTTGATGAGAACGGATATTTACATGTCGAGTTAAGCGATATAGCCGCGCGCCTTGGTGTAGACAGCGTGCGGGTGCAATCAGTACTCACTATTTTGCAAACTTTTGAGCCAACAGGGGTGATGGCACAAAACTTAAGAGAATGTTTGACCTTGCAAATGAAAGAGCGCGGGGAATATGACGAAAGCATGCAAGCTTTGCTCGGCAACCTCGAATTGTTGGCAGGGCAAGATTTGCTACGGCTTGCAAAAATATGTGGATTAAGTCGCGAGGAGCTTGGCGAATATATAGCACGTTTGCGCAGTTTGGCTCCAAAACCTGGATTGGCATATGGCGGAGAAATGGCTGCTGTTGTTGAGCCAGATGTATTTGTGGTAGAACAAGCAAATGGCGGTTGGGCGGTTGAGCTTAACAGCGAAACTTTGCCGCGTGTGCTTGTGAATGCGCGCTATTACGCTGAAATTTGCGGCCAAACAAACGATCAGGCGGTGAAAACATATATGAGTGATTGCCAGCAAAATGCTTCATGGCTCGTGAAAAGCCTAGATCAACGGGCTCGTACAATTTTGAAAGTTTCAAGCGAAATCGTCAAACAACAAGACGGGTTTTTCGCCTTTGGTATCGATCATTTACGCCCTCTTAATTTACGCACAATCGCCGAAGCCGTTGATATGCACGAAAGCACAATTAGCCGCGTCACGTCAAATAAATATATGGCGACCCCAAGGGGAACATTTGAGCTTAAATATTTTTTCACAACGGCAATTGCATCTTTGGACGGAGGTGCTGATTTAAGTGCAGAAGCCATACGTTATAAAATCAAAATTTTAATCTCTGAAGAAACTTGCGCCAAAAACGTGTTATCCGATGATAAAATCGTTGGTTTTCTGCGTGACCAAGACATCGATATCGCCCGCCGCACAGTAGCAAAATACCGCGAAAACCTCGGCATCCAATCCTCAGTCCAACGCCGCCGGATGTTTAAAAACCAAATGTGATACCACTGTCCCATACCGGGGTTTTCTCATATAGACACGGGCGTGATGTGGGTTATGTACTTTTGTGCCACCCAAAATAATTGTCATTCCAGCGTAGGCTGGAATCTGCATCAAGTTGTAAATTTAGAACGTGTGGCCAGATCCCGTATCAAGTACGGGATGACAGGGGAGGGTGGTCAGAAAAGTTTTTCGGCAAAACCTGATCGCCATTAACAATAAAATAGATTTTTACCTGCGTGGTTTTACTTCTTTATGCTAGTGTTTGTGTAAGCACACTCGAAAGGAGCTTCCTCTATGCAAATCCAAATTGTTTCTAAAGGTATTGATGTTTCAACCGCGCTCAGTGAGCGCATTAGCGGCCGACTTGAGGATATGATGGATAAATACATACATAGGGAGGGCGAGGCCAATGTCTCGATTTCCAAGGACGGATCAGGGTTTCACACAATGATCGCTCTGCATTTGCCGTCAGGTGCAAATATGCAGGCAAATGGCGCGGCGGCTGATGCATACGCGGCTACCGACGAAGCTCTTGAGCATTTGGAAAAACGCCTGCGCCGCTATAAGCGCCGATTAAAAGATCACCAACAAGAAGCCAAGGCGGAAGCCTTGGCCATGTATATTTTGCAAAATCCCGTAAAATCTGAAGTCGAGAACGAAGATGCAGATATGCCCTCAGAGCCATTAGTAATAGCTGAGAAAAAGACGGAAATGCGGACTATGACCGTCAGTATGGCGTCATTAGAACTCGGGTTAACAGATTCCAGTGCTGTGATCTTCAAAAATGCGGCCCACGGTGGCTTGAATGTGGTGTTTAAGCGCAGCGATGGCAATATTGGGTGGATTGACCCACAGCGATAATCACGCTAAGAGGCCTTTCACAAATTCAATTTACTCAAGATAAGCAATTCATTCCATGAAACCCGAAGCCCTCTTTACGCTTGGCTGTATCAATATTGACCTCAATATTGTCAGCAAGAAGCAATTATTGCAAGACATGGCAAATATTGCTGTGCAATGCGGTGCGTGTGGAGACAGCGCGATTAAAGCTAGGGATGTTGTCAGTGCAGTTATGGAGCGCGAGCGATTGGGCAGTACGGGCGTTGGCCACGGCGTGGCAATACCCCATGCCCGTATTGAGGGATTAACAGATGTAAGAGCCGTATTTGCGCGCTTGGATACACCTTTGGCTTATGAAGCCATTGATGACCGCCCTGTTGATTTGGTTGTATTACTGCTTGCACCAAAAGGTGCTGGTGCAGATCATCTGCGTGCCTTAGCGCAAATTTCAAGACTACTACGTCATAAAGACATGCGCGAAAAATTACGTGATGCGCCCAATGCTCAGAGCATACATTTTTTATTAACAGAACCACCACTTCAAAAAGTCAGTTAATATTTGGCATGTCTAAGATATGTTGTCAGCAATGCCATTTCTATGTAAATGTCTAAGTTATGGATTTTGACGACACTTCACACTCCGATATGTTTTTTAACAGAGAGCTGTCCTGGCTCTCTTTTAACAAGCGTGTCATGGAGGAAGCGCAAAACGAGAACTACCCTCTTTTAGAACGCCTGCGTTTTCTGGCGATTTCGGCAAATAACTTGGACGAATTTTATATGGTCAGGGTTGCAGGCCTTCGTACGCAAGTCATTGCGGGCATGCCGTCGATGAGCTTGGACGGGCAAACGGCGTTTCAACAATTGGATAATATCCGCCACCATGCAGGGTATTTGATAGCAGAGCAACAAGATCAGTGGCGGCGTTTGCGCAAGGAACTGAGTGAAAACGGTATTACGGTAACATCTGCGCAAAAATTGAACGCAAAGGATAAGGCCATTCTTCGCAGTATTTATGAGGCGGATATAATGCCGCTATTAACGCCTTTGGCCATTGATCCCGCGCACCCCTTTCCATTTATCCCCAATTTTGGATTTGGTCTTGTGTTGTCGCTAATAGGTAAAACCATTTTAAAAAATACAATTTCTGAAAATAGTGACGAGAATAGAAAAGCCTTGTTGATTGTGCCCGCCCATGTACCAAGATTTGTATGCTTACAAAATAGTAAAACCAGTAAGCAGCAGGTGTTTGTTCCCCTAGAAGACGTCTTAAAATTGTTTGCAAAGGATTTGTTCCCCGATTTTGATATTACAGATTTTGGCTTGTTTCGCATTACTCGCGACAGTGAAATCGCCATTGACGAGGAGGCCGAGGACTTGGTGCGGCACTTTGAGTTTTTGCTCAAAAAACGAAGACGAGGGCGTGTGATACGTTTGTCTATGGACGCACACACACCGCCGCATTTGAAATCTTTTTTAATCGAAAGTTTTGAAGCGTGGGACGAAGAAATATTGGAAATAGATGGTCTGCTAGGGCTTGCTGATCTGACGCAGCTTATTTCCAAAAAACGCCCTGACTTATTGTTTGCGCCATTTGAAGCACGGTTTCCCGAACGTATTCGCGAACACGATGGGGATTGTTTTTCCGCAATTGCCCAAAAAGATATATTGGTGCACCATCCTTATGAAGAATTTGATGTTGTTGTGCAGTTTTTACGCCAAGCCGCTCTTGATCTAGATGTGGTGGTTATCAAACAAACCCTATATCGCACCAATGAGGATAGCCCTATTGTGAAAGCGTTAATTGATGCGGCAGAGCGCGGCAAGAACGTAACGGCCTTAGTTGAATTGAAAGCCCGTTTTGACGAAGCCAGTAATATCAAATGGGCGAGAGACCTAGAGCGGGCGGGCGCAAATGTGGTCTACGGATTTATAGATTATAAAACCCATGCCAAAGTCAGTTTGGTATTGCGCCGCGAAGGAGGTAAACTTCGCACATACACCCATCTTGGCACGGGGAATTATCATGTTGCCAATGCGAAAGTATATACGGACTTGGCCTTATTTACCGCCAATGAAAATATTGGGCGCGATGCAGGGCAATTGTTTAATTATGTCACCAGTTATTCAAAACCCAAAAATTTGCGACGTTTGAAAATTGCACCTGTTAATTTACGCCAGTCACTGCTTGAGAATATTGCGCTCGAGATTACTCATGCCCAAAATGGAGAATGTGGCGCAATATGGGCAAAAATGAATGCATTGGTTGATCCTGATATAATTCAGGCCTTATACACAGCATCAATGGCAGGTGTACAAATCGACCTCGTCGTGCGGGGCATATGTTGTCTGCGCCCAGGTGTAAAAGGCATGTCGGAAAACATTCGGGTTAAAAGCATTGTTGGGCGGTTTTTAGAACATTCGCGTATTGTCTGTTTTGGCAATGGTAAAGCTTTGCCAAATCCAGACGCGAAAATTTATTTCAGTTCAGCTGACTGGATGCCGCGCAATTTAGATCGCCGTATAGAAAGCCTTGTGCCAGCAGATGACCCGACTGTTCGCAGGCAAATTATGGACCAAATCATGACGGCAAACCTGCTCGATACTGAAAATAGCTGGGTATTGGGTGCAGACGGAACATATGCGCGCAGCCAGAGCAAAAATGAGGAACGCGCATTTTCAGCACATATTTATTTCATGGAAAACCCGTCATTGTCGGGGCGTGGGGATGCGCTGGCCCTAAGTAAACCTTCAGAATTAAAAGCTGTCAGCCCCAAACAAGAACGGCCCATAAAACGTACTGAGCATATTTCGTAATATGGCAAACTCCGATCATAAACAAACGCACCGCCTTGCTGTTATTGACATTGGCTCAAACTCTGTTCGCCTTGTAATTTATGAAGTTTTTGGCGTGGCTTTTACGCCCATTTATAGTGAAAAGGTTTTGGCGGGACTTGGCCGCAATTTGCATGTGACAGGTAATTTATATCCGCACGGGTGCGCGCTTGCCTTTGCCGCTTTGCGGCGGTTTAAGGCGCTTATTGAAACCCAATTTAGTAGCACTAAAGATAAAGTTCTTATTGCCGCAACTGCGGCCTTAAGGGATGCGCGTGATGCACATATTTTTATCAAAAAAGTACGGCAGGATATTGGATTTGACATACGCCCATTAAGTGGTGAACGCGAAGCTTATATGTCGGCAATGGGTGTGATTGCAGGGGATAGTCGCGCACAGGGTATTGTGGCAGATCTTGGCGGAGCCAGTTTGGAGCTTATTGCTATTAAAGACCGCAAACCTGTGGATGGGCGTACCTACCCGCTTGGCCCATTTTCTGTTTTTAAAAGCAAATTTGATCCCGTTGGAACACGCGCGCTCATCACCAAACATTTTTCCAAAAATGCTGTTCACAAAAAAGGACAAGATTTGTATTTAATCGGTGGGGCTTGGCGCAATTTGATATCGATACATCAAAAACGAACGGGCTATCCTTTGCGCGTGGCGCAAAATTATGCATTGGATGTGGAGCACGCACAAGAATTAGCGGCGTGGGCATATAGCCCCGAAGGTCAAACCGAGATTATGAATTGGCGCGGCCTATCATCTGCGCGTGCAGAGACACTCCCGTATTCAGGGCTGTTACTTGATGTTTTGCTTGGTGTTTTAAAGCCGCGCAATATTATTATTGCGTCAGGCGGTTTGCGTGAAGGCGTTGTTTATAATGAGATTATTGCATCCACTTCTGGCGACCATACACAGTTTTCAGAATTATTTGATGGTTGTTATGCCTTGGCCAAAGGGCGGGAGCACGGTGAAAATTTTGGCATTCCGCTTTACAATTTCATCAACACGCTTGGCGATAATCTACCGCGTTACTTTAACGATAAAAATGAAAACCGCCTGCGCCGCGCTGCCTGTTTGTTATCAGGCATAGGCAAGGGACTACACTCTAGTCATAAAGCCCGCATGGTGTTTAGGACGGTGTTATATGCACCCCTACCGGGCCTCACGCACCCCGAACGGGCATATTTGGCTTTGATGTTGTTTTGTTCATATACAAGTAAGACAACGACGCCTAACGATGCAGCGTTATCGCATTTGCAAAGTGTTGAGGCACAAAACGCGGCCCGTATTTACGGGGAAGCCATGCGGTTTGGGATTGTGGTTTCAGGGCGCAGTGAAAAACTATTGTCCCAACTTTCCATGTGTATAGTGGGTGATGGTATTTCTATTTCACCAAAACCACTTGCAAAAATATTGCTCACCGAACATTGCAAAGCGCGCTTAACTGTGTTGGAAAACTACATGAACTCTAATGCACGTTAGGCAAGGTCACGGATTTTCATCAGATGCTTTAGGACTTTCTTTTTTATCATCAGTATGCTTTATTTTTTTTGTTTTCAGTAAGCTGTCTTTCCCGATTGCGGAACCATAGCTAAGGGATGACGCCGATGTAATCGAAGAACCTTGGAGTAATGCAGGGGTTTTTCGTACGGTTTTTTTGTGTTCGTTAGGCTCGGGTTCAGGTGCGGTTTTAGGGGTTTCTTGTTTGGTTATATCGGTCTTGAGCGGCGCTGATAACTGCCAAAGCGTACCATTGATACCGTCTGCAAAAATCAATTCATCATTGGCAAGTACGGCGAAGGCAGACGGGCTGCCCCACACACTGGTTTTACCCAATACAATTGCGGGCTCGGAGAAACCGTCAACAAGGATGTCTTGTTCTTCAGTTGCCGTGATGCCTCCGTAAGAAAATGCGTGCTTTGATATTTTAGGCACAGGGGATGTATGTGCGGCTAAGAGATATGATTGCCAAAAAATAATGTTTTTAATGCGTGTGTTTTTAAGGATGGTTGTCGAGGTGTTCTGTGGTTGGTTTGTGTGTGTGGAGAAATGCTGTAATTGTGTGTCTTGTCCCACGTGCAACGCTGCCCATAAACTGCCGTGTGGTGTGAGGGCAATATCTTGCACCTGCCATTTACCTTGCGCGACCATATGTGTGGTTTTTGTTTTTGGGTTAAAAGCAAATATTTCACCTGTTTTTGTGCTTTGCGAATTGAGCCCTATAAATAGAACACCGGCCTTAGGCTGAACCGCAAGAGGAATAGGCGTTTGGTGGTGTTGACCATTTAACGGAAATATATTGGTAGGGCGGTGCGAGGCGGCTAAGTTTTTGCCTGGCGCTATATGCCAGACACCCTTTGCATCTGAAATAAACAGATCGTTATTAACGGCTACCATATCACTGGCATTATTAAAGCCGACTAAAAACACAGACCGCACATCAATACTGCCGTCTTGATTTTGATCTCTCAGGCGCAGGACACGGTTTTGCTGTGTGTCGAGTACAAATATATCATGGCCCAGCACGGCGAGGGCTATAACTGAGCCAAGGTTTTTTGCACGCTTTACCGCAGTCATGCTATCATGGGGTGAAGGCATGTCGCGTGGGCCTGCTTGCCGCATAATAATATTAGGATTATTACCAACTTGCCCCCATGCCGATAATGGATGGTAGCACAATAAAAATATCAACAAACCGAATCGCATGCTGTACCTTGCCGCAATAATAAGAATTTGGCGAGGGGCATATGCATCTTCACATATTTGCAAATACCTTGTCATTGCCAGTTATATGGCTACATATAGATCAATAAAGGAGATTCGTTTTCAAGCATAAAAACCAACACATTGTATTCTATCAAAGCTGGCCTCATTTGAGTGTATCATGGGTGTAATCAATTCACCGATGACCAGTTCATGGCCTCAGCATATACCGATTGGCGGCACACACTTTCCGTGTTTGATATTAAATGCTGATTATCAACCCTTAAGTTATTTTCCATTATCCTTGTGGTCATGGCAAGATGCGGTGAAAGCCGTGTTTTTAGAGCGGGTCAATATTATTGATTTATACGAACAAACGGTGCGCTCTGCCCGCACGGAAATGTATCTGCCTTCGGTTGTTGCCTTGAAAGACTTTGTACCGCAAAACCGCGCTCCTGCTTTCACACGGTTTAATTTGTTCCTGCGAGACGGATTTTCTTGTGTGTATTGTAATAGCGAAAAAGATTTAACCTTCGACCATGTTGTTCCGCGAAGGCTAGGTGGGCAAACCAATTGGGAAAATATTGTTGCGGCGTGTACGCAGTGTAACTTTAAAAAAGGTGGGCGCTTGCCACGGCAGGCCAGTATGACATTACGCCATAAACCTTACACCCCGTCCCTACATGCGCTGCAAGCACAAGGTCGCCGCTTCCCTCCGGGGCATTTACATGATAGTTGGTTGGATTATCTTTACTGGGATTTGGAGCTTGAACAATGATGCGTTTCGTCGTGATGTTTTTATCAGCATTTCTATTGTGGTCATGTGGCGGGGAAAAGACCACACATGTGGTGTTTGAAACTGAACTTGGGCAAATAGATATTACCTTATACCCTGAACGCGCCCCGCTATCGGTGCGTGATTTTCTTTATTATGTGGATAATGGTTTGTATGACGGGGAAGGGTTTTACCGCTCTGTGCGCCCAGAAACAGATCCGCTTGGTTTGGGTATGGAAATTATTCAAGGCGGCTTGCTCGGTATGGAAGCTGTTACAGCACCCATAGATCACGAAACCACAAAAATGTCTGGTTTTTCCCACACAAATGGTGCGATTTCCATTGCCCGTGATGAACCGGGCACAGGCAGTGCGGCCTATTTCTTTATTTGCATTGGTGACAATACATTTCTTGATTACGGCGGTAAACGCAATCCTGATGGGCAAGGTTATGCTGTCTTTGGGCAAATTGTGAAGGGCATGGACGTTGTACGGGCCATTCAAATGCGTGATACGGGGGCGGTAAGCAATGACGCGGTGACGCAAGGGCAGATATTAAGCACGCCTGTTAAAATTTTAAAAGCGCGCCGGCGTTAAGCCGCTTTAAATCTTCTCACTTAACTTGATGGCTGTGCGACATCCTGCCTTAATAAATGCACTGAGGACTGGATAGCCGTGCGCGTCTTTTGCGCCTTCTTTAATGGCCGTTTCTTTGTGGCGCAATTCGTCTTCTCTAAATTGTGTGAATGTGGCTGATAGCTCTTTGTGGCTGTCTTGTGTTTCAGTGATTTGGGCGGCGTAATGTTGCTCGATCACGCTTTCAACGGCTTCGGTACAAGCATGAGCTGCTTTTTCGCCCATGAGTGCGGTGGCAACGCCAAGGCCCGTACTGGCCAGTTTCCAAACCGGCAATAATGCGGTTGGTCTTGCGTTGTGCTCTAACAGCAATGCGTCAAATGCATCCAAATGCTCTTGTTCCTCAGCGCACATGTTTTTGAGTTGAGCTGCGATTTTACGGGTTTTGGGCGAACGCGAAAACACTTTGGCTTGGGCTGCGTAAATAGCCACAGCCGCATATTCCCCCGCGTGGTCAACCCGTAGCATTTCCGCAATGCGCGGGGATGTATCGGGCGTTTGCGTTCCGCCAGGGCGAGGTGGGCGGTGTGTGTGTTTTGGTTTGGTCATAACATTATCTCTTAAGTGCTACCTTAAAACTGAACAGGGTTGCGAGTCCAGAAAACAGCGCATTATATCCCGCCATAGATAGTTTAAACATATGCCAAGGCGCGTCCGCGCAAGCTGGCAGTTTTGCGCCTTTCTCAAAAATACTAGAAATGTCCGAAGCGTTAATCTCCGAAGACGAAGGGAGAGCGGCGCAGGTTTTGGGGCCGAGCCACCATTTATACTCAACGCCCATATGCCAAAAGGCCAGAGCAAAACTGACGGCGAAGGCAAGGCCAATGCAGACTAACAATGCACGGTCCCATTTACCGCTCTTGGTGATATATCTTACGAAAATTGTTAAAGCCGCAACAACGAGTACGGCCTTATGCGCGTGTCTTTGCCAATAACACATTTGGCACGGGGTATAACCGCCAATATGCTCAAATCCAAGTGCGCCCAGCCATAATCCAGCCGAGAGGAGTAGAGCTACCCACGGGGCAATATTGAGCCAAAAATTAGGCGTGTTTGTGTTCGTCATATCATACCTTACCTATGTCGTTATGTGCCTAAACCTATTCACGAACCAGGTAAAATGAAAATTAGGAAAATTTTAACTATTGGCTTATGGGCACACGTGTGGTTTAAGTGCTCCCTTGTGACAAATGTCATGAAATATGCATAATTCAGAGGGATTGAACTGTGCTTAAACTGCAAACAACATGTGATACATCGCAGTCTCATATTGGCGCACTCTTGCGGGCAGAACGCATGCGCCAAGATTTGGATATAAGAGCGGCATCCAAAGCACTGCACATTCAACCTGCATATTTAAGCGCAATTGAAACGCTAGACACTTCTGCTTTACCGAGCACAGGGTATGTTTTGGGGTTTGTGCGCAGCTATGCTCTTTATCTCGGTATGGACGCAAAAAACGCTGTCGCCCAATATAAAACGGATATTGAATGTCCCAAGAGCATGGAAATGCGCGATAGTCCACATCATGTGCCAAAGCGCAAGATTAATATTCCCAAGGGTAGTCTTGTCGCAGGCATGGTGCTGAGCTGTGTGCTTGTCGTGGTCAGTTGGTATGGATTGAAAACGGATGCGCGCTCCGCGCAAGTTGTCAATCCACTTGTTTCGCAAGTTGGTGATTGGGGTTTTGAGGCTGCGGCGCCCACGCAAAATGACCCAGATATGATTACCCTCATTGCTATTGGCCCTAGCTGGGTGCAAATAAAAGACCGTAATGGTGATATATTGATGTCGCGCATTATGGTTCCTGGGGATATATTTGAAACCAAACGGCAAAATATGCCTATGTTGTCTTTGCGAGACGCGGGCGCAATAGAGCTTTACCGTGGCGGCAAACGCATTGGCCCGATTGGACAAAAGGGTGCAAGCGGAAAAAACATTCCTTTGGCGGCGACAGGCGGCTAGATATTTCGCATCATTTGCCTTTTCATCTGCCCAAGCATGACATATCCTAAACTCCATGCAAAATTCATACGACCATATTCGCCCTTGGCGGCAAATTACACGGCGTAAATCCCGACAAATCATGGTGGGGGATTTAGCGGTCGGGGGAGACGCACCTATTAGTGTGCAATCCATGACCAATACGCTAACCCACGACACCAAAGCGACGATTGCGCAAGTATTGGCTTTGGAAGAAGCAGGTGCAGATGTGGTGCGGATTTCTTGCCCTGACGCGGAAAGCTCTGCGGCACTGAAAATCATTACCAAAGCGGTTAATGTTCCTATTATAGCAGACATCCATTTTCACTATCAACGAGGCATCGAAGCGGCGAAAAACGGGGCGGCGTGTTTACGGATTAATCCTGGCAATATAGGCGGCAAAGCCCGCGTGCGCGAAGTGGTCAAAGCGGCCCGTGATAACAATTGCGCCATTCGCATTGGTGTCAATGCAGGTAGTCTTGAAAAAGAACTGCTTGAAAAATACGGTGAACCATGTCCAGAGGCAATGGTGGAAAGTGCGTTGATGCATGCCCGTATGTTGCAAGATGAAGATTTTCATGAATTTAAAATATCGGTCAAAGCCTCCGATGTGTTTCTGACTGTGGCTGCGTATCACGCGCTGGCTGATGCCGTAGACTGTCCCTTGCATTTGGGCGTAACCGAAGCGGGGGGCTTGCGCACGGGGGGAATAAAATCGGCTATTGGTATGGGCAGTTTGTTGTGGGCGGGGATTGGCGATACCATACGTGTGTCTTTATCTGCTGATCCCGTGGAGGAAATAAAAACGGGTTATGATATTTTAAAATCTCTTAATTTACGATCTCGCGGGGTAAATATTATTTCGTGCCCGTCGTGCTCTCGCCAAGGATTTGACGTTATTAAGACCGTAGAAACTTTAGAAGAAAAGCTTGCTCATATTCGTGAACCCATAAGCTTGTCGATCATAGGATGTGTGGTCAATGGGCCGGGCGAGGCCACCTATACAGATATCGGATTTACGGGCGGCTCTGCTGGTTACGGCATGATGTACGCGGCAGGACAAAGGACTGGTAAAACAGGCAATGATGATATGATTGATGATATTGTGGCGCGTGTTGAGGAACGTGCGGCCTTGATACGAGAGCAAACTCCAAGTTAAAGTGAGGGCTATGAATACAAAACTACCTACCCAAGCCCCTTCACTGGTGCGTGCCTTTGAAACAGAGCGCGAGGCCTTGCGACTTGCCATATCGGATCAGGATTTATCGGTGGCAAAATCAGTATCCGAAGCACGTAAAGCCTTGGATAGAACAGGCGATATATTTGTTTCCCAAACGAAAGATGTGCATGTTCAAAAAATTGGGCTTTGGCTACTTGAAATGGTCAAATCTGGTGCAGGTGTTCTTGATAGGGGGGCGGGCGCAGAAATTGTCTGGAAGGAAGTGCCCAACACATCTGTGCGGGTGATTGCAGGCAGTACATTATTTTACGGAGCTGCTCTGGTGTTCTTTTTGGCTGGATTTATTCAGTCGTCTCGTTTGACCATGATGAGCGCTTTGGTATTGGCGTGCTTGCGGTTTTTTGACCCGAAAGACTGGAAGCGATTACTGGCAAAAATCCCGTTTTTGGGCCGCACAAAAACTCCACTTCTCGAAACACCAAGCGGCGCGTCATTTTTAGCTGACACCCATATCTCTGTCAAAGCATTGGGCTATGTTGACGCGCTGGCAGACGCTCTGCACACGGCAGACTATGTGTTGTTACGTTTGTCCGAACCTACTTTGGAAACACATTGGCGGGAAGACAATCAGTTGATGGGATTTGTGCAAAACCTGCTGGAAGCCAAAGCTGTCGACGATAAGGATTTTGCCATGACGCTGATTGGCAGTGAACTGGAAAGTATTTTGGCGGCGGAAGGCATAGAAATTGTGCCTTATTCACGCACGACGAAGAAACTATTTGACGTCTTGCCCGCGCTGGATATGGACGGGCAATCTCCCAAACAGGCGGCTCCCGCTCTGCGCATTGGTGAGCGGGTGTTGCGGCGCGGGACTATTTGGAAAGCGGGTGATTAATTCATGCCAAGCTCCAACGATAATTTAGAATTTATAGGCTTTGATCTTGGCCACGGCGAAACGGCCCTTGGCCGCGCATATGGTGGGTCATCACGTGAACCTGAAATATTGGAATATATGGGCGAGCGTAGTTTTGTCAGTGCTGTTGCACGCGGAAAATCAGGAGTGCGCATTGGCGCGCAAGCGGTCAACTTAGCTGCCATTGGTGATAAAAAAGACAAGGTATGGGTGAAATTTAAAAGCCGCAATGTCACAGATATTGCGACTGAATTACCAACGCGCATATTTACAAAAACATTATTTTCCGATTTGGCGAAAGATAAAAAAATTGCGGGTATGGATAAAAGTACGTTCATTGTCGGTTGCCCGTCTGGTTGGGGTACGCATGACCGCGAGGCTTACCGCGCCTTGATGGGAAAATCAGGCCTGCAAACCGTGCGCATTGTGCCCGAATCTCGTGCTGCCCTTATGACCGCATTAGAGCAGGGGTATTTATCCTTAGACGCGGCCCGTGCGAGTGTTTTGATTGTGGATATAGGCTCGTCCACAACGGATTTTACCTATTGTATGGATTTGGACGCGGAAGATGTGGGCCACAATATATTGGGATCTGGGCTTTTGGATACTCTGATTTTTGACCGCAATATGGCGCGTCAACCTGCCCGTAAAAAAATTGAAAAGCTGATTGAGCGTTACCCCTATTACCGCCCGATACTAGAGTATTGGTGTCGCCTTGCTAAAGAACAATATTTTAACGGCGATGAAAACCCTGTTGAAATGATCCGCCGTCTGCCAGTTGCGGGCGGAGTTTTGTTTGAAATTCGGGTGGACAAAGAAGACGCGCGGGAAATATTAAGTTTGCCTATTAAAGAACTTAACGGGTTTAGCTGGCCAGACACCTTTGACTTTGCGCTTAAAGAAGCGGTGTCTGGACTTGGCGGACGCGCCCCGCAAACCGTATTGTTAACAGGCGGGGCGTCGCGCTTGCCACTCGTTGCACCTGCGTGCGAACGTGTATTTCCCAATGCCAAAATTGTGCGCGGGGCTGAACCAGAATTTGCCATTGCGCGCGGTTTGGCGTGGCTTGGGCGGTTTGAATATCTACACGCGAGTTTTCAAAACGCGGTTGAAAATTTGGTGGCTAAAGACGGCCCTGTATTTGAAAAAGCAGACGCGGCCAGTGAAAAACTCGGGGATATTCTGGCCCCTGTATTGGTAGACGCACTGATAAGTGCATGTGTCGTTCCTGCCTTTGCCCAGTGGCGAAATGGGAAAATCAAAAGCCTTGACGGTGTCGAGGCTGTGCTTAATGAAAAAGTACAGGCATGGCTTGCCAGTGAGGAGGCGCAATCAACACTGCGGCCCGGGATTGAAAGCTGGTTTGCTGATTTACAAAGGTCGATTGAGCAAATTACCGATCCACTTTGCCGTGACCACGGACTGCCTGCAATGGTGCTGTCCTTGGATGATAATGCCCATATCAGCAAACATCTTGAGGGGTTAAGCGTCGCGGCCCCGCAGGTGGCAAGCCTTGAAAATGATACGGCTTTAGCAGGGACAACAGTGTCTGCTATTCTCATCGGTGTGCTGTTGGCTAAGGCAAATCTATTGGCCCCTCTCTTGGCGAACCCCATCGGGATCGCAATTGGCGGTGCAATCGGGTTTGGCGGCTTCTTCTTTGGTAGGAAAGCGTTGGAAGGCAAATTACGCTCTGCCAATGTACCCATACTGGCCCGTAAATTAATGACAAATGGCCGCATTCGTAAGGCGGCCAATAGTCAACGCGGGGAACTTATTAAAACGGTTGCAAAAGCTTGGAATGAACAAGCGGCAGGGCGGTTTAATGCCGATTTAATAGCAACACTTAAAACGGCATTTTTACAGCGCGCCAATGAACGTGCCGTTTTGTTTTTGTTGTGAGCTGTGTGGTTTATGACATGTATGAATTGGGTAAATTATTGCATAAAAATACATTAAATATCTTAGATTAGCGCAGGTATGCTATGGTTTCATATTAATAGGGATGATATTTTATTTTACTAAATTATACTGCTATTTAGAATAGGAAGAGGTCATAAAAATGAAAAAAGTCATTAATAATAAAACTAGCATTGGCAATCACCAACTACATCCTGAAACTTTGATGATGGGCTATGGTTATGATCCTATGTTGTCAGAAGGTTCTGTGAAACCACCCGTGTTTCTCACCTCGACATTTTTATTTCCGAGTGCGGAAGCTGGCGAAGAATTTTTCCATTATGTATCTGGCCGCAAACCTTTGCCAGCAGGAGACAGTGCGGGTTTAATTTATTCTCGCTTTAACCATCCCAATGCAGAAATTACCGAAGACCGTTTGGCTGTACTTGAAGGCGCGGAGGAAGGGGTTGTCTGTGCGTCTGGCATGGGGGCGATTACCAGTGTGCTTTTATCGGTTTTACGGCCCGGTGATGTCTTGATACACGGTTCCCCGCTTTACGGCGGTACGGAAACCTTGATTCGTAATCTATTGTCGCAGTTCGGGATACAGTCAGTCGAGTTTCAAGACGGTATGCAGGCGGGTAGTTTGAACGCGGCGATTGAAAAAGCCAAAAAACTTGGCCCTGTTAAAATGATATATGTAGAGACGCCGGGCAATCCAACCAATGCGCTCTATGATTTTGAACTGATTAAAAATGCGCAAAATACACTTGAAAAAGACACGGGCTTAAGGCCATTAACCGTGTGCGACAATACGCTGCAAGGCCCCGTTTTCCAACAAGCGGTCGCCCAAGGTATTGACATGTCGGTTTATTCATTGACCAAATATGTTGGTGGGCATTCGGACTTAATCGCGGGCGCGGTTCTTGGCAACGGCGAGGCGATACAAAAAGTACGCGGTATACGCAATGCGATGGGTATGAACCTTGACCCCAATACGGCGTGGATGTTGTCGCGGTCACTTGAAACCGTGACGTTACGGATGCAACGTGCAGCGACAAGTGGTACAAAAGTAGCCGCGTGGTTGAAAGATAATCCGTACGTCACAACGAAAGTGCTGCATCCTGATTTTATTGAAGATGCAAAATATCAAGACATTTATAAACGCCAATGCACGGGCCCAGGTTCTACCTTTTCATTTGTGATTGAAGGCGGCCGCAAAGAAACATTTAAAATTATTAACAAGCTGAGTTTGTTTAAATCTGCTGTTAGTCTTGGCGGCACGGAAAGCTTGGTCAATCATCCCGCATCGACAACCCATTCGGGTATTCCTGCTGACATTCGCGAACAAGGCGGACTGACCGAAGGTTTAATTCGTATTTCAGTCGGACTTGAGCATCCCGATGATTTGATTGCTGATTTGGACGCCGCTTTTAGAAGCGTATACCGAAGTTAAAACGTGAACTATGCCCAAAGACGACACACATTTTGGCGCGCTAGGTAGGGCCGTTTTTGAACACCTTGACGCCTATCTTCAAGACAGTGAAGCGGGGCGTGGCCCTGTGCTCACGCAACGCTCATCGGCAAAGCTTGCACAAGATTTGCACGTGGAAAAATGGATCCGAAATGGCGGCTTGGACTTAGAAACAGTCAGTACATTCTTGCGCCTCTATTTGGACAATACGCAGCACATGCATCACCCTGGATATATGGGGCATCAGGTGGCGGTTCCTCATTACGGCGCGGCCATTGCTGATATGGTCAACGGTATTACCAATAACCCGATGGCGATTTACGAAATGGGGCCGGCGGCAGCGGTTATTGAGCGGGTGATTATCAATTGGATGCTTGAAAAAATAGGTTGGTTTCAAGGCCAAGGATTGGCTGATTTTGACCAAATGGATAATAACGGGGCAGGGGTATTAACCCACGGCGGGTCGTTGGCAAATTTAACCGCTGTATTGGCAGCCCGCGCCGCATTTTGCCCCGAAGCGTGGGACGAAGGTGTGCCGCCTAACCTTGCGATGATTGCTCCCAAAACCGCGCATTATTCGCTGGCACGCGCCGCGTCTATTGCAGGACTTGGGGCAAATGTGATTTTCCCTGCACCTGTCACTAATACGGAAATTCTCATACCTGAAAAGCTGGAAAATGTTTATGAAAGAGCTTTAGATGCTGGCAAGCAAGTGTTTATGGTGTCTGCCAATGCATGCAGCACGTCTACAGGGCTATATGACCCATTGGACGAAATTGCTGATTTTTGCGAGAGCCATAAACTTTGGTTTCACGTAGACGGCGCGCACGGGGCCAGTGCGTTATTATCGGGCACACAGCGGCATTTGATGAAAGGATGTCACCGTGCGGATTCAATGATTTGGGACGCCCATAAAATGCTGCGTACATCCGCGCTCTGTGCAGCGGTATTGTTTAAAGATCAAAACCATATCTCAGGCGCATTTCGCCAAGAAGGGAGTTATATTTTTCATGATAAGGATCAGGTTGGGTTCGATGTTATGCCCTACGCGGTTGAATGTACCAAAGCTCCGCTCGGCGTAAAATTATTTTGGGTATTGGCGATCGAAGGGGAGAAAAAACTCGGAGAGTTCGTCAATAACCAATACCAAATTACCCGTACATTTCACGATGTTATTATGGGCGAAGACGATTTTGAATGTGCTTATGTGCCGCAAGCAAATATATTGTGTTTTAAGTATTTGCCATTTGGGACGGACAATGCGCGGCAACTTGCTCTTCGTAATGCAATTGTAAAGCGTGGAAAGTTTTATATCACGTCTACGGAAATGTCAGGCGTGCGTTACCTGCGCCTGTCTGTGATGAACCCTCTTACAATTATTGAAACTATCCAAGATTTACTCGCTGAAATTCGCATATGTACCGCCTTGGTATAAGGCTTATTCTACGGTGACGGACTTGGCTAAATTACGGGGCTGATCTACATCTGTACCAAGGTGAACGGCTGTATGGTAAGCAAGCAGTTGAACGGTAATGGCATAGACAATCGGTGCTGTTTCCACACTGACTGTTGGGCATACCAATGTGGCCTCAGCCATATTTTTAGTCTTGGCGGCCCCTTTCGCGTCTGTAATCAAAAGAATTTTTGCACCTCGCGTTGAAACTTCTTGCATATTCGAGACTGTCTTTTCAAACAATTCGTCCGTTGGCGCGATGACGATGACGGGTGTACCGTCTTCAATAAGGGCAATTGGGCCGTGTTTTAACTCACCTGCAGCATATCCTTCGGCGTGGATATAAGAAATTTCTTTTAATTTAAGCGCACCTTCAAGAGCCAATGGGAAATGCATGCCGCGACCAAGATAGAACGCATTTTTGGCACTCGATAAATCAAGGGCGAGGGCTTCAATTTTCTCGTCTAAACTTAACGTCTCGGTGATAAGGCGCGGCATTTGTGTGAGAGCTTCGATGAGATTTTGTTCGCGGCCTTCATCAATATGTCCGCGCGCTACCCCTGCTGAAATGGCCAGCGATAGTAGAGCCGTCAGTTGCGACGTGAAAGCTTTGGTAGACGCAACGCCGATTTCTGGGCCAGCGTTAAGTGGCATGGCAAAATCAGCTTCACGGGCCATGGTTGAACTCATCACATTGACCAATGCCGCTGTTTGTAGACCTTGCTTTTGGCAATACCTAAGGGCCGCCAAAGTATCAGCTGTTTCGCCAGATTGTGATACCACCATTGCCATTGAATTTTTACTCAGTGCGGGACGGCGATAGCGAAATTCAGACGCGATATCCACTTCGACAGGCAGGTGTGCCAATTGTTCAAACCAATATTTTGCCACATATGCGGCATATGCCGCCGTGCCGCAGGCAATAAGTGTTAAGCGTTCAAGTTTGTTCCAATCAAGACCTGGTAATTCTAATTCTTGCGCGGTTTTAGCTTTGTGATGGAAGGCATCTACATAGTGGGTTAATGTGTGGGAGACGGTTTCAGGTTGCTCGTACATTTCTTTGAGCATGAAATGCCGGTAATTGCCTTTTTCAGCTGCCGCCATTGATCCCGAAACAATTGTAATAGGGCGCTCCACGGGGTTATCATCTGCATCGAAAATTTCAACACTGTCAGTTGAAATAACTGCCCAATCACCCTCTTCTAAGTAAATGATATGTGTGGAGAGTGAGGCAAGGGCTATGGCGTCAGAACCAATATAATTCTCCCCGTCGCCAAGCCCAATAGCAAGTGGGCTGCCGCGTCTGGCAGCAAATAATTGACCGTCCACCCCGTCTATAACCACACCAAGAGCAAATGCACCTGTTAGCTGTTTGAGGGACGCGCAAAACGCCTCCCTGCCTGACATGCCTGATGTCATGGCTTCGTCAATAAGATGGGCTACGACTTCCGTATCCGTCTGGGTCACAAATGTACGGTTATGTTTTAAGGCGTCTCTAAGATTGGTGAAGTTTTCAATGATGCCGTTATGAACCAACCCAACACGTCCTGCAAAATGCGGGTGTGCATTGGTCTCATTGGGTGCGCCGTGGGTGGCCCAGCGCGTATGGGCAATCCCCAACAATCCATCTGCAGGCTCTAGCTTGACACGCTCTTCCAAATTGCAAATTTTACCCTTTGCACGCCGACGTATAAGGTTTGAGCATTTAGACGTGTTTTCAATGACAGCAATACCAGCACTGTCATAACCCCGGTATTCCAGCCGCTTTAGACCGTCAATCAGCCTGCTAGTAACAGGTTTATTCCCTGCTATTCCAATGATACCACACATAACTCGCCCTTACCAAAATTTTGCTTTATTTCGAATATATTTAATGTACTTAAATGAAGTAGATTTTAAAGTCTCTAAAAATATATAACAAATGACTATGTAATATGATCTAGGTCATATGTATATTTGCTAGGCGATGTGATTACATGTATGATGCGCACAAACTTGAGGGTGGATAATGGTCAAAAAATATTTTGGGACAGATGGTGTGCGAGGCTTGGCCAATAGTGGGGCTATGGAGCCGCAAAATGTGCTGCGCCTTGGCATGGCTGCAGGAAAATATTTCATGCGTGAAAACGGTCGTCGCCACAGTGTGGTAATCGGCAAGGACACACGTTTGTCGGGATATATGATTGAACCTGCTTTGGTTGCAGGCTTTACGTCCGTGGGCATGGATGTGCGGCTTTTTGGCCCTATTCCAACACCTGCCGTTGCTATGATGACTGTTTCTTTGCGGGCTGATCTTGGCGTGATGATTACCGCTTCACATAATAAATTTTATGACAATGGCATCAAATTGTTTGGCCCAGATGGTAAAAAACTCTCCGATGATGCCGAGCGAGAAATTGAAACTCTTATGCAAGATGGGTTGCAAGAGGGGCTCGCCACAGGAGAAGGTTTGGGGCGCGCCAAGCGTTATGATAATGCCCAAGCGCGCTATATTGAAATTGTAAAAGCTACATTCCCGCGCCGTAGCTCGTTAAATGGACTTCGGATTGTCGTGGATTGCGCCAATGGTGCGGCCTACAAAACTGCACCTGCAACCCTATGGGAATTGGGGGCAAGTGAAGTGATTGCGATTGGCACGGATCCGAACGGCATTAATATCAATGCAGAATGTGGGTCTACATGCACACAAGCACTATCGCAGGCGGTCTTAGATCATAAAGCTGATGTAGGTATTGCGCTCGACGGCGATGCTGACAGGCTTATTATGTGTGACGAGAAAGGTAAAATCATTGACGGGGATCAATTGCTGGCTCTAATAGCGATTGGCTGGAGCCAAACCAGTCGGTTAATGCGCGGCGGTATTGTGGCAACAGTCATGTCAAACCTTGGCTTAGAGCGCCGTTTGTCAGATGAAAAAATTGAGCTTATTCGCACAAAAGTTGGTGACCGTTATGTTGCCGCGAGAATGAGAGCGGATGGATATAATATTGGCGGGGAGCAATCAGGTCATATTTTGATGACTGATTTTGCGACAACGGGGGACGGTACGATAGCTGCTTTGCAAATTTTGGCTGAAATAATTCGCAAAGATAAACCAGCGAGTGAAGTCTTGAATTTGTTCACTCCCGTCCCGCAATTGCTCAAAAATGTTCGCTATAGCGGTGTAAACCCTCTTGAGATGAAATCTGTACAGTCGGCGATTAAAGATGCTGCCAGTCAAATGGGAAAATCTGGGCGTATTTTGGTGCGTGCATCAGGAACCGAACCGCTCATTCGCGTTATGGCGGAAGGGGACGACCCTGCTTTGGTGCAAAGCGTAACTGACGGTTTGGTCGATTTTATTGGCGCTGCGGTTTAGTCTATCAGGGTCTTCCAATACTCGAATAGGCAAAGCCAAGCTTAGCCATTTCTTCTGGGTTATAAATATTGCGTAAATCAACCAATATTGGTGTGTTTAAAGCGGTTTTTATGCGTGTGAAGTCCAAAGCGCGAAATTGATCCCACTCGGTTACGATAACCAGTGCATCAGCAGTTTGCGCACAGTCATATGCATCTTTGCAATAGATAATATCTGGCAAGAGGGGCGTGCATTCATCCATCGCTTCAGGGTCGAATGCACGAATATTTGCACTTAATTGGATGAGGTTGTTAATGATCGGTAGAGCAGGGCTATCGCGCATATCATCTGTATTTGGCTTAAAGGCAAGGCCCAATATGGCAATTGTTTTCCCTGCAACATTGCCGCCACATGCGGTGACGATTTTATCCGACATAGCAGATTTTCGTACCTGATTAGCACTAATAACCGCTTCAATAATTTTCAATGGTGTGCCTGCTTCTTGGGCCGTCCGTACAATGGCGAGTGTGTCTTTGGGAAAACAAGATCCGCCATAGCCTGGTCCTGCGTGCAAAAATTTCTTTCCAACACGCCCATCAAGCCCAATGCCGTGTGCCACTTCTTGTACATTGGCCCCGACTTTTTCGCATAAATCTGCCATTTCATTGATGAAGGTAATTTTGGTCGCGAGAAAAGCATTGCCCGCATATTTTATTAATTCCGACGTGGCGCGGTTGGTAAAGACAATCGGTGTTTCGTTAATATAAAGCGGGCGGTATAATTGCCGCATCAACTCTTTTGCGCGTTCGGAATTTGTCCCGACAACAACCCGGTCAGGTCGTTTGAAATCATCAATGGCTGCCCCTTCACGTAAAAATTCGGGATTGGAAACCACATCAAAATCTACTTTTGGGTTGGCTTTTTTGATGATCGCCTCGACCTCATCACCTGTGCCAACGGGTACTGTGGATTTTGTGACGATCATTGTATAGCCGTTCATCACGCCTGCGATTTCCTTGGCGGCAGTATAAACATAGGATAAATCAGCAAACCCATCACCACGCCGCGACGGTGTACCAACAGCGATAAAAACTGCGTCTGCTTCGCGTACCGCACTTCTTATGTCTGTGGTAAATGACAATCGTCCTTCGCGTACATTTTTTACGACAAGATCTTCAAGCCCAGGTTCAAATATGGGCACGCCGCCAGCGTTTAAGACATCAATTTTTTTTTGGTCCTTATCAACGCAAATAACTTGATGACCAAAATCTGCAAAACAGACTCCAGACACAAGGCCAACATATCCCGTACCAATCATTGCAACGCGCATAAAATCTTCCTATCCAAGTCTTTTCGATAGCACCGCTGCGCATAAGTTTAAAGGTGAAAAAAGCATGACGTACGGTAATTTTCCCGCTAGAAGCATTGTATGCAACATTTACGAAAAAGAGTTTTGATCACAGGTGGAGCAGGGTTTTTAGGTTCGCATTTGTGTGCTGCGCTATTGGAAGGCGGTACGGATGTCATTTGTTTGGACAATCTATTTTGCGGCCAAAAGGACAATATAGTCCCGTTTTTAGCCCACCCCCATTTTGAATTTATTCGTCATGACGTTACTTTTCCTATTTATCTAGAGGTAGACGAAATTTATAACCTAGCGTGCCCTGCTAGCCCATTTCATTATCAGCACGATCCTGTGCAAACCTTAAAAACTTCCGTGCACGGGGCGATTAACATGTTGGGCCTTGCCAAGCGACTTGGCGCGAAAATACTGCAAACATCAACATCCGAAGTTTACGGTGATCCAAGCGTTCACCCGCAAACCGAAGATTACCACGGCAATGTCAACCCTATTGGTCCGCGTGCCTGTTATGACGAGGGTAAACGGGCGGCAGAAACTCTGTTTTTTGATTATCACCGTCAGCATGGGCTTGATATTCGTGTGGCGCGTTTGTTCAATACATACGGCCCCAATATGCACCCCAATGATGGGCGTGTCGTTTCCAACTTTATTGTACAGGCGCTCAAAGGCGAAGACATTACGGTTTTTGGTGATGGTAGCCAGACCAGATCGTTCTGTTATGTAGGCGATCTCATCACTGCACTGCTCGCCTTTATGGAACAAAGCACCTGCATTGGCCCTATGAATATGGGCAATCCAAATGAGTTTACGATTAAAAAGTTGGCCGAGTCCGTGATTGAATTAACAGGCACAAAATCAAAACTAATTTTCAAAGACTTACCTGCTGACGACCCCAAGCAAAGACAGCCAGATATCAGTCTCGCAAAAAACCACCTTGGTTGGGAACCCAAAACAGAACTACGCGAAGGCCTAACCAAGACCATAGCCTATTTTGATAATTTGCTTAAAAACAGTGACGCAAGCCGAATAGAAACACCACGTTAGCGCAGCTCTCTTCTCTTCTAAATCTTTTGGTCGTATTCTCCAATTTCTTTGTATTTGGCAAGTCGTGCTTCGATTTCTCTAAACATGTTGGTTTTGTTGTCCTCAGATGCTGGGCTTTCGACTACGACCACCAAATTAGGTGTGTTGGAACTGGCGCGCACAAGACCCCATGTGCCGTCCTCCAAGGTGACGCGCACTCCGTTGACGGTGTTGACGTCTCGAATCTTTTGACCGAGGAGTTTGTCGCCGTTTTTGAACGCTAATTGGTATTCGGCGATGACTTTATCGACCACGCCGTATTTTACTTCGTCTGCACACTGCGGGGACATAGTTGGGCTACCCCATGTTTTGGGTAATGCGCGGCGCAGGTCAGCCATAGATTTATCTGGATTACGGTCGAGCATTTGCAATATGGCAATAGCCGATAAAATGCCGTCGTCATAACCGCGTCCGATGGGGGCATTAAAGAAATAATGACCTGATTTTTCAAACCCGACGAGTGCGCCAATTTCTTTGGAGCGACGTTTGATATAGCTATGGCCAGTCTTCCAATAATCGGTCTTTGCGCCGTTGGCGATCAATACGGGGTCTGTTGCGTACAGCCCTGTTGATTTTACATCGGCGACAAATTGGGCATTGGGGAATTTGGCAGATAAATCGCGGGCCAGTATAACGCCGACTTTATCAGCAAATATTTCTTCGCCCTCATTATCAACAACACCGCAACGATCCCCGTCGCCGTCAAAGCCCACGGCAATATCGGCTTTATGTTCCAAGACGGCGTCGCGCATGGCATGCAGCATTTTCATATCTTCAGGGTTGGGGTTATAAGCAGGAAAATTATGATCGAGTTCACATTGTACTGGGATAACTTCAACACCAATTTTTTCCAACACATTGGGTGCAAATGCACCCGCTGTTCCGTTTCCGCAGGCAGCAACCACTCGTAATTTGCGTTTGATTTTTATACCCTTGGCAAGATCGCGCATATAAATCGTCGCCATATTGTCAATTTTTTGGTAGCCGCCACCGCTTCTGCTGACCGTTTTGCCGCCAAGCGCAATGGCTTTAAGGCGCGACATTTCGTCAGGGCCAAAGGTAAGCGGACGCTCCACCCCCATTTTCACACCCGTCCAGCCATTTGTATTATGGCTCGCTGTCACCATAGCGACGCACGGGACATCGAGCTCAAATTGGGCAAAATAAGCGGTTGGCGACAGGGCAAGCCCAATATCCATCACCTCAATCCCTGCGCTCATCAGGCCCGTCATTAAGGCTTGTTTGATAGACAGAGAATAAGACCGGTAATCATGCCCGACCACGATTTGCGGTTTTACATCCAGTTCATAGATCAACGTACCAAGAGCCGCGCCGAGCAATTGAATGCCGTAGAGATTAATCTCAGGGGCTTTGCCGCCGCCCGCCATGCTTTCATGATTGCCAAACCACCAGCGGGCATCATATTCACGAAACCCTGTTGGTTTTATCAAAGCTTGGTTTTCAAATTCGACTGTGTTTGCAGCAATCGACGGTTTTGGTGTCATGTTCATAACGAATCCCCATATATTCGAGGTATTTATAGGAAGTGCAGGGTTAAATCTTCATGAAATATGAGGTGAATTTATGCAATTCCTGCACGGAGTAAATCATGCATATGTAAAATGCCAATTGGTAGCCCCTTCTCGGTAACAAATAACTGCATAACTTTGGGGAGCTCTGCCGTCATGATATGCAGGGCTTGCGCGGCTAACACATCTGGGTCAATGGTTTTTGGAGCTTTTGTCATAATGCTTGCAACATTTGCGGTGGGTAGGTTTTTGTCCAAATTTCTGCGAATATCCCCATCTGTTATCATACCAACAAGCTGATTGTCGGCAGAGGTAATGCCCACACAGCCAAACCCTTTGTCGCTCATAATCGACATAGCATTGGCAACATTGTCTTGCTCATGTGTCAGCGGCATATGCGCCCCAGTATGCATGAGATCAGAGACACAGCTCAGTTGTGCGCCGAGCGCACCGCCAGGATGAAATGTTTTAAAATCCCCCGCACTAAATCCGCGTGCTTCCAGAAGGGCGACAGCGAGCGCGTCTCCCATAGCGATTTGCAAGGTGGTAGAGGTTGTGGGCGCACCTGTCACCGCGCAGGCTTCGGGGGCGTCTGGTAAAAGCAGGAGATGATTTGCAGCTTTCGCCAGCGTGCTCGTCTTTTTGCAGGTCATAGCAATGAGCGGGATATCAAACCGTTTGCAAAAGGCAATCATATCGGCCAGTTCTTTGGTTTCGCCCGAGCGCGACAGCGCAATGACAACGTCAGATTTTTTAATCATACCCATATCGCCGTGGCTAGCTTCGGTCGGGTGGATGAACAGGGCGGGCGTGCCTGTTGAGGACAGGGTGGCTGCAATTTTACGGGCCACATGGCCACTTTTCCCAACCCCCGCTAGGATTGTATGACCTTCAACATGGGTCAATAATTCAACCACTGCGCTAAAGTCCTGCCCCAGCATAGCCGCCATTTCGTCAAGCCCTTTGGCTTCGATTTTAAGGACGCGGCGCGCCACATCAATTGCATTAAATGTTTTCATGGGTAAGCTTGTATCAGGGAAGTTTGCGAATGTGAATGCCGCGTGTCAGGACTTTTATGGGGGACCATGTGAATTTGGTGAGTAAGGAAAAACTACTTATCTTTCGGTGACGGTGAATGTCTTTCCTGTCTTTTAAAATATGCGGCAAGCCAGCAATTCCGTCTTTAAACCCGCGCCACGTAGGTTTAAAGCGACCGCGAACGATAGCCCACGCGAGATAAGCCATATTTGCAGCGATGTGGGCTGGGGTTAGTACAATCAATAAGGGCAGAGGCATGTTCTTGAAAAATGTCCAAATTCTGTTGCGTGTGCCGTGATATATCGCGAAATGTGGGATGGTTTTGGAAATGGCAGAGCTGACATGGTCAACGACAGCATGTTGTGATTGCACACAGTCTCCGCCCGCAAGTTGCATGCGAAAGGCCAAGTCAACATCTTCGTGATAGCAAAAAAACCGTTCGTCAAACCCGCCCAACTCCAAAAAAACATCTGTTTTATAAAGAGCGGCTGCACCGCAGGGGCCAAAGACAAGGCCAGTTTCGGGGGGAGGGTATTGCTTGCCATATCCTGCGCGAAAGGCAATACCGCTAGCATGGTAACAATCACCAACCCCGTCCAGAGTCGGTGTATCTGCAAGGGCCAAAAATTGCACCGAGCCGACCATTGTAATATTGGGGGCAAGCTGCGTTGCTTTTAACAGCTGTTCAAGCCAGTCTTTGCGCGCAAAGGCATCAGGGTTTAGTAGGGCAATCCACGGAGATTTCGCCAGTTTAGCGGCTCTGTTATTGGCGGCGGCAAAGCCCGTATTTGCACCGAGTTCAATGATTGTAAAACGGTCATCAAGCTTTGGCAGTGCAGCAATAGACCCGTCTTGGGATGCATTATCAACAATAAAGCATTCAAAATCTCGCTCGGTTTGTGCCGTGACGGAAGCCACAGATCTGACCAGCCAGTCGCCCGCATTATAATTAACAATGATAATCGCAGCTTTGGGGATTTGTGGCTCCATATGGGACTATAGCGTGTCTTTACGCCATGACCGCTTAATTTGACAAGATGTTTATCAGACTAGCCAATCATTGCCTATACCTGTTAAGAAAACACATATTAATTTATAGCCTGCGGAAAACTGATGGACGACTTGTATAACATGGATGTGCTGAGCTTAGCGGCTAATATCAAACATGTTGGCCGTTTGGAAAATCCGCACGCTACGGCCCGCAAAGTTTCCAAATTGTGCGGATCGTGGCTAGAAGTCGATGTGAATATGCAAGACGGGAAAGTGACCGAATTTGCCATGCGCCTGCAAGCCTGCGCCCTTGGTCAAGCTAGTGCTGCCATATTATCTGAAAACATCATCGGGGCAAAGATTGTGCAAGTACAAGCTGCACGGGACGCTTTATACGCAATGCTCAAAAACGGCGGTGCACCGCCCAAAGGCCGCTTTGCCAAACTTTCCTTACTTAAAGACGTGGCCAATTACCCCGCCAGACATACCGCAATTCTACTCGCCTTTGACGCAGTGCTTGAGGCGGGTTCATGAAAAACCCATTTGTATATGTCGCTATTGGTGTGCTGAAAATTTATAAAATTACGCTTTCTCCTGCGTATCGCGCCCTTGGTATTCATTGTCGGCATACGCCCGATTGTGCCAATTATTCCATTGAGGCATTTTCTGTGCACGGGGTGTGGCGAGGGTTTTGGTTGACCTTATCACGGCTCACCCGTTGTCACCCTTGGGGGTCATCGGGGCTTGATCCTGTGCCGACTTGCGTCCATAAGCAACCCATATTCATGCCGTGGAAACTTGGCGATTGGAATTGGAAAGAACGCACGTGCAAGACGCCCTGTGCCCATAAAAATAGAGACGAATAATGTTGACGATTACATTTCCTGACGGCGCGGTGCGCGAATATGAAGACGGCTCTAGCCCGATGAGTATTGCCAAGTCCATTTCCAAAAGCCTGTCCAAGAAAGTGCTGGCGGGTAAGGTCAACGGCGAGATGTGGGACGCGCTGCGCCCGATCACTGGGAACGCCACCTTACAACTGATTATGGCGAGTGACCCTGAGGGACTAGAGCTTATCCGTCACGACTGCGCCCATGTACTCGCGGAAGCCGTGCAAGCTCTGTTTCCAGGGACGCAAGTGACCATAGGCCCCAATATTGAAGACGGGTTCTTTTACGATTTTGCCCGCGACGAGCCATTTTCGGTGGATGATTTTGCGGCGATTGAGAAAAAAATGCGCTTTATTATCGAGCAAAACAAACCTTTCACCCGCGAGGTGTGGGAGAGGGATGAGGCGATTAAGCATTTTGAGGGCATTGGCGAGACTTATAAGGCCGAGCTGATCTCTGACTTGCCCAAGGACGAAACCATCACCATTTATAAACAAGGTGATTGGTATGATCTGTGCCGTGGCCCGCATTTGCCCAGCACTGGCAAGGTGGGTAAAGCGTTTAAGCTCATGAAAGTGGCGGGGGCTTATTGGCGGGGCGATAGTAATAACGCGCAACTGCAACGGATATACGGAACAGCGTGGGCAAATAAAGATGATTTGGACGGCTATCTTCATAGACTTGCGGAAGCCGAACGCCGCGATCATCGCAAATTGGGCCGCGAGATGGATTTATTCCACCTCCAACCCGAAGCTCAAGGCATGGTATTTTGGCATGATAAGGGTGCAACTTTGTGGCGCGAGGTGGAGAGTTATATTCGCCGTAAACTGCAAAAAGCGAGCTATAGCGAAGTCAGGACCCCCCTGTTGATTGACCATAAATTATGGGTGAAATCCGGCCATTGGGACAAGTTTCGCGAAAATATGTTCGTCTCTGAAGTGAGCCACGGTTCTCACGACGAAATACATGCGCTTAAGCCCATGAACTGCCCCGCTCATGTGCAAATCTTTAACCAAGGGCAAAAATCCTACCGCGACTTACCTCTGCGTATGGCCGAATTTGGCTGTTGCCACCGTAATGAGCCGTCGGGCGCGCTACACGGTATCATGCGGGTGCGCGGATTTACCCAAGACGATGCCCATATTTTTTGCACCGAAGCGCAAGTTATTGACGAGACAAAAACTTTTATTGATTTGTTGATGGGAATATATGCGGACTTTGGTTTTACAGACGTTGTAGTGAAATTTTCAGACCGCCCCGAAATACGCACGGGCAGTGACGAAACGTGGGATAAATCCGAAACTGCGCTGATGGACGCGGTCAAAGCGGCTGGACTTGAAGTGATTATGAACCCAGGTGAGGGCGCGTTTTACGGGCCTAAGTTAGAATTTGTCTTGCGCGACGCCATTGGCCGCGATTGGCAGTGCGGGACTTTGCAGGTTGATTTTGGCACACCTGAAAGACTAGGCGCGAGTTATATTGCCGAGGATGATACCAAACAGCGTCCTGTCATGCTCCACCGTGCAATTCTTGGCTCGCTAGAACGGTTTATCGGGATATTGATTGAAGAACACGCGGGCCGTTTTCCGCTTTGGCTGGCCCCTGTGCAAGTGGTTGTGGCTACGATTACTGGTGATGCGGACGCGTATGCACAGCAAGCGGTAGATGCATTACGCGCCGCAGGTCTTCGGGTGGAAATCGATGTGCGCAACGAGAAAATCAATTATAAAATCCGTGAACATTCCGTTGGCAAAGTGCCAGTGATTGCCGTTGTTGGCCGCACGGAAGCGGAAGAGAGCAAGTTGGCTTTGCGGTTCTTGGGGGATAGAAAGCAAGAGGTTTTATCGCTTGATGATGCAATCACAAAGCTTGGTAATGAAGCCTTAACGCCCGATTTGCGAAGTTAATATGGGCCCTGGCGTATTCAAGAATTGGGCCACCCAAAAAGATTTTTTAATATTAATCTTGGTGTATTGCACATTGCCAATTTTCTCCCATGCGGGAGGGCTCGGTATTGCGGCAATTGTTGCCATAAGCGGCGCTGCGGGTTTAATCGGGTTTAACCCATTTCCCCTACCAGAAACACTGCGCCGTGTGCCGCGCCCAATTTATTGGCTCATGCTATTTTTGGTTTGGGCGATGGTGTCGAGCTTTTGGTCACCTTATCAAAATGATAATATATTAAGTAATGCTTTCAAAATATTGATTGGTGTGCCGATCTATCTTGCGTGTGGCGCCGTGATTAAAATGTGCGCGAAGGATGATAAGAAACGGCAAATACTCGTGAATATTTTGCTATTTTGCACCCTTGGCTCGTCGGTAGCCATCCTCATAGATCAATTGTCTGGTTACGCAATTACGATGATAGTTGAACCGCTTAAAGAAGGCCAAGACCCCAATAAAAAACTTGGGGATATGATCCAAAATATTGGTCACGGCACATCAGTACTTGCCTTGTTGGTCGCGCCCGTATTTGTACTGTTTTGGACGCGCGGAAATGTGAGTAAAATATTAGCCTGTTTACTCGCGGTATTGATTATATCATGTGGTATCGTGACAGGGCAAAGTGCGAGTTTGCTCGCTACAATAGCAGCTTTTTCCGCGATGGGTTTTGCTATGCGGAAGCCAATTTTCGCTGTGAGGTTGAGTTTTTTATCTGCAATAATTGCGCTTACGTGTGCGCCGTTACTCGCGTGGCTATCATATAGTTTAAGTGCTGATACCAAAGCAAGCCTTCCATTTTCATGGGAAGAACGGGTGGAAAACTGGGCTTATTTATATGAGAAGGTTTCTGAGCATCCATTTATCGGCCACGGCTTTGATGCGGTACGCACTTTTAATGAAAGCCATACTATTCGTGGTTATGAGGGGCGAGCGATCGTATCCTTGCACCCACACAATGCAGGTTTGCATATCTGGACGGAACTTGGATTGATTGGCGCGGTGCTTGGTTCTGTAGCTTTATTTATTACTATGCGTTATCTTACCGCCTCTGGGCGATTATCTCGGCCGCAATTAATCGCAACATCTGGCTTTGTTATGGCGACGACGATTATGGCTAGCTTTTCCTATGGTGTGTGGCAAGACTGGTGGTGGGCCATTATTATCTTTGCCGCTGCGCAAGTATTTTATATTAAGGACGGAAATGTAGCTCGCTAAGTTTAACCTTTACTTTTAGAGGCTTATAGGGTTTGATGAATTGCTGGGGAGCATGGAGATTGGTCAATATGACAGCAAAAATCATACCGCTACCCGTCCAGTTTCCGCGTAAACGTATCAGTGTAATTATGGTCTCATACCATACGGGCGCGCCTTTGTTTGAGGCTATGCGCGCTGTTTTATCTGACGGTGATATTCACGAGCTCATTTTAATTGATAATGGCAATTCACAAGCAACGCGCAAACGCTTGTATGATTTCTCTGCGCAGTATCCCCGTATGCGCTTGGTGCAAGGACACGGGAATATTGGGTTTGCGCGTGGATGTAATTACGGGGCAAAACTGTCTAAAGGGGAATATATTTTATTTTTAAATCCTGACGCAATCATTAATAAAGGCAGTGCGATGGCGATGGCAGATTGCGGCGCCTCTTTGCAAAAACCGTGGATTACAGGCGGATATTTAGAGACAGTTGCAGGACAAGAGCAACGCGGTTCGCGCCGCAGTGAGCTTACCCCCATGAGTGCCGTTGTCAGTTTTACACCGATGCATAAACTCCCGTGGTTTGATACCATTCACATGGAGCGTACCGTAAAGCCGACATCTGCTGTGCCCATGCCAATTGTCAGCGGCGCATGTTTGATGATGGATAGAGAAAGTTTCAATATTTTAGGTGGATTTGACAAGCATTATTTTTTGCACGTTGAAGATATTGATATTTGCAAACGTGCACGCGGGGCGGGCGGCGATGTGTATTTTGTGCCACAAGCAAAAGCCCTACATTACGGGGCAACGTCCCAAGTCAGGGTTCAAAAAGTTGAATTTGAAAAGTTTAAAGGATTTGTCCGCTATTTTTGGAATTATTCGACAAAATGGTGGGCCAAATGCCTCTTGGTTCTTGCCGTACCCTTTATGTTTATCGCGATTATGGGTCGGGCGTGGTGGTTGGCTTTGCAAGCTGTGTGGCGGGGTTAGTCACATTTTCTTGCGCGCACGGCATAACCCTTAAAAGGTCAAGCTTAACCTCTCGCCCTTTTGCGTAATTAAATCCATCAATGACATTCAAGTTTTCGAGGCATAGGTGTTGCTTACGTAAAGTCTCCATCAATTGTATTTCATAGCTTTGCGTTTCTGGACGCAACCGATCTAAAATGATGATACTGTTCATCTCGAAATTAATTTCGTTAAGGCGTTCTTGCGCCCGCCCTAATTTGATATGGCTACCCAGTCGGTACACAAGGCTTGGTTCGGTGAATTGCGGTGAGAAAATCTGTGTGCTTGGCAAATGAATGTCGTTAGCGTTGAGAGATTTTTGTACTCTGGCACTGATATGCATGGTTTGCAAAGACGGCATGGTGAATTGATAGGTGAGAATATTTGTGGCGAGAGCGGCGCATGTTACTGCAATGAAAGCGGGATAAATTTTGCCTTTCCATAATTTTACTGTGCCGTAAAACGTGAGCAAAACGGCTATGCCCAACACAAAAAATGACCAAGTGGGGAACTGCCCGTAATAAGCTTCTGCAACTAACAGAGCCGTCAGAAGTAAAATGCTAAACCCAGCAAATAATACTGCGCCAATGCGCCGACTGACTTTAAATGTATCAAGTTTTGTCATAGCAACAATGGCGACACCTGCTAATAGTGCCAATGCAGGGTAAATTGGCAGGGGATAGTGAGGGAGTTTTGTTGGCGTGAGTTCTAGCATGATAAAAAACGGGATACTCCAACACAGTAATAACCTTGCTGAACGTGCTACGGGCGTATCAAAACCGTTTTTGCCGCGCCCCGCGCGTATGCCAAACGCCAAGCCTGGGAGTAAAAATAGACAAGCAGGCCAAAAGGCAATCCAGCTTGTGAGCAGATAATACCCCGGCAGGCCGCCGTGTTTTTCTTGGCCGCCTTTTAGCTTTGGCAATAAATCTGCACCGACCGCGTCCGTAAAAAAAGCACCACCAGTTTCGCGCCAAATTAAAATTGTCCACGGCAAAACAATGGCAAGGCATAAAATGGGGCCAAGCCAGAAGCCAAGGGGCTTCATCCACCTCATATTTTTCTCCCATATGCTTAGACATATAAAACACAAAAGAAGAAGGGCTGGGAAAATGGGGCCTTTAATCATGACGGCACATCCCAGTGCTATCCAAAAGACGGTCGCAGATTTTCGGCCGCCGCCATTGCGCATATAGCCCAGTGCGGCGAGGGCGCTGGCACTGGCTGCGCACAGCAATGCATCGGTTTTGGCAATATGGGCCTCGAAAACAAATATCATGCTTGTGGCCAGTAAAACGGCGCCAATGATGGCGCTGTCACGCCCAAACATACGTATACCGCCAAGATATGTCGCTAATACTGCCAAAATTGCGGCAAGGACGGACGGAATACGGTGGGCCCATATATCGCGACTTTCGACGTTTGAGAATGCTTTGACGCTTAATACTTGCGCCCAATATACACCCGCAGGCTTTTTGTTGCGCGCGCGGTCTTGGAAACGGATATTGACATAATCCCCGCTTTCCATCATTTGCACGCTGGCTTGGGCGTAACGGGCTTCGTCGCGGTCAATGACAGGCAGGCCAGATAGACCCGGTAGGGCCACTACCAATACCAAAATGGTCAACAAAACCATATCCAATGCGCGGCGTTTTATATTACTTAACTGCATATGCTAGCTTTACCTATTACGCGAATGTCACACAAGCCATATTGCATGAAATGTCGCGGCGTGTCATGAATACGCAAATTTACCAATGAGGATATTGTGCCGTCACAGATAAAATATAGCGTTGTTGTTCCTGTTTATAATGAGGAGGAAAATGTCGGCTTGCTTGCGGACGAAATTGCTACAGCTTTAAAGGGCACGGCTTTTGAGATGATTTTTATCAATGACAATAGTTCTGACAACACTCTGGATACCCTTAAAGTATTGAAGAAAAAATATAAAACTTTGCGAGTGCTTAGCCACCGTAAAAATGCAGGGCAAAGCAGGGGCGTGCGTTCAGGCGTTATGGCGGCGAAAGGGAAATATATAGCAACCCTTGACGGGGACGGGCAAAATGACCCAGCGGATATTCCTGCGCTTATTCAGCAGATAACGCGTAAAGATGCACCAAAAACCCTTGCCCTCGTGGGAGGTCGTCGGGCCAAGCGTAAGGACAGTTGGGCTAAAAAAATAGGCTCCCGTATTGGCAATGGTGTGCGCAAATGGCTGTTGAAAGACGAGGCGGATGATACGGGGTGCGGCTTGAAAGTATTTACCCGCGAAGCGTTTTTACGCCTTCCTTATTTCGATCATATTCACCGTTATATCCCTGCCCTGATGATCCGCGAGGGATATACAATCGAATTTTGTGATGTGAACCATCGTAATCGCCAGTTTGGAGTTTCAAAATACACCAATTTTGGGCGTTTGGTGGTGTCTATTTCTGATCTGCGCGGCGTGTTGTGGTTGCGTAAGCGGGCCAGAAACCCGCAAGGTGTGGACGAGGTTTAATGCACGCAGCTCACACTGAAATTCTCAATAAGCGTCTCAACGATAGTGCGCGTGCGCTTTTGGCTTGTCACGCAGCAATGCCAAAAGAATCTGATATGGACAATGCTATTGGCGAGGCGATTGCGGCGCAATCACGTGGATATTTTACACCCAGTGAAGATGAAAATTTACGCGCTGCTTATGTAAATTATTTAACGGTGCGCTCGGCTCTCTGGCAAGTTGTTCAAGATTTACTCCCTTATATTGAACTTCCTAGAAAGTTTAAAAAAGGAGATTGGCAGTCGCATTTGAAAGCCTTTTCCATTGCCTTTTGTTGCTCTGCGATTTTGGTGCGCAGCGGGTATTATTTAATCGATATGGTCACAGACCGCCCCGTTGTGCGCGAAAAATTAGATGAGGCTGAGCCGCGTTATGACATCAGGCGCAAGCAATTTACCGATATTTATGATAGCCTCGTATCTAGCCGCCGCTTGGCCCAATACCGTAGTGCATTACAGTTTTATAATCGTTACCGCGCAGACATTTTCACTGCTTTATCTGGTGATGAATTTATGCAGGTCGCAGATATCCTAAAAGCCGAAGAGCCTTATTTTGCAACGCGCTTGCGTGACCAAATCAAGCGGAAGGCCAAGTTTGGGGTTTTCAATTTACGCAGGCGGCATCATTCGAGAGTGTCGCGCACCATGTTCTTTTTGTTTGAAAGTATTGGCAGTGACATTGCCGAATTAACCCAGCCTTTGGTCAAAAAAAGAGGCGCAGGTAAACGCATAACGAATGATGTACGGGAAAAATTATTAGGACTTGTGCAACCAGGTGATGTTTTCGTCACCCGTCACGACGACGCTATGAGTAATTTATTCTTGCCAGGGTTTTGGCCGCACGCAGCTCTGTATATTGGGAGTGATAGTCAAAGAGCGCAAATGGATGTGGAGCCGAGCAAACCTGAACACCACAGCATTGACGGCGAGGTGGTGTTCTTAGAGTCCAAAAAAGATGGTGTTTTGTTTCGCCCTGCCCACGATACTTTGCAGGTTGATGCGTGTGTTATCTTGCGGCCCAAAATTTCGCCCACCAATATGACAAAGGCATTAAACCGCGCCATTAGCCACGGCGGTAAATTATATGATTTTGCCTTTAAATTTGAAAGCGCGGATAAGCTTGCCTGTACGGAACTCATCTACCGTACCTATAATGGTTTTGACGGCATTGATTTTAAACTTACCGAACGCGCAGGGCGGCAATGTTTGTCAGCCGAGGATATGCTCAACCAAATTTTATCCCACGGTTGGTTTGAAGTTGTGGCTCTATTCGGGGTTGGCAATGATGTGTTGTCTAAAGGTCAACAAGCTAAAAAACGATTGCTTGAGAGTTACGAGTTTGAACATAACTCACTTTGACTTGAATGTTACCGTTAAAGATGACACTCTTGGCGAATGAAAAAGGGATCAATATGAAAAAAATAATCTTAATTGCGAGCATTGCTTTCTTGGTATTGGGGGCATGTAGTAGCGACGAAATGAATGCGGGGCTTGATGGGAAAACCCACCAAGTAGCAGTGGAAGGAAACTTTGCTGAAAACTTACAAACCGCCCTTATTGAAGCAAGTGTTGGCAGTATTGTTAAACTTCCTGCGGGCACATTTAAACTCACTGATGGCCTGTCTCTTGATGTTAAAGGTGTGACGATAAGCGGTGCAGGTGCGGGTAGCACTATCCTTGATTTTTCTGGCCAGCAAGGGGCTGGTGAAGGTTTGCTAGTGACTTCAAATGATGTGATATTAGAAAATTTCACTATACGCGATACGGCGGGCGACGGGATAAAATCCAAAGGTGCGGACGGTATTATCTACCGCGACCTCACAGTGGAATGGACAGGTGAACCTGACGCGCAGAACGGCGCTTACGGCGTATATCCCGTGGATTCCGCTCATGTGCTGATTGATAATGTCACGGTGCGCGGCGCATCTGACGCGGGGATTTATGTGGGGCAATCCAAGCATATCATTGTACGTAATTCTCTGGCCGAATATAATGTGGCTGGTATTGAAATTGAAAACTCCAGCTTTGCCGATGTCCACAATAATACGGCGCGGCACAATACGGGCGGTATTTTGGTGTTTGATCTACCAGACCTTCCTGTTATGGGTGGTCATTCCACGCGCATTTTTGACAATGACATTCACGATAATAATACGCCAAATTTCGCCCCGCCGGGCAATATAGTGGCCTCAGTGCCGCCTGGAACAGGGGTGATGATTATGGCCAATGAAAATGTACATATCTTTGAAAACCGGTTTGCGGATAACCAAACAGTTCAAATTATCATCAATGCTTATATCAACCCATTTACGGATAAGGCATATAACCCCTTGCCGCGCAATATTTCCGTGCATGATAATTCTTACACAGGCGGCGGTAATAATCCGCAAGGGCTTTTGGGTGAATTTTCCAAGGCCATTGGTGGACAGATGACATCAATCGTTTGGGACGGGGTTACCAAATGGCCGAGCACAGAGGCACGCGACATTAATTTGGCGATTAACGAAGCCGATGATATTAGCTTTTTTAGCCTTGGTGTCGGCAGTTACCCAATTGTGGAGGCGAATTTAAAGCCAAACCCGTTCCGCCCCAAGGGTGTTGCGGGTACAGAGCCTGACCCTGTCGTTTTGCCCCAAGATAAGTAATGGGGCATTGGCGCAGTTTTGTTTTCGGCTTTCTTGCTTGTCTTGTATTGATTGGATGCGCGAAGCCAGTTGAAATTGGGCCAGATCTCAATGTGATATTGGCTGAAAAACCTGCAAAAAACCTGTCCGATTATGACTTGTTTACAGCAGGGGGTTTGGGGCGTCTGCCCAATAAATCTGTGCATGCATATGACCTCATCAATCCATTGTTTACAGATTATGCGGCCAAACAAAGATTTGTATTTGTACCCAAGGGCAAAAAAATTGTGCAGGGAGCGGACGATATTCTTGTATTCCCTATTGGCAGTGTTTTGGTTAAAAACTTCGGCTATGCCCCTGATATGCGCGCCCCAAATACGGGGGCATATCTTGTGGAAACGCGCTTGCTTATCCATAAAATCGAAGGTTGGAAAGCTTACCCTTACGTGTGGAACGCGGAGCAAACCGAAGCCATATATGCGCCTGTTGGCAAGAGATTAAATATAAAAACCATTGCGCCCAGTGGAGTAAAATTTGATTTTACATATGCAGTTCCCAACGTAAATCAATGTAAAACCTGCCACCAATCTGGTCACGATATTATTCCCATTGGTCTCAAAGCACGCAATTTAAACCACAAACAACAATTGCAAAATTGGGTGGATTGGGGAATTTTACAAACGCCCTCGAAAGTGGTTGCTGGTGTGCCAAATGCACGAGATGTCTCGGTGTCACTGGGCGCGCGTGCGCGGGCTTATCTTGATATCAATTGCGCCCATTGTCACAAGGTGGACGGGTCTGCGTCCAATTCTGGCCTGTGGCTGGATTGGCGAGAAAAATCGCGTGTGCGGCTTGGTTTTAACAAACACCCAACTGCGGCGGGGCGGGGGGCAGGGGGGCATCTCTATGTCATTGATCCTGGCCACCCTAAAACATCTATTTTAAGCTACCGCCTTGCGTCCAATGAGGCAGGTATTGCCATGCCAGAATTAGGGCGTAGTCTCGTACACAGTGAAGGGGCTGCACTCATAGAGGCTTGGATTGCTGCCATGCCCGAAAATAAAGGGCCCGAAAATAAAGAGATTAAGTAAATAGGTTTTTCGCCTTCGTTTTGAAAATCTTAACTTCTGCGCAAATATTATGGTTTATGAATTCTTAAGACTAATTTTTTGTCGTCAACACAGCACCTAGGAAAGACAGATGGGCCTATTTACGATCATACCTTTGATGATGATACCTGTATTGATTTACAATGTTATTGCCTTTGGCGGCTCGGCATTTACAACCGCCGAAGCCGTGCGTGCACGTATGGACACTGAATTTATGTCCATTCCTATGGCAAATGAGGCGTTGTGGGTCATAACACCAGGGCACGGTCTCATAACCTTGTCCTTGTTGATGTTGTTTTTTGAGTTGTTAAAATCCACAGGCATTGGGCGCGCTGCGATTATGAACCATGCGTTTTCAATGGTGCTATTTGTGGTGTGCTTGGTTGAGTTTCTCATGTTTGAAGCTTTCGCCACGTCAGTATTTTTCCTCATTATGGTGATGACACTTATGGACGTTATGGCAGGCTTTATGGTGACGATTGCCAGTGCGCGCCGCGATATCAATATGACCGACGGGTTTGGCGATTAAATATGTATCTGTTTATTAAACTTTTTGCCCTATAATGGTGGGAAAATAAGTGGATATGGGTATCCCGCGGAAGAAAGAATATGAGCGTCGACTTTTTATCACAACAGGCTGATCCTTTGGTATCAGCAGATTCGGGTACGGATATGCTCATGTCGCTTATGGGCATGTCGCCTTATGTTTGGCAAGACGGAGGCAAAGAAGCCAGTTTGGTGTGGCAAAGCAATGCACTCGCCGCTTCTTTATTTTGCTCGCGCCCTGAAAGCATTCCAGACGGGGTAAATGCGTTGTCAGAACGTCTGTGCGATGATGGCCGCTCTATCCGCGCCCAAGCCTATGCGTCCCTATCTTGGAACGGAGCCAAATTTCAAATTGATTACCAAATCCGCACCTTTGATGGCCGCAATATCTGGGTAGAAGAGCGCGGGACACGACTGGAAGGCAAAGGTGGGCGGCCTACCAAAGTTATCGGTGTGATTACCAATATTCAAACCCGAAAAACCCGCGAAGAACAGGCAGGTTACCACGCGTCATTTGATAGTTTGACGGGGCTTTGGAACAAAACAAGGATGATGGAAGGCGTTGTGCACATGTTGTCCGTGTCCAGACGGTATGATCGCCGCGCCGCACTTCTCACCTACCGCGTGTCCAACCTCAAAGATATTAACGCGACATATGGCTACGAGGCAGGGGACCGCTTGCTGGTTGCGATTGCCAAACGCTTAACCGCCTGTGTGCGTTCGCCCGATGTGTGTGCGCGTGTTTCAGGGGCGTCATTTGGTATTGGTTTATCTGATTGTGAGCCTTCGCAAATGCAGATGGTTGCTGAGCGCATTGCCAAGACACTATCTGGTATGCCCTACGGCAGTCCATATGGGGATTTACATGCGCAATTGGCCGTTGGCGGGTGCGTGTGTGAACATGAACGCCTCAGTGCCAATGACGTTATGCAACACGCAAATACGGCTGTGGAGCATTCTCAAAAAAATGGCGGGGCATTTGTGACATATAGCCCTGACTTACCTGATCTTAGGCCACAACAAAACATGGCAAAGCTTACCCGTGACGACATTATTCATGCGTTAAACGAGCGTAATATTACCCTTGCCTATCAACCGATTATCCATGCAAAAAGCCGCAAAACCCATCATTACGAAAGCTTACTGCGTTTGCGCCGTGACGACGGGGAACTTGTATCAGCCGCGCAGTTTATTATGGCTGCCGAAGATTTGGGGTGTGTGCATTTACTTGATCGGCGGGCACTGGAAATTGCGTCGCGAACCTTGCAAGAGCACTCAGATATCAAGTTGGCCCTCAATGTCTCCGCCGCGACCGTGCAAGACCCAGAAACGGCGCAGGCTTACTTGCAAGCCTTGCGCGGGCTTGGCCGCGCAACCGAACGGGTAATCGTAGAGTTGACAGAAACCGTTGCTCTTGAAAGCCCTGATATGGCCAGCAAGTTTTCGGTCGAAGCACGCAGTTATGGGTGTCAATTTGCCATAGATGATTTCGGCGCAGGGCACACCACGTTTAAAAACCTGATGAGCATAGAAGCTGACGAAATAAAAATCGATGGTAGCTTTATTCGCGATCTGTCGCTCACGCCTCATAAGCAAGTGTTTGTACGCATGATGGTTGATTTGGCTCAAACATTTTCCGTTAAAACAGTGGCGGAAATGGTTGGTAGTCGCGAGGATGCAGACATGCTCACTCGTTTTGGGGTTGATTATTTACAAGGCTATATGTTTGGTTTGCCTGGTGCAATTCCTTTACAAAATAAGTCGTTGCAAAAATAACTTTTCTAAAACTTATCTTTTGCCGCTCTCAACTCCGCAAACTTATCTACCGATTTTGCCAACATAAATGGATTTGCCATTTTCTCAGCTGCAATTGTGGTTGGGATCGTCGGTTTGTTTTCGTTCCGTAAGGTTTTGGCTGTTTGCATATACGCATGTAAATGTTTATTATTTGGATCAGCGTGCAGGGCAAATGCGCCGTTAGACAATGTGTATTCATGGGCGCAATATACTTTTGTGGTGTCTGGAAGTGTGGCGAGTTTGGCCAGACTGTCATACATTTGCGCAGGCGTGCCTTCAAATAACCGCCCGCATCCCAAAGCAAATAAAGTGTCGCCGACAAATACACTGCCAAGTTTGGGGATATAATAGGCGCAGTGTCCTTTGGTATGACCAGGAGTATTGATGACGTGAATTTCGTATTGACCAAATGTGAAAATATCTCCGCCTTGATAGGCGATATCAATATTAGGAATGCGCTCTTCATCATTTTTGGGGCCAATAATGGTGAGGTTATGTGCTTTTTTAAGCGCCTCATTGCCACCAACATGGTCAAAATGGTGATGAGTGTTAAAAATATGTGTCAGGGTATAGCCGTGATGTTGGCATTGGTGGTTAATTTCTGCCGCGTCAGGGCTGTCGATAGACGCGGTCAGGCCGCTTTTAGCGTCGTGCAATAGAAAGCCGTAATTGTCGCTTAAACACGGAAATATATGTATCATAGAATTCTCATTGCATATGTTTGTATAAATACGTGTATATAGGGCGGAGAAAAGAAGGACAATCACTTGCGGCAAAATATTACCAAGCTCGAAAATTTTTATAATTCGCCGTTGGGATATGCGGCGAAAAAAATGGTGCTGCGCCGCTTGCATGCTCTGTGGCCACATATGGAGGGCATGGACGTGCTCGGTTATGGATACGGCTTGCCTTACCTATCGGGTTACGAAATGCGCGCCCGCCATATGGTCCACGCCATGCCTGAGGGGCAAGGTGCGGTGAGGTGCGGGACACGGCGTGGTAATAATGCCGCCTTGGTTGGTGAGACACAATTGCCATTTGCATCCATGAGTTTTGACCGTGTATTGATTGCTCACGGTCTTGAAGAAGCGGGGCAAATGTCTGCTGTTTTAACGGAAATGTGGCGGGTGATGAAACCTGAAGGCCGCATTGTTATTGTTGTTGTAAACCGTGCAGGACTTTGGGCGCGTTCGGATAAAACACCGTTTGGCGCAGGTCGCCCTTTTAGCCGTAGACAATTAAGTCACGCTTTGAAACTGGCTGGATTTGTACCACTGGTCAGCGCGGGTGCTTTGTATTGCCCACCTGTCAACAAATTAAGTGGCCCCCGCATGAGTGCGATGTTTGAAACATTTGGCGAAACCGTGTGGCCTGGATTTTGCGGTATAGTACTTGTTGAAGCCGTTAAACGTCTTTATGTAGGCCAGAATGGTAGCGAGAGAAAAGTAAAACCACGTCCAGGGTTTTCAGGTGCACTTGGTGTATCTGGTAAAATATATCAACCCAAAGATACGCCAGTTAAAGAGTGAACGAAATTCATGTCAGATAATAAACCAAATATTCCCCCTGTATTATCCATGCAGAAAATCCGCACTGAAATTGACCGTGTCGATAATGCTTTGCTGGATTTAATCGCTGAGAGAATGGATTTGGCGCGTTCAGTGCGGGCGGCAAAATCTGGCGTCGATGTGTGGCGTCCTTCACGCGAAGAGTCGTTGGTGAAAGATTTAGCAACAAAGGCTTCAGGCATATCGCCAGAGCTTGTGTCGCGTATTTGGGCAGAGTTGACCAGCGCAAGCCTAAGCTTGCAAGGGCCGATACATTTGCATATATCACTGGCCGTAGACGCGTTATCTGCCCGCGCAATGGTGCGTGACCGGTTTGGCGGAGCCATACCCACCCATACCTATCCAACAGAAAGCGCGGCCCTGTCTCAAGCTTACGCCGACCCAGAAGGGGTTGCGGTTTTACCCTCGCCTGGCGGTATGAACAATTGGTGGACGGCATTGGGGCCGAAAGGGGCTGCGCCTGAAATGCATATTCTCGCTGCATTACCGCGCATAGGCGATTGGCAATGGCCACAAGCTGTCGCGGTTTCCAAAGCGGAATGTTTGCCGTCGGGCCACGACCAAACCGTCCTTTACATCGAAGCTGGAGAGATCGGAGCTTTGCATACAATTGAAAGTATTTTTGTGGGTGTTGGCTTAGAAGCCACACTGCGCGCAGATGTGGAAGGCAAGTACTTGTATAGTGTTGACGAATACCTCGGCACAGATGACTCACGGTTAAAACAGGTTTCGGATAAATTTTCTTGCCTAAAAATCATTGGTATATTACCTCGTCCTATCGGCGTTAAACCAGATGATATTGTATAATGACCCATATTTTTGACAGCGTATTTATTATTGGCGGCGGCCTCATCGGATCATCCATAGCTCGTGCGTGTCGTTTGCACGGGGCTGTAAAGACAATTGTAATGACGGACGCACACCCTGAAGTCCGCACGCGTTTGCGAGCGTTGGAAATCGCTGACCTTATTGTTGATGATAATACGGACAATCCTTTTTCTGGTGAGGGCAAGCATTTGGTCATTTTGGCTGTGCCGCCAGGTGTTATGGCTACGGCCTTATCTCCTTACGTGCATTACCTCACACCCGATTGTGTGGTCAGTGATGTTGGTTCCATCAAGGAAAGCATTGTGCGTGATGTGTCGCCAATCCTGCCAGACGGTGTTGAGTTTATTGGCGGTCATCCGATTGCGGGAACTGAAAAAAATGGCCCCGACGCAGGTTTTGCAAGCCTGTTTGAAAACCGGTGGTGTATTTTAACCCCGCATGACGAGACGACGAAAAATGCACAAAGGCTCAAACAGTTTTGGGAGAGACTTGGCAGTGAAGTGGCGTTCATGGATGTCTGTAGGCACGATCTTGTCTTGGCCACCACATCGCACTTGCCGCATTTGATTGCCTATGCATTGGTGGGGACGGCGACGGATATGGAAACCGTAACCCGTAATGAAGTGGTTAAATATTCGGCTGGTGGATTTCGTGATTTCACCCGTATAGCTGCTTCTAATCCCGTTATGTGGCGAGATGTGTTTTTGGGCAATAAGGACGCCGTGTTAGAGGTTCTTGGGCGTTATATCGAAGACCTAACGGCCCTTAAAAAAGCTATTCGTTGGGGCGAGGGCGATGTTTTGTTAAAAGAATTTACCAAAACCCGTAATATTCGTGAGCGTATTATTGATGCGGGCCAAGACAGTGCTGCGCCCAACTTTGGTAGAGATGAACCTCCCCACAAAGATTAGAATTTATAAAGCGTCAGAAACCCGTATTTTATTTTATGGTCGCGTACGGTAAGTTCTAATTCTTGCCGCCCTGTTTCGTCGGTCGTGAGTTGCCCTAGAAAAAACCGCACTTGCTTAGCTAAACTTGATTTAATCAACCCCGCATCCCCTAAACTTTCAACCAGTGACGCTATATCTTTAACCCGTATATGCACAATGCCCTCTGGCCCATTTTCGGTAAACCCTATGTTAAAATCTCCCGTAATATCGATACTTCCCCAGTGTAACTCCCAATTATCTGACTGTAAGCCCCCACCCATTTCTTGCCAATTTTGCGCCCCTGTTTGCTCTAGTATCGGCCAGTTTTTGATGGTCGCGTCCATATGAATGCGAGTTATTTTCTCACCCAAAATGTTTTGCATTTTACCAAGATATACGCCTGCGACCTTTAAGTTTTTGGCCGTTATATTCATCTTGGCCTCTGTACCTTGTGCTTTCATATGGCCATTTATATTCTCAAATGCCAAGAGAGGCGGAGGTGTTCCGATAAGGGTTTTTACTTTGGCTGCGCCGACATCAAAACGTGCGGTTTTCACATGTCCATGCAGGTCAATTACTGTTTGTGCGCCAAGTTTTGCTGGGCTAATATCAAACATATACCGCGCATTATTAAAGCCATGCATATCGACACGTGCGGTTCCTGAATGTTGGGCCGTCCAAGACAGGGGTGATAGTGTAGCCGTTTGTATATTAAGACGGTCTAGTTTTATCGTCCAATTCCCTCCAGAACTACCCGTATTCGCTTTGGGCTTATGTAGTGAGATATTTGAGGTGTTGGCCTTAAGAGTAAATGGAAACCCAGAGACAAATAACTCTTCATGAGTAAGTTGATAGCCTTGACTTTCTATGTTGTGTATGTTTTTTTCTATAGCCTTGACGAGGCCAGCTCTTAAAAACAACCAAAAGCAAAATATACTCACCAAGCCCATAAGGGCAAGAATGATAATGCGTGGTAATGTTATGAATTTTCTACGTGTTTTCATATTTGCTCTGATTTTTATTTGTGGTTAGCTTTGGCACCAGGTTCGCGGGCATAACTTAGCAGTAATTTTCCGTATTCGATCAATAACCGCTTCCAGTGATCTGTCCCGCCCCACCAAGATTGGTCGCTGATTTTTTTTGATTTTACGGGAAAAGCAATAATCTTGATGCCGCTCATCGCTGCGGTAATTTCCACTTTTGCGCGTGGCATGTGATAATCTGATGTTACTAAAATTATGGTTTCATATCCAAGTGCGCGGGCCCAATTTGCTGTTTGTTCCCCGTTGCCAATGGTGTCTTCGGCTTCATAGTCCAGATCAACACAACATGCGTATTTATCGGTATTGAGTGCCAAAAGTGTCTGTACTTGCGCGGATGTTATTGAGGGGTTGACGCCAGATATGAGGAGGCGTTCACCGTGATTGTTGACCAATAGATGTGCGCCAGCTTGTAATCGTCCGCCGCCTTTGCCCGTTAAAACAACAATCCCGTCAGCATTCCCAAGAGGTGAGGGTGGAACTGCCCTTGATATGTGCAATATAAAAGCAGCGAACCCGCAAAGCAAAAGCATAGATGCAAAGCCAAATAAGAAGCGTGCGAGTTTAAAAAGCGCGTGCGACAAACCAATGTTCGTATTTTCTTTATTTTTCTTATTGTTACGCATGTACGGCCTCGACCTTAGCCGTTTTTATAACCGTGTACCATGTGGACAAGCCAGCAATAAGAGCGGTGAATACGGGGATGGTTGCGGCCAAAAATAACGTGTGTAGGCCAATGTTAAAATCAGGCAATAGGCTGCCGCTATTGTTGCCCGTGATGAAAAAACTTAAGACAAGCAAAACAAGGTAAGCGCCAATTGCGCCCAAGCTGCTGGCCTTAAAACTTGTCAGTGCAAATGTTATGCTAAATAATTTGCGGGTAAAGAGGGGGGGGGCGCCGATTTGGTTGAGCACATGCATAAGTATTTTTTGTTCCATAACTTTGGCACGTACCGCAAAAATACATGCGGAAGTAATGGCAGTCAGAATGAGGATCATGGCGATGATCGTAAGAATTTGTAGCGCACGTGTTTTGTCCTTGAGTTCCTTATTCCAACGGTGGTGTGTATCTATGTCAGCACGTATACCTGCTTGTGTGAAAGTATTTTGCAAGGCTGCAATATCAAGGGTTTGATTTGGGTGTATTTGGATATGTATCAAAATGGGCAATGGCAAATCTTCTGGAAGTGCAATATTGCCAAGCCAAGGGCGTAGCAAGTCCTGCGAATATGCTGGCGGAAGAATTTTGACATTGGCAATATTTGGCACGATCCGTAATATTTCTTCGGCACTATTGGCAAGTGTGGCGCCATTTTCTTGTGTGTCTGGTTTAATTTGCACGGTTGCGGTGTGGGTAATGTTACGGCTCCATGTGTGTGCAATTTGATGGCTGACCGTAAGTGATAATAAGCTAAGTGTGGCTAAAAAGGCGAGTATGGCGAGTACAATAAATAACGGGTTATTCTTTATTGTGTCACGAGGTAATAAAGGCATATGGTTTTCCCATGTGTTAGCTCTAACCATTTTGACCGCCTTTAATATGGGTGAGTTTGGCGTTACTCAAATTTAAAGTATCAACATTTTGAGGAATTATTGACATATTGTGGGTGGCAATGATAATTGTTGTGCCTTGACGGTTGAGCTCCGTGAATAAATGGATCAGACGTTTGCCAATTTTATTATCAACATTGCCTGTTGGCTCGTCGGCAATGAGAATTTCTGGTTTGGTGATGATGGCGCGAGCAATGGCGGCACGTTGTGCTTGGCCGCCCGATAGGGTTTTTGGAAAAGCATGAATATGTTCGCCAAGGCCAATCCATTGTAAAAGCGAGATCACATCTTGCATATAAGTTTCACGTTTTCGCCCGATTACGCGCAGGGGCAGGGCAACATTTTCAAACACGCTCAAATGATTTATGAGGCGGTAATCTTGTAAAACAATGCCCATTCGTCGTCTCATGTCGGGGATATCAGTGAGGTTAAATAAGGCCGTATCTTGGCCGAAGGTGTATACGAGACCTTGAGAGGGACGTATTTGTAAATACATCAACTGCAATAAGCTGGTTTTCCCCGCACCGGAAATGCCCGTGACAAAATTTAGAGAACCGCGCTTAAGCGCAAAACTTACATCGTTAAAAATGGCATCACCGCGCCCATAGCGCAAACTGACACGATCAAATGTGATAATGTCTTGTGAGGTGGATTGGTCTTGCAGCGGGTAAATATTCATAAGGGGTAGACTTTTTTGTTGGAATCGTCACCTTTTAGCATAAACGAATCGGAATGAGAATGAAACTAACCTGTCCAGAATGTTCAACACAGTTTTTAATTGATCCATCTGCCATTGGTGTAAATGGACGTACAGTGCGGTGTTCAAAATGTTCGGGTACTTGGTTTGTGGCTTCAGAGCCAGATGTGATGGATTTACACGATCACAAAAAAGAAGTTCAAGCGCAGGCAGATTTTATCAAAGGCGCATTACCAGAGGCATCGCAGCAGAGTGAACCTAATTCACCAAATGAATACCATTCCCTTGAAAGTAGTGTGGTGAGCAATAGTGTTTTGGAAAATGCATTGGCAAAGCCAGATATGGACTTGGAAGATGAGCTTGTGTCAATCGGCACTGACGAGGCTCCTCATGCCGTCTTACGTGATAATAGGGAGAAGAAGATCGTGCGCCGCCGCCTCATTGGAGTGTCGTTAATTTGGATTGTTACCCTCGCAATTTTAGCACTGACCGCTTTGGCCAGCTATGTGTTTCGGGCACAAATCATGGAACAATTCCCTGTGACGCGAAAAATCTATAAAGCATTTAATATTGAAGCTCCTATTTTTGGCCTCGAACTTTATGCGTTGGAAACAAGATATGGTGACAATAATGGTGTGCAAACCTTGTTTGTCAGTGGGAAAATTAGGAATGTAGATGTGAAAACCCGTGATATACCTTTGATAAGTTTAAGTTTTAAAGATGCGGGGGGGGAAATCATATCCAGTTGGGTCATTGAACCAAGTCAACCCAGTTTACAGCCAAAGGCTATTTTGACATTTTCTGGAGAATATCCCAATCCACCAAGTGGTGCTGTGCATCTTGCAACTAATTTTATTGATGAAACACAACAAATCCGCAATGTGCCAGTGGGTAATTAATGTGCCTGTGGGGAATTAAAGCGAGTAAATCGAAGGTGCGTGAAAGTTTAAAACCGTTCAAGTAAGCGTTCGAGGTATTCACGTTCAATTTTATTGCGGTCTTGTTCGCCAGAGCGTTTACGTAGTTTTTCCAAAAGCTCTCGTGCGCGGGCGCGGTCGTCAATTTGTGGTAATTCCAAATCATCCCCTACACTATTGCCGTCATTTTCACGGCCAAATGGGTCAGCCGCATTGCCAGTTTCTTGCCCGTCGCGGTCAGCATTTTCTTGTAAGCGTTTGGCCTCTTGCGCGTATAATTGTCCGCCAGCTTCGCGCAGCGCATCAATAGCTTTGGATTGTTCGCGTCCCGCGCGGTAAAATTGCCCGTCCTCCAAAGCCTCGCCAGCTTCGCGCATGGCGGACTTGGCGTCTTTCAGAGCTTGGGTAACGTCGTCGCTTAAAAGTGGTGCGCCGCCGTTATTTTCATCATCAGGGTTTTCCCCACTCCCAGATTGCGCGCCGCCTTCCATTTTTTTGAGAAGCTCTTGTAATTTACTTTGTTCGTCGGCAAGTTCTGCTGATGATTTTGGCGGACTTTCTCCAGGGGTGGCTTGTTCACCGTTTTGTTGGCGCTGATCTCTATCATTTTCAGCCCTACCAGCAGATTGGGTTTCGTCTCTCAATTGCCTTTGCTCTCCTAGCACATCATTAAGCTCTTCAAGTGCTTGCTTAAGTTCGTCGCTCATGCCCCCGTCACTTGGGCCACTACCGCCGCTACCCCCACTTTGGCTCATCTCTATTTTCATGTTTTCTAACAATTGTGCTAATTGTGCGAGGGCTTTACGGGCCGCGACCGTATCCCCCATACGGTTGGCTTCTTCGATTGCATCTAAGAGTTTCTGGATTTCGTCGCTTTCAAAATCACCACCGCCCCCGCCGCCTTCTCCGTCGCCATTTTCCGCGTTGTTTTTGGCGTCTTTAATGGCTTTTAGGGTCAGTTCCTCCATATAACGCTCAACGGCGGCGTCGTAACGGTCAAACAATGTGTCGATTTCGCGTTGTGGTGCACGGCGCGCCATCGCGTTGTTGAGTGCCCGTTCTGCGGCGCGCATATCTTCGAGCGCGTCCCCGACCAAGCCAAATTCTGCCCGCAAGGCTATCGTCCATAAGTCTTGGGGAATGCCTGACAAATCATCTTGATTTTTTGCGCCGTGCAGACGCCTGTAAATATTGCGAAGTCCCATATATATGCTGGGATCATCATAAATACCCACGGGTTGATCGGTAATCACCTCGATAAGTTCGGCTGTGCGTTGAACAGTGAGAGGTGCGCGCTCCAATGTACGTTCTGGACGCTCTACAGCAAATAATGGCCGTGTCGCTAAGCTTTCAATTGTGATGGGTTTTAATGGTTTTAAGTCAACATATTCTTGTGTACTGGCCAACATTAGAAGCCTTTGCTCTGCCACGGCCTTTGCCAAGGGTTCAACAAATATTTTGTCAGGGACAATAAATTCTTGCGGTTCAGACAAACCAATTTGACCTTTCCCGTCAACAGCGACCAAATGACCGATGACCACTTTCCCTGCCCATTTATGCTTGCTCATATCCAAGCTGGTAGGCTCTTTGTCGGTAGAGCGCACGGACGATCCGGGGAGGCTTACGGACACTGTTTCAATGATATTTGGGTCAGCCCCCATCTGGTCTGCTTGCAGGTGCATGGACAGCGATAGGTTCTCAACACCAAAGTCGTCTTGTAAGGTATAGGTGAAAATAAGCTTGTCGCGCTTACCGGCACTTGGCGGATCGTCAAAGTGTATGCGTGGGGCTAAGTCTTGATCCACATTAAGTATCCATGTTGTGCGGCTGGCGGCAATACGAAAACTGGCCACTGTGTTTTTGGTAATCACGGTGCGGGCTTCAAAACTTTTGGGGCCAAGACGAATGGGCGTGATTGCTCGCGTGCGGCCATTGGTACGTAAAATCAGGCGAGGGGCCGTTTTGACACCTGATATACGAGCAACAAATTCGGAACCTTCTGGGGTTTGAATAGCGTTGCTTTGCCTGAAATAACTGGGCGGGCGGCCCGTGTATTCGGGTGGATCAATCCAAGCTTCATAGCGCGCATCTTGCGCCCAAATACCAGATACCCAATGTGGGGCTAAACTGGCCCGAAGCCGTTCATAATTATCTCCGCTCCCGACCATTGCCATAAGGACGAGCAGAGCAATGGCTACGTAGCGTAAATAATATGTATCAAGAGGGGCAAGGACTGCCCGTAGCTGAGACGGGGCCGCATGCAAAACCTGCACTTTTGCTGCGCTCACATGGTTTTGCCACGCAGGGTCATCAGGGTGACCCCAAGCAGGGCTATCTGTGACCGTGTCAAATGGGCGGTGGTTAATATGATTGTCTTCTTCAACGCGGCGGCGTGCTTGTGAGGCGTTTGGATAGGCTTGCTGTCTCGCCTTTATTGCGGCGCGCACCATAAGGCCGAGAGAGCATAATAAAGCAATCAGTCGCCACGGATCGCCAATGCGTTGCCACAGGCCTGCCGTAGCCCCTGCAATAAACAAACATATACATAAAACGGCAAGAGCAAGGACAGGCGCGTAAGTCTCCCAGAGCAAATGCCAATAGGCTTTGCGGGTAAGGCTCTTTGCATGTTTTTCTATGGGTGTGTCCATAATATCCTTATAGAACAAATTGTGTGACTGCGCACCAAGGAAATATTACAAATTGGCCAGAATTATAGTTTATTTTTCCACCGCTTTATTTGTTTGCGTACATTGCTTGGCGCGGTTCCGCCGTAGGATGTGCGGCTGGCTATAGATGCTGCGGGGCTAAGAACGTCAAATATACCTTCGTGGATTTGCGGTTGTATGCTCTGCATATCTTCCAGTGGTAGGTCGCATAAATCTTTGCCCTGTTTTTCTGCTAAAGCCACTATTTCCCCTGTGATATGATGCGCGTCGCGAAACGGCATAGCCATTGTGCGGACAAGCCAATCTGCTAGGTCTGTCGCCGTCGAATAATCTGCACCAGCGGCTGCGGCGAGTGTGTCTTTATTAGGAGTCAAATCACCAATCATGCCTGTCATAGCGGCAAGGGAAAGGGCGAGGGCGTCAAAGGCTTCAAACACGGGTTCTTTGTCTTCTTGCATGTCCTTGGAATAGGCCAGTGGCAGACCTTTCATAACAATGGTCAGCGACGTAAGCGCGCCCATAATACGCCCGACTTTGGCACGCACCAACTCGGCGGCGTCAGGGTTACGTTTTTGCGGCATGATAGAACTGCCCGTTGTGAATTTGTCAGACAGGCTGATAAACCGAAATGGAGCCGAGGCCCAAATAACAATTTCCTCAGCAAGGCGCGACAAATGCGTGGCGCAAATACTAGCACACGATAGGGCTTCTAACGCAAAATCACGAGATGATACTGCGTCCAGAGAATTGGCCATTGGGCGGTCAAACCCGAGAGCTTTGGCCGTCATGTCTCTGTCTATTGGGTAGGGGGTTCCTGCAAGGGCTGCTGCACCTAATGGGCTTTCATTTAAGCGCACGCCGCAATCTTGGAAGCGAGATTTATCGCGGGCAAACATTTCCACATAGGCCAACATATGATGGCCAAAGGTGATGGGTTGCGCCGTTTGCAAATGGGTAAACCCAGGCATCAGTGTATCGGCGTTATTTTCAGCTTGGGCGAGCAGTGCTGATTGTAAGTCGGTAAGTTGTTGGTCAAATTCTGCTAAGGCTTCGCGCACCCATAATCTGAAACCTGTGGCCACCTGATCGTTGCGCGAACGGGCCGTGTGCAAACGCCCCGCCGCCCCGCCAATAAGCTCGCGCAGACGGGCTTCGATATTCAGGTGAATATCTTCAAATTCGTCGCGAAACGGAAATGTGCCGTTCTCGATTTCTTTTTGGGTATCTTCCAAGCCAATTTGAATGGCGGCGTTGTCTGTATCGGTGATGATGTTTTGTGCGGCCAGCATATCAGCATGTGCTTTCGAGCCAGCAATATCTTGGGCGGCAAGGCGTTTATCAAATCCAATAGAGACATTGATAGCTTGCATTATGTGCGAAGGTTTGTCAGAAAACCTACCACCCCACATTTTTTGTCCTGTAGATTTTTTTACCATGCCGAAGTTACGTCCCATAAATAAAAAACTGCGCAATCTTCGCATTGCTATGCGCGTCATGCTGCTTATGGGCCTTTGTGCAATGGCTTATGTGATTTTGCAATCCTGTTCTTTGCCAAAGCAGGATTTACAACGGTTTGTCAAAGGTAGTTTTAGCAAATTACAAGTATTGGGCGCGCCGCCAGCTCAACCCAGTCGGACATTCGTTGATATAAATGGAAGCTCTGTATCGTTAAAGGATTTTCACGGCGACTTTGTACTCTTAAATGTTTGGGCGACATGGTGCGTGCCTTGTATTGCAGAAATTCCAAGCCTTGATGCTTTGCAAGGCGAATATCAAGCCAAAGGCCTCACCGTCATTGCTGTCAGCATGGATAGGCACAGGGTTGAGGCCGAAAGTTTTTATAAAACCATCGACGTGAAATATTTGGGGCTTTACCACGACCCAAACCTCGGCATGGCGGCGGACGTTGGCGTGCAAGGTCTACCGATCAGCATATTTTACGACCCACAAGGCCGCGAAATCGCTCGTATTCCTGGAGATGTTGATTGGCAAAGCGGTGAAGTGCGGGACTTTTTGGAATATTTATTGCCCTAAATAACCACTGTATTAGCAATCATTTAATGAAAATTTGCTAGAGAAACTGTGGACGAATAGGTGGGATTCCATGTTTAAAAGGTTTTTACGAGATATACGCGGTAATTTTGCCGTCATTGTTGCTGTGTCACTTATGGCATTGTTATTGGCGATTGGTGTTGCAGTCGATGTGAACGGCTTGCAATCAAAACGAAGCCGTTATCAAAGCTTAGCTGACACGGCGGTATTGGCGGCGGCGCGGTCGGGCGAAACGGATATTCAAGTGTTGAACGATATTGTCCGTGATGTTGTCGCTGCTAATAATTTACAAAATTGGAATCTTTCCGCGCGTGTTACGGTGTCACCTGAGGGAGGCTTGCGCGTCTCTGTGGACGGAAAATATGATACAGTATTGATGAATTTGTTCGGTAAGAATGAACTTGTGATTAACACAATTGCCGAAGCACCGCTCCCTTCCAGCGAACCTGTGCACATTGTTTTGGTTCTTGATACAACAGGGTCAATGGGATCAAACAACAAAATGGGGTCTTTGAAAATTGCGGCAACAGACTTAATAGATACGCTTGAGGGCTTAAATAATAGTGCCCTTAAAATGGGTGTTGTCCCTTTTTCGCAATATGTGAATATTGGGTTGTCAAGACGAAATGAAGAATGGGTGGAGTATACAACCGATTACGGTGTTCCTTTGCCCGATGATTGTTATATGCCTGTTATTGGTACAGAAAATTGCCGCATGGAGCCTTATCCAGCCACACCAGCGCAGCCTGCAATTCCGCCAACGACATGTTATAATGACGGGGTTCCTTATGATTGTGGTGGCAGTGATGCGCGAGACGAAATCCCAGCTGGGAGCAAAGAGGTTTGTGACAATGTATATGGGCCATTGGAAGTCTGCACACCACAAAACGAGTTGCATGTATGGAATGGTTGTGTTGGGTCTAGGGCGTCCCCTTGGCATAAACGACATGCTTATTCTAACCACAAAATCCCGGGTATAATTGACATACCTTGCGGTACTGAAATTTTGGCACTTACCAATAATATGACGACTGTAAAAGCGCGGATCAATGCAATGACGGCTCAATATTCAACCTATATTCCTGCGGGCCTTATTTGGGGGTGGCGGGCTTTGGAGCCGAGTGTGCCGTTGACAGAATCTGCGGGGCCTTATGAAACCAAAACGAAAAGAGTCATGATATTGATGACCGACGGTGTAAACACACGTTCAAAAGACGGGATCACACATAATGGTGGTTCGACGGGTGACGCCAATGATTTGACCAAAGATTTATGCGAAAATATCAATGATGCCCATATTGATGTGTATACAATTGCTTATGAAGTGAACGACATGACAACCCGAAATATGCTTCGTAGATGCGCAAGCCAGCCTGATATGTATTTTGATGCAAATAATGCGATTGCGCTCAAAGCCGCCTTTAAAGAAATTGGCGCGAATTTATTGAGATTACGCTTAACACATTAAGGTATTGTGTTTGAGAGCGGGCGAATATTGCCGGTAGCTTTCTAGTTTTTTTCAGTTCTGTGCCGTTTGCGGGCGCGCGAACCTGGGCGGTTGCGGCGTTTGGGTTTGTTTTTTCCGTCTGATGTTGACGCCGCGCGAGGTTTGCGTTTTTCGCCGCCTCCACCGCTTGCTTTGTTGGTGTTAGGGTTGTGGGTTTGCTCATAAGCTTGCGGCGTGTTTTCAGACGTTTGTTTCTTACGACCTCGACCCCGGCGCGGTTTCTTAGAATTGCTGTCACGATTGCTTTTTGGCCCGCCGTAACTACGCTCGGTTGGGTTATATTCGGACTCAGGTTTCATTGTGCCGTCTGCGTTCATGACGGGAATATTTTTCTTGATAATCCGCTCGATATCAGACAGCATTTTCATTTCTTCGTCATTGCAAAACATAATCGCAAGGCCAGATTTCCCTGCCCGACCCGTGCGCCCAATACGGTGAACATAGGCTTCTGCCACTTGCGGCAGGTCGAAATTAACCACCAATTCCACACCCGGAATATCTATGCCCCGCGCGGCAACATCTGTGGCCACGAGTACAGGTACATCGCCTTTGCGAAAGGCATCAAGAGCGTGCATGCGTTGGTTTTGGGAGCGGTTGCCATGAATGGCGGCGGCAGATAAGTTTTGTGCATTTAAGCGTTTGGCAATGCGGTCTGCGCCGCGTTTGGTGCGGGTGAAAACAATGACCCGTTCGCCTTTGTGTTTTTTAACCAGTGCAATCAGGGCTTCGGTTTTGCGCGGTTGCGGTGTGAACATAACGCATTGTTTCACGTTTTCGGCGGTCGATGAAATTGTCGAGACCGAAATCTCGACGGGTTTTTTCATATAGCGGTTGGACAGCTCGCGGATTTGGCGCGGCATGGTGGCCGAGAATAAAAGTGTTTGTCTGTCTTTTGGCGTAAGGGATAATATGCGTTTAATGGCAGGCATGAACCCAATATCAAGCATTTGGTCAGCTTCGTCTAAAACCACCGTGTCGATATAGTGCAGGTCAATAACGCCTTGGCTGTGTAAATCCTCAAGCCGTCCAGGGGTTGCCACTAAAATATCAACACCTGCCCGCAGTACTTTCTTTTGTTTATGGGCCTGAACTCCGCCGACAACACAGCCTGAGCGGGTCATAAGGTTCTCGCCGTAACTGCGTACGGCCTTGTCAATTTGTTGAGCCAATTCGCGGGTTGGGGTCAGGACAAGCACACGAATAGGGCGGTCATAAACAGGTTCGTCGTCTGCGTAATATTTCTTGGAGAGGTTATGCAGCAGCGGCAAAGTAAACGCAGCTGTCTTCCCTGTTCCCGTTTGGGCAAGCCCAACCACGTCTTTGCCTTCAAGGATCACAGGAATAGCTTGCGCCTGAATAGGCGTAGGTGTTTCGTAACCCTCACGCTCCAATTTCTTTAAAATCGGGGAGAATAGACCAAGGGATGTGAAGTTTATTTTTGAGTTTTGTTCAGACATAGCGAGCTTATAGAGATTTAAGTTCCTGGGTCAACTCTCTATGATGAAACAGATGTACAGATAAATAGACTTACTCAGGCATATTTTCATCGGGTGTTGGCACATCCTGTATCGTGACTGTGCCAGTTGTGATGCGACCTTGTTTGATAAGAATTTCTCTTTTTTGTTGAAGCTCATCAATAAATTTTGCAACGGAACTGCTTGTTAATTCAAAACCATCTACGCGCAAGGGGGCTATAGATGTATGATTACCATTGCCAGCAGTAAGATCGGCAATAATTGTTTCGTATTTATTTTTTGAGAAACCATTTGTGTCGCGTAACTGGTTTTTTACGTCATCGCGCATATATGTTGTAAGGTGAGACGCTAAATCAGTTTGGAAATTTTTAAAGTAAAATGGTTGTATATCCCAGTAAAGCTTTGAAACATTTGCTTTGTTGTTGCGAACTTGAAAACCGCGCAGGGAATTTACAAATTCTTCGGCGCTTCGGTGTAAAATAGTATCAACATTGTCAGCCGTATATGCGTAATTTTGAATTGATGGGGAGCCAATATCTCCTAGAAAAAACCCGTAAACGACTAGTGGGTTATCCCAGTTCGGATACACTATTTTTTCACGAATGTCACGCAGACTTAACTGTTCACCTTGGATCGTGAGTAATTTTGCGTCGTGCAATTTCGCTTTGCTCGCTCCTATTTTAAGCTTGCTCGGGCTACGTAATGGATAATTAAGTGCCAATTGCTCGATGATAGTTACATTATGTAAATTCAACCAATATGCTAATTGTTCTTTTTTAGATAGGTTCGAAATGATGAGGTCATTACCTACGCGTTCAAGGTCTTGGCGGTATTCTGTTACGGCTTCCAAGAATGGTGCTTTAAACATGGAAAAAGGAATTCTATTGCCTTCCAAGCGGTAAGGAGATGTATGTCCATAGATAAACCGCGTGCCCGTAGAGGCTTTAGGAGCACTGGCACGCATGCGCGTAGAGGGACCTGTATATACAATCATTGTTTCTAGAAGTGTATCCCACATATCATAGTCAATATGCGTTGCGTTGCCTGGTGAAGGTGTGAACTTAGAAAAACCTGCTGAAATTTGCCCATTTGAATGAATGGCTTGAAGTTGTGCTTGTGCGTAAGACGGAATGGAAGCGGAAAATGTAGCACAAAGTAAGAGAGCTTGAAAGCGGCTGATGTTGGTCATAATAATTCCACGGGTTTGGACGCTTATTGCGTAACTCAATCATATTGATAATCAATAATAATTCAAGTTAATTTTATGCCATGTGTAGTTCCTATATTGCGCCCAATGCAATATGGGCAAAATATATGAGAAAATTTAAGGAAGGTAAGCCTTGATTATTTGTGTGAGATCCAAAGAGGAGGTGAGGAAATTAAAATTTCCTTAGGGTAAGGCGAGCATAACCTCTCCTTGAGGGAGAGGTGCGCGACAGCGCGGTGAGGGGTTACTCTGCTGATAGCTTAAGCTCCCGCAAAACCTCATCCATAACCCCGTCCAAATTCTCAAATAAATCCCCATTCCAAAACTGAATGACGCGGTAGCCATAACTTTCAAGCTTTGTGGTTCGAGCAGCGTCCTCCTCTAGCATTTCACCGTGTTGATCCCCGTCCAACTCAATAATCAACTTCGCGCTTTCACACACGAAATCCGCAAAGTAATTGCCAATAGAAACTTGGCGGCGAAATTTATATCCACCGAGATGTCGCCCGCGTACTTCATGCCAAAACAAAGCCTCCGCCTTGGTATCGTCGCGCCGAAGCCGACGCGCAAATGCAGTTTTTGTCTTTCTGTTCATGGGTTAAGTGTAGCACGAAAATGTTAAACACCGTAACCCCTCACCCGAGCAAAGCTCGACCTCTCCCCAAAGGAGAGGTGAGAAAACTACGTTTTCTTTGGAGCAACACGCTTAACCCCTCCAAATTTAAAATCCACAAAATATTACACGCTTAACCTCTCCTTGAGGGAGAGGTGCGCGACAGCGCGGTGAGGGGTTTGGGGTGTTGCTCTTATTGGTTGAATCTTTAAATGTACCCTTTATATGCCACCCTTGAATATTTTTACCGTCATCGGTTTGATAATTAATTTCTATCCATGGGTGGATTGTAGCACGAAATGTCCAAACATCCTATCCCCTCACCCGAGCAATGCTCGACCTCTCCCCAAAGGAGAGGTGAGAAAACTATGTTTTCTTTGGAGTAACAAACTTAGCCTCTCCAAACATAAAACCAAAAGAAGCCACCAGCCTAACCTCTCCCATAGGGAGAGGTGCGCGACAGCGCGGTGAGGGGATGGAGTGTTGAAATAACTAGGCAGCTTTTGGAATTGATCTCAAAAATTTATATTTTACATTTATGGAAACACCTAAGTTAGTTTTAACTGTCTGACGTCAACGCTTATGAGACAGATTTAAGTCTGGGCTAAGCGAGAGTTTTTGTTCATCTTGTATCTCACGGAGAGACAGATGAGACATACAAGAACGAGTAAGCAATCAGCCGGTGAGCGGATTGTAAAAGACATCAAACGTAAAACCCGTAAGCAGTATTCGGCTGAGGAGAAGATCCGCATCGTGCTGGATGGCCTTCGCGGCGAGGCGAGTATTGCCGAACTATGCCGCCAAGAAGGCATCGCCCAAGGCTTGTACTACAAATGGTCAAAGGACTTTATGGAAGCTGGCAAAAAACGTCTGGCAGGTGATATTGTTCGCCAAGCCAACACCTCTGAAGTCAAAGGTTTACGTTCAGAAGCCCGTAACATGAAGGAAGTTATCGCCGAGCAAACACTTGAGCTCCGCTTGCTTAAAAAAAGCATGATAGGGGATGGGGGCGACGACGCATGAGATATCCTGCATCAGAGAAGCTTGAGATCATCCGTTTGGTGGAGCGCTCACAGCGCCCTGCCAAGTGGACGCTGGATAAGTTGGGCGTTCCAAGGCCAACCTTTTATCGGTGGTACGATCGGTATCTGGAACATGGCGAAGACGGACTTGTGGACCGCGCGCCACTGCCACGCCTGGTATGGAACCGTATTCCTGACAAGATACGCTGCGAACTACTGGATATGGCGCTTGACGAAACAGAGCTGAGTCCGCGTGAACTGGCTGTGCGATTTACCGATACCAAAGGCTATTTTGTATCAGAAAGCTCGGTATACCGCCTTCTAAAGGCTCACGACCTGATCTCTAGCCCTGCCTTCATTGTCATGAAAGCGGCCAGTGAGTTCAAAGACAAGACAACGGCGATAAACCAGATGTGGCAGACCGACTTCACCTACTTTAAGATCATTGGTTGGGGCTGGATGTACCTATCGACTATCCTTGATGACTACTCGCGTTACATCATCAGTTGGAAGCTGTGCAGCACGATGAAGACTTCTGATGTGACAGACACGCTAAATATGGCGCTTGAAGCTTCGGGCTGTGATCAAGTCAATGTCGTACACAAACCACGCTTGCTATCCGATAATGGCGCCAGTTACATCTCTGGTGAGTTGGCAAATTACATCAAAGACCAGGGCATGAGCCATGTGCGCGGAGCACCCTATCATCCGCAAACCCAAGGCAAAATAGAACGCTGGCATCAGACGCTCAAGAACAGGATATTGCTGGAGCACTACTTTTTACCCGGAGACCTTGAGCGGCAAATCGAAAACTTTGTGGAGTACTATAATCATGAACGTTACCACGAAAGCCTGAAAAACGTCACACCTGCTGATGCCTACTTCGGGCGAGCGCAATCAATTTTAAACAAAAGGGAAAGGATCAAAAAACAAACTATCGAACATCGACGCTTGCAATACCGCAAAGCCGTCGCCTAATATAAATCAACAGAGGTGAGCAAACTCTCGCTTAGCTCAGGCTTAAATCTGTCTCATTTTATATGAAGACGGACAGTTTTAACTACAATGCTTCCAGAATTAATATTTGGGTCTATAGCTGTCATAATATTCATACTCCAATCATATGGATTTTCTATGCCTAGTACAGACGTTGTTCCAGCGGGCATAGAAATTTTTATCATAACGTCCACAAGACATGTTGTATCATTGTATTGATAAGTACCATCGTATTTGCCTTCTCCCTCATCTATACCATAGATGATTCCGCTATCGAATATTAAGCATCCTTGCCCATCGCCAGCCATACCTTAAAAAAACCGCCCCACATTTCTGCGAGGCGGTTTTTGTTTTTTCGTTCTGAGCAATGGCTCGTATTTGGCTTTGCCAAATTCTTGGTTTGGAGCTTGTTGTGAGCACTTCGACAAATCGGCTTGGCCGATTTTCGAAGAAGCACGGGAGGGGGCATTTTATGCCCCCTAATTTAGCGCGAACGCGCTAAATCCCTTTGCTTACATCATGCCTCCCATACCACCCATTCCGCCCATGCCGCCCATATCTGGCATGCCGCCAGCTGGTGCGTCTTTGGCCGGTGCGTCGCAGATTGCGACTTCGGTGGTCAGGATGATGCCGGCTACTGAGGCGGCGTCTAGGAGGGCTGTGCGGACAACTTTAACCGGGTCAATGATACCCGCTTTGACCATGTCGACATATTTTTCTTTCTGAGCGTCAAAACCGTAATTGGCTTTGTTTGCCGCCCAGATATTGCCAACAACAACACTGCCTTCACAGCCAGCGTTCTCGGCGATTTGACGTGCAGGATATGAAAGAGCCGCTTTGACAATTTCAATGCCAGCTTGTTCGTCTTCATTGATGCCTTTGACATTGATGAAACGTGTCGCACGTAAAAGCGCAGTACCGCCCCCTGGAACAATGCCTTCTTCAACGGCAGCGCGGGTTGCGTTTAGGGCGTCGTCAACGCGGTCTTTGCGTTCTTTAACTTCGATTTCAGTTGAGCCGCCAACTTTAATAACGGCAACGCCGCCAGAAAGTTTAGCAAGACGTTCTTGAAGTTTCTCTTTATCGTAATCAGAAGTCGTATCGTCAGCCTGTTTGCGAATTTGGGCAACGCGGGCTTTGATGTCCTTTTTCTTACCCGCACCGTCAACAACAACAGTGTCGTCTTTGGTGATGGTAACATGTTTGGCAGTGCCGAGCATTTTAAGGTTCACGTCTTCAAGCTTGATGCCGAGGTCTTCGGAGATAACCGTGCCGCCCGTGAGGACTGCAAGGTCTTCGAGCATGGCTTTTCTACGGTCGCCAAAGCCTGGGGCTTTAACGGCTGCGATTTTTAAGCCGCCGCGTAATTTGTTAACAACAAGCGTTGCAAGGGCTTCACCTTCAATGTCTTCAGCTACGATGACCATTGGACGTCCAGACTGAACAACGGCTTCGAGGATTGGCAACATAGGCTGTAGAGATGTCAATTTGCCTTCGTTGAGCAAGATATATGGTTCGTCCATTTCAACGCGCATTTTATCCGCGTCAGTAATGAAATACGGGGACAGATATCCACGGTCAAACTGCATGCCTTCGACAACGTCAAGCTCGGTCTCGGCAGTTTTGCCTTCTTCAACCGTGATGACGCCTTCATTGCCGACTTTACCCATAGCTTCTGCAATCATCTTACCGATGGAGCTTTCCCCGTTAGCAGAAATAGTACCAACTTGAGCAATTTCAGAAGCGGCAGAAATTTTCTTAGCCTTGGCAAGAAGATCACCAGCAATTTCTTTAGACGCTTTGTCGATACCGCGCTTAAGATCCATTGGGTTCATGCCAGCGGCAACTCTTTTGAGACCTTCACGAACGATGGCTTGAGCCAGAACTGTCGCCGTTGTTGTACCGTCGCCAGCAACATCATTGGTTTTGTTAGCCACTTCGCGCAGCATTTGTGCGCCGAGGTTTTCAAACTTATCTTCAAGCTCGATTTCTTTAGCAACCGTAACACCGTCCTTGGTTGAACGCGGTGCGCCGAAAGATTTTTCGATCACTACATTGCGACCTTTAGGGCCGAGGGTTACTTTTACTGCATTTGCGAGGGTGTCCACACCGCGTAACATTTTGTCGCGAGCTTCTGTTCCAAATTTGACGTCTTTAGCCGCCATAATAATTCTCCGTATTTAGATTAAGTGTAAAAAAAAGGTTTCTGGCGATTAGCCCAAAATACCCAAAATATCTGATTCTTTCATGATAAGAAGCTCTTGGCCGTCGAGCGTGATTTCTGTACCACCCCATTTGCCAAACAGAACTTTATCACCTTTTTTAACGTCTAGCGGTGTTACTTTACCCGCTTCGTCTTTAGTGCCAGCACCAACGGCAATAATTTTGCCTTCAGATGGTTTTTCTTGGGCTGTACCCGGGATAATAATCCCACCGGCAGTTTTGGTTTCTTCCTTTACGCGCTTTACCAGCACGCGGTCATGGAGAGGACGAAATTTCATAATTTATCTCTTTTAATAAGGTTTAATATAAGTCGGACATGAGTTTAGCACTCACAACCCCCGACTGCTAATATAGGGGAGATAAGGAGGACGTGGATAAGAGTCAATGGGGTGGGCGGTAAATTTCAAAAATATTGAATTGAAAACTATGATTTTTCTATAAACTTGGATTTTTCTGGGATTACCCAGTGTTTCGGTACTCACCTTCTTGCTGGAGCTCTGTACTGGGTACGGGGGTTGGGCGCGTGCTTGATGAGTTTGATTGTTCTTCGCCTAGCCATTTGAGTACCTCGCCCTGTAGTGCGACTTTGGACACAGGTTTTGACAAATAACTATCAAATCCCATTTCTAGAAACTTTTCTTTTTCACCTTTTAACGCATGAGCGGTAATTGCTAGTATAGGCGTGCGAGCTTTTCCGTGTTCACTGGCCCTTATGGATTTGAGAGCCGCAACACCGTCCATAACAGGCATAGATATATCCATAAGGATGAGGTCATAGTGACGTGTACCGTGTAATTGACAGGCAATTTCGCCGTTATCTGCAATATCAAACTCATATCCCATTGGCTTTAGCATCGCCTTTAAAACGAGTTGATTTGTTTTGTCATCTTCGGCGATAAGTATGCGCTTTCCTTTAATCTGAGGCTTGTTTGCCTCTTGTGAAGGCTTGCTTTGCATTGGTTGCGAAATAGGGGCGCTACAGAGAATTTTTTCAATCGAAGCGCGCAAATATGACATTCGCACTGGTTTTTGATGATAGACACAATCCTCAAACTTTGAGAATTTATTCTTCAAATCATCCGAAGTGACGGACGATAGAACTATAATTTTGAGATCATTGAAGCTTGGATTATTTCGTATGGCCTTAACGAGTTGATATCCGTCAAAGTTTGGCATTTGAAAATCTGTTATCAAGAGATCATAATTAGAGTTCTCTGCTCTTATTTGGCTTATTTTCTTTACAGCGTCCTGTGCTGAACTTGCCTGATCGGGCGTAATGCCTAAATTGTTTAAGAGCCCTTCCAAGATCGTTAGATTTTGAGGTATGTCATCAACAATAAGCACTTTTCTATCAGGAAAAATAGCGGCACTGGGCGCAGTTTTCGTAAGAACGTTCCCGTTGTCCGTCACATTTCCTGCCTAAACATTCATTTCCACTTGAATGCTAGTTCCCTTGCCAAGTGTAGAGTTTGCTTTGATATTGCCCCCCATTGCAGTCACGAGGCTTTTTGTAATTGAGAGGCCTAATCCTGTCCCCCCATAAACGCGAGTCGTCGAATTATCTGCTTGTGAGAATTCATCAAAAATGCGCTCCAAAGCGTCTTCTGCAATGCCAATGCCTGTGTCTTGGATAGTTATATCAATTTTTGATGAGCTCCCCATTTCTGTAATACGAATTTTTAACAATACGAACCCAGAGGACGTAAATTTTATCGCATTTCCAAGCAAGTTGGTCAGTACTTGGCGCGTACGACCAATATCACCAATGACCAAGCGATTACTTTGGTTTTGATAATCAAGAATAAGCTCAATACCTTTTTGATTGGCTGACACACCCATCAGTGCAACCACGTCTTCTGCAGCACTTTCGAAGTCAAAAGGTAGCATCTCAAGTTCTAATTTTTCGGCCTCTATTTTTGAAAAATCTAAAATGTCATTTATAATCGTCAAGAGGGCTTCACCTGAACTCATGATAATATTTACATATTCGGTTTGTTCATCCGTTAATTGAGTTCCCTTTAAAATTTCGGCCATGCCGATAACGCCGTTCATAGGCGTTCTAATCTCATGGCTCATATTGGCTAAAAACTCTGATTTTGCTTTTGAGGCAATGATTGCATTTTCTTGCGCGGTTTTTAGTTCATTAATGTCAATGCGAAGGCCTATATACGTATCGTCCTCGGGGTAGTATTTATGAATGGCACGCCACCACCCACCTTCATCGTCATATTCATCAAAAGTACTATTTGTTTTGTATATTTTAAGGCGTTCTTGTACCCACGCTTGTTTGTCTGTTTTGTGTAGTGATTCTACCTCCTCGTTATTAATTACATTGTTGTCGACTTTTAAGCCTTCATTGATCGCGTGAGTATGGGCGACATAGTCGAGAAGTGTCAGGCCTGGCTTAAGGCACACGGATGTTTCAGGGCCAATATATTCATGATAACTTTGATTCGCTGATAAAAGATTGCCGCCTTTAAAAGCAATCACAGCAATGGGAAGGCTTTCCAAAAGTTGGTTGAGAGTGCCATCTCCCGTAAACTTTTTATTGTCATGTTCTACTTCCGACATCAAAACCCTCTATACTATGTTCAATCTTTACATTTGATTGAAGTAAATACCAAGAATGTCTTGTGAATATATTAACTATAATATTAATAGTTATGACTATTGATTGTCCGCGCCCGAAGCAGACCTTTGCAGGAGAGTAGCGCGTAACAATAATCACCATTGACCCAAGTCTATAGAGACCCTACCTAACCCTCATGACAAAATATATGGATATTTCGGGTTTGGGGCAGATTGCGGATGAATATGACGCGCTGCTTGTGGATATATGGGGCGTTTTACATAATGGACGGGAGGCGTTTGATGAGGCTGTTATGGCCCTTGAGCGCTTTAAGGCCGAGCGCGGCCCTGTGGTACTTATTTCCAATTCGCCGCGACCCAGCATTGCCATTCCAGAGCAATTTGACGAGGTCGGGGTTCCAAACTCAATTTATGACGCCATTGTTACGTCTGGGGACGCGACGATTGATGAGCTTGCGCGGCGCGCCCCAGGGCCAGTTTTTAAGCTGGGGCCAGACAGAGATGATGGTCTTTATGCGGGTTTGGATTTAAACTTTGTCGAACTGCACCATGCCAAATTTATTTCCTGCACGGGTTTGTTTGACGACGAAACCGAAACGCCTGATGATTACCAAGAATTACTCTCGGAAAGCTTGGCTCTAAAATTGCCGCTTGTTTGTGCCAATCCTGATGTACGGGCGCGGCGCGGGGATCAGTTGATTTATTGCGGCGGTGCATTGGCGCAAAAATACGAGGAAATGGGCGGGGAAACTGTCTATGCGGGCAAGCCTCACAAAGCCATTTATCGCCTGTCACGAGCTTGGCTAAAAGAGATTGCGGGCTACGACATAGAGACGGCTCGCGTTCTGGCCATTGGCGATAATATCCAGACGGATTTGCTGGGCGCACAGAATGAAAACTATGATTGCCTATTTGTCGCCAGCGGGGTGCACACGGGCAATGCAGCACAAGTCAGAGAACTGCTCGAAAAACATGGTATTTTTGCAAAATATATGCTTTCGTCTTTGTCTTGGTAGGGGTATCAAGAGGCGAAGAGGGCTTTAGCCCGACCGGGAATGTATAAAGAGGCGAAGAGGGCTTTAGCCCGACCGGGAATGTATAAAGAGGCGAGGAGGGCGCAGGCCCGACCGGGAATGCATAAAGAGACGAGGAGGGCGCAGGCCCGACTGGGAATGTACCCAAGAGGCGAGAAGGTAACACACTTTCTTTTGTCATTCCAGCGTAAGCTGGAATCTGGGACAAGCTATAGTGTTTTACTTTCGCGAGACCCCAGCTTACGCTGGGGTGACAATAATTGGAGTGGGAATGTATAAAAACATAGTGGAGCTAGGCAGTGCTCCAATCTGTATTATTTAAGAGAAACACATGACGAAGAAACAACATAAACGCGGCTATTACCTCGACGAGATAAAGATCGGCATGTTTGCTGAAAACACAATGGTGGTTTCGGCGGAGAAGATCGACGCATTTGCAGAATTGTCTGGTGATTTTAACCCTATACATGTGGACGAAGAATTTGCCAAAACCACTATGTTTGGTGGCCGTATTGCTCACGGCGCATTATCGGCGTCATTAATCTCTGCTATATTGGGCAATGACCTTCCAGGGCCAGGGGCAATATTTGTCGAACTCAATATGCGGTTTCGCCGCCCCGCCATGATGGGGGACGAAGTGACCGCCCGCGCTGAAGTTGTGGACATAAATGAGCGCACGGGGCGTGTGAAAATGAAAGTCTCGTGTTCGGTGAACGGCAAGCAAATCATTCGCGGCGACGCAGGTGTGGTTGTGCCCAAACGCCCAGCCGGTGACTAAGCCGTGAACCGCCTGAACCATTATACTGGTTTGAAAAAATCAGAGCAGAGGGCTGTGATTGCTCTTGGCAATTTTGACGGTATCCACCGTGGTCACCAAGTGGTCATTGAAAAAGCGGCTGCAATTGCCAAAGCGGGAAAACATCCTCTTGGTGTTGCGTGCTTTCGCCCGCATCCCAGCCGTTATTTTCGCCCAGACACGCCGCCATTTCGCCTGATGAGTTCGCGTCTGCGGGCCATAATCTTAAAAGAAATGGGCGTGCAAAACCTTTACGAAATCCCGTTCGATAAAGCCTTGACCCTGATGAACGACGAAGAGTTTGTCGAAACGGTATTGCACCTTGGCCTAGGTGCTAGCCATGTTGTTGTCGGCGAAGACTTCCAATACGGGCACAAACGCTGCGGTGATTTTGACAGTTTAAAAAAGCACTGCGCAGCGCGAGGTATTGGCGTCACTGGCCTTGCCCCCATTAGCTTGCACCAGTCATATGGCAAATACGGCTCAACCGAAATCCGCGAAGCATTGCGTGAAGGCGATGTGTTTTTTGCTGCCCATATGTTATCCCGTCCGTGGATTATGGACGGGGAGGTTGTGCACGGCGACCATCTTGGCCGCACGCTAGGTTTCCCAACCGCCAATATTCATTTTGACGACCGTATCCACCCCAAGCCAGGAATTTACGCAGCCGAGTGCCGTTTAGACGGGGAAACACAGTGGCGAAAAGGTGTTGCTTATGTGGGTAAACGCCCAACGGTGAACGGCAAGGATCACAGATTAGAGATGCATATTTTCGATTTCGATGCCGATATTTACGGACGTATCCTCGATGTCGCCTTTCGCAGCTTTATCCGCGAAGACAAGAAATTTGACAGTCTCGACGACATGGTCGTACAAATGAAAAAAGACAAAGCGGGCGCACGGGCGATCTTTGGGATATTGTGAACCTAAATTTATACCTTACACAATTTGTCACCCCAGACTTGATCTGGGGTCTAGCCACACACTCCACAATTTGAGCTTGTTGCTAGATTCCAGCCTGCGCTGGAATGACATGTTTCTTTATACCGAGCTCGTCGCCAATTTCAACACGGCCCAATAGCTCGGTTTGGTTTCTATTTTATCGCCGTAGCCTTCACGGTTTAACGCTGCGTGGAATTTTTTGAACCTAAAGCAGGGTACATACATATAGAGATGATGCTCCACATGATAATTGACCCAGTAAGGGGCGACGAAAATGCGGGCCAGAAAATTGGCATGGGTGGTGCGGGCCGTTGTTAGGGGGTTGTTCGGCGTGTGGCCAGTTTCGGCGTGTTCGACAATGTTGCGAATACGCAAGACGAGTTGAAAAACTGTCAACAGCGGTACGAGCCATAGGGCCACATATACCCACCAATATCCTGCGAGCCAACAGGCCACAAACATAAGGGTATTGACCATATACGGGCCGACAACGGTTTTTAAATCAATCGCTTGGTAACCTTTGACGGATTTGCCTTTGCCAAATATTTTAGCCAACAGAAGCAAGAGCTGTCCGCCGCGAAGCTTAAGCCCCGTCAGGCCAGTCATATCGCGCAGGAGTTTACGCACCATGCTAATGCGGGTGGTGGGAAAAGCAGCAGAAAGGCTAAGGTCCGGGTCATTTTCTTGTTGCACATATTTATGGTGCTTTAGGTGATATGTGCGGTAAGCATTCAGCTCTAACCCAATAGGAAATGCAAAAAAATACTGGCCAATAATTTTGTTTAGGGCAGGGGTTTTAAACAAAATACCATGGGCGGTTTCGTGCATTAAAACCGCCATGCCAAGTTGACGCCCACCAATAATAGCGATGGCGACGATATAGGTAAGGGGGTTGGGAAAGACAATGAACAGCGCCGCTGCCGCCGCGATAACACCTATGCAATGCAGAGTTAGCCACCATCCCCACAGATCAGACCGCTTGCTTAATGCCTGCACTTCGGATTTTGGCAAATATTGTATTTTGGTGTTTGCGGTTGTCATAAACCTATCTTAGACAAGATGTAAGCAGAGGTAAATGCACATATGTGCATGCTGCAATGTCAAAACTGGAGCTATCATGATCCCCAATCAACGCGGTAAATTTGATATACCCGAAACGATCGCCTACTTAAATTGTGCGTATATGTCGCCGCTTATGGACTCCGTGCGCGCGGCAATGTTTGCGGGTGTCGAGAGTAAGGGTCAGCCTTGGCATTATAAGCCTGCAGATTTTTTCACGCCTAGCGAAGAATTTCGCAAACTGGCGGCGCGCGTAATACACACCGACCCAGACAGGGTCGCAATCATTCCGTCCGTTAGCTACGGCATGCAAATTGCCGCCAATAATCTCCCCCTCTCCCAAGACGGCGAAATTCTTGTGCTGGCGGAACAATTCCCGTCCAATATTTATCCGTGGCGCGAAAAAGTGAAAACGGGCGGCGGGCATATACATACACTCGCCCGCCCAGAAGATAATGACTGGACACAGGCGGTGCTCGGAGTCATTGGCCCGCGCACAGAGATTGTCGCCTTGCCAGCCACTCATTGGGCTGACGGAGCTTATCTGGATTTGGAAGTGATTGGCAAAGTGGCGCGCAGTGTCGGGGCCGCGCTCGTGCTCGATCTCACCCAATCTTTGGGGGCCATGCCTTTTGACGTGAACAAAGTGCAGCCTGATTTTATGGTGGCGGCCTGTTATAAATGGCTCATGGGGCCATATACGTCGGCCATGCTTTATATCGCCCCGAAATGGCACGAAGGCGTGCCGCTTGAGCATACATGGATGGGGCGTTTGGGGGCCGAGGATTTTTCAAATTTACTCAATTACCAAGACGCGTTTCAACCGGGCGCACGGCGTTTTGACATGGGAGAGAAATCCAGTCCTGCACAATTAAACGGGGCTATTGCCGCCCTCACGCAAGTTTTGGATTGGGGTGTGGATAATATCAGCGCAACCCTTGGGACGCGCAATACAATATTGGCTGAGCAAGCGCGGGATATGGGCTATGTCGTCGCGCCTGACCATTTACGCAGCCCACACTTTTTAGGACTCGGATTTCCAAAAGGTATTCCAGATGGTTTCGCCGACACGTTGGCGGCTCAAAATATATATGTTTCCGTGCGCGGCAGCTCCGTTCGCGTCACCCCGCATCTGTATAATACTGACGAGGATATGCAGCGGTTGATGGATATTTTGCGAGACCTTTAAACCTATATCCCCTCACCGCGCTATCGCGCACCTCTCCCCCAAGGAGAGGTTAAGATGGTTCGGCCTACCTAGCCTCTCCTTTGGGGAGAGGCGCACGACAGTGGGTGAGGCACGCGACAGCGGGTGAGGGGATATCTGGTAACTCCCAAATGCACCCTAGCAATCCCCACGCTCTCATGTTACGCCCGCGCTATGAAATTAATCGTGCGCAGTAACATACGAATTATCAGCCCGATATCTTAAGGATATCGGGACGTTTAGCCTTGCTCACACACAGATTTAATTTAAAGATACTCCCATGACAGATTCCAACACGCCCCGCGATTACCGCGAAACTTTATTCCTTCCTAAAACCGATTTTCCTATGCGGGCAGGCCTGCCCAAAAAAGAACCTGAATGGCTCGCTCATTGGAATAAAATCGATTTGTATAATACGCTAAGAACGCAGAGCAAAGACAAGCCGAGCTATGTGCTGCACGACGGCCCGCCGTACGCCAATGGTCATATCCATATGGGTACGGCCATGAATAAAATCCTCAAAGACATGGTGGTGCGCGCCCACCAAATGATGGGCTTTAATGCCAATTACGTACCCGGTTGGGATTGCCACGGCTTGCCGATTGAGTGGAAGGTGGAAGAAGAATTTAGGGGCAAAGGCCGCACCAAAGACCAGGTTCCGGGTTCCGAATTTAGAACGCGTTGCCGTGAATACGCAGCAGGCTGGCTGGATACCCAAAGGGGCGAATTTAAACGCCTCGGTGTCATAGGTGATTGGGACAATCCCTACAAAACCATGAATTTCGAAAGTGAAGCCGTCATCTGCGGAGAACTCCTAAAAATCGCCAAAACAGGGCAGCTCTACAGAGGCTCAAAACCCATCATGTGGAGCCCTGTAGAACGCACCGCGCTGGCCGAAGCCGAAGTGGAATATGCGGATAGAAGGGCGACACAGATTTATGTGAAATTTCCTGTTAGAGACACGCAAACCAGCATCGTGATTTGGACGACGACACCTTGGACAATTCCTGCCAACCGGGCTGTCAGTTATTCCCCTAAAATAACATATGGCCTGTACGAAGTCACAGAAATGGAAGAAGCCGAGTTTGAGCCTTGGTCAAAAATTGGTGATAAATTAATTGTCGCTGATGATTTGTGGGCGGATGTTGCCAAATCGGGCCTCATTAAAAATGCCAACAGAATAGAGTCGGTCAGCGGGGCTGTGCTTGACGGATTTGTTTGTAATCACCCCTTAAAAAACATGGAAGGCAATGAAGGGAAATTTGATTTTCCTGTGCCGCTCTTGGCGGGCGACCACGTAACTGCCGAGGCGGGTACGGGGTTTGTGCATACGGCGCCGTCTCACGGCGAGGATGATTATATTGTTTGGATTTCCAATCAGAAGAAATTGGAAGAGCTTGGTATCAATCCGAAAGTGGATATGACTTTGGATGATGATGGGTGTTATACGGATGTGCTCCCGACCCGTTTTCAAGGTTTGGACGTTATCCGCACCTCTGGCAAGAAACGTGGCAAAGACGGGAAAGCTAATCCTGAAACTTTGAAAGCTTTACTGGAATGTGGCAATCTTTTGGCGCGCGGTATTTTGAACTTGCGCGATGCCCATTCTTGGCGTTCCAAGGCTCCTGTCATTCGCCGCGCAACCCCGCAATGGTTTATTTCGATGAACAAAGATGGCCTTAGGGATAAAGCTCTCGCTGCCATAAAAGAAACAACATGGTATCCAGCGCGGGGCGAGAACCGCATCCGCGCCATGGTGCAAGACCGCCCCGATTGGCTGATTTCCCGCCAACGTAATTGGGGGGTACCGATTACTTTGATAGTCAATACAGAAACGGGTGCACTACATACAGAATTACCGCAAGCAGACGCAATTAATGGGCGCATTCTGTCTGCCGTAAATGCGACTGGCGTGGATGGTTGGTTTGACGCGGATATTGCCGACCTTATGGGCGATGTCAATTCTGATGGTTGGGAGAAAGTTACCGATATCTTGGACGTCTGGTTTGATAGTGGCTGTACCCACGCTTTTTGTCTTAAGCAAAGAGACGATCTTGAAGACCGTGCAGACCTCTATCTTGAAGGCACGGATCAACATCGGGGTTGGTTCCAAAGCTCGCTTATGGAAAGCTGTGCGGTTTACGGAGAAGCTCCTTATAAAGCCGTACTGACCCACGGGTTTGTTATGGCTGAAGATGGCCGTAAGATGAGTAAATCACTTGGCAATACGGTGGCGCCAGAAACCATAATCCGCCAATTCGGAGCGGAAATTTTGCGCCTCTGGGTGGCCAGTTCCGACTTTACCGAAGACCTACGCATTGGTGACGAAATCATCAAAACCTCCGCAGATGCTTACCGTAAACTCCGCAATACCCTGCGCTATATGATTGGCGCTTTGGACGGATACGACGCGAAAGATGCGCTAGATTACGCCGACATGCCTGCCCTTGAAAAATGGGTGCTGCATAGACTAACCGAGCTTGATGAACAGGTACGAAAATCTTACGCCGAGCACGACTTTAAAAAAGTGTTCACCAGCCTGTTTAATTTTTGTACCAATGATCTATCCGCGTTTTATTTCGATATTCGCAAAGACGCGCTCTATTGCGACCCGCTCGGCTCAACCCGCCGCCGTGCCTGCCGCACGGTCATGGACGCCCTGTTTAACCGCCTGACATTATGGCTCGCGCCGATCTTGTGTTTTACGATGGAAGAAGTATGGCAGACCCACCAAGGCGAGATAAAAAACTCCGTGCATTTGCAAGAATTCCCTGAAACGCCAAGTGCGTGGCAAGACAATGATCTTGACGGGAAAATGAAATATGTGCAAACCTTACGCGACCACGTCAGTGCAAAGATTGAACCTCTGCGGGCGACTAAAACCATTCGTTCAAGCTTGGAAGCGAGCGTAACGGCTCCCGCTGATAGTGCGCTTATCTCTGCGTTAACGGCCTTGGGTATCACCCGCAAAGATGTGTACGCAAACAATGAAAATCCAGTGGATACATTGGCTGATTATTTGATTGTCAGTGAATGTGATTTGTCCAAAAACGCTAACAACATTACCATCACTGCCCTTACGGAAAATCCAAAATTTGCCAAATGCGAACGCTCATGGAAATATTTTAGGGCCGAAAACGGCGCAGGAATTACCCCGCGTGATGAAGTGGCGACTGCACAGTGGGACGATATTCATGGGTGATGTGTTAATATTTTCTTCCCCTGCTTGCGGGGGAAGTGCCGTAGCGTTAGCGCAGGCGATGGGGGCGGCGCAAATGCGCCGCGCAAGCTTTGCTTGCGCCCCCTCCGACCTTTCAGGCCACCTCCCCCGTAAACGGAGGAGGAAAATATGGTGAAGCTTCGCAAGAACCTCTGGGTATGGGGCGTTGTCATTCCTGCCCTCGTTGTCATCTTTGACCAGCTTTCTAAATTCTGGGCGATCAGTAAATTTTCCGTGCCGCAAAATATTTGCGCCATTAACCCGCGCCCTGGCCTAAAAATAGAGTTAAGCCCTGTATTTGACCTTGCCCTTGTCTGCAATCAGGGGGTGAGCTTTGGCATGTTATCAAGTTCTTCGATGCTCACGCGCACTTTGTTGACGGTATTTGCCGTGGCCATGTGTGGTTTCTTGCTCACATGGCTCAATAAGGAAAAGGGTAAATTAATGTCATTGGCATTGTCGCTGATTATTGGCGGCGCGATTGGTAATGCCATTGACCGTGCGCGGTTTGGCGCGGTCACCGATTTTTTGAGTTTTGATGATATTGGTTTTAAGTGGGTGTTTAATGTGGCCGACAGTGCCATTACCTGCGGGGTGATTGGCATGTTACTGGCAATGTTCTTGCAGTGGCGGGACGAGAAAAAAACTGCAAAAGATGTGTAATATCACTATAAGTTAACTTGGCAGACGCGAGTAAACCCGCTACACAGCGTAAAAATAACAGGAGTCTTCATGACAACGCGCACAATTTTTATCGGCTTATTTGCCGTATCTACCCTTATCATTACAGGGTGCAGTTCTGCGGGCAAAGCCCTTGGTATGACGAAGTCGACCCCTAATGAATTTAATATTTTAACCAAGCCACCATTGGTTGTGCCGCCAGAATATAATCTGCGCCCACCGCGTTCGGGTGAGTTAAATGTTGAAGAAAAATATGCCACCGTTGCGGCCCGCAAAGCTTTGCTCGGTGATATTGACCCCGCAAAACCATCTGCAGGTGAAGCCGTATTAATAGCCAAAGCGGGCGGCGGACGTGCAGACCCTGCTGTGCGGGTTATTATTGACGGGCAAAATTCTATTGAACGTAAAAACCGCGGCTTTACTGACCGGATTATTTTTTGGAAAAATGGAAAAGCCATTGGGCCAGATGGACAACCCTTAGATCCCGATGATGAAGCTCGCCGTATGAAATCCATTAACTCGGCCACAGGCGGTGCACCTGTCACCATTACCCGCCGTCCATCTGGCGCAAAATTACCAGGGCTTTAATATCGCTCACGGCAAGTGCGCCAAGGCGTACGCCTACGCGGGTGCGCGCCATAGGGCGCGGCGGCCCTTGGCCTTGCCTCGCTATGCTCGGTACACAGTTTACTAAAATTTTTACTCCTCCTCTGTCACCCCAGACTTGATCTGGGGTCTCGTACCAAATTCTTAGGTTTGAGTCTGATACCAGATTCCAGCTTCCGCTGGAATGACATTGGTATTAATGTGCTCCTTTCCTCTTGGTTACATTCACAAACAAAAAACCTGTCACCCCAGACTTGATCTGGGGTCTCGCAAAGTTAAAGCCCCTAGCTTACTTCAGTTTCCAACTTTCGCTGGAATGACAAAGCGGTGATTTTTATCGACCCTAGCCTCAAATCGGGTTAGGGTTTTTTATGCCCAAAACACAGCCATCGATTCGCAAACTACCCCAACATACCATCAACCGCATTGCCGCGGGGGAAGTGGTCGAGCGGCCTGCGAGTGTGATTAAAGAGCTGGCGGAAAATGCGCTCGACGCAGGCGCAACCCAAATTGATATTCGCCACGAGGCAGGTGGTCGCCGTGCCGTGATCGTCACCGATAACGGCAAAGGCATGAGCCGCGAAGAATTGAGCTTGTGTATAGAACGCCACGCAACGTCCAAGCTTGCACCAGACGCAGGCGGAGAATGGGACCTTCTCAATATTTCGACAATGGGGTTTCGCGGCGAAGCTCTGCCCTCTATTGGTTCCGTGGCGCGGCTAAAAATCACCACACAAATTCTGGACGCAGGTTCGGCGTGGGAGTTATCAGTAGAAGGCGGCGAAATCACCAAGCCAAAACCCGCGCCGCGTTTTGGCCTTACGGGGACACGGGTCGCGGTGCGTGATTTATTTTATGCGACACCCGCCCGTCTTAAATTTCTTAAAACCGAACGCTCTGAAAGCCTCGCCATATCTGATATGGTGAAACGTCTGGCGATGGCCCGAGCTGACGTGGGATTTAGTCTGCACAATGGCCGACGGGTGACACTCAATCTTGCTGCCGAAACTGATAATGAAAACCAAGAGGCGGGGAGGGGCAAAGCCCCGACAGGGAAAAATAATGCTAAGTTAAAACGTCTCGCGGACATATTAGGCCGCGATTTTAAAGACAATGCTTTGGAAATATCATCCGAGCGAGACGGGATATCTTTAAGCGGTTATGCAGGCCTGCCGACATTTTCCAGAGGCTCGTCCACCCATCAATATCTCTTTATCAATGATCGTCCCGTGCGCGATAAATTATTATACGGGGCAGTGCGCGGAGCTTATCAAGATTTCCTTGCCCGTGGTCGTCATCCCGTTGTGGCCCTTTATGTGCAGCTCGATCCACATCTTGTAGACGTCAATGTGCATCCTGCAAAAACCGAAGTGCGCTTTCGTGACCCGGCAATGGTGCGTGGTTTGATAGTGGGTGCATTGCGCCATGCTTTGGCAGGGGCCGGGCATAGAGCCAGTACCACCACAAGTCAATTTGCTTTGGGGAAAGCCCAAATTGGAGGAAGTTTTGGCGGGCCGCGTCCTGGGTTTGGTAGCTACCAAGCCCCAGCCAAACCAGACCAAATCACCCAACCTCTCATCGACGGATTTTCCGCCCGCGTCGAGGAAGAATATGCGCCCTACCACGACAATGCGCCGCACAGTCTTGATGGCCACGCGGGGCAGATAACGGATTATTCTCAATACCCACTTGGGGCTGCGCGGGCGCAAGTGCACGAAACTTATATCGTGGCACAAACCACGGACGGCATGGTCATCGTCGATCAACATGCGGCTCATGAACGATTGGTCTATGAACGCATGAAGGCCAATATGGAAGGCAAAGGTGTGGAGCGGCAAGCCTTACTCATCCCTGAAATTGTTGATTTGGGCGAGGGGGATGCAGAGCTAGTGCTGGCCCGTACGGACGTACTTGCCACAATGGGTCTCATCATTGAACCTTTCGGGGTCGGCGCGGTGGCTGTGCGCGAAACCCCTGCGATATTGGGCGAGATGGACGTGCAAGGCTTGCTGCGTGATTTGGTGGACGATTTGCGCGATACTGACCAAACGCTGACACTGGCCGAACGGTTTGAACATGTGTGCGGGACAATGGCGTGCCACGGCAGCGTGCGAGCAGGGCGCAGACTAAACGCCCAAGAAATGAACGCCCTGTTGCGGCAAATGGAAGCCACACCTCACAGTGGTCAATGCAATCACGGTCGCCCCACCTACGTGGAGCTTAAACTGGCCGACATCGAAAAATTATTTGGGCGTCGGTGATGGACGGGTATAGCTTTTTACCTGCTTACTAACAGCCAAGAAAAACAAATATATAAAACTTAAAAACACCGCATCCTCTCACCTTGCTCCTCTCCTTTGGGGAGAGGAGCAAGGTGAGAGGATATGATTTTGATATTTTATAATCCCTGCTACTCATCACATCCTATGGCCCGAAAAACCTAGGCGCGTCGTGTGGGTCAAGCGGTTCAAAAGTCTGGCCCCGCTGGGTACTCAGTCAAATGCAACCTAGCGCAGTAGGTGTGGAGCGAGACAAAAAGGCAAGCCAAAATGGTGGAAAAATTTCGTGTTTAAACGGAGTGGTTGAGATTGACATTATCTGACTGGGGTAAATAAGCCTTAGGGATGACGTCATATTAGGCGCTATCGTAAATTTAGTGGGTTTTGGAACTTTCAAAAGATGGTGTATTTATGAATAAGTTTACCAATGCATCATTGATATAATACAAATCTCTTCCTATTTTTTGGCGGGATAAAATTTTATGATTTGCAAGAAGCTCTAAATACCGTGTTGCTGTAGGCCGTGAAACTAACAGTTCTTTCATGATGGTATTGATTTTTGTATAAGGGTGACGAAAAATAATATTGAGTAAGTCTTGACTGTAAATTTTTGGTAATCGGGAGCGCATATTGTCTTTTGTTTCTTGCATCATTTCTTTTAGCAAAAATATGATTCCTAAAGTGTGTTTCGCTGTAACTTCAATGCCATCCAGAACATATAATATCCACTCTTCCCATTCTCCGCTGTCACGAACATACTGGAGAAGGCGGTAGTATTCAGATTTTGTGCTGGTGATATAGCGGCTTAGGTATAAAATGGGGATGTCGACCAACCCCTTTAAAATCAAGTATAATATATTAATTATTCGTCCAGTACGACCATTTCCATCTGAAAAGGGGTGTATGCTTTCAAACTGGTGATGAATTAGTGCCATGCGGACAAGGTCATCTATGGATGTATCGTTTGAATTATTTATATATATTTCAAGTTGTGAGAGATAATTTGCGATATCATCTGGATTTTGAGGGGGAACATAGACGGTTTCACCCGTTTGTTCGTTACGCAATTCTGTACCCGCCTGTTTGCGAAACCCTGTTTCGCTACCCATGAGTGCCGTATGGGTTTTTTTAATGTGATTAAGACTGATAAAGCCGCGTTTTTGAACGGCGTTAAATCCTACCAAAAGAGCATCTGAATATCGGTACACTTCTTTTGTTGCAGGTAGAAGGGAGGACGATGTTCTGCCTGCCTTGAATAAGTCCTCATATGTAGTAATAATGTTTTCAATCTCCGAACTATCTTTTGCTTCTTGCAAAGACAATGTATTGATTAAAATACTTTGATTGGGAATGCTTCGGGCTAGCCCTTTAAGTTCAGCTAAATATCTATGGGCTTGCGCAAGTTTTTTTAATACCTTATGGGTTTCTAAACTTTGTTTAGGTGGGAAATCATCAATCAACCAAGTCATAAGTCCTCAACATGTAAAGAATATAGGAAGTTTCTTTACATGAACTGCTTAGCATGTAAAGAAAATTGTTAAAAATGCTGTTGAGCTCATTTTTCCACACCCATAAACACCACTTTGGCTGCGCCCCATATGCGTTCGTCGAACACTTCATAGCCGTGTAGGTTTGGTTCTTCGTCTTTGCTCATTTCGTACACGATAACCGCGTCGTCTGCGATCAGGCCTTGCTCGCCGAGTTTTCTAAGCACAGGTCGAGCGAGGGATTTGTTATAGGGGGGGTCTAGGAAAATATGGGTGAAGGGGCCGCGTAGATTGCTGGCGGCGATACGCAGTTTGGTAGCGTCGCGGCGGTGTAAACGGGTCATGCCGCCAAGGTTCATCGTGTCGATATTTTCGCGGATGGCGGCACGGGCTTTGGGCTCTGTTTCCACGAACAGGCAAAACCCTGCTCCCCTTGATAGGGCTTCAAGACCCAGCGCGCCAGAGCCTGCGAACAGATCAATAATCAGGGCGTTTTCGTCCAAGGGTAGGGCGTAATCTGCGTGGGAGAGAATGTTGAAAATACTTTCCCGCGCTTGATCCGAAGTCGGGCGGGTTCGTTTTCCAGACGGGCACGCAATATTGCGTCCTCTAAATTTTCCGCCAACGATACGCATGCTTTTTCTTTCTTTTTAATGTCCCCGGACTTGATCCGGGGTCCATGTACTATTTTCTCTTTACGCCTATTTCAAAATTGAATGGACCTCGGATCAAGTCCGAGGACTGCGGTAGCTGTTATCTTTTTCGCCTTTTACTAGGGCTAAACTTATTCGTTTTACCTGATTTGAATTTTGCTTTGGGGTGAATTTTTTTACCGCCTTTGCCAAATACTTTTCCAGATGCTTGTAATGTGCCTTGGTGACGGGTTTCGGGGATATCGAGCAGATGCCCAACTTGGTCGCGCAAGATACGGTTGGGGATTTCTTCTACCCCGCCTTTCAGAAGGTCGCCCAGTTGAAACGGGCCATATGACAGGCGAATGAGGCGGTTAACCCGCATATCCAATGTCTCGAAAGCGCGGCGAATTTCGCGGTTCTTGCCTTCGCGGATGGTGATGGTAATCCAAGCATTGCCGCCTTGTTGCTTATCAAGTTTGGCCTCAATCGGGCCTGTACGCACCCCGTCAATCACCACGCCTTTCATCAGGCCGTCAAGCCGTTCTTGGGTAGGTTTTCCGTAAACCCGTGCGCGGTAACGTCGCGCCCATGCGGTCGCAGGCAGTTCAAGTACCCGTGCAAGTTCCCCGTCATTGGTCAGCAACAGCAGCCCTTCGGAGGTTAGGTCGAGCCTGCCGACTGAGATCACGCGGGGCAGATCTTCAGGCAGGTTTTCAAATACGGTTTGACGACCACCCGGATCATTATGGGTGGTGAGCAATCCGTCTGGTTTATGGTAACGCCACAAACGCGGCGGCTCTTTCTTGGCGATGGGGGCATTATCAACAAAGATTTTGTCTTTGGAGGTGACGAGAAACGCTGGTGTTTCTAGCATTACGCCGTTCACACTCACCCGTCCCGCTTCAATCATACGCTCTGCCTCGCGGCGAGAGGCAACACCAGCCCGTGCTAAAACTTTGGCGATGCGTTCGCCTTTAGGGGCCGCGGTTTTATCTTGAGATGACACTTGATTTATCCTGTGTTTTAGCCGACTCCATAATCATGAAATCCGATGAACACTATATGCGTCAATGTATAGCCCAAGCGCAAGCGGCAAGTGCACGGGGTGAAGTGCCTGTGGGGGCTTTAATTGTTAACCCCGCTACGGGCGATATTATTTCGCAAGTGGGAAATGCACCCATAGGCATATGCGATCCCACGGCCCACGCAGAAATTTTGGCCCTGCGCGACGCAGCTTACAGCTTGGGCAATTACCGCCTAAGTGGTTTGGTTTTATATGTGACGTTGGAGCCTTGCACCATGTGTGCGGGCGCCATATCTCACGCTCGCATTGGACGGCTTGTATACGGGGCGTCCGATCCCAAGGGCGGGGCAGTGGAAAACGGTGTGCAATTTTTTAAAAGCTCGAACTGTCACGCAAAGCCTGATATTACGGGCGGTATTCTCGCAAATGAATGTGGGCAATTGCTAAAAGATTTTTTTAAAGCGCGGCGCGGGAAATGAGATTTTCTCGTCCGAGTTACCGCCCTTTGCCCATAGATGTAGAGGCGGCCCATACGCGCCAGCAAATATTGGCGGGCTTTGGCTTGGCCGCTCTTGGTTCGGCACTGTTTTCAACCAAGGCGATTTTTATTAAATTTGCCTATCAACATACACCAGACCTTGAGCCTATAACATTGCTCGCCATTCGTATGGGGCTTGCTTTGCCAATTTATGCTATGATTGCAATATGGGCATTTCGCTCCCCAAAGAGACCGCGTCTGGACGGGATTACGGCGTGGCATTATATAAGTGCAGGGGCGATGGGTCTGTTGGGTTATTATCTGGCCAGCGTCTTGGATTTCACGGGGCTGCTATATATTACAGCCCAGTTAGAGCGGTTGATCTTATTTACCTACCCTGCTTTTGTCATGGTGCTGGGCGCACTGTTTTTTGGCAAACGGATAAGGCCCAGCGGCATATTGGCCATGTGTATTGCCTACGCAGGCCTTGTGTTGATTTTTGCACGCGGCTCTATTGCCAGCGGCGAGCAGGTTTTGTTTGGCGCACTTTTGGTGTTTGGCGCGGCTTTCACATTTGCCATTTTCCAATTGATAATAGGCAAGCAGATTAAAGTATTTGGCGGTGCACTTTTTACCTGTATGGCGATGATATGTGCGGGCCTTGGTATTCTCGCCCATTTCTTTGTTAGTATCATTATAAGTGCAGACTACGCGCAACTTTCCCAGCCCAAAGACGTTTGGATGTTGGGGGCAGGGATTGCCCTTGTCGGTACATTGGTTCCGTCATTTATGATAAATATTGCACTGGGCCGGATTGGCGCGCAGGCGGTTGCTGTGGTAGGTATGTTGTCACCTATCGCAACAATATTGCTGGCGGTCAGCGTATTGGGCGAGCCGTTTGGTTTGATTGACGGTTTGGGTACGGCTATAACAATTTTTGGTATTGGCTTGTTTACTTGGTTTGACAGACGTGAAAATACACAGGTTAAATTAAGCCCAGAAGATTAATCCCGCGTAGCACGTAAATAATGCCAACAAAACTGACCAGCCATTTGGTATATGTGCTAAAACTTATGTCGCTCATGCGTTTTAGCAAGCGCGTACCCGCATATGTCCCGCCTATGGCGAGGGGGATAATGGCACAAAAAAACCACCAAGGCGGCAGGCTACTCACGCCTTGGGATTTGAGTAGAGGTATGCCGAAATACAGTATCTTCATCATGTGGGACGCAAACATTGTCACGGCTTTGGTGGCGACAATTTCTTCGCGGGGCATTTTGGTTTTGATGAAAAATATATCCAGTGCCGGCCCCGCCGCGCCTGCAATCAGGTTTAAGCCTGTGGCGCAAAACCCGCAAAAAACGGCATGTAAAGGGCGGGCCGCATCAAGGTAGATAATGCGTTTTGGCAGCCAGAGTAAAATAGGTAATGCGCCCAGTACAATAAACAACAAACTTTTGCTGGGCAGGAAAGAGATAAAGGCCAAAATAGCGATGGCAGGTAGTGACCCGATAGCAATTTTGGCAAAAATATCCCACCGCACGTGTTGGCGCAGCAAGTAAGCGCGAGAAGAATTCGAAACGGATTGCACGGCGCCGTGCACGATCATAGCCTCGGAAACGCCAAGAAAGCTAGCAAGCACGCCCATCATTATCAGCCCGCCTGCCATGCCGAAAATGCCTGAAATACAGGCGGTGATAAATACGGCAAGTAATATAAGACTGATGATGATTGGCGGCATAGTTTTTCCTAAACCATTGCACGCGGCGTGAAAAGGCGTAAAGAGAGGTTATGATAGAAAAGCGCAAATTTTGGCGGGTACTTACCCGTGTTCATAAATGGGCCGGGCTTGTGATTGGTCTGCAAATTATTTTGTGGTTTGCTAGTGGTTTTTTCATGAGTTTTTTTAGCATTGATAAAGTCCACGGCGACCATATGGCACTTGAGAAAACATGGCCACTCAAGTTGGAGCAACTTATTACAGCCGAGCAAGCCCTGCATCTCTATCCGCAAGAAGGTGAAATCCATAGAGTTGATTTGAGCTCTGCTCTTGGTACACCAATATGGAGAATTTCAGGTAATGCGGGGGTTATACATGTAGATGGTCAAAAGGGTGGACTTTGGCAAGGCGTGAGTGAAGGGCGCATTAGAGAGGCTGCAAAAAGCTATTATTTGGGCAAGAGTCAAATTAACACGGTCATGAAATTGGACGTTGCGCCCAAAGATTACGGTGGAAACCTTCCTGTGTGGCAGGTGATATTTGATAATAGTCCCGCCACTCGCTTGTATATTTCCCCCGTAACAGGGGAGCTTATTAACGTGCGAACCCGTCTGTGGCGTGCTTTTGATTTTATGTGGATGTTGCACATTATGGACTATAAAGACCGGAGTAATATAAATTTGTGGTGGCTGAAACTTGTGTCGTTTTGTGCGTTGTTGTTTAGCCTGTCAGGATTGGGTTTGGTATTACACCGTGTGTTCTTGCGCCCGCGAGTAAAAAACCCATAATATAAAACCCCCCATTCTTTCCTCACCCCATTTATGAGGGAGGTGCCCCGAAGGGGTGGAGGGGGACAATATTTCAAGCTATCCAATGCCCCGTTAATGGTTTCCCCCTCCGAGCGCTACGCGCCCACCTCCCCCGCTAAAGCGGGGTGAGGAATGAAATTGGGGTCTGGCATTAATCTTTGTTTTTATAAACCTTGCCGCCTTTCATGACGAAATCTATGTCGTAAAGTTCGGTAATATCGTCTAGCGGATTGCCGTCCACCGCGACTATATCGGCAAATTTTCCGTGCTCTAACGTACCAATATTATCGTCCATTTCCAAATGCCAAGCCGCCGTAACGGTGGCGGCTGTGATGGCTTCCATCTCGCTCATACCAGCTTTGACCATATAGCCAAATTCACGGGCATTGCCGCCGTGCTCGGATACACCTGTGTCTGTGCCAAATGCGATGGTGACGCCGTTTGCATAAGCAATGGACAACATGTCTTGCATTTTTGGCCCGACTTGCAGGGCTTTAATTTTTGAGGCAGGTGGGAGCCAGTCTTTATTTTCGGCCCAGTCAACTACAGTCATGCCCGCGAGCACGGTGGGAATTAATACGGCGTTGTTTCTCTTAAACAGACGCGTTGTTTCTTGGTCAAGATATGTACCGTGTTCTATAGATTTCACCCCCGCTTTGAGCGCGCTATCAATGCCGATTTTGCCGTGAGCATGGGCTGTAACTTTACGGCCCATCTTGGCAGCACTCTCCACAATGGCCTCAAGTTCGTCGTTAAAAAACTGTTGCCCCGTACCTGCCGACGTATTGGACAGCACCCCGCCAGTGGCCGTGATTTTTATAACGTCTGCACCTGATTTAATGGCGGCGCGGGTTGCGCGGCGACAATCATCCACACCGTTGCAAATGGTTGGGGAGTGTAAAAGCTCCAGTATTTCTGTTGTGTAACCGTGGGTGTCTCCGTGTCCGCCAGTTGGAGACAATGACGGGCCAGAGGCTCGAATACGTGGGCCATCAACAACGCCCGCATTCACCGCGTCCCTCAGTGAGAAAATCGCTTCAGGCCCGCCCACATCTTGTACACTGGTAAAGCCAGCCATAAGGGTTTTGCGGGCATTTGATAATGCGTCATAAGCAATATCACCGGGGCGTTTTGTCACCCCGTCAAGGCGAATTTCAGGACTCCATTCCATGGATAAATGTACATGGCTATCGATCAGACCTGGCAGGACAAATTTATCTTTAAGGTCAATAATATGTGCGCCGTTTTCTTGGGAGTAACCAGAGGAAATAGAGATGATTTCGCCGCCAATAATTTTGATGGTTTGTTGTGTGCGTATGGCTTTGCCAGGTATAGGCAAAACCTGACCCGCATGAATAAGGACAAGGTCGCCTGTCGGTTCGTGGGCGAACGCCGAACTGCTCAACATAAGGGCTGCACCCGTTAAAAATAGAGTTTTTAATTTTTTCATTTTGCTCTCCAATTATATGTCTCCGCCGTTAAAGCGGTGGAGGCATGCCAGTATGATTTAAAGGGCTTGCTTGGCAATATCGCGCCTACAAAACCCTTCGGGCCAATCAATAGCTTCGTCAATAGCCTTATAAGCGCGGTTTACGGCGTGTTCTATCGTTTTCCCCTCGGCAGTGATATTGAGCACCCGTCCACCTGATGCAAGTAAACTTCCCGTGTCATTGCGGCTTGTGCCCGCATGAAAAACCTGCACCCCGTTCATGAGGTTGGCCGCGTCCACACCTTTAATCTCGGTGTTCTTTTTATATTTCTCCGGATATCCTTTGGCGGCAAGAACGACATTGACCACAGGGCTGGCGTTCCATTTTAGCATTGGCAGTTTATCCAATTTACCTTTGGCAGCCGCGAGGAAAATTTCGACAATATCGCTGTCCAAACGGCGCATGAGAACCTGACATTCAGGGTCGCCAAAACGCACATTATATTCAATTAATTTCGGGCCAGTTTTTGTCATCATTAACCCTGCAAACAAAACGCCGACAAAGGGCGCGCGTTCGTCCGCCATACCTTTTACGGTCGGCATAATAATCTCGTCCATGATCCGTTTGGACATTTTGGCATCGAACTCAGGTACAGGGGAATACGCCCCCATGCCGCCCGTATTGGGGCCTTTATCCCCGTCATATGCGCGTTTGTGGTCTTGGGATTCAAGTAGTGGCAGAGCATGTTTGCCGTCTGAAATCGCGAAGAAGGAAATCTCGTGCCCTGTCATAAATTCTTCAATGACAACACATGTGCCAGCCTCGCCAAATTTGCCAGAGAAAAATGCGTCCAGTTCTGTTTTCGCTTCCGCTTTTGTCTCGGCAATAACCACGCCTTTACCCGCAGCTAACCCGTCCGCTTTGATGACATAAGGTGCGTCCATTTCGTCCAAGAATGCTTTGGCATCAGTAAGTTCAGTAAACACATCATAACGGGCTGTGGGAATGTCGTGCCTCGTGCAAAAATCTTTGGTGAAGGCTTTTGAGGATTCTAACATGGCGGCTGATTGTGTTGGGCCAAAGCAGGGTACGCCTTGTTCGGTAAGGACGTCAACCAATCCAAGAGCTAATGGGTTTTCAGGTCCGACAATAACGAAGTCGATACTCTCTCTTTGTACAAGTCCAACAAGGCCAAGTATATCGTCGGCGGCAATTTGGGCGCAGTCTGCAATTTCGCAAATCCCCGCATTTCCGGGTGCGCATATAAGGTGGTCACACAAAGGACTTTGGCTTATTTTCCACGCCAGCGCATGTTCGCGGCCACCACTGCCAACCAGAAGAATTTTCATATCCACACTCTTTCGCGCTAGGTTATATTGCTCAGGTGCAGTATATGAACCACTAATGCCAAAGAAGGAAGAGGTTTAGTGGGTACATCACCAACAAATGCACATGAATATTCGGTGTCCGAACTGGCGTTTTCCCTCAAACGCACGGTCGAGGAAACCTATGGTCGTGTGCGGGTCAGGGGGGAGCTTGGCCGTGTGGTGATCGCAAAATCTGGCCATATGTATGTGGATGTTAAAGACGACAAAGCAGTGATTGCCTCCATCATGTGGAAAGGCTCGGTGTCGCGTCTATCCGTGCGCCCCGAAGAAGGCATGGAAGTGGTGGTGGAAGGTAAGCTTACGACCTATCCAGGCCGTTCTCAATATCAGCTCGTCATTGATAAGCTCGAACCTGCGGGGGTTGGCGCGTTGATGGCATTGCTGGAAAAGCGCAAAAAACAATTGGCGAGCGAAGGCCTATTTGACGAAGACCGCAAGGTTGAACTGCCCTATTTGCCCCAAACCATTGGCGTAATTACCTCGCCAACTGGGGCTGTAATCCGCGATATACTGCACCGTATTTCAGACCGTTTTCCCGTACGGGTTTTGGTCTGGCCCGTGCTTGTTCAAGGCGATAAAGCGGCGGCGCAAATTGCGGGGGCCATTACGGGGTTTAACCATATGGAGCCTACACAAGAATGTCCCAAACCAGATGTTCTGATTGTGGCAAGGGGCGGGGGGTCTATAGAAGATTTGTGGTGCTTTAACGAAGAAAATGTTGTGCGGGCGGCGGCGAGTTCTGGCATCCCGCTCATCAGCGCCGTAGGTCACGAAACCGACTGGACACTGCTAGATTATGTGGCCGATGAACGCGCCCCAACCCCAACGGCGGCGGCGGAAATATCTGTGCCAGTACGGGCCGAGCTTATCGACACGGTGGATGATTATGCCCTGCGCTTAAAACGTGGTCTTACCCGAACGGTAGAGCATAAAAAAATAGGGCTGGGGGCTGCGAAACTGCCCAAACTTGAAACCGTATTGTCCTCCCCTCGCCAAAGGCTTGACCTCGCATTGGCGCGCCTTTTACCTGCGCTTGATTTGAGCCGCCGCGCCCATGAAAACCGCTTAAAAATTGTTTCAAGTCGCCTCAGGCCTGACAATTTAACGCGTGATATTGCACGGCGGGTTGAAAAATTGCAAAATGTTTCACGTGAAACATTTTCGATTTTAAAGCGTATTTTGGAACGAGCAGAACAAGGTTTGCGCGGCTCATCAAAATTGTTAGACGCTTATAGTTATCAAGGGGTATTGGAGCGGGGCTATGCTTTGGTGACGGACAGCGGTGGTAAACTTGTTCGCAAGGGCAAGCCCTTAAAGATTGGCGACGGTGTTACGCTGACATTTAGTGACGGGAAACGAAATGCCGTAATTGACGACAAAGCTAGCCCCAAAAGAAAGCCTACAAAAAAATCAAATGAAAAGCAGCAAGACCTCTTTTGATTTGCCGCTAAATAGGATAAAGTACAACCATGTTAAATTTCACAAACCAGAATGGCCCTGCAAAACTGCATTACGGTGCGTCCGACTATATGATTTTGGAACAGGGCAGTTATGTTGTTTGCGCGGTTACAGGCGATAAAATCCCACTCGATGATTTAAAATACTGGAACGATGATTTGCAAGAAGCATATGCAAGTGCAGCCGCCAGTACAAAACGCTTGCTTGCGAGTAAACCATAAAACGCCAACCCCATATCCCCTCACCTTGTTCCTCTCCCCAAAGGAGAAGGGACGATGTGGCGAGGTCGACGTTCTATTTAATTATACAAAAATGGTCCAACAAACCTAGCCTCTCCTTTGGGGAGAGGCACGGAGGCGCGGGTGAGGGGATACGACGGTTATTAGGCTTTGCAGTTTTGGTTTTCTTGACAGCCTGCGGGCAAGGCGATGTAACCGCCACCACCCCTTCTGCGGATGAACTACTTACACCAATCCAATGTCATGGTGTTTTTGAACAAGGTGGTCTTGTGCTTTGTGAAACTGAGCCTGGTGCGATTGTTGAAGTTGTTCGGTTTTCTACAAGTGATAAACGACAATCATTAACAATAATTGCCGATAATAATGGCTATGTATTTATCGGATTTGATAGAGACGACGCAGATGTTTTTCTCAGTGTTTCGCATCCAAAAAATGAGAACGAAATTCCTTCTTATTACCCACTATTACTGAAAACGCACGAATACACAATTTCCCGCATTAACGGCCTACCACCTTCACAAGTCTCCAATTATTCTAAAGCCCAACTCGCCCGTATTCGTAGCTCGTCAGTGCGTAAAAAGGTTGGATTTTCTTCTCGCCAGCAAACTATGTGGTTTAAGGACGGGTTTGATTATCCGCTTAAGGACTTTGTCAAAACGTCCCCATTCGGCGCGCAAAGAATATTAAACGGCGTCCCCAAAAGCCCTCATTACGGTGTCGATATTGCCGCCCCCGTTGGCACACCGATTTACGCACCAGCGGCGGGGGTTGTTAGCCTTGCCGATGATGATCTTTATTTTGAAGGGGCGATGGTTTTGCTCGATCATGGGCAAGGGTTGATCTCTATGTATTTGCACATGAACACCATTGATGTGAAGCCTGGGCAAGTGGTCAAGCGCGGCGAGAAACTTGGCGCGGTTGGCTCCAAAGGCCGCTCCACAGGGCCGCACTTGTGTTGGCGCTTAAAATGGCGTAATCGCCATCTTGACCCAGAACTCTTGACGGAATGGCCTGATGATTAAACCTGCAAAAGACTGTAACACCATGGCCGAAGTCCGGATCGGCGTTGACGCTATAGACCGTGAATTGGTGTTACTCATTGCCAAACGGCAAAGCTTTATGACCGCAGCGGCCCGTATCAAAACCGACAGAAATACCGTGCATGATAGTGCGCGCATAGAAGACGTAATTGCAAAAGTAAAAGAGTCTGCTGTTAAGGTTGGTCTGAGTATTGACATTGCCGAACCCGTTTGGCGAGAGTTGATTAAGCAGTCGATTGCTTTTGAGTTTGTTGCATGGGATGAGCAAAGACAAGCGCAATAATTTTTGGTTTATTTTTCCGTAAAAACTGATAGCGTCCCTACATAGTCGATTCGGGGTGGGGAATGAGTTGGGCAAAATTACTTGAAGAGCGTGGCTCATTAGCTACGGCATTGGACTTGGTCGGGGATCATTGGTCGTTGATGATTGTCACGGGTGTTATTATTGGGTATCGCAGGTTCAATAAGCTTGAAAATTATCTCGGTATGAATCGAAATTTGTTGAAAACAAAACTTGATCGTTTAGTAGCTTCAGGCGTATTTGCGAAACATCCCTATAAAGAAAATTCCAAGCGCTATGAATATACACCTACAGATATGTGTATGAAATTAAGCCCTATAATTGTTGGGCTTGCACAATGGGGCGAAGAATTTTTAACCAAGGACGCAACGCCAATTACTAATATTCATAAACACTGCGGCGGTGGTTTGCGTGTGGAAACTGTTTGCAATGATTGTAATGCATATGTTGACGCATCAAATGTTGCCCTTAAGCGCAATGAAGGGGCTGGTGAATGGACTACGGCTGTTGTTGCCACGGCAAGTGAAAATTAATATCTTTATTTATTGAAGCGTTAATATATTGTTAGTACATATTCTGTACCAATACAGATAACGACTAGCACAGGATGTGTAGCGTTAAACCCCACATTCGAGTTTATTCCAATACCACATTGATGTGGATACTGGGAGTCGTGACAGACGCATATTGCCCCACATCAATGCGCGCTCTGCCACGACCTTGGTTGTATAAACACTGTAGATATTAACAAGTCATGAAAGGTGTTCGTATTTCACGTTTTCGTGAAATAGGTTCTGCGATAGACCCTTATTGGTATTGTTGATGTTATGTCCAAGTAGACTTTTGGCCTTATTTATTGGCTCTATTATAAATATTTTTCGGCCAACGCCTGTGTACCCAAAACCAGTTGGTTGGATTTTCTAAGATGTGTTGCTCGATGAATTGCGTCACTTTGCAAACGCCATCATAAATATCTGTCGTGTTATCACCCGTGCGCTGCAGGGGAATTGGCGGATGAATTGTAATTTCAAACTTGGCGCTACCGGTACGAATAATCGACATAGGTATAAGCGGCACATTCATCTTAAGCGCCATGCGGGTTGGCCCAGGTGCTGTCATGGCATCCACTCCAAAAAACGGCACTTCAATGCCTTCGTTAAATTTTTGGTCGTTCATGAGGGCGACACTTTCACCATTTTTTAAGGCCGATATGAGTTGTTTTGCACCTTTGACCCCAGATTTTGCTACCATGAGCGTGGTTCCGTAAGCTGTGCGTTGTGCATGAATGCGTTTGTTTAAATAAGGATTGTTGATGCGGCGATAGGTTGTGCAGACAGGCAGGTCAGATTGCGCGAGGGCGGCAGCCATAAGTTCCCAATTGGCAAAATGGCCAGAGAAAAATACGGCAGGGGTTTTTTCGTTTATGAGCCTGTCTAAATGCTCCCGCCCAACAATGGTGACACACGTACCGCCTTGAAAAATCTTTATGCGTTCAAGCACAGGGAATTCACCAAATGTACGGCCTATATTATACCAAGATTGTTTGAGCCATAGGTCAATTTGGGTGTCGCTTGCGTTCGGGAAAGCGATTTTCATGCCCGTTTTAGCTATATGATGTTTGCTGGTTTTGGGCCCTATCCAAGCAATGATGCGTCCGCTAAACGCTGATATTTGCGCCAGTGAAAAGGGTGTCATCATCAGGCGCACAATATCATATGCAAGGGCTTCGAGCCGCCAAATAAAGTGTTTAAAAAATTTTACAATCATGGTTTTGCAGCCGCAATGATAGGATGCAATATGCGCCGTAGACTTAATTCATTTTCAAAAACAACCGAAACAGGCCACACATGGATGTGTTTTTTATAAGGTATTGGAATGCGTACATAGTCTTTTTCAGTGGTAATAAGTTGCGCGCCGTATTCTCCTGACAGCTCAATCAAGTCTTTCATATCTGTTTCTTTATAAGCGTAGTGGTTTGAAAACGGCATACTTTCGACCAGGTCTGCGCCGTGGCTCAGCAAGGCAGTGAAGAATTTATTGGGCCTGCCTATGCCCGCAAATGCGTATAATTTGCCTTTAGGAAGTTGCCCTTTGGGGGCAAGATGCGCGGGGATAATTGGTAGCCCTTTAAGCTGCGCCATTAAATCTTCACGGGGAATAAAATCGAGATTTGGCTTCATTAAAATAACGGCGTCCGTACGGGCGAGAGCTGCTTTTATAGGCTCACGCAAAGGGCCAGCGGGAAAAACCCGCTCATTGCCAAAGCCAATTTCCGCGTCAACAACAAGGAGAGACAGTGTTTTTTTAACGCTAGGGTTTTGGTGGGCATCATCCATTATGATTGCACGTGCGCCTTGCGCTTGCGCAGCTTTGGCCCCGTCGTCTCGGCTTATGGCCACCCAGACGGGCCCGTGTTTGGCTAGCAATAATGGTTCGTCGCCAACTTGTGCGGCACTGTGTTTTTTGGTGACAATCATGGGCCCTTTTTCTGTGCCGCCGTATCCGCGTGTTAAAGCAATAGCGTGGATACCCATGCGCGTAAAACTTTCCAAGAGATAAGCTGTGACAGGCGTTTTTCCCGTGCCGCCAACACTTGCATTGCCGACGCTGATTACGGGAATACCTGGGTCATAAGGGATTGTATCTTGTATGCGTTTTGCGGTCGCCCGTGCGTAAAGCCACCCAAGAGGGCGCAGGATGGCGCGTAACATAGGCGCGCTGTCACGCCCATGTTTTATGTTCCAAAATTCAGGTGCACGCATAATTATGAGCCTGTGTCTTGGTTGATAGGGAGTAACGGCGAGAGGTGCTCCCAAACATAGTCGAGTACAGCGTCTTGGCTTTGTGCGTATAGCTGTGCGGCTGCGGCTTGTGATTTTCTGGCACCTGCATCCTTCAACAAATGCAATACTGTGGGCGCAAGCTCTTCTGGTGTTAAAATCCGCTTGGCTCCATTATAGGTTAGCAGAGCCATATATGCATCTGCAAAACTTGAAATATGTGCACCGGTAATAATCGCACTACCAAGTCTGGCAGGCTCTAACGGGTTATGGCCCGATAATCCATCGATGAGTGAGCCACCAATAAAGCTGACTTTGGCAAGTCGGTAAGCTAGCCCCATATGGCCGATGCTATCCATGATAAAAACATCTGTGTCAGAATTTGGCATGCGGTGGCTGGAGCGGCGTAGAGATTTGAGGCCTACTTTTGTCAAAATGTCTTTGACCTCCTGTGCCCGCTCTGGATGACGGGGGGCAAGAATAAGCAAGGCATTAGGGCGGGATTTTTTTACCGCAAGTGCGGCTTGTGCAATAAGCTCTTCTTCGCCCTTGTGGGTGCTTGCCGCACCCCAAATGGGGCGCCGCCCCAATGCCGTTTTTAATTTTTTTAACTCAGTTTCATTTACACCAAGAGCAGGTGCAGCGTCTTTTAAATTACCTGCACACTCGATTTCTTTATCCAACAACCAACTCAGTCCATCTGCGGTGGCTTTGTCTGCGGCGAGAATAAGGTCAAAACAGGCGAGCAAAGCTTGGCCAGATTTTTTCCCCCGCTTGGCCCAACGCGCAATGGACTCTGTGCTCATACGGGCATTGAGGAGCACCATGGGAATGCCTGTATCTTTGGCCATCATAATCATATTTGGCCAAAGTTCCGATTCTGCAAATATCGCCATGTCTGGTTGCCAATGACTTAGAAAGTTTCTGACAGCCTTTGGGTGGTCGGCGGGGGCATATTGGTGCAGCGTATTAGGCCCCAATTGTTTTTCGAGTAGATTTGCGGAGGTAACAGTTCCCGTTGTAATCACGATGTGCATATTGGAGTGTTGAGAGAGAATACGGTTCATAATTGGCATCAACATTTGCGACTCGCCCACACTGGCTGCGTGCATCCATATAAGTTTGCCAGTGGGCCTTGGGATATTGCTAATGCCGCCCCTTTCAGGCAGGCGTGCAGGGTCTTCTTTGCCTTGGTCAGCGCGGCGTTTTAACCAAAAAGGGAGTGCGGGGGCAATAAGGCGCGTGGCCCCGCTATAGGTTTTGAGGAGGCGGGTTTTCTTCATGATGTTTTTCTGCGTGCACGTATGCGTTTTTTAGGCACAGCGTCCGCTGGCATGACGGGTGTATTGCCCACGGCAATGTCTGCTTTTTGCGTCGCCTCGTTGAGTAAGTCTTCCATATGTAGGCGTAGTTTTTCTAGCTGTTGGTTGTTGGTGTCTTTGGGCACGTGTACTGGCCCTAAAAAAACAATTTGCCCCCGTCCAAAGGGCAGGGGCAGCATAAACCTGTCCCATGAATTAAACAAAATTTTGCGAGAAGTTGAGAGACCGTAAGCGAGGATTGGCGCGCCAGACAGTTTGGCCAAACGTAGCGGCCCCTCGCCCATACGCATACGTGGCCCGCGTGGCCCGTCAGGTGTCATGAAAATACAATCCCCGTTATTAAGGGTTTGTTTCATCTCGCGCAGTGCGCCTGCGCCGCGTTTGTCCTTGTCTTTAAACCTAGCAGTTCGCGAGCCGCGAATAACCCCAAGGCGCAAAAACTTCGATGTATAGGCAACTAAATTACCGTCGCGGGATTTGGAAATGAGGACGTGGGGGGTTTGCGGCATTTTTGACCAACCTGCCGTTGTCATTAAAAACCGTGAATGCCAAGCACAGGCGATGAAACCTTGGCCGCTTTCTTGTAATGGCGTGAGGGTATCTATGCCGTCTATGTGCCAGCGAGTTGTACGGCGCACCAGTCCCATATAGGCAGCCAATATCAGTGCCAATATGATTTGGACGAATTTCATGTTCATGAACCGTTTGAACAATGGGGTACTCCCTGTTATTGCTAGGGTTAATATTGGACATTCGCACTCAAGATACAAGGCTTGTATGACACTAGATTTGACAACCCCGCAAGGCCAAAAACAGGCCCGTAAAGACTTGATGTGGGGCGACCACGGGTTTTTACGCCTACGGTTTAACAACCAGCACCATATTGGCGGGGAAATGTACCGCGCAAACCAACCTTCGCCTGAGCGCATTGCACAGCTTGCCAAAGACGGGTTTAAGACCATTTTGAACCTGCGCGGAGAAAGTGATAAGGGTTATTACGCCCTTGAAAAACAAGCCTGTGAACAGCACGGGATAACGCTTGTGGATTTACGGATGTATTCTCGTGATACCCCGAAAAAAGAGAAAATCCATGCTTTAAAACAAGTATTTGAAACCATGGAATACCCTGTGTTGATGCATTGTAAGTCTGGGGCTGACCGTACGGGGATTACGGGAGTGCTTTACAAGCATTTTCACCTTGGTGTGCCGATTGAAGACGCTGTGGAGCAGTTAAAATTTAAATATTTACATGTGAAGGCTGGCAAGACGGGTATGCTGGATTTCTTTTTTGATGATTATATCGAATACACTAAAACAGGCGAGTTGAGTTTTCTCGACTGGGTCGACGAAATTTACGATCCTGCTGATGTGAAAGCGCGGTTTATGTCAGGCTGGATTGGTAATATTTTTAGCGAAAAAATCCTGCGCCGCGAATAGGCGCGTATTACGAGCTAAATTGCAAGGCGTGGAGTTTGGCATAAAGACCTTTTTTGGCCAATAAAGTTTTGTGGGTTCCGCTTTCTACAAGTTGCCCGTCGTCCATTACAAGGATTTGTGATGCGCCGCGTATTGTCGATAATCTGTGTGCTATGACAAATACGGTGCGGTGTTTGGAGAGTGTAGCGAGGGCGGTTTGGACTTTGGTTTCTGATTTAGCGTCCAGCGCTGACGTGGCTTCGTCAAGCAAAAGAATGGGCGCGTCTTTGAGCATGGCGCGGGCCAGTGCAATGCGTTGTTTTTGCCCGCCAGATAATTTACTCCCCGCTTCGCCAACACGGGTATTATAGCCATTTGGCAGTGCGGTAATGAAGTCGTGGGCGGCGGAAGCTTTGGCCGCTGTTTCAATCTCGCCTTGCGTAGCCGTTAATTTGCCAAAGCCGATATTGGCGGCAATACTGTCATCAAATAAAATGATGTCTTGGGAGACAAGGGCTATTGAACCACGCAGGGAGGCAAGAGAAATATCCCGAATGTCATGACCATCAATTTCAATGCGCCCCGCGCTAACATCATATAAGCGGCTTATGAGATTGATAATGGTGGACTTACCGCCTCCAGACGGGCCAACCAGTGCAATGGTTTCGCCAGGCTTTACTTGAAAATCCAATGCCCGCAGAGCTTTTGTCCCGTTTTCATAGGTAAACCCAACATTCTCAAACGAGATACTGCCTTTGATATTGGTAAGGTCTTTGGCGTTGGGACTATCAGTAATGGTCGGCTTTTCGTCGATGACTTCAAAAATTCTGTGCAGGGCGGCCAAGCCTTCTTGCACCACATTATTCAGTGTACCAAGGGCGCGAATGCGTGGGCTGATGGCGATAATCATGACTAATAAACCCGCGATACCTCCCGCCGTTGTATGTCCGCCCGTCACGCGGTAAACGCCAAGAGCAAAGACGCTGGCCAAGGCAATGCCGCCGAGCACTTCTAGAATGGGGTCAACACGGGCTTGGTTGGTCACCAGTTTAAGATATAGCCGCACCCGTTCATCAAATGATTTTCCGAGACGTTCTTGCTCATAGTCTTCTAGACTATAACTGCGCACCATACGCGCCCCCGTAAAACTTTCTGATAGCTGCGATGTAATGATACCGATTTGCGCTTGCGCATCTTTAGAATTGCCGCGCATTTTTTTGGAAATTGCAATAATGGGGATGGCGGCTAGTGGATAAACGCACAGCACCAACAGGCTTAAAAACCAATCAAATTTAAACATCATGCCAATACAGGCAATAATTGTCAGCACGTCGCGCACCAAATTGGTCATTGTGCGCAGCAAGGCTTGGGTGAGGATGGTTACGTCATTGGTAAAACGCGATATCAATGTGCCAGACGCTGTGCGCTGAAAACTAGCAAAATCTGATGTGTGCGTGCTGGCAAACATAGCTTTTTGCAAACGACCAATGACGTTAAGTGCCACGGAATTTGCCAGAATGGATTGTATGAACATGGCAAGGCCAGAAATGAGGGTAATGCCAATCACGACAGGCACAATCATGACGGCAAAATCTTTGGCTTGGCTTGCAGAACTGCCTTGCGCGTCCTTGAAACCGTTGGCAATGTCGATAATATAGGCGATGAGCCAGCCATACCCCGCCGTTGCTGCTGAGAGAATAGCCATGAAGAAAAAGGCTAGAAAAAGCCGCCCTTTATAGGGGCTTACATATTCTGTCCACAAACGAGAGATGAGCTGTTTGTCGGTCGATGGTAATGTGAGCAGGCTTGGTTTAGCCATGTTGATGACCTCTAGCCAATTACCCCGTCATTATCAGGGTCAATAAGTTCATGGGCGTGCAGGATGAAAAACCGCATATGGGCATTATCTACCGTGGTTTGCGCCGCGTCTTTCCACGCATCGTAAGCTTTTTTGTAATTGGGGTATGCGCCAATATAAATCACTTTCTCCAAATCAATAAATTCGGTTTTCATAGGGTCAACAAGTTCCCCGCCAAGGACAATGTGTAACAGTTGCGTGGGTGTTTGTTTTGGTGAAGTGCGGTCAGACATTCTTGTCTCCAATTGTTTGCTGTGCTCGGTTAGGCCAGTTTGTATGCGTGTTAATAACAAAGCATGGAGCTTTGGGCTAGCACAAATAACGCCGTTGTTATCTGTGCTCTGCGCGGCGAAATTATAACTTTCCCCGTCAAGGTCTGTAACTTGCGCGCCTGCTTCACTGGCAATCAGGCTGGCGGCTGCTAAGTCCCAGTCAGATTTTGATGTAAACGACACGGCGGCGTCCGACATACCCGCCGCAACCAAAACAATACGGTAAGCCATAGAGTTGACAATATGCACGTCCATGCTGGGCCAATCGAGCCGCTTAAATTTGCGAGCATAGCCAATCATTTTGCAGTTTTTTATGTCCGTGCAAGCACTAGGCGAGATAGGCTTGCCGTTAAGGTGCGCGCCGTGGCCGAGGCGCGCTGCAAACATTTCGTCCGTAATGGGATTGTAAACAACACCGACGATAGGGAGGCCATTTTCAATCACCGCCAGACAAATGGTAAAGTGCGGCTGTTTGTCCATAAAGGCCCGTGTGCCGTCTATGGGGTCAATGACAAAACTCCGCTTTGCCGTGTGGCGCGAATTATCGTCTTTGGTTTCTTCTGATAGCCAACCGTAGTCAAGTCTTGCCGCTTGCAAGACAGCTAACAAATGGTCGTTAACAGCAATGTCTGCATCGGTGACAGGATGACCTGCCGATTTTTCCCAGGTTTTTGTACTGGCTTGATTATAAAAAGTTCGGACGATTTCCCCTGCCGTGCGCGCTGTACCCACCAGTAAATCTAGGTCTGCTTTGTGCGCTTCACTATGCACCTGCAACGACCATGTTTTCAATGAGTATACTGGGCGCGGACATGGGTTGTTTAAACTCAAGGTCACTGGCTGGGATAAGCCCCGCAAACATGTCTTTTAAATTCCCGGCAATTGTCACCTCGTTTACGGGATGGGTCAGCAGACCATTTTCAATAGCAAAACCTGCAATGCCCACACTAAAATCACCCGTATTGGGATTAATCGACGGCCCGAACATTTCGGTAATTTGCAAACCGTTTTGCATATCGTCTTGCAAAGCTTCGGGAGTTTTACTGCCTGCATGCATATAGGTGTTACTGCTAGCAACCCCAGGCGGCGTGGATATACCGCGACTGGCATGGCCCGTGGTTTGTAGTCCCAGTTGATTGGCCGTTGCGGTATTGAGTAGCCATGTATTCAACGTACCGTTTTTGATAAGGTCTACGGCTTGTACCCGCACGCCTTCGCCGTCCCACGGATGGGAGCCTGCACTGCGTAGGCGCAGTGGGTCGTCGGTGATTGTGACGCTATCCCCAAAAACTTGCGTTCCCATATCATCTTTTAAAAATGAAACCCCGCGGGCAATGGTTGGGCCGCAAATGGCATTGATAAATGCGGACAAAATATGCGTTGCAACGCGGCGTTCAAACAAGACGGGCATAGTGCCTGATTTTATTTGTTTGGCGCCAAGCCTTGCGGCGGCGCGGGTTGCTGCTTTTAGTCCAATGGCTTCAGGTGTTGGTAAGTCTGCAAAATGACAGGTGCTGTCGTAATCATAATCGCGTTCCATTGCCCCGTCTTTGGCCGCAATCGCGGAAACAGAAAGCCCGTGCTGACTTGACCTCCAACCTTGGGCAAAGCCGTCGCTGGTCATGAAATATACTGCGGAATTTGAGGCATAGGCATTCGCGCCTTCGGCCTGTTGGATATTATCGCCGCTTAGGGCCGTTTGTTCGAGTTGCTTGGCGCGCGCAAACAGCTCGTCAGGATTTATCTGCAATGGGTCAAAGAGGTCAAGGTCTTGTGAGGTGTTTGCGCGCAGTGAAGACGTGGCCAAACCGCAGTACGGGTCTTCGGGTGCAAGTTTTGCCATTGCGACAGCCCGCTCTGATAATGTTTCGAGCGAGGTGTTCGCAAGGTCAGAGCTTGAAACGCAGGCCTGTCTTTGGCCGACAAATACCCGCAGGCCAATGTCTTGGCCTTCGCTATTATCAATATCTTCGAGCTTGCCTTCGCGCACGCCTATGGACAAAGACTGACCGTGGGCTGTGATGGCGTCAGCTTTATCCGCGCCGTGTTGTTTGGCAAAGCGCAGTAATGTTTCAAGGGCAGGTTTTAAATCTTGTGGATTTACATGGGTATTTTTAGCTGTTTTCATGGAGCCGCTTTTATCAGCTTGGGCAAGCTGTGCAAGACGTAATGCGCTTAGCTTATGTTAAAACAGTAAACAGTAAATATCCCGCAATGGTCAGGAGGGTAAGCCCCGTTATCATCATGCCGTAAAGGCGCCCGAAACTTGCCCCTTTTGATTTTGAATATCCGTAAGCATGCATAAGGCGGCCCAGTGTGAAGGCAATGCCGACACCGTGCAACCACATAGGGGACGCGCTCAATCCTGCCATAGCAAACATGCCGATGAGGGCCAATGGTGCATATTCTGTGAAATTACCGTGCACCCGAATGGCCCGCTGCATGCTTTCATTATCCCCGTCGCCAAATACGATTTTTTGACTGCGGCGTTGACGAATTACAAGGAATGTCAGCGTAAATAATATTAAAATATTGATGGCAATATAAAGCGCAACAATTTCAAATAACGTCATAATATGTTCCCGTATTATTGTGTCCCTAAAACAGTCATAATGTCTTTTGCCGTCGTGGTCGAGGCTTTTTCTATGGCTTGTTTGTGCACTTCCATAGGCTGTCCGCCGCTGACCGCAAATGTGCCGTTATAGATAAAACTAGGGACAGACGTTATGCCCAGTTTTTGAAAATAGGCGAGTTCGTCCGTGAGCTGGTCTGGCTTTGCGGTTAAGAAATTTTTGACCATGGTTTTGTCCATGCCGTTCTCGGCGGCAATATTAAGCAAAACATGCAGATCACCAATATCTTCGAGGTCTTGGAAAAATGCTTTGAATAGGGCTTCGGACATGGCGTGATCTTTACCGTGTTTGGCGGCCAATTGTAAAAGCAGATGAGCCTTTAGCGTATTGGGGCGCATGGGAATATCGTCAAAGTTAAAAGCAATGCCCGCAGGCGTTGCGGCTTTTTCAAGGTGATTACGCATGGTTTTAAATTTGTTGTTTGGCCCGTCGCCAAACTTCTTTTGCATATATTCAAAATAGGGCATGCCTTCGGGCGCAATGTCTGCGTCGAGCATAAAGGGTCGCCAATGAATTTTCACATCAATATCAGGGGTTTGATCAATGGCATCGTCGAAATATTTTTTGCCAAGCCAGCACCACGGACAGACAATATCAGAGACGATGTCAACAGTAATCGTGGATGTATTCATATAGTCTCATATCTTATGCTAAGGGCGTTGTGCAGAATATTAATGAATGGACGCTGCACATTATTATTTACAGGTAAAATTACCCTACAAATAGCGACGGAATGAGTAATAATGCTAAGGCTGCGGCAATTTGCCAAGCAGGAATTTTATTACCGCCGTAGGTTTCAAGTTTTAAACGCATAATTGCCCTCTACAAAAATCAAATTTTTGATTTCTTATATTTGCTACCCCTAGCACGAATCAGCTTAGCACAATTCGCGTAAAACTTGTATTAATATTATGATATCGGGAAATTACAGTCTAAAGATGTGTCTTTTTAGCCACAAAGTTGATAGCTGAATAATAGTGTGTAGCTATTTATGCCTTTGCTTTAAAACCCATTTTTGCCCATTTTGCGGTGACGGCTTTTATGACGTCTTCGTCCATTGCAATTTCTTTTCCCCATTCTCTATGGGTTTCTGGGGGCAGTTTATTGGTGGCATCAAGGCCGATTTTGGAACCTAGGCTTGGCTCAACGCTGGCGAAATCCAAATAATCTATGGGGGTGTGCTCAATAATGGTGGTATCGCGAGCAGGGTCCATACGGGTAGAAATTGCCCACATAACCTCTTTCCAGTCGCGGGCGTTAATATCGTCATCGACCACAATAATCCATTTGGTATACATGAATTGACGCAAGAATGACCACGCCCCCATCATCACCCGTTTGGCGTGACCGGGGTAGGATTTTTTCATAGAGATCACGGCAATGCGGTAGGAACAGGCTTCGGGCGGCAGCCAAAAATCAGTAATTTCTGGGAATTGCTGCTGGAGGAGCGGGATAAAAATTTCGTTGAGAGCTTCGCCGAGTACGCTTGGTTCGTCTGGTGGTTTGCCTGTATACGTGCTGTGATAAATCGGGTTTTTGCGCATGGTGATGGCAGATAGTTTGAAAATAGGGAATGTCTCAACGCTGTTATAATAACCAGTGTGATCGCCGTACGGCCCTTCATCTGCGTATTCATCCAGCATAACATGACCTTCTAAAATGATTTCTGCGTGGGCAGGGACTTTAAGCGGTACAGTTTTGCAATCGACCAATTCCAGTTTTTCACCTCGTAAAAGGCCCGCAAATTGATATTCCGACAGGGTTTCAGGCACGGGCGTTACGGCGGCCAATATCGTTCCTGGGTCTGCACCAATAACGATGGCCACGGGTAAAGGTTCTGGTTTCTTATCTTTCCATCTTGCATGATGTTGCGCGCCGCCTCGGTGTTTAAGCCAGCGCATAACGGCTTCTTGCGGCCCTCGTTTTTGCATGCGGTAAATGCCGAGATTATATCCGTCGAGCGGGTCATCACTTGGCCCTTTGGTGACCACAAGTGGCCACGTTATCAGCGGTGCAGGTTCATTTGGCCAACAGGTTTGGATGGGGAGAATATCCAGAGAAGCTGCTTCGCCTTTAAGCACGATTTCTTGACAAGGGGCGCGCTTCACCGACTTTGGTTTCATAGTCATTGCCGTTTTGACAATGGGAAGTTTCGAGAGTGCGTCCTTCATCCCTTTGGGTGGTTCGGGTTGGCGCAAGGCGCCCAGTAACTCACCCACTTCGCGCAACTCGACCGCAGTGGTGCGTGCTGCCCCGCCCATAGTCACGCCCATAGCAACACGTTTGATTTTGGAAAACAAGTTAATGAGCACGGGCATGTCAGACTTCGTGCCGTCTTCTTTTATGACATTTTCAAACAAAACCGCAGGGCCAGTTTCCACAAGCCTGCGCCCAATCTCGGTCATTTCAAGATAAGTAGACACAGGTTCAGACACCCGAACAAGCTCACCGTCGGCTTCAAGTTTTACAATAAAATCTCGCAAGGATTTATAAGCCATTATGTTACGTCCAAATCAGAGGCGGTTTTGAGGAATTTATAGATGGTTTCCATTTCGGCGTCTGTAAAGTTTTTTGATAATTTTTCGTCCAAAACCCGCAGGGTATCCATGACCTGTTCGCGTTTTAACAGGCCTTTGTCCGTAAGATGAACGGTTTTGCCGCGCCCATCGCTTTGCAGAGTGCGGCGGCAGGCAAACCCTGCGGTCTCCATCCGAGATACAAGTCCAGTGACGGCGGAATTGTTGCATCCAATGCCTTGAGCAAGCTCCGAGAGTTGGCAGCCATTATGATAGCCAAGATAAACCAAAGCTGTGGCTTGGGCGGGTTTGATATTGACATCTGCCAGAGCTTGCCCCGCACGGCGAGATAACCGCCCGTGAGCGTGGTCAAAAACCGCAAACAGGCGGCGATGGGTTGGACGGGCAATGGCCATTGTGATGTCGCTCCTTCACCGAGAGAAACTACACATATAAACTATTTTGTCACGCCTTAAGACGGTTCAAAATCAAGGGCGATACCGTTGTTGCAATAGCGCAGGCCCGAGGGCTGCGGCCCGTCTTTAAACACATGGCCTTGGTGAGCACCGCACCGCGCGCAATGATATTCTGTGCGCGGGACAACCATTTTAAAATCGCGTTTGGTTTCGATGTTTCCAGCAATGGGTTTCCAGAAACTTGGCCAGCCTGTACCGCTTTCGTATTTCGTGGACGCTTCAAATAGCGGTAGACCGCAGGCCGCGCAGGTAAATGTGCCTGCGCGTTTTTCTGTGTTGTGGGCACTGGTAAAGGGCCGTTCCGTGCCTTCTTTTCGCATCACATGAAATTCTTGGGCGGTGAGGCGAGTTTTCCATTCGGATTTTTTGATATTTTTCCAGTCAATATTAACGGTCATATTCTCATCTTTATGTTGTTTTTGAGGATGGGCATAGCTGATGGCTTTCCCAAGCGCGCCGACTGCCACAAGGGAGAGGGACGCAAGTACAAAATTTCGACGATTGGCCATAAAGCCTCCTTTTATATCTCTATAACACATTTTAGCGCGGATGCATCACACGCATCATAACATTTTTGCGAGCACAAATCCAGCGACGAGAAGGAGGGCGGCAGCACGGTTGGATTTGAACACTTGCAAGCAATGAACCGCATTTAAGTAATCCAGCGTCAAAGTTTGCCATAGTAAATGCAGGCCAAAAGGGAGAATGCATATGAGTGTGATTGGCGTGAAGGGCGTGGCAATGGCAATCAAGGCAAAGCAGAGCACATATATTATGCCCACCCACATTTTTGTATTGTGTGCAAAAAGCCGTGCTGTGGATTTAACCCCGATCATGGCGTCGTCTTCGACGTCTTGGCAGGCGTATATTGTGTCATAACCAATGGTCCACAATATCAAACCTGCATATAGTAAAAGTAATTCAGCAGATATCTGTCCAGTCACTGCTGTATACGCCACCAAAACGGCCCAGTTAAAAGTAAAGCCTAGCCAAGCTTGCGGCCAATAGGTAATGCGCTTCATAAAGGGGTAGCCCGCGACAAGAGCGAGTGAACTTATGGCAATAATTTGTGCAAGACGCGGAAAGAACGCGAGAACGGCAAGGCCCACAAGACATTGCAAAGCAAGCCAAACCCACGCAGATTTAAGGCTGATTGTGCCTGCTGCGAGGGGGCGAAGAGCAGTGCGCTCAACGCGCTTATCGAGGTCGCGGTCAACGATATCATTATAGGTGCAGCCCGCACCGCGCATAGCTACGGCCCCAATTGCGATGAGGGCGCCGTATTTTAAATCGCTCCATATAAAGCCGTGATGTAAAGCGGCAAAGGCCAAACCTATCCAACCTGGCAGGCCCAAAAGCCAAAACCCGATGGGGCGGTCATAACGGGATAGGCGCAGGTATGGGCGGATGCTTTTGGGTGCACGCTCGACCCAACCGCCTGAGATACTGTCTTTTATAGTGTGGTCGGTACTCATTTCCCCTCACGCTCGCTTCGCTCGACCTCTCCCCTAGGAGAGGTTAAGAAAGTGCAACCTGCATAGCCTCTCCCTCCAATCAGGAATGGGGAGAGGTGCGCGACAGCGCGGTGAGGGGATATAATAAACATAAAGCGTGATTAGCATAGAAACACGGGCTATAAAGTTATTTATGAGAGAGCATTATACATTGGCGCGGCTTTATGTGCCCCAAAAACTATCTACGGATGCCAGTATTGACCTGCCGCAAAATCAAGCGCATTTTCTCGGCACTGTCATGCGCAAAAACAGTGGCGACCCATTGCGTGTGTTTAATGGGGCGGACGGGGAATGGTTGGCTGAAATAAAATCGGTTTCCAAGCGCAAAGCTATGGTCGTCATCTCCAAGCAATTGCGCCCCCCTTATTTACCCCCAGATATGTGGTTGTTATTTGCACCTGTTAAAAAAGCGCGCAGCAGTTTCATTGTTGAAAAAGCAACCGAATTAGGGGCGACCCGTCTGCAACCCGTTATTACGGCTCGAACAACGTCCACGGTAAAAACGGGTAAAATGACCGCACAAATGATCGAAGCTGCCGAACAAACAGAGCGGTTGGATTTGCCAAAAATTTGTCAGCCCTTAAAGCTTGAACAGATTTTACTTGATTGGGACGCAGGGCGCACTTTGATCTTTGCCGACGAAGCAGGGGACGGATTGCCGGCGGCGCAGGTTTTGGCAGATGTGAAACCCCCTTGTGCGGTTTTAATTGGGCCAGAAGGCGGGTTTACACCAGAGGAGCGGGACATGTTGCGCGCCAAGCCTTATGTTGTCCCTGTCATGCTTGGCCCCCGTATATTGCGCAGCGATACGGCGGCTTTGTCTGTATTGACACTCTGGCAAGCATTGCGCGGAGATTGGCACGCTTAAACCGTGCCCAGATCACGAAAATTGTGCATATATCACATTCACGCGAGCACCTTGCTTTTGGCCTCTAAAGCCCCTACATGAAAGCTTCATATGGGAGAGCATGATGGCTGATAAAGTTCATCCACCAATCGAGAATAAAGCACAAATGACCCAGCATTTGGCGGACGGCTGTAAGCCTAAATCTGCGTGGCGGATTGGGACGGAGCACGAGAAAATAGGTTATAATTTAGATAGCTTAAAGCCGCTCCCTTACGACGGTGGGGCGGGCATTTTGGCCATGCTAGAAGGCTTGCAAAAATTTGACTGGCAGCCCGTTGTTGAAAACGGATATGTGATTGCGCTCAAACGTGACGACGCGTCGGTATCTTTGGAACCTGGTGGGCAGTTTGAATTGTCTGGCGCACCGCTCGACACCATCCACCAGACATGTAGTGAAGTGAACCGACATTTACGCGAAGTGAAAGAGATAGCGGACGGGATCGGCGCAGGGTTTTTATCGCTCGGGTTTAGGCCTGATACCAAACTTGAAGATGTACCGATTATGCCCAAAGGCCGTTATAAAATCATGAAGGCCTATATGCCAAAAGTTGGCACACTCGGGCGCGAAATGATGTTTCGCACCTGCACGGTTCAAACCAATCTTGATTTTAGCTCAGAAGCAGATATGGTCAAAAAAATGCGAGTGAGCCTTGCTTTGCAACCGCTTGCAACGGCTCTTTTTGCTAACTCACCATTTACGGACGGAAAACTGAACGGCTATAAATCTTACCGCTCACGTATTTGGCTGGATACAGACGCAGACCGGACAGGAATGCTCCCCTTCGCATTCGAGCAAGGTTTCGGGTTTGAGCAATATGTTGATTACGCGCTGGATGTGCCCATGTATTTTGTGCATAGAGGTGAGGATTATCTTGATGCGAGTGGGTTAAGTTTCCGAGATTTTCTGGATGGTAAGCTCACTATACTTCCCGGTGAAAAACCGCATATGGGTGATTTTGAAGATCATCTCTCGACCATATTTCCAGAAGTGCGCCTCAAACAATTTCTTGAAATGCGCGGCGCAGATACGGGGCCGTGGGATCAGTTATGTTCCATGCCTGCGTTTTGGGTAGGACTGCTGTATGACCAAGCGGCTTTGGATACGGCGTGGGACTGGGTGAAGGACTGGAGCGAGGAAGAACGCGACCAGTTGCGCCGCGACGTGCCCAAATACGGTTTGCAAACCAAATTTAGAAACCAAACCATGCAAGATTTGGTAAAAATTGCTCTTGTTATTTCCAGAGAAGGCTTAAAAGCGCGGCAAAAATTAAATGGCCACGGAGAGTTGGAAACCGTCTTTTTGGATGGTCTTGATAAGATGGCACGCAGTGGTCAAAGCAATGCAGATGTTCTTATTGATAAGTTTAATAATGATTGGAATGGCGATGTTGTTCACGCGTACCGGGATTGCATTTTTTAAAAACTACCGCTGACTTCAAGACGGTAAGACGTTGTGGAAAGGCGCGACTGGTCTTCGGTAAAATCAAGCACACCTATATCGCGCCTGTCGGTAAACACTTGCCGCACAGAGTTATCCTTACCTTGAATAATATTGTTAATTGATGCTTGTATTTTCATGCCCAAAATATCTTTATGCTCTAAAAACAAGCGGGTAAATGGTACGGGTTTTGACGATTGCTGTATAGAGCTTAGGCGAAATGACGGGGCGTTAACGCGGTAAAACATAAAGCCGCCGTACGCCCAGCTTGAGTTGGGTATATCATGTTGAAAGCCAATGCTCCAATTTGATATTTCGTCTCTATTGAGGCGGCGATTAAAAAACAACAAGGGGTCTTCCACGGATGATTGTCTAAGCTTTAACCCTAGGTCTAACTGTGTGCCTTCAAGACCCCATTTGTCGCCTTTAATGGTGGCCGATAAATCAACGCCGTATTTATGAGCGCTGTCTAAATTGCCAACTGCGTCGCCGTTCACGCCAATGGGAATGCGGTCAACAATATCGCTGATAAGCTCACCGTAAAACCGTGCTCTAAACGTATTGCCGCGCCCAAAGTCTTTATCAAATTCTATTTCGCCTAACCATGATTGTTCAGGAACCAGATTGGAATTGCCAGCACTACCCAAATCATCGTCTTTTAGGTCGATGGACGAGACAAAGTCTGAGAAATTAAGTTGCCCGACTTCGCGTTCAATTTTCATGCGAATATCGAGTGAGTTGTTGGGAGAATAGGTTGTTGAAACAAATCCTTTGGGGCGAATAAAGTCGCGCACGAGGCTCGCGTCTCCGCTTTGAGAGATTTGTGAATACTCAACACCCGCAGACATTTGTACATCCCATTTTGGTGATAAAGTGCGTGTATGGGTGAGGGTGGCTTCAGTGCGCTTTTCTTCGACGCGCGACGTGGCGCCCGAAAGTCCAAGGTCTTGTTCAAATTCTTTGTTTGTTGGGTTAAAGAGCAAGAGGCTAGACTGTATATCAAGAAAATTAAACGCCCCTTCAAGGCCCAATTGCCAATCTCGTCCTTGTGTTGCGCTCCAGCTATATTCGGAACGGACAATGGCTTCGCCTTCATCATTGGTACGAAAAAACCGACTGCCGCTGGTTTGACCTGTGGCTTCAAAAACATCAAAACGGGAAACGCCCGGTGAATGTTCAAAATTGTAAACGCCTATGAGTTTTAATCTGCCATTTAAGGCTTGCGGGCCAAGGGGAAATTCATAATCCCCGCCCGTATCGATACTCCATTCATCCTTGGCGCGGGTAAATACAGTTTGCAAGTTTTGACCGCGCGGAGTTTGTGCTCGGTGGATTGAGGTTTCGCCGCCGTTGAAATTATCTAGCGTAAACTTCAAATTGAGATTGGCAATATGGTCAGTTTGGGGTCGCCATGTTAGGTTTGTGGCGATACTGGGACGGTCACCGTAAAATTGTCCATTTTCGTCGCGGATTTCAAACACAGTGCCGTTGGCATCAATCAGGCGTTCGGGCCCAATATTACCGCTTCGATTTGCACGGCTTTTGAGAGCCACGGAATAGGCAAGTTTCCCTGTTTCGCCCGATACCGTGAGTGCAAAAGGGAAAATACTGGCTTCTAAGTTTTTGCGAAACTCTGGTTCCCATTTCCATGTACCGCTAATGCCTGTGTTATGTGTTGTGATATTGGCAATTTGTCCTGACAGGCCTGGTATGCCCAAGGACGCGCCGTCGAGGATTTCTATTTTTATGACATTTGCGGCTGTAATGGCCGCAAGTTGGTCACGTGGGTTGGTTTTGCCCGCAACACGTGCGTCGTTGATTAAGATATTGGTACTGACATTGCCAAGGCCACGCTTGCCACCGCCGCCGCGCCCACCACCGCGCCCACCACCTCCACCGCCGCCGTCAAATTGGAAGCCTGGAATGCGGCTGACCATATCAAGGGCGGTTCGGGGTGCGTATTGGGTGAAATATGCGGGTGTATACACATTGTCTTGGTTTTGTAGGGCAATATTCTGTGTGCTGGATTCCTGTGCAGTAACAGTTTGGGTCGTACACAAAGCACAGGCTGCGATGCCGCTTAAAAGTGTGATTTTACAAAACTTCACAACATGTCTTTCTAAAACAGGTTCTCCAACAATGCCGCCTTAGCACCATATATGGGGCCTGTTTACAGCTATTTTGCATGTAAACAACACATTGTCGTGAAACTGAACTTTATTTAATGTTGCAAGCTGTGTACGCTGCTTGTTAAAACGTGCCGCTAATATTCACGCTGATGATTTGTCCAAAACTGCCTATTTTGTTTTCGGTGAAATCTAGCACGCCAATGTCGCGGCGGTTGGTAAAGATATCTTGCCTAAAATCTTCGGTTTCGCCCAGTAAATTGAAAAGCTCCGCATTTACTTTTAACCCAAATATATTTTTATGCTCGATAAAAAATGAAGTGGTTGGGGCTGAATGGGTGTCTATTCCAATTGATGTGATGCGAAATACGGGGGCAGGGTTAAATTTATTGATGGAAAACCCATAGGCCCAATCTGTTTTGGGAATATCGTGGCGAAAATTTACCCGCCAAAATGATTTTTTATCACCGTTAAGGCGGCGGGTAAAAAATTCAACAGGGTCTTCAACTGATGAGTGCCTCAGGTCGAGAAACATATCAAGTTGCGTACCGTTATAGCCCCATTTTTCTCCTTTTAACGTCAAGGCAAAATCGACGCCGTAACGCTGTGCGCTGTCAATATTTCCCACTGCGTCGCCGTCAATTCCTATGGGGATACGGTCAACCAAATCTGAAATCAGCTCACCGTAAAACCGCGCTTTAAAATTATTGCCTTGGCCCAAGTCTTTATCAAATTCGATTTCTCCAAGCCATTTTTGCTCAGGCACGAGATTGACATTACCCGCCGTATTTAAATTGTCTTGCAGGCTGAGGGACGAAATGAAATCAGAGAAATTAAGCTGCCCAACTTGGCGTTCAATTTTTGTGCGTATGATTAAATCCTCGTTGGGTTTATAGGTGGTGGAAACAAACCCTTTTGGCCTGATAAATTCACGTACTAACCCGCCTGTTTGCGAAATTTGCGAATATTCAACACCAGTGGATAATTGTACGTCCCATTTGGGCGAGAGTGTCCGGGTATGTGTAAGGGTGGCCTCGGTGCGCTTTTCTTCAACGCGAGATGTCGCCCCTGTCAAACTTAGATCTTCTTCAAAATTATTATTTGCTGAGTTAAAAAGAAATAGACGGGACGTGATATCAAGATAATTAAATGCGCCTTCAACACCAAATTGCCAATCCCGTCCTTGGGTTTGGCTCCAGCTATATTCAGCCCGTGCAATGGTTTCTCCTTCGTCAGAGGCGCGCGCAAAACGACTGCCGCTGGTTTGTCCAAGAGCAGGATCAAACACATCAAAACGCGACTCACTAGGGGAATGTTCAGTGCTAAAAAACCCAATGAGTTTAAGCTTGCCATTTAAGTGTTTTGCGCCAAGTGGAAATTCGTAATCACCACCAATTTCAGCGTTCCATTCATCTTCACCGTTTGAGAATAAAGTTTGACTGTTATCACCACGAGCACCAAAGGCCGCGTGTTGTGAGCGCACCCGCCCATTAAAATTAAACAGGTTAAATTCGGCATTGAGATTGCCAATATGATCTTCTTTGGGTTTCCATGTGAGTGTGGTAGATATGCCAGGTATGTCGCCGTAAAATTGCCCGTCTTCATCTCGGGTTTCAAACACTTGGCCATCAGGGGTGAAGCGTTGTTCTGGCCCATTGGTCCCGCCCCGAAATGCATTGCTTTTAAGACTGACAGAATACGATAGATTACCCGTTTCCCCAGATACGGCGACTGCGCCATTAAATAAATTTGCCTCTAGGTTTTTACGAAATTGTGGCCGCCAATTCCATGTACCACTGACACCTGTGTTGTTGGTTGTGATATTGGCAACCTGACCCGACAGGCCTGGAATGTCGAGTGACGCACCGTCTACAATTTTTATACTCACGACATTTGGGGCTGTTATGGCGGCCAAGCGGTCAAATGGATTGCTCTTGCCCGCAATTCTGGCCCCGTTAATCAAGATATTGGCCCCGCCATTACCGAGCCCACGTTTGCTGTCGGCCTCATTGATTTGAAACCCCGGGATTTTACTGACCATATCAAGGGCTGTGCGCGGCGCGTATTGTGTAAAATATGCGGGTTCATACACTTGCCCATTTGTGCCGCTATCTTGTGCATAAGCAGGTGTAGTGAGGGTGAGGGCGACCAGCCCACTGACGAGAGTGGTTTTTAAAATGTTCATTTTGGTGTCCTAGGGGTTAGTCGTTGTGTGTGTATGTGTTGTTTCTACCGTTCCCACGTTCGCTGACATGGAAATATTTGGGCTTAATGACGATGCGTTTTTTACCGTCTTTGCGCAGGCCCGCCTGCGAGACAATATCGCAATATTTGCCTTCTTCTCCGTCATTCAATTTTTTACCATTGATAAAAATATCGGTGGGGGTCATGTCTATTGTGACTTTACTGCGATTTGATTTCATATACCCGTCGGTCGTGAGTTGGGCGACAAGTTCGGCCCGCATGCCTTCGTAAAGTATGTTTTGCTTGTTTGCGAGTTCTGCATGTTGTTCGGCAATGTCGCGTTGCTCTTCTGCCCGTTCCTCCGCTTCTTCTCGCCGTTCTTCGGCGCGCTCATAAGCTTCTTCACGTTGTTCTTCGGCTCGTTCTAATTCATACTCTTGTTGTTCAGCAACGCGTTCTCTTTGCTCTTCGGTGCGCTCGTATTCTCTTTCTCTTTGTTCTTCTGCGCGTTCTAATTCCCGCTCTGCATGTTCAGCCACACGTTCTCTTTGCTCTTCAGCCCGTTCATTTGCGGCTTCACGTTGTTCTTCTGCCCATTCTCTTTGTGCTTCGGTCAACTCATGCGTGGCTTCACGGCGTTCTTCGGCCAGCTCCATAGCGTCTTGATATAACTCTGCTTGTGTCCAAGAGGGCGTAGGGCGTGCAGGTGGTGCGGACAGAACAGCCGTCGCAGGACGGACTGGCGGGGTGGGGAGTAGGGCATCTAAATCCGTTTCGTCCAAATCATACCATTTGCCGCGTATTTTGATATGGGTTTGGTTCTTGGCAATATTGGTTTTGGTTTTGAACGATTGCCTATTAACTTTGTAGTGTCCATATTTATATTTTTTTGACGATTTATGTGCAGATTTTATCTTTTTTTTATGTTTCTTCGTATTCATCGTAAGTGTCGATGAAAGTGCGGATGCAATACCCAGTTCTGGCTTATCTTTTGCATGAAACCAATTGCCATCTACTTCCACATAGGCATGCCCTTTATCATCGGTTTTTACGGCGTATGTTGTGCCTTTAATTGTTGGAAACGAATAGCTATACCCATCAAGCATGGTTTGCGCATGTGTATAATACTTACCTTTTTTGAGGTAATATTTATTGCCGACGATTTTATACCCGTCGCCAGTGATATTGAGATTGGCATTATGGTCATTTTTTGCACCTGCTAGCTTTTCAGTGTCTTCGCTCACAGGGTGGGCCTGACTTTGGGTGGCGCCGAGGGTGAGGAGGAAAGTGCTGCCGATCAAAATCATCATCATGGCAGCCGTGCCGCGTATTGACCCTGTGCGGGTGTTTTTGTTATGTGTCCCCATGAGGCGTTTTAAGCGGTGCATTAATGGTGTATCTGGGCCATCTGCGCCGAGGGCAAAGACGCCTGTGTTACGAGCGGCCTTTAAGCGAATTGTCCCTAAGGCAATGGCGAGGCTCTCAGGGTTCTTGCTCATCATAGCGGCAAAATCATCACAGGCATGTTCACGGTCTTCATTGATGGATTTGCAAATATAGGCCACAGCAGGGTGGTAGAAAAATACCGTTTTGATGATGACTTGTAAAATATTGGTCAAATAATCATGGCGGCGGATATGGGCAAATTCATGCAAGAGCACGGCTTCGCATTGCTCAGAACTCATGCCCGTAAAGAACCATGCGGGAACCAAAACAATCGGTTTCCAAAACCCAAAGGTGATGGGGCTGGCCACATGGTCTGAGATATAGCCGCGTACATTTTCGGGTATGCCGCATTTTGATGCAAGGCGGGTAAACCGCTTGTCCCATTTGGTCGGAAGTTTCGATAATCCCGTTGTACGCAATTTGTGTGTGAGGCGAAAGGCAGAGAGATAGCGTATGCCAAGTCCTGCAAACCCAAGACCCCAAAGTGCACCAATCCAATTTGTGAAATTGGTGATTTGCATCAATGGATTGGGTGTTATGCCTGTTTGTGTGCCTGTGTTGGTTAAGATGAGCGTGTCCACCGCAGTGCTTGCAAGCGGCGCAGCGGATATGCCTGTATTATATGTATATAAAAATGTACCGATAAAGGCGGCCAACAGCCCACATAACGCGGTAAAACCAAATAAATAGCGACCATCAGCGGCTTTTTCGCGGCTTAAACTGCGAAATCCCCACACTAATAATGCCGCGAGTGCACCTTGCCATAATGAATGTAGAACGGCCCAACCAAGACTATCCAAGACCAATTGCATATTGGGTAACAAGCTCATGCGTTTTCTCCTGTACTTTCGATGTGCGCAATGAGTTTCTTAAGTGCGTCCAAATCTTCGCCTGACGGTTTGGCATTGCCGAGCGCATGCATGACAAGCTCGTTCACATCACCGCGAAAGGCTGTTTTGACTAGCCGACTGAGGAGCTTGCCTTGTGTAGCTTCTGCTGGTTCCACCGCTGAATATTTAAACGATTTCCCGTCTCCAGGCTCGCGGCTGACGAGGTTTTTATCTTGCATGCGTTGGAGTTGCTTTAAAATCGTCGTATAGCCAACATCTTTAAAGCGCGATATGTCTTCATGGACAGTGCGAACACTGCAAGGTTGGCGCTCCCACAAAACTTGCAAAATTTCAACTTCGGCTTCGGATGGTTTTTTATTGGGCATAATAAGGCTCTCATTTCATTTAGCATTCTCTGTAAACGACACTCGTCGTACTGTAAAGTTAAAAACGACACATATCGTAATTATTGAGGTTTTGTAATGATTGAACGTAAAAAACACTTGAGTTGATAACGGATACAGTGTCTTTTACAGACAACTATAATTTTAGGGGAGTATTCTATGAGTGAAGTTATAATTCCTGCGGGTGAAAAATCGTTTTTGGGTCACCCACGCGGGCTAGTGATATGTTTTTTAACAGAGATGTGGGAACGTTTCTCTTACTATGGAATGAGAGGGTTGTTATCGCTTTATCTTATTCAGCATTTCTTATTTTCCGATACAGAAGCAAATTTGATTTATGGTGGTTATATTGCCCTCGTATATATTATGTCTATTGTCGGGGGGATTTTGTCAGATAAATATCTCGGGCAGAAAAAAGCAGTTACATATGGTGCGATCCTTTTGGTGCTCGGGCATTTCGGAATGGCTTTCGAAGGGTCAGGTTCTGTAGAAACTTTAAAAACCAATAGTGGTGCCTACGAGATCATGGATGAAGGTCGAGATAATCGCAGGCAGTTATTTGTTGATTATGAGGGTGAAACACGTCGTATTGTGTTTGAGAGCAAAAAATTTATTACACTAGGTGGCCAAAACTTTACACCAGTTAATGATGCAGGTCAGGGCGATTATGTTATTGAACATCGGTCACGAGGAATTATTCAAAATTTATGTGCTGTTGTTAAGATGGAGTGTGCTGGACCTGCGCCGTCAACCACTCTAACAATCTCTGGCAAGCCGTATTTAGTAAACGAAAAAGATGATGTATCTACTATTGAGTATAATGGTGTTGAAACGCAGTGGAAGGAAGTCTCAGAAACTGATATTCTTGTCCTAGCTAGCGCAACTAAAGATGCGGAACCTGAACTAACCAATCCAATTTTGAGGATACAAGATGGTGACTATACGACATCAGTTAAGCGCCAACAAAAATATGTTAATATTCTTTTCATGTCGCTCGCATTGATTATTGCAGGTGTTGGGTTTTTAAAACCTAATGTTTCAACCATTGTTGGGGATTTGTATCCGCAGGGAGATCCACGCAGAGATGGTGGTTTCACTCTCTTTTACATGGGGATTAACTTGGGGAGCTTTTTAGCGACTTGGAGCTGCGGTATTCTTGGAATCGTTTATGGGTGGAGTTATGGATTTGGCCTTGCAGGTATTGGTATGTTGCTAGGTTTAATTGTGTTCAGACTAGGCGGGAAGTGGTTAGGTGATGTGGCTGAACCTCCTTCAATGTCTAAGCTTAAAGAAAAGGTGCTTGGCCCTATAAATATCGAATGGGCTTGCTATCTTTGTGCGCTTGCAATTGTCATTGTCAGTATGACTTTATTGAACTATGCGAAAGTCATTGGCCCGCTTGCCGCGTTTGTTGGCATTGCATTCTTTGCATGTTTCATCGCTTATTCTTTCCTTAAGCTGAAGGGACGTGCCCGTACAAGAATGTGGGCTGCATTGTATTTTGCCGTTGCACAAATTCCATTTTGGTCATTGTTCGAACAAGCTGGTTCTTCATTAACACTCGTAACGAGCCGCCTTGTTGATACTAATATTGGTGGTTGGGACGTACCGACACCCGTATTTCAATCTTTAAATGCAGGGTTTATATTTATTTTTGCACCTTTGGTTGCTTGGTTATGGGTTTGGTTGGCTAAAAGAAATTGGGAGCCGTCTACACCTGTGAAATTTGCTCTTGGGGTATTTGGAGCAGGTTTAGGCTATATGGTTTTGGTTTTTGGCATGAAATCTGTTGGCCCAGCTGCATTGACACCAGTATTCTTTATCTTTGCTATTTATTGGGTGCATACCATGGCCGAACTCATGTTAAGCCCTGTTGGACTGTCTGCTATGACAAAGCTCGCGCCTGCAAAACTAGTTGGATTGTTTATGGCTGGTTGGTTTGTGTATTCAGGACTAGGGAATGCATTGTCAGGAGTAATTGCTGCTGCAGCAGGTGCTGAAACTGTAGGTGGGCAAATTGTTGACATTGCCGGTGCGAAGAAAAACTACATACAAGTATTCTCGTCAATTGGGTTTATCGGCATGGCTATTGGACTATTTATGTTGCTCATTTCACCAATCGTCAAAGGTTGGATGGATGAAACTGATGTTGAAACAGCGGACCAAGCTGAAGCAATTGGGCATAATTAGAGTTTAACCCTGAAAATTTATGTTAAAAAACCCGGTTCTGATAATATCAGAACCGGGTTTTTTTATGATTGTATTTCTAACACTGTCATCCCAGACTTGATCTGGGATCTCGTGGTTTTGAACATTCTCTTTGTATCGGATTCCAGCGTACCCTGGAATGACAAGTAAGAGGGTTTATTACCGACCCATCATGCCTTTCATGGCCATGCCCAGTACGTCGTCCATCATATTGCCGTCGCCGTCAGCGTCGAGCAGTTTACCTAGTATCCCCATGCCTTGTTGTTGCTGTTGTTGATAACCGCGCTCGCGCCGTGCATTGCCGCCAGTAAGCGCGCCCAAGAGAGAGCCAAGGCCACCCGATTGTTGCTGGCGTCCACCACCTAGTGCAAGACCTGCAAGTTGGCTTGCCATGCTCGGTTGGCGCGTTTGCTTGGATAAAGACCCCATGGCCATTGTCGCGACCATTGGCAACATTTTCTTTAAGACATCTGCGCCAATACCAGATTGTTTGGCAGCATGGCCAGCAACAGCGCGGCTGACGTCTTTGGAGCCAAACAAATGGCCAAGAATATTATTGCCTTCATCGCGTGTGGCAGAATGTGAATACACATCAGGGTTATCCATATACCGTCCATGATCGTTATTTTGCAGCGCACCGAGCAAACCAGCCATGCCTTGAGGCGATGCCGTGTTTTGTTTTAAGGCCGACGAAATAGCTGGCAAAAGAGCCGCAATCGCGCTTTGGGATTGCTTGGCATTAAGGCCAAATTGCCCACCCGCGCTCTTAGCGATTTTACCGCCTTGCGCCGCCATAATCATATCAAGTAAATTTAGTCCAGCCATACGGCCCTCCATGTGTAAGATAAATATGAACAGCTTGTAACCTAGCGGCCACCTAAATGCGAGTCAGTTTATCAGCAGATGCTCACTTGTTAGCACACTCAACTTTCCATCAGTCCCCGGACTTTGTGATGTAATGTGACGACGCCTTATGGCAATAAAATGCCGCGCAACATAAAGAACAGGGCGGCGGAGAGGAGACCTGCGACGGGGACGGTGAAGACCCAGGCGGCGATGATTTTAAACAGCATGGAGCGTTCGACCAATTTGGCTTTATAGGCTTTTTTGACGCGCCGTCTTTGGGCCCATGTCAATTCTTCCTTGATGGCTTTTTGTTTTAATTCTTTGAGGAATTTCTTTTTGTCCACCATGGACGCTGCGTCAAATTCTTCGATGAAGCCCTCAATCATAACCTCATCATAATTCTCCTCGTCGCGCATATGGGTACGGATTTTGTCAAGGTTGCGGTTATAATCCGTGGTGAGATGCTCGCGCAAGAAACCCACGCCAAATATACCGCCAACGGCAATATGGGTGGAGCTAACGGGCAGGCCCATTTGCGAGGCAATGATGACGGTAATGGCGGCGGCGAGAGCCACACAAAAAGCGCGCACCTTATCAAGCTCGGTAATTTCATTGCCAACGGTTTTAATCAGTTTTGGCCCGTATAGAGACAAACCAACGGCAATGCCGAGCGCGCCAATCATCATCACCCACAGCGGGATCGAGGCCTTGGCCGCAATGCCGCCCACGCGCACGGCTTCGTTAATGGCGGCCAGTGGCCCCACTGCATTGGCCACGTCATTGGCTCCGTGAGCAAAACTGAGGAAAGCCGCGCCAACAATAAGCGGGATGATGAATAGATTGTCGATGCCCTCACGGGTATTATCAATGCGCTCAGCTCGTTTTTTGACTGTGATGCGAACAAGGATATATACCAAAACTGCCGCGCCAAAACCAAGGGCTAGCGCCATAGGAAATTCAATTTTAATAATTTTCTTAATTCCCTTGAGGATCAAATAAGTGGTAAAGGCCCACGCCATAATGCCCATCAATATGGGCACGGTTTTTTGCGCGGCTTCTTTCATGTCGGTTTTATACAGCACGCTTTGTTTAATGGCGTACAGAAATGAGGCGGCGATAATGCCGCCAAGAGCAGGGGAGATGACCCAAGAGGCAATGATTTTTTGCACCTGCCCCCAATCGGCAATGCCCCAGCCGCCCGCTGCAATGCCTGCGCCCAAAACGCCGCCAACAATGGAATGGGTGGTGGATACGGGCGCGCCACTATAGGTGGCAATATTGAGCCAAATAGCCGCTGATAATAAAGCCGCCATCATCACCCAGATAAACGTCTGGGTATCGCCGATCATGGCAGGGTCTATGATGCCTTTTTTAATGGTTTTGACTACGTCTCCGCCAGCGATAATCGCGCCAGCAGACTCGAAGACAACCGCGATGAGAATAGCCCCAACCAAGGTCAACGCGCCTGCGCCCACCGCAGGCCCAACATTATTGGCCACGTCATTGGCGCCGATATTGAGGGCCATATATCCGCCAATAACGGCAGAAACAAGGAGAAGTGTGCTATCAATACCCGTGCCAGCGGGGTTGGCTCTCATGAAGAAATAAATGGCAACAAGAAAGGCTCCTGCCAATGCTAACCGCATACCGTCCATCATACCAAAATTAAGAAATTTGCCGCTCGGCGAGCCAGTAGGTTTACGCATGATATCCTCATTTGTGATTCTAAGACCTTATAGAGGTTTCACATTTTCCACACATAAATGCAAAATTTATTTGTGATTGCGGTCAGAAAACTGTGTGTGACTTATCCATTAAATCACACATAATGCCAGTCCTTGGGCTTGCTCCGTGGTCCATACATAGCTGAGAGCTGGGCCTCGTTGAACATCCTATGGACCCCGCATCAAGTGCGGGGGCGAGAGATAGGGACGGATAGAGGGGCTAGGCCTTTACTGCAACCACAACATAATTGACGCCCGTATCGTCGTTAATTTTCCAACTTTGTTTGAGGGGATTAAACACCATGCCTTGAGGTGTTTCGGGAGTGAGGTGTGCGTCTTTTAACATGCGGGTAAGCTCATGCGGTGTGATAAATTTTTTATACTGATGCGTGCCTTTAGGCAACCAGTTCATGACGTATTCTGCGCCGAATATAGCCATGGTGAAGGCTTTGGCCGTGCGGTTGAGGGTCGAGCAAAACATCATGCCGCCGTCCCTGACCATATGTGCGCACGCCTTGATAAATGCGGGCGGATTGGTGACATGTTCGAGCACTTCCATATTGAGAACCACATCAAAGGGCTTGTCGGTGAGGGCTTCGACCGTGCCGTAACGGTAATCAATTTTAAGCCCAGATTTTTGCGCGTGGGCTGTTGCCGTTTTTACATTTTTCTCCAAAGCATCGACGCCAGTAACAATTGCGCCGAGCCGTGCCATAGGTTCACATAACAAACCACCGCCGCAACCAACATCTAATATCCGCAAGCCTTTTAGGGGCAGGTTTTTATCGGGGTCGCGCATGAAATGTGTACAAATTTCGTCCTTAATAAACCCCGTGCGGCATCCATTCATAATATGGAGGGGCTTAAACTTGCCATTTGGGTTCCACCAATCCTCGGCCATGGCCGCGAAATGCGCCATTTCATCTGGATCAACACTTACGCTTTTCATGTGCTTGGCGCTTTTCATGTGATTTGGGGCAGCTTGGGCCATAATCGGTCTTTCCTTAAGTCGAGATACCTTATAAAGAAGGTGCGCAAATAAACAAAGGCTCAAATGACCCGTATTGTAATGAAATTTGGCGGAACCTCCGTGGCTGATCTGGACAGGATACGCCATGTGGCTGATCTTGTGGCGGCAGAGGCGCGCAAAGGTCACGAAATTGCCGTGGTTGTGTCTGCCATGTCGGGGCAAACAAACCGATTGGTTTCTTATGTGGATGAACTGTCTGGGGATACGGATATTGGCGGCGAAGTTGATGATGAATATGATACAATTGTGTCGTCTGGTGAACAGGTCACGAGTGGACTGCTTGCAATTGCCTTGCGCAGACGGGGTGTCAATGCGCGCTCTTGGCAAGGTTGGCAAATTCCGCTGCAAACAGATGGTGCACATGCATCTGCGCGGATAAAAGATATTGAAACACTGGCCTTTAACCAGTCCTTAAAAGACGGTGTTGTCGGCGTTGTGGCAGGTTTTCAGGGCATTAGCCCATCTGGGCGCGTGTCAACGCTTGGCCGTGGGGGGTCTGATACCAGTGCTGTGGCCTTGGCTGTGGCACTCAAGGCAGACCGGTGCGATATTTACACAGATGTTGACGGGGTGTATACAACAGATCCGCGAGTTGTCCCAGAGGCGCGGCGTTTGGGTCGAATTGCTTTTGAGGAAATGTTGGAACTTGCCTCTCAAGGGGCGAAAGTTTTGCAGACACGGTCTGTCGAGCTTGCCATGAATAATAATTTGCCCATTCGGGTGTTAACCAGTTTTGCCAAACCTGGGGATGACAACCCAGGGACTTTGGTGTGTGATGAGGACGAAATTATGGAAGAACGGGTCGTAAGCGGGGTTGCATATAGCCGAGACGAAGCGCAAATATCGCTGCTGAAATTACGTGATGAGCCAGGCATTGTTGCCAGTGTTTGTATGGTCATGTCACATGCAAATGTCATTGTTGATATGATTGTGCAGGGTACGTCGCGCAAGGAAGATCAAGCCAATTTGGTGTTTACTGTTGGGCGGCGAGACGTTGAAAAAGCAGTGGCTGCATTGGAAAAGGTAAAAGAAAAAATTGGTTTTGAGAGTATTTTGGTCAATGACAATGTTAGCAAGGTTTCTATTGTTGGTATCGGTATGCGCTCCCATACAGGCGTGGCTCATACCATGTTTGCTGCACTGGCAGACCGAGGTATAAATATTGAAGTTATTGCTACGTCCGAGATTAAAATCAGTGTATTGATTGATGCGGAATATACAGAATTGGCAGTGCGGGCTTTGCACAGCGCGTTCGCATTAGAAACGGCTTAGTATATAGATGAAGATACCTGGATCAGGCATTATTAAACAAGACCCCACTGCGCTTTTGCTAAAGCGCATTCGAGAGCTTATGGCAAGCGAGGAGGGGGTTCAGGAAAGACTGGATCATTTTGTAAAATTAATTGCTGCCTCCATGCGGGTGAATGTGGCGTCGATATATTTGCGCTCTGGTGATGATCTTGAACTGTGTGCCACCAAAGGCCTTAAACAATCTGCCGTACACAAAACAAGATTAACGCGCGGAGAAGGGCTCGTGGGCCGCGTTGCAGAGCGCGCGCGGTATCTCAATCTTGCCAACGCGCCCAAACATCCACGGTTTTCTTACAAGCCTGAAACGGGCGAAGACAAATTCCATTCCTTTTTAGGCGTGCCCTTATTACGCGGTGGACGCAATCTTGGTGTGTTGGTTGTGCAGAGTAAAAAGGCGCGGGTTTTCACAGAATCCGAGGTGGAAAATCTGTTAACCGTTGCCATGATCCTTGCAGAAATTGCGGTGGAAGATGAACGGGCAGGGCGCGGGGAAGAATCCTTAGAAGGTATCCGCCTGACATCAATACAAGCTGAAACCATACAGGGCAGAGCCTTTGCCAGTGGCTTGGCCCAAGGGCAGGCATATTTGCACCAACCTCCCGTATTGGCTGCAAAAATGATTGCCAAAGACCCGAAGGTGGAAGAAGCGCGCATGGAAGATGCCATTGGCGTATTGCGCCGCTCTGTGGATGCGATGGTCAGCGGGGAAACGGCCAAACTCGACCGCGCCTCCAAAGATATTTTCGAGAGTTACCGTATGTTTGCCTATGACCGCACATGGGTGGAGAGGTTGCGCGAGGCCGTGCATTCTGGCCTGACAGCGGAAGCATCGGTTGAACGTGTGCGTAGTGAGCACAGGGCGCGTATGCTCAAAGCGCGAGATCCATATTTGCGCGCCCGCTTGCATGATCTTGAAGATTTGGCCAATCGACTTTTGCGGATATTAGCGGGCGAAGATGTAGACCAAAAACATAAAACCTTACCCAAACATGCCATTGTTTTTGCGCGTAATCTTGGGCCAGCGGAAATTCTGGATTATGACCCCAAAAACCTCAAAGGGATTGTGCTAGAGGAAGGGGCGGCGACAGCCCACGCGACGATTATTTGCCGTACACTCGGCATTGCGCTCATTGGCCAAGCCGAAGGTATGTTAGAGCGGGTTGAAGTGGGTGATGAGGTGTTACTAGACGGTGATATTGGCGAGGCCTATATTCGTCCCACACCAACACGAAAAGCTGATTTTGATTTGCGGCTTGGCTTAAAAGCTTCTTTAAGCCAAGCCTTTGAAAGCCAACGTGATCTGCCAGCCCGTACAAAAGACGGCACAAATGTGTCATTGCTGTTAAATGCAGGTCTACTGGCTGACCTGCCTGCACTGGACAGAGTCGGCGCGGACGGAATTGGCCTATTTCGCACCGAGTTCCAATTCATGATCGCTCAGTCCATGCCTAGCCTAAGCGAGCAAGTGGAGCTTTATAGCCGCGCACTAAAGGCCAGTGGCAACCGCCCTGTTACATTTCGCACGCTCGATCTTGGCGGTGATAAAATACTGCCTTATGCTGACCCCGTGCCAGAAGATAACCCAGCCATTGGCTGGCGGGCCATCCGCATAGGCCTCGACCGTCCAAGCTTGCTACGTTATCAATTGCGCGCTTTATTGATTGCGGGTTCTGGTGGGCATTTACGGTTTATGTTTCCCATGGTGGCGACGGTATCAGAGTTTTTGCAAGCCAAGGCATTGCTGGCCAAAGAAATGGTACGCGCCAAAAAACTGGGTATCAAGCCTCCGCAAAAAATGGAGGTTGGTGTCATGCTCGAAACACCTGCTCTTGCTTGGCAAGTTGACGCGATTTGTAAACATGCGGACTTTGTTTCTATTGGGGCCAATGATTTGATGCAGTTTTTCTTTGCGGCTGACCGGGATAATCCCCGCGTTGCAAACCGTTATGACAGCTTGCACCCTGCAGCATTGTCATTGCTGGCGCATTTGGCAAAGCGCTGTAAAATCAACAAAACACCGATCACGATTTGCGGCGAAATATCTGGCCATCCATTGGAAGCCCTCTGTCTTATTGCCCTAGGCTACACCAATTTATCCATGCCCGTGACGGGCATTGGCCCTGTGAAAAGTGCGGTTTTGAATTTGGATTGTAAGGCATTGGCCAAAACCTTAAAACCATTATTGGTGACCAATACGGACGCCGACAGTCTGCGCGCACATGTGACAGAATTTTGCGTGCAAAACCGCATTCCTATATAAGTTTTAGCATTTAGCTCTAGACCCTAGCCCAACTTGCGCTAAACAGGTGTTATGAAAATACCACAGCAAAAACTCGCTCAAGTTTTGGAACGCTTTGAAGCCATTGAAGCCCGTATGGGTGTGGTCAGTGAAGCTATAGAAATCGTTAAACTTGCCAAGGAACACGCGGAGCTGCGCCCTGTGGCAGAAGGTGTGCGTAAGCTCCAAGATGTACTGACCGAAATGGAAGATTTGGAAGAAATGGCGAGCGATCCAGAAATGGCGGCTATGGCCAAGGACGAGCTGCAAGCCTTGAAAGAAAAACTCCCTGATCTTGAGCATGAGGTCAGTATTTTATTACTGCCCAAAGATAAAGATGACAATGCGTCGGTTGTTATTGAAATTCGGGCGGGTACGGGCGGAGACGAGGCGGCTATTTTTGTTGGCGATTTGTTTCGCATGTATGCGCGCTACGCCCAACTCCAAGGTTGGAAATTGGAAGTTGAAACCCAATCCGAGGCCGAAATGGGGGGATTTAAAGAAATTGTTGCCTCGATTAGCGGCAATGGTGTGTTTGGTAAAATGAAGTTTGAAAGTGGTGTGCACAGAGTACAGCGCGTGCCTGTAACCGAAACCCAAGGCCGCATTCACACCTCTGCAGCCACTGTTGCGGTTTTGCCTGCACCTGAAGATATTGAAGTTAATTTTAACATGAATGATGTGAAGGTTGATACTATGCGCGCGTCTGGCGCAGGTGGCCAGCATGTGAATAAAACAGATAGTGCCGTACGCATGACCCATCTTCCCAGCGGTATCGTGGTTGTTTGCGACGCCAAATCCCAACACCAAAACCGAGCCAATGCAGAAAAAATTATCAAGATGAAACTCTACGAAATGGAACGCGCGCGCATTGATAGTGAGCGGGCAGGGGAGCGCAAATCACAAATTGGTTCTGGCGATCGTTCGGAGCGTATTCGCACCTATAATTACCCCCAAGGGCGGGTCAGCGATCACCGCATTAATTTGACACTTTATAAGCTCGATAAAATTGTTGCTGGTGATGAATTGGCCGAGGTCATCGATAGTCTTGTTGCAGAAGATCAGGCCGAACGCCTGGCTGAACTTGAGATGGATGCCTAAGACATTCGCCCATGTGCAAAGACAGGCTGCATTAGATTTACGCAAAGCAAATATTGATAGCGCGGAAATGGATGCGCGAATCTTATTGGGGCATGCTTCTAATTATTCGCAATCAGATTTAATCATTGCGGCTTATGATGATGTACCAACACAAGTGTATGATGATTTTAAGAGGTATCTCAGTCGCCGGATAGCACACGAACCGATTGCCTATATTTTAGGCCAAAAAGAGTTTTGGTCACTCAGTTTTGTGGTAAATGAGCATGTCCTCATTCCGAGACCAGAAACCGAAGCACTTGTTACCCATGCTTTGACTCTTATGGGCGGGGTAGCCGCGCCTAAAATCATTGATGTTGGCACAGGTAGTGGGGCAATATTAATTAGCCTGCTATCTGAACACACAGACGCACACGGTAATGGTGTCGATATTTCCGAGAAGGCTTTGGCCGTGGCTAGGCAAAATGCGCAAAGTTTAGGTGTGAGCGGTAGGTGTTCGTTTTTGTGTTCAGATTACCTCAGTAAGGTGGAGGGGCAATATGATATGCTTGTGGCCAACCCGCCTTATATTACTGATAGTGCAATGGAAAACCTCGCCCATGACGTACAAGGTTATGAGCCAAGCTTGGCACTTCGCGGCGGGAGGGACGGGCTTGATGCTTACCGCCAAATTTTAAGCCGTGGGGCACGTGTTTTAAGACCCAATGCCTCTGTTGTTTTTGAAATTGGCTATGACCAGGGAGAAGCCTTACAGGGTTTGCTGAAAACGGCAGGATATGGCGACATCAAACTTCTTACAGATTTAAATGGGCTAGCTAGAGTTGTCAGCGCAAAAATACGAAATTAATGAAAAAAAGCTTGGACACGCGGCGAATAATTGTTAGGCTAATAATATAAGGTTCGCTGGCGCTTTGAAAAACAAGCAGCCGCCAATTAATTTGAAGAGATATTTTTTAAATGATAATTCCTTAGAGGCTAAGGAAAAATATATACAAATATTTTTGTAATGCACACTGCCCATTAGGGATGGTCAGTGGTGTTAATGTGAGACCCTAAATCAATGAGGATGCTTTATGAACAAGCGCCAACGCGGACGTAATCGCAATAATAACCGCAACAGACCGCCTAATAACAATCCGAACCGATCATTGGACAGCAATGGCCCTGATATTCGGGTGCGGGGCTCTGCCAGTACAATTTACGAAAAATATATCACACTTGCCCGTGATGCCCGTTCTGCTGGGTCGCGTGTGAAGGCTGAAAACTATCTCCAACATGCAGAGCATTATTTGCGTATTGTGCAAGAGCAGCAAGCCAAAGCCCAAATACTTGCGGAAGAACAAGCTAAAAAGCAAGACGCTAGGCAGCAAGAAATTCGTGAGAACAGAGCCAAGCAAGACGCTCAAAAAGCGCAACAAGACGGGGGTTCTGATGATAATGAACAACCGTCCCGCCGTAATTCTCGTCGCTCAAACAATAGCAATGGACAAGAGGTAAATTCAGACGCTGGTGGGAAAAACGAAGCAGACACTGGGCAAAACCAAGCAGATGCCCAAGATGCCTCTGGCGCAGAGCCTGTGGTTGAGAAGAAAACCCGCACGCGCCGTAAGAAAATAGAAAAACCCGCGCCCGAAGACGTTGCGCCGTCTGAATAAGCAAGGCCTGTCTGTTTAAAGTTTGACCGCCTTAGTTAGGCATTATTTTTTCTTCGTTGCTTTTTTTACCACACGTTTTTTAGTGGGCGCTTTTTTTGCAGTTGTCTTTTTAGCTGGCGTCTTTTTGCGCGTTGTTGCTTTAGCTGTAACAGATTTTTTAGCCAATACTTTACGCGGTGTGGTTTTCTTTTTTACGGGTTTCTTAGCAGTTGGTTTTTTACGTGCCGGTTTTGCAGGTGTTGTGTCTTCATAATCTGGATAATTATCATCCTCATGTGCATCTTTGCGCTCGTTAATTTTTGTTTTTGTTTTTTCCACGACGGACTTGGTTGCAGAACTGGCAGATTGTGCTGCCTTTGTTGCGGCGTCTTTAGCGGTTCCGAACACGTCAATATCGGCAGTGTCAGATTTGCCGCCGTCAGGGGATAAATTATCATTGATGCGAAACAAGGTCACCATCATTTCACAGGCAAGCCTAAGGCCAATAAATAGAAATAATATGCTAAAAAACGCACCGATAAACATTGCGATGCCAGCGAGGAATGAATGACCCATGAGCGAAAATGAAGCGAGGATTGTACTTAAAAATGTAACGGCAATCACCACTAGACCAAGATAGAAAAAACTGGCAACGAGGCGGTCTTTCATTAATTTTTTAAATGAAAAAAACTGTTTAAATAAATCGATCATACTTGTCTCCAAAAAATGTTGTGCCATCATAACTGTATAGGCGAAAGTTTCAAGAGTGGCTTTACAAGTTGTTTTACGGGGCCGTTACGACAAAATCTGCACTGCGTTCTGGTTTTGGTAGGGTGGCAGGTACAGCACTTGCGCGGAGTGTTTCAATGTCTGCCATGCGGGTTTTAAACGCTGGTATTTCATCTTTTTTCAAAGGCTTTCCCGATAATGTACTGAGACTCATCGGGTTAATTTTGCGCCCTTTTCTGTGCACTTCATAGTGGAGATGGGGGCCAGTTGACCGCCCTGTTGTGCCCACATAACCAATGGTTTGGCCTTGGCGAACACGTGTGCCGCGCTTAATGCCGCGCGCAAATTTTGACATATGAGCATAGGCGGTGATGTAGCTATCTGAATGGCCAATGCTGACATAATTTCCGTAACTGCCGTACCGTCCAGCGCGTTTAATCGTGCCAGTGCCTGCCGCCATAATAGGCGTGCCGCGTGGGGCAGCAAAGTCTACGCCTGAATGGTTTTTTACATAACCAAGGATTGGGTGTTTACGCTTGCCGTAGCGAGACGATAGCCGCGCCCCGTTGACAGGTGTGCGCATGAGCATGCGTTTCGCTCCTTTGCCTTTGCTGTCATAATATCCTTCGCGGCCATTTGATTTTGTATACAGATAATAGTTTGATGTTTTGCCGCGAGGCGAAAAACTGGTATAGATAAGGTCGCCCGCTTTTACCGTATTGCCGTTGTGGTCGCTATAGACTTCAAACAGCATTTCAAAGGCATCGCCGACACGGATATCGCGCTGAAAATCTACGCTGTGGGCGTAGATTTGAGAAAATTGCACGATGACTTTATCCGGCGCGCCTAGGGCTTGCGCGTCTAAATAAACACTGTTTTTTATGGTCGTATTGACGCTGACAATTTGTTTGTCAAATTCCGCGGAAATTTTACGGGCTTTAAATGTGCCGTCGCGTGCTTGCGCAACAAATACGGTACTGTCTGTTGTTGGTTTTAAGGTCAGGCCAGAAAAAGCCTTGGTGTTTTCGTCAAAATACAGATTAATTTTTTGACCCACTCGTAATTTTTTAGGATCATAAACCTCTGAGAAGGCTTGTGTTGCGGCGTAAGCTGTATTCGGGCTAACATTATGTTTTTGTAATAATGGCCCCAAGGACTGCCCCGATTTGAGGGCCAAGTGCAATGTGGTGTCAGGGGTATTTTTTTCGTCCTCAGTGCGTAAATCATAGAGCATAGCAGCTGTGATACGCGGTGTAAGAGGGGCGATATCTTGCACGGGTTTTGTTATCGCCGCACTGGGCATTTTTGAAAATGTCATCAAAGCCAGCGCGCTGACCAAAGTGAGCCCAACCCCTATTACGACTGCTTTAAGGTTGATGGCCGCTTGTCCGTCGATATTATTAATAAGAATTTTAGCGTCATTACGTATTGTTTGACGTAGCAAAGGCCAATTGGGGCGAAAATATCGCATATATGTATTCTCCCGCCAATTCCCATTATATAAACAGTGTGTTTGCCGCTGTTCATGCCATATATATGGCTTATGATTAGTTAATATTGTGCTGTATAGTCTGCAGTATTTGCAAAAACTGCTTATAAGTGAACTTGGAGAAAACTGCAAACCGTCATGTGTAAAAAAACAAAAATGTCACGAACACGTAAGGTTTTGTGGGGCTTGCTCGGCCTGTTACTTGTTGGCGTGTTGGTTTTGGCATTGGCGTGGTATAACCGTTATTCTTTACTTGAAACCCAAGTTCAGAAAGCTTTAGACAAACGCGGCATTGCAGCACAGTTTAACATTACATCTGCTGATAAGCACCACATGGTCATCGACGACATTACAATGTCTGCTAAGGGCGCCGACATTTTTTCAGCTTCTAGTCTCGCTTTGGAATATGATGTGAAGCGGGCATTCAAGGGTGAGTTTAAGCGTATTGTTGTCCGCAAACCTGTCCTTAATATTGTTCTTGATGAACACGGCAATATTGTTGGAGATTATGTGCCGCAATCATCGGCCGGAGCAGGTTTTACATTTCCTGTGAACGGGATTGTTGTTGAAGAGGGGTTGGTGGTTTGGCAGACAGCGTTCGGGCATGGACGCACGAAATTGAGTGCTGAAATCGTGTCTGCGCAAAACTGGAATGTAGTATATAATAGCCCCAACACTCAGCTTTCTCAAAATGGCGTTGCGTTGGCACTCGATTTTGCTGGCGGTGTTGAACAAAGTGAGGACAACAAATTTACGGCTTTTGGTACGATGTTTGCACCCAATCTTGACACACCAGTTTTGCAAACTGGAGAGGCGAAGACAGATTACCGCTTTGATATTCACCGCAAGAACGCGGATATTTTGGATGTTTCTGGTTGGTTAAATATAGACGCACAGGACATGGACATCGCCCAATATACGGCCAATAATGTAAAGCTACGCTTGGATATAAAAACGCCGTTTAACACGATGCACCGCAATTTTGAAACCTTTGACGCGGGTTGGACATTGCGCGGTGACAATATCTCTGTGAAAGATACAGATCAACGCCAGCAATTGGTCGACAAATTAACGGCCAGAGACGCTATGTCAAAAGCCCCAATAGCTATGCATTTTAGCCATATTTTACCGCAAGAATTGGCGGTGTTACTGGACGCGTTTTCTGCTGAAGGCAAGGGTAGATTTTCGTCAAACCCTAGTGGATATGAGGTGCATTTGACAGATAGGTTTTCGGTTAAGAATGCCCATCAAACTGTCCATATCCCTAGTCAAGAAAACGCAACAATACGGTATGATAAGCGGGCCCAAAAACTGCATTTTGATGCAAATATGGATTGGCGCGGTGCATGGCCCTTACAGATCAATAATTTAAAACTTGAGGCCTTAAGCGCTACAGGTTTTCGTATCGACGCAATGCAGCGGTTTAGCGCCAATATCATCACCAATACCGCATGGAAATTACGCACCAATGGTGAGGATTTTCGCCTTGCCCCGATGGATATCGACTTAGATTACACGGACATTGGCAGTGTGCGCCATGTGGTTATGTCAGGTAACCTTGATTATGACGGGCTTGTACCAGAGGGGCGGGTGCAAAATTTACGGGCAGGTGGCCGTATGAAAATACGCATGCAAAACAATGATTTTACGCTCGGGTTTTCCTCCGCCTCCAATGTGCATATGGACACATTTATCAGCCAATCAGGATGGCGTGCAGACGGTGTTGATTTTGAAATGAATGATACGAAAAACCTGATCCAATCTCGCGTAAATGGACGGGAATTGCAGGCGGTGTTATTGGGTGTAACTGCGCAAATCATCAGCCCCGAACAAGACCGTCATTTGCAAATGAGCCTTGATAAAATACAGGTGCGCTCGGTACTCACAGATATACCTTTGGTTTGGAATATGAATATTACGGGTGCGGATATTCGTTCGGACGACTTTCCTTCACCCGGTACACATATTCGCGCCGCAAATAGTCAGTTAACCGTGACGCAGAGCTTGGACGGTGCATTGTATTTTAAGGCAAAAAACCCTGATACATTTATTGAAACTGATAATGTGTTGGTTGAACATATTGAAATTGACATGGAAGGGACACCAGAAGATATATATGCACGCTATAATACGCCGCGCGTGAAATTTAAGGGCGGCGATATGCCTGCCCTGCCGTTTTCTGGCACGGCGCGGCTTTTGGATGGTGTTTTAACGGGAAATGCATCGGCAAACTTGGCTTTGGCTGACGGAATGGCTGTTGGTGAAAATACAAAAGCTGATATTTTATTTCGCTCTGTTGATGGGCAGGGCACGGTAGAGATTAATATACCCGCACTTGATTTTACGCCGCGTGGTTTGCAGCCGCAATATTTTGTCCCGTCACTGCGCGGTAAGATAGCTGATGTCAGTGGGCGTGTTGCGGCCAATTTGCATTTTTCATTTGGGGGCGACGGGCCGATACAATCATACGGAACAACGGATTTGATAAACTTAAATATCGGGACATTGGTTGGCCCCATTAGCGGTATCAATGCGAAATTGAAATTTAGCTCTATTTTCCCGTTAACAAGTGACGGGGTGCAAATGGCCACTGTCACAGGGTTTGACCCAGGTTTTCCACTTAATAACGGTGAGGTTCGCTTTGAAATGATTCCAGACGGCGTGCGTATTGATGAGGCGGTTTGGCCCATAGCCAACAAAAGTGCGGCTACAGATAACGAGGCTGGGCGGCTCTTTATTGCTCCGATGCAGTGGATGTTTGGCAATGTTGAAAATACGGCCATAGTCCATATTGAAAACTTGGATTTGGAAACCTTACTGGAGGATATTGGCAAAGATAAATTGTCGGTTACAGGAAAAATAAGCGGGGTTTTACCTGCAAAAATAAAGGGTGTTGATGTTCGTATTGCGCAGGGAAAATTAGAGGTTAAAGACGGCGGCATTATTCAGTTTAAAACACCTGAAACAGGGCTAGCCGCAGAGCGTAATGAATTAGCTGGTTATGCTTTGAAAGCTTTGGAAAACCTCACCTACCAAAAACTGGAAATGCGCATTAACGGCCCGCTTGACGGCAGTGTTAATTTAGACATGGTGATTGACGGTAAAAATGCAGAGGTTCTAAGCGGTCAACCATTTTTGTTTAATGTGGGGGTTGAGGGAGAACTTGGAAATATTGTCCGCAATCTCTCAAAATCCTTTAGCACCCAAGAAAATATAAAACGGATCATGGAATTGCACTCAGGTGAAAGTGAATAATTGTTATGCTGTGCGATAAACATTGCATAGACAGGTCGTTAATGGCAGGTTCAGCTTGTGTTTGATAAGGTGTGTTTATGAATATGATTTGGAAAATGCCTATTGTTCTTAGTTTTACAAGTGCGCTTGTATTGGGAGCATGTACCCATAAAGTTGAAATTATACCGTCTGACAAGCCGATTATTATCAATTTAAACGTCAAGATTGACCAAGAAATTCGGGTGCGGCTTGATAAGGATATTGAAGCATTACTGGCTGATAATCCGGATATTTTTTAGGGAGATGAAGATGAAATTTACCGTAAAAATAATAAGCGCTGTCTTAGGAACTGCCTTGCTTATGGGAAGCTTTGGAGCCCATTCCAATTTTGCACCGCAAGCTTTTGCACAAATATCAAGCGCAAAATCAACAGTAGACGCGGCCAAAACTCAAGGTCTCGTTGGAGAGCGGATTGATGGGTATCTTGGCTTGGTGACGGACAATACGCCTGCCAATGTGCAAACGGCCGTCAACGAAATTAATATTAGCCGCAAGTCATATTACACCAAATTTGCCCGCGCTAAGGGCGTTGAAGTTGCAGTTGTGGCACGACTATCAGGTGAGAAGTTAATCGCCAAAGCAAAATCTGGTGAGAAAACCATGGGTGAAAACGGAATGTGGACGACCCAATAACGGTCAGGCAATCATATTTTGTGATTTTACTTTCCCCGATTTCCCTTTCTTAAGCGCATATTACGTTTAGACTACACCTATATGCGAATCATAGAGGTGTATTATGTCCGAACCCATTATCAAGCTAACCGCCGCAAACTTAGCAGCCCTTCTATGCGCCCGTATTTGTCATGACCTTGTTAGCCCCGTGGGTGCGTTGAGTGCGGCCTTGGAAGTGTTTGACGATGATGATAATCTCGATATGCGCGACGACGCTATGGATTTGATTAAGTTAAGCGCAGGGCAGGCCAGTGCGAAATTACAGTTTTTACGTATCGCATTTGGTGCGGGTGGCTCTGCACCGGGCGTTATTTCCAGTACTGAGCTTGAGAAGCTTGTTTTGGGTGTTTACGGCAGTGGCAAAGCAAACCTACACTGGCAAGTGAGCGCGGATGGGCTTGATAAACAGGCGGCGCGTATTTTGTTAAACTTGTCCATGTTATCGGTTATGGCCGTTCCGCGTGGGGGTGATATTACTGTCTCAACTGCGCAAGAAAACAATGCAACGCAGATTAATATCGCCTGCAAAGGGCCAAAGGCACGGCTTGACCCTATTGTTGTTAAAACATTGGCGGGGGGTGCGCCCGAAGACGGATTTGATGGGCGCAATATTCAACCCTTTTACACGGGTATGATTGCGCGTGAAAATGGCGGTAGCGTGCAGGCTGAAATCGACGACGCTACTGAGGAACCAACGATCACATTTTCTGCAAATTTACCCATGTTACCCGCCTAAAATACTAGTTTTAGCTGTGTAAAAAAACTGCAAAAATTGTGCTAAAAACCTGATTTTATTTAGCGGGTTTTAACCAATTCATATCACAATAAATTCTATTAAACCGTGCGAACGCACTTTAGGATTTTTGATGTACCGTGCAGAACGACAATTCGTAACCATTGCCAGTGAACAAATGCTCGTTTTGGAGACTTTGTGGGGCGTAAGTCCGTTGCCTGTTTCAGAGGGCGGGTCTAAAGCGCAGACTGTACCTGCTTTGCAAACGATTAAAGATGAGGCCATGGGCGTTGAAGCGCGGGGCGTGTATAGGGCTGCTAGTTTATGCGTGGACATTTACGGACGTATTCAGGTCAGTAATAGCGCCAAATTACGCGGCAGTCTTGCGGGGTTAAAAAGCCTAATTTTTCAATATGCACAGGGTTTATACGAAATAGATCCTGAATTTAAAGACAGCTTAACAAAACCGCATCAAACGCCAGAGCATATACATCATAATAATCCGCCTGAAGTTGAAACCATATGCTCGCAGGGGCGACATGCTATTGCTGCATTTAACCTCAAACCGCTGTTGCAGTTTTCAAAAAATAATGCGCAGCGTAAAGCCTTGGAAAGTTTGATTGCCCTCCCGACTCAGCCAAAAGTACAGGAACAAATGCCAATATCTGCACAGGTTAAGTTTGAAAACGTGATGCGCCCCATATCAAATTTGATTTTAAGTGAAGCCCGCAATTGTGAAAAAAAGATAAGTATATCCTATGCCTCAAACTTTGAAGAACTTAGTCTAAAGACAGCAAATTATATACAAGAATGCCTCGAAGTCCTGTGCTTGAATATTGTGCTTGCGGGGGTTGGCAATGCCAATACACAAATTTGTATTACGGGAAGCCGCGACGAGCGCACATATGCATTTACAGTAAATTGGTCGGGATTTAGCGTTGAAGAAAGCGTGCAAACCAATACCCATTTTAAAAATATGCAGGCAAATTTGATAGAGCAGGGCGGTGAAATAAATTTTGTGTCCGTTAAGGCGGCACACGTGGGAAGACAAAGCATGGGTATTAAATTTCCGCGCAAACGTCGCAACGTATCTTTGCAAAACCGTAATTTAAGTGCTTTGTCTCAAAATAATAAAACAATGGAAATGGGAGCGACAAGATGAGCACCGTAATGAAAACCTGTTTGGTTGTGGACGATTCCAAGATGATCCGACGCGTTGCTGCAAGGATATTAAAGGATTTAAAATTTGAAACCCAAGAGGCGGGTGATGGCAGTGAAGCTATTTCCCTGTGCCGCTCTGCGATGCCTGACGCTATTTTACTGGATTGGAACATGCCAATTATGGACGGCTTGTCTTTTTTGAAAGCTCTACGTAAAGAACCCGGCGGTGAGGCACCAAAGGTCGTATTTTGTACGGCTGAACGCGACGTTGTCAAAATCACCGAGGCTTTGGAAGCTGGGGCTGATGAATATGTGATGAAGCCATTTGACGCAGATATATTGGAATCTAAATTTTACGAAGCAGGGTTGATGTAATCATGAGCGGCGCATTGTCATTGCAGGCCAGTTATTACGAAGCCTTAAAACGGCTGACCTTGGAACTTGCGGGTGTCAAACTTGGCGAGGATCACGCGTTTTTGGTGGAAACGCGTTTGTCTGCATTGGCACGCAAAGAAGGCTTTGAAAATCTTTCCGATATGATCGATCAATTGTTCTCGCGAGGACAAACACGCCTGGCCGTCCAAGTTGTTTCGGCACTGCTAGAACGAGCCACCCGTTTTTATGATGACCGCAAGGGTTTTGAAATATTAGGGGATCAGCTTTTGCCAACTCTACACCCTTTATATAGAGGTGGGAAGCTGCGTATTCTTTCCTATGGGTGTAGTTCTGGGCAAGAAGTATATAGCGCGGCGATCTTGGCAGAAAAAATGAAGGACATATTTCCTGATATGGATGTGGAAGTTACGGGTGTTGATTACCCGTCTATGGCACTTGACCGCGCAAAAGAAGGTCGTTTCACGCATTTTGAAGTTCAACGCGGACTGCCAATCACACATCTGGTAGATTATTTTATCCGTGATGGTGAAGATTGGGTAGTTCAAGATGATTTGCGTGCAAAAGTAAAATTTGCCGATCATAACCTGCTGTCCGATGTTCAGGCCTTGGGGACATTCCAAATTGTTATGTTTAGAGGCCGCATGGCGCAGTATTCACCGCCTGCTACTGTGCGTATTATTCGCTCTTTAAGTGCGCTGACGTCTGGCAATGGATATCTCATGCTGGGAACCACTGAAAATTTAGGTAAAATGGGTTTTGGTTTCGATGTGCAATCAGTTGCAGATGGCTGTTACCGTAAAATCCCGAAAGAAAAAGATATTGATCCAGAGGAAACGCCTATTGTTCGCTCGGCCCCGCCTGTTGAATATCAACCACAGAGCCGTCGTGCGTAAGTAAAGTTGAGCAAATTAGACATAAAAAAAGCCCCATTACAGGGGCTTTTTTTATGTTTGTGTGGGAGAGTTAAGCACTAATTTTGTCTTGTGTGGGTTCGCGCAGTACATAGCCGCGGCCCCATACGGTTTCGATATAATGCTCACCACCAGATGCAGACGCCAATTTTTTGCGCAGCTTGCAGATAAAGACATCGATAATTTTAAGTTCTGGCTCGTCCATACCTCCGTAGAGATGGTTGAGGAACATTTCTTTGGTGAGGGTTGTGCCTTTACGCAAAGAGAGCAATTCCAGCATTTGATATTCTTTACCCGTTAAGTGTACGCGGTGCTCGGCAACTTCAACGGTTTTTGCGTCAAGATTAACGGCAATATCGCCCGTTGTGATTATTGATTGTGCATGGCCTTTAGAGCGGCGCACTACGGCGTGGATACGGGCAACCAATTCGTCTTTGTGAAACGGCTTGGTCATATAATCATCAGCACCAGTGCCAAAGCCTCGTACTTTGGTATCAATGTCCGATGTACCTGATAAAATGAAGATCGGTGTATTGATCTTTGCCATCCGTAAGGTCTTGAGAACATCAAACCCTGGCATATCTGGTAAATTTAAATCAAGCAGAATGATATCATAATCATAAAGCTTCCCCAAATCGACCCCTTCTTCGCCAAGGTCCGTAGTGTAAACATTAAAGCCCTCAGATTTGAGCATTAATTCGATACTTTGAGCCGTAGCCATATCATCTTCTATTAGAAGAACACGCATATTTTTCCTCCCAGTTGCCCTTTCGGGCGAATCACTTCTTAAAACAAGTTAACTGAATGTGACTCATAGGTGAATCCCGTAAATCAAATGTTAACAATAAAAATCATTTTTTCTTTAAAATTGTGCCAAATTGCGAAAATTGCGTAAAAAATGGCTTTTATTTGTATTTGTTTACCAGAGCGTAAGCTTGTTTTGCTATGAAAAGCCCAAGGTGAAAACACCAATGAACAAGGGTAAGGTGAATATTATGAATCATGCTATGGATAAAAGTGTTCGCGCAACGCGTTTTGCAATTGCGGACTTTCAAAAAAGAATTTCTGTATTAGACGCCACACGCGAAGACCTAGAGCGTCAAATGCGTAAACTTCATGCAAGTGTGCCTGAGGCCGAAGTTGCGCCAAATGCATCAAAAGACGGATATGTGGCCTACGGTTCATATGCAAATTCCGTCATTGCGCGTAAAGCAAATTTGCAAAATACGCTCAGCGATATTGAAGCGCAAAATACCGATTTAAGCGAAGAACTGGAAATGGCTCTTGAAGCCCTTGATAGTTTTGAGCGGGTACGGGCCCGCCAATTGGCTGCTAAGGCCGAGAAAATGGCACTTAAAATGGCAAAATCAGCTTAAAATCTAAAATAACATCTGGGAGGATATGTGGGGGAAAGCCCTAACCAGCTGGTTAGGGCTTTTTTGTGCCCAATTTTAATTTTTGTGTTTAAGTTTTCGTTTTTTAAGTTTTCTATGTTTGCGTTTTTGCTTGCGAGCAAGGCCTTGTCGCTCTTGGGGTGTTAATTGTTTGAAAATTTCTAAGATCAGCATATCGCCCTGACGCCCCAATGTATCTTTCAAAGCCCGGTTTTTAGCCAGTTCTGTGTTTAAGGCATCTGCATTTAAAGTATCCGCGCGCAGCAGGGCAATCGTGTGTTTGCGAGATTTTCGCAGTTGAAACAATAAATCATGCGGTGGGTTGGACGTACCACGGCGTAATTGTTTCATGGCCCCAGCCAAAACTTCTTTACGTCTTACTGGTTCTAAGTGCTGCAGGAGTTGACGCGGGTTATCGCCCACAGAGACCAAGGCGGGAGGTGGTATTTGAGAAAACCTTGGTGTGTTCATGTGTAATGCTGATGGTTTTGGGCCGATGTGTTTGGAAAATAGTAATCCGCCTAGCAAGCCATTAACAGCAACCGAGACGAGCAATACAATAATCCAGGGATTGGTTGATTTTTCGCTCATGGTTGCGCCTCCATATTTTCAGAGACATCATAACTTGCCTCTTGGGTGTTATAAGACAGCAAGGTTTCTGCGGCCCAATAATCAGAACGGGGCAGCAAGCTTTGCCCCGCAAAAAATCCAAACCCAATGGTAATCAGTAAAATTGCGGCCATAGTTTTTATATGGGGTTGTAAAAACCCGAATGTATGCGGCGACGTGTCTGGGGCTAAAAATTGAGTGGGATGGTCATTGGCGGGTGTTTTAATATAGGGGGTGCTGTCTTGCGGTGTTGATTTTGCAGTTTGCAAAATGCGCGCTGCTAGCAATGTGGTGTCGGTTTCTGGCAGGGCGGCACTGTCAAGGATTGTATCAAGAATGCGCTCCCCCGCATTTATTTTGGCGGCATGTTCAGGATGTTTATAGGTATAGGCGAGGGCAGCAACGCGCCTCTCTTCAGGCCAACGCGATGGATGCACCCCGTAACTGGCAATCAGATGTTTGTATTGTTCTTGGGTCACAAATTTTCTCCCATACCGCTAAGTAGTTTTGTCTTATGTGGTTTTAAGTGTTTGCGCAAATTTTGTCGGCCCCGTGCAAGCAAGCTTTCATAGGCGTGGGGTGTAATCTCCATAATCTGCGCCGCGTCATATTGTGATTTATTTTGGTAATGACAAAGTATGATCGCCACATGTTGACGCTTGGGTAATTTGGTAAGGGCTTTGCGAATATGTTGTGTTTGCGTAAGTGCTGTTTCTTGGTTGATAATATTATCAATAGCATTGGGCGCACTGTCGACTATGTCAGGCAAATTGTCTGGATATATATCTTGTTTTTTACGCAGACGGTCATAACACAGGTTTTTTGCGACGCGGTGGAGCCAGGTTGAAAACTTTGCTGTGCCGCTTTGCCAACGGGGTGCATGTTTCCATGCTTTGATAAATACGTCTTGAGCAATATCTTCAGCCATCATTTCGTCCCCCAACATATACAGTGCAAGCGATTTAATGGCGTGCAGATGCCGCGCCATTAACATATCAAGCGCACGGGCCTCGCCTTTGGCAAGGTTGCTGATAATGTCTGCATCTGGATCAAGCATTTTGGCTGGGCCCAGACATATTGCATAGTGCCATATCTGTTTATCCATAAAGGCGGCAATTATTATCGTTCGCCGCCTTTATAAGACAGTGTGTTACTTGTGACCAGAGCGTTTGTTTTTGTGCTTGTTTTTACGAAGCGGACGGTCTGCTTGTGACAATACACCGTCATTATTGGCGTCCATTTTGGTGAACGTATCATTGGCTCTGACGTCAAATTCAGCCCGGTCGATAAACCCGTCTTGGTTTGTGTCGGCGGGTTTCGCATTTTTATGCAAGCGGGCGTGTTTGCGCTTCATGTGTTTTTTCATTTTGCGCATTTTGGGTTTAGGGTTTGCGCGCACGGCTGCAAATTCGGTGCGGGAAATGAAATTATCTGAATTTGCGTCGAGTTTATCAAACCGCATAGTGGCACGCTGCGCCCGCATTGTTTGTTTGTGGGCTGTGCGCTCTTCCTTGCTAAGGCGTCCATCCGCATTCGTATCGACCGCTTGGAAGCGTTGATTGTGTTGTGTGTTAAATTCCGCGCGGCTGACTTCGCCGTTTTGGTCGGTATCCGCCTTTTTATGGTGCGGGCCCGCGAAGGCCGTAACTGAGATTGTTGCACCAAGGCAGAGGGCTGTTACGCCCAAGATAAGTTTATGCGTCATGATTGCTCCTTTTGTTGACGTTCATATATTAAACGGTCAGCAAAAGGATTTCCGTCGCATTAATTAAGCTGCGGCTGTCTTTTTTTCAACACGGCGTGTTTCAACGCGTAAACTTTCCAGTAATGTTGGGGCAAGTGCCAACGCATCGTCTGCATTTTCTAAAATGCCGCCGAGGGCAGGGACTGCGCCTAAAAATTCGCCTACGGTTCCCGCAAAAAGTTCGTAGGTTTCAAAGCTCTGTTCTTCATCACCCGTGACCAGCATAAGCGGATCAAATTTTGGTGCGCGGGCGCGGATAGCATCGAGCATCCAATAGGCGCGCATAAATAGATTTTTATGTGCCGAATAACCTAGCAAAGCCGTATCTGCAGCCCCTGCGAGCCGGACATGTGCGGGTGTGCAGCCTGCTGGCGTAGCAACAAATACCCAGTCATAATGAAGAGACATGGCGGCAAAAGAGCCAAGCAAATCTTCCAAAGATGCGTCGCCTGCATAAGCGGCTGTAAAATGCTCATTATGGGAAATATATTTAGCGTCGCTGATTTTTGCGTCTCTATACAGTACATCCCCCAGGGTAACGCCGTGTATAATCCCCGCAGCGCGCATTAATGTCCCGCCAATAACATCGAGCATCAGCACGGTTTCTCCGCGCGCAGCCGCAGCCTTGGCCAGTCCCAATGTGGTATTTACAATTAAATCTGTGCCGAGTTCTTCTGTGTGCGCGCCAAACACAGGAATAAGGCGGCCCGTAGACCGATTTTTATTTAACATTCCATTCACCCAATTAACGCTCTCTACGGAGCGGTTTATAAGAGCTAATATAGCGGATAGGTTTTAAGAAATGTCTAAGAATAAAAAATAAATCAATGAAAACATATGGTTAAGAAGAATGAATACATATAGTTAATCAACTCTATACTGTACATATATTTCATACTTGCCCGGTGAGTGCAGATGAATTGTCATGAAATTTTGGATTTAACTCGTCAATAAAGTGAGCCGAGCACAGCCTAGCGGTATTGTTGTACCCGTGTTGTACGAAGCCCAGAAATACCGTGGGATTCGATGGAGCGTTGCCACGCCATAAATTCTTCAGCTGACAAGCCGTAACGCTCGCACGCACCGTCTAAGGTCAATAACCCGCCGCGTACAGCAGCAACAACTTCAGCTTTCCTGCGAATAACCCAACGTACCGTGTCTGGTTTTGGCAGGTTTGACAGTGTTAATGGTGTGCCCTCAGGCCCAATCACGACATTCTCTCTTTTCATCATTGTCTCTACCACTCCAGCCCATTTTTTTTATTTGAAGTGACGTTGTATAGGACGGGAGTTAAAAACCTCCTAACGATCAAAGAAAATATTCAATTAAATCAATTGTTTACAAAGGTTAACGGAAGGGAATATAGTTAAGAAATACTTGCGAAATTTCTAGTGAATTGATTCTATTGATTCTTTTTATTGACCAATTCTTAACGCCGTGTCACTGCCCCCATAAAAGAAACTGTACGCCACACCTCGACTCGTGGGTGATTGCACCCTATTTACACATTTATGTTGGCCAAAACCGCAAAACCTGTGCCCAATTCCTTAAATTCATTAGGATTTGCCAAAGCACCAAAAGACACACGTGTCGTTGTCGCCATGTCAGGCGGGGTGGATAGCTCTGTTTGTGCGGCTATGTTGAGTGAGCAGGGTTATGACGTAATCGGCATCACTTTGCAGCTTTATGACCACGGGGCAGCGGTAAAATCGACCAAGGCGTGCTGTGCGGGCCAAGATATATATGATGCCAAGCGCGTGGCCGAAACTCACGGGTTCCCACATTATGTGCTCGATTACGAAAGTAAATTTAACGACGGGGTGATGGATGATTTTGCCGATACATATTTGAAAGGCGCAACGCCTATTCCGTGCATAAGGTGTAACCAGACGGTCAAGTTTAGAGATTTGTTGCAGGTGGCCAAAGACCTCGGCGCGGACTGTATGGCGACGGGGCATTATGTGCGCCGTATCGATAATGAAGACAGGGCGGAACTGCACCGCGCCGTAGACGAGAGCAAAGATCAATCCTATTTCCTGTTCACCACCACCCAAGAACAATTGGGTTTCTTGCGCTTTCCTTTGGGCGGGCAAGATAAATCCGTTACCCGCAAAATGGCCATAGAGCTTGGACTGTCGGTAGCTAGCAAGCCTGACAGCCAAGATATCTGTTTTGTGCCCACGGGCAAATATACCGACGTGATAAAAAAACTACGCCCAGACGCGGCTGATCCTGGCGAAGTGCTGCATGTGGACGGGCGAGTGCTCGGCATACACGAAGGCATTATGCACTATACAATCGGCCAAAGGCGCGGCCTTGGTATCCCCGACGGTAGCGGTCAAGACCCGCTCTATGTATTGCGCCTAGACGCTACTAAAAAACAAGTCATTGTTGGCCCCCGTAAAAAACTGCTAAAATCGCGCATCTATATAAAAGAGGTGAATTGGCTCGGCACAGATATGTTTGGTGCAAATTTGGGCGGCACCGCCATCATGGTAAAAACCCGCTCCATGCGCCCGCCAGTGGCCGCAAAGTTTGTACTTGTCGGCAACGAAATTGTCATCGACTTGGACGAGCCAATGGAAAGCATAGCACCAGGCCAAGCCTGCGTATTTTACAACGCCAAAACCCCGTCCCATGTATTGGGTGGTGCATGGATTACAAAGTCTGAATAATCGGGGCGGGTGAGAACATCCTAACCTCTCCCTCACTACCCAGCCCAAGTCCCGCACCTCCCTCGTCCCTGCACTTCCTTTAAGTCCCCGCACTTGATGCGGGGGCCATACAATGTCTGTGCAGTGCTTTTTATCAACAGTGTATGGACCACGGGTCAAGCCCGAGGACTGTGGTTGGTGATGATGTGTCAGTTTACTGCATACTCTCTCCTCTGTCATCCCAGACTTGATCTGGGATCTCGTGGTATTGGTGTGTAAGTCATGAAACACAAGATTTTAGCCCATGTTAGCATGATAGAAATACCCTAAAGCGATCATTGAAATCCTGTAATGACCCGACTATAGATAACTTTCAATTTTATGAGGAATTTTTATGTCATCTGATCCTGTTGTTATTGTTGGTCTTGCGCGTACGCCTATGGCGGCGTTTCAAGGGGAATTTGCGGGCGTGTCTGCGCCTGAGCTTGGTGCGGCGGTGATTGGCGGGGCTTTGGATGAAAGTGGTATTGCCAAAGATGACGTCGAGCAAATATTTATGGGCTGTGTTTTGCCTGCGGGACAAGGGCAAGCCCCTGCGCGGCAAGCGGCTTTGAAAGCGGGACTGTCTTTGAATTGTGAAGCGGCCACCATCAACAAAATGTGTGGTTCTGCTATGCAGGCCGCTATTATGGCCCACGACGCTATCAAGGCGGGGAGTGCCAATATTATTGTGGCGGGCGGTATGGAGAATATGACGGACGCGCCTTATGTTTTGCCAAAAGCGCGGGGCGGCTATAGAATGGGCAATGGGCAAATTATTGACACTATGATGCATGACGGTTTGACCGATGCCTACGTCGGCGGGCCGATGGGAAATTTTGCCGATATGATAGCAGAGGAATATCAATTTACCCGCGAGGCTCAAGACGCATATGCCATCGAGTCTGTTTCTCGCGCGAGGCGAGCTGTAGAGAGCGGAGATTTTGACCGTGAAATCACGCCCGTCACCGTGAAAACCCGCAAAGGTGATGTGGTGGTTTCACTAGACGCTGGCCCAAAAAATGCGCGGCCTGAAAAAATTCCAAATTTGCGGGCCGTATTTAGCAAAGACGGCACAGTTACGGCGGCCAATGCTAGCTCTATCAATGACGGGGCGGCTGCGCTTGTTTTGATGACAAAATCCGAAGCCGAAAAGCGTGGTCTAAAAATTCTTGCAGAGATTAAAGCTCACGCCGCTCACGCCCATGAACCTGCCTATTTCACCACGGCCCCCGTTCACGCTATGAACAAATGTTTGGACAAGGCAGGGTGGAGCAAAGACGAAATTGACCTGTGGGAAATCAACGAAGCCTTCGCCGTTGTCCCGATGATTGCCATGCGCGACATGGAGCTTGACCACGCCAAAGTCAATGTAAACGGTGGGGCGTGTGTGCTCGGCCATCCTATCGGCGCAAGCGGCGCGCGCATTATGGCAACTCTGATTGCCGCGATGGAAAAACGCGGCGCAACCAAAGGGATTGCGTCTCTGTGCATTGGCGGCGGTGAGGCCACTGCCATTGCTTTGGAGCGGGTTTAAAATATGGCCCTGACCACCGAGACGAAAGGCGAATTTAAAGGCTGGAAAACCTGGACGAATGAAGCTTTTGAAAACTTCGTCGCAGGCCCGTTTTACTTTACCGAGGACGAACACGGGCCAAAATGCGCATTTCGGGTGGAATCAAAACACCTCAATGCGGGCGGGGTTGTCCACGGCGGTTGCATGATGACCTTTGCCGATTTTTCCCTCTTTGCCATCGCCCATAATGACATGGAAGGCCTGCACGGAGTGACTGTATCATTTGCATCCGAGTTTATGCGCGGGCCTGTTGTGGGTGACCTTGTTGAGGCACGCGGCGAAGTCCTGCGCGCTGGTGGTTCTCTTGTATTCATACGCGGTATTTTAAGCGTAAAAGGCCAAGCCTGTTTGAATTATTCAGGTACAATTAAAAAGATCAGACCTAGGAAATGATCCCACTTGATCTGGGTTTGAATCCTTGTATTGTCGGGCTAACGGGGAGATGAAGATGCGTGTATTTATATTATTGCTAACGACCTTACTATTGGGCGCATGTGGGCGCGGGGTTGATACGCCAGTTTCTTCTTCGGCGACGCCTCACGTTGAAAAAACAATACCGACTGCTGTAGTGAAAGACAAACCTGTTGTCGGCGTGGGGCGGATGATCCCCATTACCACGCCCAAAGGGGAATTCAAAGTTTGGACGAAAAAAATAGGCGATAATCCGACGATTAAAGTCCTGCTCCTACACGGCGGCCCTGCCATGACCCACGAAATTTACGAGATTTTTGACGACCGTTTCCCAGACGCAGGTATAGAATTTTATTTTTATGACCAGCTTGGCTCATATTTCTCAGATCAACCAGATGAACCAACGCTTTGGACAACCGAACGATTTGTTGATGAAGTTGAACAGGTTCGCCAAGCTTTAGGTCTCGGCCCCGATAATTTTTACCTGTTTGGCCAGTCTTGGGGCGGGATGCTCGCCATAGAATATGCACTTGCTCATCAAGACAAGCTCAAAGGCCTGATAATTTCTAACATGATGGCCAGTATCCCAGAGTATAATGACTTTGCCGCAAATGTTTTGATGGCCAAAATGGACCCAGCGGTTTTAGCAGAATTAAAGGCGTTTGAGGCAGCTAAAGATTACGCCAATCCGCGCTATATGGAGCTTTTGATCGAGCATCATTATGTTTATCATATTTTGCGGATACCCTTTGATAAATGGCCGGACGCTATCGACCGCGCTTTTAATCACCTGAATGCAGATATTTATGTCCCTATGCAGGGGCCAAGCGAGCTTGGTGCTAGCGGCATTCTAGGCGATTGGGATCGCCGTGCTGATTTGAAAAAAATTACCGTGCCAACGCTTATTATAGGCGCGACTTATGACACAATGGATCCAAAACATATGCAGTGGATGTCCACCCAAGTGCAAAATGGTCGTTTTCACCTCTGTCCCAATGGTTCACACCTGTCCCAATATGACGACACAGATAATTTCTTTGCAGGCCTCATTGATTTCATAAAAGATGTTGATAGCGGCGAGTTTTAGGGGTTTTAGAACTCACAGTCTAGCCCTTGAAAATAATACAAAAAAACCTGTAAAAACACGCAGTAACCTGTTGACGTTTCCGATTCGCCAAACTATGTTGCGCGCTCATCAGGGAATTGACCGTCGGTTCTTAAGTTCCGAGACCCTTTTTCTGTTGTGACTAAAAGAGATTTTCGCTTTGTTTTTCGAATATTCGAGGGATAGGGCTTTGTGTGCAGGAGATTTGTTGGCCTCTTTCGTGGGCGGACAGGGTTTTTTGTGCGTTTTGTATTTGAAGTAAATTGTAAGTAAGAGAACGTTTATGCCTACAGTACAGCAACTTATTCGGAAGCCCCGGACACCAAAACCAAAGCGGAACAAGGTTCCTGCTATGCAAGCATGCCCGCAAAAGCGTGGTGTCTGCACACGGGTTTACACAACCACCCCGAAAAAGCCGAACTCGGCCCTTCGTAAAGTGGCTAAAGTGCGCCTAACCAATGGTTTTGAAGTTGTGAGCTATATTCCGGGCGAAGGCCATAATCTGCAAGAGCATAGTGTTGTGCTTATTCGCGGTGGTCGGGTCAAGGATTTACCGGGTGTTCGCTATCATGTTCTTCGCGGTGTCTTGGATACGCAAGGCGTTAAAGATCGTCGTCAACGTCGTTCCAAATACGGCGCTAAGCGTCCTAAGTAAGGGTATATATTATGTCACGTCGTCACCGCGCTGAGAAAAGAGAAATTCTACCAGATCCAAAATTTGGTGATCTGGTTCTTTCTAAATTTATGAATGCTATCATGATGCATGGTAAAAAATCTGCTGCTGAGCAGATTGTTTATGGTGCTCTTGATATTGTTGAGGGAAAAGCCAAAACAGATCCGATTGCTATGTTCCACGACGCGCTTGAAAACATCAAGCCAACGGTTGAGGTTCGTTCTCGCCGTGTTGGTGGTGCAACGTACCAAGTTCCTGTTGAGGTTCGTGTTGAGCGTCGGCAAGCCTTGGCTATTCGCTGGTTGGTGACGGCAAGTCGTAACCGCAATGAGAACACAATGCGGGAGCGTCTCGCAGCTGAATTGATGGATGCGTCCAGTAACCGTGGCAGCGCTGTTAAAAAACGTGAAGATACACACCGTATGGCGGAAGCCAACCGTGCCTTTGCGCATTACCGTTGGTAGGAATTAGAGAATATCATGGCACGCGAATATAAATTAGAAGATTACCGCAATTTCGGAATTATGGCGCATATTGATGCGGGTAAAACCACATGTACCGAGCGGATACTTTACTATACGGGTAAAAACCACAAAATTGCTGAAGTGCATGACGGTGCTGCGACAATGGATTGGATGGAGCAAGAGCAAGAGCGCGGGATTACCATTACGTCTGCTGCTACCACTTGTTTCTGGCGCGGAAAGCGTCTCAATATTATTGACACACCGGGTCACGTTGACTTTACCATCGAAGTTGAGCGTTCATTGCGTGTATTGGACGGCGCGGTTGCGCTCTTGGATGCCAATGCTGGTGTGGAGCCACAAACCGAAACGGTTTGGCGTCAAGCGGACAAGTATAATGTGCCGCGTATGATTTTCTGTAATAAAATGGATAAAATCGGTGCTGATTTCTATGCGTCTTTTGATAGTGTTAAAAAACGCCTTGGCGCGCCTGTGTTGGCGATGCAGTTGCCGATTGGTGCGGAAAACGAATTTAAAGGCATGGTCGATTTGATCGAAATGCACGCTTATGTCTGGGCCGATGATGCCGAGTTGGGTGCGAAGTATGATACGATCGAAATCCCTGCCGACCTAGTTGATAAGGCTACTCAGTACCGCGAAACACTTGTGGAAATGGTTGCCGAGCTTGATGACGATGTCATGGAGGCTTATCTTGAGGGTGAAACGATTGACAATGCGACGCTTAAGCGTTTGATCCGTAAGGGTACGATTGCCGGTGATCTGGTTCCGATGTTCTGTGGTACGGCCTTTAAGAATAAAGGTGTTCAGCCTTTGCTGGACGCCGTTGTTGATTATTTGCCAAGCCCTCTGGATATCCCTGCGATTGCGGGTATTGACGTTAAAACAGGCGAAGATACAACTCGTAGAGCTGCTGATGATGAGCCTTTGTCCTTGCTGGCTTTTAAAATTATGAATGATCCATTTGTAGGTACTTTGACATTCTGCCGTTTGTATTCTGGAGTGCTTGAGTCTGGCACGACTTTGATGAATACAGTCAAAGAAAAGCGCGAACGCGTTGGCCGCATGCTGATTATGCACTCTAATGATCGTGACGATATTAAAACGGCCTATGCTGGTGACATTGTGGCGATTGCTTCCTTAAAGCAAACCACAACTGGTGACACATTGTCCGATATGAACCATCCAGTTATTCTGGAGCGCATGGAATTCCCTGATCCTGTGATAGAGATTTCTGTTGAGCCTAAAACCAAGGCTGACCAGGAAAAGCTAGGCATTGGCTTGCAGCGTTTGGCGGCTGAAGATCCGTCCTTCCGCGTCACAACTGACCACGAGTCTGGTCAAACGATTATGGCGGGTATGGGCGAGCTTCATTTGGATATTTTGGTTGACCGTTTAAAGCGTGAATTTGGCGTTGAGGCCAATATTGGCCAGCCGCAAGTGGCATACCGCGAAACACTTAAAGGACCAATAGATATTGATTATACTCATAAGAAACAATCTGGTGGTTCTGGTCAATTTGGCCGCGTGAAAATTCGTTTCGAGCCGCTTGAAGCTGGTTCTGGCATTGAATTTGAAAGCACAGTTGTTGGTGGTAATGTTCCTAAGGAGTATATCCCGGGTGTAGAAAAAGGTATTCGTACCATGGCGGAATCTGGTCTATTGGCGGGTTTCCCAGTTATCGACTTTAAAGCCGAGCTTTATGACGGTGCTTACCATGATGTTGATAGTTCTGTTATGGCATTTGAAATCGCTGCGCGTGCGGCTTTTCGCGAAGTTGCCAAAGAGGGCGGCGCGAAGCTTTTAGAGCCTATTATGAAGGTCGAAGTTGTTACGCCTGAAGATTATATGGGCGACGTGATTGGCGATCTTAATTCTCGACGTGGCCAGATTTCGGGTACAGAAGTACGCGGTGTAACGACGGCGATTAACGCGATGGTTCCTTTGGCCAACATGTTTGGGTATGTGAGCCGTTTGCGTTCTATGTCCCAAGGTCGTGCGCAATTTACCATGACATTCGATCATTACGAAACAACGCCGAAAGCAATTTCGGATGAAGTCATTTCTAAGCAGGGCGGCGCGTAAAGCAGACGTAAATATTTTATCGGTCCCGATCATTAGGAATGGACCACAAGAAGACGGAGAAAAAAATGGCTAAAGAGAAATTTGAACGTACGAAGCCGCATGCTAATATTGGTACGATTGGTCATGTTGATCATGGTAAGACCACATTGACGGCTGCGATTACCAAGTATTTTGGTGATTTTAAAGCTTATGACGAAATCGATGGTGCGCCGGAAGAAAAAGCGCGCGGCATTACCATTTCGACCGCTCACGTTGAATACGAAACCGAAGCCCGTCACTACGCTCATGTGGATTGTCCGGGACATGCGGATTATGTGAAAAACATGATTACGGGCGCGGCCCAAATGGACGGCGCTATTTTGGTGGTTAACGCTGCTGACGGCCCGATGCCGCAAACCCGCGAACATATCTTGCTGGCGCGCCAAGTTGGTGTTCCTGCCCTTGTTGTTTACATGAATAAGGTTGACCAAGTTGATGACGAAGAATTGCTTGAACTTGTTGAAATGGAAATTCGTGAGCTGCTTAACTCTTATGATTATCCGGGTGATGATCTGCCAATTATTGCAGGTTCTGCACTGGCTGCCATGGAAGGCAAAACGCCTGAGATTGGCGAAGAGAGTATTAAAAAGCTAATGGCGGCTGTTGACGAATATATCCCGCAGCCTGAACGCGCTATTGATCAGCCGTTCTTGCTTCCTATTGAGGACGTGTTCTCAATTTCTGGTCGCGGTACAGTTGTTACGGGCCGGGTCGAGCGCGGCGTTATCAATGTTGGTGATAGTATTGAAATCGTTGGTATCAAAGACACGCAAACCACCACATGTACAGGTGTTGAAATGTTCCGCAAACTGCTTGATCGCGGAGAAGCGGGCGATAATATCGGCGCATTGATCCGTGGTATTGAGCGCGAAAAAGTTGAACGTGGACAGGTTCTTTGTAAGCCAGGTTCAGTGAACCCGCACAAGAAATTCGTTGGCGAAGCATATATCTTGACCAAAGAAGAAGGCGGACGCCATACACCGTTTTTCACCAATTATCGTCCACAATTTTACTTCCGTACTACGGATGTGACTGGCGTTGTGACGCTTAAAAGCGGCGTTGAAATGGTGATGCCTGGTGATAATGTTGAAGTCAATGTAGAGCTGATCGTGCCCATCGCAATGGAAGAGAAGCTCCGCTTCGCTATCCGCGAAGGTGGCCGCACAGTCGGCGCCGGTGTTGTCTCTAAAATTGTAGAGTAAAGTTTATCGGAGTGTTCGCAAGGACACTCCATTTTTATTGAGTAATTCGGAACGAATATTATGGAACGTCAAAATATACGCATACGGCTTAAGGCCTTCGACCACAGAATTTTGGATCATTCGACCCAAGAGATTGTGGCTACTGCCAAGCGCACAGGCGCGCAAGTTCGCGGCCCCATTCCGTTGCCGACTCGCATCGAAAAGTTTACCGTTAACCGTTCGCCGCATGTGAATAAGAAATCTCGTGAACAATTCGAAATTCGTACCCATAAACGTATGCTCGATATTGTTGATCCAACCCCGCAAACCGTAGACGCGCTGATGAAGCTCGACTTGGCTGCTGGTGTGGACGTTGAAATTAAGTTGGGAGCATAGTTATGCAACGCTCAGGATTAGTTGCTAAAAAACTCGGCATGACCCGTATCTTTACGGACGAAGGTGTGCATGTGCCTGTGACTGTGTTGGCCCTTGAGGGTTGCCAGATCGTAGCCCACAAAACACAAGACCGCGACGGTTATACGGCCTTACAATTAGGTGCAGGCACTGCCAAAGTGAAACGGGTATCTAAGGCCGAGCGGGAACGCTTTGCCAAGGCGAACGTCGCGCCGAAGCAAAAATTGGTTGAATTTCGCATTGATGCAGACGGTTTTATTGATATTGGCGCCGAAATGACGGCTGACCATTTTGTTGTTGGTCAAAAAGTTGATGTTTCTGGTGTTTCCATCGGTAAGGGTTTTGCTGGCGCCATGAAGCGTCATAACTTTAGCGGACTTCGCGCTACCCACGGTGTATCTATTTCCCATAGGTCCCACGGCTCAACGGGCCAGTGTCAAGATCCGGGTAAAGTGTTTAAAGGTAAGAAAATGGCTGGCCATATGGGTGCGGTTCGTGTGACAACCCAAAATGTTGAAATTGCTCGCGTTGACGTCGATGACGGCCTTGTCCTTGTTCGCGGCGCGGTACCGGGTTCTAAAGGAACGTGGATTGAAATTCGCGACGCGGTTAAAGGTGTGAAAGCAAATGATTTACCAACACCGGGTAAATTTAAAGTGGCTGCTAAGCCTGAACCTAAAGCTGAAAAAACAGCTCCTGCTGCTGACTTTGTTGACGCAGTTGTTCTTATCGACGGTATTGGCCCGAAGGGTGAAGAAGTCTTAGAAGCTGCTGGTATTACCAAGCTGAGCCAAGTGGCGGCATGGAGTGCTGACGACATCAAAGCGATTGAAGAAAAAATCGGTAAAGACGGTGTTGTCGCCAAAGAGCAGTGGGTTGAGCAAGCCAAAGAAATGATTGGCGGCGCGCAGCCACGTGCCAAAGTCGATCAGGACTTAAAAGCAAAAATGCTGAAATCATCAGGCGAGGAAGAATAATCATGAAACTTGATGTGCAAACATTAGCCGCCAAAAAATCAGGGTCTGTGACCTTGGATGACGGTATTTTCGGCCTAGAGCCGCGTAAGGATTTGCTGCACCGCATGGTGCGCTATCAACTGGCAAAACGTCAGTCTGGTAATCACTACACCCAAGAACGTGGTGACGTGAAAAAGACAACCAAGCGGATTGGCAATCAAAAAGGCGGCGGTACGGCCCGTCATGGTAATGGTGCGGTTTCGCAGTTCCGTGGTGGTGGTAAAGCCCACGGCCCGCGTGTACGTTCACATGCTCACGGTCTGCCGAAAAAAGTACGTGCAGCCGCACTTCGCCATGCATTGTCTGCAAAGGTGACTGCGGGCGAGCTTATTATTCTTGATGACGCGGTCATGAAGGCTCCTAAAACAGCAGATTTGAAAAAATCCTTAAGCAAGCTTGGTCTTGAAAACACGCTCATCATTTCTGGTGCTCAGGTTGATGAAAACTTTGCCAAGGCCGCAAACAATATTCCTAACCTAGACGTTTTGCCAAGCCAGGGCGCAAATGTGTACGACATTCTTCGTCGGCATAATTTGGTCTTAACGAAGCAGGCCGTTACCGATTTGGAGGCACGTTTGTCATGAGTGTAGCTGCCCGTCATTACGATACAATTGTAAGCCCGGTAATCACCGAAAAATCTACGATTGTATCTGAACATAATCAGGTCATCTTTGAAGTTGCGATTAACGCCACCAAAGCTGAGATCAAAGAAGCTGTCGAGACTTTGTTTAAAGTCAGCGTGACAGCCGTTAACACCATGCGTGTCAAAGGTAAAACCAAGCGTTTTCGCGGGATTGCTGGACGCCGTAAGGATATCAAAAAAGCTGTCATTACGTTGAAAGACGGTGACACAATTGATATTTCAACAGGACTATAGAGGGTAAAAATGGCTTTAAAGACATATAATCCTACCTCACCCTCGCGCCGTGCGCTTGTACAGGTAGATCGCTCCGCCCTTTATAAAGGCAAGCCCGAAAAGGCTTTAACCGAAGGCTTGTCCAAAAAAGGTGGTCGTAACAATCGGGGGCGCATTACGTCTCGCCGCCAAGGTGGTGGTCATAAGCGCTCTTACCGCATTATAGATTTTAAGCGGACTAAATTTGACGTGCCAGCAACGGTTCTTAACATTCAATATGACCCGAACAGGACAGCGTTTATTGCCTTGATCGAATATGCTGACGGCGAAAAAACCTATATCCTAGCGCCGCAGCGTTTGGGTGAGGGTGATAAAGTTATCGCGGGCGCAAGTGTTGATGTGAAGCCGGGCAATGCCATGCCGCTCCGCGCCATGCCTGTTGGCACGATCATGCACAATGTTGAAATGAAGCCAGGTAAAGGTGGTCAAATTGCCCGCTCTGCTGGTGCATATGTTCAACTTGTTGGTCGTGATGGTGGCTACGCGCAGGTTCGTCTTAAATCTGGCGAAATGCGGATGATCCACCAAAATTGTATGGCGACAGTTGGCGCGGTTTCAAATCCAGATCACATGAATATTAATTTGGGTAAGGCTGGCCGAAAACGCTGGCTTGGCGTGAGACCAAGTGTTCGCGGCGTTGCCATGAACCCGGTTGACCATCCCCACGGTGGTGGTGAAGGTCGGACTTCTGGTGGTCGCCATCCTGTGACACCTTGGGGTAAGCCGACAAAAGGGGCGCGGACGCGCTCCAACAAATCGAGTGATAAATTTATTATACGTTCGCGTCACGCGAAGAAGAAGGGTAGATAAGATATGCCACGTTCTGTATGGAAAGGGCCGTTTGTTGATGGATATCTGCTAAAAAAAGCAGAAGCATCACATGCCGAGGGCCGCAAGAAGCCGATCAAAACCTGGTCGCGTCGTTCAACTATTTTGCCACACTTTGTTGGTTTGACATTTCAAGTCCACAATGGTCGCAAGTTCATTCCTGTTGTTATCAATGAGGACATGGTTGGTCACAAACTTGGCGAATTTGCGCCAACCCGTTCCTATTTTGGTCACGGTGGCGATAAAAAAGCGAAACGGAGCTAGATATGTCCAGTTCTAAAAATCCACGCCGCGTAGGTGATAACGAAGCTATGGCGAAACTGCGTATGCTGCGCACAAGCCCGCAAAAACTTAACCTTGTCGCGCAAATGATTCGTGGCAAGAAGGTGCAAAATGCACTCGACGATTTGACGTTTTCGCGTAAACGCATCGCGAAAGACGTTTACAAATGTCTTTATTCTGCGGCTTCAAATGCTGAAAATAATCACGGTCTTGACCTTGATAGCCTCGTGGTTTCCGAAGCTTATGTCGGTAAAAACCTTGTGATGAAACGCTTCCGTGCCCGTGCACGTGGTCGGGGTGCTCAAATTTTAAAACCGTTTTCTGAGTTGACCATTGTTGTCCGCCAAGTTGAAGAGGAGGCTGCGTAATGGGTCAGAAAGTAAATCCGATTGGGCTTCGCCTCGGTATTAACCGCACATGGGAATCTCGTTGGTACGCCAATACTGCTGAATACGGCAATTTATTGCATGATGATCTCGCTATGCGCGCTTTCATTGTAAAAGAGCTAAAAGCTGCCTCTATTTCTCGCGTTATTATCGAACGCCCGCATAAAAAATGCCGCATTACAATTTACACGGCGCGTCCGGGTGTTGTGATTGGTAAAAAAGGTGGCGACATCGAGAAGCTTCGTAAGAAACTCGCCGATATTGCCGAGTGTGAAGTGTTCCTCAATCTAGTCGAAGTTCGCAAACCTGAAGTTGATGCCAATATTGTTGCTGATAGTATTGCCCAACAGCTAGAGCGTCGCGTATCTTATCGCCGCGCTATGAAGCGCTCATTGCAATCTGCAATGCGTATGGGTGCGATTGGCTGTAAAATGAAACTTGGTGGTCGTTTGGGCGGTGTTGAAATTGCCCGTGTTGAGCAATACCAAGAAGGCAGTGTGCCTCTCCATACGTTGCGTGCCGACATTGATTACGGAACTGCGCGTGCCATGACGACAATGGGTATTATCGGGATCAAAGTTTGGATTAATAAGGGCGAAATTTTGGAACATGATCCATATGCTCAAGAAAAACGTATGAATGCGCAAGACGCTCGTGGTGGTGGTCGTGGGCCAAGCCGTGGTGGTGCTGGTAATCGTGACCGTGGTGGTGACCGTGGCGGTCGCCGTCCTGCGCGTGCAAATTAAGAGAGATTTTTAAATGTTACAGCCAAAACGTACAAAATTTCGCAAAGCCCATAAGGGCCGGATCAAGGGTGTTGCCAAAGGCGGCACAGATTTGAACTTCGGATCATATGGTCTAAAAGCATTAGAGCCGAGCCGTGTAACAGCGCGCCAGATCGAGGCAACACGCCGCGCCGTTACCCGCCATATGAAACGGGCTGGACGTGTATGGATACGCATTTTCCCTGATGTACCCGTAACAAAAAAACCAACCGAAGTTCGGATGGGTAAAGGTAAGGGTAGCGTGGAGTTTTGGGCCGCTAAAGTGAAGCCTGGCCGAATCATGTTTGAAATTGATGGTGTTACCGATGAAGTTGCGCGCCAAGCGTTAACTTTGGGTGCTGCCAAACTGCCAATTAAGTGTAAAATCGTTACACGCCCAGGTGAATAATAGAGACGAATAATAGAGACGAATAAAAGAAAAGTAGAGACGTACCCATGAATGTTACAGACATACGCGCAATGAGCGAAGATCAACTGGGCGAGCAATTGCTCAAGTTGAAAAAAGAACAGTTTAACTTGCGCTTTCAGCAAGCCACTGGTCAGCTTGAAAAAACGGCAGCATTTCGCATCGTACGACGCGATATTGCCAAGGTTAAAACTATTCAAAGCGAGCTTAAAGCCGCTGCAAAAGCTAAGAAGTAGGGGCTAGATATGCCAAGACGAATTTTACAAGGCGTGGTCGTGAGCGACAAGGGTGACAAGACAATCGTTGTCCGTGTTGACCGTACATATATACATCCATTGCAAAAGAAAATTTTGCGTAAGTCAAAGAAATACCATGCGCATGATGAAGCGAATTCTGTGAAGGAGGGCGATATTGTCCAAATCCGCGAATGTCCGCCAAAGTCGAAATTAAAGCGTTGGGAGTTGGTCGCTGGTTAGTCCAGAGACCATCTTTAAAAAAGAGGTTTATTATGATTCAAATGCAATCAAATTTAGATATCGCCGATAATTCTGGCGCGCGCCGTGTTCAGTGTATCAAGGTGCTTGGTGGTTCACATCGTCGTTACGCAAGTGTTGGCGATACAATTGTCGTTTCCATCAAGGAAGCTTTGCCGCGCTCTAAAGTAAAAAAAGGCGAAGTCCGTAAAGCAATCGTTGTGCGGGTTCGCAAAGATATTCAACGCGCAGATGGTAGCGTCATTCGGTTTGACGGTAATGCGGCTGTGATAATTAACAATAATGGTGAGCCTTTGGGCACACGGATTTTTGGGCCAGTTCCGCGCGAGCTTCGCGCTAAGAACCACATGAAAATCGTGTCTTTGGCTCCGGAGGTGCTCTAATGGCTGCCAAGATTAAAAAGGGCGATTTTGTCCAAATGATTTCCGGTTCTTTGAAGAACGGAAAAGGTAAAAAAGGTGAAGTCTTGCGCGTTTTCACAAAAGAAAACCGTGTGCTTGTAGCTGGTCTGAATATGGTCAAGCGTCATGTGCGCCCAACTCAAGCTGATCCTGATGGTGGTGTTAAAACTTTTGAAGCGCCAATTGATGTTTCAAATGTAGCTCACCTTGACCCGAAAGACGGCAAGCCAACACGCATTGGTTTTAAAACGCTTAAAGACGGTAAAAAAGTACGTTTCGCGAAACGCTCAGGAGAAGTGATCGATGACTAATACTTACGAGCCAAGGCTTTCAATTCGTTACCGCGAGAAAATTCGCGAGAAAATGAAAGCACAATTTGGTTATTCAAATGATATGCAAATTCCGCGTATCACCAAAGTTGTCCTTAATATGGGTGTTGGTGAAGCTGTGGGTGATAGCAAGAAAATTAAATCGGCACTTGGCGATATGGAATTGATCGCGGGTCAAAAGCCTGTCGGTACGAAAGCCAAAAGCTCGATTGCGGGCTTTAAGCTCCGCGAGGAAATGCTTATCGGTGCAAAAGTGACACTGCGCCGTAACCGCATGTATGAATTTATTGACCGTCTTACCAATGTGGCTCTGCCGCGTGTACGAGATTTTCGCGGTCTGAATGCAAAAAGTTTTGATGGCAATGGCAATTTTGCCATGGGTCTTAAAGAGCACATCGTGTTTCCAGAAATTGACTATGATAAAGTGGATAGCATGCGCGGTATGGATATTGTTGTGTGTACCACAGCAAAAACTGATGAAGAAGCAAAGGCACTGTTGGCTGAGTTCGACTTCCCGTTTCCAAAGAAATAGGTAGGCGGTCTAACGCAACAGGCAAAGCGGGCGTCATGCCCAGCAAATGGAGAAATAAATGGCTAAAGTAAGCGCAGTAGAGCGTAACTTAAAAAGACAATTACTTGTGATTAAATATGCAGACAAGCGTGCAGAATTAAAAGCAATTGCGCGCAATACGGAATTGCCCGTCGAAGAGCGTTTTGCAGCGCAGATTAAACTATCTGAATTGCCGCGTAATTCAGCCCCGACACGTGTGCGTAACCGTTGTCAGGTAACAGGTCGTCCACGCGGCTATTACCGCAAAATGAAAATGTCTCGGATCGCCCTTCGTGAGCTTGGCTCGCAAGGCCTGCTTCCTGGTCTCTTGAAATCTAGTTGGTAGGAGAGAACTATGTCATTTAGTGATCCTCTTGGTGATATGCTCACCCGCATCCGCAATTCATTAATGCGCGGTAAGTCCAAATGTAACACACCAGCCTCGAACCTTCGCGGCCGTGTTCTTGATGTGTTAGTTGACGAGGGATATCTTCGCAGCTACGCAATGGTTGAAAAGGATGGTTTTAAGGAATTTGAAATCGAGCTTAAATATTTTGAAGGTGCGCCGGTTATCCAAGATATCGCACGTGTGTCCAAACCTGGTCGCCGTGTGTATTCTTCGGTGAAAAGCTTGCCGCAAATTCGTAATGGTCTTGGAATTGCGATCCTGTCGACGCCTAAAGGTGTGATGTCTGATGATGTTGCCCGTAAGGAAAATGTCGGCGGCGAAATTCTTTGCCAAGTGTCGTAGGGGAGATTTATGTCACGTATTGGTAAAAATCCTGTCACTGTTCCATCTGGCGTTACGCTGGATGTGGACGGACAAACTGTAACTGTAAAAGGCCCAAAGGGTGAGCTTAGCTTTACTCTGCCAAATGCTGTGAAAGGTGCTCTTGAAGGCGATAAATTTATTGTAACACCAAATGCAAACGATAAACTTTCTCGCTCAATGTGGGGTATGAGCCGCTCAATGGTTGCCAACCTCATCGAGGGTGTCACAAACGGTTTCCAAAAAAACTTGGAACTTCGCGGTGTTGGTTACCGGGCGCAAGCCAAGGGCACTGGCATTGTCATGCAGCTTGGTTATTCCCACGAGATTAATTATACTCCGCCAGAAGGCATTAAGTTGACCGTGCCAAAATCAACAGAGATTCAGGTCACGGGCATTAACAAGCAGATGGTTGGTCAAGTGGCCGCTGTCATTCGTAGCTATAGAAAACCAGAGCCTTATAAAGGCAAGGGTGTTCGCTATGAAGGTGAATTTGTACGCAGTAAAGAAGGTAAGAAGAAGTAGTCATGAAAAGTGCTAGAGAAAAAATGCATAGCCGCGCCGCACGTGTGCGCCGTCGTTTAAAGAAAAATGCAAATGGACGTCCACGTTTGTCTGTATTTCGTAGTGGTAAAAACATTTCGGCTCAAATCATTGATGATTTGAACGGTGTTACTTTGGCAAGTGCGTCCAGTTTGGAAAAAACTATGAAAAAATCCAAAGGTTCTGATGTGGCATCGGCAAGTGCCGTTGGCAAATTAATTGGCGAACGAGCTAAAAAAGCAGGTGTCGAAGATGTTGTGTTTGATCGCGGCGCCTATTTATTCCACGGCAGAGTGAAAGCTCTGGCAGATGCGGCCCGTGAGGCCGGACTTAAGTTTTAGGAGACGCATATGGCTCGCCGTGATGATAATAATAAACGTGGACGTGACCGCGATGATGACAATGAATTCATCGACAAGCTCGTACACATTAACCGTGTGGCGAAAACCGTAAAAGGTGGCCGCAATATGAGCTTTGCTGCTCTGGTTGTTGTTGGTGACGAAAAGGGACGTGTTGGTTTTGGCAAGGGTAAAGCCCGCGAAGTGCCAGAAGCTATTCGCAAGGCAACTGAAGTTGCCAAGAAAAGCATGATCCGCGTACCGCTTCGTGAAGGCCGGACTTTGCACCATGATTGCAAAGGTCGCCACGGCGCAGGTAAAGTAATTTTGCGTGCAGCACCTCCGGGTACTGGTGTGATTGCAGGTGGCCCAATGCGGGCTGTGCTTGAAACATTAGGTGTACAAGACGTTGTGACAAAATCGCAAGGCTCATCCAATCCGTATAACATGGTCCGGGCGACATTTGACGCGCTTAAACGTCAAGAAAGCCCACGGATGATTGCTGCCAAGCGTGGTAAAAAAGTGGGTGATTTGGTTGGACGTCGTAAAGACGGGGCATCTGCTCCTGACGCCATTGCCGCAGAAGGGTAGATTGAAATGGCCGCTAAAAAAACTTTAATTGTTCGCCAAACAGGTAGCTCTACGCGCCGCCCTAAAGATCAGCATGCCACATTGGTTGGCCTTGGTCTTGGGCGTATTGGCAAGCAAAAAACATTAGAAGATACACCATCAGTGCGCGGGATGATCCGCAAAGTTGCACATATGGTAGCTGTAGAAGGAGAATAGCAAAAGCTATTCGTAGGAGAAGATCATGCGTTTAAATGAGCTTAGTGACAATAAGGGGGCTGCCAAAGCCCGTCTTCGGGTTGGTCGTGGTATCGGTTCTGGCAAGGGCAAAACGGCTGGCCGTGGTGTCAAAGGACAAAAATCACGTTCTGGTGTATCTATTAACGGGTATGAAGGCGGCCAAATGCCGATTTATATGCGCCTGCCAAAGCGCGGCTTTAACAAGCCAAACCGCAAGAAATGGGCCGAGCTTTCTATTCGCCGCCTTGGTCAAGCCATTGAAGCTGGCGCTCTTGATTTGAAAAAAACTGTTGACGCAGAAGCTCTTGTGGCAGCTGGTGTGATCCGCCGCGAGCTTGACGGTGTGCGCCTTATTGGTGCTGGTAAAATTTCTGTGGCTGTAAACCTAACAATTGCTGGTGCAACTGCTGGTGCAACCAAAATTATTGAAAAAGCCAAAGGCTCTGTGAGCATTCTTGAAGTGAAAGCTGCGCCTCTACCATTGCGCGGCGCGCCAGAGAAAAAAGAAGCAAAACCACGTACGATTTCTAAGAAAAATGCAAAAATAGCTGCGGCAAGAGCAGGCGTTAAAACCGAAGCAAAGCCTGTAGCTAAAAAAGAAGCCGCATCTAAGAAAGCAGCTCCTAAAAAAGTAACTCCAAAAAAAGCAGCTCCAAAAAAAGCGGCTGAGAAAAAACCTGCAGCTAAGAAACCTGCAGTTAAGAAACCTGCTGCGAAAAAGGACGATGTTGCGCGTCATATTCCCTATTGGGAAGCGGTTCAAAAGTATGATGCCAAAGCGGACGAAGATGTTGTGCGTAAAATCGTTAATTATTGCGGAATTTCTTTGAACAGCCGCGACGGTAAATTCGTTGCCTGTACGGACGAAACAGAGCGCAACACTGTGCGGGACGGGTTTATAAAGAAAAAACTTGGGCTTAAGGGTGACGACGCTGATCTTGACGCGAAAGTCATGGCTGTATGCGAGCAGATGAAAAAAGATCGTCTTAAAAACCGGGTTATCTTTTATTACTTGCTGGCTCAAAACGAGAAAATGCTGGGAGACCTTTAAAACAGCGGCTTGGCCCCCATATAGAGGGCTAGCTTCTTGTAAGGAAATATAATGGCATCATCCACCGAACAATTTGCACAGAATTTAAGTTTCGGCACATTTGGCAAAGCCAAAGAATTGCAAAAACGTCTGTTGTTCACATTGATGGTGCTTGTCATTTACCGAATCGGGACATTTATTCCCGTTCCTGGTGTCGATATGGCCGCCTATAGCCAAGTCTTTGCGGCTGGCGGTAGTGGCGGTGGTGATGGCGGCGGCATGTTGTCACGGATGAATATGTTTTCTGGTGGTGCGGTTGAACGGATGGCAATCTTTGCCCTCAATGTGATGCCCTATATTACCGCGTCTATCATTATGACATTGATGAAAGGCTCCATGCCGTCCTTAAAAGCACTTGAAAAAGAGGGCGCGCAGGGCACAAAGCAAATTAACCAATATACCCGCTACCTCACTGTATTCATTGCAGCTTTTCAGGCTTTTGGCATTGCCAGACTGCTCGAATCTCAAGGTTATGTGATTAACCCAGGCTTGTTTTTTCAAGCCACTGCCGTGATATCTTTGGTTGGCGGCACGATGTTTTTGATGTGGCTAGGTGAGCAGGTAACCGCTCGCGGTATAGGCAATGGAGTGTCTTTGATTATTTTGGCAGGTATTATTGCCGAGCTTCCTAAAGCGATATTTCAAACCTTTAACCTCAATGAACAAGGTTCATTATCTGGTTTTCTTATGCTGATCGTGCTTGCTATGTCTGTGGGCATCACCGTGCTAATTGTTTATGTGGAACGGGCCCAACGTCGTTTGTTGATCCAATATCCAAAACGGCAAACGGCAGGTGGCCAAATGGCAGGCGGGGAAAATTCATTTCTACCGCTTAAGCTTAATGCCGCTGGTGTGATCCCGCCAATTTTTGCCTCGTCACTTCTGATTTTACCTGCCACAGCAGGTGGGTTTTTCGTGGAAAGTGGCCCCGGTTGGGTGCGTACCATGCTTACTTATATTGGTTACGGTCAACCATTATACCTCGTGCTCTATACACTCCTGATTATTTTCTTTTGTTTTTTCTATGTGCCTTATGTTTTCAAACCTGAGGACACTGCGGATAATCTGCGTCAGCACGGTGGTTTCTTGCCAGGTATTCGCCCGGGTAAACGGACGGAAGAATATCTGTCTTATGTGCTCAACCGTCTTACCTTTATTGGCGCCATATATGTTGCCTTTGTGTGTGTGATGCCTGAGTGGATTATTTCGCAAAATACCAATATCCCGCCAAGTGTGGCTATGCTTATTGGCGGTATGTCATTGCTCATCGTTGTCTCGGTAACTTTGGATACAGTCGCCCAAATTCAATCTCATCTTGTGGCCCATCAATATGAAGGCCTTATCAAGAAATCCCGTATGGGACGTCGCCGTAATGCCAAGAAAAACAAATAGGAGGGGATGATGAACATTGTATTATTCGGCCCACCAGCTGCGGGCAAAGGCACACAGGCAAAACTGATAACCGCAGAGCGTGGTTTGTTGCAGCTCTCAACTGGGGATATGTTGCGCGCCGCCCGTACATCAGGTTCAGAGCTTGGCAAAAAAGTTGCGGGTATTATGGATCGTGGCGATTTGGTTTCTGACGAGATCGTTATTGCGCTTATTGAAGAACAACTCGACAATAACAAAGGCGCGCCGGGGTTTATTTTTGACGGATTTCCGCGCACTGTCGCACAAGCCAAAGCACTTGATGCCAGTTTGAAAATTCGCGACATGGACGTTGATTGCGTCGTGCGCCTGTGTGTTGATGATAAGGTATTGCTTGGGCGTATTGAAAAACGCTTTGCTGATGAAGGGCGTAAGGATGATAATCCTGAAAGCTTCAAAATCAGGCTCGGCAATTACAATAAACAGACAGCACCTTTGCTGCCATATTATGCAAAGCAAGGTAAATTAAGCGAAGTTGACGGGCTGGCCGATATTGAAACTGTGGCCCAATCTGTCGCAGTTGTGCTGAGCACGATAGAAAAGAGCAAGGCAGGGGCCAAAGCCTCGTTTTGGAAGAGAATTTTTGGCCTCAAATAGAGGTGAGAATAATTGGTGTTTAGGGCAATTGTGAGGTTGACCTAGGCGCGGATAAGGATATAAATAGCCGCTTTCGCGGAAATCAATTGATACCCGTGCTTTTTGTTATGGAAGCAGGGCGGGTCGGCGAATTTGAAATTTAAGGAGAGGCCTTGTGGCACGGATTGCAGGTGTAAATATACCAACAAATAAGCGCGTAGAAATTGCGCTGACATATATTCATGGAGTCGGCCCAGCCGTCTCGCAAAAAATTTGCGAAACTCTCGGAATTACCCGTGAGCGCCGCGTGCAGGATTTGACCGACGCGGAAGTGTTGCAAATTCGCGAAGCGGTAACGGGCGGTGATTTCTTGGTTGAGGGTGATCTTCGCCGCGAAGTGTCTATGAATATCAAACGCTTGATGGATATGGGTAATTACAGAGGCCTGCGTCATCGCCGTGGTCTGCCCGTACGTGGACAACGCACACATACAAATGCGCGTACGCGCAAAGGTCCAGCCAGAGCAATTGCTGGCAAGAAGAAATAGGGTAGGTAGAAAAGAATGGCTAAAGAACCGGGTCGCGTCCGCCGCGCCGATCGTAAGAATATCACCTCTGGTATTGCTCACGTCAATTCAACATTTAATAACACCATGATTACCATTGCCGATATTCAAGGCAACACAATCGCGTGGTGCTCTGCTGGTGCAATGGGCTTTAAAGGCTCACGTAAATCCACACCATATGCAGCCCAAGTTGCGGCCGAAGAAGTTGCGCGCAAAGCGCAAGATCACGGCATGCAAACACTGGAAATCAATGTAAACGGCCCAGGTTCTGGCCGCGAAAGTGCTGTACGTGCTTTGCAGGCTGCTGGTTTGACCATTACAACCATTCGCGACGTTACGCCTATTCCGCACAATGGCTGTCGTCCACCTAAACGCCGCCGCGTATAATAATATGTTCGGTCGCCCCCACGTTGTGGGCTTGACCAAAACCTTTAATTAAGAGGTCCAAAGTGATTGAAAAAAATTGGCAAGAATTGATCCGCCCTATTAACCCAGATGTTGAGCCGGGTCGTATACCTGAGCGTCAAGCGTCTATTATAGCCGAGCCCCTAGAGCGCGGCTTTGGTATGACCATTGGTAATGCGCTTCGCCGTGTGTTGTTGTCGTCCTTGCAAGGTGCGGCTGTGACAGCTGTGCAAATTGACGGGGTTGTCCATGAATTCACATCCATCCCAGGCGTGCTTGAAGACGTAACCAATATTGTGCTTAACTTAAAAGGTTTGGCTGTGCGTATGCATTCAGACCGCCCCGCCCGTTTGCTCCTCAAAAAATCTGGTGCTGGTGTTGTGACGGGTGCAGATATTGAAGAAACAGCAGACGTTGAAATTTTAAACCCTGACCATGTAATTTGTACAATGGACGAGGATGCTGACTTGCGCATGGAGCTGACCGTTTCTACGGGTAAAGGTTATGTGGCAGCAGCTGATAACCGCCCTGAAGACGCACCGATTGGCCTGATTTCTATTGACGCGCTTTATAGCCCCGTTACACGGGTTGCCTACCGCGTTGAAGATACACGCGAAGGTCAAGTGCTTGATTTTGATAAATTGATTATTGATATTGAAACTAACGGCGCAGTGACGCCAGAAGACGCTGTTGCTGTTGCAGCGCGTATTTTGCAAGACCAGTTCCAAGTGTTTGTTAACTTTGACGATCCAGAAGATGCAGGTCGCGGCGACGAGAAACCAGAACTTGACTTTAATCCTGCTCTCCTGCGTAAAGTTGACGAGCTTGAACTGTCTGTACGTTCAGCAAATTGTCTGAAAAACGACAATATTGTTTATATTGGTGATTTGATCCAGAAATCAGAAGCAGAAATGCTCCGTACACCAAACTTTGGTCGTAAGTCACTTAACGAAATTAAAGAAGTTCTGGCGGCTATGGGTCTACATCTTGGGATGGACGCTCCAAATTGGCCGCCTGAAAATATCGAAGAACTTGCTAAAAAATATGACGATCAGTTTTAATTTAAACTGACAAAAGAAGGAATATCGCCATGCGCCACCGCATTGCCCACCGTAAACTCAATAAAACAGCTTCGCACCGCAAAGCTATGTTTGCCAATATGTCTGCGAGCTTAATCGAGCACGAACAAATTGTCACAACTTTGCCAAAAGCCAAAGAATTGCGCCCATTTGTTGAAAAACTTATTACGCTTGCCAAAAAAGGCGATTTAGGCTCGCGCCGCATTGCCATTGCCCGCACGCGCGATAAAGAAATGACTAAGAAATTATTCGCAGTGCTCGGCCCGCGCTACAAAGACCGTTCTGGTGGATATTGTCGTGTGCTTAAGGCTGGTTACCGCTACGGGGACAATGCACCGATGGCTGTCATTGAATTTGTTGACCGCGACGAAGCGGCCAAAGGTGCGGGTGACCGTGCTCGTGTTGCTGCTGCAGAAGCTGCTGACGCATAAAAATCCGACAAAATTGTCAATATATAACTGCATAAACCCGTCCACATTAGCGGGTTTTTTGCTATTATAGGCTTAGTGTGTCATATGTGCACAAGGTTACTTAAGGAGGTTCGTGTGGGATCTTTATTAAAATCAGTGTTAATAGCCAGTGTTCTGGTGGGATTTAGCCCCGCCGCATTTGCAGATACAAGCCCAACATTATTGATAGAAACAGGGCCAAGTGATAATCCTAGCTACCGCCGCATGGTCAGTATTAAATACTTATCGGGCACACTGGTAACAGCAAATTATAAAGCTTATAACCGCCGTGAATTTATCAATACGCCCAATACAACGCCGAGTGATAAAATTTCAGCTTGCGCACGCGGACAAGCCACATCTTTGCGCGATATCAAGTCGTTCGAAGAGGATGAAAATAGGCGTTCGCGTAGTGGGCAAGCCCCAGAGAGCCGCACATTTTGTATAAAAAATATTAAAAACTGGACGCAAAAAAACAAAGATATCTACCTAGACCCAATTTTTGATTCTATGCCGTATTTGGCGAAATAAGTATATTTTTGAAATACCATATCCCCTCACCGCGCTGCCGCGCACCTCTCCCTAAAGGAGAGGTTAGGCTTGTGTTCTCCAAGGAAGCCTAGCTTCCTCACCTCTCCTTTGGGGAGAGGTCGAGCTTTAGATCGGGTGAGGGGTTAGTGTGTATGAAACTTACGTGTCACAGTTTTCTATCTACTCCACGCTCTTCAAAGCTTGTCTATAGTGAAACTGTTCCCCGACTTTTGGCATCAAGTCTATGTAGGTTGCGGAGGGGTGTGCCTAAGGCTTATGTTCAAATTACATTAAAAAAACCTCATACATGTGGGTAGGGGTTTCATTTACGGGAATTAATCCCTACATTGAGCATATGAAAAAATATTTTCTTTCGTTTTTAAGTGGCGCACTTGTGCTGGGCTTGGCTGTTTACCCGCGTAATATGCATAGCGTACAGGCCGCACCAATCCTCAATAACCCTGCAGCAGTTGTTCCCCATAACGCCGCGCAAATGAAAATGTCATTTGCGCCTGTAGTTAAAGAAACAGCACCCGCGGTAGTCAATGTCTATACGTCGCGCAAAGTTGTGCGCCAAGTTGACCCGTTTTTTTCGTTCTTTGGCAGAGGTGTTCCGCGTGAACGTACCGAGCGGTCTTTAGGCTCTGGCGTTATCGTGCGCTCGAACGGCGTCATCGTCACCAATGCACATGTGGTTAAAGGCGCGCAAGAATTGAGCGTTGTTTTAAATGATAGACGCGAATTTAAAGCAAAAATTATCGCCCAAGACGCAGAATCTGATTTGGCTATATTACAAATTGATACCAAGGGCGAACGCTTGCCAGTCCTGCCAATTGATGAAGCCAATTCTTTGGAAGTTGGCGATATCGTATTGGCCATTGGCAATCCTTTTGGCGTAGGGCAGACGGTGACCAGTGGTATTGTTTCAGCTCTAGGTCGTACACAAGTTTCGGATTTAGCATCATTTATTCAAACTGACGCAGCGGTAAATCCTGGCAATTCTGGCGGGGCGCTTGTGGATATGGACGGGCAGTTGGTTGGGGTTAATACGGCTATATTCTCGCGCTCTGGAGGCTCTAATGGCATCGGATTTGCCATTCCTGGCGTATTGGTAAAACGGGTTGTTGATAGTGCGTTGACGGACGGTAAAATTGTCCGCCCTTGGATCGGTGCGCGTACACAGGGCGTTAATGCTGTGATGGCAGACGCGCTTGGACTTGACCGTCCGCGCGGGGCCATCATTGACGAAATATACCCGAAAGGGCCTGCCGATAAAGCGGGACTTAAACGCCGAGACGTAATTTTATCCATAGACGGCACGGATATTTTTGATGATAGTGGTCTGCGATTTAAACTGGCAACCTTTGCCCGAGGGCATAAAGCTAAGGTCAATATCTGGCGGGATGGTAAGATAAAAACCCTATCAGTGCGCGCCGATACTCCCAAAGAATTTCCACAACGTGACGAGATTGTCTTGGACGGTACAAACCCGCTAGGCGGTTTAAAAGTTGTCAATATGTCACCCGCTTTGGCAGAGGAAATGGACTTTGATCCCTTTACTACAGGTGTGGTTGTTAGTGCGCTTTCACGGGGTAGTCTATCTGCCCGTTATCGTTTTCGCCCTGGCGACATTATTTTGGGCATTATGGACGTGGACATCACCAATACGCAGCAACTACAAGACGCACTCGATGAACATGATAGCGTTAGCGATTGGACATTGACCCTAGAGCGCAATGGACGGGTGAGTAAAACCCGCATACGGTTTTAATATCCTCGTCGTCTAAAACAGGTTATACGGGGTGTATGAATACACTTTTTACCTCGGCGGGCCTTGCAGACAATACCCCGCGACCCTTAGCAGATAAATTACGCCCCGCAGAGATTAACGAGGTCGTTGGACAAGATCATTTGCTTGGTGCCGCCGCGCCTATTGGTCGTATGCTGAAATCTGGGCGTTTGGCCTCGATGATACTGTGGGGGCCGCCAGGGGTTGGCAAAACCACTATAGCGCGCTTGATTGCTCAATATGCGGATATGGAATTTGTGCAATTATCTGCTGTGTTCTCTGGCGTTGCCGATCTGCGCAAAGTGTTTGAAGCTGCGAAAATACAAAGGGAAAGTGGTCGGGCAACACTATTATTTGTAGACGAAATCCACCGTTTTAACCGTGCTCAACAAGACGGTTTCCTGCCCTATGTTGAAGCAGGGGTCGTCACACTGATCGGGGCAACAACGGAAAACCCATCGTTTGAGCTGAACGGGGCGTTGCTCTCGCGTGCGCAAGTGTTTGTCCTCAAAAGATTAGGCGAAGTTGCGCAAAATGAATTGTTATCACGAGCGGAAAAAACACTTGATAAAAAACTACCGATTACGAAAGACGGGCGCGAAACCCTAATCGGTTATGCGGACGGGGACGGGCGGTATTTGCTCAATTTGGCAGAAGAATTATTTGCACTGTCGCCTAAAAAACCACTTGGCAGTAAAGCGGTTGCCAAGCATTTACAAAAACGCAGCCCTGCTTATGACAAAAACAAAGACGAGCATTATAATATTATTTCTGCCCTGCATAAATCCATTCGCGGTTCTGATCCAGACGCGGCCTTGTATTGGCTTGCGCGCATGCTCACGGGCGGGGAAGACCCGCTTTATATTGCAAGGCGTCTGATCCGCTTGGCCAGTGAGGACATTGGCCTGGCCGACCCCCTTGCTCTCATGCTCGCCAATGAAGCGATGAATACATATCGGTTTTTAGGCTCTCCTGAAGGGGAGTTAGCAATAGCCCACGCCGTTGTACATATGGCAACTGCGCCAAAATCAAATGCTGTTTACACAGCCTTTAAAGCGGCTATGCAGGCCGCAAAAAAAACGGGATCATTGATGCCGCCAGCCCATATCTTAAATGCGCCAACAAAGATGATGAAAGAGCTGGGTTACGGCAAGGGTTATGCTTATGACCACGACACCGAAACAGGGTTCTCTGGACAAAACTATTTTCCAGACGGTATGGCGCGGGAACAGTTTTACACCCCCAAGGGTGAGGGACGGGAAAAAGAAATTAAAGCGAGGCTTGAGAGATGGGCTAAGTTGCGCAGTGATTAACTGTTATTGTAATAGCTCCAATGCGGCGACGACCATAGCCTCAGTTCCAAGTTTAATAGACGGCTCAGGTTTGACTTTAAAAAACGGTGAATGATGAGACGGGGCGGCCTCTACATCTTTTTTTGGTGTTCCGCCGACACTAAAATATACGCCTTTGACGCCCAGTTCTGGGGTGACGAAATAAGCAAAGTCCTCTGCGCCCATGCCCGTTCTTGGCTTGTCAATCAAAACGCCTTTTTGTAGGTTTTTTTGAAAGGCGGCGGTAATACGCTCCGCCGTTGGTGTATCATTAATTGTTGGCGGTGTGGTTTCTGTGGGTGAGCGAATAACTTCAGGCAGTTTATCTGTTGGCACGCCCAGCGAAATCGCCACACCTTTTGCCACGCGGTCAATGCTATCGAGCAGGAGTGTGCGAACCTCTGGATTGTCCGACCTAACGGTAAGTTGCATCTCAACTTTGTCACTAATGATATTATGTTTTGTACCGCCATGAAAAGCACCAACCGTAATCACACCAGCTTCAAGCGGGGCAATAGTCCGCGACACAACAGATTGTAAAGACACGACAATTTGCGAGGCTATGAGTATAGGATCAATGCCTTTATGAGGGGACGCGCCGTGGGCGCCAACGCCGTGAACAATAATGTCAACACTGTCAGAGCTGGAGGCAACAACGTCTAACGGCAATGAAATATGCCCTGTGGGTAGGTCTGCTGAGACATGAAAGGCGAGCGCATAATCAGGCTTAGGAAAGCGGGTGTAAAGACCATCTGCGAGCATTTCGCGTGCGCCAGAAATACGTTCTTCAGCAGGTTGTCCGATCAACACCAAAGTGCCAGACCAGTCGCTTTTTCGCGCCGCCAGTTGCCGCGCAGTGCCGATTAAAGAAGTGATGTGCACGTCATGGCCACATGCATGCATGACAGGTTTGTTTTTTCCGTCAATATCGGTTTGCATGGCAGATGATGAATATGACAATCCGCTGTCTTCTTTGATCGGCAAAGCGTCAATATCAGCGCGGATCATAACAGTTGGGCCGTTTCCGTTCTTCAGTACGGCAACAATACCCGTTTGGCCAACATTTTGGGTGACGTCATAACCAAGCGCAGAAATTTCTTTGGCCATACGTGCAGATGTTTTGCTTTCCTTAAATGACAGTTCAGGGTTTGCGTGGAAATGCTTAAATAGTGCACTCAAATTATTGGTGTAATCCTTGGCAATGTCTGCGCGCAGACGATCATCCGCAAATGCTGGATTTGCAAATGACATGGACGTTAATGCTAAAATTGTGACACCTGTTTTGATGTTCATGATTAATCCTCCCAATGTATAGTTGTTAAACTAGAACAGTAGGGAGAATAATGAAAGTCAAGAACTTGTGACAATAAAAGTGGGCGAAAATCGACAAGTTAATTTAGACAATAACTTGCAAATTTTCACCCGTGGTGCGCCCCATTTACGGCTTAAAAATCAGCAGAAAACCAAGCGGAAAGTGATTGACGGTATTCGCTATCTGTTTCCAAATGGGTTGGGTTGTTTCTAATGAATAAATCATCCCCCGTTTCTGGGTTGATGATTTCAGCGGCGTGACTACGGTAGCCTAGCTTGGCAGATAGCCCGATTCTTGCGAGCTCAGATACCCGGGCGCTTAACCTGGCCTCTAGAGAGCCACCATAATAAAGCCCGCCATCATCATCATTGATATTGATCCGAAAATCCTGTTCTGGTGCGCCGCACAATCCGCAGATATTATGTTGTTCGGATGCGAGTTTTACATGTCGGTAGCCTGCTTCCAACATGGGTATCAAGATCAGAGAAATAGAGCCCGTGTTTGGGGTTGCAGGGATTTCGGTACTTAAATTGCCAAAGAAATAAGCTTCATTTAAGTCTTGCACGGATGTGGAACTAATATCGTTAAAGCTGGGCGTGGTAACGCTTGCTTCGTGTTTGGTATCGGTAAATTCAACGCCGCCGCCAAACCGAACACGGCTACCAAAGCTAACGCCGCCATCTGTCTCCGTACTCATATCAAATTGTAATCTCAATCGTTCTGATATGGATTTCGTCTTTACGTCCATACCCCGTGGGCCAAGGCCCAACCCTGTACTCCCATTTGGTGCTCGATCATTATAGACAATGCCGACCCCGTCCGTCCCATTGGCAACTGACCCTTCGGACGTGCCTTTTACATTTGTGTACTCTAGGCCAAATTCCAAATTATTAGCCCGCGAAAAGCTACCGCCCGGGGCAAGACTACCGCCAAGAGTATAACCCGAATATGAATCATCCGTTTTGGCAATAAATTCTTCACTAGCCGTTAAAAACCGCGTGGCGTAACCAGCCTTCGGAGGGTTGACCACAGCATAACCACCAGTAGCAGAGAATGTTGCCGCTTCTTCATTCGCCCTATTTTTTTCACGACATTCTCTAAGCTTTCGTTTTTTATCGATAATTTCTAGGTTAATTCTTTCTAGTTGCCCTTTGGTGCTGATAACATTGGCGTTAACAACAGAAAGAGCATCGCTACTAGTAATTCCTGTAGACCCAAGAGCACTTTCATATTGGGACAACAGATTTTCAATCTTTCCCTTTCTCTCTTCGAGTTCACCAAGCTCACGGTTTAGGATATTGCAGTTAGTTGCTTTATTAGCTACCTCGGCGTCTTTCCTGCCTTGTTCGATATCATCAGCGATAGAGATAAGGCCAAGGTCAGTAGGCTCTGGCGTTGCCAGCATTGGAGCAGGTATTTTTACTTCGGCTTTTGAGTGACAATCGCCATAAATGGGAAAGTCTTTAACGAATCTTTCCGTTAGTTCTGGGTGGTTACGTAGATGCCTAGAGCCGGCGAGAAAATTGTTACGTTCAAAAATCATCGCCCTCTCATACACTGAATACTCAATTGTTCCATTTTTGCATTTTTCATTTAAGTCTTGAATTTGTTCAAGTATTATCAGTAGGCCTGCTGACTCCCCTACCAGTCCTTCGTAACCCTGTATCCTCGCTTCGGGTTGGGGCAGTGTTAGCCCATTGGTTTGGGCTTGTACGGGCAGTGCGAAAGAGAGAACCCCCGCACTCACCATAATTTTTAGTATATTTGATAACGTCATTGCGCCCTCCAGATTTTATTTTATTGCAAAATTGCAAATTGCTGATTCCCTATCCTCTTGACCAGCATTTCTTGTTTTGTTACAAATGCCCTTGGCTGTCATACGCCATATGGAGTATGACTAATTTTTTGGGATGGTTATTATCGCTGAATGGCAAAAGAGTCTGAACTTGACCAAGATGATCTGAGGTTGCTGGAGGCCAGTTATCGACTGGTCGCTGATGTCAGTGCATATGATGATGTTATTTCACACTGGGCCAAGCGACTAGATCGTGTGGACTCAAAAAAACTCGTTCGTATGGAACAGCCTATGCTGATTTGGCATATGCGAGCCGTATCGGAAATGCTCGAAAAATCGAACGAAGATCAGGCCAATGACCCGATCGAACAAGCCATAAGCTCAATCACCGCGCCGGCAGTGGTACTGAGTAGTGGCAAACGAGTGGCGGCGTTAAATGAACGCGCTGTTAAATTATGGGGTCTGAAGCGTGGAACGGAATCTAGCCTTGATTGGATTGACCGGGGATCATTGAGCCATATTAACCAAATGCTGCGAACTCAGGGCACAACAAATCGTCAACACGCCATTGTCCGAACCATCGACGTAGATGGCAATAGCGGCGTTGCGGAAATATACCATTTGCAAGAAAAAGGCGGTCAGGGAATGATCGCCATTCGCGGGTTGGAACTTCAATGGTCACTTCGTATTGCCAATATGCTGGAAGAAGCATTTGGCCTAACGAATGCGGAAATTAGTGTATGTCGTTTGTTGGTCGATCTCAGAGATACAAAGTTGATTGCGAAGGAACGCGGCACCTCATTCAATACGGTAAGAGCGCAGCTTCTTACAATTTTTGATAAGACCGAAACGACATCGCAAGTCGATCTTGTTCGTTTACTGGCCATGATCTCTCAACGGTTAAATCAAGGATTCACTGGAAACAGTGCCGCTTGGGAAGATCCGCTAGGTCGAGAAGAAATATTTACAGATCAGCATGGTCGATCAATTGCCTATAGCTGGGCCGGAGACCCTGACGGGCGTCCCGCATTATTTAGCCATGGGCTCGCCACCGGCTATCTTTTGCCCAGCGAGGGTATGGCTGCGCTCAAAAAATACAAAATCAAACTTTACCTTATCAGTCGCCCTGGTTTCGGTAATAGTGATCCTGCTCCGGCAGGTGATATCGTACAAACCAACGCCGATGCCATCAACTCATTAGCCCGCCATCTTAAAATTGATCAATGGGCAACAATGGGCCAGGGTTCTGGGTCACTTCCGCTCTTACGTGCGCAGTCTGCAAAAGATTCGTCGATCAGTGGGATTGTGTGTATCGGAATATTCTTTGCTTTTACCAACAAAATGCGGTTTCAAAATTATTCGAACCCAAGAGCTGTGGCTTTACGTCTTGCATCAACATCACCGACCTTAGCTGAGCTTATGGGTAAAATATTATATCAGGCGATGCGCATCAAAGGCCCGGAATTCATCGCTAATTCGATCTACAGCGACTGCGAAGTGAACAGAACCATTCTTCAAGACGCGGATTGCCGAACCTTTATTCGCGCTGCATATTCGATGCTGTGCGTCCATAAGCATCGCGCATTGACCAGCGAGTTAGGCATGTTAACCGCAGACTGGAGCAGGGATTTGGAGAACTGCAACGCTCCGATCCGTTTTCTTCACGGCATAAAAGATCCCACCAACCCCGTCAAGCAAGTACAAGCATTTGTCGATCAGCGCCCCAATATGCATCTGGATATAGTCCAAGATGGCGGTGAACTGTTATTCTTCAGCCATGCAGAAATGTTAGTAAATAAATTAGCAGAAATGATGGACGCCTGATTGCTCGGTTCCTGCGGAGAGCAAATAACATCTACAAGTGCATGAAACTGCCAATGACCCCGTCAAATCTGTTCCGCTTCGTGCATAAATTCGGGATAAATTGCCATTCCCCGAGAATGGGGTTAGACAGGATCAAATTTACACAGTTTCTAAGAGCTTGACCGTAAACTTTTATGAGTAAACAGCTCGTTACATTTTGTATTTGTTCCATATTAATGTCATTTTTTGAGCTGGCCAATATTGCGTTCCTTATAAAGCGCATCAGTCACACTGATGCGGGGCCTTCCGGTTACGACGAATGCAGGCTTTAAAGCATGTGCAACATGACACCGTATAAAACTTCTTGCATTGATTTAGAATCGTTCTTATATTGCCTTTATGACCACAGATGATTCACAATTAGATACGCTTAGACTACTTGCCCGCATAGGTATTCGGCCTACGAAAATTCGCAAGAGCATTGCGGGACTTTTGTTTGACGGGCGAGATAAGCATGTGACCGTTGATGACGTGATCGAGATGGCGCGGGTGGCGCAGGTTAAAACCTCTGTGGCCAGTGTTTACAATACTTTAAACCAATTTGCTGCAGCGGGGCTGTTGCGGCGGGTTACTGTCGAGCAGGGCAAGGCGTTTTTTGATACCAACCTTACCGACCATCACCATTTTTTCTTTGAAGATGAAGAGCGTCTTGAAGATATTCCTGTGGGCACAGTGCGCGTGGACGGTCTGCCTGATCTGCCAAAAGGCCGGACGATTAAATCTGTTGACGTTACCATTCGCATCTAATTCTGTTTGCGAATAATTCTCATAAATTAGAATAATTCTAAAAATAATTGACCCATTGGTACGCATTGTGTATCATGCCTTATATTCAAATCATAAGGAGACCTCATGGGACTGGCCAATTCAAAAACCCTCGATAATTTAAAAGACGCATTTTCTGGTGAAAGCCAAGCCAATCGTCGTTATTTATATTTTGCGCAAAAAGCAGATATTGAAGGTTATAATGATGTGGCGTCTGTGTTCCGCTCCACGGCTGAAGGCGAGACGGGACATGCCCACGGCCATCTTGAATTTATGGAAGAGGTTGGCGATCCGGCTACGGGCCTGCCAATCGGCGGCACTGCGGATAATCTTAGAGCCGCGATTGAGGGCGAAACCCATGAATATACGGACATGTATCCTGGCATGGCGCGCACGGCCCGCGAAGAAGGGTTTGACGAAATTGCAGATTGGTTTGAAACATTGGCGAAAGCGGAGAAATCCCACGCTGGTCGTTTCACCAAAGCCTTAGGGAGTATGGACGATTAGTCCGTCTTTCTTGTTACGGCTGGCTAACCCACATTAGCCAGTCGTTTCTTATTTGAGGACATTGTTATGACTATTCAACCTCCAAAAGAGGGCAGTCTTTCTGCGCCCACACGTCACGCACTGGATTGGCAAAGCGAGGCGTTTTATGATGACGCGCTGATTACAGAAGAGCTGGAACGTGTCTTTGATATTTGTCACGGTTGCCGACGTTGCTTTAATCTGTGTGAAAGCTTTCCTATTCTTTTTGACATGATTGATGACAGTGAAAGCGGCGAGCTGGATACGGTTGATAAATCTGATTATAAAAAAGTCGTTGATGCCTGCACGCTGTGCGATATGTGTTTCATGGTCAAATGTCCCTATGTGCCGCCCCACGAATTTAATTTGGATTTCCCGCATCTGATGTTGCGAGCGCGGGCAGCAGAATTTAAGAAAAACGGAGCAAGTTTTACCGAAAATCAATTGGTAAAAATGGATAGAAATGGCAAATTAATTGGGCCAATTTCGGGTCTGGCAAATTGGGCGACAAAGCTTGGCAATAAACTTACACGTCCATTGATGGAAAAAATAACGGGCATTGCAAAAGGCGCAGACCTGCCAAAATTTCATAGCCAGACCTTTGAAAAACTATCTGCTAAAAACCCATCCATTCGCAATATGCAAGCCCCTGCCAAAGCGCGCAAAGCGGTTATTTATGCCACGTGTTATGTAGATTATAATAAGCCTGAAAGCGGCGTTGCGGCTGAGGCTGTTCTGGCAAAAAACGGGGTCGAAACCGTGGTACTCTATCCCGCCTGTTGCGGCATGCCTTATCTTGAACAGGGCAATATCGCGCAAGTTGCCAAGCAAGCTGACAAGGTCAAAGCGGAGCTATTGCCGTGGGTTGATAAGGGGTATGATATTCTAGCCCTCACCGCGTCGTGTGGCCTGATGATGAAGATGGAATGGCCACTTATATTGCCAAACGATCCAGACATAAAACGCTTATCCGCCGCCACCTATGATATTGCGGAATATATGGTTGATATTGCGAAGAAAGAAGGGCTGGCAGATGGTTTGAAGCCCATTGAAGGGGGTATAACTGTTCATAGTGCCTGTCATGCAAGAGCCCAAAACATGGGCGCTAAATCAGCAGAAATGCTGGGAAAAATACCAGATACCAAAATTGATATTGTTGAAAAATGTTCAGGGCATGGGGGCACGTTCGGGATTATGAAAGAGACACGGTCTATGGCTGTAAAAGTAGCCCGTCCCGCCGTGCGCCAAATTAAAGCCAAGGGCAATGATAATTTATGCTCAGACTGTCCGCTTGCCTGTAAGCATCTTATCAATGTTATTGGCGCGCCAGAGGACGGTAAACAACCCATGGCCCCCGATCATCCAATGGAGCTTATGGCCCGTGCTTATGGCCTCATATAAGGGAAAATCATGTCCAATAAAAACCGCACCATCACCCACGCCGACATAATCGGCAACGCAAAGTTCGCACCTATCCGCAAGCAAAGACGGGCAGAGTTAAAACCGTCCAAAGCATTGCGCCGCATTGATTTGGGACGGGACTGCACATTTTATTTTGAAAGCTACGCCACCATGTTGTTTCAAATACAAGAAATGCTCTACATAGAAAAGGGCGGGGCCGCGCAGCTTGAAGATGAATTGCGCGCCTATAATCCGCTCATTCCAAACGGCAATGAGCTTGTCGCCACGATGATGTTTGAAATTGATGATCCGGTGCGCCGCCTAAACCTACTCTTACAACTTGGCGGGATTGAGAAACATATTTACCTACAAATCGGGGACGAAAAAATTTATGTTGTTCCTGAAGACGATACGGAACGCACAAGTGCCGACGGCAAAACATCGTCCGTGCATTTTTTCCATTTTCCGTTAAGTAAAGCGCAAAAAGAAATGTTCACTCAGCAGGGCATGCAGATCGTACTTGGCTCCGACCATCCCGCCTACGCCCATATGAGTGTTTTGAGCGTGGAGACAATCGCAGAGCTTGCTCAAGATTTTGCCTAACATCCCGCCCTTGCTCTCATAGAATATTGCGCGTATCACCCCCGTATGAACGGACTTTTATATGTAGCCCTTGGAGGGGCCTTAGGCGCGTCAATGCGGCATGTGCTCGGCATGGCTATGTTAAAAACCATGGGGCCAAATTACCCTTGGGGCACTTTGGCGGCCAATATTATCGGCGGGCTATTGATGGGAATTTTGGTTGGTTGGCTGGCCTTTAAAGTCAGCGGCGGGGAAAATCTGCGCTTGCTCCTCGGCGTTGGCGTATTAGGTGGGTTCACCACATTTTCGTCCTTTTCGATAGAGGCCGTGCGCATGATAGAAGCTAAGGCTTACGGCTTGGCAGCGGGATATATTTCTGCCTCGGTGGTGCTGTCGATCTTGGCGGTATTTGCAGGTCTGTTAATGGCCAGAAAGCTATTTGCCCTATGAGTGGTGTTCAAAAAATGATTGTGGATGAGGGCGATGCAGGTTCGCGCCTTGATCGTTGGTTTAAACGCCAATTCCCCCATATTCCGCATGGGCGTGTTGAAAAATTGCTGCGCACTGGGCAACTTCGCATTGACGGAAAACGGGCCAAGGGTAAAGACAGATTGGACGCAGGGCAAACCATCCGCGTGCCGCCCCTGCCTGAACCTGGCGAGAAAAAACCACCCAGACACGTGTCGGACGCAGATGTGAATTTCATGCGGGCCTTGGTGATCTACGAAGACAATGACCTCATTGCGCTCAATAAACCCGCAGGCCTTGCTGTGCAGGGCGGTACGAATACGACGCGCCATATTGATGGTTTGTTGCCAGCTCTTGCCTATAAAGGCACACCGCCGCGCCTTGTTCATAGGCTCGACAAGGATACGAGCGGGGTTTTGATTGTGGCCAAAAATGCCAAATCTGCTGCTTGGCTCGGCAAAGCTTTTCAGGGACGTAATATCCAAAAAATATATTGGGGTATCACCAATGGTGTGCCGCGCCCCTCCACTGGCGAGATCAAAGGCTATATTGCCAAGGGCGAGGGGATGGATGGCCGCGAGGTGATGATCGCGGTTAAGCACGGGGCGGACGGAGCTAAACACGCACGCACATTGTATCAATGCCCTGCCGAAGCAGGAAAACGGGCCGCGTGGGTGGTCATGCAACCACTCTCAGGCCGCAAACATCAGCTCCGCCTCCATATGCACCTCTTGGGCACACCACTGGCCGGCGATCCGAAATATACAACCGAAAGAGAATTTCCTGGTGGACTCAAGAATGCTCTCCACCTACATGCAAAATCCCTGACCATTCCTCATCCAGACGGATCTGAAATTTACCTACAAGCCCCATTGTCAAACCATATGAAGCGGGCATTTGATTTGCTGGGCTTTGATGAAAACACACCCACTGAACTTATGGAACCGTAAATGGCTAAGCGGTTTTATAAGCAAGTAACAATACAGGCGAGCGGAGATGCTTACGCTATCTTGCTAGACGGGCGGGTTTTAAAAACACCGGGCAAACAAGCTTTGGTAATCCCCCATCAGTTTCAAGCAAAATTAGTGGCAGCAGAATGGCAAGCGCAGGGCGACGATATTGTGCCCGACAGTATGCCTTGCACACGGTTGATGAATGTGGCGTGCGAGCTAACCCCCAGCCGCCGCCCAGAACTAGTTGCAGAATTTAACTCTTATTGTAATACGGATTTATTGTGTTTTCGCAGCTCTGCTCCGCAAGATTTGGCCAAGCGGCAAGACGATATCTGGCAATCCGTTTTGGATTGGGCGGCAGTAAGCAACGGTATTGCCTTACTTGTGACCACAAGCCTTAAAACTCCCGCTCACCCTAAATCCACATTGCTTGCGACCAGCGCATATGCGCAGAAACTTGACGACGTTGACCTGACACTATTGTTACATTTTACCGCAAGTTTTGGTTCAGGCATTTTGGCTTTGGCCTTGCTAGAAGGGTATCTGGATGTGTGCTCTGCAATTGAGGCCTCACGCTTGGACGAAATTTACCAAAATGAGCGTTGGGGTTCGGACGAAGAGGCGGAAGCGCGAGCGCAAAACATCGGCATAGAACTGACTGCATTGGCAGGTTTAATCACGGAGTAAATTATGGGAAATCAGGCATTGGTTAGCGAACGGGCTGGCGGCATTTATACCCAAGATGTCACGGCGAGAGATCATAAGACTTACGCCGATGAACCCATAAATCTAGGCGGCTCTGATCTCGGCATGGCCCCATTTGAATTTGTCTGCGCTGGCTTAGGTTCTTGCACCAATATAACTTTGCGCATGTACGCGGAGAGAAAAAAATGGCCTGTGGAGCATATATCCGTCGATGTCGCCTATAAAAAATCTGACCTTGGCGCGGATATGAAAAATATTTTCGTACGAAAAATTTCCATCACAGGGGATTTGGACGAAACACAACGTAACCGCATGATGCAGATCGCCGAAAAATGCCCCGTGCATAAAATGCTGGAAGCCAGTAGCGAAATACGGACGCAATTGACGGGCTAAACCATAAAGGCACTGGTATGAAAATTCATTATATTCAACATGCATCCTTCGAACATTTGGGCAGTATGGAGGTTTTTTTGCGCGACAGAGGGCATGCACTTTCATCCACTCACATCTATGCAGGCGAGGTGCTGCCGCCTCTGGATACATTTGATTGGTTGATAATTATGGGCGGCCCGATGAATATTTACCACGAGGAGGCGCACCCTTGGCTACGGGTTGAAAAAACATTTATCAAATCTGCAATTGACGCAGGCAAAACCGCACTCGGTATTTGTCTGGGCGCGCAATTAATCGCGGACGTGTTGGGCGCCAAGGTCAATAAACATACACACACAGAAATTGGTTGGCACGAAATATCGCGCACGGATGTGGTGCAAGAGACAAGCCTTGCCAGTGCTATCCCAAAACACATACATGTGTTTCAATGGCACGAAGATATGTTTGAAATACCAGAAGGTGCAGTTGCACTTGCGCGTAGTGAGGCGTGCCAAAACCAAGGGTTTATCTTTCAAGATCGCGTGCTGGCTTTGCAATTTCACCTAGAAATGACACAGGAATTGACTGAAACTTTCATAAGTAATTTTAATAATGATTTAGATGATTCACACTATGTACAATCGGCATGTCAGATGCTTTTAGATAATCAAAAATTTATTGATAATGAAAAAATGATGTGCGAAATTTTGAACTGTATGGAAATGGTAGCCAAACAGAGTTAGCTAATATATCCAGTATAAAGGCTAAGCTATGCGCAAAATTCACTTTAATTTGCCAAAATATATCATTGAAATAACTATGGAAACTGGTGCCGCAAGGGAGAATTGAACTCCCGACCTCATCATTACCAATGATGCGCTCTACCACTGAGCTACTGCGGCGTTATTGGGGTTTGGAAATAGAAAACCCCAGTATGTGCCAGTTACGTGTTAGATGTTGTTTTGACAACAAGTGTTCAACTCGAATTGACGGGTTCTAAATACATGATTTTTTAAATGTCACAAGCTGTAATAACGCGGGTGGTGCATATATAAGGCGGCCTAAATGCCATCTCATAAAACGCCGATTGGGTTTATTTTGCTGTGAGAAACGCAAGCCAAGTTGCGAGTTCAGTTGATTTTATTCCAGAACTAAAACCGTGCTTTAAACCCAACATTCACCGCATGGGCGGTGACGTCGTCGTTAGAGACGAGTTGGGGGGCTACGAAGGGGATGAAGCCTTTGTTATAGATATATTCCACGCCGAAATCGAGGTAATCATTGACGGGATAAAGCGCGCTTAAGGCATGTTGTTGGTTGTTTTTCCATGTGGTGGGTTGACCGCCAATGCCGACACCGACAAAATCATCACCAATATTGCCCCAAGAGCCAACGGCGGCGAGGATCATACGGCGTCCATTTGGCAGCATGGGTTTGATGCGGGCTTGGGCTACAAACACTTCTAGGTTTTGGTCAAAGCTGATATTGTTAATATCGTCAGGTGCGCCGAGCGCGTCGATAATATAGGCAGGGTTTACGAAGCCGTTGGCGTCTTGGGGAATGGCCGCGCCCCAGGGTTTGAGGCTAGTTGTGTATTCAAACATCAAATCGAACATCGGGCTGGTATATTCGGCAAAAGCGTCTACGGCCCCGTTTCGGTACGAGATGAAATTGGCGGGAGGTGTGCCCGAACCGATCAAGCCAAAGGTGTGGGCGGTGAAATTATTACGGTAGCTGGTATCGTGAATATAACTGGCGCCAAGCGTGAAAGCACCGCCATTGCCGATCAGGAATTCTTTTTCGATACTGGCGGCGTAATTGGCAATTTTATTTTCGTTTTCCGCGCCCGCATAACCAACGCGAAGTTGACGACCGCCACTAAAGGCCGTACCTGTTAGTTTAAAGCCGTTATTATAATAACCAAGTTCCAACACGGGTTGGTCGCTGACGGCGTGGAAATAATGTTGAGCCTCAGTTTGGGTGAAAGCGTTATAGCCGTCAAAATTACCAAAATCGATAGTTTTGCGGCCAAAGGCAGCGTAAAATGGTGTTTTCTCCAAATTACCAAACACTACATAGGCTTTGCGGAGTTGAAATTCGCTTTGTCCGAAAAACTCGGTTTCTGAATATTCAGGCTGAAGATAAAAACTTGTCCAATCGCCGAATGTGCCCGTGAAAGCAAGGGCGGCGTTGTTTATCACAAAGACGCCAGACGATGTTTCCGTGCGGGCTGTAAAATCTGGGAAGCGTGACAATATGGGGAACAGGCCCGCATCACTCGTAGTTTGCCACATCATACCCGCTTTCATGGCGCCGCCAAGCGTGAGGGAATTTGGCGCAAGTGTGCCGTTGGCTTTATTGACCAGTAATGACAATGTTTTGCCCGTAGTGTTTTCCTGCCAATCCAGCATTTGCCGTGTGTGAGCAACGCGAGTGTTGACTACCCCGCCGCCGAGGTTGAAATTGCGGTCAAATCCACGGCTTGCCCCGCGCAGGCGCAGTGGGCCGTATTGATTGGCAGCGTATTGATAATTACCTGTCGGCACTTGCTGATTGACAAGTTGAACTGGGTTGGGGGCGTATCCCAAACGTGCTCCGCTTGCCTGCACGTAAGACGAGGACGAATAATTGGGTTGGTATTGAGGTTGAACCTGATATTGCCCCCTGACCACATGCCCCAAAAGCTGTGGTTGTGGTTGCATTTGGGCTTGCATATATGCTCGCGCTTGCGGCATCACATGCCCACCGCGAAGGCCAAGCCCGTTAGCGGCAAGGATGGGTGTGGAGATGGCTAAAGTTGCTGCTCCTGATAATAGTAAAATTTTTGAAGTCTTGGAATGTAACAAAGCCATATGCCAGCCTATCTTGGTTTGAATATAGGTCAGTGCTAATGTGTAAATCTTTCTAATTATTTAAGAGATACACATCGTTGCTTATTTTTCAGCAACGCGTTTTTCTTCCACCTCTAGTTCATGTTCACGTACCTTACGGTACAGCGTTGAACGACCAATGCCGAGGCGACGGGCTACTTCTGACATGTGGCCACTATATGTATCGATAGCAAATTGGATAAGATCGGATTCAATGGCTCCCAGCGTACGCAAATGACCACTACGGTCTAATATACTTATATCGGTCTCTTCCGTGTCTGTTTCTGCTGTGTCTAATGTGGCTTGCATGCCTGATGTTTCTTGGGACGGAATAACGGGGGCGAGGCCTGAGATTTGCGGAAAATCTTCGGGTTGCAACATATGCCCATCTGACAGTATGACAGCGCGAAAAACTGTGTTTTCTAACTGCCTAACATTACCCGGCCAGTCAAAGTTTTTCAAAATTTCAAGGGTTTTATGACTTATTCCGCGCACACTCATGCGTTCTTGGGCGTTAAACCGTTTGATGAAATGATCTGCGAGGGTGGCAATATCCTCTTTGCGTTCGCGCAAAGCAGGAATTTCTATTGGGAATACATTGAGGCGGTAATATAAGTCTTCGCGAAAACTTCCGTCTTTTACTGCGTCAGCAAGATTGCGATTGGTTGCTGAAATAATCCGCACATCAACTTTGGTGGGCCGTTTGGAGCCAATAGGGTCAACTTCGCCTTCTTGTAATACGCGCAGCAGTTTAACTTGCATAGCAAGGGGCAATTCTCCAACTTCATCAAGAAATAATGTACCCGTATCCGCTTCTTGAAATTTACCGTAATGTTTAGTATTTGCGCCCGTAAAACTACCTTTTTCGTGGCCAAACAAAATGCTTTCGACCAAATTTTCAGGAATTGCACCGCAGTTTACTGTGACAAATGGTTTGCCAACTCGCTCGGATGTACCTTGGATAGCGCGGGCAACGATTTCTTTGCCGACACCGCTTTCCCCAGTTATCAAGATAGGAATATTGGCACGTGCGCCCCGTTCACCCATAGCCACAACACTGCGCATAGACGGTGCATTGCCGATTAAATCTTTAAAGGTTAGCTCGCCTTTACCCGTCTTTTTAAGCCGTGTGACTTCGCAGGCCAGTGTTTTAATTTCGAGGGCGTTGCGCAGAGATATAATAATGCGTTCAGGGCTGGCGGGTTTAACTAAAAAATCACGTGCCCCGTCTTGCATGGCTTTGACAACCGCATCAATACTGCCTGTACCTGTGAGAACAATGACAGGTAGGTTAGGGCGTTTTGCGTTTAATTCTTTAAGTGTATCCATGCCGCTCTTGCCTGGCATAACCAAATCGAGAAGCACGATGTCGATATTATCTCCATTGGGCGCAAAAACCATATCAAGTGCGCTGTCACCATCTGCGGCTTGCAGAGTGGAAAACCCGCTTTTTTCGATGACAGCTTGCAAGATGCGCCGCTGAGTCGGATCATCATCAACAATTAATACTGACTTACCCATAATTCACCTAAACCTTGTTTATGGCCAGCTCGTGCTAGCTCTTTTGGTTCTTTTCATGTGTCAATATGGCGCAAATTAGTGAAAATCCGCTTAAATGGGACGGTTAACAAAGGCTAAATCTGCTTTATTGGCCTATCTTGTCGCGTGCCACTTGCATGGGTAAAATCACCATGCTAACCAAAGTTAATATTATTCAGTAAAGAGAGAGATTATGGCGTCCAAGCATTCAGATTACATTCGCGGCGAAATGCCAGTTTTTGGCCATGACAAAACATTTAAAGGTTTTGTCAAAATATCTGCCTTTACCACGGCTTTTATCATTGTTGTTTTGTTGATGCCAATTCTTGTGTTTACGGCTCATATGTCGTGGCTACCTGCTTTAATCGCGACTGTTGTGGTGGGCTTGCTTATCGCACCACCACTTAAGCTTGGCGGGGCATGGTATATGACATTATTTGGCATGGCGGGTGTGACAGGATTGTTATGTGTGTTCATCTCCATGATCGCTGGATAATTCTTGTAAGGACGTGAAATTTTGAAAATTGCCGTATTAAAAGAAACCGCTGCTCATGAAGCGCGGGTGGCCGTTAATCCTGACACGGTAAAATATTATATTACCCAAGGGCATGTGCTTACCATCACCAAAGGTGCTGGCAAGGCCGCGCATTTTTCAGATGCAGATTACAAAGCGGCAGGGGCGACTATCAGTGCCACCAATGTTGCATGTGTGAAAACTGCTGATTTGGTCATGAGCATTAATGGCGGCACGAAAGCGTTAGTTGCCAAAATGAAAAAGGGAGCAGGGCTAGCGGGGCTCATGAACCCGACCGACCATCCTGATTTTGCTAAAGCGTGCGCCAAAGCAGGGGTGACGGCTTACGCTCTTGAATATATCCCGCGTATTTCTCGCGCTCAGGCCATGGATGTGCTTTCGTCTCAATCAAATTTGGCAGGTTATCGGAGTGTGGTTGAAGCCGCCTCTATTTATGGCCGTGCTTTCCCGATGATGATGACGGCGGCGGGTACGATTGCACCAGCCAAAGTGTTTATTATGGGCGCAGGAGTTGCAGGCTTGCAGGCCATTGCAACGGCAAGACGTCTCGGGGCGGTCACCACGGCAACCGATGTACGCCCCGCTGCCAAAGAACAAGTGGCGAGCCTCGGCGCGAAATTTATCGCCGTTGAAAATGAAGAATTTAAACAGGCGGAAACGGCAGCAGGTTACGCCAAGCAAATGTCGGCTGAGTACCAAAAACTGCAAACCGAGTTGATGGCCAAGCATATTGCAAAACAAGACATTGTGGTGACAACGGCCCTCATCCCTGGACGCCCTGCACCGCGCCTCATCGACACCGCCATGATAAAATCCATGAAAGCGGGCAGTGTGGTGGTTGACCTCGCCATTGAGCGCGGGGGCAATGTGCAAGGGGCGAAAGCTGGCGAAATTGTTGAAACTTCGGGCGGCGTAAAAATCGTCGGTACACTCAATTGGCCATCCCGCATGGCGGCAGATAGCTCGTCTCTCTTTGCCCGAAACTTACGCAATCTATTGCCGCTCATGACCGCAGAAGACGGAAGCTATGCTCCTGATTGGGACGACGAAATTATTCAAGGGTGTGCGTTGACACGAGACGGAAAAGTTATCCACGAACGCTTATTGTAAAGGATAGACTATGCATATGATAATAATGGCAGGGACGGGCGCAGGGGTTTCCCCGTTCGTCTTTCAATTGGCGATTTTTGTTCTGGCAATTTTTGTAGGCTATTTCGTTGTATGGGCCGTAACCCCCGCACTCCACACCCCGCTTATGGCCGTTACTAATGCCATTTCGTCTGTGATAATCGTTGGCGCATTGGTTGCCGTATCTTCAACTGCTAGCGGTATTACCCTGTCCAGTAGCATGGGCCTCGCCGCAACCCTCCTGTGCGCGGTCAATATTTTCGGCGGCTTCTTGGTCACCCAGCGCATGCTCGCCATGTATAAGAAAAAGGGGTAGGCTGTGGAGATGTCCCAAGAACATATCCTCAACACACTCAGTAAATTGCGCCCGAGGCTTGAACAAAAATACGGCGTTGAAATTTTTGGTATTGTTGGGTCTTGGGCGCGTAATACGGCGAGCCCCGATAGTGATATTGATATTGTCTACCGTATAAAAAATATCGAGAAATTTGCATCTGTGCCGTGGAATATTGGGGCACTTTGGAATGAATTCCAAAATACATTTGAATGTGATGTAGACATCATTGATTGGGAAGCGTTGCTACCCCGTCACAAAGATATTATGCAAAAAGACTTGGTCACATTTTATGGATGAAGTCACTACCAGCCGATTATTGGATATGAAAGAATATGCCGAAAAAGCCATATTACTTTTGGGGGATTTGTCCTATTCTGATTTTTCAAAGGATATGCGTACAAACCTAGCCGTCACAAGATGCGTAGAAATTATTGGCGAAGCCGCCTCACATGTTCCTGATGTCCAAAAGGCAAAAGCACCCGAAGTAAATTGGAAAGATATAATCGGAACGCGTATTGTATTGGCCCATGCCTACATGCGAATTACGCTAAGGACAATTTATGACATTGCTCGTTCGGAACTTCCCTCTTTAATACAACAACTCAATCACATATTGGATGATGAAAAATGATGATGACCGCAAACTTAGCCGCTATTCTTTATGTTATATCTGGCGTATTGTTTATTCAATCCCTGCGCGGACTGTCTTCTCCTGCCAGCTCTCGCAAAGGCAATATTTACGGCATGATCGGGATTGCCATTGCAGTTGTTACGACCCTTTTGTTTGTTGGGGTGAGTGGGCAAGCTCTGGTTTATATCCTTATTGCGCTTGGTGTTGGCGGCGGTATTGGGGCTTATATTGCTAAAAATATCCCTATGACTGACATGCCGCAATTGATTGCGGCTTTCCATTCATTGGTCGGTATGGCCGCCGTTTTGGTTGCTGTCGGCGCGTTTTACGCCCCTGCCAGTTTTGGTATTGGCGAAGTTGGGCAGCTCCATACGGTGAGTTTGTTAGAACTTTCATTGGGCGCAGCTATTGGCGCGGTAACCTTTAGTGGTTCCGTGATTGCATTTTTGAAACTAAACGGCAATGTGTCTGGCGCACCGATTGTGTTTAAAGGACAGCACCTGCTCAACCTAGTTTTGGGGCTGATATTAACCGCCCTCATTGGCATGTTAATGGCATCAGGTGGGGCCAATACGACTGTTTTCCTTGCTATTGTTGCTCTTGCCTTCCTTATTGGTTTCTTGCTCATTATTCCAATCGGCGGGGCAGATATGCCCGTTGTGATTTCCATGCTCAATTCCTATTCTGGCTGGGCGGCTGCGGCTCTTGGTTTCACCCTTGGTAATCTCGCTCTGATTATTACTGGTGCATTGGTTGGCTCATCGGGCGCAATTCTGTCCTACATTATGTGCAAGGCGATGAACCGTTCATTTATCAGTGTGATTTTGGGTGGGTTTGGCGCGGAAGGCGGAAGCAGTGACAGCGGCGATAAAGAACAACGCCCTGTCAAACGCGGTTCAGCAGACGACGCCGCATTTATCATGAAAAACGCTTCCAAAGTTATCATCGTGCCCGGATATGGTCTCGCCGTTGCCCAAGCCCAGCACGCCACCCGCGAAATGGCTGACAAGCTTAAAGAAGAAGGCGTTGATGTGGTCTACGCAATCCATCCTGTTGCGGGCCGTATGCCAGGTCATATGAATGTACTCTTGGCAGAAGCCAATGTGCCATATGATGAAGTGTTCGAGCTTGAAGACATCAATTCAGAATTTGCCAATGCTGAAGTTGCCTTTGTTATCGGGGCCAATGACGTCACCAACCCTGCCGCCAAAACTGATCCTGAAAGCCCCATCTACGGCATGCCAGTTTTGGACGTAGATAAAGCCACAACCGTGCTATTTGTCAAACGCTCCCTATCAGTTGGTTACGCCGGTATCGACAATGATTTGTTTTACGCCGACGGAACCATGATGCTGCTCGCAGATGCCAAGAAAATGGTCGAAGATATTATCAAGGCTTTATAGTGAAGTTTTTAAAATGGACAGTGTTGGGGGCCGTGGGATTATACCTCGCTGCGCTTATACTTATATTTATATTGCAACGTAATTATGTCTATTTTCCAGATACGTCCTCCGCGCCGCAAGGATTTGAAACTACCCACGGTGTAGAAACGGTTTCTGTGCACGTTGAGGGTTTAGCTCCTTTGCATTCATTGTATTCTCCCGCACCACAACACGGCCCGATCATTTTATATTTTCACGGCAATGGCAATTCCGTTTATTCGCGCACCCTACAATTTCGAGATTTTAAATCTTGGAATGTCGGGTTTTTATCTGTGGAATATCCTGGTTATGGTGGCAATCCAGGCACGCCCAACCAGACCGATATTTTTAAAACTGCCCTCGCCAATTATGATCTTCTCATTGCCAAAGGGTATGCGCCCGAGCAAATTGTTTTGTACGGCAATTCATTGGGTACGACCAGTGCAACATATGTGGCGAGCCAACGCGAAGGCGCGGTTCTTATTCTTACCGCCCCCTTTTTATCCGCATTGGCTATGGGGAAAATGCAAATGCCCTATTTTCCGATCTCACTCTTGCTAAAAGACACATATCGCTCGGACGTTTTCATGCCCAATATTACAGAACCCTTGCTGATTATACATGGGGATGCAGATGAGTTGATTCCTCTAGCAATGGGAAAACAGCTCTTTGATCTCCACGCAGGCGAGAAAAATTTTGTCACCATAGAGGGCGGAAAGCACTATATGTGGAAGTCGCATATGCCCGAACACATTCACGCAGCTATAAAAAAATATGTCCCGCGCTAACCACGCGCACAATTAATACATAGCGGAGTGGCGGGGTCTAGTGCTAAGCGTTTTTTTGCGATGGACTCGTCGCAGGTTGCGCAGTATTCAAAATCATCATTTTCGGTGCGGACGAGGGCGGCGTTTATGCGCACAATTTGTTTGCGCCGCGCTGTTTCCGCAGCCTTGTCCATAGCTTGAATTTGTAGGCTGTCCATGCGCGACAACCGCCCCACGGATTGTTGATCGAGTGTGATGGGTTTGCGGCTATCTTTGGCTTGCTCACTTAGATATTCAAGTTCGGACTTTAATGCCAGCAGACGTTTTTTAGCGGTTTTTTTATCCATTAGAATAGTTTAGCCTGACACATAAGATTTGACCAGTCACGAGAACGAGAAATGACAACAAATACGAAATATGTGCTTGAGATTAACAATGCCAGCAAAAGTTTTGCAGGTAAAAAAGCTGTAAAAAATGTTAGTTTTCAAGTTGGTAAAGGTGAGATCGTCGGGTTTTTAGGCCCCAACGGAGCGGGAAAAACCACCACATTGCGCATGGCCCTTGGTTTAATAATGCCTGACGGTGCGGACGGCGGATATATTAAATTATTTGGCGAATCCCCGGGGCCGCGTGCCTTTGGCCGTGTTGGGTTTTTACCAGAAGAGAGAGGACTTTACCGCAAAACTTCTGCGCGCGGGGCCATTGCTCATATTGCCCAACTGAACGGTATGAAGGGGCGGGCAGCCTTGGCACAAGCCGACCTGATGTTAGATCGGTACGGGCTTGGGGATGTAAAGCGCAAGAAAATAAAAACCCTCTCGAAAGGCATGGCACAAAAAGTACAATTGATCGCCGCCATTGCCCATGATCCAGAGTTTCTGATCTTGGACGAGCCGTTTTCAGGTCTTGATCCTGTTAATCAAACCCTACTCGAAGACATGGTGCGCGAGATTGCAGCGCGAGGCCGTACGATAATTTTCTCCACCCACGTAATGGAACATGCAGAACGCTTGTGTGATAAAATCATTCTTATGTCTGGCGGCGAGAAAATTTTTGACGGCGATATAGCTTCCGCACTGAGCTTTGCGCCGCAAAAACTAGTGATCGAAGCCCACGGTAAAAAAACCACCGAAATCTTGGGTGTGTTTGCAGATAAAATAAATGAAACTGCGCCGCATACATGGAAAATGACCTTAAAGGCCAAAGTCCGCCCGCAAGACGTCTTGCAAGCTTGTATTGATAAGGGGCAAAAACTTATTCGGTTCGAGCCAGAACGGATAAGCCTACACGATGCATTTGTGACATTGGTTGGACAAAACCAAGAGGTGAGCTTATGACAGATACCCCAGCTGACGGCTTTCGCATGAGTGTGCGCCGTACATTGCTCATCGCGAAACAAGATTTTCTTGGTTATGTGAAAACATGGGGGTTTTGGCTCTCAAGCTTAGGGCCATTTATCGGAATATTTTTTGCTTTTTTAATGCCATTTGTTATGGCCAAGTCAGAGCCAACACATATTGTTAGCATACTCGACGAAACAGGTTTGCACGGATATGCGATTGAAAAATTGCTTGTGGACGATAACCGCGAACTCATGGAACTTGCTTTGCGCAGTGTGGCACAATATACGGTTCCGCGAGATGATAAGTCCACATTTGAAGCTGTTTTGGAGAATGAAGGCCCGCAAGCAGCCAAGGCATTTATCACACGCACAAATCCGCACATTGCGCAATATATCACAATTCCCGATAGCAAATTGAACTTTATTACGCCGCCAGTGGACACTATTGAGGCCTTAAAGCCATTTGTACTTGGCGATGAAAAAATACACATGGACGGTATTGAGCAAGCCTTGTCAGGCGTTTTGCATATTTACGAGAAAGACGGCGAAACACAGGCAGATTATTGGTCAACAATGCCCTTGCAAAATGCTTTGGCAGATTTGGCTGACCGGCATTTTTCAAGAACGGCCAGTGCCAATTATTTACAAAGCGGAGGCTTAAACCGCGAAGCCTATCTTGAAACACGCCGTAACGCAGTTTCTGTGAACGCATTTAACCCTGAGAAAGAGCAAAATGGCGAAGATGGTCAAGCCGTTACTGCCAAAGACCGCATTCCCTATTTTATCGCGGCAGTGCTGTCTGTGATTTTGTGGTTTGCTGTGTTTACGGGTGCATATATGCTGTTGATGTCTATGGTTGAGGAAAAAATTAATAAGGTGCTTGAGATGTTACTCGCCAGCACACGGTTTTCAGAAATTTTCTTTGGTAAATTGATTGGGGTTGCTGCGTTGACCATTGCCACATTACTGCCGTGGATCATCATGGGAGGGGCTGGATTTTATTTCGCTCTGACATTTGGTGACGGGGCCGTGGCAGAAGGTTTATCGCAAGCAATGAGCATCAAAATGTTGGTGTTCTTACCGATTTTCTTTTTGCTCGGCTATGTGTTTTACGGCTCCATGTTTATCGCCTTGGGCGCAATGGCAGAAAGCATGCAAGATGCATCCACTTTGATGACGCCAATGGTTTTATTGTTGACCGCATGTATTTTGGTTGTACCCATTGGGGTGACGTTTCCGGACTCGCCTCTCTTGGCCGCCGCGCAATATTTTCCGTTCTCGGCTCCCTTTGCCGCCATAATCAGACTGCCTTCTGACCCTCCTTTGTGGGAGACATTATTGTCTGTATTTATACTGATTTTATCATCGGTATTTGTGGTGTGGTTGTCAGGTAGGTTGTTTAAGCATGGTGTGCTGACAGGTGGCGGCATGGCTGGTGTTAAGGCATGGTTTGCCAGTAAGCTTCGGTTTAAGCGCGGTTGATATTTTATGTTGGTACGCTTAAGATAAACCTATGAACACAGTAGACCCATCCTTAAAGGCACGGCTTGCTATATTAGATGCCACCTTAAAACATACCCCTTTTGACGGGTGGTCAGCCAGCACTCTGGCGCAGGCTGTTGCGGATACAGATTTGCCCAAGGGGGCTGAAGAATTGTACTTCCCTGGCGGCCCTTTGGAAGTGATTGCATTTTGGAACGCACGAAACGATCTCTATATGCAAGGTGAAATGGTCAAGCTTGACCAATCCAATATGCGCATACGTGATAAAATCACCACGGCGGTCTTGTTGCGTTTGCAGGCCATCAGCCCGCACGAAGAAGCGGCTAAACGCGCGATTGCCCGTACCGCTTTGCCCGACGGTTTGGCTTTTAGTCCCAAAATTCTATGGGCAAGTTCTGACGCCATATGGCGCGCTATTGGCGACACGTCGACTGATTTTAACTACTACACCAAGCGCACAAGTCTTGCCGCCGTGCTCAGCACATCGTTAGCAGCGTGGCTCACCGATGATGACCCGAAGAAGGAAAAAGCCAAAGCGTTCCTAGACGCTCGCATTGAAAATGTCATGCAGTTTGAAGGCGCAAAGTTTAAAGCCAAAAAACGCCTCGCCGCCATGCCAGACCCTGCAGAACTCCTCGGCAAAATCCGCTACGGAACCCGCCGCCGCAAACGACGGGGGTGAGGTATTAAATAGCCCTAGCCAATCACCACATTCACATGGCCCATTTTGCGGCCCTTACGGATATCTTTTTTGTCGTAATCATGGACATAGGTGTGGGGGTTTTTGGCGAGTGTGTTTGCGTGCTTAATCTCGTCTCCGATGAGATTGGTCATTAAGACGGTGTGTTTTGGTGTGGTGTCGCCAAGCGGCAAGCCCGTAATGGCGCGGATGTGTTGCTCGAACTGGTCTGTGCAGCCTGCGTTTTGTGTCCAGTGGCCTGAATTATGCACACGCGGTGCGATTTCGTTGACGATCAGTGCGCCGCCGCCCATTTCAAAAAATTCAATCCCCATAACGCCGACATAATCCAGAGCACCCAAAATACGCTCGGTGACGGCATGAGCTATGCTGCTCACATTTTGCGGATCAAGAGCGGGGGCGAAACTGGTGTGCAGGCGGTGGTCTTTGTGAACATTTTCGGTCATTGGATAACAGGCAATATTGCCGCGTATATCCCGCGCAGCGATAATGGAAAACTCACGCACAAAGGGCGCAAATTTTTCTGCGATTAAATCGGCTCCGCCCAAACTGGCAAAGCCTGATTTTATATCCGCCTGTCCATTTACCTTAACTTGGCCTTTGCCGTCATAACCAAAACGTCTGGTTTTGAGCACACATGGGCCATCAAATGCATCCAAGGCTTGGGCAAGGTCTTCCATTGTCTCGACGGCAAAAAAATCAATGACGGGCACGTTGGCTTTGTCACGCAGAAAAGTTTTTTCTAAAATACGGTCATGGGAAATTGCCAAGGCGTGCACAGGCGGGAATATTGGCGCGTATTGTTCAGCGGCTTTTAGGGCTGCGCTGGGAATATTTTCAAATTCGTAAGTGAGAACGTCGCAAGCTTTGGCAAAGGCGTGCACGGCAGATATATCTTCGTAGCTAGCAGCCGTGCTATACGCGCTGACCCGTCCTGCTGGTGTGTCAGGTTGTGGGTCAAAAATATGGGTTTTATAGCCGAGTGTGTCTGCGGCTTGGGCCAGCATACGGCCCAATTGTCCACCGCCAAATATACCAATGATCGCGCCTGATTTTAAAGCTTTGGTGTTCATATGCGTGGATCGTCACCCACACCGTCCGTTTGTTCGCTACGCCAAGCGTCCAAAGCTTTTGCTATATTATCGTCGCTAAGTGCGAGTATGGCGGCGGCCATAAGTGCTGCGTTTTTAGCCCCAGCGTCGCCAATGGCCAAGGTCGCAACTGGTATGCCGCCCGGCATTTGCACAATAGAGAGGAGGCTGTCCATACCCTTTAATGATTTGCTTTCCACAGGAACACCCAAAACGGGTAGGGGGGTGAGAGCTGCGACCATGCCGGGTAGGTGAGCAGCACCGCCTGCGCCCGCAATAATGATTTTTACACCATTGTCTTTGGCGGACGTAGCAAAGTTAAATAAGCGCTCTGGTGTGCGGTGGGCCGAGATAATTCTAACATCATAGTTAACACCGAGTTGATCCAAGACATCGCCTGCGTGTTTCATAGTTGGCCAGTCGCTCTTAGAGCCCATAACGACGACGATTTTTGCAGTTGTGCTTGCTGTGCTCATTATCTTGTCCATTGGGTGCTTACCCGCGTAAAACGCCAGTATGTACCTGATATACACATATTTTGAAACAAAAAAACGCAATAAAAATCCGCCATTGGTATTTCTTTAACAAGATACTGCTAGAGGAGGGAAAATAACTAATCGGTGGGTATATGAGTTTAGAAAATTTGAAAGACCGGATTGAGCGAGACAGCCGCGTGCAGCGCCCATCGCAAGTAAAGAGCTTGGGGGACGAGGAGCGTCGCCGCCTTCTTGACGAAATCAATGTGCTCAAAACGCGCATTCTTAGCTTGGAACATGCCGTAGATACGGATCCTTTGGTGCCGATTTATAATCGACGGGCTTTTATGCGCGAGATAGAACGTGCCCAAACCATGATGGCGCGTTATGATATTCCGTGCAGTGTTGTATTTTTTGATTTGAATGATTTTAAAGCCGTTAATGATCGTTATGGCCATGTCATTGGTGATGAAATATTGACAAAAATTGGGATTGCCTTGAAATCATCAGTACGTGATTGCGATATGGTTGCCCGTATGGGCGGCGATGAGTTTGGCGTTTTATTGTTTAAAACATCCGCGGACGTGGCAATGGCGAAAGCGGCGAGTTTGGCGTGTGCAATTGCCAAAGAAGTTGTGGAAGTTGGTACGGATGATGTTCGCTTAACCGCAGCTTGGGGCGTGAGTGCGTGTCATTCACAAGATACGCCAAAACAAATTTTAGATCGTGCTGATCGGGCTATGTATAAAACTAAGCCCTGATTTTTATCTTTAGGCAATAATATCAGGGGTGAGCGTGTTCTCTAACTGAGCAATTTTATCTTTGATCCGTAATTTCAATTTTTTCATACGGGCAATATTAATGATATCTGTGGCGCCCGTGTCCCGCAGGGCTGTGATTTCATTATCAAGCTGCCTGTGTTTTGTTTTGAGGTCACGTAAATTGTTGAGTAAACTTACGCGGTCCAACTCTATTTCGTCATCATCATGCATATGTTCACTCTACTCTGAAAAAGCAGGGTTTTCCAAGTGTTCATGACAAGAAATATGATAATATTATGCAATACCTTTGTCAGAAAAGATCGAGCGACACAAATCATCGCTAGCGCGTGCACATACGAACATTGTTATGCCTTTGGAGGCGAGTAGCATATCAAGGTTATTTTGACATATTGTATATTTACACTCACGAGTTTCCTGATTTTTTTTGCTGCCTAATTGCTCGAGAGCGTGTTGTTGTCGCTTCTCCCCATATAACTCTAATGCCAACAATTGGGTTCTTATTGTTGATTCCACAGGTAGTTTTGTTACATCGATTCGGTTTCTGGCTTTTCGTACGCTAGAAATCAGAATGGATTGCCAATATTTGCTGATGCTCTCAGCTGCGTCGATGCTCCGTGAGGTGGGGATATGGTTATGGGCTGCTAGCCAGCACAACCAGAGCAATGTATTGACATCAAGCCCCCATGTGTTTTGCAAATGCAGGCATGCCTGTTGTGTATTTGCTAACTTATACACGTCCAATGACCAATTCCACAGAGTTTGCATTTATATTAGGCCTTATTTGTGCTCGCTAAATTTAGAGAAACTTTATGATAAAATGGGTTAATTTGCAATCTATGTGACAGGGGTATGTTTTTATGCTACACATGCTCATCACACTCAATATAGGAGGCGCGAATGGCAATGTCGGCGCATTTGGAAGAGCTGAATAATAAACACACACAATTGGATATGAAAATCCATGCAGAACTGCAACATCCCGCGCCTGATACCGTCCGCCTTACGCGACTTAAAAAACAAAAATTACACGTAAAAGAAAAAATAGTACACTTCGGGTCTCATTGACCCTACCCATATAGACGCTTGACCTTTTGTTTTCGCTGATTAGCATTTAGCCAAGAAGCGAAAAGAGGAATTCCTATGTCAGAAAGACGTGTTGTCATTGTAACGGGTGGAGCCAACGGTATTGGCTATGCATGTGTGCGCAGGTTTTATGAAAATGGTGATCGGGTTGTCATCGCAGATCATGACGCGGACGCGGGTCGCCTCGCCGTGGAAAAATTGGATGCCTCAGAAAAACGTATAATTTTTGTTCCCTGTGATGTTGCGGATAAATTATCCGTACATAATTTGATCGCGCAAACTTTAAACAGTTTTGGTCGCATAGATGTTTTGGTCAATAATGCGGGAATTATTAAAAAAGGCGGAGCACTGGAGCTTGATGTTGAAGATTTTGATCGAGTACTCGCTGTGAATTTAAGGGGTGCATTTTTGGTCTCGTCGGCTGTGGCCAAACATATGGTGTATGTATTAAATGAAAATGATGACCGCTCGGGCCGTGAACGATGTCAGTACGCAATTATTAACATGTCGTCGATTAATGACCGGGTCGCGATACCAGATATTCTTGCCTATGCAGTCTCCAAAGGTGGACTTGCCCAACTTACCAAGGCAATGGCCTTGGAACTTGCTCCTTACGGCATACGTGTCAATAGTGTGGGGCCAGGGAGTATAAAGACGGATATGCTCGCTGGTGTGGCGGGAAATGAACAGGCTTTAAATATGATCTATTCCCGCACGCCGTTAGGACGGCTTGGTCACGTTGACGAAATTGCCAGTATTGTTGCTTTTTTAGCTTCCACAGACGCCAGTTATATTACAGGTGAAACCGTCTATGCAGATGGAGGCCGTCTCGCTCTAAACTATGTAATGGCGCCAAAAGAGAGTTCGACCTAGGAAGCCGGCTTAAACAGGCTTTCTAATGTGTGCTCGGTTTTGGGTGTTTCGTTGGCGGGCTCAATTGCTTTTTCTTGAACGGGTTGTAAGGCCTCACCCGCGTCATTTGGTGCTAACTTTGCCTGCTGTTTGGCCAGTTTCTCAGTTGCGATTTTTACAACACTATCCAAATCCATTTGTGAACATAGCCCTAGAGAGACTGGGTCTGTTGGCGTAATTGTTGCTGTTTTCCAATGCGTGCGGTCACGTATGGAGTTTATAGTTGGTTTGGTTGTGCCAACGAGTTTGGAAATTTGTGCATCTGAAATTTCAGGATGATTGCGAATAATCCATGCAATTGCGTCAGGCCGGTCTTGCCGACGCGAAAGCGGTGTATAGCGAGGCCCTTTGCGCTTTTTCTTGGTCGATACTGGTATAAGGTTTTGATTGAAGCTGACGGCTGTCATTGTGTAACTTGCATCTTTTTCAGATTTTTCAATTTCAGCACGTGTCACTTGTCCATTTGCAATGGGGTCTGCACCGCGAATACCTGCTGCCACATCGCCGTCGGCAATGCCTTTAACTTCTAAAATATGCAAATCGCAAAATGTAGAAATTTGCTCGAATGTCATAACCGTGTTGTCAACTAGCCATACGGCGGTTGCTTTTGGCATCAAAATTTTGCTCATAAGTGTCTCCAATAGAGATATCCACTTTTGCACATAGGCGTTAAAGAAGCAGACATTAAAAAACCCCGCATCGCGGGGCAGGGTGGAAAGGTTTTCTTTTAAAAAAACCTCGTATTAACTCTATCCTAAGCCTTTATTATCTTTTTGACAAGAGGCTTAACATAACTTCTTGGTCATTGATGTTTAAAGGCATATGATGACATTTAAGGACATGTATTATTTGAAATCAAATAGAGTGTTCCAATTGGGGAAATAAGCGGGAAAATGGAAATGGACGAAGCGGAATTGCGAAAATTGGGACAAGGTTTTCAGGTTGGAGAAGATTTATATGCTGTCTCTGTTGACCAGTTAACGGAACGTATAACCATTTTAGACGCGGAATTGGCCCGTATTCGGGGCGTCTTGAATAAAAAAAGTAAAGAATTAACGATAGCAGAGAATTTTTTTAAAAATGCGTAAGAAATGGCCGTACTTGGCGCAAGCTTTGCAAAGCCTGTGTCAAGATTAGAATTTTGGCCCATAATAAAGCGGCCTTAGGTCATATTGGAGTGAACAAATGACAGATACAACAGGGCGCATATTTTCAAAACTAGGTGTGGATACACTTGGCCCACAGTCCGAAGCGCGGTTGCTGGAGTTCACCGCCTCTGAGCTATTTAACAAAACATTTCGCGAAGGTATGGACTTGGTTGAAGAAGCAGCAGCTTATCTTGACGGCCCTGGTCGCCACGATAGTAAAAAACTAGAGCGTAACGACGCGCTGGTTTATGCAAGCCAAAGCATGCGTTTGACAACTCGCTTGATGCAAATCGCGTCATGGTTGCTCGTCCAACGTGCCTTAAAAGAGGGTGAAATGAGTGGTTCGGAAGCGCGTGCTGATAAATACCGCCTTGTGCCTGAAAAAAATAACGCTGCGGAAGCCGTCGCGCCTTTAAACCAATATGCCAAAAGCTTACCCTCAATTTTACTGGATGTTTTGGCAAGGTCCGAGACACTTTATGAGCGTATTGTGCGTCTAGATCGTAGTTTATACGGCTCTATTGCCGCCCAATCTGGCAATACGGTCGCCGATCAAATCAGCAGGTTAGAGGCCGCATTTGCGCAAATGCCTTAGCGCGGTAATGTATACGGCTCAGGCTGTGTCGATTACATAAATTTCTTCATCATACCGAGAACTTTGTGAGTTTTTTCAGTATAAGGCGGGTAGAGCATTTTGCCGCCGCTAAATTTACTTTGCAAAAACACACCTTTCATATGTGAGAAAGTTTGGAACCCGTGTTCGCCGTGATACCCACCCATACCAGACGGGCCAACGCCGCCAAAGGGTATGTCTTCTTGGACAACATGCCACGCAGTTTCATTGATGCTCACACCGCCAGAAATACTATTTTTAAGAACATGTTCTCGTTTGGCTTTATTTTCTCCAAACCAATACAGGGCCAGTGGGCGGTCGTGATCTTGCACATATTGCATAGCATCGTCCAGAGTTTCACTGGCCACAATCGGGAGAAGTGGGCCAAATATTTCCTCATTCATGATTTTCATATCAGGCGTGGTATTGGTCACGACAGTTAGAGGAATACGGCGTTCTTGGGCCATGACTTGTGTGTCGTCATCCCCTGCGGTGCGGATTGTTGCCCCTTTAATTTCCGCATCCTCTAGCAATCCTTGCAGGCGGGCATAGTGGCTATCTGCAATAATTGAAGTGTAATCTTTATTACCCGCAAAATTGGGATAAAATGTTTCTGCCTTATGAATGAGAGCGTCTGCAAATGCGTCAATTTTCCCCTGCGCCATAAGCAGATAATCAGGTGCGACACAGGTTTGCCCTGCGTTTAACAACTTACCGTTGGTAATGCGCGCAATGGTCAGGTCTAAATTGGCACTGTCATCAATAATAACGGGAGATTTGCCGCCAAGTTCTAGCGTGACAGGTGTCAGGTTTTTTGCCGCCGCACAAGCAACAATACGGCCTACATTGGTAGAGCCTGTAAACAAGAGATGGTCAAAAGGCAGGCTTGAAAATTCTTGCGCTACGTCAACGCCGCCAACTGCTACAAAAACTTCCGTCTCAGAGAATATTTCGCCCAGTACAGATTTTAGCAGTTTTGATAATTTTGGTGTGTATTCACTTGGTTTTATCATCACGCGATTGCCAGCACCGAGCGCGCCAATTAAGGGCATGACGGCAAGTTGCAATGGATAGTTCCACGGGCTGATAATGCCAACAACGCCCAAGGGCTGCGGTATAATTTTGTTACTAGCAGGTTTGAATTGTAAAGCGGTTGGTGCTTTCTTTGTTCGCATCCATTTAGGGGTGTGCTTAAGTGCATGTTTAATCCCGCCGTGAATAATAGCGATTTCGGCCATTGTTGTTTCGACAAATGCGCGGTTGCCAAAATCTTCTGAAATAGCGTGTTGAAATTTCAGTTCATTTTCATTAATGGCTTTACCGAGTTTGATGAGGTTGGCTTTACGTTCTTCCCAAGATGAATTGGGATTGGTATTAAATGCGCTGCGTTGAGCATGCATAATTTTTTCCAAATTCTGACTCAGCATATGATCTCCGCTTATAAGTAGCATTTACGTTGCCGTACTCTACCCAACTGTCGCTTGTTTCACCACCCCCAATTCCGTACTGGCAATCATGCGTTTTTATCTTGGTGAAGTGAGCAATAAAAAACCCGCCTCAAAGCTTTGGGCGGGTTTTTTGAATGTGTATTGAAAGGGTTTATACAAAGCCTTTGAATTTGTCTTTAAAGCGAGAGATACGTCCGCCTCTATCCATGAGTTGTGCGCCGCCGCCTGTCCATGCAGGGTGTGAGCTGGCGTCAATATCCAAAGTGAGCGTGTCGCCTTCTTTGCCATATGTTGAACGGGTTTGGTATTCTGTGCCGTCTGTCATCACAACTTTTATCATGTGATAATCTGGGTGAATGTCTTTTTTCATCGGTTTTTCCTGTGTTGGTCACGGGTTAAAGCTTTAGAGGTCCCCCGCTCAAGTTGCGGTGTATAGCCCAAGGTATTTACAGGGTCAAGCGGCAGTGCTGCTAAGTTTCGCCAATTTGACTTTTTTTAAGGGCGGGCTGCAATTCTCTATTTCTGCAGAATGCACGTGGAGCACGGGTGATGATAAATGACAAAATACCGAGGCCTCGCCGTGCCTGAAATGGGCCGCGTCTTTTTGTAAGGATTCGACAATAAAATCAAATGCGGCGCGCACACGTGCACTTTTTTTCAAATCTTCATGGGCCACTACCCATAAATCTTCGATGCGCTCCAAATCAGGCAATATGCGTACAAGGTCTTGTTCTTGCCCCGCCGCGTAAGCCATCATGCCAATGCCGTAGCCTGCTTGAATGGCGTGACTGTGTGACAAGAGGTTATTACTGCGAAATGTGGCGCGCGGCGCAGGAAGAGTTTCACCGTTTTCGTCGTGGGGCCAAAAGTTTTCTTTCCCGATCACCATGCGCACGGCGTCGTGATCGAGGAGCTCTTCAGGTGTTGTGGGCACACCTTTACGAGCGACATAATCATGGGAGGCAAAAAGGCCAAAGCCAAATTTGGCAACCCGCCGTCCGATGAGGCTATTTTGTGTGCCAGGCCCCATCCACCGCAGAGCAATATCAGCCTCGCGTTGGGCCAGATTAACGGAGCGAAAATCAATATTGATATCGATGAGAATTTCAGGATGGTCTCGGCGGAAAATCTGCATAACAGATGGCAGCCACCAATCGCCAATGCCTTGAGATGCAGCCAGCATGACGGGGCCAATAAGAGAATGTTCGAGCGTGGCAGAGGAGCGGGTAATGGCGTCCGCCTCCGCTTCCATGCGCCTGATATGGTCAATCACCAAATAGCCAAATTCCGTTGGACTAAGATGCCCATCTTCTTTGGTTAGAAGCGGCGCACCAAAATGAGCTTCTAAAGCTTTGATGCGGCGCCCGACTGTGGGCTGGCTAATGCCAAGTTTATTACCAGCGGCGGTTAAGCTACCTGTTTCGGCAACAGCGAGGAGTATAGGGTAGTCTGACCAATTGTTCATACAAATATGAATAACATAACTACAATATAAGTCAATTGCATTCTTTTATGAACGACACAATGTTAAGTCTGTTCAAACAATTCTATGAAAAGGAGACAATTATGAACATTACTTCCCCCCTGAAAACCACAATGAAACTCGCCTTATTAACATCATTGACCGCAGTATTTGCAGGCAGTGCTATGGCAGGTGAGCTAGCCAGTAGTACAGCACCGCAATTTGGTGTCGTGTCTAATGCAACCGGCTCTATTGGTGCGGCTGCTACGGCATTTGAAAGAGGTGACTACGCAAAATCGATTACATTTAGCCGGTACGCGCTCAAGCAAGGTTTGAAAAAATCTCGCAAAGCCACGACATATAGTAATTTATGTGCTGCTCTTGGCGCGCAAGGTAATTTTGGAGAGGCGTTAACAGCCTGTAACTCTGCACTGGAAATCGCACCGCAAAATTGGCAAGCCTATGAAAACCGCGCTACTGTGCATTGGTTATCTGGTAATCAAGAGGCAGCGAAGGTGGATATGGCTACCGCGAGCAAGAAGAGCCTTTGATAAGCTAGGGCAGATATCGAACCCAATAATATCTGGGCGCGAATACCATATAAATGAAATATGCCCTCGCACGTAGTGCGGGGGTGATAATCTAGCATATAAAATGAGTGCTACCGCTGGCGTGAAACCAGATTCCAGCTTTCGCTGGAATGACAATTTATTTACACCTAAAAAAGTGTCATCCCATACTTGATCTGGGATCTGAAACAAAAGCAAAATAATGAATTGAATGAAACTCCAGTAAATTCTGGAATGACAATTGTTCTATGTCTGTAAATGCTCTCGTAATTGCGGAAACAATGTCTTGCCAGCACAAAGGATATTGCCGCTTTCCATTGGATTATCGCCGCCGCTGTCCAAATCTTGTACGAGCGCGCCAGCTTCTCGGGCAATGACAATACCTGCTGCTATATCCCACGGCAAAAGTCCGCGTTCCCAAAATCCGTCAAACCTGCTAGCAGCCGTCCACGCAAGATCCAGCGAGGCTGCTCCATTGCGGCGAATGCCTGCGGTTCTGGCCATAATTTGGTGGGCTTCCTTAAGGAACTTTGCGTGACCAGGCTTACCCATCCACGGCATGCCCGTAGCAATAAGGCAGGTCGATAAATCGTCACGGTTGGGCACGCGCAAGCGTTTTTCACCGCCGCGACTGTCGATTAAAAACGCGCCTTGGCCATTTTCAGCAAAAAACATTTCGTCGCGCATAAGGTCGTAAATCACCCCCGCGTGTAGTGCGCCTTCACGCTCAACCCCAATAGAAATAGCAAAATGTGGATTGCCGTGCATGAAATTTGTTGTGCCGTCTAGGGGGTCGATAATAAACCTATGGGTTTTATCAGAGCCCGAAACTTCGCCCCGTTCTTCCAATAGATACCCATACCCAGGGCGGTCGTGGCGCAAGCTTTCATAGATTTTTTCTTCGCACATTTTATCAGCTGCGGTGACAAAATCGGCTGGCCCTTTGCGAGACGCTTGCAGGTTTTCAACTTCGCCAAAATCGCGGGACAATACACGCGCACCTTTGCGCGCTGCCGCCATCATGACGGTCACTAGGGGGGATGCATTTGGCATTAATCAGCTCGCTTTACGTAAGACCCGTCTTCGGTCATGACAATGATACGCTCGCCCGTATTGACGAAGGGCGGTACGGATGTACGAACCCCGTTTTCCAATATGGCAGGCTTGTAGGAATTAGCCGCAGTTTGGCCTTTGACCACGGGTTCTGTTTCTTGAATTTCTAGTGTGACTTGATCGGGTAAAGCCACTGAAATCGGGCGGTCTTCGTGAAATTCAAGTTGCACTTCCATACCGTCGCTAAGATAAGCGGCGCGGTCACCAATAAAATCGGCTTCCAGATTGATCTGCTCATAGTTTTCTGAATTCATAAACACCAACATGTCGCCTTCAGCGTAAAGATATGTATGGGTTTTTTGGTCAAGGCGCACTTTTTCTACCGTTTCAGATGCCCGAAAACGCTCATTCAATTTACGACCATCAATGAGGTTTTTAAGTTCAACCTGATTAAATGCCCCGCCCTTGCCAGGTTTAACAGCGTTGGTTCTTACCGCAACCCAAAGCCCGTTTTGATGGGAAATAATATTGCCAATGCGAATTTCATTGCCGTTGATTTTCATTGCCAGACCTGTTTTTCATAATTTCAAAAATCTATTGTGTGCGGCTCTTACCAAGAAGGGGGCCAGTGGGCAAGCCGCGAATGTAGGTTCTTGACAGTGCACCTGTCATATTAGTGGGTTAATACCTATCGACTTTGTGCGCCAATTTTCTTAGGTTGGTTAAAATATATTAGGAGTGAAAATGTACCGTATTGTTTTTTATTGCTCTGTCGTGATGAGCCTGTTGTTTGTTGGAGCTTGCACCCATTCTCCAAATAGTGCGGTGCGTGCGCCAATATCCAAATCTGCGGATAACATATATACAGTACCGCAAAAACTATCCGATTTCACAGATTTCATTTTGGTGAAAACCAATGCGGGCACGCAAAATCCACAGCAGGTTGATTTGGATACGGCCCTTGATGATTTGGCAAATTATGACGTGGTTTTTGTTGGCGAAATGCATGGGCATGTGGCCAATCATATTTTGCAAGCCAAAATTTTCTCTGGGCTTTATGCGCGCTCACCCAAAATGGCTTTGTCTATGGAACAATTCGAGAGGGATGCACAAACGCGTCTTGACCAGTACCTCGCAGGGGAAATTGGCGAAGCCCTCCTGACCAAAGACGATGTGGGCTGGTCACATTATAAACAGAGCTACCGCCCAATGGTGGAATTTGCCAAAAAACATACATTAGACGTTATCGCCGCCAATGCGCCCGGCAAAGCTGTGCGCTGTATAGGTATGAACGGGCCCGCGTTTTTGGATACATTAACGGGCGAGAAACGGGCAATGCTCGCGCAAACACTGCATATGCAAGACGGGCCGTATAAGGATAAATACGGCGCATTCATGGGAGCAGGCATGGGGCACGGGCCGCAAACGGAGAGTGCCAAAGCGGACAATGCAAAAAAGCTCATCAATAGTTTTGCGGGGCAAGTGGCGCGAGACGACACAATGGCGGAAAGCATATCTCTGTATTTGAAAGCTAACCCAAACCATAAAATCATGCATACAAATGGCAATTTTCATTCTGCGGGCCTGTTGGGTACGCCTGCGCGTTTGGCCCAAAGAAACCCCAATTTAAAACTGGCCAATATCCATCCCGTCATGGTGAACAACCCCGACCGTCCAAGCTTTAGCGAGCAAGACCTCGCCCAAGGGCAATATATTGCCCTAATTTCCCCTGCGCCCGAACAATATGTGAAACAAGAAAATATGATGGCCTTCTTTGCAAAGACTGGCAAAAAAATGAAAACAAGGACATGTGATTATTGATAAAAAGGCACTGCTTTAACAGATATCTCACATAAAATAAAAGGAAAGTGATTGGTAAATCAGACCTATATTTGTTAGGCACAGGGTCACTTAAAAGAGAGAGTATATGTCTTTATTTCCGAGCCTGCCCAAAAACCCGCATCTGCTTGATGTGTTCAAAGCCTTCCCCGATCAATTAAAACCTCTGTTGGAATTTCATGACGCCCTTTTACGGGGCGACGGCCCGCTGTCGATTGCCGAGCGCGAGTTGATTGCCACTTATGTTTCAGGACTAAATGCATGTCGGTTTTGTTTTGGCGCTCATAAAATATATGCTAATTTATTCGGGGTAGAAGAAGACCTTATCGAGGCGATGATCGCGGACGTGGAAACGGCTCCGCTGGATCCAAAAATAAAACCCATATTGGCTTATGTGAAAAAACTGACGGTTCTCCCGACAAATCTTCGCACAGAGGACGCACAGGCGGTTTACGACGCAGGGTGGTCAGAACACGCGCTTTATGACGCCGTACAAATCTGCGCTCTGTTTAATTTTATGAACCGTATAATCGAAGGCACAGGAGTAAGTTTTGACTACGCTGCCAACCCACCCTCACCAGAAGACATGCAGAAAAGACGCACCAGAATGTACACGGACGTGGGCCGCGAGCTTGGGGTATTGGACTAGCAAAAACTAGAATCTGGTGACCTATGCGAAATGTGCAGCGCGCACCGGATCCCAGATCAAGTCTGGGATGACAGGGAGAGGTAGAATGTGTGGATGAAATTAAAATAATTTGTCATTCCAGCGAACGCTGGAATCTAAACCACGCACAATAGAGATTTGTTCCAGACCTCAGATCAAGCCTGGAATGACACACAGATGCAGTGACACAGCAAGGAGAAATGAAAATGACGGATTTAATGAACGGCTTTATGGCCGATATGAAAGCAGGCCCGGCCTGGGTTTATATCTGGGTTATGTTCATGGGTTTTATATTCATGCTGTCCATACCGTTTTCGTTTAAAAATAAGCAGGCCCGCCTTATCTTGCTCGCCACCTTGATTTTAGCCCCGATAATTATGATGGCTCTATATGCAAAATTTGGCTATGAACGCATTTTGGGCCTTGGGCATATTATTGGCTGGACGCCTATTTTATATATTTTGATAAAAGACCGCAAAAGCTGGAGATCTAGTACGGCCATAGCAGGGAAATGGCTGACCTTAACCATCATAGTTATGCTGATCTCACTTGTATTTGATGTCACTGATGTGGTGCGTTACGCTTTGGGGTCGCGGGGTTAAGTCTGCCAATGAGATCAATGCGGTTCGTCCAAATAATGTCGCTAAAACTGGACGGGATATTTTTGAATGCCGCGTGCGTATCGATACCACTATTGGCTTTACCTTTGATATGTGGCCCCATGAGAACGGAACGACTTCCTACTTTTTGTAAACGGGCCTCGAACCTATTGGGCCAACCCCAAACCGCCCATTGAAAATTTTCTGGTACGGGGACATAGGTGTTATGGCAGGGTTTGGGCATATGCCCTAACCAACCTGTCAATAGATAGGACTTAAGGCAAGCCTTAGCTGATTGCTTTGACAAGGTTTTGATATCAGGGTTTAACGCCGCAAATAAATCAATACCGCGGCCAGTGCCGTAGACGGATAAATTGGCATGGTTTTTATGTTTGAGATAAGCGGTCAAGGCTTTGGCTTCGGCGGTGCTTTTACTCTTTATGTTGATGAGAAAATGCGTAGCGGGGAAGGCGGTGAGAACCTCATCAAGACTTGGCATTGCGCCGATGAATTTGCCGCGAAACGGGTAAGATTTACCGTCGTCCGCCGTATAGCCATACCCGATATCTAAGGACTTAAGATTGGAAAGTGTGTGTTTGCGGGTGACGCCAGTTCCGTCAGTGCGGCAATTAAGTGTCCAGTCGTGAAAGACGACAAATTCACCGTCTGTGGTTGGGTGTATATCAAATTCGATGATATCAGCGCCCAAATCAAGTGCGGCCTGTATTGCGGGCAGGGTGTTTTCAATATGGCTATGACGTGGTGCATCTATTCGTGCCGCCGTGCAGGTTTTATTGGTGACACCAACGGGGTTAAATGTTTGGTGAAGTCCACGGTGGGCCAGCACTTGCCGATTTTGTGTGTGTGGCTTTAATAGCCACGATGCATTGAAAAGATATATATTGGCCGTCAAAAATAATGTGAGCCCTATAATAAATTTACGTGTTTTCATGCAATCCCCTCAATTTGGGACGTCAATAATAACAATTTACGGCGAGATTGTGACGGAGTGCAAGTAACGTAGAGGTGAGTTTTTACTCTGCGTGTGGGCTTGTTTCAGACGCAGCACGGGTGCGGGCGCGTTGTAAAATTGTGGGGTCGACGTTTTTTTCTAGGCGGGTTTTTAACTCCAGACGGGATTGGTCATATTCGTCAATGCCCGTTTTTCCGCTGTCAGTTTCCGCCCGCAAGAGCCAGTAATAAGCGTCTTCAAAAGATTTTGGCACGCCGTCACCTTTGGCCAAAGTAAAGGCATAGAGAAACCGTCCTTCAGGGTCGCCGCCAAGTGCGGATTTTTTGAACCAAGAGGCTGCCTTTTGTGCTGATTTTGCCACACCATTGCCTTGGTAGACCATCAATCCGTAATCGGCTTGGGCTGGGGCTATGCCGCCCTTGGCAGCTTGGGCTAGCCATTGAGCCGCTTTTATAGCGTCAGGTCTGATCTCGAAACTCTCGGCGTACATGATCGCTGCGGCATAGGCGGCATTGTCATCACCTAGGTTTGCTGCTTTTTCGTACCAATTTAAGGCTTCTATAGGTGCAGCATTTAATGATAAATCACCGAGTTTGCGCATTGCATTTGCGTCTCCGTAATTGGCGGCTTTGATAAGCCATACCTTGCCTTGCTCGGCATTTGGCGGCGTGCCTTTGCCTTTGGTATACATTTCAGACAAGGCCAGCATTGCATCAGTACGGCCTTTGTCTGCGGCTAGTTTTAGCCATTTTATTGCGTCGGCGGCAGATAGGCCCGCTTGGGAATTTACCGCCAGTTCACTTAAGGACAGCATGGCGTCGGTTTGGCCCAAGGCGGCGGCTTTTAAAAACCATTTAGCCGCGTCTGCAGGGTTGGAAAACCCGTCCCCGCCGCGCATCAAAATGTGCCCAGCTAAAACTTGTGCTTGGGTATTGCCGCCACTACCTGACATTTTTGCGTGGATAAGCGCAGTGGCATAATCGCCTGCATTATAGGCTTTAAGGGCGGTGTCATAACTGCTGTCTTGAGATATGGCTGTCTCAGTTACTAATGCGGGGATGGCGAATATAGTGGGCGCCGCTAGGCTAATTGTTCCAAGGGCGAATGCTGCAAACACAGTGCGTGCAAGTGTTTTACGGCCTGCTCTGGCCCATGTTCGTAGTCCCAAACGCCCGATGACAGCGCGATAAAGTCTGCGCCTGCCGCAATCACGCTGTGCGCATTGGTGGGTGTTATGCCGCCAATGGCTACAGACGGAATTTCGATCGCTTCGTGCCACCATGTTAAAATCTCCAAATCAGCGCGTTTTGCACCGGGTTTTGTGCTCGTGTCAAAGAAAGCACCAAAAGCAATATAACTGGCGCCGTCTGAACAGGCACTGAACGCCAATTCCCGTGAATTATGACAGGTTATACCGATAATAGCATCCGCTGGTAACAGCTCATTTGCTAAATTTATGTCCATGTCTGACTGGCCCAAATGCACCCCGTCGGCGCCGCAAGCCAGTGCAATTTCTGGATCATCATTAATGAGAACCATTGTGCCGTATTTATGTGCTAACGGGATAAGTATGTGGCAGATGTCCACGATTTCTGCTTTGGGCGTATCTTTAAGGCGGATTTGCAAGCAGGCAATCGGCGCGGCGGCAAGTACTGCGTCTAAGGTTTTGGCAAATGCGGCGAGGTCGTCAATGCGCGGCGGGGTGAGCAGGTAAATTCGGCACGCTTGCGCAGGGTCTGGCGTGCGTGTGTCTTTTGGACGTTGTTTTTTTTTGTGGGTTTTCTTTTTGGACTTTCTCATGGGGGCGGTATAAACTGATTTTATGGATAAGGGTATGAAAATTTGGCATAAAGGTGGATGCCATTGTGGTGCGGTACGTTTTGAAGTGCGCGCACCTGTTGATATTGTCATCGCCCATTGCAATTGCTCGATTTGTCAATTGACAGGGTATCAGCATTTGGACGTGGAAATACCTGATTTCCGCCTGTTAACGGGTAAGGACAACCAGACGTCTTACCGATTTGGAACCCATACTGCCGACCATCTTTTTTGCCAGTGTTGTGGGATAAAATCGTTCTATATTCCCCGCTCAAATCCGGGTGGATTAAGTATCAATTTTCGCTGTATCAACAAAGACGGGTTTAAAAACATCATTTTTGAAGATTTTGACGGGCAAAATTGGGAAGATAATATTGAGGCGTTACGCGAAAGAACTTAGTGAGGATTTTTATGTATATGCAAAAAAAACGCAAATGTGTGGCTAATATCGCCATATGTATTTCTCTCAGTGCCTTACTTATAGGCTGTTCACCGAAACCTGAAACGCAGGAGCAGGATAAAAGCGAATTGCAAACAGGCAGTGAGCAAACTGAACTTGGTGTCGTTGCGACTGATTTTGTTAAGCTTGCGCTTGCATATGGGGCTCATGAAGCAAATTATGTAGATGCTTATACGGGGCCGCAACACATTGCTGATGATGTCAAAGCTAATCCTTTAACGCTAAGCGAAATAGAGCTTAAGGCTACGACTATGATGGTCGCGCTTAACGCGCTTTCCCCAAATGCCGATAACAAAGCTCGGTTAAAACATTTAAAGGGTGATTTACTGGCGTTGCAAACCCGCTTGCGGATGAAAAATGGTGAGGTGCTTAGTTTTAATGAAGAAACACGCCTGCTTTATGACGCTGTTTCCCCGCAATACACGGAGGCCGATTTTGCCAAAGCCTTGAAAGCATATGACGCGGCTTTGCCGGGATCAGGGCCATTGCCTGCACGCATCGCGGATTTTCAACGCAAATTAAGTGTGCCCAAAGATAAAATGCGCGCCGTGATGGATACGGCCATTGGCGAGTGCCGAGCGCGGACGAAAGCTCATTATGACCTCCCCAAAGGGGAGCGGTTTGATTTGGAATTTGTGAGTGGTAAATCGTGGAGTGCCTATAATTGGTATAAGGGTGATTACATTAGCCTCATTGAGGTTAATACGGATTTGCCGCTAACAATGGATAGGGTGCTGCATCTTGGTTGTCATGAAGGTTATCCGGGCCATCATGTATTTAACATTCTGGCTGAACGTGACCGCATTAAGAATAAGGGCTGGGTGGAAGCCAGTGTTGTGCCGTTGTTTTCACCGTCTGGCCCGATTATGGAAGGGTCTGGTAATTACGGCGTAGAGCTTGCCTTCCCGGGCGAAACCCGTACGCAATATGAGCGCGATGTATTATATCCGCTCGCAGGTGTTAACCCCGCGCTCGCCGAAATTGTGGCCAAAACGAAAGCGGCTGAACGCTTGCTCACACATGTGCAAACCCATGTGGCCCGCGAATATCTTGATGGTCGCATGAGCCGCGCTGACGCGGTTGATTTTATGGCCAAATACGGCGTACGCACCAAAAACCGCGCTGCGCAATCCGTTGATTTTATTGAAACTTACCGTGGGTATGTGATTAATTACGCGCTTGGCCAAGACGTGATTGCAGACTATATCGCTCGCCAAACTGCCAAGGGGCAAGACCCGTGGGATGCGTTTAAATATATTCTTGATACCCCAGTGACAGTATCGGATTTAGTCAAATAATCAGGCCTCCACCAACCCTGTGCCTTGGGCAGCGGCGAGCATTGCGGCTTGCAGTTTTTCGAATGCGCGGGCTTCGATTTGGCGGATGCGTTCGCGAGAGACTTTATAAACCCCTGCCAGTTCTTCGAGGGTTTTAGGTTTTTCAGCCAAGCGGCGTTGTTTTAATATATCTTGTTCGCGCTCATTTAAATCTTTCATGGCGTCTTTTAGCAAGTCCATGCGGGCATCATGTTCTTGAGCATTGCCCAGCACTTCGTCTTGAGCTTGGTAGTTTTCGTCTTCAAGCCAGTCTTGCCATTGGCCGCCGCCGTCCTCTCCGCCAATGGGCACGTTAAGAGACGCATCCCCGCCGCCGCTCATTCGTCGGTTCATAGAGATAACTTCGGTTTCTTTGACGTTGAGGCGCGTGGCGATTTTTTTGACTTGATCGGGATGCATATCCCCGTCCTCAATGGCCTTCATTTCGCCTTTCATACGGCGAAGATTAAAGAAAAGCTTCTTCTGGGCCGCCGTTGTGCCCATTTTAACGAGGCTCCAAGACCGCAAAACATATTCTTGAATGGCGGCTCTGATCCACCACATAGCATAGGTCGAGAGACGAAAGCCCTTGTCAGGGTCAAACTTCTTTACCGCCTGCATCAGACCAACATTGCCTTCTGAAATCACTTCGCCAATGGGCAGGCCGTAGCCCCGATACCCCATGGCGATTTTGGCCACAAGGCGCAAATGCGAGGTAACCATTCTTTCAGCCGCGTCACTGTCTTGGTGTTGAGCCCAGCGTTTGGCCAGCATAAATTCCTCGTCAGGTTTGAGCATGGGAAATTTACGAATTTCGCTGAGATAGCTAGAAAGACCCTGTTCTGGCGATAAAGCAACAGACAGGCTCATATTCCCTGTATGGCTGTCTTTTGTTTTCAGCTTGGTTTTTGCCGTTTTTATGACCTTAGTGCCTGCCATAATTATGTCCTCCAAATTCACTTGAATACTAGATATAAGGATTTTAAAACACGATTTAAAGGGGGTAAATCTAAATTATAGTTCAGAAAGTATTTTTTCAAGTCGCGCCATATCTTCTGGTAGTGGGCTGTCAAATTGCAAGAATTCGTCGCTGATAGGATGTATAAACCCAAGGCTTTTGGCGTGCAGGGCTTGGCGTTTGAAACCTGATAGGGCCGTGCGCAGTTTGATCTCGGACGCGGAAGTGGCCGTTTTATACGCGCCAGATTTCCCGTACGTTCTATCGCCAAGCAATGGGCATAAAATATGGGCCATATGGACACGGATTTGGTGGGTGCGCCCCGTTTCTAATTTGCACTCGACTTTGGAAACAAGCGGTGAGCCGATAGAGCCGCCCTTTTGTTGGCCATAGCCTTGGATGAATTTATAATTGGTGACGGCAATTTTACCGGGCAGAGATTGGCCATTTTCGGCCATGCGCATGATTGTGTAGTCGTCAGGGTCTTTGAGTACCGCCATTTTCTTGCGGTCACCGGGATGTCGTCCAATGCGGGTTTCGATACGACCTGCGCGCGGGGTAGGGGCAGAGCGTGTGAAGCTGATATATGTACGCTCCAGTGAATGATCGGCAAATTGTTGGGACAGGCCTTGGTGAGCTTTGTCATGTTTGGCAACGACCAAAATACCCGATGTGTCCTTGTCGATGCGGTGGACAATGCCAGGGCGCAAAACCCCGCCAATGCCAGAAAGTGACGCGCCGCAATGATGCAAAAGTGCATTGACCAGAGTCCCAGACCAATTGCCAACCGCAGGATGAACCGTCATGCCAACGGGTTTGTTGATGACAATTAAATGCTCGTCCTCAAACACAACATCAAGAGGAATGTTCTCAGATTCTGGTGTCGCGGGGATTGGAGCAGGTTCATGAATGCTGTATTCGCATTCGGCTTTAACCTTGGCAGCGGGGTTGGTGACCGGGACATTATCGCCGCGCACATTACCGCTAAGGATCAGGTTCTTAAGGCGTGAGCGGGAGAAGTCTGACCATTCTGTCAGAAATTTGTCCAAGCGTTTCCCTGCGTCGTCCACACCTGCCAGCATTTCGGTTAAATCGTTCATAGAATGTGTCATATAGACAAAAATGTTTCACGTGAAACATTTTATTGCATTTTGTAGGTTTACCGTAATTTACGGGGTGATCTCAATGAGTTCTACACCTAAGCTTTGTGCTTCTTGTCTAAACCTTGGTGAGGCGTTGCCCAGTATATGTATCTGCGCTTTCGCAAAAGTCGTATCATTTCCTGTCAGTTGTGAAAATGCTTGAACTGGCCCTGCAATATCTTCCGTCCAGCGTATATAATCAGTTGCAAAGGGCAAGATAAGCGTATTGTTTTCGCGCACGGCAATCACCATGGGGGCATTTAACAGATAGCCGCTGATAACCCCTGTTTGGTCTAATGTGGCAAGGTATTGATAAATAGCCAATTGACTCTCCGCAGTGTAGCGGGTTTTGCTATCCGCGGCACTTTGGGTTAACCGCGCGCGCATGTCTGGATTGCCCATCTCGCCAAGTATCATGACAAGGCGGGTGCGACTTGTGTTGGTAAAGGCTTTATTGCTATAAAGCGTATTAATAATTTCCGCGTCAATACCCCATGTTTTCATTAAGGTTTTTTCCGCAGTTTGGCGTGTATGGGCGTCCTCGTATTGGGCGACAAATTCCACATTGTTATAATAACCAACGCCTTTGACCACAGGGCTAAAAACAGGAATGCCCGCGCCAGCCAGTCCGAATTTATAGGCGGCTCCCGTATAGCTATCGGCATAAGCAAGGCGGCTTACATGTTTTTGCAAGACTTTATTTTCAGAAGCGGGATCAGTGCCAAGGCGTTGATGAATGCGCCGCGCAGCGTCGTGTTTGCCAAGTATGGAGTTCAGTCCAGACCATATATCCTCGCCTGCTTTTGTGGCGCAGCCAAACCCTGAACACTTCGCACCTGCTGCACTTGTGGTGATGCGCAGGCCTGTAACGCCTAATTCTTTTAAACCGTGGCCAAGTTTGCTGGCAACACCTGCAAAGCCACTTGAAACCATCATCAGTTTGTCATCAGTGCTTTTGGCTGTATTATAACGATTGCGGCCACCTTTAATCGCCCGCAAAGGCGTTTCAACGAGGTTGATCGTTTTGTCTTTTACGGCTTTGGTAGCAGCAGATATGGTCGGCGTATGGCGCAAGGTTTCAATAGCCGCAATTTCGCGAATGCGTTTTTTGACTGTTTGCGTACCTTGCACCACATATACGTGTTTTGGGGTGGTGATTTTATAGCTATTGGCATAGCCGTCATTATAGGCACGGGGGTCGACAGTGTGCAGTTCGCTCTGCATCCAGTCGGCTCCGAGGAAGTCTTGGGCATCTAGGTAACCCGCTTGCTCATAACCGTTTTCAACAACTGAATCCGTTGTGGTAGGGCCAATCGCTTGTCCCTGATAACGGGGTAGGCTTTGGCACGCACTTAACATCACCAGAGCGGTGATAAGCGGGCTAGTAAAAATTACTCTTTTCTTTAACATAATATCTTCTATGTAGGGGGCAATGTCTTAAATATCTACCCTAGACCCGCTAATATACCGTATTGTAATCTGGTATGGATAAAGTTAAATTTGGACGAAAATATGACGCTGAAATTATATAATACGCTCACCCGCAAGAAAGAGGTGTTCAAACCCACCGACGAAAAGCGCGTGACTATGTATAATTGCGGCCCCACCGTCTATTCCTACGCCCATATAGGCAATGCGAGAGCGGCGGTAGCGGCGGATGTGTTGTTTCGGGTTTTGAGGCATATCTACGGCGCAGATCATGTGGTCTATGCACGCAATATTACCGATGTGGACGACCGCATTAATGCTTTGGCGGCTAAACAAGGTGTGGAAATTTCCGTTATTACAGAAAAATTCGCCAAGATTTACAATGATGATTTAACCGCCATCGGCTGTTTGCAACCAACAATGCAACCGCGCGCAACCGCACATATGGACGAGATGATTGCTATGATTAGCAAGCTGATGGACGACGGTTATGCCTACGGTTCCGAAGGCCATGTATTTTTTGACATATCCAAATATGATGATTACGGGAAATTATCTGGCAATACATTAGAGCAGCTTAGGAAAGGTGAACGGGTCGAGGACGAGGAATACGCCCGCAAGAAAAACGCGGCTGATTTCGTGTTGTGGAAACCAAGCAAAAAAGACGAACCCGTCTGGAAAGCCCGATTCGGAAACGGTCGCCCTGGCTGGCACATAGAATGTTCCGCCATGATCGAAAAAAACCTCGGCACAACCATCGACATCCACTGCGGCGGCGTCGACCTAAAATTCCCCCACCACGAGAACGAAATCGCGCAAAGTAATTGTGCCCATGATGCACCCTTGGCCAATTACTGGATGCACAATGAGTTTCTCAATATGGGTAAAAACAAGATGAGCAAGTCCTTAGGCAATGTGGTGCTTGTACATGATTTGCTGAAAGAATGGGACGGCGAAGTGATACGGCTTGCTCTGCTTAAGGCGCACTACCGAAGCGAATTAATTTGGAGCGAACATCTGCTGAAAGAGAGTAAGGAAAACCTTGATCATGCATACCGCTATAAATTGACTGCAATGGAGCTGACAAAACTACATACAGGCACTTTGTATGGATTTGATATATCTTTATTTTCTGATCTAGGAACACCTGAAGCTTTCAAAGATATTGTATTTTTTAGTGGTTCAGTTAGCCAAGTCGTACAATGTATTATCAAAGGCGAAGACATAGATTGGAATGATGCGAAAGTTTTGGATGAATATATAAATTCATGGAACCTCCTCGGCCTCCTTCAAAAAGACCCAGAAGAATGGTTCCGTGGTAAGGGCAAGGAAGGCGACCTAACCGATTCTGAAATTGAGGCGTTGATTGTTGAGCGGGGAGAGGCGCGCCGCGCGAAGGATTGGACGCGGGGCGACGAAATCCGTGATCTGTTTAAGGCGGAGAATATTGTTTTGGAAGACGGGAAAGACGGAACCACTTGGCGGCGGGGGTGATTTTTGCTTCCCCTACTTGTGGGGGAAGTCCCCGAAGGGGGATGGGGGCGCAAGCGGAGCTTGCGGGGCGCGTTGCGCCGCCCCCTCCGTCCGCAAGCGGACACCTCCCCCATAAATGGAGGAGGAAAAAAGGGTAACTATGAGAAAAATTCGAAAGGGCGAAGAGAAAAGTCAAAAATTTGCTCGTGATCTTCGTAAAAATATGAGTGAGGCTGAGCATCGGTTGTGGTTTTATGTGCGAAAGAAACAATTGGATGGGTTTCGGTTTCGTAGGCAATACGTTGTGGGAATTTATATTGCGGACTTTGCTTGTGTGGCTGAGAAAATGATTGTTGAAGTGGACGGGGAAACCCATAGCACGAACGTGGAATTATCACACGATAAGCGGCGAACGCAGTATCTTGAAAGCCAAAACTGGAAAGTTATTCGCTATTCCAATGAATCCGTATTTAAGGATATAGATAATGTGTTGGAAGATATTTACGCGCATTTAAAGGGTGAAAAATGACAAGGTTTACACACTATTTTGCTTCCCCTATTTATGGGGGAAGTGGGCGCGGAGCGGTCGAAGGGGGCGGCGCATCGCGCCGTGCAAGCTTTGCTTGCGCCCCCATCCCCCCACCAAGAAAAGTGATGGGGGACTTCCCCCATGAATGGGGGAAGCAAGTATGACCCTTATTTGTATAGCCATTTGCGCAGGTTCTTTTGGCGTTCGCGGCGAAGTCAAGATAAAATCTTTTACGGGTATTCCTGAGGATTGTTTTTCTTATGGGCCTTTCAAAAACAAAGAAGGCGACATCGTTCTTATCGTGAAATCCCACCGTCCAATTAAAAACGGATTTGCGGCTATGTGCGAGGGAATAGCGACGCCTGAGCAGGCACAGGCCATCAACAATACGGAGCTTTATGTATCCCGCGCGGATATGCCTACGCCTCTTGAGGACGAGTTTTACTTTGAAGACCTTATCGGCCTAGAGGTCAAAACCACGGACGGGAAACGTATGGGTAAGGTCATGGCTGTGCATAATTACGGGGCCGGGGATTTGCTGGAAATATCTGGTGGTAAGGATAAAAAAGGAAACGCATTGGGTGAATTTTATCATGCTTTTTCTAAAAAAACTGTGCCCAGTGTAGATATTAAAGCGGGGCGTATTGTGATTTTTATAGAAGATGTTATTTCGGAACGAGACCAAGGTTAGCCCATAGGTATTTTATGACACAAATATTGGATATAAGTAATAAAGGCAAACCACGCACACCTGTGGCTCCGCCCGTTAATTATGCTCCGCATCCTACCCTTACTCGTTGGAACCGTGCACAAGTAGACGCGCTTGCTGCCCTGCCGTTTAATGATTTGATTATGCAAGCCCAAAGCGTTCACCGGGAAAATTTCCCTGCGAACCGCGTACAAATGTCACAACTTTTGTCGATCAAAACGGGAGGGTGCGCGGAGAATTGTGGCTATTGTAACCAATCAGCCCATTTCGATACGGGGCTAAAGGCTTCAAAACTTATGGGGCTAGAGACCGTGATTGCCGGCGCAAAAGCTGCCAAAGCGGGCGGGGCCAGCCGTTTTTGCATGGGGGCGGCGTGGCGCGAACCCAAAGAGCGCGATATGGACGCACTGTGCGCCATGATTGGCGAAGTAAAATCTTACGGGCTAGAGACCTGCATGACCCTCGGCATGTTAAGCGGCGATCAAGCGAGCCGCCTATCGGATGCTGGTCTTGATTATTACAACCACAATATTGATACTTCGCCTGAAGATTACGGGCGTGTGATCTCAACCCGCACATTTGAAGACCGTTTGCATACGCTTAATATCGTCAGGGAAAGCGGCATGAAGGTATGTTGCGGCGGCATTGTCGGCATGGGCGAGCAGGTGGAAGACAGAATTGGGCTATTGCTAGCCCTCGCCAATATGAACCCACCGCCCGAATCAGTGCCCATTAACGCGCTTGTGTCTGTTGCAGGGACACCGCTCGGGGACAGCGAAACTCTACACCCGCTCGAATTTGTCCGCATGATTGCGCTGGCCCGTATTCTTATGCCGACTTCTTATGTGCGCCTCAGTGCGGGGCGCGAAGAGATGAGCGACGAAACACAGGCTTTGTGTTTTCTGGCGGGCGCGAATTCCGTATTTGTCGGGGAAACGCTATTGACTACAGATAACCCGAAAAAAGATGAGGACGAGGCTCTATTGCAAAGATTGGGCATTACGCCTGAATAAATGTTTTGCTTCCCCTATTTATGGGGGAAGTCCCTGAAAGGGGATGGGGGCGGCGCGTTGCGCCGCGCAAGCTCTGCTTGCGCCCCCTCCGCCCGCTTTGCGAGCACCTCCCCCATAAATGAAGGAGGAATTAAAAGTAGAATCCATTTCAAAACCGCGCTAAACCCCTCCTATGACAGATCAATCGCCATGGAAAGCCACCATTTTAACCCTGTTTCCAGATGCTTTTCCGGGTGTTTTGGGGACTTCCATCATTGGCACTGCATTAAAAGATGAAAAATGGTGCTTAGAGTCTATAGACATCCGTGATTTTTCCGTTAATAAGCACCGCAGTGTTGACACAACGCCTGTGGGTGGTGGGCCAGGAATGGTCTTAAAGCCCGATGTAAGTGCCAGCGCAATCGACAGTGTGGCGCGAATCCATAACGGAAGTCCGCGACCATTGTTATATTTAACTCCTCGTGGGACGCCACTTACCCAGAAACGGGTCAGGGAATTGGCGTCTGGCACGGGGGTTATTGTGTTTTGTGGACGCTTTGAGGGCCTGGACGAGCGGGTGATTGAAGCCTACGAGATGGAAGAAATTTCCATCGGCGATTATGTACTCGCCGGCGGGGAAGTGGCCGCGCAAGTCTTGATCGAGGCGTGTGTACGTTTATTACCGGGGGTTCTCGGGGATATAGCTTCTACCGAGGAAGAGAGTTTTGAAGACGGACTTTTGGAGTATCCGCTCTATGCCAAACCAAGGCAGTGGGAGGGACGAGAAATTCCGGAAGTATTATTGTCAGGTGACCACGGCAAAATTGCTAAGTGGCGCAGGGCGCAAAGTGAGAAGATAACCAAAGAACGCCGCCCAGATTTATGGCAAAAACATATTAAGGCGCACAAGGAGTAAGACGATGAATGTAATTGAAAAACTAAACAAAGCTGAACAAGAGCGACTTTTAAGCAATGGCAAAACCATTCCTGATTTTAGTGCGGGTGATACACTCATCGTGCAAGTGAAAATTAAAGAGGGCACACGTGAACGCCTACAAGCGTTTGAAGGTGTATGTCTTGCCCGTTCAGGCGCAGGCCTTAATGAGAGTTTTACGGTGCGTAAAATTTCAAACGGCGAAGGTGTCGAACGGGTATTTCCTGTATTCTCCCCACTGGTTGAAGAAATTATCATCAAGCGCAAAGGCCGTGTACGCCGCGCTAAGCTTTACTACCTTCGTGAACTGCGCGGTAAATCTGCACGGATTAAAGAGCGCGTAACAGGCCGTGGTATCGACCAAACACGCGGCAAAAAGAAGAAATAATTTCTTTTGAACACTTTATTTAAAAAACCCGCTTTAACGGCGGGTTTTTTATTGCGCTTCTAAGACACAGCCGCAGCGCACATACCGCCGTCGCCTTGGCGCACGAAGCGCGATGTCCATAAATCCCATGACCTTGGCCCGTGTATGGTCATGGCACTGAGGGCGTATTGATAATAGCATTTGCCTTGCTGGTAGACGAAAAAGCAGTAGGTTTCGGGAAATTTTTCGGTTGTTGGGTATTTATAGCATACTTTGTCACCGCCAATAATGTCCCACAGACCTGCTTCGGTTTTTGAGCCAATTTCTGTGTAATCCGTGGTTCCGTTTGCGTGGTGAAACTCTTTGAAATCATAGGTTTTGTTGTTGATGCCTTTAAAGGTGCGGTATTCACTTAAAATCATGCTCTCGTTAAATACACCGCGCAAATCTGCATTTTTAAGTTGGCGATATTGGGATTTGGTTTGTCCGTGAGCGGTCGAAGCGAGCATTATGGCCAAATATATTATGATAAGGGCGCGCATATTAACTTAAGGCCTCAGCGCAAGACGCACCGCTGCCTTCTAGCACCCAGCGCGCAATCCAGTCGTCATAATTGCGCGGGCCTTTTAAACCCATTTGCTCAAGACTATATCCGTAATAACACCCTTCAGAACGGTACACCCAAAAACAGGATATATAATCTCCCATCTCGGGACTGTCTGGGTATTTATAGCAAATTTTACGCTCCCCCAACACATACCAAAGGCCGTTTGATTTGATTTTGCCTTCCGTGTAGCGGGTGCTGCCATTTTTGTGGTGATATTCGCTAAAATTATAGGTTTTTGTCCGCTCGCGCATGAAACGGTATTCGCCCTTAATGGTTTTGCCCGGCAATAGTTTTTCAAACTGGCTCTTGGTAAGAGGGCTATGGCTCGTTTTTGTTTGGGCATTTGCTAAGCTTGGACATATGAGAAAACATAGGGACGTTAGAAAAATCAGGCTATGTTTGAATATATGCATATTCACTATATAAGCAGTGTTAGGAATTTGCGCAATGCATTGTGCAGCACACTACCAAAAATTAATGGATAGATTATGAGCGATAAGAAACCAGATGAGCGCAAACCGTATATCAGGCCTTCAGAGCGCATGTTTCGTCGCTCAAGAGCTGCTGAAATGCGCAGGCGGGAATCCCAAGCCAAGGAAGCGAAGTTCATGCGGTTTGTCTTTGGTATTGCGGGCTTTGCTGCTTTGATTGCATTTTTGTTTTTCTATATGTTCGCTAATATGGCGCAGGCGGCTGAGAATACATCAGGGGAGGGCGAAAATATTCAAAACAGCACGTTAACACAGCCCGTATTGGGAAATTTCTCTATTATTGACATGGCAGGTATTGCATTTGTTGCCGTAGCTGGATATGCCGTCTGGCGAAAGTATAGTGGCCCCAAAAAATAACGGGCGTATAAGGAAAATATCATGGGTTTAAATATTGCAGTTGTCGGGGCGACAGGAAATGTCGGCACGGAAATTCTCAACATATTGGCAGAAAGTGATCTGGAGATTGCCAAAGTGTACGCGGTTGCGTCGCGCCGCTCCATTGGGCGGATCGTGAGCTATGGTGACCGCGAGCTTAAATGCCACGACATCGAACAATTTGATTTTACCAAAGTTGATATTGCTTTGATGAGTGCGGGCGGTAAGCCTTCCAAAAAATGGTCGCCAATTATTGCCAAAGCAGGCGCAGTGGTCATTGATAACTCTAGCACATGGCGCATGGACCCAGATGTGCCTTTGGTTGTACCAGAGGTCAATGCAGACGCGGTTGAAAATTATAAAAAGAAAGGTATTATTGCCAATCCCAACTGCTCGACCATTCAAATGGTTGTAGCCTTAAAGCCCTTACATGACCGTGCCAAAATCAAACGCGTCGTTGTCTCGACCTACCAATCCGTATCGGGTGGGGGTAAGGCGGCTATGGATGAGCTATGGATACAAACCAAAGGGATTTACGTCAATGACGATCCGACTCCAAAAGTGTTCCCAAAGCAAATCGCCTTTAATGTCATCCCGCAAATCGACGTATTTATGGACGGGGGCGATACCAAGGAAGAATGGAAAATGAAGGCCGAGACCATGAAAATCATGGACTCCAAAATTAAAGTTACAGCCACCTGTGTGCGCGTACCAACATTCATTGGTCACGGCGAAGCTATCAATGTGGAGTTTGAAAACGAGCTTTCGGCTGATGAAGCCCGCAAAATCCTGCGCGAAAGCCCAGGGGTTATGGTCTATGATAAACCAAAAGAAGAAGGCGGCTATATGACTCCGCTAGAAAGCGTTGGCGAATTTGCCACCTATGTGTCTCGTATTCGCGAAGACAGCACTCAAGACAACACCCTCAACATGTGGGTGGTGGCCGATAATCTCCGCAAAGGTGCGGCGTTAAACGCTGTGCAAATTGCGGAAGTGTTGGTCAATAAAGGGTTGTTGAAGTAAGGGAAGTTGTTTACGAACAGCATTTCCCCTCACCGCGCTGTCGCGCACCTCTCCCCAAAGGAGAGGTTAAGTTTGCTGTACCCAAAGAAAACCTAGTTTTCTCACCTCTCCTTTTTCCTATGCAAGAATGGGGAGAGGTCGAGCTTTGCTCGGGTGAGTGGAGATAGATTTGCCTATTTAAACTGCGCGTAATCAATAGGCTTGGTGCAATCCAAATTACGGTCCGTATGGGGCATAGGGTATTTTAGGCCTGTTGCGCAGTTAAAGAGAATAACAGTATCGCTCTTTTTGACCAAACCTTGCTCTAATGATTTTTGCCACGCTGCAAATGTAGCCGCCCCTTCTGGACAGAGAAGGAACCCGTCTTTTTGGGCCGCTTCGTCGCGGGCGCGGAAAATATGTTCGTCGTCAACCGCAATGGCAAAGCCGCCGCTTTCGCGTACGGCCCGCAGGATCATAAAATCGCCAACGGCGGCAGGAACCCGAATGCCAGACGCGCCTGTATGGGAATTTTCCCAAAATTCGGTATGTTCAACCCCGTCGTCATAGGCTTTGACAATTGGCGCGCAGCCCGTTGATTGCACAGCCACCATGCGTGGACGTTTGCTGTCAATCCAGCCAATGGCTTCAAGCTCGGCAAACGCTTTCCACATACCGATCAGCCCCGTACCGCCGCCTGTTGGGTAGAAAATAACGTCAGGTAATGTCCAACCCATTTGCTCAGCCAGCTCTAGCCCCATGGTTTTCTTACCTTCAATACGGTAGGGTTCTTTTAAGGTAGAAATATCCGTCCAGCCCATAGGCTCCTTGCCTTCCCCAACAATTTTTCCACAATCGGTAATCAGCCCGTTGACTTTATATACGGTTGCGCCTTGAAGTTCGATTTCGCGAATATTTACTTCGGGCGTATCGTCAGGGCAAAATACTGTGGTTTTAAGCCCGCCGTAACTGGCATAGGCTGCCAGTGCCGCGCCCGCATTGCCGTTGGTCGGCATGGCAAGATGGGTCTGACCAAGTTCCTTGGCCATAGCGACGGCGAGGGCGAGACCACGGGCTTTAAACGAGCCTGTGGGTAAGCGGCCTTCGTCTTTGACAATGACATTGCAGCCTTTGGGGACGCTGTGACGCAGGGGGATGAGCGGGGTCATAACTTCGCCGAGGCTGACGACATTTTCCGGCATGTTGACAGGCAAAAATTCGCGGTATTTCCAAAACCCACCTTCGCGGTTTTCAATCTCTTCTTTGGTGACAGATTTTGCCAGTTTCTCAAGATCGTATTTAACAATGATCGGCTTGCCGGTTTTAGATAACCCGTGGGGAACCCCCGCCTCGTAACGCTCCCCATTCATAGCGCACTCAAGATGCGTGACGCATGATTTTGATTTTGCGTAAAGTGATTTTGTGTGTTGAAATTCCATGCTTCCCTCTTAATTATCTCCTGCTCTTTATATGTAACCACTCAAAAAAGAATAGGCAAATAGGGGCAATAAACGAAAATGTGATATGAGGATCGCCCAACAAAAAAGCCGCCCCAAAGGACGGCTCTCGTATTTATCTAACGTAAAAGCTTAAAATTTACGCGGCGGGCGTTTTTTCATAGGAATTAATCCCTCTAGCTGAGCGCGTTTGCGGGCCAATTTGCGGGCGCGGCGTACGGCTTCTGCCTGTTCGCGGACGCGTTTTTCAGATGGTTTTTCGTAGTGCTTGCGGGCTTTCATCTCACGCAAAATGCCTTCATTTTGCAATTTCTTTTTGAGGGCGCGTAATGCCTGATCGACATTGTTCTGACGCACGTAAATTTCAACCATGTGTTGCCTTAACTACTAAATAAAAATGACCGCCTCGCCAATATGCGCCGCAGTCTTGAATCTTCAACGTGCGGGGGGTTTAGCCCCTCAAATCCGCTCCGTCTAGGCCTTTATACTGTTTTTTGCAAAATAATGCTAGTTTTTCGTATTTTTTGCGCGAAATGTGGCTTATTGCAAACATATGAAATTTCCAAAGCCACATATATTGTCCTTAAAAGACGCTGATATTGCTGCGTACTGTGCAGGGCCAGAAGACGGGCCGCCAATAATACTCCTGCACGGTTGGCCAGAAATGGCTTATTCATGGGCTCACCAAATGGAGCCTCTCGCCAAGGCAGGATACCGTGTTATCGCACTGGATTTGCGTGGGTTCGGGCATTCTGGCGTGCCGCAAAATGTAAGTGATTACGGCATTGAAAAACTGGTGGGTGATGTGGAAGGGGTGATGAACGCCCTTGAGATTAGGCGCGCAGTTTTGTGTGGCCATGATTGGGGCGGGATCATTGTCTGGCACGCGGCCCGTATGGTCCCTGAACGGGTGATCGGCGTCATAAGTATCTGCACGCCCCACGTTAAACAGCCACCTGTTGACCCGATTGAGATTTTTAAAAAACGCCACGGGGCCGATCATTATTTTGTTGATTTTCAAAAGCCCAACGCGGCAGAAGACCTGTTTAAAACTGACGTGCTGGCCTTCTTTCGTATGATGTTTCGCAGTGTGCCCAAAGGCGCAAAACCAAGTTCTGAAATGTATCATCTTATGCCTAAATTTAGGCAGTATTTGGCAGCAGGCGCGCCCAAGCTCAAAGGGCAAGTCATGAGCGATGAAGACTTGCACGTTTACGCAGGTGCATTTGAGACAAGTGGTTTTTTTGGCGGGGTAAACCTCTACCGAAATACGGGGGCGAATTGGAAGTTTGGCAAAACTCTGGACGAAAATATCGAGCAACCTTCATTGATGATAAGTGCTGAGCAGGATTTGTTTCTCCCGCCAACGTCTACTGACGCAATGGTGGATATGGTTGCGGATTTGGAACGCTACACAGTAGAGGACTGTGGTCACTGGGCCATGTGGGAGCAGCCGCAAGCTGTCAATAAGATTATGCTGGATTGGCTGTCCCGCAAAATGGGGCTTAGGTTCTTTTAGGGTTTTTTAATCGAGGCATTCATATAGGGTTTTAATCAAACCCATTGGCCGAGGATCGCCGACCAAGACATTACTTTGTTTGTTCATGACGTAGGCGCAGGTTATCCCTGCGATGGGGTCTGCAAAGGCGCATGAACCGCCCCATCCGCTATGCCCTATGGCCCCAGTATTGGGGCCGTAAAATTGGTTTGGGGTGTTGACCATAAAGCCTGCCGCCAAAGTGAGATCAAAAGGCAAAACCAGATTGGGGCCGCTAATGCGCGGGCGTGACATTTCGTAGAGTGTGTTCTCGCTTAAGATTTGTGTGTCGCCAATATATCCGTCCAAAGCCAATTGCATGAGGCGGGCTATTGATTTGGCCGTGCCGTGACCATTGGCGCCGGCAAATTCGAACGCGCGCCACGCGGATGTTCCGCGGCCCCCCGGGGATGACCACGGCTTTAGGAATGCCGCTTTTGTGGCTGCGTTGATCTCGCCCAGATCGGACATGGCTCGTGGTTTATGTAAATCCGCGCACCGTTCGTGTTCGGTTTTAGGTGTGCCAATAAAAAAATCTATGTTTTCAACTTGGCAAAATTCTTCGCGAAGTATTGTACCAAGTGTGCGGTTTTTAACGTCTGTGCGGCGAGCAATTTCGCCTGCTAGAAACCCGTAGGTGACGGGATGATAGCCGCTGGCTGTGCCCGGTTCCCATATGGGGTTTTGAGCGGCCAATCGCGCGCATATGGCTTCCCAATCAAACCAGTCCTTGGGCTGCATGGGTTCAATGATACCTGACAGTCCTGCTTGGTGGGATAGGGCTTGAGCGATGGTAAGTTTGTCCTTACCGTGGGCGCCAAATTCTGGCCATAGGCTAGCAACTGTTTGTTCGTAATCAAGGCACCCTGTGTCGTAAAGCCACGCAATGACCAGAGCGGCGATCGCCTTAGTGGTGGAAAATACGGGAACCAGAGTGTACGTCTGCCACTGCTGTTCTTGCTTGCGGTCTTTTGTACCGCCAATAAGATCAACAATAAACTCACCGTCTTTGAGGACACAAAACCCTGCGCCCGCCTCAAGGCCGGTTTCAAGACTGGTTTTAAAAACATCACGAACCTGCTCGAAACCATTGCTCACAGTGCCGTTCACGGAAAATTTAGTCATAAGGAACTTTCTCTTCTGCTAAATCCTGTCTATATAGAGGCCAAAGAATTGCAATCTTAAAGGATGAGTAATGGACTATAAAATTTATCACAACCCGCGCTGTTCCAAATCACGACAAACTCTGGCGATTTTAAATGAGAAGGGTGTGAAGCTTGAAGTCTATGAGTATTTGAAAGACGCGCCTTCGGAAATCGATATTTATGGACTGATCCGTATGTTGGGTTTTACCTCAGTGCGGGCACTGATGCGAACGGGCGAAACAATCTATAAAGACTTGCATTTAAAAGATGTTGATGATGATGACATACTCGTTAAAGCAATGGCTGAGCATCCCATATTAATAGAACGTCCTATTTTAATCAGAGGTAATAAAGCTGTTATTGGCCGTCCTCCTGAAAATGTGTTGGCACTTCTCTAAGCCTAAATAATAAAAAATCCTCCGTAAATAAACCACTTGTTAAGCATAAACGGGCATCACACTCATTAACCATAGTGAGTTTTTGCGTCTTTCGCGCAATGGAGAGTGATTATGCGGTTGATTGTATGTGGATTATCAGCAGTGCTTATGTCTGGATGTTCTTGGATCGGTTCAGGGCTTGGGTTTGATAATTCTTCCTATTATGGTGGCAATTCTCGCAGTGCAAACACGCAGAGTCAATATCAGGGACAATATGGTGGCCAATATGCCAACCAAACAGCGCGCCGTGCAGTTGGCCCTTGTCAAATTACCGCGCCAACACAAGCCATCCCGCAAGGGTGTAGCCCTGAACAGGTCACATTGGCTATTGGAAATGGCGGCCAGTATGGACAACAAGCGCAATACGCCACAGGTGGTTACGGTTCACACGTAGGTAATGCGCAGACACAGGCACAATACCAGCAACCTGCACAAAAGCTAAGACGGCCTTCTCTGCGCGGCTCTCTTGGCCTGGAATTTGATCACAGTGTGTCTGGCACATTGTTTGATCCGAGTACGGCAGTTGGACCAACCACATATAATAGGGCCTTATTTGCAGAATCCAGTGTAAGCGGTGTCGTCGTTGGTGGTGACCGCGTGAGCACTGTTTATACGAGTGACCCTGAACGTCTCGGCGCGCCAACAATTAGTTTTGACGATGTATATTACGCACCACTACGGTTAAGCGGTGGTCTTGAGTATATCTTTAATGACCATGTTACCACATTTGCCAACGCAGGGTATACACGCGCTGAGGGCAAGAGAGGCGGCAGTGTTGAGGTGATTGATGGTCTACGCAGAACAGTCACTACGGATACATTTGACGCAGGGGGCGCATTGGTAAACTCGATCACAAATAGCACATCTATTCCCAATCAAACGGTGGCAAAATTTGATTATGAATTTAATGACCTCGAACGTATCGATGTTGAACTTGGCGGACGGTATTATTTTGATCCCGTATTTGGAAACCAGTTAAGCCGTACACTAACACCATTTGTCAGCGCGTCTGGCGGGGCCGCATATTACAGCGAAACCACGGTCACAGAAAACCAGCGTCAACTTTTCTTGCAACGCTCATTTGATAGCAATGCAGTTACGAATGATTTTTATGATGTGAGTTTTGGCACGCCAACACAAATTTATGACGCGCAGTGGGTTCCCTACGGCGCGCTTAAAGCGGGTCTTGAATGGCAAATGACGCCTAAGACAGCATTGGCATTTGAGGCTGGATTAAAATATGAGAAACAAAGAAATTTCTCAAGCGGAGCAAAGGGTGATGAGAATATTACGATCCCTGTTGCTATTCGCGGAAGCTATAATTTTTAATTTGAATAACTCTTTACCTATTGCAAACCGATGCGTCAAAATGATCGGCTAGAATTAGCCATATTGTCGCATTTGCAGGTATTATTTTCTAAACACTTGATTTAATTGCATAAAAAAAAGAAATAATCTGCAAAATCACAAGAGTTTGTTAAGTATATTAAGGTTAATTAGTCTCAAATATTAAGTTAATGTATGAGGGAGGCGGCTATGCGTCTAGCAGTTTGCACACTATCAGCAGTATTATTATCGGGTTGTTCTTGGCTAGGAATTGGCGGGAATTCATCTGGGTATTCAAATTATCAAATGGGCGGTAGTTCGGCTTACGGTTGTGGTGCGAATTATGCAGGAGGCGGACACGGTGTCAATCCACATGCTGGTGGGCAAAATGCTTATGGACAAAATAGTTATGGATATGGCCAGTCACAACCCGGTTGTGGCGCGGCAGGTGCTTACGGAGTAGCGGGTAACGGATACCAAGGTGCAGCAGGTTATGGCGCAAACGGTTACGGCGCAGGAGCAAATGGCTTTGGAGCTGGCGCAGGCGGATACGGCGGTATGGGCGCAAATGGATATGGCCATAGTGCGGCAGGCTTTGGCGCGGGTACAAATGGATATAGCAGTGGTAGATACGGTGCTGGTGCTGGCAATTATAATGCAGGTGGTCGTGGAGCAGGATTTGGTGCAAATGGTCTACGCGGCGCACAAGGTTTTGGTGGATACGGTGCTACTGGCGCGGGTACAGTTTTAAACGGCGCGGCACCTTACGGTGCGGCTGTTGGTGGCGGCACGCAATTTGCTAATTCTGGGCAATATGTAAATGGTCAGTGGGCTACAGGCGGTGCAAGTACAGTACAAACCATCCAAGGCGCACCAATTTATGTGCCTCAGCCTTACCCGGCTTATTACGGTGTTGGATATAATGCAGGATATGCAGGTGGATATTCTGGCGGAAGTCAATATTGGCGCGGCGCAAGTGCTGCTATGCCGTTCGGTATAGAAGCAGGTGTTGGCACAGACTTTGGTATTGGCGGCAATATTGTTGATGCAAAAACAGCAGGTGTTGCCACAGGCGGCACATTGAATGTATCCGCAACGCCAGCGATTAGTTACGCCGACGCTTATAAAAAAGCTGTGAGTTACGACATGGCTGCTACATATGACATCAGTCCAAGTACAACAATACTTGGACGTATTGGTTACTCTGAAGCCGAAGGTAACCTTATTAGAACAGGTACAATTGATAATGGTGCGCTCACCGAAGATTTATTTGCCCAATGGGGCGATTTAGAACAAATCACACTCGAAGGCGGTGTACGCCAATATCTTGGTGGTTGGAATAACGGTGTTTCTGGATTGCGACCTTATGTTGGTGCGACAGGCGGCTTTACCCACAATAATGATGTGAGCCTCAGTCAAAGTTCAGCAACGCTCATGCCAGTTGGGTCCAATGTACAACCTTATCTAAACTCTGGTTGGGCGCCAACCGCGTCAGGCGTTATTGGTGCGGAAATGCAAGTTGGCGCACGTACAGCCATCGGTGTTGAATCAGGTATTCGTTGGCAAGATGATATTGGATCAAATGTTCTCCAACAAGAAGATCGTTGGTCTGTGCCGTTGAAACTCCGTGGACGTGTATCCTTCTAACGCCACCGACCACATATTTAAATACAAGCCCGGGTTATCCCGGGTTTTTTTTATGACTGTTTAATGAAATACTGACTAAATGGTAGTTTTTGATATTACGATTTAGCCTAAACATTCTCTTAAATATCCTTGATATACTGCACAATTATACAGTTTTACGTGAACAAAATATGACAAATCCACTATCTTAACCAATAAGAAACCATGTTCTTTGACCAGATTGATACACTTGGCCTCTATATTGCAGACTAGATGTGGGATTGTAGGAAGAAATGGCATGTGTGCTGTTTTGAGACAAAAGGATAAGAATTATGCGTATTTTGTTTTGTAGTGTGGCAGCAATAGCGTTGTCTGGGTGTTCATGGATGGGCTTTGGTTCTGGCCATCAGACCACATCAAATGGTGAGTATACCTATAGTAACAGCAATGATAATTGTTGTGCTGGAGGTAAGTCACTTAGTCGTTGGAATGTTGAGGGCAGTGTAGGGCCGGAATTTGTAACAGGCGGAACAGCGATTACAGGTTCGCAAATACACCCTGGTTTTCCTGCACCTGCAGTGGCACTTTCAGACGTCAGCATGAACGATGCTTACGGTACTGGTTATAGAGCCTCACTCGGTGGGTCATATGCTATTAACCCGAACAGAAAACTTACAGGGCAAGTATTTTATTCTCAAGCAGACGGGAATGAAGTTGCTTTTGGTTCGCAAGGTGGACAAGCATTACGCGGAACCATGTCTGATTATAAATCTTACGGCGTTGAAGCTGGTTTACGTCAGTATATTCAACCAATGGCAGTGCCATTGCTAAAATCCGTACGTCCATATGTAGAAGGCAGACTTGGTGCTGCACATGTTGACAGTATTGCGCTAAATAATATCAATCAAGCTGTTGTAACAAGTCCATTAACGCCAACCAGTTTGGCCATGTACGAAAGCTCTTGGGTTCCAACAGCGTCTGCGCTTGTGGGTGTTGAAACGCCTGTGTTTAACCGTATGACATTGGGACTTGAAACCGGTATTCGTTATTCTGGTAATCTGAAATCTGATAATTCTAGCGTAACTGGCGCTGGATTTAATTCCCGTTATTCAGGATTTAACAATGGTGGCTCCCAATATACGGTTCCACTAACGATCCGTGGACGGTATCGTTTCTAAGGGTAAGAATCCAAATACACCTTTCGAGGTGAATGGGGCAAAGACCCGAAGAATTTATAAGAGTTCTTCGGGTTTTTTTATGGTTCGGACAAGCTTTGCGCAATCCATGTATTGATATGCTCGTCTAAAATATTGAGAGGTATGCCGCCATTTTCCAATACTGCGTCGTGAAATTTACGAATGTCGAAGTTTGCGCCAAGTGTGTCTTCGGCACGTTTTCTAAGCTCAAGAATTTTAAGCTCACCAATTTTGTAAGATAAAGCTTGGCCTGGCCAGCTAATATAACGCTCAACCTCTGTGCGGATATTGTGGGGTGCGAGCGCGGAGTTTTCAAAGAAGCATTGTTCAGCCTGTTCGCGGCTCCACCCTTTCCAATGCATACCTGTATCAACCACTAGGCGGCACGCACGCCACATTTCGTATGTAAGTCGTCCGAAATTTTCATATTCTGTACGGTAAATGCCCATCTCTACCCCGAGCTTTTCTGAATATAAGCCCCAGCCTTCCCCGAAAGCATCGGGGTATAGGTTTTGGCGAAATTCTGGAACGTCGGTTAATTCTTGGGCCAAGCTGATTTGGTGGTGATGGCCCGGTACACCTTCGTGCAGGGTAAGTGCAGGGAGGTTAAAAAGGGGACGCTGGCTCAGGTCATATGTATTGACCACATAATTACCCGCTAGGCCATTATCCAAATTACCGCCCCAATAACGGCCCGTGGTGTAATTGGGCGCAATTTCGTCAGGCACAGCCATGACGCCGTAAGATAGGCGTGGAAGTTTGCCAAAAAACTTGGGCATTTGACCGTCGATACGTTTGGCAATCCACGCCGCCTCTTTAAGTAAGTCTTCGGGGGTTTTGGCATAGAACTGCTCGTCTGTGCGCAAGAAGGCTAAGAATTCTTTGAAACTGCCTTCAAACCCTGTTTTTGCGATGACGATATCCATTTCGGCGCGAATGCGTTTAACTTCGCTTAGGCCTTTTTCGTGAACTTCATCGGGCGTAATATCAAGTGACGTAAAATACGTAACCAACGCCTTGTAATATTCTCGGTTTAACGGGTTTGTGCCAATGCCAACCTGCTTGCGAGCATGGGGCGTATATTCCTGCTGTAGGAATGTGAGTAAATCAGTATAGGCAGGTAGAACGTGCTGCGCAATTACGTCCTCGCCAAGTGCGCGCAAGCGAGTTTGTTCGGCCTCTGTAACGCCGTCTGGATAGGTCAGGAATGGTTTGTAAAATGCATGGTCCGTAGGGTTTCCAACTGAATAAGATTCTACTACGGATATAATACCTGGTAAATATTCGCCTGACGCGGTGTATCCAGTCTGGATACCGCGCCGCATATTGGTTTTATGTTGAGCAAAAAACCGTGGCAATTCTGACAAACGGGCGGCGTAAGCTTCATAATCATCGACGCTAATAAACTTTGTTTGCCGCGTGGCATAACTCAGCATATTAAAAAAACCACTGTCATTGGTAAAAGGGTGGCGGGCCGTATCAAAGCTTGAGAGCAAGAGGCGTCTGTTTAAAACATAGCCGAGTAATTTATAATTTAGCAAACTCTCACCGTGCCGCTGTGATGGGTCGATGCTGTGATAACGGGTCAGAAGCGATTGGGAAAAACGTGTGGCGGCATCAGCAGATGCTTTGCTGACATCGGGCAAATGCCGTAAGGCTTGACGGTCGCCCTCATTGCCAGCTTGAATGGGGCTATGGGCTAAGTCATATTTTTGCATGTCGTCAATAATGCTATCGAGCCCGTCTTTATATACCTTAACTGCCGGTAAAGCTTGGCATTGATATTCATCGTCAATCTTAATGATTGACATGTTCGGGCATTTTTCTTGTATTTCGCTTATGGGAGTTGTGTCGGGGAAGCGTATGATATTGACTGAGGTTTGCGCAAGGCTAGGACTGCCTAATGCCAAAGTTACGACCGCATATATCCCCAATATATATCTCAAAATCAGCATAAATCACCCATCAGAATTTCCTATTAAGTATGGTTATTAACCATACACAGCGTAGACGCCAACAAAATCTACATAAGAACCTCGTATTCACAGTAATGTGTGCTTGGTATAAATCCGAATTATGATTGACTTCCCTATTTGCAGCCTTAGTTTGACATGAGGATAATTCGCATTACGGAGGATTTTATGGCTAAAGGTTGGACAGATAAACGTCCTATGTCGCCTCATATGAGTGTCTGGAAATGGCATCCAACGATGCTGTCCTCCATATTGCACCGCGCATCTGGTGTGGTTTTGTATGCGGGTCTTTTGAAAATTTGTCTGGTGCTGGCATTCTTGGCAAGTGGCTCTTCGGGCTATGATAAAATGTCAGGATTGATGTTTTCTCCCATAGGTGCATTTGCATTTTTTGCTTTTAGTGGCATTTTAATTTTTCATCTCTTAAACGGCATTCGCCATCTGGTATGGGATGCAGGTAAAGGCTTTGATCCAAAACTGGCCAATGTTTTGTCCTTGCTTATTATCTTAGCTGCCGCAGTCATAGCCGCCATTTTGACATATATTTTAGTGGGGCGTTTCGCGTGACCGACTTTAGAACCCCGCTAAGTAAAGTACGGGGCCACGGAGCCGCCCGCGAAGGTGTGCACGAATTTATTGCTCACCGCGTCAGTGCCATTGTATTGGCTCTTGTATTTCCCTTCTTCGTCTATGGCATGATGAAAGCCTTACCTGCTGGATATGAGGGATTGATGGCTTGGATTGGTTCAGCGTTCGGCGCATTTACCTTGCTCGTATTTATCACCGCAGGACTATATCATGGGCGCATCGGTATCAATGAAGTGATTTTGGATTATGTACCGTCCCATGACGCGCGTACATTTTTCGTTTTGATAAACTCGCTGTTGTCCTTTGGCTTTTGGTTGATGGGTGTATTGGCAATTTTGAAAATCTGGTTGGGGGCGTAAATGTCAGAAGCAAATTGGATAGATCATACCTATGACGTTGTGGTTGTTGGCGCAGGTGGGTCAGGCTTGCGGGCTACATTGGGCGCAGCGCAAGCGGGATTAAAAACCGCATGTGTCACCAAAGTTTTCCCAACACGTTCCCACACGGTTGCCGCCCAAGGCGGTATCGCGGCCTCACTTGGCAATATGGGCGAGGACAATTGGCGTTGGCATATGTTTGATACGGTCAAAGGTTCAGACTGGCTTGGCGACCAAGACAGTATTGAATATTTATGCCGAGAAGCACCTAAGGCCGTGTATGAGCTAGAGCATTGGGGCATGCCGTTTTCGCGAACTGATGAGGGTAAAATTTACCAACGGCCTTTTGGCGGCATGATGCAAAATATGGGCGAGGGGCCTGCGGCACAGCGCACATGCGCCGCCGCTGACCGTACGGGTCATGCTATGCTACATACTCTGTACGGACAATCATTGCGCCACACAGCAGAGTTTTTTATCGAGTATTTCGCCCTTGACCTGATTATGGAAAAAGGCGTTTGCCGCGGGATTACCGCGTGGAAATTGGACGACGGAACCTTGCACAGATTTAGAGCTAAAACCGTTATTTTGGCAACAGGTGGTTATGGTCGTACGTTCTTTTCTTGTACGTCCGCGCATACATGTACGGGGGACGGCAATGCAATGGTGTTGCGCGCTGGCCTACCGATCCAAGACCCTGAATTTATTCAATTCCATCCCACAGGTATTTACGGCGCAGGTTGTCTTATTACTGAAGGTTCACGCGGTGAAGGTGGCTATCTGGCGAATTCCGAAGGTGAACGGTTCATGGAACGCTACGCCCCGTCTGCCAAAGACCTCGCGTCTCGCGATGTGGTCAGCCGGGCTATGACCATCGAAATACGCGAAGGACGCGGTGTTGGCCCCAATAAAGACCATATTTATTTGCATTTGGATCATTTGGATCCAGAAATCTTGGCTGAACGTCTGCCAGGTATTTCTGAAAGTGCCAAAATCTTCTCGGGCGTAGACGTCACCAAAGAGCCAATCCCTGTGCTACCAACGTGCCACTATAATATGGGCGGTATTCCGACCAATTATCACGGCGAAGTGGTAACCAAGAAAGGTAAAAACCCTGACGCGGTTGTCAAAGGCTTGATGGCTGTCGGCGAAGCGGCTTGCGTGTCTGTACACGGCGGCAATAGACTTGGTTCTAACTCCCTGATTGATTTGGTAGTATTTGGACGAGCAGCAGGGCTTCGGTGCGCTGAACTGCTTGATCCAAAAGAAGGTCAAGCGGAATTGGCTGCGGACGCAGGCGCAGAAAGTTACGCCCGCCTTGAAAAATACCGCACAGCAAATGGCTCACTCGGTACGGCCTCTATCAGGCTCGACATGCAAAAAACCATGCAAGATCACTGCGCGGTATTTCGCACGGGTGACAGTTTAAAAGAAGGCGTTAAGAAACTCAGCGGTGTTTACGCCAGTATGAAAGACATCGGCGTTTCTGACCGCACCTTAGTCTGGAACACGGATTTGGTCGAGACATTAGAGCTTGAAAACCTCATGGACAATGCACTGGCCTCTATGAAAGCTGCAGAGAACCGCAAAGAAAGTCGCGGCGCCCACGCCCACGAAGATTATCCAGACAGAGACGATAAAAACTGGATGAAACACACACTAACATGGGTCAAAAACGGCAAAGTAAAAATAGATTTTCGCCCCGTACACACCTACACAATGACCAAAGACATCGATTATATTAAACCCAAGAAGCGGGTGTATTAGATATTGGGATGGGGAGCTTGGTTAAATATGTTACGCGCCACATAAAAGTCGGGGCGTCCGAGACTGAGAAGAAAATACCTTTTATTAAAAACACCCGCACGGTAAGCGATCCGCATTTTGTGGCGCGGGAGGATTTGGCGGACGCAATTGCTGAGGTTTGTAATGAACTCGCAGAACAAGGCTATGAAGTGTTTTCCGTATTTCCTACTATTGGCGGCGTGTCCAAAGCGACTACCCATTCTGGTTACGGTTATAGTGTGACAGACGGGGCTGTGATTACGGCAAAATTGACCAGCACCAAATAACACCCGTCATTCCAGCGAAAGCTGGAATCTGATACAGGGAGAATGTTGCCAATGGCGAGATCCCAGATCAAGTCTGGGATGACATAGGGTGGGATGGACGAACGAGGTGCTATATTAAACTACCCCTGTCATTCCAGCGAAAGCTGGAATCTGATTTCAAGTACAAAGTGTGTTATCTGTGGCGAGATCCCAGATCAAGTCTGGGATGACACTGTTTAATATGATTAGCGCGTTACTTGCCCTGCATCATTTTTGTCAGGCGTTTAACCCCGGGTGTGACGGAATTTCTCCGCACCTGCGTGGGAGCCGTATTTACGGCGCAAGGTAATGAATGGTTTTTCCACGTAATAAAACGAGAAGGCGGCAACGAAGAAACTTAAGCCGATAGCGGTTATCCTTGCAGGATGTGTGCCGGCTTTAGCCCTTGAAAAACCCGCAAACGACCTTGGTTTTGCCTTTGTTCCAACAAATTTGAAACTTACCCCGTGGGAAATTAGTTCTTAGGAAGGGGATGAAAATGCAAATTTCACCACATATATTAGGTCGCTCATTGGGGCTAAAGCTTCTCTTGGTTTGTGGGTTGGTTTTGGTCATGGGCATACCTGCTTTGTTTGTTTCATTTATTAGCCATGACCGTTCAAACAGGGCGCAGGAAGTAACACGCGAAGTAGGTGAACGGTACGGCGGTGAGCAGACATTACTTGGCCCCGTATTGGTTGTGCCTTACCATGTACTCAGTGATGAGGGGAGGTTGAAATCTCGCGGCGAATATGTTGTCTTTGCTGAGGACGGGTGGATAGATATTCCTTCTCTACGTACGCAAATCCGTAAACGCTCCTTGTATAAAGTCCCGACTTATGTAGTGAGCGCTGATATAAGTGCTCACTTCATTTTGCCGCAAACCATAGGCATAAATGCCAAGGATGAAAATGGTATTGTCTGGGGGAAAGCTAAAATCCTCGTAGGTGTAAGCGATGTGCGCGGCTTACGCGAAGATGTATATCTGACCTTGCCAAATGGGACAAAACGAAAGTTTACACCAGCGATCTACCATGAAGATATTCAGAGCACAGTAAGTTCTGTTAAGGGCGGCCCAATTTATCACGCAAGTTTTCAGTCTTTGAGCAATTTGCAATATATACAGGTTGACGCGCAGGATTTATTGGTTGCTGGCAGTGAGTTTAAACTTAGTGTGGGTATGTCATTGGCAGGTTCTACCAGTCTGGCCTTTGTTCCCTTCGCCAAAAGTACGAAAGCTAACGTCACGGCGGATTGGCCACACCCTGGGTTTAGTGGGCAATTTGCACCTACGACACGCGAAATCACTAAGGACGGGTTTTCGGCCCAGTGGTCTGTGCCGTTTTTAGCGCGCGGGGTTGCAGGGTCAGGTGCTGCCCATACCTTCAATCTATATGATTTGATGGACCAAACCATGCGCGTGAAGTTGGTGAACCCCGTCAATCCGTACCAAAATGTTAGCAGAGCTTTGAAATATGCGGTCTTGTTTATTGGCATTGTTTTTCTGGCATATTTCTTATTTGAGGTTATCGTTGGGGTGCGTGTCCATGCGGCGCAATATGTACTGATTGGCCTGACCCAGTGTATTTTCTATCTGCTGTTACTGGCTTTTTCCGAACATATTGGCTTTACATTCGCATTTGTCATCGCTGCACTTGCCACTATCGGAGCAACGGCGGGTTATGCATGGGCTGTATTTGGTGACAAGAAATATAGCGGACGGGCCGCCTTGGTTTTTAGTGCTGTATATGGTCTGCTGTATGTGCTCATGCGGCTTGAAGATTTCGCGCTTATGGTCGGAGCTTTAACGGCATTCTTGGCAATCGCTGGAACCATGTATCTCACCCGCCATGTCAATTGGTACGGTGACAATGCGCAAACGCATCTGCAAAGTGAATAGGGCTTTATTTTGGATATTGGTGAGTGTGTGCTAAGCAGAGGTATAAAGTTTGAAAGGAATGCCTATGTCTCGTCCATTACCCCTTAATCTATCTCGCCGAACCACACTCTTAGGGCTGGTATCAATGCCCGCATTGGCCGCGTGCGAAACCTTTGACCCTGCCATTTTGGAAGGTGTGTTGGGCAGTGGTATCCTGAGCCAAGCAGACGCGGCGCAGGGCATTCGGGCGGCTCTTGGCAATGGTATTTTATCAGCACTTGGCATTGTCGGGCGCGAAGGCGGGTTTTTTAATGATGGGCAAATTCATATTCCTCTGCCTAAAGTTTTAGCAGATGTGCAATCTGTCATGAGCAATATCGGGGCGGGTGGTATTTTAAACCAACTAGAAGCGCAGCTCAATGCGGGCGCGGAAAAAGCAGCACCCGTTGCCAAAGATATTTTCTTTGACGCCATTACGGGCTTAAGTATTTCAGACGCTATTGGTATTGTGCGCGGCCCTGAAAATGCGGCGACGCAGTATCTACAAGACAAAACCACACCGCGCCTGACGGCTTTGTTTTCCCCAATTATGGAAAATGCACTTGCGGGGACAGGGGCCTTAAGACTGCTCGACCAAGCCAGTAATAGCCTGCGTAATATTCCATTTGCACCGCAGCTTGGCGCAGATGCACGTACCGATCTTATTGCCCACGGCGTTGGTTATGGTTTAAATGGTGTATTTCATTACGTTGCCAAAGAGGAAGCGGCCATTCGCCGCGACCCCGCCAAGCGCACCTCTGAGATTTTGCGGCGCGTATTTGGCGGCTATGCATAGGCGGATTTAAACGACTGCCAATTTAGATGTACCCGCTTTTTTTGCGTCACGGCTTCAAAGCGCAAACCCATCAAGGCGCGTTGGGGTAGAGTGTCTTTAAGATATAATAAGAAAGTGTCCATGATAGGCTCCGTGAATGAAAGTGCGTGTGAGAATAAAGCGAGAAGCGGTCTCTGTTTAAGGCCGCTTCAAGAGAGCAACATTTAGCGCGCTGCGTAGCGGACAGCGTTGTCCGTATTCAGTGCAACAACTGCGCTTTTGTTAAGTTGGCAAGACATCAATCAATAACATATGGATAGAAAACCCATTTCAAGCCGTGCTGTCAAGTCTTGAGCTTAACGGGATTTAGGCGATAAATTTTGCGAAACCGCTTTTAAATTCTGTCTTTAAAGCTATAGTAAAACAAATCAGTTGGAGCTTTACATGGTTGAACTTGCGCTACCGAAAAATTCAAAGATTGGTAAAGGCAAGAACTGGCCTGCGGGCGTTTCTGCCAAACGCACCAAGACCTTCAAAATTTACCGCTATAGCCCAGATAACGGCGAGAACCCCACATGGGATAATTATGTTGTGGATTTGGATGATTGCGGGCCAATGGTGTTGGACGCACTGATAAAGATTAAAAACGATATTGATCCAACCATCGCATTTCGACGCTCTTGCCGCGAAGGTGTGTGCGGATCGTGCGCCATGAATATCGGCGGACGCAATACCTTGGCCTGTACCAAGGGCATTGACGAATTTAAAGGCGGCACGATTGTTATCTCGCCCTTGCCACATATGCCAGTCGTGCGCGACCTTGTGCCTGACCTTTCCAATTTTTACGCCCAATACGCATCGATTGAGCCGTGGCTACATACAACAACACCAACGCCGCAAAAAGAATGGAAACAAAGCCCAGAGGACAGAGATAAACTGGACGGGTTTTACGAATGTATTTTATGCGCGTCGTGCTCAACCTCTTGCCCAAGCTATTGGTGGAACGGCGACCGCTACCTTGGCCCTGCCGTATTGTTGCAAGCTTACCGCTGGCTCGTGGATAGCCGCGACGAAAGCACGGGCGAGCGTTTGGACGAGCTTGAAGACCCGTTTAGACTGTACCGCTGTCACACGATAATGAATTGCACCAATGTGTGCCCCAAGGGTCTAAACCCTGCCAAAGCCATCGCTGAAATTAAAACCATGATGGTGGAACGCGCTCTTTAAAGGCTTTTATTTCGCTCACGGCAAATGTGCTTCGCCCATGCCTACGCGGGTGCGGCGCAATGGCGCCGACGGCCTTTGGCCTTGCCTCGCTTTGCTCGGTACATATTTATTTCACTCACGGTAATGTGCTTCGCCCATGCCTACGCGGGTGCGGCATTATGCTTCCCTAAACAAAAACACTGTCACCCCAGACTTGATCTGGGGTCCGACACAGCAACATGTATTTGGTTTCAGATTCCAGCTTTCGCTGGAATGACATAGAAGTTAATACACTCCTCGCCTCTTGATGCATTCCCGGTCGCTGCGCTCCTCGCCTCTTTATGCATTCCCGGTCGCTGCGCTCCTCGCCTCTTTATGCATTCCCGGTTGCTGCGCTCCTCGCCTCTTTATGCATTCTCTACTACCAATCCCAGTCCCCGCACTTGATGCGGGGCCCATAGGATGGATGTGCAGTATACTATCATCAGCAGTGTATGGCCCCCGTATCAAGTACGGGGACCTAGTGGTTAAGGCTTGAGAGCTTAGCCACGTTTCGCTATGTTTGGTACGCTTAAAGGTCCAACACCTCCTGTTCTGTCACCCCAGACTTGATCTGGGGTCTGGGTGCACGCTCTTTGGTTTGGGTTTGTTACCAGATTCCAGCTGGAGTTTATCCCAACGAAAGTTGGGACTGGCATGACATATGTTGTGTGATGTTTCATGAAAGCCCTTCAACAATTTCCCTTACTCTTGACGTAGCGGATTTGGCATTTTTTTCTAAATCTTTCGGATCAATTGGCTGGCCAAAAATGAGGCGTGGGCTTTGACCTTTTTTGTTGAGCAATTCATGGAATAGGGTGATATCCCTGAGTTCATGGTTAAGCAATGACAAGATGTAATACAGCACCGAGTTGCGTGATTTTATCCGTAGTGGAATAAGCGGGATATTGTATTTCTTTGCCATTGATACGGCAGTTGGGTTCCAATCTCTGTCGACAAGCCCGCGCACACTTAATTTTGCCAATGCGCCAGACGGGAATATCACCACGGCTTTATTGCCCGCAAAGGCGGCTTTGAGGTCTTTTAAAGTTTGGCGGGTTTTCGCGGGTGTTCGTTTTTCTTTTACCCATTCCACAGGAATGATTATGTCATTGGCGTTTGGCACAACTCGAAGTGCGTCGGCATTGGCCATGAATACATGATCGGGACGGTGTGTTTTAAGAGCTTCATAAACAAAGATGCCGTCTGCAAGTCCCGTAGGGTGATTGGCAATAATGATGCAAGGGCCAGAGGCGGGGAGATGCTCTATCCCAGATATGTCGAGACTGAGAGACAACCGCTTTGCGACATTTTTAAAGGCCTGCCGCCCTGATAACGCCGCAACACTGTCTGCCATTTCAACGGCTTTCCCGTAGCCCAATATTTTGTATATCGCGGGGCGAAGTCGTCGCCATAGCCACGGTCTTTGCATAAGCTTTTGGGCGCGTTTCGAAATGAGTTGCTCTATTATGTGCATGATTTAATTTTGAACAGTTCGCGTCTTGCTGTAAAGGGGTATCGGAGGAAAAATAATGAAGGTTAAATCAATCATATTTTGCAGTGGCATATTGCTCGCATTTGGATGCTCACAAGCCAGTTCACAAGAGGAGGCAACGCAAGCGCCACCTGTACAGAAACCCTGCCAAGAACCAGAATTTCGCCAGCTTGATTTTTGGGTCGGTGTTTGGGATCTGGAATGGGATAATGCGGACGGAACCAAGGGCACAGGCACAAATACCATTACCAATTCACCTTACGGGGACTGTGTGATTACCGAAAATTTCGACGGCACGCCGTCTTTGCAGTTTAAAGGCATGAGTGTGTCAACCTATCAAAAAACCACCAAGCTTTGACGACAAACATGGGTGGATGACCAAGGCGGGTATTATGCATTGTCGGGCGGCCCGCAAGCAGACGGCACATTTGCACTGGTCAATACAAGGTTGGACGACAAACGCCCACACCTGCGGATGATCTGGACAGATATAACGAAAGACAGTTTAATCTGGCGATGGCAAGGCAAAAAGTCCGAAGATGATGCGTGGAGTGACCGTTGGGTTATTCGCTATAGTCGCCGTAAATAATATTTTATTCCTTAGCCCCGTTTATGTCATTCCAGTCCCAACTTTCGTTGGGATAAACTCCAGCTGGAATCTGGTTCCACAAACTTAACATAGAATATGTACCGGATCCCAGATCAAGTCTGGGATGACAGTTTTTGTTTGGCGACAACCTAGGTATTATCTGTCTTAAAAGCCCAGAAATGCAACATCAAATATTGTGCAATGGGTGTCAGGGCGATGGCAATAAAGACGTTAAGGGCAAAAGGCACTTCAAACGCATTGAGCAAGGTTTTAAATAATCCAACATTTATCGCAATGCCAATAAGCCAGACAAGGGCAAAACGGGGCAGGGAGCTTCTGTGTCCTTGGGTGCTTTTAAAGGTGAAATAATAAGAACCGATGTATGACAATACTGCCCCAACAATAAAGCCTGCAAAATTGCTCAGGGTTGCATCTAAGTGAAATTGGTGGTGCAAGAACAGGGCCGTGACCGCGTGACAGCTAGCGACAAAAAGTCCGACAAACCCGTAGCGCATGACTTGCCAGAGATTATATTTTTCAATCAGCGTTAAAACTAGTGTTTTCATAGGTCAGTCAATTCGTGTCTTGCGCCCAGATAATCAGTGCTTTGCATTTCCATAAGGCGAGACGCCGTGCGTTCAAATTCAAATACGCCGTCCCCTTGGGTATACAGGTTTTCTGGCGCGGCATCTGCGGATATTATCAATTTGGTTTTGGCCTCGTAAAGCGCGTCGATTAAAGTGACAAATCGTTTGGCTTGGTCGCGGTTATGCGGCCCCATTTGCGGTACGTCTTCCAGAATAAAAGCGGTGAATGTATTGGCGATAGACAAATAATCAGCAGCCCCCAGTGCTTGCCCACACACATCATCAAAATGTGCGCGGGCAGTGGTCGATACGGCTTGCAAGGTGAGTGTGCGGCCTTGAATATTTAGGGTGATGTCTTGCGGCGCAGCTGGCCGAATAAGGCTTTGCCATGCGGCTTCTAATCCTGCGCTGGCAGCTTTGCCGAGCGGTGTATAATATACAGGCGCGCGTTTTAATTTACGTAAGCGGTGATCCGTATTGCCTTCGAAGGCAAAGACATGCATTTTTTGTTTGAGAAGTTCTATAAATGGTACGAACAATTGCCGGTTCAACCCGTCTTTATATAGCGCGTCAGGGGCGCGGTTTGATGTGGCGACAACAACAACGCCTCTCGCAAATAGTGCCGTGAACAGGCGACTTAAAATCATGGCATCGGTAATATCAGTGACGTGAAATTCGTCAAAGCATAACACATTGGCACGCAGGGCAATGGCTTTGGCTGTCGGCGCGATCGGGTCGTCACCTGTACCCCGTACATAATTGGCTTGGGTTTTGCGTTGTTGAGGGCTGAACTTGCGCCAGGCGAATATCTGGGCGTGCACATCTTGCATGAAAGCATGAAAATGAACGCGGGATTTTTTGTCATGTGGTAAGTGTTCAAAAAACACATCCATCAACATGGATTTACCCCGTCCAACCCCGCCCCATAGATAAAGGCCTTGGGGGGGGTCTATCTTTTTGGCTAAAAATCCGCGCTTTGGTGGATAATTTTTGAGCTGACGGGTTAAACCATCCAGTTTTTGCGCGGCTAGAATTTGCACACTATCTTCACGCAATACACCCGCAGAGATTTGCTCTCGTAAATATGTTTCCACACTCATTACTGAACGGCCCCAAATTGTTTTCGAATATGTGAATTGGTTACAGGGTTGTTACCAACCACAACTTTCCAAGTCCCGCGTGTGTCTTGCCAAAGCAGGGTTGGTGTGGCCATCTCCACATCATTTGCTGCCAATATGGAATAAAGTTCGCGGATTTGTTGTTGTCCTGTTGCAATAGATGCTGTGCGTTCAAGATTTCCATCTGCGCCGCGCACGTCTTTCATTTTTGCATAATAAGCTCTGGGGTTGGTATGTGCGTACCAGTCTTGGGCCAATTGCCAATTACGGTTTTTGTAAAGCTCTGCAATGACTGCGCGTTCTTGGGGCGGTGTGCGGCGCGTCTCTCTGGCATAAACAAAGAGGCGTGTATCCACACCTTGGTTTTGTAGTTTTGGAAATTCGGTCTTGTGATAAGCGATACAGGCAGGGCAGGTGCGAAATGATATTTCGTACAGGGCGCGGGTGTTTGAAAGCCCTGGCGATACCCATGCCATATCGCCGAGTAATGCGGATAATTCAGCAGATTGTTGCGTGATCGTCTTAATTTTACCGCCCATAAGTAATGGCAATGCGACACTGGCAAGGCACAGCAATGCAATTGCATAGACGAGTTTTGAGAATAGTTTTTTTCTAATCATGGTAATATTGGGCTTTCTTACATTACATGAGAGATAAACGAATAACAGCTACAGCCAAGATCACAAATGCACTCATTGTAAGAACAAAGAATAAAATTGGGTTTTTGATTTTATTCATAAAATTGCCTAAATATATGAGCTTTACCTCAGTATTTCACCAAGATAGCCGCTCTATTCTTGTCTGAATAGTGTTTATTTAGCTTGTGTTCATGTTCAAATTACTAAAATGTAATGAATAGGCGTAAAATCATTTGGTTTTACGGATATTGGGGGGCTTCCACAGGAAGCCAAAATATTAAATTTGGAGAATTCTTATGGAAAAAATAGAACAATATATGGGCTGGTTGCCTGAAGCGTTTGTGGGGCCAGTCATAGCGTTGCTGACGATCGTTGTCGGCTATATCATATCAAAAATTGCTGCCGCGATTGTATCTGGTGCAATTAACAAAACAGGTCTTGGTCGTAGAGCCAAAACCACGGGCGGCAATATTGGTAAATCTTTGTCAAAAGCCGTTTTCTGGGTGCTTTGGTTGGTGTTCATTCTTATGGGCTTATCGCGTTTTCCACAACTCGCCGAGCCGCTTGAAGGCATTAAAGGCATGCTCAACGAAATATTTGCCTATGTACCGCGCATTGTTTCTGCTGGCTTTATTATGTTTATTGGTTGGATTTTGGCCAAAATTTTCCGCGAAGCAACAACAAGTACATTAGAAGCAGCACAGGTTGACAATATCGCATCACGCCTTGGTGCAGAAGAAGCTGCTGAAGCCTCATCAAATAAAATTGCCAAAACAATTGGTGGCGTCGTGTTCGCATTTGTATTGTTCTTATTCGGCGTTACCGCTCTTGGTGTACTCGATATTGACAGTATTACAGGGCCGCTTACAGGCATGCTTGATCAAGTTATGGGTTATATTCCGCAACTTATTTCTGCGTCCGTTGTCTTGGGTCTTTCCATCATGATCGGACGATTTGTTGCAAATTTGGCAAAAACTACACTGCCTGCGATGGGTATTGATAAAGCTTTAAGCGCAATTGGTGAGCTTGATGGCCAATCAAGCGCAAATGTTGTGCCGTCTAAAATCATTGCGACAATCGCTTTCATTGGCATATCCTTGATGGGTGCAGTTGCTGCCATGAATATTCTTGGCATTGACCAGCTTACTAATATTTTCAACCAACTCTTAAGTCTTGGTGGTTCTATTACATTGGGTGCAATTATCATTGGTGCAGGTTTATTTATTGCCAATATGATTTCGGGGATTGTTGCCCAAACATCTGGGCCATTGGCTGGTAAGATCATTAAATATGTCACCATGTTATTGGTGACCTTTATGGGTCTAAACCAAATGGGTATTGGCGACGAAATCGTCAATACAGCCTTTAGGTCGTTCGTTTGGGCCGCAGCATTTGCTGCTGGTGTTGGCGGTGCGATTGCTTTTGGTCTTGGTGGCCGCGAATGGGCCAAGAGCAAGCTTGGCGCTTGGTTCCCTAACAAACCAAAAACGCGGTCTAAAAAATAGACGTGCGTTAACATAATCAATGAAAGGTCGCCTTTAGGCGGCCTTTTTTATTGGGAAGGAAAGTACGGCAATAAAAAATACGCGAATCATTGCGCCACTTGAAATTCAGGCGTAAAAGAAAGCAATGATTACCAAAACAGGAGAGACATATGGCACGGGCAAAAATAGCACTCATTGGTGCAGGCATGATTGGCGGAACTTTGGCACATGTGGCAGCCCGTGAAGATTTGGGCGATATTGTCATGTTCGACATTTTCAAAGGCCCAGCTCAAGGCAAAGCTCTCGACTTAAACCAAGCCAGTGCCGTGTTTTCAAATGACAGTAATTTTAAAGGCACAGATGATTACGCCGATATTGCAGGCGCAGATGTGGTCATCATTACCGCAGGTTTCCCGCGTAAGCCAGGCATGAACCGCGACGATCTTGTCTCCAAAAACCTCGGTGTGATTAAACAAGTGGCTGCAGGCATTAAAGAGTACGCGCCCAAAGCATTTGTGATTTGTGTGACCAATCCTTTGGACGCAATGGTCTGGGCCTTGCAAAAATTCTCTGGATTGCCGCCGCGCAAAGTCGTCGGTATGGCGGGAGTTCTCGACAGTTCCCGTTTCCGCTATTTTCTAGCCGACGAATTTAATGTGTCTATTGAAGACGTTACTGCATTCGTTTTGGGCGGTCACGGGGATACAATGGTTCCGCTTATTCGCTATTCCACCGTTGCAGGTATCCCATTGCCCGATATGATTAAAATGAAATGGACTACCCAAGAACGTATTGACGCTATTGTGCAGCGCACGCGCAAAGGCGGCGGCGAAATCGTTGGGTTACTCGGTAATGGTTCCGCTTATTACGCACCTGCTGAAAGTGCAATTGAAATGGCCAAGTCCTACCTCAAAGACAAACGCCGCGTGCTGCCATGTGCAGTGCGCCTCGCAGGGCAAATCGCAGGTGTTCGCGGGCTCTATGTTGGCGCGCCAGCTATTATCGGGCGGCGCGGCGTCGAGAAAGTTCTCAATATCCGCCTGAATAAAGTCGAGCGCGAAGGTTTTTTAAACTCTGTTGCCGCTGTTGAAAGTCTGATGGCTGATTGCACGAAAATGGATCCTGATTTGGCGGATTGATACAATTCTCAAACATAAGAGTGTGAGATCAGATCCCAGATCAAGTCTGGGATGACAGATTGGATAAGGGTTTTTCTTACCCACTGTCATTCCAGCGAAAGCTGGAATCCGGTGTCATTTTCAATGGTGAGAGTTTGGAGTGATAATGAGGCTTCACATGAAAACATTCATAGAAACCGAACGTCTCATCTTGCGCGAAATCGATCTTGAAGCGGACATTGAACCGTGGACAGAGATGATGAGCGACCAAGATACCGTACGCTATATCGGCGGAAAAACCACGGACAGAGCAATGACGTGGCGTTCAATGGTAATGATGATTGGTCACCAAAAAGTGCGTGGTTACGGCTTTATGTCTGTTGTGGAAAAATCGACAGGCGCGTGGGTAGGCCGCATCGGGCCTTGGTATCCTGAAGGTTGGGAAGAACCTGAAATCGGTTGGACATTGCACAAAAAATTCACAGGAAAAGGCTATGCCAAAGAAGCGGGCACGGCTTGCGTTGATTATGTGTTTAACACACTCGGCTGGACACAAGTCATCCACGTCATCGCTCACGGCAATATTGCCAGCATTAAAACCGCCGAGGCGGTGGGGTCAAAGTATTTGCGAGAGGCGGTAGATATACCGTTATTTGGCGGGCTTAAATGCCATATTTATGGGCAAGATAAAGTTTAAACCCAACCCGCGCCGCGCACCAGCTTCATACCGCTTCGGCTGATAGGCACGGCCTGTTCTGTGTGCAGGATCAATTCTGATTTTTTGACTGACTTCACGCCGCCCTCGGACACCCAGTAAGAGCGGTGCGGGGAAAGGCCTTTTAAGGGCGTGGTTTCTTTGATGGCATCGGACAGTCGCATTAAAATTAGCTCATCTCCTTTGGAGGTTATGACACGTACATAATGATCTTCGGCGGCGAGGGCGTAAATCTCTGCAGAGCGTAGTTTTGGCGGTAGGCGTTCATAGAGGGTTGGACGACTAGGTGCGCTGTCCCCAACATCGTCACGTTGTCGCATGAGTGCTCCAATCGAAGAGATCGTCATCGAAATCACCCAGATATAAAAAAATGTCATTACGGCATCAAACGGGTCTTGGAAGCTGCCACCCAGATGATAGGTAAGCCATATGATAACGGCAAATACGGCCATAGCTGCGGTAATGGACTGAAAAAAAGCGCAGGGCCAAATGGACAGGTCTTTCTTGAGCTTGTGGGCAATATAGTCGGTTGCACTTGCCCCCAATCCACCCGCTAGGCAAAGCCCGATCCAATAAGTAAAGCGAAACATTGTGGAAAGACGGTTGGTGTCAAACGGCGCAAGAATACCAAGCACAATACCTGCAGCCAAGCATGTGAGCATCATGGGTGTCATATCTTTTATAGTTTTGAGCAAATCATCCCCTTAATTCACGCTTCGTCAATGACAATGCCGTTATTTTCGCGCTTCGCAAGTGGATTTTTGTACTTTCCGCGCAGCGCGAATGGGTTTGGACTGTCGTTCACGAAGCCAAATACCGTCTCCACGTATGTCCGCTTTCACTCCCAATTTTTCCTGCCATAGTTAGATTGCTTCCAACAGGGAGCGTCATAAGGAGAGTAAAATGAAACGCGAATTTAAAAATATATTTCTAACAATGATGTTGGTAGCTGCTAGTGCGGCCCCGGCTTTGGCGAGTGACAATTATGTAAAAGAAGGTGTGAATGGCACGGCTAATATCAATGTGACCCTAACAGGAGTTACAGATATAAAGGGAATTATTACAGCGGGGCTCTATAATAGCGCCAATGGATATAAGAACGGCGGTAGTGTGCAAGGCGCTAAAGTCGACGTTAAATCCGAAACGGTTACCTTTACATATTCCAATTTGCCTGACGGTGAATACGCCATCAAGCTTTTCCATGATGTGAACGGCGACGGTAAAATGGGTACGAATTTATTTGGCATGCCGACAGAACCCTTTGCGTTTTCAAATAATGCAATTGGCAAAATGGGGCCTGCGAAATGGGTGGATGCTAAATTTACCGTTACGAACGGCGACAATACGCACGCCATTAAACTTAACTAGGAGGCAAAAATGGGCATGGAATTTTCACGAAGACTTGCGTTGCAATCCATAGCCGCAGGCGGCGCGCTCGGCGCGCTGGCTGGGTGCGGGGTGAGTGCATCAACACACCTATCCAACGCGGAAAGCTATGCCCGATCAGCCAAGAAAAACCCGTGGGCGCTGGGGTGGCGTAGTGCGCCCGCCGCAGATTTATCAACCCCTGAGGTCAAGTTGGTATTTGGGAAAATACCAACGGGGCTGAACGGGACATTTTACCGCAATGGCCCTGCCTTGTTTGAGAGAGACGGGTTGCGGCTCAACCACTGGTTTGGCGGCGACGGCATGGTGCATACTTACCGTATTGACGGCGGTAAAGTATCCCACACAGGGCGCATGGTGCGGACGGAAAAATATATGCGCGAGGAGAAAGCAGGTCGGTTTTTGTCGTCTGCTTTTGGAACAAAAATACAAAACCCAAGCCCGCTCACTGGCCCTGATGATGTCAACGCGGCCAATACTAGCGTTTTGCCAATTGGCGGGGAGTTACTCGCTCTTTGGGAAGGTGGTTCGGCTTATAGGCTTGACGATACAACGCTTGAAACTATTGGGTCAAAAACATGGGCGCCAGAGCTAAAGGGCATGCCGTTCTCGGCCCACCCCAAAGTGGAAAATGACGGCACGGTTTGGAATTTTGGTCAAGACGCCTTTGGCAGTCGTCTGATTATCTATAAAATATCCAAAAGCGGAAAACTGAGCGGTATGCACCTGCTCAAAGACGTACCAGCAGGCATGATCCATGATTTTTGCATGACTAAAAAACATCTCATATTCGTTGCTCCTTCTTTTCGCGCTGTGCAAAAGGCCGATACGTTTTTTGGTATGTTCAAATGGTTGCCAGAAGAAAGCCAGCGCGTGATTGTTGTCGAGAAAGACAATCTGGATAATCGCCGCGAATTTGATCTCCCTCCCGGATTTCAATTTCACTACGGCAATGCATGGGAGGATAAATCTGGCGATATCCGCTTTAGTGTTTGCACAGGCGATAGCAGCTTTGTCGAGAAAGACGCGACCGCACTCATGCGCGGCGAAACATTTGACGCCAGTCCCGCTCGTCTTGCTCATGTGGTCTTGCGCAAAAATGGCACGGCGAAAATAGAATCAATCTTAAGTGAACGCGCCACCCATGAATTCCCACAATTTAACAGTATATTTCAAGGCCAAAATGCGCGTTACCTTTATACAATAGGGGATTCCCACCTATCTGGGGTCGGCCAAATGTCTATGCTTAAACATGATTTAAAAACAGGAAAAATTAGTGGCCATAATTATGGCGTGCAAAGCCTAGCAGAAGAACATTTGTTTATCCCCCGCCAAAATGCCATGCGGGAAGATGATGGTTGGTTAATCGGTACAAGCTTGAACCTAAAAACCAAAGCCACACGGCTAAATATCTTAAATGCAGCGCACCTTGAAGACGGCCCTCTGGCGGTGTTGGAACTCCCATACGCCGTGCCGCTCGGCTTTCACGGGGCATGGAAAGGAAATGTATAAATGAAATTGGATCCCATTATATCAGCTCCCCCCGTTGTTCAAATTCACTTGGCGGCAGCATTGTTGGCGCTAGGGCTTGGTGTCATTATGTGGCGACGCCCGAAGGGTACGAAAAGCCATAAATTCATTGGCCGCCTGTTTATGATGTTAATGCTAGTAACGGCGTTGAGCGCGGTTTTTATTCGAGAAATAAACCGTGGGCATTTTAGCTGGATACATATCTTCGTTCCCCTGACATTGGTCGGCGTTGGGCAAGCAATATGGGCCATTAAAAACCGCAATATCAAAGCCCATGTAGGCCATGTCAAAAACCTGTTTTTCTATGCTCTGCTGATCCCCGGCGCGTTCGCGCTCTTTCCGGGTCGTAGGATATGGGCAATATTTTTTGGTGGGTAAGGAAATCTATTTATGCTTGTTTAAAAACGTCAACACCGCTGCCCATGTGGGGGCGGTGTCGCCTTTGGCGCGGGATGGGTCGAGCATGGATGAGCCGTGGACACCATCCTCAGCGACGAAATAATTAAGACCTTGGGCTTCAAACATTGCCTTTTGCGGTATGCCGCCCGCTTTTGTCATCTCTGAGCGGGGGCGGAGGCCGAGTGTTGGAATATTAATGGTTTTGATGAAGGTGTTGGCTGCACATTCCCCCATGCCGCCTCCAGATGCAGGTGAAAAAGACAGTGCGCCAGCGAGGTCTGCGCCGTGTTCCCCCGCAAGCTTTAGGGTGAGGGCGGCACTATAGGAACTACCCCACGCAAATATTGGCCCATTTGTTAGGGACTTGGCATGTGCTAATGCACCTTCCATATCGGCGTAGGCGGGGCAGTATTTGGTTTTGCCGCCGCGCGATTTGACAGTGCGGTTGCTGCTACCGAAACGTCCGCCGCCGCTGCGCTGGTCGATTTGCAATACATTATAGCCATTGGCGACTAATTTGGGCGTAATGCTTTTATATTCTCCGCGCCCGTTTGAACCCGCTTGGTGAAACAAGATGATGAGTGGTGCGTTGCTGCCGTGAGATGTGAAGGCATCCCCGTAAACGGTTTGCCCGTCACTGGCTTGAAATGTGATTTCCGTGGTTTGTGTTTGAGAAACAGCCGGGATGTTCTCCGTGCTGTTTGCGTCTTGCGTATTGCACGCCGTAATCCCGATAGCTATCAGCCCCAATAAAACCAATGTTTTTTGCATATTTACCTCCCTGAAAGTCTACGGCAAATATGTCGCGCTATCGCGCTTGGGTCAAATCACACGCCATTCACGTTTTAGTGTCAATAAAACGCCTCGGATTAGCTTTATAGTATTGATACGAATCGTATCGGGGCTTATAAGAATCACAGGTAATAAGGTAAAATAACCCATGAATATACATGAATATCAGGGCAAAGCTGTCCTTAAATCCATCGGCATTCCTGTTTCCAAAGGTGTTGCTATTTTTAATGCCAGCGAAGCCAAAGCCGCCGCCGAAGAACTTGGCGGGCCGCTGTGGGTGGTAAAATCACAAATTCATGCGGGGGGGCGCGGCAAAGGCACGTTCACCGAAGATAGTGCAGGCGATAAAGGCGGGGTGCGTCTATCGTGGTCAATTGATGAAGTGGTGGAAAATGCCAAACAAATGCTCGGCGCAACCCTTGTCACCCACCAAACTGGCCCCGCAGGTAAGCAAGTCAATCGTCTATATATCGAACACGGCTCCGATATTGATAAAGAGTTTTATTTGTCATTACTGGTCAACCGCGAAACCTCGCGGGTATCATTTGTCGCCTCTACCGAGGGCGGAATGGATATTGAAGCTGTTGCCCACGACACCCCAGAGAAAATCATCACATTTGATGTTGATCCAGCCACAGGCTTCATGCCTCACCACGGGCGCACATTGGCGGCAGCGTTTAAACTCTCTGGCGCGCTAGCAAAGCAAGCGGCGAAATTGGGCCGTACTTTGTATGAAGGGTTTTTGGCCAAGGACATGTCTATGCTAGAGATTAATCCGTTGATCGTTACCAAAGATCAAAACTTGCATTGTCTGGACGCGAAAATAAGTTTTGATGACAATGCATTGTTTCGCCATCCTGATATCGAAGAACTGCGCGACGAAACCGAGGCCGATACCAAAGAGGTTGAGGCGGATAAATACGGCCTGTCCTATATTGCGCTAGACGGTACAATCGGCTGTATGGTCAACGGCGCAGGGTTGGCCATGTCAACCATGGATATTATTAAGCTCTACGGCGAGGAGCCTGCAAATTTTCTCGATGTTGGCGGCGGTGCAACCACTGAAAATATTATTCAAGCGTTCAAAATCATCACGTCTGACCCACAGGTCAAAGGCATTCTGGTCAATATTTTTGGCGGCATTATGAAATGCGACGTCATTGCGCAGGGCATTGTCACTGCGGTTGGCGAAGTCGGGTTAACAGTACCTTTGGTTGTCCGCTTAGAAGGCACGAACGTGGTCGCTGGTAAGAAAATTATCAATGATAGTGATGTTGATGCCATTGCAGCAGATGATCTCGACGACGCCGCCCAAAAAATTGTTGAAGCTGTGAGGAGAAAATAAATGTCCATACTCATCAACAAAGACACAAAAATTATTACCCAAGGCATGACCGGTAAAACCGGGACATTTCATACCGAGCAGGCACAGGCTTATCACGGTACGCAGATGGTTGCGGGGGTGACGCCGGGTAAAGGCGGGACTGAGCATCTTGGTTTGCCTAATTTTAATACGGTGGCTGAGGCGAAAGCCGCGACAGGCGCGACTGCGTCGGTGGTTTACGTGCCGCCGCCATTTGCAGCCGACAGTATTTTAGAGGCGATTGACGCGGAAATAGAGCTTGTTATTGCCATTACCGAGGGGGTTCCTGTACGCGATATGATTGCGGTGAAACGGGCGTTGTGCGGGTCGAAATCTCGCCTTGTTGGGCCAAATTGCCCCGGCGTGCTCACCCCCAATGAATGTAAAATCGGGATTATGCCGGGTAAAATATTTAAAAAAGGCTCTGTTGGTGTGGTGTCGCGTTCGGGCACGCTGACTTACGAAGCCGTGTACCAAACCACGCAAGTGGGTCTTGGTCAAACCACGGCAATCGGTATTGGTGGTGACCCGATTAACGGGACTAATTTTATTGACGTGCTGGATTTATTCTTGGGCGACGACGCAACAAAATCCATCATCATGATCGGCGAAATTGGCGGGTCTGCCGAGGAAGAAGCTGCGGAATATTTGGCGCATCAGGCGAGGAAAGGCCGCAGCAAACCTGTTGTTGGTTTTATTGCAGGGCGCACAGCACCGCCGGGCCGCACAATGGGTCATGCGGGCGCGATTGTGTCTGGTGGTAAAGGTGGAGCCGAGGATAAAATTGCAGCACTTGAGGCCGCAGGAGTTACGGTTTCTCCGTCGCCAGCTAAATTAGGCGTCACACTTATGGACGTACTTAAAGGATAGGTAAGGCTTTTACAGCTAATGTGGGGCAAATGGGAATAACAACCAAACCAAGGTAAATTCATGACGAATAAACCGCGCTCACAGCAAAACCAAGATTTTCTGGATACACTTTATCTGGACGGTGCAAATGCAACTTATTTGGAGCAGATGCAAGCGCGTTACGTATCTAACCCTGCGTCCGTAGACGCAAGTTGGCGTGATTATTTTGACATGTTGGGCGAGGACGCGGCGGCGGCCCAAAAAACGGCTGAAGGCCCAAGCTGGAAACGGACAGATTGGCCGCAAGACGCAAGCGGTGATTGGGTTGAAGCTTTGGGCGGCACTGCTGGTGAAGGTTTAAAATCCAGCATCCAAAAAGCGCAGCCAACGGCCAGCGTTGATGAAGTCGAGCAAGCGGCTCGCGATAGTATCCGTGCGCTGATGCTGATCCGCGCTTACCGCATTCGCGGGCATTTGGTAGCCGACCTTGATCCGCTCGGCCTCATGAAACGGGTTCCCCACGAAGACCTTGATCCCGCACTGCTCGGTTTTGGCCTTGATGATTATGACCGCCCGATTTTTATTGGCGGTATGCTTGGCCTAGAAACTGCGACAATTAACGAAATGCTCCTCATCTTAAAGCGTACGTATTGCGGCACATTTGGTGTGCAATTCATGCATGTGAGCGATCCTGATGAGCGCAGTTGGCTGCAAAAACGTATTGAAGGGCCAGACAAGGAAATTCATTTTACCAAGCTTGGTCGCACAGGTATTTTGCAAAAACTCATCGAGGCACAAGCCTTTGAGGATATTTTGCAAAGACGGTATCCGGGAACCAAACGCTTTGGTCTTGACGGGGGTGAGAGCCTCGTCCCCGCGCTAGAACAAATCATCAAACGCGGCGGCGCGCTTGGTATGAAAGATATCAATTTTGGCATGCCGCACAGAGGGCGATTGAATATATTAGCCGCCGTGTTAGCCAAGCCTTACAGTGCCATATTTTATGAATTTTTAGGCGGTGTAAGTGCGGGCGCACAAGATTTTGGCTCAGGCGATGTGAAATACCATTTGGGCGCGTCCTCTGACCGTGCCTTTGACGGCAATGAAGTGCATTTGTCGCTTGCGCCCAATCCGTCCCATTTGGAAGCTGTCAATCCAGTGGTCATAGGTAAAACCCGCGCCAAGCAGCAAATGTTTTCCAAAAACCACGAATATCCAAAATACAAAGACGCTACGGCAGTGCTGCTGCACGGGGATGCAGCCTTTGCGGGACAAGGCGTGGTGACGGAATGTTTTGGCATGTCGGCACTAGAAGGTTACAGTATCGGCGGCACAATTCATGTGATCGTCAATAACCAAATAGGCTTTACCACTGCGCCCCATTACTCACGTTCAACCCCATATCCAACCGATGTGGCTATGATGGTGGAAACGCCAATTTTTCATGTTAATGGTGATGATCCAGAAGCGGTGGTTTTTGCCGCCCGTGTTGCCACAGAATACCGCCAAAAATTTGGTCGCGATATTGTTATCGATATGATTTGTTATCGCCGTTATGGTCATAATGAAGGCGACGACCCAAGCTTTACCCAGCCGCTCATGTACAAAGTCATTAAGAGTAAAAAATCCACCCGCGATGTTTACGGCGAGAGCCTGATCGCCAACGGCACGATTACTGCGGATGAATTTGAAAAAATGAAATCCGATTTTCGCACCTTTATTGAAAATGAATTTGACAAAGCGGAAAGCTATACTACCAAAACCCCCGATTGGCTCGACGGGGTTTGGTCAGGAATTAGCCTGCCTGATGATGATATAAAGCGGCGCGGCAAGGCTAAAATTTCCGTCGAAAGTTTGCGTAAAATAGGTATGAAAATTACGGAAATACCTGACGGCATTGCTATTCACCGCACATTGAAGAAGTTGTTGATTGCAAGGCGCGAGCGGATTGAAAGCGGTAAAAATATCGACTGGGCACTCGGCGAGCATTTGGCCTTTGGCTCTCTCCTCACCGAAGGGTTCCCCGTACGGCTGTCGGGACAGGACTGTGGGCGCGGCACATTCTCACAACGTCATTCTCATATTATCGACCAAGAAAGCGAAGCACGCTACACGCCTCTTAATAATATCCGCGAAGGTCAAGCCTGCTATCAAGTGCTCGATTCCATGTTGTCAGAATATGCGGTACTTGGTTTTGAATACGGGTTCTCACTCACTCGCCCCAACACGCTGACCATTTGGGAGGCGCAATTTGGCGACTTTGCTAACGGTGCGCAGGTGATGATGGACCAATTTATATCAAGTGCCGAGCAAAAATGGCTGCGTATGTCAGGCCTGGTTATGTTGCTGCCCCATGGCTATGAAGGACAGGGGCCAGAACATAGTTCGGCGCGGCTTGAACGGTATCTACAATTGTGCGGTGAGGATAATATGCAGGTGGTCAATATCACCACACCCGCCAATTACTTCCACGCTTTGCGCCGTCAACAGCACCGTGATTTTAGAAAACCGCTAATTATTATGACGCCCAAATCTTTGCTCAGGCACAAACGCTGTGTCTCGACCATAGAGGAATTTGGTGAGGAGTCGTGCTTTCATAGACTGCTCTGGGATGATGCCGATTATAATCCGAAAAAGGGCGAGATAAAACTTGTTTCTGATGACAAGATTAAGCGCGTACTTCTCTGCTCTGGGAAAGTCTATTACGACTTATTTGACGCACGAGAAAAAACGGGGCGTACAGATGTTTATATCATGCGGGTCGAGCAGTTGTTTCCTTACCCGGGTGACGCACTGAAAGAAGAATTATCACGCTTTAAAAACGCCGAATTTATCTGGCTGCAAGAAGAACCACGCAATATGGGGGCGTGGCAATATATCGAGGATTTCCTCGAAAAAACACTGATTGAGATACGTGCCAAGAAAACCCGCCCGCGTTATATAGGGCGTAAACTTTCGGCATCTACCGCGACGGGTATTGCCGCCAAACATAAGGCCGAGCAACAGGCCATTTTAGACGAAGCTTTTGCAAAATAGGTTGAGATTATGATTGATATTAAAGTTCCAAATGTTGGCGAGAGCGTCAGTGAAGTGACGATTGCTGTCTGGATGAAAAAAGTGGGTGAGGCGGTTAAAAAAGACGAGCCATTGGTTGAGTTGGAAACCGATAAAGCGGCCCAAGAACTGGTTGCGCCCGAAGACGGCGTGCTGGCTGAAATCCTTGTGCCAGAAGGCGAGAATGCAGAAATTGGCGTGTTGATTGCGCGGCTGTCTACGGATAGTGTCGCGAGTGTTGTGGTGGAAGAAAAGCCTGCCCAAGAAACTGCGGCTACACCAACGACTTCAAGCGAAAAAGACCCGATGCCGTCCGCGCAAAGGATCATCAAAGAAAAAGGCTTAGACGCTGGTTCCATTTCTGGTTCTGGCAAAGACGGGCGCATTACTAAAGGCGACGCACTAGCTGCCAAAGCACCTGCTGCGTCTGCGCCAATTGTTAGCGCGTCAACGCCCCGCGAAACGGGGCCACGCGAAGAGCGAGTGCGCATGTCGCGCTTGCGCCAAACTATAGCCCGCCGCCTTAAGGATGCGCAAAACACTGCTGCCATGCTGACCACATATAATGAGGTGGATATGAGCAATATCATGGACATGCGAAAAAAATACAAACAAGTGTTTATCGACAAGCACGGTGTCAAATTAGGTTTTATGAGTTTTTTCGTTAAAGCTTGTGTCACGGCTTTAAAGGATGTGCCGAGCGTTAACGCCGAAATTGACGGTACGGACGTGATCTATAAGAATTATTACGATATTTCAATTGCCGTTGGCACGGACAAAGGCTTGGTCGTGCCAGTGTTGCGAGACGCGGAAACCCTAACCCTTGCAGGTATTGAAAAAGGCATTGGCGCGCTTGGCAAAAAAGCCCGCGATGGCGAACTGTCCATGGACGATATGAGCGGCGGCACATTTACGATTTCAAACGGCGGCGTTTACGGCTCGCTGATGTCCTCGCCCATTCTAAACCCGCCGCAATCAGGTATTCTCGGCATGCACAAAATTGAAAAACGAGCGGTAGTCGTGGATGACCAAATCGTCATTCGCCCCATGATGTACCTAGCCCTAAGCTACGATCACCGCATTGTTGACGGCAAAGGCGCGGTCACATTCCTTGTGCGGGTGAAAGATTGCCTCGAGGACCCAGAGCGGATGTTACTGGATTTATAAGCGCTTAGTGGATTTGTAAAATAGCATCAATACTTTCCAGCAAAGCAGAAATATTTGCCGTAATGATCGTTGCATTGCCAGCTTGTTTTGTGCTGATAATTCCTCCTGCCCGCATTTTAGAAATATGGTGCGAGAGGGTGGCGGGCTTAAGGTTGCTTAAATCGCTAAGCACTCCGAAACTTACCCCTGTTTCTCCGTGACTGAGAATATGTGAAAACATGCGTATGCGCCGATAATGCCCAAGAGCGTCAAAGGTTTTTGCTAGGTTTTCTTGGTGTACTCGCTTTAAAGGCAAAAATGGGCAATGGTATTAGTTACATTGCGGATAGGTATAGTGGGCTAAGTGGCTTCTTGCAGTTTTATGCAATCAGTTTAAATTTATTTGAGCTTAGTTAACATTCACTTGATCTCTAAATCTCGGTTTTCGTCCATAAACACTCGAATATTTTCGAGAGTGTTTGTTAAGGCCTTAATATCTTGGGGTGGAAAAATTGTAGCGAGTTCAGTAAAATACGGGGTGAGCTTTTCGACTGTTTGTAAAAATATATCCCGCCCAGAAGAAGAGATCGAGACTTGCTTAGAGCGCCCGTCATCAGGGTCAGGCATGATTTCAACCCATCCGTTCTTAGTCAATAACCCGAGTGTATGGGTCATTGCACCTTTAGTGACTTGAAAAGATTTAGTGATCGCGCTGGGTGTATGTTGGCCTGGCAACCTCAATAGATGGCTTAGAACCTGGAACTGAGCGACAGTTAATGGTTTGGGTAAGGCCCGCCTTAGAAAAGCCTCTGCCAGTTGATTTATGATGCCGATTTCTACGAATGTTTGGTACATATGAGCGGGCCTTTTAGAGGAGCCTTGTCTCCAAGGGCCATTTTGGTGATGCTTTCTTGGAACGACCATAACCGATTCTTGCCAACATTTGAATACGGTTTGGGGACTGGACGTTTAAAACTTGGTGAATATTTGCAAGGGAATCCGCCATTTCGCTAAATTCTTGTAAACTTTGACTTAAGGGGTGCATAGAGAGGTCGAGCTCTGTTGCTTTTAAGTTGGCTTTAACATACGCACGTCCTGCGGCGATTTGGTTTTCGCGAGAGTTATCAGAGGTGGTGATCCAGAGAAAACTTTGCGCCGTAGAGACAGCCTCTTGGTACATGTTTAACCCTTGTTTGAAAGCGGAAGAATTGTGGTCACGCATTGCTTTGGGGTTTAAAGCTTCCGTTAAATTTAGCAGCTCGATCGCGGGGCCTTCAATGGAAATGCCATCCGGGTTTTTTGTGACGGCCTTGCGGCCAACTCGCATCAGGCTCGCGCTCTCAGTGTGAATGTTTGGGGATAGAAATTCTATATTTGTAGACTGTTTGCAAATGCCTCGGATTTGGCTCACCACTTGTGCTGCGTTAGATATATGGGCGGTATTGCCTGCCGCCTTTTGAACGCTCTTAAGGTCAATTTGACTCGGCACTTGGTCTAAAAACGGAGTTCTGTCTGTGCGCCTTCTGGTGATTTGGGAAAAGAGTGTTGTGTCATCGGGTGTGCTCGCCACAAGTTTAATATGTGCAACAGGGCGATCGTCGAGCCATTTCTCATTTGCCCCCTGTGGAAAGGGCGTGATCTGGGCTAATGTGCCATTGTGCTTAGCGGCCAGGTTAAATAACTCCAAAAAACATCCAAGCCCAATTGTGATTTGGCGATTGTAAGGGTCTGTTATCGGCAGGCGTCTGTCGGGGTCGCAATAGAGCGTTGCTTCGTCTTTGCTGATAATATCGACTTGCCAAGGTTGGCGGTTATGGGGATTTGGCGCGAGAATGGCATAAGAGAGCGCAAATAGCATTGGATCATCATACTGCCCAGCATTTCGCCAAGCGGCCCGCGCAGACTGCGCTGTCGGGGCAGCCCAGATATACCCACCAGCAAGACCAAGAACAGACGCTCCACCTATAACTTTTAAAAACTGCCGTCTGCGCATAGTAAACTCCATATAGTTCAATTTTAAATTAATTAGCATATAGTTTAACTTTAAATAAGTTTGTTTCTGGCGTTAATAGGTCAAATATGTCATATTCCTAGCATGATCTGCGCTTAGCAGGCAAAAAGGGGAAAAAGATGACAGAAACAAACGATGATAAATTACCAATTTGGTTTTGGATTGTTAGCGTTTTGGCGCTGATATGGAACTTGCTGGGCGTGGTGGCTTTTGTTATGCAACTCACTATGAGTGACGAGGCGCGGGCGCAATTACCAGAACTTGAGCGGACAATGTATGCAAATATCCCGTCCTGGTATATGTTTGCCTTTAGCGTCGCGGTTGTCTTTGGTGCGCTTGGCTGTGTTGGGCTGTTACTGAGAAAGAAATGGGCTGTGACATTGTTTTTTGTCTCTATATTGGGAATTATAGCCCAACAAATATATATTTGCTCTAAGTGATATTGGGAAATCTATGAATGGAGGGCAACTTGGCATGACATTATCAATTCCTATCGTTGGTATTCTCCTTATCTGGTTTGCCCGTTCGAGTGCTGCGAAAAACTGGTTGAATTAGGAGAGTGAAATGACTGAAGTAAATGACAATAAATTACCGATTTGGTTTTGGATATGCACCATTATATTAGTGCTTTGGGGGTTGATGGGCATGTTTGTGTATTATGATTTTGTCACAACAACGTCTGAAAAAATGGCAAAATATATAGCGGATGGTGTTTATAGTCAGGGCTATGCAGATAGTCTTGCGGCCGCGCCTGCTTGGTCAACCGCCGTATTTGCCTTGGCTGTATTTACAAGTGCGCTCGGCGCGCTCAGTTTGGTGTTGCGTAAACATTGGGCCGCGCTTTTATATACTGTATCATTGGGCTTTGTCATTCTGTCGCTTCTAGATATGTTCTTGTTTAGAAAAATGCATGCTGTGATGGGTGGCGGGCAAATTGCTATGGAAGGAATTGTGCTTCTCTTTGGGATATTTGCATTTTGGTTTTCTCGCAAAAGTAAAGCCAATGGATGGTTGAAATAATACTTGGGTACCGGCCCATGCATTGGCCACTCAATAAAAAAGCCCGTGGTCGGTGGCATGAGGTCTGAGGTGAGGGCATATCATGTTGAAATTCAGCATCCAATTTTGAAATAGCATCGCCCCTCACCGCGCTGTCGCGCACCTCACCCAAAGGAGAGGTTAAGCTTGCTCCTCCAAAGAAAATATAGTTTCTCACCTCTCCTTTGGAGTGAGGGTGGGGATATGATGTTTCTGTTTTTGGCCCAAATCTAACATCATATCCCAATTTACTGTCATCCCAGACTTTATCTGGGATCCGTACCTTCTTTCAGCCCTCATCTCAATATTGCTCGTCCCCGCACTTGATGCGGGGTCCATACACTGTCAAAGGCAATGCGCCGCACAATCACCCTATAGCCCCCGCATCAAGTGCGGGGACTGGTGTGTCTTGTAAGTTTGTAATTGTATTTGACAATACCATATAGTATGGTATCTAGCATAAAGTAAATACGGAGAAGGTATTGTGATGCAGAGTTTAGTTTTTCCTCAAATGAACCCATATTTATTGATTGGCGGTTTGCTGAGTTTCCTTGCGAGCGGATTGCACATTGCGTGTATTATTGGTGGGGCAAATTGGCTCAGGTTCTTTGGGGCGGGGGAGCAATTGGCGCAAATGGCTGAGCGCGGGTCATGGTATCCAGGGCTTGTGACATTATTCATTGGCGGGGTGCTTATGGTCTGGGGCATGTTCGCACTGACGGCGGCGGCAATACCAAGCGGGGCGGGTGCTCCGCTGACGCTTCCTTTTTTAAAATGGATATTGGTAGCGATTACGGCTGTGTATGTATTGCGCGGAGCGGTACCGTTTATCGCCGCTATATTTAAACCAGATTTGCTGTTTCCATTTATGGTCTGGAGCAGTTTGATTTGCTTGGTTTACGGCCTATTTCATGTGGTGGGGCTATATCAGGTTTGGGGTCGATTGGGTGGCTAAGCGGTTTTCCAAAACTGACTGGCTGGACTTGGGGTTAAAAACTCTTGCTGAAAGCGGGATGAGAGCCATTCGGATTGATGCTTTGTGCGCCAAGGCTGGTCGTACCAAGGGTTCATTTTACCATCATTTTAAAGCCCGCAAAGATTTTGTGTCTGCGCTTATGGTCTTTTGGGCAGACCGACTCACTGAAAAAGTCATACATATGACCGAGAATGAAGACAGCCCTGTTGCCAGATTAATAGCTCTCAATAAAATTGCGCTCAATATGGAGTATGAGATTGACCGCGAATTGCGCCGTTGGGCGGCAAGTGATATTGTGGTACGCGAAGCCATAGAAGCCATTGACAAACGCCGAGTCGATTATGTGGCGAGCCTGCTCATGCAAGCCAAAAATATAACAAGTCAGCAGGCCATTGATCTTGCCGTGATGAATTATGTATCTCTCATAGGGTTTCAGCAAATGTTTAGTCCTGTGAACGCAGAGCGCCGCGTCCGTATTGACCGTATATTTGTGGAACTTTTAAGTACATTGCCAGATCACGATTAAGTATTGACCAAATTTAGCATGGGCGTATTTTGGTGTTATATTTTACTCTAGACGCGAGTCATTTTTATGTCTGAAACATATGATATTTTGGTAATTGGTGGTGGGCCAGGTGGATATAATTGCGCCATTCGCGCAGGGCAATTGGGTCTTAAAGTTGCCTGTATCGAAGGGCGTAAAACTTTAGGCGGCACGTGTCTCAATGTTGGCTGTATCCCGTCCAAAGCATTGCTGCATGCCTCTGAAATGTACGAAACTGCGACTAAAGATTTCGCAGGGCTAGGCATTAAAGCGACCGTTGAACTCGACCTTCCCACCATGATGGCCTCCAAGGAGAAAACCGTAGACGGCCTAACCCAAGGTATTGCGTTTTTGTTTAAGAAAAACAAAGTTGAGCACATCGAAGGGTTTGGAAAAATTACCAGTGCTACGACGGTTGAGGTGGGGGGTAAGACCTACACGGCCAAAAATATTGTCATTGCTACAGGGTCCGAAGTCGCGCCTCTGCCCGGTGTCGAGATTGATGAGACAACTATCGTGTCCTCTACGGGCGCATTATCCCTGTCAGAAGTGCCTGCAAAACTATTGGTGGTTGGCGCAGGTGTTATCGGGTTGGAACTAGGTTCGGTTTGGCGTAGATTGGGTGCAGAAGTTACCGTCGTGGAATATCTGGATCATATTTTACCGGGTATGGACGGAGAGGTGCAAAAGCAAGCCACTCGTCTCTTCAAACGACAAAAAATTAAGTTTGAATTGGGCCGTAAAGTCATGGGGGTCGCAAAAACAAAATCAGGTTTAACTGTCACGACTGAAACTTCCGTTGGCGGTAAGCCCAAAGACATTGACGTGGATGTGGTGCTTGTGGCCATTGGCCGTCGCCCGTTTACAGATGGGCTGGGCCTTGACAGTGTTGGCGTTGCTACGGATAAACGCGGCTTTATTGAAACCTCACATTTTAAAACCAATGTATCTGGCATTTGGGCTTTGGGTGATTGCACAATTGGCCCCATGCTCGCGCACAAGGCCGAAGAAGAGGCGTGCGCTGTTGCGGAACTGATTGCAGGCAAAGCAGGGCATGTAAATTATGACGTCATTCCTGGCGTGGTTTATACCAAGCCTGAAATTGCCAGTGTGGGCAAAACCACAGAAGAATTAAAAGAGGCTGGTATCCCGTTTAAAACTGGCAAATTTCCCTTTGCCGCCAATTCCCGTGCCCGTGCCAATCACGAAACTGACGGGTTCGTAAAAATCCTTGCGCACGCAGAAACCGACGAAATTTTGGGCGCACACATGATCGGCACGGGGGTCGGCGAAATGATCGCCGAAATCGCCCTCGCCATGGAGTTTCGCGCCGCGTCAGAGGACATCGCCAGAACCTGCCACGCCCACCCAACCTGCTCAGAAGCCGTCCGCCAAGCCGCCATGGACGTAGAGAAGTGGGCCATGCAGATGTAGGGTGAGCTTTAATTTCTAGAGCATTTCCCCTCACCCTCGCTTCGCTCGACCTCTCCCCAAAGGAGAGGTTAAGAAGGTCAACTTACACAACCTCTCCTTTGGGGAGAGGTGCGCGACAGCGCGGTGAGGGGATGCCTTGCTGAAAGTATCGTCCTAAACCTTCTTCAAAAACGCACTGACCAATACAATTTGCTGTCCGTTAACACGACCTTCTATATGTAACGGGTTTGTGGTGAGGGTAATATTACGCACGGAAGTACCCCGCTTGGCCGTAAAGCCTGCACCTTTGACGGCAAGGTCTTTTATCAGGGTTACCGTGTCGCCGTTTTGCAAAATTGCGCCGTTGCTATCGCGGGTTGGAGTCTCATTAATGTCCTGTTTTTCAGGCAAGCCTCCCTTGGCCCATTCGGTTAAGCTTTCGTCCAGATACATCATGTCGAGTAAGTCTTGGGCCCAACTCTCGCTGCTTTGGCGCGTCAGTAGCCGCCACACTAAAACTTGAACACATGGGGTTTGACTCCACATGCTGGTCGAGAGGCATTGCCAATGATCGGTGTTGAAGGAATTGCCGTCTATTTGTTCGCAACATGTGGTGCACAGAACAGCTGTGTGTTCTGGGGGTGCGCCAATTTCCGGCATGACATCATAGGCAGCTAAATTATCTCTTGCCGTGCAGAGCTCACAGGCATTTTCGGCGCGTAGTAAAAGATTAGGGTCAATGGACATAGCAGCTCTTTTGAAAATTTAAAACCTTCTAGCGTGTAAGGTACAATGAGCAAAGAAGATTTTATAAATTCAACATATCTCGCATGGTGTCCAAATATTCAATCCATGCCGTTCGGCCCGCACCAGTGAGATGCACAAGGGTTTGCGGACGTTTGCCGTTATAACCCTTGTCTTGCCTGATAAACCCTGCATTTTCGAGCTTGGTCAAATGGGTAGAAAGATTGCCATTGGTGGCCCCCGTTTTTTCTAATAATTCTGGGAAGCTGGCAGGGCTGGCCGTGGATAAATAAGCCATGACACCAAGCCGCAATCGCCCATGAATAATGTCGTTGATATCATTGAGAGAAGACGGCATAGCTAGATCACCGCCTTTGGTTCGCGGCGCATTGTAATGACACCAGGAATAATAATAGTGCATATGATCGCTGCCATAGCAGCTAAATAAAGTTCTGGTTTTCCGAGTAAAAACAGGCTGATAGGGACAAAGGCGAAGGCAAGTGTGCCTGGTATTAATTGCCATTTCTCATCACTTATTTTTGCCATAACAAAGGCGGTAAGCCCATAAAGGCCAAATGCAATGGGCATCATAGTATCCATGATGAGAAAATCGTTAATACCCATAGCCGCGCTGATACCGGCTGAAAGTCCATATGTGAATAGAAGAATGGTATTGCCAAGCCATAATGCAGATGCAACGCGGTTGTTCATAGATGACGCGCCTGGTTTTTTCTCTATGCCGCGACCCAAAACCGCAGAGCCAATGCTGCCAACAATGCCGAATATCATCCACGCAAGCCCTATCATTTCAATGGAAAGTGGGCCTGTTCCTTGAAGAGCAAGATAGTGCATAAAGAGGGTGATAAACAATAAACTACCCCACCAAATGCCGACAAGTCCTCCAAGTAATGGTGCATTGCGGCCTTCTTCAGCTAGGGTTTTTACATAGTCAATATCGTTTATTATATCTGTTTTGGTCATAATAATTCCTTTCACTAAAATTAATAACACAAATAAGTTTGCAATGCAAACTAAAATATATTAAGTTTGAAATACAAACTAGTTTAAAGGAGAATGATATGTTTGTTAATATAAAGAAAAATATAGCAGTGACGATTGTCGGCATAGCGAGTGTACTTGCAGTTGGTGTGAGTGCTCATGCGATTGAAATGGGAAGTTTGAATGTAAATTTACACGGCGTACAAGCTGGCGGTGGCCCGCTCTATGTATCCGTGCAAAAGCGTGAAGATTTTATGCAAGAGCGCGGCACGGGCGGCGGTATCTATAAAAATGTTACCGGTGGCAATATGACCTATACATATACCGATATACCTGTTGGTGATTATAGTGTGATGATTTGGCATGACACCAATAATGACGGTGAGTTCTCAAAGGACGAGCACTATATGCCTTTGGATGGTTGGGGCGCGAGTGGCCCAGAGCTTCGCGGCGAGCCCAAATTTGATGATGTAAAAATCAATATCGGTGCAAATGGGACAAATGTTACAATTGCTATGCACTATCCAAAATAATTAAGCCCTTGGATGAGCGGCGTTGTGGGTTTTAATCAAGCTTGCAGCGTCAACATCTGTGTAAACTTGTGTGGTGGAGAGGCTGGCGTGGCCAAGCAGTTCTTGGATTGTGCGCAGGTCTCCACCGCCAGCGAGCAGGTGGGTGGCAAAACTATGGCGAAGGGCATGAGGGGTGGTTGTATCAGGTAGGCCCAGTGCACCGCGCAAAATTCGAATTTTTGCTTGGATAGTTTCGGCCCGTAATGGCCCCCCGCGTACGGCGCGAAAAAGCGGCGTGTCGTCTGTAAGAGGATGAGGGCAAAGCTGCGCGTAAGCCGTGATCGCTGACTGTATAACGGGCAAAATCGGAACCATTCTGGTTTTTCCGCCCTTACCTGTGATGGGTAAACTGCTTGGCAAGCTCGCGTCAGAACCCGTCAGAGACAGAGCTTCTGAAATGCGAAGTCCTGCGCCGTATAGTAAGGTGAGAACGGCACTGTCGCGCGCGGCAATCCACGGCAATTCACCGCTTACATCTATATTCAAAATATCCTTGCTGGCTTGTACAGAAATGGGTTTTGGCAGGCGTTTTTGTGGCCGTGGTCCACGGATCAGATTGACGGCGTCATTTTTAATATCCCACCGCCGTGCGGTATAGCGAAAGAACATCCGAATACTAGAGAGATTGCGGGCCAGAGAGCTTGCGGATAACCCGCCTTCACCGCGCCGACGGCTGGCCATATAGCTACGAAAGTCTGTGATACTTACGGTGCGTAAATCAGCCAAAACCAGCTTGCGTTCCAAATGCACGGCGAGAAAACCCAAAAACATGGCAAGGTCATGTTCATAGGCTTGCACCGTGTTGTCTGCAAGGCGGCGTTCCCCGCGCAGATGGTCAAGGAAACTTGCTAGCACTTCATTGGTGTTCATCTTTTCAAGTGTTGATTGTGTTTTCATACGTGGCAGAAGCTACGTCGTTGGGGTTAAGGAAGGTTTAGGGCGAATGGTTTGTTTATGAGGAATGTATTGACGGTTTTGGGTTTGGGATTGTCAAACCTTGCTAAATCATAAATACCATGACTATGACACATATTGCGCAAATCCTATTTCCTGTCAGCGTGCCAGAGCCTTTTGATTATGACATTCCGCAGGGTATGAAATTAGGGCTAGGGGACTTTGTTTATGCACCCATTGGCAAGCAGGTTAAACTGGGCGTAGTTTGGGGTAAGAGGTCGAAAACACCAGCAGATGCTAAGCGGACGTTAAAGCACATTGCCGAGCGCAAGCCCTGCCGACCTCTCAGCCCTGATATGTTGAAATTTGTCGACTTTACGGCCAAATATAATTGTTCATTACAAGGGCAAGTTTTGCGCATGGTTTTGCGTTCTTACAAAGCCCTTGACCCTAGCCCTGTTGTGACATTTTACCGCAAAACTTTGGTAGAAATGCCTGCGGGTTTAAGTACGGCCCGTAAACGGGTTTTGGCACTCGGCGGTATTTGGCCCGCGCGGGCCAGTGATATTGCCAAAGCAGCAAGTGTATCTGCGTCAGTGGTGCGCACTATGGCAGGGGTGTCAGGCTTGTTGGAAAAATACGACGCGCCGCATGATCCACCATTTGACGCGCCAAATCCAGATCATGACGGGCGACAATTTTCACTGACAGATAAGCAAAAACAGGCGGGAGAAACACTAGCAGGGCTTGTGCGTGCCCAAGAATTTTCAATTGCCTTGCTTGACGGGGTGACTGGTTCGGGCAAAACCGAAGTCTATCTTGAGGCCGCCGTGCAAGCCCTCAAACAAGGCGGGCAAGTGTTGATCCTTGTGCCTGAAATTGCGCTGACCCAAGCGGGGCTAAAGCGGTTCACCCAAGCGTTCGGCGCGGAACCTGCCCAGTGGCATTCGGCTATGGGAGAGGCTGCCCGTCGGCGGGTGTGGCGAGAGTGCGCGGCAGGGCGTGCCAAGCTTGTTATCGGTGCGCGCTCTGCTTTGTATCTTCCCTTCGCAGATTTGCAGTTGATCGTTGTCGATGAGGAACACGACGGGTCTTATAAGCAAGACGAAGGGGTGATTTATAATGCCCGCGATATGGCCGTAGTGCGGGCCAAATTATCGGGTGCAAGTATTGTGTTGGCCTCAGCAACCCCGTCGCTTGAAAGCCTGACCAATGCCCGCACGGGACGTTATGTGCATGTGGTTTTACCAGAACGACCTGGTGCTGCCGTCTTGCCAAAAATAGAATTGGTGGATTTGAAAGAACATAAAGTTGAGAGTGGGAAATTTCTGTCACCGCCATTGATAAAGGCCGTTACCGGGGCTTTGGCGCGGGGCGAGCAGGCCATGCTCTACCTTAACCGTAGAGGCTACGCGCCGCTCATCATTTGCCGCGCGTGCGGGGAGCGGCTAAAATCCCCAGATACGGACAGTTGGTTGGTCGAGCATAAACGTACGGGGCGGGCTATGTGTCACCATACGGGGTTTTCTATGCCCATGCCGACGGCTTGCCCTGAATGCAAAACCGAAGGCGCGCTGCATCCCGTTGGCCCCGGTGTGGAACGGGTCGCGGAAGAAGCCGCCGTATTGTTTCCGGGTGCACGGCTTGAAGTTTTGTCATCAGATACGGCAGGTAATCCTGAACGTATCCGCGCTTTGATGGAGAAAATGCAGGCGGGCGGCATTGATATTCTGGTCGGCACACAAATGGTGGTCAAAGGGCATAACTTCCCGCACCTTACATTTGTCGGGGTGGTAGACGGTGATCTTGGCCTTGCAGGTGGGGATTTGCGAGCAGGGGAGCGGACTTACCAAACCTTGGTGCAGGTTGCAGGGCGCGCAGGGCGGGCCGATAAACCTGGCCACGCCCTCATTCAAACCCACATGCCCGAACATGATGCCTTACAAGCCTTGGCGGACGGGGACAGGGAAGGGTTTATTAGCGCAGAACTTGCCATGCGCGAACTGCTCGGCTTGCCTCCATATGGCAAATTAGCCGCCGTGATTATTTCTGCACCTGACGCAAATAAGGCGAACGAATTTGCCCGTAAGTTCCTCGCATGCGCCCCCCGCGCCGAAGGCATAGAAATACTAGGCCCCTCTGAAGCCCCGATCGCAATCTTGCGCGGACGCCACAGACGAAGGCTTCTGATAAAAGCAGAAATGAAGGTAAACCTATCCGCCTATATGCAAGTCTGGAAAACTCGCCTCCGCCCCCCAAACAAAACCAAACTCCAAATAGATATTGATCCGCAAGGATTTATGTAGGAATGCTATTTTGCATGTAAGGCGTCAAAAAGGTCACTTTCTAATTTACCTGTTGATACGCAATCAATGGCTTTAGGCGCGCCTACTGAGTTACCATATAAATCTGCTCTTGTTATTGTACCTGTACCAAAAACATTGGCGCGAACTGAAGTCGTTGTTGATGTTAAGGCTTTGACAATGACATTTAAATTTACCTTTTTGTCTCCAAACGCTTCATATGTTCCAACTGTGCCGCAATCTAAATAAGAGGAGTCTGTCCCCAACTGGTAATCAGTAGCGATAAGGCCGGAGTCTTTTACAATGTTTTTTATTGGGACATTGTTATTCGCAAACCATTCTGTAGCATTTTGCCAAGTTTTGGCAAAACTGGCATTTACTGTTTTGGTTTTATCAATGTTGTTGTCTGCAGGTGGTGTGTAAGTGGCACAGGCTGATAATAATCCTATGGCTAGTGTTGCTATAAATATTGATGATTTTGTCATGACATTCCCCTTTGGTGGTAAAATGTAACCATACAACGGGGGGGGGTATTGCAAGGCTTTTTGTAGAGTATTTTGTTTTGCTAAACGGCACAAACTCGTCCCCGTACTTGATACGGGGTCCATACGCATTTTGGGCAGTGTGTTGTCGTACCACCCTATGGCCCCGCATCGGGTGCGGGGACGAGTTTTATGTAGGAGTGGTTTCTTTGAAACACTCTTTCTTAGTGGAAACCTTATTCATAGCTTCAATTTCACCTTTTAACTTAGCAATGTAAATGGATCATTCAAAAATGGATCATAGTAAAATGGGCCATGATATGGGCGCGGTGGATGTTGCTACAGAAATCATTGAATATATGATGCCCAGGCTGTTGTGGAACGGCAGTTAAGTCGGTTCTTATCCGTATACGGCGGTGTGCGTTCTGAAAAAGAAGGCGGGCCATCTGAGACCAACGCCGTTATCGGGGTGCGCTATGTCCTGCTACTTTTGATAGAAGCCGATGTGCAATTGGCCAGTGGCGGACACGTCGAGTTGAAGTGGGTTCCCACATTCAACTCACAACACGACTTGACTTAGAGTGGGAAGCATCTACTGACGAAAAATACCGTGCAGGCTTTAGCTACGCCATAAACAAGCAAATCGCCCTCGCTGTGGGGTGGGACAGCGAACAGGGCTGGGGCGGCGGGGTAAAGCTTAGTTTTTAGCAAAAAATCTTCCAAAAACTTCACAAAATATGCCCTGTGTAATTCACTGAAAAACAGGGCTTGGCACGACAAAAAACCCGTGCTAAGAGGCGTCAACTTATCGCAATAACAGCTGTGTGAGTCGGTATTTTGGAGCATATGCTCTGTTGATTATTTGAAAGCGTTTTCATGTCAAACTTTGAGGGAATTGTAAGCGAAGCAGCACATCGTTATGCGTCCGCCCTTTTGGAGCTTACACAAAGTTCTAAGTCTTTGAAAACAGTGGAAAAAGACTTAAGAACTCTCAAAAATTTATTTGGAAAAAGCGATGATTTGCGGGCCTTAGTAAACAGTCCTGTGATTGCGGATGGTGCTAAGCTAAAGGCTCTTTTGGCAATTGCAAAAAAAGCCAAACTTAGCAAATTAACCACACAATTTATCGGAACGGTTGTCGAGAATCAGCGCAGCAGTGATATTCCTGCTATGATCGCGGCGTTTGAGCAAAGTGTAGCCGCCATGCGCGGCACAGGGAGTGCTGAAGTATTTTCGGCCAAAAAACTAACACCTGCGCAACTTAACTCGATAAAATCACAACTTAAAAAATCTCTTGGACGCAGTGTCAGTGTGGAAACGCACATTGTTCCAGAACTTCTCGGGGGGTTCGCCGTTAAAATCGGATCCCGGTATTTTGATAGCACGCTCAAGACGAAACTTGAGGGTTTGAAAATGGCAATGAAAGAGGCATAATCTCATGGATATTCGCGCCGCAGAAATTTCTAGCATTCTAAAAAAACAAATCAAAGGATTTGGCACAAAGGCCAAAGTCTCTGACGTTGGACAGGTTTTGTCCGTAGGGGACGGGATTGCCCGTGTTCACGGCCTTGATAATGTTCGCGCTGGCGAAATGGTTGAATTTCCGGGTGGTGTTAAAGGCATGGCGCTTAACCTAGAGTCTGACAATGTCGGTATCGTAATTTTTGGCGATGACCGGGGAATTAAAGAAGGCGACACAGTTAAACGTCTCGGCGAAATCGTTGACGTGCCTGTCGGCATGGGTCTTTTGGGCCGCGTAGTAAATGCGCTGGGTGAGCCGATTGACGGCAAAGGCCCGATTAAAGCCAAAGAACGCCGCCGTGTTGACGTGAAAGCGCCGGGCATTATCCCGCGTAAATCCGTGCATGAGCCTGTGCAAACTGGCATTAAAGCCATTGACGCGCTGATCCCGATTGGCCGTGGCCAACGCGAACTTATTATTGGTGACCGCCAGACTGGTAAAACCGCCGTGGCCGTTGATGCTATCATCAATCAAAAGGCAGCTTTTGATAATGATGACGACAATGAAAAGCTATATTGTATCTATGTTGTGATTGGCCAGAAACGCTCAACCGTGGCGCAATTGGTTAAAAATCTCGAAGAAAACGGCGCGATGTCGTATTCCATCATTGTGGCGGCGACAGCGTCCGAACCTGCGCCTATGCAGTATCTTGCGCCATTTGCAGGGTGCGCCATGGGCGAGTTTTTCCGTGATAACGGCATGCACGCCCTGATCGTTTATGATGATCTTTCCAAGCAAGCTGTGGCTTACCGCCAAATGTCTCTCCTGCTTCGTCGTCCTCCAGGCCGTGAAGCGTATCCAGGTGATGTATTTTATCTTCATTCCAGATTATTGGAGCGTTCCGCCAAACTTAACGAAGCCAATGGATCTGGCTCTATGACAGCTCTGCCTATTATTGAAACCCAAGGCAATGACGTGTCGGCCTTTATTCCGACCAATGTAATTTCCATTACTGATGGCCAGATTTTCTTGGAAACAGATTTGTTCTTCCAAGGCATTCGCCCAGCGCTTAACGTAGGTCTATCCGTGTCACGCGTTGGTTCGTCCGCGCAGATCAAGGCTATGAAACAAGTGGCTGGCCCGATTAAAGGCGAGCTGGCGCAATATCGCGAAATGGCGGCCTTTGCTCAATTTGGTTCAGACCTTGATGCCTCTACCCAAGCCATGCTTGCCCGTGGTGAGCGTTTGACAGAATTATTGAAGCAACCACAATACTCGCCTCTACAAGTGGAAGAGCAAGTTTGTGTTCTTTATGCGGGTACACGCGGCTACCTTGACGGTATCGACGTGAAACAAGTGCAAGCTTACGAAAAAGAACTTCTGGTTCACCTTAAAGGGCAACACGCTAAGTTCTTGAACGAGATTAAAACGGGCAAAAAATTGACAGATGATTTGGAAGCCCAGTTAAAATCAATTCTTGAAGCTTTCACTTCGAATTTTTCAGGTTAGGTAAGGACGGAGAGCGCGGCAATGGCCAGCCTTAAAGAATTACAAAACCGGATCAAAAGCGTAAAGAACACGCAAAAGATCACCAAAGCCATGCAGATGGTTGCGGCTGCAAAATTGCGTAAAGCACAGGACGCGGCGGAAAAATCACGCCCCTATTCAAACCGTATTGGGGCTGTAATCGCTAATCTATCTGCTTCTATGAAAGGCAGTGAAGGCGCGCCGAAATTGCTTGTGGGAACAGGGTCTGACCAAGTTCAACTGCTTGTTGTCGCGACAGCCGACCGTGGCCTATGCGGTGGCTTTAACACCAATATTGTTCGCAAAGCTCGCGAGGAAATTACGGCCCTGGAAACTGCTGGTAAAACCGTCAAAATTTTCTGCATCGGTAAAAAAGGCTATGATCAGTTAAAGCGTCTTTACGGCGATAAAATTGTCAAAATGGTGTCGTTAAAAGAGCATAAAACCCTAACAGGCGCGATTGCGGCTGAGCTTGGCGGGACAGTTGCCTCTATGTTTGAGGCAGGTGAATTTGACGTTTGTAAATTGATTTATTCTGAATTTGAAAACGTCATGACGCAAATCCCGACCATTAAAACCATGATCCCCGCGCTGGTTGAAAACGCTGACGACGAGGGCAGTGCCCCTGATCTTGGCGGCGCGGCCTATGAGTATGAACCTGACGAAGAAGGCATTTTGCAAGTATTGCTCCCGCGCAATATCAATACACAAATTTTCTCGGCATTGCTTGAAAATAGCGCAGGCGAAATGGGCTCCAAAATGGCGGCCATGGACAATGCGACACGAAGTGCAGGCGACATGATTGATAAATTAACACTGACATTTAACAGATCGAGACAGGCGCAAATTACGTCTGAATTGATCGAAATTATTTCTGGCGCGGAAGCGCTTTAAGCTAGAGGAAACGACAATGGCCCAGAAACCAAAAAAGAAACCAGCAACTAAAAAGGCAGCAGTTAAGAAAATTGCCGCTAAAAAAGCACCAGCTAAAAAGATTGTTGCTAAAAAAGCGACAGGTCGCATCAGCCAGATTATTGGCGCGGTGATTGACGTTGAATTTACGGGCGATTTGCCAGCGATTTTAAACGCGCTTGAAACTGATAACCAAGGCAATCGTTTGGTTTTGGAAGTTGCCCAACATTTGGGACAAAACACGGTGCGGACAATCGCGATGGATAGTACTGAAGGCCTCGTTCGTGGACAGCCAGTAAGCGATACAGGCGACTCAATCATTGTTCCTGTTGGCCCCGCAACTCTTGGACGTATCATGAATGTAATCGGCGAGCCTGTTGACGAAGTTGGCCCAATTAAAACAACCAAACGCATGTCTATTCACAGGGAAGCACCTGCGTTTAAAGACCAAGCGACAGAGTCAGAAGTTCTGGCCACCGGTATTAAAGTCATCGACTTGCTTTGCCCCTATGTTAAAGGCGGCAAAATTGGACTATTTGGCGGTGCGGGTGTTGGCAAGACGGTTCTGATTATGGAACTTATCAATAATATCGCCAAAGCATATGGTGGTTACTCCGTGTTTGCGGGTGTGGGCGAGCGTACACGCGAGGGTAATGATCTGTACTGGGAAATGATCGAAAGTAATGTGAATATCGAAGGCGGCGGCGGCGCTAGCCGTTGTTCTCTCGTTTACGGACAAATGAATGAACCTCCAGGAGCCCGTGCGCGTGTTGCGCTTACTGGCCTAACGCAAGCCGAATATTTCCGCGACGAAGAAGGCAAAGACGTGTTGTTCTTCGTGGATAACATTTTCCGCTTTACCCAAGCTGGTTCCGAAGTGTCGGCGCTTTTGGGGCGTATCCCGTCCGCCGTGGGTTACCAGCCTACTTTGGCCACAGAAATGGGCCAAATGCAGGAACGGATTACCTCGACTAACAAAGGATCAATTACATCTGTGCAAGCAATTTATGTGCCAGCCGACGATTTGACCGACCCTGCGCCAGCGACAAGTTTTGCCCATTTGGACGCGACAACGGTTCTTAACCGCGCTATTTCCGAAAAAGGTATTTATCCTGCGGTTGACCCGCTTGACAGTACGTCTCGTATTTTGGAACCTCGCATTGTTGGTGAAGATCACTACGAAGTTGCTCGTATGGTGCAAGAAATTTTACAAAAATATAAATCACTACAAGACATCATTGCTATTCTGGGCATGGACGAGCTGTCCGAAGAAGATAAGCTCGTTGTTGCGCGTGCGCGTAAAGTTGAGAAATTCTTGTCCCAGCCTTTCCACGTTGCCGAAATCTTTACAGGTTCACCGGGCTTGTTGGTTGACCTTAAGGACACAGTGAAATCATTCCGTGGTGTGTGCGAAGGCGAATATGACCACATTCCAGAGCAGGCATTTTACATGGTTGGCGGCATTGAAGACGTCATCAAAAAGGCCGAAAAAATGGCAGCGGACGCGGCGTAAATATGAGCAAGTCCCTCGAACTTGCGGACTGTGTAAATACACATTGTCCTAATTCGGGTAAGCCAGTTACGGGTGGTGGTTTGACATTGTACAAAGGCAAAGTCGTCGGGTTTTGTAACCCCCATTGCCGCGATACATTCGAGAATGCAGTTGCGATGTTTGAAGAAAGTATAAGGTCTTAAAATGGCAGATAAATTACAATTTTCATTGGTATCGCCCGAGGCTGAGCTTTTTAGCGGCCTTGTTGACCAAGTTGACGTTCCAGGAAGCGAAGGCGATTTTGGCGTCTTTGCCGACCATGCACCGTTCATGGCCGCTATCCGCACAGGCGCAATTACCGTATTTAATGACGACGTTGAAACCCGCTATATGATCCAAGGCGGATTTGCCGATGTTATGCCAAGCGGCCTGACAATACTCGCCGAGCAATGCACACTGATGAGTGATGTAAAGCCAGAAACTATTACGGACGAAATCTCCAAAGCAGAAACCTTGCTTGCCGAAACCGAAGGCGACGTTAGCCTCGATATCGCGCAACATATAGATGGTTTGAGACAACTGGCTGAGAGCCTTTAGTTGCTCAAATTCTTAGGTTCATTCAGTTCAAAGTCCTCTCCTTGGGGAGAGGATTTAGGTGAGGGGATATATGCGATATGACCCTTGGTGAGTTTGCTGAATATTTATTTAATTTCCCCTCACCCGCAACGGACTAAAGCCCGTGCGACCTCTCCCCGAGGAGAGGTATTCTGAATTATATTTTTTTTGCAACATCTGTAACAACAGGCACAGTCCGTACTGCCCAAATGAAGACCAAGAGGGCAATGGCGATTAGGCATCCTGCCAACATAAACGGTGCGCCCGGGAAGTAGATGGGGGCATCGGCGGCGGCGTATTTGCTAAATAGGCTTGTCATAATCAGTGGACTCATCATCATGGCAATGCCGCTTAAACTTCCTTGCGCGCCTTGGAGTTCTCCTTGGGCGTCCTCGCTCACCCTCACTGACATCAGGTTTTGAATAGCGGGGCCAGCCAGTCCACCGAGGGCGGCGGGCATGAGCCACAGATAGGCGATAAATCCGTTGGCCGCGAGACTAAGGCCAATAAAGGCTGCCCCGTTCATCAGCGTGCCTATGACCGCGCATTTTACCATGCCCAGTTTGGGAATAGCGATGCGAATGAGATAGCCTTGGACAAATGCGGAGGCTATCCCGTAGGCCGCAAGCGACATGCCCACTTCGCCCGGTGACCATTTAAAGCTTTCTTTGGTGAAAAATGCAAATGTACTTGGGTAGACAAAATGTGCGAATGATATCAGAAAAATTACCAATAAGAATCCGCCAAGTTGGGGTAGGGCAAGGACAGACTTGAAGGTTCCAAATGGATTGGCCCGCCGCCAACTAAAGGAGCGGCGGTTTTTAACGTCCAAGGTTTCGGGTAGAAAGAAAAATCCGTAAATGACATTAAGCAAAGAAATAATTGCGGCTGCGTAGAACGGTATCCGTGCGCCGTATTCGCCGAGCAGTCCACCGATCACTGGCCCGAGTACAAAACCGATGCCAAAGGCCGCTCCAATCATGCCAAAGTTTTGGGCTCGCTTTTCAGGCGGAGAGATATCGGCAATGAAGGCATTAGCCGTTGAATAAGTGGCTCCTGCCGCGCCTGATATAATCCTGCCAATATAAAGAATGGTTATGGTGGGCGCCCAGCCCATAATTAGATAATCAACTCCAAGACACAATAAGGATAACAGCATGATTTTCCGTCGCCCGTAAGCGTCTGACAATCCGCCGATGATTGGCATGAAAATAAATTGCATGACGGCGTAAGTAAAGGTGAGCCAACCACCGTGCAGAGCGGCTTCATTTAAGGGTTGGCCTGTTAACTCGACCAATAAATCAGGCAGGACAGGGATAATAATACCGAGGCCAATGGCGTCGATTGCCACAGCAATGATAATAAATATCAGCGCATTTTTACCACTCGGCTTGGTCATTACTATCTGTCTCAAATTTGGAAAACTCTGCCCTTACTTGTTCATAGACGCATCTCTTAAAAGGAACAATCAATTTTACGGCCATACCAAGTGTATCCCACCGCCAGTCGGAAAACTCTATGTCGTCATGCACAAACAGATCAATTTGGCTGTCTGTGCCAGTGTAGCGAAAGGCAAACCATTTTTGTTTTTGCCCGCGCCATGCTTTGGCCATTTGTGAACCAGTTAGGTTAGTTGGAAAATCATAATGGAGCCAGTTTTCAATATGTGCGAGCGGAGTGATGAGGTCTTGGGAAATGCCAGTTTCTTCGTAAAGCTCGCGCACAGCGGCTTGGCTTGGTGTTTCTCCGTCGTCAATGCCGCCTTGTGGCATTTGCCAAATATAGGGACCACGGGATTTTTTACGCTTACCGAGAAAGACTTTCCCGTCTTTATTAAACAGGCAAATCCCTGCTGCTGGTCTGTATTTGGTGGGAGACGGGTTCATATTAATTTGTTTTTAAGGCATAAGATGCTGGGGCCAGTTTTACCCCAGTTTTTGTATTTTGAAGCCAATCTTTGACGCCGTCAATTGTACCAGCATATGAAAACCCCATCCCGATAATAACCTTTGTATCACTTACATTGAAATTCGTGACGCGCAGGCTCACACTTCTTCTATCGTGGGTGACCGCGTCAAGCAAACCGTGTGCCGTTGTAAAGGGGAGATTTTGTTTTTGGGCGAGAGGGTTTAGAATATTATCTGGCGTTGCCCCATCATAAATAAAAGCTAAGCCTGCAGTTTGAAGATGTTTCAAAATGGGTATGAGAGCGGCTTGGTCATTAACAATCACCTCACCGCCGTAATTTGTGACTGCAAAATACCCTTGCGCACGGCTGAGTAAATAATCGAGATTGCGAATATTTTTACTGTGTGAGCCTGTCGCGGTCAGGGTATAATCAGTGGCCTCAGCTTGCAGTTTATAATCTGCACTTTGCAGGGGGAGTTCAATCATGACTTCATGGCCATTAGCTCTGGCACGGTCAATCCAATGTTGAAGGTTTGGCGCGGTGGCTGCAAATGACAATGTAACTTCGCCTGGTAATTCAGTAATCGTTCGCTGCGTTAATGTAGTGTTTAAGCCAAGGCCGCCAATAATAATGGAGATATATTTTTGGTTGGCTTCAGGCGTGAAGGGCTTAGCATAGCTTGTATAAACCGTGCGTCCATCTTGAGCGATTATTGGTACAGGTCCAAATGGAGACATGCGCGATAAGCCCTGTATGGGTGCTTTTGTTAGAGGGCGTGATATTGAGTTCGTTATATTTGACGGACCAGCTGTGATAGGCGTGCCATCAATTAATATTGTTTGGGGCCCCGATGTATTTTGCGTGCTGACAATGCTTTCACTGGGTGGCCGCGGCCCGTCAGTTGCTACTGATTCTGGCCCGCCTAGCATGCCTTGCGTTTCTGTTGGGTTAACATCAAGGGGAATATTATCTGTGCTTAACAGGTCAGGCAAAGCTTCTCCGACAGTGTTAATGTTGGGGACTTCAGGTTTTGCCAGTACGGATTCTGGCCCACGTTGAGGCGGCAAATTGACACGTTTACCTGTTATTTGTAGCCACGAATATGTAGACAACACAATGAGCGCAAGTATTAAAACTGCACTCAAGCTATGCTTGCGCACAGACGGTATTTTTTTGCGTTTTCGTTGAATAATATTTTGAACCATGTCTTTGCATACCGCTTGGCTATACGAAAGGCAATACTAACAAGGTTGTAGATTGCACATGAACTGAATGCGGTTACAGCACTTAATTTATTGACGGAATGCTTTTTGTAATTGTGTGTTAAAACTTTCAGATTTTAAAAGTTCGACCGCGCGGTGTAATTGGTAATCTTTCGTTTCAGGCCAGTCCTTTGGCGGAAACTCATGTTTTGGAATTTTGCGTTTAATTTGCGCGCCTTCAGTTTTAAGAATGATAGCGTCAAGAGAATTGGGAAGGCTGGATTCGCGAATACGCATATGTGTTTTTCCGTCATCAGGAAAAGGTTCAACCCAAATATCAGGCGTGATTCCAAGCCCTTGAATAGAGCGTCCTGATGGTGTGAAATAACGATTTGTTGTCAGGCGGAGAGCCCCATCTTTTCCGCCCCTTAAGGGATAAACAGATTGAACGGAGCCTTTGCCGAAAGATTGTGTGCCAACAATGAGGGCGCGTCCACGGTCTTGTAATGCCCCCGCAACGATTTCAGATGCCGAGGCTGACGTGCCACTAATCAAAACAACAACTGGTACACCTGCCAGTTTTTCACCGCGCGCGGCATGGTAGCGTTCATCATCAACACGTTTGCGCCCCCTAACGGATAGCACTTCGCCGCCGTTTAAAAAATAACTGCTGACATTTACGCTTTGAATAAGCAGCCCACCTCTGTTGCCGCGAAGATCAAGAATAAGCCCTGGAAGCTTTCCGCCGTGCTCCGTTTCTAAAATATCAATCGCCTCGCCAAGATCACGGGCAAGGTTTGCATTGTTGAAGGTTTCTAGATAAATATACCCCATGCCCTCAAACATACGGTTGCGTACGGCGCGCCCTTGTATCACCTCGCGGATGACAACCACATCTCTAGGGGTGCGGCCCTTGCTTTTTATGGTAATTGTAATGGGATCACCAGCAAGCCCGCGCATTTTTTCAACCGCGTCATCCAATATTTTATCTTTTATACTTTTACCTTCCACATGGGTGATAAGATCGCCAGCTTTGATACCTGCCCGTGCTGCCGGCCCGCCCTTATTCGCATAACCCACCAAAATAAAGCCGCCTTCCATGCTCACTTCAACACCAAGTCCTCCGTATTCGCGGCGTGAGCTTTCTTGTTGTTTTTTGAAATCTTCCGGTGGTGAATAATGGGAATGTGGATCTAGGGCTTGCAGGACACCGTTTAAGGCATCATCGATTAATTCTTCAGGGTCGGTTTGCGTGACATAATCATTTTGCACGCGGTTTAAGACGTCTGCAAAAATAATGAGTTGTGTGTAAGTGTCATCATTGCCACCCGATTTAGGTATGGCAAAACTTGCTGCAGACACGCCAATTATACTGCCCAAAATAATGAGTGAGCTCAATTTCCCAATTTTTTTAATAACAGGAATTTTGAATACATCAATCAAGTGATCTCTCCTAGCTTTTAGTTTGTGCAAGCAGGGATTTATAGGAGCCATCTTTTAAAATTTCCACGGCACGTTTAAGCTGAAAATCATCTTCCACTTTGAAATCTTTTGGTGGGTATTCAATGGATAGTTCAGCTATCTTTTCCTCTTCCGCATTTAATTCAGCTTGCTCGTTTTTGATGGAATTGGGCAGATCAGATTCCGTTATTTGCCCTTTATTGCCTTTGCCGTCATCAAGAGCATATGAAATGGCTATGTCAGGCGTAATGCCGATGCCTTGAATGGAAGTTCCAGACGGCGTATAATAGCGCGCTGTTGTTAGGCGTAGTGCACCGTCACGGCCGTTTCTTAAGGGCACAACTGTTTGCACAGACCCTTTGCCAAATGATGTCATGCCAATCACCAAAGCCCGGTTTCTGTCTTGGAGTGCGCCTGCTACGATTTCAGATGCAGAGGCCGAGCCTCTATCGATTAAGACGATAATTGGAATGTTTTTTAAGCGCTCTCCGCGTTTGGCATTATAGCTTTCTGTGTCACCCGCGTGCCGCCCACGGGTCGATACCACTTCGCCGCCGTCCAAGAATGCACTACTGACTTTGATGGATTGGTCAAGTAAACCACCAGGGTTGCCGCGTAAATCTATGACAATACCAGGCATATTATTGCCAAGTTCAGATTTTAATGCTTTGATTGATGTATCAAGAGAGGACGCTGTTTTTTCGTTGAATTGTGAAATACGTAAATAACCAATACCATCTTCAACGCGGTGGCGAACAACTATTCTTTTGATGATCTCGCGGGTCATGGTGATATCCATCGGGTCTTCGCCGCGCCTTATTACGGTCACGGTGATGGCTTCCCCAGGTTTGCCGCGCATACGGTCTACGGCTTCGTTCAAGCTTAGGCCTAATATGGATTCGCCGTCGATAGCGGTGAGATAATCACCCGATAAAATCCCCGCTTTTTTCGCAGGGGTTTCGTCGATTGGGGCGACAACTTTAACCGCGCCGTCTTCCATTGTCACCTCCATGCCAAGCCCACCGTATTCGCCAGACGTAGAAATTTGCATATCGCCAAATCTCTCTGGGGTAATATAGCTAGAATGGGGGTCAAGGCCTTGTAACATACCGTTAATGGCGTCATCAATCAGGTCTGCATTGTCTACGGATACCACATAATCGTTACGCACCCGCGCCAATACATCGGCAAAAAGGTCGAGTTGTTCAAATGTTTTTTCGTGAGTTGATTTTTCAACAGCAATGGCGCGCTGCGAAGTTGTTGAAAATGCAAACAGCGCACTTGCGCAAACAATGCCGATGGTTGGTAGTAAATATTTCATGATGCACTCCGTGTTTTGGGTAAGCCTATCGGTTTAGCGTATAACATGCCAGTGCTTTAGCGGGTATTTCAAATGAAAAAACTGTTACATTTTCGTGGGTAAGGTCAAGTCAGGAGGTCGAACCTACATTATTTTCGTAAAAAAGCATGTTTGACCCAAGGGCTAGGATCAATACTTGCCTTATTTTTACGAAACTCCATGAATAATTGTGGTTTTGCATTGGTTGGCATAAGGCCGATGGGCTCGCCCGCTTTTACAAATTCACCAGCCGCCACATTGGTGCGTCCCAAACCCGTTAATACAATGAAATAACCATTGCCAACATTGAGGATGATGACGTGTTGCCCATTAAATGCACCTGAAAACTCTATTTTTCCCGGAAAAGGCGCAATGACTTGGGCCTTGGGGCGCGTATTCAAATACACACCAGCAGCACGGCTCCCGTCTTTAAGTTTTACGCCGTATTTATGCGATAAACTTCCCAAAACGGGAAGCGGTAATTTCCCACGCGCATCGGCAAACCGTCCAAATTGCGGTGAAATATAGAGCGGCGCAGGTTTTCCGTTGCGTTTAGGCTTTAAACTGGGGGCAGGGTCTTGGTTTGACACAGGTGGTTTGATACGGGGAGTTATACTGTTGGCCTGTTCTTCAAAGCTGCGAATTAAATCTCTTAGGGTTCGTGCTTTTGCAGCTAAATCTTGTGCTTTTTTGGTTTGTGATTTTTGATCTGTTTTAAGTGTGTTGTTCAGTTTGGATTTGCTGGACAATATCACTTGCATGGCGGCGAGGCGTGTCTCAATTTCTTGGGAATTTTGTGTAAATGCATCGCGGTTTGATGTGAGTTTGGTTTCAATGTCTTGTAATTCACCCAAGCGCAATGAAAGCAATTCCGTCTTGTTTTGCAAGTCCAGGCTTAATGACGACATCAACATCCCCGCCCGTGCCGCGTCAATGGTGTTTTGTGTATTGAGCAAGAGAGTGGGGGGCGGGTTTTTCTCAATGCGTTGCAGGGCTGCCAAAAGATCAATGAGGGCTGTACGGTCTTTGAAAATAAGGTCGCCTAAGGTCTGTTTTTCAATTTGCAAATCTGTGATGCGATCATATATGCGGTTGGCTTCACGCTCATAGCCACGGCTTTTCGCTGTTGCACTGATAAGTTCATTTTTTAGTTTTGTGATTTCTGTTTCGACAAATTGTTGTTTTTTGGAAAAGGCGTTGGCCTTTGCCTGTGCTGCTTTCGCTTGTTCAGATAATGTATCTAATGTTTTTGGGTCTGGCGTTTGGGCATAAATATGTGAATGCCCAGTCATTATGAGCATTGCCATAAACAATATTTGGGTTTTCAATATGCGACTCATATCAATAGAGTAATTAGCTTTTGTGGATTTGTCAGTATGGGAGTTGAAAATTACAGTCCTAATCTCGGTGATAAGGACTGCCAGACAAAATGGACACGGCGCGGTAAATTTGCTCACTTATCATGACACGCACCAGTTTATGCGGCCATGTTTGTGCCCCGAAGTTCCATTTAAAAACCCCCGCAGGTAATGCGCTGGGCGCGAACCCATCTGCGCCGCCAATGGCAAATATGATATGTTTTTGACCATCATCGCGCCAATTGGCAATCGCTTTTGCCATGTGCCGCGAGGAGAGGGCTTTCCCGCGCTCGTCAAGTACAATCAGTACATGAGGCGTGTTGTTTTGTGGATATGACAAGATGATTTCGGTTTCTTGTGCGCGGGATTTAGCATTGCGAATATCAATACCGTTCTCGCTAATTTCTGTGATACCAACACCGCGTGCAATGCCGTTGGCACGTTTGAGATAGGTATCGATCAAATCACGTTCTGGGCCAGATTTTATGAGACCTGCGGCGCGAATTGTGATTTTCATATTGTAATTTCTAAACCAAATTTACGCGGTTATAGCTAGTGTGTCAGGCTCATGTCTTCACGTAGGGAAGGGATAGTCCATAATTTTTCTAGGTCGTAATATTCGCGCACTTCTGGACGGAACAGATGCAATATTACATCGCCCGCATCGACTAATACCCAATCGCATTGGTCAAGCCCTTCGACGCCCAGTTTTTCGTGTCCGTGTTCTTTGAGGCCGCGCTGTACATAATCAGCCAGAGCACTGACGTGTCGATTAGATTTACCAGTGGCAATTATCATGAAATCCGCAATCGAAGATTTTTCGCGAATATCAATCGTTACGACATCTTCGCTACTTTGCTCTTTGAGGATGTTTTGAATGTGGGTTGCCAAAATCTTCGATGTATCGGTATTTTTCGTAGATTTTTTTGTGCGGGTTTTTGCCGCAGTCTTTTTGGCTTTGCTTTTAACGGTCAGTGTCTTGCTCCATGAATAGACGCGGCTTATGGTATAGCACAGGGCCTAAGTCAAGGCCAGAGCTGTAAAGTTTAAACGACCCGTGCCCGTAGCGCGCTTGACGACAGCGGGTTTAGAGGCGGCGTTAAATATGTCCATGCAGGGGCTGCGTGCATGGCAAGGGTATGGGCCTCGCCTTCAGGAATGCGTGCATATGCATACATGCGGGCGGCTTGACTGAGACGAGCTTTTAAAGTGTCAGACGATTTTTGCCCAGGTCTGGCAATGACGGCGATGGGTACAGTTTCGATTATTTCCTGCCAGCCCTTCCATTTTGGGAATTGGCGTAAATTATCCGCCCCCATCAAAAATACGAAGTGATGGCGCGGCCATTTTTTCTTGGCACAGCGCAAAGTGTCGATTGTGAAGTTTGTGCCAAATTCCTGCTCCATATGGTTGACATGCATACGCGGCGGTAGGCCAAGCTTGTGCACGCTGGCGACACGTTCCGTATAGGGAGGTTGGGTTGGTTTTAACGGGTTTTGTGGACTGACCATCCACCAAATTTTATCGAGGTTCAGGCGTTGCAGTCCGCAATTTGCTACGTGTAAATGTCCTTGATGTGCAGGATTAAATGAACCGCCAAACAAGCCGATGGTTACGGCTCTGTTGTGTTTTACATGTGCGGGGTTTGGGGTCATGAACGGGTTCGTCCGTCGCTAGAGACATGGTATTTATAGCTGGTCAAATGCTGCGCTCCAACGGGGCCGCGCGCATGCATTTTCCCTGTGGCAATGCCTATTTCTGCGCCAAAACCAAACTCGCCTCCGTCCGCGAATTGCGTCGAGGTATTGTGCATGACAATTGCAGCGTCGACTTCCGTAAGGAAACGGTGTGCAATGTCTTTGTCCTCAGTGATGACTGCTTCCGTATGTCCACTGCCGTAGCGGGCAATATGGGCAAGGGCTGTGTCTATACCAGAGACAATTTTTACATTGAGTATGGCGTCTAGATATTCTGTGGCGAAATCAGTTTCGCTAGCGGCTTCTATAGAGGGCACGAGAGCCTGTGCACGGCTATCTCCGCGCAAAACACAACCTGCTTTCTCCAAGGTGCTGGCCAGTGCGGGTAGCATATCTGCGCAGGCTTCATCAAGCAGCAGTGTTTCGGTTGCGCCGCAAATCCCGGTTCTGCGCATTTTTGCATTGAGCAAAACATCTCGCGCCATATCAGGGTCGGCCTCGGCATGAATATATGTGTGATTGCGTCCTTCAAGGTGGGCGAGTACGGGTACACGAGCATCTTGTTGCACACGGGCCACCAAGTTTTTACCCCCACGCGGAATGATAAGGTCAATCGTGCCGCCAAGCCCTGCCAGCATCAGGCCTACGGCGTCGCGGTTGGTTGTCTTTACATATTGCACGCAAGGCGCTGGTAAATTGACCTCTTTAAGTGCGGCTTCTATTGCCGCGTGAATGGCCGTGTTGGAATGCAAAGCCTCAGAACCACCACGCAAGATACAGGCATTTCCAGATTTTATGGTGAGAGCGGCAGCGTCTGCTGTTACATTTGGTCTGCTTTCATAAATCATACCAATGACTCCGATCGGAGTGCGGACTTTGGTAATGGTTAGGCCATTTGGCTGTGTCCACTTCTCGTCAGTTGCGCCAATAGGATCGGGCAGGGCGGCTATGTCAGTTAGGCTATTTATCATAGCCTCAATACGTTCAGGGTTGAGCACCAATCTATCCAACATTGCCCCGCTTAAACCCTTTTGTTGCGCGGCACTTATGTCTTTTACGTTGGCATCTAAAATAGTTTCTTGTGCACTGTGGATGTGCTTTGCCATTGCAAGTATGGCCCTCGACCGTATTTCTGCGTTGGCAAGGCGTAAAACATTGGCAGCACTTTTGGCATTTTTGCCAAGGCCTTGCATAATGTGTGCGAGTGTGGAATCGGAATGACCAGTATTCATGACGTCAAAACCATATTATCATAGTGAACCAAAGATGTACCGTTATCATAGCCAAGAATTGCTTCAATGTCTTGGGATTTCATGCCGATGATTTTACGACCATCTTGGGCATTGTAATTGCTAAGCCCTTTACCAATTTCTACGCCGTCACTGCCGCATATTGTGACGGCCTCGCCTTTGCCAAATTGCCCCTGTATATCTGTGACGCCCACGCACAGCAGGCTATTGTTTTTTAGTAAAGCACGTGTCGCTCCGTTGTCGATAATAATTGTCCCTTGCGGTTTTAAAGTATTTGCAATCCATTGCTTACGGGCGAGCAAGGTATTGGTTTTTGCTGCAAACCAACTGGATTTTACTGCACTATTATCCAGTGCACTTAGGGGGTGAGGGCAGTCTCCTTTGGTGATGACCATCGCGCACCCAGCTTGTGTGGCAATCTTTGCGGCTTGTAGTTTTGTCGCCATGCCGCCGCTACCCATGCCCACAAGTTTGTTAGGGTAGCCGCCCATAGCCATGATTGCGGGCGTGACATTGGCAATGTGCGGGATATGGCGCGCTTCTTGTGAAGTCCGTGGATCCTTATCATATAAACCGTCAACATCCGAGAGCAGCACAAGCAGGTCTGCACCGACCATTTGGGCCACGCGTGCTGCTAGCCTGTCATTATCACCATAGCGAATTTCTTCAGTAGCTACGGTATCGTTTTCATTAATAATAGGAATAGCTCCGAGGGACAATAATGTAGTCAGGGTTGCTTTCGCATTCATCCAGCGGCGGCGGTTTTCTGTATCGTGAATGGTAAGAAGAGCTTGGGCTGTAACAAGACCGTGGGGCGTAAGGACGACTTCATAAGCCTGGGTAAGCAAGGCTTGACCCGCCGCGGCACAGGCTTGTTTTTGGGCCAAGCTTAAAGTTTGTTTGTCTAGCCCTAGGCGTTTTTTGCCCAGTGCAATGGCGCCAGAGGAGATAATGAGTATTTTTGTTCCATCCACTGCATATTTTGCAATATCCTCGCCCAGCCCGCGTAGCCAGTGTTGATTTATCTCTCCACTTTTTTCATTGACCAACAAAGCCGAGCCAATTTTAACGGCTATGCACGCATATGGGCTTAGGGTTGCCATGTGTCGCTTTCAGGCATTAAGCCTTTATCCTCACGTTCTTTGGCGGCGTGGATGGCGTCGCGTTCCAGTTTTTCTTGTGTGCGCCGTGTTTTAACATGGGTGAATATTTCTGACATCAAAGATTTTACGCCCATGCCAGATACGCCAGACATGGTAAAAACTGTGCTTCCACAAGCCGTTTCCAATTCTTTTTGGCGTATTTTTATTGTGTCTGCATCGAGCGCGTCACATTTATTAAGAACAACGATTTCTGGTTTATCCAAAAATGCTGTGTCGTAATCCACCAATTCTTTGCAGATAGTTGTATAGGATTTGGCAGGGTCGTCGGCAGTTCCGTCCACAAGATGCAAAATGGCCGCGCAGCGTTCAGCATGACCAAGGAAGCGGTGACCAAGGCCTGCGCCTTGCGCGGCACCTTCAATGAGACCCGGCAGGTCTGCCAAAACAAAACGCTCTGTGCTGCCAAGCTCAACAACGCCCAAATGTGGACGCAGGGTAGTGAAGGGATAATCAGCCGTTTTCGGGCGTGCCTTTGTAACGGCGGATAGTAATGTTGATTTACCTGCATTGGGCAGTCCAATCAGGCCCGCATCGGCGATGAGTTTGAGCCGCAGCCATATCCATCGTTCTTCGGATTCTTCGCCAGGATTGGCGCGGCGGGGGGCTTGATTGGTTGCCGATTTAAACCGTACATTCCCCCATCCTCCATTGCCGCCCTTTGCCAGCAATACTTTTTGCCCTGCTTCGATTAAGTCGATGAGCAGATGTTCGCCCTCTTCATCAAAAATTTGTGTGCCAACAGGTACTCTTATGGTGACGTCATCCCCTGCTGCGCCGCTTCTGTCCCGACCCATGCCGTGCTGACCCGTTCCCGCTTTGAAATGCTGCTGGTAACGGTAATCAATCAGGGTATTGAGATCGTCTGTCGCCACAGCCCAAACATCGCCGCCTTTGCCGCCGTCGCCGCCATTTGGTCCGCCAAATGCAATAGATTTTTCGCGACGAAAGCTGACGCTCCCCGCGCCGCCATTACCTGAGCGGATAAATATTTTTACTTCATCTAAAAATTTCATAACATTGCCTGTGCATTGTCTTACTTTAGCATGTTCATGGCGGTTTTGCGGAGTAAACGCAATTCAAATCCTGATGCATATTCCCCTCTTGCGATAGAGAATGTATTGTCATTTTCATCATCAATGAAAAATCCGAGCTTTTGTAGCACGCGACACGAGGCAGGATTATCAGAGAATACGCCTGCCTCTATATAGTCGATGGGTAATTGTGCAAATGTTTCGGCAATGAGAGCTTTGGCGGCTTCAGTTATATAGCCTTTGCCCCAATAGGGTTTACCTATCCAATAACCAATTTCTTTAGCGCCAGTGCTATTGGTAAATAAATCCATGATTCCCATGACGTCATTATTGTCACGAAATGTAATAACATATGCAAAACCAAGACCTCTTTGGCGTTGCGATAATTGCCTGAGTATCCAGAACTCTTTGCTTAAGGTAAATACTTTTGGAGCAAGGGACGCCGTCATATGTAGTATTTCTGGTTCATTCATTAGCTGTGCCATTGCAGGCGCGTCAGATAATTGCGGAGGCCGTAGGTTTAGCCTTGGGGTGGTGAGAATATCACGCATGGGAACCTCTAAACGAAGAAAGGGAAGATGGCGATCCATCTTCCCTTTTTGTATTGGGTTTGTTTGGTCGCCAAGAAACGGCGATTGGATCGCCTTATGATGTCGCTGCCGGGAGCACGGATACAAAGGTGCGTTTATTGCGCTTGGTTGTAAATGTGACCTTGCCTTCGGATTTGGCAAATAGCGTATGATCCTTGCCCATGCCGACATTGTCGCCTGGATAAAACTTTGTCCCGCGTTGGCGAATAATAATATTGCCAGGGATTACAGCTTGCCCGCCTGATTTTTTGACGCCAAGACGTCGACCTGCACTGTCGCGACCGTTATTTGATGAGCCGCCTGCTTTTTTATGTGCCATATCTGGTCTCCATATTTGCCATGAATGGCAATGTAAATGTGTTGGCCTAAAGGCCTTAAATATTTAGGCTTTGATCGCCGTGATCTTGACAACAGTTTCTTGCTGACGATGGCCTTTTTTACGGCGGTAGTTTTGGCGGCGTTTTTTCTTAAACACCAAAACCTTATCGGCTTTGCGTTGCTCTAAAACCTCACCGCTTACCTTTGCGCCGTCAACAGATGGTGCGCCAATTTTAACGTCTGCGTCTGTGCCGCACATGAGAACTGTATCAAATGAAACCTTTTTACCAGCTTCTGCATCTAGCTTTTCAACAATGATAATGTCGTCTTTTGCGACTTTATATTGTTTGCCGCCTGTCTTGATGACTGCGAACATAATATTATCCTTTTTACCGCGTGCGTATGGAAGGCCGAAATTCTGTTATTTGCTAGCCAAAACGTCGCATTTAAATCTGAAACTCTATGGAAATCTATAATATCATCCATAAGAGCGGGAAATATACGAAAAAAGTTCTTAGAGTCAACGAGGGAATTGCATTCTTACTGATTTATTATTCGTGGCTACACAAACCACCCTAAGTCTTTCTATAGTATATGGAATGAAAAACCCCGCACCAAGATGCGGGGTTTTTCTAATTATTATGACTGTGAGGCTCTAGTTGTTCACACGCCCGATGATTGTTCCCGCTGCATTGATAATGTTACCATTACCATCAACCCGACCAATCACTTGACCATTGCTGCCAACCACTTCGCCGTTTGAGCGAACAGTGTAGCCTCCTAAAGATGCTCCACTTACACCAGACGCGCCGCCGATAGAAGAACTGCCGCCAGAGATGATCCGTGATCCACCGCCGACAATGCCGCCAGTTGAACCGCCTAGACCGCGCAGTACAATTTGGCCATTTGCGCCAATCACATTGCCATTGCCGTCAAGACGACCAATGATGCGACCACTTGCATCTGTCACCTGGCCATTTGCACCAATGGTGTAGCCTGATGTACTTCCAGATGTTGTTGTGGTTGTTGTACCGGTTGTGTAACCAGTTGCGCCAGTGGAATAACTTCCGCCGCTGACCATTGAACGCCAATCCACACCCAAGGCATCAACTGTACGCAGGGTTAGACCTCCTGTGGACATGCCTTGACGAATTTGGAACTGTTCAACCGCACTATAGGTCGCTTGTCCAAGAACACCGTCAATTCTGCCCGTATAGAAGCCGCGTGTTTTTAGCTCTGTTTGAATTGCAGAGATCACACGTGAGTTCGAGTTGGCTTCACACAGAACTTGACGCCACTCAGCTTTTTCAGGGGCGATTTGAACACGTTTTTCAATCGATCCTAATTCAGCTGGAATAGCAATCCGTTCAATTCGTGCCGCTTCAACCAGTTTTTGAACTGTCACAGTTTCGTAACGCGCTGGTATTTCGCGGCGCTCCGTACGTGCTGGTGTATCAACAACGCGGCGTGTCACAGTTTTTGTGACAGCTGGAATAACCCGCTCGCTAGTGCCCGCAGGTGTTTGTACCACACGTCGGCTCACTTGCTTGGTCACAGCTGGAATGACACGTTCTTGTGTAGACGCTGGTGTGCGAACAACGCGGCGTGTTTCCATCTTAGTCACCGCAGGAATGACCCGTTCTTGTGTAGACGCTGGTGTACGAACAACACGGCGTGATACTTGCTTAGTCACTGCAGGGATCATCCGCTCTTGCGTAGATGCTGGTGTGCGAACAACGCGGCGTGATACTTGCTTAGTCACCGCAGGAACAACACGTTCAACAGTTGACGCTGGTGTTTTAATCACACGTCGTGTCTGCATTTTCGTAACAGCTGGGATAACCCGCTCTTGCGTAGATGCTGGTGTGCGTACGACCTGACGGCTCACTTGCTTGGTAATCGCTGGGATCACCCGCTCTTGTGTAGACGCTGGTGTGCGAACAACACGGCGTGTCTCTTGCTTAGTCACCGCAGGAACAACCCGCTCTTGCGTAGATGCTGGTGTGCGAACAACGCGGCGTGATACTTGCTTAGTCACGGCTGGCACAACACGTTCAACAGTTGACGCTGGTGTTTTAATCACACGTCGTGTCTGCATTTTCGTAACAGCTGGGATAACCCGCTCTTGCGTAGATGCTGGTGTGCGAACAATCTGACGGCTCACTTGCTTGGTAATCGCTGGGATCACCCGCTCTTGTGTTGATGCTGGTGTGCGAACAACACGGCGTGTCTCTTGCTTAGTTACAGCAGGGATCATCCGTTCTTGCGTGCTCGCTGGTGTACGAACCACACGGCGTGATACTTGCTTAGTCACCGCAGGAATAACACGTTCAACAGTTGACGCTGGCGTTTTAATCACACGGCGTGTCTGCATTTTTGTAATCGCTGGGATCACCCGCTCTTGTGTAGACGCTGGTGTGCGGACAATACGGCGTGATACTTGCTTAGTCACCGCAGGAACAACACGTTCAACAGTATGTGCAGCGTTTTTAATCACCCGTCGTGTCTGCATTTTCGTAATCGCTGGAATAACCCGCTCTTGCGTAGATGCTGGTGTACGAACAATACGGCGTGATACTTGCTTAGTCACCGCAGGAACAACACGTTCAACAGTATGTGCAGCGTTTTTAATCACCCGTCGTGTCTGCATTTTCGTAATCGCTGGAATAACCCGCTCTTGCGTAGATGCTGGTGTACGAACAATACGGCGTGATACTTGCTTAGTCACCGCAGGAACAACACGTTCAACAGTATGTGCAGCGTTTTTAATCACCCGTCGTGTCTGCATTTTCGTAACAGCTGGGATAACCCGCTCTTGTGTAGACGCTGGTGTGCGGACAACACGTCGGCTCACTTGCTTAGTCACGGCAGGGACAACACGTTCAACAGTATGTGCAGCGTTTTTGATAATGCGTCGTGTCTGCATTTTCGTAATCGCTGGGATCACCCGCTCTTGCGTAGATGCTGGTGTGCGAACAATACGGCGTGATACTTGCTTAGTTACCGCAGGAACAACACGTTCAACAGTTGACGCTGGTGTTTTAATCACACGTCGTGTCTGCATTTTCGTAATCGCTGGGATAACCCGCTCTTGCGTAGCTGCTGGTGTGCGAACAATACGTCTTGTTACTGTTTGCGTAACCGCAGGAATAATACGCTCTTGCGTAGACGCTGGTGTCTTGATGACACGGCGTGTGCGCATTTTTGTAATCGCTGGGATCACCCGTTCTTGCGTGCTCGCTGGTGTTTTCACCACACGGCGAGACACTTGCTTGGTGATTGCAGGAACAACACGCTCAACAGTTGACGCTGGCGTAACGATACGGCGTCGTGCTTCCACTTTCGTAATCGCTGGGATCACACGTTCTTGCGTAGCTGCTGGTGTACGAACCACACGGCGTGATACTTGCTTAGTTACCGCAGGGACAACACGTTCAACAGTTGACGCTGGTGTTTTAATCACCCGTCGTGTCTGCATTTTCGTAATCGCTGGGATCACCCGTTCTTGCGTAGATGCTGGTGTGCGAACAACGCGGCGTGATACTTGCTTAGTTACTGCAGGAACAACACGTTCAACAGTATGTGCAGCGTTTTTAATCACCCGTCGTGTCTGCATTTTCGTAACAGCTGGGATAACCCGCTCTTGCGTAGATGCTGGTGTGCGAACAACGCGGCGTGATACTTGCTTAGTCACCGCAGGAACAACACGTTCAACAGTATGTGCAGCGTTTTTAATCACCCGTCGTGTCTGCATTTTCGTAATCGCTGGAATAACCCGCTCTTGCGTAGATGCTGGTGTGCGAACAATACGGCGTGATACTTGCTTAGTCACCGCAGGAACAACACGTTCAACAGTATGTGCAGCGTTTTTAATCACCCGTCGTGTCTGCATTTTCGTAATCGCTGGGATCACCCGCTCTTGTGTTGATGCTGGTGTGCGGACAATACGGCGTGATACTTGCTTAGTTACTGCAGGAACAACACGCTCAACAGTATGTGCAGCGTTTTTAATCACCCGTCGTGTCTGCATTTTCGTAACAGCTGGGATAACCCGCTCTTGCGTAGATGCTGGTGTGCGAACAACGCGGCGTGATACTTGCTTAGTTACCGCAGGGATCACTCGTTCTTGTGTAGACGCTGGTGTGCGTACAACACGGCGTGATTGTTGTTTAGTCACAGCTGGGATCGTCCGCTCTTGTGTGGACGCTGGTGTGCGAACCACACGGCGTGATACTTGCTTGGTCACGGCTGGCACAACACGTTCAACAGTTGACGCTGGCGTTTTAATACGGCGGCGTGTTTCCATTTTTGTAGCAGCTGGAATTACCCGCTCTTGTGTTGATGCTGGTGTGCGAACCACACGGCGCGATACTTGCTTAGTCACAGCAGGGATCATCCGTTCTTGCGTGCTTGCTGGTGTGCGAACAACACGGCGTGACTGTTGTTTAGTCACAGCTGGGATAACCCGTTCTTGTGTAGAGGCAGAACGATCAACAACACGGCGTGTGACTTGCTTAGTCACCGCAGGAATAACACGTTCAACAGTTGACGCTGGCGTTTTAATACGGCGGCGTGTTTCTGTTTTTGTTATCGCTGGAATGACGCGTTCTTGCGTGCTTGCAGGACGGTCAACAACACGACGTGTTATCGTGCTTGTTTGTGCAGGGATCACGCGCTCAACAGTGTGCGCAGCTTGATCAACAACACGGCGGGTCACTTGTTTGGTCACCGCAGGAATAACACGTTCAACGACTTTTGCGTCTTCTGCAAGAACCCGTTTGGTGATGCTACCCATTTGTTGGCCAGTGATGCCACTACCATATGCACGTGAGCCATTGCCACGACGATCAGCAGCAGCTGCATTTGCACGTGACATACCGTCACGGTCATCTGCACCGTCGCCATTATTGTCGACAAAGCCTCTGATCGTGCCATTTGCACCATAACCATTTGCTGCGGTTAATAGACCCGCTTCACGAGCTGCCGAGTACGTCATAACGCGGGCTGGCGAGCGTACCACACGGCGTGTGATAGAGCTGGTTTGTGCTGGATTAACAATCTCTTGAACCGTAGCAGACGACGCAACCACACGGCGTGTGATTTGCTTGGTTACTGCAGGGATTGTTCTCTCAACTGTACGCGCAGCAGTTTTGATAACGCGCTTTGTGATGGTTTTGTATTGCGCTGGAATAAGCACGCGACATAAAATTTCACCAGTTTGGTTCACAATAGTCTGTGTAGACTGAACGATTTGCTCAGATGTACCGTTAAAGACGGTAAACTGACGCGGTGTATTGGTGTTAATGCGACCAGAGCGTTGAATTGTGCCGTAATTCAAGGCTTGAGAGCCAGGTTTCCACTCTTCACGAGCAGGCGAGATAAGTACGCGCTCTGAACGTGTTTCATACGTAGCAGGAATAACTTGCAACTCTGTCCGTGCTGGCTGAACCACAATGGTTTCATTTACAGTACGGTATGTTGCAGGTACAGCGCGCAAGCTTGTAGACGCTTCCTGTGATACGATTGTTTCAGTAACATTGTCGTAAACGGCAGGAATGATAACCATACGTTCCGCACTATCTTGAACAACATAATTCTCAGTCACACTGCGGAATTTAGCAGGTACTGAAACATATTCTACAGATTGCGGCTGAACCACAATCGTTTCACTCACAGTTCTGTAAGTCGCAGGAACAGTAACGAGTTCTGTTGATGCTTCTTGGGCAACAATTGTTTCCGTAACACTGCGGTACGTTGCAGGAATGACAACCAATTCGGTTGATGCTTCCTGGACAACCACTGTGTCTTGGTATGTTTCGTAAGCGGCTGGAATTGTTTCGTAAGCAGCTGTTTGCGGCGTCACCACAATAGTTTCAGATACAGTTGTAAAGGTGGCTGGAATTGTCACCAATTCGGTCGTTGCTTCACGGACCACAACAGTTTCAGATACTGTTTCATAAACGGCAGGAATAGTCACAAGGTCTGTTGATGCTTCTTGAACAACAACAGTTTCAGATACCGTTTCGTAAGCGGCTGGAATGGTCACAAGATCAGTTGATGCTTCCTGAACCACAACAGCTTCTTGATATGTTTCGTATACAGCAGGAACGGTAACATAATCCACAGATTGCGGCTGAACCACAACAGTTTCGGTTACTGTTTCGTACGTAGCTGGAATGGTCACAAGATCAGTTGATGCGTCGCGCACCACAACAGTTTCTGTAACAGTTTCGTAAACCGCTGGAATGGTCACAAGATCAGTAGATGCTTCTTGAACAACAACGGTTTCAGTCACAGTTTCGTAAACCGCTGGAATTGTCACCAGATCAGTTGATGCTTCTTGAACCACAACGGCTTCAGATACAGTTTCGTACGTAGCTGGTACAGTTGCGTAATCCACAGATTGTGGTGTCACGACCATTGTTTCTGTAACAGTTTCGTAAACCGCTGGAATAGTCACAAGGTCAGTTGACGCTTCTTGGACAACAACGGTTTCAGATACAGTTTCGTACGTAGCTGGAACAGTTACATAATCCACAGATTGCGGTTGAACCACAACAGTTTCAGTCACTGTTTCAAATACGGCTGGAATAGTCACAAGATCAGTTGATGCTTCTTGAACCACAACGGCTTCAGATACAGTTTCGTACGTAGCTGGTACAGTTGCGTAATCCACAGATTGTGGTGTCACGACCATTGTTTCTGTTACAGTTTCGTAAACCGCTGGAATAGTCACAAGGTCAGTTGACGCTTCTTGGACAACAACAGCTTCAGATACAGTTTCGTACGTAGCTGGAACAGTTACATAATCCACAGATTGCGGTTGAACCACAACAGTTTCAGTCACTGTTTCAAATACGGCTGGAATAGTCACAAGATCAGTTGATGCTTCTTGAACCACAACGGCTTCAGATACAGTTTCGTACGTAGCTGGTACAGTTGCGTAATCCACAGATTGTGGTGTCACAACCATTGTTTCGGTTACAGTTTCGTAAACCGCTGGAATTGTTACCAGATCAGTTGATGCTTCTTGAACAACAACTGTCTCCTGATAAGTCTCGTATTGAGCTGGTACAGTTGCATAATCTACAGATTGAGCTTGTACGACAACAGTTTCGGTAATTGTTTCGTACGTAGCTGGAATAGTCACAAGATCAGTTGATGCGGCTTGCACAACATATGCTTCTGATATGGTTTCGTAAACGGCTGGAATAGAAATGTATTCAACAGTTTGCGGCGTAACTTCAACAACTTCGCTTACGGTTTCAAACACGGCTGGAATAGTTACCAGATCAGTTGATGCTTCTTGAACAACAACAGCTTCAGATACAGTTTCATAAACCGCAGGTACTGTAACGTAGTCAACACTTTGTGGTGTTACAACAACGGTTTCAGTCACAGTTTCGTAAACCGCTGGAATTGTCACCAGATCAGTTGATGCTTCTTGCACAACAACGGCTTCAGATACAGTTTCGTACGTAGCTGGTACAGTTGCGTAATCCACAGATTGTGGTGTCACAACCATTGTTTCTGTTACAGTTTCGTAAACGGCTGGAATAGTCACAAGGTCTGTTGATGCTTCTTGCACAACAACGGTTTCAGATACAGTTTCGTACGTAGCTGGAACAGTGACATAATCCACAGATTGTGGCGTCACGACCATTGTTTCTGTTACTGTTTCAAATACGGCTGGAATAGTTACCAGATCAGTTGATGCTTCTTGAACAACAACGGCTTCAGATACAGTTTCGTACGTAGCTGGTACAGTTGCGTAATCCACAGATTGTGGTGTCACAACCATTGTTTCTGTTACAGTTTCGTAAACAGCAGGAATTGTCACAAGGTCTGTTGATGCTTCTTGCACAACAACAGCTTCAGATACAGTTTCGTACGTAGCTGGAACAGTTACATAATCCACAGATTGCGGTTGAACCACAACAGTTTCAGTCACTGTTTCAAATACGGCTGGAATAGTCACAAGATCAGTTGATGCTTCTTGAACCACAACGGCTTCAGATACAGTTTCGTACGTAGCTGGTACAGTTGCGTAATCCACAGATTGTGGTGTCACAACCATTGTTTCTGTTACAGTTTCGTAAACAGCAGGAATTGTCACAAGGTCTGTTGATGCTTCTTGAACAACAACTGTCTGCGTTACATTTTCATATACGGCAGGGATCGTCACAAGATCAGTTGATGCTTCTTGAACCACGACAGTTTCACTTACGGTTTCAAACACGGCAGGAATAGTCACCAGATCAGTTGATGCTTCTTGAACAACAACAGCTTCAGAAACAGTTTCGTACGTAGCCGGAACAGTTACATAATCCACAGATTGCGGTGTCACTACAACAGTCTCTGTCACTGTTTCATAAACAGCAGGAATGGTTACCAGATCAGTTGATGCTTCTTGGACAACAACTGTCTGCGTTACATTCTCATATACGGCTGGGATAGTTACAAGATCAGTTGATGCTTCTTGGACCACAACAGTTTCACTTACGGTTTCAAATACGGCTGGAATGGTAATAAGCTGTGTTGACGATTCTTGCACAACGACGGCTTCAGATACAGTTTCGTACGTAGCTGGCACTTGAACATAATTCACGGCCTGCGGTGTTACCACAACAGTTTCTGTTACAGATTCGTATGCGGCTGGAATGGTGACCAGTTGTGTTGATGCTTCTTGCACAACAACCGTTTCAGATACGTTTTCGTAAACAGCTGGGATTGTCACAAGTGATGTTGATGCTTCTTGCACCACAACGGCTTCTGACACAGTTTCGTAAACAGCAGGGATGGTAATGTATTCAACGCTTTGCGGTTGAACAACAATTGTTTCAGTCGCCGTGCCGTAAGTTGCAGGTGTTTGAACAAGTTGTGTGGACGCTTCTTGCACCACGACAGTTTCAGTAACTGTGCGGTAAGACGCGGTTGCAATACCGCCAGCAGAACGTGAACCGCTACCCGTGTATGAATTGACTGCGTTACGCGCAATGACTGCGCCATTTGCGCGAACAATTGAACCATTGTTGTTAATCGAACCAACACGGCTGCCAGATGCATTATATACAGCCATATTTGAGTCGACGGTGTAAGTGGCGTTGCCAATTCTAAGGGAAGTGCGTGCGCCTGCAGCAGTACCGATAAGCGTGAGGGGGTTCACAGCATTACGGGCAATGATTGCGCCATTACTTCCAACGATGTTTCCATCGCCATCTATTGTACCAATTCTTGCACCAGATGCATTACGCACGCTACGGTCAGAACGGATGTTATAAGCCGTGCCGCCGATTGTAACGGTAAGTGTACCAACACCAGGAACCAAACGTGTGTTTGCGCCGTAGCCAACAGGAACGATTTCGTAGCTGGCTTCTTGAACAAGAACACGTTCTGTTACGGTTTCGTAACGGGCAGGAATCATGCGAAGATCTTCACCTGATTCACGCAAAACGATTTGCTCTGTTGATGTCTGGTATTGTGCAGGCACAATAACCCGAGCGAAACATTCGCCAGGTAGTGGATTACCAGGCGGTAAATCCTGGGCGATAGTTGGTGTTGTTAAAGCGGCTGCACACACAGCGGCCAAAAGAGTGCGTTTCATCATGGAAAACCCCCAAATACTCTCAGTTATAATTACCCGCACACAGGCGGACTCGGATCACCTTAACCAAAAGTTAATCCTTTGGCTAGGTGTTAATTGCTTCGTAATACATTTTGTACAGTAAAATCAATCGCTTTATTGCTCACAGGCGAAAAGGTTGCCAGAAAGACGCCTCAGCCGTGTGAAGCATTTCGCGATCACCGCGTGTGTCCCCATACGCCTCGGCGATGATATAGGGGGTATCCGACATTTCTGACGCAATTTTATCGACTTTGCCTGCGCCCCAGCAATTTATACCATTGATCTCGCCAGTTAGCCGATTGTTAACGCTGGATAATTGTGTTGATAAAACATTGTGGATATTTTGTGTTTTGGCCCAAAATAACAGATATGGTTCGATGGAGGCAGAGACTATATATAATGTATAAGGAGGTGAATTCTTCTGTTTTAGGGTGTCTAAAGCACCAGGTCGAATCAAGTTTGGGATCACATCTTGAGAAAATTGTTCGGCGCGGGTTTGTAAGTAGTTTGTATCGACATTTTTAAAAAACCGCCGAATAACATGAGCTTTTACAGCGTTGCGGTCGATTATTTTTACGCCGTAGGCGATAAAAATGGGCAAAAGTAGGACAATATTGAGTGCCCAGCGCGGTGTGCCTGCGAAATAACGTAAAAACAGGGCGAATGTATCGCAGGTGGTGATGGTTCCGTCAAAATCAAATGCAATGATTTGCACAGGCTGTGACGATTTTTTCGTTGTACTTGGCATTATTTCCTCGAAACTCTATAAAAACCACAAAGTAAGCGTATATGCGGCAAATAAAATATTGTTTTTTGCTGGGCTTAATTATACTCCAAAATATAAGATACAACAGAGATAATATGGAAAACGGCATGATCGATTGGGACGCACTCGAAAAAACAAAATTTGCTGATGAAAACACGCTGGCGGCGGAGCTTGGGGCGCAAACACGTATAACCGCGCAAGAGCGGACGGATATCAATGCAAATGCCGTAAATTTAGTTAAAAAAGCCCGGATTTTATCAGACGGTTCTGGGGAATTGCGTAAAGGCATGATGGAGAGCTTTCTTGAAGAATTTGGCTTGTCCAACAAAGAAGGGCTGGCACTTATGTGTTTGGCTGAATCCCTGCTACGTATTCCAGACGGAAAAACGGCTGATAAGCTGATTGCTGAAAAAATCTCGGAAGGCGATTGGGGCGACCACAAAGGGCAATCGGAAAGCTGGTTGGTCAATGCATCTACATGGGGGTTGATGCTCACAGGTTCTATTATCGATGTAGACACACGGGCCCGAAAAGATTTGGGCGGGTTTATGAAATCTATGACACGGCAAATGGGCGAGCCTGTTATCAGGGCTGCCATGATGCAGGCCATGCGCATTATGGGCGAACAATTTGTTGTTGGGCGAACGATTGAAGATGCATTGGAGCGCGCCAAGACACTAGAACCTGGCAAGAAACCTGCCATATGTTCCTTTGACATGTTGGGCGAAGGTGCGCGTACGGCCACGGATGCTCAACGCTATTTCCAAGCTTATTGGGACGCGATTATTGCTCTTGGCGACGCGCAAGATGTGGATAAGCACCCAGCCGAGAAAAGCGGCATTTCGGTGAAATTATCAGCCCTACATCCGCGCTACGAGGCAGTAAAAGAAGCGCGACTATTTGCAAAGCTTTATCCGAAAATAAAAGCCCTCGCCGTCGAAGCCGCGAAAGCCAATATCAATTTTACATTAGATGCGGAAGAAGCAGACCGCCTTGTTATTTCTTTGAAACTACTCAGTAAATTGGTTGATGAGGATGCGTTGGGGGAGTGGGAAGGCTTGGGCCTTGCGGTGCAAGCTTACCAAAAACGCGGATTTGAAGTGTGCCAAAAATTAGGCGACTTGGCCCGCAATTGCCGTGGTGGTAAAGGGCGGCGGTTGATGGTGCGTTTGGTTAAGGGGGCCTATTGGGACAGCGAGATTAAACAGGCGCAAATGGATGGGCATGTCGACTTTCCCGTTTGGACACGAAAATCCACCACAGATATGGCCTATCTTGCGTGCGCACGTACATTGCTCGATGCGGGGCGGTGGGTTTACGCTCAATTCGCCACCCATAATGCCCACACAGTTGCGGCGATAGAAGAAATGGTGCGCGGTGGGCAGGGGCAAAATAGTGGTACACATTATGAATTCCAAAGGCTGCACGGCATGGGCGACGCCCTTTACGCCGCTGTATATGACAGCCCAGGGCGTCCCGCGCCGTGCCGCGTTTACGCCCCTGTTGGTGCTCATGAAGATTTACTGCCTTATCTGGTGCGAAGATTGCTTGAAAACGGGGCCAATACTTCATTTGTACATTCGTTCTTGGACGAAAGCGTGCCAGCCGAAGACGTGGCAAAATCGCCATTTTTGGACGAGGCCCCAACCCGCCATGATAAAATCCCAGCACCGCCTGCGCTGTTTGGCAAAGCCCGTAAAAACTCGCGCGGTATTGACCTTACCCAAGTGGCAATACGTGCTGATTTGGAAAAAAGGGCCGCAAAAATGGGTACGATTAAAGCAGGGCCGATACTCAATGGGAAAATACAAAAGACATCGGGCAAAGATGTTCTCGCACCTGCGACGGGCAAGCGTGTAGGAACATGTCAGTTCTCAACCAACACAGACATTGAAACCGCACATAAGACTGCCACGAAATCCTTTGCAAATTGGGATAGACTTGGCGGAAAAGGGCGGGCTGATATCCTCAATAATATGGCTGACGCGCTTGAGGACAGGACGGAATATTTTACGGTACTTATGGCGTTAGAAGCTGGTAAGTGCTTTGAAGACGGGATTTCGGAAGTGCGCGAAGCCGTCGATTTCTTGCGCTATTATGCAAGCGAGGCGACACAACATTTTGACGCGCCGCAAAAACTACCGGGGCCGTCTGGTGAAACCAATCATTTGTCCTTGTGTGGGCGCGGTGTATTTGTCTGCATTAGCCCGTGGAATTTCCCATTGGCCATATTTGCGGGTCAAATTGCGGCGGCATTGGCTGCTGGCAATACGGTGCTTGCTAAGCCGGCAGAACAAACGTCACTGACTGCGTTTGAAGCCGTGAAACTGTTTCAAACATCTGGTCTGCCAAAAGACGTGCTGCACCTTTTACCCGGCGGCGGTGAAGATGTGGGAGCAGCATTGGTCGCCTTGCCCGATATTGCAGGGGTGTGTTTTACAGGCTCCACACATGTGGCGCAAATTATCAACCGCGCCTTGGCCGCCAAAGACGGGCCAATCCCTGTTTTGATTGCAGAAACAGGGGGCTTAAACGGTATGTTTGTGGATACAAGTGCCCTTAAAGAACAAGTGGTGGACGACGTAATCGCGTCCGCTTTTAACGCAGCAGGGCAAAGATGCTCAGCACTGCGTATTTTGTTTTTACCCACAGAAACAGCGGATGAAATATTGGAATGTCTCATGGGAGCAATGGATGAGCTTTCCATCGGTGATCCGAGCTTCAGCCAAACGGATGTTGGCCCCGTAATCGACGATGCGGCTCAGGCAGAATTGTTGGCCCATATTGAGCATATGCGCGCAACGCAGACCGTTTTGAAATCGCAATATGTTCCAAAAACGGGCGCATTCGTGCCGCCAACTCTTGTGGAAATCAACAATCTGGACTGTATGGAAAAGGAGGTTTTTGGCCCGATTTTGCATGTGTTGCGGTATAAATCCAAGGACTTGCCCAAAATTACCAAACAATTTGCGGCCAAAAAATACGGACTTACTTTGGGTGTGCATACACGTATTGACGGTTTTGCTCGCGAAATACAAAGACGTGTCCCTGCAGGCAATTGCTATGTGAACCGCAATATCATTGGCGCAGTCGTGGGCGTGCAGCCCTTTGGCGGTGTAGGGCTGTCGGGCACAGGGCCAAAAGCTGGCGGGCCGCATTATTTACCGCGTTTTGCATCAGAGCGCACAGTCACGGTTAATATCTCTGCTCAAGGCGGTGATCCCGAACTGTTAAATTTGGACTAAATATCTGATGTAGTGCTAAAAACTTAAAACATTTTCATTTGCAAAGTGAATACAAATCTCGTCTTGTTAAGCTATGACGAATCGCGACAAACCAGACACGCCAGGTGTGCATATCCCGCCACCAATTATTGTTTTTATCTTTCTAGCACTCGGCCTTATTGCAAATAGATATGTGCAGACGGGTTTTGGCGCGGTGAGTACGCCTGCATATTATACGGGCATTGGCATGATGTTATTAGGTTTTGCATTGGGGCTGTGGTGCGCGTGGTTATATCATAAAGCCAAGACCAGTATATTGCCCCATACCGAGGACAGTGCGATTATTAATACTGGCCCATTTGCATTTTCGCGAAACCCGATTTATCTGGCGATGGTGCTGGTATTTATCGGGTATTGTCTCTTTAGAAATGCGCCCCTTGCTTTGCTGTTTATTGTGCCGACGATTTTTACCTTGCGTATATATGTGATTGCCAAGGAAGAAGCTTATTTGGAACGTCGCTTTGGTGGGGATTACCTTGCCTATAAACAAAGCGTGCGCCGTTGGATATAAGTGGGGGAAGCTCATGATATTTAAATTCATTTTAGTTGTCAGCGCGGCATTAATAGTTATGGGCGGGTGTTCGCCGAAGCAAATCGCCACACCTGTAGATTTTGCTCATCAAGCCAGTGACTTGAAAGCTGACAGCGCAGTTATATACGGCAAATTACCTAACGGTGTGCGCTACGCGGTTATGCACAATGCTACGCCGACCAAAACGGCAGCCCTGCGCGTGCGTATTGGTACAGGATCGCTCAACGAAACCGACCAACAGCGCGGTTTGGCTCATTTCTTGGAACATATGGCCTTTAACGGTACGAAAAATATTCCTGAAGGCGAGATGGTCAAACGCTTGGAGCGGCACGGGCTCGCCTTTGGCGCCGATACCAATGCTTATACCAGCTTTGACGAGACAGTTTATATGCTGGATTTACCAGATGTGAGCGAAGAGTTACTGGACGAAACTCTGATGATAATGCGCGAAACCGTGGAAAATATCACATTTGATCCCGCAGCAATTGACCGAGAGCGCGGGGTTGTTCAATCAGAAAAACGAAATTCAGACAGTGCGAGTGCACGTGCAGGTCTCGCCAATCTCGCTTTTATGACCGAAGGTAGCCGCCTGATGGACAGATTGCCCATTGGCACTGACGAGACGCTCGCGACGATAAATACAGATGATTTTAAGGCTTATTACAACGGCTATTACCGCCCAGAAAATACATTTGTTGTCTTGGTCGGGGATATTGAAACTGATTACGCCGTCACCAAAATTGCAGATTTTTTTACTGATTGGACGGTGAACACAGAACCCAACACGCAGACGAATGCAGGTACAACACCGCCGCGCGGGGTAGATATTGGCTATTTTGTAGACCCAGAAATACAAACCTCCATCACGCTTGCCACCATAAAACCCTATACGGATTATGCGGACACAACGGCTAACCGCAAAAAAGGATTTATTGACGGGTTGGGCAATAGGATATTAAACCGCCGCTTTTCTTCTCTCGCGCAAAAATCAGACGCGGTGTTTATTGGCGGCGGTGTTGGGGCGAGCTCAGTTTACCAAACAGCAGACAGTATGAGCCTGACCATGTCGAGCCGTCCCGAAAACTGGAAAAAGGCATGGGCCGTGGGCGAGCAAGAATTACGTAAAGCCCTGCAATACGGCTTTACTCAAGCTGAATTAGACGAGCAATTGGCCAATAGCAAAAAATCCATGCAAGTTTCAGGACAAACCGCAGACACGCGGCGCACAGGTTCTTTGGCCAGCGGTATATTGGGGGCGTTTGCAGGCGAAGGCGTCTACACACATCCGCGCACAAGCCTTGAGCGGTTTTTGGTTTATGAGCATGAAATCACCGTGGAAGATGTCTGGGATAGATTTAAAAAGCAATGGTCGGCATTGGATACGCCACTGCTATACTTGCAAACCAGCGTGATTTTAGAAAACCCGACAGCCGAAATTAAGCAGGCTTATGATGATAGTCTCGCGGTTGAGGTCAAGGCCAATGCTATGCTTGAAACATCAGAATTTGCTTATACGGATTTTGGCACAGCGGGTATAATTCGTAGCGAAAAATATATAGAAGATATTGATACTCACCTGATTGCGTTTGAAAACAATGTCTTGTTGAACTTCAAAGAAACCGACTTTGAAAAAGATACGGTACGCATTTCGGTCAGTATCGGGGACGGCAATTTATCCGCCCCGCGCAAAGATTTTGCCCTGCTGTCGCTCGCAGGTACTGTGATGGGAGCAGGGGGGCTTAAAGCCCATAGCGCAGACGATGTTAGTCGCCTTATGGCAGGCAAAGCTGTTGGGGCCAGTTTTGCATTTGGCACACGTAATTTTGCCATTGGCGGGGCGACTGTACGTTCTGACCTGACCGAGCAATTTAACTTACTGATGGCGCAACTCATCGCGCCCGGTTACAGGGCGCAAGCCAAAGCGCGCTATGATAAATATATCGAAAGCTGGTATCCAACGCTGGATTCTACCCCTGGCGGAGTAGCGGGGCGCGATGTGGGACGCTTGCTGCATTCTGGCGACCCGCGCTACGGCATTCCAAATCAGGCAGCACTCTTAGGGGCCAATATTGACGAAATAAAAAATTGGCTGACACCGCAACTGGCCACTGGGCAAATCGAAATCACTGTGGTTGGTGATGTTGATAAAGACACAATCATAAAGCAAGTGGCGCGTACATTCGGGACACTACCAAAGCGAAAGCTTGGCCATAAATCCTATCCTGATATGACCAAAATCGCCTTTCCCAAGGGCCGTAAAAAACCTGTCACATTGACCCATTCAGGCGATGATAACCGCGCATTGTTGCAAGTGTATTGGCCTGCGCCTGACGGTACTGATATTATCCGCAATCGCCGCCTTGGTATTTTGCGGACAATTTTTAGCAATCGTTTAACAGATATCATCCGCGAAGATGAGGCTGCCGCCTATTCACCGTCTGCGGGTCGGTCTGGATCGCGGACATTTAAAGATTACGGGTATATGTCGGCGTCACTGGGCCTTGAGCCTGAAAAAGTTTCCGCCATGATAAAGGTGTTGGACACGATTGCCATGAATTTTCAGTCTGGAAATATTAGTGAGGATGAGTTTACACGCGCCATTAAACCAACACTGGAAAATCTTGATAGTTCTCTGGAAAGCAATGGCTATTGGATGGGGGTAATTAGTAATGCCCAAACCGACCCTTGGGGGATTGATGCTTTTCACAGCCGTGACGATACGTACCAAAATATGACATTGGCCGACCTCAAACCACTGGCCGCTCAAATATTTCGTGCAGATTTGGCATACCGCATTCAAATACTGCCCCATAAATAAAGGCAGTATTTGGTATTTGCAGTGCATTGCACCTGTATTTAATATCCTATTAACCATAAATACACCCGTTTTGACCTGATCTGATACGCAGAGGTAAATTTGGCACAAGGACTGCATGCCTCTACATCGTAACGCAAATTGCGATGTGGAGATGAATATGAACAAGCAAATTAAAACAGTTTTGCAAAATTATAAAACCGATGTGGCGGGTAATTTTGCCATTATATTTGCAGCAAGTGCTCTTGTATTGTTAGCGGGCGTTGGTGTTGCGGTTGATGCCAGTATTGCCCAGAAAAACAAAGCTCACCTCCAAGATACCGTAGAAGCGTTGACTTTAGTCGCTGCGAGAGAAGGGATTACAGATCCTGTAGAGTTACAACGGGTTGCCGATCAGTACTTTTCCTTAAACTTTTCAGGCGCAGAAGCTGTCAATCTGGAAATAGTTTCATTCGCTAAGGTTGGGGATACATATACTGTGGAACTTGGCAATAGGATTACGCCGCAATTTGCCAATTTGCTCGGTGTGAATACACTTGATATTCGAGCAAGTTCCAGCGTTGTTTATGGGCAGCGCAATCTTGATTTGGCTTTAATATTAGATAATACAGGCTCTATGCGCGGCGCAAAACTTGCGGCCTTAAAAACGGCGTCACATAATTTAATCGATATTTTATATGCGTCGCCGTCTGCGCAAGCAGGCACACAAATCGGAATTGTACCCTTTGCATCTTGGGTCAATGTTGGTAGGTCGCACGGCAATGATGCGTGGCTCGATCAACGCGGAACCAGCCCGCAAAACGGTACGTATTTCGACCAAAATGTCAGCCGCTTTGATCTGTTTAACACTTTGGGTGTGAGTTGGAATGGCTGCGTTGAAAACCGTCTGCCTCCTTTTGATATTGACGACAGCCCCGCCGATCCAACAAACCCTATGACATTATATCAGCCCGCATTTTCACCAGATATGGCCGATAATCGGCGCAATGGGTATAATTATGTGGCAGATAACACCCGTGGTAATTTCATGACAAGATTGCGTAATACAAATAAATATAATGGAAACTTGCCAAGGGGTGTCAACGGCCCGTCGCAAATGGTTGATAGCTCATGTTCGGACACGCGCCGCGAAGTGACGCCTTTAACCAATAATGTGCGGCAATTGAAATCGCGCATAAATGCTATGTATGCCCAAGGTTATACCAATATTGCCAATGGCGCCAGTTGGGGGTTTCGCCTTGTTTCGCCGCATGTGCCGTTCACACAAGCTCGCACGTATGACACGACGCTTAACCAGAAAGCCATGGTAATATTGACGGACGGCGCGCAGACTATGGGCGGTGCACGCGGTATTTTTCGCTCTGGCTATAGCCCGTACGGATTTATCGGCGAACCTACGTTAAGCGGTGAAACCCGACGTTTGGATGGCAATACACCAAAGGCCGTACTGGACTCGAAACTTGCCCAAACATGCGCCGCCGCGAAAGCCAAAGGCATATTGGTATATACAATTACGTTTGAGCTTAATGATCGCCCTACACAAAACTTAATGCGAAATTGTGCCAGCAGCCCGCAAAATTATTTTGACGTAGCAACAGCTGCTGAACTGACACCCGCCTTTGAACAAATCGCGGCAAGTCTCGGTGAATTACGGGTAGCCCATTAACAAATGCGCATAAAAAAAGGGGCCAATTGGCCCCTTAAAATGCATATATTTAACGCAATTAATCGATAACTTCAAGGAGCTGTACATGAAATACCAAAGGCGTTGCTGGAGGAATAGACCCGCGTCCATCAGGGCCGTAAGCTAGGTCTGATGGGATGTAAAATGTCCACGCATCACAAGGCCGCATGAGGCCAACGCCTTCTGTCCAGCCCTTGATAACGCCGTTAAGTGGGAATTTAATGTCTTTCTTGCGGTCATATGAACTATCAAACATTTTGCCATCAAGAAACAAGCCGTGATAATTCACCCGCACGGTTTGGGTTGGTTTAGGCATTGACGCCCCCGTCATTTTTGAAGCTTTGTTGACGCTGTATTGTAAGCCAGACGCGGTTGTGACCACACCTTTGCGTTTACCGTTGGCAGCAAGCCAGTCTTCTTGCGAGAGCGTCGCATCACCGAAATCTGTGCTATAGCTAGAAATATCTACGAGCGTATTTTCAGCAGAGCATGTGCGAAATTTTGCCAGATTTTCTTTGGCCATGCCGTAGGCAGCAACAGCTTCTGCTTCAGTTGTTGGGGCTTTAGTGCCGCCAGTTTTATCGCCGCACGCGCCGAGTATAAGCGCAAGTGATAGCGTTGAAAATGTAATGAGAGATTTCATAATATTATCCTTAGGGTTTCGTTTTTAAAATTTCTATGCCAGGTAAGGGCTTGCCCTCCATCCATTCCAAGAATGCACCACCTGCCGTGGAAATAAAAGTAAAATCATGCGCGGCCCCTGCATGTTTAAGGGCGGCCACAGTATCGCCGCCGCCTGCAACTGCGATTAATCCGTTATTTTTGGCGCGCTTGGCTGCATATTTGGCAGCTTCTACCGTTGCCGTATCAAAGGGTGTAAGCTCGAACGCGCCGAGCGGCCCGTTCCAAATCAAGGTTTGGCTCTGGTCAATGGCGTCCAAAATATTGCTCACGGTTTTCGGCCCTGCGTCCAAGATCATTTCACCCGGCTTCACATGGTCAAGCCCGCACACGCGGTGGGGGGCGTGGGCAGCAAAACCTTCCGCCGCGATCACGTCTACGGGTAATAATATCTCGCAATTGGTATGTTTGGCGGCGTCCAAAATTTCAAGAGCAGTTTCGCGTTGGTCATGTTCGCACAAGGACGCGCCAACATTATTGCCAAGAGCTGCCAGAAAAGTATTGGCCATGCCGCCGCCAATGGCGAGGCAGTCTAATTTCCCCACCAAGTTTTTTAAGAGGTCTATTTTAGTCGAAACCTTTGCACCGCCAACAAGCGCCATGACGGGGCGTTTGGGAATGTCGAGTGCTTGGCTGATATGGTCAAGCTCACGTTCTAGGGCAAGCCCCGCATAGGCGGGAAGGTATTGTGCCACGCCTGTGGTTGAGGCTTGGGAGCGGTGAGAAATTGAAAATGCATCTTGCACATATATTTCGGCGTGGGATGCTAAAGCTCTAGCAAAATTTGGATCATAGCCATTTGAGCCATTTTTATTGTGCGTCTCGCCTATATGAAATCGGGTGTTTTCTAACAAAAGAATATCGCTCTTATTAAGGGCCGCGACCGCATTTTCGGTACTTGGGCCTATACAGTCGGGAGCAAAGCTGACGGGCGAGCCTATCAGTTTTGATAAATCTGCCACCAATTTCATCAACGACATGCCGCTTTTACGCTCCCCGTTCGGACGTCCGAAATGGCTCATCAAAATGATTTTGCAATTGTGTTTTTGGAGGTACGCTATGGTTGGCAAAATCGCCTGCATGCGGGTATCATCTGTGACCGCGCCCATATCGTCACACGGCACATTTAAATCGACGCGGACGAGTATATTCTTGCCCGTAATATCCGCGTCTTCTAATCTGTTAAAATCAACCATTTATGCCTATTCTTAGTCTTGCAAGGACTTCATCACGCGTGACACATCGATCATACGGCATGCAAATCCCCATTCATTATCATACCATGCAATCACTTTGACCAATTCACTATCCATGACTTTGGTCAAGGGCGCTGCAAATGTGGCGGAATGTGGATCGTGATTAAGATCAGAGGAGACAAGCGGTTCTTCCGTGTATTGAATAATGTTTTTCATATACCCCTGCGCAGCCTCTTTAACGGCTGCATTGATAATTTCGGCATCGGCGTGTCTTTCTGGTTGAAAGGCAAGGTCAACCATGGACACATTTACAGTGGGGACACGCACGGCAGACCCGTGTAATTTCCCTTCAAGCTCTGGCAAAACAAGCCCAACCGCTTTGGCCGCGCCCGTGGAGGTTGGGATCATATTTTGCCCTGCTGCCCGTGCACGGTAAAGATCAGGATGGGAGCTATCGAGGATACGTTGATCCAAGGTATACGAATGAATGGTGGTCATAAACCCGCGTTTGATACCCACACTGTCCACCAGCACTTTGGCAATGGGCGCGAGGCAATTTGTGGTACAGGACGCACACGAAACCACCAGATCATTTTTGGTGAGGCCTCCGTGATTAACGCCGTAAACAATTGTTTTATCAACACCTTTACCGGGTGCGGAAATGAGAACTGATTTTGCACCCGCGTCCAAATGGGCTTGCACGGCTTCTTTTGTGCGGAAAAACCCAGAACACTCCATCACCACATCAACATCCAATGCTCCCCAATTGACTTTGGAGGGGTCGCGTTCGTGGGTGACACGTACTGGCCCCGTACCAAAATCCATCATGCCAGGCGCACTTTTTACATCAGTTTTTAGCCGACCGTGAGCCGTATCATATTTGAGGAGATGTACTTGCGTGGCGAGTGCGCCGGGAGAGTTGATGGCGACGATCTCAACGTCTTGAATGTCGTTTTCGAGTACGGCACGAACAACCAATCGCCCAATACGCCCAAATCCATTAATGCCAATACGTAACGTCATGAAGCCCTCCTCAGAGTTATGATAATCTTGTGATTCGCCCTTGAATCACATTCTGCATTTTGCGCCTTATAGGGGGTAAAGAAATGAAAATCCAGAGCTTGATGAGACGAAATGGTGTTAATTATACAATTGCAAGATTTGCCGAAAATAGCAAAATCAAGTTATAGCTTGGCCTCACGTCATTATTGGGCCATTCTGTACACAATACTAGGGATTCGCAATTCATAGCTCTGGATGGAAAATGACACAATCGTCTTTAGATAACGGCCCAACAGCCCGCGAAGCAGCTGACCGTTTACAGCGCGCACTGTCAAACCTTGAACAATCATTAAACCCGATATTATCCCGTGTGAAAGCATTGGAAAAGAGTGCCGATGAAAGTACAAATTTTGAGCAAGACCGGTCGCGTCTGGCATCTGATTTGGACGCTGCGCAAGCCCGGGAGAAAAATTATAAAGACCGCGAGGCCGAAATGTCCAAACTTGCCCACGAAACAACGGCAGAGCTAGACAGTGTTATCACCCAAGTGCTGCACGTATTAGGGGAGGGCTAGCCATGGGCAAGGTAAGCTTGGAAATTAATGGACGAAAATATGCACTTGGCTGCGACGACGGCGAAGAAGCACGCCTAGAAGAACTGGGCCGCAAGCTAGACGAACGTATCAAAATGTTGGCCAACCAATTCGGACAAATCGGAGATTTGCGTCTTTTGATTATGGCCGGGATTTCCATGACTGACGAGTTGGAAGAAGTTAGCGAGAATATAGAACAACAAGCCGCACGCTTGTCATCTGACATTCAACGCAAAAGTGAAACAGCATTTACCAAAGCCCAAAAATCCGAAGCCAGTGCAGTGGACGCGCTCGCAGATGCAGCGCGGCGTATTGAAAAACTTGCGGAAAAACTGACGCGGGATTAACTACAAAATACCCTTGAAATTAAAAGCAAATATCGTCACACTATGTGTGACGGTTGCTGCGGGTTTCGTGAGTGACATTTATCCTGCGGACCTTAACTTAAACCTAGGGAACTGCCTCTGTTAGGATCGTGGTCTTATTACGTGGTGCCCACCTGAACCTTTGGTTCACGAGGTTAACTCGGAGCCACGAATTTGCGGTTACCGTCACATTATACATTCCTGGGCAATCGCAAACGCTCCTTCCTCGCCTCTTGGATACATTCCCGGTCGGAGCTGCGCTCCTCCTCGCCTCTTGGATACATTCCCGGTCGGAGCTGCGCTCCTCCTCGCCTCTTGGATACATTCCCGGTCGGAGCTGCGCTCCTCCTCGCCTCTTGCCTAATAACCATCCACCTCATTATCATGCCCTATTTAGTACAGAATTTGGGCAATTTTAAAACCAAATTACCCGCTCAATTTTCAGAGTTTTTTGCCGCGTCATTTGGCAATGTGAGATAAGCATAAGCCATATCTGCTACGCCTTGGATGAGCCTCTCGTCATCAGGGGTAACCGAGTTGCGATTTGTGAGGTCGACGAACAAGGCTTTATCTAAAAAAATCATATTCAAAAAATGGTTCACCATGCGCACTGCATCGGTAAGGTTGGCGTGTGTGATCTCATCTCGATATGCCTCCACCAACTCTAATATACCTTCAAAAGTCAACCGCGCTAAACGATCACGGGTTTCCAGTGCCTCTGGGTGTTGACGGATATAGGTCAAGAGGGCGCGTATAATGTGTGCGTCCTGTTTGATTTGGGTGAAGCACGAACGGGAAATGAGCATGGTCGCCTCCCGTAATCCCGAGAGGCTTTTCATCATTGCCATTGCTTCTCGTGTTTCTGACGAGGTGATGCGTTCTTCAAGCAACTGTGTTCGCTCTGATAAAAGAACTGCGAGAAATGCATCTTTATCTCTGAAGTGACTATAGACGGAGCCAACAGCCACACCAGCCCGCCTGGCAATATCCGTAACGGATATTTGCTCGAACTCTCGCTCCCTTAAAAGCTCATTCAAGGCAAACATCAAGTTTGCCCGTGTTTTGTGAGCCCGTTTCTGAGCAGGTGGTTTTATGTGTTTGATTATTCATTCTCCACTATTGAATATGAATTCATATTCATATATAACATGTTTGTTGCCAATTTAATAGCACTAAATAATTGAAAAGAGGGACATACATCATGGAAACAATTATGAGCATTCTTGGCCAATCTGGTTTGTCCATTACCGAATGGACCCTACTGTTGGTGATTGTCATTGGCTTGCCAATAGAAAGCGAAATCGCTTTGCGCATCCATAAGCCGCGTATTCTCGCAGGCAGAGCACGAGCTCGGGTTTACACTTATATTTATTCTATTTGTAGCCTTTGGGCTTTCGCAATGGTAATTCTTTTGGTTTGGGGTTTCGGGCCACGCGAGTGGGCGGACCTTGGCTTTCAGTTTACGCTTCGCACTTCTGTACTTATCACTTGTGTAGTTTGCAGTCTTATTATGGGCTACTTTTGTCTCCAACTTTACCAGATACAAACAAGCTCTGATGCGCGCGCGCAGTACCGTAAAGCTGCTGCCGCAGCGGGTGGTACGCACTACTTCATGCCGCAAACGCAGACAGAATATCGTATATTTGCACTGCTCAGTGTCACGGCGGGTATAACGGAAGAAATCATATTTCGTGGTTTCCTAATATGGGCGTTCGCGACAATAATGCCCGAATGGGCGGCGGCGACTACATCCCTCGCTATCTTTGTTTTCGTACATCGTTATCAAGGTGTGCAGAGCCTCCTTCCCGTGACCATAGTTGGCGGGGTCATGACTATGCTCTATTTGGCAAGTGGGTCGCTTTACCCCGTCATTGCCGTGCATATAGTGGTGGATGTTTTGTACAGTGCCGTTGTTTGGCGGGCTCGTCAGGCCAAATTGGAAGGTCAATCAACCCAAGCGCCCGCAAAATGAACGGAGTTGGTGCCGCACGAGGAACTAAACCACCTAAAGTAAAACACGCGGTCAATATGAGGTTTTAAGGACATTAGGCCGCCTTGCTTTGTTTGCAATGTAGGTATGTTGCAACTCCAGCTTCCTTGGGTATATCAAGTCTGGGTTGGGCGTTAAGTCCCCGCACCCTCCACAGTCCCCGCAACTCTCCGCCAGTCCCCGCACTTGATGCGGGGTCCATCGGATGGTTGTGCGGTGCGTTGCCTTTGATTGCGTATGGACCACGTGCCCGCCCCGAGGACTAGGTGTGGGAATGGTTAGAATTAATGCATAGATTCCCCTCGACTCCCTCCACTCCCTCCACTGTCATCCCAGACTTGATCTGGGATCTGAACACATACAACTAGGCTTGAACGCGAAACCAGATCCCAGCTTTCGCTGGAATGACATGGGTGTATGCGTAATTTATTTTGGGTATACTCAGGCCTATGACATTTGATTCTCTTGGTAAAACCCGCGCACGTAATGCGGCGAAAATGATCCGTTTTGGGCTTGCGGCGCAAAGCCCTCACGCTGGGACGGAGCTGATAGCCCATTGGCCTAAGCTTGGTGCTAAGTCAGGAATTATTGCTTGTTACTTGCCGATTAAAACCGAGATTAATCCATTGCCCTTGATGCAAGCTCTTCAAGACGCTGGGCATGTTTTGGCACTGCCGTGTATTCGGCGCGCCAATCACCCGCTTGAATTTCGCAAATATAAAATAGGTGATAAATTACGGGGCGGGGCGTACGGCACGAAGGAGCCGCTGCGCAGTGCGTCTATACTAACGCCAGATATCCTCCTCCTGCCACTGCTTGCCTATAGCCGTATTGGGGTGCGGCTTGGATACGGCGGTGGATATTATGACCGTACTCTGGAAATATTGCGCGCAAATGGTGAAATCATCGCTTGCGGTTTGAGCTACTCTGGGCAAGAAGTGCCTACACTCGACGCGCAGCCCCATGACCAAACTTTGGACTGCGTATTAACGGAAACAGGGGTTAAGGATTTCACATGCGCCTAGCGTTTTTTGGAGATGTGGTTGGAAGATGCGGACGCCGCGCTGTGCAAAAACACCTGCCTGCTTTGCGAGAAGGATTAAAGCTCGACGCGGTTGTGATTAACGGCGAAAACGCGTGCGGTGGGTTTGGCATTAGCGAAAAAACCGCCACCGAGCTTTACGATGCAGGTGCAGATGTTATCACCCTTGGTAATCACAGTTTCGATAATGCAGGGGCGTTGACCTATATTGAGCGCGAACCTCGCCTGCTTCGCCCAGTCAATTATCCCAAAGGAACTGTACCTGGAAAAGGGGCGCATCTTTATAATATTGGCGATTACCGCTTGCTGGTGATTAATGTATTGGGGCGCGTATTTATGGACGCGCTAGACGACCCGTTTCAAGCCGTTGGCAAAGAATTAGAAGCCTGTCCACTCGGTATGGTGGCAGATTTTATCCTCGTCGATATTCACGCCGAAGCTACGTCTGAGAAAAATGCAATGGGGCATTTTTGTGATGGGCAGGCCAGTTTGGTGGCGGGCACACACCAACATGTGCCCAGTGCGGACGCGCGCATATTGGGCGGCGGCACGGCCTACCAAACAGATGCAGGCATGTGCGGCGATTATTCGGGCGTTATAGGCATGGACAAAGAAGAACCCATGCGCCGATTTACCACCCGTCTGCGCGGCGGGCGGTTTACTGTTGGTAGTAATGAAGCAACGGTTTGCGGCGTATTTGTCGAAACCGATAACAAAACCGGCCTCGCCACACGTATAGAGCCTATTCGCATTGGCCCACATTTACACGAAACAATTCCCGCAATGTAGCCTTGAAGCGCGAGCAATCATAGCTTACATAGTTTTCAAATCATAAGAACACGGAGGGCTTTATGGCCGGACATTCAAAATGGGCAAATATTCAGCACCGTAAGGGCCGTCAAGATAAAGCGCGTTCCAAACTGTTCTCTAAACTGTCTAAAGATATTACGATTGCGGCTAAACTCGGCACGCCCGATGTTGACATGAACCCGCGCCTGCGTTTGGCCGTGAACAATGCCAAGGGGCAATCCATGCCCAAGGATAATATCCAGCGCGCCATTAATAAAGGTTCAGGCGGCGAGGGGGCGGATTATGCGGAAATGCGCTATGAAGGTTTTGGCCCTGCGGGTATCGGCATTATCGTCGAAGTGTCAACAGATAATAAAAACCGCGCCGCGATGGAAGTGCGCACGGCATTTTCTAAAAACGGTGGTAATCTGGGCGAAACGGGAACTGTGTCTTTCGGGTTTGACCAAATCGGCGAGATTACCTACCCGCTGGCGATAGGCGACGAAGAAAAAATCATGGAAGCCGCAATGGACGCGGGCGCGGACGATGTGGAGTCTGACGAAGAAAGCGATGATCCCGAAATTAAACCTGAACACACATTTTATACAGACCGCGACGAGCTTGCATCTGTGGCAAGTGCGCTTGAGAAAATTCTGGGTGCAGAACCAAAAGGTGTCAATATGATCTGGCGTGCGCAAAACCCAATTGATGCCCCCCAAAAGGCCGGAACCATCATTAAATTGGTGGAGGCTTTGGAAGACTTAGACGATGTGCAAAATGTCTATCACAGTCTTGAGCTGTCAGAAGCGGCAATGGCTGCGCTGGAAGAGCAAGATTAGCTTGTATCTGGCACAAGGCTTGCAACACACATATTAAATTTTCAATTTAACACACATAAGGATATCACATGGCCACGACGAAATTTAACCATGACGGCAAAAATTATACGCTTAAAGGGGAGTGGGATAAAAAAACATTCACTGCGCAAGCATTTGCGGGTAAAAAACCTGCCTCAGCTCCGTTCTCTGTTGTGAAAGAAAAACTGAAAACCGGCGCGCTTGCTGATGACGCAGCGCTTGAAAATGCGGCTCTAGAAGCGGCGAAAAATGAAGTGATTTCAGGAGAATATCAGGCTGACGAAGCTTAGCCTGACATGGGTGTCCTGTCTTTGGGGGAAGACTGGACACCCACTTTAAAATTAGGCGTTAGGCTTTTTTGTGTTGGCCGCGTGCGCCAAGCTGGTCAACCAATATTTGAACCTTGTCGGTGAGATCGCCAATACCAAATTCAGCTTCGTTTGATGTGACAGTGCCGTAAATTTCGCCCGTATAGGTGTTGACCAACAAAGCTTTGGCGTCGCCCCGTGGTGACAGTATTTTGTCGTTCGTGACAAAGCCCGTTTCCATCATGGATTTATAACCAAAACTACCCCATTGCGCGTCTTGTCCCATGCCGTAAACCAATACATAATCCATGCGTAGGTCAGATGCGGTCATCCGAATTTCGTCAAGTTTGTTGTCACTATCACTGCCGTCCATAGGCACATTTGGTAAGTTATTCATCAAAGCGGCAGGGCTGATAATATCAAAATTCTGGGCCGTGCGTTTGTTCAAAAATGCCCAGTCTTGTAATTCACCAAATGGAGCCGCAATCAAACGACCTTTATCCAGACGTGCAATACCTATGGTAGCCTGTACGTTGAATTCTTGAGGCGTTGCCAAAACAGGAAGGATTGGTAACTTAGTATAGGCGGCTTCTTGAACGACAGCGTTTGAATGTAAAACATCATCTGCTTTGGTTAAGGCTGATGCTTGTGTGCATATGTCAAATATTGCTGCACTGCATAATAGTGTTGTTTGTAAAAAATGTCTCATAATAGCCTCCATTGAGTTTCGCTGGTTTTCGATGATTTTGTTATGGAAGGGCAATAGGGCGGTGGTTTGCTGCAAATTTGCTGATTTCAAGGCCATTTGTGGCCAATTGTGGCAAGGCTTGTCTTTTTGAATGTTCGTGCCATATTTGTGCCATGAATCGCCAAGATATTTTGTCCCCTTCTGCGCCTATCCGCACCACATGGCTTGGTCGTAAGCTTGGGGGTGGTTTGTTAAAGCTACTGGGATGGGAAATTGTAGGTAAATTACCCGACGAGAAAAAACTTCTCATCATAGCTGCTCCACACACGTCCAATTGGGATTATATTGTCGCTATGGCAGCTTTGCAATACATGGGCGTTCGGGTGCGGTATATGATGAAAAGTGAAATGATGGTCTGGCCGTTTTCTTTGTTTTTTATATGGCTCGGCGGTGTGCCCGTTTACCGCAAACAAAAAACTGACATCATAGAGCAAATGAGCATTTGGTTTGAAAGTAACGAAAATGTTTGGCTTGGCCTCGCACCCGAAGGCACGCACAGTAAGACTAAGAAATGGAAAACAGGTTTTTTACGAATTGCACAAGCGGCCGATGTGCCGATTTTTATGGCTGGTCTTGACGGAGCCAAAAAGCAAATCATTTTGGATAGAACCGTAGGCCCTTCTGGTTCATATCGCGAACAGGCCGCCGCGCTGAAAAACTATGTAGATGCTAATTTTGTCGGGGTTAACCCTAATAAGCAGTAAGAATATTGAGTTTATACTTGCATGTTATGAAATTAAATGTAATGATATATCATACCAATATGGAGGGTGTGATGAAGCAAATTTATTCAAGTTGTCTCGCATTATTGTTTGGACTTTTTGCATGTACGGAGCAGAAAGCGAGCGAAGGACTAGGTGCATCACAGCTACACTGCCCGGAAATACAAGGAGCGGCGTCACTTCTGGGCCAAGATGGGCTTGAGCTAATTGTGTTTGGAGAGTTACACGGCATGAATGAAGCACCTCAATTTGTGGGTGATATGTTGTGTCATGATATAGTGCAAAATGGGAATACGGTTCTCGCTCTTGGATATTCAAAAAATATGCGTGCAGATATTGATACGTATTTGGCAGAGCCTGATGAGATTAAGGCTCTGACAGCTATATTAAGCACTGATAATTGGTCAGCAGGGCTGCAAGACGGAAGAACAAGCCAAGCAATGTTTGGGTTGATTACGATTGTTAAACAGCTTCAAGCCAAAGGTTATGATGCAGAACTTGCATTATTTATTTCAGAGAATAATGGCGTGGCGCGTGATCCAAATGTTTCTCGTTCAGTTTATGCGCAGCGTCATGAAAAAGATATGGCCGATAATTTGATAAAAATAGTGAAGGCAAACATATCGAATGGAAAAAGGGGACATGTAATTGCTTTAGTTGGTAATGTTCATGCGCGCAGAGGCATGGGTAAATTCACAAACCCTCCCTATGATTTGATGGCGAAGTTTTTACCTGAAAAATCCACCCTTACTATTAACAATAATTACACTGCTGGTACGTCATGGAATTGTGTGGGTAATAGTGAAACAAATGAAATTGATTGCGGGGTTCATGAGAATGGCTCTTATCTTGCGGATGTATTTAAAACGAACGGTCTGCCAAATATGGAGCGTGCCTTACATTCGTTTGGCGAAAACAAAAAGGGATATGATGGGTATTACTTTATCGGGGAGAGCACGGCGTCCCTGCCTGCAATGAAGTTGCTACAAGAGAAACAGTAAGGTTTTGTTAATTCAATAATCCTTGGCAAAACACAAATGTTCGCGTAGTGTTCTCTTATGAGGCAGATACACAAATGAGTCGGGGGATTCGCATATTGGGACTAGACCCGTCATTGGTGAAATGCGGGTGGGGGGTTGTTGAGGCATCTGGCCTGAAGATAACCCATGTGGCCCACGGGGTGATTAAGCCTAATACCAAGCAAGATTTAGCACTACGTATCAATGCACTCTATAATGATATTTCGGATATTATTAAAATCCACGCACCTGACGAGGCGGCGGTGGAGGATATGTTTTTAAAAAACAATCCAAACTCTGCGATTAAGCTAGGGTATGCACGCGCCGTGTGTCTGCTCGCGCCTGCACAAGCGGGTCTTTATGTGGGCGAGTATTCAGCCCGTAAGGTGAAAAAATCAGTGGTTGGCACAGGCACGGCTGACAAAACACAAGTGGCGGCCATGATGAATGTGCTCTTGCCGGGTATCAATGTAAAAGCAGGCGACGCAGCGGACGCCCTTGCCATCGCCATTTGTCACGCCCACCGCGCAAGTGCTGCGGGTGCTCTGCATACGCGGTTTTCGGGGAGAGTTGCATGATAGGGATGTTAACAGGTTCGGTTTTGGTAATCGGTACGGGCGAAGCCATACTTGATGTGAACGGGGTTGGCTATTTGGCCAAATGTGGCCGCAGGACACTCTCTAATTTGAGTGTGGGCGTGGTGGTGACATTACAAATCGAAACCCATGTACGCGAAACGGCGATTACACTTTACGGGTTTAGTGACGAGGAAGAGCGGGCTTGGTTTGTGAAATTACAAAGTGTGCAAAAAGTTGGCCCAAAAGCGGCTTTGGCGATTTTAGATGTACTGTCGCCCTCTGAAATATTAAATGCCGCTAGCTTGGAAGATAAAACTGCCTTTAGCCGCGCAACGGGTGTTGGGCCGAGCCTTGCAAGTCGTATTGTGGTGGAGTTATCGGGCAAAGCCCCTCCTGTGGGACGCGGGTTCACGGCAGGCTTACCTGCTCATACGGGTACAGATAATGTAGCAATGTCTGAAATGAGTGCCCAAAAAGATGCAGTTTCTGCTTTGGTGAATTTAGGGATTGAGCAAAGCAATGCTTTACGTGCTGTCGCCTCTGCTCTTAAAGTAAGTCCTGACCAAGAAACGGGCGCGCTTGTGAAAGCGGCGTTAAAGGAGTTGGCGACGTGATTGTTACAAACCTCATTTCCCCTCACCCGGCGCGAGGCGCCGACCTCTCCCCTAGGAGAGGTGAGAAAATCAAGGGTTTTCTTTGGAGCACTAAGGGTGCGGCAGGCTTAGCCTCTCCTTGTGGAGAGGCGCGGAGGCGCGTGGTGAGGGGAGGTAACTTTCTTCCAGAGCAACCTTATATGTTTGTCCTGCGCTCAAAGGGACAAGTATAATATGACCGATGACCGCATAATAGACGGCGAGCCGCAAACGGGTGATATGCATGATAAAGCTCTGCGCCCGCTTAGTTTTGATGATTTTGTTGGCCAAAAGGCGGCAATTTCTAATTTGAAAGTATTTGTCGCGGCGGCAGGGCGGCGCGGCGAAGCTCTTGATCATTTGCTGCTTTCTGGCCCGCCAGGGCTTGGCAAAACTACATTGGCACAAATTGTGGCTCGTGAACTTGGGGTGAATTTTAGGGCAACGTCTGGCCCTGTGATTTCAAAGGCGGGGGATTTGGCGGCACTTCTTACCAATTTAGAGCCGCGTGATGTTTTGTTCATTGACGAAATCCACCGTCTCAATCCAACTGTGGAAGAAATTCTTTACCCTGCCCTCGAAGATTATGAACTTGACCTTATCATTGGCGAAGGGCCCGCCGCGCGGTCGATAAAAATTGATTTATCTCCATTTACGCTTATTGGGGCAACCACAAGGGCAGGGCTTTTGGCCACGCCTCTTCGGGATAGATTTGGTATTCCTGTGCGGCTTGAATTTTACGATGAGGTTGAGCTTACCAAAATTGTGGCACGGGCAGGGACAAAACTAGGCATTGAAATGCGGGCAGAGGGCGCACGCGAAATTGCACGGCGCGCACGGGGAACTCCGCGTGTGGCTGGGCGACTTTTGCGCCGTGTTCGCGACCTAACCGAACATGTAGGCGTGAAAACGATCGATGCCAAAGCCGCTGATACGGCCCTAATACGCCTTGGTGTTGACGATATTGGGCTGGATACCCAAGATATGCGCTACTTGCATGCGTTGTGCGAAATGTTTGGCGGTGGGCCTGTGGGCGCAGATACTCTGGCGGCGGCCCTATCAGAAGCCCGCGACGCCCTTGAAGATGTCATCGAGCCTTATCTTATTCAACAGGGGTTTTTGCAACGCACGCCAAGGGGTCGGGTCGCAACACCGCGTGCCTTTGCTCATCTTGGGCTTGCCGCTCCATTAGAGCTTGCATCTCCAACACTCTTTACAGGAGCAGATGATGGATAAAACGCAAGCGGGTATGGGGTATTTTGAAGGGCGGAAGCACTATTATCCTGTGCGCGTGTTTTACGAGGATACGGATTTTACTGGGGTTGTGTATTATGCTAATTATTTGCGGTTCTTAGAGCGGGCCCGTTCTTCTTTCTTTCGTTTGGCAGGGATAAGTCACGCTGAATTGTTAGAGCGTGAGCAACCTCTTGGCTTTGCCATTCGTAAAATCAACCTTGAATATATTAAACCTGCACGCATTGATGACAGTCTGTTGGTGATGACAACATATGACAAATACAAAGGGGCACGGCTGTGGGTAAGCCAAGAGATTTGGCGCGGCGATAAACTTTTACTCACCGCCTACAGCGAGGCTGCATGTATAGACCTTACAGGCCGACCGCGTAGGCCAACCAAAAAAATGGTGGAAAACCTCGCGCCCTATTTTCTAATAGATTGATTATTCAGATGCGGGTACTGGTGCAGGCATAGGCTCTGGTTTTTTTGCGTTCAACTCGCAAATATCCGTAACTCGTTCACCTTTTGCCGTTTTGTAATAAATTTCTTCAGGTGTGACGACTTTTGAATACGGTGTTTTTGTTTCAATTGGCGGGGTTTGAATGGTTACAGTTTTGCCCGTTTTTGGGTCCGTATAATATTCAGGCGGGCTTTCAATAGAAACAATGCTAAAGCCCCTTTTGATAACTGCGGGCACAACTATTTTTTCCAATGTGGCAATCGGCAAGCAAGTGTCAACAACTTGCGGTACAATTGCGATTTCAGTTTCAGGTTCAGCAGTGCTTGCGCACGCAGAAAGTAGGGACGTGGACATGAAAAGTGCAAAAAGAGTGTTCGTATGTTTCATGAGGAAACCTTTCACATGATGTAATCTTAAATATATAATAAGTGCCTTATTACGGCAAAACTATGACGAGAGTTGATAAAGTGCAAGCCATTGTCTTAGGTGACGTGCAAAATATAGTGTGGTAATGTCATCTCTTTATGGTTAACAATACGTTTATGAAACTGTAATATTACAAGCTATTAATTGGTGTTAGGCTATGAAATTACTGTATATTTATAGGCATAATAATTGACGTACAATCGCAACAGGAAGTGACCACTCACAATGCAATCAATAATTTTAATTTCAGACATGATAACTGCTGCGGCTCCGTTGGGCACACAGGATTATTCCTTTGCTGCCTTGTTTTTACGTGCAGATATATTGGTGAAAGCCATTATGGTTATTTTGGCAATTGCCTCTGTTTGGTCATGGGCTGTGATTATCGACAAAACCATTAGCTTCTCAATATTAAAAAAACGGGCAACAAAGTTTGAAGAAACATTTTGGTCTGGCCGCACTTTGGACGAACTTGCAGAAGGCCTAGCAGGGGATACCCGTGATCCAATGGGGCGCGTATTTAATGCCGCTATGCGGGAATGGAATGAAAGCAAGACGGTGGGGCCAGCGGCCAATAATGATATAATGGGCACTCGTGACCGGATCGACCGTGTAATGGGCCTCGTGGTGAACCGCGAAATTGCCAAGGCAGAACGTGGTATGACCGTTCTAGCTACAGTTGGTTCTGCCTCAGTATTTGTCGGGCTTTTCGGTACGGTTTGGGGTATTATGAATACATTCCGTGCTATAGCAGGCATGCAAAGTACAAGCCTTGCTGTTGTTATTCCTGGCATATCAGAAGCCTTATTTGCAACGGCCCTTGGATTGGTCGCTGCTATTCCTGCGTCCGTATTTTATAATAAATTTGCGTCTGATTTAGACAAATATGCTGTACGGTTGGATGGATATACGGACGAATTATCGGCTATTTTGTCGCGAAAATTGGGAAAAAGAGGCTAGAAAATGGCCATTGCACGATCAGGACATTCGAGACGGGGGCGCAGGGTTAAGCGCGGCTTGAATTCGCAAATCAACATCACACCTTTGGTAGATGTTATGCTGGTGTTGCTCATTGTTTTTATTCTTACCGCACAATTTTTATCGGTGGGCATTCCGCTTGAACTGCCAAAAACCGACGCGCAAGCCATGCAAGCTGAACAAGAAGAAATTACCATATCAGTGCGCAAAGATGGTGTTATTTATATTCAAGAAACAGAAGTGACCCTCGATGATTTAAAAACACAACTGATTGCAATGGCGGCCAATGGCTATGATGAGCGCATCAATATTCGTGGTGATAAAGACGGTGATTATGGCCCTGTTATGAAGGTGATGGCCACGATAAATGCCGCTGGATTTACAAATATAGGTCTGGTGACGGACCCAGACGTTCAATAGCTAGCCCGTGAAATTTGGTGTTCCCATATCCTTTGCCTTACATGCCTTTACCGTATTTGGCGGGGTGTTGATTTTTAATGGACAGCACATAGACAGTGAAGATGTACAAATTATACCGCTTAAGATTGTCACAGTGTCAGAGCATACAAATGTAAAACCAACACAGCGTAAACCTGATCCGATTGATGAGTCACAAGAAAATATTACCCCAAAGCAAGATGCCGAACTTTCCGAATCACCACAAGATCGGGTCAAAGAAACGACGGAGACCCAACCAGAGCCGAGTCAAAATGTTGAACCCCCCCCTGTGTTTAATTTGGACACACTTTCAAACATGGTCGATAAAGCGCGCAATGAAAACCCAGATGCAAATACACAAAAAGTACTGCAAGGAGAGGACGCGCAAATCAGTCAAAATGGGCGCGGCACGCAAACAGATTTCACAGTTAATGCCCCTGATTATATCCGTGCAAAGATGAAACCATGCTGGCTTATTGACAAAGGCGCAAAAAATTATCAAAACTTGCGTGTAGAAATTGTGTTAGACCTTGATGTAGATGCAAAAATAATAACGGCCCACGTCAGAAATAATGCACAAATTATCGCCTCGCCAAACAATGCTTGGCGGGCCGCGCGGGAGAATGTGGTCGCGGCCTTGCACGAGTGCGCACCGTATGTAGATTTGAGAACACTGGATTATAATGTATGGAAAACCATGAAGTTAAACTTTCAACCTGGAGCGTAATGTGGTGGGTATAGATAAAATAATAACTGTGATGACAAAAGCCATATTGGTGTGCATGGGGCTATTATGTATCTCTGTGCAAGCATCGGCGCAATTAGAGATCGATATTACCAAGGGCAATTCAGAGCCAACGCCCATTGCCATTCCTGATTTTTTAAGTGCGCACCCACAAACAGATAAAATCGCCAAAGATATTGCGCAGTTAGTCGCGGAGGATCTAGAGCGCTCAGGCTTATTTATAGCTCTTGATCCCGCAAGTTATATTGAAACGCAAACGGATATTAATTACCAGCCCCGATTTGTCGATTGGCGTTTGATAAAGGCACGGGCTTTGGTATCTGGGCAGGTCGTGTATGAAAGCGCAAACCGATTGAAAGTTGAATTTCGTCTGTGGGATATATACGGTGGTACACAGCTTGACGGGCTACGCTTTGCCACAACGCCAGATAATTGGCGGCGTGTGGCCCATAAAGTATCTGACGCTATCTATAAGCGATTAACAGGGGAGTCGGGGTATTTTGATAGTCGGGTTGTTTATATTGCCGAAAGCGGCCCTAAGGTAAATCGCCGCAAACGTCTGGCTATTATGGATCAAGACGGTGCAAACCCGCAGTATTTGCTGGCAGGTGCTGATCTGGTTTTGACACCAAGATTTTCTCCGTCCGCCCAGCAGATCACCTATTTGTCGTGGGAAACGGGACGATCACAGGTTTATTTGCTTGATATAGAGACGGGAAGGCGCGAACTATTAGGTAATTTTCCTGATATTACCATTGCCCCAAGGTTTTCACCAGACGGGAAAAATTTGGTGTTTTCAATGGTAAAAAAAGGGAATAGCGATATTTATGTGATGAATTTACGGTCACGCTCAACCCAGCGGCTCACGACCAATACGGCGATTGATGTGTCGCCAAGCTTTTCTCCTGACGGTAAAAAAATAGTCTTTAATTCCGACCGAGGTGGCTCGCCGCAACTTTATACTATGAATACAGACGGTTCGAGTGTAAAACGGATTAGCTTTGGGGGCGGACGGTATACCACTCCAAATTGGTCGCCGCGTGGTGATTTAATCGCATTTACCAAAAGTGAAAAAGGGAGGTTCCACATTGGTGTTCTTAACGCACAAACGGGCAGAGGCGAACGTATCTTGACCGATAGCTATCTTGACGAAGGGCCAACATGGTCACCAAATGGTCGGGTGCTTTTATTTTCACGAGAAAGCAGAGGTGCAAATGGACGTTCAGAAATATGGTCAGTAGATCTTACGGGTAGCAATTTGCGAAAATTGCCTACACCAGGAAACGCATCTGATCCTGCGTGGTCGCCTATACTGCCCTAATTTGGCCATTTTTACCATAAAGTTTGAAGCTTACGAATTGTAAGCTTGACAGACAGTATGAGCAAGTTAGCTTGTCGGGAAGAAAATGGGCATAGATCCATGTAAATGTTACATATGGGCATAAATAAAGGGACAAAATAATGAAATTGAAATTCATATTTATGGGAATAATGATGACGGCATTAAGTGCTTGTGCGACCAAGCCCAAACCTATGCCAGTTGTTGAAAATAAGCCCGTGCAGCGTGAGCTGCTGCCGCCAGTTGTGGTTCAACCAAAAATAGCTAAACCTGTTGAGCAAGCACCAATGGCAGACGTGGTCGAGGCGGCCCCTGTTGGCCCGCAAGCTGGTAGTAGCGAGCATTTTAAATATATATCGGGTGAAGACAGGGTTTATTTCGGCTATAATCTGTATACATTAACACCACAGGCCAGAGACGTTCTGCGCAAGCAAGCACAATGGTTAAATGAATACAATACGGCTATTATTGTCATCGGTGGCAATGCAGATGAACGCGGTACACGTGAGTATAATCTTGCTTTGGGTGCACGTCGCGCCGATGCCGTGAAGTCATTTTTAGTTGCACAAGGTATAGCTTCTGGCCGCATAACAACCGTATCATATGGCAAAGAACGCCCGATTGACGGCGGCTCGAACGAGGCTGCGTGGGCTTTAAACCGCAATGCACACAGTGCTGTATTGGTTGGTGGCAGTAGCTAAAACTATAAGCACTGAAGCTTAACTGCAATTTAATGCACTCTGCCTTATTTATGACGCTATAAGAATGTGTAATTATCATTCTGTGTTACCTGAGGTTCACCATGCGTATATTTCATGTCTTAATTGCTAGCGTTATTTTACTGGCAAGCGGTTTTTTCCAACCCGTCTTTGCCCAAAGCAAAAAAGAATTGGCAGCACAAAATCAACAACTTGCCTTGCGCCTGACGGCACTTGAAAATAGAATGCTCACAGGAGATCCCGCAGCAGAGCGGCTCATGCAACGTATGGACGCACTGGAAACATCCCAGCGCACACTTACAGGGGAAGTTGAGCGTTTACGGTTTGAACGTGATAATTTGCAAGAAGAAGTGCGGGCATTGGCGGCGGCTTTGGCAAGTATGCAAACCAGTACGGAGGATATGCGCCGTCACTTGGAAGCGGTTAACATTGTTGCGCAAACAACCCCGCGTTCACAATCAAATAGCGCGTCACAAGACACAGATGTCTACGGTGGCGGGCGTATGGGAGGGGTATATAGTAATGGTTCGTCTATTCCTGGCCCGCCAACTATCTTAAATGGCGGTGACCGCATAGCCGAAGCATCCATTGGAAATGATATTTCGCAACTGGCAAAAATAGGCATTGAAAAAATGCAAGAAGGCAATTTTTCAGATGCACAAATCGCATTTAAACAATATTTGGAAATGAATGCAGACGCTTCTGACCGGGGGGATGTATATTATTGGCTCGGGGAAACCTATTATATCAAAGGTGGGTATACTGACGCAGCCGATGCATATATTGCGTCTATGCGGGCAGCCCCAAAAGGTGCATATGCACCTGAAGCTATGATTAGACTGGCGGCGACCGCATTTGCCTTGGGGCAAAAAGATATGGCGTGCCAAACCCTTGCAAGCTTTCCAACCCAATATCCTAAAGCACCAGAGCATGTGCGGCGCAAAGCACAATTAGAAATTCAGCGCAGCGGATGCTAAGTCAGGAATTAGCACCGCATTTTTCGACCTTAATTCAAAAAGACAAGAGGCCACTCGCTGTTGCATTTTCTGGTGGTGGAGACAGTACGGCACTTTTATCCATGCTGCTAGAATGGATTGCGCAAAACGGCTCCAGAGATGTATTCGCCCTTATTGTTGACCACGGATTGCGAGACGGCTCAGCAAATGAAGCTAAAATCGCGGCACGGCGCGCACGGGATATGGGAGCCAAAGTAAAAATTCTTAGCTGGGACGGGGCGAAACCAAATACAGCTATTCAAGAAAGGGCCAGAAAAGCTCGCTATGCATTGCTTGGTGATGCGTGTCGACGCTTGGGGGCGGTGCAGTTGTTTTTGGGGCATAACCAAGACGACCAAGCGGAAACCATTTATATGCGTATTCAAAACCAAACGGGATGGAGGGGTATGGCCGGTATGGGAGCACGTAGGGTCTCTCCACTTTGGCCAGAGCTTTACGGCGTCGAAGTTATCCGTCCATTACTTGATGTTGCGCGAGAAGAATTGCGGAATTATTGCACAAAAAACCACCTTGCCTATATTGATGATCCGTCAAATGAAAACCGAAAATTTACCCGCATTCGTGTACGTCATACACTGACGGAAATGTCAGAAATGCAGCAGCAATTATTACAGGTGGGCATGTCTGCCCAAGGTAGCTTACGAGATGAAATGCAGGCTCTGTCACGGTTTATGTTGAAATCCACGGAAGTTTTTGATTGGGGCGGGATAAATGTAAACGCGAATAATCTTACCGTTTACCCAGAGCATACCGTGGAAGAAGCCTTGAAATACTTGATTTTGCCCGTTTCTGGCGGCAATCAAGCTCCGTCGCAAACACAAAGGCAAAATTTGGTAAAAAACCTGACGTGCGGAAATTTTAAAGGGGCAACATTGGGAGGGGTGCAATTTATTCCCAAGGGAGATACTATTTTGCTAGTGCGTGATCCTGGCGCGGTTTTGGGGCGCGCCGAAAAACCGATGTATTCTCCAGTGAAATTATTGCCACAAAAAGTAACTTTCTGGGATGGGCGGTTTAAAATTGAAACGCGTATTAGCGAGGTAAGTCTTGTACCCCTGATGGAGTATAAGGGTAAATTATCAAAGCTTCAAAAACAAAACTTAAAAAAAATTCCACTCGAAGCCCATGCGGGCTTGCCGTGCTTGCTCAAGGGGGGGGGCGTTATTGCGCCTTATATAGATGGTCCACATCCAGATATTGATATGCAATGCCTTGTCAAAGAGCGTTTGTTCACAATGGTGGGTGGGGGGTAATTTAAGCAGTATTTTCCCAAAACTAGGGCTTAACTTTGGCAAGCGAATACCTATATAGTAAGGATAAGCAAATTGAGACCCGCGTATATTGCGGTGTTTAGAAAGTTAAATTATGCAAATGCGCAATATTGGCCTGTGGGCAATTATTCTTTTGATGTTTCTTGTGGTGATTAGTGTATCACAAAACTCTCTTAAACCATCCCAAGACAATGTGATCAAAACCCACGAATTTAATCAGGCCATTACCAATGGCACAATTGATTATGCGCTTGTTGACGTACAAGGCGATAAAATTACGGGTAAATTTAATGACGGAAAAACCTTTGAAGTAAATAGCGTCATTTATGAAGGTCTTTTGGAAGAAATGACCGATCATAAAGTTGCCTATGATATTAAACCTCGCCAAAAGACAAGTTTTTTTATGTCACTATTGGCCAATATCTTGCCGCTTGTATTAATTATTGGTGTTGGCATTTGGTTTATGCGCTCAATGCAAGGGGGCGGCAAAGGCGGGGCTATGAGCTTTGGCAAGTCGCGGGCAAAATTGCTCACTGAAGCGCAAGGCAAAGTTACATTTGACGATGTTGCAGGTGTTGAATCTGCTAAAGAAGATTTGCAAGAAGTGATTGAGTTTTTGCAAGACCCGACAAAATTTCACCGCCTTGGTGCAAAAATTCCAAGGGGCGCACTGCTAATTGGCCCACCTGGGACAGGTAAAACATTACTGGCCCGCGCCGTTGCGGGGGAAAGCGGTGTTCCGTTCTTTAGTATTTCGGGTTCTGACTTTGTCGAAATGTTTGTCGGTGTCGGTGCTAGTCGTGTGCGCGATATGTTTGAGCAAGCCAAGAAAAATGCGCCTTGTATTATCTTTATTGACGAAATAGACGCCGTTGGCCGTCACCGTGGTGTGGGCACGTCTGGCGGGCACGAAGAACGCGAGCAAACCCTAAACCAGCTCTTGGTGGAAATGGACGGCTTTGACGGTAATGAAGGTGTTATCATTATTGCCGCGACAAATAGACCAGATGTGCTTGATAAAGCTCTCTTGCGTCCAGGGCGTTTTGACCGCCAAATCGAAGTGCCATTACCTGATATTTTAGGCCGCGAGAAAATCGTTGGCGTACATATGAAAAACGTACCGATTGGTAAAGATGTGGATAATAAATATATTGCGCGCGGCACACCTGGGTTTTCGGGTGCGGACCTTGCCAACCTCGTTAATGAGGCAGCACTTTTGGCGGCACGGCGCAATAAACGCAAAGTAACTATGCGCGAATTTGAAGATGCCCGTGATAAAGTCTTGATGGGCGCCGAACGTCGGTCTTTGTCTATGACAGAAGAAGAGCGCGCAAATACGGCCTACCACGAAGCGGGTCATGCTATTGTTGGTATGAATATGCCCGGTAGTTTGCCGATCCATAAAGCGACAATTATTCCCCGTGGCCGTGCGCTTGGCATGGTGCAATACATGCCAGAACGCGACCAAATTTCACAGTCCCGCGAAGAAATGATTGCGCGTATGGCTATGGCTATGGGTGGTCGTGCGGCGGAAGAGCTTAAATTTGGCTATGACAAAGTTACGTCCGGCGCGTCGTCTGATATTGAGCAAGTGACCAGTATTGCAACCGCGATGGTCACCGAATGGGGACTATCTGATAAAGTTGGCCCGATTGCTTATAAGAACACCGATCAAAGCAGCTTTATGCCTGGTATTGGTCGTGGGTCTGCTATTTCACCTGAGACGGCAAGCCTAATCGAGGACGAGATTAAGCGTTTTGTCACCGAAGCTCACGAAACGGCACTGGCAGTATTAAAGAAGAAAAAGAAGAACTGGTATAAATTGGCCGAGGCCTTGCTAGAATACGAAACTCTATCGGGTGACGAGATTAAGAACTTGCTCGAAGACAATATCAAACCAAAACGCCCTGATTTTGATAAAGACGGGAAACCAGAATTGTCGGCAATCCCAACAACAGTAAAATCCAAACCTAAAACCAAGGCCAAACGCAAGCCGAAGGCCAAGCCACAACCAGAAACGTAAAGCACAGGTCTATGTCTAACAGGCGACCAAAAATCATGGGGGTATTAAATGTTACCCCCGATAGTTTTTCGGATGGTGGCCAGCATTTCTCCGTGAGCAATGCCGTTAAACGTGGGATCGAAATGTGCGCGCACGGCGCAGATATCCTTGACATAGGCGGTGAGAGCACCCGCCCTGGTGCGGACGTTGTCGGGGAAGAGGAAGAACTTTCCCGCGTTATTCCTGTGATAGAGGCTTTGCACCGAGAGAGTGTCTCCGCAGAGATTTCCATTGATACCCGTCGCCCCAATGTGGCGAAAGCGGCGATAGATGCAGGGGCAAGTATCTGGAATGATATCACGGCGTTAAGTTTCGACGCGGCTTCTATATCTACTGCCGCAAAACTTGATTGCAAAATGGTGTTGATGCACATGCAAGGCACGCCGCCAACTATGCAAGACAGTCCCGAATACGCTGACGTTATGGGCGAGGTAGGGGCTTACCTAAAAACCAGAACAGAATTGGCAATCAAAGGCGGTGTAAACCCTCACAATATCACTATTGATCCCGGTATAGGTTTTGGAAAACGTCTTGAAGACAATCTGGACATTCTACAAAAATTCGACGATTTATACATCCTAGGTTTCCCAGTCCTCATAGGTGCGTCCCGCAAAAGCTTCATAGGTCAAATCGACGGTAGTAAAGTAGGCGACAGGCTGGGCGGTTCTATAGCCAGCGCATTATGGGCCGCGAGCCTTGGAGCTTCGATCATTCGGGTACATGATGTAAAAGAGACGGCACAAGCCTTGAAAGTATGGCAAGCAATACGGAAGCAAGGTTTATAATAAGGAAGTCTACTAAATTTCGATCAACCTATGAAAAATGAGCTAATATTTCTTCATGGAAATGAATTTTGATATCGAAATTTAGTTTTTTAATATTTTTAATTTGAGAAAAATTATCTAATAATAATTGTAACCGTAGTTCAGTCTTGGAAGGGTTTTTAGGTGAAATAGTGATAAATATAAAATTGATAACGGGGTTTATTATTGGGATTTGGCTGCTAAGTAGTATGGTTCTTGTGTCATGTACTCAGGCATCTACGCATACGGCAGAACAATCAAAAATGATCGCAAGTATTGATGAAGTGATGAGCATGAGTTATGAGCGCGGCTTATTTAATGGCAATGTGCTTGTCATGAAGAATGGGAAACCACTTTATGAAGAATCTTTCGGTTTTTCAGAAGGTGCAAAATCTAGGGAGCTTGACAAAAACGGGGTTTTCAATGTTGGCTCTATTGCAAAAGAGTTTAATGCCGTGGGCATTATGATGTTGAGCGAGCGTGGCCAATTATCATTAGAAGATTCTGTTTTTCAATATTTACCAACACTACCTTCGTGGGCAGAAACCATCAAAATTAAACATTTATTAAATTATACGAGCGGGCTTCCCGTCGTAAATTGGGCTGATTTAAAAACTCAAGATGATACCTTTCAGGACTTAATGAAAATTACGGCCTTAGCCTTTTCACCAGGTGAGGGTTATATTTACAGTAATAATAATGTTTTCTTGCAGCGGCTGATTATTGAAAAAGTATCAGGCCAATCATTTGAAAAATTTACGATTGAGAATATTCTTAAGCCTAGTGGTATGACAAGAGCGGTGACGGATCCTGATAATAAATATGACGGATTGGTTGAGGCATTTAATAACAAATTTGTACCTGACCCGTCATATGATTTCCCAATTAAGGGATGGGTGTATCTAACGGCTACAGATATGTGGAAATGGTTAGGCGCATTGCATTGTGAAAAACTGGTTGCCAATGCCTCCCTTAAAACATTATTCAACTCTTATTCTCAAAATGAACTTGGGGCATTAGGGTTTGGTAAATATAGTGATGGCACGCTTTCTTATCATCAACACCATGGCTCTTCGTTTAATTTTGAAGCACTTGTAACATATAATGTAAGAGATGACCTGGCAATAATACTGATGACGAATAGTAAAGCGCGTAAACTGCAAGACATTACACTTGCTATTGAAGCTATTGATAAAGGTGAGTTGTATAATATACCAAGAAAATCAATGTTGATGGCACTAAAGGCCTATTGTCAAGAAAGTGTTGAAACTTGTTTGACGGGTTATGAAGACCTCAAGAAAAAAGAACCCGACCTCTATGATTTTGATAATGAAAATGGATTAAACCAGATTGGGTATACTTATATAGGGCAAGAACAATACGTATGGGCAATTCAAATTTTCAAACTTCTTGTTTCTGAGTTTCCAAACGCCGCAAACCCATATGATAGTTTAGGGGAAGCATATTTTTTAAATGAAAACTATACGAAAGCCTTAGAGAGCTATAATCAGGCATTGACATTGAACCCAACTAGCAAAAATGCGCAAGATATGGTGAAAAAAATTACAATGCGCATGAAGTAAAAATAAATATCTTGGCTCGGGTTTGCTAACAGTATTGGGAAGAGAAAATGGATAAATCAAAAATACCATGCGTTCTTATAATCGCTGGCTCTGATAGTTCTGGCGGGGCTGGTATTCAGGCGGATATTAAAACCTGTGCGGCGTTTGGGGTTTATTCTTCCACTGCGATTACGGCGGTTACTGCCCAAAATACTTTGGGTGTTCAGCAGGTTGAGGCTTTGCCTGCTGACTTGGTTGCGGCGCAAATGCGCTCTGTGCTTACGGATATTGGCGCGGACGTGATTAAAATTGGTATGTTGGCCAATGGGGACATTATCAAAACTGTAGCGGACGTGATTGCTGAACTTGCCGAAGATATTCCCGTGGTGCTTGATCCCGTATTGGTATCAACAAGTGGGGATGATTTACTTGAAACGCCTGCGATTGAGGCGTTGAAAGAACACCTCTTGCCATTGGCGGATTTGGTGACGCCCAATAGTATTGAAGCGGGGGTGTTGACAGGGCTGAAGGTTGTGGAAACATCAGATTTGATAACAGCGGGCGAAGCTTTACTTAAAATGGGGGCATATGCAGCACTGGTTAAAGGTGGGCATATTGAAGGCAAAAACATCGTTGATATTCTAGCTACCCACGAAGGAACCCATATGATGAGCGCGCCTCGTATCCACTCTCGCCATACCCACGGTACGGGCTGCACAATGGCTAGCGCGGTAGCGGCCTTACTCGCACAAGGCATGCCAATAGAATTGGCCGTACAAGAAGCCCGAGAGTTTGTCTTTGAAGCCATTAAAACGGCCCCTAAGCTTGGCAAAGGCAATGGGCCACTTAATCACGGCTTAGCTATGGGCGTAGAAGAAACCCCAAGTCAGAACAAAGAAAACCCATTTGCGGCGTTGAAGGATGTGAAGGCTTAAACATAGTATTCACATCAGGTTATAAAATACTGCGTGCCCCCAATAAAAACCGATACTGGACACATGCCAAGAAAGCACTATGTTCCGCCCAAGGGGTTAGGGGGCACAATGTTACTTAGAAGAATGACAAAACACGTAAAAGACCAAAACTGGTTCGCGGTTGGGCTCGACTTCCTGATTGTTGTCTTTGGTGTGTTCATGGGTTTGCAGGTCGCGAACTGGAGCGAAGCACAGCAAGACAGACGCGACGAAACCATTATTCTTCATGCCCTACATTCAGAAATTATAGAGACAGAGCGGCTTGCGGCAAATATTTTACACCTTCGCACGGGCGATGCTATTGCTATAGCCACAGCAACAAATATTTTATTTGGCTTAGCACCACAAAGAGAACTAACAACGGAAGAATGTACTGCACTTGGTTCTGCGCACATATTATATTTTGGCCGTACTAACTTGCCATCTCTTGAGCGTCTTCAAGCAACCGGGCGATTGGATATTGTGCGCGATGCAGACTTAAATAGTGCACTAGCCAAATTATTGCAAAGACAAGAAGCTCTTGATTTAGCTTCAACCTTGAGCGACATGTCGTATGATACTGGTCATCTTTACCCCGATATAATTATGACTTCCTCTATACTTCAGCACAGTGATACCCGCGCAGACCTTGAACGTAACGTTACAGTTGCCTGCACAGCGAAATCCATTAAACAAAATAAAGGCCTCATGGCAGATATAGCCAAAAACGCTGACGCATATGATGCTTTTATGCGCGACGGTTTACGCCCGTGGCTCGCCCAAATTCAAGATGTCCACCGCCAATTAGACCTAACGCTCAGCATTCAACATGAAGAGGAAAGCTAATGCTCTTACGCTCAATGACAAAACACGTCAAAGACCAAAACTGGTTCGCGGTCGGGCTCGATTTTTTCATCGTCGTCGTGGGCATACTGATCGCATTTCAGATTACCAACTGGAATGAAAATCAGACGGCGAGACGCGCCTATCAGGATGCCTTGATCAAGCTCGCGAATGAAAGTAGCGACACACTTGCAAATGCCGAGACCACACGGGTGAACATTAACCGTATGCTTGCAGACGTACAGCCCGCAATAGCCATCTTGAAGGCTTGCGCCTCGGGCGTAGACGCAAAAAAAGCTGTCAACAAAGGTTTAAACACGATCCGCTCGGCTCGAAGCGCCGGTGCTGGGACGATTGCGATTGACCAGATTATCAATGATGATCGTTACATGCTCCATCAAGATGAACATGAAAAAACAATTCTTCGTCAGTTTCATGACGACGTCCACGGACACAATATAACAACAGATAGTGTTAATACATCTGTCATATCGGTATTAAGTGCGCCGCACACCTTTATCGATTTTACGGATATTGTTGATGCTTCCGAAACATTCAATGGCGTGGACATTCGCCGCGCCGAACTCGGCGTGCCGCTCGAACAGGCCTGTAAAGACGCTTCGTTCAAAGGCTTGTTCTACAACTGGGAACGCGCCCATGTGTTCCAGTTGTCTTTGCTAAACAGACTAGAAACTACGGTGACAGAAAACGCGCGTGCGTTGGGACTTTCTCTCCCCAAGAAGGACATCAATAATGGGGACGCCAAATGATATTACGCCGTATCAGGCTCGCCGAATAGGGTGCAATTATTAGCACCCTGTGTTATATTGCCTAACCATAACGTAAAAACAATTGCAAAAAGATAGTATTATGCCTTCTAAGAACGCCAAAAATATCGCTTTGACACCCCATTGGGGGCATTGGATTGACGATCTTGTCAAGAGCGGCGAATACCAAAGCGCCAGCGAAGTTGTCCGCGATGGTTTGCGGGTGTTGCGAGACGGGCATGACCGCAGGGCGGCTGAGCTTGCCGAGATCCGCGCCCGTATTGGCAAATCTTTGGATGAAGCCGATATAGGCATTTATGCGCAAGGCACTGGCGAAGATGCTGTGCGCCGTGCCCTTCAATCCGCGCGCAATAAGACGGCTTCATGAAACTTTGGCGGTTAACGTCCAGCGCCGAAAAAAGCCTTGCCCATATTTTATCTGGACGATTGAAAACTTTGGCGAACGTCAAGCGATTTCCTATCAAGACGGGTTGATTGCGCGTATCAATAAGCTGGCAAGTGGCACACCGCCTTACGGTCGATCTTGCGATGGGCTCATTGGGGGGCGGACGGGTGCGGAAAATTTGACATATTACCGTGAAGGTGGACATTACATTATTATGAGAGATACAGATGAATACCTTGAAGTGTTGGAATTTTTCCATCAAAGTTCAAATTTACCCCATCATTTAGAAAGGTTAGGCACCCCATGATCTTCCGCCGCATCAAAGCCCATATCGCCAAGGAAGACTGGTTCGCAGTTTTCATTGATTTTATTATTGTTGTAGTCGGGGTCTTTCTAGGTATTCAAATCGGAAATTGGAACGGGATACGGCTTAATCAAGCAGATTATGAAGAAGCACATATCCGCATGATCGAGGAAGCCAACAGTAATATTCAATATGCAGGGCGAGTTATTAAAGCGATATCTCCACTTTCAGAAAGTGTAAGCCAAGCGGTTGAGGATTTACGGAATTGCCGCAACGATGCAGAGGCTCAAAATGGAATAAATGCTGGGCTCAACCAGTTACGGTTTATTCTGGCCCCCGCCTTACAAAATCGGGCTATAATGCAACTGACGACATCAGAACGCCTTCTTGAACGTCAATCTCCTGAGCGTCGGAAGCTCTATATCCAATATGCCGATAGACTGAATTCTCGAATGAGGGCGAGCGTCGTTGTAGCCGAGAAAATGGAAGCAAGATCAGACGATTTACACCGCTTTGTTGACTATGGAGATAAAAGAGAAAGGGACTTTGAAAAGTTTGGGTATGAGTCCGAAGGTCGGCCTCTTGTACTGGCTGTAGAGCCAATTAAAGCCTGTAAGGACGATGATTTTCGCAAACTATTCTATGAATGGGAAACGGGCACACAATATCAGATGAATTCATTGGAGGGTGTTGTGACTGGTACAGAACAATTTTTAAAGGCGTTAGACATATCTGATAAGGCGCGCCCATGATTTTCCGCCGTGTAAAAGCCCATGTGGCTAAGGAAGACTGGTTCGCGGTCTTTATTGATTTCATTATCGTTGTGTTTGGTGTGTTTATGGGTTTGCAGGTTGCTAATTGGAGCGCGGCACGTGCGGATAGGGCGGACGAGATAACATTCCTCAATGCCTTACATCAGGATATTGTCGAGGCGGAGCGCATATCGAGGCGGATACTGAACATTCGGATCGCAGTTTTCAATGACCTTGAAAGCGCGGTGGATATTCTTTTTGAGCGCACGGCTTGGCGGGAGCTTAGCAACGCGGAATGCACCGCGATTGGTAATTCCCATATAGCGGGTGTTATCTGGACTGATCTGCCGTCTTTAAGCGGGCTGCGCGACGCGGGCCGCACCGGAATACTCCGCGATGATGCCCTGTTGCAAAACCTTGCGACCTTGATGCAAAGACAAGAGGCAATGGACAAAATCACTGAAGCCGTCCAAATAACCACTGTTGATTTGTCCCGCGCACACCCTGAATTATTCAAAATTACGCCGGTCAAAATTCCGCTCGGCACAGAAAGTGGCCTGACCGAATATGATACGGTTTTTGTCTGCGACGGCAAAAACCTGCAACAAAGCCGCTCTGCCATGAATACCGTGGCGGTCAATTTCGAAGCCTTCGACGCGGTCGTAAACCTTGTCGGGGTCAAGCCCTGGGTAGCACAAACCAGTGCCGTACACGAACAGCTAGATGAAATCCTCGGCATCACCCACACCAATGAGGAGGCACGCTAATGCTCTTACGCTCTATGACAAAACACGTAAAAGACCAAAACTGGTTCGCGGTTGCGCTCGATTTTTTTATCGTTGTTTTCGGTATTCTCATCGCGTTTCAAGTCACGAATTGGAGCGATGCACGTGCGACACGCATTAGCGAGCGCGATTTTCTTGCACGATTGCATGGTGATATTGTCGAGTTGCAAGAGCGCCGAGCGTTTTACGATACTGGCAGGCCTTTTGATATGGAAGTGCACGTAATTATCACCGAATTCTTGATGGGAGAACGTGATGATTTATCTGAAGCAGATAAGCTTCATATCGGATTTTATCCAGGGATTGAAAAAGACAAAGGCCTCACGGCGTCTTTAGTTTGTAATGCCATTGATTGGACGGCTGCTTTGACGGTTCCGCCAGCGGTATTGCCAACCGCGACAGAGTTGGTATCGGCTGGGCGGGTGAATGATATCGCGTCAAACGACATTAAGTCCGCCTTGCAATCATTCCTCCAACAGGTCGATCGAGCTGCGGCCTACACTAACGCTGTTAGAAGAAGCACTGTTCAGCTGTCTGGTCGCTTTCCCGATCTATTTGAGATTAGGAGTAAAAATTGGGAATATGAGTTTAGCGCTGGTGTGGTCTTCGATTATTACCGCTGTGATTATGAAGCGATGCGCCAAGATGGAGCATTTCTGAACGCCTTTACTGTGAACGTAAGTAATTATTCCGACTACACCATAAGAGGCGTTATGCCTGCTAGCGCAAAGCTTGGAGCTCTCCATAATGCGGTAGATCATGAACTCGGCATCACCCACACCAATGAGGAGGCACGTTAATGATTTTCACAGTGAAGAATAAAACAAGAATTAAGCCTTATCCCCGCTACGGGCGATAAATAGGCCTAGAAATATAACGGCCATTGCTATGATGGTGCGTAGACCAAATTCTTCGTCGAGGAAAATGATGCCTGCTATCAGGGCGCAAATGGGTACGAGGTAACTTATTTTGGCAATAATGGTTGTTCCACTTATTTGTATGAGACGTAAATACATGATTTGAGAAACCCCCGTGGCCCCTAGTCCGACAGCGATAACGGCCCAAATTGCAGATTGGGGTGGCAGTGTGCTGGGGACGTTAACAAAAGCGACCCATATTAAAGCCCAAAAAGATGCGCCAATAACCATCATAGTTGCACCGACATTTGCAGGAACTTTGGGTGCGCGCTTGGCAATAATAACAGTAATAGCATAGAGGATGGCCCCAAGTAATACCATGCACTGAGCCTGCCAGTTTTCAACTAAGTGCAGTGAAAAATTCTTTGGTAAGAATAAAATAATAATACCCAAAAATCCAACCAAAAACCCAATCATTTTTGGCCAACTTAATGGCTCATCTTTGACAAAGAAATGGGCGAGTACAATCGTTGTTAAGGGCATAAACCCCACCAATATGGAGGCAAGGCCGCTATCAATATGTATGAGGGCTTTCGCCATTAAATAAAATGGCATTGTCATGCCTATGAACCCAAGGAATGTATACCAAAGCCAAGCTTTATCCTTAAGTGGTGGGAGTTTTTGCCCACGCATATATATATATAAACTGAGAGCGAGAGCCGCTATTATTGTCCTTGATGCAACAATCCACGCAGGCGAAATATGTTTTACGGCAAAGCCAACAAGTGTGTAAGCGGTTCCCCAAATGAGAATGATAATGGCTGAATATAGATATATCAGCTTTGCATTTTCAGGTTTTGATTGGGTTGCAGGCGTGTTCATGAACTATCGGCTTTATTCGTTTTCTTATTTTCATCAATGCGCGCAATCAAAAGCCCTGTAATTATCACCATCATGGCAGCAACGGAACGCCAACTAAAATTTTCATCCAAAAAGACAATGCCAAAAATAAGGGCAAAGACAGGGACAATGAAATTGACCTTAGCAATCATGCTTGGCCCACTTAATTTGATGACCTTGAGATATAATATATCAGAGATGCCTGTCGAAAATACTGTTAGGGCGAACATAGCGATGAGGACACCACTGGAAAACCCTTCTGTTGGTATGCCAGCGGGAATAGCAAGTGCAAAAGCAATGACAGCAGCGGTAATCAGCATGATAGCGGCGCCAACGCTGGCGGGGGTGTCAGGTGCACGCTTGGCAACAATTGCACCCAATGCAAAGGAGATAGCGACGAGTAAAACAACCCCTTGTGCAGGCCAGTTACTAATGAGGTTCCAACTTAAATTTTCTGGTAAAAACAAAAACACGACACCCGTAAAGCCAATCAGAAAACCAATGGATTTTCGCCAACTCAATGGCTCGGCTTTAACAAAGAAATGGGCGAGTATGATGGTAAAAAGAGGGGTAACACCATTGACCAAAATGGAAGACATACCGCTCTCCACGCCGAGCTCATTACCTTTAGCCAGCAGGTAAAACGGAGCCGTCATGCCAAAAAAACCCATGAGCCCGTACCAAAGCCAGCGGGTGTCTCGCAGAGGGGGTAATTTGTGGCCCCACATATAAACATAAAGCGTTATGGCTATGGCGGGCATGGTCGTGCGGGCCGCTGGAACCCATTCTGCGGGGAATCCACCGCGGTAAACAGCGTAATACATGAGGGTATAACCTGTGCTCCAAATCAAAACGATCAGGGCAACATAGATGTATAAAATATACTTTTCTTTGGTCATAATTACGCGTTTCACAGTATCAATATATTGATACTGTATGGGTACAGAGAAGAGCTGTAAACAACTAGGTTCTGACTTGAAAAATTAAAATTTTTCATAGCGCATTCCTTTTAAACTGATTTAACTTGTCATTAAGAGGTGAATTCAGGATAGGCGGCAATGCCTACTTCTGCTTGGTCAAGGCCAATGTGTTCGTCTTCGGCAGATACACGGATTCCGATGGTGTGTTTTAGGGCCATCCAGACAACAGCACTTGTTACAACAGTAAACAGGCCAATTGCGACAATCCCAACGAGTTGGGCTGTAAAAGTAATATCAGGGTTGGTGAAGGCAACTGCGAGCGTGCCAAAAATACCTGCAACCAAGTGTACAGGGATTGCACCCACCACATCATCGATTTTAAATCTGTCAAGAATGGGTACGGTTAGCATGGCGAGGAGTGAACCCAGACCGCCGACAAGCATAGATACAGGAACACTTGGGACAAGCGGTTCTGCTGTAATGGCCACAAGTCCAGCTAATGCACCGTTTAGTGCCATAGTGACATCAAGGTTTTTATAGCGAATTTGTGTATACAAAACGGCAACCACCACACCAGCGCAAGCCGCCATATTGGTGTTGACAAAAATTCTGGCAACGGAAGATACATCGCTAATTGTACCTATAGCCAGTTGTGACGCGCCGTTAAAACCAAACCAACCGAGCCAGAGAATGAACACCCCAAGTGTTGCGAGCGGCATAGAGGAACCTGGCATTGGATTGATACGCCCATTGGTATATTTACCCGTGCGTGCGCCTAGGATAATTGCCCCAACAAGTGCGGCCCAACCTCCCGTAGAATGGACGAGACTAGAACCGGCAAAATCTGAGAACTCGCTACCAAATTTGGCAACAAATGCTTCACTGTTTAACCACCCTGCACCCCATTCCCACGAACCAACAATCGGGTAAATGAATCCAGTGAGAAGGCAAATAAAGATCAAAAACGGCCAAAACTTTATGCGTTCTGCCAATGCGCCCGATACGATAGATGCGGTTGTTGCGCAAAACACCATTTGGAAGAACCAGTCGGAAGCCGAGGCATAATCGCCACCTTCGCCAAAGCTCATCATCTTGAAAACCGGCCCGATGAACCCCCCTGCAGTAATGCCGTACATGAGCTGATAACCGACGAACCAAAACATGATACCCGCGATTGCGTATAAAGTAATATTTTTAAGGCACTGCATAGAGACGTTTTTCGATCGTACGAGGCCTGCTTCTAACATTGCAAACCCTGCGGCCATCCACATAACGAGAAACCCGCCGATGAGGAAGAGTAGCGTATTAAAGATATAACTGTCCTGCGCTGCATTGGCGTCCACTTTGGTAGCAAGTTCTGCGAGGCCTGGGGATTGGGCATGTGCAGTTCCCGCCATAAGAAAAACAAACGGAATGTATGTAAGTGATTTTTTTAGTTTTGGCATTGCAATCTCCATTTCCTCATTTGCCTAGGAGGAAATTGTGCCTTGAGTCGAGAGGTGGGTTGTCTAGCCTGGTAAAATGAGACACATTTTTCCCATTTGCCTAAAATATCGGCGCAAGATTAATTTATTGCACAATTATTATGCAAAATTAAAAGGGTGTTGGCATTCTGTAAGCTGTACTTGACCCGCTCAATAGAATCCCGCATATCAAACGTGGGTCGCGCTTTCCCACCAAAGCGTACTTTATGCGGTTACAAAAATTGCCGTGCGGAGATACATAATGAATACACTGACCAAACCGGGTGTGAAGCCCGTGGACGGGCGTTTTTCGCCTGGCCCTTCCAGAAAACGCCCAGGTTGGACACCTGATTTTCTAGCAAATGCTGCCCTTGGACGTTCTCACCGAAGCCCGATTGGTAAAAAAGTTCTCAAAGAAGTCATTGATCTAAGCCGTGAGGTTTTAGAAGTTCCTGCTGACCATAGAATTGCCATCGTACCAGCATCCGATACAGGGGCCGTTGAAATGGCTATGTGGTCAATGCTTGGGCCAAGGGGCGTTGACGTTGCAGCTTGGGAAAGTTTTGGCAATGCATGGATTACCGATGCAAAAACGCAATTGCCGCTCAAAGACCTCCGGATATTTAGTGCCGATTACGGCAAACTTCCTGACCTCTCACAATATACAGGCGACCGTGACCTTGTCTTTACATGGAACGGAACCACGGGCGGTGTAAAAGTGCCCAATGCTGATTTTATCCCTGCTGACCGGGAAGGGATTACCATTTGCGACGCGACGTCTGCCGCATTTGCGCAAACTTTGCCTTGGGATAAACTCGATGTTGTCACTTATTCTTGGCAAAAAAATATGGGCGGTGAAGCGGCTCACGGGATGATTATTCTCTCACCTCGTGCCGTTGAGCGCTTAGAGAGTTATACCCCGCCTTGGCCGATGCCCAAAATTTTCTTGATGACCAAGAACGGGAAATTAAATGAAGCCCTGTTTGAAGGTTCCACCATCAACACCCCGTCATTGATGTGCGCAGAAGACCATATTGAAAGCTTAAAATGGGTGCGTGAGCAAGGCGGGCTTCAGTGGATGCATGACCGTGCTGATGCTAATTTTAAGCTTTTGCAAGACTGGATAGATAAAACACCGTGGATTGAAAACCTGTGTGATGTACCAGAGCAACGCTCCAATACGGGCGTGTGTATGAAAATCGTTGATCCTCGCTTTCAAGCTTTGGACGGGGCGGGGCGTTCCGCCTTTGCCAGCGCGATTGTGAAATTGCTCGGCACGGAAGGTGTGGCTTATGATTTTGGTTCTTACCGCACGGCCCCTCCAGGCTTTCGGGTATGGGCGTCTGGCTTGATTAACAAGTCCGACATTGAAGCTCTCTTGCCTTGGCTTGAGTGGGGTTTCGAGACCATTGCAGCGGAAACTTTTTTTTAAGTTTCTTCAAAACAAAATTATTTAAACAATAGGAGGCTCTCATGGTTAGAGTTTTAATTTCTGATAAAATGTCAGACGAAGCTAGAAATGTATTTAAAAAACGCGGGATTGATGTGGATGCCATCACTGGCTTATCCAAAGAAGAATTGATTAAAATTATTCCTGAGTATGACGGATTAGCCGTTCGCTCAGCCAGCCGCCCTGACGCAGATATTATTGCGGCGGCTACCAATTTAAAAGTGATTGGCCGTGCCGGTATTGGCACGGATAATATTGATAAAAAGGCGGCAACGGCTCGCGGTATCGTTGTCATGAATACCCCGTTCGGTAATGCAATTACAACGGCAGAACATGCGATTGCTTTATTGTTATCTTGTGCACGGCAAATACCTGCCGCCTCGACCCGTACTCAAAATGGTGAGTGGCCTAAGTCTGATTTCAAAGGCATTGAGCTTTATAACAAAACCCTTGGCATTATTGGGTGCGGCAATATTGGCGCGCTGGTTGCTGAACGGGCTTTGGGGCTTAAAATGAAAGTCATAGCCTTTGACCCATACCTTACGCCAGAACGGGCGGTTGAGCTTGGTGTTGAAAAGGTCGAACTAGAAGACTTATTTAAACGCGCAGATGCGATCACACTGCATACACCGTTAACGGACGGTACACGCGGTATCGTCAGTAGAGAAGCATTAGCAACAACGAAAAAAGGCCTCATTCTTGTCAATGCTGCCCGTGGTGGTTTGGTTGACGAAGAGGCTGTGAAAGACGCGCTGGAAAGTGGGCATCTTCGAGCGGCTGCTCTCGACGTATTCGCAGTCGAACCTGCAAAAGAAAATGCATTGTTTGGTACAAAAAATTTCATTGCTACACCGCATTTGGGCGCATCTACTCTAGAAGCCCAAGAAAATGTTGCCGTGCAAGTGGCAGAACAAATGGCAGATTATTTGCTTACGGGTGCTGTTACCAATGCACTCAATATGCCGTCTATTTCGGCTAAAGAAGCCCCGCGCCTGAAACCATTTGTGGACTTGGCAGAAAAACTGGGTGCTATGACGGGACAACTCTTAGAGGAACCGATTGAAGCGGTTGAGTTTTGCTATATGGGCAATGTCGCCAAGCTCAATACCAAGCCAATGACAGCAGCGGCTCTTGCAGGGCTTCTTAAACCAATGATGAGCGAAGTGAATATGGTGTCTGCGCCCGCCGTTGCCGCAGAACGAGGTTTGAATGTAAAAGAGTCCACATGCGAGGGTGCGGAAAATCATGATAATCTTATCAAGTTGATTATCACAACCAGCAATCGCACACTCGAAGTCTCAGGCTCGCTTTACGGTGGGGAACCACGTTTGCTTAACTTGTTTGGTGTGCATATGGACGCAGGGTTTTCGTCTGACATGCTCTATGTTCGTAATAAAGACATGCCAGGATTTATTGGTGCTTTGGGCAGTGTTTTGGGTGAAAACAAAGTCAATATTGCAACCTTTTCCTTGGGGCGCACCCAAGAAGGTGGCTCTGCAATTTGCCTCGTGTCTGTAGACGCGCCAGTCTCGCAAGTTATTCAGGATAAGATTGCTGACTTTGGCCAAGTAAAATTTGTCAAAGCCTTAAGCTTTTAAGACTGTAACGAAAAAGAATCTATGTTAGACACTGCGGGCGAGGATATTGCTCGCAGTTTTTATGGGGATATTTGCGTGGCGAATGTAGTTGTTGTTGGTTCTCAGTGGGGCGATGAAGGTAAGGGTAAAATAGTTGATTGGCTCTCTAGTCGAGCTGATGTCATTGCCCGTTTTCAAGGTGGCCACAATGCAGGGCACACTTTGGTGGTTGACGGGAAAGTTTATAAGCTTAGCCTTCTGCCTTCTGGCGTTGTGCGCGGCGGTAAATTATCTGTTGTTGGTAATGGCGTGGTCATTGACCCTTGGGCCTTGATTTCAGAAATGGAACGTATACGGGCACAAGGTGTGAAAATTTCTCCTGATAACCTGATTATTTCTGAGACTGCAAGTTTGATATTACCTGTTCACGGAGAACTTGACGCTATTCGCGAAAACCGTGCTGACGGCGTGAAAATTGGTACAACCAAGCGCGGCATTGGCCCCGCCTATGAAGATAAAATTGCAAGACGTGCAATCCGCGTGTGCGACCTTGCCGATACGGAAGGCTTGCCTGCCCGCACTGCCAATATGTTGCACCATCATAATGCCCTGCGCAAAGGCCTTGGACATCCGCCCGTAGACGCGGATGAACTAACCGCAAAATTGTTTGAAATTGCGCCTCAAATTCTGCCGTTTGCAGGGGCAGTGTGGTATGAACTCGATAAAGCTTCTCGTGCGGATAAGCGGATTTTGTTTGAAGGTGCGCAAGGGGCCATGCTCGATATTGATCACGGTACATATCCATTTGTAACTTCGTCCAACACCATCGCGGGGCAAGCGGCTGGCGGCACGGGTATCGGGCCTGGTGCGCTTAATTATGTACTTGGTATTACCAAAGCCTATACCACTCGCGTTGGTGAAGGCCCGTTCCCAACAGAATTATTTGATGATGTGGGGCAAGGCCTTGGCGAGCGCGGTCATGAATTTGGCACAGTCACAGGCAGGCAACGCCGCTGTGGTTGGTTTGACGCCGTTATGGTGCGCCAAGCCGTGATTACAGGTGGTATTGACGGCATTGCACTGACCAAACTTGATGTGCTTGACGGTATGAAGGAGCTTAAAATTTGCGTGGGATATAAATTGGGCGACAAACGCTTACGCCGATTTCCCGCAGGGGCAACAAACCAAGCCGCCGTTGAACCAATTTACGAGACTATGGAAGGCTGGCCAGATACAACGGCAGGCGCACGCACAACAGCAGAGCTTCCCGCCCAAGCCATTAAATATGTCCGCAGGATCGAAGAGCTTATCGGCGTGCCAGCCGCTATGATATCAACTTCACCAGAACGCGAAGATGTGATTTTAATGCGCGATCCATTTAAGGCCTAACGATCACAGCACTTCACGTGTTCGTCATGATGTATGTTCGGGCTTGAAAGTGAAAATTATCCCACTAACCTGCATTTTTATTGAAGGGTATGTGTGGAAATTTTGTTTTTTATTGTGGTTGCGGCCTTGGCATTTGCCAATGGTGCAAATGATAACTTTAAGGGGGTTGCGACCCTTTGGGGTGGGGGTGATTTAACCTATCGTCAAGCTTGGTTTGTGGCCAATGTGGCCACATTGCTTGGTGCAATATTGGCCGTTTATTTGGGCGCAGAAATTGCCAAAACATTTTCTGGAAAAGGCGTGGTTGGCGAAAGCGTGTTGGCTTCGTGCGACTTTGCATTTGCATTTGCGGCAGGGGCGGCACTGACCGTATTTCTGGCAACATTCCTGCGCTACCCCATATCCACCACCCATTCTATTATAGGATCATTGGCGGGCGCGGGGGTTGCTTTGGCGTACGGAGATGTGAACTTACAACCCCTCATTAACAAGGGGGCAATTCCCCTGTTGATGTCACCTTTAATTGCGGCAGGGGCGACATATATTTTGTGGAAGTTACGCGAAACTTTATTCAAGCCGGTGTTCACTTCCAAGACTGCAAAATCCATTAGCAAGCCTATGCACATATTGTCAGGCTCTGCAGTGTGCTTTTCTCGCGCAGTCAATGACACGCCTAAAATTGCGTCTATCGCATTGCTCGGCGGTGCGGCGGGTCTTAGCCATGTTACCGTTTACACAGCCATCGGCCTTGTCATGACATTGGGCGGTATATTATTTGTGAAACGTATAGCGGAAGTCATGTGTTGCGAAATTACCGAGATGAACGCGGCTGAAGGTTTAACGGGCAACCTTGTTACAGCATTTCTGGTGATCTTTGCCTCCAAGCTAGGCCTTGCCGTAAGCACAACTCATGTATCGGTAGGAGCACTGTTTGGTATTGGCTTGGAAAATGGTTCTGCCCACAAACAGAAAATATTTGAGATATTGCTGTCTTGGATTTTAACCTTGCCAATTGCCTTTGGTTTGGCATTTGCTATCGCAAAATTATTGACTCTATTTGGATGAAAGATCGGCGTTGAATATTTTTTCTCATAAAAAAAGGGAATGTTGCCACTCCCTTTTTCATGAAAACAAACAACAAAATTTAGAAGCCCTGTACAAACCCTACAGCAACGCCGTTGCGCGATGTGTTGTCGTCGTAATCTATTGTTGTGTACATAATGCTGATCTGACTTTTTTCTAAAATACTGTAAAAGACTCCAGCATTCACACCGTTCCCAGCTTTGTTGCGACTGCCCCTGCCTGCGCCGTCTACCATTCCGTAAGATGCGGAAAGTTTAAACTTGTCATTAAGCTTATACGTGCCGTTAATATGCGCAAATGTACCGTCGCCACGCGCGTTAAAATTGAGCTGTTCAAGCGATGCGTTTAGGCCAAAATCGCCAAAATTTGCAGAACCGTACACACGGGTAGCATTTTGTGCACCGCCGCCTGCAGCTATGACGGGCGTATTGCCTAGGTTTTCATGTGCTACGCCAATTTTGTAACCATCTTTGGCATATTCGACACCAAAACCAATGTCGTGCTCATCGCTGGCTTTGCCGTCAATGCTGACGAGCGCGTGTGCAACAAAACCGTCTGCAATTTTAGGGGAATAATATGCGATTGAATTGTCGGTAAATGAGTTGTTGAGGCTCGAATATCCGTAATTGGAACCGCCATTTGCGGGGCCAGCACTTGTATCATAAAATGGATCTTGCTTAACACCCGCCATTTTATAGGGCGTAGAAAGGCGGCCAACAATGATCTTGCCGAAATTTCCCTGCACACCTGCAAAATAAAACCTCTTACTAAGGGCATCGGTACCACCCCCATCAAAATTCACGCCCATTTCCAGATGATAAATGCCTTTTAGCCCGTTATCATTAAGGCCAACATTACCCTTTACGCCGAGGCGAGATGCATTGTTAACAATATCAAGATCATTGCCCGCCGCGTTTAAATCGCCAGTGTTTGCGGACGCTCTAAAATTGCCGTAAACCGTCGGCGTTTCTGGGCCTGCCAGAGCTGGCGCAGCGTATACACTGCCGAGTAAACATAATAACACTGCTTTTTTCATGAGATATTCCTCTGTTTCATTAGTGATCGCTAATGTATAATTTCAAATTGCTTTAAAATAAGTAAATTACACGTGTTGTATTTACATGATGATGTGACTTAAGTGTTTAAAGTTTGCATGTGAACACATAGAACACGGGTTTTCACAATCAGGTTATACAGGAAATATCTGTCTTTATTGCCTTTGCGCACGCTTAAATTTTGACTATAAGCGGATAAATCAAGGAGTGTGTTATGGACAATGTGAGTGCTACAAATGCAGATGTACGGGCAGAGGTGCAAGACCGCTATGCGGACGGGGCCAATGCAGTCGAAGCGGCTCTGTGCTGCCCCATTGATTACGACCCGCAGTATTTAAAAATTATCCCGCAAGATGTGCTTGACCGTGATTATGGGTGCGGCGATCCGTCCCGTTATGTTCGCGAAGGTGATGTGGTTCTTGATCTCGGTTCGGGCGGGGGAAAAATATGTTTTATCGCCTCACAAATTGTTGGGCCGAAGGGCAGGGTGATCGGGGTGGATATGACCGACGATATGCTGGAACTTGCACGCTCAAACGCACCTATTATTGCGGAGCGGGTTGGGTATGCCAATGTAGAATTTCGCCGTGGCCACATTGAAGACCTAAAAACTGATTTGGACGAACTAAATAAATGGCTGGCGGGGAACCCCGTAAAAGATGCAGGTGGTATGGAAGATATGGAAGCCGAAATTTTGCGCTTGCAAACTGATCTGCCCATGATCCCTGATAACAGTATTGATGTGATTGTCTCAAATTGTGTTTTAAACCTTGTCTCAGATAGTAAAAAGAAACAGCTGTTTGCGGAAATGTTTCGCGTACTCAAGGTCGGGGGTCGTGTTGCGGTATCTGATATAATTTCTGATGAAGATAGTCCTGAAAGCTTAAAGAAAGATGCACGGCTTTGGTCTGGTTGTATTTCTGGTGCGTTAACTGAGGAAGGCTTTGGAGGCGCTCTTGAGCAAGCTGGGTTTCACGGCGTTGTTATTGATAAGTTCGAAATGGAGCCTTGGCAAATTGTTGAGGGTATTGAATACCGCTCTGCCACTTATCTGGCCTATAAAGCACCGAGCATTGCGGAGCTTGATAAAAACCAAGCCGTCATCTATCTCGGCCCGTTCCGCGAAATTACTGACGATAATGCGGTGGTTTACCGGCGCGGAGTACGCACAGCAGTGAGTGCAAAAACATTTGATCTGTTACAGGCTGAACCTTACGCAGATATGTTCGCCTATATTGAACCATCAGTGACTGTTGACGAAGATTTTGCCTTTACCTGCTGCACACCAAAAATACGTGATCCCAAAGACACCAAAAAAGGTGCACCAAAACTTACCACTGATCCAAGTCAGGGAAATTCTTCATGTTGTTAAGCATGTCAACTGGCTTAAGGCTTGGGCTGTTTGTGTTCGCTCTTTTGGGCATGTTGGTAATATTTGTGTCTTGTGCACCTGTTACGTTCCTCAACACCATAACTCCGTCTGGTAGTTATAAACTGGCCAAAAATTTACCTTACGGAACTGGGGCACGGCAAAAGCTTGATATCTATGCGCCCGACACACCGCGCAAAGATAAGGCGGTACTGGTCTTTGTGCACGGAGGTTCGTGGAGCGATGGTAACAAGAATATGTATAAATTTGTTGGCGAAGCTTTTGCCACAGAAGGGTTTATGACGGTCATTCCAAATTACCTTATGTACCCGCAGGTCAGATACCCTGAATTTATCAATGACACTGCCGCCGCCATTGCCTTTGCCGCCAAGAAATATCCTGGTGTGCCCTTATATGTTTTAGGGCATTCCGCAGGTGCTTATAACGCTATGATGGTTACAGTAGACCCTAAATATTTGAAAGCGCACGGCATGGATATATGCCAAACGATCAATGCGACGATAGGCCTCGCGGGGCCATACGGTGCGTTTCCTTTAGAAAAAGAGCCGTATATCACGATTTTCCCAGACTTACACACAGGCGATGATGCACCAGCGCAAATAAAGCTTGGCCCCACACCACCTGTATTCCTCCCCATTGGTGATAAAGACACAACGGTTAGCGATCTCCACGGGCGGGCTTTAGCTAAGAACATTATAGCACGCGGTGGACAGGCTGAATTTAAACTCTACGCAGGTCTTAATCACACTGAAATGGTCAAAGTTTTGTCCCGTTATTTTGATGGTGGTTCCACTTTGAAAACTGACATACTTACTTTCATCGAAGCACAACCAAAACCCAGTGATAATTTTTGCAAGTAAAATTATCTAAATGCTGCTGTAGGCGTGTTAAATGCAGGGTTTTGTAGTCTGGTGGTGTTAAAAGATATCAGGGCTCTCTTGCATAATGTGTTTCGTGTGCCACAGGGCATAGAATAGGAGTGGCCAACGCAGTTTCTCGTATTTATGGGTTTTGGTGGAAAAGAGATCGCTAATTTTATCAATTTCGAACATTTCGCGTATTCCTGTTTGATCGCACATGAAGGTCCGCAGGTCAGGAGCGCGTTCAGCAATCCACTGGTTGACAGGGGTGGAGAAACCACGTTTGCGACTAAAGGGTTTCGCAATAGGTAAGGTTTTGTCTAACCAATGGCGCAACAACCATTTCCCGCGCTGTCCACGCAGTTTAAACTTATCGGGCAGACTAAATCCAAATCTTGCTAATTGTTGATCTAGCAAGGGTACACGCCCTTCAATACCGTAAGCCATCAGGCAACGGTCGAGTTTCATCAAGTGAAAATGAGGCAAATAATCAGCGCCGTCAGTAGCTTGTAACGATTGAAGTTTAGTCTGTGTTTTGTGTTTTGCATCTTCTATGGTGGCAGCAAATCCAGCTCGCCAGTCGTCACAGAGAAATTTGGCGAAGGGGGCTTTGTCAAATTGCCCTTTACCGCGTATGGGTTTCATGGGCAAAAATTTTGGTAAAGAAGCGCGCTCATATCTGCGGTAACCCGCAAATATTTCATCACCACCATCGCCGCCTAAAACAACTTTCACATCTTGATGGGCGCGGCGTGACAATAAAAAATTAGCTGTCATAGCTGGGTCTGTTGATGGATCATCGACATGTGAAACCACATCAGGCAATACCTCCCAAAAGTCCTCCGAGGTAATTTCTAGGGTGATGTGACGTGCACCGACGGCCTGGCAAACCTGCTTGGCTCTGTGGGCTTCATCATGTAATTTACCGCCTGGAAAGCTGGCTGTATAACAGGGAAAATCTGAAATGCCCTCAAGTTTAAGAGCGGCCATGATTGCACACGAATCAACGCCCCCAGAAAGGAATACGCCGAACCCGACATCAGAGCGCGTATATAAATGCATACTCTCGCGTAGCTCTGCATCGAGCTTTTCCATGGCTGATTTTTCGCCTAAATGTGAAATACCATTGCTGACAAATGGATCGGCACGTGTGCGGCGAATGATCTCGCCGTCGCGTACGAATATCATTTCCCCTGGCAATACGCGTTTAATGCCCGTAAATGCTGTCTGACGTCCTGTGGTGAATTTTAATTGCAACAGTTCCACTGCTTTACTGTGGTAAAGTTCTGGCTTCACTATACCCGATTTTAACAAAGCTTGTGGCTCACTTGAGAAACTAAATACCCCCTCGTTTTGTGTATAATAAAGTGGTTTGATACCATATGGATCGCGCGCCAAAATGAGTAAGTTCTGCGCTTTATCAAATAGGGCCAACGCATACATAGCGCGTAAATGTGTCGTGAAGGTTTCACCGTATTTCTCATACAGGTGCAGCGGCGTTTCGGCATCGCAATTGGTTTTAAATTGTGCGCCCTCAAGCTCTGTTCTTAAAGCGCGGTCATTATAAACCATGCCGTTGAGAACCATGACGTTCCCACGATTTGATACAAATGGTTGCATGCCGCCGTGTTGGTCAATGATGGCTAGGCGACGGTGAAACAGAGACACATGATCCGATATGAATTTGCCATGTCCATCAGGGCCACGGTGCGTCAAGTTTTCGGATATGCGCTCAGCTTGGCGCAAGTCTGTCATGCCCAATGGTTTTCGGGATGACATTCCCGCTAGTCCGCACATATGCGCCCCTCTACAATCTTTTACGAATGGTCACTCGTTAAATTGGCGTATTCTTACCCATAGGTCAAATTTATATTGTGCGTGTTGTTGATCTAAGGGTGCTTGTGCAATCCAGACGATTGTGCCAAACTATATCTTCCGAGGGGCATTGCACACTGTGATTGAGACGTACCCTTATATGCACACAATTCCGAACCGAAAAACCGGTTGCCACTTTTTCTGGAATTGCTTGATAACTTGATCTGGATAATTCCAGCGTAAGGACGGAAATACACTATGACCCAAGATGAATACAATGAATTTTGTGCTACACTCGCTCACACGCACCATGTGGTACAATGGGGCGGGGCGAATGTTTGGAAAATTGGTGAACAAGAGGCGGGCAAAAACAAGTTGTTTGCGGTGGGCGGCTGGCAGAAGAAACACGAAGCTTACGGTATCACGTTTAAAACAGGTGAAATTGCCTTTGAAATGCTCAAGGACGCGGCGGGTTGTCAACCTGCTCCCTACCTAGCGTCGCGCGGTATGAAATGGATCATGCGCACAGGGGCAGAAACGGTCAGCAATACGGATATGAAAGATTACCTACGCGAAAGCCACAGGCTGGTATCTCTAAACTTGACAAAAAAATTACAGAAGGAGTTGGGACTTAATCAGCAAGGTGAGGGGTGAAAATTTTTATAAAAATATCTATAGCACTGGCTATCCTCAATATTGTTGGCGAACTTTATCGTTCGTGGGGTGATGGGAGAAATATTGTCTGGGTACTTGATGACGTTTTATCTGGTCTGTTTTTGATTTTTGCCGCACTTATGTTCACGAGTGACACGCCAAAACGTCGTGCTCTATTTGCATCTGCTTGGGGGGTTGGTCTCGGTATGGTTTATATGAGTTTTTTTCTAGCTTACTCAGTGGAAGTGAATTTAATTCTGGAAACTTAGATTGGCTGTTCCTGCTATTTATTAAAGCAATCATTTTTATTGGATGTATCCTTGCAACAATTACGGCTATATTGCTTCCATACAAACTGTAAAGCCAACATACATGAACCACTCTCACTCTGGTTCATTCTCGCCTTGACAAGAATGAACGGAGATAAAAAAGGAAGCCCAAGATGAATAAACCAATTGAGTATTTACGAACATTATCCAGTTTTTTGATTGGCACATGTTTGGTTGTGTTTGGCGGTGTTTACGCGCATGCGCATGACAGGCATGCAAGTGCGACCTATCTTGCCAACGAAGCAATATTGGTGACAAATGGTGATATAAAAATCATGTTTGATCCTTTGTTCGGGGAAGGGTTTGGCACATACCCTTTGGTTCCAGCAATTATGCAAACTAAAATCATGGCAGGGGAAGCACCATTTGACGGTATTGACGGTGTATTTGTATCCCATGTTCACGGGGATCATTTTGCCGCAAATGATATGGTGGACTACCTAACAGCGCACAAAAATGTACGCCTATTTGCACCTGCACAAGCTATTGAACGAATGAAATCCTTAAATCCTGTGGATATGACGATTTTTGACCGCGCCGTTATATTCAAAATGGAAACAGGGGGAACGCCCATAAGTTTTGCTGGCGAGACACTTTCCGTTGGTGCGATTCGAATTCCACATAGCGGTAATCGCCCTCATATCGAAAATATGGTGTTCCGTGTTACGCTTGGTGCAGAAAACGAAGGCAGTATAACCGTTATGCATATGGGGGACGCCGATGTGGATGATCGACACTTTGCACCTTATGGTCAGTTTTGGCAAAAACTACAAACAGATCACGCCTTCCCACCTTACTGGTTTGTTAACAGTTCACAAGGACGTAAAATATTAAATACACGTATCAATGCAAAAGCGTTCACTGGTACACATGTCCCGATAAAAATACCATTTAACTTGCAACTTGGCGGTCACGACTATTTTTCAAAATCTGGGGAAAGCCGTAACATCCCTGTGCCACACAAGGAACATAACCATGAATAAACCAATCGACCAAAGCCAGTTTCAAACGCCTGCCGTGACTACGGGGGCTTTGCCTGCGTCCACTAAAACTTATACTCACCCCAAAGCTGCACCTGACCTGCGTGTGCCGCACAGGGCCATTGCTTTGCACCCTTCAGCTAACGAAATTGATGTGCCAGTTTATGATACGTCTGGGCCATATTCTGATCCATCTGTCGAGATTGACTTAGAAAAAGGCTTGGCACGTCCTCGCACGGATTGGGTTTTGGCGCGGGGTAATGCGGAAATGTACGCAGGACGCGATGTTAAATCCGAAGATAATGGTGGGGCCAAGGGAAAATATTTAGCGCGAGAATTTCCCGTTAAAAACAAGCCCTTACGCCGTAAAGATAATGACAAACCTTTCACCCAATATGAATACGCACAGGCAGGGGTTATCACCAAAGAAATGATCTATGTGGCGGAGCGTGAAAATATCGGGCGGCAAGAAGCTGTGGCGGGGGCGCAAGCTCGCGTAAATGCGGGCGAGGGGTTCGGGGCGGAACTGCCCACTTTTGTAACGCCAGAATTTGTTAAAGACGAAATCGCGCGGGGCCGCGCCATCATTCCGTCCAATGTCAATCACCCAGAGATAGAGCCGCAAATTATTGGACGCAATTTCCTTGTTAAAATTAACGCCAATATTGGCAATAGCGCGGTCGCGTCTTCCGTCGAAGAAGAAGTGGATAAGATGGTTTGGGCCACGCGTTGGGGCGCAGATAATGTCATGGATTTATCTACGGGCCGTAATATCCACAACACAAGAGAATGGATCATCCGTAACTCGCCCGTGCCCATCGGGACGGTTCCCATGTACCAAGCGCTCGAAAAAGTAAACGGCGTGGCCGAAGACCTGACGTGGGAAGTGTTCCGCGATACTTTGATCGAACAGGCTGAACAAGGGGTGGATTATTTCACCATTCATGCGGGCGTTCGTCTCGCCTATATTCACCTTACCGCCCACCGCGTTACGGGGATTGTTTCGCGGGGCGGGTCGATCATGGCCAAATGGTGTCTCTCCCACCACAAAGAAAGCTTCCTCTACACACATTTTGAAGACATTTGCGACATTATGCGTACCTATGATGTGAGCTTTAGCCTCGGTGATGGCCTGCGCCCAGGGTCAGTAGCCGACGCCAATGACCGCGCTCAATTTGCCGAGCTTGAAACTTTGGGCGAGCTAACAAAAATCGCGTGGGCCAAAGGCTGCCAAGTGATGATCGAAGGGCCGGGCCATGTGCCCATGCACAAAATTAAAATCAATATGGAGAAGCAATTAGAGGTGTGCGGCGAAGCCCCGTTCTACACACTTGGCCCCCTCACCACAGATATTGCGCCCGGTTATGACCACATCACATCTGGCATAGGGGCCGCCATGATCGGCTGGTTTGGCACGTCTATGCTGTGCTACGTCACCCCCAAAGAACATCTGGGATTACCTGACCGCGACGACGTTAAAGTCGGCGTCATAACCTACAAACTCGCCGCCCACGCAGCAGACCTTGCCAAAGGCCACCCCGCCGCACAAATCCGCGACGACGCGCTATCACGCGCAAGGTTCGAGTTCCGTTGGGAAGACCAGTTCAACCTATCCCTAGACCCAGAAACCGCCAAAGACTACCACGACCAAACATTACCAAAAGACGCCCACAAAGTAGCCCATTTCTGCTCAATGTGCGGCCCAAAATTTTGCAGCATGAAAATCACCCAAGACGTACGCGACTACACAGAAACCTTATCAGACAACGAAAAAGCAAGCCTAGAACAACAAGCCAAAGAAGGCATGGCGGGCATGTCTGAGAAGTTTAAAGAAATGGGCGGGGAGATTTATTTGGCCGAGAACGGCACAACACGGGAAGATAACCATTAGACGCAAGACGAGAATGTTTTTAATATTTGTGGCAACAGTCACTATAGCATTGTTAGTTCTGTGGTATTTTTGGCTTGGTGAGTTTATTGCCATTGATACGTGTCTAGACGGCGGTGGATGCTGGGATTATTCACAAAATCAGTGTGAATTTGAAAATCAAGCGGCTTGTAAAAAATGAACTAAAATGGAATGTAAGCGCGGCGTAATATCCCCATATTCGCACATTCCGCTGAAAAGCGAGGTATTTTGTGAATACGTGCGCCAAGCATGGGGCGGGATTCCAGCTTTCGCTGGAATGACAGTGTGAGGGTATGGAATGACAGTGTGGGTTGGTTGGTGTTTCGTGTATTATTACTTAATCAAAAAAATGTCATCCCAGACTTGATCTGGGATCTTGTGGGTTTAGGATATGCTCATGTCTGAGAAAACATACCATACTTATATCATGGCGAGCCGTAAAAACGGGGCTTTGTATATTGGGGTTACGGGTGATCTGGAGGGGCGGGTGTGGGAGCATAAGAACGGTGTTGGGTCGCGTCATGTGCGGCGATATAATATTTTCAACCTGGTTTACTGCGCGGAATTTTCCAGTATTGACGAAGCTATTGATGATGAAAAGCGGATGAAGTCTTGGCGTCGGGATTGGAAAGTGAAATTGATCGAAAAACATAATCCTGATTGGGTGGATTTGGCTAGGGAGTTTTAACTTGGGCGGGATTCCAACTTCCGCTGGAATGACAGGAATTTAAGCACTCAAAAAATATGTCATCCCAGACTTGATCTGGGATATCTCTGGTAATTGTATGCTATGTCTTGAAACACCAGATTCCAGCTTTCGTTGAAATGACATGGAGTTTTGTGGGTTTAGGATGTGTTAATCCCTCCTAAACTTTCATTGTTGATATTTTTGTTCTTGTCCCCGCACTTGATGCGGGGGCCATACACTGATTATTTAAAGCATTGCATCACGATTGTATGGACCACGTGCCCGCCCCGAGGACTTGGTGAGTTGAGAGAGTTTGGAATTTCGTAATATATGATGGTTCGGTAATTGTATGTCCTATTCACCCGTGCATATATGCATAACGGGCATGAACTTGACTTTGTGGCTTGAATTTTGTCCTATGTTTGCAAAGGCGAGGCTTGATTATGCAGGATATTGAATTGGTACATCCATCTCGGAAAGCGCTTCGGTGGCGGCCTTTAAAGGCGTTGTCGCATTTTCGTAAACTTGTAGCTGATAAAGAAGATACCTCGCAGGTGTTTTACATTATTCAGGCCTTAAGCGGTAAATCTTTATTGCGTGATTTGCGGCGGTTTATCCAAACGACCGTAGGTAAAAACCATGTTGAGAAACGGCTTTTCTTGCCGCCACTTCTTGACAACCATGCTGAAATTTTAAAACTCCCTAAAAATAGCGTTGGCCATGCCTATGTTGAATTTATGAAAAGCGAAGGGTTAAGTGCAGCGGGGCTTGTGGAAGAGTATGACCGATTTAACGAAAGCGTGGATCATTATGATGATCTGGTTGAGTGGTATGCAAATCGACTGCGCGATACCCATGATCTCTTGCATGTTTTAACAGGCTATGGCCGGGATTCCTTGGGCGAAGCTTGTGTGCTCGCGGTTTCAAATGCCACCAACCGTAATCTTGGTGTGTTGTTTATTGCCATTATGGGCGGGCGCGAAATTAAAAACCATGTGCCGCGCAATGCCCCCGTAATGAAGGCTGTATTTGAAGGCCGCCGCATCGGTAAAAATGTGAAAAGACAGTCGCAAGGGATTGCCTATCAAGATATCATGGCCTTGCTCGCAGAACCCTTAGAGGACGCTCGCAAACGTATGGGAATTACCCCGCCAAATACATATACGCGCGTTCACGAAATTTGCCGAGCCAATGGTGTTGATCCTTATATGGCTTTGAATAGCGCGGTTTGAAAAAATATATTGAATTTGTCATTCCAGCGAAAGCTGGAATCTGATATCACGGCATTACTTTTGTTATAACTGACGAGATCCCAGATCAAGTCTGGAATGACAGTTTGGGCTAACGCCTGTTTTTCCGCTTACCTTTATACCCACCGCCCCGCTTTCTGTAATGTGTTTGTGGCACATGTTTGGGTCGCTGGCCTTTTTCTGGTTCACTCAGCATTTCAAAAATAAGGCCCCCTTGGAGAGGTTTAACTTCTAATAACTTCACTTGCACGCGCCGCCCGAATTTATAGGTTCCACCTGTATCAGTTCCGATGAGGGATTTGGATTTTTCGTCAAATATGAAACGTTCTATGCCGAGGTTTCTAGCAGGGACAAACCCGTCCGCGCCCGTGTCGTCAAGTGCTACAAATAGACCTGCGCGGGTGACACCCGCAATACGGCCTGCAAATTCGGCGCCGACTTTATCTTGCAAGAAACTGGCGATATAGCGGTCTTTGGCGTCCCGCTCTGCTGCCATAGCGCGGCGTTCCGTAGTACTGATATGCTCTGATATTTCTTTGAGGCGGGTCGCTTCTGCGTCGCTAAGGCCGTCATCGCCAAGGCCAAATGCCGAGATCAAAGCACGGTGAACAATCAAGTCAGCATAGCGGCGAATGGGGGAGGTAAAGTGAGCATAATGGGTGAGATTGAGGCCAAAATGCCCGCCGTTTTTGGGGGTGTAATAGGCTTGCATTTGTGTGCGCAGAACCGACATGGAAATGGTTTCGGCCAAATCATTTTCACGGGCCCGCTCGATGAGACGGTTAAAGCGTTTGGGCGTGACCCGCTCACCCATCGTCCACTTTAAATTTACGGAAGGGAGAAAATCGGCCAGGCCTTGAATTTTTTCCATGCCAGGTGGCTCGTGAATACGGTAAATTAGTTCAGAATTTTTATCGTCCAAAGCTTGCGCAGCAGAGACATTGGCTTGGATCATAAATTCTTCGACCAATTTGTGCGCGTCAAACCTGGCCCGTACGGTGATGGCGCTCACATTGCCTTTAGCGTCCACTTTTACGCGGCGTTCAGGCATATCAATTTCCAATGGCCCACGACGTTCGCGCGCAACTCTAACGGCTTTATAGGCCGTAAATATATCGCCTAAAATATCGGTGATGGGCTGAGTTGCTTTGGCAGGTTTTTCGCCTTGTATTGGCTTGAAAACACTTTGGGCTTCATCGTATGTAAGGCGCGCATGAGAGCGCATCAGGCCACGGACAAATTTATGGCCAATCTTGTCACCTTGCGCGTTAAACCGCATGCGTACCGCCAAACAAGCTCGGTCTACATTTGGTTTTAGGGAGCAGAGATCAGCCGATAATTCTTCTGGCAGCATAGGCTCTACGCGGTCTGGGAGGTAGACAGAGTTGCCACGTTTGAGCGCGCCTTTATCAAGGGCACTGCCAGGGCGCACATAGGCACTCACATCGGCGATTGCGACCCAGACAACATGCCCATCCTTATTTTTGGGATTGTCATCTGCTTGCGCAAATATAGCATCATCAAAATCTTTGGCATCATCAGGATCGATAGTGAGTAGGGGGATACTGCGCAGGTCTTGGCGTTTGCCCGCGAGGGTCGGCAGGGCGTGGGCTTTTGCCTCCGCGACTTCTTCCGCACTAAACCCTGTAGGAATATTATGGGCATAAAGAGAGATAATAGAAGCAGAGCGCGGATGATTGGCACTGCCGAGAACTTCGACGATTTTGGCGATGCGGTCACCTTTATGGCGAGCCGATGTCAGCTCATAAAGTACAAGGTCTTGGTCTTTTAGACGTAAGCTCTCCATTTGCCCGCGCCCCAGAATATGGTCATAGCGTGCGCCTTTCTCAACCGGGCGAATGCGCCATCCACGCCCACCTTTGATGACAACACCCAGTTGTTTTTTTGGCCCTTCGCCGAGAGCTTTGATGATTTCGCCGTAAAATAAATCTTGCTTTTTTGCAATGCGGCACAGAGCACGGTCGCCAATACCAAGACTTACATTGTTGGGTTTGGCTTTGCCTCCGCGTTGTTTATCGCGAATAATAATAGAAGGAGGATAACCCTTTCCTTCCCATTTTGCAGGTATGCCAATTAAATCGCCGTGCTCATCAATACGGTTTATATTGAGTACCATGACATTGGGCAGAGTATCTGCGAGGCGGTAGGTACGGCGATCTGTACGGATAAAAGTTCCGTCTTCAGTGAGTGCCTTGAGTAACGTGCGTAAATCTTTGCGTTGATCTCCAGACAACCCAAGTTCGCGCACAAGACCGCGCTTGGTCAAGCGGCCTTCGGTTGCGCGAACCGTTTTTATCAAGGTGTCGCGGTTAATGCTCATGGTTTTCCTATGACCTGATTATATTTTCTTCGCAGGTGCTTTCTTCTTGGCGGTTTTTTTCTTTACCGCAGTTTTCTTTTTAACAGGTTTTTTCTTAACAGGTTTTTTCTTGGCAGGGGCTTTTTTCTTTTTAGTGCCCGCTTTGGCTTGTTTGGCGGCAATGTATTCCAATGCCATTTCAAGCGTTACTTCATCAGGCGCCACGGATTTGGGAATGGTTGCATTGATTTTTTCGTGTTTTACATAGGGGCCAAACCGTCCGTTCATTACCCGAATAGGTTTTTTTGTATCAGGGTGGTCGCCCAGTTCCTTGAGAGCTGATGCGCCGCCGCGCCCACCGCCTTTGGCTCGTTTTTCTGCCAGTAATATAACGGCGCGGTTAAGGCCCACTTCAAACATTTCGTCAATGTCTTGTAGGTTTGCATAAGTTCCCGCGTGCAGGATATATGGGCCGTAACGCCCAAGTGCGCCTGTAATTTTTTTACCGTCTTCTGGATGTGCGCCAATTTCGCGGGGCAGGGACAAGAGCTTTAAACCTTTAAATAAATCCATAGAATCATATGGCCAAGTTTTGGGCAAGCTGGTGCGTTTTGGTTTAGGTTTGGTTTCTTCTCCCAGTTGCACATAGGGGCCGTAGCGACCGTTTTTAAGCCAAACGTCAAGCCCGCTGTCAGGGTCTACGCCCAAAACTTTATCCTCTGTTACCGCAGCGTCGCCGCCTTTTTGACCAAATGGTCGTGTGTATTTACATTCAGGGTAATCGGAACAACCAACGAAAGCCCCAAAGCGGCTGACTTTCAAACTTAGCTCACCTTTTTTACACAATGGGCATTCACGTACGGGCGAGCCGCCTTCGTTTTCAGGGAATACCATTGGGCCAAGCGCAATATTAAGTGCATCTAACACTTGTGTGATCCGTAACTCTTTGGTTCCGTCTACATGGGCGGAGAATCCTTCCCAAAAATTGGTCAGAAGTTGTTTCCAGTCAAGCTTGCCGTCCGATACAAGATCAAGACGCTCTTCGAGCTCTGCCGTATAATCATACTGTACATATTTAGTAAAAAACTCTTCCAAGAAGGCAACAACAAGGCGGCCTTTATCATCAGGAAAGAAGCGGCGTTTATCCAAGGTGACATAGCCTCTATCTTGCAAAACTTTCAGAATAGATGCATATGTTGATGGGCGGCCAATGCCCAGCTCTTCCATACGCTTAACCATAGAGGCTTCGCTAAAACGTGGCGGTGGTTGAGTAAAATGTTGCTCGGCTTCGACCTTGTCAGCCACCACCATTTCACCAGAATTTATGGCGGGGAGGCGCACATCTTTTTCGTCTTTTTCTAACCCACTTTCAATATAAAGGGTCAAAAATCCGTCAAAACGCACGACACTACCTGTAGCGCGCAAACCTACTGTTTTGGCCTTGTCTTCAATGGTAATGGTTGTACGCTCTAGCTCTGCGCTGGACATTTGCGAGGCGGTGGCCCGGTTCCAAATCAGTTGATAAAGTTTGGCCTGATCGCCAGAAAGATTGAGGCTATCGGGGGAGCGGGTGAAACTTGTGGGGCGAATGGCTTCATGGGCTTCTTGAGCATTCTTGGCTTTTGTTTTATAAACTCGCGCAGAAGCAGGAACGTATTTAGCTCCATATTTGTTTGTAATGGTTGAGCGAGCCTCGGTAATGGCTTCGCCAACCATGGATACGCCGTCAGTACGCATATAGGTAATCAGGCCAACGGTTTCCCCGCCAATATCCACACCTTCATAAAGCTTTTGCGCCGTTTGCATGGTGCGGGTTGAGCTAAAACCTAATTTGCGACTGGCTTCTTGTTGCATTGTCGATGTTGTAAAGGGTGGTTGCGGGTTACGCTTGACAGGTTTGGCCTCGACATTGGTCACGGATAATGAAGCCGCTTTAATAACGTCCCTTGCACCGTGTGCCAATTTTTCATTATTAAGGCTAAACTTTTTAAGTTTTTCACCTTTTAGAGATACTAGGTTAGCAGGGAATGATTTGTCCTTGGCTGCCGTAATATTGGCAGCAACACTCCAATATTCTTCCGTTTTAAACTGCTCGATTTCGGTTTCGCGTTCACACATTAAGCGTAAGCATACGGACTGCACACGTCCCGCCGAGCGTGCACCTGGAAGTTTGCGCCACAGTACGGGTGAAAGAGTAAAGCCCACCAGATAATCAAGTGCGCGGCGGGCAAGGTATGCATTGACCAATTCCATATCAAGTTCACGCGGCGCTTTGATGGCATCGGTTACAGATTTTTTGGTGATGGCATTAAACACAACCCGCTCAACTTGTTTGTCTTTCAAGGCTTTCTTTTTGTTTAATACTTCGAGCAAATGCCAAGATATGGCTTCACCTTCTCTGTCCGGGTCAGTTGCGAGAATGAGTTTGTCGGAATTCTTGAGGGCTTTGACAATATCGTTAATGCGGGTTTTGGATTTTTTATCCACTGACCAATCCATGGCGAAATCTTCATCAGGACGTACCGAACCTGTTTTGGACGGCAAGTCACGAACATGGCCAAAGCTGGCAAGAACCTTATAGTCTTTACCTAGGTATTTTTCGATCGTTTTGGCTTTCGCCGGCGATTCCACTATGATTAAATTCATAAAAACACCATATTCGGATGAGAAATTTTGGGCGATATGGGGGGAAGACACCCCACTTGTCAACCAATGCTATGTAATTGGGTCATATTATTTACAAATTTAGGCAAATTTTTCCGTCAACTTCGACGAGGATGTCCCCGCCGAGTTCAAGTTCTAGTAGCGCGGCGGCGGCAATGGGATAAGGCAGTCCGCTTTGACGAATGATCTCGTCGCGGGCTGTTGGTGTTGGCGAACATAGGGACAATAAGACCTCACGGCCTGCATCAACATTGTTTTGGATTGTGTCCCAGTCCAGTTCTGGTGGTTGGTAGCTGTCATTATCTTCGGCAAAATCGGGTGGGCGAATATTACTCAGTACATGTAAGATGTCCTCACTGCTTTCTATTAGGGCCGCGCCTTGCCGAATAAGGCGGTTGCATCCCTTGGTACGCGGATCAAGGGGCGAACCTGGGGCCGCCATTACTTCTCTATTTTGCTCAAGGGCGTAGCGTGCAGTGATAAGTGTGCCCGAACGTTCAGCCGCTTCTATGACCACAACACCTTGGCACAGGCCAGAAATGATGCGGTTGCGGCGCGGGAAGTCGCGTGCCGTAGCGCGGTATCCCAGTGGGCTTTCAGACACGAGTGCACCGCGCACAGACATATCTTGGTAAAGCTCGGCATTTTGTTTGGGGTAAACATGGTCTACCCCGCCGCCAAGCACGCCAACTGTGCCCGTTTCCAGTGCGCCTGTGTGGGCACTGGCGTCAATGCCGCGTGCGAGGCCTGAAACAATGGTGAAACCCTGTTCGCCCAGCTCGCTCGCAATCTGGCGAGCAAACCTAAGCCCGATAGCAGATGCATTACGCGAACCTATTATGGCAATGCACGGTTTGTGCAAAAGCTCTATATTTCCCAAGACACTGATAGTCGGCGGGGTAGGGTCAACGGCGCGTAGATAATCTGGGTAGTCTGGCTCGCACGAGGCCAGCAATCTTATATTCATATCATCAAAGGCGAGTAATTCTTGCTCGATCTGTTCAAGGGGCGGGATGACCATTTTTGATCGTCGCCCAGAGCGAGCTGCCAATGCTGGCAAGCCGTCCAGTGCGGCCCCTGCACTGCCAAACCGCAAGAGTAAATCTCGAAAGGCGACAGGGCCAACTGTGGTCGTTCTGGTCAGGCGTAGCCAATCGCATTTTTCCTTAAAAGAAAGTTCGTTCATTTTTTCGCACCAATTTTAGGCTCGACGCCTGCAAAAATGCGTCCTATATTTTCACGGTGGCGGAAAACAATCACCGCTCCCAGCACAACACATAATATTGCAATGTTTTTATATCCCATAATATAAGCTCCGACGGGAACTGCGATTGATGTAAGAATTCCCGACAATGAGACAATCCTCGTGAGAAGAGCCGTTCCTACCCACACACACGCTGCGAGCAAGGCGACGGGCCAAGAGACGGCGAGGAGTGCACCAAAATAAGTCGCGACACCTTTGCCGCCTTTAAATTTTAACCAAATGGGAAAACAGTGTCCGATAAGTGCTGCTCCGCCTGCAACGAGTGAAGGCATAAAGCCAAAGAAATACGCGGCTATAAACGCTGCAACGCCCGCTTTCCCAGCGTCCAAAACAAGGGTGAAAATAGCCAACTCCTTGCGCCCCGTACGCAAAACATTTGTCGCACCTATATTGCCAGAGCCAATCTTGCGAATATCCCCGTGCCCAGAAAACTGAGCAATCAAAAGTCCAAACGGAATGGAGCCAAGCAAGTAGCCTCCCAACAGAGCGATTAAAATTTCAGGTGTTATCATAATATCATTGTGCCCTTAGTGCTCATAAGAGTCAAAACCGATTTTGCGCCATCGTTAGGCACTTAAGTTATCATCCACCCAACACCACCAGTCCTCGGGCTTGACCCGTGGTCCATTCACTGCTTAAGGCAGCGCACTGCCGCGCCAGCCTATGGGCCCCGCATCAAGTGCGGGGACTGAAGGAGAGTGTTGGGGTCTGGGAGATATTGCGGGGAATGGGCTCAAAACCAACTTTTCTCTTATGAGGGAGAGGTTAAGATGAAGAAATCATTTTTTTTTTGGCAAGCTCATATTATAACTTTCATTTAGCCATTTTTCCCATCGTTTTGTTGGTATTGGATTTTCACTTGTAAAGCGTGCTGTAACCCATATGTGTGATCCAGCTTGATAGTTGTCTGGGTGTTTTGCTGCAAGAGAAATGGCTTCGGTTTTGGAGGTATCTAGTTTGAACATGGCTTTATAGCGCCCACCTTGTTCGCCGATAAATAGGAAGGCCATTTTTCCAATCTTGAAGGAGGTTTGATTGCAAGATACCCCTTCAATGACGTTGGGGTATTGGCTAGCTTTTAATCGTATAGGTTCAGTGGGGTCAGTCATTGTTTTGCAAAATTTTTATCTTCAAAAACAATCTTACCATTACACATTGTCATGACGGCTTTGCCTTGCATGCGGCGTTCGTCAAATGGAGTATTGCGCGAAAGGGAGCGTAAGGCTTCGATTTCGCAGACCCAGGGTTTGCTTGCGTCTATCAAGACCAAGTCTGCGGGCGCGCCAATATCCAATCTGCCTTGGGGTAGGCCAAGGAGGTCGGCGGGGTTGCAGGTGACAGTTTTGAGAAAGGCCATAAGGTCGAGCTGCTCGTCTGCGACCAATGTTAGCCCAGCGGCAAGGAGCAGTTCAAGCCCAACAGCGCCTGCGGCACTTTCAGCGAAGGGACGGCGTTTCTCCCCTGCGGGTCGGGGATCGTGGGCGGAAACCACCACGTCGATTGTGCCGTCATTGATCGCGGACACGAGGGCAGTGCGGTCGCCTTCACCGCGCAAGGGTGGGTCGAGCTTGGCAAAGCTTCTGTAATCGCCTATGTCGATTTCATTGAGGGCCAAATGATTGATGCTGACCGACGCATTGACGTCGAGCCCTCTGGATTTAGCGCGGCGAATGGCGGGCAGGGTTTCGGCAGATGATACAAGGTCGAGAAGATAGCGTGCGCCTGTAAGCTCAACCAAGGTCATGTCGCGTTCTGCCATAATCCGCTCCGATAATGCGGGGGCTGCGGTCAGTCCGAGCCGTGAGGAAAAATCGCTTTCGTGGGCGCATGTGCCGGGTGATAAATACGGGTCAATGGCGCGGTGAGCAATCAAGGCATTAAAGGTCGCGCTATAGGCCATAATACGGCGCATTAATTGGGTGTCGGCAATGGCTTGCTCGCCGTTTGAAAACATCACCGCGCCTGCCTCGCTCATCATGCCAAGTTCGGTCATGGCGATATTGTTAAGCCCTTTGGTAAGCGCGCCTGCTGCGTATACATTCACAGGCGAGGTTTCGCGCCCGCGCCGCACAATATAATCCACCAAAGAAATATCGTCGATGACAGGATTGGTTTGCGGCATGACCACCATAGAGGTAACGCCGCCTGCTGCCGCTGCTACGCCTGCACTGGCCAAGGTTTCTTTATGCTCGGCTCCCGGTTCACCCGTAATGACCCGCATATCGATCAGGCCCGGCGTGAGCATAAGGCCATTGGCGTCAATTGTATGTGCATCGTTAGGGATGCCTTGGGCAAAAATATCTGTCCCAAGTGCGGCGATTTTGCCGTGCTCAACAAGCATGTCGCCGATTTCGTCGTGGCCGCTCGCAGGGTCTATAATGCGTGCACCGATGATTGCTAGCGTGCTCATGCTTGCCCTCCATTCTTGAGGGATAGGGCATGTAATATGGCCATGCGCATGGCAACACCTGCTTTTACCTGTTGGGTTACAAGGCTAATATCTGGGTCATCGGCTATGTCGGAGCTTATTTCCACGCCCCTGTTCATGGGTCCTGGGTGCATGACAAATGCGCCTGTATTGGCATAGGCAAGCTTGGCGCGGTCAAGGCCGTAAAAGTGGAAATATTCACGTTTGGACGGGATAAATGCGCCGCCCATGCGTTCTATTTGCAAGCGTAGCATCATAACTACGTCGCATCCTTCAAGGCCTTCTTCCATATGGTGGAATACGTCCACACCCCAACGGTCAGCATCTGCAGGGAGCAGTGTTGGTGGCCCTATGAGGCGTACTTCGCAGCCGAGAATATTGAGGAGTTGCACATTTGACCTAGCGACGCGTGAATGCAAGATATCGCCGCATATGGCAATGCGTAAACCGCTGAGTTGGTGCCCGTTTTCTTTGAGGGCGTGTTGTAAAGTTAGGGCGTCGAGCAAGGCCTGGGTCGGGTGTTCATGAGTACCGTCGCCTGCATTAATTACTGAACAACTTACTTTTTGCGACAAGAGCGCGGGCGCACCTGAGGCTCCGTGCCGCACAACCAACAGGTCTGGATTCATGGCGTTTAGGGTCGCGGCAGTATCGAGGAGGGTTTCGCCTTTTGATGTGCTGCTCTGGGCGATTGACATATTTATGACATGTGCGCCAAGGCGACGTGCGGCCAACTCGAATGATTTTTCCGTGCGGGTTGAGTTTTCAAAAAACAGATTAATCAGTGTTTTGCCAGCTAACACTTCGTTTATTGCGTCTTTTTGTACAGAAAGATCAAGATATTCTTCGCCGAGCGACAATAACAAATCGATATCAATGCGGTTTAAATCCGCGATGGAAAGAAGATGTCGGGCGGAAAGCCCTGTTATAGAGTGCGCGTCTAGCATATTGGCCTCTGTAATTTTTCTGCTTTTATCGGTTGGAAAGGCGAATGTAAAGCGTCTTGTTAAGAATGGTGACACCCGTTACCTTGTAAAAAAGACAGGGGAATTGATATGGGTAAAAGTTTACGGATATTTTTGGGGGTGTTGGCCGTATTGACGCTGTTGATAGCTGTCATGCTGTTTCGTACATTCTCATTACCTAAAGCCGAGTTCATAAGCTCGAATACGTCTGCTAGTCTGATTTCTGTTGATGCAAATCTTGTCGCTTCTCATTTGTCCGAGGCGGTGCGGTTTAAAACGGTAACAACACAAAACCGCGAAGATACGGATTGGCAAGTATTTTTGAAATTCCAAGCTTGGCTTTTACAGACATACCCAAATTTTCACGGGGCGGTCAAAAGCGAGCAAGTAGAACAATATGCGCAACTCCATATCTGGCAAGGCAGTGACTCTAGCCTTGCGCCAATTGTTTTTTTGGCCCACCAAGATGTTGTCCCGGCCCTTGAAACAGACGCAGGTTGGGATTATCCACCCTTTAGCGGCGAGATTGCAGGTGGGTTTATTTATGGTCGCGGTACAATCGATGATAAAGGCTCACTGATTGCCATATTAGAAGCCGCCGACCGCTTGGCCGCGTCTGGATATACACCTAAACGCACATTGATGTTTGGCTTTGGTCACGACGAAGAAGTGTCAGGTAGCGGAGCGAAAGCCATTGCAGAACTCTTAAAATCACGCGGCATTAAACCCTATGCTGTCATTGACGAAGGCGGGGCGATTACAACGGGCATGCCAGATGTGAAAGGGCCTGTGGCGCGTATTGGTGTGGCCGAAAAAGGCTATCTCACCCTTGTGCTCACAGCCAAAGCCCAAGGCGGGCATTCTTCCGCGCCGCCAAATTACACGGCCATTGGTGCGCTCTCAAAAGCCATTGTCGCTATCGAAGCGAACCCTATGAAAGCGGGCTTGATAAGGTCAGTATTGCCATGCTGAAAGCCACGGCGCCTGAGCAAAGCTTTATGGGTCGCATGGCGATTGCCAATTTATGGTTCTTTAAGTCCAAAGTGGAAAATAAAATGCGCAGCACAGCTACAGGCCGCGCCATGCTCGGTACAACCATTGCGCCGACAATCATTGACGCAGGGTTTAAAGAAAATACCCTGCCGAGGGACGCGGTGGCCTATGTTAATTTTCGCTTGCATAGCCGTGATAGCGGGGCGAGCGTGCAAGCGCATATTACCAAAGTCATCAATGACCCCAATATTGAGATCAGTATCTCTGGCAATATAATCGCTGAACCGTCACCTATTTCCCAAATCGATAGCGGCCCGTATCTGTGGCTCAAACAAGTCATCAATCAAGCATATCTCGGGACAATTATTGCGCCCAACACGGTGCTCGGCGGCACAGATTCGCGTCATTTTGCCATTGTGACCAGCGATATTTACCGCTTTGCACCCTATACGCTAGATGCCTCAGATTTCTCACGCTTTCACGGGTTAAATGAGCGCATAGGCATTGAAAATTTCGCCAAAACCGTGCAAGTTTATCATTTGATGTTAGAGAAGGCAGGGGAGTAAATTTGGCCGCTCCCCAAACCATAGTGCTGTCACCCCAGACTTGATCTGGGGTCTAGTCACACATTCCCAAGTTTGCGCTTGTTACCAGATTCCAGCTTTCGCTGGAATGACAGAATTCTATTGTTCAAGGCCTTAGTGCGTAACCCCGCCCAAAAACCCCTTCATTGCGCCAACTGTCCTCTTGGTATCTTCAAAGCTTGGCACATGCCCTAGGTCGTCCCAAATTATAGTTTTGCAGTTCTTTATGCCTTTTTGCCAAATGCTCGCGGCACTCACATGCAATATCTGGTCTTTGCGGCCCCAAATCAGCAAGGTGGGGGCTTTGATGTCTTTGAGGTCGTTTTTTAGTGTATCCTTATCAAAAAAATCTTCAAAAATATGAGCGTAAGCATTTCTGCGCGAAATGTGATTATGGGCCATTGTCTTTAGAATGAATTTAGGCACGAAAGGCGGTTTGGCCATGACCAATTTCATAAAAGCCACGAACTCGGCCTGTGTTTCTGGCAGAAACATATTGCGCCCTTCCTCCTCGAACACGGTTTGAATGTCACTTGGCTCTGGCGATGCAATGCCAGCAGGGTCTAGGAGTATGGTACTTATAACCATGCCGGGGTGTTGCTTGGCAAATAATGCGCTGATAAACCCGCCCATTGAACTGCCGGCAATATGGGCTTTTTCGACACTGATATGTTGCAATAATTTGGCCAACCACGCGACCTGTGTAGGCATAGAATAATTGGCAGCTTTGTCGTACCGCGTCTCGCCGTGTCCAGCCATATCTGGGACAATAATGTGGTAATCTTGGGCCAACAGTTTTGCAGGGCGATGCCACATGGTTTTATCCGCCGTATAGCCGTGCACAAGGACTAGTGTTGGCTTATCACGCGACGTTTGGTTTTCATAATACACCATGTCGAGGCCATCAAGTGTGGCGACTTTTCGCTCAAGCCCTGCAAGCTTGCGTTCGAAATTCATCAATTTGGCGGTTAGTTTTTGTCCGAATGTCATAACGTCCCTTTACGCTTTCAGTCTATCGAGTACGCCTTGCAATATATAGCTAGCGGCGAGTTTGTCTACGTTTTCAGCACGTTTAGCGCGGCTCATATCAGCGTCTATCATGGTGCGGGTGACGGCGGCAGTGGACAGGCGTTCATCTTGAAAATAGACGGCTACGTCGCGTATGCCCATAAGGTTATGAGCTAAATCTTTAACCGACTGACAACGCGGCCCTTCGGAGCCGTCCATATTAAGTGGATAACCAATGATGATGGCGGCACAATTACGTTCGTCGTAAAGTGCGAAAATTTTCGCGGCGTCTGGGGTAAATTTTTTGCGCTTAATGGTATGGACAGCCGTGGCAATTAAGCGGGTAGGATCACTCACGGCAAGGCCAAATGTCTTTGTGCCAGGGTCTATGCCGAGCAAGGGGCCAGTGGTGGAGCGAAGGCCGTCTAGTGTAATCAAACTCATAAATTCTCTATAAGCCTATCCACCAAAAACACCAACCCAAAACAACAGGCGCGCTATGAGAGAGACAAGATAAAGGCCTAACATTATCCATAGGCATATGCGGGTGCGTTTTCCTGAAAACTGTTTGAGTAAGGCAGCAATACATCCGAGAGCCAATATGGTTTCCAGCCCGCCCACAATACGTCCGTAATGATTGCTATCCCAATATGATAGGGGTGAGTGGAATTTCCACGTGGTGAGAGGCCAGAAATGTTGGTGGGCGTCCTCGGCGTGGAGCGGGAAGTCGGTCGCCATATGGCTAAGGGCGGCTAGCGCAAAGGCGAGTAGAAATGGCCCCCATTTTGTTTTGCGCTGTATAAACCCTAAGAGAGCGAGCGCCCCGTAAATCGGTACGGAATTTGATAGCCCACTCCAAAACTGAACACTGGATTGAAAATATATTTCGTTCCAAATGGTCTCTTGGGATACACCGCTGGCCGTGAGCCATATCCAACATATATAAATAAAAGCATCAGGAATGAGTGCGCCCAGCAGTATTATTCGGTTACGCTTTGGTTCGCCGTTTTTGGCCAGCAGTGCAAGTGCTAGAATGGCATGGGTTGGTGTTTGCATCAGTTATTTTCGGGGTTAATGCCGTAGTATTTATCTTTGCAATACAGTCGTAATTCCTCGGCTTGTTCGATGGCTTTCCCTGTCTTGCATGGCGTAATCAGCCGATCAAAGTGCAGGGTTTTGGTGCGGCTATCTATGCCCATAATAAAGATAGGCACATCGGCGTTGCGGGCAATACGGATAAAGCCTGCCTTCCATGTGGTGACAGGTTTGCGGGTTCCTTCGGGCAATATAGCCAGCCAGAATTTATCACGCTGCTCAAACGCGGTTAAGGTTTGTTTGACGGCGGCTTTCGGGCTGCTGCGGTCAAGGGGGACACCGCCGAGGGCCATGAACAATCTCTTTAACGGGAAGACGAAAGCTTCCTTTTTCATCATGAAATTTATCCGTACGCCAAGCGAGAGAATGGTTCCGAGTGCAACGATGAGATCCCAATTGGAGGTATGAGGTGCGGCGATTAAAATCATTTTGGGTTCATTGGCAAATTTACCTTCAAATTTATAGCCCGTAATGCGCAGTAACATGCGGCCAATAAAGCGTGTAAATCCATTGCCAATGCGCGGTGCATTGTCTGGGATATGATCTGAAATTTTTATCATATGCCATATATAGAAAATAGATTTTCATTTGTCACTTTTTTCTTCCTCCATTTATGGGGGAAGTCCCCGCAGGGGGATGGGGGCGCAGGCTTGGGCCTGCACGGTGCTGTCGCACGGCCCCCTCCGAACGCTTCGCGCCCACCTCCCCCATAAATGGAGGAGGCAAATGGTAGATTTTCATTTGTCATTTATCGTCACAACCCGTACACTGCGACCAAACAATAACATAGGTGGACATTATGGCTAAATCTCTTTCGACATTACAATATCTTGACCGTGCAATGGGCAAACTTAGAAAGCTAGGACTTTTGAGCGGTAAATCCGACCCCGTTCCCGTGATTACCCTGCTTGACCAAATTTCTGATCTTGACGAAGAAAAAGTGACGGCTATTGCCCGTACTCTCGATCAGGCGTCTTATTTTAACGAAGTTGTCCGTGAACAGGTTAGCGGCTTTCGGGTGGGAGAGCGTTATGAAGGCATTACCACGGCGTTTAATTCTATCCGTGATGATGCTAAAGCCTTGGTCGATCAATTTGCCGACGGGAAAATCTCAAATATTGAAAAAATCCAAAATGGGTGGATGAAAATGACACGGGGAACCATTGTCAAGCGGTTTGGCAAGATTAAAAAACTCTATCTTGATGTGGCTATGGAAACCCAAGACCAGATTAGGCGGGAGCAACTTATTTTGGATGCCTATATGGATTTTCGTGGTGCCATGAAAAACTCCGAAGTTCTGGCATTGCAAGTTTTGAAAAAAGGTATGTCTAAATTAGAACGCGCCAAAAACAAAGTCACAGCGGACGTGGCAACAGTCGAAGGGTTCAAAGGCAAGGACGCCGCCGAGCGCGCCAAATTGGAGTTAAAACGCGATGAAAGCTTGCGGGCATTGCAGACAATGGATAAAAAATACCAAATCGCTAAAGATTTATCTGATAACCTCACCATTGGTTATAATACTTCCGAAGTGGTTATGGTGCGTTTGCTGCAAACTACCAATGCGAAAGAGCGGATTTACGCGCAGAGCATTAGCTTTTTTGGCACGAACGAAACTGTGCTGACTGCTTTAACAGCAGCGTTTTCATCCATGCACGGTCTGCACGAAAGTACCAAGACCTTAAACGCTATGAAAAAAGGTATTGAGGACAGTTTGGAGACATTGTCCGAAGTCGGGGAGAAAGTTCAAGAAGCAGCGGTTCGCGCTGGCTACGGCCCAACCGTATCGGCGGCGGCTGTGAAAAAATTATTGGATAGCGTGGTGTCTTACCAAGAACGCTCGTTGGAAATTATCGCGGAAATGCGCACATTGGCCACAGAAAATTCCAAAGAAATTCGTGTAGCAGTTGAAGACGGGAAACGGCGCATGGCGCGTTTGGCCGAGCTTGGCGCGTCCAATGTGCTGACCCTAAACTAGGATTGTCATTGAGCGAGAGCGTGCAAACCGAGCCACATAAACTCGACGAAGTTATGTTGGCAATGGACGTGGTGGATACCCTCCGCCACGACGCGGAAATGCTGGCCCATGATTTATCAGCCCCTGACCGTGAGCAAAAACTCATCAAGCGTTTGCGCGAAATTTACGACGCCCAAGGCATTGAGGTTCCAGACGAAATCCTGCGCGAAGGGGTGAAAGCCTTGGATAGTCACCGCTTTGCCTATAATCCACCAAAGCCCAGCTTTTTCGCCAAGGCCTATATCAATAGGGGGCGGTGGGGTAAACCGCTTGTGGTGCTCGCGGGTATTATTGGCATGACATGGGTGGTCAATTATGCGGCCTTTGAAGCCCCGAAAAACGCGCAAGTTAAAAACATAGAGCGGGCTTTAAATATAGGCATACCCAAAGCTCTTGAAGATGCAAAATCGGACGGGTTGACACTGGCAAAAACTGCCGAAATTAAGGACAAAGTACAGGCATTATACGCGGGTGGTTTGGCCGCTGCAAAAGCAGGGAACCACGAAGAAGCTACGCAATATGAGGATAGCTTAACGACCCTGAATGCTAACCTTCAACAAAGCTACACCTTGCGGATTGTATCGCGTCCACGAGAACTCAGCGGGGTTATTCGCGGCGCGGATGATAATCCAGATATCAGCAATTTCTATCTTATCGTTGAGGGGATCGGCGCGAGTGGTAAGCCCGTTTCTGTGTTGATTATAAGCGAGGAAAACCAGACGCCTACTCGCGTTAAAAAATGGGGCGTGCGGGTTCCGAAATCAGAATTTGACAAAGTGGCGGCGGATAAACGCGATGACCAAATCATTCAAAATTCTGTGATTGGCCGTAAGAAACTGGGGTTTTTGAAGCCAGACTATGACATCACAACATCGGGCGGGTTAATCGTGGAGTGGGACAGATGAGCTCTGGTATCAAAACACTTCACAAAATCGATAGTGCCATCGCTAAATCGCGCAAGACTGTTGGCGAAGCGGCACGTTTGCCAGGGCGAGCGGCCAATGCTTTGGCGGAACTGAACCGCAAGCAAGTTTTGGCTTATGAAAATATTGCCAAACTCCGGATTGCATTGGTTGAAGACGGCAAAGGCGGGGAGCTGGGGTATGTGGATAGGCAAGTGGCAAAGCTTTTAAAATCCCACGCTCTCGCAGAAGCGCGCGTGGAGAAAAAAGTTGATGCCAGCCTGGGTAAAATTACCAAGCTAGAAGCCAACCGCCGCGTCCAAGAAACTGAAGTTGCAAATGCCGTGGACGCTTATGATAAGGCGGCGCAAACTTGTCAAAAAGAACTGGTTGCAGACCCGCACTATATTGATCTTCTGCTAGCTGTAGAAACCGCAGAAGCCATTACCGAGCGGGCCGAAGCCAAACAAAGCCTTGCTGAGGCTGAGGTGGAGGACAAGGGTGCTCCGTACCGAAATGACTCTTATTTTCAGTATTTGCAAAAGCGCGCATATGGTACGAACCATGCCAAAGGTTGGTTCTTGACCAAAGCCTTGGACGGCTGGATTGCACGGCGAGGGAAATACAGAGACGCGGCGATAAATTACCAACGCCTAAAGGATATTCCCAACCGCCTCGCGGCCCATGTGACCGCTCTTGAGGGGCGCGAAGATAATGCGCACGCGGATTTAAGAGACATGGAGATAAAAACGCTCGCTAAGCAAGGCGTGACCACATTAAAAAATGCCTCTCTTGCGTCCCAGAAAAAACTGGACGCCATTGACGCAAAGCTGCAACGCAGCGAAGAGGTGCACCAAGACTTGCGCACCCAACACGCGCAAATAAGCGGCGGGGAAAGCGCGCCTTATAAAGATGCTATTTCTTTATTGGTAGGTGCATTGCAACAAAAAAACCTGCCAGACCTTCGTAGACTAGCGGCCCAAACTATCAGTAATGATGATGACCGTGCCATTGGCAAGCTCATTGAACTGTCACGTCACGCCAAAGATTTGGAAGAAGACCAAAGCGAAGCGCGAAACTTGCTAGCGAAATACCAAGCTCGTTTATCAGAGTTGGAAACCCTGCGCCGTAAATTTAAAGACAGGCGTTACGACGCCCCGTCGTCTGATTTCCCGTCTAGTAATCTTATCGGCACGCTCTTGGGGCAATTGGTTGCGGGCTTGGTTTCTGGCAATGATGTTTGGCGACAAATTAAGCGGGCCCAGCGCACGGTGCGTCGGCATTCAGATATGGATTTTGGCGGCATAGATTGGGGCGAGGCCATGCGCTTGCCGCGAAATTCTGGCGGCTTTGGCGGCGGGGGCTGGGGTGGTGGCAAACCGCGCAGACGTCGCCAATCCAGACCCCGTATGCCACGCACAAGAATGCCGCGAGCACCGCGTATTCGTTTACCGCGTAGTGGCGGCGGAGGCTTTCACACAAAAGGCGGGTTTTAACCTCACTTAAGGTAAATATATTTCTAGGAGGAAATTATGAACAATATCAACACACACATTTCAACACTGGCTTTAATGGCCGGGTTTTTATCATTGGGCGCATGTGGTTTAAATACGCCAACTGTGCAAACCTTAGACGCTAAATCCGTGCACGCCGCCGTGATTACAGTGGACACACATGTTGATATTCCTCTGACATATATGACCGACGAAATGGATCCAGGGGGGGCAACGGACGCGCAAGTTGATCTTGGCAAGATGGAGAGAGGTGGGCTCGACGCCGCATTTTTTATTGTGTACACACCGCAAACTTTGATTGCAGATGGCAAATATGCGGAGGCGCGTAAAATCGCTGAAACCCGTTTTACCGCCATTGATAAATTGACTAAAACTTACGGTTCTCGCATTGAATTGGCGCGCACAGCAGATGATGTGCGACGTATTCATAAGGCGGGCAAACGCGTGGCTCTCATCGGTATGGAAAACGCTTTCCCAATCGGCCCGTCCGTTGATGATGTGTCCATGTGGGCAAAGCGCGGTGTTCGCTATATGGGGATTACCCATATGGGACACAACCAATTTGGCGATAGTTCCAACCCGAAAGTACAGTGGGACGAGGCAAAAACACCTAATGGTGGTCTTACATCTTTGGGGCGTGATTTAATCGCTGCCATGAATAGGGCTGGCATTATGGTCGATGTATCCCACGCAGGCCGCGAGACAATGATGCAGGCCGTAGCCTTGTCAAAAGTTCCCGTAATCGCCTCCCATTCTGGCGTGATGGGTGTGGCCAAAAGCCTGCGTAATTTGGACGATGAACAACTGCGCGCCTTGGCAAAAAACGGCGGCGTTGTGCAACTTGTCGCCTTGGGGTCATATGTAAAAGCCTTAACACCTGCTCAAGAAAAATTTAAAATGGATGTGCGTAAAAACCTTGGGCTTGAAACCGATAAAAAGCTTTATGCTATGGACGAGACGGCACAGGAAAAATACGGCGCGGCACTTAAACCCATGTTTGAAATGGAAGCCCTCGCGACCGTGTCTGATTTTGTTGACCATATAGACCACGCCGTAAAAATTGCGGGCATAGACCATGTGGGCATCGCATCAGACTTTGATGGCGGCGGCGGGATCATTGGTTGGCAGGACGCAAGCGAAACCATGAACGTCACCAAAGAACTCATTGCCCGTGGCTACAGCCAAGCAGATATCTTTAAAATCTGGGGCGGTAATCTGTTGCGGGTGTTAGAGGCCGTAGAAAAAGGCGCAGGGAAATAGGGTTACACCTTATATCAAATTCTATCAGCCCTCGAGCTTGAGCCGTGGTCCATACACTAATTAGGGTGGTGTGCCGTACCGAACCATTTCATGGACCCCGCATCAAGTGCGGGGACTGGCTCTCCTTCTCATCATTCCCAACTATGTCATTCCAGCACATGCTGGAATCTTGTGTCATACTCAAACTTAAGTCGTGTAGCAGATCCCAGATCAAGTCTGGAATGACAGAAAAATATGGATTAGTTCCTTTTAATGTCATTCCAGCGAAAGCTGGAATCTGGTATTATGTTCAAGCAATACCATGTGTATCTGGATTCAGCATTTAGCGCGGGATGATAATTTATAACACCGGTCCTAAAACCCGTGGCCTTTTAAAAATTTGGCGATTTCTTTTGTGGCGTCATTTGCTTCTGGGAGCATTTCGTCAAATATTTGCCAGACATGACACATGTTTGACCAAGATTGTAGCTTTACCTCTGAACCTGCTCGTTTTGCTTTAGTGGTGTATCGCCGCGCATCATCATAAAGAATTTCCGTACTGCTCACCTGAATAAGCGTTGGCGGTAGGTTTGTAAGGTCGCCAAAAATCGGTGAAATGATGGGTGAGGAAGGGGAGTAACCAAGATTTTTCCAACTCCCCCAAAGTAAGAGAGGTCTTGGCACTTTGGTCAAAGCACCCACCATAGGTCTAAGCATGTGGTCGCTAGCTAGGTTTGTATGAATGCTCGGTCCTGAAAATGTGCTATCGATGAGTGGGGATAACGGCACAGCGGCGTCAGCGGGGCGCAAACCTTCGCCTCTTGCCCATTGCAATAAGGACAGGGCGAGATTGCCGCCTGCACTATCGCCGCTCACGCATAATTTTTTGACCGAGAAAGGCCCGTCTGGGCCATTTTCCAAAACCCATTTATAAGCATACCGGCTATCCTCTACGCTCGCCTTGCGCGGGTTTTCTGGCATGAGGCGGTAATTGATGGCGCATACACTGGCTCCAGTAAGTTCGGCTAATTTAGCGGTAATGGCGCGGTGGGACATAGCACTCCCGACGGTAAACGCACCGCCGTGAATATAGAGAATGCGTTTGTCAGGATCATTATTTTTTGCTGTAATCCACTCGCCACTCATGTCCCCGTAATTTGTGGGGATGGTGAGGGGGGTAAATTTCACTTTGGGGAATTTTCGGGTGCGTCCACCGTCGTCAAACCGTTCCCGCTTGGTCGCAATGGGTTCGCCGCCTTTATGACCTTTGGCGGGTTTGGCAAAATTTTCTTCAAGGTATTCATTGAGTATTTGAACGCCTTTGGAATTGGGGTCGCATTCAAATGTGACGGGCAGGCCTTCATCATATTTGGACAGGTTCTCGCCGCTAAAATATTTGGTGATGGCGGCCAAGGTCACGATAGGTGCGGCGATGGGGAGCAGAAAAAGCATATTATTCCTTGTTTTGGGCGACTATACATGAATTTTTCTGGTGGGCTAGTGACTGCGTGCTTGCGCGGCTTGCCGTGCCCTGTTAATTGTCCGTTTGGACTTTAAGGAGACTCGCTGTGGTTAAGGAAAATACAGGCGTTACCGCGCAAACCGTCAAGAAAATTGCACGCCTGTCGCGCCTGCATGTTGAACCTGACCGTTTGGCGCATTTGGCAGACGAAATGAACGGGCTTTTGGCATGGATTGAACAACTTGGCGAGGTGGACGTTACGGGTGTGGAACCTATGACATCAGCAGTTGAAATGGACGCACCTTTGCGCAAGGATGAAATTACAGACGGCGGTGTGCAAGACAAAGTATTGGCCAACGCACCCAAAACCGAAGCAGGGTATTTCGTTGTGCCAAGGTCAGTGGAGTAGATGGTGTCTGATTTAATAAAATTATCATTGGAAGCGGCTCTTAACGGCTTGAAGGCTAAAGAGTTTTCGAGTGTGGAAATTACCAAAGCCCATATTGATGCCTGTATGGACGCGGCTGACCTCAACGCATTTGTCACCACGGATTTTACCAATGCTATGAAATCGGCGGAAGTTTCTGACACTAAGCTTGCCAAGGGTGAGGGCGGAGCACTGGAAGGCGCGCCGCTTGGGATCAAAGATTTGTTTTGCACCGAAGGCGTAAAAACCACGGCAGGAAGTAAAATCCTTGGTGATTTTAAGCCTGAGTATGAAAGCACTATCACCGCCAATATGAAAGCAGACGGCATGGTTATGCTCGGTAAATTAAATCTCGACGAATTTGCTATGGGGAGTTCTAACGAGACTTCGTATTTTGGCCCTGTTATTAATCCTTGGCGCAAGGGTGAAGACTTGGTTCCTGGTGGTTCAAGCGGCGGTTCAGCTTCTGCTGTTGCTGCCAATATTTGCCTCGCTGCAACGGCAACGGATACGGGTGGTTCTATCCGCCAACCAGCGGCCTTTACGGGCACAGTTGGCATTAAACCCACATATGGCCGTTGCTCGCGGTGGGGCGTTGTTGCCTTTGCCAGCTCGCTTGACCAAGCGGGGCCAATAACCCGCACCGTCAAGGACAGCGCCATTATGTTACAATCCATGGCGGGGTATGATGCCAAGGACAGTACGTCGATTAACAAAGACCTGCCTGATTTTGCAACTGCCTGCGGTAAGTCTATCAAAGGCATGAAAATCGGTATTCCCAAAGAATACACCATGGACGGCATGCCCAAAGAAATCGAAGATTTGTGGCAGCAAGGCATTAAATGGTTAGAGTCTTGCGGCGCGGAAATCGTGCATGTGTCTCTGCCCCATACTAAATATGCGCTGCCGGCCTATTACATCGTCGCGCCTGCGGAGGCTTCCTCCAACCTCGCGCGCTATGACGGTATGCGCTACGGCGAGCGGGTAGAAGGCGACAATTTATACGACACCTATGAGCGCACCCGCGCTGAAGGCTTTGGCAAAGAAGTGCGCCGCCGTATTATGATGGGGACATATGTTTTGTCCGCCGGTTATTACGATGCCTATTATCTGCAAGCGCAAAAAGTACGCACAAAAATCGCGGACGACTTTAAACAAGCGTGGGAGAAGTGCGACGCACTGCTAACGCCCACATGCCCAAGTGCGGCTTTCCCTGTGGGCCGTAAAATCAACGACCCCGTGACTATGTACCTAAATGACATCTTCACGGTAACCGCAAACCTAGCGGGCCTCCCCGCTATGTCAGTACCAGCCGCGCTCGATAATAACGGCCTGCCGCTCGGCCTTCAAATCATAGGTCGTGCATTGGACGAGGAAACAGTATTTGCCGCCAGTAGCGCACTGGAAAGCTGCGCTGGATTCACGGCCAAACCAGAAAAGTGGTGGGTGTAGTGAATTATACAAAGAGAAAAACACACCACCAGTCCCTGGACTTGATCCGGGGTCCAAACACTGGTGCATATGGGCCCCGGATTAAGTCTGGGGACTGGAATGAGGGTTAGAAGATGTTTATAGCACCACGAGTGGCAGAGAAAAAAGATTGGCTTTCTGGCCGCGATCATGATTGGGAAATCATTATTGGGCTTGAAATCCATGCGCAGGTGGCCAGCAAGTCAAAATTGTTTTCGGGCGCGGCGACAGCTTACGGCGCGGAGCCGAATACGCAGGTCTCGCTTGTGGACGCGGCCATGCCGGGCATGTTGCCTGTGGTCAACGAGTTTTGTATTGAGCAAGGCGTACGTACGGGGCTTGGGCTAAATGCCAAGATCAATCTTTATTCGCGGTTTGATCGTAAGAATTATTTCTACCCTGACCTACCGCAAGGCTACCAAATTTCGCAGTTTGAATTTCCGATTGTTGGCGAAGGCGAAATTGAAATCACGCCTGAGGATGGCGATGCGTGTATCGTTGGTATTGAGCGTCTGCATTTGGAGCAAGACGCGGGGAAATCTGTGCATGATCTCTCGCCGACGGAAACTTTTGTGGATTTGAACCGCTCTGGCGTGTGCTTGATGGAAATTGTTTCCAAGCCCGATATGCGCTCGCCCGAAGAGGCGTCCGCCTATGTTGAGAAAATTCGCGGTATTGTACGCGCTCTTGGGACATGTGATGGTGACATGGAAAAAGGTAATTTGCGAGCTGATGTGAATGTATCGGTTCGCAAACCTGGTGGTGATTTGGGTACACGCTGCGAACTGAAGAACATCAACTCTATGCGTTTCATCCGCCAAGCAATTAATTATGAAGCCCGACGCCAAATTGATATTTTGGAAGCAGGCGGCGAAGTCGGCCAAGAAACACGGCTGTTTGATAATGCCAAAGGCGAGACACGCACCATGCGTTCCAAAGAAGACGCCCATGATTACCGCTATTTCCCAGACCCTGATTTGTTGCCGATAGAGGTCACGCAAGATTATGTAGACGCGATTAAGGCCACATTGCCAGAATTGCCCGACGCCCGCAAAACAAGGTTTGTGGAGCAATACAATATCCCTGAATATGACGCCCGTATCCTCACGGCGGACAAAGCCAAGGGCGATTTTTACGAACGTCTTGCAAGTGGGCGCGACACTAAAATCGCTGCTAACTGGATGATGGGTGATTTGTTTGGCGCGCTTAACAAAGCCAGTATTGATCTAGATGATAGTCCTGTCAATTCGGACGCGCTCGGTGAATTGCTCGACCTCATTGGCAATAAAACTATCTCTGGAAAAATTGCTAAGGGCGTATTTGAAAAAATGTTTGATGGTGGTGGGAGTGCAAGCGAGATCGTGGAACGCGATGGTCTGAAACAAGTAACCGATACAGGTGCTATTGAAAAACTGGTGCAAGACGTGATCGACGCTAATGCCGATCAAGCCGCCAAAGTCGCAGATAACCCACGCCTTATAGGTTTCTTCGTTGGTCAAGTGATGAAAGCAAGTGGCGGCAAAGCCAACCCACAAGCGGTAAACGAAATATTGAAAAAAAAATTGGGACTGTAATGCTTCCCCTATCAATCCGTTCATTCCCGCGTAGGCGGGAAACCAGTTTGATGATCGAAGCGCGAGCTTGCTCGCCAACTATGTACTGGATGCCCGCCTACGCGGGTATGAGCGAAGAGAGTGAGGTTTTATGACTCCCTTAAACACCAAGTTCAAACAAATCCTTTGGGTTAATGTTGTACTCATTGGTGTTGGGGTTGGTGTATTGGTGTATATGAAGTTTCGCAATCCGCTCTACGCAGTGGGTGCAGGGCTTGGTATTGGGCTAGTTGAATATTTATTTCTGCGCATGTCGCTGGGGCGAAAACAGATGAAAGAACAAGAGGGTGGAAAATGACCATTGATACACATAAATCTACGAGTGTCACAGAGGCACTCAACACACGCATTACGGTGCGCGATTTTCTCAACAAACCTGTTGCGCAAGATGTGCTGACCCATATTTTTGAAACGGCACGCCGAGCGCCCTCTGGCGGTAATTTACAGCCGTGGAATGTGCATGTGTTGACGGGGGAACCGTTGAATGATTTTCGCAGTGAAGTGATCGGGAAATTAATGAAGGGCGAAACGGAAGGCGATACCTTCCCGCCGTACCCGTCGCCTTTGTGGGAACCTTTGCGGACTTGGCGTTATAAGCTCGGCGAAGATATGTATAAGCTGCTTGGTATTCCCAAAGATGATAAGCCTGCGCGGATGATGCAAGTCGGAAAAAACTTCAATTTCTTTGGCGCGCCCGTTGGTATTCTCATTACGGGGGATAAACGACTCGAAGTGCCGCAATATTATGATATCGGCATATATCTGCAAACTTTGATGCTGCTGGCGCGTGAGCAAGGTCTGCATACTGCCCCCCAAGGTGCGTGGCGAGCTTTCCCTGACAGTGTGAAGAAACATACAGACCATCCCGATGAGCAACAAATACTTGTCGGGATGAGTATGGGATATGCCAATCCAGAAGCGCCCGTCAATGATCTTGTTGCTGACCGCGCAGAGCTTTCAGAACTGGTAAAATTTCACACTTAGGTAAGTATATCTGCAGATTTTTTTATAAGTTTTGTGTCTAAAACCCTGAAAAACCAGTTTATTTCAAAAAAATATACTTTTTTTGACTTTATTTCTATTTGAACATTTACTTGTTACTTGCTTTACTAATCACCTTTTATTCAAGTAAATACTTGTGAGTAATTTATATTTAATCAAGTTTAAATTTAATATAAACACTTATTTACTTACTTTAACGTTAGTAAATCTTGATTAACCTTTATTTTAATTAACCTTATATCAACCAGCCCTCGTAAATATAGCTTCATAACCTGTTGGACGTAGATCCACATATTACAAAACAGGTGTCACATTAGGAATAATCCGAAGGTGTTAGGTAATGGAAGAAACGAAGGAGAAGGCAAATGGCCTTTACAGACGTTGAAGTAAAAGAAGCCCGCGAAGCGGTGCATGTACAAGCAGAAGCAACTGATTTGTTTCGCCTCGGTTTGATCTATTCTACAGATCATGAAGACCGTGGCCCAGATTTTGTGGAAGCGCATAAATGGTTCGCTCTTGCCGCATTGCTTGGCTCACAGCCAGCAAAAGCATATTGCAGTGAGCTTACTTTTGAGATGAGCAAAGAAGAATTGACATTAGCCCAGCGTGCTGCGCGGGGATGGATGCTTGAAAATCAAGACGCCATTGCGCTTCAAAAACAGGCAACAGCTGCTTAATCATGATATTGCGCTAAGGATTAGTGCTAATTACCACTAAAATTATTGCCGAGATTGTAACTCAGTGACAAATCAACTGGCAATGCATTGCGGAAAGCTTGCATAAACACGCCAACCTCTGACAGAGAGTTGCGCGGTACAAAAATGACGTCACCACGCCTGAGCTGCATATTGTCAGCATAGCTGCGAATGTTACGCATACCGTTTTTATGATTGATCGAGCGGATCATCCAGCCGCCATTAGGTGCGCGGCGCATAATAGCTACTTCTTTGGTTTTAGCCGAGGGTAAAAACCCGCCTGCCATGATAATGGCTTCCAGTGAACCTATTGGGCCAGACAAAGTGTATGTCCCTTGTTGGCCCACTTGACCCCCCACATAAATTTGTTGCGCAGAAAATGCTCTACTGGTGACCGCAATGGTTGGGTCGCGGAGTTGTTTGGCAAGTTCTGTGCTTAAGGCAGATTGTAGGTAGGGGATTGTGCGTCCCGCAGCCATGATCGGTGTCACCATCGGCATGGTAATGCGCCCGTCAGGGCCGACGGTCAGTGTGCGCGACAATTCGGGCGCGCTTGCAACAACAATGTCGACTTGGTCGCCAGGGTAGAGCGTATATTGTGGTTCGTAATCGACCCAGCGTTGAAACATATCCATGGGTCCAGGAGGTGGGGCGTAGTCTTGTGCATGTAAATTTTTGCGTCCGCGTAATTGGTCGTAGCGACTCGCATATTTTTTGACACGGCGGGGTGATTGTTGATGTGAAAATTGATTCCCTGTGCCGTAACGTGCGCTGTATTTTGGGGCATTATGGTAAATGGTTTGCGATTTTTGCGCCCGTAAATGATTCGTTTTGGCGTAAGGGTGTAGGTTGTTTGTGCCGGAACATCCTACGGAAAATAGTAAAGATGTGGCCAGCATCCCCATAAAACAGCCATTTTTTAGTATTTTTTGCATTTTAACCAACATTAATCAGAAATGAATCTCTTTTTTTAACAGTTAACAAAAATAGATAACGAATTGTTAAATTTTACATAGTCATCTGCGTTAACGATTTAATTTAACTGAGGTTTAGTATGAGCCGTGATAGTCAATTTGCAGGTGGGAGTAATGGCTCTGGATATGGAGGGGGGATTACTGTTGGGGATTATGCCAATGGCATGCCCAACATAAGATTGTCTCAAATCCCAGCTTCATTTATGCGGCAATTACCGTGGATGTTGCCTGCGGTCATTGTTATGATTGCGGCCTCTTGGTGGTTCACCAAAGATATTAAACGGGAATACCGTGCTGAGGGGCGTATTCTTGTTCAAATTGGTTCTGAATATGTTTATGACCCTGCGTCTGGCAATGCCAATACGGGAATTAATATTACCGCTGATCAAATTACCCAAACTGAAGCTGACATTATTAAAAACTCGACAACTATTGACAGAGTCATTAGTCAGCTCATTGCATCGCCGTCTATTGGCGGTGTTGGTGGTGAGCGGTTTGCGCCTAAACTGTATGAAAAATGGGTCAAAGCATCACCGACGGACAAAGCAGACCGTTGGAATGATATCGTTAAATTTGTTGATCGTTCATATGTGGTTATGCCCAAGCCAAAGTCGTCTATTGTTAATTTGCAATACAAGCATGAGGACGGGGCGGTGGCTGTAAAGGCCTTAGACACATTCATGAGTGCCTATCTTGATTTTAGAAATGATATATTCGTCTCGGAGCTTTCAGGCATCATTGCAGAGCAGCGAGAGGTAACGGAAGAACAGCTCGGTACGGTTGAGAGGAAAATCCAAAGAGTTTTAAATAAAAATGGAATTTCCGAATTTGATAGTGAACGCACAGGGGGGCAAAAGCGTTCTGAGACATTGCGTACCGCACTCAATACATTGCGCGGAAAAATATCTGCAGTTGAAGCGGCGCTAGCGGCATCGGAAAATCAATTGCGCGCAACCCCAGCCACGATTGATTTGCAAATTGATGACAGGGCGTCCCAAAGGCTTGCGCAAGCGGAACTTGAGCGCCGCCAACTTTTGGCTAAATATCTCCCAGCAAGTCGTCCTGTGCGTGCGAAAGAAGCGGAAATTTCTGAAATACGCGCACAAATTCGTGCCAATGGTGGTAAACCTGCTGGTGGACGGCGGGTTGGTCCCAATACTGTTTATCAAGCTTTGATGACACAGAGAAATACCTATCAGTCGCAGGCTGATAGCTACCGCGAGCAAGAAATTACTTTGACGGCGCAACTTAATGCTACTGTTGGTAAGGTTAAGCGTATGCGGCAGCTTAACCCCACATACCAAAACCTACTGCGCGAGAAAGCAACGATTGAAGAGCGGCTAAAAGGCTTGAACGCCAAAGAGCAACTGGCCCTTGCCAACAAACAGCAACAAGATTCAAAAAGTGATAATATTAAAATCATTACTCGTCCGAGCATACCGCGCAAAGGTCGCAATATGCGCAAGATTATGTTTGCTCTTACGTCTCTGGGATCTATTTTTACTGTGCTCATGTTGGCTTTACTCCGAGTGTTCCTAGACCCAAAGCTTTACGGACCAGGGCCAGGTTTAAGTACATATCAAGACGGTAGTGAAGCGCAGGAATATGTACAAGTTCCATACCCCAATGTGCCAGAATCCGTACCAGAATATGCCGCAAGCGTACCAGAACCTGCATATGAGCCATATCCCGTTGAGCCAGCTTATGCTCCTGCTGCCTACGCAACGGCGACACCTTATGAGGATAGTTATTCATATCAAGAACCAAGTTATGCCCCACAAGAGTTTGCGTCTTATGAAGCAGCTCAACCAAATATGGTTCCACCTGCACAGGCCCCCGCGCAGTTGGATACTGCTGCAAATCCATATTTTAATGCTGAAATGGTTGCGCCTCAATACCCACCGCAAGAATACGCAGGGCCGCAAGGTAACATACCTGTTTTGGGGACGACGGAATATGCACCCTATCCAAATACCCAACCCGTTGGTTACCCAGCCCCAGAACATAATGTCGGATAAATAGAGAGGGTGATTTTTTGGCATGGGGGAGAATTTACAAAATCTACGGGCCGTATTTAGCGGGTTAAAGCAAGAGAAACGCGCAGATGGGCACGGTTCTCTTTATGTGTTTTGCGCAGCCAAGTCCGTATGCGGGACATCATATGTGGCGCGAAAAATGGCGTGGCTTGCATGCGAAGGTATTAAAAAGGGAGAACAGGTTTTGCTTGTTGATATGGATATTCAAAACAATACGCAATCTCGGTATTTCTTTACAAATGCGCAAAATGATGGGCACAGCGTACCAAGGGGCCCGTACGATGCAACATTTGGCGTCAGTCCTTTTTGGAGAGTCACACCATATATGGTAGGAAATGATGGTCGCAATGTTTCAGACGCGCACTTTGTTAGTTTGTATACATTGGATGCAAGCCAATTGTTGTTTACGCATTTTCATTGGGAGTATTTCAAGCAGGGCCAAAGTGTGCATATTCAAAATGCGCGTGCCTATTGGCATAAATTACGCGAGCATTTTGCCTATGTGATTGTCGACACACCCGCCCTTGATCGAACAGATATTATGGCAGCAATTTGCCCAGAGGCAGATGCCAATATTTTGGTGAGTACTGTTCAAGAATCGCGCCAACAAAACCTGGCTGACGCCGCCGACCATTTGGCGGCAATAGGTGCCCGTTGCACGGGTGTCATACTGAACGAAATGCCTGCCTCTCATATGCAGACGGGCGGGGTGTTATGAGTATGGTAAATGCGCAAACTTTTTCACATGGTGGCGTACAAGGCGGTGGAGGCGGTATCTTGGGCGATGTTAATCAGCGCAATCATTCTGCCGCGCAAGCTTTACGCCGCATTGAGAGCTTTCTGATTTTTCTGTTGATTTTTCAATTCTCCACGGCTCTTGTTGCCCTCTTACTGACGGACCCAACTGATCTGGACTCGCAATCTATTTTTGCCCGGCTTTTATGGTATCCAGGTTATGTGATAATCTTACTTTTAACACTGGTCAATTTGCCAAAAATTACCCGTATGGCAGTCTATAACCCGCTTTTGATTATTTGCGTGCTGTGGTGCGGGGTGAGCTATTTTTGGTCAATTGAGCCACAAGTGACGTTAAGGCGAAGTATTGCGCTTTTGATGACAACTTTGTTTGGACTGGTTTTGGCGGCGCGTTATGATTGGGATGAACTTATCATTAAATTGGCAAGTGTGTTTCTATTGACGGCTGTCATAAGCTTAATTTTAGGAGTTTTTATGCCAGCATTGGGGCAAATGCAGGAAATACATGAAGGCGCTTGGCGCGGGGCTTGGCTTGAAAAGAACTCATTTGGTACAAATATGGCCAAGGGATTGCTCTTGATGATGTGCGCCTTTGCACTGCGCCCAAAACAATGGTGGATATGGATACCTGCTGGATTACTATGCTTTGCGTTGGTATTATTGTCTACATCCAAAGCCGCATTATTGGCCGTTCTTGTAGCTATTATCGGTTTTTTTGCCATACGGATATTCCGCCGCTTTCCCGTACTGCGCATACCACTTATGTACGGTATTATTATCGGCGTTTCTGCCTTTGCATTCTTGGTTCTTTTCATGCCCGATATGATGTTTGAGCTTATTGGTAAAGAACGAACCTTGACAGGGCGGACGGATATTTGGAACAGCCTTGCTGCTGCAATCAGAGAGCACCCCGTATTGGGATATGGGTACGGTACATTTTGGGGTGACCCTGTTGGCCCGTCTTATTGGGTGCGGTTTAATTTGGAATGGGGCGTGCCCACGGCTCATAATGGCTGGATAGAAACATGGCTGTCAGCAGGGCTTGTGGCAGTTGTCTTATTTGCAATTTTATTTTTACTGACAACGCTCTTAGCACTTGACCGTTTGTATAGAGGTGGGGTCGAGAATTATTGGGTTATTTTATCGACGGTTTTATTCTTTATGATAGCCTTATCAGAAAGCACCATATTACAACAAAATGATCTAAGCTGGGTAATATTTGTCGCCACGTCAGCCAAGTTGTTTTCTTTTGCCCCCGCCTATTGGCGCGACCGCCCTAGAATGCCTTATTTTCAACCACCGCAGCCCCGTACAGTTTCGGCTTAAAACGTCCAAACCAAAATACTTTACCCGCGCCTTGTGAGGCCTTAGCAAGGTAATGAATATAGGATGGTTTCCCCAATAGCTTGGTTAGGATGCTTAAGGGTTTGAACATTATGTATTGCACAATGCCAACGGTCATCCATTTGGCAATGCCGAGGATATTACCTTCATCAGCACATGTTTGGCTGGGGCCTTGCCCGTTGGCAAAGCTACGCACATGGATATATTCTGCGGTAGCACGGTGGGGGCGAATATCTTCATAGGCAAGAGCGCGGCGCGACCATGCTATATTAATGCCTTGGCTTTGAAGCTCGGAGAATAGAAAATCATCTTCCCCGCCTGTTTCGTTCAACTCTGGTGAGAACACAGGTGAGGGCAGGGTGCACAATTGCCTATCCAGCAATGAGTTGCCGCAGCCAAAAAAATTATCAATGATACCGTCGTCCATATCGGGGCCAAAGCGTGAGAAAAAATTGGCGTAATAGGCATCATATATAGACTGGCCCGGTATGCGTGCATGGGTTGGGACAAAGCACAGTGCAGCTTTGTGTTTCAACGAAATCTCCAAAAGCGTTTCGAGCCAGTTGTCGCCCGCTTCTTGGTCGTCATCAAGAAAAGCAAGGTATCGTCCTTGCGCTGCTTTTAAGGCAGCATTACGCGCATTGGACACGCCTGGCTCTGGCACATGTAGATAGTGAATTTTATGTGTTGATGTTTTGGCAAATGTTTGCACAAAATCTTTGGCAGAACCATCAGGATCATTATCTGCGACAATGACTTCAATTTTTAAGCCATTTGATGTTTGCCCCACAAGGCTTGCCAAGGCCGTGGCCAAACCATCGGCACGGCGAAAGGTTGGTACGATTATGGATACACCTTTTTGCATTGCATTACTCATGTGTGCTCTCCAGATATTTAACCGCCGCGCCAATAGGTAAAACCAGCGCACCACTATTTTTAACGGCTTGAATAACGGTTTTAAAATCCTCTGGCGTACATCCCCATTCACTTGGATTATCACGAATGTCGTGGGTAAAAAGCGTCAGCCAGCCAGCGCGATTTTTTAACGTACTTATGGTGTGTAATGTGTTGGTAAATTGCGGGCCAGAAAATATGGGTGTGGATTTTAAACCGTTTAAATCCACCTTACCCACATGCACGCCTGCACCAATGCCGCGCATGGTTTTAAATTGGTTTTGCAAGCCTTGCTTTAACGCTGTATTTGCTGCGCCAAATGGATAGGCGAAATGTTCAATCTTGTCAGCATGCCCCATGGATTTAATCGCTTTTATATTGCGCTCTATTTCTGCATGCGTGCCGCGCAAACCCAATTGCTCACAATCAATATGAGTAAAGGTATGTCCTGCGATTTCGTGGCCGCGTTTGGCGAGGGCAGGGATATCACGCTTAAGGTAATGTGCGCCGTGGTGATTGTTCACACCCATTAAACCTGCGGCAACGTAAAATGTAGCGTGCCAGTCCTCAGCCTCTAAAACATCAGAACCATTGGTCATGGCAGAACGCGGAAAATCGTCAAAGGTAAAGCTGACAATGGGCCGTGTCAGTTTGAAGTGCAAATGCCTTGTTGCGCGAAAGGCGAGTGTTCTACGGGCTATTTTTGCACGGATTGAGCTTGAAGGTTGATAAGGGACGTTCACGGATAAGCCTCCGCATACCAACTGGCTCGCCATAATTTTAGGGCCATTAATCGTAGTTTTGTAGGCGCAAATACCGTGCGAACACAGGCAGCAAGTAGAGGGCGCATAAAACGCTGCCCTGGCGTCTTTTTAAGCATGTGACTCATTTTATAAAGTGTCAGGTGTTGGGCCAATTGTGGATGTGCATTGGTAAATTTTACATAATTATGACCGCTGTTTTTAAACCGACTTAACAGTGTTTCCGTGCTCTCTAATCCTAAGTGCAGAGCAGGGATGTCGGCGTGAATGATGGTGTAGTGTTTGGCAACCCGTGCCGCCCATTCACTGTCTTCCCATCCCCATCCTGTAAAACTGGTATCAAATGCGTGGGTGGTAAAAATATCTTTGCGCACACACAGATTTGAGCTACACACATATTGTGGCCCGTTTTTTGTACGCTCAACTGCGTTTAGGCAATCAGAAGTTTGCGAGAAAATGCGGTGTAATTCCGTGTCGTCAGATTGTTTTTTTGAGGCAACGGTAAAGCCGCCAAATATAATATCGCCCTTGGACGCTTTAATTTCGCGTAAATAATCATCTGCGAAACTGTCTGATTGTGGCAACATATCGGCGTCCAGAAACAACACCCATTTTGCTTTGGCGTGGTGAGTTAATATATTGCGGGCGGTGGAGCGCCCTTTGTTTTCTGAGGCAAAGAACAGGCTGATAGGGGTGTGTGCGCCATCGGCAATTTTGCGTAAATTTCCGTTGATTTCTGTTATGTTGGTTCCGTCGTCATACAGCAAAATTTCTATGTTTTTGTTTCCGGTTAACGCAGACAATAAATCCTTTGGATCATCATGATAATAGGGAATGAGTACAGATAAAACGGGGGTCTTAGCTGATTTTGCAACACTGTTTTTGTAAATTTCCACCTAAACCTCCGCTTCTTGAATGGGGGTGCGGTCTTTATGAATTATGCTTTTTATAAGATCACGGCACTGCGCAGCATTAATGGCAAAGACGGTGAACCCGTATACAATCGCTCCCACTGCTGCTTTGACGGAAAGCTCTGCAATATCTGGCCAATTGCTCAGCGTATCTGGCAGGGCAAGCACGACACCTGCCATCAATGCACTGGCAAACCCGCATTGTGCCAGTGCTTTATAGGGCAGGGGAAGAGGAAAATAGCGGCGGGCGATTACAAGAGATAAGACTAAACCAAATCCGTAAGCCGCCATTGTTGCCCACACTGCTCCGATCAAGCCGTAACGCGGAATTAAAAATAAATTGAGGCCAATATTTAAAAGCACTGGCGCAACCATGGTCAGGGCCAGAACACCTGTATGTTTTGAAAGGGCAAATGCTTTGTGGGCGTAGTATGTGATAAAGCCGTTCATCACGCCAGCAAAGGCAATCCACGGCATTATTTTCACGGCTTCAGCGCGCACAGACTCGCCCAATATAAATCCAGCAGGCTCTGCGACCAGAGCAATCCCTGTGGCAACAGGTAGGATGAGAAGCAAAAGCGTAGACCCATAGCTTTTGAGTATCTCTTTGGTTTTTTCGATGCCGTCATGTTCCAAAGCCGTAATTGCGATTGGTGTGACCGCCATGCCTACCCAGATGAACACAACATCAAGCGACCTGTTAGCAAGGTTATACCCCGCATTATATTGTCCAACCGACGTGTCGCCCATAAAATATTTGATGAAGAACAAATCCCCTTGGGACAGGACATAACTCAGCATGAGGGACAAGCAAATCGGCATGCCGTATACGAAAAACTCTCGCGTACGCGCTTTCTCAACTCTGCCGCCCTTCATGCGTTTGAGCATAAAGGGGAGATCGATCAAGATGGCAATAAAATTGGCAATCATAATGCCAACAAAAGGCGCGACTTCGCGCAAGGGTGTCATGAGGATCAATAAGATACCAACACTAAACCCAAGCAGGCTTTGAGAGGTGAAAATGGCACTATAGCGGCCAATACGCTCAGCCGCTTTATGGGCTTCGATGGCGATGTTAAAAACTAAAGTGAGACATGTAGAGCCAAGCGCAAAGGCAAGGATCATTTTCATATGGGTATCAAATGGAAGAAAATATATGACGGCGAGAAAGACGGGAAGGCCAATCAGTGCGAGAAGAAGGCAAATCGCATATGAAGTTTTCATATGCGAGGCCATGTTAGCGTTGCGCTCCGCCTTTGCATAAAACCGAGACATTGCGGCCTCTACCCATGTAAAGAGTGCCATATGGACAAAGTGCATGCTCGCAACGGCAAGGGCATACCGCCCAAATTCTGCCCCGTCAAATAGGCGCGTGAGTACGGCAATCGTACCAAAGCTGACAATGATGTTGGCCAAATTGACCGGGATATATCCAAGCATTTGTCGCCAGATCATATGCGCCTCTACCGAATATTTTCACTATCACCGAGCAAGCACGGGATCGTTTTGACCATAATGAGAAGATCAAAGAATACATTGGCCCGCTCTATATATTCCATATCAAGCTGGACACGGCGCGCCACACTTTCAGCGTCATGTAAAGGGCCGCGCGAACCATTGATTTGTGCCCACCCAGTAAGGCCCGGTTTTACTTTCAGGCGGTGCGCGTATTCTTCGACCAGTTTATAGGTTTCCGTATCGCCAGTGTGCATGCCAACCGCATGGGGGCGCGGCCCAACCAAAGACATATCGCCTTTAAGAACATTGATAAGTTGAGGCAGTTCATCAATGCTGGTTTTTCGGATAAACCGTCCGATTTTTGTCACGCGGTTATCGCCAGCAATTACCTGTGATTTTGCGTCCTTATCTTCATCTTGCACTCTTAAGGAGCGGAATTTAAACACGTCAAAAACGCGGTTGTTAAATCCTTGGCGTTTTTGCTTAAAGAAAATTGGCCCTTCGCTATCAAGTTTAATGAGCAGTGCGACCAAGGCCAGAACGGGAAGGCCAAACAATAAAGCCGTGCCGCTTATGCTGATATCCACCATGCGCTTAATAAAGGTATGGTGGCCTGATTTTGGCTTACCTGAAATTTCGCGCATACTCACAGCGGCAATTTGGCTGAGCCGTTGTTGAACATTATCAAGATGCTCGAACTCATCAACCACAAAGGCAATACGGTTTGGTAGTTTACGCACTTGTTCAACGAATGCTTTTTTACGGTCTTTGGCCATTTCTGGCAAGGTGACAACAATACGGTCAATAAAGGGCAGGGCGTCCCAAGCCAACATGTCTGAAATCTGGCCAACCACAGGTATGCCGTGAATGTTATGAGGAGCTCTGGATAAACGCTCATCAAAAATCGCAAGGATATTAAGCTCTCGCGTACGGGCATTTTCTTCGATTAAGCGGCGCGCCGCCTCAGTTGCTCCCAACATAACAATGGTTGGAATTAGTTCAGCATTTTTGTGGCGTTTATGAATATGGGCATAATACAAGCTATGTAAAACTAACAATGCTACTGTCGCTAACAGCCCTGCAATGGCCAGCGCATCTGGTAGAAATGTATCTGGTTTCGCAATCAGGGCAATGGAGAGCCAAACCCCGGTCGCCGCTGCCGAGCCAAGAAGCACCTTGCCCATATGCTGCCAGTAGGTTTCGATGGGAGAAAATTGGTGCGCTTTAACTGCGTATAAGGCAATGCAAAACCCGATAGCTCCAGATATACCCGCCGCTATAGGGGCGATAAGGGCTTTGTCATTAATGCCGATATAGGCATTTAGCATCGCCAACAGGATGACAACACTAATCCAGAATGCGTCGCTCAACCGTAGGGCAAATCGCAATACTCCCATATTACGTAAGTTTTTGGGAAGAGTTATTTCTGATAGGGGAACCCGTGTGATTGGCAGTTCGGCTTGCACTGGGGATTGCCCCGTCCGCTGCGCAAAATCCTCAAGTGTTTCCACTTGTTTCGCGGTCTTATGTTGATAGCCTTTGCCGGACTGCGGCACATGGCTTTTATCACGATGTTGAGACAGAATTTGCAGTTTCTTCATTTTACCTACCAGTTTTTTTACACCCTAGCAAAAGAGTGGAAATATTCAGTAAACAGGGGCTAAAATTAATATTGGTAATAGTGTGTATGGATTTCAAAATGTGTTCTAAAATGAAACGGTTTCCTGCCATATGCATAAAACATGATTAATAACAGGTTTATGCCTGACAATGTGCTACGTGACCAAGCACAGTATGTGTAGGCATATGGCTAGAATTGAGTACATGAAGAATTTGCTCTCATCCTTGTTTTAAAGCTTGCTAATCCTACAAAAACGGTGCATTTACCCGCTCGGAGAAGTGGCCGAGTGGTCGAAGGCGCTCCCCTGCTAAGGGAGTATGGGTCATAAGCCCATCGAGGGTTCGAATCCCTTCTTCTCCGCCATTGCCTTTGTCACGTTAACTCACTGTTTTTACGGTTTTGGTATCAGAGCCGGATGAAAACATCTATTTATTCCCGTCATCGCTTCCATCCCGATATTATTCGTAAAACCATCTGGCTATATTTTCGCTTTAACCTGAGTTTCCGTGATATCGAAGATATGATGGCTGAACGTGGTGTTGATGTGTCCTATGAAACCATCAGGCGATGGGTTGATAAATTCGGTTTGACTTATGCCAAGCGGATCAACTGCAGGGCAGGCAAACCAAGTAAAGTTTGGCATTTGGACGAAGTCTTTGTAAGGATTGATGGGCGGCTGGCTTTTCTATGGCGCGCCGGTGATGATGAGGGAACTGTTTTGGATGTTGTTGTGCAAACACGCAGAAACCGTAAAGGGGCGCTACGTTTAATCCGTAAACTCCTCAAAAATCAAGGTGTGAGGCCTGAACGTATCGTCACTGATAGGCTTGCATCCTACGGTGCAGCCCTCAGAGATATCGGCCTATTTGGTCTCCAAGATGTAGGAGGACGAAAGAACAATCGAGCTGAATGTTCACATGTTCCGATAAGAAGACGAGAGCGAAAAGCACAGAAGTTTCGATCTATACGATCAGCGCAAAAGATACTCTCCGCATATAGCCAGATTTACAACTTATTCAACATCCTCCGACATTTGACCTCACGTAACACAATGAAAATTCTTCGAAATCGAGCCATGACTAGCTGGGATATTGCTACGTCCACCGGTGCCAGGTAACAAAAACGGCCACAGATAAACTGATCCTAGGAAGTTAACGTGACAAAGCCCTTTTTTTTCTCCATCAAACCTCAATATAAATAAAGTAATTCTCATATTGACGATTAATTTGGGTGCAGTACATGCGCTTGAAATTATGAAGTATCGAAATTTTAAACACTACCAAAGGGATAATCATGCATAGTATTGGAAAAACACACACGGCACGTCATGCACTTAAAGGCATGTTCAAACGGGCAATTTTATTGTCGAGTGCAACGCTTTTGTTAAGCTCTCAACTGGCGATGGCGACAGAATTTTCTGTGGCTGGGCAGTCTCTTGATAGCGCGCTCAGATCAATTGCGGGGCAAACTTCGTCGATTATCCATTTTAATGCCGCGACTGTTGCGGGGCGATATTCCGCATCTGTAAGTGGTGATATGTCTTTGGAGCAAGCGTTAAGAACCATGGTAGGGTCGAGTGGACTGGAGGTTGTGCGCACGGATTCTGGTGAATATTTCATTCTTAAAGCGGGTGAAAACCCTGCAAATTTTGATCAGTTTAATACGGCTAAGCCCGTTGATGAGGTCGTGGTGACGGCAACAGGGCTGCGCACGGGTACAACGTCCCAAGTTATGACGATCGACACGCTTGAAATTGAACGTCTTGGCTTAAGTACTGTGGATGATTTAATGCGGATTTTGCCGCAAAACTTCGCTAACATTAACTCTTCAACCAATAACGGCATTTTTACCAATTCCCTTTCGGGTAGTACACGTCCGCCTGAATATGGACGACGCGAAAATGCAAGTGGGGGTACGGGTGCTAACTTTCGCGGGCTTGGCAATAATGCGACGCTGACATTGGTCAATGGCCGGCGCATCACGCAAGATAGCGGCAGTACAGCGTCGTTTTCTGATATTTCAATTATTCCAATCGCTGCCATCGAGCGGGTAGAGGTGCTTACGGACGGCGCGTCTACTGTATATGGTTCAGGCGCGATTGCAGGTGTCATTAACTTTATTTTGAAAAAAGACTACAAAGGTGCGGAAACCGCTGTGCGCTATGAAAATAGTGAAACGGGCGGGGATAGTATTACGATTAGCCAAGTTGCGGGCTTTGGCAACGATCGTGCGCGGATTATGGGCGGCGTTACCTATAGCAAAACTGATCCTGTATTGTCAGACAAGGTTGTTGGAAATATTGATTTGCGGTCAGCAGGTGGCTATAATTTTGAAGACTTTTCAACACTTCCTGGCGGTGTATTTTTTAGGCAAAGTGCTGGAGACCGTGTTGATGAACTTTCTGATATTTTCGGGGTTGTTCCTGCTGGCAATACTGCGCCTTCAAAAGCCGATTTGATTACGGCTGGCGTCACTGGGCGTAGAAAATTGCCATTACATATGACGCCCGAACAAAAACGAACAAGTGGATTTTTAAACTTTGGCTTTGATTTGACGGATAATATAGAATTGTTTGCCGAGGGTATTTATTCTCACAGAAACGTATCATCCCAAGGGGATTATATTGATGCCAAAGGCACATTCATGCAGGCGGGATTCTTTAAGAATTTTGTTGATGTTGCTGTAACGCCAAATGGTGACGCGCCGATTGTAAATTTACCTGGTGCTGATTTGGCGAGTATTTTTGATCTGTTTAGCGGAAATGGCGTTTCGTATGGCTATGTTTTTGACCGTGAAACAGATGCAGGTCTATTGCCCCGCTTAAGTTCTCGTAATAAACAGGATAATTTTAACCTTAATCTGGGGGCAAATTATAAATTGCCAATGAATGAATGGAAGGGGGTTTCCGCTCTTTATCATTCAAGTGATACATCAACCACGAACATTATTACCAATAGGGTTGGTGGGGATTTCAACAGATTTGACAATGTAGCTCTTATGTTAATGAAGGGTTTTTCGCGGGATGGGCTAACTGCCTTAGCGCCACTTAATTTGTTTGGAGATGGTACGCAAAATTCCCAGGCAACGCTTGATCGTTTATACTTTGATATAACAAATACATCGTCATCAAGTGTCACAGGGTTTCAAACTATTCTTGATGGCCCTATTTTTAGAATATCAGGTGGTGACGTAAAGCTTGCAGTTGGCGGTGATTATTACGGCGAAAAATTAGAAGCAGATAGGCTTGAATTTAATGGTGAGGCCACAAATGAAAATGATTTACAGTCCTTGCCAGCGAGTAAGCAGACAGCATTTGCTCTGTTTGGCGAACTTTCCTTCCCGATTGTGGGTGAAGGCAACCGCCGCCCTGGAATTTACGCGCTGCAACTTGGTGTAGCTGCGCGCTATGATAAATTTGAAGGCGAAGGCTTTGTCCGCAATTCATTATTCCTCAACTCATCACGCAATGTTTTCTCAGAACCGTTTCCAATCTTCTTTCCTGGGTTTTTTACATTTGGTCCTGAATTTACCGCTGTGCCAAATGCTCGTGATTTGAATGCTGTTGAAAGTAACGACAGTGCATTTAGTCCAAAAATTGGCGTAAAATGGCAGCCGTCCGAGCGTTCGCAAGTGTTTATGAATTGGTCTGAATCTTTTCGCATGCCGACATTACATGATCGGTTCTTTATTCCAGGAATTGAAACTTTCCAAAGCCTAACATTGATCCAAGATCCAAAACTGGATGCAAATGGCAATGCTTTGGATGAGGATGTGGTGCGTGATGGCGTGACATTGTTGCGTGGTGGGCATGCAAATTTAAAGCCTGTTACGGCTAACAATTACTCACTTGGCATAGACCTTGCCCCGACGGATGCGCTAAATTTATCAGCGAAATACGCATATATTGATCTCCGAAACGAAATTACGGTATTGTCTGCGAGTTCGGACATCGATTTGGTTACGGACCTAGCCAATGCGGATGCTTTTAAAGACCTTGTTACAAGAGATGCTTTTGGATTTATCAATTCTCTTGATTTACGGCCTATCAATGTTGCCAAAACAATCAGTAAGACTTTGGATTTTTCTGCTGATTACCGGTTTGAAAAAGGTGAGTATAATTTTAATCTTGGGGGTAATTTAACCCATACATTAAGGCATATGCGCCAAATTACAGAAGGCGCGCCAGAAGAAGAGTTCGCTGGAACCGAGCGTGGCCCGTTAAAATGGCAAGGCTTTGGTTATCTCGGCGTCGGCAAAGGTAACTGGTATGGTCGTGCTAATGTGCGCTATCAAGGTAGTTATGACAATACGCGTAGAGTGCGTGGATTACCTACTCCGACCCTTGTTAATGTTGGGACATACACAACCGTTGATTTAAATGTGAGCTATGGATTTGATAAGGATCAGGGTTTGCTTAAGGGTGCACGTATTTCCGTTGGTGTGAACAATTTGTTTAGTCCAGACTTCCCGCTATACAACGAATCGCCCGCTTTTGACACAAGCCGTGTCGATGTTCGCAAAAGAGTGATGTATGTTGATGTGAAAAAAGAATTTTAATCGTGTAGTGTATATATGAAATGAAACTTTCAACTTGGCGAGCAGTGAAAATTGCCCGTCTTTTGTTTTATACAGTTTAAAGGTCGTGCGAATATGGTGAGATATATAAAATTTATAAGAGGGTTGTTAATCGTTCTTTGTATGGGCGTGCTTCCTTCCTGTTCTCCTGCGCAAGATGCAGCACTTTCTGAACTGGACCAGATTACGATGAAGGCGGGAAGAGCACAGGGCGTTTACTGGAAAGATATGCAGTCCCAAACCGATGGCATGACCGACGAGCAGAGAATGGAGTGGGGCTCGGTTGGTTTTGGTAAATGGTATGAAAAAAACGTTGATCGCAGTTCGTTATCTTTCTTTGGTGAATTTTATGAATACGGACAAAAAAACCTAGGGAGCCCATCTGGGTTTGATGCTTTGCTGATGGCCTTAGAAGTCTCATCTGGTAGTGGAATTGATTATAAAAAAATTCAAAATATTCATAATCTCATGTACGAAAATTATTTAGACCATGATGATTATGCACTCGTATTACAACGCATCAATGCGAATGTAGACGTAGGGCATAAACCTCCTGTTGGCGAGGGCCCCGAAGTGTGGACAAATAACCGGCCACAAAGATATGAACGCGTCATCATGTTACTGGAGCGGGTTGTCGATACCGCTAAAAACCCGAGAGTTAAAAATCAAGCTATGTTGTCACTGGGCGATTATATCGGGCGCAGTTTGAATTATATGGATAAAAATGATGCGGACGGTATCCGTGAAAAACGGGTGCATTCAGAAAACTTACTCAATCAAGTCGTCGCAAATGACAAGGAAAACCCAATCACACTTCTCTTGTCCAAAGATGTAAAAATTCTGGAACTTTACAATAAAAGTTTACAGCAAGAAACAGCGTCTCCTGATGATGCAAAACGTCCTCCGCGCCCTAAAATGGAAATTCCAACACTTGGGAGTGTTGCCACAAGATTGCTGTATGATTTTAAAAACCTATCAATAGGCAAGTCTCTGCCTGATACCATTGGGGTTGATTTAGACGGAAATCCGCAGGATATAAATCAGTACAAAGGAACAGTTTTACTCGTTGATTTTTGGGCAACTTGGTGTGGGCCGTGTATCGCCAAAATGCCGCATATGCGAGATTTGAAAGAAAAATACGCCGAGCGTCCATTTGAAATTCTTGGTATTAGCGCAGATAGTGAACTCGCAGACGTCACTGGATTTTTAGAAGACACTGATTTACCTTGGGATTTATGGTTTTCGGGGAAAGATAAAGGTGTGGTAAAAGCGTGGAACATCACAGCTTTTCCAACAGTTTTTTTGGTGGATCACAAGGGTGTCGTCGTTTCAAAAAACCCGTCTGATGAGCAGTTGGAGGCTATGCTTGTTGGGCTCGTATATAGCGCAGAACAGGCTGCGGGTAAGAAATAAAAAAACTAGGGTTTTCTTACTCTCTGAGTATAAAGTGTTGTTATGGATGCAAATGTAATTAAAAATTCACTTATTATGGTAGTCGAGGACGATCCTGATATTCAGGAGATTTTACGCGAATATCTGGAACGCGCAGGTTTTCGTACAGTCGGGTGCGCGGATGGGCAACTAGCGCTTATTGATAATGAGACATTAAAGCCCGATTTGATTTTACTTGATATTCGATTGCCAAAGCTAGATGGAAAAGAAGTTCTTTTAAAGCTTAGAGAAAGGGTTTCGACACCTGTTATTATGGTAACTGCGATTGTTGATGATGTGGCAAAATTGCTGGCATTAAAAAACGGAGCAGATGATTACATCATTAAACCTTTTAATCCCAATGAAGTTGTGGAACGTGTGAAGGCGGTATTGCGTCGTACATTTGCACCCGTAGATGTAGCGCGCTTGCTACGTGTTGATAATTTGGAAATTGATACAGATACTCATTTGGTATCCATAATATCAAGAGATGGGTCAAAAAAAATACTTTCTCTCACCCCGACGGAATACTGTCTTTTGGAGAAAATGTCGAGCGCACCTTATCGGGCATTTAGCCGCGATGAGCTGATTGAAGGATGTTTAAACGATAGCGATGCTTTTGACCGTGTTGTCGATTCTCATTTGTCTAATTTAAGACGGAAAATTAAAGATGCGGGGGCTACACATTTTATCGAAAGTGTACGCGGTTTTGGTTACCGTATGTGCTCGGTGACATGATTATGCGCACAACACTTGGACATTATTTTTCAAAACTATGGATTCAAATGAGCGCATTGGTTGTGACCATCGTTCTCATTAGCTTGTTTTTCTCGGACACGATCAAAATTAAATTTTATAGATACTTACACCAGTATTGGTATGACAACCTGCCAGTAGATATTAAAACACAATTGGATACGACCCAAAGCCAATGCGCGGCAATCTCCCAACCTATTGCAGATATTTACAAAACATATTGGGGGAGTGATTATGAGGCCGTTCAAAATTGGATATTATATAGTATAAATTTAACGGTCATATTGATTGGGTTGATTGCTGCGATTTTCTTTTCAAAAAAACTATCAAAACCTGTATCCATTGTTGCTAAAGCTGCGCGAAATGTGACACGTGGAAATCTCGGTGCACGGGCCAGTCAGTCTTCTAGCCTATCTGGCAATGAAATTGGTACACTTGTCAGTGACTTTAATTCAATGGCTGAATCCCTTGAGCGCCGTGAGCGTGAAAGACAAAAAAGTATGGCAGCAATTGCGCATGAACTTAGAACGCCTTTAACAATTTTAAAGGGTCGATTGCAAGGCATGGCGGACGGTATTTATCGCCCTGATCCTTCAGAGATAGATCGTTTAATTGGTCAGACGGATCTCTTGGGCCGTATCGTCGATGATATTCGGGTTCTGTCTTTAGCGGAGGTAGGGGAATTAATTTTTGAAATGCATGATTTGCAACTTGATGAGGTTGTTTCTGATGTGGCGCGTTCAATGGCGCCTGTGTGTAAAAATCAAGAAATATTCTTGGAGCTAGATTTACAATCCGCGCCCGTAAAGGGAGATCGCGCGAGGGTTACTCAAATCGTCTGCAATCTATTGGATAATGCCATTCAATACGGCGCAGACGGAAAATGGATACGGCTTGAAACTGGTAGCTCTGGGGACATGTCTTTCGTTAGAGTTCTTGATAATGGTAATGGTTTGCCTGATGATATTGCCGCATTGTTTGAGTATTTTGAACGCGGTGAAAAATCCAGGTCAAGGCAAACTGGTGGATCAGGCTTAGGGTTGGCAGTTGTTAAATCTTTGGTTGAAGTGCACCACGGCACAGTATCCGCTCGCAACCGTAAACAGGGTGGTGCTGTTTTTGAAGTCCTTATTCCTAAGCAGTCATAAGGATATCACATTTATGTGATGGTCTTGCTGTATTTGTTTGTGCGCTCTGGATACTTCCTACACATTGATTTGCTAAAAATACAGCTTAAATGAGTTTGGTTCTTTTGAGACATATGATGATTTTTAGACCTATTATGCGTAGTTTTTTGGCACCATTTTTCCTCATATTCATATATTTCTTCAGCGCTCATGTTTCGGCCACCCCAATAGATGCTGGGTATAGTTCTATTGAGTTGGTGTCTGAGCGGAGGGCTGTTCGCTCTGGCGAGACGGCTAGTTTTGGGCTTCGGTTAAAGCCGCAAGCAAATTGGCATACGTATTGGATTAATCCTGGCGATGCGGGCAAGAGTGTGCGGGTGGCTTGGGAGAATGCGGACGGTATTGTGGCGGGGGATATGCAATTACCTGCGCCGCATCTTGTGCCGTTTATGGGCTTGGTGTCTTATGGTTACGATGAAGATACACTGGTTATTTTTGATGTAGATGTGCCCAAGAGTTATAAGGACGGTGATACACTTTCCCTAACTGGGGCGGCAAATTGGCTGGTCTGTGATGATAAATCCTGCGTACCGCAAGACGCTGATATTGCCATTGACGTTGTGGTGGGTGCATCTGGCGGCGAGGGGCTGACACAAGAATTTGCTACCGCTCGCGCCAAGATTCCAAAACGGGTAGACTGGTCTGCGACTTACGCTCCCTACGCGCCTTACGGGGAAGACGGTGTACTTTTCCATGTTGAAATGCCAGAGGAGATTGCAGGTGCTCATCATCTAGATTTATTCCCTTCTGCTCAAAAAATTATCGACCACGCCACAATGATCCGCGCTGATATAGACACGGGCGGGGTGGCGTTTTTAGCTGAAAAAGGGCCAAGACTTAAGCGCACCGCGACAAGCGATCTTGTGATTGTGGTTGAGACAAAAGATAGTCCTCGCCAAGCTTATATCATGGCGGCGAGTAGGGGCGATCTCTCTGCACTCACCGCGACAGCGCGGGCGGGGGCGTCCAAGGCGGCAGGAACAACAACTGCTCATGGAAGCGCGGATGGTTCAAATGCAGGCAATACTGATTTGGGCCAAGCCCGCCCAGAAACAACATTTGCGAGCAAAGCCGCTAAATTATTTGGCGCCATTGGTTTTGCCATTCTCGGCGGGATTATTCTCAATCTTATGCCGTGCGTTCTGCCAATCCTCAGCTTAAAAGCATTAGGCTTGGTCAAAATGTCGGGCGAAGATTTAAGCCATGCCCGCATGAACGGTCTTGTTTATACGGCGGGGATATTGGCGAGTTTCTTAGCCTTTGCCCTCGTGCTTGTGGCCTTGCGCAGTGCGGGCGGCTTTGCGGGCTGGGGGTTTCAAATGCAACACCCTGCCGTACTTGTCGTGCTGATATTGCTCATGGGTACGATTGGCGCCAACCTCGCGGGCTTGTTTGAATTTAGCTCCCGCTTAGCGGGTGCAGGTCAAGGATTGGCCCAAGGTGGTGGATTAAAAAGCGAATTCTTTACGGGTGTATTGGCCGTTGTTGTGGCCGCGCCGTGTACGGCGCCGTTTATGGCGGGCGCCCTTGGTTACGCTATGATCCAGCCACTGCTGATTACCATACTTGTGTTTTTGGGCCTTGGGCTTGGGCTAGCTCTGCCCTACCTATTGCTGTGCTATTTCCCAACGCTTCGAAAATGGATGCCAAAACCGGGCGCATGGATGAACAGCTTTAAACAGCTTCTCGCCTTCCCGATGTTTGCTACGGCTCTGTGGCTGCTCTGGGTGCTAGGCAATCAGGTTGGGCTTGAATATGTACTCGGTGTGCTCTTGCTTGCCTTATTGCTGGCTATGGCGTTTTGGGCTTACCTGAAAGGCGGGCAAAGTTCTGTTAAACTCTTGTGGAATATATTTGCCCTTGTCATTTTAGGCGGTGGTATCTGGATGGCGACCTCTTTGCCTGGTCTCAAGGCGAGCAAACAAGTCGGCGAACATACGGGCAAATTGAACGCGCAGCCTTATAGTCTGACCAAGCTTGAAAACCTACTAGCAGACAAGCAATCCGTGTTTGTCTACTTCACCGCCGATTGGTGTATTTCGTGTAAAGTCAACGAAAAAGCGGCCTTAAATAAAGAGGTGGTCGCAAACGCATTTGTAGATAAAAATATCCAAGTTCTAGTCGGGGACTGGACAAATCCAGACGACGAAATCGCCAAAATCCTCAAACGGTTTGGCCGCGTAGGTGTGCCGCTCTATCTCTATTACCCTGTTGGCGAAACCAACATAGACAAAGCCAAAATCCTCCCCCAAATCCTCACCCCAAATATAGTCCTCAACGCGTTATAACAAACAGAAAGAATAACATGAAAAACATAACCGCACTCCTCATAACAGTATCAGCTTTAACCCTCACGGCGTGCACTAAAACAGATACTGCTGTTCAGAAAGCGGGTGTTGCAATTGCTAACACGGCAAATCCTCAAGGATCATTATCCTCACAAATCAATGTGCCCTTCACAAAGACAATACTTGATAATGGGCTTACGGTGATTGTGCACGAAGACCCGAAAGCTCCATTAGTGTCGGTGAATATCTGGTACAAAGTGGGTTCGCGGGACGAGAAAAAGGGGAAAACGGGCTATGCGCATTTGTTTGAACATTTGATGTTCAATGGCTCCGAGCATGCAGATTTTGATTTTTTTAAACAACTAAACGCTATGGGTGCGACCAGTTTTAACGGAACGACGGATCCCGACCGCACAAATTATTTCGAGACCGTACCCAAATCATCCTTGGACCAATTATTATGGCTTGAGGCTGACCGTATGGGGTATTTATTGGGAACGCTCACACAAGAGAAGTTGGATGAGCAACGCGGCGTGGTGAAAAATGAAAAGAGGCAGGGGGATAATAGGCCGTATTCTATAGGGGAATACCGCATGTTAGAAGGCCTTTTACCCGCAGGGCATCCTTACCGTTGGTCAACAATCGGGTCTATGGATGATTTGAACGCGGCTAAAATAAGCGATTTAACAAAATGGTTTGATGAATATTACGGGGCTGGAAATGCGGTTCTGGTTTTGGCTGGGGATATAAAAGCAGACGAAGGTTTGGCGATGGCCAGAAAATACTTTGGCCACATACGCCCTGGGCCAGTTGTTTCTCGAATGAAGGAATGGGTTCCCATCCGCACAGAAAATGTATTTGACGAAACCGTTGATGAGGTATCTGTGGCAATGGTGGACAGAACATGGGCCGTGCCAGGCATGACCAATCCGACATCAGGCCCGCTTTATATCGCGGCCAGTATATTGGGCGACGGTAAAACCTCGCGCATGTATGAGGAATTGGTTGAAAAACGCAAACTTGCCTCGGAAGTATATGTTCAATATCGCCCGCAAGCTCTCATGGGATTTTTCTCGGTCACAGTTCTGTTAAAGTCTGGGGTTGATGCAAATGATGTTAACAGCGCGGTTGATGAGGTCATGGCAGAATTTTTTGCTAAAGGGCCAAGCAAAACAGAAACCCAAAGAGCTATCAAGAGCATATTGGTTAGTTTTATGAAGTCCCAAGAGGTAATCGGCGGGTTTAGCGGTAAAGGCCCAACCTTGGCTGAGGGTGAAGTGTTTTTTGGTGACCCGGGTTCATATAAAATGACAATGGGATGGATTGAAGCGGCCAATGCGGACAATATGAGAGCTTTAAAGAACGATGTATTTAGCAATGGGTATTACCAACTCATCACCCGCCCCAATGGAAAGTATAAGGCCGCTAGCCTTGTTGTTGATTTAAATAAAATGCCAGCACTTGGTGTATTTCCAAAGTCGCATTTTCCAAAAATACAAACAGCGGCCTTAAAAAATGGAATGAAGGTTTCTCTTGTTGAACGGCATACTATTCCAACCGTTAGAATGAGCATGCAATTTAATGCAGGTTCAGCCACTGACGTTATGGGAAAATCTGGCTTGGCGGGACTAACCGCAAAAATGCTAAAAGAGGGCACGGACGGTCTTGCCAGCAAAGATATTATTTTTAAACTTAATGATATGGCGAGCCAAATTTATGCCTATGCAGACTCGGATGCTTCGGTTGTCGCCCTTTCAAGCCTTAAAGATACGCTTGATGAAACCCTTGATCTTTACGCAGATATTATACGTACGCCGCGTTTTGATGGAGATGCGCTAGCTAAGTTGAAAGAAGAACGCTTGAGCAATTTAACCCAAGCTATGGGGAATGCGAATGCCAAGGTAAGTTATTATATGCCAGAATTGCTATTTGGTAAAAACCATCCCTATGGGCGTAATTATTTAGGCATGGGGACACAAGAGAGCATAACGTCCATTAGTGTTGATGACCTAAAGGCACATTATGAAATGTGGATGCGCCCTGACAATGCGCACCTAATCGTGGTTGGAGATATTACGCTTGATGAAGTCATGCCTATGCTTGAAAATAAATTTGGATCATGGACGGGCGAAGGTGCGCCTATGCCTACAAAAATATTCCCAGCGATACCGTCTACGGCGGGGCATGTTTATGTGATTGATAAACCAGGCGCTGTACAAACTGTTATCACTGCGGCGTTGGTTGTGCCCAAAGATATTGCAGGCCACGAAGCGGATATGAATGTAATGAACCGCATTGTCGGTGGTGGGTTTTTGTCGCGTATCAATATGAAATTGCGCGAAGAAAAAGGCTGGACATACGGTGCGTCGTCAAGCCTTGATAATAAAAAACAAGCGGTAATATGGGAAGTATCAGCACCTGTGCAGGCTGATAAAACAAAAGAATCCTTGATCGAGATTAAGAAAATATTACGCGGGTATACCACGTCAAACCTTGCTACGAGCAGCGAAATTGAAACGGCACTTGACGGCATGGTGAACTCTACCGCAGGGAAGTTGGAACGTAGTAGCAGTATTTTGAGCATGATGAGTACGTATCAATCTCAAGGGAAACCACTAAATTATTTTTCAAAGTTGCAAGGAGAGTACGGTGCAATTCAACAAAACAACATTCACCAAATTGCTAAGGATGTGATCGATATGAGTAAGCTCACTTGGGTTATTGCGGGTGACCTCGATAAAATAAAAGCAGATATACAAGCCGCAAATATTGGCGAAATAACTGTAATTGGCAGCGAGTAATAAGATTGAGAATATTATGACATCGTTACGCAAACACCATATTTCATCTGCTTTGTTGTGCAGCATGTTTTCTCTTGTTCTTGTGAGTTGCCAAGAAAAGCCACAATCTGTTGTGGATTTATATGTCAGCCAAGATACGGCATGGCATAAAATCGAGGACGTTGTGTCTCAAAAGGCAAATAACAAAGAAGAATATGAAACCATGATGGCGGCGCAGGCAGGGCCGCATCCCGATATTAAACCTGCGCTTGCAGCCAATATGAAAATTGTCAAGCAAGACCCTAAAAGCGACAGTGCATTTGCCGCCTTAACATTTATGATCGAGCAAACATCTGGCGCGCCTGACGGGGCGAAGTGGGTGTCGCGGGCTTTGCCGTATTTACAGAAATACCATTTGGCCAGACCCGAAATGCTTGATCTTGGCTATAAACTCTACCGTGCTTATGAAAATGACATTCCAGAATATGAAGCATTTATGCAAGCACTGGCCAGTCAACATCCTGACCCAAATGCGCAAGCCAATATGTGGTATTATCTGGCGAGAACCCATTATTATTTCTTAAATGGCCCTGATTTGAACGCACAAGAACGAGAGCAAAGAAAAGAAAGTGCTTTGCGCTACCTTGGCAAAATTATCGGCAATAAAAGCTTTGCAAAGTTGGATGTCTATAATCCAAGAGACAAGGCGAAAGGCCGTGAGCCAAAAAAACTATCTGTAAAATCCGAGAGCCTGATATTTGCCATAAAGCATTTGTCGATTGGCAGCGAAATCCCCAATGTTGAGATGAAAGATTTACAGGGTGTTGATGACCAGATTCTAAATTACCGTGGCAAAGTTGTGTTGATAGATTTTTGGGCAACATGGTGCGGGCCGTGTATTGCCTCTATACCTGCACTGGTTGATATGAAGAAGAGTTATGGCTCAGATGGATTTGAAATTTTGTCGCTTAGCGTGGATTTGACCGTAGAAGATGTTCTTGAATACCGAGAAGATGTCGATATGCCGTGGGCGCACTGGTTCATTGGCCGTAAAGGAAAATTGTTGCAAGACTGGAATATTTCAGCTTTCCCTACCTATATGTTAATCGATAGAGACGGGAACATTAAGCTGATTACCAATGAAATCACTGATGGTTTCCAAGATGTGATTAAAGAACTGTTGTAATTTTTATATATAATTCAATAAAAAATGCGCCCTAATATTGAGTAGGTATTATATTGAATTTCAGCATTTCTTTGTAGGTTTTTATTCCAACATGTGAGGCCCATTTCGCACCAATGAAGAACGCAGCGCCAAACATATATCAGACACGGTTGGCACACGTATTATTCGCCATTGCTTTTTTGAATTGTTATGATGTGTAAGGTTTCTTACTTGTTGTAGGGCTGCCCGATTTTATGCACGGTTTTTGATGTGTTGTGTTTGGGATACCAAATTTCCCCACCTTTCATGGTCATCAAGACGCGCCCCATCGCCTTGATATCGGATATAGGGTCACCGTCTATGATGATGATATCAGCTAATTTTCCAGGTTGAATTGTACCCAAATCAGCCGCTTTCCCCAAAATTTCGGCATTGGTCTTTGTGGCGGCAGAAATGACTTGTGCCTTGGTCATACCAGACTCTACCAGTGCCGCCATTTCGCGCCACATGGCTTCGGTATGCAAGTTAAGCGGGCTGGCCGCGTCCGTTCCCACACCCATAACGGCGCCCGCATCAATGAATTGGCGAGCGGCGGTTTTGGCGTGGCGCATTTCCCGACCCACATCACGAAAATAGCTATTGCGGTGAAAATTTTCAAAAGACCTCTGCATTTCCACGTAGACATCTGCGGGCAAGTCTTCTTTTAAGGCGGCAGATTGCAAGCGTTCAGGAAAGGCCTGCGTTGCAGGGTAGACCCAGATACGGTGGGCGATTGTTTGCACAATGGGAATATTTTTGTGGGCGATCTCGGACACTAGGGCCTTGTCATAATCAGGGTTTTTAGCAGAACCCACATGTTGAAATACATCAACACCTGCGTCGATTGCCATGCGGATGACATCGGGATCATAAAGATGGGCATGTACTTTAAGGCCTGATGCGTGGGCTTCGCGTACAATGGCCTTATAATCTTCAAGGGTAAGGCCTACCCATGTTTTAATTACGTCAGAACCTTTGCCTGCCAGCGCGCGCACGGCTGCAGCTGCTTGGCGTGGGCTGTTAATCACCATTTGGTAATCGTCAGGAACGCCGTCCAGTTTGACCCGCGTAATCCACGGGCCAGAAATTGTGAGGCGGGGGCCAGGAATTTCACCGCTATCAATACGCTTTCTGGTGTTTAAGATTTGAAATGGTGTGCCCAGATCAAGGGCCGAGGTGACGCCCGCGCGCATCATTTGCTTTGCGGCAATGGGCATCATTTCTTCGAGCCTGTCCATGCCGCCAATAAATTTATAATATTCGTCGTAATCCCCATGCCCAATCAAATCGAGATGCATATGCAAATCAATGAGGCCTGGCATCATGGTTTGACCCGATGTATCGATGATAATAGCATTACTGGGAATATTAATATCTTTGGCCGCACCTACGGCAATAATGCGCTCGCCTTGGATGATGACGGCGGCGTGGTGCAAAACTGCGCCTTCGTACCCGTCGAGCAACATACCGCCGACCAATGCGATGGGGCGTTGGTCTTGTGCGTGCGCTAAATTCCCAAATAAGAATATAGTTACGAGCAGAAAAAATGACCGAAATAACGATATCATACATGCCTCCAGAAAATTACCATTGGCGTTATTTATCATTTATTGCTGTGGCTGGCAAATTCTACGGCAATCTTTTCAGATCATACAACTATCTAAACCGCTATATTGTCGCCAAAAAGCTAGAGGTTTGATAACAGGTAACTCATATATTTTTCACCGTATTATTTAGTAGACCTCACTTCCCATTGGAACACTTCACCTATTGGAGTGTTGAAAACATGGGCTATGCGAAAGGCGACGTCCAAAGATGGAGAATATTTCCCAGCTTCGATAGCTCCGATAGTTTGCCGTGTCACCCCGATACGGTTTGCCAGCTCGATTTGAGAAATTTCTCCATTATGAAATCGCAGTGCACGAATTTGGTTGAAAATTACGCCTTCCATTAGGCTTGCTTACGATAGTTATATACAATGAGACTGTCACACACGACCAAAGATATAACGATCATAAGGAGTGCGGGATTTACGATAGACCACCCACTCTCGGTAAATGGCATAATGCATCCGACTAAAATCATGCCTGCAATAAGGACATAGTAGGCAGATTTAATTGCACGGTGCTTTATAGCGATGTCGCGTTCATCCAAGGGAGCGCGTGCATCCTGTGGCGATTTTTTTCGCAAGTATACGTACCCCACACCTAAAATAATAGCGTGTGTGAGAGCTGTAATTACAAATAAACGGAGCATGGGAAGATTTGGAAGGTCTTGTCCTACGGGGGCATTTAAGGAAACCATCGTAAAATAAAACCCATAGGGTAGTGCCATAGCAATAAGTGATACCCACGCAATTTTTTCTCGGTACGACATTTGATACTCCTTTATGTGATTACTTAATCAATGTACAAAATATTTAACATTATGTCAAATATTTTGGGGCTTATATACGAAACTAGACAAGGTTTTGGAAACAGCACCAAAGGCGGTGAGGCATGATTAAGTTTTCAAATATCTGTAGAGATGGTTATTGTTTTATATGTCGCAGTTTTTCTTTTTTCTCCATACTCTTCAGTATAAGTTGCATCACCATCTTTACGGAGTTTAACACTAATCTTAGAGGTTACACCAAACACGTCTTTCCACTCAATGCTGACATTAAAATAAATGTCGACATCTTCAGTGGCCAACAATTTCTGGATTTCAGCATCTTTAATATCACTGGGAATAAAAACAAAAGGGAAAGACTTACATTCACCAATACTTACAGGGCCAAATTCCTGCGAAATCGATGTAGCCTCAATGGTCTTTCGTACTTGATGCAAAATCCTTACGCCATTAACCCCCGTAGACGATGGAGGTCGATAAACTGCCCACATCTTGCCGTTACACGAACTCTTAATACTTGGAGATTTTCCTATATTTCGAACTTTTACGCTCAATACGACCATTATTGGGTCAACGTTTATTGTACCATCAACAGCGTGGAGATAAGCCCTAACCTGTTTTTGTCCGATTTCTCTAGTGACCTCGACGGCTTCTCTAGCGGATTTAGTAGCCTTTTGAGTTTCCCTCAAAGTAGCAAAGATGAGCCAAATGCCAATAGCACTCAAAAAGGCCATGAAAATACTAGAGTAGAACATGTTTTCAGCCCATTGAGCCATATCCCTTTGCGCTTCAAGGTCGCGCTCGGAGCGCCACTCATCGCGTTTTGGCTTTGGGTTTGCTACAGGCTTATGGATAGGGCGGGGAATTACGGACACCGCTTGGGGCTGGGGTTCGCTTATAGCCAATTCAGTTTGATTGCTGCTGCTATAGCTACTTTCATAGTTATATGGATTTTGGATTAGCCTCACTAAAAACAGTGATAACACTAAACTAAAGCCTACAATAAAAAGTATCAGACGTTCCTTAAACCATTCCATATTTACCTTTTAACGTCTTAATCGAGAGAGTCGACTCTTATTTATTGCACTTAATTAGACAAATTACTTGTACTCCCAACATGTTTATGATACATAATTAGACAACGAAAGAGAGACGATTATGTGCAAGCAAGAACATCAAGCCCCCGGACGCGCAGACCGCGAAGGATTAAGCGTTATCGAGTTATTTAAGATGTTTCCTGACAATGCTTCGGCGCGGAAATGGCTAGAGGATTTACGTTGGTCAAATGATGAGCGTCACTGCCCTGTGTGCGGTTCTTTGAAAACCAAGGCCGTTCCTAACGAAAAGCCTATGCCGTATCACTGTGGCGATTGTCGCAAGTATTTTAGCGTTAAAACTGGTACGGTTATGCAATCCAGTAAAATCGGGCTTCAAAAGTGGGTTATTGCGATATACCTTATGTCCACAAACCTTAAAGGCGTATCTAGTATGAAGTTACACCGCGACCTTGGCGTTACTCAAAAGACGGCTTGGTTCATGGCGCAAAAAATCCGTCAAGGTTGGCTTGGTGGGCAAGGTGAAAAGATGGACGGTATTGTGGAAGTTGACGAAACTTATATCGGGGGCAAGGCAAAAAACATGACTGCGAAAGAGCGCAAGGCTCGTAAACAGTATAGCAATAAAGAAACTGTAGTTGGTATTGTGGAGCGTGATGGTGAAATCCGTGTCGCACATATCCCAAAGCACCAAGCACCCTCAATGGTTTATAAAAATGTCTGTCAAGATAATGCAGTTCTTATGACTGATGGCGCGTTGGTTTATAAACACCTTGGCGAAGATTTTGAACATCATTCCGTTAATCACAGTATTGGTGAATATGTTCGCGGCAACGCCCATACAAATAGTATCGAGAGTTTTTGGGCAACCTTGAAACGCGGTTATCAAGGCACATATCATAAAATGAGCGCCAAGCACTTATCTCGCTACATTGCTGAATTTGCGGGTAGGTATAATGCCCGTGATTATGATACGATTGTCCAAATGGAAATGCTCGCCAAGGGCTTCACTGGCAAGCGGCTTCGCTACAAAGACCTCATTGCATAGGACGCAGACATGGAAACCAGACCTGAAAAAGATAAGCGGAAGCGGGGGCGTCCCGTTAAGAATGAAATTGAGCCTATACCCGATACAGCCGAGAATATAGCTAAGGCCATGTTCAAGGACGCAGATCGAAAGATAATGTTCAACGAAGAAACTAAGTAGTCAAACCTACAAAGCTAGCTGTGGTTTAGGCGCAAGCTTTTGGTGGAGTGGGTCGTCTTTCTGCCAAAATCTAACATTTGATTGACTTCGGTGGATTCCATTGGTTAGAATCCGCATGTCAGCGCGAGTTGTTTTTACTGTCACAGGTTATTCCTTTCTCAGTTGATACTGCCCTCAAGAGCTTCTACTCTTGAGGGCAATTTTCACGACTCGGTTATTAGATTACAATTTTTCAGAGACCGGCGCGAGTCCTAAAAAATTATTCCATAGACTTACTGAAACCCCTCATTATACTATTCATCATCGCTAATGTGAGCAGGCCCCTATGTCGGGTCACTCACCAAATAACCTCAATATACGCTCTGAAGTAGCTCTTCAGGTCGTGAGGCAATACGTGAGGGTATATATTCTGCATCACATTAGCGGTTGGCCCGACACCAGGGCTGTACCAAAAACCGCTAAAACAGGATAAATTATGGACGACGAAAACAAAGAAGAGAAATATCCACTATTTCCAGGACTGAAATCTTTTTTGATAGCTTTTCTAGCCCTTGGTGTTTTTAGAGCTATCGTTATTTTTATAAAATACTCACAATGATTGGTGCAGACATAGGAAAATTATTGTTCTTCTTATTTGGAGTATTTTGCTGATATTTAGCGGCAAGCACTAAAAACAACCTTAATTGATGGTCTGGGCCAATGTCTTTCAGGTAAAGAGCAAACCTTGTCTAGTTTCGTATATAAGCCCCAATATTTTGTACATAAAAATTCAACTTTATACAGCCTAAGTTATATAATGAAGCCTTAAGCCGACACCGTTAGGAATTGGCACTATCTATTTTAAGAATTATCTCGGCGCAATCTATTCTATTATGTTCTGAGGTAAGGGGTAAATAGGAGTCAACTTCGCTTCTTATCTCAAAAGTGAATGAGGTTTAACACAGCATAGATTGAAACTTTGAAACTATAGTATGTTCCATTGAACCGCCCCGGGTTTACCGGAGGCTCCTAATCTATAGTAACAGGAGCCATTATGAACAATACGAGAAACAGATTTTCACTTGAAGTGCGTGCGCGAGCCGTTCGGATGGTGCTAGAGAACGAGGGTGATTACTCGTCCCGTTGGGCGGCGATCACGTCGATTTCCGCCAAGATTGGATGTGTACCACAAACATTAAGTAGTTGGGTCAAGCGCCGCGAAGTTGATAGCGGTTCGCGGGCGGGCGTTCCGACGGATGTAGCCGATAAGGTCAAAGCTTTGGAACGCGAGAACCGCGAGCTTCGACAAGCCAATGAGATACTGCGTAAGGCATCAGCGTATTTTGCCCAGGCGGAGCTCGACCGCCCGTTCAAGCGATGACAAAATTTATTGATGACCACCGTGGTGATTACGGGGTCGAGCCAATCTGTAAAACCTTACCGATTGCCCCGTCGACATATTATGCCCGCCTAGCAGCACGACATGATCCGTCCAAATTGTCCGCACGGGCAAAGCGTGACGTTGTTTTGAAGCCAGAGATCGAGCGCGTATTTAAGAACAATCGCAAGGTCTATGGTGTGCGCAAAGTCTGGCATCAAATGCGTAGAGAGGGTCATACCGTGGCACGATGTACGGTCGCAAGACTAATGCGAGAACTGGGTATACGCGGCGTTATACGGGGTAAAAGCCAGAAAACCACCTTTAGTAACAAGGCGGAGGTATGCCCACGGGATCTGGTGAACAGACAGTTTAAGGCACCTACTCCCAATGTACTCTGGGTATCTGATTTTACTTATGTCTCCACATGGGCAGGCTTTGTTTATGTCGCTTTTATCATTGACGCCTTTGCCCGCCGGATTGTCGGCTGGCGTGTCAGCCGAACACCGCATACGCAGTTTGTTCTGGATGCACTTGAGCAAGCGTTGCACGAACGGCAACCAATTCATAAATCTGGCCTCGTTCATCACAGTGATCGGGGTAGTCAGTATGTCTCGATTAAATATACGGAACGTCTGGCCGAAGCTGGCATAGAGCCATCGGTCGGCAGTGTTGGCGATAGTTACGACAATGCCTTGGCTGAGACAATTAACGGCCTGTACAAGGCTGAGCTCATCCACCGGCAAGGCCCGTGGAAATCATTTGAAGCCGTCGAATTTGAAACCCTCAAATGGGTAGATTGGTTTAATCACAAACGAATATTAGGGCCAATCGGTAACATCCCGCCCGCCGAAGCAGAGGAGAATTATTACGCAGCACTGGACAAACCGGCAAAGGCCGCATAAGTTAAACTAAACAGCCTCCGGTAAACCCGGGGCGGTTCACATAGGCGTTGACGTCAGACATAATTCGTATAAATTATAAATTGAAAGTTTTGCTTTTCAAAACCCAAACTAACCATAGTCTTAACGTTGCAGCCAATTTAAAGAAAGCCACATTGTGAAACAAAGACTATTCATCTTTCTCACTTTATTTACCTTTTTTGGTTGCGGAATAACCAAAAGCCAAGAAACACAATTCAAAGTTTCGGTTTCAGAACCGAAAAGAGTTTTGGATTCAATAATTGTGGTAGCAAAAACTCAATCATTGTACAGAGAAAATGTAGATTGGCATATACTTGAGAAAGAGATTTATGAAAATTTCATTGTTTCGGATAGCATTACTTCGATTATAGAACCTGTCCAATATTTATTAACCGAGCTTGGTGATTTTCACGGAACTTTATTTTTAAACGGTCAACACTTCAAAGGAAATGTTCCAAGAACAAGAAATGTATCTTACGATTATCAAGGACAAGATTATATAAATCAAACGTCTTCAATTTTTCAAAACACACTCAATCAAGATAGTATTAAGGGGTTTCTAACCGAACACAGAATAGCATACATTGAAATTCCTATGATGATGCCTTACGGAGGTAGTGAAGATGAAGTCATAAAGAATGCTAAAAAGATTCGAGAGAAAATATGTGAGTTAAAAACACAAAAACCTATTGGCTGGATTGTTGATTTGAGAGGAAATCTTGGAGGGAATATGCACCCAATGCTAATGGGGTTAGCAGAATTGTTACCTCTAAATATGGATATGGGAGGAAATTCTTATGACGGAAAATCCATTGGCTTAGAATGGAAACTTAAGAATGGCGTGTTTTATGATGGTGAATATTACAATTCCAAGACTCCTAAATTGATTTGCAACCTGAAAAACTCTAAAGAAAAAATAGGTGTTTTGGTTGGACGATATACGCAAAGTTCAGGTGAAGTTGTGGCTTCTACTTTAAAAGGGCAAAACAATATAAAGCTATTTGGGGAACAGACGGCTGGTGCTACCACAGCCAATATATGGACACCGATTGGAAATAAAGTTGTTTTCAATCCTGCCGTTAGCTATTACGTAAGTAAAGATAAAACGATTCATAAAGATGGTATTACCCCAGACATTTTAATAGATGAAAATTTTGATTATAAAAAACCTATTTCTGGAAAAGTATTTGAAGAAGCAGAAAGATGGTTAATCAAAAAAAGTGAATAAAAACTGGCTACAACACTGTATATGAAATCATAGCACCCTTCGGGATGCTATGATTTCATATACTAACCGTTAGCTTAATTGAATTCATATTTGTTTGTGATGAAAATAATAATGGGCATGTATTGGGGAGTACCTCACTAAATGTATCCATTGAAATCAGAACGTAAGTGCCCGTATCAGTCCATTAATATTTGCCTGATACGGATAATTTTCACGACTAACGGTCACAATACATTGTCATCCAGCAAAAGAACCTTAATCTTTGGCATTTTTATCATTTGTTGTTGTGGCTGGCAAATGTGTTGCATTAACCTCTCATTAATGTGAACAGTTCGGTGTGGACGTTAGGGGTAGTTTTTGTTTAAATCACCTGCTAATAAAAAGCGTATTTATACGCGAAAAGGGGATATTATGGGTCGGTTTCTAACGGGTATTATTGGTGTAGCTTTCACGCTGTGTTATTACGGGCAGGCGTTGGCGCAAGGTTTCCTGGCGGCTGACTATGACCGCTCTATACCCACATTGGAAGCCGTTGTCGGCCATAAACCCGGTGATAAAATCACCAATGTTGAAGATGCAAACCGCTACCTTGAAGCCTTGCAAGCGGCTGCCCCTGAGCGCATGCAAATCCATACATATGCAACGTCTTGGCAAGGGCGGCCTTTGGTCTACGGCGTGATAGCATCGCCCGAGATCATGGCTAATCTCGAAACCGCAAAATCTGGTATGGATAAACTGGCGGCGGGTAAAGGCTTATCAAGTCTTGCTCAAGCGCGTTTGGTGGCCAATACGCCTGCGGTGACGTGGCTCTCATATGGTGTGCACGGGGACGAAATTTCGTCTACAGACGCAGGTCTGGCCGTTGCTTACCACCTACTGGCAGCAAAAAATGACGCGACTGTTGACACTATTTTGCAAAACACAATTGTTGTCATTGATCCCATGCAAAATCCAGATGGGCGAGCGCGGTTTATGCATTCATTTGAATCCTCTCTTGGCCTCGAAACCCAATCAGACCGTTATACAGCCGAGCATGACCAAGTGTGGCCGGGCGGTCGGTATAATCATTATGTTTTTGACCTGAATCGAGATTGGTTTAACCTCTCGCAGCCTGAAACACGCGGCAAAGTGACAGCTATCCTAGATTGGAAACCTGTTGTTGTTGTGGACGCCCACGAAATGGGCGGGGACGGAACATATTTCTTCCCGCCAGCAGCCAAACCATTTAACCCGCAAATCACAAAAACCCAGAGAGAAGCGCAAACACTGATTGGCCGCAACCATGCCAAATGGTTTGATAAATTCGGGATACCATTTTTCACCCGTCAAGTGTATGACCAATTCTATCCTGGGTACGGCGATATGTGGCCACAAATGAACGGCGCCATTGCTATGACTTATGAGCAAAGTTCGGCGCGGGGTATGAAATTTGCGCGGCGCGACGGCGGCACGCTTCATTACAGAGACGCGGTGAGAAATCATTTTATTTCAACCCTTTCAACTGCCGAAGTCGTGGCCAAAAACAAAGCCCGCTTTTTGAATAATTATACGGATTTTCGCCGCAGTGCAGTTGAAAATGGACGGACATCAAAGCAACGCTATTTCGTCATTGACCGCCATGATAAACAATGGACTGCAGACCGATTAGGCCACCGTTTGCAGGCGCAAGGTATTCAGGTCTCGCGCTTTGATAATGCCAAAACTATATGTGACACGCGTTATCCATCAGGCGCATTGGTTATAGACCAAGCCCAACCCAATGGACGGTTGATCCACACCTTGCTCAATGTCGATACCAAACTTCATCCTGATTTTATCAAGCGGCAAGAGAAGCGGCGCAAGCGTGGCCTTCCGCACGAGCTTTACGACGTAACCGCTTGGTCATTACCGCTCATGGACGGCTTGAAAGCGTCCACATGTCAAATCGTAAGTTTGTCTGGGGCAAGCGCAATGGACGAGGCCGCAAGCCCCGCCGCTGTTGACACAGAACAGGCCGCATTTGGTTATGCTGTGCCGTGGACAAATGCGGGTCAGGCCAAGCTTGTACTGGCGGCCTTATCTGAAGGGCTTGTGGGCAAGGCCACTGACGAAGCCTTTACTGTCGGGAAGCGTAAGTTTCCCAAAGGCACAACGATTTTTGCGGCAGGTGCAAATGATGCACGTCAGCAAGCGCGTCTTATCGCGCTCGCTCAAGAGATTGGGGCGGTCATTGTCCCGTTGTCAGAAAGCTGGGTTGATACGGGGCCAAATTATGGTTCCGATGATTTTAAAATGCTCAAAACGCCAAAAATTGCTATGGCGTGGGGTGCGGGGACAAACCCGACACAGGCGGGCGCAACGCGCTTTGTACTGGAGCGGGATTTGAATATACCTGTGTCGCCCATTCGCGTTGGCACGCTTGGACGCGCTGACCTTGATATTTATGACGTGTTGATTTTACCAGGACATAGAGGCGATTTCTCCAAACACCTTGGCGGGCGCGGTGCGGCCAATATCAAAGATTTTGTTTCAAGAGGCGGTGTGGTTATTGGACTGGGGCGGGCCGTTGATTTGCTGATTGGCAAAGATTTAGACTTGCTATCCACCACGGCAGAAACGGCCACATCCGACGGTGAGGGCAGTGGAAAATCAAAAGACGGTAAAGAAGGGCGCAAAGCTTCTGGTGTGAATTTAGAAAGCGAAGATGAATACCGCGACATGATTGCCCATGATAAGAAAAACCCAGATTCTGTGCCTGGGGTTTTGGTGCATGCCAAAGCGAACCCCGATCATTGGTTGGCATCGGGGTATGATAGTGGTGCTGTGGCTTTGTTGGATGGCAACCGTATTTACCGCCCTTTAAACGAAATTGACGGGACGAATGTCTTTCGGTTTACGGGCGCAGATGAACTGCTGGCCAGTGGTTATTTGTGGGAAGAAAACCGCAAGCAACTTGCCTATAAACCATTTGTTATGGCCCAACCAAAGGGCGATGGTTTGGTAATTGCCATAACGCAAAGCCCAGCAACACGGGGCTATTTACATGGGCTTACCTTGTTGATGGCCAATGCCGTCGTGCTTGGCCCAGCCCATACACGCTAACCTAATGACGACACGAATATAGAATATATATAGGGGAAAAATAATGACAAAAAAACGGTCTTTTTACATGCGCGGGTTATTGACCAGTGCTTTGGCGTTCGCTTTGGCGAGCTGTTCTTTCCCTGCCGCTTCCAAGCAAGACGATGACGATACACCGCCGTTGTCATTAAAAGGTATGACCGAAACACTGTCTTTCACAACAGACGAAGGGACGTGGATATCCGTGGACGTAACACCAGACGGGACGGGGATTGTCTTTGATTTACTGGGTGATTTATACCGTACACCTATTGGCGGCGGCACAGCAACGCGCCTCACCCAAGGTCTTGGTTTTGACAGTCAACCCAGCGTATCGCCTGATGGTAAATGGATAGCTTTTATCAGTGACCGTAATGGCAAGAACAATCTTTGGATTGCCAATTCGGACGGCTCTGACCCGCGAAAAATAACTTCCCATAAAAGCACAACAATTGTCTCGCCCACATGGAGTCCTGACAGTGTTTATATTTTGGTCAGTGAAGTGTCAGATAAAACAAATTTGGTCATGTATCACCGGGGCGGTGGCAATGGTGTGAAATTAAAAGCCAAAGGTGATGATGCAGAAATTCGCGGTGTTGGCGCCAAATTTTCTCCAGACGGAAATTCTATTTATTTTGCGGAGCCAACCCGTAACCGTGGAGTCAGTATCCCTGGGGCGCAAATAAAACGCTTTGACCGTGATACAGGAACGGTTTCACCGATTACCCAAAGCGCGGGCGGGGCATTCAGGCCCGTGATTTCATCTGACGGAAAATTATTGGTATATGCAACGCGCGACGAGGCGCAAACAAAACTTAGAGTGCGTAATCTTGAAAGCGGGGCAGACCGTGAATTGATCGCAGATATTCAAAGGGACGCCCAAGAAAGCGGGCGCATTCCGTCGCGTGATTATCTACCAGCTTATGATTTTACCCCAGATGGCAACCACCTTATTATTACATTGGACGGCAAGTTAAGCAGTGTTGATATTACGAGCGGGGCAAGTTCCTTTGTTGCATTTAGCGCAAATGTCAAACTTGATGTCGGGCCAGACCTAACCTCGCCCTACCGTGTTGACCAAGGGCCTGTGACGGCGCAAATTGTCCATGACCCTGTATTTTCGCCAAATGGCGACAATATTATCGCCTCTTTGCTAGGGAAAGTTTACCAAACTCCTATTGCGGCCAACGGTCAGGCTAAGCGGTTAACCTCTGGCGATGCGCTTGAATATAATCCTATTTATTCTCCAGATGGTCGGGACATTGCCTATGTCACATGGTCTGATAAAACAGGTGGGCATATTTGGCGCACGGCAAGTGACGGCACGGGCACGCCAAAACGCTTAACTGAACATGCAGGGTTTTACACTGATCTTGCTTGGTCACCAGATGGGCAGCGCCTTGTGTTTATGCGGGGTAATGAATGGACACGTCACCAAACATATAGTGAATTTGGTGGGCTTGATACGCCGATGGAGCTTGCTTATATGCCAGCAGACGGCGGCGCGGTAACTGTGATCCGCTCTGTGGACGACGGGGAACGTGATCCGCATTTTGCATCGGGTTCAGAGCGTGTATTTTTGTATTCAGGCGAAGCACTGATCTCTCTAGATTATGATGGTCGTGACGAGCGGACACATTTAATCGCCAAAGGCCCAACACGGGGCCGCAATGAAGATGACCGTTTCGCCGCACAAATGCGCGTACGGCCTGACGGTGCGTGGGCAGTTGCCCTTGTTAACGACCAAGTGTGGGTTATGCCTATGCCCATGCTTGGCAGTGAAGCCCCAACAATTTCTGTGCGCGACCCGGGTTTGCCCGCCGTACGTCTGACCGATGTTGGCGCAGATTTCATCGGCTGGAGTGAAGACGGGAAAAACGTGGTGTGGGCTATAGGTTCCACCGTATATAGCCGTGCTTTTGACAGCATAAATTTCTTTGAAAACAAAGATGATAAGGATGATGATAAATCTATGCCAGAAGATCACACGGCTGTAATCGCGCGCAAAGTTAATGTCTCTGTGCCGCGCGCAACGCCTGAAGGGGCGATCTTACTAAGCGGCGCAACCGTGCTGACCATGGAGGGCAATTCCACTGCTGCTATGTCCGCAGGACTTGAAAACACCGATATTTTAATTGTCGATAATAAGATCAAAGCCATTGGCGCCAAGGGCAGTTTAAAGACCCCCGCAGGCGTCAAGACAATAGATGTTACGGGCAAAACCATTATGCCGGGCCTGATTGATACTCATGCCCATTGGGAATTTCGCACCCAAGATGTGCTGGAGCCGCAAAATTGGTCGTTAGCCGCCAACCTTGCATACGGGGTGACGGCAGGCCTTGACGTGCAGACCTCTCATAAGGATTATTTTACATACCGTGATTTTGTTGACGCAGGCATGAGTGTCGGTCAGCGCGCGTTTATGACGGGGCCGGGTGTGTTTGGGAATACTAATTTCCAGTCCTATGAACGCACACTTGCTTATTTGAAACGCTATTCAGATCATTACGGCACGAAGAATATTAAATCATATTTGGTTGGTAATCGCCAACAACGCCAATGGGTTGTACGCGCCTCTAAAGAACTTGGCATTATGCCAACTACGGAAGGCGGCGGGGACATGCGCCTTGACCTGACCCACGCCATTGACGGCATGCACGGCAATGAGCACACACTGCCGATTTTACCATTGCGGCGCGACGTGATTGAACTGTTTGCCAAGACGAAAACGGCATATACAGCCACTCTGGTTGTGCAATATCAAGCCTTGAGCGCGGTGGATTATTTCTTCACCCGTTATAACCCTCACGACGATGAAAAACTGGCACGGTTTTACCCTGAAAACCGCATAGATGTGCTCACACGTCGCCGCCGCACATGGGCTAGAGATGATGAATTTAATTTTGCAGAGGCCGCCGCTGGCGTTGCTGATATACAGCGTGCAGGTGGTCTTGTGGGCATTGGTGGGCACGGCGAGTTGCAAGGCCTTGGCTTTCACTGGGAAATGCAAGCCCATGCTTTGGGCGGTATGACACCCCCAGAAATTCTGCGTGCTGCCACCATCGACGGCGCAAAAATTATCGGCATTTCTCAAGATTTAGGTTCGTTAAAAGCGGGGAAACTTGCTGATCTTGTTGTGCTGGGTAGTGACCCACGTATCGATATTTCAAATACATTGGATATTTTATATGTGATGAAAAACGGTGAACTTTATGAAGGCGATACTCTCGACCGCATTTTGCCGACACCGCAACCCTTAGAGACATTCTGGTGGAGCGGTAAATAATGTGTGTGCTAGGCCATTAAATTAATGTCCTTGAGGGCGGTGAATATTTTTTCCACGTCCTCGCGCGTATTATAAAAATGCGGCGACAGGCGTAAATTTCCGTCGCGGCACGAGGTGACGATACCGCGCTCATCAAGTGCGCTCACAAGAGCGTTTTCGTCCGTGCTTTTTATGGCAACCATCGCGCCGCGCTTCGTTGGGTCATGCGGCGTAGCTAATGTGTAATTATTGCCTTGTGCGCGCGTTACAATATCCGCTGTTATATCTGCAATACGAGCTTCAATATTGGCCAGACCGATGTTTTTTATCATGGCGAGACCTGCTTGGCAGGCATAGATATTGGGTACAGGCGGCGTGCCTGTTTCGAACCTTCGGGCCGTATTTGACGGGTTATAACGTGTGTCGTCCATAGCGTGAATATCACCTTGGGCAAACCAGCCAGTTATACTTGGGGTGAGGTTTTCAATGACTTTTTTATTGGCATAGAGGAAAGCAACACCCGCCGTGCTCAGGAGGTATTTCAATGTACCGCCAACATAAAAATCAATATCCAGATCACTAAAATTAATACCCATAGTGCCTATGGCCTGATAGCCGTCAATCATGATGTAGGCGCCATGTTTGCGGGCCAAATCACGAACGGCTTTGATATCTTGCTTCTTACCATTGCGGTAACACACATGGGTAATGGCAACGATCAGTGTTTCGTCATCAATTTCTTCTGCTAACCTTTCAAGCAGTGTTTTATCTTGACCCTCAGTGACACGGACCACGTGTGCGCCGCGCCGCTCTTGAGCAAACCAAATTTGAGAACTTGTTGGAAAATCGAGCTCTGTAATGATAATTTTCTTACGCTTTCCTGAAAAATCAAGTGCGCTGGCTACGGAGTTTATCCCTGCACTCGCCGATGTGGTCACCGCAATTTCGTCTGGCGATGCACCAAATAAATTTGCAAAATCGGAACGTAAATTTTCATTGTGCGCAACCCAGTTATACCAGTCACTTCCGTGCATATGCCTATCTGAAAGATAGGCGTGAAAGGCTTGCTCCACGTCAGTGCAAAGCGCGCCATATGAGCAGGAGTTCATATATATTTTGGATTTAAAAATCGGGAATTGCGCTCGTAATTCAAGCCAATTTATGTGCGTTGAATTCATGGTCTTACTTTCGTTAATTAACTTGATTTAAAACCCTGTATCCACAAAATTGCGATAGCAGCAGGGAGTATGAAGCGGAGCAATATTGCCCAAATATGATATACTACACCGTTCCCTAATCCAAGAACTGTGCCAATTTTTCTGGCTCCGATAATCCAACCCGTAAAGACGGTCAAGAGGAGAGCATTGAGCGGCAAGAGGGTAGTGGTGATAATAAAATCAAAAAGATCAAAAACCGTTTTGTTTTTAAATAAAGAAATTCCTGCCAGCGGATGCCAGTCAGAGAGTAGGTTGAACGACAATACAGGTAAAATACCCACGAGCCATGATCCAATTCCCGCTAGCCACGCAAGGCGCGCACGGCGCCAGTTTAAGCGTTCTTCAAGCCAAGCAACCACAGGCTCTAACATGCCAATCGTTGTTGTATAAGCGGCAAAGACTACGAGTAAAAAGAACAAGCTTGCGACAATTGTCCCGCCAGGCATTTGTGCAAAGGCAACGGGCAGGGTGACAAATAAAAGGCCTGGGCCACTATTCACATCAAGGCCGTATTCAAACACCACTGAAAAAATGGCTAACCCCGCTAAAAGAGCGACAATTGTATTTGCACCTGCAACGACACACACGGCTTTAGGTAGACTGGATTTATTATCTGAATAGGCACTATAGGTGATGAGAACGCCCACGCCAACAGCCAGAGAAAACAAGGCTTGCCCCATAGCCATTAGTGCCACGGATGTGTTGAGTTTAGAAAAATCAGGCTTGAATAAAAATTCAAAGGCTTTTCCGCCCGCGCCGTTGACCATGTTGTAAACGGTCAAAAAAGCGAGAATAATAAATAAAGCAGGCATCATAAATCTTGATACTTTTTCAATGCCGCTCGAAACCCCTCTGGCAACCACAACAATTGTAAGCGCAATAAATGCGCCGTGTAAAACAAGTTGTCTGCGCATTTCTGTTGTGCCTTCGTTAAAGGCTGCTGCGGCGGCTTCGGGTGTTGTGTTGCTGAGATTGCCACTGATAGCGAGGTATAAATAATCCAGTGCCCAACCTGCAACAACGGCGTAATATGCCAGTCCAAAGAACGGCAATATGACACTTAAAAAACCAACACTGAGCCAAATGCGGGGTTTGTTGTTTTTGGTGACAAGGTGTTTAACACTGCCAAAGGCACTACGCTTGCCCATACGCCCAATGGCCATTTCTGCCATCATGATAGGCATGCCAATGGCGACAACAAAAAAGAGGTACAAGAGCACAAATGCACCGCCGCCGTTCTCACCCGCTATAAAGGGAAAACGCCACAGACCACCAAGACCCGTTGCAGCCCCCGCAGCAGCCAATAAAAAACCACCGTTTGAAGCCCATGTATGACGAGCGGCTTGTTTGTGTAATGTGTTGTTTGTCATGTGTGTTTTTTTCACATATTATAAGATATTGCATTCTAGCTGTTACTCTTTGATAGTATAATTAATTTACATTGCAAATGATTATCTAAATTATTTGCAAAAAAAAGGGCTAGTATGGATGATACTGTGATTGCAGCAATGAAGCCGTGTTTGGTGAAATTGAAAAAAGCTCGCCGCTATATGTGGTGCACGTGCGGAAAGAGTGCACAGCAACCTTTTTGTGATGGCTCCCATAAGGGCACAGACTTTACGCCCCTTGCCTTTACCGTCCAAGAAGATAGGGACGCTCTTTTATGCGCGTGCAAGCATACGAAGATGGGACCGTTTTGTGATGGTTCTCATAACGATCTTTCGGAAACTTACGGCGAAGATGGCGGCAATGTTATGACACATGCTCGCCTTGTGCCGCTTGAGGCAGACGTTCACGGGGCCCAATATGCGCGCCTTGATAATCATTGTTTTGTGATACGCCCACATGCGGCGGCGCGCTATGATTTTGGCCCGTTGATGATGCACCAAACCATTGCGCCTTGTGATGGAGCCAATCAATTAAGTCAGTTTTTGGGAAAACTATCAGGAGAAGGGCCCGTCCTTTCTTTTGGTGATAGTGACGCAGTTCTGTTTGTATTATCTGGTTCTGGCCATATAGACATTGGCCCGCGCCGTTTCCCTCTACCCTTGCAAAGCGGGGCATTTATTAAAGCAGGTGAAGCCTTTAAATTGTCACCAGAAACAGGTCAGCAACTTGTCTTTAATATTACGGTATGCCCACTCGGGCCAGAGCCAAATGTGTTGCCAAACATGCCAAATATTTTTGATGATAATATCCCGACTAGGGTGGAGATTATGGACGCAGGTAAACGCTCGGGCATGGCAGACCGGTTTTACCAAGTGTTGATTGACGGAGAAAAGCAGGGCACAGAGGTGACTCAATTTATCGGCCATATTCCCAAATCACGCGCCCCGCACCATAAACATATTTACGAGGAAACCATCACTATTTTGTCTGGCGAAGGTTATATGTGGACTGATGATACGAAATCAGAAGTGAGGGAGGGCGACACAATTTTCTTGCCCCTCAAACAATCACATTCTCTAGAGGCGATCAACACTGAGGGCATGTTAATTGTCGGTGTGTTCTTCCCGGCAATGTCACCTGCTATTAATTATTAAGCCAAATTCTAAATATATCGCCTTGACCAAGCAGTAAGGACGCGGGCGACATAGGCGGCGTCTTTTGGGTTTTTGAGGAGAAGATGATCGGCGCGGTCGAGGCTGACAAAGCTTTTGGGGTGATGGGCGTGTTTATATATATGACGGGCGTTTTCAATGCTGACAACGCGGTCTTGTGGGGAATGGAATACCATGAGGGCCAGTCGCAAGTTTGAAATGGCCTTGCCAATGTCTTGGTTGGCAATGTCTTCTAAGAATTGTTCTTTGATAACAAAGGGCCGTCCCGCTAGCAAAACCTGCGCTTCGCCTTCTTCTTCAATCTCTTCAATTTTATCAGAAAACTGGTGGACAATGTGTTCCGTATCGCACGGTGCACCGATAGTGGCGAGGGCTTTGCATTCGGGGATATCTTTGGCCGCCATAATAGAAGCCGTACCGCCAAAGCTATGGCCAATGAGAATGCTGGGCGCGGTACGGTGGTTGCGCAAATAGTTAGCCGCCCCTAAAATATCTTTCACATTTGTACTAAAATTTGTGTCAGAAAAATCACCTGCGCTTTCCCCAAGTCCTGTGAAATCAAACCGCAACATGCCAAATCCAGCTTCGACAAGGGTTTTTGAGACGGTACGGATGGGCTTTAAGTCTTTACCGATAGAAAACCCGTGGGCAAATAAAACCCAAGCGCGGACGGGCCCGTCATCAGGCCAGTTAAGCTTGGCCGATAATTGGTCTCCGAGCGCGCCCGTAAATGTAATTTTTTGCGTCGCCATGTTTTCTAGTGTTGCCGTTAATCGGTTTTGAGACCTTTTAGATTTTTATCGAGGAATTGCACAATACGCTCTGAATTGGTAATGCGGTTGGTGCGTTTTTGAAATCCGTGACCTTCGTCTGGAAATAAAACATAATCGACCTGCACGCCGTTGGCCCGAACGGCTTTGACCATTTCGTCACTTTCAACTTGTAAAACACGCGGGTCATTGGCGCCTTGTACCACATAGAGCGGCTTGTTGATAGTTTCCGCGTGAAATAGCGGAGAAATGCGTCGGTGACGTTCTTGGTCTGTGGCGGGGTCACCCATTTCGTCGTAAAGCGCGTCGCGAAATGCGCCCCAAAAGGCGGGGATACTTTTTAAGGTGCGCTCCCAATTTGTCACGCCAAATATATTCACGCCCACATCAAAAACGTCAGGATGAAAGGCCAGTGCCGCCATAGTCATATAGCCCCCGTAAGAACCGCCGATAATGCCGATACGGTCTTTATCTATGCCTTCAACACCTTCGAGATAAGTGCGCGCATAGACAATATCCATAAGATCGTCTTCGCCGTGTTTACGGTCGTCAAGATGATTAAAGGTTTTGCCGTAGCCAGACGAGCCACGGTTATTGGCCGCGAGGACTGCATAGCCGTGATTGACCAGATGTTGAATCATAGCCGAATATCCTTTAGTGCTCTGCCCACCGGGGCCACCGTGAACCCAGACGAGGGCGGGGACAGGTGTGTCTGCACTGGCTTGTTTTGGCATGTACATAATGCCAGGGATTTGCAGCCCATCAAAACTTGGATAGCGCACGATAGACGCGGTCACCAAATTTTCCTCGATAATACCTGCTGGTAATGCTGTGGTTAGTTTTTTCGTTTTGCCGCTCGCAAGGTCAGCCGTATAAATATTACGGGGCGAGGTGTCTGTATTGAGGCCAAAGGCCATTTTGCTCTCATCGCTATTAAAGCGAATTTGTGTAAGCTCGCCTTGTTGTAACCCGCGTAGGGATACGGGCTTCGCCGTTTTTGTATCAAAAATAGATGTTTCGGTCACCCCGTCCGCATTTACTGATGTGATACGGTAGCGACCACTAGGACTATAGCTAATGTTTGAGACACCCCAGTCCGCTTTTAGGAGAGCTTCCTTCTTGTGCGTGGCAAGATTATACGTCCAGCCTTGATTAAATTCTCCAAATTCGTCAGTGGCAAAGATCAAGCTCTTGCTATCAGGCGTGAAGCCATATGTGCCGTAGCTAATATCGCCTGTGTGCTCGGTAATCAAAACAGGTTTCGCATTTTTAGTTGCCAGGTCAACCATGAGAATATTTGCATTGGCACTGGTGACTGAGCGGACAAGTGCGAGATGTTTACCGTCAGGACTGATTGCGCCAATATTGAGTTTTTTGTTTTCAAAAATCAACTCTCGTGAGTAATCAGATGCACTATAGGCATAAATATCATTGGATGATGGATCACGTTCATTGGTTGAGATGTAAAAAGTTTTACCGTTTTCATGCCAGCCTTGGAAGGACGCTTTTAATTTATCGCCAGGTGTAAGGTCGCGTAAACTTCCGTCCGCCTCGCGCACATGAACATGGTCAAGTTCATTACCGCCCTGATCGCCTTGCAAGATAATTCTATCGTCACTGGGAAAGAAAGATTGCGCGTAAAATGGGAAATCGTCCGAGGTTGTGACGGGGGTAATTTGTCCATCCATTGACAGCGTATAGGCATTAAAAATGCCGCTCACGTCAGAGCTTATCAGTATTTTGGATCCGTCATGAGAAAATCCAAATCCACTGCCGCCAGCAATGCCGTAACTTGTTGTTTGGTGAAACTGACTGGCTGGATATGTTTGGAATATTTTTGTAGTTGTTTGTACGGCACTTGCTTGTGTATCCGTCTTTGCTTGTTTTGCTGGGCTACAGGCAGTGAGTGCGCTGGTCAGTAATAGTAAGGCTAAAGTTTGTTTTATCATGTTAATTCCCTCATATGTTTTCTCACGCCTACCACGAATGGTAAATTTAATCTACATATTAAGGGAAATGACTGTCGGGGTGTTGACGCGGTTCTAGCTGCTCTTGTTTTCAAGCTCAGCGAGCAAGCGCAACACATCTTTGGAGGCGTCTTCAACAATTGCAATTTCTTTCATGGCGCCATTGGCATTTCTGTCATTATAGAGCTTCACAGCCTTAATGCCGTGGGCATGGACGAGTTGGTGTGGCTGTTGCAGGGCTTTAAAGGAAGGGTGGTTGAGCAGGGCAGGGTCGGTGACTTGGTCATACCATTTACCAAGACGGCAAGAATGATGATCGGAAAGCTCGTCGGCATTTAACCCTTCGCGCCCCGCGACCATATTGGCCAAGCGTTTTTTCCAAAGCACATGGTCTGATTGGGCCAATTTTACGATTTTATTGGGCACATCAAATTCAGCCAAAGCACCAATTTGTCCATTGATGAGTTTTTCAACCTCGTCCATTGAATTGACAATGCTCTCAATGCCTTCAAGACTGCTTGTCGAGCTGGCGGCAATAACGGCAATGCCTTGCGCCACTTCATTAGACGCTTGGTTTTGCTCGCTGAGCGCATTTGAAATTTGTGAAGTGTTATCGGTTACGACCGTAATCTTTTCGTTGATCTGGGTCATTTTTGCATCGACTTGTTCCATAGAAATGCGGCCCGTTTGCACGGCCTTTGTGCTTTGGTCCATACAGCCCCGCACATTTTTCATTTCAGTTTGCAGGTTAACAATGATATTTCTAATCTCTTCGGTTGAACTTGCTGTTTTGCTGGCAAGTGATTTAACCTCGCCAGCAATAACGGCAAAACCTTTACCGGTTTCGCCCGCGCGCGCAGCTTCGATCATGGCGTTGATGGCCAACATATTCGTATGCTCTGCGATTTTTTTAATGTCTGTGGCAATGCCGCTAATTTTATCCGTAAACTCGGCTAAAATATTAACTTGCTGAACGCCTTGCTCGACTGTATCTGTGATTTCGTTCATATTAATGGTGGCGTTTTTGACGGCTTCAGAGCCAGCTAGCGTTGCCGTATGTGCTTCTTGGGCTTGCTCGGAAATATTCATGCCGTAGCGTTCAATTTCTTTGACCGTGGCCACCATTTCTTCGGCGGCCACTGCAATACCTTGTGTTTGGTGGTCAACATCACGAATATCTGAGAGCATTTTAGCTGAAAAAATTGCGGTTTCGTTAGCTTCAATAGATAGGCTAACACTACGGCTCATTTCTGTCATCACATGGGTTTGCATTTTGCCCGCAAGTGTGCGGATAAGCACAGAGACTTCGTCCGTGCCCTCAGGCAGGTTTTCCAATTTATTGTCGATAATGTCTTGGAGATAGGTTTTAATCTTGCTCTGGCTATCATTGGAAGGGGTATCAGAGACTTCAAAGTCTTGTTGTATTTGTGCCAGCGACATGTGTGCGTCCTTTATTAACCATATATAAACGCCAAACTAAGCCGAGTTGATTAGGAAAGCGTAAACAAGAGGGTGAATTTCAGGTTTAATTTTGTCGAAAAACCGTTCCCGTGAAACTGCTTATTGACCGTAGATACTGACGTCGGGTGCTAAGTTTAGGGGGTATTACTTTATGAAATTAAAAACCTGTTGAAATTCCAGCCCCAACCCAAAGACTTGAACTTTTGGGCGTGAAGTTGGAAAGTCTTAGGAAGGTATTTTCTGAACTTACACCTGCATTTGCGCCGATGTAGGCGGATGCTGCGTCTGAAACTGCGTAGGCAACTGACGCAGACGCAGAACCGTATTGATAATCGCCCGGGCCTTGTATACTAACAATGCCTGCGCTTGCGCCTAAATCTAGGCTCGTTTTTTCCGCCAGAGGAAATGAATGTCCAGCACTACCTTCTATTGTCAGGGCTTTTAAGCTCAGGTCGTAATAGGTTGTGACACTCGGCTCTAATGGCCCAGCAAATCCAAGGCTGCCGTAGATTTCAAGTGTACTTGCATCGCCCACGCCTGTACCAATATCAAGTAGACCGCCCGACCCAGGGTAATGGTAAAGGGTAGCGCCGAGATCAGCAGAGACTGCATCTGATAGGTCAAATGAATAGCTTGCATAAAGATCAAGCTCGTCTGCAAATGCATTGGTAGGGTCATCAGCCGGTGTTGAAAACCAGGCCCCAGTTGTGAAATTGCCAAAGGCGAATTCGATACCTGGTTGAAGGGCGTCACCAGCTAAAGTTACGCCGCGAAACACATATTCCGAAGTGTAATCCACACTGATGCTGACGTTCACATTGTCGCCTGCAAAAGCGGTGGTTGATGTACCAAAAAATATGCATGGCAGGGCAAAGTTAACAAGGGCAATTTTAAGAGTTGTTTTTGTCATGATGGGTTCCATTTTTTTTTGGTGCAGTATATTTATATAGTGCATTTCAAGTGTGAATTTATGGTTAATTGTCTCATAATGTAGTTCGTCACTATAAATGTGTCTGGCTTGTTAGCCTACCAGCCTTAATTTTGGCGAAACATTTTGGCGAAACCTTTTTTTTGAAACTGTTTGTTTACCTTATTGGTTAATACAAGTGGCAATGATAGAGGCCCTGCCCAACGGAGACAGATTCATGAGCTTTTTAAACAAAATTAAAATTTCCCATAAATTATCAGCTGCATTCATAGTGCTAGCTTTGTGTACCGCTGCAATAATGGCGTGGATGAGTTATACGAAAGCTAAAAATATCTTGTTATCAGAATCCGAGCATCGGTTGCAATCAACATTGACAAGTAAAACCGATTCGCTAACGACATGGATGGAGGGCATAAAAACAGATTTGCAAACGCAAAGTGCGCACCCAACAACAGTTCTGGCCGTGCAAGAATTCATTCAGGGATGGCAGGACTTGCCTGCAAATAAGACACAGTATTTAAAAACTACCTATATTGACCAAAACCCAAACCCAACTGGCAGTAAAGAGCTCTATGATGCTGCGCCTGATGGGTCTGCATATAGCAATGTACATCAAAGACATCATGCTCATTTTCGTAAATTGTTACAAAGCAATGGTTATTACGACATATTCCTTTTCGATCCGCAGGGTAATCTTGTTTACTCCGTTTATAAAGAGCAGGATTATGCAACAAACTTTATTACAGGGGAGTGGGCACAGTCCGATCTTGGTACAGCGTTTCGTGATGCCGCAGCCAAGACGGGTGAACTGCACTTTTATGATTTTAAGGGTTACGGCCCAAGTAATGATGCGCCTGCAAGCTTTATCTCGCAAGCGATTATGAATAATGGACAGCTTTTGGGCGTTATGGCTTACCAAATGCCCGTAGAGCGTCTTGCCAATATTATGCAGCAAAGTGCGGGCTTGGGCGATACAGGTGAAGCGTTTTTAGTCGGCGCAGATCATTTGATGCGCAGTGATAGCCGGTTTTCTGAAACATCTACCATCCTCAAGCAAAAAGTGGATACGCAATCTACTGTTGATGCTTTAAACGGAAAAACCGGTGTGATTACAGCCCTTGATTATCGTGGAAAAAACACCATTGCCGCCTACGGGCCGCTAAAGGTAATGGATGTAAAGTGGGGCGTAGTTGTTCAGCAAGAAGTTGGCGAAATGATGACGCCAATCCTTGCGTTAAAAAAGCAAATCCTGTTTCAACTCGGTATCGCATTTGCAATTTTATCCTTACTGGGTTTTGTATTTAGCCGCTTAATTACAAAGCCTATTGCTGCATTGGTTGGTTCCATCGATACACTCGCGAACGGTGATTTGGTCGCTGAAATTCCCTATCAAGGTCGGGATGACGAGCTTGGTGAAATTTCAGATTCCATGACAACTTTACGAGACAGCTTGTCGAAAGGCGACAAAGCCAATCAAACGTCTCTATTTAAAGGCACAGCGTTTGATGGCTCTTCCATTGCTATGATGGTGGTGGATAGAGATTTGGTTGTGACCTTCGTTAATCAATCGACAATGGAATTATTCTCAGGCCACGCTGAAGCCTTTAAAGAGGTGTTTCCCGATTTTGACCCAAAAGACATTGTCGGAACATGTATAGATGTGTTCCATAAACACCCAGAACACCAGCGTAAATTATTGGCGGACCCGTCAAAAATGCCCTACCGCACGGATATTTCTGTTGGCGATTTGAAATTTTCCTTAAGTGTGAGCATGGTGATGGACGCGCAAGGCAATCATGTTGGTAATTCTCTTGAGTGGGATCATGTCACCGTGGCGCGTACAAATACGGGCATAATGGACGCGCTTGACCGCGAACAGGCATTAATCGAATTTAATTTGGATGGTTCTATTATTACTGCCAATGAAAATTTCTTGGCGGCGACGGGATATGAATTGTCAGAGATCAAGGGTAAGCACCATAGAATGTTTGTGGCTAAAGATTTTGCCAGTACAGGTTCTTATTCGCGGTTTTGGGAGAAACTTAATAGTGGTCAATCTGTGAGCGGCAAGTTTGAGCGCTTTGGAAAATCTGGTAATTCTATCTGGCTAGATGCTTCTTATACGTCTGTTCTGGACGGAAATGACAAGCCGTTTAAAGTGATTAAAATCGCAACAGATATCACAAAAATTGAAAAATCCCGTACCGAGGCTAAAATCAAACTTGAAAGCCATGCCAAAGATACAGCTAGTGTTGTCTCCACACTGGCGGCGAGTTTAAGCGCGTTGTCCGAAGGTGATCTTACCAAATCTATCGATCAGGCCTTTAACGGGGAATATGAGCAATTGCGGTTGGACTTTAACCGCGCTGTCACCAAGTTAAGCGAAACCATGCGCACGATTCTCACCAATTCTATGGGCATTCAAACAGGGGCAACTGAATTAAGTCAGGCCTCTGAAGACCTTTCAACCCGCACGGAAAATCAGGCGGCAGCTTTGGAAGAAACAGCGGCGGCTTTGGACGAAGTTACGGCTACGGTTCAACAAACGGCTAAATCTGCCAATCAAGCCAATACGGTTGTGGCAACAACGCGCGGCGACGCGGAGAAAAGCGGCGAAGTTGTCCGCGAAGCTGTGAAAGCCATGAGCGAAATTAAAAACTCGTCAGGCGAAATTGAAAAAATTATTGGCGTGATTGACGAAATTGCATTCCAGACAAACCTTCTTGCCTTAAACGCGGGTGTTGAAGCGGCACGCGCTGGTGAAGCAGGACGCGGGTTCGCGGTTGTGGCGTCCGAAGTGCGGGCCTTGGCCCAACGCTCGTCTGACGCGGCGAAAGATATTAAAGACTTGATCTCGACCAGTGGCAAGCATGTTGACCAAGGTGTGGAGCTTGTCAACGAAACGGGTACATCGCTTGAAGGAATTGTTAAAAATGTTATAGAAGTCAACGGGCTTGTTTCCGATATTGCAACGTCCGCCCAAGAGCAGGCTACTGGGCTTGCCGAAGTTAATAGTGCGGTTAACGATATGGACAGAGTGACACAACAAAATGCGGCTATGACCGAACAATCAACAGCGGCCTGTCATTCTCTTACCAGTGAGTCAGAAGAAATGACCCGTCTTGTCAATCAGTTCAGTATTAACGGTGCGGGTGGGGCCACGACAAATGTTCAACCAATTACAACGGCGGCGCCAAGTCCTGTTGCAGCCCAACAAGAAAAAGCGGCGGCATTCTTTGCGGCAAGTAGCCAAGGCTCAGCAGCTTTAGAGCTAGAGATGGACAGCGAAGAAGATAATGATTGGCAAGATTTCTAGGCATTCTGGGTACATGCACTAAAACATAACGAACGGGAAAGCCTATGAGCAAGGTACGCGTGCTGGTTGTTGACGACTCGCCGACATTACGAGCTGTCATCAAAACAGTCCTAAAATCTGACCCAGCTATTGAAGTTGTCGGCGAGGCGGCTGACCCTTATGAAGCTCGCGAAGCCATTAAATTACTGCGCCCTGATGTATTGACGCTTGATATTGAAATGCCGCGAATGTCGGGCCTGCAATTTCTTGAAAAAATAATGAAACTTCGGCCCATGCCCGTAATTATGGTGTCAACGCTCACGCAAAAAGGGGCAACGGATACGATTGAGGCTCTGCGTATTGGTGCGTTTGAATGCGTTGGCAAACCAACAACGGGGGATTTTATCAAGGCGCTGAGCGTTTTACCTGAATTGATAAAAGCCGCTGCTAAATACAAACCGCAAGGCAGTTTACCTGTGCAAAACAAAGCACCAATAATTGAAGGCTTTAAACCCAATGACAAAATTGTTGGCATAGGTTCATCCACAGGTGGGGTAGAGGCTTTGTTTACACTCTTGTCGGCTTATCCAAAAAATTGTCCAGCAACGATTATCACCCAGCACATGCCAGAAGCATTTTTGCTTAGTTTTGCCGACAGGCTAAACCGAACCATTGCGCCCAATGTGAGTGTTGCGGCTGAAGGCTCACCCATCCAAGAAGGTCATGTTTATCTTGCGCCAGGTGGCCCTTATCATTTAGAGGTCAGGGGCGGGGTGAAGCCAACATGTAGCTTACTTGCCAGCGAACCTGTTTCAAGCCATAGGCCATCTGTAGACGTCATGTTTGGCTCTGTAGCAAAGCACATCGGTGCGCGCATGGTCGGTGTTATGCTCACAGGCATGGGGCGCGACGGGGCGCAAGGCCTGCTGTCTGTAAGACAAGCGGGTGGGCGCACACTTGGTCAAAACCAAGCAACGTCGGTTGTTTACGGTATGGCCCGTTCCGCAATGGAGCGCGGCGCAGTCGAAAAAGAACTTCCCATCACCGCGATTGGCAAAGAAATCTTATCTCTGTGTAACGCCAACGCAAAGACTGGCTGACATGTTAAGTGCTACACACAATCAATATCTTCAAAGAAATATCGAGCATGTGAAGCAAGGTGATTTTGCGGTGTCTGATGACCTTGAACAAATGATGACTGCTGTGCTCGGGTCTTGTGTGGCTGTCTGCCTCTATGATCCAGTTAAACATGTTGGCGGCATGAACCATTTTCTACTGCCAAAATCTTCATCAACCACCGATAGTAGCGGTTTGCATATGATGGAGCTTTTGATAAATGGGCTTTTACGTATGGGGGCAGAGCGTGGCCGCTTGCAGGCAAAATTGTTCGGCGGGGCCAATATGATGCACGGTCTATCAGACATCGGTACGGAAAATGCAGAATTTGCTCGTAATTTTCTAAGCTATGAAGGCATTCCCAATGTTGGCGAAAGTCTTGGCGGGGATCGGGCGCGGCGTGTCCGCTTCTGGCCAACAACAGGTAAAGCGCGGCAGAAAATCATGAGCGAAACAACAATTGTTAAAGAAGTAGAACCAGTAGTAATCCCGCAAGCACCTGAGCTGTCCACGGATGATGATCTGGAGCTTTTTTAAGTACATTTTTTGTTTCATGTAAAATACACCAAAATTTAGCAATTTTATACTATAACCAAGCCATAAAATGTGGGCGCATGTGTTGATAAGATACACATGTAGATAAAAAATAATAATGTGGGTGGGATCAATGCAGAAACATAAGGCTGTGACCAAAGCGGTCATACAGGGCACGTATGAAGTATCGGCTAGTGCGGGCACAGTATTGACAACAGTATTAGGGTCGTGTGTGGCGGTGTGTCTTTATGACCGTGCCGCACAAATTGGCGGCATGAACCATTTTTTATTGCCCAAAACCTCATCGACGACTGACAGTTGTGGACTTCATATGATGGAGCTTTTGATAAATGGTCTTTTGGGTCAAGGGGCAGAGCGTAGGCGTTTACAAGCAAAGCTTTTTGGCGGGGCCAATATGATAGATGGCCTCACAGATATTGGTGCAGAAAACGCAGAATTTGCCCGTAATTTCCTACAATATGAAACCATTCCCATTACAAGTGAGAGCCTTGGAGGTAACAAAGCACGCCGTGTACGGTTTTGGCCAACCACAGGACTAGCCAGGCAAAAACTTATGAGCGCGTCACCGATAGTTAGAGCTGAGCATGAAATATTTATGGCGAAGCCGAAAGCTGTGATCGAAACATTTGATCTTGAGTTATTTTAAAACCTAGGTCTAAAATAAATCAAGGTCGTCTTCATCACCATTGTTCATTGGGTTACATGGTTGTGTGTTTGATAAACGTGCCGCCAACCCTTCTAGCTTAAGCGAATTTGTCGCAAGTAATTCAGGGTAATGCCAAGCGGACGGTGTATCCTTTGCAAGGGCTTGTAAGAAGTGAGATAATCCGTCAATACTTTGGGTAATATGGTCAAGCTCTTGTAGGTCAGAAAAGTCTTCACCAATACAAGCTGCATTGCTCATTAAAGTGCCAACAATTTCTTGGATATATGTGGTTTTTTGAGCAAGTGTGCGCAGTTCATCGGCTGTACGCAGGAGTACGCTTTCTGCGGTATGCATATCTTGCATTGGTTTGGTTTGAGCACTCATGCTAAATTTTGCCAACGACTTTTTCCATACAGGTTTTAAGTTGGGGAACGGAAAATGGTTTTTTAATAAAATTATTCATACCAAGTTTTATACCGCGTTGTACGAGGCTAGGGTCGTCACTACCCGTGAGAAGAATAAAGCCAGTACGTTTGGTAGTCGGGGTTTCGCGCATGGATTTAAGTAAATCAAGACCGCTCATGCCTGGCATATTCATATCAGAAATAACCAGATGCACAGGGGATTTTGACAAGACTTCAAATGCAGCGTCGCCCGTTGTTTCGTAGGTGATGTTTTGGATGCCAATTTCTTGCAATCCATTTATCACGAGGCCACGGCTTGTGGCCATATCATCAACAACCATGACTTTAAGTTGGGTTTTAATCGACATTGTTTATCTCTCTAATTTGTATGTTGTGACGGCGGCTTTATCAAACTTATTTTCGTCTGGGCCTGACAGTCGTTCTGAATGGCCAATGTAAAGATAACCGTGCTGGTTCAGTTGGTTTTTAAGCCGTGTCCAAATTTTTGCTTGCGTGGCTTCGTTAAAATATATCACCGTATTGCGGCAAAAAATAATATCGAACTTGTTCTTCATGGGCCATGTATCTGCATTTAAATTAAGCTCTCTAAATGAGAGAAGCGATTTCATATGTGCGTTGGCACAAAAAATTTGCCCGCGTGGGCCGTCTTGTACATCGAAATGTTTTGCCCGTAATTTCTCTGGCATTTTTTGCATGAGTTGCGCGCTATATATACCGCGCCGTCCTTCCAAGACCATTTTGGTATCAATGTCTGATGCAAGAATTTTAATGTCGTATTTATGGGCGTCGGGCAACAGGGATAATACAACAGCGGCGATTGAATAGGCTTCTTGCCCGTTAGAGCATCCCGCCGACCAGATACGGATACGCTTGCCTGCTTTTGCTTGTGCAATGAGCGGGGGCAGGGAGGTTTGAATGAGGTGTTCAAAATGATGAGGTTCACGGAAAAACCGGGTCACATTTGTTGTCAGTGACATAAGCATTTCTTGACGTTCGCTTTTACCGTTCGCACTTTCTATCAGGTCGCAATAATCAGAAAAGCTAGAGAGTTGTAACACCCGCAGACGTTTAATAAGCCGTGAATGAACCAGAGATATTTTTTCGTCGTCAATAAAAATACCTGCGTCAGCGTCCATAACCTTTGCAACCCGTGCAAGGTCAGCACCGGATAATACTATTTTTGTGCTACCTGGGGCAGGTGTTGGTGCGGAGTGCTGGGCGAGTGCGCTCATGCGGCCTCGCTTGCTTCCACAAATGTCGGAAGAATGTTTTCGAGAGATAATAAGCTAATCATACGTTCATCCATTGCAATGACACCGCCGATAAATGCGTTAGCAATCTTTGAGGCAACTTCTGGCGTGGCTTGAATGTTTTCATTTGGCACTGTTAAAATATCGGATACAGAATCCACCAAAAGCCCGACGACTTGCGTGTTGATTTTTACAATGATTATAACGTGCCGTGCCGATGCACTTGTTTCGTTCATGCCGAGGCGTTTTGATAAATCAACGATTGGCAAGACCATGCCGCGCAAATTGATTACACCTTGAACGTAATCAGGTGCATTGGGAAGAATTGTTGCCTCTGTCCAGCCACGAATTTCACGCACCGCCATAATGTCAACGCAGTATTCTTGCGTGCCGATACAAAAGGCCACATATTCTGCGCCTTCAGTGTTTTCAAAAGTTTCAGTGTCTGACATATGTCTACTCCGCTGCTATTGTGGATAAATCGGGGGTGGCTGTGGTAGTTTTGGCTTGTGAGACTAATGTGTCTACATCAAGGATGAGGGCGATTTTGCCGTCCCCTAAAATTGTAGCGGCTGCGATACTATCAACATGGCCGTAATTGTCTTCCAAGCTTTTGATAACCACTTGTCGTTGATCTTGGATGCTGTCCACCAAAATGGCACTTTGTATACCGTCGTCGGTTTCTATGGAGAGCACAACGCTATTTTCATAATCTGTAATAGGTTGGTCTTTAAACCCAAGCTCAAACCCAACATCGACAAGCGGTACGAATGTGCCGCGAATATTAACGACACATGCGCCTGACCCCATGGAATGAATATCGCCTTGGCTTGGGATGAGCGTTTCGACAATAGAGGTAAGGGGAACAATAAGCGTCTGCCCTGCTGTCGTCACGAGCATGCCGTCAAGAATAGCAAGGGTGAGAGGAAGGTTAATTGTGAAAACGGACCCTTTACCGGGTGTCGAGGAGATTGTCACCCGCCCACCAATACTTTGAATAGCCCGCTTTACAACGTCCATGCCAACGCCGCGCCCAGATAAAGTCGAGACAGTTTCTACGGTTGAAAAACCTGGCATAAACAATAAATTGTCAATTTCATTGTCACTTAAACTTGCATCTTCAGCAATGAGCCCTTTATCAACGGCGATTTGTTTGACCCGTTCACGGTTAACGCCCGCACCGTCATCAGATACCTCAATTACAATCTTTCCAGAACGGTGGGCGGCGGAAAGTGTGACAATACCTTCTTCATTTTTACCATTTTCTGTACGTTTGTCAGGCATTTCAATGCCGTGATCAACCGCGTTGCGGATCATATGTGTAAGAGGATCTGCCAGTTTTTCGACAATGGTTTTGTCAACTTCGGTAAATTCACCTTCCAAGACCAATCGCACGGATTTCTTTGTCGCTTGGGATGCTTTGCGGACAACCCGCGACATGCGCTGAAACAGAGCTTGTACGGGTTGGGCGCGTATGGCCATAACACTTTCTTGAATGTCGCGTGTGAGTTGTTTGAACTCGTCTAGTCCTGCAGAAACTGAAGGGTCACGGGCAAGGCCTGCCTCGGTTACGCATTCGGACAACATGGCTTGGTTGATAACAAGCTCGCCAACAAGGTTGATTAAACGGTCAACCCGTTCCAAATTTATACGGATTGTTGGGGCAGGGCCCGTGTTCGTTGCTTTTTTAGCAGCGTCTGTTTTGGTGCTTTTCTTTTCGATTCTTTCTTCCACTTTTTTGGCTTCTACTTCGGCAGGCACTGGGATTGACTCTTCTTGTGGGGCGTCGATGATTTCAAGGGCGGGAAGTTCTTCTTCTTCAGCACTGTCGGGTGCGCTGATATCGCCAAGGTCTGGCAGCGGGGTCGCCACTTTGGAGATTTGCAATTCGCAATCATCTTCAACAAAGTCAAAAATTTCCTTAATGTCGTCTTCTTCGCAGTCTGAAGTTAGCTCGATATCCCACGAAAGGTATGAGCCTTCTGGATCAAGGCTGTCAAAATTGGGCAGGTTTGCTTGGTTGCATTCTATCTTTACCTCGCCCAGTTCTGCAAGGTTACTTAAAAGGCGTGCCGTTTCGTTACCGTGTGCGTACATTTGTGCTGTCGGTTCAAAATGAATGTTGTACACGGGTGTTTGGTCGTCGTCCTCGTCACTATCGAGACCAAAATCGAGGGCGAGGGGTTGAAACCCCATATCGTCCATGGATTGCGCATCCATTTCTGGCATTTCTACAACTTCTGGCTCTGCGTCTAATTTCGTGCCGAGCAAGGCTTCAAGTTCGCTGATTAATTCTGCTGAACGTTCAACGTCACTTTCCCCGCCGTCACGCGCAGCTTCGACCAAATCAAGTAGTAGGTCAGATGATTGCAGTAAAACATTGAGCACATCTTTCGTTGCTTCAAGCTTGTTGCCGCGAATTTCGTCGAGCGTGTTTTCAAAAATATGTGCAAATTTCACCAAATCCGTGAGCTCAAACGCGCCTGCACCGCCCTTTATAGAATGAACGGCGCGAAAAATACTATTGATGGTCTCGTCGTCACCTTCCCCGTTATTAAGAAGGATGAGGCCGCTTTCGAGTTCTTGTAGCAAATCTTCACATTCTTGGAAGAAGGTTTGCTTTATGCTTTCCATTGTTTCCACAGTGATAGTCTCCTGTTAAATTTACGCAGCAACTTTGTGAATAGCGTTCACAAGTTTAACTTTATCAAAAGGCTTTACAATCCAGCCCGTTGCTCCCGCAGTGCGGGCGCGCTGTTTTAGCTCTTGTGAGCTTTCAGTTGTCAAAACCAAAATCGGCACGGCCCGTAGTTCGTCCATTTTGCGCACGCCCTCTATCAACCCAAATCCGTCCATGACAGGCATGTTGATATCGGTAATGATGACATCGGGCGTAAAATCTGTGAGTGCGTCCAGTCCTTGTTGGCCATCTTCAGCGAGGCAAACTTCAAACCCTGCGTCTGATAAGGCAAAGCGCAACATATCGCGCATGGTGCGCGAATCGTCGATTGCTAGAATATTTAAAGCCATTAAGTGCTCTCCGTATTAGAAAAAGTATCAGCACCCAGCCCAAAAACCTCAAGTCCTTTGGAAAAAGCGGGTGAGGCATCGAGAATTTCAAATCCAATCCCTTCATCGGACCAACTTTGTGAGGCGGACAGTAAAACCTGCAAACATTGCGCGCCCAAGCGTTCAACCTTTGCCGTGTTAAGTTGTACTGCCTGACCTTGAACCGCATGAAGTGCCTCTGATAAGGGCGTAGCGGCGGTAAGGTCGAGATTTTCCGTCAATTCAATGATTTGGGCTTCTTGTGTGTTAGGCTTTATCATAAAGCAATTGTCCTATGTCCTCATTGCATTTTTTACTGCATTTTTTCGATTTTTGCTTCAAAGTGCGCGCACCCTCTTAAATTTGTGCGGATACACCATGCAATTTAGCCAAAATCCCCTGATTCTTTTTTACTAAATGAAGGCTAAAAATGTATTAACGATTGGGATATGTGAGCTAGTTATACGTGTTCTGCTGAATTTACTTGCTTACCGCTTGCATGTGCATGTATAACCCCGTTGAGTTTTGATATTAATGGTCGTGAGTATAAGTTTTTTTAAGTTCAGTAAGTAAGCGTTTCCTATTTTAGGAATTGATCTTTTGATCTCTGCGACATGTTTTCCGTCTTAAGTCCTTCTAACCTTCCCCAAAATCTAAATTCATAGTTCTTTCAATGCCTTGCCAGGTGTTGGGGGGTTTTTTAAACTCAAAATATAAGAGAGTTAATTATGGCAACTGGTACAGTAAAGTGGTTCAACACCACAAAAGGTTACGGATTTATAGCACCTGATGATGGCGGCAATGATGTGTTTGTACACATTACAGCCCTCGAAAAAGCAGGCCTGCGTGGTCTATCTGACGGTCAAAAAGTTACATTTGACCTTGAAGAAAATCGTGGCAAACAAGCCGCTGCAAATATCGGATTGGTTGAAGAAGCTTAAACCTTCTCACCTATTTAATGAAAAAGGCAGGAGCAATCCTGCCTTTTTTTATGCGCATATGAGGAAAACCCTATTTAGGGGACGACTGCGTGTCAAATTTATCTTCGCGGCGTACCCCAAATAAAAGTTGACTTTCCAGCTTCTTGCGCAAAGCAGCGTAATACGCACTTAAAAAATCACGGTGGGCTTGCGGTTTATTTTCAATTTTGTTTTCCGGCTTCCATTTAATTTTCACACAAATGCGGTTCGTGACCTCTGCAAGTGTTTTGGGGATGTTTTGCCTGAGTACATTTTCTAAAACATGTAGTTCTTTGACCCCGTAAGCATTCACCTGCTCTGGCGTAAATACGTATTGATGCAATGGCTCTTGCATGGCGGAGATATCTTTTGATAAGTGCATGCGCGGGGCATTTACCACCCATGTGCCCGCAATAATATCGCCAGCTCTGAGCCTATCTTTGTTAAATAATGGGAAGAGCAGAAAAATCATGCCCCAGATAAAAGCCAGTAAATTTACCCAGCCGTCAAAGCTGGAATTTATACTAAAGACAAATGACAGCGGCATGAAAAACTCAATTTCGCGCATGGCATTTCTGGCAAATATTGCATTGGCCGTAAGATGCCCACCATTGCGGTTGGCGACGCGGATTTTTAAAACCCGCTTCCCCGGTGTCGCCCCCTTGCCGCCCATTTCAAAAAACATGAAGTAGAAATTTCGTAGTAGGAAAAATACGAGTATCCAGATGATGACACCAAGTTCTATGTCCTTCTTATCGGCCCCACTCGTGGCAAGGCCAGCCATAGCAAAGCCAATGAGAAATGTCATGACGATGAGAGAGATGACCATAATGGAAATATCAATCACGAACGCGCCAAAACGCGAACCCGTATCGGCTAGCCGCAGCCTTAAATCAATGCCTTCAGGGGTGACAAGTGTGCGGACATTTTTGTCTAAACCTTTTACCCGTTTTGATGATTTGCTTTTTTTCGTTTTACTCATGAGATACTGTCGCCTGATGAAGCGCGCCATCATTTCGCGGGAGGTAGAAATATAAAAGCCATAGCAATAATGTGCTCAACCCAATGGCGTACCGTATCCAATCATTGAGGATCAATTGCCGTCCAAACCCTTCGAGTAAGCCTGCAAAAAACAACATAACCACAACACCGCCCAGCACAGTCGCCGCCTGCGTACCTGCAAGGCTCGCCGCCTGTAATCTGGAATGAGAGCCAGGAAAGGCTACAGCCCAACCAATTTTCATACCTGCTGCACCTGCTAATATAATGGCAAATATCTCGGTAGCGCCGTGAATAATCAGCCACCCGCCAATCTCAAACCCAAGTCCTTTTTCGGCGTATAAAGCAATAAAAGCTCCTAGTATCAGGCCGTTATAGAGAAGAAGGACGACAGACGGTATGGCAAAAGCAAAGCCAAGTGAAAAGGCAAGTATGGCAACGCGGGAATTGTGAGAAAACAAAAATGTTGCAAAGACGGACAACTGGTCTGTATCGCCGTCGTGATACAAGCTGTCCCGCAGTTCGGCCTCTGTACTGGCAGGGGTACGGTCACCCGCTAAACTTTCGGGGATAAATGAGAAATACCAATCTGGGTTATTGCTCACCAGAACATAAGCAATCAGTGCGCCCAAAACTGTGATGATGAACGCCGCTAAGGTTTCGCGTTTCATGCTCTGTACGGCTTCTGGCCAACCGCGCCGAAAAAAATTGCCAATGCGTTCAAACATGCTGGCGTGATTGCCGTAAATGGAAAAATACGCTCGCGTTGTTAGGCTTTCAAGATAGACAATAACGTCTTGGTCAAGGGATGTTGCACGGGCGACACTTAAGGCCGATAAGGTTGCACGGTAGAGGCCAGGCAAGGCAATCATATCCGCGTCACTCAAACTTTTTAGAGACCGGTTTTCGATGCGCGACAGCATGGCTTCCAGCTTTTTCCAGTTGTCTTCCCTGTCCGTTCTGAATTTATGACTTTTAAGTGATTGTGTTGGCACATGTATTCCTTCGTTTGTTTGCGCGTGTGTGTTGTAAGTGCGGTTGGTATTTATATCATTTCTTTGCGTTTCATTTTCAAAAATCTGTTTAAGACTGCCGTACTCATATTTTCAATATCGGTACGAACAATTTGCACACCCATGCGCTCAAGACGGGCGAGCACCAATTCGCGCTCTTTATTAAAATTGGCAGCAATAACGGCTTGGGTGACATGCGCGGGGGTGGTAGGGGCGCGCTCAATTAAATTTTCGATTTCCACGTCGCGAAATGTCACAAACAAGACGATATGGGATTTTAGCAAGCGATTGATATTTTCGATCATCAGTTCGGCATTGGTGGTGTCGACGAATTCCGTAAATACAATTATCAACGATCTGCGCCGCAGAGATTTTGACAATGTAGACAGGCTGAGGGTGAAATTGGTTTCTTGGGTTGAATAGCTCAATTGTGACGTTAGGGTTTGAAGGTGGGCAAATGAGGCTGATCCAGAAACGGGTTTGGTGGCCACATAAGGTTTGGCATCAAAGCCGAAATAGCCAACACGGTCGCCGTATTTCAAGCTGATATAGGAGACCAACAGAGATGCATTTATTGCCCAATCCAGACGGGTTTTCCCCTTTAAAGGCTCGCACATGAGATAACCCGTATCGATGGCAAAAATAATATTGTGATTGCGCTCTGTGCGAAATTCTTTGGCATGAAGCTTGCGGTGCCGCGCCGAATGCTTCCAATCAATGGCCCGTTTATCCATGCCGTGCATAAATTCGCGCAAGCTATCAAATTCCGTGCCTTCACCGCGCTCAATTTGCCTTTTTTGGCCGTAGGCGGCGTCTCGCGAAAATATTTCTACGGCTTTTTGTTGTACCAGCCGCGTATCGGGCGTTATTGAGAGTGTCTGGTGAATAGGCGTTTTTAATTGTCGCCACATAAGCCCAAATGGGCCTGTCCAACGTGCCCACACCTCTTGAACCTGCGCTTGCCCGCGCCTTTTGGCCCGTAGGCGAAAAATCCCTAAAATACCGCCATTTTCTAAAGGTGGATACAATATGTCGGGCGTGACGATCAGCCTTGCCCCTGTTGCCAATTTCATTTCAATGTTATTTGCAATGCGGCGATCACGCAGCACATAGGTGCATTTAATGTCTGCGCTTGTACCCACATAGATGAAATTAGGGATATCTGTGGCCAGAGTGAATTTAGACGGGGCAGGTGCCAAAACCGCGTCGCACAGAAGCAAGCCAAATACCGAAGCAATCCATATGCCGCCAACGGCCCAAAGCGCAGGGTTAAGAATTGCCAAGGCGAGGATAATCGGCAGGCCTGCTCCCATCAATAATACAGCGCGTTTGGTTGGGTATAGCAATTGTCTACCTGTTAGCGTGGTGCATTTGTTTGTTCGATGATTTCGCGAATAACATCATCCGCGCTGCGTCCCTCAATTTCGGCCACAACCGAGAGGATAACCCTATGCCTAAGGGCGGGCAGGGCAATGGATTTGACGTCGTCAGGAATAACAAAATCTCGGCCATCAAGGGCGGCGTTTGCCCGTGCAGCGGCGGCTAGCATGGCAGCGGCTCTGGGTGATGCTCCCGTTTCAAACAATGGGTTTTCTCGGGTGGCGCGGATCAAATCAACCACATACAAAATCACCTCTTCGGTTAGGCGTACATTTGCAACGCAGGCAATGGCGTTTTTCAAAGCTCTTTTGGTAACAACAGATTTAACGCCCAGTTTTTTGGCTGACGGCGTGCCCGTGCGCGCACCGTGACGCGTCACGATTTCGATTTCTTCTTCGCGGCTAGGATAGGCCAGATTATGCTTGAATAAAAACCGGTCGAGCTGTGCTTCTGGCAGGGGGTATGTGCCTTGTTGCTCGATTGGGTTTTGGGTGGCGATGACCATAAAATTATCCCCCAAAGGATAGGCCGTGCCGTCAATGGTGATTTGGCGTTCCTGCATAGCTTCGAGCAAGGCGGCTTGGGTTTTGGGCGGTGTACGGTTAATCTCGTCTGCTAGCAAAAGATCGCAAAAAATCGGGCCTTTGATAAGGGAAAATTCATTGGTTTGAAAATTAAACAGGTTCGTGCCAAGCAAGTCCCCAGGCATCAGATCGGGCGTAAATTGTATGCGTCCAAAGTCCATTTGCAAGGCGTTTGAGAAACATTGTGCCAAGAAAGTTTTCGCCGTCCCCGGCGGGCCTTCCAGCAAAATATGCCCACTGGCAAAGAGGGAAATCAGCAGCAGGTTTACCGTATCGTCTTGGCCGATAATGGCTTTGCTAATTTCTGATTTAATATCAGCGGCTAGGTCTTTAACCTTATGTGCGTCCATGATTGTCTCCTGAAATAATTGTGTTTCGCCAGTTGTAAAGTTTGCGGGCACTTTGCATGAAATTATCCTCTTGGCTGGATGTTTTTACCTGCGCCTCTAATGTTGACCAATTCATATCCATACCCGCATGGCGCGCATATATATCAAGGCGTTTTGAAACTTCGGCGTCAGATATCCCTGCGGGGAGTTTGAGTTGTAGCGCCAGAAATTTCTTTGTTAATGTGGTGTATTCAGGTGCCATTTTATGGGCCCGACCTGCGCGCATGATGAAATTGGACGCATTGTTAATCAGGCTTAATTTACCAAGACTGATGTCGCGCATCAACATTGCAGGTGCGCCAAACCGTGCTATTGCTTGCCATGCTGTTAGGATAAGCACAGCTAATAAACACAGACTTAAGGCGAGAAACGGTGGGGTGAGGGCCAGTTTAATGAAGTTTTGTGACGGGGAAAAACCGTGCAAGGAAAGATCAAATACAAACCCGTCAGAGATGGTTTGTGTTTCCAGTGCGCGCATCACATCCAGCGCAAATTCCGCAATATCTTGTTTGGCAATGCCTTGGGTGTTGAGAAAATCGGGATCAGAGAGTATGAAAATATCTGTATCCGCAATTTGTGCAAGGATCGTGCCTTTGTCACTGACGACCAGAGAATATAAATCATCACCGCTAATGATTTGCAGCTTGGGAAAATTATAAAAGGAAATGACTTCGGTGGTTTCAAGAAAAACGGACGGGGAAATGGCAACTTTTTTGTTGACGGCATCTGTACGCTCAAAGTTTATTTCTGTTGCGCTCACAGAATCCAAAAGTTTTTGCAAATCGTTTTGTATTCGCTTTTCGGGCAGAGTGTCTGGGAAAGGGGTATTGCGCTTTTGCACCCACCCTTTGTGCTTTTGGTCTGGTGTTGTATTCCATTTTGGCAGGATAATCAGGGTCGGCGTATCCAAGGTAATTTCGTCTAAACTGACCGCGTGACGTTGCTGCCCCAGTGTGAGGATACGCACGGCATCAGCATTGTTGTTTTGTACGTGGGCCGAACGTGAAATTTGAACATCATGTGCATTTTGTTTAAGCAAGTGCAAAAGCCCCGCATAACCAATTGCAGATTTAGACAACACATGGGCGGCTCCATTATTCCCCGTTTTAAATTTGTCCGAAAACCCAGAGAGTACGAAATAAGCACTAAATGAAAACACACCCAGCACGATCATCAAGGCGATGGTCATAGGGCTAAACACAGACCGCACAGCTCGGGATTGCTGCCGCCCTTCCAAAGTGTTTTTAACTTTTGTGTTCATAATTCTGTCACAGTTTAACGGGCTATTTTTTCATAAGCAAAGTTTTTGTAGGCTGTTTTTGAAGCTGCGTAATCGTCCGCACCAAGAGCATTACCGCCAAAAAAACTGGCTTCAACTAAGCTGGTAATCATGGAAAATCCTGCGCGGGCTTTTTGGGATAATATGGGGAGTTCGGAAATTTCGCGGCTGGTCAGTGACGGGCCCACATGCCGTGGGCGTTTGTCGGTTATGTCTTGAATAGAGCGAAACAACAATGTGTGAACCGCTTCGGTGAAACGGCCTTGCTTGGCAAGTTCTTCTGCGTCGCCCAGCACAATGCGCGCTGTTTTAGCGTCAGGTTGATACAGCGGGATGGTAGGGGCTTCGTCAGGCTTTTCCTCAGGTGGCTTGTTATTATGAATGCGGATGATTTCTTTTAAAATCGCATAGAGAATAAACGCCACGGCACATAGAATTATGCCGTAAAAAATATATTTTGCAATATTGGCTAGTATCACAAGCCACTCTACATTCCAATTCGACTTGTCCTTAGGTTTTATCACAACGGCTTTTTCCTGCCCAAGCTCTGTCTGCAAATCTTTTGGTAATTCGAGTGAGACAGGAATGGCCGCCATTGTTTGTCCTGATGTGCCTTGCTGTTGCGCAGGGGATGATATGGCCATGAACATCAGGCATATGAAGAAAAGAATAGTTTTAAATTTCATACGCCCACCTTATGCAAATACGGACGCTATGGCCAAGACAATTCCGACAAGGGCGGCACTCATAAAATTAGACAATGTACCCGCAAGCAAGGCTTTCATGCCCAGTGCGGAAATTTCTTTTCTGCGCTCAGGAATGACACTGCCAAGCCCTGCTATCAATATGCCAACTCCGACAAAGTTTGAAAACCCGCACAGGGCAATTGTAATGGCAATTTGCGCTTGATCACTAAAACTTGATATGTTTTTGGTGAAGTTTAAATAAGCGAGAAATTCATTGGCAACCAGTTTTTCGCCGAGCAATGGCCCCGCCGCCATAGCTTCGCTCCACGGCACACCAATCAACCAAGCTATGGGGGCAAATAAAAAACCAAAAATGAGTTCAAGTGAGAATTCTGGATGGCCAAATTTGCCGCCAACCCAGCCAAATAAGCCATTTATCATGGCAATGATGGCAACAAAGGCAATAATCACGGCAATGACGCTGAGCATAATATGCAAACCCGTGATAGCGCCTGTGGCTGCCGCTTCAATGAGGTTCGAAGGTTTATCGGGTGCGTCTTGTGCATTTGCCTCTTTAAAATTGGAAATATCGAATGCATCTTCCGTTTCGGGGATCAATAATTTTGCCATGAGAAGACCGCCAGGAGCCGCCATGAATGAGGCGGTGAGCAGTAGGTCAAAACGTACGCCCAATGCTGTGTAGGCGACCAAAACCGTACCCGCAATACTGGCTAAACCACACGACATCACCGTAAACAATTGCGAACGGTTTAGCTTTTTTAAATATGGCAAGATGGCCAAAGGTGCTTCGACCATACCAACAAAAATACTGGCCGCAGAGACAGTGGCTTCGAGCCGCGAAACCCCTGTGATTTTGCGTACAATACCGCCTAAAAACCTAATGACTAAATCCATGATTTTTAGGTGATAAAAAATAGCAAATAGGGTGGAAATGAAGATTATAATCGGGAACACTTGGAATGCCAATATGAAGCCGTTTTCTGCATGGGCCAAAGGGCCAAAAACAAAGTCCGTGCCTTTGCCTGCAAAATTAATCATCGCATTGACGCCGTCCGACATGGCTTTCATGGCGTTGGCACTGAAAGGAAGTGTGAGGGCGAGAACGGCAATGAAGAACTGCAAAGTTAACGTGCGTGCCGCGTTTTTATAATTAATAGCACTTCTGTTTTCAGACAAAAAAATCGCAATGGCTAAAAATACAATCACCCCTAAAATATTCGCAATTGGCATTGATTCCCACCGTTTGGTTTTTCGCAAGTTTAGTGCAGCGCGTGTATTTGTAAATCATAAATATACGTTTGGATATTGCGATATATCGTATTTAAGTCACATTGTTGTATATGCGCGTGACACCAGTTCCAACCTGTCTTGGAATGATAAGATGGGGCTACGCACTCTCCGCCAGTCCCCGCACTTGATGCGGGGTCCATCGGATGGTTGTGCGGTGCGTTGCCTTTGATAGCGTATGGACCACGGGTCAAGTGCGGGGACTGTGGGTGTGGGAATGGTTAGAATTAATGCATAGATTCCCCTCCACTCCCTCGACTCACTCGACTCCCTCGACTGTCATCCCAGACTTGATCTGGGATCCGAACACATACAACTAAGCGTGAACGTGAAACCAGATTCCAGCTGCAGTTTATCCCAGCGAAAGCTGGGACTGGAATGACAAAGATGGGAATTGGGAGGTAATTTGACTAACTTATCCACGCTCATTAAACCTCATCTATATTAAATGCGTCCCCTCATCACAGGCGTCAAGCATGTGTAGGTTTGAGGTGGGGGGAGGTGTCTGCATTGATGTGTTGGAGAATTACGCACCAGTGTTTCTGCGCCGCGGCGTGTGCTCAGAGGGCCGTTGCGGGAGGTTTGGAAACAAGCTTCTGAACGTATACAAAAAGACATCGTCGCGTGGCTTTGGCCTTTGCAAAACATTTTACTACCCCCACGGTGTCCGGCAATGTCGGAGCCACGCGGACAGCCTTGCTTACAGGGCTAAAAATAGATGCAAAATGGTGGAAGTTTACTTCGCGCCGCCTGTTGGTGTGCGTGATGACGTAAACCAAAGAGGGCTCTAATATAAAGCGCCATCGATGGGTTGTATCATGGGGGGTAATTCGTCGTCTTCGAGCGCAATCGCTTTGAGGTCAATCTCTAACGACCGTGCCAGTGCATCCATGGGGATAACATTGCGGTTGTTGGCAAAGGGCTCTTCCATATAAGAGCCAATGCCTTCGACCATAAAGAAAATCCAACCAACCAACATGACAGCGGGAATAGCGAGGTATTTCATATTTTCAAGCCCAGGCAAAGAAAAAGATAAAAGAGCAATAAATAGCCAAATAAATAAATGGGTGAAGAATGAATAATGGGTTGGGAAAGGTGTATTTTTCAAGCCTTCACATGAAGTTTGCCCTGCAACAAGTTCTCTTTGAATGCCAACAATTTCGAAATGCTCACCGTCAAAAAACTGACCTTCGGATTGGGCAATGCGGAAATCTTGGCTTTGTAAAAATAGTAGCTTTAAAGCAGGATTATGGAGATTTTTTATGATGTCGCGGTCTTCTGGACTGAGTAATTTATCTGCACCTTGCAAGGGAGGTAAGCCTTTCAATTGTCGTCCTAATATCCAGAGCCATGCTATGTTTCTGCGGATCATACGGCGCATAACTGTACGGGCAATATCTGATGGTTCACCTGTGGTGCGGTTGATATATTGCTCGTTATTACGGGCAAGGACCAAAGACATATTGCGAGAAGCTGCGCGCATTTTGCCCCATGTACCGCGTGCCAAAAACCAACGGTCATAAGCCGAGTTTGTACGAAAGCCTAGAAAGATTGATATGGCCGTGCCAAGGATCAGGGGCGCGGTCAAATCAAGCACATTTCCCAATTGGAAATAAACAATGGGTACGACAATGGAACAGGCCAAAACAAACATGGCCAGTAATTGTTTCCATATAACTCCAAGTAATCGCCAGAGCGAAATATGCTTATCGACAATCATTATTTATTGTACGTCATTCCCCTTTGTGCCCGCATGCATAAGATTTGCATGTGGGCCATCATGGAACGTATGGCATGTAAGGCAGGTGCTGGGCAAGGTTCTCTTTGCAGTTTTTCCATTTTGGAGATATTTTTCCTCTCCAACATGACAATCCTTACACACTTCTATTTTTGGCAGAAGTATATCCGATGAACGGGCCGAGTCTTTGGCGGCATGGCAAGTCTCGCATGTAAGGTCCCGCGTTGCATGGCTATTATGGTTAAATGGGGATTTGGCATAAAACCCATCATTAACCGAAATTGGCAATATAGCAAAATCGAGCGTGGTGATATCATCTGGGCGGGAAATTCTGTGACAATCAAAGCAAGCACCGCCTTCTGAGAATATTGCGTTGACTTTGGTAGCTGTACGCTCATCGGCTTGTTTGAACGCCAGTTCACGGCGGTTCAAATCGCGTAAGCTGGCCGCATGACCCGGGCGGCGGCGCGTGCGTGAATTCATCTCTGCGTCGCGAATATTGCCAAGTGCTTTGGCTTGGTAGAAATCGCGCATGCTGGCAATCACTTCATTGGGTTCACCGTGGCGTAGTGTACGGGCATAGCCCTCATCATCTTCAAACACCAAGTTATGACACACAGCGCAGTCTTGTTGCATGTTCACAGGATCAAATAGTGCCCCGCCAGCTTCGGGGCGGTGGCAATCCGCGCAATCGACGCCATAGTCTATGCCGTTTGCGAATTTCCCGCCAACGCGCCTCGCCATTTGTGCCACACCGCCGTTTTGTGAAAGATGTAGCTTATGGGGGAATTTAAGCCCTGAAAAACCTTTCGGATTGTCATCCAAAGACACTTTTGTGAAAACAGGATTGATGAAATCAGGCGTCGTGATGATATTGGGGCGAAATTGTGGATGGTCAACACCAAAATCTGAAACATTTAACAGCTTGGTATGGGGCAATGACGTACTTAAATCTTTATGGCAATCTGCGCACATATCCTGACTAGCTGGAACTATTTTTGTACGCGAATTATGTTCCACATGACACGAAGAACACCGGTCAACTGAACGCCCGAATGTTTCGCTAATGGAGTCTAATTTTGCGGCAAAACCATCGGGATTTGGTTTTGCGGTCTGCATGTCTTTGGCGTCAGCGTGATTCCACACATCCGTATGACACTGAGCACAGGCTTGATCTGTTACGGCGGTAAATGCTTTGGTATGGCACGTTTTACAATCATTTTTTAAATTGGCATGCATAAGAGATATGGGGCCGCTGTTCCATGCCAAGTCTGCCTGTATAGGTAAGGATTTCACAGAGTTGTTGTTGGGATTGTTAAAGGCCCAAATGGGTAAAAACAAAAAGATGCCCAGTATAACCAAGAGGAATGTCCACGCCATCAGCCTCTTCCCAGGCAAGGCTCTTTTGAGGCCAAATACGGTATCCTCGTCGGCAGCTGTAATCGCGGCTTCTACGGTTTCGATTTGCTCTAAGGTGATTGTTAAATCATTTTCTGTCTGGGGTTTTTCAATGCGGAGTTCATAGACTCCAATACGCACTTTACTGCCAGGTTTAAGACCATTTGCGCGCGACTTTAGTCGTCCATTGACAGTGGCGCTTTGCCCACCCAGCATTTCCAACGTGGCAAATCCCTTACGATCTCGTTTTATACGTGCATGTTTTAAGGCAATGCGCAGATCAAGTAATTGCAAATCATTGCTGGCTTCGCGGCCAATACTGATCTGGTCAGTTTCGTATATGCGTTCGCGAATACTTTCCCGCCCGCCCGTTCTTCTTTTTAAATTTCGTATGGTGATTGTCATAGCGGCCCTAACTATAATAAAATACGCTGACAATATGCGCGCACAATGCGGCAAGTAGCGCGAAGGTCAGGGGGATGTGAAAATATAGCCATAATTCTAAAAGTGCTCTGTATCTCGTGTGGGTGCGAATGCGTTGCAGAAGCGCATTTTTACGCTCTAAAACTGAAATAAGGTCAAGAATTGGGCCATGTTGTGCACTGTCTATATTTTGTAATTCAGCACGGAAAAACCTCAGTGCAGAGCGGGTCGGGCATTTTCTATCTCTCCCCGATAGGCGTTTGAAAATATGACCGCCAAGTTTGGTTTTACCCGCAGAACTGCGTACCAATTCAATGTATTCATCGCCTAATGGCTGTGCCGTTTCGCGTAAAATTCGGTCAAGATTAGCCACGTCATCGAGCATAGCAGCTTGGCCCATCTCACCTCTATTTTTACTCATTTTACTGGGAATAAACACATAAAAATATATGCCAAACATGCCTGAGACAATAACACTCACCAGCAATGAATATGCAAATGTGTGCAAATTCCAGCCAAATTGAAACCCTGTGTGCAAAGTGGCCACAATCAGCAAAGACAGCCCGAGATAAACATGGGCTGATGTCCAGCCTTTCAAGCTCCAGCGTCCCTGCGTTATCCAGCGTTTACGTAGGCCCAGTAGGGTGAGCCACAGTATGAGCAAGACACTGATGATCCCCATAGTATAGCCGTACCATGTGCCGCCATTGCGGGCAGGTTCAAAATCTACCCAGATATATCCCGCAATACAAAGGATGCAAAATATAACTGCAAGTTTTAGAAATAAATAATTACGGTGCGCGAGAAAGCCGATGTGTTGTGCCGGCTGTTTATTTTTTTTCGCCATTAGCCCATCTCCCGCTCTTTACGGGCAAGGCCCAAATATGTTTCTGGGGAAACCCGAATAGCCGCGCCCGTTGGACAGGCCCGCACACAGGCAGCTCCGCCCTTAATGCCTTTGCACATGTCGCATTTAACAGCTTTTTTGGGTGTTTCCGTCTTTGCGCGGCTGAGTTTCTTTTTGACCCATTCTGGACTTGCTTGGCCGGGGCCGGGGCCAATACCCAGCATGATCCAAGAGAAGATGGACGGTTTCTTAGGTGGTGTTTTTTCCATTTGAATCACACCATATGGGCAATAGCGTTGGCAATTTCCGCAACCAATACAACTATCATCAATAAAAACCTCCCCGTCAGGAGCACGGTGAATGGCGTTGGGGGGGCAATCGGACATACAATGGGGGTGTTCACAATGGCGACACGAGGTTGGAATGTGAATATTGGCAAATGTTGTGCCCGCTTCGCGGTTAAGCCTTGAAATCCCGTCATGGCTTTCCGCACATGCCACTTCGCAATTGTCACACCCAATACACAGGCTTTCATCGATGAGCAAAGCGTCGGTTGCTTCCCCCAAGCCCTGTTCAATGAGGAAATTAGCCCGTGCCCCATATAAATCTGCAACACTGTCAAAATTACTTTTTTGGCCCTCAATATAGGCATTCATAGCGCGGCGATCCGTGAGCTCAAGTTCGACGTTTTTCTTGAGAGATGGATTGTCCGCCAACAGTTTTTCAAAATGTTTGCCGTGGAGTTTTATAACTTCTGATTTTACAGCAGCCTTGACGCTGGCTGTACGCACACCGTCTTCAAACAGAGCCATTTCGCCGACATAATTACCAGCGGGTACATAAGATAAAAACACATTTTTATCTCCGATAAGTTTCTCCACCAACATGCTGCCCGATTGGATGATATATATGTCGGTATCATTGACGCCTTCAGTAATTATGGCTTGGCCCGCTTTAATCACAAGCACTTCTGCGTCTTGAATAACGTCGCTGAGATTTTCGCGTGTGAGGCCTGACCCAAAAATTTGCAGAAGTTGTCGTTCCGTCGCAATTTTGTCGATCGTACGTTTTACGGCAGGGACGGTGGATATTAATTTGCGCGCGGCAGTACGCGGGGTTTCAACCAAAACACAATCTTGCGCCGCAGATATGGATGCATTGCGGCGACGTCCAGAGATCAACCCCGTTTCGCCAAAAATCTGTCCTTGGCCAATTTCCACTGTTTTGGAGGTATCATTGGGATCAATATGGACATTGACACTGCCGCTCGCGATTGAAAATAAAGATGATCCAATATCATTTCGTTTGAAAATTGCGTCACCCCTGCGTTTGGCATGCACGGATGAGTCTAACATAAATTCCCGCATTTGTAGGGGCGTCAAATCTTGAAAAATCTCGACTTGCGAACGTATAGTTTCTAGCCATTCGCTTACACTCTTATTGCCAGGCAAGGTTTTAAATTTTTCTGCGAGCAGCGGCTCATCAGCAGGTTTAAGTTCTTTATTCCCGCGAATGTTTTCAACAACGTCATAACCTTGGTTTATACAGTGCTTAATCAGTGGGTAGCCAGCAAGAGCGCCGATAACATAGATGCCAGCAGTAGTTGATTCGAAGATTTCGCTCAAGACTGGGTAGGCAGCACGGTCAGGGCTAGAAAATTCCACGCCGCAACTTTCGATAAATTTACGAGGTGGGGCTGAACCCATCCGTGCGATGATTCTGTCGCAGGGGAGGCGGTCTGTACCGTCTTTTACATCTATATTTATCCAGCCTTTTTCGACAGACGACGCCGTTGCATTGGTAACAATGTCCATACGGCCATCATTACTGGCCGACATAAGTGCTTTGACATTGGCTTCTTTAGCCTTTGGGAAGTCGGGTGCGCGTTGTAATAAGGTGACCCGGTTTTCAAGAGATACGTCTGCACACAACCCAAGAGCATTTTCAATACCCGCGTCCCCGCCGCCAATAACAATGATGTCTTCATCAAAATATGCATTTGGATCATCAAGTTGGTATTGGATGAAAGGGAGGTCACCACCCGGACAGCGCATTGTATTGGGATTGCCTTGTGTGCCGATACTCATGACAATATTCGCGGCTTTAATTTTCTTTCCGCCTTTTATTGCAATTTCAAAATTCCCTTGCTTCCCCGTAATTTCAACAACTTCACTGTCATACTGAACATTTATTTTTGCAGATTCGACGTGTTTAGCCCATGTTTCCAAAATTCCCTCACGCGGGCCTGCCGCAAAATCAATATCACTACGTAAGACAAGCTGGCTCGGCGTTGCCATGATATGCTTGCCTTTTTGATATTTAAAAATCGTGTCCGAGAGGTGGTCGGATTTTTCTATTAAAACATGTGATAGTTTTAACCCAGCTGCCCGAGCAGCCGCACTTAAGCCTGCTGGTCCAGACCCAATAATGGCAATTTCTACTGTTTTCGTCAAACCCGCGCCCCTTATACGTTTGATGTAAAATAATCATAATATGTTTTTATTTATAAATCAAACACTTGCGTGAATAAAAAAATTCATGATATTGTTAATATAATTAAGGGGCATCATGAGTTTTAAACTTCATATATTCATGCATATTATTAAGCGTGCTATTGTTGGCATGATGAGTATTTGGTGTGTTGGTATATATGTAAGTGCACAAACGTCGCCACGAATACCTTTAAACGAGACTTTGCGTCATGAAGGCGTCATGAGTTGCTCTGGCTCCACATGCCATAGCCGTCAGGAAGCTACTGGGATTGTTGTTCGGCAAAACGAAATTTTAACGTGGCGGGATGATGCATCAACAACAGGCGCGCACATTCGTGCTTACGAAACTTTATTGGGTGAGCGAGCCAAAGCAATCGTAACCCGCTTAGGAATCATGTCTCCCGCATTTGAAGCTAAGGAATGTGTGTCTTGCCATACTGATAATGTCACGCCGGCACAACGCGGGCATAAATTTACCGTCAAAGATGGTGTTGGCTGTGAGAGCTGTCACGGGGCGTCTGAAAAATGGCTGGATGGGCATTTTAAAGGTGCGTCTCACCAGACAAATATTACGCGCGGTCTGTTTGCGCTAGAAGATGCGAAAACCCGTGCTGACGTTTGCTTAGCATGTCATATGGGAAGTGAAGAAACGGGGCAATTTGTTAATCACCGCATGATGGCAGCGGGACACCCTCGCATATCGTTTGAGCTTGATTTGTTTACGGCACTGCAAAGCCATCATAGTGAAGATGTTGATTATCATAAGCGTAAAAAGGTGCAAACGGGTGTGCGTATATGGGCGATTGGACAAGCGATGGCATTAAAACAGCAATTGCAATTGTTTGAAAAACCTCTGTTGAATAAAGACGGAATTTTCCCTGAATTGGTGTTTTTTGATTGCCTTGCCTGCCATCGGCAAATTTCCGAGAAACCAGGGTGGCAACCCAGTGCGCGCCAAAACCCAGGTCGTCCAAATTTACGCGGTACATTAAAATTTAATGACGCCAGCATGATTATGTTATTGGCGACTGCCAAGCAAATTGCGCCTGATTTGGCACGTCGTTTTGATGTGGAGGTCAATGACTTCCATGGGTCTCTCAACCATAATGGACGTTCTCAGGCTATCAATTTGTTAATGGTGAGTGCAGATGCACTGATTGCAAAAATTGAAGTTACGAAGTTTAGCAAACGCCAAACCCTTGATATTTTAGATATTGTTGTCACAGAAACCTTGAATCGCCGCTATACGGATTATGTAGCCGCAGAGCAGGCGATTATGGCTATAGATACATTATTAAGTTCGATGATTGCGGCAAATCAGGTGGCACGTATTGATGTTACCGATATGCGTACGGAAATTAATATAGCTTACGACGCAGTTGAGTACCCAAATACATATGACCAAGACCGATTGACCCAAGCTTTAGAGGTTTTACATGCGCGCTTACAAGAATTGCGCTGATATTTGTTAATGATCTAAATCCATCGTATGCTTGATAACATAGGCAAATTTTTCATCGTAGTTGAGCAATATTTTCCCGCACGGTGATTGGGCCGAATGCGTGGTAAAACTATCCCCGTCCCATTGATGCAAACAAAACCCAGGCCTGGCCTCAACCAATAGGCCGCGTCCATCTGGAACATTTGGATCAATTTTGGCAAGTTCAAGTTTGGTTTGCGGGGCAATCGCTTGCGTGACTGAAAGGCTCGTGCCTGCAAATGTTTTAAAAATACTGCGGTGAACATGACCTGCAATCATATGTTTTACATTGTCATATTTGGAAATAATGGCGTGTAATCTTTGCACCCATTCCGAATTTGGGTCGGAACTAAGCCAATCAATACCTGTCTTAATTGGTGGGTGATGCATGGCGATTAATGTTGGTTTATCGGGTTGCTTAGCCAATTCTTTATCTAGCCAATTGGCACGTATCTCGCAAAACTCACCGCCGTGACGAGTTTCGCCCAATGTATCCAAGACAATAATGCGCACTGGCCAGTCTTCTATGGTGTATTGAAAAAAACCGTCAGCATATTTAATATCGCTATAAACATCATTAAACGGGCCGCGCCGATCGTGATTGCCAAAAGCCATGTAAATGGGTAATTCTTTGGGAAGTCCGCACGATGCGATTGTTGTCTTTAAATCTTCATAGGCCCAATGTTGGCCATGTTCTACCAAATCACCCGTGATAATCAAAAGATCGGGCCTATGTTGTAAATTGTTGAGAGTTTTTGCAACTGTGGCGAGGCGGGCCTTGTTTTTCCCCGTTTTGTTTGGGCCAGCATAGCCAATGTGTAAATCCGATATTTGTGCAATAATCATAAAGCTAAATACTTTTTTTAAATACAATTTGGGTGTAAAATAAAATCATTTCGCGCCCAGCATATTCTTCATACCCTGCAATCACAGTTTTGTGAAGCTGTGATTGCAGGGTATGGTTTATTGCTTGATAAAAAACCGCCTTCCCTATTTGGAAAGGCGGTAAGTTTGAGGAAATAATAGTTGCAAGCTGTTTTAGGCCACGTTGGAAAATTGGTTCATAGTATTATCATGACCACCTGCTTTTAGGGCGCGGTCGCCGCCGACCATCTCTTTAAATGTATCACCAAGATCAGAACCCACCTCGTGTTGATGCTTGACGGCAGACACAGAATTGCGGATTTCCTCGCGCTGAATGGTGTTGACATAGGCCATCATTTTATCCTCACCAAAATATCCTATGGATAAATCATCCATGAATTTTGCCGTCATGTGGAAAGTTGGCAAGGTGATAAGGTTGTGGAACACGCCCGCTTTGGCGGCAATATCTGTTTGGAACGACCGCAGGCGAGCATTGGTTTCTTGACCAAGTTCAGTGTCGTCATATTTCGCAGACATCAGGGCAATGCCTTCTGGGTATGCGTCTTCGTTAATTTTCCCAGAAGCAATCCAGTCGCGGCGCACTTGACCGCGCAGGTTCAGCGTCCAGTTAAATGACGGGGAGTTGTTATAGGTCAGCTTTGCATTTGGGACGACTTCGCGAATGGCGTCAACCATGCCGCCGATTACGGATACGTCAGGTGTCGCCGTTTCGATCCACAAGAGGTCGGCTCCACCCTCGACAAGGCTAGAAATACAGTCTTCAATCACCCGCGCGCGGCCTGTATCCGCTTTGAATTTATAAAGACCATTGGGCAGGCGCACCGGCTTGACCAATTTGCCGCCAAGTTGAATGGCCACGTCACCTTCGGACAGAGGGTTAACATTTGAGACGTCGGATGTTTCTAGCCATTTCGTGTATTCAGATGCAAGATCGCCAGCAGCTTGCGACACTGGGATTTTTTGCGTGAGGCCAGCTCCAAGGCTGTCTGTACGGGCAACAATCACCCCGTCTTCAACGCCCATTTCTTCAAAGGCCATGCGTACAGCACGAAGTTTTTCGATGAAATCTTCACGCGGAACGGTTACCTTGCCGTCTTGATGGCCGCACTGTTTGGCATCAGAAACCTGATTTTCGATTTGGATGCAACATGCACCCGCTTCGATCATTTTCTTGGATAAAAGATAGGTGGCGTGAACATTGCCAAAGCCCGCATCAATATCTGCGATGATGGGTACAACATTGCTTTCAAATGCATCAATGTCCGCAATCGCAGATTGTCTCTCAATGTCTGTATTTGCCGATTTAAGCACGGCAAATAAATCGTTAATTTCGACTTCGTCTGCTTGGCGCAGGGAGGCATAAATTTCAGAAATAAGTTCTGGTACGGAGGTTTTTTCGTGCATGCTTTGGTCAGGCAAATGCCCGAATTGATTGCGCAGACCTGCAACCATCCAGCCTGATAAGTACACATAAACGCCTTTGGTCGTGCCTTTGGAGCGTTTGACAGATTTAATCATTTGTTGGGCGTGAAACCCAGACCAACAGCCAAGGCTTTGGGTGAATTTGCTGCTGTCTTTGTCATAAGCTGACATATCGCTACGCATCACTGTGGCCATGGATTTTGCAATGTCCAAATGAGTTTTATAGGTGTTTTGCATGCGCAGTTGTACGAGGTCGGCGATTGTGATGCCGCCCGGCGCAACGCCGCTTGGATAGCGGGCCTGTAGTTTTGCTTCTTGTTCTTTATAGGTTAAACGAGTGGTCATTTTAATATCCTTATTAGTGAATGATTTATGATAATTTTTGCAAATGTTCGTAGGCGGGTAGAGTTAGAAAATCGACGAAATCCACAGAGTTTGCGGTTTTTTTGAATATGTCGGCGGCAAGGCCGTAATTGCCTTTGCGAAACTCTGTCGCGCTCACCGTGCCCTCTAGGGTTTCAATTTCTTGTTTGAATATTTTATCAAATAGGGTTGAATTTAATTTTGCACTACTGCCGTCTGCCATTTCAATGGTCGAACCGTGCCGCATCCATTGCCAAATTTGTGAGCGAGAAATTTCGGCTGTCGCTGCGTCTTCCATAAGATTGTGAATAGGCACAGCCCCGCGCCCGCTTAACCACGCGGCAATATAGGTGACGCCGACGGAGATATTGGTGCGCACGCCTGCTTCGGTAATTTTGCCCTTGTGGGGGGTAAGCAGGCTTTCTTCGGGTACATGCGGGTTGATTTGTTTGCGCAAGATTTGGTGCGGCAAAGGCATGTGCTCATCAAATACGTCCATAGCCACCGGGACAAGGCCAGGGTGGGCGACCCATGTGCCGTCATGACCTGCACGTACTTCGCGTTCCTTGTCAGCGCGCACTTTGGCAAAGGCGGCGTCATTGGCGGCTGCGTCGTTTTTAACGGGGATTTGCGCGGCCATGCCGCCCATAGCGTGGGCGCGGCGGCGGTGACATGTCTCGATAAGTTTAAGGCTGTAAGCACGCAAGAATGCTTTATCCATGCCGACATCGCTGCGGTCAGGCAGGACAAAGTCCTTATGATTGCGCAGGGTTTTGATATAGCTGAAAATATAATCCCAACGGCCACAATTTAGCCCCGTAACATGGTGGCGAAGTTCATATAAAATCTCGTCCATTTCAAAGGCGGCGGGTAGGGTTTCTATCAATACTGTTGACTTAATTGTCCCGTGCGGGATATGGACGAAAGTTTGCGAAAAATTGAAAACATCATTCCAAAGGCGCGCCTCGCGGTGGCTTTCTAGTTTGGGGAGATAGTAAAATGGCCCCGTTTCTTGTTCGGCCAAGTATTTGCCATTGTGGAAAATATGTAAGCCAAAATCAAATAGACTGGCCGACATAGGCCGTCCGTCAACAGTGATATTGGCTTCGGTCAAATGCCAACCACGTGGGCGTACCAACATTGTTGCGGTGATATCGTTGAGGGTATAGTCCTTGTCTTTTGCGCTGTTATGATAGGCAAGATTACCCCGTGCATAATCATACATATTGATTTGGCCCTGCATCATATTGTCAAAACTGGGCGCGGACGCATCTTCAAAATCGGCCATAAACATTTTTGCGCCGCAATTCAGGGCATTAATCATCATTTTACGGTCAACGGGGCCAGTGATTTCAACGCGGCGGTCGCGCAAGGCTGCTGGCGTAGGGTCAATCTCCCACATGCCTGCGCGAACATGTGCGGTTTCTGGTAAAAATGTGGGGAATTCTCCGTAATCAAAGCGTTCCTGACGGTCTTCGCGGTCTTCGAGCAAATTGCGGCGTTGGCGTCCGAAGCGGCGCTCAAGATCGGCTAAGAACAACAAAGCATCAGGTGTGAGTACTGTTTCGTAACCGCCGTGCATTTTGCCTACGACTTTCGCCAATACCCGGTGTCTGGGAAGTGGTTGTTGTATGGGTGCGGTCATGACGGCTCCTTTAATGGGTTTGTGAGCCGTATTGATAGGGGTGATTCGTTGTTTTCACCAGAAACAACGGGTACAAAAGTAAATGTTGTAAATAAATATCTTGTAAAATTGTAAATATTGTAAATAATGACAATATGAGCATGCAAGATACATCAACGGAAAAGCTATTAATTGGGCCAAGATTGCGCCGTTTGCGGCAATCCTTAAGTCTAACCCAAGCGGCGATGGCCAAAGATGTAGGCATTTCGACCAGTTATTTGAACCTCATCGAGCGTAATCAGCGTCCTATGAGCGCAAAAGTGTTGCTGCGCATGGTTGATGTGTACGAAATTGATATAACGCTTTTGTCGCCCAGTTCTGATATGCGCATGGTGCGAGAAATTAGTGAGGTTTTGAAAACCACAGCTTATAAAGAGTACAGCGTCCCCAAAAGCGAGATAGAAGACTGTGTGAATGCCAGCCCTGATTTTGCCAAGGCGTTCTTGTCTGTACATAGCCGTGCCGAGGATTTGTTTGTAAAGACAAGTTTGCGCGATGATCCATTGGCGGACCGTGACAATGTGGAGCTTATCGCGGGGTCACTGGGGGCGGTTGATAGCGTGCGCCGCTTTATTCACGAACATAGCAATTATTTTGACGCGATTGACCGCGCCGCAGAAGCTATGGCCGAGGACTTGGGACTATCTAAACGCGAGCCGCAAATTGCGCTCAGTGAACGATTGCGCGCTGAGCACGGTATTCGTGTGCGTATTATACCTGCTGATCTCTTGCCTGGGAAATTAAGTGCATTTGACCCCCATACGAAACGCTTAGACCTTTCCGAGCTCATGCCACAATCGGGGCGGCGGTTTCAAATCGGCTATCATTTGGCATTGCTTGAACATCGTCACCTTATTGATGCCATTATCGCAAAAGCTGCACTTGGCAGCAAGGAAGCTGATGATTTGGCACGGGTGAGCCTCGCCAATTATTTTTCTGCGGCAACATTAATGCCCTATGGCCGTTTTCTGAAAACTGCCAAGTCGGACGGGTATGATGTGGAGTTATTGTCGCGGCGTTTTGATACCAGTTATGAGCAAACTGCTCACCGTTTGACTACTATGCAAAGGCGCGGTAATCGCGGCATTGCATTCTTTTTTGTACGTGTGGACATGGCGGGGAATGTCTCCAAGCGGTTTAGTGGTGGTCGATTTCATTTCTCGCGGTACGGCGGCGCGTGTCCTTTGTGGAATATTCATGCGTGTTTTAAAACGCCAGGGGAAACCCTACCGCAAGTCATAGAAATGCCAGACGGTGTGAAATATTTCAGTGTGGCACGTGCTGTATTGCGGCCAGGAGGTGCGCATGGGCAGCGGGCTCAAATGGTAGCAATTGGGTTGGGGTGTGAGCTAAAACATGCGGAGAAACTGATTTATGCAAAGGATATGCCCAGCGAAATACCAACACCTATTGGTGTAAATTGCTATGTGTGTGAGCGGCAAGCATGCGGTTCACGCGCTCACGCGCCAATAAACCGCAAATTACAATTTGATGAGCGGAGCCGTGGGCAATCCATTTTTAAATTTGAAATATGATACTCACAGTTTTTGGATGTGTTTATGAATTTACAATATCGTAAACCTTTGCGAGTATGATTAGACAAGTGATTCTGTAAGTGGGATGCAAAATTAAAGTAAAGTAGGGGCGTGGGATAAAGTAATAAGTCTGGGGAGGCGAATATGTCATATGTTGCTACGCACGAGCGCTCAATAAGCAGTCTTAAGAGACATCTTAAGCGCATTGAACAACTCATCCAAAGCCCTGACGTAAGACAAGCTGATTATATGATGCGTGATCGCTTGGCGAGGCGATTGTTTGAAGCCCAAAAGCTGAATTGATCTGTTTTATATATAGGCAAGGCTAATAAATATGTGCTTGGCCTCTTTTTCCTTTTAATTTTGCAATGTGATGCTATATAATATGCAACAAAATGCATAATGTATAGGAGCGTGCTGTGAGTGGATTAGCGGAATTACAAGCAAAAATTGGTCAAGAATTGGGTGTATCTGATTGGGTTGACATTACTCAAGATAGGGTTTCAACCTTTGCCGATGTCACAGAAGATCACCAATTTATTCATATCGATGCGCAGAAAACCAAAGCTTTTACCCCCTTTGGCGGCACAATTGCTCACGGGTTTCTAAGTCTGTCCCTGTTATCGCGTTTTGCAGAAACAGGACTTCCGCCTGTACCTGATGCAAAAATGGGTATGAATTACGGCCTCAATAAAGTGCGGTTTTTATCTCCAGTACCCTCAACATCACGGGTAAGAGGACGGTTCACATTGGCCTCCGCAGTAGAAAAAGCCCCAGGGCAATTACTCCTTAGTTACACGGTTACTGTTGATATTGACGGCGGGGCTAAACCAGCACTCGTGGCCGAATGGCTCATGTTGATATTTGTATAAATATTTCACTTCATAAGGATTTTAAATGAAAATAAATTTTAAAAACCGGGTCGCTATTGTGACCGGGGCAGGGCAGGGCTTGGGACGTTCACATGCATTGGCATTGGCGGCTCGCGGCGCAAAGCTGGTGATTAACGACCTTGGCGGTGCTGCTGACGGGACGGGTGGCTCTATTAGTTCCGCGCAAGAGGTTGCCGATACCATCATTGCGGCGGGCGGCGAAGCAATTGTAAACGGCGCAAATGTAGCGAAAGCATATGAAGTCGACGACATGATCGCACAAGCCATGGAAAAATGGGGTCGTGTTGATATTCTTGTTAATAATGCAGGTATATTGCGTGATAAATCATTTTCCAAAATGGAAATGTCAGACTTTCAAACCGTGATAGATGTGCACCTCATGGGCAGTGTGAATTGTACCAAAGCCGTATGGGATATCATGAAAGCACAGAACTACGGGCGTATTGTCATGACAACATCTTCCTCAGGCATGTACGGAAATTTCGGGCAAACCAATTACGGCGCGGCAAAAGCTGCGGTGGTTGGGTTTATGAATACGCTGTGTATTGAAGGTGCAAAATATGATGTACGGGTCAATGCACTGGCCCCAGCTGCGCATACGCGCATGACCGAAGGGCTTATTCCGCCTGACGCCCTTAAATTACTCACGCCGGAGTCTGTGACGGCAGGCTTGCTCGCACTTATTCACGAAGATGCACCCAACAGAACTATATTGTGTGCAGGTGCAGGCGGCTATGCACGTACAATTATATACGAAACAGACGGTATTTACCTAAAACCAGAAGACCAAACTCCTGAAAATGTCATGGGGGCACTGGCGCAAATTAACGACCCGAAAGGCCAAATTGAATTTACCCAAGGGTTTGAACAATCGCAAAAATTTGTTACCAAGGCCATGAAAGGCTAAAGGATACGAAGTGATGGGCGAGAGCAAGGCTGAAATATACCAACGTGTTGGCAAAGAAATTGCGGCGGTTATTGCAGGGGAAAATTCTGATATAGCGTGCTACGCAACGGCTGCTTGCTTACTGATTGTGTTGAAAAACTCTTGCTTGCAATCGTTTTCGTCTTCTGATTCAATCGGCTTAGTTAAAGCGGAGATTGGGTTATGATGGGCGCACGGCAGGAAAGTCAGGATAGCTTGTTTTATCAGTTTAATCTTGAGAGCCATGTGCCAGACGATCATTTGTTGCGGTCGATTGATATGTTTGTTGACCTCGGATTTGTGCGCGATCATTTACGGTCTTCTTACAGCAGCACGGGCCGCCCATCCATTGATCCAGAGCTTATGATTAGAATGCTGATTGTCGGCTATTGCTTTGGTATTCGTTCCGAGCGACGACTTTGCGAGGAAGTACATCTTAATCTAGCTTACCGTTGGTTTTGCAAATTGGGACTTGAAAGCGAGGTTCCCGACCATTCAACCTTTTCCAAAAATAGGCATGGCCGTTTCCGTGACAGCAATTTATTGCGGCATGTATTTGAGGCCACGGTTCACAGATGTATCGCCGAAGGTCTGGTTGGCGGCGAGGCTTTTGCTGTTGATGCCAGCACGATAGAAGCCAATGCCAATCGGGCTAAAGGCGATAAGGGCTCAAAAGGCTTGCCAGAAGATGTGATGCACCGCCGCGCAGTGAAAGAATATATTGAAACGCTTGACGATGCCGCCTTTGGCGGAACCACGCCTACAGCACCAAAATTTTTGTCACCCGTTGATCCAGCCTCTCGGTGGACACGAACATTCCGTTCTGGCCGCGCATATTATTCCTATTCTACTAACTATCTGATAGATTGCGAGAACGCGGTTATCGTGGATGTTGAAGGCTCGACAGCACTTCGCCCCGCAGAGGTCACCGTTACGCGCACAATGATAGACCGCGTAGAGAAGACTTACGGGATTGTGCCCAAGCGTCTATCGGGTGATACGGCCTACGGCACGGCTGCCATGCTCAACTGGCTGGTGGAGGAGAAAGGTATCGAACCACACATTCCGGTATTTGATAAGTCCAAACGTAAAGACGGCAGCTTCTCCAGAGATGATTTTATTTATGACGCCGAGCAAGACCACTATACATGCCCTGGCGGCAAACGCCTCAAACGTTTCCGCACAAAAGGACGAGCGGCCAAAGCCAAGCCGCCCAAAGATAACACCTATCGTTACAGAGCCAAAACATCTGACTGTAGCGGGTGCGTCCTCAAGCCCATATGTTGCCCGAAAGAGCCCCTGCGAAAAGTGCCGCGCTCTATTTATGAAGCGGCTCGTGACCGTGCTCGCGCTATCGCGCTAACCGATGAATACCAAGTCTCCAGAGATGAACGCAAAAAAGTCGAGATGCTGTTCGCTCATCTCAAAAGTATTCTCAAACTCGACCGATTGCGACTACGCGGCCCCACCGGAGCCAATGACGAGTTCCTCCTTGCCGCAACCGCCCAGAACCTGCGCAAGATGGCAAAACTCCACATACAGAGCCTAAAACCAAGCCCCGCATAGACATCGGGGCAGTATGCCTAAAATTAAACCCCGACTAAAGGCCACTCAACAACGGTGTTTTTCAACACAATCTTACTCAATGAAGCCTTTGCACACTTTTTTTGGACAGGATTTTACTGTGTTGATCCACATAACGTTGCACAATTGGTCATTGGCCCATATCAAGGTAGTCTTGGCTGTTTACGCATCCCGATTGGGCGGGGTGTATGTGGCCTTGCGGCGCAAAAAGGCGAAACTATATTGGTCAAAGATGTACATGCATTTGAGGGGCATATTGCTTGTGATAGTCGCTCCCGTTCAGAAATTGTTGTACCCGTCTTTGATGAGGAAGGGTATTTGCGCGCCGTATTAGACGTTGATTCAACCCAAATTTCGGCATTTAACCAAGATGATAAAATAGGTTTGGAGAGAATTTGCCAATCCTTATTGATAGGCCGTGCATAGGCGTGAAACCCATGTTCCTGACAAAAGAGTGATTGTCACATCCTATAAGAGCAGGTTAGAGTGTGCCCATAAGTTGTAGGTTTTGTAAAATTTGGGCCGAATATGTATAAAAATAAACCACTCATGATGCTTATGACGGGGATTGTTCTGGCCTTGTTCCTTTGGGGAGCCGTATCTTTATTGTCTAACGGCAATACAATAAATGATGCTCAAACTACTGTAGTTCCACCAGTATCTCTCGATACACAATCTGAGGATGAGAGAATATCTCCTGCGCGTATTATATCCGTTTTGCAAATTGGTAAGTCATTTACTCTCAAAGGCAGTGGAATTTATGGTGCTAGTATAACATTTTACCATAAGGATAAAAACCTTGGGTCCACGAAAATTAACGCTGAGGGGCAATGGGAGTATTCATCTGACTTTCATCTTTTTGATGCGGAATTTGAAGCGAATGCCGCCGTTGTAAAAATGTTAATGGTGACACAAAATGGCTATCAGGTGCGCTCCGACCAAAGCTTGATTTTGGTTAAAGGGCACACAGATGAAGTCAGTGTGAAAGAAGAAAGCAAGCTAAACGAAAACACATTTTCCCCTGAACCAGACCGTCAAAAATATGAAAAAACGCTGGTGATTTTGTCCACGCCTGGCGGGAAGTCGCATGTCCTGCAAACACAGTTTTCTAGTTTGCCTGCGCGTGAAGGTTTTGAATTAGAAGCTATAGATTACGATAATTCAGGCGGTGTTATTTTTTCAGGTTCTTCGACGCGGCAGGGCAAGGTAAGCGTTTTTGCCAATGCCAACCTTGTTGGGGAAAGCTATGTTGATGCTTTAGGCCGCTGGAGTTTAATATTTGGCAATATCATGCCAATGGGTTCTTATAATATCAGTATTGAATTATTATCGAGTGTTGACCAAAAAACGACAAAACTAACATTACCATTTGCCCGTATGCAGCCGTTATTTGAGGCAGAAAACAGTTCTGAAATACATGTCGAATATTTAGAAAACCGCACGCAAATTGGCAAAGCTTTATATGGTGGTGGTTACCAGTTTACGGTCGTATACAGCGATGAAGCTTTGCAGGAATAACATCAATTTCCATATTTATGATGTAGGTTTTGTCGATGACAAATTCGTATGTTGAGTGCGTGAAAACAAGCGTTTAATATTGCGTCCCCACACAGCAGGTGCTGCCAGCATGACGGGGGTTAATATGAGTGTCAAAATTGTTGAAAAAGCAAGTCCACACACCAGAACATAAGAGATAGGCGCCCAAATTGCGGAGGTTGATGTGCCTTTTGTTGAAAACACACCTGTGAACAAATCAGCCTGTACCGCCAATACCATAGGCATGAGGCCGATAATGGTTGTAAAGGTTGTCAACAATACGGGGCGCAAGCGTTGCGCCGCCGTGCGTACTACGGCGTCGTGTGTGTCGCGCCCTTCGCGCTTCAAATACTGGAAGGTGTCAATCAGGACAATATTATTATTGACGACAATCCCCGCGAGAGCCAGCACGCCTGTTCCGCATAAAATAATGCTAATATACGGGTAGAATTGTAGACCGAGGAGTACGCCTGCAATAGAAAATACAACAGCAGACAGTGTTAAAAAAACATGCCAAAAATTGTTAAACTGCCACAATAATATGACGCCCATCATGAACAAAGTGGCAATGCCTGCGACCATGAAAAACTCGCCTGCTTCCTTGTTCTCTTCGTCTTGACCGAGAAAGCGGTAATTCACATCGGCGTCGATATCTGCATTTGCGATCCAAGCTTTCACTTCGTCGACAATTTTATTAATCGCGACGCCTTCACGCACATTGCCTTTAATCTCGTAGACACGCATTTGGTTGCGCCGCGATATAGCGTCTTGCCTTGGTTTTGCACTGCGCGAAATTACGGACGAAAGTGGGAGTGCGCCGTCGCGGGTTTGAATGCGTAAATTATCAAGCTGCGATAAATCTCGCGAATTGTCGGGATAGCGAATGCGTATATCAACTTCTTCGTCGCTATCAAGGGGGCGGAAAAATCCAACCAAACTGCCCTCGGTAACGAATTGTACGGCAGCCCCTATTGTCCCGACATTGACGCCCAGTCGCCCAGCTTCTGCGCGGTCAATATTAAGCTGCCACTCTATACCGGGCAGGGGCATTGTATTTTCCACCTCGTGCATAGACGTGTGCCCTTCTAGGTATTTACTGATTTTACGAGCTTCGGTGTTTAGCTTTGCGAGATTGTTTGAGGTCAGTTCTATGGTCACATCTTTGCCAACAGGCGGGCCGTCTGAAATGATTTCGACTTCCATTTGTAGGCCAGGCATATTGGTAAGTGACGCCCGCACATCCTTTTCAATCTCTAAGGTGGAACGGCGCTGCACAAAAGGTTTTAATTCTAAAAATGTCCGCGAAACTGTATCCAGAGGCACAGAACTTGGCCCGCGAAACCCGCCCCCTGATGCGGCGCCAGCCCCTGCAATTGTGAATACAGATTGTATGCCGTCTATACCGTTTAAGCGTGCCTCTATTTCTTTGGCAATATCGTATTCGGTAAGCGTTGCCGTATTGCCGCGCGTGCGACCATAAACATATATTTCGTCGCCGCTATTGTCCGTAAAAAATGCGACATTATGTTCGGTCGCGCCAAACCATTTGAAAATACCAATGACGAGAGCGAGGATGACAACAAGCACAACAAGTGGGTATTTTGCCAATATGTTGATGATGCGGGCATAACTGCCCGTGAAGCCTGAAATGGCCAATGGGTCTCCGTCTGCGCCTGATAAGGCTGCAAGGCTCGCACGTGCATCTGTAAGCTTCTTTGGCCCCAATAGTGCGCCGAGTGTGGGTAAAAAGATTAGCGCCATAAGCAGTGAGGCCGTGAGTACATAAATCAGTGTTTTTGGAAAATAGGACATAAATTGACCTGGCAATGTGTTCCAAAACAGCAGTGGCAGAAAGGCCGCCAGTGTCGTTGCCGTTGAGGACACAATCGGCCAGAACATGCGTTTGCCAGCCAGAGTATATGCGTCTTTACGGTCAAGGCCTTCTGCTAGTTTTCTATCGGCATATTCAATGATGACAATGGCACTATCAACTAAAATACCGACAGATAAAATCATGCCAAACATCACCATCATGTTGACACTTGCACCTTGGATTTTGAACATGAATATGGTCATCAAAAAACTGGCAGGGATGGCAAACCCGACCATCAAGGCAGAGCGTAGTCCAAGGGCGGCGATACACACAATCACCACAAGTACAACGGCATTGATAATGCTCGATACGAGCGAGCGGATCATATCAAGGATTTGCACGGTTTGGTCTTGGCTAAGCTCGACCTTGACAGTTTCGGGCCAGTCCTTGGTGACTTCGGCAGTAATGGCGCGGATTTCTTCAATTGTCTGGATGATGTTTTCACCACTGCGTTTTGAAATTTCTAAAGAGACAGATGGACGGTTTTGAAACAAGGCATAGCTATCACGGTCTTTATAGGTTCTACGTACTTCGGCGATATCACTGATCCGAATAATTGAGCCATCTGGTGCTGTGCGCACGACAATAGAAGCAAGATCGCTCGCATTTTCGATTAGGCCGGGGAGCTTAACGGCAAATTTTCCACTCTCAGTTTCTAAATTTCCTGCCGTAATTAATCTGTTGTTGTTGGAAATGGCGGCGGCAAGTTCGTTAAAGGTAATGCCGTAACTTTCCATCAATGCGGGATCAATAACCGCTTCTAGTAAATCCTCGCGCTCACCTTGAATATTTGCTTCTAATATGCGCGGGCTGGATTCAATGGCGGCTTGTAAATCTTTCGCAAGGCGTTGTAATTTGCGCTCTGGCGCATTGCCAAATAAATTGACAACAATGATGGGCAATGTCTGTGTGTTGAGTTCTTCAACCAGCGGTTCTTTGGCTTCTAATGGAAGTTCACCGCGAGCTTTGTTGACGGCCTCTAGTACATCATCCACAGCAGAATCTTGATCGAAATTTGCATTAAACTCAAGGACGATTAAACCAACAGATGTTCTCCCGATTCCGTCTAATTGTTTGATGCCGTCCAGAGATTTAAGCTCGTTTTCCAGTGGTTTGACAAGTAATCGCTCTGAATCTTCAGGCGATACGCCGGGCAGCACCACCTGAACGGTGACAAATGGGATGGCGACATCTGGTTCCGCGTCCAGTGGAATGGTGTACATGGCGATAAATCCGCCAATAACGGAAAAAAACAGCAGGGCCAGTGTCATGCGCCATTGGTTGACTGCAAAATCGACGATACCCGTCATTACTGTTTGCCGTATTGTGTGCGCACTTGTGTGCCTTCAGAGACATAATCTTGGCCGCGAATAATAAGATCGACTTTGGCGGGCAGGCCAGTAACCCATATGCCATCTGATGTTTCGTCTATGGTTTCAACGCGCGCAAAGCGGACGGTTTGCTTCTCGCCCAGATAACGCACACCAATACTACCCACGTCATCTAATGTTAGGACACTGCTGGGGATGAGATGGGCATATGTTTGTCCTGCCGATATTTTTAAATTTGCCGTAACGCCTGCTTTTAAGCTTCCCGATGTATTGGGCACTTCAACTTCAATTTTAAAAGTACGGGTAGCGGGGTTAGCGCGCGATTCAATAAAATGGACAATACCCGTAAGCTGCTCACCTGTGGCAAGTGAGACTTGAGATTTTTGACCGATTTTTAGCAAACCCACCTGTTTTTCTGTGACCTCTCCCGTGACCACGAGGGGATCAAGATCAACCAGCAAACCACAAGGTTGACCGGGGCTAAGATAATCGCCGATTTCTGCGATTTGTTGCTCGAATACACCGTCAAATGGGGCGCGCATTATTACATTGCCAAGCTCGATTTCTGCCTGCTTAACGCTGGCCTTTGCCCCGTCAAGTGCTGCTTGCGCGCCGAGGGCTTGTGTTGGCGAGCGAAAGCCTTTGTCAACCAGTGCTTGTGCGGCCTTATATTCAAGTTCGCGGCTGCGGTAGAGGGCATTGGCTTGGTCGAGCATGGCTTGGCGGGCATCAACATCTTGCGCACATAGCAATGTGCCCCGTTTGACTTTCTTGCCTTCGCGCACGGGTGTCTTCACAACCAAGCCAGCCGTTTCTGCTTTTACGGCAACCTCGCGGTTGGCTTCGCTACGACCATATAAGTCCATATAGTTATCGTGAAGTTCTGCCGTTATGGTTTGTATTTTAACGGTAGGAATTTCTTGGGTTTCGGTTGCATTGGTATCAGTTGCGACGGTAGTGCTTTTGTCATCTCTGAGAATTGAACCATAGATAAACCACCCGACAATCAGCAGGGAGATGAGCAAGGCTATGAGATATGCTGGTTTGATTTTCATAAGGTTAGCGCGTGTTAAAGTGGCAATCAAAAGCGGTTTAGATGTATAATCTAGGCCGTTGGCATGGGAATACAAGTTGATTGTCCATTTTTTACGAGACATCGGCGGGGATTAGTCATGCAAAAATGAATGGAATTGGAAATATTTGCTAAAATCATAAAAATAAAAGCACAAAACAATTCAATATTTTCCTAGAAATAACGCAGGGTTTAGCTACACTCACATGTTCATGAGGGGGATTTATGTCAGACATTCTCAAGCAATTAGAAGAACGCAGAGCCAAAGCCAGACTTGGCGGCGGGCAAGCGCGGATTGATGCCCAACATGCCAAGGGTAAGTTAACGGCGCGAGAGCGTATTTCATTACTTCTCGATGAAGACAGTTTCGAGGAGTTCGATATGTTCGTTACTCACCGCTGCACAGATTTTGGCATGGAGGACAAAGGTTTTCCGGGCGACGGTGTTGTTACGGGATGGGGCACAATTAATGGTCGCAAGACTTTCGTATTTGCCCAAGATTTTACCGTATTTGGCGGCTCGCTTTCTGAAACCAATGCCAAGAAAATTTGCAAAGTGCAAGAAATGGCCATCAAACACGGCGCACCGATTATTGGCCTAAACGATAGCGGCGGCGCGCGCATCCAAGAAGGTGTCGTGTCTTTGGGCGGTTATGCGGATGTGTTTCAAAACAATGTGCTGGCCAGCGGCGTTATTCCGCAAATATCCGTGATTATGGGGCCGTGTGCGGGCGGGGCGGTGTATTCCCCCGCTTTGACCGATTTTATCTTTATGGTGCGCGATACCAGTTATATGTTTGTCACGGGCCCAGACGTGGTGAAAACCGTCACCAACGAAATTGTCACTGCCGAGGAGCTAGGCGGGGCAAAAACCCACACTACCAAATCGTCTGTGGCGGACGGGGCATTTGATAATGATATGGAAGCCTTGGCCGAAATTCGCCGCCTGTTTGATTTTCTTCCACTTTCAAATCGCGAAAAACCACCCGTGCGCGAAGTGTTTGATACGGTTGACCGCCTAGAGAACAGTCTCGATACGCTCGTGCCTGAAAACCCGAACCTGCCATATGATATGCACGAGTTGATTGCCAAAATAGCAGATGAGGGTGATTTCTACGAAATTCAAAAAGATTATGCGAAAAATATCCTCACAGGCTTTGTACGTTTTGACGGGAGCACTGTCGGGGTTGTCGCCAATCAACCAATGGTGCTAGCGGGATGTCTTGATAGTGATAGCTCTCGCAAAGCGGCGCGGTTCGTGCGGTTCTGCGATGCGTTTTCCATCCCCATTCTCACCCTTGTTGATGTTCCGGGCTTCCTCCCAGGTACAGCCCAAGAACACGGCGGTATTATCAAACACGGTGCGAAACTGCTTTATGCTTACGGCGAAGCCACCGTACCCAAAGTCACGGTTATCACAAGAAAAGCCTACGGCGGCGCCTACGATGTCATGGCCCCTAAACATCTACGCGGTGACCTAAATTACGCATGGCCCAGCGCGCAAATCGCCGTCATGGGCGCAAAAGGCGCAGTGGAAATTCTCTACCGCAAAGACCTAGGCGATGCTGACAAAATCGCCGCCCACACAGAGAAGTACGAAAAGAACTTCGCCAACCCGTTCAAGGCCGCAGAACGCGGATATATAGACGAGGTAATCATGCCGCACTCTACGCGAAAGAGGGTTTGCAGAGCCTTCGCCCTCCTAAAAGACAAAGACCTAAAAAACCCATGGAAAAAACATGGTAATCTGCCGCTATAACTTAACCTCTCCTAGGGGAGAGGTGTGCGACAGCGCGGTGAGGGACATATGCTTCGTAACCTTCAATATTTGAATACGCATACACACATTATTCCCCCTCACCCGCAAGCTTACTACGTAAGCGCGACCTCTCCCCAAGGAGAGGCACATGAATAGTGTTGAAAAGGCCAGAAACCTACGACGTGACCAAACCAAACCCGAAGATATATTCTGGAACAAAGTCAGAAACAGAAACTTTCTTGGCCTAAAATTTCGCCGCCAAGTGCCCATTGATAAATACATAGCTGATTTTGTTTGCGAACAAGAAAAACTCATCATAGAATTAGATGGTGACCAACACGCGGAAAATGAAATATACGACGAACAAAGAACACAAATATTAGAAAGTCACGGCTACAGAGTAATAAGATTTTGGAATGCAGATATATACAAAGACATAAACAGAGTATTTGAAGAACTTACACATTTGGTAGGACACAAATAACCTCTCCCCCCCAAATCAAGGATGGGGAGAGGTCGAGCAAAGCGAGGGTGAGGGGATATATGTTATTAAAAATACAAAAGTTTAGAGTTTGGACAAACCCCATTTCCCCTCACCCGCAGTCCGCTTGCGCGAACGCGACCTCTCCCCAAGGAGAGGTAAAGAATAAAAAAACAGGTTTGCTATCAAACATAATTTCATCTCCTCTCCTCGGGGAGAGGATTAAGGTGAGGGGATATATGTTATTTATACTTCAATGTTTGGGATTGCGGACAAACTCCATTTCCCCTCACCCGCAGTCCGCTTGCGCGAACGCGACCTCTCCCCAAGGAGAGGTTATCCCTTCTCCACCCGCTCATCCCCGCGAAGGCGAGGAAGCAGCCCAAATATCAAAAATGGATACCCACCTGCGTGGGTATGAGCGGGGTGGTTAGTGATGCTTTGGAGTAAAACATAGTGAGCAAAAAACAAACATCGCTTGAACTGTTGCTTGAACTTGCAGCCCTTGAAGGTCGAGAGGAGAAGTTAGAAAATCTTGTCTTAAAAGCAGATCGCGATTCTAACATCGTTAGAAATGATGATGTTGAACAAGCTATTGAAGCTTTTGCAAAATCAGAGAAAAGTACTTTAGGCTACGCAGCTGCTGGCTTTGTGCCAGTACTGCTGCTATTAAATTCTTTGCCATTTTTGAGAGGGATTAACGATTTCTTTCTAGACGTACTTGTGGCACTTACGGCTATAGTCTTGGGTTTTGCAGGCATGTATTTTGCGTTATATAAGGCACTGTTTATAGGCCCACGAAGAATATTTATGGAGGGTTATAGAATTGGTTTAATTCATAAGTATCGCTTCTTCATATTTCCTCGGGGTTGGTGGAGTATTATCAATTTAACCGCCATGTGCTGTGTTCCGTTTGGCTATCTACTTATAGTAATAATAATGCTAAGGGTTTTATTTTCATGATAAAAAAAATACTGATTGCTAACCGGGGCGAGATTGCTTGTCGGGTTATTAAGACTGCTCGAAAAATGGGCATTTCTACTGTGGCTGTTTATTCGGATGCTGATAAGAATGCTCTGCATGTATCTATGGCGGACGAGGGGGTTTATATTGGGGTTTCTCCTGCGGCTGAGAGTTATCTGGTTATGGATAAGATATTGGCGGCGGTTAAAGAGACGGGTGCGGACGCTGTGCATCCGGGGTATGGGTTCCTTAGTGAGAACAAAGAGTTTGCGCTTGCTCTTCAAGATATGGGTGTTGCTTTCATCGGGCCGAATGTGCGGGCGATTGAGGCTATGGGTGATAAGATTGCCTCTAAAAACTTGGCGATTGATGCGGGCGTTACCTGTGTTCCTGGGCATATGGGGTTGATTGAGGACGCTGATGAAGCGGTTAAAATTGCCAATAAGGTTGGCTATCCTGTGATGATTAAGGCGTCTGCGGGCGGGGGCGGTAAGGGGATGCGGGTTGCCTATAACGACGAGGAAGCGCGGGAAGGGTTTCAAAGCTCCAAGAACGAAGCCAAGTCTGCGTTCGGGGATGACCGTATTTTTATCGAGAAATTTATCGAAAGCCCGCGCCATATTGAAATTCAGGTTTTGGGCGATAAGCACGGCAATATTATTCATTTGGGCGAGCGGGAATGTTCCATCCAACGCCGCAACCAGAAAGTCATTGAAGAAGCTCCGTCGCCGTTCCTCGACGTTGCAACCCGCAAAAAAATGGGTGCAGAGGCCATCGCTCTCGCGGCCATTGTTGATTATGACAGTGCAGGCACGGTGGAATTTATCGTTGATAAGGAGATGAATTTCTACTTCCTTGAAATGAATACGCGCTTGCAAGTCGAGCATCCCGTCACCGAACTTATCACGGGCGTGGATTTGGTTGAGCAAATGATCCGCGTGGCGGACGGGGAAAAACTGTCTCTTAAACAAAAAGACATTAAGCTAAATGGTTGGGCGATTGAAAGTCGAATTTACGCTGAAGATCCATACCGTAATTTTCTGCCTTCCATCGGTCGTTTGTCAAAATACCGTCCACCCGTAGAAGGGGCAACCGATACGGGTGCCATCATTCGTAACGATACGGGTGTTTATGAGGGTGGCGAAATCTCTATGTATTACGACCCGATGATTGCCAAGCTGTGCACATGGGGGGACGACCGCGCTATCGCCACCCACGCCATGCGCCGCGCGCTTGATAATTTCCAAATCACAGGTGTTGGCCATAATATTCCTTTCTTGTCTGCCGTTATGGAGCACGACCGTTTCGAGCGGGGAGACCTGACCACCAATTATATTGCCGAAGAATTCGAGGGGGGCTTTGAAGGCGTGGCCCTTAATGCAGGCCACCGCCGCAAAATCGCCTCTGCCTGCGCGTTGATGGCGCAAATGTTGGCGCGGCGAAATGCGCGTGGTTCTGGTGTTTTAGCGGGGCATAAACGCAGTATTACAACGGAACTGTGTGTGGAGATTGAAAACACATATTATGATGTCACGACACAACCCATCAATGGCTCATATCTTGTTACGTCTACTGACGGCAGCGATAAGGCGGCTATTGAGCTTGAAATTTCAAGCGGGTGGAACCCTGGTATGTCACTGGTATCGACCATTATCGATAATGAGCCCTTTGTATTCCAAGTTGCGCCCGTCCCCGAAGGCTACCGCGTAAAATACCGAGGTTCTAATGTGGACGTGAAAGTGCGCCTACAAACGGCGGCTGATTTGGTGCATATTATGCCAGAGAAAATTGTAGCGGATACCAGCAGTCTTCTCCTGTGCCCCATGCCCGGTGTGATTGTTTCTATCCTTGTTAATGAAGGAGACGAAGTTCAAGATGGTCAGGCTTTGGCAGTCGTCGAAGCCATGAAAATGGAAAACACCTTACGGGCGGAAAAGAAAGGCAAAATTGCTAAGCTCAATGCAAAAGCAGGCGACAATCTTGCGGTAGACGAAGTGATAATGGAGTTTGAAGCCTGACAATCATGTTATTTTAAATCATCTTGGTAATATTATTGATAAACGATAATATTAAATCGTAGAGCACTTGTCGGGAGATCATCATGAGTACGAAGTTAATTTATACTGGCGTGGTGACTTTCGGGTTACTTACAGCATGCTCACCGCAGGGACAAGTTTCCAAACAGGTTGAAAAACAAGTGACTCGTCCAGTGGAAACAAGCCATGAGACTTTACCGCCAAAAGAAGTGTCCCTTGCTGCTGCCGAAACTTTATTTGCATATCAAGAAGGTGTTTGGGACAGTAAATGGGATTGGGTGGACGCGGATGGAAAACTGCTCGGCTCCTTAACGGGTGTGGAAACATTCACAACCATATTGGATGGGAGCGTGCAAGAAATTCTTAATGATGTACCCGATATGGGTGGTAAATCCAAAACCGTAATGACCTATAACCACGCACAGCAAAAAATCATTTTCTTTTCCATGGGTGCAAAAGGTGATTATTGGTTGATGAAGCAAGACCCGGTTACCGGGAATATGGTTTCTGAGCCGCACCCGAACCCTGACGGTACGGTGCAAATCATTCGCTTTAGCACTGTGCGTAAAACTAATAATGAAATAGATATTGTTATGGAAAGTTCCAGTGATAAGGGGCTGACATGGGTAAAATTATTCACCCAATATATGGTGCGGCGTGAACAAGGTTGATTTTTGCAATCTCCTATTAACCATATTTACCTAGGGTCATGTACATATCTGCTTAAAGGTTAGCTGTGGTTCGTTTTGTCATTATTGTATCCATATTATTAACGCTATTGTGCGGCAATGGCGTGGCACAAGAGCGTAGCGCGGTACACAAGAAACGCCCAAAAATAGGACTTGTTCTTGGCGGTGGTGGGGCTAAGGGCTTGGCCCATGTTGGCGTGATAAAAGTTTTGGAAGACAACCAAATTCCTATCGACGTGATTACAGGCACATCTATGGGCGCAATTGTCGGCGCGCTTTATGCTTCTGGTTATAGCGCGGACGAACTTGAAAATATTATTGGCGATATGGATTGGCATAGTGTTTTTAATGATAAAACATCTCGGTCACGATCAACATTTCGGCGCAAAGCAGATGAGTTTGGGTTTTTAACTGATTACAAAGTGACCTTTAAAGACGGTAAAATTGTACTTCCCCAAGGGATTATTCAAGGACAAAATTTGTTCTTGGAATTATCGCGACTATTGTCTGAAACACGTTCAATTGGAAACTTTGAAGATTTGCCGATCCCGTTTCGCCTCGTTGCAACTGATCTCAGTACGGGTAAGCCCGTGGTAATGAAAGACGGGGATTTGGCATCGGCGGTTTTTGCATCTATGGCCATACCAGGTCTGATCCCGCCTGTTGAACGGGGCGGTAAATATTTGATAGACGGCGGGTTGGTCAATAATCTCCCTGTAAATTTGGCTCGGGAATTGGGCGTGGATATTGTCATTGTTGTGAATGTGGGAACTGACCCAAAGCCAGCCAGCGAGATTGGAAATTTCATTGAAGTCTTGCGGCAAACCCAAATCATCCTCACCCAACAAAACACTGAATTTCAACTTTCCACCTTAAATGCCAAAGACGTATTGATAACGCCCAAGCTTGGGAAATTGGGGGCGACAAGTTTTGACCAAGCTGATGAAATGGCGGGTAAAGGTGCTGAAGCTGCCCAAGCCGTTTTGCCGCAAATTTTACCTTTTAGTTTGAATGATTTGGACTGGCAGACACATTTAATGACACGTCTTGCCATACCGCAGCTTCGCCCCGTTATTGACCGTGTTGAAATCGTTCAAAATTCAAAGCTGAGTGACGAGATTTTACGCGTTGGTATTGCGACCAAGCCCGGTGAAGTGTTTGACCCTGCGCGTTTATCCCGCGATATAGACCGTCTTTACGGCAATGGTATATATGATCGGATTACCTATAAAATTGATAAGCAGGGCGCAGACACAGTGCTACAAATTGATGCTAAAGTGAAAGAAAGCAGTGATGGGTATTTTAAATTTGGGGTTAATTTGGACTCAAACCTTGAGAATACATCCAGTTTTAAATTGGGTGTGTCGTATACAAAGCCGCAAGTAAACCAATGGGGTGGGGAGTGGCGCACTGAGTTTACATTGGGTGATACGCTTGAGGGCGTAACCGAGTTCTACCAACCCATCGGTGCGCGGCAAAGATGGTTCGTTGAACCATCGTTTTTTGTGTCCCGTGATAAGAGCGAGTTTTTTGACAACCAAGACCGCCGACGCGGGGACATTAAAACCCTTGGGCTTGGTGGTTCATTTCAAGGCGGCTTGTTATTTGGCCGCTGGGGAGAGCTACGAGCTGGCATAACAAAATCCAGAATTACGTTGAGCCTCACAGATCGGTCACTCGGGTTTCCAAAAATAAAACTGAACGATAGCTTTTTCATGTCCCGCATGACCATTGACACTTTGGATAGCCTGTCATTTCCAACCACCGGTGGCTTGATAATTGCGGAGTACGAAGTTCATGATAATTTTTTGGATGGTGACACCAAATTGCAAACGACGAATATAAATGCGTTTAAACCATTTACCTCAGGACGACACACATTTGGTTTGGGCACGCGCCTATCAGGATCAACAGGACGGGACGCCAATATAATTGGGACCGCAGATTTGGGCGGATTTCTGGCACTGTCAGGGTTTAGCGAAGGTCAACTTACGGGGCAATATGCGGCAATGGCATTTGGCACATATTATTACCGCCTCAATCAACAAGCGACATTATTTGACTTACCATTGTTTGTCGGAGGATCGATTGAGGCTGGCAACGTCTATCAATCCTTTGATAAAATCAGCATTGATGACGCTATATTTGCCAGTAGTTTGTTTGCAGGCATGAAATCTCCACTTGGCCCTGTATTTATCGGTATTGGCTATAATGATAAGGGCAATACATCGCTTTATTTCTCAATAGGTAGTTTCTTCTAATTCTTTGCTCGTCTATAGTGATATGGCCTCGGTACATGTTGGAGTAGTAAATATGGCTAAAATAGACCACGCAAAAGTCAAATCACTGGTTCGGGAATTGCTCACTGCTTTGGGGGATGATCCTGACCGTGAGGGATTAAAAGAAACCCCGCGCCGCATTGCTAATTTCTGGCGCGATTTTATTGAATATGAAGCTGGCAAGCTTGATACCACATTTAACGCGGTTAAACATAACCAGATGGTCTGTGTAACGGGCATGCGCGTGTGGTCAATGTGTGAGCATCATATGCTGCCGTTCTGGTGCGATATATCCATTGCTTATATCGCTGATGATAAAGTGCTGGGTCTGTCAAAATTTGCCCGTATCGCCCACAAACACGCCCATAAATTAACGCTGCAAGAACAATTAGTCTCCGATATTTCCGAAGAGGTGCAGGCCATCTTAAAAACTGATGATGTAGCTGTTTTGGCCAAGGGTGAGCATTTGTGTATGACAATGCGCGGCATTAAAACCCCGCACCGTATGATCTCAAGCGCGCTTGATGGTCAATTTCACAAGGCTGAGCAACGGCAGGAGTTTTTCAATATGGTGAATGGATAAAGCGATGACGATTACAAAACGAAATTTTATCGGGGTGGGGGGATTGGCTGCGGCGGGGCTCGCACTAAATGCATGCGCGCCTAAATCTGTTGTGACTTCCAAAACAACTGTGCCACATGATATGTCAGCTCTTGGTTCAATGACAAAGAACGCCCCTAAAATCACAAAAGCAGACCATGCGGCGCGCATAGCCAAGGCTCAAAAACTTATGCAACAGGCTGGGATTGGCGCGTTGATTTTAGAATCTGGTGCAAGTTTGCAATATTTTACGGGCATTCAATGGTGGCGCAGTGAACGCCTTACGGCGGCCATTATTCCTGCGGTTGGCGAAATTGGTGTGGTGACGCCGCATTTTGAAGAACCAAGTATTCGCGAAAGTATGATGGCGGGCAGCGATGTGCGCGTGTGGAATGAACACGAAAGCCCATTTGAGCGTGTTGTTGGCATTTTGAAAGATAGGGGTGTTTTAACGGGCAAAATAGCTATTGAAGATACCGTGCGTTATTTTGCTGTGGACGGCATTCAAAATGCGGGGCGGGGCTATACACTGGTATCGGGCGGGGCGGTAGTCTGGGGTTGCCGCATGTATAAGTCGGCCAAAGAAATCGCCCTGATGCAATTGGCCAATGATGTTACTATCGCTGCCTACCGCTACACATTTCCAAAAATTGAAGTGGGCATGACGCCAAGTGATATCCGCAATCTTATGCAAGGCGCGACAGAAAAACTGGGTGCCAGTAATGAATTTGCCTTGGTGTTACTCAATGAAGCCAGTGCCTATCCACATGGGTCGGGAACACCACAAATTGTCAAAGAAGGCGGCATAGTGTTGATGGATTGCGGGGCCAGTGTGAACGGCTACGAATCTGATATATCGCGCACTTTTGTAATAGGCGAGCCAAGCAAACGACAAGCCGAGGTTTGGAATTTGGTGCGTGATGGTCAAGCCCTTGCTTTTGAGACAGCAAAACTTGGCACACCAACGGGCACAGTAGACGACGCAGTGCGGGAGCTTTATGAAAGCAAAGGCTTTGGGCCAGGGTATAAATTACCAGGCCTTTCCCACCGTACGGGTCACGGTATCGGGCTTGAGGGTCATGAGCAGGTTAATTTTGTCCACGGCGAAACAACCAAGCTTGCACCAGGTATGTGTCTGTCTAATGAACCTGGGATTTATATTATGGGCGAATTTGGCGTCCGGTTTGAGGATTGTCTGTATATGACAAGTTCGGGGCCAAAATATTTCAGTAAACCACCAGTATCTTTGGAAAATCCAATCGGTTAAGATGACTTTAAAAGGGGCGAATATGAGTTGTACGGGGCACGTATATATCGCAGCTAGTCTTGACGGGTATATTGCCCATTTGGAAGGCGATATTGATTGGTTAAGAACACAAAGGCTTAACGCTTTTCACTGCCTTGGCTTAGTCTTTGGTTGACCACATCAAGAACGGTGAGCACGGCATCTGGTATGTTGGTTCCCGGTGGGAAGACCGCTTTTGCCCCCATATTCTCAAGTGTTGCTATGTCCTCAGGTGGGATAATGCCGCCAACGATAATCATTATGTCAGGGCGATTGTGCGCGTCTAAAGCCGCTTTAAGTTCGGGCACGAGGCTAAGGTGACCTGCTGCCAAGGACGAGGCGGCAATGACGTCTACATTCTCTTTTATACCGAGCACGGCGGCTTCTTTAGGTGTTTGAAATAATGGCCCGATGACCACGTCAAAGCCAATATCTTTAAAGCCTGTAGCCACAACTTTTTGACCACGGTCATGACCATCTTGCCCCATTTTAGCGATGAGAATTTTTGGCTTGCGGCCTTCCATTTCTTGGAAGGCAACAATACGGTTTTGCGCGTCCCGAAGAGCAGGGTTACTCGCGTCCCATGCATCTTTGTAAACCCCCGTCACCCCTTGTGGTTTTGCGGCAAAGCGTGTGAAAACTTTCTCCATAGCGACGCTCATTTCCCCAACAGTGGCCTTGGCGCGGGCCGCTTCTATGGCAATAGCCAACAGATTGCCTTGGCCACTTGCCGCAGCTTGGGTTAGCGCGTCAAGGCAAGCATTTACCTGTTGAATATCGCGGTCTTTCTTAAGTTGTTTAAGCCGCGCAATCTGTCCATTACGCACACTGTCATTATCGACCTTAAGCAAGGGAATATCGGCCTTATCTTGGGTTTGGTAGCGGTTTATACCAACAATAGTTTGTGCGCCGCTATCGATTTGGGCTTGAATGCGGGCAGCAGTTTGCTCGATTCTAAGTTTCGGAATCCCTGCTTCAACGGCTTTAGCCATACCGCCTATCTTATCAATTTCGTCAATATGGGCGAGGGCGCGGACGGCCAAATCATGGGTGAGGCGTTCCACATAATGGGAGCCGCCCCAAGGGTCGATACAATTGGTATGCCCGCCTTCGCCTTGTAAAAACACTTGGGTGTTGCGGGCAATGCGGGCAGAAAAATCTGTTGGCAGAGCAATAGCTTCATCCAGAGAATTGGTGTGCAAAGATTGGGTATGCCCATCAACGGCTGCCATAGCTTCTATTGCCGTTCGTCCCACATTGTTAAATACATCTTGGGCGGTGAGTGACCAACCCGAGGTTTGGCAATGAGTACGCAGCATAGACGATTTTGGGCTTTGTGGGCTGAAAGGCACAAGCAATTTTGCCCACAAAAGCCGAGCTGCACGCAGCTTGGCCACTTCCATGAAATAATTCATCCCTACGGCCCAAAAGAAAGACAAGCGCGGGGCAAAACGGTCAATGTCCATGCCGCTGGCAATGCCGGTTTTGACGTATTCAACTCCGTCTGCGAGTGTGTAGGCTAGCTCTAGGTCTGCGCTCGCGCCCGCCTCTTGCATGTGGTAGCCAGAAATAGAAATCGAGTTAAATTTGGGCATGTGCTCAGCCGTGTGTTTGAAAATATCAGCCACAATCTGCATGCTCGGTTCAGGTGGGTATATATAGGTATTGCGCACCATAAATTCTTTTAAAATATCGTTTTGGATTGTGCCAGATAATTGATTTTGCGGCACGCCTTGTTCTTCGGCGGCGGCAATGTAGAGGGCGAGAATGGGAAGTACGGCCCCGTTCATGGTCATGGAGACGGACATTTTATCCAACGGAATTTTATCAAATAAAACCCGCATATCGTATATGCTATCAATGGCAACACCAGCCATGCCAACGTCGCCAGCGACCCGTGGATGGTCACTGTCATAGCCTCTGTGGGTGGCCAAATCAAAAGCAACGGACAAGCCTTTTTGACCCGCAGCAAGGTTGCGCCTGTAAAAAGCATTGCTGTCCTCAGCCGTAGAAAATCCTGCATATTGGCGAATTGTCCACGGACGCTGGGTAAACATCGTCGGGTAAGGGCCGCGTACATAAGGCGCAATGCCAGGGTAGCCGTTGGTAAAATCAAGCGCATGACTATCAGCAGAACTATAGTGCGACCTAATGGGAATGCCTTCGGGCGAATGCCAAATTTCGTGTTTTGGGTTTGCTGCTGCAAAGTCTGGCATAGCAAATGGGATTTTGGTGAAATCTGGATTACTCATAACATACTCATGGGCACAAGATATCCATCTAACGCTTGTTGCACTGCTTCGTCGAAATCATCTGTGTTGATTATGTTCCCAGTTTTTGACTTGATTACAGGGCGTGGCAACACCTCTGCCTTACGCACATCAGGCTTAACAAATTGGTTGACGCCAACACGTAAAATATCTCCGTTATTTATTTTGTCTGTGCGCCTGTCGTCCATAGATTTAATCTCTGATAAGAGCCAGTCTTTTGCCCGCGCCCATCCGCCAAGTCCTTCCATATGCTGGAATATTTCCCATGCTTTTTTGGCAAGGTTTTGCGTGAGATTTTCGTGCATATAACTGCCACTGGCTGGGTCGTGTACATGGCCCAAATGGGTTTCTTCCATTTGCACAATTTGCATGTTGCGGGCAATGCGCCGCGCAAAGGGTGTGGCAAGCCCCAGTGGATGCGTGAAGGGCAGCACAGTTATATAATTTGCGCCACCGCACACCGCACCAAAACACGCGGAATTTAGCCTGAGCATATTGGCCCAAGGGTCTTGTGTTGCCAGCATGCGCTCGGATGATTTAACATGTAGGCTAAGCGCGCATTGGTTTGGCGAAACACCAAATTCTTGCGCAATTTTTGCCCATAATACTCGCGCTGCACGGAATTTGATAATGCCTTGGTGGGCATCTTGGTCACTGGCGAGATGTACATCTAATAGGTTGAATATCGCGTCAATACTGTGCTCTTGTTTCAACAACTTTATGACAGCAACTGCTTGTGAAAGCATATAAGCAAGCTCTTGGGCGGGGCTTGCGCCCATTTCGTGGGCCGTGGTTCCGTAAATTGATACGGCTTTCCAGTGAGGGGCGTGCGCTCTCACCCAATGGCTTATGGAACGCAATTTATTTTCATGTCCCAATATGTATGTATAACCCAAACTAAGATGGATGCTATCCAAGGCCTTGTGCGCTTTGAAATGTGCGGCAAATAATGCGGCTGTTTCAAAATTTGTGTGTGACGGTGTGAGGTTAAGAGGAACCAGTGTTGAGTGTACATCTGTTAAGAGAGATTGCACATCGGAAGTGTTGCGAACAGAAATGCCGTATTTGCCACTTGGGTCAATGTTAAGCAAGAGTGCGCTTGCTCCTCCATTAAGGTCTGCGAGAATATCTGCATTGGCATGTTTGATATCTGGATGATCTATTAATGTTGTAACGTGCCATGGTCGCCCCGTTTGTTTTGCTGTGTGTGTAGTGGGTATGTGTGAGGATTTTACACTGTCATTTTGTGTGAACAATGGCCCAAGTGGAATATTGTCTTCACTATACCTAACCAATGCTTCTTCAAAGCTTGCGTTGTTCAGCGTACTTTCAACCAATGCCTTCCAATCGGTAGTATCTTGGAAATGCTTTACCAATTTTTGTACTAAAATTACCATGTATCAAATCTATATTGTGACAACATAAAACGTCTGTAAACTCGTCATAGTTACATTTATTACTCGGGGTCAAAATCACCAAGAGTCAGAAGGGATATTCGGATGCCAAACCCGTCTGCTTGGCCAATTATACCGAGGCCATTATCACGCTTACTATAAATAAACTCAATACGGGTGCAATCATCATCATATATGAGAGACATTGCCTGCCTTCGGGTTAAGTCGTTACCAAGATCGTGATTGAGTTGATAACTCGTACTCCAATTATCAAACAAATTGAGAGAGACTTGGCCTGATATTTCTTCAGTTGGTGGGGCAAATTCATCTATCCCCGTAGGCGGTGCAATACTTGCACTGTCAACTCGATAATAACGAACATTCGCTTGGAAGCGTTTGTCTCTATATGTGAAACCTGTGTCCAAGCGTCGAAATGCATTATTATCTTCATCGTAACGCACTCGTGTTGTTGTTGAAAAATGTGTGCCAAGGTTAAGCTCAAATTGACCGACCAGATCGGATTTGTTTTCTTGAAGTCCTGAGTTGAGCGCAAATGCATTATCAGTTCCGTTGTAATGACTTTGCCCCAAAAATAGCATAGCGCGATTACTTTGTCCCCAATCCGCAATTATGGATGCGCCCATATCCGCACGAAAGCCTTCTTGCCAAATATCATAACCCGTTGATTTGTTAGCACTCCATAACAATGCTTGATCCAAGTCTACATCAAGGCCGTCTTGGGCGAGGTTAACAATATCGCCATTGGTTTTGGTGAAGGTGAAGTTCCCGCGTTTTCCATCACCAAAACTTTGCGTTACTTGTACGCGGGGTTCTAGTATCCAGTTTACTGTTTTTCCAGCCTTTAAGAAAGGCCAGCGCATATCGACACCAACTTGTCCTGTTGCCCGTGAAAAATTAACCGCTTGTTCGCCCTTGGCTTTAAGGTTGAAATAATCGTATTTGGCATTGGCAAATGGTTTAATCTCAATGCCAACTGGCGCAATCCAATTTCGCTGCCATGTCACGCCGCCAGTGGCTCGGGTGTAATTCGAAGCAAGTTCTAAATTGCCTAGCTTAGTATTTTGGCGTGTTAAAACAGTAGTATCTCCAAATAGTTTGAACCGCCCGCCCAGCATTGGATCATTAAAATACTTCGTAATTTCTATTTTGGGGGCCACAATGGGAAGGGCGCTATCATCTTCGCGAATAATTCTAAACCTATTTGGGTCCGTAAGTATGGCATTCGTAACAGGATCACGGACAATTTGATTGCCGGCACCGCGCAAAGGTTCTTCTTGCACGGCAGTGCGTAAGCTAACGAGACCAAATGCGGAAGTGCTAACGCGAAAATCATCCCCTTGGCCGATGACGAATGCTTGTTGCATAAGGCGGCGGGTAGCGGCTTGATACAAACCAAAATCTGGTGTTTCTTCATCAAGGTCATAACGATTTAGGTAGTTATCATCAGTAGCATAACCACCTTGGAAGCCCCATTGCCATTGTTGGTTGATGCGAAACAACCCATCTGCAAAAAGATGTGATCTCCACTTTTTTGACTGTAAACTTTCATTAGGTGTTGTGATAACCGTGTTGGCATCAAAAAAATTCCCTCTTGATGTGAAAAAACTAGAATAGGTTGCGCTACCTTCTAAATTTATTTGTCCTGAATAAAAATTCTTACTATATTGCGCGTGCAGTAAAGGATTTACGTTCTGATAAACATGAGGTGTGATGGTTAGATCAGAATAAGGTGATAGAGCAAAGAAATACGGGACGCGGAAGTTGAAACCTTTGGATTTTGACAGGCCAGCAAAGGGCATTAAAAGTCCACTTGCCCGGCCAACACTTGGGTCGGGGTGGGCTAAGTATGGTGTGTAAAACAGGGGGATGCCCTTAAATTCAAACACAGCGTCGCGGTAATGAATGCTTTTCGTTTTGGCATTTTGTGTAACTTTACGCGCTTTGAGACGCCATGTTGGTTTCTTTGATTTTCCGTTTTCTATACATGCTTCGCAAGCTGTGTAATATGCGTTGTAAAGCTCTACACCGTCTTGAGATGTACGCACAGCAAATGCTGCGCCAAGTTGCCCACCTTCTGGAAAACGACCTGTGAAATTGGTTGCTGTACCTGCTTCCAATGTATCTGACAAATCCAGTTTATCAGCAAATTGTGTTGACCCATTGGCGTTAATCAATTGTACATTGCCAATAGCAATCACTTGCCCTGTTTTAACATAATAATTCACTTGGTCGGCACGTAGGGTTTTGTCTTGGTAACGACCCTCTACTTGCCCCTTTGCGATAATGACATTTTTCTCAAGATTATTATCAAGTTCATCTGCTTCCAAATAAATAACATCTGGGTCGCGAAAGGGACTGTCCTTCGCAAGTTTTAAATCTTCTGGTGCCGTGGTAAAACCACTTAATTGTGCATTGGCGAGAAATGCAGGTGATAGGGCCGTCGTTGCAACGAGTAAAAACTTGCACAAGAAAGCGCAATTAACTATTTGATTTATGGGCTTTTTTTTTGCCATAATTGTTTTTTTGCCCTTGCGCATATTTTCATATTTACCAACTGTATAGTTCATAGCTCGTCATTTGATTCGCGTCCATGCATATTGCTATATTTTTCATGAAATAATTGAGAGGTTTTTGTAAGTAATTTTACTTTGTAATAAAAGAATAACTTCTGTATCCTTTGTAATGAAGAGGTGTTGATTCTATGTGCCGTATGCAAGTTTTTAAATGGTCAATTGTATTCATAAATGCGTTCTTGTGTGGATGCACCCATGCTGACAGGTCAGAAGAAAACATGGAAATTAAAAATACGAAAACGGAAGTCAATAAACTGACAGATACCAAGCCAATCTGTGGGTCAGCAAAATATCAATATATGATAGGTCAAAATTACCAGGGTATAAAATCTGAATTGCCAAAGCATCGATGGAAACGCCCTGAATATAAATATACACAAAATTATGTTGCAAAAAGATTGAACATTATCACAAATAATGATGAAAATGTGATTAGCATAAAATGTGGTTGATCGTTATTGCTAAGTTTAAGTACACATAAATTGAGGTAAATATGAAATATGTCGTTGCCCCACTTCTTACTATTGCTGCTTTGTCAGGTATGGTTTTATCATCTTGTGCAAGCGGCGGTGGGGGCAATGCCGGCGGTGTAACAGTTCCTCCACCACCACCTCCACCTCCACCACCTCCACCTCCACCTCCACCTCCACCTCCACCTCCACCTCCACCTCCAGATAAGGATCCTGCGGATTTTGAAACGGCGGAATATAACCGTAATTATGCTTTGGGCGTGATGAACGCGTCGACTGCATATGCCCGCGGAGCGACAGGAGAAGGCATTATTGTTGCCGTCATCGATTCTGGTGTTTTGAGTAATCATGTTGAGCTTGTTGGCCAAATAGACAGTAATTCTACAGATATTGTTAATTCAGCACTTTCAATTACAGATACAGATGGGCACGGAACATTTGTTTCGGGTGTCATTGCGGGTTTAAAAAATGACACGGGAATTCACGGCATTGCATTTAAGAGTACTATATTGGCTATTCGCGCCAATGATAGATCGGCAGATAACCCTGCTGTGGATGATTGTGGGGATGAGGACGACGGCTGCACATTCTCTGATAGCAATTTGGCCAAAGCAGTAGATTATGCCGTAGCGAATGGGGCAAAAATTATTAACATGTCGTTGGGTGGCGGGAAGTTTAATTCAAGAGCATTAGATGCTGCTTTGGCAAGAGCCGTGCAAGCGGGTGTCATCATAATCGCCTCTGCTGGCAATGGGTTTGAAGATACAGACGGTGACGGACAGCCAGACGACCCAGATGCGCTAACACCTGACGCGCCCGGTAATTTTGCCGGTACGGCAGCGGCACTTGGACGCGCCCTTGCTGTGGGTGCAACAGACCAAAATAATCTTATCGCAACATTTTCTAACCGGGCTGGGCCTGGCAATGTACGCAACTTCTTTCTCGTAGCTCCTGGTGTTAGGATTATTACACCTGGCCTTGATACGACTGACCCTGCTGATAGGGACGCATTATTTCGTGTAAGCGGCACGTCGTTTTCTGCTCCCTATGTTGCAGGTGCGATTGCATTGCTGTTAGAAGCTTTTCCAAATTTGCAACCCGAAGAGGCTGTCGCCTTGCTTGTTGACACAGCCGTTGACCTTGGCGCGCCAGGTGTTGACGATGTATTTGGTGCAGGCCTTGTTGATCTTGCAGCCGCCTTTGCTCCCAATGGTGCAACGTCGACGCAGTTTAAAGGACAGGCGGTAAAAGTTGATTTGTCGGGCATGTTCAGTGCGCCAAGTGGTGCATTCGGGGATTGGGCTGAAAAAGGTGGAGCATTTGTCGGTTTGGTCTTTCAAGACAAGTACCGCCGTAATTTCACGGCTGGTTTTGACGCCGATGTGCAGGCTGCCGCGCGCGGTGCTGGGCTTTTGGAAAATTATGCCGATCGCCGCAATAGCACATATTCTTCAACCAATATTCATATAGAGGGGTTTGGGCGTAAGGGATTTGCCACTGTGTCGCTCAACCAAAAAAATGTTTGGCGTGACCAATATCTTGATTCCAATTTACAAGGATTGGTCGATCAAAGTAAATTTGAATCAGATTTGTCTGTAAACATGCATTTTGGTGCATTTCATTTTGGCGCAGGGCGTGGGTTTTCTGCTCCCGTTTCTGGGAGCATGGCCTCGACATTGCACCTGCGGGGCGGCGCAAATTCTCTCGTTGGCAATCCCAATTGGTTTTACGGCGGATATGATATCAGTGATAATTTCACACTGGGCATTGTTTCAAATTCTGGTGATCGCGGATCGCTTGGGGCTGTCAATATAGAGCGCAGGTTCGGGCGACATGCTTTCGTAACGGAAATGGGATTTTTACGTGAGAACAACCGCTTCTTTGGCGCAAATTTATTGGCTCGGTTTGGCGAAGAGGATCAAGCCCAGTCCACATATTATGCCCTCAATTGGCGTGGCCCTGTGTTTGGAAAATGGTACGGGGAAGGACGGTATGAGCTTGCGCAAGGGCAGCTAGGTACGCCAGACTTTATCACCGTTCACAAACAGCCGATCAGCAGTGCGTGGGCCGTGGGCTTGCGCCGACCCATGTTTAAAAACGCTGCGTTTAACCTCAGCATGTCACAACCGCTTCGGGCGGAATCAGGCCTTATCACCTTTGGAGTTCCTGTGGCATTTGATAGTGAAACTGACGAAATTACCTTTGCCGATAGAACCTTGCAATTAACCCCGTCAGGGCGTGAAATTGATGTAAAAGCATCGTTCTACCTACCGTTAAATTACGGGTTTAGCGTATCTGCATGGGGGCAATATGTGCACAATCCGCAGCATTTTGCCAATGCGTCTGACGAACAAATTGGTTGGTTGAGTTTGCGCGGTACGTGGTGATGTTGCATGCCTATGGGCGGGCGGGATAACCGTTCCAGCGTTTAACAGCCTTCATAACAAGTGACGATTGAATGCGCGAAACATGGGGCAAGGCAGCAATGGTACGACGGTATATGCGTTCATACTCACGGGTGTTTTCAGCAGCCACTTTTAACAGGTAATCCGCATTGCCCGTCATAAGGTAGCATTCCAATATTTGCGGGCGGGCAAGGGCGGCTTTTTCGAAGGCGGCGAGGACTTGCTCGCTTTGGCTGTCGAGGGAAACTTCCACATAAAACTCGATTTGGTAGCCGAGCATTGGCCCGTTGAGGCGCGCTTGATAACCTTCAATAACACCCGCTTTTTCAAGGAGGCCCATGCGCCGATGTGCGGCAGATGGGGATAGGCCAATTTCGTTAGCAAGATCAGCTATTGATCGGCGACAATCCTTTTGCACAGCTTGTAGTAATTTTTTATCAATTGCGTCCATACTGGTAATTTATACATGTAATTGGAATAATACTAGGAAAATATTCAAATATATCGCCAATATAAAGGAAATAACGAATAAACCGCAATTGAAACTGCCCTAGGTATATAGCCACAATATTATTGAGGAGATTCCCATGCTAATCGGTGTGCCAAAAGAGATTAAAAACCATGAATACCGCGTGGGGTTAACCCCTGAAAGCGTGGCGGAGCTTATCCACGCGGGCAATAAAGTAATTGTTGAAACGGGTGCGGGTCTTGGTATTGGCGCAGATGATAAAGCCTACCGTGCTGCGGGAGCGAGTATTTCTAAAACGGCGGCCAGTATTTTCAAACGCGCCCAAATGATTGTGAAGGTTAAAGAGCCGCAACCTGTTGAATGTAAAATGCTCCGCAAAGGGCAAATCCTCTATACATATTTACACCTTGCCCCCGACCCAAAACAGACCAAGGCTTTGCTTAAATCTGGCTGTATCGGGATTGCATATGAAACGGTCACAAGTGACAGTGGTGAACTCCCACTTCTAAAGCCCATGAGCCAAGTGGCAGGTCGTCTCTCTATTCAAGCGGGCGCAACCGCCTTGCAAAAAGAAAATAAAGGGCGCGGCGTACTGTTGGGTGGTGTCCCCGGTGTTGCCCCTGCCATAGTCATTATTATTGGCGGCGGTGTGGTCGGATTTAACGCCGCGCAAATGGCAGTTGGCTTGCAAGCTGACGTGACAATCCTCGACCGAGACCCTGACGTGATGGAAGATTTATCCAATTATTTTAAAGCCAGTGCCAAAGTGCTCCGCTCCACCCCCGCAGTCCTTGCGGAGTTGGTTACAACGGCAGACCTCGTTGTCGGCGCCGTGTTGGTTCCGGGGGCTGCCGCGCCAAAACTCGTATCCCGCGCAATGCTAAAAACCATGCAGGCGGGCGCAGTCCTCGTCGACGTAGCCATTGACCAAGGCGGGTGTTTTGAAACCTCTAAAGCCACCACCCACGCCGACCCAACTTATATCATAGACGACATCGTCCATTACTGCGTCGCCAATATGCCCGGCGCAGTCGCCCGAACCAGCACCTACGCCCTCAACGCAGTAACCCTAAGCCACGCCAAAGCCATCGCAAGAAAAGGCTGGAAACAAGCCTGCCGAGATAACAAACATCTAAAAGAAGGCCTAAACGTCGCCGAAGGCAAGCTAACCTACGCGGCTGTCGGTGAAGCACTCGGCATAAAATACGTGGAAGCGGATAGCGTTTTGGGGTAAGTTCAAATCTATGAGAATTAAAGCATTGCGGTTTTTACTTTTTTTACTTGGCCTTGCAGCTGTTGGTATAGGGCTGTCTATTATTGGATTTGGCCCTGATAAAACAGTGCATTTTTTTGCAAGAATAGTAGAAATTTTTGGCGCGCAAAAAACGCCTATCACCAATTTTAATTCGGTAAATGTCGATAATGAATTTAGGTTCTATGCCGTATTTTGGGTAGCGTACGGTGGTTTTCTTATGCAAACATCGCGAAATTTATCTAAATATGACCAACGTATACCACTACTCCTCGCCCTATTTTTCATAGGCGGCATAGCCCGCGCTATATCTTTCATGGCAGTAGGAACACCACATACTCTGTTCAGCGTCCTCATGGGAATTGAACTTGTACTGCCTGTGTTTTTGTATTGGTTATGGCGCGTAAGTAAACAAACTTGAACTCAGCTAAATCTACAGGGATATCACCAAACCCCGCTCATACCCGCGCAGGCGGGTATCCATTGGAATATTCCCCTAGACTCCCGCCTTCGCGGGAGTGAGCGGAGAGGGATAGAGGCGTTGTATTATAAAATGTGAATGCTGTTTTGAGATTCGATCACAATTTTTACATTGTCACCTAGATTATAATGTTTGAAAAACCAGTTTCTTAATTCTACGCCAGCCATGACGCGAGGCGTACCATTTTGATTTGCATCCCGATTAACTGTTCCCAGTAGTGTTTGTCTACTTGGCCCAAGAAACAAAGTGATTGGGCCATTAGTTTTGCGGATATATCTGTCAACATCGACACCTAAGTTGAAGAACCCTTTTTCATAGTAAGTTTTATGTAGCGTCAAGTTATAAGAAGGGTAGGTCATAGTTACATCCTAAATCTTTGTTATATAAATTGTCAATTGGATTGCCTATATCCGCTCATATGCATGCAGGCAGATATCCATTACAATGCTCGACCTAGACTCCCGCCATCGCGGGAGTGAGTGGGAGATGCTAAGCCACATCAAACAGTCCAGCCGCGCCAGTTAGGATGGCAAGCCATCCTAACCATTATAGATGAATGGGCGCGTGAGGAGCTGGTTTTTTAAGTCGCTAGGCGACTTCAAACAGTCCTGCTGCGCCCATGCCGCCGCCTACGCACATTGTGCAGACTACGTATTTTGCGCCTCGGCGTTTGCCTTCGATGAGGGCGTGGGCTACCATTCTTGCGCCGCTCATGCCGTAAGGGTGACCTACTGAAATTGCGCCGCCGTTTACGTTCATGATTTCGTTTGGAATGCCGAGCGTGTCGCGGCAGTAAAGCACTTGTACGGCGAAGGCTTCGTTAAGCTCCCATAGGCCGATGTCGTCCATTTTTAGACCATTGGCTTTCAGGAGTTTTGGCACGGCAAAGACGGGGCCTATGCCCATTTCGTCAGGTTCTAGGCCTGCAACTGCCATGCCTCTATAAATGCCGAGGGGTTCAAGGCCGCGTTTTGAAGCTTCTGCACCTTCCATCAATACGCTAACCGACGCGCCATCTGAGAGTTGGCTAGCATTGCCTGCGGTGATGGTGAAACCGGGGCCGCGAACGGGTTTAAGGCCTGACAGACCCTCCGCCGTTGTGCCCGGGCGATTGCCCTGATCTTTTTCGAGTGTATATTCTATTTCGGAGATTTCGCCGCTCTCTTTGTTTTGTACTTTCATGGTGGCGGTTAAGGGCACAATTTCGTCGTCGAACTTGCCAGCCTCTTGCGCTACATGGGTGCGGTCTTGGCTGAGGGCGGCGTATTCGTCCATTGTTTCACGTGAAACATTATATTTTTTTGCCACAATTTCCGCCGTATCAATCATCTGAATATAGGCTTTAGGGTGGTTTTTAAGCACATTCATGTCAGGGGCAACCCGCATTTCCGCCGTTTGCACCATTGAAATACTCTCAACCCCGCCGCCAATAGCGATTTGGTGACCATCACAAATGATTTGTTTGGCGGCGATACCAATGGCCATCATGCCGCTTGAGCATTGACGGTCTACGCTTTGCGCGGCCACGGTAACAGGTAGGGAGGAGGCGAGAACGGCATTGCGACCAATGGTAACTTGCACGCCTTGTTGCATGGCACACCCCATTATCACATCGTCAACTTCCCCGCCTTCAAGCCCTGCGCGCTTGACGGCTTCGTCGATACAGTGGGCGGCTAGCGTTGGTGAGGGCGTGTTGTTAAATGCTCCTCTATAGGCTTTTCCAATTGGGGTTCTGGCGGTAGATACGATAACGGCTTCACGCATGGTTTTCTCCATTTATATGCATATAATTGTATATGCGCGCTTTGTGTGGATTTGCCAAGTGAAAACCGCACTTTACCGTTAAAAATGAAATATGTAGCGTTATTATGCACCTATGAGAATCTGGTTTCGTGTGTTACAGACATAATAGGCTTCGGGGCTGTTTTTAAAATTTACATGTAAGGCGTTGTTGATGCACCGTTCAGTTCTTAAAATGATATTTATCATTGTCTTGGCGCTTAGCCTGTTGCCATCTTTGGTACAGGCACAAACATCGCCTCCTCAAAGTGCCACAATACCGCATATCACTGAGGCAATGGTGCGGGTGGAAATGGATATTATTGCCCAAGACGACACTTTAGACGCGGCGGAAAAAGAGCCAATCCTGACGATATATAACTCTGCTTTGAGCCGTATTGGTGAAGGAAATGTAGATAGAGATACTGCGAATCGTTATACGAACAGTCGCGAAAATGCGCCCGCAGATATTGAGACAGAAAACGCTAATCTTAAAGATGTGCAAGCCTTATTAAATAATGCCAACCGAGATTTGTTTCGGGAATATAGCGCGCTAAATCTAGAGCTGGCTGAATTGGAGCAAAGACTGGCAGAAGAAAATGCCAATTTGAATTTTTTACGCGGGCTTAATGCAACCCACCAAACGGCACGTGTAGACGCAGATAAGTTTTCGTCTGAATATCCTGATTTAAGAGCTGAAAATGATGCAAGAATTGCAGAATTAAAGACTCAATTGGGCCAAGAAAGCGATACGACACCATCCGCGTTGAATAATGCGGCACTGATATTAGCCCAAGCAAACCTCTATGCACGTCTGCAAAGTAACACTGTGTTAAACGAGCGAAATAATGGCATTGCTTTGGAAAATAGCCTGTTAGCAGCAAAAATAAGTCATACAGCGGCGCAAATTTCTCTAAAATCAGATAGCGTCAATACATTGCAAATTATGACGGGCTCGGCCCGTACAAGTGTTGCCGAGCAAAGACAAAGCGAAGCTGAGCTTGCCCTGCAAAGTGTTGAACCCATGCATGCATTATTACAATTCTACGCCCAAGAAAATGTAGATTTAAGTAAGCGTTTATTGGATATTGCCAAAACGGAAGAAGATGTTCCTGCATCAAAAGCAAAGATTGCCCGTCAAAAAACACAAGTAAAGTTTGATCAAAATATTGCTGACCAAATTATTGGGACTAAAAAAACCAGCCGAAATTATGGTGCACATTTGCGTCAATTGCGCCAAAAGCAACCGCGTATAGCACAAATGAAATCTGATATAAAGGCGCGTAGTTTGCGGCTACAAGATGTGTTGTTCCAAAAAATAATCAATCAAGAGGCCTTGGATTTGTTCAATGCGACGCCGCTTGATATTGGCAATGAAATCGAAAAATATGTTGCTCTACATGATGACGGCAGTGCTTTAACAGTAGAAGATACGGTTAAGCTGAGGGCGTTACATAATACACGACGTGATATATTAAATGCGCTGGCGTCTTACTCCGAAATAAAACGTAAAAATCTATCCGATGTAAATATTTCTCAATCAAATGTGCTGGAAGATGTTGTCACGCTGTGTGCGTTGCTTGATAGCCGTTTGCTTTGGCTGCCAAGTACAGAACCTGTAAGTTTTTCATGGCCTGGGCGTGTATTTGCTGGCATGAAAGGCACGTTGAATGGGCCGTATTTAAGCCAAATCGGTATTGGGTTTTTTACAGGCGTTTCTAAAAATTTCTTTTTGATATTTATGGGCATTCTTTTTGCAGGATTGGTGCAAATGTTTCGCCTGCGTATGAAACCAATATTGTCTGGTATGAGTGCACAAGTTGGTCGGGTGCAAAAAGATGGATATATACTCACGCCTACCGCAGTTTTGCACGGCATATTGCGGGCCTTACCTTTGGCCATAATACCTTTAGTATTTGGCTTGGTGTTTAGCAATGCCTCCGTTGATTTAAGCTTAGCATTGCCATTTATGCGAACATGTATTGTTGTCTCAGGCTTGGTGATTGTGCTTTGGACGTTGCGCGAGTGGTGCAAAAAAGGGGCGTTGTTTGATTTGCACTTTCGTGTTGATAAAGAATTGCGTACACGCCTCATTCAGCACTTGCCGTGGCTATTAAGTACACAAATTATTAGCGTAGGGCTCATTGGTTTAACCCGTGATAATTTAGGTTATGATTCTGGTATATCGGCACTGGGTGTTTTAGGTTTTCTCATTGGTTCGGTCAGTATAGCTGTTTTTACCATTAAAATTGCATGGGCACGTAATAATGGATTTAAAAATAGTATGCGTGATGCTGACGGCATTTATTTGCGTAATGAGAAGTGGTTTTTCTTGATTGCCATTATTGTCCCTTCTGTCACGGCTTTACTGGCAGTGTTTGGGTATTTTGAAACGGCAAGGTTACTTTTATCACGATTTTTCATGTCATTTTGTATTTTGGTTGGTGCTTATGTGGTGCACGGATTGTTTCGCCGCTCGGTGGTCATTGCCCAGAGACGCCTTGCTCTTGAACAAGCACGCCGCCGCCGCGATCAGGCTGTGAGTGCGCGCCGCGAAAAAGTTGCTGCCGAAGAACGCGGCGAGATACCTGTTCCCACTCTTGATTATGAGCAAATCGATTTGGAGACCATTAATCGGCAATCCAGTCAATTGGTCAATGTCGCCGTTTTCATATTTACAGTCGGGGTATTATGGGCGTTATGGAGCAGTTTACTGCCCGCATTATCCGTTTTTAATGATGTGCAGGCTTGGGGCTATGACAAACTTGATAGCTCTGGGCATAACATACTTGATAAAGAAACAGGCAAGCCCATTCATGTTGCCATTAGTTATTGGAACCTTATGCAAGCGTTCGGTATTGGTTTGATTACGTGGCTTGCGGCCCGTAACTTACCAGGGTTTTTGGAAATATTTGTTCTCAAACGTATGCAGATGCAACAAAGTTCCCGTTTTGCCATTGTCACCGTACTTGGATATATCATCTTTATATTTGGTATTTTGATTGCCTTTGATAAGCTTGGAACCCAGTGGTCGCAATTACAATGGATTGTTGCGGCTCTGTCCGTAGGTATTGGTCTTGGCCTCCAAGCTATTTTCGCCAATTTTGTATCGGGTTTAATCATTTTATTTGAACGGCCTGTGCGTATTGGCGATTATATTACCGTGGGCGATATTAGTGGTACGGTGACGCGGATACAAATTCGCGCAACTACCCTGATGGATTTGGATAACAAAGAAATCCTCATTCCAAATCAAGAATTGGTATCGCAGCAAGTGGTCAACTGGACACTGGGGAATTCGGTGACACGCTTGAAGGTTAAGGTTGGCATTGCTTACGGGTCTGATACGAAAATTGCCCATAAGGTTATGCTGGATACGGTCAAAGCCAATCCCAATGTGTTAGGCAATCCCGAACCAACGGCTTTGTTTCTTGGCTTTGGTGACAGCACGCTCGATTTTGAAATTCGGGTATTCCTGCGTGATTTTGTGCAACGCTTTGTGGTCAGCCATGAATTGCATATGGCACTTGACGAAGCCTTGCGAGATGCAGGTATCGAAATTGCGTTCCCGCAGCGTGATTTGAACATTAAAAATGTTGATGCAATCTTGCCATCCTCTGCTCCAACTACGACGAAACCTGCAAAACCGAAAGTGCGTAAAGCCAAAGTTGTGCGGAAAAAAAAGACGTCTTAGTTGGCGATAATTACCGTCTTTAAATTGGTGAATTCCAACATACCCGCTTTGCCCATTTCGCGTCCAAACCCTGACCGCTTAATACCGCCAAATGGCAGCCTTATGTCAGAGGATGCATACCGGTTGATATAGGTAGAGCCAGCCTCTAGATGGGCAATGGCTTCATCGTGCTCGGCCTTGTCATTGGAGAACAACACTGAGGACAAGCCAAAATCTGTATCATTGGCCAGTGTAATGGCGTGTTGAAGAGAGCTTACTTTAAATAACAAAGCAATGGGGGCAAAAATTTCCTGTCTGTAAATTTCCATATTTTCTTCAATGTTTTCGATGAGACTGGGGCGTATAAAAAATCCGTGCTTAGGGAGAATATGGGACGTTGTTGTTATTTGTACGCCTGCAGACGTTGCTTTTGTGAGGGTCGCGTTGACATCTTGCAAGGCTTTACGGCTCGATAGCGGGCCAAGCTCTGTATCAGGACGAAGGGGGTCGCCAATGTTGACGGCATTCATTTTTTTCACATATGCCGCTTTGAAGCTCTCGTAAATATCTGCGTGGATAATCAAACGCTTAGCGGCTATGCACGATTGACCATTATTGCGCATGCGAGAGGTAAATGCGGCGTCAACGGCTGCTGTTACGTCAGCACTTGGCATGACAATAAACGGGTCAGAGCCACCAAGCTCTAACACGCATTTTTTTATGTGCTTGCCACATAGAGAGGCAACTGCCGCTCCTGCTTGTTCTGAGCCCGTAAGTGAAACGGCTTTCACGCACTCGTCTTTAATCAAAGTTTCAACTGTGTTTGCACCGATCAGCAATGTTTGGAACACACCTTCGAAAAACCCTGCTTTGTCAAATATGGTTTCGAGTGCAAGCGCGCACTCTGGTACGTTGGACGCATGTTTGAGCAGGCATGTATTACCCGCAAGTATAGCTGTTACCGCCACGCGTAATACTTGCCAGAACGGATAATTCCACGGCATAACCAGCAATACAACCCCAAGCGGCAAAGGGCGCACTAGAGCTTTTTTATACTCGGTTTCTACAATTTCGTCAGCAAGATAATGTGACGCCTGTTTTGCCATATAGCGACAATACTGGATGCATTTGCCCAGCTCGGCATGGGACGCACTGAGGGTTTTCCCCATTTCGAGACTCATTAGATGTGCAAACTCATGTGCCAATGCCTCTAAAACATCGGCAAGACGTTCGACACATTGAGCGCGTTCTTGTAAATCTGTTGTGCGCCAAATATCATAAGTATGGTCTGCTTTGGCGAGTTTTGCACGCAGCATTGCCGTGCTCATCTCTTGATAGGTGTTGACCGTTTCACCTGTTGCTGGATTGATAGATTTAATCGTCATGACGTTTTCTCACTGCTGAAAAAACACCAGTACGCTGATTGTGCAAGAATGAAAGTGCAGATGTTAAAAATGTGGGAATTTGCATTCAAAAGTGATCGTTATATTTTTAGAATTTGCGGTGTGTGATATACTGAATTTGAGACACAAAATACAGAGAGTGACTTTTTTGGCACACTATGCAACTTTTTTCATAAAGAACCGTGCAATGTCGGTTTTGGTGTGTTACTAAAACTGCATACACGCTATACAAAATTACGTAATTAACAAAACCGCTAAGGGGAAATTTATGAATATTAATAAATACGGACTATTAGTTTCGACTGCACTCGTTGCCAGTTTCGCATTTGCAGGCACAGCACAAGCGCAGTTAAAAGACGAAATTATCGTGACGGCGCAAAAGCGTGAAAGCACTTTGCAAGACACACCTATCGCTATGAGTGCGGTTGGTGCAGACGATATAGAAGACTCCTTTATTCGTGACGCGCAGGACTTAACCACACTCGTGCCGTCTTTAAGCGTACCACAGTTTGCTAATCCGTCGGCTACGACATTTTCAGTTCGTGGTATCGGGACATCAGGATTTAACGCGGGCCTAGAGCCGTCTGTTGGTGTTTTTATTGACGGTGTATACCGTTCACGTGCTGGTAGTGCGATTAACGACTTTATTGCTGTAGAGCGTATCGAGGTGCTTCGTGGGCCACAGTCAACTCTTTATGGTAAAAACACACCCGCTGGTGTTCTCAGTATTATTACGCAAAAGCCACAATTTGAAAAAGGTTATGACGTTGAAGCTACATTGGGCAATTACGACCTACGTGTGTTCAAAGGATCTGTAACGGGACCAATTGGTGATGGCGACAGCCTCGCATATAGGCTTTCTGGTAATCTTCACAAGCGTGATGGATATTTCACTAATGATTTTGATGGGCGTGATTTGAATGACCGCAACAGGTTTGGGTTACGTGGGGATTTGTTAATTGAGCCACGTGATGACATTTCAGTTCGCATTATTGCCGATTATAATAGTCTTGAAGAAGAATGTTGTTCCGCAACACCAATTCTACATGCGCCTGGGCCAGCATTCGCACTTACAAATTTACCAAGTGGGCCAACAACACTGCTTACACGTGATCCCTTTGATCGCCATATTAGCGTAGATGGTGATGTGTTTACGGATAATGAAACGGCGGGCCTTTCAGCTGAACTGAATATTGATTTTGATACCATGACATTCACGTCTATTTCAGCATACCGCTCATTTGACGAAACCAGTAATATTGATGCGGACTTTGTTGACGCCTCATTGGTTGAAGGTCGTCAGGTTGATGATGATTTTAAAACTTTTACCCAAGAACTACGATTGACATCTAATGGAAATAATACTGTTGACTGGATGGTTGGTGGATATTATTTCAACCAAAATCTCAACACGAGAAACCGCACAACCTTTGGCGCGGATGTACGGCCATTTGCAGACACATTGGCGAGCTTGCTGTCTGGCGGACTTGCATCTTTAACAATTGTTGAAAATTTGTTCTTGCTAGGACAGGCGATTAACCTCCCTGTTGGACTTGGTCAAAACCCTGCATTTTTCACAGGTCCAGTTGCATCAGGTGATTTCTTCCGGCAAGGTACAGGACTTGGATTTGATTTCAATCAGGTTTCAGAAAGTTACTCTCTCTTTGGATCAACGGATTGGCATGTTTCAGACCAGTTAACGGTTACTACTGGACTGCGTTGGACAAAGGAAAATAAAGGCGTCAATGGGGCATTTTCAACAGATGATGTGTTTTCCTCGCTTGATCTGAATAATTTGCGCTTTCTTGAGTTTTTCCCTGCACGCGGTACACCTCTGGGCCCAGTACTTAGAAGCCCAGGGCCAATCCCACGCAACCAGTTTGCTGGGTTTGCAGCTTTGCAACCCTTTAAAGCAACGGCAGATTTTACTGACACACGCAGTGAAGACAAACTCACTGGAAATGTTATTGTTGCCTATGACTGGAGTGATACGGTCAATACATATGCAAGTTTCAGCCGTGGGTATAAGGCCGGTGGGTTTAACTTGTCACAATCTACGTCTGTAACTGGGCGTGATTTCGCGTCAGAGACTATGGATAATTACGAGTTTGGTTGGAAAACAAGATTGTTTGATAACCGCGTTCGTTTCAGCGGTGCTGCCTTTATGCAAACTTTGACAGATTTCCAAAGCAATACATTTAACGGTATTTCGTTTGATCTTTCAAACGCTGGTTCTGTGAGTATTGACGGTGTAGAGTGGGATATTCTCGCTCAACCCACTGAAGATTTTACCTTCACATTTGCAGGTACATATCTAGACGCAAAATATGACGAGTTCTTAACAGGGCCATCAATTGTTGGTTCTGCATCTCCAATCACGGATTTGTCAGGCGAAAGACTTGCGGGTGTTTCTAAATGGGTTATGACATCAACTGCGACCTATAACACCGCGCTGAATGAAAACTATGAAGGTTTTGTGCGCGGTGAAGCCACTTATCGCAGTCATTTTGCACCTGGGACGGATTTGAACCCGCTTAAAGAACAAGATGGTTCAATTGTACTCAATGCTAGTGTTGGTATCGAAAATGTTGAACAGGGATGGGACTTGTCCATATGGGGTAAAAACGTCAATAATGAAAAATTTTTCCAAGGCGTATTTGATACCGTATTCCAATCAGGAAGCTTAAGCGGATACCCAATTCCGCCAACAACATATGGTGTAACATTACGTATTCACCGTTAGGCGGTAAAAATAATAATAGGAAAAAGGCGGCTCACGGGCCGCCTTTTTTTTGTGTCGTGTTCACTTTACAGTCCTCGGGCTTGACCCGTGGTCCATACACTGTTGATACAAATCACTACTATAACCAGTGTATGGGCCCCGCATCAAGTGCGGGGACTGAGGGAGGATGCGGGGGCTGGAGATATGTGGGGGCGAAGTATTCGCAGAGGCTGGAAGTATATGCTGTTAAATGGATTGCTTAAATAACCGAATTAACCCAGTTAACAAACCCTTGCATCATGGCGTCTCGTTCACCTTTGGGCTCGTTCAAAGCTTCGTGGCGACCATTTTTACGGATTTCTGTTTTCACATGGGTGAGGTTTGCCGCCCTTAACCTTGTGTCCAAATCCAGCGTGGCTTTTCCTTTTTCAATTGACGGATCAGCGTCGCCGCCAAGCAGGTAAATTGGCATGTCTTTTGGCACATTTTCTAGCCCTTGGTCACTGCTGCCATTGGTAATGCCTTGGGCCATATCCCGCCACATAGACACGGAGGCTGCCCAACCGCAATCAGGGTCATCATCATACTCTTGGCATTCGCTTGCGTCTTTGGAGAGCCAGTCTGACTTGGTTGTGTTGGGGGCAAAGCTTTTGTTAAAAGCCTCGAACGTAAGTTTGTTGACAATACTTGGCTTGGTTCGTCCTTTAAATATTTTCTCAAGACCAAGGACGAATTTCAATTGCCCAAGTGCGGGTGTTTTGCTGATGGAGGCATTCCAAATGGCGGCCCCGTCAATGGTTTCTGGCCAGCGAAGCAGGTAATTATACCCCAGCATAGCCCCCATAGAATGACCAAATAAAATGATGGGTAATTTTTTGTGTTTTTCTCTGATTTGGTTGTTCACATATTTAATGTCGTCCAAAACCATGTCCCAACCATTTTTAGTGGCGAAAATACCTTGCTCCGCGTCTGGTGCAATTGTGGCACCGTGGCCTCGGTGATCTTGGGCATAGACATGAAAACCTGCCGCGCTTAGCTTTTGCGCAAACCGCGCGTAACGTCCCGCGTGGTCTGCAAGGCCGTGGTTTATATGAATAACGGCCTTGGCACGGCCTTTGGCTTTCTTATGATAAACGCACAGGGAGGCCCCTGTTGGGCTGTCCCAAGTTTGTATATGTGTATATGTACCGTTCAAGCGTGTGGGTGTATTTCTCATAAAATATAGTCTATGGTTTTTTTTGCAAATTGCTAGAATTTATTGACGGAGAGATGACGATGGCCAAAAAGAAAACAGTATTGGTGACAGGGGCAAGCGGATTTATTGCCAAGCATTGTATTGTGAAATTGCTGAGCGAAGGCTATCTCGTGCGCGGTTCTGTACGGACAGAGGGGCGCGAAAACGAGGTGCGAAATGCTGTGAGCACACAAAAAAATACAAAAAACCTGTCATTTGTCACCCTAAATCTGAGTGCTGATGAGGGTTGGGAAGAGGCTATGCGGGGCTGTGACTTTGTTATGCATGTTGCGTCGCCGTTTCCAAATGCGGAGCCTAAGCACGAAGATGAACTTATCATTCCTGCACGAGACGGAGCACTGCGGGCACTGAAATACGCAGCCAAAGCAGGGGTGAAACGTGTTGTTCTTACCTCGTCAATGGCGGCCATTGCTTACGGTCATGACCATGGAGGCGATTATATTTACGACGAGAAAGACTGGTCAAATACTGATAGTGATTTGGGCGCGTACCTGAAAAGTAAAACCATTGCAGAACGTGCCGCGTGGGATTTTATGGATACGGACGCAGCGAAGGGCATGGAGTTGTCGGTGATTAACCCCGGCGCCGTACTTGGCCCCTTACTGGATGCTCGCTATTCTGCATCTGGTGATTTGGTTGGTAAATTGCTTAAAGGTGAAGTGCCGGCTTGCCCCGCCATTGGTTTTTCTTGCATCGACGTCAGGGACGTCGCAGATGCACATTTCGCAACCATGACCAAACCAGTTGCAGCAGGGCGGCGGTATTTATGTATTGGTGAATATGCTTGGATGTTGGATATTTCAAAAATATTATATGCGGAAGGCTACAAAACCCCACTCAAAAAACTACCGAATTTCATGGTGCGTATACTAGCAATATTTGACAAAACAATCGGCTTAATCGTGCCAAGCCTTGGTCAACAAACCAATTGTAATAATGCGCGGCTCCGCACAGAGCTTGGTATTGAACCCCGCTCCATAAAAGAGATGACCATATCAATGGCCAAAACAATGGTTGATTTTGGTTTGGTTACGCCCAAAATGCGGTGAAGTTTTATACGTCTTTCAGCGCAATCGTGCCGCCTTGTTTCTCAAGTTTAAAGCTTTTGGATGTGAAAGCTTTATATGTGGGCGCATAAACTGTACTTACATTGACAAAATCAACACGCCCTTCTGTATGACTGAGGGTTAGGTCGATATAGCCGTGATGCTCATTATTGTGATAGATAATTTCAGGGTTTTTTTCATTGAGGCGTTTTGAAAAATCTTGAGACGCAGAGCCAAAATACACGCCTGTGCCCGGTGAGGTTACTCCAGATGTGCCGAGCTCGACTCCCATAGATGTACCAGATGTGGTGTGTAATGTATTGGCCCATGCGTCGTGGGTATCACCTGTTAACACAAGTATATCCTGCACGCCTTGTTCTTGTACCATTGCGTAAAACCGTTCGCGTGCTTGCGGATATCCGTCCCATGCATCAGGGTTTAAGGGCAGGCCAATGGGAGAGAGAGCAATATATTCATGGATTTGCGGGAATATTTTTTCGAGTTCTTTGACGAAATCCTCGTCCTTATATGCGGTTAAATTTGGCGTAGTTGTGCGGGCCATCAAGACTTGATTGGCGATTAACCGCCAAGAAATATTTTTATCTTTCGATTGTTTAAGGGCATTGCCAACAAATGTTTTTTGTGTTTCTCCCATCATTTCTCGCCGTGGGTCATTTAAGGTTTTGACAAAGAAATTTTGAATACCTTCCCGTGTACGCAAACTTGATACATGATCGGCATAATCGATAGGTTGAGTGCGGGCTGTGAGGCGTGTTTCGATCGCGGTGAGGGAGAAAAGATCGCCAAATTCGTAATTGCGAAACAATGCTTCTCTGGCTTGCCCGACGGCAGGATCGCGCACGGGCATCCATTCATAATAGGCTTGCATAGCATTTGCGCGGCGTTCGTCCCACGAGCCTTCGCCTTCATTGTGGTTTTGTGCGCCCGTTTTCCAAGAGTCGTTTGCCGTTTCGTGGTCATCCCAAATACAGATGAGCGCACAGCTCGCCAGCATGGATTGTGCAGAAACATCCGATTTGTATTGGGCGTGGCGTGTACGGTAATCATCCAAGCTCAGCACTTCGTGGGCAGGTTCATGTTCACGGCCTATTTTTACGCCAACTTGACCGCCGTATCCATCGCGCCCATATTCGTAGAAATAATCCCCCAAATGAACAACGGCGTCAAAATGACCTTGACGGGCAATATGGTCGTATACATTGAAAAACCCAAATGGATAATTCGAACACGATACAACGGCGAGCCTAGCATTTTCGAGACGACCTGTTGGCAGGGTTTTTGTTTTGCCGATAGGGGAAAAAGTATCTCCAACATGGAAACGGTAATAATAGTTTTGCCCCGACTGCAAATCTATTGCATCAATTTTTACGGTGTAGTCTTTGCGCGGCGATGTTTGGAACACGCCGTTTTGCACGATTTTGGCAAAGGTTTTGCTATCAGAAATTTCCCATTTCCCGTCTACATTACCCTGAAAATTACCTTCGTCAGGGGTGAGGCGTGTCCACAAAATAACGGCGTTAGCAGTTGGGTCACCACTGGCGATACCATGTAAGAATTTTACGGGTATAATGGGCGCGGAACGTACACATGCTGTTGAACTGACACCAACGGCGGCAACACCTGTAAAGATTGCATTTCTGCGTGTAAGCTTTGGCATATGCCTTTCCAAAAATATTTACACCACCCTAATGCAATTTGTTGCATGGGTCAGTAACAATTTAGAGAGCGCGCCTATTTTATTTATTCAGCCCTGCCGCTGCCGTCATAATGTCAAATATTTCGGCTTGATCGATAACGCCGTGCACACGGCTTGCCCCTGGGCCTTTGGCATAAAGGGCAACGTCTTCACCGCCGTGGGTTTCACTGCCAAGCTTATATGCGGTCTGTTGGCGAAAGTTTTTTGCCTGCACTTTATTATCGGTGAGGGCGTCGTCACCTTCACGTGTGTTGGGGCCGTTTTGATATCCGAGCGTAGTGTATGGTTTTCCGTCGGCGGCGAGTAACGGCTTGGGCTCGGGGTTCAAATCATCATCAAAGGAATGCACCAAACCCAAAATTGGATTACCAATAACTGGGTATCCTGAAATTGTCAGGGTGTGGGAATGATCGGCTGTGACCAAAATTAATGTGTCCGCGTCATTGGTCAAAGCATCAGCGAGAGCAACAGCTTTGGAAAGTTCCTGCGTGTCGGTGAGGGCGCGGTAGGCATTGGTTCCGTGGTGCGCGTGGTCAATCCGCCCCGCTTCCACCATAAGAAAATATCCTGTATTTCTTGCAGATAGGTTTTCAATAGCAAATTTGGTCATTTCGCTCAGGCTAGGTTCGCGCTCATCTTTTCGGTCAGCTTCATACGCCATATGTGAACGTGTAAATAAACCAAGAACGGATTGTTGGTCAGTTGATTTTAATGCCCGTAAACTTTTTGCATCATTTACATATATATGGGCATCGCTTTTAGCAGCCCAAAGCGTTGTCAGGTTTTTTTTGTCCCCACGCCGCCCGCCTTTCATATCTTTTGATAAGAAAGCACTTTTTCCGCCCCCCAAGACCACATCAATACCGTCGCCTTGATTGTAATTGAGTAATTGCGTGGCAAGGTCGGTGCAGCCATGTTGCTTGCCCGTTTCGCTTATGTCCGCATCGCTTTCCCAACCACGGCTTTGCGCGTGGCCATAAACGGCGGCAGGTGTGGCGTGGGTAATGCGGGCTGTCGAAATAATGCCTGTGGACATGCCAGCGCGCTCCGCAAGGTCTGCCATCAGGGTAGGCGGTGTTGCCGTGCTGTCTTCGCACCCTGCATATAGGCCGTCTGGTTGCACGTTGATTTTTCCAATTTGTGTTTTTAGGCCAGTGTTCATGGCACTGGCTGTACCCGCACTGTCGGCCACTTGCGCGTCTAAATTATAGGTTTTGACCAGTGATAAATTGGGAAAGTCTTCAAAGGAAAGCTGATTGTCCTCTCCGCTCATGCCTTTGGATTGTCCGTCAAAAATACGTGCAGCCGTAATGGTGGAAATTCCCATGCCGTCGCCAATGAACAAAATGATGTTTTTGGCTTTTGGCTCTTGCGTGTTCACCAGTGTTTCTGCGGCTTGAATGCCTTGTTTTTGACAGGCTGATAATGTTGAAAGACCGATGCAAAGCGTGAATACATATTGCCCTGTTTTGGATAAAAATCTCATTTCTTACTCCATTGTAATTGTGTTATTACTTCTGTGACTTGAATGTGACAAAGCCTGTTATACATGTGTAAAACGAAACATGACAGCATTTGTCACGATACATAGGGCAAAAAATAGCTAGGTTAGTTGGTAACCAACAGATAAGGGACTGGTTCTTGGCTATGATTGACAATGGTAATATTATATTTTGCTGTCCACAAGGGCAACCATTGACAAGATGTGGTGTTAGCATTGGCATTCAACGTGCAGACGGCATCAATTGGCTCAGTTATTTCCACAGATTGTTCACGTACGACAAGGTCAAGCTTGCCGCTAGACAATATCTTCAACGTCAACTCCGCTTTTTCAGATGCATAATAAACTTCTTCCAATACCTCTTGCGTGCCGCCTGCCAGAATTTTCTGGTGGTAGGCTGGCCCTTTTGTACGGCCTCTAAATGGCGGTTCTTTGGGCGTAGGTTCAAGAGTTTGGGCAATACTTTCCCATTTTTTGGCAAGATCAGGCGTGTTTACGTCCATAGGTTTTGCGCCAAATTGGGTCAACAGACTGGCTGCATGGCTCAAAGCTTGGGCATCTTTATTCGTGTTGGCCTTGTCGCCAGTTTGAATGATCTCAAGAATAGCGGCATGGGTTGGGGGCAGGATTTGTACTGGCGTTGCCTTGTTTTGCGGCGTACTATTTGCAGGACTACAGGCTGGCAAGCTCAATGCCAAACTAAAAATACTTGTCAAAATAAACACATTTTGCAACATATACTGTTAAGTCCCATGAAAACTATTACTCTTTTCTTCTTTAAGATGGTGAAATCAACTAAGATGTCAAGCAGGTTTAATCACAAGGCGCAGGGCGGGGAGGGTGCATATGTCTAACAAACGCGTTTTAATCGTTGAAGACATTGTTGAAATTGCAGACCACGCGGCGGCGTGTTTGCGCGGTGATAATTGGCATGTTGATATTTGTCACGACGGGTTAAGCGGATACCAGCGCGCTGTGGACGGAACATATGCAGTGTTGATATTTGACCGCATGCTGCCTGACGCAGAAGGTCTAGACATGGTCGAGCGTTTACGGGCACACGGCATACAAACGCCCGTTTTGATGCTCACGGCACTCGGTACATCTGAAAATAAAACGGAGGGATATCAGCGCGGCGCAGATGATTATCTTGCAAAGCCCTTTCACTCAGAAGAATTACTCGCCCGTACAGGAGCACTATATAGACGGTCACAAACCATGGATGGGAATGATACATTGTCATATGCAGATATTAGTCTCCATAAAAAAGCCCGCACTGCCCATAGGGGCGAGCGGCATTTGTCGCTCAGCCCGAAAGAAATTGACTTACTCGTGTATTTTTTGGGTAATGTAGACAGCATTGTTACCCGTGATATGTTGCTGCGCCATGTGTGGAATTTGGATTTTGATCCGGGTACAAATGTGGTTGATGTAAATGTCGGTCGTCTGCGCAGGAAGCTTGAAGCAGGCGGTGAGAGCCAGATATTACATACATTTCGCGGCCTAGGATATAAGTTAAGTGTGTCCGAAAACGCAGATGTGAAAGACCAGAGCTAATGGGGTTTGTGTCGTCATATTTTTTCAGGCTGGCGCTCCTCGTCGCTGTCTTGCCTGTGATGATTATGGGACTGGCTTTGCTATGGACTTATAATTCCACCTCGGCGCAATTGCGCACGGAGCGGGTTTACCAAATCAATGATGATATTGCGGCATTGGTTGAAATTTACACAGATCAAGGGCAGGCGGGCCTCGTCACCACGATTGAAAACCGCCTGAAATTTGTCCCCAACACCCGTTCTCGCGCCCATTACGCCTTGGTTGACGCACAGGGAAGCACATTGGCAGGGGATTTGGCTGGGGAGATTATTAGCAATAGGGATTACGCACAATTTATTGATTGGAAAGATGAGGCGTTAGCATCTTTGATAATCCGCGCAACACCACTACGCGGCGGTGAGGTTTTACACGTGGCACGTAATGACGAAATTCGCCAAAAATCGCTTTCTCGTTTACGCACAACTTTCGCGGCAACTGCTTTTTTGACTTTATTATTGGGTTTGCTAGCAGGGGCATGTGCGTCTTATATCTTTAAACGCCGTATAAAATCCGTAAACGAAACCTGTGCATTGGTGGCGCAAGGGCATTTAAGTGCGCGTATATTGGGGCAAGAAAATGAAGATGAATTTGGGGTGCTCAGTGGTAATGTCAATGCTATGCTCGACCGCATTGGGACGCTCATTAAACTGCGTAAAAATATTACGGACCAAGTTGCCCACGAACTCCGCTCACCCTTAACACGGCTTGATGTTGCCTTGGTCAAAGCAGGGGCAAATGTAAACAACCCCGCAGAAATTGAAGCGGCGCGGAGCGAAATAACCAATTGCATATCCTTGCTAGATGCTTTGCTAGATGTATCGTCCCTAGAGGCGCAAGGGGGGGATAAATCTGGGTTTGACGGTGTAAATTTATCAGAGCTGGCCGCGCAAATGTTTGAGTTTTATCAAGGCCTTGCCGAAGAAAAAAACATTGAACTTACGTCTGACATCACGGCGAATGTACAGATAGAGGGTGACAAAATGCAATTGTCACGATTAATCGCTAACCTGCTTGATAACGCCATTAAATACACACCCACAGATGGTCACGTCCAAATACGTGTAACGCAAGGTCCAATACTAAGTGTGAGCGATAACGGTATGGGTGTGCCAGAAAACCTACGCAATTCTATTTTTACTCCGTTCTTTCGTGACCCGGGCTTAAAAACCAGACGCGGGCAAAATATCAGCGGTCACGGCTTGGGGCTAGCTTTGTGCCAAGCCATTGCAAGACGCCATGATTTGAAATTACGCGTTGAAGACGCAAAGCCGGGCGCACGCTTCGTCCTCTCCTAAATTTTTATAAAATTATCCGAACATGACAGCATTTGTCATGAACAGGTCCAAACATGACAGCATTTGTCACACTCAGCTCTGTTTTTTTGCGCTAGTTTTTTCATGTTGGCGGGTAATATTTCCTTTTCGGGCATGTATCTCCAGCACATAAAACCGTCTCTTTATTTCCGAATTTCGGTGGGGGCAAAGCAAATTAAATGGAGAAGTCTAATGACACATATATTAAAACAAACATCAATATTGGCCGCGAGCACAGCCGTATTGCTTTTATCAGCTTGTAGTGCGACCACATCAGGTGTGGCTAATACCGTGAAATCACAGGCCAAGTCGTCTGTGGTAAAATCGGTCACATCAACACCAACATCAAGTGTTGCCTTGCAACCAAATCAAGTTGGCGATGCGAGCTTAACGTGTGATCAGCTCAAAATGGAAATTGGTTCTGTTGATGCTCTTCTTGCGCAAGCCAATACTGATAGCCAAGAAAGCAGAGCGGGTAATGTAGGTAATCAGGCATCGAATGCTGCCGTAAGGTACGGCGTTGCTAAATCCGGAGCTGCTAATGTTTTGGGTAAAGTTCCGTTCGGTATGAAAATGTTCAATTCAGCACTAAATTCTCGCGCCAAAGCAGCAGAGAAAAAGCGTGTCGAGGCACAAAACACAGCGCAAAATGCTGCCGTACGTCGTTCATCTTTGATGGGTATTTATACGGGTAAGGGCTGTTCATAAAGCCTTAAAACAAGGGGGCGCAGGTGAGCTGGCATCCCCAAGGTCAGCTCACCATTTTTTAAAGGAGAATACCATGCAATTGATACTTTTATATTCACTCAAAGACGGCGTGAGCCGTGATGATTTTCACAAATGGATACGCACTGTCGATTATCCAGCCATGCGCGGGCTAGCCCGTGTATCAAGCTTTAAAACATATGAGAGCAAAAAATTGCTGATGGGCGAAGGCGCACCTTCCGTTGGCTATGTGGAAATATTTGATATTCCTGATCTCGACGGTTTCATGAGCGATGACTTAGGCGGCGAAACCGTGCAAGGCGTAATGGGACAGTTCATGGGTTTTGCTGACGCGCCAGAATTTATCATCAGTGCAGAAGTGGTTTAACAATAATAGACATGACAGCATTTGTCACACAACTCAGGGCAAATAAGGTATAATATAGGGGCGTAGCAGGAGGTAATTATGCAATTTAAACTGGTTGTATATACAACAGTTTTCGCAATTTTTATGACAGGGTGTGGTGAAAATACATCGCCTGCGTCAACTGCTGACACGGTAAAACAAGCTGCGAGCGGTGATAAACAATCCATGCGTGACCTTGAAAAAATGGTGCGTGAAAAGGCGAGGGCAGATAAAATATCACATCAAAACCTGATTGGCTCAGAAAAGAAGGCCAACGCTTTTTACTTTGATCTAGCTGCTGGGAAAATTGATGATAATGACTTACGAGAGCTGGTAAGTGTAGATGAAAATATTCACGCACAAGTCTATGTGGCGCGCACGATTGGCAAAAGAGATGGGCTTGCAGGTGCTGACCAAAAACTATTTGCTCAGTGGCTTGAACATATAAGTACGGTTGATACGACACATATGTATTATGCATTAAACGACGGCGTGTATCCACTCGCGGGCGAAGCGGCATTTATCATATCAGAAGATTATTTAAACGCTAAGTGGCTCTACGCAACTGACACGCAAAAGGCAGTCGAATGGCTTAAAAAAGCGGCCAACTCAGGTCAACCCGAAGCTATGTATAAACTGGCCACCCGCTATCAATACGGGTTGAGTGTAGACGAAAATGTTGACGTTGCCAAAGCTTGGTTGACAAAATCAGCAGACGCAGGTTGGCGGGACGCTACGTCCGCATTAGCAAAATTGGGCAAGTGAGATGAAACTTAAGCTTACCAGTATTTTTATTGTTTGCGGATTGGCAGTTTCGTTATTATTAGGTGCGCCCAGTGCAGCACCAAAACCTACCAAGCTTGAGAGCTATCATAAATGGCTACAAGGGGGGTGGAGCCAAATCAATAAAGATGGTTCCGTAGTAAAAATGCGAGGGTGCGAGATTAAGAGCACGTCACCAGATGTATTGCAAAGAAAACTAATTGTAAATCATGGTATATCGCTTGGGTTCTTCTATTCTGGTGTCATAACATTTGGGGTAATGGATAATGATTTACATGTCATATCAAATTATATTTCTCCGGATTATATGTTTAAAAAACCAGATAATTTTCTTCGCAAAAGTGCCTACCAGAAACTGGTATTAACACCAAGTGTAGACAAAAAGGGTTTTGTTATCTTCAACTTTGACCAAGATATTCCAGGCCTTGCAAACCTTCATACTATTGTCCCATTGACAAATCATAGTTTTAAATTGGCGGTTAAGGCCGACGAGTCTAACACAGCATCAAATGAATATTATTTCAAACGGTGTGAGAATTTTTAACTGCCATTTATATCATGGCTAACGAAAGGGGAAAATTATGAAAAAGACATTTTTAACAACCGTGGGACTAGCAATGCTAACGTCGTGCGCGAGTGTTTCGCAACTCGAAATGCAAAATGACAAGCTACCAGCCGCAGCGCGCACATTGGACATGTTCAGAGCAGGCAACCAGCAATGTTATGACAGGGAGGTCATGGGCGAAACTTTTGTGGTGGATGCTCATAATCATTTCCGTCCTTTTGGCGGTGCAGCTAAATCCATAACCGAGATTAATCAGTATTTGCTCGATACGGGCGTGTTGTTCGTCAATGTCTTTGGTATTGGCCAGAGCTTACCCGTCAGCTCCTCGTGCGAGTATTATTTGGATTGTGTGGGAACGCCCGCCTTACCAAGTATGAAAAATGATTTTGTAAATGCAATCAATTACTTAGACGTAGCCCCTAAAGGCACGGTCATGACACTTTCCATGACATTCCCTGACCTTGCCAACCCACAAAATGTAGTCAAGCAAATCGAAATTATCGACACGGAATACCCAAATATGTTCAAATGGATGGGCGAGGTCAATATGGTCAAACAGGCACTTTTTGGCAATCACCACGCCGCCACACCCAAGCAAGCGATTGCGAAATGGGCGCCGTTTATGAAAATTATAAGAGACCGAAATATTCCCATCTCCATCCATTCGGATTTAGGCAGTGACGGCAATCCGTTTCAATATGCATACCTTATGGACGAAGTCTTACGTCTCTATCCTGACAATAAAATTGTCTGGGTGCATATGGGATTGTCCAAAGAATTATCACATGCCGATCCCGAAAAACACATCGCTCATATGCAAGGCGTTCTCGACCGTGCTCCCAATTTGATGCTCGATATAACATGGCGGGTCATCAATGATAATTATTTCACCGACCCTGATATGCGGGCAAAATATGTGGCATTTTTAGAGAAAAACTCAGACCGCATTTTGCCGGGTACAGACTTCGTGGCTTCACATAAAAAAAGCTATTCCGTCTACCGCAGTGAAGTTGAGGCCAATAGCGATATCTTTAAAGACCTCAGCAATAATGCCTTTCGCAACATTGCCCTCGGGCAAAACTATTTCAACATTACAGGCATGAATTACACCGCCCCGCAAGTTTGCGAATAGGAGACGAGATGAAACCCATTGCAGCGCTTATCATAGCGGTGGTCTTTACCGCCGAGTGCGCCCGTGCTCACTCTCCGACCTATGCGTATGAAGGACTATTTGTAGGCTCCATGGTTTGCGAGAGCGGGGAGATCGGAGTGCTGCTCCATATTGAAGAGAACGGCAGCATTTCACGCGGGGAATTTGACCGTGTCATGGGCACATGTAGAAGCGGGAGGGGGCCGTGCAATGATGCGCATGATTTAAAATACGCAGGCACACGAAAAGTCAAAGGCACACTTGATTTCTTCCCAACCGCCAGCAATCCCAAAGTCCAAAAAACCAGATTTGAGATCACGGGTACGGGCACGCGGCAAGAATCCGAGACTCAGTCAAAAAAGGCAGTCGTCGACGAAAGACAAGTACATAAATATCTCGAAATAAAATCGGTGATAACCCCAAGTTTCCCAACCGATCTCTCAGGACTCAACTTCAAAATAACCATCGACAACCCTCGCGCCAAGCCCCCCTATGACAAAATGTTCGCCCAAGTCGACGGCCATCAATGCGCTCACCTAACCCTATCGCGCATAAAGGAAGCCAAGTCATGAAAAAACTAATACTCGGGTTAACTGTAACAAGTCTTGGCGCCCTCGCCGCGCTTTCTGCCCTCGCAGGGCCGTTTGCGGACGCCCATGCGAAACATTCAACATGCGTATCTGGCGCGGGTGTGCCCACCAAATTGGCGTTTCAAGCCTGTATTACAGCTTTTGATGCTCTAATTTTTGAAGCTCAAAAACCACAATATTCTGCCAAAGATCGCCGTTTATTATGGGCTAAGGCCGGTCAATCAACAAATTTGGCTATGTTGCTACAATTGAAAATTGATAACGCTCAAACCCAAGACGCCATGCTTAATGATGCAGTCTGCAATATCGCTCTGAATGGCCTCAAAGCTTTTTCACAAGTTAGTCCCAAAGGCACCAAGGACGAAATGGACGGCTTGTTCGTTCCTTCCTCCACGATAACAACCATCCATAATTTATGCACAGCTCGAAAATAATAGAAGTGAAGAGGAAAATATGAAAAAACTAATACTCGGATTAACAGCAGCATGCCTTTGCGCCCTCGCATCAGGCGCAAAACTTATAAACCGCGGCTATCTGCAGGCCAAAACGTGTTTGATTATATCGAAATGTTCAATGGTCTGCACCTTGGGTAAAACGTGCGGCGAAAACATGATAAGTGCGGGATGTTGTCACCCGCTCAATTCGAAATGGCAACAAAATGAAGGTGCAAGACGCCTACATATCTAGGGCACAATAAACAACAATTATCTTTTGGAGACCATCATGAAAATATCTACTAAATCCATTCTCGCCACCGGTTTAATTGCGTTCAGCATGAGCTTGGCCATTCCACAATTTGCGTTCGCTCAGGATATGTCCGAGGCCGTCGAAGCCTATCAAGCGGATGACTATGCCAGTGCTTTACCGGTTTTCCAAGCCTTGGCCAATCAAGGCGATACTGACGCGATGTGGTACTTGGCTAAATTACATTACCATGGCTGGGCTACGGAAGAATCTAATGCCCTTGCATTCAAATGGTGGGGTAAGGCGGCAAACTTAGGCGATAAGGATTCCCAATGGAAAATGGGGACCCTGTACGAATTGGGCCACGGGGTAAAAGAAGATCAGAAAAAGGCGTTCGCGTGGTATTTAAAATCCGCCGAAAATGGCCGCCTCAGCGCCATGAGTGAGATTGGCAGCCGGTATTCTCAAGGCACCGGCGTAAAGAAGTCAAAAAAGAAAGCGGTTAAATGGTTCCGCAAAGGCGCGGAAAGCGGCCACGGAGGTGCGCAGGCAAATTACGGCGTCCAATTTGAACTTGGGAAAAACGGAGTCCAACAATCTAATGAAAAAGCACTGTATTGGTATGGGCTATCAGCAGAGCAAGGCACGGCCTTGGGCCAAGCCTACCTCGGTGAAATGTATGCGTCCGGGACGGGTGTGCAAGAAGACCTAGTCGAGGCGAGACGCTTATACGAACTCTCCGCAGAACAAGACAATGAGTACGCTATTGAACGGCTTAAGGAAATGGGTTCGACCGGCAAAACATCTGCCCCTCCCGCGAGTTCGTCCGGCGGCGAAATGTCTGGCGAAGCTGCTGTCGCGGCTGTGAATGCGGGCATAGAAAAATCCCTCTTGGAAAATGCAGCGAGATTGGCGCAGGAAAAGAAATTCGAAAAATCCCTGCAAATGTACCACAAATTGGCCACGGAATATAATAATGCCCGCGCCCAATACTTTGTTGGGGCACACCACGAGCTTGGATGGGGTACGCCCCAGTCTTGGGAGAAAGCCGTTAAGTGGACACGAAAGGGCGCCGAAGGCGGCAGCCCCGAAGCGCAATTTAGCATGGGCATGTATTATATGAACGGAAACTCTGTTATATCCTCCGATTACGACAAGGGGGTTGAATGGATTAAAAAAGCGGCTCGTAATGGTCTTAAGGATGCCCAAGATACCCTCACGCGGAACCGGATAACGTGGTAGGTTCGGTGATACAGCCTCGTTTCATTTCTCTAATTTGCCTTTTCGTTCTTAGCAGTGTTTTTGCAGACCTCGCTACCGCGACCGAAAATGATACTGCCTATCAAAATCTGAAGCACGTGTATACGCAAGGTGATTATACCGCCGCTTATCATGGTTTTTTAGAATTGGCGCAGGCAGGCGACGTTGACGCTATGTTTAATGTTGGCATTATGTTTGATAATGGGCAAGGCACGCAGAAATCTGCAAAAAAGGCGGCCTATTGGTTCAAGAAAGCGGCGAAGGCTGGGCTAGCCGAAGGCCAGTATAATATTGGCGATATGTACCGGGTCGGTGTCGGCGTAGAAAAAAGCGCGGCGCAATCTTTTGAATGGACAAAAAAGGCGGCGCAGCAAGGCCATCCGAAAGCACAAAACAACTTGGCACAGATGTATAATATGGGGCTTGGCACCAGCCGTTCCCGCAAGGACGCTCATAAATGGTTTCAAAAAGCCGGCGGCAATGGACATGACAGGGCCGCATACAATGCTGGCTCTATGTTCACAAAAAACGAGAGTGGTTCATTCTCTGTCGCAGATGCCAAGCAATGGTTTCGTCTTTCGGCTATGATGGGCAATAGCGATGCCAAGGCCGCCCTTAGGCAAATAGGCGCAGACTCGGTACGGCGGTTTACGGCTAATTCCGACGCGGTTGCGGCTTATCAAAATGGTGACTACGCCACAGCTCTTTCTTTGTGGGGGCCGAAAGCGGCGCAAGGACATCCGGGATCTCAAAACGGTATGGGGGCCATGTATTTTGAAGGCAATGGGGTCAGGCAATCAGACACGCAGGCCATGAAATGGTTCCGTCGGGCGGCTTGGCAATGGGACGCCAGTGCGCCAATTGCACAAACCAATCTCGGCTATATGTTTGAGACGGGACGCGGCGTAGCGAAATCAAATGAAGCCGCTTTTGATTGGTATATGCGCGCGGCCAACGGCGGGAACGCGCAAGCACAATTGCAAGTTGGCGGTATGTTCATCGATGGTCGCGGTATTACGCAAAACAATACAATGGGTGTTCATTGGTTGCGTCAATCGGCTGCACAAGGATATGCCAATGCACAAAGCGCATTAGGGTATGCCTATGCGCTCGGCGAGGGCGTACCGCAAAATAACAAATCCGCATATTCTTGGTTCGTGAAGGCTGCCAAGCAAGGCCAAGTCGCGGCGCAAAGCTCATTGGCTGCCTCATATGAAGAAGGACGCGGCGTTGAGCAATCATTTGCGCAGGCCGCCAAATGGTACCGCAAGGCAGCCGATACAGGGCGGGCCTATGACCAATGGCGTCTCGGATATCTTTATTACTGGGGACGCGGTGTACCAAAGTCTTACGGTCAAGCCGTGTCTTGGTATCGTAAGGCCGCAGATCAAGGCGACGCTCAGGCGCAGTACGAGATGGGCATTATGTATGATGAAGGCCTTGGCGTAGCACAGGACAAAGACAAGGCGATGCGCTGGTATAGAAAATCGGCGGCACAAGGCAATGCGTGGGGACAACAGGCGATCAAGCACTATGCCTATATAGAACGTAAGAAAATCGCTGACGCTAATTTCGAGCACTTGCAACGGTTCAGCGAGCAATTACGCGCTAATCAACAGGTGAGCTACCGCGCACCGTCCCGAAATTCTTACAATAATTACAACGCGCAATCCATTCGCGCTAACGGCAACTACCAAAGGCGCCGGGATATGCGCGATTTCAATACGGCCATGCGTTCAATCACCACGGGCAGCGTTTGTAATAAGTATATCAATTCTTACTGCAACTGAGGCCGTTGTCAGGTTAACTATTTAAAATCTCATACCTCCAAAGTAAAAGGACCTAAAATGAAAAACATACTCATAGCAATAACACTCGGCCTAACACTTACTGCTTGTGGGGGCGGCGATACACCGCCTGAAAAAACCATGACCACAAAGGAATTAACGGCAGCGGCAGTGGCTGGTGATAAGGACGCTATGCGCGAACTTGAGCGGCGGGTGGCCAAGAAAGCTAAAGCCGAAAAGAAGAAAATGGACGCCGCGGCGGGCGATGGTGATCCTCTTGCGGTATTTCAAAAAGCGTTGATGTCTGGGGATGGTAATCAAGGCAGAGTGAACGCCTTGGCAGATGCGGGCAATCCCAATGCGCAATTGTGGAACGCGGTGAGTAATAGACAAAATTCTGGATTGAGCGACGCGGACAAAGACGAATACCGCACAAATATGGAAATGATTGCGGCCAGCGGCGATAAATATAAATACTCAACGGTCGCCAATGCGGGCTATCCCCTGTCCTCCGAAGCCGCGTTCCAGATATCCGAAGATAAGCTGCACAGCAAATGGTTATTCACGACAGACACTCCGGGAGCGATTAAATACCTAAAACAGTCCGCAAATGATGGCCACCATGGTGCCATGTTTCGACTGGCGACACGCTATCAATATGGCCACGATATGGAAATAGATTTAACCACCGCCAAATCTTGGCTAGAAAAATCCGCCGCCGCCGGTAACCGCGCGGCCAAAGATGCACTGAAAAATTGGGAGAAGTGAGTATGGTGCCAAAGACAAAACGCATTATTTTTGGCCTCGCCGCCGCCATTATAGTGATTTATGTGCTCGTCTATTTTTTAGACAGTCAAACTTTTAACGCCATGGTACCGTTCATCGACACCGATCCCAGCGATTGCTGTGTCAATAACCCAGAAGAGCTAAACTAGGAAGAGAAAATGAAAAAATTAACGGTAATAATTATTGGTGTAATCGCTTTATATTGCAGCCCCGCTATGGCTCAAGATAGTGCACAGCAAGCCAAAGACGACAGTGTTGCTATCGAATTAGCGGCGCAAGCTCTTGCGCGCAATGACCGCGACGAAATGAACCGTATTTTGAAGCCTTTAAAAATTAGAGGGAAATTGCAACAGCTCGGCATTGCTGGCACAGCTGTTAAGCAAGAAGCTGCGCTTCGACTTTATGCTGATATGATGGGTATTTTTGCTGCTCAAACAGCACTTAAGAGCGGAGATAGAACCAAAATGGCACGTATCCTCAAGCCCTTGGCATTGAGGGGCAATGAGAGTGCAATTGATACTTTAAAGTTAATGGGTATCACGAATTTTGCGCCGCCATCAAAACCTGTTCCCAAAAAAGTAGTGCCGAAAATATCAGATGCACAGAGGATTAAATCCGACCTTGATACCTGCTTTGCCAATCCTACCAATGAAAGCATGGATTTGAATATATCGGCGTGCGAAAGCGTCCACTCACATTTTCGTATAGAGGGCGGGAAGGAAAGCCTGGCAATAAAAGCGATGGCCGTAAATGAAAGAACGGACGCGGCCTATAAAAACCATGATGATTATTTTTATAGGAGTGGTTCCGCAGCCTTTCAACTTGCCAAACTCCATAATGCCAAAACACCGAACAAACATGATGCGTTGTGTCCTTATCTTCACAAAGCCGCGAAACAATTTAGCTTTATCCATGCTCGACCTGCAAGAGGCAGCGCGTCATGGAAAACCATTGCCACCACGCATAATTTATTAAAGGCATGTAAGGTCAAAGGTCTGTAATTTTCAATACCAAGAACGCACTCGGAAAACGTAAATGAAATACACACAACGCTTAAACGCCTTCAAACCATCTGTCACTTGGGAGGTGACTAGTGGCGGCCTTGTATGGTCTGATGATAAGGGCGGGGCAGGGGATATTCCTTGGAAGAAAATAAAAAGCGTGCGTTTGCGCTTGGAGCCTAGTCGGGCCGAGAGACAGCGAGTTGCCTTGCATATCTACACACCAATAGATCATCCAATTACTAATATTCACTACAAAGGGCCAATGAACTTCAAGGTACAAAGCATTGAATTTAAAGCGTTTGTATTGATCTTTCACGAAAAATTTCCAAAAGATGCCGACACCATTTTTTATAAAGGTTCGACCCGTGCTGCCTATATTGGTAATGCGTTGGTGACGCTTGGTTTGCTGGTATTTATGTTTCTTTTAGCACCGCTCTTGGCCCTGACGGGTATTCCAAGTATCAGCTCAATCGTGCGTATTTTAATCATTATAATATTCGTACCTACTTTGTTAAAACTGCTGGTGAAGAATAAACCAGCTACCTATGATCCGCAAAATATTCCCATGAATATGTTAGACTAATTTTCAAAGCATCCTGCGAAAAACCCGCCCCCCAAATGAATGGAGGACGGGTTGGAGGAAAGCTATTTTGCCTAGTGTTGGTGTTTTACCACTCATACCACAGGCCAGCGCGTGCACCAGTTGTTCCCGATTTATCGGTAAAGCCAATGCCGGCATTAAACTGCATGTTGGGATTGATACGTGTCGCCATAGAAAACGAGGCTGCATGCTCGCCGCCGTAAAGTCCCCAATTGGCGCCAAAGCCAAATTTGGCATCGGGAGACAAAGACGCCCCGCCCGCCATTGACATGGCCACAGCGATACCGCCTGTGTTCTGACTAATATTAAGAGCATTGGTAGCGATACCTGCTCCGAACCTGTCAATGCGTGCAGAGAAGGCATCAATGCGTGTTTTGTTCTCTAAGATGGATGTAGTATTCCCCGCAATCGCCACTTCATTGGCCCCAATACGCGTGCCGTGGGACACTAATGTCGCGTCTTGACGTGTATTGGCCACAGTATTGGCATCGATTTTGACAAGGTTCGCGGCAATATTGGTCGTATTGCCCGCAATATTTCCTTCATTAACAACAATGCGAGATGTGTTACCTGCGATATTTGTGGTGTTGGTCGCTATCGTCGCCGTATTGCCCGCAATCAATGTCGTATTGCCCGCAATATTAGTAGCATTGGTAACAATACCCGCCGTGTTACTGGCTACAGTCGCCGCACTGGTGTTCACCGTTAAGTTTTGGATCGCCGTAGCATTGTTAGACACCGCCGTTGCATTACCTGCCACTTGTGTAGCAAGATTGGTGACTTGGGTTCCCAAATTGGTCACATTGGTATTTAAGGTTCCAACATCACCCTGCAAAGTGGTAATGGCCGTACCGTTATTACCAATCGCAGTAGTGTTGTTGCCAATAGATGTTGTGTTACCGGCAATATTGGTTTCATTGGTCCCAACGCGTCCTTGCAAAGTTGCGATATTAGCATCATTCGAAGTCACTTGACCTTGCACATTGGCAAGTTGAGCAGGTGTTACCCCGCCGCCGCCGCCGCCAGGAGCAACGGCAGTGGCCGCTAAATTACCTTGGGCGTCAGTTGTTACGAATTTAAGAGCACCGGTTTGCGCGCCGGATGATGTAGCAGACGTTATGCCGTGGAGTTGATACATATAGCCATTGGCTTGGCTACCGAATGTCACGCGGTCGGCGGCTGTGGCAGTCGCGCCTTGACCAAAGACAATGGAATCGACAAATGAAGAACTGGCCCCTTGTCCAATAACAATGGAACCATTTTGGGTTCGGTTGCCATTTGTGCCGGTTGCGCGTGCGCCTTGTCCAATCACCACAACATCATTGGTACGCAGACCAATAAGAACACCTGCGCCAATGCCAACTGAATTAATACCTTGGTTTTGAGAATCCGCACCGATGAGTGTTGCATTCCCCGTTGATGTGCCTGCTCCTCTTTGAAACGCATGCCGCGCATTATTACCAATGGCAATATCGCCCGGATTTTGTGCGCGTGAGTTGAAACCGATGGAAACCACGTCATCGCTATGGGCCTGTACAGATGCGCCGATAGCCGTAGTACGTGCGCCCAATGCTTCGGCGCGTGCGCCTACAGCAACTGAATTTGCCCCGGTTGTATTTGAACCTGTCCCGCATTGTAGTGTTCGCAGCTCTGTCCCGTCCGCACATGCCGCACTCACATTGGCGGCTTGCGGGGTTTCTTCGTGGATTAATTTTAACTCTGTTTTGGTGTTGTTGTTTTGGTCGTCTGCGAGCACTGATATATCGACGCGTAAGGGAGCAGGGGTGTTGATTGCCTGCATGTTGGTTTCATCTGCCAAGGCGGACGTCCCTGTTATTGCCAGAATAAGTACGGCACTTGCCGTGCCCATTAAAAGTGTTTTCGTTTTACCTGTATGTGTCATTTGTTCCTCCATGACGTTTTGATTGCCCCAATTGGACTGATGACACAAAACGGAAGAAAGAAGGCAAAGTCACATGACAAATCCTGTCACGTAAGAAATCCCCACGACATGACAGCATTTGTCATGGGAAAACGACAAAATACCCACCCCCAGACTGCGGAAGGGGATATAGACTCTTATCCTTAAATGTGTCATTCTACCCGCTTACGGGGAGTAATATGAACAAATGGGTGCTTTACATTGGTTTGGGGATCATCAGTATTTTTCTACTGTCCTGCTCACCACAAAATGACACACCGCAGGCCCCTACAATACAACAAGAAACTCTCACCGAATTTTCATTCATTTGGCCTCAATCAGTAAATCCCGAAACCGCACAAAAAGCGGTGAAACTTCGCAGGGAAATGGACGGGTTTGTTTGGCTCAATGAAATTGACCGTGTGATTTCTAATTTTAAAGAAATTATGGAATTGGTGGAAGCCGCATATCCTGACCACCCAAGTTTACAAGCATTTGCCGCCAATGATTACGGCTTTATTTTAAACTTGGTAGGGCGAAATGATATTGCCCTGCCTTGGCACGAAAAGGCCTATTCGTTAAATGAAAAATCGGATAAAATGACACCTCATTATCTCGACAGAAAAATGCGCATATTGGCCAATTTGGGCGAAACACATATTCGCCTTAATAATATGGAAAAGGCCAAAGAATATTACAGACGCGCATTTGATATAAAGCCCGTATTCGGCGCCGCACAACCTAGTCAAACATCGGCTCGCGAACGGACGATGATGATCGTTGCGAATTGGCGGACAGACTATAGTGCGGCGTTTGAAAGTATGTTTGCCCAGACAAGCTATGTGCCAGATCCAGATGGCCACACAAAAGCGATGGATAATTACGCCGAGCTTTTAAAAGTTCTATCAACGGGCCAATACAAAATTATCGAAAATGCCTTTACAAATTATTATGATCAAATGCTCACATCCCACCATCCAAGGTCACGCTATGTATATTCTGCATATGGCAATAAAGCGCTGGTCTCGTCCCTATTTTTAAACGGAGAATGGGTTGACGAATTTTTAGAAAAATCCGTAAAAAATGGCCCTAAATACGGCGTTGAAACCAAAGCAGATCAAGACAATATTCTCGGGGGCGTTTTGAATGTCAGTGACACATATATAAGAAGAGGACAGCTTGAAAAAGCAGAGGAGCTATTAGATACCGTTCATGAGCAGTTGATCAAAAAACAATCGCGCCCAAATAGGTGGCATGTGACTTACAATAACCACCTTAGCGAACTATATTTAAAGCAAGGCAAGCCAGAGCGGTCTTTATATTACACCCGCAAAGCATTTGAATTATCCGCTAAGGTAAATTTGCAAATCCCCACAGTACATCACTTTAACCATCTTAACCTAGCGCGTAGACTTGCGGCGGCGGGATATCATGAGCAATCCCTAGACGAATACCAAGCCCTCCTCTCCAGCCTAGAAAACCTATCTAAACCCGAAGGGAACACATATATATCGGCGCAACATGCATATGCTTATGAGCTTTTCGCCCAAGGGCGGGCTATAGACGCCTTAAAAATATTTGCCAATATTACCCAGCAAACAAAGGGCATAAACAAAGGCGTAAACCGGGATTATGTCAACGCACTCGTTGGGGCCGCTGCTAGCTTGAATTATTTAGGTCGTAATGAAAGTGCCATGGCTTATATGAAGCAAGCCCTAAGGACTGCCCCAAAAGTTTATGATAAAGCAAGTCTGTTGCAGATCACCCTTAAGCAAGTACATATTCGCATTTTAGCGGGACTTGGCAATACGAAACAAGCTCTAGAGCTCTCAAACAACATTTATCAAACGCAGTTAAAAAACGATGTAAGTTCGAGCATAAAAAATCAAACATTGAGCGATCAAGTTTCATTTTACCTAAGTCTAGGTGAAACTGAGCGCGCCCTAACAATCGTGAAATCAATCAATGAAAATGTACAAGCAGAAAATATAGATAAGGCTCTGCCGCTTTATATCTTAACCGCGATTACTGAAAATTACCTTCAGGCTAAACTTCAAGATAACGCTTCGAACCAAAACAGCAAACTTCATCTATTGGAGGGTATTTGGCCTTTGTACCAGAAAACGGTAAGCAGTGAACGTCGCCGTATTTTTGCAGAAGCAGGTGCAAGCGCAGATGATCATATCACCAGAAATATATTTGGAAAAACCATGATGCTTGCCTATTATGTAGGCGATGACCGTAAAGCTTTTGAAGTGGCCCAGCAACTTCTAACCAGCAAAGCTAGTCGTGCCAGTGAAACCGTGTTGCAAAGAGAAAGTGTCAGTTCCGCCGCCCTGCGCAGGCGCCTACAAAAACGCAATATAGCGGCTGAGAAACTTAGGAAACTTGAAAACACGTATGTGCAAAGCTTCAGTGGCACGCGTAAGGATATAGATTTAGCAAAATTTGCCCGTAACAAAGGCAGGCAAGTCCTAAAAACATTCGATAGCGGCATGGCGGGATATCTTAAAACTGCAAATATAAACGGGCTGCCTCAACCTGTTTCTATAAAGTCCGTGCAAAAAAAACTCCAGCAAAATGAAGCCGTTCTCATGATTGCCCAAACGGGTTATGATCTCTTGATATTTGCCATTACCAATTCAAATTTCTCAATGGTGAGCAGTTCAAGCACGCCCAAAGCTCTCAATGCTAATGTTAAGCTTGTTCGAAATAGCCTATCTATTACGGGTTCAGAGCAGGTCACATTTGATTACACAGCCGCTAAACTTGTACACGACGCCATATTTGCCCCAGAGATTCAAGAAACTTTCAACGGCGTAACTTCGGTTAGAGTCATCACCAATGGAAGCTTGTCGACCTTGCCTCTATCTGTTCTTACCGTTGGAAATAGACCCCGCGATTTTCTTGTCAATCAATACGCATTTTCCACGCTGACAAGCCTCGGGCAAGTTAACCCTAAAACATCAAGACGTTCAAAACATGGATTTGTCGGTATAGGCGCGCCTCTGCTTAGTAACACACCTCCAAAACCCCAAATAAACGCTGGTCAAAATGCATATTTTTTAAGGGGTTCGAGCAATATTTCACAGCTTCGTATGTTACCCAATCTTATCGGCGCAAAGAAGGAGTTAACCAAAATAGCTCAAACTTTGGATTATGAACCAAGTCGTCTTTTATTAGGAAGTGACGCTACAGAAAAATCAGTACGAGCCTTTGATTTTTCTGGCCTTAGCGTCGCCGTTTTTGCAACACACGGGTTGATTGCGGGAGAATTGACGGCTGGCTCTGAACCTGCACTGGTCATGACACCGATCAGCGATGATGACCCTAATAATGACGGACTTCTCACGCAATCAGAAATTCTTGGCCTAGACATGGATGTAAATTGGGTGATTTTATCCGCGTGTAGTTCTGCTTCGGGAGAAACCGATAGCGCACCAGGGTTGACCGGTCTTGCCTCCGCCTTCCTCTATGCAGGCGCAGATAGTCTCCTTGTTTCCCATTGGCCCGTTAGGGATGACGCCGCCGCTTACCTCACTGTAGGGGCTGTGCAAAACACACAAAACGGAATGAGCAAAGCGAAAGCTTTGCAAACCGCCATGATAGATTTAATGCACGATAAAGATATTCCTAATGCCGATCACCCAGCTATTTGGGCGCCCTTTGTTTTGGTTGGCAATTAAGACGTGAGGTAATAAATGAAACTGTCTCTACACACACTGTTTATGGTCTTGCTTGCTCTGTCTCTACTTTCGGCTTGTGGCCAAAAAGAGGTGAGTCAATCAACGCCTCCTGTGGAACAAGTCCAAGCTGTTCTCGTTATAAAACAAGTGAGTTTAAGCGGGGCTGACAAAACCACACTCGATACTTTGCTCAAAACCGCAAAAGCCATTGACGGCGGCGCAGATCCGAAAGCTTATATGGCGGCACACACCAAGGCACTGGATTTTGCCAATACGCTTTACCCTGACCCGCATCCGGAACTAGAGAACATCAAGGGCGAAATTGCCTTTGCCAATTTCATGCTCGGCAATGTGGAACAAGCGGTCAAGATGATCGAAGACTCGCTTCCCGTATACGAAGCCTCGGGGCCAAAATACGAAGATAAATTGACCGAAGTTTATAACAATATTGGCGTCGCCTACGCGATGACGGGACGCCTTCAAGATGCTCGTGATATTGCGGCCAGAGTGCTTAAAAAGTGGCGTGTCAAATATGCAAATAATCCGTCTGTGGCATTGTCACGCGGTATTGAAAACCTTGCCATGGCAGAACGAGCTATTGGGAATTACGAGGTAGCAATAAATTTAAATATTGAATCGGCGGCATTGGCGGAAAGCTTACTGGGACAGGAAAAAGAGGCCAATGACGCCCTTGCGGTCGCTTTAGGGAATAGAGTTCTATATCTTAAAGAGAGCGGCAATATGGATGACGCCGTAAATACCATGCGAGATTTGACCGCCCGCATTACTCAACTTATGCCAGAGGGTCATCCCCGCATTGCCAATATTTTACAATCTGGCTCTATTTTATTGGTAGATACAGGTAGATATAAAGAAGCCGAAGATCTGGTGCGCCGCGCCGTTTCTATTCGCGAGAAAGCCATGGGGCGGGATTCTAGTATGGCGGCTATGGTGCGCCAAACCTTGATTTCTATTCTCCTGCGAAAAGGAAATTACGATGAGGCATTAGCTCTTTCCGACTTTAATCTTGATATTTTAACACCTGCCATTGGTGCTATGGGTCGCGAGACTTTGGTTTCACGTGAAATGAAAGCAAAGTCTTTGTTTGGGCTTGGCAAGAAGCAAGAAGGGATAGAAAGCCTTGCGGTTTTGGTAGATGACATGTCTAAAAACCTGCCAGCGGAAAATGTCGAGCTATTAGAAATTCAAGAAGTATTGGTAAACTTTTTGGTGCGCGAGGGCCAAGAGAAAAGGGCTGTTCCTTACTTAAAAGTAGTGCAAAATATTAGAAGCCGATCATTTGGGAAAAACCAAAGACAGTACCTAGCAACTGAAGCATTGTGGGCATTGGTCGATATTCGCAATGGTGATAGTGAGGGCGGACGCAAAAAACTGAACGCAATCCACCCAATCGTAAACACCATGCTGGAAACGGATATTTTGCGGGCAGGCAGTAAGGCGGGCCGTGAGGCCAATTTGCAAAAAACTTTGGGACGAATTGCCTCCGCTACTTTTGAAACCGGCGATCAAGATATAGCATTTGCAGCCATGCAACGATACGCACTCGGTTCCGCAAGCCTTGCCGTGTTGCGAGTTGATATGCGAAAGGCAAGCGCAAACCCCACTTTTCAAGCGACCCTAAGATCACGCCAAGATATACTGGAAGCCCGCACGCTCGCCCTCGCCAATTTTTACCGTGCACTTGCTGATGGGGACAGTGAAGCTGCAAAACAGGAAGATAGAAAAGTTTTAGAACTCGGTAAAAAAATTGAAATCCAAACCGTGAAAATATTATCATCAGGATTTGGCGGCGCCTTCAATCAAAGTATCAAAACTTATAGTGTCCCAGACGTGCAAAAAAATCTTAAAGATAGGAGCGCGGTACTCATCACGACCGAAACCACTTACGGCGTTTATATGACCCTGATTACAAAAGACCAAATCAACGCCCATAAATCAACCAAGACACCAGACGAAATTGGCCGGCTGGTCAAAGACATTCGTCAATCCTTAAACCCGGTCAATATGGAGTTTAGCTCCTTAGCTGATATGGTTCGAAAATCTCATGATTTATATGGAGCTATTTTCCCTAAAGACTTTGAGGTTGCTCTTAATAACATTGACCATATTGATGTGATTTCAAAAGGACGGTTAGCCACATTGCCGTTTTCCGTATTGGTAAGCTCACCGGGCTTATCCTCAAAACCTGATTGGCTCGCTGCCCGGTTTTCTTTCGCTTACCCAGCGGGACTTCTACACTTTATGCGTCCAAAAAATAAGAAGCTCCGTACGGCAAACCTATTTGTAGGCATTGGCGATCCTGTCACACAAAAGTTTCAAAAACTGGCAATAGCGTCTGGTGCGGGACGCACACTTGCCTTGCGGTCTGCGGGCGACGTAACCGTCTTGGAAAACCTACCGTCTCTCAGTTTTACTCGCACGGAAATTACCTCTATTGCTAGCGCGATTGGGGCTAAAAAATCCATAGTTTTAACGGGCTTGAACGCCACAGAAAAAGCCTTGCTGAATGCGCCGATTGAAACGGCTGATATACTCAGCTTTGCCACGCACGGCATGGTCGCCAATGAACTGGAAGGCGTGGGTGAAGCGGCACTCGTCATGTCTTTGCCAGAGGGCGCAAATGACAATGCAAGCAATGACGGTATTTTAACATCATCAGAAATTGCCAATATGAAGCTTCGCGCAAATTGGGTGATTTTATCGGCCTGTAATACGGGCGCAGGGGAGAGCTTAGGAGACGATGCTTTTTCAGGGCTTACTTCCGCCTTTTTGTATGCAGGCGCGGATAGTTTGCTGGTTTCCCATTGGCCAGTGCGCGACGATGCGGCATCTTACCTTACGGTCAATACAGTGAAAAACGCACAAAACGGCGTGAGTAAAGCACAAGCTTTGCAAAAATCCATGCTTGATTTAATGCAAGATAAAGATATTCCAAACGCAGCGCACCCTGCTATATGGGCGCCATTTGTTTTGGTTGGGAATTAAATCCGTTAATATATGGATTTTTAGTAATGCTACTTTGAATTGTTCTCTAAGGATGATAGAGTGGAGGAATACATCATAACAAGGATATATAATGGCGAAAATTGTAATTCTAGGGGCAGGTCTTGGCGGCGTTGGCTGCGCTTACGAAATGAAGGAAAAAGCCCGCAGGGAAGACGAAATCATTGTGATTAATGACATTGATTTTTATCAATTTGTGCCGTCAAATCCTTGGGTGCTTGTGGGTTGGCGCACACGCGCAAAAGTCACGATTGACCTAAAAGCTCCTATGAAAAAGAAAGGTATCAATTTCATAGTTGACGCAGCTACCAAGCTCGATCCCGCTACAAAAACCGTACATTGTGCCAGCGGCCGCAAAGTTGAATATGATTTTCTCATCATTGCAACGGGGCCAACATTGGCATATGGGGCCATTGAAGGTTTGGGGCCAAATGCTCACACGCAATCGGTTTGCCATATTGACCATGCCGAACAAGCCTATGACGCGTTCGAGGAATTTTGCAAAAATCCCGGGCCGATTGTTGTTGGGGCCGTGCAAGGGGCATCGTGTTACGGGCCTGCATACGAAACGGCGATGATTATTGATACGGAGCTAAAACGCCGTAAAATCCGCGACAAAGTCAAAATGACATTTGTCACTGCTGAACCTTATATCGGGCATCTTGGTTTGGACGGCGTTGGCGATACCAAGGGCTTGCTAGAATCCGAAATGCGCGATCGCCATATCAAATGGATTACCAATGCTAAGGTCACAAAAATAACAGCAGACACAATGTATATTGACGAAATGGCGACGACGGAAAAGATAAAGCAAAAGCATGAACTTGAAATGTCATATTCTATGATGTTGCCGCCCTTTAAAGGTATTGAAGCTTTGCAAAATTTGGATGGTTTGGTAAACCCTGCTGGCTTTGTATTTGTCAATAAATATCAGCACAATGATAAATACCCAGAAATTTACGCGATTGGTGTGTGTATTGCTATTGCGCCAATGGGTAATTCTCTTGTTCCTGTTGGCGTCCCTAAAACAGGGTATATGATCGAGTCTATGGCAAGTGCTGCAACCGATAATATTGCCCGCGTTCTGAGAGGCGATGTTGCGGACCAGGAAGCAACATGGAACGCGATTTGTCTGGCTGATTTTGGCGACGGCGGTGTTGCCTTTATTGCCAAACCTCAAATACCGCCCCGTAATGTCAATGCGGCGTTTAGTGGTAAGATGGTGCATCTTGGCAAAGTCGCCTTTGAGAAAGTATTTCTTAGCCGCTTAAAAAGAGGCAAGTCCAGTTCAGCTTTTGAAAGTGTTGCGACCGCGATTTTGAAAGTGAATAAGATCAAGAATTAGAGATATCGTTCTTCAGCGTTAAATCTGGGTGGAAAAAGTTCGCCATTTGGCAAAGTGTAGATTACTTGACCGTTAAACGAAATACGGTTTCATGTGCTTTAATGCCGCGAAAATCTTCTGGGGCCGTGTGCTCTAGTTTTTCAACCTCGCACCAATGATCAAATAACGCATTTACCTCTGTTTCAGCTATGCTAAATGGAGGCGGGTTTATTTTGGACTGGTCATAGGTAATCGTGATGAGTAATATTTCGGTTCCGCGTGATAATAGGGTTTGCATGTGTGCTACATATTGCAGACGTAAATCAGGTGGGAGAGCAATCAGGGCGGCGCGGTCATAAACAGCACTGACATTTATGAATGCGTCTTTGTCTAGATCAAAATAATCACCGACGCGTAGGTCGTAATTTTCACCTCTATAGAGAGAAAATTTAGCGTTCGTTGTTTTTACTAACTGCAATTTATTCTCGGACGCAAAATCTTCAATGGCTGTATTGCTCAGTTCAATTCCCAAAACTTCATGTCCATGTTGACGTAAATATAACATGTCCTTGGTTTTTCCACACAAGGGAACAAAGACGATTTTGGAGCTTTTAAACTGTGGCCAATGTTTGACAAGAGCAGGGTGGTATTCATGCTGATGAAATCCTATAACCCCTGTTTCCCATTTATCGTGCCAAAATGCTGCGTCTATATTTGCCATTATTTTTTACCAAATAATCGACTGAGTAGGCTAGGGCCGCGTGTTATCGATTTATATAGTGAGCGTGCGCGCATGCCAGAACCACAAAATGCCAAGATAGGATGGTCAGTTTGGTTTAGAATTGCGGTGACTTTATCTTTGTCAACTTGAGTGGCTTTACCGGGGCTAAACGGAATGTGGTGATAGGCGATATTGGCTTGCTTGGCCGCTTTTGCAATGGCTTTTGACAAGGGTTGATTGGCCGCTTCCCCGTCAGGTCGGTGATTGATAATTGTCCTAAAACCTTGGGCCGCAATCGATTTCACATGGTCATATTGAATTTGTGGAGAGACGGAGAATTGCTCGGAAACTTTGGTGATACGCATAATGGGTTGCCTATATAGTGTTGATCGGAATTTTTAAGTACACTGTGCCGTTATCATCAACCGGTGGCATTTCGCCGCCGCGTATATTAACCTGCACAGATGGCAATATGAGTTTGGGCACGTTCAGTGTTGCGTCGCGCTCAGTGCGCATTTTCACAAAACTTTCCATATCCACATTGCCGCCAACATGTTTGTTGTGCTTTTTTTCTGCGCCAATCGTGGTTTCCCATACATATTCATCACGGCCTGGGGCTTTGTAATCATGACATAAAAACACGCGGGTATGGTCGGGGAGGGCGAATAGTTTTTGAATGGATGCGTATAATTGCTCGGCGCATCCCCCTGGGAAATCGCAACGTGCCGTGCCGTAATCTGGCATAAATAAAGTGTCACCAACAAATACGGCATCGCCAATAATAAAGGACATGCAGGCAGGGGTATGACCAGGGGTGTGTATGGTTTGAATATTCATATGACCCAGCGGCAAAATATCACCGTCTTTTACAAGCATATCAAATTGACTGCCGTCGGTTTGGAATTCTTTTTCGGCGTTAAAAATGGGCCCAAACACTTTTTGAATTTCGTCGATATGCGCGCCGATTACCGTCTGTCCACCAAGCTGTTCTTGCAAATACGGGGCAGAAGAAAGATGGTCAGCGTGGGCATGAGTTTCTATAATATATTTCACCGCCAAATCATGTTCACGCACATAGGCAATGATTTGATCCGCAGATTTTGTCTGTGCGCGTCCAGACGCTGCACAATAATCAAGGACAGGGTCAAAAATGGCCGCGTGTTTGCTCGCTGGATCGAAAGCAATATGGGTAATTGTATTGGTACCTTGGTCAAAAAATGATTTTATTGAAGCTTTTGGCATATTTGGCCTTTTAAATGAGTTAGAGACATGTATATTAGTTTGTGCTAATATAATAATATATCAAAAACTATCAAGATACCTATAATGGAAGTTTTGATTTTGGTTGTGGAGAAAATGATGAAAAATAATGTTGGAAGTATTGAACGCTTATTGCGCATATTAATTGGTGCAGCCTTGGTAGCGTGGGCATATTTTGGCAATGTTCCGTGGGCTTATCTCGGTGTTGTACCTCTATTAACTGGCCTTATTGGTTGGTGTCCGCCATATGCAATTTTGGGCATTAATACCTGTAAGATGAAAAATAAAGAATAGGATTCGGGTCTTAGGGCCTTGATCCGTGAGCAGCCTGCGTCGCGCCCCGTTGTAGGCTGCTCACTTTTTTTTGAGACTTTCGTTTCGTTTAGTGATGTTATACTTAATATTGAATGTTCTACATTCTTAGGAAGTATTAGGATTTTATATGCTGGGTACAATTGCTGATAATGACGGCTTGATCCGTTTATCCGTATTTGGTGGTGTGCTTGCCTTGATGCTTATGCTTGAAACATTGTTTCCGCGCAAAGCCCGCACGCAAAACCGCGCTGTGCATATTGCTAATAATTTAGGCATTGTCGTTTTCTATACAATTGTTATGCGCGTGCTCTTTCCCGTGGCAGCCATGGGCACGGCAGCATATGCGGCGACAAAGGGCTGGGGGCTATTTAACCTGATTGATTTGCCGATCTGGATGCATATTCTTATATCTGCCATTCTTCTTGATATGGCGGTGTATTGGCAACATGTGGCATCCCACAAAATCCCGATGATTTGGTCATTTCATAAAATGCATCATGCAGACCGCGATATTGACGCGACAACGGGCATCCGCTTTCATCCCGTAGAGATCGTATTATCTATGCTCTATAAAATGGTCGTGGTTCTACTTCTCGGCCCTCATGTGATTGGCGTGTTTATTTTTGAAGTTATTTTGAACGGCTCGGCGATGTTTAATCATGCCAATGTGCGGCTACCGTTGTGGCTGGATAAAACCGTACGCACTGTCTTTGTGACGCCCGATATGCACCGCGTGCACCATTCAGTGATCGTTGACGAAACCAATGCTAATTACGGATTTAACTTGTCGGTTTGGGACAGAGTTTTTGGCTCATATATTGACCAACCCCAAGAAGGCCATGATAATATGACCATTGGACTTTCTGAATACCAAACTGATGATCCCTCCAATATTGTGTGGTGTCTGAAGTTACCTTTTACAAAACAATCTTAAGGAGATACATTATGAAAACGAAATATCTATCTGTTACTGCTATTGTTATTTCACTCGCGAGTGTTGCATTACTGCCAGCATGCTCAAAAGCTGAAGCTCCGCAAGCCGTTGCAACAACACAGAAAACCGAACAACAGACTACAAAAATAACCCATGTCAATGCAGTTCAGTCCAGCGCGTGGATAAAAGAAAATACAGATACTGTTGTCTTAGATATTCGCACACCAAAAGAGTTTAACTCTGGGCATATTGACGGCGCGGTCAATATCAATTTTTATGACAATGATTTTTCAACGCAGCTTCAAGCTCTCGACATGTCAAAAGACTATGTGGTGCATTGCCGTTCGGGTGGACGTTCTGGAAAATCATTGGCGACATTTAAAAAACTAGGGTTTAAACATGTGGTGCATATGGACGGCGGTATGAAAGCGTGGAACGCGGCGAAATTACCCACAATAAAATAAGCGTTGTTTACGCGCATGTGCTTGCCTACACATAAATGATCTCTATATGCAGGGATAGGATATAGGTTTAGCCAAGCAGATTTACATGCAGATTACTCATATAAATGTTCAAACGGCGCATCAGCAATTGCAAGAAAATCCTGAAATTATCATTTTGGATTTACGCACAGATGATGAGTTCGAGCTTTTTTATATTGAAGGGGCGGTTAATATTGACGCTACGGCGAAATATTTTGCTTTTGAAATTAGCAGCTTGGACAAAGGTAAAACCTATCTTATTCACTGCCATTCAGGAGAGCGGAGCCTCACTGCGCTTGCAGAGTTTAAAAAACAGGGTTTTGAATATATCATGCACATGGACGGTGGTATGCGTGAGTGGAATCACGCAAATTTACCCGCCATTTATAACTGGACGATTTAGACGCCTAACATTCCACCACATTGACAGCCAAACCACCTTGGCTGGTTTCTTTGTATTTTGACGACATATCAAGCCCCGTTTGGCGCATGGTTTCGATCACTTGGTCAAGGCTCACCTTCATTTGGTCGGCGGCATGTAGGGCAAGGCGGGCGGCATTGGCGGCTTTTACGGCGCCAATTGCATTGCGCTCGATACACGGAATTTGCACAAGTCCACCAACAGGGTCGCAGGTGAGGCCCAAATTATGTTCCATACCAATCTCTGCTGCACTGGTGATTTGCAGAGGTGTTGCCCCCCACACGGCGGCAAGCCCACCCGCCGCCATAGAGCAGGCAACACCAACTTCGCCTTGGCAACCCATTTCAGCGCCAGAGATAGAGGCGCGTTGTTTGTACAATAGTCCTATGCCGCCTGCGGTGAGTAAAAACTTATGAATATTGTGTGGGCTTTTCTGCTCGCCTGCGCAGTAATGGCGGATGATTGCTGGGATAATGCCTGCCGCTCCATTGGTTGGTGCGGTGACGACTTGACCGCCAGATGCATTTTCTTCGTTCACGGCCATTGCGTAAACATTCAGCCAGTCAAACAATTGCTCCCGCTCATTGGACCCAGGGCTGGCCATAAGTTTTTGCCAAATTGCAGGGGCGCGCCGTTTTACCTCAAGACCGCCAGGCAAGACACCTTCGGTATTGAGGCCACGCTCAATACACGCCATCATCACCTGTACAATGTTATCTAGGCGAGCGTCTGTTTGGCTGCGGGGACGAAATACATCTTCATTTGCATAGATAATTTCGTGAATATGTTTCTTCTCTACGCTGCAAAATTTTAATAATTCTGCAGCTGACCCGAACGCAAAGGGCACGGTGGGGCCACTTGTAATCAAATCATTTTTCACAGGTTTTAGCAATTGTGCGCGGCTCGCAATAAACCCGCCGCCCGTAGAGTAATAAGTTTGTTGTGAAATGACGTCGCCGCTAGCATTTACCGCCGTCAAGACAATGCCATTGGGATGTAAATCAGGGACAGTGTCATAGTCAAAAACGATATCGGTATCGGCATTGAAATTTACCGCGTGGGTTCCACCCAATGCAATTTTTTTATCACTTAAAGCTATATGATATTGGCTCTCAGCGTATTGCGGGTCAAGAGTTTCAGGCTCTAACCCCATTAGGCCTAGAATAACGGCTTTGGGGGTTGCATGGCCTTTACCCGTGAGTGCGAGCGAACCTTGCAGTTCTACACGAATTTTGTCAGTGGTGGTCAATAGGTTTTGCTTGGCCAATTTATCCACAAAGCGTTTGGCAATACGGATTGGCCCCACGGTATGGGAGCTGGAAGGCCCGATACCGACCCGAAAAACATCAAGAACTGAAAGCATGAAAAGCCCTTCTAACACATGCAACAGGTTTCTGTGTATCAATAGTGAGGGGGGCGAGCAAGTCTTAGTCGTTCGTCACTACCGTATCTGATGAGAGGCGGAATTCCCCTCACCGCGCTGTCGCGCACCTCTCCCCAAAGGAGAGGTTATATAAGTTGCGCCATCTTAACCTCTCCTTTGGGGAGAGGTCGAGCGAAGCGAGGGTGAGGGGATATGATTTAGGTGGTTTATAAACTCTACCCCGCCATCGTCTCCATCAAACCTTTAGCAATCTCCATATAGATTTTTGCGTGCTCACTTTTCGGTTTAGCGATAACAATCGGCGTACCTCCGTCTGCGTGGGTGCGAATATCCAGATGAAGTGGTATCTCGCCTAGGAAAGGTATACCTTTTTCTTTGGCTGTATCTTTGGCCCCGCCGTGCCCGAAAATGTCAGAGTGCTCACCACAAGACGGACAGATAAATGTACTCATATTCTCGATCATGCCAAGGATTGGCGTTTTGGTTTTGGTGAACATATCATAGGCTTTATTTGCGTCGATGAGCGCAATATCTTGCGGGGTCGAGACGATAACCACACCCGATAATGGGACGGTTTGCACGAGGGTAAGCTGTGCGTCACCTGTGCCGGGCGGCAGGTCAACAATGAGAATATCAAGGTCACCGTCCATCGTCCACGCAACTCCGTTGAGGAGCTGTTGCACGGCTCCAATGACCATAGGCCCACGCCAAACCGTGGCCCGACCTTCGGGCACAAGATAGCCCATAGACATGGCTTTCATGCCGTGGCGGGTGACAGGCTTTATCATATCGTCACTGGTAAAATCAGGCTTTGCGCCTGCGCCCAACATGCGTTGTACGGAGGGGCCGTAGATATCGCAATCAAAGACGCCAACTTTCCAACCTTGGGCGGCAAATGCGCTCGCGAGATTAATAGATGTGGTGGATTTACCTACGCCGCCTTTGCCAGATGCCACAGCCAATATACGCTTAATGCCTTTAATGGGTTCGGGAGCAGGGGGTGGTTTGGCCCCGTGTCCAAAGCCTTTTTTGGGTGGTGCGGTTTTTGGTGCTTGGTTCTGGCCATGAGCAGGCTTGGGCGCGGTGCCGTCACTGTGAGCGGTCATGACAGTGCGGACTTTTTCAACGCCCGCGAGTATGGAGACAGCTTCGTCGCATTTCTTGCGTACACCTTCCATAATCCCTGCCGTGCCTTGGTCGATTTTCATAGTGATATGAACAATGCCGTTCTCGACATGCACATCAGAAATTGCGCCAGAACTAACAATGTCCTTACCCGTTTTTGGGTGAATAACTGTGCCAAGTGCCATGAGCACTTTTTTCTTGGATAATTTTTTGAACATTAGATTTTACTTTCCCCGTAAAACAGAGTGACGACGTGTTTGGCTTCGGCAAAAAACAACCAACGCTCAAACACAAGCCCAAGTATGCACGTACAAGCCGCAACAATCATAGCAAATGCTTTCACATTGCCGCTAAGATAATGCATAGCGACACCAATGAGAACAAACGGAATTAAAAATCCCATAAAGACAGCAATCATGCGAATTTTTCGGGCATGTTTACGGGCGATTTTAAAGCCCATTTCTTTGAGCAAATAATTGTCACTAGAATGGGGGCTGCCTGCCAGAGATACTTTGCCAAATTTGCCAAGGCCCGTCGCGCTCTCGGCTGTACTGACCGCCTTGCTAGAATGGATGTGCCGCCAATACAGAACTTTGGCCACCAGTCCTAAGAACAACAATATGCCTACTGGATTAAATAGATGAAAACTCGCGTCCCGATAGCCTGCGAGATATGTGATGACCATTGCTAACACGGCCCCGCTCATCAGGCACAACACAATGTAACCAAGCTTTGTCCATACATTGTGCCATGCTGGAATAGCTTTGATCGACGCGTAAATCATAGAGGTGGTGTAAACTGTGATCAGAGCCATGATAGCGCCGAGTAAACCCACAAGTGCAACTCCGCCCGTATTTCCCCCCATAAATACCCACGAGATTGCAAAAATACTCATCGGGATAAAGGTGAGAATTGCCATGACGCCTTCGCGGGATAACCATGAGGATTTCCATTGCGATAAGGCCCGCCACGCACGCTCTGGATGGCCCAAATGCATGGTGGATGATAAAAGGCCGGTGATTACGAGGCCAAAGGAAATGGCGAGGGCGATAAAACCAAACATTTTGTCTGCGGGTAGAAGTCCATGAAATGACAATAGGGCCAACCAAATAAACAGGCCGTAACCTGCGCCAGTGGCTGTGGTGAAGTAAATAACGGATTTAGCGGGATGCATATGATCTCCTGTTAGAAAAATATTTCCCCGCACCGCGCGCCTCCGCACCTCTCCCCGAGGAGAGGTTAAGTATGTTGGAACAGGGCACTAAAATTGCCTCCTCTCCTTTGGGGAGAGGATTGAGGTGAGGGGATATGGTGTTTTGTATATATGGCATCTAAATCTCTAAGCTGACAATATCTTATCAACCCAACGCGCCAACATGCCAGCACCGTCGATGCTTGTATCTTCGTGTTCCAACATACGCGGTGTTTGGTCGTTGATGGTTGTTGCGTCTTGTTTCGGGCGTGGGGGGAGGTATTGGTTGACGGGTTTTGTGCCTTGTTCTGGCATGAGGTCATATCCACCGCGAGCCGCCACAAGTTTGGAAACGTCAGAGCCCGGATCGTTTAAATCCCCAAAGCTCCGCGCCCCCACAGGACACGTAGACACACAGGCGGGAACGCGGCTGCGTTCTTCGAGGTTCTCGTTGTAAATTTTATCCACGCACATAGTGCATTTTTTCATCACACCTTTATCTTCGTCGTATTCCCGGGCCCCATACGGACAGGCCCATGAACAAAGCTTGCAGCCAATGCAAATGTCCTCATTAACCAGCACAATCCCGTCTTCCTCGCGTTTATAACTCGCCCCTGTCGGGCAAACGGTAACGCAGGGCGCGTCGTCGCAATGCAGGCAGGATTTAGGGAAATGAACCGTGCGCGAAATGCCTGCGTCGCTCATAGTTTCAAACGTATGAATGCGGTTGAACCACACCCCGTCAGGGTCAGCCCCGTGGGGGTTTAGATCGGTGAGGGGCGCAGATTTTGCCCCCGTATTCCACTCTTTGCAATTCGTCGCACAGGCATGACAGCCTACACAAATATCCAGATCAATCACAAGGCCGAGTTTTTTGACAGGCGCAGTTTTAGGAAGACATGTCATTATTCATCTCCCCTTACCTGATTGCCGTGACTATCCTTGATTCCCAAAATTACCTTGGAGTTTTCGTGTCTTTGCCCAATATATTCACGTAGTTTGGCAATAGCATCAGTTGGCTTTCCTTTTAAGTCAGCCCCGTAATTGGAAACGTCCATATCACTAATCGGGCCTTTGGTAGCTTCGTACATAGGTTCGGTTTGGCCCCATTCAGACTGTGCGCATTTGGTGATTTTCACCCGCAAATCATACCATGCGGCTTGCCCCGTAACAGGGTCGGAATTTGAGTATTCCTGACCGTCCTTATTGGGGTTGAGAACGTCCGAGATTATATGGTTTAAGAGAAAACTTTTATTAAATTCAGGCGCGTCATGTTTAAGCCCCCACGCTCCTTTACGTTTGCCAATGGCGTTCCATGTCCAGACCGTATCTTTATTGACGCCAGTAATCAGTTTAACTTGGCCTTTGACGCGGCCATGACGACCTTCAATCCAAACCCAGTCATCATCAATAATGCCGAGGCTCGCCGCCAAGTCTTTGTGAATATGTAATTTGTTAGCATTGGTGATTTGCCGTAGCCATGTGTTCTGACTACCCCAGCTATGATACATATGCATCGGGCGCTGTGAAAGCGCGTGAATGGGAAATTCGTCCGTATCCACATCCCGTTCTTCAAACGGCTCATACCACATGGGCAGAGGGTCGAAATACGTTTTGACCCGCTCGCGATGCTCAGCTGGCGGCCTCTTCTCGCCGTGGCCTTGAGCGGCTAGTCGGAATTTTTGCAAGTCTTCATTATAAAGTTGGAAGACAACAGGAGACGCATCGCCAATCCACGCCATTTTCTTGGCGTAATTTAAGTATTTTTGATTGGCGTGTTTAAAGAACTGAATGCCCAGCGGCATTTCCTCAGACCAAAAACAGCCGTTTTCAATATATTTATCAAGCTGGTTAGGATTAACCTCACCAACGCCTGACTTACTTCCGTCCTTACCACGCCAGCCGCCGAGCGGCCCAATACCGGGGTGGCGTTCATGGTTGACGATATAATCCTTATAGCCGCCTGGATATTTAGGCGAACCGTCTTTGTTGACCATACCAGGAAGATTAAGCCGTGCGCCCAAATCAAGCAGAACGGTTTGGAACGTACGCACATCGCGGTCAAGCTCGACCACAGGTTGGCGGATACTATCTGCCACCCCGTGGGCGGCTGAAATAGGACGGTCGAGAATCGAAATACAGTCGTAACGCTCCAAATAGGTGGTATCTGGTAATATCAAATCGCAATAAGGCACAGTTTCAGAATAAAACGCGTCCGAATAAATAATCTTCGGAATTTTATAATCGCCATTATCGTCTTTGGCAGTAAAGAAATCCAAAGTCTCGCCGATATTCATGGATGAATTCCACGCCATATTGGCCATAAACATAAACAGCACATCAATGCCGTACGGGTCTTCTTTGGCCGCGTTGCGAAGCACCATATGCATCATACCGTGCAAGGATAGCGGATGCTCCCAAGAAAACGCCTTATCAATCCGTAGAGGCTCACCATCATCCCCAACAATCAAATGTTCAGGTGAAGTCGGGAAGCCAGCAGGCCCGCCGCCTAGAACCGTATTTGGTTTATAATGAGGTGGGGTTGGTTTCGGTGCAGGTGGTATTGGTTTCGGGAAGGGTGGTTTATACCGCCAACCGCCCGGTGTGTCGATAGACCCGAGGAGCACTTGCAACATATGAATAGCGCGGCAGGTATGGAAGCCATTACTATGCGCCGAAATGCCGCGCATGGCGTGAATTGCCACGGGACGACCGATCATCTGGTCATGTTTGCGGCCCCATGCATCTGTCCACGGCTCGTCGATTATCACTTCTTCTTCGAAAGCGGCGTGGGCGAGTTCGGCGGCGATGCGGCGAATGGTGTCTGCGTCAATACCGCATTGGTCGGCCACGGCGTCGGCGGAATATTCCTCGGCCATATAGCGTTTTGCCAAAAGCTCGAAACTCGGCACAACCGTCTTGCCTTTAATCTTGCGAACGCCAGCAAAGGCAGGGGTGAAGTTCTTGGAATAGGCGCTAACGGCTTTTTTCTTCTTAATATCCCACACAAGCGGGAAGCCTTTTTTGTCGCGTAGGAACAGACCATCGTCGGCCTCGCCAGGGTTTTGAATAACTAGCCAAGGTGCGTTGGAATAGCGTGCCAGAGACGGGAAATCCACCTTCTCGGCCCGCAATAACTCATTGATAATGGCAAAGACAAACAAACCGTCCGTACCGGGGCGAATACCAAGCCATTCATCGGCGATGGCGTTATAGCCATTGCGGGAAGGGTTCACCACGACGAATTTATTATCTCCGCGTGTTTTCATCTTGCCAAGTCCGATTTTAATCGGGTTACTGTCATGATCGTCGGCCACACCGAACATCATGAAATATTTTGTGCGGTCAAAATCCGGATCGCCAAATTCCCAGAACGCGCCGCCAATGGTATAAAGCCCACCAGCCGCCATATTAACCGAGCAAAACCCGCCGTGAGCGGCAAAATTATGGGTGCCGTAATTACTGGCCCACCATCCGGTTAAAGACTGGCTCTGGTCACGGCCTGTAAAAAACGCCAATTTGCCGGGGTCTTTGGCCCGCGTGTCACCGAGCCATTTTGTGGCGAGGTCCATGGCCTCGTCCCATTCGATTTCTTTAAATTCGCCAGACCCACGTTCCCCGACCCGCAACAACGGCTTGGTGAGTTTCGCCGGCGCGTATTGGTGCATAATTCCGCTTGAGCCTTTGGCACACAAAACGCCTTTGTTCACTGGATGATCAGGATTGCCCTCAATATAGCGGATTTTTCCGTTCTTAAGATGAACCTTAATCCCGCACCGACAGGCACACATATAGCAAGTCGAGGTTTTAACCTCGTCGCTTACCTCAGGGCTAAGCGCAATCTCTTCCTTAACCGTCTCAAACGGATTGATACCCATGCCGCGATTCCCCTCATTATATCAGTATAATCTAATATGAGTGTGTCAAGAAACGGGTGTAAGTGCAAATGATATTCGGCACAGTAAGAGCTTTTCTTGTTCACCTTGCTTATACCGATGCAAAGCGAATGTCTCTTCAAGTTTTGGGTTTGTCACGGTTTAATTTCGAATTCGCCACTCATTTATACGACCTTTCTTGCGAAGGCAATGGGTGGCATGCCTATGCAGGTTAAACAGACATCATGACATCCCATAAAGTTTGTTTTTTATACCTTAAGCGCATTGTTTTGGTTATGATTAAAGTATTTGGCTCTATTCCACATCCGTTATCAGCATCAAAAGTCAGTACAATCACAAAATCATACTCCCCTAACTCTGAGCCATTCATACCTTTAAAAACAGATCCATGAATTTTATTTTCAAAATAACTCTCTGGATTTAGGAGGCCGCTTTTGGATTCAGTGGAAAATAATAAAACATCGTCTACTTTACGCTTTAACTCCCAGTTAAAATCACTTAATTTACATGTTTCAACTAACTTTGGCACTACATCCACGCCGATTTTAAAAAAATAGCTATCCCCTCCGTTTTCTGGATTGCGGTTGACCAAGTAAAATTCGATCTTACCGCCATCATATCGAAAGAATTGAGTCCGATAAGCAAAATATATTTCTGGGCTAACTGGGCGGATAAAAAGAAGGTATCCTCCTATTAATAGCATAACCAGAACAGCACTAAGGCATCCAGAAAGTTTGCTCATAAAACCTATCTCCTCGAAATAGTACGCATGTATGCAAATAAGCTTAAAACTATCTTACATCTGCGCCAAACTTGACATCTCTATGGATGCTTGCCAGCACAAATACGAGCGGGATGAGGCAAGTAGGTATTCATCAACCATTACTGCCCAACATTTGCTTGGTAAGCCTGCACCCGGTCTAGGGCGTTCCGTCTTATGCTGGTGTAGAATAGGCCGTAGTCTAGGACGTGGAAATTATCTGGGCCCCAGCTCATTTTTAAGCCATCAAACATATCGGATTGGAATGTGCCGACAAGTAATCTGTCACCGAGGCACTGCGCGCTGGTCACACCCGGTTCAAGGCGTATTTGCTCGCCAATCGCCAAAGAACCAGGGTTTTGATCTGCACTAACTGCGGCGTCGTCCGCGGCCCAACTGAGTGGGTTGACACATGTGGCACCTGGCATATCTGCCCATATTTTAGCTTTGGGCCCGCGGCTGTTCCACGTGACATAACACCCCGTTTGGGTTGCCGTTTCGCATACTGTGATATCGGGTGCTTTGTTTGAAAAACGAGTAGGGTTGATGGCTATTCCGATGGGGTAGGCGGCAACCATTCTGCTATGCAGTTTCGTACCACTAATGCGGCTGGCGAGAAGCGTTCTCAGATGATGCCCGCCTTGGCTATGTGCGGCCAAAATGAAGGGGCGATCACCAATACGGCTTAAAAAACCATCAAAGGCACGCTCAACATCTGCGTAGGCAAAATCCAGAGCCTTTTGGCCAGAGCCTTCCAATACCCAATATGACCAAAGGGTCGCTTGGCGGTAACGGGGCGCGTAAATATCACAACATAAATTATAGGCACTGGCCTGCGCAGGCATGACGAGGTCATCAATTCTTGCACGCGATTCTGTGTCGTCAATGGGGGCGTTCCAGCCCGCCTTTGAAGTATAGGTTGTCGGATGAATAAAAAACACGGCAACATTTGAAGTGTTTTCAGCAGCCTTGAGGCTTTCAGGAATAAAATCAGCCCCGTCTTTAGTTTTGGGCAGAGCGGCCCACGCACTATCTGTAGAATAATCAGGAGCTTGGGGCGGGGTATAACTGGCGAAATCCTGTTTAGGCGCGATATATGACTTGGTTAAGGCCGTGACGATCTTGCCGCGAAATGCAAATCCCAAAATAAGCAATACAAGCAGTGCCAGTCCGATACGTAATGACCATTTTTTCATGCTATTTCCTATATTTTACCGTATAATCATCACCGAATTTTCGGCGTGTTGGAGCACATCATAAGCGACGCTGGATTGGAAGAAACGGCGAAAACCTTTGACCGAACTGTCGGCCATGACGATCACCGAGAAGTCTTTGCCTTTTTCGATGATGACCTTGGCAGGGTCGCCAATTTCCGTGTGAGTGCTGACCACTTCCACACCTTCGTTTTCTATGGCTGATTTTGCTCGCGTAATGGCAAGCGTAGCAGCGTCCAAATCGTTTTTGGTGGGGGCAACGGAAATCAGGTGCACAGGGCAATTACAACGCGAAGCGAGTACAGCGTCTTTTTTGGCGGCCTCGATTGATTTTTCGTCGTTAACACAAATAAGGTGTCCGTGGTTTTCTTGAATGTCGCGGGCCAGCATAACCGTGCCGTGATGTTCGGTGACAACCGTGCGTGTCGTGGCCCATTTGATTTTACCGCGTACATTCCTAGCACCGCGCCCATGCATGGCAATAATAGTAAGATCATAATGATTAAGCTCGCACTCGTCCAATATGCCAACGGCAGTCGTCGGCGCGACCATCAGCTTGATGGCGATATGTGCGCCTGCTTTGCTGGTATAGGTTTTCATACTGTCGCCAACAGGGTCGCCGTATACCCGTTTGCGGGTGGTTTCTTCTTCCCAATCATCGCCCAAAAACCCGAGTTCAATAAGTTGATCGCGGGCTTTCTTAAGGGTGCGCATACCGGGCAACTCAAACCCCCAATCGACCATGTTTTGACGGGCCAAATCGACTCCACTTTTCATGCCTTTATCGGCGGGTCTAACATATAAAATCGTAATGTCTGCGTCATTGCCTTGGCCCAGTTTTATGGCGTATTTAATGCCACGACTGGATTCTTCGGAGCCGTCAATGCACAGCAATATGTTAAACCGAGGCGGCCCGTCATCAGGCACAACTGTAATGTTATCATCAAAAATATCGCTGCTCATGGTTTTCTCTTACCCTATAATCCGATTAAGGGCCAGTAAAATGCCGCGAAAGCGAGTAGGATGATTGTTGACATTATAGCCATTTTCCACCCGATTTTTAAAAAGTCCGTGGTTTTCAAATACCCCGAAGCGTAAACGATTGTACAGGCGGGTGTACCAATAACGGTAAGATAGGCAAAGGCTGAACTTATCGAAGTGATAAAACCAAGCACAAGTGGACTTTCGCCAGCCGTTGTTGCCATGTTGAGCGATATGGGGCCAAGCACAGCGACAGCCGCCCCATTTGACATGGTATTGGTGACCAAGGTTGTCAGGGCGGAAACGGCGGCATATAGGCCAATGCCGCTCTCCATACTGCTGGGCAACACATCGAGGAAATTATTGGCCACCCACAGAGCCGCCCCCGTATCTTTCATTTGCACACCAAGGGAGATTGCCGCCGCATACAGCCAAACAACACCCCAATTGACACCGTCATTTAAGTCTTCCCAACGCACCAATCCGAGTACCATATAGGCGATGGCCCCCATGAGTGCGATTGTACCGAGGCCTAAGGAACTGGAGAAAAATATCCACCCCATAAGTGTGGCAAAGAATACGGCAATGGCAATCCAATCGCTTGATTTCATCGAACCTTCTTTTTCGATTTGTGTGCGCAGTTTGACGACAGCACGGGTGATGTGGGTGTATTCGGGCTTAAATGTTGTGAACAAAATGAGAATAACGAAGGGCAGTTGCGCAAGAAAAATAGGGTAACAAACAATGACCCATTTTACATAATCGACAAGGTATTTATAACTTTCAGGATTGGTAGGATCATAGAAAAACTCTTTCCAATACCCAACCATAATCGCATTGCGCGCCCCGCCTGACGGCGTGCCGATACCCGCAATAGAGCATCCATATGCGATTGAAAATAACAGCACGGCAGCCAGTCCACGGACTTTGTTGTGGTCGTCAGATGTTAAAGTAATAAGGATAATGGCGACGGGCAACATCATAGCCGCAACTGTATGTTCACCAATAACAGATGCCATTAGGCCAGATACAAGCGCGATGCCTGTTGCTACATTGCGGGTTTTTGTGCCTGTCATGCGAACGATAAGATAAGCAAGTCGTTTGTCGAGCTTTTGTTTAACTATGGCCACAGCGAGCATCAATGATCCCATGATAAATAAAACGCTGTCACTCATCAAAGAACGGGCAACTTGGGTAGAATCCACCCCGTCAAGTAAAAGAATTTGCCCGACAATTATCATAAGCGCGACGGCGGGCAGGGGAATGGGCTCGGAAACAAACAGGATGACGGCAACAACGGACATGACCAAAACAATGTGCCCATCATGTGTGAGAGCGTCTGGCGTGGGCGCGAAATAAAGCAGAGTGCCAACAATAAAGGCTGTGAGTAGCCAGCGTTTTTCGGTTAAAAAATAGGTAAGGCCGCGAAAACTACGCGTACCACGAAGGCGAAGGCGGCGCGAGGGAGTTATATTAAATAAAGCCATGTGGGTCTCAAGGATTTATGCCCTTAAAGTGAATTAGGGGATGGCGGTGTGTATAAAATTATATGTAGAGGATTATGCTTAATAAAAAAATAACCCGCCAAATATCTCTGGCGGGCTAATGTACTTTTTTGTCAAATTACTGACCGAATTTCATTTTCCAGCCAAATGTAGCTTCAAATTGGTTCATTTTAATATCAATGAAGTGGCCAGGATTTGGGCCATTTGGTGTCACTTCTATGCCGCGGACAGTTTCAGGCGGTGCATACATAACGCCAAATTCAAAACTACCACTATCACTATATGAATATTCCCCACCAAAAGTGAAATGGTCTGTCACCACACCTGGTGCAAGGAGGTTTAAGGTGACATCATTCCCGTTAATTGGTTGCTTGTTATGAGCATAGCCAGCACGCAATTTCCATTGGTCATTTGTCCGCCATTCTGCACCAACTTTAAATACGTCAATACTGTTCCAGCCAAAGCCTGGGCCGCCAGCCGTACCGAATTGCTGTGGTATTCGCGAGGAATTGCTTACGGAACCAACGCCAGAGTAGTTAATGTGACGGTAGTCAAGGTTTACCGTGAAATCTGGTGTCATATCTGCCGAAATGCCAAATTGGAAGTTAGACGGGATATCAAAATCACCGCCGTCCGCAAATAGGCCGGCATATTTATCAAACTCACTCATTTTGATTTTTGTTTGGTAAACGCCGCCAATGCGAACTTGTTCAGAAAGCTCCCATTCCAAACCTATTTTGCCGCCAAATCCTGTTGACGTATCTATGCCGTTATTACTTAAGGCAGCTGGGTTAGAAGACGGTGCAGGACGGCCAGGGCCTGTTGGAAACCCAAACACTTGCAAACCAGTGGCCTCAAACATTTGGAAGCCAAAGATAGGGGCGATGCCAAATTTAAGGTTACCCATTTGCTTGGCATAACCAACGGAGATCAAAGCTTGGTTGAGATTGATGCCTGTTGTGCCGCCACAAAATGGGCCGTTTGGAGCAGGGAATGGGCCTGCGCCACATGCTGGATTGGCTACGTTGCGGTAATTGGTATTCATGCCGCCATTGGCAGCAAGAGCAATTCCCCATGATGATGTATCATCAATGGCGTGAATATAGGCAATATTTGGGATGGCAAATAAGTTTTCACTGCTTTCATTGACGCTGTTTGTTGTAAACCCTGGGCCACCTGACCCCACGAATTTACGCTTTGGTGCAAAGAGAGAGACTGCGATGTCAAATTCAGTGCCGTTTCCAACCATGCCTGCGGGGTTAATAATGAGAGAGCTTGCATCACGGCTATCCGCAACGCCTGCGCCAGCCATTGCTTTATTACGTGCGCCAGAACCGTGTGTGAAGTAACCTTCAGTCGCGAATGCGTCTGTAGCGATCAGTGCCGTGGTGCTTGCGAGTGCAAGTACCAATGATAGTTTTTTGAAGTGTTTGGTCATAATGTATTTCCCCTTTTAGTGACGTTGTAATTATTGTTTTTGAATCATTCTTATATTATTTATTTCTAATATAATAAAGCAAAAGCGGCCCTGTTCGCAAGGTCGCTTTCGTAAAGTTATGATATTGGTTTGTGAGCGTTGCAAAAATACAAGGCTATACCACACGCTCGATTAAGAACATATAGACGCCGCTATCTTCCCAAGATTTGAGTAATTTGTTACCAGTGGCGCGGCAAAATGCTTCAAAATCTTTAATCGCGCCTGGATCGGTTGATGCCAGTTCTAGGATTTTGCCGTTTTCCATACCTTTGAGAGCTTTCTTAGCTTTCAAGATTGGAAGCGGGCAGTTTAGTCCTTTGGTATCAAGGATTTCGTCAGGTTTTATATCAGACATAGTTTCTCCTATTTTGGTGTCTGGTTTACATATAGAGATTAATGTCGGATTGCAAAGCGCTCTCCATCCAAGTGGCCGCGCCGCCGATCTCAATTTCGTCAATCATGTTTTCGGTTTTCTTCTCAAATAGATCAATGGTCATCTGGCAAGCAATCATGCGTACATCCGAAAGCACAGCTGCTTCACGAAGCTCGTCAATAGAGGCAACGCCTTTTTTCTTAATCAGGTTTTTCATCATGACAGATGTACCTGCGGTAACACCCGGCAACATGCCCATCATATTTGGCATGGCCATTTGCATGCCGCCCATTGGCATACGCATAGACGCATTGCCAAGTGTGGTGACGCCAAGGTTTAGCTTTTTATCAAGCAGGCCCAGTCCGTAAAATGTGAAAAACATCGTGACGTCTACGTCCATAGCGGCGGCAGTTGTTGCCAAAATAAATGGCGGGTAGGCCCAATCCAATGTGCCTTTTGTACAAATAATTGTCATTTTTTTGGCATTGCCAATATCCATGTCGGCCATAATAATCTCCTGATTCTTTCGCTGATCCCCAGTAGTGGTCATATCTTTTATTAGGTATTGCTTTATTAGTGTTTGCGAATATAAATTACTTATCTCTAATTGTCCATTGCCAAAATAAGCACATTTAAGTGAAATATAGTGATGAGGTTATTTTGAATTTACCGCCCCTTTATATTGGCTCTGAAATTTACCGAAAATCCTCATTTGGGCACAACCACCCCTTGTCTTATGCGCGGCAATCTTCGGTACTCGATATGTGCCGCCAGTTGGGGTGGCTTAAAGACGGTCAATTTGTTCAAAGCCCTGTCGCAGATTTTGAAACCCTTACCCGCTATCACGGCGCAGATTATGTGCGTGCCCTACAAAGCGCAGATAAAATTGGCAAAGCCAGTATTGCCCAGAGGAAAAAATACAATTTCGGCACGATGGAAAACCCGCTTTTTAAAGGTGTTTATAAAAGAGCTGCGACAACAATTGGCGGGTCAATTTTGGCGGCTGAACTTGCACTCAAGGGGAGAACAACATTTCATCCCTCAGGCGGAACCCATCACGGTTTAAAGCATAAAGCGCACGGGTTTTGTTATTTTAACGACCCCGTTTATGCTGTTTTGACTTTCTTGGATGCGGGGCTAGGGCGCGTTCTATATGTTGATATTGACGCCCATCACGGCGACGGGGTGGAGGGTGCATTTGTTGATGATCCTCGCGTGCATTGCATTTCTATTCACGAAGAAAAACGCTGGCCCTATTCTGGCAGGTTAGCAGACCAAAAACTGGGGCAGATCAATATACCTGTTTCGCAAGGGATTAATGATAGTGAATTCAAATTCATATTGGATGAGTTGATTTTGCCCCATTGTCGCACATTTAAACCAGAAGCAATTGTCATTACATGTGGTGCAGACGGGTTAGAGGGTGATCCGTTATCAAAAATGGGCCTGAGCAATGGCGCGTTGTGGGGCGCAGTCCTTGCACTGCAAGCGCAAAGCCCATCGTGTGTGGTTTTGGGCGGCGGCGGGTATAATCCGTGGACAACGGTTCGGTGCTGGGTAGGACTTTGGGGGAAATTATGTGGCCTTGATATGCCAAGTATTTTGCCACAAAGTGCGCAGGCAATATTAAGCAAATTTGATTCTGATCTCATTGATGAGGATGAGAGAAACCCTGTGTGGACATGCACATTGGCAGATATTGCAAACAATGGGGCTGTGCGGGACGAATTAAAAACATTGTTATTATTGCGCTCACCATAAGAGCCTGTCATAATAACATTAGGTAATGCTAATATAAGGCGGAGCGCTTAGTGAATTGGATTGATGGATTTGAGCACATTGAGGCTTTGGAAGACGCGCAGTTTGACCCGCAGCTTGTTGCTGACATGCAGGCCAATGCTCATAATGTTTTGGGTCGTGAAATTCGGTTCTCCACACCGACCTTTAAAGAATTTGAATCCAGTGAGCTGTCAGGCTGTGGCAAAAATTCATTTCCTGCCTTTTCCATTACGGGCGGGGCATGTGCACTCAATTGCGATCATTGCCAGAAGAAGATTCTAGAGCCGATGATCCCTGCGATTAAACCTGAAATGCTCGACCAAAAAGTACGCGACCTTATCATGCTGCAAGACTTGCAAGGGTTTTTGCTCTCGGGCGGCTCTAATGCCAAGAACGAAATACGGTATGAACGGTTTTTGCCTGTCATTGAGAAACTGAAAATTGATTTTCCACATTTGAAAATCGCCATTCATACGGCCCTGACAGACGAAGCGGCGGCTAAGCGTATGGAAAGTGCAGGCGTGGATACGGCGATGATGGACGTGATCGGTTCAGATAAAACCATCAAAGAAGTCTATAAACTCGACCGTCCCGTCGAAGATTTCGAGGCAACCTTGGCGGCGCTGTGTTCGACGAAAATGCAAATCAGCCCGCATATTGTTATCGGGCTTCACTACGGCAAACTACTTGGCGAAGCTCGCGCTCTCGATATTTGCGCCCGTTACGATATTCAAGCTTTGGTGCTTGTGGTGATTATGCCGTTTTATTCCAAACCGGGTACATTCATCACCCCGTCAACCAGTGATGTGGGCCGCATATTCCTCGAAGCCCGCAAACGCATGGGCGACAAACAAGTCTTGCTTGGCTGTGCGCGACCTGCGGGTATGCACAAACGGGTCACAGATGCTTACGCGGTTATGGCGGGACTTGACGGAATTGCTTTTCCTGCCGATGGTTCGCTGGCCACTTGCCAAATGATTGGGCGCAAACACCACCAAGAACATGCCTGTTGCTCGATCAAACTCGGCGCAGATAAAGCGGCAACAACAAGCGCGACCTGTGCTGCTTAGTGGATTTTGACCTCGTCATAATCGGCCTTGGGCCAGCGGGGGCAAGTGCTGCGATTGAAGCTGCCAAAGCGGGATTATCTGTCGCGTGTTTTGAAAAAAAAGCGGTGGCAGGATTTCCCGTGCAATGTGCAGAGTTCATTCCCGCCATGCTCGACGCAGGCGACCTCGTAATCTCTGAAACCAGTGTGCAAAAAATTAACGAGATGATTACATTCGTTGAAGAGGATACGCCAGACCTTACCAAAAATTTCTCTGGTCATATGATTGATAGGCGAGAATTTGATGCGTCTCTCGTGGAAAAGGCTAAGTTACTAGGGGCAAAGTGTACATTCGGAGTGAAATTAAAATCTGTAAGCAATGATGGTAAGTTATTGTTTTCAGATGGAAAAACTGTCATCGCTAAAATAATATTAGGTGCTGATGGCCCTCATTCTATTATCGGTAAAGCGATTGGCAGTGTGAATACGGATGTTGTAGAAACGCGGCAAATTAGCGTGGCTCTTTTAAAGCCTCATACGGCGACAGATATTTATCTGTCCAATAAAATTCCAGGTGGGTATGGTTGGATGTTCCCCAAAGGTGATGTGGCTAATATTGGCATGGGGGTTTACGCAAACCAAAAAGAATTGCTAAAACCTGCCCTTGAAAACCTACATGCTCGCATTGCCAAAACGGGGCAGGTGGGTAGTGAAATTATTGGCTATACGGGCGGGGCAATCCCTGTTGGCGGTATGATTGATGTGTCGGGAAAACTTGGCGAAAGTCTTGTCTTGCTCGCGGGCGACGCGGCGGGGCTAACCAACCCTGTCACAGGCGCAGGCATTGCAGCGGGCGTGATGTCAGGGCGGCTTGCCGCCGAAGCTGTACTTGCACATTTATCTGGCGAAGCGGACGCGGTTGACATTTACCAAGAAGACCTTGAAGATTTATTTGGGGCCAGCTTGAGACGGGCTGTTGAAAGGCGCAAAGAGTTAGTGAAACTCGGTGCCTCCCAAGGGAAATTAAGTAAAAAGGCAATGCGCGGCGCGTGGATTGCTTACGAAGATTATTGGCGCAAAGTAAAAGCGGCTTAAATGAGAGAGCTAGAATGAAGAAATGTACCGAGCGAAGCGAGGCAAGGGCGACCGCCCGTCGGCGCTCTTGCGCCGCGCCAACACAAACGCATCGAGGGTAGACGTGCGCTTTAGCGCACTGCCGTGAACGAGATCAAATAAGATGGAGAATAAGATGAGTTGTGTAAAAACAGACGGACTACAGACCGATAAAAACCCGCAAGGGTTCGATATTAATACGCCAGATATTATGCAGCCGCGTAAACCCGCAATGCCGCCCAAAGAACTGCGTAATGGGGGCCGCGTTAAATCCAACGCTGTGAACCCTAAGGGGGTTTACCTGCCCAATAACAATATCCAAACACCCAATATGACCTCGCCTGAATATGTGCAGTTGTCGACAGCCGCTGCTCTCACACTCGGCCTCATGCCCGGCTCTATGTATAATTGTGCCTGTACGCGCTGCCTCAATCTCTTGCTGACATATCCCGAAGGGTGTCGGGCGAATTGTGCCTATTGCGGATTGGCCCGCCACCGCGAAGCCGACCGTGATTATGCTGACCGTAATTTCATCCGTGTGGATTGGCCCGCCGTTCCCATGACCCAAGTGGCTGAAATTGTTGCCAAGCAGATTAAAGAAGATGGGGACACCCCGTTTCACCGCATGTGTATTTCCATGATTACCCACCCAAAATCTGACCAAGACACATTTACAGTTCTCAAAACATGGACAGACCATGTTAGCCCTGATGATGTGATGATCTCAATCCTGTCCAACCCGACCACAATGGTACGTGATGATTTGGTTAAACTCAAAGATATGGGCACGGATATATTTACCGTGTCAATGGACGCGGCTACGCCAGAAATATTTGATCGCACACGCGGCAAAGGTGTGCAATCTCCGCACTCTTGGAAGAAATACTGGGAGACTTTACTCGAAGCTCGCGATATTTACGGGCCACAAAAATTTGGCGCCCATATTATTGTTGGCATGGGGGAAACTGAATACGATTCTCTAAGCCTCGTGCAAAAAATCGTCGATATGGGCGGGCATAGCCATATGTTCTGCTTCTTCCCAGAAAAAGGTTCGCTGATGGATCATCTCCCTGCCACTCCGCGTGATCAATGGCGCCGTGTGCAGTTAGGGCGCTACCTAATTGATTATGCAGGTGTAAAAGTTGAACAAATGAAATTTGACGAACTGGGCCGCGTACAAGATTTCGGCATGCCAAAGGCCGAGCTTGATATGTTGGTCGAAACGGGCCTTGCCTTTCAAACCTCTGGCTGCCCGGGTAAATTCGCCGAAGATATCTCCGCATGTGACCGTCCTTACGGTGATAGTCCCGTATCGGATATTGCTTCATACCCCTTCAAACCCGAAGGCGCACATATGCGCAAAATTCGTCAGCAACTCGATATGGAAAAACCGGGCGAAAGCTACGAGCAAGGCGAAGAGTTCGACGAGCTTTAGGTGCGCCGTATTTCTGTCATTGATACGGGGTTGAGAACTGGCCGCGAGAACATTGCTCATGACCAAGCTATGATCGATGCGCATGTGGAGGGTTTGATTGGTGATACGTTCAAATTTATTCAATTTAATCCGTGTGCTTTAATCGGTCGTCATCAGGATTTATCTCAAGAATTAAAGTTGGATGAGTGCGTCAAAAGAGGCGTGCAAACCGTGCGCCGTATCACAGGCGGCGGGGCCATATATTTTGATGAGGGCCAGCTTGGTTGGGCGTTGATTTGCGACCGCAAAACTGTCGGCGGGAACTTAAGTGAAATTACCGAGAAAATATGCACAGCGGCAGCCATAGGGCTATCCACACTTGGTATTGATGCGCAGTTTCGCCCACGTAATGACATAGAGGTGAATGGACAAAAAATATCGGGGACGGGCGGGTTTTTTGACGGAAATACTCTTATGTTTCAGGGCACTGTGCTGATAGATTTAAGTCCTGAAATGATGATGTCTGTGCTCAACGTTCCCCAACATAAACTGGATAAACATGATGTTGCCAATGCCGCGCAGCGGGTAACATGTTTGCGAGCTTTGCTCGGAGAGACCCCTGCAATGGAGGCTGTGAAATTAGCATTATTGGCTGGATTTAAACAGCACCTTGGCTTTGATATGATCGCTGGGGAAGCTTCACAAGCAGTGGAAAAATTCGCCAAAAAAATTCACGACGAAGAAATTGGAACCGATGAGTTTGTCACTGAAATAAATGATCCTGCAAGGAGCCCTGATGTGCTTGTAGGGCAGAATGAAAAGGGCAATTTGAAAGCACATGTACGGCTTGAAGGGCCATGCTCAAACCGCGTGCGGGAAGTAATTTTCACAGGCGATATTTTCGTCACACCGCCGCGTACCTTGATGGACTTGGAAGCCCATTTGAGGGGGGTGCAGGTCGATGATTTGGAATCGCAAACTGAAATATTTTTCAAACGTGCGGAAATCGGTTTGTTAAGCATCCAGCCGTCCGAATTTAGTGATGCCTTGATGAGCGCGGTGAGGTGATGACTTGCTTAACATTATTATTTCCTCCCTCGCTTTGGCGTGGGAGGTGGGCCTTCATGTTTCATGAAGGGTCGGAGGGGGTGGGGCCACAGTCAACACTTTGTTCTTCTCGCGAAATATATCACTGCGTGCGAAGGCCCCCTCCGCTTACACTGCGCTCCAGCGCCTCCCCCGCTAAAGCGGTGGAGGGATTTATGCGGGGACTGTCATGAAAATCCTTACCGTTATCCAACATACTTCCGCTGATTATTTCGGCCTCATGGAAGACCATCTTGAGGGGCGGCGCATTGGCTTTCACTACCATAGGCCATTTACCGAAAGCGGGATTGTGCCTGCTTTTAGTGCTGTGCAGGACGGGTTGGTTTTGTTGGGCGGCGGTGTTTGGGGCAGTGCAGGGGAGCGCGACGTTCCCACCTTAAAAGAGGAAATCAAGCTGACCCGTGCGTGTTTTATGGCGGGTATCCCTATTTTGGGCATTGGTCTCGGTGCACAAATTGTCTGTTTGGCAACAGACGGTAAGGTTGAGGCTGCCCCACTCGCATTTACCTGCAACAAAGCTGTGCGTGTTGATGCTGGTGCGCTCAATGGCTTTATGCCAAAAAATTATATCAATCCAGTGTATATGCGCGACCGCCCTGTGCCGCCGTCTTACGCAAAAATATTGGCCAAAAACCCGCAAGGCCAGCCCGCCGCCTTTCAAATTGGCAAAAATGTGCTCGGATTTACGGGGCATTTGGGTTTCAAACTGGCAATGGCTGAGGACTTAATAATGGAATTTGAGGAATCACCGCCAAGTACTGGCCCCGTTTTGGATCAATTGCGGGCGCAAAAACGCGGTATTGGCAATGCACTTGTGCCACTTATGACGGGCATTGTGCAAATTATGGGCTGGATGGGCAAATAATCTTTCCAAAACCCTTGCATGTATTAGCATTCTCTAATATTCTTTTTTCTGACTAAGTGCCCGATAGAAGCACAGGGAATAAAACAAACAGAAGGAAAAGCTCATGGCTGAGAAACTGATAATTGTTATGGCAAATACGGATCCAAGTAACGGCGAAGAACTCGGGGCACCGTTTTTTCAAGCAACTGTGGCGGCGGCCATGGATTATGAGGTGGAAGTGATTTGCACGGCGACATCTGGTATTTTGATGAAAAAGGGCTTTGCTGAGAAATTATTTGTCAAAGAAGGCTCTCACAAAAACGTCTATGAATTTATCAAAGATGCCCACGAAGCAGGAGTGAAATTCCTATGTTGCTCGCCCAATCTTGATTTGTTTGACATGACCAAAGAAGACCTCATCCCTGAATGCTCTGGCATTGTTGGCGGGGCATACCTGATTGAAGAATTGATGGAAGAAGACGACACTAAGGTTATGACTTACTAGGAGTTTCCCTATGGGACACCATTCCACCACCCGCGTTCAAAAACACATTGGCGATCCAACTGAAGGTCTTGTAAAAGAGGTAAGCTATGAAGTTATGGAAGAAATCTTCCAAGATATTCAGAGCGATATGCGGTTTGACCATGAACTGAACGGTTGCCTCAATTGCGGGATTTGCACGGCCACTTGCCCTGCGGCCCATTATTACGACTTTTCCCCGCGAGAAATTGTGCAATTGCTGTGGACGGAAAATCTTGAAGGTATCTATGATGCCATGCAGGAGAAAATCTGGTCATGCGCTCAGTGTTATACGTGTGCGGCTCGTTGTCCATTTGGCAATTCGCCCGGTGGTCTGATTATGCTGATGCGCGAAACGTCGATTAAACACGGTATGGAATCGGCGAAATCCGTTCTGCGACCATTTTCGCGGGTGATGCTAAAATTAATCTCTACGGGCAATCAATTGTCGCCCGATATGATTAACCCAGATCATTTCGCAGATTGGGGGCCAAATATTTGTAAAATTGACGCACCGCTCAAACTGCTGCGTCAAGCGATACCTATGCCCACGCTCAACACCATTAAAACGGCGTGGGAAACCAATCTAAAAACTTCGGTTGAGCTATATACGATTTGGGAAGAGACGGGTGTGTTAGACCAACTCGAAACGGTTGATGAAAACTTATTTGATGTAATCGTCGATATTATGGAAGAAAAACAAGATGATTGGGATGATTATCTTGAAGAGCTTGAGGATGAGTAATTTCAGAAAAAGTGGGAACCGGTTTTTCGGTTCGAAATTACGACCAATGATAAGAGGATTAGATTATGACAGGTAGTGACGAACGATTTACGGGCCATGGTTCTGAATGGCGTGATAGCAAATTAAGCGATACGGACGCGGCCAAGGCTACGTCTTGGGTCGAGGCTAAAATTGATAAGCGCTCCATGCTGACCAATAAAGACCGGGTACACGATATCCGCGACGTGATGTGGCAGTTGGAAAAAGAAGGCGAGATTAAAGTTCACCGTATTAACGATGAACATGCGCCCCGTGTTGCTAAAACGCTTTATGGCTGGGATAAGAAAATCCCAACTCGCCAGCTTTGGCATCATAAGTCTTGTGGGCAGTGCGGCAATATTCCAGGCTATCCTACGTCTTTGCTGTGGATGATGAACGAGATGGATATTCCCTATCTGGACGAGACAGACCAAACCTCATGTACGGCGTGGAATTATCACGGGTCGGGCATTGGTAATATTGAAAGCTTGGCTGCCGTGTTTTTGCGTAATTTCCATCAAGCTTATGTATCTGCGAAAGCAGAAGGTCTGCCAGAGGGTTATTATTACCCGCTCGTCCATTGCGGTACGAGTTTTGGTAATTACAAAGAAGTGCGGGAATATCTTCTACTTTCCGCCGAACTTCGTGACCGGGTTAAGAAAATTTTGGGTAAGCTTAATCGTCTTGTCGATGGCAAGCTTTTAATTCCTGAAGAAATTGTACATTACTCCGAATGGGTACATGTGATGCGCGAAGATATTGCGGCCCGTCAAACCATTGATGTGTCAGGCATTCGCTCCACTATTCACCCTGCTTGTCATGTATATAAAATGGTTCCCCAAGACGTGATCTATGACGACGATGTTTTGGACGGCAACCGCGTTGCCGTATCCACGGGCATTATGCAGTCCCTCGGCACACAAGTGATTGATTATTCTACGTGGTATGATTGTTGTGGATTTGGGTTTCGGCATATTATTTCCGAACGTGAATTTACCCGTTCTTTTGCCATTGACCGCAAAATTAAAGTGGTCATAGACGAGGCCAAATCCGATGTGATGATTGGTCACGATACGGGCTGTATTACCACGCTGGATAAAAACCAATGGATTGCCAAGGCGGACGACCGTAACGCAGGTAAAAACTATGAAATCCCAGTAATTTCTGATATTCAATTTGCCGCCCTTGCGTGCGGGGCTGACCCGTTTAAAATCGTGCAAAGCCATTGGCATGCTTCGCCTTTTGAGAATTTGTTCGAAAAAATGGGCATTAACTGGGAAGAGAAAAAGGCGGATTTTGAGGTTTATTTGAAGCAAGTTGAAGCTGGTAATCCTGAAAATCTTTATGACCCACGTCGCCGTATCACGGGCGGGCCTGGATATATCAATGTAGAAGAACGTAAAAAATTAGGAATGATTTCGTCATGAGCAAACCAATTCTTGTTGTCGGTGCTGGCCCATCAGGTCTCGCCGCCGCCCACTCTCTCGCATCCGTTGGCCAAAAAGTTATTTTGGTAGAAAAAGAAGACACGCTCGGCGGCGCGCCAATTCTGTCTGGCTACGGCAAACTTGTCCCTAGCGGCGAATGGGCCAAAGACGCAATAGGCTCTATGGTAGATAGAGTTGTTAAGAACAAAAATATAACCATCCACAAAGGCATGACCGTTGATAAATTCACGGGCAAGCCAGGGGCTTTTAAAGCCTCGTTATCTAACGGCAAAAGCGTGAGTGCGGGCGCGACAATTTTGTGTACGGGCTTTACCCATTTTGACAGTGTCAATAAACCCGAATGGGGCTTTGGTACATATCCTGATGTTGTGACCACGACCCAAGTCGAGCAAATGATATCTAGCGGTAAAGGCGTACGGCGCCCATCAAATGGTGATAAGCCAAAACGCGTCGCGATCTTGCTTTGCGTTGGTTCGCGTGACCGCCAAATTGGTCGCGAATGGTGCTCGAAAATTTGTTGTTCTGTGTCTGCTAATATTGCCACAGAAATTCGCGAAGAATTGCCAGATTGCCACGTCTATATTTACTATATGGATATTCGTACCTTTGGTCTTTACGAAGAAGTTTACTGGAAATCTCAAGAAGAACACAAAGTTAAATATATCAAAGCCCGTATTGCTGAGGTGACGTCAGACGGTGACAAGGTATTGGTCAAAGGCGAAGACACATTGGTCAAGCGCCCGATCTCTATTCCCTTTGATATGGTTGTGCATGCGGTTGGCATGGACCCGAATGTAGATAATATGCTAATTTCGTCCATCTTTGGTGTGGATTTGCACCATTGGGGCTATCTCAAGCAAGAAAATATGTACGGCACAGCAGGCGCGACAAGCAAAGCGGGTGTGTTTGTGGCAGGCTCTGCCACTGGCCCTGAAACCATTGATGACAGCATTGCCCAAGGCAATGCGGCGGCTATGTCTGCCTTGGCCAGTGTCACGACGGGATAAATATAAATGGCGTCGTTCTTCTCAAAATTTACAACGAAATCCGAAGCGGTGGCACAGGCCGTCCCGCGCACGATTACGCTTGATTTGAGCGGGCCGATTTTATCAGATACATTGCAAACCTTAATTGCCGCGTGTGACGAAGACGGCGGAGTAGAGCGTTATATTGACGCGCTTAAGTTCAAAACATCTTTGTTCCAAGACGCTTTTAAGAATGGGGGCGAGGGGTTGTCGGCAGAGAATTTCGTCAAACTGTGTATGTTTATGCCAACGGTAAGGCGTAGAATTTCGTCTTATGTTGAAGATGATAAATATCCTGAATTTTTGGACGCCATAAAAGGCCTGTTCGGAACAGGGGATATTGATGCGCGCATCACCGCTTTTCAAGGCAAGTTCCCACAAGATAAAAAACACCGCTGGGTGAAAGATTTGGCGGCTGAAATTTTGCACAATACCGACCCTCATATGCATCCTTTAATGCAAAGATGGGTGTGGGATAGAAAAGCCAATTCGGGCGTTATCCGCGAAATATGGCACGGGGATGTGGACAGTGTTACCTTGGATGTTGATGATGATTATGAGGTGTTTTTGAAACTGCGCGAAGAATTATCAGGTTACCTCACGCAAAACGGTATATTTGCCGATGTGCTGTATTATGTCGATCTTTTGTGCGCGCAAAGCTACGGCAATTACATCTCGGCCCAAGGCGGACTATATCTCAAAGCTGATTTTTCTTCCAAGGAAGAAACCATTGTTTTCACCCGCCGTCTACTGGGCTTGGACGGGGTGGCCGCGAAATCAAATCTGGATGTACCTCCCTCAATTATTGACGGGGAAGCCAATAACAAACATTCTATCGAAAACGTCTTGCGTTTAAACGGGAGCACCTAATATGGCTATTCATGAAAAAAGCCTCATTCGCCCAGAAAATATTTCCAGCCACGAGAAAAAGATCGTGGACGGGATCGATGTTTCTGGCGATTGGTCGACCTTTATTCACACACGGGTTGTGTCTGATTATAACGAAAACCTAGAAGAAGAAATTGCGGCCCTGCCGGGCGGGGAATATATTCATCGCTGTTGGCAATGTGGGTCTTGTACCAATTCCTGTACGGTCAATGCTGAAAACCCCGACTTTAACCCGCGTTACTGGATTTACCTAATTCGTATTGGCATGGAAGAGGAACTCCTGCGCGATAAGGACATTATCTGGCAATGTGTGTCGTGTAATAAATGTACCTCCGCTTGCCCGCGTGATGTTGTGCCCGAAGCCGTGATGAAAGCTACGGCCCACTGGATGGAGCTAAAAGGCCACACACCGCCGTCGCACTCAACTATATTTGACGATGTTTTTACCGAACAAGTGATTAAGCACGGCAAAATTGAGGACGGGGAAGTGCTTAAAGATTTTCTTCTCAAAACCAAGCAACCCTTGATGCAAGACTGGATTGTGCAAATGGTCAAGCAAATGATTAGAGGCTTCCCTGTTTTGTCATTGATGAAAATGGGTTGGGCGACAATTTTTCACCCCAAGACAAAAAACTGGGCCAAGGCCCGCGACGCCATAGAAGAACATATTGCCGAAGAACATGCAGCCCAGCGCAAGGCGCTCGGTCTTGAGAATGCGGAGTAAAGAATGACCATATTAATTGATAAAGCTGCGCGTAAAGCAAAGTATAAAAAAGTAGCCTATTATCCAGGGTGTGCTCTGGAAGGGTCAGCCCAAAGCTATGACAAATCAACGCGAGCCGTGGGCAAAGCTTTGGGGCTTGAACTGGTTGAAATTAAAGACTGGAATTGTTGCGGGGCTATGGAAGTTAAAAATGTTGACCCAGAAATTCAAACATATTTATCGGCGCGGGTTTTATCCGACGCCCAGCACAAGTCCAAGCAAGATGTAGTGATGGCGCCGTGTAATGGCTGTTATCATAACCTTAAAAAGGCTGAATATGACCTTGAAAATAAAGATAAATCTCGGGCGGTAACCGAGAAAATTTCCAAAAAAGCGGGGCACGAAACCTATAAAGCGGGTGATGTCGAAACCATTCACGCGCTGGATTGGATTAAATTTGGCTACGGTGAGGAAGAATTAAAAGTAAAAATTAAGGGCGGTCTAAAAGGTCTTAAAATCGCCAATTATTACGGCTGCATGTATACCCGCCCGCGTCATATTTTTCCTGAAAAAGACCAAGGCGGGGACAGTGAAAGCACATCCAAGCCGCATTATATGGATGATCTACTGGCGATTGCTGGCGCAGAAAATGTCGAATTTCCCTTAAAAACCGCCTGTTGCGGCGGGGCACATACATTGTCTGATTCAGATATGTCGACCAAATTGGTTCTCAATATTTTACAAGCGGCGGAAGCGGCTGGCGCGGAAGTGATTGCAACAGAATGTCCAACTTGTCATTCAGGGCTTGAAATGCACCAAATTCGTGCTCTTAAACGCTTGTCAAAAGAAACCAATGTGAAGGTGATTTACTTTACCCAACTCCTCGGTATGGCCATGGGACTATCCCCGAAAAAAGTTGGCTTACATGCCAATATTTCTGACAGCATGAAATTCGTCAAAGAAAAAGGAATTGCGTAGATTATGCGGTCTGTTGCCGAGCTTGAAGATTATATGGAGAGCCCAGACGCCTCTTTAAGCCCTGCCGCGCAAGCCGCAGTCTACTTACAAATCGGTGAAGAAATTCTTGAACACTGGGTGATTGCTCACGACGGTGTACCGACGACGGATAAAAAAGAAGGTTTTCGTGTATTAGCCCTGCAAAGACAAGGGTCAAAGGGGGACGCAAGTTTTAATGCCTGCCGCGAAACTGCGCGGGAATTGGTTTATCATTATAATCTCGTCACATTGGAGCCAAAGCACAAAGATGTGTTGTCGCGCCTGACAATGGCGCAAATGGTGGCCAAGCATTTGGTGCTTTTCGTCGGCGGGAAATTACAAGTGTCAGGACTTGGAGAGTTTTGTTGCTCTTCCAAGGGTTTACGGTTAAATAAAAACCATATGCAATCGATAGCAGGAGAAAATCATGGCTAATGTACGCGGATGTGACCTTCCAGACGATCTACTTTACGACGTGGAGAACCATACATGGTTTTTGGAAGTCGGCGACGGAACAGTCAAATTGGGCATGACGGCGATTGCCACAGCCCTTGCTGGCGAACTTGTTGCGTTCACGCCAAAGAAAGTAGGCCGTAAAGTACGGGCTGGTAAATCTTGCGCCACGGTTGAAAGCGGTAAATGGGTTGGCCCTGCCAAATCCATGGCTGCGGGCGAAGTTTTAGAGATTAATGCAGCACTTGTGGAAAACCCAAGTCTTGCCAACGGCGACCCATACGGCAATTGGATGGTGGTTTTGTCTCCAGAAGATTGGGACAGTGTTAAGGGAAACCTAACACTTGGCAGTGATGTTGCGACCCCGTATGAAGCCAAAATGGACGCAGACGGTTTTGCGGGCTGCGACGCTTAAGTCATAAAGTTAAGTAAAAAAGGGATGTGTGGGCATGGATATGCAATCAGTAGATTTGGAAGAAGTGACGCAAAAAGCGTGTACGCTCTTGAAATCTATGGCCAATAAATCGCGTTTGATGATTTTATGCCAATTGGCAGACAAGGAAATGTCGGTCGGGGAAATACTGAAGCAAGTGCCCTTATCGCAATCTGCACTGTCTCAACATTTATCTATGTTGCGGCGCGAAAATATTGTTGCGACGCGCCGCGAAGCGCAATCGATTAAATATTCACTGGCAAGTGAGGATGCGCGTGTTCTTATTGGCGCGCTTTATGAACTCTATTGTGCACCCAGCGAAGATGATTGCGCAATGTCAGGTGCGCCGAATGATGAAAATGATGAACAGAGTGTCTTGGCCTAGCACAGCCTAAAAAGATACCTATTATCACAGCTTAAAATACCCTATAGAGTCCAGATAGGGGAATGCTATGTCATCGACAACAATCGTATTGATTACGTTAATTGCTTATAAGCTGGTGCTTTTGGCCATTGGATTTTGGGCGTCAAAACGTGTGCATACCGAAAGTGATTTCTTTATTGCCAGTAATGGTAGCGGCGGCGGACTCAATGCATGGACTGCGGGGTTGTCATATGCCGCCTCTACGTCTTCTGCTTGGGTGCTTTTGGGCTATACGGGGTTTGTATTTAGCGCAGGCGTGAAAGCATTGTGGTTGATACCAGGCATTTTTGGCGGTTATCTCCTCACATGGTTGGTGATGGGGCCACGGTTGAACGCTGAAACGGCGGCTAAAAAACATATCACCATGGTCGATTTTATGATCGAGGACGCCAATAAAGTATGGAAAACGCGCATCGCAGCTTTGGCGGCCATCCTCATCGTATTTTGCTTCGTGTTTTACGTGGCAGCCCAGTTCCAAGCGGCTGGCAATGCATTTACGTCTGTCTTTGGCCTTGGCACGATGGAGAGCGTCGTTTTTGGGGCGGTGATAATTGTGGCCTATTGTTTGATGGGCGGGTTTTTAGCTGCCAGTGTAACGGACGCCCTGCAAGCTATGGTCATGTTAGCTGCATGTCTGATTGTACCTATTGTCACCTTGCAAGCGGCAGGTGGGCTTGGCGCAGTGATGGAGGTTTTACATCAGCGCGAGGCAGCGTCATTCTTCCAATTCTCGGGCGGGGCCGTGGGGTGGATGGCAACAGGCACAGCTCTTGGTTTGTTAGGCACGGGCCTCGGCGCACCGGGTCAACCACAACTTCTAAACCGTATTATGGCAGTAAAAGATAGCCGTGCGCGTCTGCAAGGCGCCGCCATTACCGTGGGGTGGGGGACAGTGGTATTTACAGGCGTGACGGTTTTAGCATTTTCAATGCGCGCACTTATGCCTGACGTGGCGTCTGAGCAAATTTTCTTTGTGGCCGCAGAAAATTATCTGCCGCCTGTGCTTGCTGGTATTGTTCTGGCGGCCATATTATCAGCCGTTATGTCAACGGTTGATAGTCTCTTGCTGGCCTCTGCTTCCGCCGTATCTCATGATTTGGGCGTGGCCAGGTTTATGCCCGGTAAAGAATTACTGGTAGGTCGTATTTCGATGGTTGGCATAGCCGTAGTGTCCGTAATCCTCACCTTGGTTTTACCCGACAGTATTTTTGACCGTGTGTTATTTTCGTGGGTGGCTCTCGGTGCAGCATTTGGCCCCGCCACACTGAGCCGTTGCATAGGGTGGCGGGTAGGCGGTGCACATGTATTTTTTGCCGTACTCATAGGGTTTAGCATGGCCGTTATCGCCTCAAACTATGCTGGCCCAACAGCAGACGCCGTTGAAAAAATACTGTCGTGGATTGTTGGATTTGCCATTTTGTTGGCGGGTAAAAAGAGTGCAGTAGCGGATGCGTAATCTCCCTGTATATATGAGCTTAGGAGCGTAATATGTTGGAACTTCCCCTTATTCACAGCGATTGGCCATTTGTAATTTGGGCGGCGTTGGTCTTGTTAGCCACACTTGGGTTTTGGGCTGATAAGACAAAATTTGGCGCAAGTGTCTCTGGTGTTGCCATAATATTGGCGGTGGCGATGTTGTTATCAAATATTGGTATATTGCCGCGCTCCGCGCCTGCATATGGGGTTGTCTGGAATTACCTCGTCCCATTGGCAGTTCCGTTATTGCTATTAAAAGCAGATTTACGCCGCGTAATATCAGAAACAAAAGGCATGTTGGTGGCTTTTTTCTTTGGGGTAATCGGGACAACAATTGGGGCCGTACTTGGGTATTACATCCTGCCACTTGGCGACCAAGCCCATAAGCTCGCGGGCGTATTCAGCGCCACATATATTGGCGGTTCCATGAATATGGTAGCCGTGACGCAAGCGGTTGAACTTGACCCGTCAATTGTTACAGCCAGTGTTGCTGCTGATAATGTGGTGGGCGTGCTCTACCTTGCTTTTTTAGCTTTGGTGCCTGCGCTAGGGTTTTTCCGTTGGTTGTTTAAGCATTCAAAAGAGGTGGACGCTTTGCCTGTAGGTGAGCAACTTGCAGAAGACAGTGCCCGTATTGATTTACGCCATATAGGTTTAGCCTTTGGGTTGTCCTTCCTGATTTGCGCAGGCGGCAAAGCATTGGCCAATGCGTTTGGTATTGGCGGTTACAGCATCATGTTTATTACGGGCATTACCTTGATTGTCGCCAATATTTTCCCGCGCCAGTTAAAGGCCTTGCAAGGGGATTACGAAATGGGTTTGTTTTGTATGTATCTGTTCTTTGCCGCCATTGGTATCAGCGCAGATATCGGGGCCATGCTTGATAAAGCACTGGTCATCGCGCTTTACGCGCTGTTGATTGTTGTGTGTCATGCGGTGGTAATATTTGGGGCAAGTCGGGTATTTAAACTCGACCTTATGGACGTGGTTATAGCCTCCAACGCATGTGCGGCTGGGCCAGCGACGGCGGCAGCACTTGCCGCAGGCAAGGGGCGGCGCGACCTGGTTGTCCCTGCCGTTCTCCTCGGTGTATTTGGTTACGCCGTAGCCAATTTTGTCGGGGTCGGGCTTTTTGCCGTACTTGGCTAAACCATCTTTGTGCTTTCTTTTTGCAAATCTCCTTGCATCTGAAATCCGCCTAGGTTAACTCCACACTTAAGGGTCCGTATAGACGCGGCAAAATTCCAAGTGAATAGGAGAATGGTTATCCCCTTGACCGAGAGAACGAAGCTGGCCGCTTCAAAAACTGGCTTAAGAGCAATGTGCTTGGCATGTGTTGGTGTGGGTGTTTTTATGCACCCCGTATATGCCCAGTCCCGCCCACTAGACGAAATCATTGTTACCGCCACAAAACGTGCAGAAAACCTGCAAGACGTGCCGATTTCCATTACCGCTTTTGATGAGGTGAAACTCGAAAGCCTGCGCCCTGAAGGGTTAGAGGAATTGGGAACATATGTACCCAATATGTGGCTTCCAGCCTCAACCGAAGCAGGGCAAAGCAATATTACTATGCGCGGTGTATCCTCAGGTATCTCCAAGAGCAGTGGCCGTTCTGTTGGCGTATATATCGACGGTGTTTATGTGAACGCTGACAGCATGTTAAATGCATCCATGATGGATATTGCCAGCGTGGAAATCCTGAAAGGGCCGCAAGGTACATTGTTTGGACGCGATACCATTGGCGGGGCGATTAACATTACCACCCAAGCACCTGATGGATTAGCAAATGGCCGTGTGCGGTTGGAGCTTGGCAATTATGGTCGTCGTCAAATTTCGGCTCAGGCCAATATGCCGTTGATTGACGATGTGCTTGCACTGCGCGTCTCAGCTCAAAAACTGGATACGGATGGGTATATTGAAAATGCATTTAACGGCAGCAAGGCGGGGGCATTAGACCATTTTGCAGCGCGTGGTCAGCTTAGTTTTACGCCAAATGCACAGACAGATGCGCGCCTTGTCTATCATTTCCAAACCCGTGATGACCGACCCAATAGCATGGGCGAAACGGTGACAAGTATTGGCTCTGACCTTATTCCCTACACAATAAATGTTGACCAAGACGAGATACAAACCCAAACTCAACACGGCTTGTCTCTCAATATAAACACCCAACTCGGCGGCGGATTTACGCTGACATCGATTACAGGGTATTCCAGTGTTGATGATTTTTATATCCAAGACGGTGACCGTCTCCCTATACCGATTACCATAGCCCAGTTTGATGCTAGCTATTATGAATATTCCCAAGAATTGAGAATAACATCACCAAGTGATAAGAAATTCAACTACTTACTGGGACTTTATTACCTAAATTCCTCACGGGATTATAGCCCGACATTTCCCCTCATGAGTACGGCATTTTTGGAACAAGTGTTTTTTATCCCCGCTGCTTTTCACCCCGCAGACGAGCTTGACGGGGAGCAAACCATTGGTAAAACCAAAAGCTACGCCGCCTTTGTCCACGGGAATTACAACCTGACAGACAAGCTCACAGCTTTTGGTGGACTGCGCTATACCCACGATACCAAAACCCTTGATTACAGTATTTTCGGTGAAGTGTTCGCTCTCTTTACTCTTAACGCTTTGAACGTAGTATCAGAGGTCACCAACGACCCTGTGTCGTGGACGATGGGTGCGCGCTATGCCTTAAGTGACACTATCAACACCTATGCTTCCATCAGTCGCGGCTATAGAAGTGCGACGATTAAAGACAGTTTTATATCCCAAGCGGATATTGACGCGGGCACAGGTTTTTTCACCGCACCAGAGTTTTTAACCAATACCGAAATTGGTGTGAAAGGCGTTTTTGCGGATGGTCGGGTGCGGGCAAATGTAAGCGCATTTTATATGGATTACACCGATATTCAGGTGGCCGTGAACCGCGAACCTTTCTTGTTTCTCAAAACCCTGACCAACGCAGCCAAAGCCCACATCCAAGGTTTTGAAGCCGATATTGAAGCGCAGCTTACGGATAATCTGCGCGTTTCGGCGGCTGTAGGATATGTGCAAACCCACTATGATGAGTTTGAGCCTAGCCCTGGCGTTGATTTATCGGGCACAGGTTTTGGCGTTGCGCCTGATTGGACAATTTCTGCAACGGCAGATTATACGAAACCGCTCGCTGGTGGCGCGCAGGTTTTATTGCACGGAGATTACACGGACCGTAATGCGCCTAAAGATTTCGCCCCCGAAACCCGCTCCTTATCATTTGTCGGCGATTACGCTGTGACCAATCTATCGGTGGGATACAGGGCGGCGAATGGGCATTGGAAAGCTGGTATTTGGGTCAAAAACCTCTTTGACGTGGACGACCCATCGGTGAATTTCTTGTGGGGCGCAGGGCTTGGGCCATTGATTGAAAACGAAACCATTCAATACGAACCGCCGCGTACATACGGCGTAAGTTTTGAATATTTATTTGGTGAGCGTTAGGGCTTTTTGCGGGTTTTATAAATGAGAAAACCTACACCCAGAACAACCACAATACCGACCGCCACAAATGGCATATAGGTTTTTAGCTGTTCACCTATGATTTCGCCAAGCACATGAAATGCGCAAAAGATGACTGTTACGTATAAAAAAGCTGAGAAGGCGATGGAGAGCCAGTATTTGGGGTAGGGTACACCAAAGAAGCCTGTCGCCAGATATGTGGGAATACGGGCGAGGGGCAGGAAACGCACGGCGATGAGGGTTTTGATACTATTGCCAAGCACGGCGCGTTTAAGCTTAAGCACGCGCTCATTCTCGGCATATTTCTTTGCCCACTTATGATGATTTGCGGCCCAACCGAGCCAATATTTCCACGAATCACTGGCGACTAATCCCACCAAAATAACCGCAAATATGGATATCCAATGGTCGGACTTTGAGATGGATAGGCTAGCAGCGCCGATCACCGCCGTATCTTCTTGAACAAATGGGGCAATAAACAAACCCAAATACAGGAGCCACATATTGCTTTCTGCAAAAAAATCCATAAAATACGCCGTGTGTAGCCTTAAAAATACATATTATTGGGTTTCATAGCCTCTATATGCTTAAGGATTAGAAAACCCCGTTGCACATTGCGTAAAGCCGTGACATAAGGCGCGTCATATGGCCTATTTTAGGCTTGAATATTGGAATTGATGATTATAGACGGGTGCGAAATAACAGCAAACCCAGTAGAAATTTTGGACGAGAACATGCAAGTAAAAGAACTTAAAGCCGAAGGCCTTAGCCGCTCATATGCTATCATCATTAAAAAAGAAGTGTTGGCGGAAAAACTTGAAGCAAAAATCAAGGAAATGCAGCCGCAGGTCAACTTAAAGGGTTTCCGTAAGGGCAAAGTGCCTGCCAGCCATATCCGTAAAATGTTTGGCCAGTCCATCATGAATGATGTGGTGCAAGAAAGCGTCACTGAGAGCACACAAAAAGCCTTGGAAGACAATAAAGTCCGCCCTGCTGGTCAGCCGTCAATTGATCTACGCGCAAATGGTGACGATGTTACCAAAGGCAAGGCCGACCTTGAATACACAATCAACGTAGAAACAATCCCAGAGTTTGAACCTGTTGACCCGGCCACATTAAAATTTACCCGTTTGGTGACAGATATTGATGATAAAGTTGTGGACGAGCAATTGGCTGAACTTGCCAAAGGGCAAAAAAGCTACAAGAAAAAAGCCAAAACAGCCAAGGCCAAAAAAGACGACGCCGTACTGATTAATTTTACGGGCCGTGTTGACGGCGAAGCCTTTGACGGCGGTGCTATGGAAGGACACCAACTCGTATTGGGGTCTGGCACATTCATCCCAGGCTTTGAAGAGCAATTGATTGGCGTTAAAGTAGGCGATAAGCTCGATGTTACCGTAACTTTCCCGAAAGATTACCAAGTCGATACATTGGCCAATAAAGAAGCCGTATTTGAAACCGAAGTGCTTGAAGTGCAAGGAGCTACGGACGCGAAAATTGATGATGAATTTGCTAAAAAATTCGGCATGGAAGATTTGAAATCCTTACGCGAAGCCGTAAGCAAACAGGCTGAGGGCGAACTTGAAGAACAAAGCCGTATGAAATTAAAGCGCGCCATTTTGGACGAGCTTGATAAGAAACACAGCTTTGATTTGCCGCCAAATATGGTGGAAGCTGAATTTGCCAATATTTGGACGCAAGTCGAAAAAGAAAAAGAAGCAGGACAGCTTGACGAGGACGACGCGAAAAAATCAGAGAAGAAACTAAAAGCTGATTACCGCAAGATCGCAGAGCGCCGTGTGCGCCTTGGTCTGGTACTGGCCGAAATGGGTGCAAAAGCGGAAATTCAAATTTCCAATGAAGAATTGCAACAAGCCATTGTTGCAGAAGCACGCCGCTACCAAGGTCAAGAACAGCAAGTCATCGAGTTCTACCAAAAAAACCCAGAGGCAGTGGCCCAAATGCGCGCACCTATCTTTGAAGAAAAAGCGGTAAACCACATTATCGAAACGGCAAAAGTGACAGATAAAAAGGTTAGCCGCGACGAACTCTTTAAAGAAGACGATATGATCTAGGAAAGCGTTTTGGGTTTTAATCCGTATTTTAGCATTGCCAAACGCCTGCTAAGGCTGCGAAAAAAGCCTATGCTTGCGCACCGTCTTGGCGCAAATTGGGAATTATACCCAAGTGACTGGATTGATAACCGCCTACTAATAGGACGACCCTTTGAGCGTACTCAATTGGACTTTGCGCAAACGTGTATCGACAAGTATAAAATCGACACTTTTTTTGATTGTGGAGCCAATATGGGTCTGTATAGCGTTGTGCTTGGCACACGACTGCCGGAGTTGACGCATATTCACAGCTTTGAACCCGTAGACCGCACATATGCGCGGTTGGTTAAAAACCTTTCACTTAACAATTTGCAAGACACGGCAAAGGCGCATAATTTTGGCTTGGGCGATGTGGCAGGGCATTTTGAAATTGTCATTGAAGAAAACTCGTCAGGCACGGCGTCCCTTGACCCCAATGTAACAAAAAACCCACGCAGAAATTTCCAGCTCTCTCAGAAGATAGATATTCGTACATTTGATAGCCAGTTCCAAAACACGGACGTGCGGGCGTTTTTTAAAATCGATGTTGAGGGTCACGAGGCGGCTGCTTTGCGCGGGATGAAGAATTTTTTAGAACAAAATATATGTATTTTACAAATCGAACTTTGGGATGAGCATAAAGACAATGTGACTGCGTGGTTGGCGAAATGCAATTACGAACTATTCCACGAAATCGATAATGATTTTTATTTTCGCTCTGCACCTTGAAATATTTATTTAAATATAAATATTGAAGTAACTATTTTCAGTGATTGTACCGCTAAACGTCGAACACCAAATAAGGAATAAATCATGCAAGACCCTCAAGAAATATTAATGGGCCTCGTGCCGATGGTAGTCGAACAATCTAGCCGTGGGGAACGTAGCTATGATATATTTTCGCGCCTTTTAAAAGATCGCATTATTTTTCTCACAGGCGTGGTTGAAGACAATATGGCCAGCTTGATTACGGCTCAATTGCTATTTTTGGAATCTGAGAATCCGAAAAAAGAAATCTATATGTATATTAATTCGCCAGGCGGTGTCGTAACGGCAGGCATGGCGATTTATGATACTATGCAGTATATCAAATGTCCTGTGTCTACCGTATGTATCGGTCAGGCGGCGTCTATGGGGTCGCTGTTATTGGCGGCTGGTGAGAAAGATATGCGGATTGCTCTGCCAAATGCCCGTATTATGGTGCATCAACCGTCGGGCGGTTTTCGCGGGCAGGCGTCAGATATTCAACGCCATGCCAATGATATTATCGCAATGAAGAAACGCCTTAACGAAATTTATGTGAAGCACACAGGTAATAAATATGCAGTTATCGAGAAGACTTTAGACCGCGATCATTTCATGACCGCAGAAGAAACAAAGGCCTTTGGTATTGTCGATCATGTCTATAGTTCACGGTCTGAAGTTAAATCCTAAATGAGAATTTGGATGATAATGCCAATCAACTGGAATTTACTAAGAGTTTTGTAATAAAAAAGCCGTATGTGATAATACAATACACGTTATAATGCGGCACGGCTCTTGCATAGAGGTGTTGCAAAAGCTAAATAAAAAGCGAATGCGCTGGGAGTTAACATGAGTAAGACTGGTACGACAGACTCAAAAAACACGCTATACTGTTCCTTTTGTGGGAAAAGTCAGCACGAAGTGCGCAAACTGATTGCAGGGCCAACTGTATTTATTTGCGACGAATGCGTCGAGCTTTGTATGGATATAATCCGCGAAGAGGGTAAGGCTGGCATTGCCAAAGCCCAAGAAGGCGTGCCAACGCCGCAAGAAATTTGCGATACACTCGATGATTATGTCATCGGGCAAGATTTTGCCAAGCGGGTTTTATCTGTTGCTGTGCATAACCATTACAAACGCCTTAATCACGGTACAAAAACCGGTGATGTAGAGCTGGCAAAGTCCAATATCTTACTCGTAGGGCCAACCGGTTGCGGTAAAACATTGCTAGCGCAAACATTAGCGCGTATTTTGGATGTGCCCTTTACTATGGCGGACGCGACTACTCTGACCGAAGCTGGTTATGTGGGCGAAGATGTTGAAAACATTATTTTGAAACTACTACAATCTGCTGATTACAATGTGGAACGAGCCGAGCGCGGCATTGTCTATATTGACGAGGTTGATAAAATTAGCCGTAAATCTGATAACCCGTCCATCACTCGCGATGTGTCGGGCGAGGGCGTGCAACAAGCTTTGCTCAAAATTATGGAAGGCACAGTTGCCTCTGTACCGCCGCAAGGTGGACGTAAACATCCGCAACAAGAGTTTTTGCAAGTCGATACAACCAATATCTTATTCGTTGTCGGCGGCGCATTTGCAGGTCTTGAGAAAATGATCGCAAACCGTGATAGCAAAGCTAGTATTGGCTTTGGCGGTGAGATAAAAGATGTTGAAGAACGTCTAACTGGTGAAATTTTGCAAGGCGTAGAGCCAGAAGATTTGGTGAAATTTGGCCTTATTCCTGAATTTGTTGGTCGCTTGCCGGTGATTGCTACACTTACAGATTTGGACGAGGCTGCTTTGGTGACAATTCTAAGTCAGCCAAAAAATGCACTGGTCAAACAATATCAATTACTCTTTGATATGGAAGATATTCGGCTAAGTTTTAACGAGCCAGCCCTTCGCGCTATTGCTAAAAAGGCAATTAAACGCAAGACTGGTGCGCGGGGTTTGCGTTCAATCATGGAGGCTATTTTGCTCGACACAATGTATGATTTACCAACATATGAAGGTGTCGAGGAAGTTGTCATCAATGCTGAAGTTGTAAATGGCAGCGCTAAACCACTGTTGATTTATGCGAAAAAAGCGAAAAAGGCCGAAAAAGCGTCCTAAGGCATTATTTTACCAAAATCATATGAGTTAAATGCACAGACGTAACTTGATATTAAGAACAGAGTGCCCATCTTAAGGTGATATGTACTGCGATTCTTAGTGTTCTTAGCGACACTGTTCTGATACGCTTATTTGATATAAATTAGGTTCAATAATGGCTGATAAACAAATAATCCCGATCCTACCCTTGCGCGATATTGTGGTGTTCCCACATATGGTTGTGCCGTTATTTGTAGGTCGCGATAAATCGATTAATGCACTTGAAGAGGTGATGAAAGCGGATAAGAAAATCTTGCTGCTCACCCAAAAGGACGCATCAATAGAAGACCCAAAACACGAGAATATTCATAAACGCGGTTGTGTGGCGACGATTTTGCAATTGTTGAAACTACCCGACGGAACCGTGCGGGTTCTTGTTGAAGGTATTTCGCGGGCGGAAGTGAAAAAATTTACAAGTCATGCTGATTATTTTGAGGCCGAGATCAATGAATTGACGGACGTAAATGGAGAAGATAACACCGCCAAGCGATTACACAAAAGTGTGTTTGAGCAATTTAAAAAATACGGCAAATTAAACAATAAAATTGCCGAAGATATTGTATCTGCGATTGCCGATACAACAGACGCGGCGAAGCTTTCCGATACGGTTTCTGTGCATTTGAATGTTAAAATTGATCAAAAACAGGAATTGCTCGCACAAACTGATGTTGTAGCCCGTTTGGAGGCCCTATTTGGCTTGCTCGAAGGTGAGCTAAGTGTCCTTAAGGTTGAGAAGAAAATTCGCAGGCGTGTCAAACGCCAAATGGAAAAAACCCAACGAGATTACTACCTCAATGAGCAAATGAAAGCCATTCAGTCCGAACTTGGTGACGGCAAAGACGGAAATGACGAACTTGGCGAACTTGCCGAAAAAGTAAAGGCGACGAAGTTCACCAAGGAAGCGCGCAAAAAGGCCGAGGCCGAAATTAAAAAACTAAGCCAGATGAGCCCGATGTCGGCTGAAGCCAATGTGTCGCGGAACTATTTGGATTGGTTGCTGTCTGTACCGTGGCAAAAAAAGAAACGCACCCGCAAAGATTTAAAAGAAGCGCAAGCTATCTTGGACGCCGATCATTACGGGCTTGAAAAAGTCAAGGAACGCATTGTTGAGCATTTGGCCGTGCAAACACGTACCAAAAAACTCAAAGGTCCAATCCTGTGTTTGGTTGGCCCGCCAGGTGTTGGTAAAACCTCCCTTGGTCGTTCAATCGCCAGTGCCACAGGCCGCGAATTCGTCCGCGTATCTTTGGGCGGGGTCAGGGACGAGTCTGAAATACGGGGACATCGCCGTACATATATTGGCTCTATGCCGGGGCGTATCATTCAATCAATGAAGAAAGCAAAATCGTCCAATCCTTTGTTTTTACTGGACGAAATAGACAAAATGGGTTCCGACATGCGCGGCGATCCTTCATCTGCTTTGCTAGAAGTGCTTGATCCAGAACAAAATGCCAATTTCAACGATCATTACCTAGAAGTTGATTATGACCTCTCGGACGTCATGTTTATCACCACGGCAAATTCGCTTGATATACCTGGGCCATTACTAGACCGAATGGAAATTATTCGTATCCCCGGCTATACCGAGGAAGAAAAAATTGAAATTGCCGAACGCTATCTCATACCAAAACAAGTCACCGACCACGGCCTGCGCGACGGCGAGATTAAGATTAAAACCGAAGCCGTACGCGATATCATTCGTTATTATACGCGCGAAGCTGGCGTTAGGGGGTTAGAGCGCGAACTGGCCAAGCTTGCCCGTAAGACGGTGACGCAAATCGTGACGGGGGACGTAAAAAAACTGACCGTCTCGTCAAAAAATATTGAAGATTTTCTGGGTGTGAAAAAATACCACTTCGGGGAAACGGACACCAAAGACCAAGTCGGGATCGTAACTGGACTGGCGTGGACATCTGTCGGCGGCGATATTTTGACCATTGAGGCTGTGACCATGGCGGGTAAGGGCAAGGTGACGGTCACGGGCAATCTCAGAGACGTGATGAAAGAGTCTATTTCTGCGGCCAATTCCTATATACAAGCCCGTGCCCCTGAATTTGGTATTAGTCCGCGTAAATTTAGAGACACGGATATTCATGTGCATGTGCCAGAAGGCGCGACACCCAAAGACGGCCCGTCCGCAGGGGTCGGCATGGTGACAGCTATGGTGTCCGCATTAACTGACATAAATGTACGCAAAGATATTGCTATGACGGGCGAAATTACATTGCGTGGGCGTGTATTGCCGATTGGTGGTTTAAAAGAAAAACTCTTGGCGGCGCTGCGCGGCGGGGTGAAAACCGTGCTTATTCCTCTTGAGAACGCAAAAGACCTCGTAGATGTGCCCGAAAACGTGAAATCTGCCTTGGAAATCATCCCCGTGGGCACTGTAGATGAAGTTTTATCAAATGCGCTCACGAAACCTTTGACACCGATCAAATGGACAGCTAAAGACGAGGCCGAACTCTCTGGGATTCTTAGTCAGGGCGGTTCAAACGACCAAGGCGGGCTTACGGCTCATTAAGGTAAATGAAAATAAAGTGGGTGATTAGCTCAGCTGGTAGAGCATCTCGTTTACACCGAGAGGGTCAGCGGTTCGAACCCGTTATCACCCACCAAACTTATAGCCTAAATTATTGAAAACACACAATAATTTAGGCTAGGGTTTAAGTTTAACCCTCTTTCTGCCCACCTTCTATTAATCTAAAAATATCTCGATATGTGACAGTTTGAGATTACATAAATGATTATAGACGTGCTGTTACAAGCTAAGGATTTGCCAAAACTTAAGCTTAACAACGTCACTGATACGCATATTATTACCAATGATGCTTTTTATATGAAGACGGATACCTCTGACAATGCCTGTGGCAGCACGCAAATGCTGTCCACGGGTGCGTACCAAACGAGTACAGGGCCAGAATCTATTGCGCTCTATGGCTCATATGTGGAAACGTTGTATGTGGATATTGAAAACCACCGCGTGCGTTTAGAGGCTGAAGGCAAAGTATTGCAAACCTATATTGGAAGCCCTTTGCCGCGTAAAGATTGGCGCGAAGGATGCCCGACAAATACCAGCATCGATAAGCAAGAAACATGGGCGTTATTAGCTGATGAAAGCCAAAGTGAACAACCGCCGATATTCTTGTTTGCCGTCTGCCAAGGAAGCGGCGTCGTTTTGGCAACGGACACAAAAACCGTTGTTTTTCAGCCCGTAGGACAAGCGGAGGAAGAAGAAGGAAAAGATTGGAGGAAGTAGGTTTGTTTTAAACAATTTTTTTTATGTGACGCTCACTTTTTTTGGTAGATCTAGTGTTGCGGTCTAAATAATAATTCAAACGATATTATCGATTGAGCTACCGAATTTAACTGCAATTTACCGTAATATTACACGAATTTCTAGCACTCACTCTACTCCATAAGGGGTATTGAAAGAATGGCGCTGTATAGATCAAAATGTAATGATTCATGTCTGACGTCAACGCTTATGAGACAGATTTAAGTCTGGGCTAAGCGAGAGTTTTTGTTCATCTTGTATCTCACGGAGAGACAGATGAGACATACAAGAACGAGTAAGCAATCAGCCGGTGAGCGGATTGTAAAAGACATCAAACGTAAAACCCGTAAGCAGTATTCGGCTGAGGAGAAGATCCGCATCGTGCTGGATGGCCTTCGCGGCGAGGCGAGTATTGCCGAACTATGCCGCCAAGAAGGCATCGCCCAAGGCTTGTACTACAAATGGTCAAAGGACTTTATGGAAGCTGGCAAAAAACGTCTGGCAGGTGATATTGTTCGCCAAGCCAACACCTCTGAAGTCAAAGGTTTACGTTCAGAAGCCCGTAACATGAAGGAAGTTATCGCCGAGCAAACACTTGAGCTCCGCTTGCTTAAAAAAAGCATGATAGGGGATGGGGGCGACGACGCATGAGATATCCTGCATCAGAGAAGCTTGAGATCATCCGTTTGGTGGAGCGCTCACAGCGCCCTGCCAAGTGGACGCTGGATAAGTTGGGCGTTCCAAGGCCAACCTTTTATCGGTGGTACGATCGGTATCTGGAACATGGCGAAGACGGACTTGTGGACCGCGCGCCACTGCCACGCCTGGTATGGAACCGTATTCCTGACAAGATACGCTGCGAACTACTGGATATGGCGCTTGACGAAACAGAGCTGAGTCCGCGTGAACTGGCTGTGCGATTTACCGATACCAAAGGCTATTTTGTATCAGAAAGCTCGGTATACCGCCTTCTAAAGGCTCACGACCTGATCTCTAGCCCTGCCTTCATTGTCATGAAAGCGGCCAGTGAGTTCAAAGACAAGACAACGGCGATAAACCAGATGTGGCAGACCGACTTCACCTACTTTAAGATCATTGGTTGGGGCTGGATGTACCTATCGACTATCCTTGATGACTACTCGCGTTACATCATCAGTTGGAAGCTGTGCAGCACGATGAAGACTTCTGATGTGACAGACACGCTAAATATGGCGCTTGAAGCTTCGGGCTGTGATCAAGTCAATGTCGTACACAAACCACGCTTGCTATCCGATAATGGCGCCAGTTACATCTCTGGTGAGTTGGCAAATTACATCAAAGACCAGGGCATGAGCCATGTGCGCGGAGCACCCTATCATCCGCAAACCCAAGGCAAAATAGAACGCTGGCATCAGACGCTCAAGAACAGGATATTGCTGGAGCACTACTTTTTACCCGGAGACCTTGAGCGGCAAATCGAAAACTTTGTGGAGTACTATAATCATGAACGTTACCACGAAAGCCTGAAAAACGTCACACCTGCTGATGCCTACTTCGGGCGAGCGCAATCAATTTTAAACAAAAGGGAAAGGATCAAAAAACAAACTATCGAACATCGACGCTTGCAATACCGCAAAGCCGTCGCCTAATATAAATCAACAGAGGTGAGCAAACTCTCGCTTAGCTCAGGCTTAAATCTGTCTCATTTTATATGAAGACGGACACTTTGAAATCTTGCGCGATAAGCGAGTTATCAACGAAATGGTTGCTGATATTGCAGGGGAGTCGGTGGCTGATTCCGTGCTTACTGATACGGGCAAACTACAAAAGAATATCATCACCAACCGCATTGCAGGTCACGGCGTACCCGCGCCCGACCCTGACTGGCGGCCTAGATGGATGGGGTTTCCTGCAAGTGGATATTTGGAGGGCGGGGACGCAAGCCCTGCTATTGCGAGCCGAGCCTTAGAAAACATGCTAGCGGAACAACAATCCAAAGAAGAAGAAACGCCGCTCAAAGACGCGGCCTAAATCCATCTAAATACGCCTAGCACAGCCTGTCTCCACAGACGCTAGGTGGTGAGCCGCCGCGCTTTAAAAGGTGCGGCGGATTATTTATGCTTTAATATAGTTCATATGGGAATGACCCATGTTTATACAAAGGAACTTCATGATGAATAACATTCAAACACCAATCGTATATGCGCAGGGAAAAATAAGAAAATATTTTAATAAGCCAAAGGTCAAACGAAAGTTGGTTGAACTAGAAATCTATGTTCAAGCCAAGCAAAAAGCTTTTGCGGTAGGAAGTGTATCTATATTTTTGACGACAATAATTGCCTGCTTGATAAACTATTATGAACTGCCGTATTGGTCTTTTGCATTCGCTGGATACGTTCTGTTGTTAGAGATGTTTGGTTTTCTAATATGGCTTTGTTTGGAAAACAGAACCCTATTTGGTTCGCTTATTTGCGGCGGTTCATTTTCCATTCTAGGCTTAGAGTTAGTTGCCACTGCTAACATGATAGACAATCCCCCTCATGACCAGTTTGTTGCACTGCTTACCCAAGTTGGTGTTTTATGTTTTGTTTTTGGTGCAGGCGTTTCACTAACCGCACAATTGGGCGTATGTAGTAAAAAGCAAAACCCGCCAAACCCCTCGTTATAAAAAAAAGTGAATTTATATTAAGGGCGTTTGGTGTAGCCGATTAAAAGTTCTGCAAACCATCGTCCTGCAATCAAGGCTGTACTATCGTTAATGTCCAAAGCAGGGTCAAACTCTGTCAAATCCACCGCTTTTACTTTGTTATGGGTGCCAATTATACGGGTAGCTTGAAAAAACTCAAATGTAGAAAAACCGCCACTTCGACCGCCAGGAGCGCCAGGTGATTGCCTGCGGTCAATCACATCAATATCGAAGTCTACATAAATTACATCGCAAGTATTACTTAAACCTTTTAGCGCGGTTTCTACAATTTTGACAACACTATGGGTTTTGCAATCCGCCATCGTATAAGTGTTTATTCCTGCCGCAATCGCTGTGCGGTGCATCGAGGCGGTATTAGCAAAAGGGGCAATGCCTATTTGTGTAATATTGTGTCCGGGTAGTCCATCATCCAAGAGGGCTTGCACAGGGTTACCGTTCATCAAACCGTTTTTGGTCGAGCGCAAATCAAAATGTGCATCTAGGGTCAGTAGGCCAATATTTTGCAAACTTGGATCCAAGGCATGTACACCAGCATAGGTAATGCCGTTATGGCCTCCAATGAGTACGGACAGTTTATGTTGTGCGATTACCTTGGTAAAGGAAGCTTTTATTAGTTTAACCCCATCATCGGGGCTAAGGTCTTTGATATTAATATCACCATGATCTTTGATGGATAGACCGTCTAAATCTACACCTGTCTCTACATCATACGTGCTAATACGGTTTAACACTTGCCGGAATTTTAAAGGGGCGAGGTGATAATCACTTGGGGTAACGCAACCCAATCTCATCGGGGCTCCTAAAATTCCAACCTCGCTCTTATTCTTGCCAAAGAGCCCAGCAATATTTGGCCAATCTTTGTTTTGCATAAGTGTAATTCTCGCATTAGGGTGATTGTTATGATGTTTTGTCTTGATACTCTATGCTTAAAAATGAAGTTGGCAACAACATGTCTGTACGAAAATTCGTTTTTATGTATTTTTAAAACCCCGTTTTATTTTGTGAACAACTATGCGTAAATTGCTATATTTAGAAATCAAAAATTACGTTATTAGGCACATTAAATCTGGAACATGGGGTGTGGGTGATAGAATCCCTTCAGAAAGTTCCCTAGCAAAACAATTTAATGTATCACGCATGACTGCAAACCGCGCTTATAAAGAACTGCAAGGCAGCGGCGTGTTGGTACGAGTTGCAGGGTCGGGAAGCTTTGTTGCTCCAACTCGGATGAAAAATGAATTTTTGACAATTCGAGATATTGCTGATGAACTTAAAGATGTACACCGCAATCATAAAATGAATGTCCTAGAGCGAAAATCCGTAAAGGCAGACCAAAACCTTGCAAAAAATTTTGAAACTAAAGTTGGAGAGAAAATATTTTTCGCAAGCATTTGTCATTTAAGCGATGGATTGCCAATATTACTCGAACGCAGATGGGTGTGTGCATCCAGTCTTCCGGACTTTGAGCATGTAGAGCTAACCGAAACCAGTACATATCAATATTTAATGAATGCAGCACCTTTGCAACGCGCCGAGCATAGTGTTCGTGCTGTAAATGCAGATAAATATGTTAGTGAAATCTTGCGCATTAAAAGTGGAAACGCATGCCTTGTTTTGCAAAGGCGTACATGGAGCCAACGTCGCATAGTGTCTTGTGCTGACTTGATTTATGTGGGTAACCGTTACGAATTAACAGGTAGCTTTATTCATTAATATTCATCTTTACAGTTTCCTATAAAGTTGTATATACAGATTTATAGGAAACTACGATACCTTCATCGCTAGTCACAGAGAAACTATGCTCTTTTTGCAGAGAGGGTTGTAACCCATACCGTGGCCGTAAAATTTGATACCTTATTTATAAATGCGCATTTGGCCACTATGAATCCCTGTATTGATGTCCCTTATGGCGCAATACAAAACGCAGGTCTAGGTGTGAAGAACGGGCGAATCGCTTGGCTAAGCACAATGGATGATTTGCCTGTATATGACGCGGACAAACTGCATGATTGTAACGGGGAGTGGGTGACACCTGGCCTTATTGATTGCCATACGCACCTTGTATTTGGTGGAGATCGCGCTACGGAATTTGAATTGCGCGCACAAGGCGCAAGTTATGAAGGCATAGCCAAGGCAGGCGGCGGCATAATTTCAACCGTAAAATCTACGCGTATGGCAAGTGCAGATGAGCTATATTTAGATGCGTCGGTCAGGCTTAAAAATTTCATTGATCAAGGCGTGACGACTATAGAGATAAAATCTGGTTATGGGCTAGACCTTAAAAACGAAATGAAAATGCTTGAGGAGGCAAAGCGGCTCAAACATAAACATATTCGCGTACTTAGAACGTTCTTGGGCGCACATGCTGTGCCGCCTGAGTTTAAAGGCAATGCGGATGGGTATATTGACCTAATCTGCACAGAAATGATTCCGAAGATCGCAGAAACTGGCCTTGCTGATGCAGTGGACGGGTTTTGCGAAAATATAGGGTTTAACCCTGCGCAAATCCGCCGTGTTTTTGAGGCAGCAAAAAAATATGGTTTGCCTGTAAAGCTACACGCCGAGCAACTATCGAACCAAGGTGGCGCTAAACTCGCTGCTGAATTTAATGCTCTCTCTGCCGATCATCTTGAATATATTGATGAGGAAGGGGTGAAGGCGATGGCCAATGCAGGCACGGTAGCGGTTCTTTTGCCCGGTGCATTTTATTACTTAAAAGAAACGCAAAAACCACCGATGGATTTGTTTCGAAAACATAATGTTCCCATGGCCCTTGCTACCGATTGTAATCCCGGCAGTTCCCCCATTACCTCGCCGTTACTTATATTGAACATGGCGTGTGCCTTGTTTGGCTTTACGCCCGAAGAAGCGCTTGCTGGCATGACGCGGGAAGGGGCCAAGGCTTTGGGATTAGGGGATGAAATTGGCACTTTGGAAATTGGAAAAAGCGCGGACATGGCGATTTGGGATATTGAACACCCGAGCGAGCTTAGTTATTGGCTTGGCAATGATTTTTGCCCAGACCGAATGTTAAAGGGGAAAATGTATGCGTAAAATCATCACGGCAGGGAATGTTGCCCTCGGGATCTGGCAATCTATTTACAGGGATAATACCAGTATAAAACTGGCCGCAGGGGCACGATCCACTTGCAAAAAATCTGCCGAAATTGTCAAAGCGGCGGCGGTTGGTACGGATCCTGTTTACGGAGTCAATACGGGTTTTGGCAAGCTTGCCCGCATTCAAATTAGCGTGGAAGATACGGCGAAATTACAGCGCAATCTTATCTTGTCCCATTGCTGCGGGGTGGGGAAAGCCATGCCCGTGGAGATCACACGGCTGATGATGGCCTTAAAAATAAACTCGCTTGGACGGGGTGCGTCGGGGGTCAGTTGGGGGTTAATTTCCTTACTCCAAGACATGCTCGAAAAGGGTGTGTCACCTGTCGTACCGGGCCAAGGTTCTGTCGGAGCCTCTGGCGATTTGGCTCCGCTTGCCCATATGGCAGCGGTCATGATTGGCGAAGCACAAGCGGTTTATAAGGGCGAAATTATGGACGGTGGCGCGGCCTTGAAAGCGGCGGGGCTTACCCCGATTGTTCTGCGGGCCAAAGAAGGCCTCGGCCTGATTAACGGTACACAATTTAGCACCGCCTATGCTCTTGCTGGATATTTCGAAGCCAAGTCTCTGGCCCATTCCGCCCTGATAACAGGGGCTATGAGTGTGGACGCAGCCATGGGTTCCAGTGCGCCGTTTAAGGCCTTTATCCACGACCTTCGCGGCCATAAGGGCCAAATAAAAGCGGGGCAAGTTTTGCGAAAATTGATGGATGGTTCCCCTCTACGCGATAGCCACATGGAAGATGATGAGCGGGTACAAGACCCTTATTGCCTACGTTGCCAACCGCAAGTCATGGGTGCGTGTATGGATATTTTAGACAGTGTCGCGGACACTTTGCGCATCGAAGCCAACGCCGTTACCGACAATCCCTTGGTCAATGTGGATACGGGGGAAATTCTTTCAGGCGGTAATTTCCACGCCGAACCTGTTGCTTTTGCCGCCGATCAATGCGCTCTCGCTTTGGCAGAAATTGGCGCCATTGCCCAACGCCGCATTGCGCTTTTGGTAGACCCTACGCTTAGCTTTGGCTTGCCACCATTCCTGTCACCAAACCCCGGTGTCAACTCTGGTTTCATGATTGCCGAAGTGACGAGCGCGGCCCTTATGAGTGAGAATAAACAGCGGGCTAATCCTTGCAGTGTGGACAGCACCCCGACATCTGCCAACCAAGAAGACCATGTGAGCATGGCCGCCCACGGCGCGCGACGGTTGATGGATATGGCGGATAACCTCCGCAATATTATCGCCATTGAATGGATGTGCGCCGCCCAAGGTATCGAACTCCGCGCCCCTATTGAAACTAGCTCTGTGCTAAAATCTGCGATCAGTGCCTTGCGCGTAAAAGTCGATAGCCTTGGCGATGACCGCTATATGGCAGGGGACATAGAAATGGCAGCGAACTTGTTAAAAAACGGCGTAATATTGGACGCCGTCGGTAAGGATATATTCTAATGGATAACAGATTTAAAAATGCCCGTGAGGTTAAAGCGCCAACCGGGAGTGAGCTAAATTGTAAATCATGGCAGACCGAAGCTCCCTATAGAATGTTGATGAATAATCTTGATCCGAACATTGCAGAACACCCTGATGAATTGGTGGTCTACGGCGGTATTGGTCGGGCGGCGCGGTCTTGGGAAGCGTTTGACCAAATCACGGCGAGTTTGAAAAACCTCGAAGAAGACGAAACTCTTTTGGTGCAATCTGGCAAACCTGTTGGCGTGTTCAAAACCCACGCCGAAGCCCCGCGTGTTCTTATCGCCAATTCCAACCTCGTGCCCCATTGGGCCACATGGGAACATTTTAACGAGCTCGATAAAAAAGGCCTGATGATGTATGGTCAAATGACGGCTGGGTCTTGGATTTATATTGGAACCCAAGGCATTGTGCAGGGAACCTACGAAACTTTTGTCGAGGCAGGGCGTCAGCATTACGGCGGTGATCTTACTGGCAAATGGGTGCTCACTGCCGGCCTTGGCGGCATGGGCGGCGCGCAACCTTTGGCCGCGACCATGGCAGGCGCGAGCTGTCTTGTGGTCGAGTGCGACGAAACCCGCATCGATTTTCGGCTTCGTACGGGCTATGTAGACGCGAAAGCCAAGAGCTTGGATGAAGCTCTTGAGTTTATCGATAAGGCCAACAAAGACGGCAAAGCCCTCTCTATTGGCCTGCTCGGCAATGCGGCGGATATTTTTCCTGAAATATACAAGCGTGGTATTCGCCCTGATATGGTCACAGACCAAACCTCGGCCCATGATCCTATAAATGGCTATTTGCCGCAAGGGTGGAGCATGGGGGAGTGGATTGATAAACGTAGCACTGACCCGAAGGCAGTTGAGAAGGCCGCGTGCGCGTCTATGAGAATTCATGTTCAAGCCATGCTCGACTTTGAAAAAGCGGGTGTGCCGACATTTGATTACGGCAATAATATTCGCCAAGTGGCTTATGATGAGGGCTTGGAAAATGCGTTTGATTTCCCGGGTTTTGTGCCCGCCTATATCCGGCCCCTATTTTGTAAAGGCATTGGCCCATTTCGTTGGGTGGCTCTCTCTGGTGACCCCGAAGATATTTACAAAACCGATGCCAAGGTTAAAGAACTTATCCCCGATAACCCGCACTTGCATAATTGGCTAGATATGGCGCGTGACCGCATTCAGTTCCAAGGCCTGCCCGCCCGTATTTGTTGGGTAGGTTTGGGTGAGCGGCATAAACTCGGCCTTGCCTTTAATGAAATGGTGCGAAACGGTGAACTGTCCGCCCCTGTCGTTATTGGCCGGGATCATTTGGATTCTGGTTCAGTGGCCAGTCCCAACCGCGAAACGGAAAGCATGAAAGACGGGAGTGACGCCGTGTCCGATTGGCCGCTCTTAAACGCAATGTTGAACACGGCAGGTGGGGCCACATGGGTTAGCCTCCATCACGGCGGCGGTGTCGGCATGGGTTTCTCCCAACACAGCGGCATTGTCATCTGCGCCGACGGCACAGATATGGCGGCACGAAAGCTAGAACGAGTCCTCTGGAACGACCCCGCCACCGGCGTCATGCGCCACGCTGACGCAGGCTACGAAATTGCGAAGAAGTGCGCGCGAGAACACGAATTGAAACTGCCGGGGATATTGTAACGGTAATAATGATGCTAGGTCTCCCCATTTTTGGCTGGTTTTTTATAACGGCGCTATTGCCGGGAAGTATTTTTCTTTGGAATCATAAAAGAGGGAAAGCGAACCTTGGTGACTGGGGAGGTAAATTGGTAGATCGGGAAATTAAACCTGTGCGGTATTTTATGTACCAATGTTTCTGGATCGGAGGTTTCATTATGTTTTTACTGATTGGCTGTCTGTCCATATGCCAAACTTATTTCCTTACCCCTTGACGAGGGAATCCGCGTTGTTTGTTTTTGAGAAAGCTGAAGGCGTGATGAGATGTGTTACGGCGCAGCTTGGTGATTGTTTTAACTAAACCAAAGGCGAGGGTAGTTGTGAAAAAACAAGCCATTTATTGAGAAGCCTAGTCAGACTTGCATTTTATAATTCGTCCTTTGTGGAGTGAAAATTCCTCGGCAAGCGCCAGTAGTGGTTTTAGACATGCATAAAGTTGAGTACATGGGTATATTGATAGGTTTTACGTATAGAAATGATACAAAAACAATATTGGACAAATGGGTTTAGGTTCTAAATATTTGTATATAATTCTGCAATCTGTGCAGTGAAAATAGGTTTATATAAAGGAAACAAATGGATATAAATTAACACTTAGGCTGATAGTTAGTTTTACTCATTTCTTTTTGAGTTGGGCTACCTGCCTAGAAACGTATGATATGCGAACTTATAGTAACAGAATACACCCTCACAGCATCTATGACAATATCCTAAGCATTATCACATTTAATTTGGAGTGATGTGCAGCCTTAACCATACTGGCAGAGCAAGAAGTTTTTTCGTACCGACTTTGAATGTTAATGTTCTAGCCTTGCACGTATTTATGGAGCGATGGGCTAGATCAGGCGTATAATTTGTTAAATTTATTTTATTAAGAGGAACTACTTATGAAAAACCATTTATACATAATTGTAATTATAGTTTTTTTTGCAGTAGGTGGATGTGTCTCATCTACAAACTCTATTCAAAAAATTCCTGAACATTCTACGGTAATGAAACTGTCTGAAACGGAAAAAATCAATGACTTTTTTGAAGAGACATTTGACCAAGAAATGGCAAGACTTCCCGAAATGCAAACGTATTTTGGAATGAAAAAAAATGATGATAAATGGAACGATTTATCTGATGCGGAAACCTTTAAAAAGATAGAAATTGCTCGCGAGTCACTTGCATATATGCGTGCTAATTTTGACTATGATAAACTTACGCCTGAGGCACAAATGAGTTATCGTTTATTTGTAGATCGTTCAGAGTTTGCCATAGCTTCCAAGCCTTGGGTGTACCATACTTACCCCATCAATCAATATGCGGGCAAGCAGTCAGGTATGCCCGCGATGTTAATCAATGCACATACTATTGATACAGTTGAGGATGCTAATAATTATATTGCCAGACTCATTGGGTTTAAGAACGCATTCAATCAAATAATTGAAGGTATGGAAACCCGCACTGCCAAAGAAATAATCCCCCCCAAATTTGTTTTCCCTCATGTTTACCGAGATATTGGCAATATAATAAAAGGTAAACCTTTCTTTCAAACTGGCGAAAACAGTCCGCTCTATGATGATTTTTTAACGAAAATTGCAAAACTGGATGTTGATGAAGATACACGTGCTGACCTGATCGAGCGTGCAACAAATGCTTTGATAAACTCAACGGGCCCTGCATTTAAGACCCTTGAGGCAAGTTTGCGCAGACAGGAAAAATTTGCCACTAATGATGATGGAGTGTGGAAACTTCCAGATGGTGAGGCATATTATCAGTATGCCCTACGTAAAAGCACAAGCTCCAATATGACTGCTGATGAACTTCACCAAATTGGTCTTGCCGAAGTGGACCGTATTCAAGGGGAAGTGCGAGAAATAATGAGAAAAACTGGTTTTGAAGGCGACCTGAAAAGCTTCCATAACTTTATGAAGGGTGACCAGTTTTTTTATCCCAATACAGACGAAGGGCGGGTCGCGTATCTTCAAAAGACTAATGAGGTTATTACCAATGTCAAAGCAAAATTTGAAGATTATTTCTTAACATTACCAAAGGCGGCCATGGTAGTGAAAAGAGTGGAGCCGTTTCGGGAAAAGTCTGCTGGTATTGCTTTTGGGAAAGCCGCTTCTATGGACGGTACACAGCCAGGAATTTTTTATACAAATCTGTATGATATGTCGACACGGCCAACTTACAATATTGAAAGCATTGCTTATCATGAGGGAACCCCCGGACACCATATGCAATTCTCGTTGGCCCAAGAAATGGAAGGCCTGCCAATGTTTCGCCGCCTTGGGTTTCTTTACCTTGCCTATGGTGAAGGGTGGGCACTTTATGCTGAATGGTTGGGGAAAGATATGGGGTTTTATCAAGATCCGTATTCTGATTTTGGCCGATTAACACAAGAGTTATGGCGAGCGATACGTATTGTCGTTGATACAGGAATTCATCACAAAAGATGGACACGCCAACAAGTGATTGACTATCATTTAGCGAAGACACCAAATACACTTGATGAAATTATTAAAGAAACTGAACGCTATATTGTATCCCCTGGGCAAGCAACTTCTTATAAAGTGGGAATGTTAAAAATTATGGGTCTTCGTGAACTTGCAATAAAAGAGCTTGGTGACAATTTTGATGTTCGTGAATTTCATGCTGTGATATTAAAAAACGGAGCTGTTCCCCTTACGCTTTTGGAAGAAAATATTGTAAATTGGATTAAGGTAGAAAAGCAAAAATAATAGAATATTAAAAATAGAAACTTCTTGGTGATTTTGAAAGCCTAACTTTCTCACATTACTCTTGATCTGAACGTATCATATTTGTACTATCGGTTATTCAAAGAAGAAAGCCAGTATCGCAATCCATCTAGAGATGCCTCCTGCTCTCCATATACCTTTACTTTACCTCCCATATATTGAATGGTCTCTGCGTAGAAATTGGCTTGGGTGCTGCCCCCGATGACTGAAATTTGAGTGGTTTCAGCTAAAGACATACTGGTTTTAACATCTGCCCCTATAAGAAGGCCAAGCAGATAATTTTTTGCTTGTATTTTATCGTATTCGCCAGATAATTGAAGAGATCTAACGGTCATAAGAAGATACGAAAGTGCAAAATCTGATGTTGATGTCTCTACACCCCGTCGAAACTCATCTCCTATGCATGCATTCGGTAATTCATCTGATCCGATTAAGACGCTATGCTTCGTCACTATTTCAAATAGTTCGCCAGTTACACTTGTGGCAAAATTAATGATCGCACCTTCTTTTGTTTGAACCCATTTAGTATGAGTGCCTGGCAGGCAAAGCAAGCCATTGGGTTCATGTGTGGCTAGCCATCCAAATATCTGCGTTTCTTCTCCTCGCATAACGTCTGTAACGCCTAAAAGATTACAATCGGTTCGTAAGCCAGGGACAATGTGCACCAAACCATTCTCTGAATAAAATGTAGTTATTTTATTTATTAAATCTCTTGCTGTAGCCGGGCATTTAGCGTAGGGAACTTCTTTCCAACCTATATTTGAACCAATCATGCCGCAAAGAATACTTGGAATCTGTCCATATTGATTAATCCAGGGACGAATACACTCAATAAAACTCAATTCTGGATTGTTTGTAAATTTGACGCCAGGCCCTTTAGTCGATTCAAGGATAGTTTCTCCATCACACAAGTATAATCGGCAAGATGAAGTTCCCCAATCCCCAAGAATTTTCAAATCACTCATATCAAATTTTCTTAAATAATAAGTTTATCAAACGTATCATTACTAGCGATGACGATTGTGATTTGTCTTGCCAGTCTGCGGTATGCTCTAACGGTTTTGTGAAGGCAACAACAATGTTATTGAGTTGGTTCACAACAAGTGCCAGAAACAACATATTCCCAATACTGTCAAAGTCTTTTGTAACTATTCTTGTCGTTATGAGGAATTCATTCCTGTATGTTAAATAATTAACCTGCAGCACGATTACGCCCAATTACTGGATATTGTTCAATTTCATATACTGATCCTGAAACTGGTGCAGAAGCATCTGATAACCAGAAAACGGCGTGTTGCGCAATTTCTACTGGCATCAGTAGATGCCCACGAGGAGCTGAAACTTCGTCCAGATGTAAATGCCAGTCGTCGGGTGACCCCATTTGCTTTTGTATTTTTTTCTCACCTTCTGTTAGGGTCCACCCGACATTCAGCTGGTTTACGCGAATGAGTTCTTTACCCAAACTATCTCCCAAGTTACGAGACATAGTCATTAATGCCCCTTTAGACATTGAATAAACGAGAATCATATCTGCGCCGCAATATGCATTTATGGAGCCAATATTGACAATTGCCCCTGGCACTTTTCTTCGCCTGCAATCTTGAACTAAAGCCTGGCACAACAATAAAGGGGCTAAAGTGTTGATATGGAAAACATCATCGAATTGGGCGATGATATCTGAGTCAATTGTACTACGCGGAAATATGCCAGCATTATTTACAAGCCCGTCTATTCCTCCAAATTCGGAAATGGTAGCAGTTGTGATTCTGTCTATTGATTTTTCGTCAGCTAAGTCTGCTGCAATCCACTTTGAACGTGAACCTAACTCACAAGCAAGTTTTGATAGAATATCAGAATTTCGTCCGTGCAGCATTATGTTGGCACCTTCGTCGTATACGGCTTTAGCTATTGCCAAGCCAATTCCACTCGATGATCCAGTAACAATAATCGTACGCCCTTTTAGTAAATTACTCATATTCTTCTTTCTGTCCGATTTGATAAATAGTATTTGATTTATAGATTTCGTTTGGTTGTAGAATAGTCGAAGGAAATTCTGGCTCATTTGGACTATTTGCTAGATATTGAGTTTCTAAACAAAACCCTTGATGTGCGTCATAGGATGCGCCGTTTTTGGCTTTTTTGGTACTCAGAAAATTTCCGGTATATAAATGCAAGTTTGGTGCATCAGTAAATACACTTAACTTGACTAGTGATTTTGGGGAATAAACAGTGCCTGCATACTTGAGGCTTTGAGACTTGTCTTCATTTAGTATCCAAGTATGGTCGTAACCATGGCCATTTATTATTTGCTGATGATCACTATGGATATCTTGTCCAATGATTTTTTGGGACTGAAAATCAAAAGGTGTTCCAACAACATTTATAATTTCGCCTGTTGGGATGTATTCATCATCAATTGGGGCATATTTACCCGCATGAATTTGCATTACATGATCGAGGATGTCGCCGTTGTCGTGACCATTTAAATTGAAATAGCTATGATGGGTTAGATTCACTGGTGTTGGGGCATCAGTTTTTGCAATGTAGGAAATGGTAATTTTGGATAATGTGGAAAGGGTATAAGTAACAGAAATATCCATATTGCCTGGGTATCCTTCATCTCCGTCAAGGCTAGTTGTTGTGAATTGTACGGCACAACTGTTTGCTGTTTCGATTATTTTTGCGTCCCAGAATTTGCGGTCAAACCCATGGGTACCACCATGCAGATGGTGCTGCTTTGCATTAGCAGACAATTTTATTTTACAGTTATCAAGAGTAAACGACGCATTTCTTATGCGGTTAGCATATCTACCAATGGTCGCCCCGAAATAATATGGATCTTTTTCAAGAGGAGTGGCTTTGTCATTTGCAAGGGCAATATCAATTTTCCTCCCATTTTTATTAGTTGTCAAAATGGAAACAATGCGCGCTCCAAAATTTGATAATATCACAGTAAAGCTTTCTCCATCCGATAAGGTATATTCGGATAGGATTCTTCCGTCAGGACACAAAGTTTTGAAGTTCTTAATTACAGAAAACTGGTTGTTTTTTTGAGCGTTACTTAGCATTTGAAGCGGCGCTTATAAGTTGCTGACGAATAACGCTTGGCATGTGATAACGAGTAGGTTTAATTCCAGAAATGTCAGTTTGATAGATAAATACATCACCTGAATATGGGGCATGTTTGAGTTGGTCAGTGCTCAAGCCCTCACGGGCGGAAGTCACACATAGTAAATCTAGATTTTCTCCACCAAAGGTTATGCAGGTGGGTTGCGGCACGGGCATTTCTAAAACAAAATTTATAACGCCATCAGGTGCATAGCGCACAACGCGGTTTCCGCCCCATTGTGCGCTCCAAAGAAAACCTTCGGAGTCAACATTTGCACCATCAGGATAAACCCCATTCGGAGTTTTAGCGAAAGGTTTTTTATTAGAAACGGTGCCAGTGTCGGCGCAAAAATCATAAGAATAAATTATGTGCTTTGATGAATCTGCTAGGTAGAGTTTTTTCGAATCTGGGCTCCAACAAAGCCCGTTTGAAATGGTTAGGCCATCAACGGTTTTTTTTATTTTACCATAAGTATCTAATTTATAAAACTTGCCTGCCTGCGGCGGACATGAGTGCGTGTCTTCAATCATTGTCCCCGCCCAGAACCGACCTTGCTGATCCACACGACCGTCATTGAAACGGCACCCCCGAGGGAGCTTAATAGGTGGATGTATTTGTATTACATTTCCAGATATGTCAAACCACGCAAAACCATCAGCAAAAGCACCGATAAATTGGTTTTTATGATTTGAAAGACCGAAAGATGTAAGGCGGGAAGGAAGGGAATATTTTTCTACTGTCTTTGTACCTATGGTATATTTAAAGAATGTTTTGTTGTGAATGTCTGTCCATAGAAACTCATTTTCGAGTTCGTCCCACAACACACTTTCGCCAAGTAAATTCTTCGTATCCAATCTATCAATTAGGGTTATTTGCATCGAATTTTACCACCAAGTTGCATAAATTGCGATCAAGATAGCTATGACCCCAACAGTGCCCACGGCAAAACTACGGGACGTCCCAAATTCAATCTCGTCAAGGGAGACTGCATTTTCGTGATTGCCTTTGCTGGTGAATAGCGAAGTCAAAACTGCTAGAGCTAAGCAGAGGAGGAAAACAATTCCGACACGGTCAAGAAATGGTATTGAAGAGTAAAATATCTTAAGTAGGAATGATAAGACTGCAGACCCAATCGCTGCAGTTAAGGCAGCTTCAGCTGTTGTTCTTTTCCAGAACATACCCAAAAGGAAAATAACAACTATGCCGGGCGTGAAAAACCCTGTAAATTCTTGAATATACTGAAAGGCTTGATCAAATTGTCCTAGCAATGGTTTTGCCACAATCATTGCTATGATGATTGAGCTAAGTGCAACAAGCCTTCCTATGGCCACAAGCTTTGCGTCACTTGTGTTTGGCTTGTAGTGTTTATAAATATCCATTGTAAAAATTGTTGATATTGAATTCATCATCGAACCTAGCGAGGACAAAATTGCTGCAATAAGTGCGGCAAATACCAGCCCCTTAACGCCTGCAGGTACAAGTTTCATCATTTCTGAATACGCTTGATCTGGGGCTGAAAGGTCTGGAGCGAGAATTACCGCTGCAAGGCCCGGTAAAACAACAATGATGGGCATGAATATTTTTAAATATGCTGCAAACATTATGCCCTTTTGTGCTTCCCCTATGGACTTTGCTGCAAGAGCACGTTGAATTGTGTATTGGTTAAAGCCCCAATACGACAAATTCATCATCCAAAGGCCACCAACCAAAACTGAGATTCCAGGAATATCTGCATAATATGGATTGTCTTTCGATAAAATTAAGTCAAATTTATCAGGTGCGCGAGCCATTAGTTCTGTGAAGCCGCCGATCACTGTTCCATCATCAGCGATTGCAGTTAACGTAACATACGCTATTATTAGCCCGCCAATAGCTAATATAACCACCTGAATAATATCGGTTAAAGCAACTGCTTTGAGGCCGCCATTAAGTGAGTATGCTGTTGCCAACGCCCCTAGAATTAGCAACCCATAAACAAGATCCAGCCCTGCAATACTATTGATTGCTAGTGCTCCAAGCCAAAGAATTGATGTTAAATTCACAAAAATATACACACCCAGCCAGAAAATTGCCATGATTATACGAACCTTGTGGTCGTATCGTTGTTCAAGAAATTGAGGCATCGTGTAGATATCTCGTTGTAGGAAAATCGGAAGAAAGTATTTCGCAACAATTATTAATGTGATTGCGGACATCCATTCGTATGATGCAATGCCGAGACCAATGGCATAGCCGGATCCAGACATCCCAATGATTTGTTCCGCGGAGATATTGGCTGCAATCAATGAGGCCCCAACTGCCCACCACGGAAGAGACTTCCCTGCTAGGAAGTAATCCTGCGTACCACGAGTTTGCCCTTCTTTTTCCCTGCTTACCCATTGAGCCAAGCCAATAATAAAGACAGCATATATCGCCAGTATTATAATATCGATTGTTTCTAAGTTCATATTTATCTCCAAGTCGATGTGAAGAAATTTAAAAGAAAATGTCTCTTTTTGTGATTAGTTTAATCTTACATGCAATACGATAAAATACAATGAAATTGTGTAATAAATTCAAGTAATTATACTATAATGCCAGCTTTACATAAAACTTATTTTCTTGTATTTATATACGATAAAATTGCGCTAGATTAAACAAGCTGGATTTCAATTATGATTTTTTTTGAGGCATTAAAAGAGTTACCGTTAATAGCCATTATTAGAGGACTTCCGACAGATCGAGTGCTGAAAGTGTCGGAGATTTTACTGGAATCTGGAATACGGGCTTTAGAGGTTACAATGAATTCTCCCAGCCCTTTTCATTCTATTGAGGCGCTTGTTTCTGAATTTGGGGAACAGGCCGTGATAGGGGCGGGTACGGTAACAACGATAGATCAAGTTCAAGGCGTTTATGAGGCTGGTGGAAGCATGATACTTTCCCCAAACACTGATGTGTCGATTATTCAAAAAACCAAACAGAATAACATGGTATCTATTCCAGGAATTTTTACACCGAGTGAGGCTTTTCGTGCCTTAGATGCTGGCGCGGATGTTTTGAAGATGTTCCCGGCAGATGCGCTTAATCTGGCCGCAATAAGCGGCATGAAAGCGGTGTTACCCCGAAATACAAAAATATTCGCAGTAGGTGGTGTTTGCGCTGCTACCATCCCATCTTATCACGGTGTCGGTGTTGATGGGTTTGGTATTGGTTCCTCACTTGTAAAGCTGGATAAAACCCTCTCAAATATCAAGTTAGATGCTTTAGAAATAATTAAAACGTATAAACAAGTGCAGTTTAGAGAATCGTTATGAAGTCTCCAGCTAGCCTCAGAAGTCGCCAATGGTTTAATAATACAAACGATCCAGGAATGACAGCTTTGTATATTGAACGGTATCTAAGTTATGGGCTAACCTTGGATGAACTCCAATCTGATCGCCCAATAATCGGTATAGCGCAGACGGGCTCTGATCTCGCGCCTTGTAATCGCCATCATGTGGTATTAGCGGAGAGAATCCGTGACGGCATTAGGGAAGCGGGAGGAATACCAATTGAGTTCCCAGTTCACCCTATACAGGAAACGGGTCGGCGCCCAACGGCAGCACTTGACCGAAATCTGCAGTGTATTACGCTAATTGAAGTGCTTCACGGCTACCCATTGGACGGGGTAGTTCTTACAACAGGGTGTGATAAAACGACGCCGGCACTTCTTATGGGGGCCGCATCTGTAAACCTACCAGCGATAGCTTTTTCTGCGGGCCCTATGCTGAATGGGAACTATCTAGGTCGCTGCGTAGGGGCTGGATCTATAATCTGGGAGGCGCGTGAGAAGCTAGTAAATTCGGAGATAAATTTAGATGAATTTATGGAGCAGGCCGCTGGATCGGCGCCGTCGACAGGTCACTGTAATACAATGGGCACAGCACTAACCATGAATTGTTTAGCTGAAATACTGGGTATGACTTTGCCCGGGAATGCGTCTATCCCTGCCCCTTATAGAGAACGCCAGCAAAATGCTTATTACACAGGAAAAAGAATTGTTGAAATGGTTTGGGAGGATTTAACGCCTCACAAGGTTTTAACAATAGAAGCATTTGAAAACGCCATCGTTTTTTGTGCTGCCGTTGGTGGATCAACAAATGCCCCAATACATATTAATGCTATCGCCGCGCACATCGGAGTAACTTTGGGAATGCCAGATTGGCATCGTAAGGGGCAAGAAATTCCCCAGTTGGTTAACTGCCAACCCGTAGGCGAATATTTAGCAGAGGAGTTTCATAAAGCAGGCGGCGTACCCGCGGTCGCCAGTGAACTTATAAAGGAAGGCCTCTTACACGAAGATATTTTGACCGTTACCGGTTCAAGCTTAGGTCAGAATTATAAATCGTCTGTAGTTCTTGATGATCGTGTTATCAAGCCTGTTAGTTCTCCTGTCACACCAAATGCAGGGTTTATGGTTTTAACAGGCAATTTATTTGAAACGGCGATTATGAAAACCTCTGCGATAAGCCCCAGTTTTAAAAAGAGGTACTTATCTGCTCCAGATGGTCCAAATGTGTTTGAAGTTCGAGCCATCGTATTTGAGGGACCAGAAGATTATCATAAACGGATTAATGACATATCTTTGAATGTGGATAAAAACTGTATTCTTGTTATGCGTGGAGTTGGCCCCATCGGTTACCCAGGTTCGGCAGAAGTCGTAAATATGCTGCCGCCAACTTCGCTTGTCCAAAATGGGATTAAAGAATTACCGACTTTAGGGGATGGACGGCAAAGTGGGACTTCCGGCGCGCCTTCAATCCTAAATGTTTCGCCTGAAGCCGCAGCAGGCGGAAAATTGGCAATTTTAGTAACGGGCGATGTTCTAAAAGTTGATTTAAATGCATTTACCGTAACTCTTCTTGTTGATGAAAAGGAGATTGCAAAACGGTTAGAGAGGTTGGAGTTAAATTTTGCCGAATCTCAAACTTGGTGGCAGGAAATATATCGGGAAAATGTTTCAAGTTTAGATCGAGGCGCAGTTTTCGAGAACTTAGTGAAGTACAAGAACCTGGCGAATAATCCCCCTCGCCATTCCCATTGAGATGGCAACAAAATGAAGGTACAAGGTGTCTACAAATCTAGGGGCACATCAGACAGATAAAAGGATATGAGGTAATATATATACTACGAAAAAGGAGAGAAATTATGGGTATTAGAAATAACAGAGTCCTTAAGTCTGCACTTGGGTTGGGTATTTTTGTACTTTTACTCCCACCATTGGCGTTTGGACAAAAATTTGAAGGTCTAGCAAAAACACCACCTATGGGTTGGAATAGTTGGAACCACTTTGCCTGTGACATTAATGAAGAACTTATCAAAAGAACTGCAGATGCTATGGTGTCTTCTGGCATGAGGGATGCTGGTTATGTGTATATTAATCTGGATGATTGTTGGCATGGAGAACGTGATTCAAATGGATTCATCCAACCACATCCAGACAAATTCCCGTCTGGCATGAAAGCTCTAGCCGATTATGTACATGGGTTAGATTTAAAAATTGGGCTGTACTCTGATGCTGGTACTAAAACTTGTGGTGGAAAACCTGGTTCTCAAGGGTATGAGTATCAAGATGCATTACAATATGCACGTTGGGAAATTGATTATTTGAAATATGATTGGTGTAATACAGGAAGGGGTAAAGCGCAACGCAACCCAATTGAAGCTTATACAACCATGCGCGACGCACTTTATGCGGCCAAACGGCCAATAGTTTATAGTATTTGTGAGTGGGGTAACAACAAACCTTGGGAATGGGGAAAAGAGATTGGGCATCTATGGAGAACGACTGGTGATATAACAAATTGCTGGGAGTGTGAAATAAACCACGGCAATTGGATATCTGGCGGTATTATGAACATTCTTGACAAGCAACATAGGCTACGCGGTGCTGCAGGTGTGGATCATTGGAACGATCCGGATATGATGGAAGTTGGAAATTTACCTACAATTAATGAAAATCGTGCACATTTTTCTATGTGGGCCATGTTGGCTGCCCCGTTAATTGCTGGGACGGATATTCGAAAAATGTCCAAAAGCACTCGTGAAATTTTGACTAATAAAAATGTGATTGCTGTTAATCAAGATGTACTTGGCATTCAAGGGTTTCCTTATAGACGTGAGGAAAATATTGAATATTGGGTAAAACCATTGGAAAATGGCGATTGGGCTTTTACAATTCTTAACCGTTCCAATACGCGGCAAAAAATTAAATTTGATTGGGCCGAACATCCCATCGGTGACAATGTTAACGAGTTGAACGTTGATTTTTCAAAGTTCACATATAAATTGTTGAATTTATGGGAGAACAATAGACGTATCGGTGACACTTCCAGTCCACTTCGTGTCACAGTGTCCGCGAGGGATGTTCTAATGTTGAGAATGAAAAAAAACACCTCTAAATAACGGGAACGTCAATATTCCAGCATAAGACATCAATTCCAAATAAAATGGGATGGATTAAAACTTGATCTAAACTATATTTTCTCAAGGCCTGCATTCTTAGGGAGAAATTGTTATGTTTGAATGTTCTATGATACAAGTTCGGTCAGACGTGTAATGTCATCATACCTCGTTTCTAAATTATCGCGTTGTACGGCCAGCCTGAGATCGCGCAGGTCGGCCAAAGATTGTAAGAGAACGGGGAGGGGAGGGCCACTGGCTGTCACTTGTTCAAGTTCTTCTTTTGGCAGCACTACGGATGGTTTTTCAATGAAACGCCGCACAAGCATATTATGGTGTTGCGCAGCGCCGTAGCCATGCAGTTTACAGACTTCCAAGAAAGCTTTTACATTTTCTTGGAACCATAGACGGTCGTGGTGTTCATCAGCTTCCTGCATAAAACTATCGAGCAGAGAGGTTTTGTTTAAACATTCGCGCATACGCCGTTGGCAATCAGGAACCATGTAAAGCGTCTTGTCATTTAGCATTTGCGAGAAGGCCATATCTTGGGCGGAACATAGTCCGAGGAGTAAATCAATTTCACTAATGCCAGAAAAATCTCCTGCGTTCGGACCTCTATATATATGCTCGCCAACTCTATAAGGCTTGTAGTAAGGGCGAACGCTAAAGAAAAATCTGTCTATATCAAGCTGGTCAAATAAGCGTTTGTTATAGAGGACTACATCTTTTAAAGCGTCCCGCGCATTGCTTAGCAAAACGCTCGCAATTGGATGTGAGACGCCAAGCGGCACGACCCGATCAAGGGCTTCGGCAGCACGTTTATAAGCAAATATCCCTCGTGTATTATTGGCAAGAAAGAAATGCTCAGATTCTAAGGATGTGAAAGATTTTATAACCCCGTCAACGGCAAAACCGTGGGTGCTGATATGACTTGTCGCAAAGCGCGGCGTGGCCCCGCATGTAGCAGATAAGTGTAGGGCCAGTGAGGACGCTTCGTCAAAGGGTGAGCGAGTTTCGCTGTCAGGGTTGGTAAGGCCGTGCCGTCGCAAGGACGCAAAATACAAGCCAACATTTCTTAAGGTTTCAAAAGCTTGATTATAATCAGTATCCGTATTGCCCTCTGCTTTTAATTTTTTTATGTGCGAGAGGCCTTCATCATGAATTGTTGTTTTGATGTTATCGCCAACGCCTGCAACAATGGAGCGGTCTTCTTCTTTGAAATACATGTTTTCAAGTTCTGTGTTCATCTCGACAAAAGAGGTTCTGATCCATGCGTCGAATTTTTTTGCTATATTGGTCATATTATTCTCCTTTACAAGTTTACGGGTTTTAATTTAGCTGTGAAATGGCGGAGTGCAGGGGGCTCTTCTGTGATTTTCAAGCCCTTTATCTGGTCTTTCCTTTTTGCCAATTCTTCAAAAACTTCGATGATGTAATCAGCGTGAGCTTGGGTGTAGACACGCCTTGGCATGGCGAGACGCACCAATTCCATAGCTGCTGGAATTACCGTGCCGTCAGGTTGTCGGCCAAACATAAATGTGCCAATTTCAGCAGAACGAATGCCGCCTTCCTCATAAAGAGCGCAGGACAAGGCTTGCCCCGGATATTCAAGCGGAGGGATATGCGACAGCCACGTTTTGGCATCAATGAAAACGGCGTGTCCGCCAGCCGGTTTTACAACAGGAATGCCTAATTTATCTAAGTGTTTGACAATGTATTCATTTGTACCAATTCTGTAGCGTAAATAGTCTTCATCTATGACTTCTTTTAAACCTTGGGCGATGGCCTCAAGGTCACGTCCTGCTAGCCCGCCGTATGTGGGGAAACCTTCGGTCATGATAAGCTCTGTGCGGGCTTTATCTGCGAGCGCATCGTCGTTTAAGGCAAGCCAGCCGCCTATGTTAACAATGGCGTCTTTTTTGGCAGACATGGTCATACCGTCGGCGCAAGAATACATGTCGCGGACAATTTCTTTAATCGACCTATCGTGCTGGCCGTGCTCTCGTTTCTTTATGAAATATGCATTTTCTGCAAAGCGGCAACTGTCAATAATGAACAGTTTGCCAAAGGCATGGGCGATTTTGGCGGCTCCCTTTATATTGGCAAGGGAAACAGGTTGTCCACCACCAGCATTATTGGTGACCGTAATCATGACGCAGGGTACATTCTGCGCATTTTCTTCCATAAAGGCTTGCAGTTTTTCAAGGTCAATATTGCCTTTAAAAGGCGAGAGGTCAGATGGCTTTAATCCTTCAGCGCACAAAAGATCGACTGCCTTTGCGCCCGAATTTTCTATATTGCCGCGTGTGGTATCAAAATGGGTGTTGTTAGGAATTATTTTCCCTACGCCGCCAAGAACAGAAAATAATATGGCTTCTGCGGCTCTGCCTTGGTGGGTTGGGATGATGTGCTTAAACGGCATTAAGTCCTGAATGGCTGATTCAAAACGGTCAAATGAGGGTGAGCCAGCATAGCTTTCATCACCGATCATAATCGCGCCCCATTGAGCGGCACTCATAGCGCCTGTGCCTGAATCAGTTAGCAAATCAATCAAAACATGCTTGGATTTTAGCTTAAATAAATTCCAATGAGCATCTTGCAAATAGTTTTTGCGCTGCTCCTTTGTCGTCATGAAAATGGGTTCGACGGATTTAATTCGGAAAGGTTCTATAATTGTCTTCATGGGACAAAACTCCTGAGCGTGTTAGCAACGCTACGGTTGTCTCATGACCGCGCTCAACGTTTCGTAATAAAAGCGTATCAAAGGAAAAATATATTTGTCAATAAAAATATTTAAGTATTAGTAAGACGTTGTATGATTCACACACTTGTCTTCAAAATTTCTCTTACCAAACCCAATAAATCAGATGCAAGAACTACAAAAAACATAAGCCTTTTTAAGTTTCATGATATTGGGTGTATAATTTTATTATTTAGGACAACCCCAATTTAGCTTTCTTGTGCATTCTGGCTCTAGTCTCCCGACCCAACCGCCACCAGCAACCATTTTTATAGTGAGCTTAGTATCAGCATTTACTATTGCAATCTTTTTATGATAATCACTCGCATATCGATCTGCATTTATTCCATCCTCAAATGATGTTAATTTAAAATTGGTGTTTTCTAGAAATGTTAAATCTATTTCCATCTCTCTGGATTCTTCATTCGTCATCGCACCAATGAACCATATTTCCCCTTTTCTTCGTGCCAAGATAATATGTTTTCCAATTTCTGCTGATAGAACTTTTGTCTCATCCCAAACCGTTGGAATTTTTGAAATAAACGTTGTCGATTCTATCTCTCGGAGATAATTTGATGGGCTATCTGATAACATTTGCATCGGGCTTTCGTAAACGACGAACATTGCCAATTGATGTGTACGGGTGCCCATACTCATAGGGCGAGGAAAAATACTAGCAAAGGCGCGGACAGATGAATTGACCATAGCACCTGGTGTATAATCCATTGGCCCTGCAACCATTCTTATAAATGGGATAGTCAAATTATGGCTAGGCGTAATATCTTTGCTCCATTTATTATGTTCCGATCCTTTTACGCCTTCGCGAGTTAATACATTTGGATATGCGCGCCGTAATCCAGCTGGTTTATAAGCACCATGAAAATTAACCAGCAACTTTCTTTTTGCCGCAGCTTCGGCCATACGCCAATAATAGTTGACCATCCATTGATCATCTCTTTGCATGAAGTCTATTTTTAAGCCTGCTGCGCCCCATTTTTCAAATTGGTCCATAGCCTCTTCAAGTTGTACATCTAAAGTTTTCCATATTACCCATAATATAACGCCGACATCTTTCTCTTTGCCGTAGGCGATAATTTCTTCAATATCAATTTCGGGAACAACATCAAACACGTTCCCCAGCTTATACCATCCTTCATCCATGATGATATAATCCAAGCCAAATTGAGAAGCAAAATCAATATAGTATTTATAGGTTTGTGTATTCACGCCAGCTTTAAAATTCACCCCGTATAAGTTATTATAATTCCACCAATCCCAAGAGACCTTACCTGGTTTGATCCATGAAGGATCTTTTATTTGTAATGGATCAGCCAGAAGATAACTTAGTTGGTTGGTTATTAAGTCAGCATCTTCACGTGCAAGGGCAAGAAAACGCCAAGGATAGGCCCGTGTTCCTTTTGTTTTGGCAATAAATTCAGCCCTTTGTGTTACAATTTCGTTTCTATCAGAATCTTCTTTTAAATTTGTCTGCAGGGCAAATTTTGGAAAAGTTGCTGTTAACTTATGTTTTTCCCCACCAATTAACCACTGCCCAGGGTAATCTTTAAGAGCCGTTTCCGAGATTAGTATTTTTATGGATTTAGTTTCTATTAATGCAGGAAGACTCGCAAGGTCGCTCGGTTGAATTTTGAGAACTGGTTGATATAAGTATGACCGTTCGTTGTGGGACTGAAAACCTTTCTCTTTTGGGAAGTAAATATGGCTATTTTCTCCAAAATCGTACTCTATTGTTTCAGATTTAATTGTTATTATTTCTGGGAATGTAGTTTTAAACCGGTAAGAAACACCATTATTATAAGTTCTGAAAATAAGTGAATAATTTCCTTTAAAGTTTAGGGTCATTTCATTGAAATGATCTTTAACATGGCTAGATTTTAAGGGTACAGTTGGGGATAGCAATTTGTTTTCTGAACGCCTTTCAATCGATTGAAAAGAGGGGTTTTTTCCAAGCGTAATATTAGTAGAAATTTCCATAGCAATTCTGGAAGGATACATTACGATTTGACCATCTACCGCCAAAGAATATTTGATATAATTGTCAGATATTTTTACGTTAAGCGCTATAGTTTTATCTGGCGAACGTAATATATAAACCTTGTCAGCAGCTGTTGCCACATCGACAAATACAATTGTTTGGGTAAAGGTTACAAGTATAGCTAGGAGATACTTAATTAGATTGTTTTTCTTTTTATTTTTCATCAAAGTTCTCTTCTATAATATTATTATGCATGATGCGCCCCAGATAATGCAGGCACCTTGTGAGTTTATTTTTATTGATGTCGTTTGTATTGTGAATTACCAGATTTTGACTCTATTTTTGGGTGCCAGATATAATTTATCGCCTGGGTTTACATCAAATGTTTCATAAAATTCTGGTACATTACGAACGACCCCATTTGTTCTAAATTTAGTTGGGCTATGTGAATCCCGAGCAACTTGTTCGCGCAAATACCCATCTCGCTCTTTACTCATGAACAGTTGTGCGTTTCCAATAAAAAATCGTTGATTTGCTGTGAAACCATCAATAATGGGAGCTGGTTTTCCATCAAGGGAGAGTTGGTAGGCTTTGAAGGCTATGCTTAACCCCCCTAAGTCACCGATATTTTCTCCAAGTGTGAATTTACCGTTTACATAAAGCCCTTCTAAAACCTCAAAAGCATTATACTGTTCAATGAGCTTGCCAGTTCTAGCTTTGAACGCTTTTTTATCTTTCTCTGTCCACCAATTTCTTAAAACGCCATCTCCGTCAAAAGTGCTGCCTTGATCATCAAAACCGTGGCCAATTTCGTGGCCAATTACACTGCCAATAGCACCATAATTAAAGGCATCCTCTGCCAATGGGTTGAAGAAGGGTGGCTGTAAAACGGCTGCTGGGAAACCGATTTCATTCATACTGGGGTCGTAATAGGCATTGACCTGTTGAGCGTACATTCCCCATTCTTGGCGATCAACCGTTTTCCCAAGTCTGCCGGCGTCAATTTTCTGTGCTGCTTTGTTAATTTGCACAATGTTATTAACTAAATTCCCAGATTTTATCGTATAGCTGGAATAATCTTTCCACTTCTCGGGGTAGCCAATTTTTAGTGTTATTTTTTGTAACTTGTCCAAGGCTTCTGCTTTAGTTTCCACTCCCATCCAATCCAGGTTCTTGATACTGATTGCATAGGAGTTTGTAAGATTGTGTACCAAATTAATTACATGCTCTTTGGTTTCAGGTTTAAAGTGTTCCGCGACATATATTTGGCCAACTGCGTCACTAAGGTGTGTATTAAGAATGTCGACTGCCTGTTGCCAGAGTGGTTGAGGTTCTGGAATACCTTGTAGTACTGTTCCATTAAATGAAAAGTTTTGCTCGGCTAAGTTTTCGTCAAGGTATTTGGACATGGTATTGAGCGTTTGCCATTTTAGATATGATTTCCAAATTGCCAATTCAGTTTCTAAAATAAGGCGATTAAGGGCACTAAAATAACTGGGTTGCGCAATTATCACTTCTTGACCGTTTGGAGCATCAAATGTACTTAAAAAATCGTCCCAATCAAAATCTGGCATCATTTTTTTCAAGTCTGACTTGTTATAAACATTATAAGTTTTTACTGAATCACGACTCTCTTCTTTTTTCCACTGAATTCGAGCAAGTTTTGTTTCAAATTGTAAAATGTCTGAGGCGGTTTGAGAAGATGATTTTACACCTGACAGTACCAACATTTTTTTCAAATGTTTTAAATATTCCGTGCGAATTTTTACAGATTTCGAATCTGCTTTTAAATAGTAAGCACGGTCACCCAGTCCCAAGCCAGATTGTCGGAGATATAGGGTGTATATTGTTGGATCCTTCGCGTCGCCTGATACCCTATAGTTAAATGGTGTGCCAAAGCCTGCACTATTTGCAATAGCAAAATAATGAGCAAGTTGCGTCTTGTTTGATAGAGTGTCAATTTGATTAAAATGGGGAATGAGCGAAATTGTGCCAAGCCTGTTACGCTGATCTATATTTAGAAAATCATTGTATAAGTCGGTTATTTTTTGTCCATTTGTGCCTATAGGGTGTCTGATAGACGACGTTTTTTCAATAACTGCTTTTACATCTTTTTGCGTTTGCTCAATTAAGCCTTGAAAATTACCGTAAATAGCTTTGTCTTCTGGCATAACATAGGTCTTTCTCCACATACCGTTGGCATAATTATAAAAATCGTCGCCAGGCTTGACGGAATAGTCGATGCTCTTCTTTAAAAAGCCCGCTACAAGGGTATGGCTAGACTGGCGGGGGACACCTCTCTGTTTTTGCACTAGGTTTGAGCAACTAGTCACGAGAACAGATGAGCTCACAAAAGTAATAACTATTAAGGTAAAGGTGAGTAAAATCGGGAGGTTTTGTTTTAATTTTGTTGATGTTGTCATAATATGTAGTCTCAAAAGTCAGTTTTTTGCAACTGTCTGCAACGCGTGTAAAGGTAAGATAAGCATTTTTTTTCAATTCGTCTAATATTAGATAAGTATCGTATTGATATGTATAAGGAATTGTATGGTTTACTAATGAGTATTCTGTGCTACAGAATGCGAATAAAACCCATAATGCTTTTGATACATATGGCCCTTGACCATCGACACATTATTGGTTTTCTTTGTAGTTGAAAGAAATATAGTTAGGTTTCTTAATTAAATAGGCAATGATATGGCAGGAGAATTGTTATGGAGCTTAGACATTTAAGATATTTCGCAGCCGTTGCACAAGAATTACATTTTGGGCGTGCCGCAAGAAACTTGAATATATCTCAACCGCCATTAACTCAGCAAATTCACAAGCTAGAGAAAGAGTTGGGCGTCCAATTGTTCGATAGGAGCAATCGTAAAGTCCGACTGACAAAAGAGGGGGACGTTTTTCTTCGTCGTGTAAAAAGCATTCTTCATCAGGTTGAGAGGGCGACGAACGAGGTTAGAAAAGCAGCGCTAGGAGAGATGGATACAATTGTTATCGGGTATATGGGGTCTGCAATTTTAAGAGAAATTACAGGCGTTCTCAAACAGTTTCGAGATATCTATCCTCGGGTGCAGCTTGAATTTGTAATTATGCGCTCTGATGAGCAATATGAAGCGTTAATTGATGGGAAGATAGATGCGGGTTTTGTTGACCTTGCTGTTCAGAGAATGTCGGATCGTTTTTTGAGCCATAACGTGGCATTTGATCTTGTGCTTCATGAGCCTTTATGCGTGGCTATGCACAAGGTACATGCGTTATCCAGTCGCAAAGAAATTCGAATTTCGGACTTGAAAAGTGAAAATTTTGTCTCTTTGCAGCGCCATCTTTTTCCGTCTCATTATGACAAAATTGTTAGCCAGTGTGAACAGGCGGGCTTTAGCCCTAATATCGTTGCCATGTCTGAACAAACAGATGTGCTTCTCACATATGCGGCTGCAGGTGTTGGTGTTGCTATTGTGCCCGAATGTGCCGCAAGGTCGTGGGCGGGAGATGTTGCTGTAATCAAGCTCAAAAAGAAAGCTTATGTGGATGTGCATCTAATTACTCGTAAAGAACATCCGTCACAAAGCCTACATGCTTTGCGAAAAATATGTACACAAGTAACTTAGTTTACACATATTACCGTATTTGAGTAACCTCCTTTTTCTCATTTGTAACTCTTAAAAATAGAGACGCTAGCCATTGTGCTTTGGTTCGCTCGTGTGACGTTATAGGTGCGCAGGATAAGTGAACTATATGCAATACATATCAATTTAATACAAATATAATATTAGACGTATTGTTGTTGATGCAATATCAGAAGGTAGAAGGAAGTTTGAATACGTGATAATTTTAACTAAAAAGCAAGTGCGAGCTTCCTTGCCGATGTCGAAGGCGATTTCTTTGATGGGGAAAGCGATGCAAGAAGCAAGCAATGGAAATTCAGTTATGCCTCTGCGTTGGGGTATGTATATGCCGAGTGGCGGTGTCATGGGTATGATGCCGGGCTATATTGCTGGCCCGGAATGTTTTGGACTTAAAGTCATAAATATGATGCCCCAAAATAATGGCACAAAGCGTTCATCTCATATTGGTTTGATGATGTTGTTTGAACCAAAACACGGTGTTCCGTTGGCTTTGATTGACGGCGGTGAAATTACGGCCATGCGTACGGCAGCGGCAAGTGCAATGGCAACACAGCATTTAGCGCGTAAGGATTCTCGTGTACTGACCATATTAGGGTCGGGCGAACAAGCTAGGTCTCATATAGAAGCAATGATGCTTGTGCGCGATTTTGACGAATATAGAGTCTGGTCGCGAAATTCAAAAAATGTTGAAATGTTTTGCGAAGATATGGCGCTCCGCCACGGTATCGAAATAAATTCCTATGACGATGTAAGGTCTGCCGTTAAGGGAACGGATGTTATTTGCGCGGTTACGGGGACTAAGGAGCCAATTTTATTTGGTGAGGACTTAGAGCCTGGCATGCACCTTAATGTGGTTGGTGCAAGTGAGGTTCATAAGCGTGAGATTGATACTGATGCCGTCAAAAAATCCAGCTATTTTATAGATTCGCGTAAATCTACAATGAACCAAGCTGGAGAATTGCTTCAGGCAATAAAAGAAGGCGTCGTTTCAGAAGATCACATTAGAGGCGAAATCGGTACCGTCATTACAGGCGAAATCAAGGGCCGAACATCAAAAAATGAAATCACTTTGTATCGTTCTTTAGGGGTAGTGACACAGGATTTAGTTGTTGCGTACTATTTATATGAACAAGCCTTGAAAAAGGGTGGCGGCACTAAAGTTGATTTTTAAGTAACGTATAAAGCATAATCAAAACAGAAAGGGGACTAAAATGCGTAAACTAAATATGATAAAATGGGGGGGGTCAGCTTTGGCGATCGGGATGATGGTTTCGGGTGCTCAGGCTCAAGAAAGTCAGTTGTCTAATGAGAAAGATGAAATTATAGTGACTGGCTCCAAACGGGGTGCACAAAATATTCAAAATATTCCGTACAATATTTCTGCCATTGGCGCGTTGGTGCTAGAGCAAACAAATGCCGATAGTATTGATGACGTTGCACGCTTAACGCCGGGTTTAGTTGTTAAAGATCGCGGCCCAAGTAATAAAAATATTGGTATTCGAGGGTTAGCGGGTCGCCGGCAAGTCAGTTTATATATGGACGAGATACAGCTCGATTCTGGTAGGGGTAATGTTCAAAATGGTGATTTGGGCCTTTATGATATTGAACGAATTGAGGTATTGCGGGGCCCACAGGGTACGCTTTATGGGGCGGGTGGGCAGGGCGGAACTGTTCGTTACATTGCCAGAAAGCCTAATGACCAAAGCTTTGAAGCCTCTGGTCGTGCGGATGTTGGGTTTCGTTCAAGGGGGCAAGGGGAAACTACATCAATCAGTGGCATGGTGAATGTTCCCGTTGTTAACGACGTATTTGCCCTACGTGCAGTTGGATATTATTCTAAGGATGGCGGCTTTATTGAACGGCCTGATTTGGGTTTTGAGGATACTAATAGCGTTGATGTGTATGGTGGGCGAGTTTCTGGATCTATTCAATTAGGTGAAGGCACAAAATTGCTCGCCACAGCATTTTACCAAGATACAGATGTTGGGGATTCTGATAAGGTAAACGTAAACCCAGCAAAGGCGGATATACAGTCTGGCGTAGTTCTTGAAGAGTATTTTGACAAAACAACAATGTTTAATGCAACGCTTGAGCATGAGTTGGGGTGGGGCACGTTAACAGCTACTGCCTCACATACTAAAAGAGATACTAAATTCATTTTTGATGTTTCTCAGTTTTTGCCGCCAGGTTTATTTGGCAGGGTTTTTCAAACTGGGCCAAATAAAATATTTTCAAGCGAAGTTCGTGTTGCGTCAAACCTTGATGGGCCCATTCAATTTGTGGGCGGCCTATTTTATTCGGAGTCGGATTTGGATTTTATAGTGATCGCGAGTACGGTTGATCCGGCAACTGGCATTGTTTTCCCTGCAGGGTCGCCGCGTGAATTCATTTTTGATCAAAATACTAGAAGTGATGGTACCACGAATAAGGCTGCATTTGGTGAAGTAACATACCAAGTGAATGAGCAACTTTCTGTTATTGGTGGTGTACGCTTGTTTGAGCTTACAAGTAGGTCGCAACCGACGATAATAGCATCATTTTTTGGCAATCCTTTAGGACTGGGACGGTTGGATTTGTATGATTCTGGCACAAAAGCGGCGTTTAAAGCGCAAGCTAATTATCAATGGGCAGATAATTTATTGACCTATGTTACCTTTTCTCAGGGCTTCCGTGAAGGTGGGGCAAATCAACCAAATTTGAAACGAGTGGATGGTACAGATGCACCAGCAGTCTTTGATCCTGACTTTGTTGATAATTATGAATTCGGCTGGAAATTTCAAACTGAAGACCATCAGCTCACTCTAAATGGTGCGATTTATTATATGGATTTTCGAGATATTCAAGTCGGTGTAACTGATTTAACTAGGGCATTTGGTTTCACTGAAAATGGTGATACAGCCGCTTTAAAAGGTGTTGAAATCGATCTTATGTGGAAGCCCGATGTTGTAGATGGGTTTTCGGCTAGAGCTGGTATGAATCTTTCATCACAAAAATTAACAGCGGATAGTCTCGCAGTTGGTAAAGACGGTGACAGCTTAGCTGGTACTCCTGGATTTACAGCAAATGCAGTTTTACAACAAGAATTTAAAATGGGCAATTTTGATAGTTTTGTAAATGTAAACGGAACATATGAAAGCACTTCATTTGATCAGGTTGATCGGACAGACCCATTGGCACGCGAGACGGGTGGTTATGCCCTCTTTGGAGCTCAATTTGGTGTTAAGGGTGAGGGGTGGAAAGCATCGATTTATGCGCGAAATATATTTGATGTAGATCAGCCTGTGGGCTTTATTGTGCAAAGGCGCCCAGGTCTACCAGATTCGGTCATACGTGAACGCGCTCGCACAATTGGCGTAACTCTTGATTTTGATATGTAATATAATTGGGGAAGATGCATAATCTTCCTCTTTTTTTTTGAGGTGGTTATGAAAAAAATATTCTTAAGCTGCGGCATAATCGCGAGTCTTATGGTTTTAAATGCATGCGCTACAGTAGATGCAAAACCTGTTTCTGATAGTACAGATCGAGCAGAAATTCTTTCAATAATGTCAAGTTTTTTTAAGGCTATGGAATTTAAAGATGTCGAAACTGCACGAAGCCTTATTTTGCCGAAAGGTCGTTATTTTTCTGTTAGTAGCCCTGGGGGAGGTTACTCAATTATGACGACAGAAGATTATTTGCAAAGTTTGACCAAAGCAGGTTCGCCGCTTTTGCAAGAACGTCTCCTCAATCCTGACGTAAAAATCAACGGCAATATTGCTTCACTCTGGTCGAATTACCATTTTTATGTTGGTGAGAAATTCGATCATTGCGGCGTGGATATTTTCGATTTTATAAACACTAATGATGGATGGAAAATGGTGAGTTCTGTTTTCACAAGTGAGAAAGGACAGGCTTGTATTGCCGGACGTAAAAAATATGGTGATTGGCAAGATGGAGCATATGTTCTTGATTACTAAATTAGAGCATCATTCTTAAGTTTTATTATAGAACAGAGATGGAAAATGGATAAAATTAAACGACGAAAATTTCTTAAATATTCAGCCGCTACAATAACAATGTTACCACTGTCGGCCTGCTATACTAAGTCGAATGGTGCGCAAAAAACAACTAAGCAGGTATCTTCTAGGGTGGCCAAAGGAGCAAAAGTCTGGCCAGGTTTAGAATCTGCGATCATTCTCAATAATCTTGGCGGTTTAATTAATATGAACCAATGGCCGGATCCGAATTCTTTGAAGATCGACCCTAGGGCACTTAAAGATGCCCGCGATTCAGGAGTAACAGCTTTGAATATGACCATAGGTTACACGGCTGGTCCAATGGAACCTTATGAACATAGTATTTCATCTGTGAAACATTGGGATAAAATTATTCAATCCAACAGTGATGATCTGATTAAAGTTCTCTCTACTCAGGATATTATAAAGGCCAAACAGCAAGACAAAATAGGTGTGATTTTTGGTTTCCAAAATGCCGCTATGATGGGAGATGATGCGGCGCGCGTTGAGGAGTTCGCAAAACTTGGTGTAAAAATTATTCAGCTTACATATAACATTCGCAACCAATTAGGTGACGGATCTATGGTTCCCGGAAATCGTGGTTTAACCAAATTTGGACGTGAAGTGCTAGAGCGTTTAAACGATACGAACACAATAATTGACCTTAGCCACAGCGGGGAACAAACGTGTCTAGACGCCATTGCTATATCCAGTGATCCTATATGTATTTCCCATACTGGATGTAGGGCACTCGCAGACACGCCGCGTAATAAAAGCGATAAAGAATTGCGGTTGCTAGCAAATAAAGGCGGTGTTGTGGGCATTTATTTTATGCCATTTTTGAAGGAAGACAGCTTTCCGACTGTTACTGATGTCATTCGCCATATTGAACATGCTATTAATGTTTGCGGTGAAGACCATGTGGGGTTGGGTACGGATGGAAGTACGACACAAATTGACGACATGGTTGCTATGCACAAAATGATTGATAAGCAAGTTACTCAACGGATCAAAATGGGAATCGCTGCCAAAGGTGAAAAAGCTGGGGTCACTCCTTTTATTCCAGGTCTTGAAGGGCCAGATCAATTCCACATCATCGCTGATAAACTATATTCAAAAGGCCATTCATCTGCGCGTATAGAAAAAATATTAGGCGGAAATTTTATGCGTTTAAATAAAACTATTTGGGGTGCGTAGCCTGTAATCTTTAGGAGAAAAAAATGAAAAAAATGTCCACAATTGCCATAACACTATTACTGTCAACGAGTTTGAGCGCCTGCGTAACAACGACAGAAGGTGCTCCAACGCAAAGACCTTCACAACATTCGCAAAAAGAGCTTCAATCAATCATTTATAAAAATGTTGCATTGATTGATGGGGTAGGTGACAGTGTTCGTCATAATATGTCGGTGATTGTTTTAGGCGAAAAAATTACAGCGGTTATACCTACGTCTGAGTTAACCAATCAGCAAACCCAAAATACAAAAATAATTGATGCAAGTGGCTGGTACGCTATACCGGGCCTCGTTGAATCACATACACATATTGCGACTGAGCCCAACCGTCAATTTGCTGAATTTATTTTAAACCGGCAATTATATGGTGGCATTACGACTGCTCGTGATCTTGCCGGTGATGCCCGAGCTCTTGCAGACTTAAGCCGTGCTTCATTGGTGAAAGAAATTCCTGCTCCAGACCTGAAATATGTTGCTTTAATGGCTGGTCCTGGTTTTTTCAAAGACCCTCGCACGATTTCCTCTGGAAGAGGTGTAACGCCAGGAAAAATTTCTTGGATGCAGGGCGTGACAGAAACGTCTGACATGAAAAAAGCAGTTGCCTATGCACGCGGTACTTGGGCAACTGCGATTAAAACTTATGCAGCACTAGACGCAAGGACTATACAGCTTATTGCTGATGAAGCCCGTCGGCAAGGTGTTTTGGTATGGTCACATGTTAATGTAGGGCCCGCAGGACCAATAGACGTAGCGAGAGCTGGTGTCAGAACAATGTCTCATATTTCAGATGTTTGTGCCGCAGCAATTCCAGCAGATGTTAAAGCAAAAAGTGACCGCGGCGAGATGAGTGGATTTGTTGATGTAGATATTAACAGTCCAAAAATTGATGCTGTTTTTGCAGAAATGAAAAGGCAAAATACAGTATTAGATGCAACATTGCGGTTATTTGTTCAATATGAAAAACAAGAAAGTGCCATGCTAAAGCAAGCACAAAGACTTGCTAAGGAACAAAAAGAAAATTCTAAAACATCAAGTGAATTGGATGAAGAGGATAATAAACGTCGGCGGAGGGGGGTGCGGGCAAAATGCGGCTCCAAAGAAGGTTATGTGTTAGCAAGAAGAGCATATAAAATGGGTGTTAAAATCTCGACTGGTACAGATGGTTGGAATGGCAGCAAGGATGCATTCCCAGCTTTATATGATGAATTGCGGTTGCTTAATGAGGAGGTCGGCATGCCGATGATAGATGTGATTAAAGCATCAGCTGTCAACGGCGCGTATAGTGTGGGAATGGAAAATGAAGCGGGTACAATTTCGCCAGGTAAACTAGCAAATATAATGTTTTTGAAAGAAAACCCTCTTGATGGGGTAGATAGTTTCAAATCCGTGGTTTTGACGGTTAAGCGTGGTACGCCTTATTACCGGAAAGATTTCAAATTGGGTAGCCCTGGTGATATTGCAGAAATGAACCAATAAAACTGTCATGTTAATTGGAGGGAGTATATGAGTCCTGAAGCAATAAAATTTGTAAATACGGGACTTGTGCCAATCGGTTTGATGGCGATTATGTTCAGCCTTGGTTTGTCGCTTATTGTTGATGATTTTAGAAGACTATTACAAAGGCCCAAAGCAGCGTTGACCGGGGTTTCTGGTCAAATTATCTTGCTGCCTTTAGTCGCGTGGGGATTAGCTATTTTGTTTAAGTTGCCGGCTGCTATGGCAGTTGGGTTAATAATACTCGCAGCGTGTCCAGGAGGTGTTACCTCGAATGCAGTTGTATTTGCCGCGCGAGGCGATGTTGCGTTATCTGTAACCCTCACAGCCTTGTCTAGTATGATTACAATTATCACCACACCGCTCTTAATCGGTCTTGGCCTTAAATATTTTTATGATACGGGCCAAGCTCCAGAATTAGATGTCTTAAAAACTGTAACAAAACTGGCGCAAGTGACGGTAATTCCGGTAGCTCTCGGTATGATGTTCCGTGCGTATAAAAAAGACATGGCCGAGAAAATGATTATCTATCTGCGTCCAACGTCTATGATTATCCTGATTGCTGTCATTGGTTTTTCCGTATTTATTAGTTTGGAGTTGCTCAAAGAAAATATAGTCAAGGCTGGGCCAGTTGTATTTTTGCTTAATTTAATCGGATTGGCTATTGGTTATTGGTTGGCGAGGCTTGCCAAACTCACCAATAGCGAAGTGATGACTGTTGCTATCGAAGTGGGTCTGCAAAATGTAGCTCTAGCAACATTCTTGTCTCTTACGATTTTAAAAAGCTGGGATATTGCGATAACACCAACGCTATACGGTGTGATTATGATATTTAACGCTGGGCTATTTGTGAAATTTATGAAGTCAAAGAAGGCGGTAAGGTTATAAAAATAATCTGTAGTGAATTGATAGCTTGAATCATAGTTTTCAAATTTCATAGAGAGGTTTAATATAGCAAATGTTGAGGCGGTTGGTGACCTCGATAGAAATATATGGAGGTTATACTGTGAACTCAACTATATTTCCTTTTAGAAAAAAACGTACATAATATTAAAATTGAAGGAATAAAAATGTCAAACATTGGGAACTCAAATTTGCTGTTTTCAGCAACTAAATCATTACTCATTGCTGTGATTATTATTTTGATGGGGTGTAATAAAGATACGCCGACAAAGATAAGTATGGATGAGAATGCTTTAGGTGAAGCTAGCAAACTTAATCAATTTGTTAAAACAGATTGTATTATACCAATGGCCAAGCGAGTGCGGTGTGGTTATGTAAATGTTCCTGAAAACCGTTCTAGTGCAGAGAGCCGTATCATTAAGATTGCCGTTGCTATATTACCATCTAAAAACAAAAACCCAAAGCCTGATCCTGTAGTAATTTTATCTGGCGGCCCTGGTTTCCCTTTGATTAGAATGCATGATGTTATACCAAAGATGTTGGCGCCTATTTTGGCAAAGCGGGATATTATTTTAGTAGATCAACGGGGGGTTGGTTTTTCTACACCTCGTATATCCTGCCCTGAAGTCACTACATTCGGGTCCCCTGTTCCTAATATGGAGAGTATGAAGGACGTGCAAACATGTTATGATAGACTTATAGCCAGCGGCACTGATTTGAATGGGTATACAACCAGAGAAAACGCGGCGGATTTTGATGTCGTGCGTGAAGCTTTAGGTTATCAAGAATGGAATCTATTAGGAGCATCTTATGGCGTTTTACTTGGTTTGGAAATAATGCATAATCATCCAGATGGGTTGCGCAGTGTTATTTTAGATAGCGCATTTCCACCACATGTGAACGGAATATCAGATCATGGAGACATACTTGGATTGCTTGGTCAATTCATAGATAACTGCAATGCAGATAAAACATGTGCTGACAAGCACCCAAACCTTGAAAAGCAAATCAACGCCTTTGCGAACACTCTTGAAAAGCAAGGTGACAAGGCTCCTATAGAAGTCGGTTTTTTAATGATGCTGTTAACATCGAACATTAATGATCCAAAACTGCCAGACATGATAGAGGATTTTTCCATTGGAAAAAACCCAGCAATGCATGGCCCAAAGGAAGAAAGTAGTGGTCCGCCTAAAGAAGATATCAGTGGTTGGGGTATGGCAACATCAATTCTTTGTGCAGAAGAAGTGGCTTATATAGATGATAGCATAGATAAAAAAATGGGACACAGCCGAAATACACGTTGGTCGCCTGCTTTTTATAATGACCTTGATAAGGTGACCAACCTTTCAAAAGTAATGTGTAATATATGGGATGTTCAACCAGTAGATGGGGCTCAGGATACATTTGTTACCGATGTACCTGCATTGATAATGGCGTCGGATATTGATAGCTCAACGCCTATTCAATGGAGCCGTGAAACCATGCGGTATTTGAAAAATGGTCATATGGTGGAATTGAAAGGGTTAGGGCACGTAACATTCTTTGCTAGAAACCCATGCCCGTCAACGATTATGGCTAAGTACTTGGACGACCCAACTATGTCACCAAATGCTTCAGAGGTAGAGTCTTGCAAAGAAATGCTTTTGGCAGAAAGATAAATGGTAATACCCCCATACTTAGGAGTACCCCTAAAAATGGGGGTATTACCAAATCACATATCGATAGAATGGTTGTATTTTTAATCTAAAAAATGTGTCTAATAGAAAGTGTGGTTTACCAGATGCTGCCCTAAAGGTCGTATCAAAAATTGTCTATCTTATGTAATTTGTGTCTATACTGTTATTGTCAATAGTCTATATGCACGTATTATTTTACCATTAAATCAATATGTTTTAGTTCTGCAAATGTTTTTTCTACATCTTCATGCGTGTTATAAAAATGCGGTGATAAGCGCAAATTACCATCTCTACATGAAGCCACTACACCGCGCTCGTCAAGGGCGGCTACGAGTGAATTTTCGTCTGTACTTTTAATAGCAACCATGGCTCCGCGCCATGCAGGATCAGCTGGGGTGGCAAGGGTGTAGCCCAAATCATGGGCCCGCTTTACAATATCTGCCGTAATGTTCGCGATACGGGCTTCAATATTTGCGAGACCAATTTCCTTTATAATGACTAGCCCAGCTTGGCAGGCATAAATGGCTGGAACAGGGGGTGTTCCTGCTTCAAATCGACGTGCCGTATTTGAGGGGTTGTAACATGTATCATCCATAGCGTGGATATCATCTTGTGCGAACCATCCTGTAACACTGGGGGTAATTTTACTTATTATTTTCTGATTAACATATAAAAAGGCAACACCAGCCGTACCAAGTAAGTATTTCAGTGTTCCGCCAACATAAAAATCTAAGTCTAAAGCTTTTAGATCAATTTTCATTGTTCCTATGGCTTGATAACCATCAACAAAAATATATGCACCTTGTTTGCGTGCCAGATCACGGATAGCTTTGATGTCTTGTTTTTTTCCATTGCGGTAACACACATGGGTGACAGACACTAAAAGCGTTTCTTCATCTATTTCTTCTGCTAACCGTTCAACAAGCGTTTTATTTTGTGTTGCATAGACGCGTACAATACGTGCGCCGCGTTTTTCTTGAGCAAACCAGATTTGTGAACTCGTTGGAAAATCTAATTCTGTGATAATAATTTTATTACGCTTGCCAGAAAAATCAAGCGAACTTGCTACTGAATTCATACCTGCACTTGCCGAGGTCGTGACGGCAATTTCATCTGGAATTGCACCAAATAACTCAGCAAAATTACTGCGCAAATTTTCATTGTGTATGACCCAATTATACCAGTCGCTGCCATAGGTGTATCTGTCTGATAGATAGGCTTGAAATGCATCGTCAACACTAGATGCCAACGCGCCATATGAGCATGAGTTTATATAGGTTTTTGATTTAAAAATCGGGAACTGTAATCGAATTTCGTTCCAATCAATTGTCTTTTGCATAAATCTATCGTTCATATGTTTGAAAATACTTGATTTATCAATTAAAAATAGCTTAATTAAACATATTCCCCAATACAAAAATTTACAAGCCTTATTAAACTTTTGATAAGGGTTTTCACAATGTATTCAGGTCGAAAATTGTTACATTTCCGCCGCAAATCACTGCAGTTTTCTGATTAGTTGATACCAAGTATACAGCGACAAGTACGCTTCAAATTTTTGCATTTTGCGTGTCTGACGTCAACGCTTATGAGACAGATTTAAGTCTGGGCTAAGCGAGAGTTTTTGTTCATCTTGTATCTCACGGAGAGACAGATGAGACATACAAGAACGAGTAAGCAATCAGCCGGTGAGCGGATTGTAAAAGACATCAAACGTAAAACCCGTAAGCAGTATTCGGCTGAGGAGAAGATCCGCATCGTGCTGGATGGCCTTCGCGGCGAGGCGAGTATTGCCGAACTATGCCGCCAAGAAGGCATCGCCCAAGGCTTGTACTACAAATGGTCAAAGGACTTTATGGAAGCTGGCAAAAAACGTCTGGCAGGTGATATTGTTCGCCAAGCCAACACCTCTGAAGTCAAAGGTTTACGTTCAGAAGCCCGTAACATGAAGGAAGTTATCGCCGAGCAAACACTTGAGCTCCGCTTGCTTAAAAAAAGCATGATAGGGGATGGGGGCGACGACGCATGAGATATCCTGGAGAAGCTTGAGATCATCCGTTTGGTGGAGCGCTCACAGCGCCCTGCCAAGTGGACGCTGGATAAGTTGGGCGTTCCAAGGCCAACCTTTTATCGGTGGTACGATCGGTATCTGGAACAGTGAGCGAAGACGGACTTGTGGACCGCGCGCCACTGCCACGCCTGGTAATGGAGACCGTATGTCCTGACAATGATACGCTGCGAACTACTGGACTATGGCGCTTGTACGAAACAGAGCTGAGTCCGCGTGAACTGGCTGTGCGATTTACCGATACCAAAGGCTATTTGCCGTGTATCAGAAAGCTCGGTATACCGCCTTCTAAAGGCTCACGACCTGATCTCGTAGCCCTGCCTTCATTGTCATGAATAGCGGCCAGTTGAGTTCAAAGACTTTGACAACGGCGATAAACCAGATGTGGCAGACCGACTTCACCTACTATTAAGATCATTGGTTGGGGCTGGATGTACCTATCGACTATCCTTGATGACTACTCGCGTATACATGCATCAGTTGGCGAAGCTGTGCAGCACGATGAAGACTTCTGATGTGACAGACACGCTAAATATGGCGCTTGAAGCTTCGGGCTGTGATCAAGTCAATAGTCGTACACAGAACCACGCTTGCTATCCGATAATGGCGCCAGATTACATCTCTGGTCCAGTTGGCATGATTACATCAAAGACCAGGGCATGAGCCATGTGCGCGGAGCACCCTATCTCCGCAAACCAAGGCAAAATCAATTTCATTACAAAAAAATGGCATCAGACGCTCATAGTCCCAGGATATTGCTGGAGCACTACTTTTTACCCGGAGACCTTGAGCGGCAAATCGAAAACTTTGTGGAGTGACTATAATCATGAACGTTACCACGAAAGCCTGAAAAACGTCACACCTGCTGATGCCTACTTCGGGCGAGCGCAATCAATTTTAAACAAAAGGGAAAGGATCAAAAAACAAACTATCGAACATCGACGCTTGCAATACCGCAAAGCCGTAACGCCTAATATAAATCAACAGAGGTGAGCAAACTCTCGCTTAGCTCAGGCTTAAATCTGTCTCATTTTATATGAAGACGGACAATCTTGACCCCAATCTTCACAATAATGCGAAACGCTTTAAAGCCATATCCTGGCAGGAGGCTCGGCGTGTATCAGAGGGGTTGATACAGGATAAAACATTGGTTAGCGCCAGAAAACATGGTCTCGGATTAGAAATTAGATCCATGGATACCGTTACGGCAACTTATATTAACGGTAATCAAACGCAAAAGTGTTTTTGGGACGGTGATGCCTAGGGTTTGTATTAATTTATTAATTGCATGAATTTTACATGCTTACATTTATATTTGCGAGAAAACTATGGCAATTCGGGTAACCCTTGATCGCATGATTGTTGAGAAGCGTATCAGTTTGACAAAATTGAGCTTGGTGGTTGGTATATCTTTAGCAAACTTATCTATCTTGAAAACGGGTAAATCCAGAGCAATTCGATTTACTACTCTTAATGCACTTTGCCGAGAGTTAAATTGTCAACCCGCTGAACTTTTGATATATGAGAAAAATAGTGAAACATTGTTAGAAGATACAGAACATTAGGTGGGCTATTGTGCATTGGAAAAATACAAATCAATTTGGATGTTTCTCCCATTATAGTTAAGCGTTTGATGGGCGTCTCGCGGCAAGCCGCGACCGGGCTCTCGTGAATGGAGCCTACGCTTCGCAAAAGCTTCGCTTGTCTCCACCCTTCGGATACTGTGTATGAGTTTGTTCTCTTTGCTGCTCTCGATGCTTAAATGATTTATCATGGCTGGATGGGCGACCAAGGTGGAAGCTCCGCAACTAGCAAAATAAAGGTATCCGATTATGAATAGAGATTTTAAAGCACATTATGTTGGCTTAGACATATCAGACAAAACTACAGCGGTTTGTATAATCGACGTGAACGGCGACATTATCAAGGAGGGTGTCACAGATTCTGAGCCTGACGATATAGCTGATTATCTCCTTAGTAACGCTGGCAATACTAAGATTATTGGATTGGAAGCCTGCGGCATTGCCATATGGCTTTGTCGCGAATTACTTTCACGCGGTTTTCCGGCGGTCTGCATTGAGACATATAGAACTTCAGTATTTTTGGCCGCTCAAAAAATGAAGACCGACAAAAATGATGCGCGTGGCATCGCTCAGATGATGCGCTGTAACCTGTATCGTGCTGTCCACATCAAGAGCGACACGAGCCAACGTATCAAGATGTTAATCAATAATCGCCGTTTTCTTGTTGAACAACGCGTCGATATTGAAAATCAGATACGCGGTAGCTTAAAGGTCTTTGGATTGAAAATTGGAGCTGTGTCCGAGAAACAATATGATGCACGGGTAAGAAAGCTCATCACCGGAGATGGTGAACTTGAAATAGCCATCTTGCCGCTTCTTGAACAACGGGCCTCCGGTCTTACACGGATCAAAGAACTGGAACAGATACTCCACATGGCCGCTAAAAATGATCCTATATGTCGCCTGCTCATGACGGCGCCGGGCGTAGGGCCGCTAACAGCTATTCTGTTCAAAGCGGTCATCGATGATCCGACGCGTTTCAAACGTTCGCGAGATGTGCCTGCACAGCTGGGCCTGGTGCCGAGAAAGTATGCTTCTGGAGAAACTGATTATAATGGTCGGATTACGAAAGCCGGTGACATCATGATACGGCATCATCTCTATAGAGCAGCTGCAACACTGACACAAACAAATGCACGGCCTTGCGCACTAAAAAAATGGGGGCGTAACCTACGAAAGAGAAGTTCCTACAAAAGTGCGACCGTTGCCGTAGCTCGAAAGCTTTCAATTGTTCTACATGCGATGTGGGTAAATGAAAAAAAATTTGATTGGTCTGCCGATGGTATGGTGCAGGCTGCGGAGTTATCGAAAACCACATAGGTTTTGCCAAAGAAATTTTTCTGGTGAAACCGTGTGGCTTATGAGGCTGAGGGCGAGATCAAAGCAGTGAATGCCTGAACAAAGTTGGTAAAGCACGTCCTTCGGATGGCCCCGCCTCAACTATTTTACTTTAAGCCGATTCCGAGTCGCCGCCCATAGTGAACGGAAATGGCTTTTCCGTTCTTTCGTACTGTATCAAGTGCCATCTGGGGCAGAGCACGTAGATAGGACAGATTGCCGGAAAGATACCAGCATTTTGCTGGTCGATACAATTTGAATATTATTCAACCCGGTTTGCTTATGTGTACCGGAATAATATTTTTTGTGCCAATTTTGAACGATATACAACCAAATTTACGACCTAGCTAATTGAAAAATAGATGTTTTTGAACAGCTGACACAAAATGCTTGACTATAACTCATACAGATAGGCTTTGATCCTTCCCTCACTTTGTTCGGCTGACGCCTGCGCGGCTTCGCCTTGCTCGAAGCGCCGCTGCGCGTCGGCATTTCATATTAAGTTCCCTCCTCGGGGACGGGGGTGGGCGGACGGCCAGTCTGGCAGCGGGCGGTGACGCTGCAAGTGTTTTGGAATAAAATCGTTTAAGTCCGACCGCGCCGTCCTACCAAAACCCTTGCACCATCCCCTGAATGCCCGCCGCCTGATGGCCTCCTTGCCGCCCACCCCCGCCCCCTGCGGGGGGAATTGTTTTGCGTCTGATTGGCAGGTGCTTTTTTGGGCAGGCATTGGAGACAAACCCGATGGCCTTAACTGCTTTGCAACACCCAAAACCCGACCTTGCGCCCGTGGCTTTACTACCCGCGCCAAAATCAAAAAAGACTAGACGCAAGAAACGCACCGACCTTTATCAAGATGTTACGGACACTGTAATTAGTGAACTGGAAGCAGGACGTGCGCCTTGGGCACAGCCTTGGGGCAGACCTGATATTGCCACGCCCTTGGATTTGCCAAGCAACGGACATACAAAACGAAATTATTCGGGCATAAATATATTGCTGTTATGGGGCGCGGCCATTGAAACGCGGCGCACAACACAAGTCTGGCTTACCTATAAGCAAGCCTTAGCCTTTGGCGGCAATGTCAGAAAAGGCGAGAGCGGCACCACGGTCTGTTACGCTGATACCTTTGTCCCAAAAGATGAAGCCATACGCGCCCAAGCAGACGGAACCGACCCGCAGAAAATCGGGTTTTTAAAACGCTATACCGTCTTTAATGCTGACCAATGCGAGGATTTGCCGCCAGAACTTTACGCGGGCGCAATGCCATTACCCGAATGCGAAACCATCCCCATTGCTGAAAAACTGATAAAAGCCACTGGCGCAGATTTTCGCATTGGCGGGGATAGGGCTTTTTATGTCCCGTCAAAAGACTTTATCCAAGTGCCGCCGCAACCTGCATTCTTTGAGCAAATCAATTATTACCGTACTTGCTTTCACGAACTTGGCCACTGGACAGGCCACAAATCAAGACTTGAGCGGGAAATGAAAGGCGCGAAAGGTTCTATTCCCTACGCTAAGGAAGAACTTGTTGCGGAAATGACCTCTGCATTTGTTTGCGCCGCGCTTTTGATTGTCCCAACCGTGCGCCATACGGATTACCTTGGTTCATGGCTTCGAGTGCTTAAAGACGACAAACGGGCGATATTTCGCGCCGCGTCTCTCGCTTCAAAAGCGGCTGATTACATTCTCGCAAGCCATACGCCAGACCCCATAATTGCCCAAGCGTTAGAGATTGCGGCATGAGCCGTTATCAAGTCAAACCCCGCGAGGATGGACGCGGCCCGTATCGGTGGAGCCATGTGGTTAAGCGTAATTCCGCTTTGCGCCAAGGTTCAATTTATAGACATTTAGGCGACGACCTTACAGACGTGGACACCGCAAAACTTATCACGCTTTGCGACAAAGCGGGTTTTGATATGCGGAGGGTGGCATGAGTTTCACAGAAAAATTTCGAGACTATGTTTGTGTTGGCGATAGCATCTCTTGCACAATTGGAGATTACACAATCACGGCGCGGCTAGAGGGTGATGAAAACGGCGAAAGGCCAGACGAACGTCAAGACGGATTTTGGCCAAGCTTTGATAGAAATGAAGATGGGTTTATTGGTGACGGTAAAATCATAGCTGATTTTGCCGCCGAGCAGGAAAATTCTAAATCTATTATGGAAACGTGGGAGCGCGACGAGTGGTTTTATTGCGGCGTTATATTATCGGTAAAAATCGAAGACATTGAACTGACGCGCCATGCAACTAGCCTTTGGGGGCTTGAAGCTAATTTCCTAGATACCAAAAATGAAAATTTAACACAGACAGCCAACGAATTATTACCCGAAGCCTTAGAGGTTGCCAATGGTATCAGAATTAGGTGGAGCCGTGTTCTTGGCAGGTTAAAGCCATGACCCGCTATGCAATCCAGTGCATGGCAAAAACCTATGTGATGACGACCGTAATTGTTGAGGCAGACACACTAGAAGACGCTTGTAAAAAGGGCATATATGCTTCTGATAATGAGTGCGATTGGGATAATGTAGATTGTTACGGCCCGACCTTTGTGGACGGTATCGTCAAAGACCCAAGCGGTGATCCGCTTTCAGACCTTTGTGACAGTCAGGTTGATATACCCGTCCACTATTCAGAAGACGGAATTGGGCGAGATTGGTCGTGACCATTTCCGTAAAAAACCCTCAAACCGAAGAAACGGAAGTTGGAGCGCAGGCTCTAATTGATGGAGTGCGCCCCGTCACCCTTGGCGAAAAACTTACCGCCCGAACCACCCACCCAATGACACCGAAACGCAATCCGTTTGCGGTTCAGAAACCTTGTGACCTTGGCCTTTTTGATGAAGTCGGCCAAGCGCAAATCGACCTTTTAGACTTCATCGCTAACTCAAATGGAGACTAAAATGAAACTCAAAGAAATCCCAATCGGGCAATTAAAAATATCACGCACTAATATGCGAACGCGGAGCAAAGCCCCCGATGTGTCAGACATATTGCCGAGCATTCGAGAAAACGGCGTTCAGCAAAGTATGCTTGTCCGCAAGGAAGGCAAAAGCTACGGCGTTGTGGCAGGGCGCAGACGATTATTTGCGCTTCGTATTGTCGCCAAAGAAACGGGCAAGACACTCAAAGCCCCATGCGGCATCTTGGAAGATGGTGATAATTCAGCGGCGATTGAAGCGTCTATTATCGAAAACATCGCACGGCTTCCCGCAACAGAAATGGAGCAGTATGAAGCCTTTGGGAGATTGAAGAAATCAGGCCGTAGCGTGGAAGATATTGCCGCCTATTTTGGTGTAACCGAAATTAAGGTCAAACGTATATTGGCCTTGTCAGAACTCACACCCGAAATTCGTGACCTATACGCCAATGAGAAAATCTGTGTTTCGACTATTCGCGCTTTGACACTGGCAACCCCAGAACAACAGGCCGCTTGGCTTGTTCTGTTCAATGGCGAGGATAAATACGAACCCCAAGGCGATGAGTTAAAAGCATGGCTGACAGGCGGTTATAACATATCGACAAAGACCGCCTTGTTTGAACTCGCTGATTACGCGGGAACTATCATCACCGACCTTTTTGATGAAGATAGCTATTTCCGAGACCCTGATACGTTTTGGGAATACCAAAACAAGGCCATTGCAACAGCCGTTAAAGAATTACGCGGTCAAGGATGGGGCGAAGTCATTGTCATGGACAGGGGCGAGAGTTTTCATGCGTGGCAATATAGCAAACGACCACAAGACGCGGGCGGTAAGGTGTTCGTTGAAATATCCCATGACGGTAAAGTGGAAGCCCATCTAGGATATTTGACCAATGCGGATGCCAAAAAAATTGATGCTATATTAAGCGGCGATAAAGACAATGGTAGCAAAACTAAAACCTCACGGCCTGAAATGTCTGGCCCACTCAATAGTTATATTGGCTTGCACCGCCACGCGGTGGCAAGAGCGGCGTTGCTTGATAATCCGAATGTTGCACTACGATTAACGGTGGCGCACATGCTTGCAGGCTCAAATTTATGGCAAGTGAACACGCATCACACGGGCGCAATTAAAGACGCAACACGCGCCAGTATTGAAAACTCTGTCTCCTATAATCGGTTCATAAAAGAACGCGAAAGCGTTCGGAAGCTATTGGGTATTCTATGGGAGGACGCAAAGCTAACGGACGCGAGTTCTTCCTATTCATGCGCGGCCATGTTCATCAAACTATTGGGTTTTACCGATAATGAGATACTTCGGGTAATGACATGCGTCATGGCCGAAAGCCTTTCGAGTCGTTCCGTGCTAGTTGCCGCTATCGGCCAAGTTACAGAAATTGATATGAAACCACTCTGGCAACCCGACGAAGCTTTCTTTGAAATCTTGCGCGATAAGCGAGTTATCAATGCAATGGTTGCTGATATTGCAGGAGAGTCGGTGGCTGATTCCGTGCTTACTGATACGGGCAAGGTGCAGAAAAATATCATCACTAACCGTATTGCAGGTCACGGCGTACCAGCGCCCGACCTTGACTGGCGGCCAAGATGGATGGGTTTCCCTGCAAGCGGGTATTTGGAGGATGGGGATGCAAGTCCCGCCATTGCAAGTATTGCTGTAGAAAATATGCTTGTAGAACAGCAATCCAAAGACGAAGAAACACCGCTTAAAGACGCGGCGTAAATTAACTCCAATACGCCTAGCACAGCCTGTCTCCACAGACGCTAGGCGGCGAGCCGCCGCGCCTTATAAAGTGCGGCGGTTTTATTGTGCCAATTGATTGTTTATATCAGCTATCGCTTTTTCGGCGACCTCAAGGCTAGATTTTAGGTGTGCGACTAAATTTTTAAGCGCGTCTACACCCTCCTGGTCGGGGCAGGATAAGAACAAGTTTGCTGTTCTTTCCACAAGTTTTTTTACTGAAACAGATTTGAGTTTTACATCGGGATCAAGCTCTAGCGTATCGCATCCATCCCATTGATAATCTCTATCAATGTCAATATTTCCATTGGAAATAAGCTGTAAATAAACAATCTTGGCGTATTTTTCATTGTCTGGCATAGCAATCCTTTTATCCAAAACCATATGACCGTAGTATAAAATATGATGGTTTGTCAAAATGCAATATTTCGATGTGTTCAACTGGTGGCCATGTGCATGCTAAAAAGAACCAAATAACCCGCTCGGCTGGAAGCCAATCGGGTTAGTTTTTATGCAGATAATCAAAGTCTTTTGAATTCCAAAGTGTGGCAAATACATTGGCTTTGCAGCAAACATTTTGCTCAAGATTGGCGCACAGTTTAGAAACGGTAATATTGGAATGAATAAAGCTAATAGAACACAGAAACTTTACGCGGGTGTTTTATGGATTCTGTTCCGCGCCCCGCCAACTTCGGGATGGGTCTCACCAAAGACATAGCAATCAGGGTGTTGGCTTTTCGGCATTTTGAACTCATTGGGTCATTTTAACCTACCCATCGATGCCCATACACACGCAAATGTCGGATATCTGCACAGTCACCATTATCAATGTGAGCCACATATCCAAGCCCTTTTACCATTTATGTTTCAGTCGGGAACTCCATATATTGAACGGTAAAAATCCATTCCCCTTACTTCTCACCCTAACATGAGCAGACCGCCCAAACCCTATCAACCCTACTAAGCCACTATTTTCCTAGCCGCTGCGCGTCTTATCGCGAAACAAAATAGCGGCTTCTTCGGGTACACGCGCACGGCGCGTGCCCACATCTTTAATTGATTTTTGAAGGTATGACAGGCTCTGGTCTGCCTGCTTCATATCGGGCGTCAGCAAGGGGATTGGCTTCTTGCGGCACTATATGGAGACTAAAACAATGGCAAAAGCACTTGGATATGTAACACAAAATGAAAACGGTAACTATGAAGGCATCCTTGCGATGGGTATCAATGAGCGGATTAAAATTATCCCCAACGAGCCCAAAACACCGAAGAGCCGCGAACCAGATTACCGCATCTTTGGCAAGACCCTCGGCGAAGTCGGCGGCGCGTGGAACAGAACGGGTAAAACATCAGGTAAAGACTATGTGTCGATCACCTTTGTTCACCCCAACATTAGCGCCTCAAAACTCTACGCTAATCTTGGACAAAATGCAGGCGGCGAAGACAATGAATTCGCAATGCTTTGGAACCCTAAAGACTAGGGTTATCCGCTCTAAAACTGACCCGCTTGGCTCCCAGCCGAGCGGGTTTTTATGTGCCTGCCGCCACAAAAATGCCACACTTTTAGGTAGATAAATGGTCTAATATTTGATGGGTAGAAAGGCTGATTTTGATGGCAATGATTTGTAACGCATATGGAGCATGGACATGGGAGACATTAAGGCGAGTACCTGACTACATAAAACTGTATAATTCCCTAGTAGAGTTGGGAATAATCGAAGAAATGTTAGGTAAAAAAACACGCAAAATAACCGCATTACGCGCCTATTTAGAGCTTGAAAAATGGGGCTTGTTACTGCCTGCAAACCCCGCTCATAACGCCTATAAAGCCAATGTGTTTTGGCACCCAAATGTGTTTAAATCGGTGGTAAGGTTTCATGTTATTAAAGATGCGGATATAGACCAAAAACACAAACCAATTCAGCTTTCAAAATTCCCTGCACGCATCACACATTTTTGCGGCTTGGACGGCTCATATCATATACGGTTTATGGGCGAAAAATTCTGGTTTCAAATTCAGTGTGACAGCCAAAAAACCGTTGATGAACATGCCTATATTGGCCTTGAATTTAACCGTGCGATTGCCCCTAAGAGACGCCTAAAAACGGTGTCAGAAATGTATGGAATCTACAATAAAACCATCCCGTTGACGGCGGATTTACATGTGCCTAGGCAACCTGATTTACATAAAAAATCTGTTCTTGCCTATGATATTAGAACGGCTGGCGGTACGTGGAAAGACGTAATTATTGCCCTTAATGGAGAAAAAATACTTAACGAAAGTGTCGATTATTTCAACTCGCGTAAAGAGGATGCGCGTAATAAGTATAATCGTGCAGAGACCTTTATTAATGGGAATTATTTAGGTATTTTAAGCAAAAATTAACAGGAAACACACCCTAAATTATAGTTAAATAATGGGGGTGTTAAAACCAATATTGTCATTTTAACACTCCTCAAGCCCTATATTTTGTGTCTTGATTCGGTATGCGGGCGGCATTTTGCCAGAATATCCGCATCACTGATGAATAGGTGGAGGTAGAAATGAAAGATAAAAAACACGGATTAAAAAAGAAACCCGGGCTCATTATAAAGAGTTTAAAAAGCCCGTTCCTTCTTGTTGAAGAAGCTGCGATTTATTTGCGAATGGACAAGCGTACGCTCGATAATCACCGTGTTAATAATACGGGACCAAGATACCGCAGGCACGGCGGACGAATTTGCTACCATATAAAAGATTTGAACTTTTGGTCTGGCAAAAACGATTGTGGATCGAACTTCGGCAATACGTAAATCATGCCCGCGCTCACTCAAATACAGTGTCATTATGTAAAAGACAAAATTAACAACCGTATTCGCTTTGGCATGCCAAAGCAGGTTGTTAAACTCGACAAACACCGGCAATTGGCCATCTTTTTACCGGGGCAAATATTTGGTTATATACGTTGGCGTGCCAATGAATACGGCACGCAAGATTGGCGCATTTTTATTGTGAAATCACAAAGCTGTGGTCAGTTAACAATAGTGCCTGGCATTATGCCTGCGGTACAATTACTTACATATGCGGCAGGCTTTTTGCGTGTAAAACGAGCTTTGAAAGCCATCGACATGCTTGAAAAACAGTGCAAATGCGGGCTTGAGGATATACCAGAAAGTTATTGGCGGCAGTTTGAAAACACGCTTTTGCTTAAATCACCCTTGCGTCACTTACCCCAAAATTTCATTAAAAAAGATGTCTACAATGTTGGGTAAAGCGCTGATAGCTGGCATAATTTCTCTTGCGGTAATTGGGACTGCGGTAGAAACATTTTTTCCGCCGCGCCCTGTTGTTTTGTACAATCCAAGCGCAAGTGCGCCGATCGGTTGGTATCGCTTGCGCGATAAAATCAGCCTTAAAAACGGCGAACAAATAGCCGTTTATGCACCCGAATGGGCACGCCGCTTGGCTGATAAGCGGGGGTATTTACCGTATGACTATCCACTTATTAAGACGATTTGGGCCATTTCTGGTGAGCAGGTTTGTTATCATGAAAACCGGGTGATCGTCCCAAACCGTCCTGATATTTCTCGCCAGAAACAGGACAGTTTGGGACGCGATATGCCAGTGCGTTCGGGGTGTATTATCCTAAAATCCGGTGAATATCTGGCCATATCGCCGGATGTGCAGGCGGGTTTTGATAGCCGTTATTTTGGGCCTGTTGGCTTGGAAAACATACTTGGGCGGGTTGAATATCTCGGAAAACGTAAAAGTGAGAAAATGCCTAAAAATGCAGGTTTGGAGAGGTTTGAGGGATGATATTGTCAGGGCAAGATAAAGGGCGTGGCCCAGAAATGGGCCAACTCCTTGTCTGCACATCTTTTTTTCTGGGCCACAGCCCTTTTGGGGTGGGCCACGCATTTGGCGATAACGCCCATACCAGTGCAGAAAAAGCCTGGGCCACATGGGTTTTGGGGCAAAAATGGTCAATATTTGGGGGGAAGAATGGCGGGTAATGATCGTTTTAATATCAAGCTTGGCCGCATTCTCTCGCCGAGCGGTACGGGGCGGTTTGTAAGCTTTGCTGGCCGTGTAAGGCGCGCAGCGCAAAACAGTGGACGTTCACGCGGCGGCGGTAGAAAATCAAACCATGTTGCGGAAAGCTTTTTTTCGCGGCGTGTTATTACCAAAGTCAATGTTGTGAAGATGGGGGTGCGGGGCGGCATTGCTCAAAAACTTCACCTTGATTATATCGCCCGTGATAGCGCCTCAAGAGAAGCTGATATTGGTGATGATAGTAGCGTCAAAAAAGGATCGCTTTATAGCCGCGATGAAAATTTTGCTGACGCCGATGCGTTTCACTTACGCGGCGAGGATGATGTTCACCAATTTCGGATCATTGTTTCGCCAGAAGACGGCAAAGAAATTGAAGATTTGCGCTTGTTTACCCGAAATATGATGAGCCAGATGGAACGTGACCTTGGTACAAAACTCGACTGGGTTGCGGCCAATCATTATGATACGGCCAATCCTCATACGCATATTGTCTTGCGCGGTGTTCAAGGCGACGGCAAAACTATGCGTATTCCGCGCCAGTATATTTCTCACGGCATGCGCGAGATGTGCGAAGATATTGCTACTCGTGAATTAGGGCCAGTTTCGCAAATAGATGTTGCTCTAAAACTTGCAGCCCAAATCCAGCAAGAGAGGTTTACGAGCTTGGATCGGGATCTACTTGCAAAGGCCCAAAATCAAATTGTTGATTTGTCTAAAATCCCACTTGATGGGTCGGATTGGTCACACCGATTTGAGAAAGGGCGAGTTAAGTTTTTGAGCAAGATGGGGCTTGCCGAGAAAACGGGTTTTGGAAAATGGAAGCTTGATGAAAACTTGGAGCGCACATTAAGGCGGCTTGGGGATCGGGGCGATATTCTTAAGGCCTATCATAAAGCTATGAAAGGGGTCTTATTATCCCGGTCTTCATATAATGAACCGATTTACGATCCTGTTGACATTACGGCGGAACCGATAATTGGACAAGTCATCGCAAGCGGTATTTTAGATGATGTGAATGACCGTTCTTATTTGGTGCTTGATACTTTGGAGGGAGAGGCCATTTTTGTTGAGGCGGGACGAGCCGTTAATATTGAACATATTGATAGAGGCATGATTGTTGAGGTAAAGCCGCAAGTGTTTACCCCAAAACCATCTGATTATACCATTGATAATATTGCTTCAAAGCGGGGCGGCATTTATAGCCCGTCCGTCCATGAAATAAGCGATCCAAGTGCGCGAGAAGAATACATACAGGCGCATGTTAGGCGTCTTGAAGCTATGCGCCGTGCTGGCCATGCACAGCGCAAAGCTGATGGTTCTTGGGTCGTTCCGAATGATTATTTAAAACGGGCAAGCGCTTATGAAAAGTCGAAAGGCTTTGGAAGTCCCGTTAAACTTAAATTACTGTCCCGTATTGCACTTGATGATTTACCGCGCACAATTGGTAAAACATGGCTTGATACGCTGCTGTTATCAGGTACAGAAAATGAGATTGTGAAAGGTTTTGCTGAAGACGTCGAAGCTGCAAAAACACAGCGCCGCCAGTTTTTGATAGCGCAAAATATTTTAGGTAAAAATGCAGTGCTTACGCAAGATAGCTTGAACAGGCTTGAAACTCTTGATCTAAATAATGTGGGCAAAGAGTTATCGGACATATATGGAAAGGCGTATATGCACGCACCAAATTCCGAAAGAATTAGTGGTATATACCGAGAGGTTATTGTGCGTCCGAGCGGTAAATATGCCGTTATAGAACGGTCTCATGAATTTACGCTTGTGCCTTGGCGCGCTACACTAGACCGCAGTCTTGGAAAATCCGTGACAGGGATAATGCGAGGCCAAACCATCTCCTGGACCCTTAGCAAAGGCAGGGGAATTACTTAACTCAAACTCAATAGGAGCTTTTATGCTATATTTACAACGAAACTTTGGTTTAATCTTTGATGCTGATTGGAGCACTAAAAACGGATTTAGCCGTTTTCTTCCGTATGTGTTTTCAATTGCTTTTGCAGCATTTTGCTTGTCAATGTTGGTTATGACCATTGGCCAAAGCTCACCCAATTCAGATGTGTTTTTCTCGGTGATGAATGGTTTGACCAACCCTGATAAGTTCAATCTATTTGGCACATTTGGATTCATGTTTGTTTTCTTGAATATAATGATCTTGACGGTTAAGTGGGAATGTACGCCGATTAGGAAAATTGCGGGCGGGTTACTTGTGGCCTCTGCTAATTTTCTGATTGTCGCCATTGGTATATTTGCAGCCGTATTTACCATGTTATTTCTCACTACGGATATGATGTTGTGGAAACTCATTGTTAGCATAGTGCTGGTGTTTATGGTTCTGTTGATACAGGGTTTGCTCGCGTTTATTGTCTGGCATGCAAGCGAAATGGTTCGTGACGAAGACAACTATCAATGCTTGAAGGAACTTTTGGCTGCTCTTGATTTTAGTTTTGTCCTGCCGTTGAGTACAGCAGGTTTTTTTCTATCGGCATATTTGAGCTTTTATGTGCAATAAAAAATGCAAAAGATGATGTAGTAAGTTTTCAATGATGATTTATTAGAATTATCATTGCTTACTTTAATCATCTGATGTCTGTATGAGCTTTACTGATGAGAGCTATATTATCTTTATGAACGCTGTAGGTTTTTGCAAGCCTTGGCCAATGTGATAGTGCGTCGTGGGTTTGCTCTAAAATGCTGGTGATAGTTGCTAGCGGTATTTTTGCGGCTATTCCGAGGCGGCGCAAATGATCCATACTGGGGCGCAAGCCTTCGCCCATGATGGTTGTGCTTTGGTGTCCGTTTGGCCCAGATGAGAATGTTAAATCATAGGCGGGGGAGGTGCGCCATTCTCCTGCCGCGTTCATCAGGAAGGAGAAGTTTTTGGAATGATCATCGCGGTTATGCCCCAAGACATTAAACACAGCAATTCGGTACATTTTTTCGACTTCGCGGATGTCTTTAGTCAGGGCCATTGTATGCCCCAACAAATCTTCATACTCTAAGGTTGGCGCGCGAAAATCAGAATGGAAAAGCCCGCAAGCGGAATGCATGTGGACGCGGCGGCCATTCTCACGGTCAAAGCGTTTGATGGCAAAATATCCAGCGCCGTGTTTTGCGGGGAATAAATGTGTTTCTGGCATATCGATTCCAGCTTGCGCTGCTAGTAGCGCATAGACAAACTCTACTGCGCCTGCATCATCGCCGTCTTGGCTGTTGGCAAATTTGACCATCCAATGCTCAAAACCCGGCCTATGCTGGTTTGTGCCGTGGTTTATGGTTGTCTTCTCAGTGTTCAGTAAGATCATAGCTTTTGGACGTGCTCCAGCGGAGGATCCGTTAAGGGCAATAAGCTCTTGCAACACACCGCTTGCTTCTCCGGACATGATCTCTTGTGTATGCGTTGCAAATTTATCTAAGTCGAGAAATGTGCCCGTATCATTTGAAGGGCTATGATCAGGTTCATAAACCAAAGCCCCCATGCCGTTGTGGCCGACATGGGCTAGGCGTTCAAGTGCGCCATATGCGCCGGGCTGTATGCCTTGCGCCCTGAGTTTTCTATCGAGTAATAACCGGCCCCAACCATCGGGCAAGCTATCTGCAAATACACCGGGGAGGCCTTCAAAGGATTGTGGTACGTTAAACGACTTTAGGCCGGGCATAGCGAGTAAAAAATATGGCGATATTTCAAGGGAGGATTTAAGAAAATCATCCCCATACTCAAAATATATATCTTTGCCGCGCCGCGCAAGCCGCCCAACGGGGATGATGTCAGTGCTAAATTTTAAGCCGACATTAATTTCTAAGACGGGATGGATACTCATTGACGCCAGCCGCGTTTGCGCTCGGGTTTTAATGTGCCATAGAGAACATCATCAATGTTATCAAATGTGGGCGTCTTAGGCGCGATGACATTGATGATGTCTTCCAATGAGCCTAAAATTTGAAACAGCTTCAAAAAAGATTCTAAAGATATAGCGCCCTCTTGCTCAAAACGTCGTAGGCTAGACAGGCTAACCCCTGCGCGCTCCGCCAGCCCTTTTTGTGTAAGACCGATAGACACACGTCTTTGTTGGCAATGCTCTGCAATTAGCTTTTGGGCTTTAGATGTGGTTATAAGTGATAACATATGAGTAATATAGCCATTAATAAGTTAATATCTACCCATATATTGATAATAAAAGAGTGAGATTGTACAATTATATGCGATATTTGTATTTAAAGAGGCTATAATCCCAAATATAGCATGCAGCCCAAATTCATCAATTTACACGGCCATTTAAAACGGCATCAACCAAAGAGTGGCGGTATTCTGTAAAAGCGACGCCATCTTCAAATACACATTCTTGCGCCTCGTCAAGGGCGGCTAATTGAATGATTGTTTCTGGTAAAACTTGGGTGGCGAGATCATCAAATAGCTGCTCAAGCGATTTCTTCTCTTCGTCATTCGCATTAGCATAGGCTGTAATCAGAGCAGCGGCCCGCTTGTAAACCGTAAGCACACGCTGTTTATCGCCTGTTTCTATTTTTACCGAAATTTGGTCCAAGCAATTCATGACATCAATTTGGTCCGTGTGAAAACGCACAACAATGGGTACTGCGGCTTTAATGTCTTTTGGCGCACATGTTGGTACAAGTGTACGTTTTACAATTTCCATAGTTAATCCTTAGCGCGCCATTCGCATATATGACCTGAGTGCCCTCAGTATGCACAGAGTTCATGTCTCATTCTAGTCCGAAATTACTTGTGCATAGTTTTCTTATTGTGGTTGTAGGAGACTAAACAATCATCCAAACACAATAAACATGGTGTTTTTTAGCTTTTAAATATGCGCTGCGTTCTTGAGCGTGAAAAAAATATCTCTGAGCCAAAGGTTTTAAGCAAATAAACACAGCTCTCTCGCGGACAAATGCACAATACCGCACAGAAATACATGTTAACGCACAATAGCGCACAATTTACACACTAGAAAAAATGGCCTTTCATCAGCCAGCATAAGTCTCAACTTCAAAAGGGACTTTAGGCTATGTCGCCACAATCCATACTTATCGGACAAATCATTGTTGTGTTTATGACGATCATATTGACCACATGGTATGCAACGCAGTGGGTAGCATTTCAATTTGATTATGATGCTTATTTGGGCACGCCGCTTTTAACGACTTCTGAGCATAAGTTATATTTGCCGTGGAAATTGTTTGAGTGGTGGTATCAATTTGATGCCTACGCGCCGCATATTTTTGCCAAAGGTGGACAGATAGCGGCAGGCGGCGGATTTGTTGGAACATTATTTGCTGTTACCGGGTCTGTATGGCGCGGTCGCCAGTCAAAGAAACTGACGACCTTTGGTTCATCACAATGGGCAAATACAGGGCAAATGAAACGGGCAGGTCTGCTTAATGCTAAAGGCGTGTTTCTTGGCAAGACCAAGAAGGACTACATCCGCCACGCAGGTCCAGAGCATATTATGGCTATTGCACCGACACGATCAGGCAAAGGTGTTGGCCTGGTTATTCCAACACTGCTGTCTTGGACTGAAAGTGCTGTTATACACGATATTAAAGGTGAAAATTGGCAACTTACGTCTGGCTGGCGATCGACCTTTTCTCATTGTTTGTTATTTGACCCGACAAATTCACAGAGCGCTAAATATAATCCGCTGCTCGAAGTCCGCAAAGGTATGTGTGAAGTGCGCGACGTTCAAAACATTGCTGATATTCTTGTTGATCCTGAAGGCAGCTTAGAGCGGCGGAACCATTGGGAAAAGACCGCCCATTCATTACTTGTCGGTACCATTTTACATGTTTTGTACGCAGAGCGCGAAAAAACGCTGGCTCGCGTAGCATCTTTTCTGTCTGACCCTGCACGCTCATTTGAGAAAACATTGCGGGCAATGATGAAAACCAATCATCTCGGCGACCATTCGGGAAGCGGGCAAAACACCGCCAAAGTCCATCCCGTTGTTGCACAGGCAGCGCGTGAACTCCTCAATAAATCTGAAAACGAACGCTCAGGTGTATTGTCAACGGCGATGAGCTTTCTTGGTTTATACCGCGACCCTACGGTTGCCGAGGTGACTTCAAAATGTGACTGGCGCATTGATGATTTGGTCAACGCAGACAAACCTGTCTCGCTTTATCTTGTTATCCCGCCGTCTGACATTTCGCGTACCAAACCTTTAATTCGCTTAATCCTTAACCAAATTGGTCGCCGTCTTACGGAAGAACTTGTAAGACCCGGCGAAGAAAAAAGCCGCCGCCAGCTTCTTTTGATGCTCGACGAGTTTCCAGCGCTTGGACGGCTAGATTTCTTTGAAAGCTCGCTGGCCTTTATGGCAGGCTATGGACTGCGCGCATTTTTAATCGCGCAATCTCTCAACCAAATAGAAAAAGCGTATGGCCCCAACAACTCAATCCTTGATAACTGCCATGTGCGGGTTGCCTTTGCCGCCAATGATGAACGCACGGCCAAGCGTTTGTCAGACGCGCTGGGCAGCACAACAGAAATGCGGGCTATGCGTAATTATGCTGGGCATAGATTAGCGCCTTGGCTTTCACATGTGATGGTTTCGCGCCAAGAGACAGCTAGGCAGCTTTTAACACCCGGCGAGATTATGCAGCTTCCTGCCGATGAGGAAATAATTCTGCTTTCTGGTACAGCGCCGATTAAGGCTGGTAAAATCACCTATTATACAGATAAGAATTTCACGGGCCGTGTTTGTATCCCCCCAACTCTTGCCCCGGATGGGCAACCATATGCAGGTGCTCCCCGCCCGCACGACTGTCCCTGGGGCAATCAAACACGGCTCGTGGATGACCGTTTGTACTCGCTTACGCCAAAACCTGCCGCGCAGAAGACAGGAAAGCAAGAAATTAACAAACCCGCATCTCTGGACGAAGGCGGAAAAGAGCAAGTTCCTGAACTGGATGTTCCGGTAGCGTCTACGGCTGCAAAAAAAGATGTTGATAAAAACGTGGACATGGACGCAGCCGATCCAGTTATTGCATCTATCAAACTTGATGATTTTGTTCGCCAATCTGGCGTTTTGGTGCGGGCTCATGACCTTACGCGCACAGCAGATCCAGAATTGGGGATATGAGATGACCGAGCACCGCCCCCGCATTCGTGGCCGTATTTCCGAAGATAATTGGGCGCGCCTGATGGCGGCGGCCAAGAGAAAGGACAGTTCGCAATCTAAAATTATCAATAATGCGCTCTCGTCATATTTTAGCTTTGAAATTGATGATCGGCGCGACGCACAAATTCTTGAACGTCTTGATATGATGCAGCGCCATAACCACAGGATCAGCCGGGATATAAATCTGCTAACAGAATCCTTCTCTCTTTATTTGCAATATTTCTTCACATTAGCGCCGCATATAAATGCGTCAGATAAAAATGCCCGTGCAGCGCGGGGCGTTAGCGATCTCAACGAGTTTATCGACCAGCTTGGCCTTAAAATGAAATCGGGCGGTAAAACCTTTAAACATGCCCTTGAAGACGTGTTGGTTTCGGACACTGATTTTTTCAGGCTTGATGAATTAGAGCTGTTAAAATCATTGAGCGTGAAAAAAATAATGCCGCCTCCTCAAACCGAAACAGGAGAGAGCCGTCATGTCTAGCACGCAAAATCCCATTACCGCGCAGCGTACCTTGCAAATGCTCCGTTCGGCCTTTGGCCCGGAAATTGTCAAAGCACTTGATGATCCAAAAACCATTGAAATCATGGTCAATCCAGACGGTAAATTATGGCTCGATAAATTAGGAAAAGGGCGTTTTGATACTAAAACTCGGCTCACGCCTAGCGAGGCGGAGCGAGTGGTTAGGCTTGTTGCCAGCTATATAGGGCAAGATATTACGGCGCATTCGCCAATTGTTAGTGCCGAATTGCCAAAGAGCGGTGAACGTTTTGAAGGTTTATTGCCGCCCATTGTGACCGCGCCGTGTTTTTCAATCCGTAAAGGCGCCGCTTTCATATTTACACTGAATGATTATGTGCGAGCTGGCACGATGAGCGAAGATCAGGCGCGGGCTTTACGGCATGCAGTTACTGAGCGCAAAAACATTCTTATTGCAGGCGGCACGTCTAGCGGCAAAACCACGCTAGCAAATGCACTCTTGTCCGAAATTGCCAAATCAGATGAGCGCGTCGTTATTTTAGAAGATACGCGTGAGCTTCAGTGCGCCGCCAAAGATACATTAGCTCTGCGTACGCACGGCGATAGCGTAACGCTTGCCGATTTGGTGCGCTCGACGCTCCGTTTAAGGCCAGACCGTATTATTATTGGCGAAGTGCGCGGCCCCGAAGCTCTTGAAATGCTTAAAGCGTGGAATACCGGACATCCAGGCGGCATCGCTACTGTGCATGCTAATTCTGCACTTTCGGGGTTATCTCGAATTGAGCAATTAATTCTCGAAGGCGTAGCGGTCGTGCCGCGTACTCTTATTGCAGAAGCCATTGATGTGATTGTTTTCATATCAGGGCGCGGCGAGCAGCGCCGCATCGAGACCATATTACGCCTGATAGGTGTTGATGGCGATACTTATCAAACCGAGGCTTATGCCAGCCCGCACCCAATCCTTAACCTCACTTATCGTGGAGATATTCAATGCCAAACACCCTTACACTAAACCAATATGCACGTTTATTTGTCGCAATTTTTATACTCATTACTGTGCTTGTTCTCATGCCAGCAACGGCGCACGCAGCCGGATCATCTATGCCGTGGGAAGCACCGCTTACAAAAATTCTTCAATCCATTGAGGGCCCTGTGGCTAAGATATTTGGCACGATTGTAATCATCATGACCGGACTTACGCTAGCATTTGGCGATACGGGCGGCGGCATTCGGAAACTTATTCAAATTGTATTTGGATTGTCGATTGCTTTTACGGCGACAAGTTTCTTCATCTCATTTTTCAAATTTAGCGGCGGGGCGATGATATAATGTCCTCAATTGCGCCCGAAATATTTGTGGATGGTTATGCAGTGCCGCTACGCCGTTCTTTAACCGAGCCCATACTGCTTGGCGGGGTGCCGCGCACGGCTGCGATCTTAAACGGAACTTTAGCCGCTGCATTAGGCCTTGGTTTGCAGCTTTGGATCGTCGGTATTTTGTATTGGGCCGTGTCTCATACTCTGTGTGTATTTCTGGCTAAACATGATCCTAAATTTATGGATGTGCTTATTCGCCACACTAAACATAAAGGTTATCTCGCGTGCTAAATTTGTCTGAATATAAAAAACGGCCTCACTGCCTAGCTGATTATCTGCCATGGGCCTGCCTGATTGCTCCGGGCGTAGTGCTTGGTAAAGACGGTAGTTTTCAGCGCACGGCTCTTTTTAGGGGGCCAGATTTGGAAAGCTCTACGGATGTGGAATTGGTGGCGATATGTGCCCGCGTCAACAATGCGTTGCGCCGTCTCGGCGAAGGGTGGGCGCTATATTTTGAAGCGGCGCGTATACCCGCAAGAAAGTATCCGAACTCAAAATTTACATCGCCAGCGGCGTGGATTGTAGACCAAGAAAGGCGGGGGCAATTTGAAGAAAATTCTGAACTTTACGAATCTGCTTACTATTTCACATTTCAGTATATGCCGCCAGCAGACCGCTCACAAAAAGCCGAAAACCTTTTGATAGATACTCCTGCTGATGAAAAAGGACTAAGCGTTCAGGATTATCTTCATAGTTTTATAACGCAATCGAATAGATGCTTAGATTTACTAAAATCCCAGTGCCCTGTTGCAAAATGGCTAGGTGATGACGAGGCGTTGACATATTTGCATTCTACCGTTTCCCCAAAGCGCCATTCTATAAAAACGCCGAGTATTCCGGCCTATATTGACGCTGTAATTGGCGGCGCGGATCTGGTTGGCGGGCTTGTCCCCAGATTGGGCGGTCATGCAGTACACATGCTGAGTATTCACGGATTTCCCAATGAAACAATGCCTGGGATTTTGGGTGAACTGAATAAGCTTGGCTTTGAATTTAGGTGGATGACACGGTTTATTCCTTTGGGAAAAGCCCAAGCAACGCGCACAATCACAAAAATGCGGCGGCAATGGTTTGCCAAACGAAAATCAGTTGCGGCCTTGCTTAAGGAATCGCTTTTTAACGAGACATCAGTTCTTGTTGATAGCGACGCAGACAATAAAGCTATCGACGCTGATGCTGCCTTGCAAGATTTAGGCGGTGATTATGTTGGCTATGGCTATTTAACGACCTCTATTTGTGTTATGCACGCGGATGCTAGCATAGCGGAAGCGCGGCTACGCTCAATTGAGCAAGTTATCAACGGGAGAGGGTTTGTAACCATCCACGAAACCGTTAATGCTGTTGATGCTTGGCTCGGAAGTCTTCCGGGTAATCCATACGCCAATATTCGCACGCCGCTTGTGTCTACGCTTAATTTGGCGCATCTCATGCCCCTGTCTGCCATATGGGCGGGGCCTGAGCGAAACGCTCATTTGGATGATGCGCCGCTACTTTATGCGACCACCGAAGGCCATACCCCCTTTAGGCTTGTGACCCACCAAGATGATGTTGGGCATATGCTGGTCGTTGGGCCGACGGGATCGGGTAAGTCCGTTTTGCTTAACCTGCTCTCTTTGCAGTTTAAACGCTATCAGAACGCACAGGTTTTTACCTTTGATAAAGGCCGCTCTTCGCGGGCAATGGTTGAAGCTTTAGGCGGCGATTTTTATGACCTTGGCGCGCAAAGCGGCCTAATTTTTCAGCCGCTAAAAGACATTGATGGCGAGAGCGAAATTACTTGGGCGCTCGAATGGGTGCTCGGACTTCTAGCGGGCGAGGCTGTTGAAATCACGCCTGATATTAAGGAAGCTATATGGTCAGCACTTGAAAGCCTTGCATCCGCGCCAAGCGAGCAGCGCACCTTAACGGGATTATCTGCTTTAATTCAGTCAAGCGATCTGCGCCAAGCTTTAAAACCGTTCACGCTTGATGGCGCCTTTGGCCGCATGCTCGACGGGTGCGCGGATAGCCTTGGCGAGAATACGGCGCAGGCATTTGAGATGGAAAATCTAATGCATACAAAGGCGCTCATCACGCCTGTACTGATGTATTTATTTCACCGGCTAGAAGCGCGTTTTGATGGCCGCCCTACTTTTCTTATTTTAGATGAAGCATGGGTGTTTCTTGATGACCCATTATTTGCGGCGCGCATTCGTGAATGGCTCAAAGTTTTGCGCAAGAAAAATGTCTCGGTGATATTTGCGACGCAATCCTTAGCAGATATAGCGGATAGCCCAATTGCGCCTGCCATTATTGAAAGTTGTCCATCTCGTATCTTCTTACCCAATAACAGAGCTATGGAGCCGCAGCAACAAGACGCATATGCGCGCTTTGGCCTTAATAAACGCCAAATGGAAATTATTGCGGCTAGCACACCCAAGCGGGATTATTATTTCCAAAGCAGAGCCGGAAACCGGCTGTTTGACCTTCAACTTGGACCCGTAGCTTTGGCCTTTTGCGGCGCAGGTAGTGAGCAGGATCATAAAGATATTGACCATGTGATGCAGCAAAACGGCGACGATAATTTTGCAAGCCACTGGCTTAAATTTAAAGGCCTAAATTGGGCTGCTGATTTAATGGCCAATGAATTTAATTTTGAGACGAAAGGATATGCCCCATGGGTAACCGAAGCCGCAGAGTAATCATATCAGCATTCGCTATAGTTATGGCGTTTAGCCACACGGTAGTTAGTTTTGCCCAATTTGGCGGGATTGTTTTTGATCCTAATAATTATAGGCAAAACCTACTCACAGCTATCCGTAGTTATTCGCAAGTGGTTCAGCAGGCAAACCAGCTTCGTAATGAAGCGCAAATGTTGATTAATCAGGCCAAACATCTTTCCAAACTGGATGTGAATACGGCGGCTGACCTCAATCGTATCTTAGGAGAAATAGCCTATCTAAATGCTCAGGCTGATAATGTTGCCTATGAAGTTGGCCGTACTAAGCTTTTGGTCAAAGAACATTATCCAGATAGCTATGAAGGTCTTAGCGATGATGAATTTACCGTTCGCGCCGAAGAGCAATGGCAAATGTCGCGCAGGGCTCATAATGACGCGATGATCATGCAGTCCAAAATGGTGGAAAGTCTGACAGAAGACCGCGCAATATTTAACCAGCTCATGTTTGCCAGCCATAATTCCGTAGGTGAGTTGCAAGCGGTGCAATCGACAAATCAGCTCCTTGGTCTTTTGGTCAAGCAGTCCATGCAGGCGCAGCAAATGCAAATTACTCAGGGTCGCGCCGAAAGTATTGAACTAGCCCGACGCCTTGCCGTAGAAAAGGAAAGCAAGATATTGCGTGAGCGTTTTGTTGGCAGCGCGTCGGCCTACGGCGGGGGCGGGCAATAATGGCAAATCTTATGATTGATGATTTAAGCGTGATTGATAAATTCGTCACGACATTTAGCACGTATATAGATAGCGGGTTTGGATTGCTTGGCGGCGAAGTGCAATTTTTAACTGCCTTTATAATTGGCATCGACATTACCCTTGCAGGCCTTTATTGGGCAATGGGGTCGGATTCGAGTGTTATTGGAAAATTCCTCAAAAAAATTATGTATGTGGGGTTTTTTGCGCTCATCATCACGAATTTTTCTGTGCTGTCAGGAATTGTCTTTGATAGCTTTGGCGGACTTGGGTTAATCGCAACCAACACAACGCTCACAGCCGATGATTTAATGCGCCCAGGGTTTATTGCCAATACGGGTTTTCAGGCGGCTCATCCCTTACTCAATGAAATTGGCGAGCTGACAGGTCCCGTCAAATTTTTTACCAATATTGTTACAATTGGTGTTTTGTTTCTAGCCTGGATCATCACTTTGTTCGCCTTTTTCTTTCTCGCTATCCAGCTGTTTGTCACCATTATCGAGTTTAAGCTCACTACTTTGGCAGGCTTTATCCTTATCCCGTTTGCACTATGGAATAAGACATCATTCCTCGCTGAAAAAGTGCTCGGTAATGTCGTGGCATCGGGCATCAAGCTTATGGTGCTGGCAATTATAGTTGGTATTGGGTCGACCATTTTTGATGAAATTGTCACGTCATTTACGCCCGGCGAAATTCAGCTCCAAGATGCCGCCTCTGTAATTTTAGCCTCTATGGCATTATTTGCATTGGGCATTTTTGGCCCTGGCATTGCAACGGGACTTGTATCAGGCGCGCCGCAGCTTGGCGCAGGGGCAGCCGTTGGCACGATGGCGGCAATAGGCGGCGGCGCTTTAGCGGGCGGGGCTGCCGCTGGCGCTGCGGGCAGAGCGGCTGTTGGGGCAAGTGTTAGCTCAGTTAAAGCTGGCGCGTCATTAGCAGGCGGATCAAAAAGCGCCTTTATGCTTGGCAAGATGGGCGCAGGCAATCAGGGCGTAAAAGGCACGCTTGGCGGGGTAGCCGCCGTCGCGCAAGCAGGCGCAATGTCTGTTGCAAAAAAGGGCATATCTGCGGCGCGCTCGGCGGGCGGATCCGTTGGCGATGCTCACGGGCGCGGCATGCGCGGCGGCATGCAAGCCTTATCAAAAGGCATGCGCAAATTACCACAAGAAGCTGGCAGTAAATCCAGTGAGCCCAATTGGGCAAAAAAAATACACAGACAGCAACAAAGCCGCACTGCCGGGCATGCTGCGGCCAATGCCATTCGCAGTAGTGACCGGGGCGCAAGTGCGAGCGGCCCTAGTTTAAACTCAGATGCCTAGCAGGCGCTTAAAAAGATAAAGGAGATGATTATGTGGTAACGCAGTCAATTAAAATACGGAACAACGCCTTTGCCAGAAACACCTTACCAAAAAGCGGCGCAAATTTGGGATGATAGAATAGGGTCTGCGCGGGTTCAGGCCAAGAACTGGCGGCTTGCAGCATTTGGCGCAATGGGGCTGACCTTTTTTATGACCGCTGGGCTTATTTGGCAAAGCGCACAGGCCCGTGTTACGCCTTACGTTATAGAAATTGATGAAAGAGGCGGGGTGCGTGCAATTGGGCCCGTACAAGCAAATTTTCAAGCATCGGACGCTCAAATAGCAAACCAACTGGCCCGCTTTATATCCAATGTACGCGGCGTCTCTATTGATCCCGTTGTTTTACGGCAAAACTGGCTTGAAGCTTATAATTATGCCACGGATCAGGCCGCTATTACCCTAAATGTCTACGCGCGTGATAATGATCCATTTGCTGACATTGGCCAGCGTAGCGTCACCGTTGATGTCACGAGTATTGTGCGCTCATCAGAAGACAGCTTTGAAATACGGTGGCGCGAAACTAAATTTAGAGGCGGCGCTTTAATCGGTGCGCAGACCTATACCGCCATGCTTTCCATTATATTTGAGACGCCGCGTGACGCGCAGACTCTGCACAATAACCCCCTTGGCCTGTATGTACACGGCCTTAATTGGTCAAAAGACCTGACAACTGGAGTAGCCCAATGAAATATGTAAATTGTTTGAAAACTGTGTCGAGCCTAGCTTTGTTGGTGAGTTTATCAGGATGCGCCAGCTTGCAAACTATGTTTGCTGAGGTTGGAAAAGCGGAAGCCGTAACAACACCCGCTCAAATGTCTCAAGCCGTCTATGTGTTTGATGAGCCTGTCAATGTTCAAGAAATAGCTCAGCCAACGGAAATACCCAATTATATCATGCCTGGCCAAATGAAGCTCAAGCCAATGCATGCTAATTTTACAAGGCAGCCATATATATCGCCGTTTCAGGCGGTAAGCGCCGCGAATAAATCTGCCGCAATAGAACCAGACGCCAGTAATTATCTCAATGCCATACAGGTGTATCCATATACGCCGGGATCACTTTATCAGGTCTATGCAGCTCCGCAGCAGGTGACAGATATAGCACTAGAGCGCGGGGAAGGTCTTACGTCTGTATCAGCGGGGGATACAATTAGGTGGATTGTTGGCGACACCGTTTCAGGTGAGGGAACCAATGAACAAGTTCATGTGCTCGTAAAACCAACGGCGGCCAAATTGGCGACCAATCTTGTTATCACGACGACAAAGCGGACCTATTATCTGGAGTTTCATTCTTTTAAAGATATTTACATGGCAGCGGTATCTTGGCGCTATCCACGTAATCTTGTGAGAAAAACCCGGAAAACGTCTCGAAAAGTCTCCAAGGCTAGTTTTAAAGAGGCTAAATTCACGCCCAAGCTAGAAAATCTTCATTTTGATTATGTCATTAAAGGCGATACGCCGATGTGGCGGCCAGTGCGGGTCTTTGATGATGGCCGCAAGGTTTTTATCCAATTTCCGGATGTGCTTGGCCGCTCAGAGGCGCCGCCATTATTTATCACAGGTAAAAAAGGTGCCAGTAAGCACAAAGGTCAGTTGGTAAATTACCGTGTCAAAGGTAATTATTATGTAGTGGACCGTTTGTTTGATGCCGCAGAATTACGGCTTGGAGAAAAAAATCAAACGGTCGTTCGTATTGAACGTGAAGCCCGTAAACCCAAAGGGCAGCGGTCATGAACGAAGAACGCCCAGAACTTGCCATACGCGCTAAGCCACGGTCTGTTAGGCAATTTAGCCGCAAGGCTATTATTGGCGGCGGCGGTGTTTTGAGCGTTGTTTTATGCGGGGCACTGGCTGTTGCCTTACAAACGCCCACATATGATGACGCTACTACTGATGAGTTATATAATGTCACCCATAAGCCAATGGCTGACGGATTGGAACTGCTTCCTAAATCATATGCAGAGATTAGGCCACTGGAAGTATCTCTCGTAAAACCAAAGCTTGGTCCGCCTTTGCCAGGCGATTTAGGCGCCGCTTATATTCAGGCGAAGAGTGAGAAGAAACCAATAACGCCTTATAAACCAGTAAACCGCACATCGTATTCATCACGGGCTTCAAATTATAACGCGGCTGCTCCGGTGCAAAATGAAGCTATGCAGATTAGTAAATCTGGTTTGTTTTTTTTGCTCCGTAATAATCAGGGCCAAGGTGCGCCTGGTGGTAATCAATCTGCCCCAACGGTAAGTTATCCGATATTGCCCAATGATTATCCTACGCTCACACAAACGCCATTCGGCTATCAGCTATCTGCAGCGGATAGTGATCCAAATAACCAAGAAACCAAGCTCGCTTTTTTAGAGCAAGAGGTGGGCGATATTTATAATAGCCATAATCTACAATCGCCGCGATCACCATATCAAGTCATGGCAGGGACATTGATCCCCGCAAGCCTTATCACAGGGCTTAATTCCGATCTGCCTGGACAAGTTATCGGTCAGGTTACGGAAAATGTTTATGATACCGTATCGGGAGAATATTTACTGATACCGCAAGGGGCGCGCCTCATGGGGCGTTATGACAGTGTCATTGCTTTTGGGCAAAGCCGCGCACTTGTTGTGTGGACGCGGCTTATATTCCCCAATGGAGCATCTATTCAACTTGATAATCTCCCTGCAACGGACGGGCAAGGGTTTGCTGGTCTAAAAGATAAGGTGGATCGTCATACTTGGCAATTTATCAAAGGCGCGGCTCTGTCATCACTTCTTAGTGTTGGATCAGAACTCTCGTCCGATAGCAATGACCGCCTCACCCGCGCTCTGCAAAATGCAGGGCAAGACACTGCTAATATTGCGGGGCAACGCATTATTGATCGCAACCTTAATGTTCAGCCAACTCTCAAAGTGCGGCCTGGATGGCGATTTAATGTCATCGTCAGCCGCGATCTTATCCTCAAACCTTATGGAGTTTCCCAATGACCAAACCAAACCTAAAACTGGCAAAATTGCCCGATATGACACCGTCAAAAATGTCTGTGTCATTACCACCCGATCTTATGGATGATTTAACAATTTACGCATCCTTATATGAGCAAACCTACGGCGAGAAACAGGCTGTAAGCGCGCTTATCCCGTCCATGCTCACTAGCTTTTTAGCCAGTGATCACGGATTTAAGAAAGCCAAGCGCGAGCTGGCTTAATCTGTTTCAACAATGTCAAATTTTGGAGATTATCATGGCAAATATAGGTTCATTCAAACCAACTACAAAAGGATATGAGGGCACAATAGCAACCCTTATGACAAACCGCAAAGTTAAATTTGTGGCAAATACGAAGAAGAAAAATGAGGATAGTCCAGACTACTTCATCAAATCAGGCCGCTGCGACCTTGGTGTTGCTTGGGACGAGGTTAAGGAAGAAGAGGGCGAGGAACCATTTGCATATATCCGCGTGCTCTTAGACGGCCCAGAAATGAGCAAGCCTATCAATGCGGCCTTGTTTGACCGTGAAGACGGCGCTGACCTTGTTTGGTCCCGTCCGAAATCTAAATCTGAGAGCTGAGTAAAAACAAATCTTTGATGCGCGTTAAAACGCGCATCAACAAATTTTGTGGAGTGATTGGTATGACTGAAAAATTATTGACGTCGGATGATGTACAGAACTTGACTGGAATAAAAAGTAGGGTGACCCTGTGGCGAAAATCTAGAGATGAGAGTGATGACTTTCCAAAACCTTATAGAATCGGCAACCACTTTACTCGATGGAAACTATCTGAAATAGAGCAGTGGATAGATCAGTTGGAAACCGTATGAGTTTTCAAGGCTTTTATTAGCTTTCTCAGTAATAAACAAAGATCACTCAACCAACTACAAAATTGTGTTGGTGAAAATAGTATTAACTACCCAAACCAGTGTTTTTTTTACTAACTTTGGCATGATGGCAATAATTTGACCATCGTATCATCAATATTCGGCGTTTTTCAAATGCCGTTCCCCGGCGATAAGCTCGCTGAACGGAAGTTCCGACTGTATGTGCAAGGGCATGTTCAGCAATATCGTCGTCTACATCTGTTTTGTCGCCGGCCCAGTCTCGAAAAGTAGACCTGAAACCGTGTACTGTAAGATCAGGATATCCCATTTCATGTAAGCGTTTGCGCATTGTCGCGTCACTCATTGGTTTCTCAGGCCTTTGACCTGGAAAAATGAAAACAGAAGGCGAATAAGTATACAAGTGCTTCAGTAAAACCATAATGTGATCGCTTAAAGGAACGTGGAACTCCTTGTCGTCCTTCATGTTCTCATACGGTACTTTCCATACTTTTTCGTTCCAATCGATTTGATCCCACTTTGCTTTAATGGTCACGCCTGAACGGATTCCCGTAAGAATAGTAAACTTTAGAGCGAGAGCAGAAATCGTATGCTCGCGGCCAAGTTCATTAAAGAAAATAGGTATGTGATTGTAATGCATCGCAGCATGATGTTTTTTCTTGATACGAGGTTTTAATAATATGTGTTCAATATTCATATCCCACATTGCAGGGTTAGGACCAGTGTGCCATCTGTTAGCAATAGCATGAGACATCGCAAATTCGATATGTTTGCGCATTCGAGAAGCTGTATCATGTTGACTGTTCCATAGTGGTTTTAGGACCTCAACAACGTCTTGAGTCGTGATTGTTTCGACTGGTCTATCCAATAAGTGCTTGCATCGGTCGAACAAACTCTTGTTCCATCTGAGGACTTGTCTCCTTGGGTTTTTCCATGTGGGAACTTTAATCGCAATAGCTCCATCGCATGCATCTCGAAAGGATTTTCTGAATTGACGATCAGCAATTAGTGACCTTTGTTGCTCACGAGATTTTTGAACTTCTTCTTTGGGGTCTTTACCATCAAAAAGCATGTCTCTGAATTTTTCAGCCCGTTTTCGAGCCTTGGTAAGATCAATTGTTTTACATGAACCTAAGCCAATTTCTTTTCTCCGTTTTTGAAAATTATATCTATAAGTCCAATTTCTACTACCGGAGATGCGTACATTTAAAGTGAGTCCACCACCATCATGATACTTGCCTGGCTCCTTTATTGAGCGTATTCTCGATTCAGATAGTTTATGGATACCGCGTGTCACAATTATACCTCGTTGTGTTAGAAACCTTTTTCCGTTTGATTGTGGTATGAACTAAAGACGAGTTTTGAGTCTTGTAAGTTCGTACCCTGCGCTTTTTTAACCCTCTTCTAGCCCGCCATGTGCGCGAGTCTAGAAGAACGCCTTCGAACGAATAGAAACACAAAAATTAAAATAAGTCAATTAAAACAGTAGCATGCAACCATTAGGAACGTGATTAAACATCAGTTTGTGAGAGTTATCACCCACCATTTTTCTTTCCTGTCAGGGCTTCGCCCCATCGCGCTTCTTGTCGTTTTTTTTACGGATTGCCGCCTGCCTACCCAATCTGCATAGCTACGGTACGAGGAAATTCCTCTCACCTCCATTATTTCCTTTTCCTGTGGATAGGTTTCACACCTCTTGATACACTATATGTCGCTAAATATGACCTCTGGGCGAAGCTTGCATCTGATTGAAGATGTAAAATTACAGCAAGTGAGCGCGTGGAAATTCTGCGACGCCTAATGTTATGTTTTACACATATAATACTCAGTGAGATTGGATATAGTATATTAGCAAAACATAATTTAGTATTTTGTATATTAGCAAGTCATAATGTAGTATGGTAAGCTATCGTAAGAATTAAAAAACAAACAAAAGGGGAATATAATGACGATTGTAAAACGAATATTATTAGGTTCGGCTGTGCTGTCTATGACGGCTTTGGGCTTTGCAGGAACGGCTCTAGCGGCGGATAAGGCCGATGAAGTGCTCGGTACATGGTTGCGGCCTAAATTTGGCTGGCATGTAGAATTTGCTATGTGTGAAACAGATGCGGCAAAGCTTTGCGGGACTGTGATAACTGGTGAGGGTGTTGATAAAAAGACCCAGGGGCCAGTTGTTGGCGTAAAAATGTTGTTTAATCTTGATAAAAATGACAGCAAAACCAAATGGAAAGGTAAAATGTACGATCCTAAAGGTGGTGGAACATATGCTGGTTCAGTAAAAATCCTAAATGATGGCCGTGTGAAAATGTCAGGCTGCATGATGAAATTCATGTGCCGCTCCGAAAAATGGACACGGGTTGTCACTGAATAAGAGATCGGAAATACTTATGATGGGGGCTTGCATATTTTGCTTGTTTATCAAAATACAGGTCCCTACTAAAAAAAGTCATATTCGGGTTAGAATACCCGTTGACGCTTGCAGGTGGGCAGGTTAGTAAACGCGCCTTGGTTACGTAAACGTATATTAAGCGGGTGTAGCTCAGTTGGTTAGAGCGCTGGCCTGTCACGCCAGAGGCCGCGGGTTCGAGTCCCGTCACTCGCGCCATTCTAAATATATTTAGAATGGCTAAGCATTTGAAAACATTCAATATTATATGTAAACTCTTCTTATTTTAAACCCTCATTTTAAAATGGGGGTACACAGGGGGTACAAATGGGTGTACAATTTGCCCATGGCCTTAATGCAATATGATACAAAAATGCTAATGCAGAAACGCGGATACTGGTATTATCAGAGGCGCGTTCCCAAAAAATACGCCCATATTGATAGCCGCCGGTTTGTAAAGAAAGCTTTGGGAACAAAAGCTATAGATGAGGCTCTTGTAAAACGTGATGCACTGATACGCGCTGATGATGAATATTGGATGGCCTTATCCCTCGAAGCTTTAGAAAATGATAGTGTGTCTGAAAAGACGATTTTAGTGCAACAGCATCGATATAAAGCTGCAACTGCGCGGGCTATGTCGCACGGGTTGAAGTATAGCCCTATCACCAAACTTATTGATGATGAAACGCCAGAGCAAATTTTAAAGCGCGTAGAGATACTTATTGAGCAATCAGGCATCAAGTCGGTTGCTAAGAAAGATGAAATATTTGCCGTACTCGGCGGTGAGCCAAAACCTGCAACAGGCTCTGTGAAAGTTTCCAAAGCATTTGAACTTTATGTGGCAAAGATCGCTTTCGATGATCAGTTTAATAAGTCCCCGCAGCAAAGATATTCTTGGGAAAAAACTAAACGAACCTCGGTCAATTACTTTATCGATCAAACCGGGGATTTGAGTATGGAGGAAATCACACGAGAAATAGCTGTTATTTATCGTGATTGGTGGATGGCGCGCATGGTTCCTGATGCTGAAGGCGTGGTACGTGTTAAACCTAATACCGCAAATAGGCACATTGGAAACATGCGGACTTTGTTTGAAGCTTACTTCAAACACCACGGGGAGGAAGACCGAGATAATCCATTCAGGAATATGTATTTTACAGCCGTTAATCGTTCGACAGTCAAACCCTTTGAAAGTAAGTGGGTTCAAGAAAAAGTTCTGCTGCCCAGTATGTTTGATGGTATACGGTTGGAACTAAGGGTCATCATATTTGCACTTATTGAAACAGGGGCTCGGTTAAGTGAAATCGTGAACTTGATGCCAGAAGATATTCACCTGAAAACCCCAATTCCATATATCTCAATTAAACCCAGATTGCACCGTGAATTGAAAACACCTGATTCCGAGAGAGAAATACCGTTGGTAGGGGCTGCTCTGGTCGCCATGCAGGCCTGTCCAGACGGATTTGAGCAATATAGGGATAAAAGCACTCTTGTTTCAGCAAACCTCATGAAAGCCTTTAGAAAACGAAATCTCCTGCCAACAAAGGATCACGTCATTAATTCATTTAGGCACGCGTTCGAAAAGCGGATGCAGGAAACAGATATCGATTATGCTCTTCGTTGCACACTCATGGGGCATAAAAATACGAGACCAGCCTATGGTGATGGCGGGTCAATGGAATATCGGAGAAATGAATTGTTGAAGATAGTTCATCCATATTCAGCAGAGCTTTTTTGTATGAATTAAGTTTCATATTTAACTCCGCAAGCAGGACACATATCTTTCTATATTATTCTTCAAAAACAATGACTTAGATTGACGATAATATCAAAAAGAATCTCACAAAATATCCAAAATGAACCTTATAAAAGGTTTGGCTCCTCGCTACGGAGCCGTACCTGCTCTGTATTCTTGAACAATAAAAATACAGCTTTCTATATCAATATGGGCTTCCAGTTCCGCAGCAAGAGCGGCTTCAGTCAGTTGCTTGATCAACGGTGTTAAAATCCCGTCCTTGCCAGATAGCGGCTGGCCTGCCTGTGAGGATTTAAGAGCTTCATCAAAACCGAAGCCCATGGGCTTGTTGTCGTCAAAGCCTTCGTGGTTGTTGCCTAGATTAGGCTTTTTAACTTGGGATATTCCAATAAAAAGGGGACGCTTAACGTCCCCTTTAAAAGTGATAAATGATTATTTTGGTAGAGATTTACATTTCAAAAGTTATATCTATGTACATAACACGCCCGCGTAAATTTACTCGCGTACTATCGAAGGGGCCGCTGCTCGTAATTGCTAACGGGAACTCTGTGTTGAGGATATTCCGCCCACCAGCACGCAGCTTAACACCGTTATCAAGTGCATAAGACATGCTAAAATCAACAGTCGTATAATCATCAACATCACCGAATGTACCCTGTATTTGATCTGAAGCAGTAAAAGTAGCAAAATCCACGCCTAATGCATGCTGTACCAACTCATTATTGAAATATGATGGTGTATAATTAACACCGACCCGCGCCGATACATTATCTTTCCACCAACTTAAACCACCATTTAGGGTATAACGATCCAACCCACGAGCGGTGCCAACAAGATCAAGAGCGTTGCTGTTTGGAAGCAATCTATCATGAAGTTTTATAACCTTACTATATTGGATTTCTGGCATAAATGTACCCGCACTATTTGTGTCAAGTTCATAGGACGCATAAACATCCAAGGTTTCACTCTCGCGGCTATCAATATTAAGATTGAGATCATTCTGCCTGAATAATTCCCCGTCCGCGTCCCGTACAAAAATTTCTGGAATCGCCAAATATTCTCCCAAAGGCACTAAGTCTTCAATGTCAAACGTGTTAACGATACGGTCTTTATAACTGAGATTTGCATAGTCAGCGCGTACGGTTAAACCCTCAATAAAACTAGGTTGCCAATCAAAGCCCAAATTGTATTGAACGCCTCTTTCCGCTTTCAGTTTTGGATTGCTAACCTTAAAAAGCTCGACTTCGACTTGCTCTAACCCATTTGGGCCTAAAAAATCAGCAATATCCTCAAAATCAATAAACACTTCTGAGGCGACTAGATCTTTAAACAGGGGAGCCCTGAAAGATTTTGACCATGACCCTCTGATTTTCAGATCATCTATGGGATGCCAAGCAAGCCCTACATAAGGACTAAAGTTGGAAAACTCAGGTAAATTTTTCTGCTTCCCAGATATTGTAAACTTTTCATACCGTCCCTTTAAATCCAAGACCAGCCCTTGCGCCCCAGAGAAGGCATTATCATTACCAATTAGCGGAATGGTAATCTCCCCAAATAGAGCCTTTGCTGTTCTCTTTTTATCTTTGATAGTATTTAGAGTTTCTGTTCGTAATGAGCCGCCAACGACATAATTGATTTCCCCGCCAGGGAAATCAAAAGCTTGACCTGAAACATAGGCATCAAATACATTTGTTTTAGCTACATCCTTTTGCGATGTTCTTAAACAATTAAATTGACTGATCAAATCTGTTTGCGCCAAACCATTGCCGAAAAGATTTACTGTCTGGGTAGCATCAGAATTCGCGAGAATGTTTGTAACTTTATCTATACATGCCTTTTGGCTACCTTTAGCTGCAGTTGCCACAGAACCAACATTCCCAGTAAACCGATTGCTTTGAAATGCATTTGATTGTTGTGACCTTCCATAATTGGCTCTTAGCTGGACCTTATCCGTTATGTCATAATCAAAACCTGCATTAAAAATAAGGCTTTCTGTTTCTGATTTTCCCGTATTGGGCGCAATCAATCCGCTTCTGCCTTCCAGATCAGCCGTATATTGGACAAACACGTCTCTGCCAAAAGGGTTGAAGGCATTTGACGTCGGCACAAGAAAATTTTGATCGCTAATAGGGCTTTGGCTGTTGTTCTCTGCTGTAGAGAATAAAAAATCCCCTCTGAAATTTAAGGATTCAGTCAGCGTTTGCTCTAAATTCAAATTTACCGATTTTGTAATTATCTCACTACCCAAAAACTTAGGAATCACATCAGGACTGGCGAATGCAAAAGTTGGACTAAACTCCGAAATAAAATCGCTGGGATCCGCACCAACGCCTGTGCTATTATCTGGAAGGAAGGAACCCGAACTGAACGGACTAGGACTCTGCCCTGCATCGAAAACAAAACCAGTTTCAAGCAAGCCGTTTGATGGTATAAATTGCTGAGAGATGCCGCTTGTTCGTAAGTCATAAAGATTTCTAAGAAAAGACGGAGTGCCGGTGATGGGGCCAAGTAACGGATTGCCCCGTGAAAGCAATTTTTTCCTATTCTCATCATAAAGTTTTCTATAATCGTTTGTTGTATAGCCTGCTTTTGAGGAAATTACTGGATCAGTTTTTGAGTAGGCAACTGTTCCTGAAATCGAACCCGTCCCCCAACCATGGCCACCATATAAACTCATATTACTCCTATTTGCGCCCGTAGAACTTATCTCGCGGCGAACATTAGCGGACAATCCTGAGTAATTTTTTTTCAAAATAAAGTTGACGGCTCCGCCGATGGCATCAGCCCCGTACACCGAAGAGGCACCGCTGAGTAAAATTTCTACCCGCTCAATCGCTGCCGCGGGAATATTGGAAATATTTGCAAAACCACTGGCTTGCCCAGCTTGACCAGCGGCACCCGCAATACGGCGGCCATTGACCAACACCAGAGTGGCCGCAGAACCAACGCCTCGCAAGTTTATAGTCGACACCCCAGATTTCACAGAAAATCCCTCCCTAGAGAGTCGGGCCCCATTACTACCAGAGCTAAAACTATCAGTTCCGTTAAAGTTTTGAGGGATTGACCGTATAATATCTTCAATACTGGACAGACCTTTCAGTTTAATGTCCTCGGCTGTGATCGTCATGACTAATGCTGACTCAACACCGGCGCCGCCTTGCATTCGCGTTCCCGTGGAAACGACTTCATCACCTGATTTCTTATCCGCATCGCTCGTTTCTTGGTTAATTTTTACAAGGTTTTCAGTGTTTTGAGCGTTCTCTTGTGCAAATGCACACGGCACCGCCATCAAAATAGCTATGGACGCGACAGACGCTCTTAATAAATTTTTCTGCATGGAATTTCCCCTTCAAGTTTAACAACAAATATTTCTTGAACGGCCTGCTGGTTTTTAGGTAATACACTGCAATAATTACAGGCGACAATTCATATTTGTATGAATTACACAGAAAGCTTGCGTCAACATGATGAGGGTTTAGCTATATTTAATGGTAGGGGATTTAATAATATTAGGCATGACAATTATAAGCTATGGGGCGGTTGTTATCAGAGGCGTTATATTAAAATGCAGAGTAAAAATTGATCCCCCCTCCACAATATTCCTTTGATCAACCCTCCCTCCATGCAGATGCATGATTGTCTTTACAATCGATAGCCCGAGGCCATGGCCAGAACGGTTAGGCGGATTTTTGGCAAAAGGTTCAAAAATGCCCTTGCGTTTTTCTTTTGGGACTCCAGGCCCTTTGTCGTGCACCAATACACGACCGTTAGATTTGACCTCCACAATCAGGCAGTCCCCAACTTTGCTGACTGAAAGTGCATTATCAACAAGGTTTGCAATTCCTACAGAAATAATCTCCCTGTCACCCTCTATATTCACAAGAGGCGCATCGATCTTAAGCTCGACGTCCACTTGCTTGTCAATAGCAAGAGGGGCGCGGCTCGCACAAACCTGTCTGGCCAGATCTACCAAGTCAACAGAGTGACAATCCAAATCATTCATTGATTTAAGTTTCGTCAAGAGTAATAATTGTTCAACCAGTTTTGAAATACTGCGAATGTCTGACCACATCGCATCCTTTAGCCCGCTTTGGGGAAGCTCATCAATTCGCATGCGAATAATTGTTAAGGGCGTCCTGAGTTCATGGGCTGCGGCCGCCAGAAAAAATTCCTGCTTTTCATGGCTTTCGTCAACCCTAACCAACATTTCATTTAAAGACCGGATAAGGGGGCGAATTTCCAGAGGCAGGCTCTTTTCTGAGATGTTGATATGCTTCTTGCCCAAGTCATATTTTTTAGTAACCTTGGCCACTGTTTTAAAAGATCTAATAATTTTTAGAATGGAAAAAATCGCAAGCAGAAATATGCTGCTGCCCAGAAACAAATACTCTTCAATAAAAACCACAAAAAGTTGCCTCACATACCCGCTCATAATTTCCATACGAGTAAATGCAGATTTTTCGATACCAGCAACTTCAAGGTAATGGAATTTTCCGGGGCAATTATTATAATGCGCCATCGATATAGTCCCATTTTCCGTAAACGGTAAATCTGCTTCTGAATAATGGCTACAAGGATATTGGGTGTTCTTCTTTGTATTAAGAATATACGCCGCTTGAGGGTAATCCACTCTGCGTGGCTCACCGCCAAAAGAAACCTTCTCTCTTTTCGTTTCAATATAGTAACGTAGTTTTGGGTTTGCCTTCAGTACTTTTTTAAAATTTTTATTACTTTCTATCTTTAAAAAATCCTTATCAGGGTTGTCTATATTTTTATGGATCAGATGGTAAATCACAGATCGCGTGTAATAAGCATTCTCTTTATCATCAGAGCCTTCCCAAGAGGGAATGAGCGCAAATTGAGTGAACAATAAAGCAAAAACTGCAGTTGTTAAAAGGACCAATTGAACTAAAATTGATCGACGAAAATGCCATATTCTTGAAAACATTATTGCCCTTCTTTCATCAAATAGCCCACCCCGCGAACCGCATGAATTACAACGCCAGCTCCCAAGCCATCCATTTTTTTTCTCAGACGCGATATATGCGATTCGAGGGAGTTACTCATGATTTCATCATCGTAACCATATAGGGCTTCCTCTAGCACTGGCCTAGTTACGACCCTGCCTGCCGATTTGATTAGAGCCTCTAAAATAATGAGTTCCCGGCGAGGGAAAGCCACAAACTTTTCGCCAATCTTTACGTTTTTTGAGTGTTGTTCCATTTCAACACAACCAAAAGTCCATGTCTTCAACTCTTCTGGCATTGGGCGACGTATTGCGGCGCGAATACGCGCCAATAATTCCTCTGGTTCAAACGGCTTAACGATATAATCATCAGCGCCAATATCCAAACCTTTAACACGGCTTTCAATATCTCCAAGAGCAGAAAGAATTAAAAAACGGCAGTTTATATGTTTATGTTTAACAAAAGAGATAAGATCCATACCTTCGCCATCTGGCAGCATTCTATCCAAAAGCACAACGGAATATTCAGATAATTCAACCGCCTCTTTCGCGTAAGCGAGGTCTGGCGCAATATCTACCACATAATTCTCGCGCTGCAGGAGGCCCTGAAGCAATGTCGCAATTTCTTCTTGATCTTCTACCAATAAAATTTTCAATTTACACTCAACAAACTTACAAAATTTTTCTAATTGCAACATTGAAACTCTGCGTTAAAGGAATACAGAATAAATTTTTATTGCAAGGGACTAGGCTTAATCCACCACAAAATTTCCAAAAGGGCAATCCCAAAAAACCAAGAGAATATCAAACGAGGAAAATATTGGAAGTAAATTTACCGTGCGCCCGCAAAATTATAGGGGAAGGTATATCAAAGTTTTGCAAACGCGTAAGCTTCTCGCAATGTTAAAGTTTAATAATATAATCAGTTGGGATTATTCATCCACTCTTTTAGCTTAGGAACTAATGCATATGACCAAAAGTATAACTAGAAATTTTAAATATATAGCCATCTTTATTGGCCTCGCCGCCCTGTTGTCCGCGTGTTCGCCAAAAACGAGTACATCAGGCGCAATTAAAGTCACCGTAACCGCCGACACCTTAGACGAAGTTGTTATGGCCGCCGGTGATGCACAGTCAAACTATCGTGCGGAGAGCTCTCCTTTGTTTGACAAAATGTTAAACTCAGAGGATACTGCTGGCCTCGATGAAGATTCTCAGGAATACAAGGACATTGAAGCGACGAACGAGAAATATCGTAAAGACTATAGTGAATTTGAAAAAAATAATATTTCACGGGGCGGGCTGGGGTATTTTGATGCTTTGTATGCATATGGCAAGAAAAACCTCGATAATAAATCTGGCCTAGAGGCGTTGCTGGTGGCTTTTGATGTTTCCTTACTTGTGCCTGATCAAGATCACAGGAAGACACAAAAGGTAGAAAAGCTGTTACGCAAGCACTTTGTAAACAAACCTGAATACACCTATGTCGTACAAATGATTGCCCAGGGGCATGTTTTTTCGACTGAAAAGGAGATGCTCAAGCCATTACATATTGTTGTGAAGGAGACGACAAATAGGGTTGTTAAAAACCATGCGCGACTAGGGATTGCTATGACGCATTTTGAAATTGTTGATTGGGCGGACCAGGGGGACGGAACTGTGCCGTCTAAAGAATATGCGCAGGCGGCGATACAATTGAATGCCATCATAAAAGACACCAAGGAAGACCCCGTTGCTATGATGCTTTCGGATGATATTAGAATTCTAGCCCTTTACCAGAAACATGCCCAAAAGAGCTATGTCGACGCAAATGGTATAGATGAGGTTATGACGGAGCGACGTAATAACGTGCCGAATTTAAGCGGATTCGCTAATCAATATCTTGAGAAAATTAAAATTTATACTACCGGTACATATGTATTAACTGAAACTGGTACTGATTTTCAAGGGAATGCGCAGCATTTAGAGCAGTATAAAGGCCGTGTTTTGCTAATCGACTTTTGGGCAACATGGTGCTCACCTTGTATTGCAAAAATGCCGCATCTTGCGAAACTTAAAGAACAATATAAAGATCGCCCATTTGAAATTTTAGGCGTTAGTGCTGATGATGACGTTCAGGACGCAATTGAGTTTTTTGAAGACCATGAAGACTATCAGTGGGATCAATGGCATGCAAAACCTGGTGAGGGATTGCCTTCGAAATGGGGAATTTCTGCATTTCCTACCGTCCTTCTTGTTGATCACACTGGGCGTATGTTTGCTGCCGATCCAAATGATGAAGAGCTCGCCATTGCAGTGAAAAAATTAGTGGCGGCCGCCGAAGATGCTAAATAGTAATGAAAAATAGATATAAGTATTCTTGGCTCCCCGTAGCTCGCCCCTCTTTGGTTGCTCTTAGTTTTGCAGTATTTTTGACGGGCTGCGGCCCCGATAAAAATGATGTCGTGCTTCAGAAAAGCGTCGAGAAGTATGATGGTCCAGCTCTTGAGCATGTCGAGAGCTGGACTGGGGATCAGCAAGCGGCGGGTGCAAATTGCGGGCTATTAACCGTTCCTTCGGATTATAGTGCGCAAAACCCGGTCGCTCGCAAAATAGCCTTTGTTACCTTGCCAGCCATCAAGACAGGGGATCAGCCAGAACAAAATCCAATGATTTTCTTTGTTGGAGGGCCTGGCATGTCTGGGACACTTGTCACTGATTTCAATGAGGGTGGTTCTGGGGCTTCCCTTCGCCATAACCGTGAACTCATCATGGTGGATTACCGGGGGGTTGGATTATCAGAACCATTTTTGGAGTGTCAGGGGCCAGGAGATATGAAAAACTGTAAGAAGGCACTTCACAAGACTGGCATGGCGGATGAATTGCGGACTGCCAATTTTGTTAAAGACATCGACCTTCTTTTGGAAAAGTTTGGGCACGACAAAGTATCCGTTTATTCTGGTTCATACGGAACGCGAGTGGCGCTAACGATGATGCGCGACCGACCTGAGCGTTTGTCCCATGTCATTATTGACGGGGTGTTCCCGCCAGAGGTGAACGGTTTTTCTCAAGGTGCCCGCGCCATATTGGCGGGGTTGAATAAAATAGCCGAGCGTTGTGAGGAAAGTATAGAGTGTACCCGTAAATTGGGGAGTACTCGCAGTAAAATCGAAGGCTTGGCTGATAAATGGAAAGCTCGGGATGATCACGAAGAATTGTTCAATGTGCTTGCTTCATATAGCCATCAGCCCGCCGCCCCATTACTGGTAAATGAGCTCTCTATGCTTAATGCTGATAAGAGTGCGGAGCTACTATATAAAACATGGTATGGTGAACCTGAAGACAACGGGGTCGAGGCACAAGAATCTGAAAATAATAATACTGAAGCGCCACAGACGAGTGAAAATGAAATGCCTGATGTATCAATGTATGAATTTTCTATGCCTATGGCGCTCGGGATTGTCTGTTCAGAAGAGGCGGCTTTTATCAGCCAGCAGCCATTAAATAAAAACCGACATAACTTTTCGGGCACATTACTCGATATGGTTAATAATTACTCTTCTGGGGCTCCCTTTCCACCATCAGCGGCCAATGGCATTTGTAAAAAAATGGAAATCCTCCCTGCTGACGCCGTGGAAATAGCGCCCATTACAAGCTCTATTCCAACATTAGTTTTGTCGGGTGGCGGGGACACCCAAACTTCTTTTGAATGGGGCGAGCTCGCGGCGAGCAGGTTGCCTAATGCCCGCCATTATATATTCCCCTTTAGTGGTCATATGGTTGCAATGGAAAATCCTTGCGCCGTAAATATAGCTGGTCAATTTGCGGACAACCCAATGGATAAGCTTGATATAAGTTGCTTAAAAAAACAAGAAAAATGGTCAAATGACTTGATTCTTTCTAGCGATAACATCGTTAAAGAATTCAAATTTGACTAAACAGGGGCAAAAGGCGATAAAAAAATGACGTATTTTTACAAACATTTCTTCCGTATTGTTCAGACGTTGCTAGTATTGACAACCTCTTTTACTCTTGCTCACGCATCACCAATTGATGCGGGTTATAGTTCAGTTGAACTTGTTTCTGAACATCAACAAGTTCAAGCAGGTAAACGTGCCAGTTTTGGCTTTCATTTGAGTCCAGAAAATAATTGGCACACCTATTGGACTAATCCAGGTGATGCAGGCAAAACCATTCGCGTAAAGTGGGATAATTCAGAAGACATTGTAATCGGGGACTTGCAACTGCCTGCGCCGCATATCGTGCCTTTCATGGGATTGGTATCTTATGGGTATGACGAAGACACTCTGGTAATTTTTGATATTGATGTGCCTGCCCATTATAAGGACGGCGACACGCTTTCTCTACGGGGCATGGCGCGTTGGCTGGTATGTGACGATGCAACTTGCGTGCCGCAAAATGCCGAAGTTGCGCTTAATGTGGCAATCGGTACACCGATCGAGGCTGGCTTATCTAAAAGATTTGACGTCGCTCGCGCCAAGATTCCAAAGCGGGTTGACTGGGCAGCAAGCTATGCGCCTTACGGCGACGGTCAAGTTCTTCTTCATGTTGATATGCCAGAGAGTGTTGCGGGAAAACATCATTTAAATATATTCCCTGCTGCCAGAAAAATCGTCGACCACGCTACCGTAATCCGTGCAGATGTAAATACGAGCGGCATTGTATTTTTAGCTAAAACAGGCAAACGCTTGCTCAAAACCCCAACGAGTGATTTGGTGGTTACGGTTGAGCAAAGTGGTAAACGCCAAGCCTATATCATGGCAGCGAGTAGGGGCGATCTTTCTGCACTCACGGCAACAGCGCGGCCTGGTGCTTCTACGGCGGCAGGTAGCACATCTGCTCATGGGAGCGCGGACAGTCCAAATACAGGCAATTCTGATCTGGGCCAAGCCCGCCCCGAAACCACATTGGCGAGCAAGATAACTAAGTTGCTCGGCGCCATTGGCTTTGCCATTCTCGGCGGGATCATTCTCAACCTTATGCCGTGTGTTCTCCCAATCCTGAGCTTGAAAGCTTTGGGCTTGGTAAGAATGTCGGGCGAAGATTTAAGCCATGCCCGCATGAACGGTCTTGTTTATACGGCGGGGATATTGGCGAGTTTCTTAGCCTTTGCCCTCGTGCTTGTGGCCTTGCGCAGTGCGGGCGGCTTTGCGGGCTGGGGGTTTCAGATGCAACACCCTGTGGTGTTAGTCACGTTGATTTTGCTTATGGGTACGATTGGCGCAAACCTTGCTGGCTTGTTTGAATTTAGCTCCCGCTTTGCGGGTGCAGGCCAAGGATTGGCCCAAGGAGGTGGATTAAAAAGCGAATTCTTTACGGGCGTACTCGCCGTTGTTGTGGCCGCGCCGTGTACGGCGCCCTTTATGGCTGGCGCGCTTGGGTATGCCATGACCCAGCCACTGCTGATTACCATTCTCGTGTTTCTCGGCCTCGGTCTTGGTTTGGCATTGCCGTACCTGTTGCTGTGCTATTTCCCGACGCTTCGTAAATGGATGCCCAAGCCGGGCGCGTGGATGAACAGCTTTAAACAGCTCTTGGCCTTCCCGATGTTTGCTACGGCTTTGTGGCTCTTGTGGGTGCTGGGCAATCAAGTTGGACTTGATTATGTACTAGGTGTCCTCTTGCTGGTTCTACTGCTTGCTATGGCGTTTTGGGCTTATGGTAAAGGTGGGCGCAGTTCTGTTAAGCTCTTGTGGAATCTCTTTGCGGTGATAATTTTAGGCTGCGGTATCTGGATGGCCACGTCCTTGCCAGGCCTGAAAGCCAGCAAACAAGTCGGCGAACACACTGGCAAATTGAACGCGCAGCCTTATAGTCTGGCTAAGCTCGAAGGCTTACTCGCCGACAAGCAATCCGTGTTTGTCTACTTCACCGCCGATTGGTGTATTTCGTGTAAGGTCAACGAAAAAGCGGCCTTAAATAAAGAGGTGGTCGCAAGCGCATTTGCCGATAAAAATATCCAAGTTCTAGTCGGGGACTGGACAAATCCAGACGACGAAATCGCCAAAATCCTCAAACGGTTTGGCCGCGTAGGTGTGCCGCTCTATCTCTATTACCCTGTTGGCGAAACCAACATAGACAAAGCCAAAATCCTCCCCCAAATCCTCACCCCAAACATCGTACTTAACGCGCTGTAGAGGCAAATAGCCGCTACTCATTAAAAATCAAACAAGGAAATAAAATGAAGACTCAATTATTTGGCACTGCTCTCAGTGCTTTGGCAATTTCACTTCTCAGCCTTTCTGGGTGTACAGGGACGACTATAAACTCAAAACAATCTGCAAAACTTAGCGCAAAAGCACCAGACGTCAGTGTAAAGTTTGAGAAATATACTCTGGCCAACGGACTTGATGTAATCTTACATATTGACCGTTCAGACCCAATCGTTGCGATCAATTTAGCCGCACATGTTGGTTCGGCTCGCGAAATTCAAGGCCGTACAGGGTTTGCTCATTTGTTCGAGCATCTCCTATTCCTCGATTCAGAAAATCTTGGATACGGCGGTCTTGACGAAATGAATACCCGTATTGGCGGCGAGGGCACAAATGGTTTTACGACCAATGATATGACCCAATATTTCCAAGCTGCCCCCAAAGACGCACTGGAAAAAATTATCTGGGCAGAGGCTGATAAAATTGGCTATTTCATCAATACGGTTACCCAAAACGTGATTGATAAAGAAAAACAAGTGGTCAAAAATGAAAAACGCGAACGGGTAGATAATCAACCTTATGGTCACCGTTTCTATATTGTTGGTAAAGCCCTATACGCAGAAGACCATCCTTACAATTGGCAAGTGATTGGCTCACTTGCTGATTTGAACGCAGCAACACTGCAAGATGTAAAGGATTTCTATAAAAAATGGTATGTACCGAGTAATGTAACGGTGACATTGACAGGGGATTTTGATGTTGCACAGGCTAAAATTTGGATTGAAAAATATTTCGGTGAAATACCTGCAGGGAAAGAGGTAGCTCCTATTCGTAAGCGAGCATCAGGCCTTGCCGAAATTAAATCCCTCTATTATGAAGATAATTTTGCCCAAACCTCGGAACTTGATATGGTTTGGCCAACTGTGCCGACATTCCATCCTGACAGTTACCCGCTTACTATTCTCGCAACTTATTTGGCAGACGGCAAGCGCGCTCCATTTAACGAGGTTATGATTGATGAAGACAAGGTGACGTCATCTCTGAGTACCTTTTATAACGCTTCTGAAATTGCAGGCGAATTTTTTCTTGTTGTGGATGCCAAAGAAGGTGATGGCTTGGATGGCTTGGTTGCGGGTATAGACAAAAGCTTTGCGCGGTTTGAAGCTAACGGCATTTCTCAAAAGGATTTGGACGTTATCAAAACGGCACAAGAGGTTGCCTTTAATAGTAACCTACAAAGCGCACTTAGTAAGGCTACACAATTGGGTCAATATAACACATTTACGGATGATCCTGACTTCATCAATAAAGACTTGAAAAACATTCAAGCCGTTACAACTGCAGACGTTATGCGCGTCTATAACCGCTATATTAAAAACAAACCTCATGTACTACTTTCAATTGTACCTAAGGGGCAGGCAAACCTAATGCTTAAAGGCGCTAAATTAGCCAGCATTGTTGAAGAGAAAGTTGTCCAAGGGGCTGAGAGAGAAATTGATGTGGATACGGATAACCGTAATTACACCCCAACGGCTTCCCGTTTTGACCGCACGGTCGAGCCGCCATATGGCGGGTCTTATGATTTGCCTACAGCTGATATCTGGATAGAAAAATTGGCCAATGGCATCGTGGTTTCAGGCATTGAAAGTAATGAAATTTCACTGGTATCCTTTTCCTTATCCATTGATGCAGGCAGAGAACGCGGCAATGTTGACAAACCCGCAATTGCCAATTTAACCGCAGACATGCTTGAAAAAGGCACTGTAGGAAAAACAACGGCAGCGCTAGAGGACGCTCTCAATGCTCTTGGTTCATCGATCAGCATTAGTGCAGGTGCGGAACGCACGGTGATATCAGGAAGCTCACTATCACGAAATTTCGGAGCCACCATTGCCTTGCTTGAAGAAATGTTGCTTGAACCTCGTTGGGACCAAGAAGAGTTTGCACTGCTTAAGAGCCAAAAAATTGACGGTATTGTCCAATCTGAAGGCGATCCTAATTCTGTAGCACGGCGGGAATTTTTAAAAATTCAATATCCGAAAAACCATATGTTTCACTACACGCCATATGGTTCAAAAGAGAGCTTGGAAACCGTAAAATTATCCGACTTGCAAGCGTTTTATGCTAAAAATTACGCGCCTGCACGGGCTACACTTCGCGTTGTGGGCGCAATAAATGCAAAGGCTGTAACGTCAGCTTTTTCTGGCATTGGCAAACGATGGACAACGGCAGCAACACAAGACATCACACTACCCCAATCTACCCCTGTTAAAAGTTCCAAAGTTTATTTCTACGATGTACCAGGTTCTAAACAATCTGTACTCTATATACAGCGACCCTCACTAGCGGCAACCCATGCTGACTACCCACTCGTCAATGCAATTAATTTCTTTTTAGGTAATATTTATACCTCACAGCTCATGACAGAACTCCGGGTTAATAAAGGGTATACGTACGGAATAGGCTCTTCATTTAACGGCGGGGTTGAACGGGGCACATTCGGTGTATATTCAAGTGTGCGCACAAATGTGACACTCGAATCCTTACAACTCATCCGCAAAATTTTGAGCAATTATGGCCCTAGTTTTACCCAAGAAGATTTAGATACCATGAAAGAAGCATTATTGCGGGGACAAGCTCTTAATAATGAAACCTTAGATGACAAATTAAATATGGTGTCAGAAATTAGTGCTTATGGTTATTCGAATAATTATCTTGCACAAAACACCAAAGCTATCAATGCAATGACTCTGGAAGACTTCAAACGCTTGGCAAATGAATATATTCGTCCCGAGGCTATGCATTACCTGGTAGTGGGCGACGCTAAAACTCAAAGATCGCGTCTCAAGTCTCTCGGTTTTGGGGATCCCGTAATGTTAAATTCAAAATAATATTCGCACATGTATGTGAACTACCCCAAGTTTGGTCTTGTCACACTTTCAGCAATTTAATCAGAATTTAACGGCGCACACATTTTTACAAAAATGAGTTTTGCCTTTTATGTGTGGATACGAGGACGAAGAAGTGATGATGATAAAAGACAAATACATTGTGCTGAAATTTGGTGGGTCGTTGCTGTATAGCCCTCATGATTTTGAGCAAGTGCAGTGTGAAATTAAACGGTATTTGGTACAAGGCTACCGTGTCGTGGCTGTCGTGTCCGCATTTAACGGTGTTACTGAAAACTTACTTATTAAAGCGCGAAACCGGGGCTTGGCAGAAGAGTCTGCAGATTATGCGGAGTGTGTAGCAGGCGGCGAATTTACGTCCGGCGCTGAGTTAGTTATATACCTTAATGAAAACGGCATTGACGCGTGTCTACGCGCACCCGCTGAGTTATTGTTTTTGGCACAAGGTCAAAGAGCGGCTGCTGTACCCATTGGGGTGGATGCGTCCCGCCTAATGAACGTCCTTTCTCAAAACTCTGTTGTTATTGTGTCAGGTTTTTCTGCCATTGACGAAAAGGGCGATTGCATTCTCTTAGGTCGGGGCGGTAGTGATATTAGTGCCATTTGCATGGCTGAAGCCTTAAGCCTTGATCGTGTCCGCCTCTTGAAAGATGTCGATGGCCTTTACGATACTGATCCCAATAAATTTATAAATGCCCAGCGTTTGGACGTGGTTGATTATAAGACAGCCGAGAAAATAGGCGGCGAACTCGTTCAGCCAGAAGCCATTCGTTTTGCAGCCAGCCGTAATATCATCATAGATATTGCAGGCATGGGCAAGTCATATGAAACCCGTATTGGGACGGTTAGTGTTTGCAAATATACTCATATGGTAAGTAGCGCGATTTAGCTTTGGGCGTCTCGCGGCACGCCGCGATCGGGCTCTCGTCACTCGCGCCATTATTTCTCGTGACAATCTTCAAAAATTCAGTAAATTTAGATTTTGGAGCTAAAGCTTTACGGTTTTGATTGTTGATGAATATGGCAGGTGAAAAATCACAAAAACACATGGAACGCGAAGCGCGAGAAGCTCGTAAAGCACGAGCTTTGCGAGATAATCTTCGACGCCGTAAAACCGCTGTGAAGAATAGAAAAACGGATACATAAACTAGCAATATGTGTTTTTATAAAAACCTATCGCCACGAGCCATAATTTTGCCTAAACTTTCATACATATTTGATTCACCAATACATCAAAATAAAGGTTTCGAATAATATGGATAAAATAGTTATTGAAGGCGGCGTGCCTTTATCGGGTGAAATTTCAATAAGTGGAGCCAAGAATTCTGCGATTAAGCTTATGGCAGTGTGCTTGCTTACGGACGAACCGCTTGAACTTACCAATATGCCAAGATTGCGCGATACACGCTCTATGGGCGAGTTGCTCAAAGAACTTGGCGTGCAAGTTGAAGTGGGGCCCGATGCGCGGATGGCACTACATGCGGAAAACTTAACTTCGACAACTGCACCTTACGACCTTGTTCGAAAAATGCGGGCCTCATTTAATGTTCTAGGGCCGCTATTGGCGCGAAATCATCAAGCAAAAGTATCTCTACCCGGCGGGTGTGCAATCGGAGCGCGGCCCGTAGATTTACACCTAGATGCATTAAAGGCTTTAGGCGCAGAAATTGAACTGAGCGAAGGTTATGTATTGGCCAAGGCCAAAGGCGGCCTAAAAGGAGCAGATATTACCTTCCCCTTTATTAGTGTTGGCGCAACGGAGCACACCATGCTCGCCGCTGTTTTGGCTAAAGGCGAAACGGTTTTAAACAATGCGGCCAGAGAACCAGAAATCATTGATTTGGCGGATTGTTTGAATGCGATGGGGGCGAAAATTACGGGAGCTGGACGATCCGAAATGCATATAGAGGGGGTGAATAAACTCTCTGGTGTTAGCTACGCCGTTGTACCTGACAGAATTGAGGCTGGAACATACGCGCTTGCGGCTGCCACGGCTGGTGGATCGGTGAGGCTGCGAAATGTGCGCTCTGAACATTTGGGTGCGCTCTGGCCGTTAATTGCTAAGGCGGGAACCAAGGTGACAATGGACGAAAATTCCGTTTTGGTGGAACGGCACGGTACGCCGATCCTGCCCGTTGATATGGAAACCCAAGCCTATCCAGGTTTTCCAACGGATCTACAAGCGCAATTTATGGCTATGGTGTCGCTCGCAGATGGTGTGTCGATTATCCGTGAAAACATTTTTGAAAACCGGTTTATGCATTGCCCTGAATTAACCCGAATGGGGGCAAATATCACAGTAACAGGTCGCGAGGCTATTGTGAGGGGCGTCAAAAGTCTGAAAGGTGCGCAGGTTATGGCGACAGATTTGCGTGCATCAGCCAGTTTGGTTTCGGCAGGGCTAGCGGCTTCGGGGGTGACAGAAGTCTTGCGGGTCTATCACCTTGACCGTGGGTTTGAATTTATTGATGAAAAACTCGGCAATTGCGGTGCACGCATAAAACGGGTATCTGAATAATTATGACAAAGGGATTGAAATTATTAGCAGAAACATCGGACGGTTTGACGGTAATATCTGCTGCCCTACAAGACGCTATTATACAAATAGGCGACATAGGTTTTGATAAATCTGCGCAAACCCTAACCCTGCGAGCCAATCGTTTTATGCATGAAAATAAAAATGCCAAGCGTGTGCAAACGGGGGTGCAGTTTAATAATGTTATGTCTTTATCTACAAAGAATATAGACCGAATTGATCCGCAAGCTTATATTGTTCTGCTTTCAATTGGACATATTGACGCTGGGAAAAATAAAAATCAGGATATACACCTCATTTTTGCAGGCGGCGGGGAGATGCGCTTGCAAGTGGAATATATTGAAGTGCGCCTTGTCGATTATTTGGATGAACGTGACACCAATAAACGTCCATTGCACCCAGACTTAAATATATAATGGATGATGACCACTATATTGCAGAATTGCATATAGACCCTGAAAGCCTGCCTGTCACCAGCCCTGAAATGGAGCATGAGCGTCGGGTCGCGATTTTTGATTTACTGGAGGAAAATAAATTTCAACCGCTTGATTCTCAATCAGGGCCATATGTGGTGAGAATTTTTTTAAATGATGACCGGTTGCGCTTAAATGTTATACGCACCAATGGTGCTATACGTGGCGATTATTCTTTTTCGCTCAAACCCTTTCGCCGCATTGTAAAAGATTATTTTATGATCTGCGAGGCCTATCATGATGCTATTCGCACCTCAACATCGGCGCAAATTGAAGCCATAGATATGGGACGTAGAGGGTTGCATAATGAAGGGTCGCGGTTGTTAAATGATAGCTTGCGAAATACGTTGGAGCTTGACTTTCAGACCTCGCGACGGTTTTTTACATTGCTTTGTGCATTACATAGGCGGCCAAAATGACAACACAATCAGAGGAAAATAACGCCACAACTCCAAGCTCAGTGTTGTTTGTCTGTACACTGAATTCTATTCGCTCACCTATTGCCGAAGGCTTGCTTAAAAAACATGTCGGGACGGGGATTTATGTGCAGTCATGTGGGCTAGAAGCAGGAGAGCTCAATGAACTGATGGTGACGGTTATGAAGGAAAAGCAGATCGATATGAGCGGGCATTGCGCCAAAACACTTGACGATTTGCGCGATACAAGTTTTGACCTTGTTGTAGCATTTACTCAAGATGCATATAGTGCTGCCCAAGCCGTATTTGATGATAGTGATACGAATATAGAGCTGTGGGAAACACCTGACCCAACGGCTGGTGATTTGAATGTACGCGCTATGATGGATAATTACCGTGCACTTCGAGATAGTATCTCGGTGCGATTAACCCAAAAATTTGGTTAAATATGCAATTATAAAAAAAACTCCTATATATAATGTGATGAACGTGGTTTAACCCACCGTAAGTCATGTATACGATATGTATTGCTACAAGAAAAAAGGAATTGATTTGGCAAAAGAAGAACTATTGGAATTTGAAGGCGAAGTGATGGAACTTCTCCCGAATGCGACATTCCGCGTGAAATTGGTTGGTAATGACCATGAAATCATTGCCCATACTGCGGGCAGAATGCGTAAAAACCGCATTCGTGTCTTAGCCGGTGATACGGTCACCGTAGAAATGACCCCGTACGACTTATCAAAAGGCCGTATTACGTACCGCTTTAAATAAGCTGTTACGGTATGGACCAAAAGAATACATCACACCTTATTCTTGCAAGTGCATCGCCAAGGCGTCTCGCATTGCTTGCCAATATTGGTGTTGTACCACGCAGCATTGTGCCCGCAGATATTGACGAAACCCCGTCTCAAACGGAATTGCCCAAACCTCATGCCTTAAGGCTTGCGATTGGCAAGGCTGAGGCGATTGCTGCTCAACACGGCGAGGCATATGTGTTGGCCGCAGATACTGTGGTTGGTGTCGGGCGACGTATATTGCCTAAAGCCGAAGATGAGCAAACAGCAAAAATATGTCTGGATTTATTATCAGGCCGCTCACACCGTGTTTTTACAGGGGTATGCCTTATTGATCCACAGGGTATTAAGACTAGCCGTGTGGTCGAAACGCGGTTGAAAATGAAACGACTATCCCATGTTGAAATCAAAGCCTACCTAGAGTCTGGCGAATGGCAAGGCAAGGCAGGGGGCTACGGCATTCAAGGCCTTGCGGGGGCGTATATTTCAAATATCATCGGTTCATATAGCAATGTTGTCGGCCTACCGCTTTACGAAACGCGCAATATGCTCATCGGTGCAGGATATTTACATGGTTGATCTATGCCGCATCGAAAATGCTATTGGGGAAACCCGTGCTAGCATTATCTATAAAAAGAAAGTCGTGGAGTATTATATTCGGCGGTGGAGCACAGAACAGGCCCCACATGTGAATGACGAGTTTTCTGGGCGCGTGATCCGCGTAGACAAAGGCTTGATGGTAGCTTTTATTGAGCTGGGTTTTGGCCCCGCTGGTTTGCTGCGCTTTACCATGTCGCCCAATGCGCCGCATTTACAAGAAGGGCAGATGGTAAGTGTGAAAATATTACGCGAAGCTGAAACAGGTAAAGGGCCGCTAATTGGGTATGTGGGGGAAAGCAGCGCAACACAACCGCAAAAAGAAAAAACGACAAGTTTGAAAGATATGATACGCGCTAGATATCCTAATATCTCCTTTGAAGAAGGGGAAGTGAACGGTATTTCATGGGCGGCGGAAGAGGAAGTTACGTTAAAAACAGGTGGGTATCTTTATATTGAGCATACCCGTGCGGCGACTATGATTGATATTGATACTGCTGGGGGACAAAAATCAAAAGTGAGCATTGAAGCTGCAAAAGAAATTGCTCGCCAAGTGCGTCTGCGAGGCATTGGCGGTCTTGTCTTGATAGATTTTCCAAATTTTCGCAAAAAGAAAGACAGAGCCGATGTTTGGCAAACCCTAAAAGACGGATTTGCAAGCGATCCTAATGCTGTGAAAATTGCGCCGTTTTCAAGGTTCGATACGGTTGAGTTGACGCGTATGCGCTCTACCAATCCGATTGCACAAATATTACATAGTAAAAATGGTAAGCCTACAGCGGAAACCACTGCTCTGCTTGGACTACGTAGACTGGTAAAGGAAGCGCGCATCGACGGCGGGGCGAAATTGGTTTTGGAGCTTCCCAAACATGCACATGAATGGCTAAGGGCTGAACATATTAACTGGCAAGCGCCGCTTACAGATAAAATTGGGGCGAGATATCGTTTGGAATCTGGCCTGAAAATTGACGTATATAAGGACGAAAAATGACAAAAGAACTGTGCCCTATATGTAAGAAAGACACTGCACTTGAAAGCAAACCATTTTGCTCAAGCCGCTGTTCTGATATTGATATGGGGCGTTGGCTAAAAGGGGGCTACGCAATTCCAGGGCGAGACGGTGAAGCCGTAATTCCTGCAAATGACGTCAACCCAGACGAAGACCCAGGGCTACAATAACTGTTCAAAAACCTGTTTATTATCAATGAAGTACATGTCAATATTAAGCTTGTCATTGTGTTGGTTTATGGCCTCCCAATCTGTATATGAGAAGGTGGAAACGAACATGTTTTGGCGGTGATAATAATCGCTAAGTTTACGGGTGAGCATGGATTGTGGGACACATATTCCGCCGCCAGAAGTGCGTAATATCTCTAATATTTTTCCCTGAAGTGGGGGCGTAACTGACCATCCTGAACGCATACCTATAATATACTCCGCTTGAGTGCGTTTAATATTACCATCTTTTGACACATACACAGTGTGCTTTTTAGCAATGGCAGTATCAATGTTTTGACACCAATGGCTAAGGCAAAGAGGTGTGTTTGGGGTTAGTTCATGCATACGAAATAATACATCAGGAAGCCACGACACATAAACCGTACGGTTGATAAGGCGGTGTGCCATTACCAGAGCGTGAATTGCTGTTTCAAATCCGAAATCTTTGATATCTATGAGAAGGCGAGCTGTATGGTTTTTATTATTTTTGACGGCATGTAGTAAATCATCAAATGTGGGCATGTGCGAAAATGTACCGCCAAGGCTTTTGTATGAATTGGCTTTATGCTTGCAAAGCTTTTGCTTGTTGCCGTATCGGTCAAATGCATATTCATCATGGTAAACCATAGGTGTGCCGCAGGCAGCAATGCGTATATCAAATTCTAGATTTTGCACGCCAAAATCAAGAGCTGCGATTAGGCCTGCAATGGTATTTTCATGTGTTGAAAACCCGCGAAAACGGTGAGATATGAGCGCATTAATATTGAGTATTGGGTTGAGCAATGGCTTGGACATTAATGCGCTCTATTCGTTATTTTTTTGGCGCAAAACCACGGTCGCGCATGAGGGCTTCTACCTCGACATTACGGCCCCTAAAGGCACGAAACCCGTCGGCTGGATCAACGGTATTGCCAATAGACATGATATTGTCATGTAGTGATTTAGCTGTTGCTTTATCGTAAAAACTACCCGCTTCTTTAAAGGCTTCTGCCGCGTCTGAGGTGAGCGTGTCAGCCCAAAGATAGCTGTAATAGCCCGCGTGATAGCCTCCTGAGAAGATATGCCCGAAATGTGGGGTGCGGTGACGCATGACAATTTCTTCTGGCATATCAAGTGCGGATAATGTTTCACGCTCGAACTTATCAGGATCAATGGGTTCTTCGCCAGCCATATGTAGCTTCATATCGATGAGTGCACTGGCAAGGTATTCTGTCGTTCCAAACCCTTGATTAAAAGTGGCTGCTTTTTCGATTTTATTCAACAAAGCTTTCGGAATAGGTTTTCCCGTTTTGTAATGTACTGCGTAATTGTTCAAAACCTCTGGGGTGGTGAGCCAATGCTCATTGAGCTGTGAGGGGAATTCTACATAATCACGGGGCAGGGCCGTGCCTGATAAGGTTGGGTAGACCACATCAGAATTTAAACCGTGAATAGCGTGGCCAAATTCATGGAACATGGTTTCTGCATCTGACCAAGAAATCAGCACGGCTTCTCCCTCTGCGCCTTTAACAAAATTAGAATTGTTAGACACAATAATGGTTGTTGGGTTTTTAAGGTCAAGTTTTTCTTGTGTGCGGTAAGCATTCATCCAAGCACCTGAGCGTTTACCAGGGCGGGCATATGGATCAAAATACCATAATCCTACATGTTGGCCATTATTTTTTGTGACCTCCCATACCCGTACGTCTTCGTGGTAGACAGGTACATTGGTGATTTGCTTGAATCCAAAACCGTAAAGCTCGCCAGCCGCCCAAAACATGCCTTCACGGAGTTTTTCCATCTGAAGATACGGTTTTACTTCGTTGAAATCTAAGTCGTATTTATCTTTACGTACTTTTTCGGAATAATAACGGTAATCCCATGCTTTGATCTTTATTTTTGCACCTTCGCTATCGGCAATAGCTTGCATATCCGCGACTTCTTCGCGGGCGCGACCGATGGCATGTGGCCAAACTTTTTCCATGAGCGCGATAGCGTTTTCAGGATTGCGGGCCATTTGGTTTTCAAGTTTCCAGTGGGCGTGGGTTTGATAGCCAAGTAATTTGGCGCGCTTGGCACGAATTTGTAAAATTTCAGAAATAATCGCATTGTTGTCATAGGCGTCGCCATTATCACCACGGTTATAATATGTGTTCCATACGGTTTCCCGCAAATCACGGTTGGCAGAATAAGTGAGGAATGGGTCCATAGAAGAACGTGTATTGGTAATCGCCCATTGGCCTTCTTTACCGCGTGATTTGGCAGCATTTGCCATTGCGCTCACCAACCAATCTGGAAGGCCCGCGAGCTTGGATTTGTCAGCAATATATGTGACATAACTTTGTTCGTCGTGCAGAACATTTTGGCCAAATTGGGTGGTCAGTGCGGCGAGGCGAGAATTAAACCCGCTCATTTTAACTTTGGCGTCTGCATCAAGGTTGGCCCCGCCCCGAACAAAACCTTGATAATAATTATCAACCAGTCGTTTTTGTTCCGTATTCATACCGCTCATGTTCTCGTATACAGATTTTACACGGGTAAAGAGGGCTGCGTTTTGTGTGGTGCTATCGCCAAATGCAGAAAATTTCGGTGACATTTCTTTTTGTATGTCACTGATAATACCAACATTAAGATTGCCAGCATGGACGCCAAAAACACTTGCGGCGCGGTTGAGGGCAGCTCCAGATTTTTCCAAAGGAATGATTGTATTGTCGAACGTGGGCTGGGCGGGGTTATTGGCAATGGCAGTTATTTCCACCTTGGCCATTTCAATACCTTGGGTAAGGCTAGTTGCCAATGTAGACACGTCAACCTTGTCCCACGGCGGTACGCCTCCGTACGGGCCTTGCCATGTATCGAGCAAAACATTGCCTGTGGTGATGTCGTTTATCAATGCTGTGGGCGCAGAATTGTTTATTTGGTCAGAAACAGGGGCGTCAGTTTTGGGGCCACATGCCGCAAGATTAAGAGCCAATAGTGTTGCCAAAGTGATTGTAATATTATTTTTCATAATGCGTTCCCTAAGTTTAAAATACATTTGTTGATAACTATACTAATACTATTTTTCAGATGTGCAATGCGGCTCGCAATCAATTGTGAGCGGTGTGAATACATGTGCGCGGTCACCACTGTGTAGGGGAGCCGAATGTGCGGGTCGTAGTGCGGCCATGCCTTCTAACTGGGAGGGTTGTAGCTTAAAACTGTCGATTAAGGCCATGTTGAGAGTACGGCCTGCTGGTGTGGTTATTTCTATTCTATAGATATTATCATTTGCGCCGCGCAGTGCGAGTGGGCGGTTATATTCATCTTGTGTGTAATCAGCAGCCATTTGCCCATTAACGCTGACCGTATTGGGGGTGGCTTGCCACTGGAACCCTAAACCGAGTGCATAACCCTTGTTTGCAGATTGGATGTCCATTGTAATTGTACGTATATTATTTGCGACAGTATCGTCGATGAGAGTGTATATAGGCGCGGGGAATTTTGCAGGGCTTGCTTGCTTTGCTGTTGCTTTCCCCCACAACGCGCCAAATAAAGGCGGTAAATCCACCGAGGATGTGAAGCCTGCAGCTTGGGTAAAATCTAAATCTTGCTTGCCCGAAGTTTCTGACACCCATATAGCTTTCCCTGCTTCGTACCCTTGAAAATAGACAATATTTTGCATGCGAGGGTGCTTGAGGTTAAACCCTGGGAGCATAAAGGAGAGCATTGCAAATCCAGCCGTTAAAACCGCAAGGCTAGGGCCGAAATACTTGGAAATTGCGGACATGTTTTTATGGAGTATCGGCAACAGACAAACACCTAGCAAAGAAAGCGGAATTATGCGTAGAGCTGAAAGTTCATAATGAACAATAACTTCCAATACGATGAAATGATAAAACGCCATATACGCCATAAGGACTAGGCCTATATGAGCCGCTATTTTTATATGTTCATGTTTACGCCAAATATCAATCAACATGCCAATGGCCATGCCAAATGCAGGTATTAAGACCATATAGCTTGCACCAGATATGCTTACGGAAAGCCCAATTGCGGTGCAGGTAAATACAAGGCCAGATGTCCATACCACGGCATTGAAATTGATTTTATTTCTTAAAATATAGGCAAGCCACCATGCGCTTAGTAAGGCTGCAGCCATCATTGCGAGGCGACCCGGCCATGGATGGGGATGGTCAAGGTAGAATAAATCTGGCCAGCGCCCCAGTGGGAAAGATAGCACCCAACCAAGTGCAGATGTAAGTGCAAACAAACCAATGATGATGAGCAAGCTCGTAAAAACATGCTTGAGCTTGGGACGTTGTTTATAGGCGTAGAAACCAAAAACCAATAATGTTAAAAGGGAAATTGGTAAGTTGAAATTTGCGGGCCAGTGCAGGATGAATTTACCAAACACATCTATATATGTTGCGTTGGTCGTGCTTTTAAGGGAGGCAAGGTCTATATTGCCAAATGCCTTTACCGCACCGAGCATATTCTCGCCGTGATGTTGCAAACTGGCTTTGGACAGATTTTCGATATTGTCCCACTGGGAATGATAAAGGGCCACGTCACCTGTGAAGGCAAAGTTCAGGCCCATGACGCCAGAGGGCTTATATATTGAATAGTCTGTATCATTGGGCAGGCGCGAATAAATTTCGTAAGACAGGGAATTGGCAATCGGATATGAATTGGTGTTGGCAAATTTTTGGATAAGGGCCAGATTGTTGTCACTGGTTTCAAACATATTACTAGGGCCAGAAACGCCGCGAGATTCCAAATTGATAACAAGTTTTACATCTTTCATCAAACTGTGTTGGTCAAAAAATGCTTTGGCGCCGCGTAGCCCGCCTTCTTCTCCGTCAGTTATCAGAAATAAAATGTCGTTTTTAAGGGCGGGACTATCTTTAATTATGCGGGCGACTTCAAGCATAGCAACAACGGCGGCCCCGTCGTCTGCTGCCGCAGGGCCAGCAGGTACACTGTCATAATGTGAGGTGAGCATGATAATATCATTTGTGCTCCCTGTACCCTTATGCAAAACGACAATATTTTCCACCTCCGTGCATCCCGGATAATGCAGGGTGCAGCCAAGGGTTTTTTGAATTTCGGGTGCGTAACCAAGAGCTGTAAACTTTGCTTCGATCAATTTTCGTATACGCAAATTCTCTGCACTACCGCTAGGATGGGCTTGGTTGTTCCCGATTAAGTCTTGCAAATCCGTCATGGCCCGCATTGCAGAAAATTGCTCAGCTGGTGCATCAATGCTTTTGGGCTTTGGCCCATGAGTAAGCGAAGACAGTCCCCAAAGTATGGCGCAAGCAATTAGAAATAAAAATGTAAAATAACGGAGTGGTGTAGGAGATGATTTTGTCATGTGTCTGTGTAGCGAATAAAACTATGCCTGTGAAGAGATAGATTTTTATTATTAGAATAATGGTGGAGGTGAGAGGGGTATCCTCGAACCGTAACAACGTGGATTGGGTTGGTGGGCGGCAATCCACAAAAAATAATGGTGGCCGCACCTGGATTTGAACCAGGGACACACGGATTTTCAATCCGTTGCAAAGCAACAGAATGCCCAGTGCTATTGGGGTTTTTGATGCTAATTAGCTAAAGGAAGCTACCATTTTGCACTTACATTGCACTTACGAAAGACAATGCAATGAAAGCGACCTTAACACAATCAAGCGTACACAAAGCCCAAACAAAACCAAAACCATATGAAATCCGAGACGACAGGCTAATAGGTTTCTTAGTTCGCGTACAACCAAGCGGCCTAAAAACATACTATTGCGAGTACCGTAGAGGTGCGAGGGTGAAAATTGGTAGTCACAGTGTATTTGATGCGAAATCAGCAAGAGTTCAGGCAAGAGATATTTTGGCTTCCTACCAGCAAGGCGAAAATCCCGCTCTAAAAGTTAAACGAAGTAAGGAAAACTATACATTTAAAGAGTTTTTAGAGGAACATTATTTCACATGGGTAGATGCAAACCATAAATCAGCAAAAGAGACAAAGCGGAAACTTTCTGTTGATTGTGTGACGTTCGCAAACACAAAATTAGATGAAATAACCCCTCGAATAGTGGAAAAATGGCGTGTGGCAAAGATAGCAAGAGGCAATTCGCCACAAACGGCAAATAGATGTTTCGCATATTTAAGGGCTTCACTTACAAAGGCAGAAGAATGGGGAATTATTGATGAGCACCCATTCCGAAAAATGAAACTTATAAAAACTGTGAAAAACAATAATGTTCGCTATTTATCGGTTGATGAAGAGCAACGATTAAGAGCCGCACTAATGGCTCGTGATGTGCTTAAACGTCATGGCAGGGCAAGAGCCAATAAATGGCGCGAACAACGTCACAAACCATTGTACGACAATATGGATGGCAAGATATACATTGATCACCTTATGCCAATGGTGATTTTGTCAATAAACACGGGCTTACGAAAAGGAGAGTTGTTTTCTCTTAAATGGAGTAATGTAGATTTTGACCTCCGCCTATTAACTGTAACGGCTACCAATGCAAAAAGCCGAAAGTCACGGCATATTCCATTAAATGAGGAAGCATACACAATGTTGGCTGATTGGAAACTGCAATGCGTCAACTCGCAAAGCAATATTTTCACCAACAAACAAGGGAATAGGTTTTCAGACGTTAAAAAGTCTTGGAACTTGATACTCAAGCAAGCTGAAATTACCAATTTCCGTTGGCACGACTTAAGACACAATTTTGCTTCGAAATTGGCAATGGCTGGCGTGAATTTAAATACAATAAGGGAGTTGCTTGGACATAGCTCTTACGAAATGACCTTGAGATATGCCCATTTATCAGAAAACCACAAAGCCGCAGCCGTGGCGTTACTTGATAAAATTTCTTGATACTAGAGATACTAACGGCAAGCGAGCAACTATGCAAAATAACAAATGTTAAGAATGAGTCAAAACCATCAAGAATAAGTCACGTGAGGTCTCTGAACCGCCCCGGGTTTACCGGAGGCTGTTTAGTTTAACTTATGCGGCCTTTGCCGGTTTGTCCAGTGCTGCGTAATAATTCTCCTCTGCTTCGGCGGGCGGGATGTTACCGATTGGCCCTAATATTCGTTTGTGATTAAACCAATCTACCCATTTGAGGGTTTCAAATTCGACGGCTTCAAATGATTTCCACGGGCCTTGCCGGTGGATGAGCTCAGCCTTGTACAGGCCGTTAATTGTCTCAGCCAAGGCATTGTCGTAACTATCGCCAACACTGCCGACCGATGGCTCTATGCCAGCTTCGGCCAGACGTTCCGTATATTTAATCGAGACATACTGACTACCCCGATCACTGTGATGAACGAGGCCAGATTTATGAATTGGTTGCCGTTCGTGCAACGCTTGCTCAAGTGCATCCAGAACAAACTGCGTATGCGGTGTTCGGCTGACACGCCAGCCGACAATCCGGCGGGCAAAGGCGTCAATGATAAAAGCGACATAAACAAAGCCTGCCCATGTGGAGACATAAGTAAAATCAGATACCCAGAGTACATTGGGAGTAGGTGCCTTAAACTGTCTGTTCACCAGATCCCGTGGGCATACCTCCGCCTTGTTACTAAAGGTGGTTTTCTGGCTTTTACCCCGTATAACGCCGCGTATACCCAGTTCTCGCATTAGTCTTGCGACCGTACATCGTGCCACGGTATGACCCTCTCTACGCATTTGATGCCAGACTTTGCGCACACCATAGACCTTGCGATTGTTCTTAAATACGCGCTCGATCTCTGGCTTCAAAACAACGTCACGCTTTGCCCGTGCGGACAATTTGGACGGATCATGTCGTGCTGCTAGGCGGGCATAATATGTCGACGGGGCAATCGGTAAGGTTTTACAGATTGGCTCGACCCCGTAATCACCACGGTGGTCATCAATAAATTTTGTCATCGCTTGAACGGGCGGTCGAGCTCCGCCTGGGCAAAATACGCTGATGCCTTACGCAGTATCTCATTGGCTTGTCGAAGCTCGCGGTTCTCGCGTTCCAAAGCTTTGACCTTATCGGCTACATCCGTCGGAACGCCCGCCCGCGAACCGCTATCAACTTCGCGGCGCTTGACCCAACTACTTAATGTTTGTGGTACACATCCAATCTTGGCGGAAATCGACGTGATCGCCGCCCAACGGGACGAGTAATCACCCTCGTTCTCTAGCACCATCCGAACGGCTCGCGCACGCACTTCAAGTGAAAATCTGTTTCTCGTATTGTTCATAATGGCTCCTGTTACTATAGATTAGGAGCCTCCGGTAAACCCGGGGCGGTTCACTCCCATACTTTGACTTTTGGGTATAAAGTTTTTCAAAGTGAGTAACATTTTGACGTTTTTATACCCGTCTTTACGGCATTTCAACCAATAATTTCAAAGGGTTATAGGACTTTTTGGTGAGTAACATTGGTTTTCTGTGTCTTTTTATTCTCTTTTTGCATTTTCGTGAAGTATATATCACTATTATCTTTAATAAGAGTTTGAAAATAGTTATTTATACCCAAATGTTACTCGCATAAATACGCAGATTACTTAATGGTTTCAACAGGTTAACTCGAAAACAGTGGGTATAAAAACAGCGAAATGTTACTCACTTTTATCGTTTATCAATAAGTTTACCTAGTTAAACTCTCAAAAGTCACAGTCACAGTAAAATATACCATTGGTAAGGCAGAAGCTTTAACTCTTACTGTGGCTAGGCTCTATTCGCTCTGTATGACTCTCAGGCGCGTCCTGATGAGTCTTTTTGATTATTTGGTGCATTATTCCTCTCTAACAATAAAGGCACTCAGCGAGTGTCCGTCTTCATATAAAATGAGACAGATTTAAGCCTGAGCTAAGCGAGAGTTTGCTCACCTCTGTTGATTTATATTAGGCGACGGCTTTGCGGTATTGCAAGCGTCGATGTTCGATAGTTTGTTTTTTGATCCTTTCCCTTTTGTTTAAAATTGATTGCGCTCGCCCGAAGTAGGCATCAGCAGGTGTGACGTTTTTCAGGCTTTCGTGGTAACGTTCATGATTATAGTACTCCACAAAGTTTTCGATTTGCCGCTCAAGGTCTCCGGGTAAAAAGTAGTGCTCCAGCAATATCCTGTTCTTGAGCGTCTGATGCCAGCGTTCTATTTTGCCTTGGGTTTGCGGATGATAGGGTGCTCCGCGCACATGGCTCATGCCCTGGTCTTTGATGTAATTTGCCAACTCACCAGAGATGTAACTGGCGCCATTATCGGATAGCAAGCGTGGTTTGTGTACGACATTGACTTGATCACAGCCCGAAGCTTCAAGCGCCATATTTAGCGTGTCTGTCACATCAGAAGTCTTCATCGTGCTGCACAGCTTCCAACTGATGATGTAACGCGAGTAGTCATCAAGGATAGTCGATAGGTACATCCAGCCCCAACCAATGATCTTAAAGTAGGTGAAGTCGGTCTGCCACATCTGGTTTATCGCCGTTGTCTTGTCTTTGAACTCACTGGCCGCTTTCATGACAATGAAGGCAGGGCTAGAGATCAGGTCGTGAGCCTTTAGAAGGCGGTATACCGAGCTTTCTGATACAAAATAGCCTTTGGTATCGGTAAATCGCACAGCCAGTTCACGCGGACTCAGCTCTGTTTCGTCAAGCGCCATATCCAGTAGTTCGCAGCGTATCTTGTCAGGAATACGGTTCCATACCAGGCGTGGCAGTGGCGCGCGGTCCACAAGTCCGTCTTCGCCATGTTCCAGATACCGATCGTACCACCGATAAAAGGTTGGCCTTGGAACGCCCAACTTATCCAGCGTCCACTTGGCAGGGCGCTGTGAGCGCTCCACCAAACGGATGATCTCAAGCTTCTCTGATGCAGGATATCTCATGCGTCGTCGCCCCCATCCCCTATCATGCTTTTTTTAAGCAAGCGGAGCTCAAGTGTTTGCTCGGCGATAACTTCCTTCATGTTACGGGCTTCTGAACGTAAACCTTTGACTTCAGAGGTGTTGGCTTGGCGAACAATATCACCTGCCAGACGTTTTTTGCCAGCTTCCATAAAGTCCTTTGACCATTTGTAGTACAAGCCTTGGGCGATGCCTTCTTGGCGGCATAGTTCGGCAATACTCGCCTCGCCGCGAAGGCCATCCAGCACGATGCGGATCTTCTCCTCAGCCGAATACTGCTTACGGGTTTTACGTTTGATGTCTTTTACAATCCGCTCACCGGCTGATTGCTTACTCGTTCTTGTATGTCTCATCTGTCTCTCCGTGAGATACAAGATGAACAAAAACTCTCGCTTAGCCCAGACTTAAATCTGTCTCATAAGCGTTGACGTCAGACACTCAGCGAGTCTTAAAATAGCCGTATAGCTAAAAACATTATCCAAAAACAAGTGAGTTGTGTTTTGCACACTTTAACCATTGTGACATTAGAGGGACAATGCTACACATATACATGTGCTAAAATTTTAACATGTGATTACATATGGAGACTGACGAGAAACGCATACGCGCGTTATGGAATAACGGAAAAACTTCTGTTATTCTTAGGCGCGATGGAAAAGGCGAAAAATTACGCGTCCGAGTTGCTAACAATCCAACCCATGATTACCTAGTGCAAGGGAGGTTAATGGGTGGTAGGCGCATTAGGCCAATATGGGATTATCAAGGGAACTATTGGGAGACACCGAAAAGTTGGTTTAATGGTTTAGTTCACGAGTTTCTCCAAAGGGAAGGCAGTCTTTACGTGATACAGCCTTATCGCGAGCAAGAAAAATGTTGTCCAGCATGTCAAAATGCTAAGGGACATGAATGTCAATGTTCATGTATGGGTGAATTTCATGGTGCGGCAAATATAAATTCAGGGTGGTTCATTGTTTCAGACACTTTTGCCACGCGATGGGGAAGAAGAAAGCTCGCTTGTAGACTTATAAAGGCAAAGTAAAAACTCTAATTTTGATGCCCGCTATGGAATGAATCTTCATTCACAAATGAGGGTATAAAACAGCAATTAAAATTTTTTGCGTGACGCTATTACTAACAGTTAGGTCATTAAGCAATACAATTTCAATAAAAAGGTGGGCACCTTCTGTGTTATGATAAAAGTTCGTCCGATGTAGTCTCTAAAACAGAAGCCAACGCCTTTAGCTCATGATCTTTGACGCCCCTAAATTTCCTCTCAATTTCCGAAATGTCGCTTTGGTCAAATGTGTAGCCAAAGTCAACATTGAGGGCTTCTGCTAGGTCAATTTGTGCCATGCCAAGTTTCTTGCGTAGCTCCCTAATTTTGAAACCACAAATATTGCCTTTTATTATTTCGTGCTTCGTTGACATGGAAACAACCATGGATTAAAGACGATATTCGTGTAGGCGATAATCGCCTATATTGCTATTTAGGATAATTATTTTGATGAAGCTAAGCTCAATTTCTTTTCTTGCTTTCGGGATACTGTTATTAGGTTGTGTAGAGAGGAAAATTGAAAGCCCTTTGCCCGACCCTGTTTTATTAAAGCCAATTGCTCCTCTTCCAACAAAGGGTGGCTTTCTAAAAAAAATAATCACTGACCACCGCGACATATTAAAAGCCTTGGAGGAGTTTAGAGAAACTGACTTAGCAACTGGCAACCTAAATGATTTATCAAAACTAAGGGGTATAAGGAAAAACTATGTAAATAGTCTGGTCGGGTCAGGAGCTGTGTTCGCTTTAGTTCCAAATATTGAGCGTAATTACAGAATTCAAGTAAACGACATCGCAGACACTGTTTCGGTTACTCTCCCCAAAAAACCTTATCTAAATTATTTATGTAGTGACATGGTGCTTAATGAAAATCACAATGATATATGCCAGCCTAACTCTGCGGATTTTAAGACGTCACTAGATTTCCATGGCGACCTTGCAACTGACGACTTCAAACTTGAAATACCTGCTGGTATTATTGGTGAAAATTCTGAAGCCCTGCAAAGCGTCTATTTTGTTTCCTTCGAGCTTCCGTCAAAAGCTATGGATAGCGTTAGTCCGTATTCCTCCACAAAAAATGAGTCTGAGGGCAATGACATCTATGCGACTGACTGGCAGTATAGTTACAATGAGAAAGGTTACTCGATCATACATTTTGGTGCTAAGAAAAGTATAAGTTCTCGAACCATTATCGGAAATTTCCACGGTGTAGCACTTATTGATAGAATGAGCGGTGAAGTTCTAGTCAGCAAACTCCTATCTGCCCCTTAAATATGAAATAGTAAGCTCTTATATGGCTGTCACAACACCTGTTTTAGGCAATTTTACAGTCAGAGTCAGAGTAACAGGAAAATGTGGCACTTGCCGTAGTAACAGGACGTGAGATTGAAGCTGTGACTGTAAGCCATGCAGCGTCGAGTGTTTTCAAGTGGTGAAAAGCAGGCTATTTCCACGGTTTTGCACTTACCCTGCACTTAAGTTTATATGATGGTTAGGCAACAAGGCCTTGATAAGTGGGTGACCTTACTATATCCTATTGAAATCATTAACTAATGTAAGTAAAAAAATGGTGGCCGCACCTGGATTTGAACCAGGGACACACGGATTTTCAATCCGTTGCTCTACCAACTGAGCTATGCGGCCATTAATCTCGAAACACATGACATATGTCAAGGATGAGGGCCGCGTTATAGCATTACCTCCGTCTATGTCTATGAAGAAATTTCCAAGTTATGTAATTATTTCTATAGGGGGAAATACCCATAATTTTGTTGCAATTGATAATAATTCGCATATTAAGAGCCTATGAACGAGAATACAAATATAGAAACAACTTTGTTTGCCTTAGATAAAAACCGCCCAGCCCGAATTTGCGGGTTTATTGGCGGCAAGGGCCATGCACATACCCAGCTGCGCGAAATTGGATTTGCTGAAGGTGACTTGGTGGAAATTATTCATATTGGTGCTTTTGGACGCTCGCCTTTAAACATAAAGCTCCACGGTACGTCGATTGCAATGCGCCCGAATGAAGCGAAAATGATTAAAGTGATACCCGCTGATTTGCACCGAGAAAAAAACCAGAGCGGTCTTGGCGAAATAAAGATAGATGAAAATTTACCGTGCTGTGAGGCATGTGGAAATGACTGATACAACGCCTTTGACGATTGCTTTGTTAGGTGCACCAAATTGCGGGAAATCATCGCTTTTTAATGCCCTTACTGGTGGGCGTGCAAAAATTGCTAATTACCCCGGCGTAACCGTTGAATATGCCAAGGGGGAGTACACCACGAAACATGGTCAAATACTTACCTTGATGGACTTGCCTGGTATTTACGGTGATTGTGGGCACAGTGCTGATGAACGGGTGACGCTGGACGCTATACACGGCAGGCTTGAAGGTGAGAAAAAACCAGATGCGTTGATTGTTGTATTAGACGCGGCTCAAATCCGCACGCATTTACACAATGTTTTGCAAGCCAAAAATTACGGTATTCCGATGATTGTTGTGCTCAATATGATGGATATGGCGGCACGGGACGGGGTTAAAATTGACCTTGAGCAGATTGAAAAAGAAATCGGCGTACCGGTTATTTCTAGTGTGGCTGTGCGGGCTGCAGGGCGGCAGTCATTGATTGAAAAACTAGCTAATTGGTCACAAGAAATCGCTGCTGGTGCGGGGCAAGTTCCTCTAGCTGAGAGCGATAATTTACGAGATTTGCAAAAGAAGGCGAGAGGGATTACCCGCGCACATGTTCTGTCCCCGTCCTCGCAAACCATTACGACACGCATAGATAATGTGGTTTTGCACCCGGTCGCAGGTTTGTTTATTCTAGCAGGCATAATGTTTGTTATGTTTCAGGCCGTATATGCATGGTCTGCGCCTGCAATGGGCGTAATTGAAACGGGAACCTCGTGGTTTGGTAGCTTTATTGGTGGGTTCCTGAGTGATGGTTGGTTTAAATCCTTGCTTGTGGACGGGGTAATTGCAGGTGTTGGTGCAGTTATTGTATTCTTGCCGCAAATTCTCATTTTGTTTGCTTTCATTTTGGCATTAGAGGCCTCTGGCTATATGACCCGCGCAGCCTTTTTAGTGGATTCCGCTATGGCGAAAGTGGGCTTAAATGGTCGGGCCTTTATCCCGCTCTTATCAAGTTTTGCCTGCGCTATTCCTGGCATTATGGCGGCAAGGTCGATTGAAAATGAAAAAGACAGACTTACCACAATTATGATTGCGCCGTTGATGACATGCTCGGCCCGTTGGCCCGTGTATTTTATTATCGTTGGCGCGTTTATTCCGCAAAGGACTATTGGCATTTTTAATCTATCGGGGCTGGTGATGTTTGGTTTGGTTTTGGTCGGTATTATTTTTGCATTGCTTGCATCATTTGTGTTGAAAAAAACACTGATGAAAGGCGAACCGTCCTCATTACTATTAGAAATGCCAAGTTATAAACTGCCGTCATTGAAAGATTATCTTTTGGGGCTATGGCAACGGGCCATGATCTTCATGACACGGGCTGGGCGTATCATTTTACCTGCTTCTATCATCATGTGGTTCCTCGCGACATATCCCAAAAATGACGGCGATATAAAAACAAGCTTTGCTGGTATGATGGGGCGAGTGCTCGAACCAGTATTGGCCCCCATTGGTTTTAATCTTGAAATGACAATCGCCCTTATTCCCGCAATGGCGGCACGGGAAATCGCCATCTCTACCCTTGCCATTGTTTACAATACATCTGAAGGTGAGGGGGAAAGCGCCTTGCTCGAACAGGCCTTAATAGCGGATTGGTCATTGCCAATGGCATTGGCATTTTTGGCGTGGTTTATTTTTGCACCGCAATGTTTATCAACTTTGGCAGTGACGCGCCGAGAGACAAACAGTTGGAAATGGCCACTGATTATGTTTGGTTATCTTTTCGCTCTTGCTTATATTGCCGCTGGCCTCACATTCTGGGTGGCAACGTGGGCTGGACTGTAAGATATGATAAATTAGGGTTGGCATTCTAGGAATTTGGCCTATATATTAGGTAACTCTAATATTACAATGGAACACCGTTATGACAAAATTTAATAAGTTATCTGATGATGTGTCTGTATGTATGCAGATATTTCCTGAGCAAATCGATTTTATCAAACAATCTGGTTTTAAGACTATCATTTGTAATCGTCCTGATATGGAAAAACCTGGGCAACCATTCGCCGAAGATATTTTGAAACTTGCCAGTGATGCTGGTTTGCAAACCGTCCATATTCCGATGAGCCCAGGACAATTAACCCCAGAAATCCTTACGGCCATGAGCGATGCCTTTACAAATATGCCAAAACCCATTTTGGCCCACTGCGCTACGGGTACACGTTCCGCAATGTTGTGGAGCTTTATACATGTTGGCGAACTGGGTGTAGACGGCGTTTTAAGTGCCGCGCAAGACGCAGGCTATGACCTTGAAAAAATACGCCCTGCCTTAGTGCAATTTAACGCATAATTCTCTATACACGCTCAAGCTTCCCATAAATAAGGTATCACATGAGCTTGAAGGATGTAATCCACAATAATTACAAATGGCTTGGCGGGTATTCTCGCAAGTTTTTTGTAGGTGATTTTGTCTCCGCACTTATCGTGTCCGTATTGCTCATTCCACAATCGCTTGCTTATGCTTTGTTGGCTGGCCTACCTCCTCAAATGGGGCTATATGCTGCTATATTCCCGTCAGCTCTCTACGCGCTTTTTGGTTCATCAAAGTTTTTGTCTGTTGGCCCTGTAGCCATTAGTTCACTTATGACCTTGGCGGTTATATCTCAATTCCCAGAAGATATACGCGTTGTAAGTGCGGCAATTCTTGCTTTGATGGCGGGTGGCTTTTTGTTTGTTTTTGGGCTTTTGCGCGGCGGCAATATTTCAACATTTTTTAGCAGGCCCGTAGTGTCTGCCTATATTTCTGGCGCGGCTATACTCATTATTATCAGTCAATTTAAACACATATTACAAATCCATATAGAAGGGCGGCAAGTGGTTGAAATGATAGCTTCATTGCTTTCAAGCTTTTCACACATTCACACCACCGCTTTACAAATTGGGTTGGGAACAATTCTGGCCTTATTTATGATTAAGAAATACACTCTACACTGGCTTCGATTGGCAGGGATAAAAAAACGTCATGCAAAAATTGCCGTTAAGCTTAGCCCGATTTTAGTCGTTGGTATTGCGACAATATTGACAATGCATCTCAACCTTGAGCAAAAATATGGGTTGGCGACAATTGGGGATATCCCGCCGTCCTTACCACAATTTGCATTCCCACTTGCGGATATTGACCATTGGAAAACGCTCGCAATATCAGCGTTACTCATCGCTCTGGTTGGTTTTGTAGATAGTGTCTCTATTGGGCAAACCTTAGCCTCAAATGACCGTTCGCGTGTTGACCCAAACAAGGAGCTTTTAGGCGTTGGTGTGGCAAATATTGCGGCAGGGTTGACGGGAGCATACCCCGTCGCGGGTAGTTTGTCACGCTCAGCAGTCAATTATACGTCAGGCGCAAAAAGCCCTCTTGTGGGTGTGATGACAGCCTTAATCGTCGCTTTGGCAATATTGACGATTTTGCCAGCGTTTAAATTTATGCCGTTGGCAACACTGGCTGGTTTAATTGTATTTTCTTGCTTTAGCTTGTTTGACTTCAAAGATTTAATTAATACGTGGCGATATAGTAAGGCGGATACACTTGCAGCACTCGGTGCATTTGTTGCCGTGTTATTTGTCGGCATTCAATACGGTGTTCTCATTGGTACTGTACTCTCCATGATTTTGCATATTCGTCTCACATTAAAACCGCACACTGTGCTGGTAGGGCGTTTTGCAGGGACGGAGCATTACCGTGATGCTGACCTGTTTACGGTAGAGGAATTTGATGAGGTGAAAACCCTGCGTATTGACGAGAGTTTGTATTTTGCCAATGCACGTTTTTTGGAAGATACGGTCGCGCAATTGGTTGTACGTTATCCAAAAATGAAAGACCTCATATTAATGTGCCCTGCGGTAAACCGTATTGATGCAAGTGCGCTGGGGAGTTTATTTGTCATCAATGACCGCTTGGAAAGTTTGGGTATTACTCTTCATCTTTCTGAATTACATGCATTGGTTAAGGAGAGATTGCAACGGTCTTCATTTACGGCCAAACTCAGCGGCAGGGTGTTTTTTACACAACATGAAGCGATTGAAGCTTTGCGGCCAGAACCGGATTGGTCACAATTTTCTGACCATATTGATATTCATTAGAAATAATCCTTTCTTTTTAAGCCCAAACCTGTGTACCATATTGGGGAATAGGCGAGCGGCGCAGCATTGCGACCAGCCAGAAAGTTGAGAGAGTATGTCAGGCGACACTATAGCCGACTCTAATGGTGACCAAGAAACAGGTTTGCCAAAGAGCCGAGGACCGCACAATACGCGTAAACGTCATGGACGTGGGAAACCGCAACATTACGGCGTTATTGACTTAGGCACAAATAATTGCCGATTACTGATTGCGCGTTCCCATGCACACGGATTTCAAATCGTTGATTCCTATTCAAATGTAGTCAGACTAGGCGCAGGGTTAGCACATTCTGGTCGGCTGGCTGATGAAAGCATGGACGCTGCTGTGAAAGCGATCGGGGTGTGTGCCGATAAAATGAAAGCCAAATCCGTTAAGCGGTGGCGATGTATTGCCACACAAGCGTGCCGCGAGGCTGAAAACGGAGCGGAATTTTTACAACGTGTAAAATCCGAAACTGGGCTTTCGTTTGAAACCATTTCTCCGCGTGTTGAAGCGCGTTTGTCTGTAATGGGATGTTTAAACATCATCGACCGTTCCAAAGACGTGGCACTGGTTATTGATATAGGCGGCGGTTCAACGGAACTTTCTTGGGTGGATATTCGCAGGTTAAATGCGGAAAAAGAAGCCCGCCTGCACAGGCCACCGATTAGTGCTTGGGTGTCTTTGCCAATTGGTGTTGTCAACTTAAGTGAAATGTTTCCTGAAAGACCTGATGATCTTGCGGGTTGGTTTACGGATATGAAAAACCATGTACGCAAGCACATTGAAGATAAAAATTGTGAAAAAAGATACGCCAATGTTTTCAGAGACGGAAATGGGCATTTACTGGGCACGTCTGGCACGATTACCAGCTTGGCAAGTGTGCATTTGAAATTGCCCTATTACCAACGTAATAAAATTGACGGCATTTGGGTGCAGAGTGCTGACATCTTAGACTCAGCGCGGCGTTTAAGCGCCATGCCCCTCAGCGAACGTCAAAAAGAGCCGTGTATTGGAGAAGATCGCGCCGTTATGCTGGCAGCTGGCTGCGCGATTTTTGATGTTATTCACGAACTGTGGCCAGCAGAAACAACCCGTGTCGCAGACCGGGGATTGCGCGAAGGCATGCTCATGGGATTAATGAATAAGTCCCAAATACAAGCCAAGAAGAAACCATGACGAGCAATAATGATGATAAAGGTAAAATGAGCGGTTCAAAATCCTCTACGCCAAAGCGAGGATGGGTTGGCCGCGAAAAGGCGAAATCTGTTGCCAACACGAGGATGATGGACGAGCGGGTAAAAACGGCTAGGGGTCGTAAAATATCATCTACCTTGTGGCTAAAACGACAACTGAATGACCCGTATGTGAAAAAAGCAAAGATAAAAGGCTACCGCAGTCGGGCGGCGTTCAAGCTAATCGAACTTGATGAGAAATTCTCTTTATTGTCAAAAGGTTCAATTATTGTCGACCTCGGCGCAGCACCTGGCGGGTGGTCGCAAATTGCCGTTGAACACAATGCAGGCTTGGTCATTGGTATAGACATATTGCCTGTCGATCCAGTAGGCGGTGCAGATATAATCGAAATGGACTTTATGGACGAAAAAGCCCCAGAGGTTTTGATGAAAATGCTCGGCGGTAAAGCCGATTTGGTCATGTCAGATTTGGCAGCCAACACAACAGGGCACAGAAACACCGATCATTTACGTACAGTCGCACTTGTGGAAGCCGCCGCCGACTTTGCCTATCATGTACTCAAACCAGGCGGCGCATTCATCACCAAAGTTTTCCAAGGCGGGGCCGAAAAAAAACTCCTCAACAGGTTAAAACATAAATTCGATTATGTCCGCCATGCTAAACCTAAATCCTCTCGCGACGGTAGTCCAGAGATTTACCTCGTGGCCAAAGGTTTTCGCGGATAAGCGCTAGCTATTATAAACCAATTCTTCCTTCTTTTTGCCCTACCAGATCCAATTATGTCATTCCAGCGGAAGCTGGAATCTCACTTGTACAGCAAGTACAGCGTCAAAATGTCAAGATCCCAGATCAAGTCTGGGATGACATGAGAGGGTACGGGTAGAATCTCACTTCCACTGCACGCACACAGTGTAGGAAAGTGACAGGGAATGACACTCTGAACGTTAATTTGTAAAAACATTTCCAAATATTGAACCGAAACCCATATGCGAGCGACTTTAATGTTATAAGACAATAAATGGAGGCTCGGATGGAGGGGCATTGTAAATGGCTCATAATCTTGCTCGTATATATGATGAGTATCTTGTTGCATCTGCTAGAGCTGGAGATAGGGCCGCTTTGGAGCGATTGGTGAAACTTTGGCAGCCTAAATTGCTTGCTCATGCTTATCGGTTGACGGGTGATCTCGAACAAGCACGTGATGTGGCGCAAGACGGATGGGCAGATATAATAAAAGGCCTGCCGCGCCTTACGCAAACAAGAGTTTTTCCTGCTTGGGCCTATAGAATTGTGACGCGCCGCGCTGCAGACAACATTCGCCGCAATGTGCGCAAACGCCGTATAGAGGCCGCCTACGCTGCGGAGCCTGAAAGTGCTGATAGAGCGTCTGGCATGATGGAGGCAAGCGCAGATAAAACGCCGCTCAGCCGCGCAATAGCGCAATTGCCACCGCCGCAACGCGCCGCCATTGCTTTATTTTATCTTGAAGAATTAAGTGTCACAGAAATTTCTGTAGCGCTTGAGGTTCCAGCGGGAACCGTCAAAACCCGCCTTATGCACGCTCGCAAGAAATTACGGGCTTTACTGAAAGGAAATGAAGATGGATGATCTTGATAAAAAAATACAAGAAGCACTCAGTGATGAAGACAAGATGCTGATGGCAAATTTTGATGAACAAGGGCTTTTGGGCCAACTTGGTGGCTTGTTTAAGGGAAAATTGGCTTGGTTGTCTATTCTAACAATAATTATCGGCACCGTTTTAACGTTCGTCGCCGTGTATGCAATGTGGAAGTTTGTTACCGTTGACGATGTGCCGAGCATGATGCGTTGGGGCGGTTTGGCTTGGATTACAGGCACTTCGCAAATGATGATTAAACTTTGGAGTTGGATGCGCATGGAATCAAACCGTGTGATCCGTGAGGTGAAACGGTTAGAGCTTCAAATCGCGAGGCTGTCGCGCTAAAATATTTCACCAGTGCTTGATTGGGGCATGCTTGTTCCTGCATGCCCCGATATTGACCTTATTTTGCAATAATTTTTGTTTCAAAACCCGTTATTGAGTTACTGCGCTAATGGGCGCATAATGACGCTAGAATTTGCAAGGGTATGTATAATGAAACAAATTGGTCATTTTATTGACGGGGTGAATGTTGCTGGCGCGTCTGGGCGCAGTGCTGATATTTATAATCCCAATACGGGCGCGGTACAGGCGCAAGTGACTATGGGAACGCCTGTGGAACTTGGTATAGCCGTGGCGTCTGCTGTAAAAGCACAGGCAGAATGGGCGCAGGTTAACCCCCAGCGTCGTTCCCGCATCATGTTTGATTACAAAACACTTGTTGGCGAGCATATGGAAGAATTGGCGCATTTGCTATCATCCGAACATGGTAAGGTGATTGCTGATAGTCGCGGCGATGTTATTCGTGGTATTGACGTCATCGAATTTGCTTGCGGTGTGCCCCAAAACCAAAAGGGTGATTACACTATGGGCGCGGGGCCAGGAATTGATGTATATTCCATCCGTAAACCGCTCGGCGTAGTGGCTGCCATCACCCCGTTTAATTTCCCTGCTATGATCCCTATGTGGATGTTTGGCATGGCGATTTCGACTGGCAATGCATGTATCCTAAAACCATCTGAAAAAGACCCGAGTGTGCCTATGCGCTTGGCCGAGTTATTCGTCGAAGCTGGTGGCCCTAAAGGACTGCTCAATGTGGTCAACGGCGACAAAGAAGTCGTTGATGCTATATTGCAACACCCTGATATCAAAGCGGTTAGTTTTGTTGGTTCATCAGATATTGCTCATTATGTTTACCAAGAAGCGGCTAAATATAGCAAACGGGCCCAGTGCATGGGCGGGGCAAAAAACCACGGGATTATCCTGCCAGACGCTGACATGGATCAGGCGGTACAAGATGTGCTGGGCGCAGCCTTTGGGTCAGCAGGCGAGCGTTGTATGGCCCTGCCCGTTGTTGTGCCAGTTGGCGAGGGAACTGCCGAGCGGTTCCTGGAAAAGATGCTCCCTGCCATTGAGGGTCTAAAAATTGGTATCTCCACAGACCCAGGCGCCGATTACGGCCCAGTGGTAACCGCCGCTCATAAAGCCAAAGTTACCAGCATGATTGATTTGGCCATTGAAGAAGGCGCAGATTTATTGGTAGATGGACGCGGGTTTGAGTTGCAAGGTTATGAAGACGGCTATTTCATGGGGCCGACATTATTTGACAATGTCACCACTGATATGACCACCTACAAAGAAGAAATATTCGGCCCTGTATTGCAAATCGTTAGAGCTAACACATTTGAAGAAGCCTTAGCCCTGCCAAGCGAGCATCAATACGGAAACGGTGTGGCTATCTATACAGCCAATGGTCGCGCCGCCCGCGAATTTGCCGACCGCGTAGAGGTAGGCATGGTAGGCATAAACGTCCCCATTCCAGTTCCCGTAAGTTACCACAGCTTCGGCGGTTGGAAACGCTCGGCATTTGGCGATATCAATCAATACGGCATGGAGGGATTGCGGTTTTACACCAAGACGAAAACGGTTACGCAACGCTGGCCTGAAGGCAAAACCGAAGACAGTGCTTTCATCATTCCGACGTTTTAAGGATGGCCTTAAATGAAAACTTGTTTTCATTGCCTCTCCTTGGGGAGAGGTCGAGCGAAGCGAGGGTGAGGGGAGATGTGTTTATATATACACAGAATTTAGGGTTTGTTGCAATGCTGTGCATCATTTCCCCTCACCCGCAAGCTTGCTGCGCAAGCGCGGCCTCTCCCCAAGGAGAGGCAAAAAATACAAGGATTAGCTAATGGATTTTACACTCACAGAAGAACAAGTGATGATACGTGACATGGCGAAAGCGTTTAGCGACGCCGAGCTTGCGCCTTATGCGGCCCAGTGGGACGAGGAAAAATTCATGTCTCGACCTACTTTGGAAAAGGCGGCGGCACTTGGGTTTGCGGCGATATATACCAAAGCTGAACACGGCGGCAGCGAGATGGGGCGGCTGGACGCGGCTTTGATATTCGAGCAATTATCGCGGGGGTGCGTGTCTACGGCGGCGTTTTTGTCTATCCATAATATGGTGACATGGATGGTCGATGCATTTGGCGGTGATGAATTGCGTGCGCGGTTCGTGTCAAAGCTTGCCACTATGGAAATGATTGGTTCTTATTGCTTAACAGAGCCAGGCTCTGGTTCGGACGCGGCTGGACTTAAGACGAAGGCCGTAAGTGACGGAAATCATTATATATTAAACGGAACCAAGGCGTTTATTTCTGGCGCGGGGTTTTCCGATATCTATCTTATTATGGCGCGGACTGGAGAGAAATCTATCAACGCGTTTTTGGTTGAAGACGGCACGGCGGGGTTAAGCTTCGGCGCACAGGAAAAGAAGATGGGGTGGAACGCACAACCAACTGCGCAAGTGATTTTGGAAGATTGCAAAATTCCTGCCGCAAACCGTATTGGTGATGAAGGTGCAGGCTTTAAATTCGCTATGGCCGGGCTTGATGGTGGGCGCGTTAATATCGGCGCGTGTAGCCTTGGCGGGGCGGGGGCGGCTCTTGATGCTGCCATCAAATATACAGGCGAGCGGGAGCAATTTGGCAAACCTATATCGGCTTTTCAAAACACCCAGTTTAAATTGGCGGATATGGCGACCGAGCTTGATGCGTCTCGCCTGATGATTTACCGCGCTGGTGATATGATTGATAAGGACGACCCTAATAAATCCAGTGCTTGCGCTATGGCCAAACGCTTTGCCACCGATATGGGCAGTAAAATCGCCAATGACGCGTTGCAACTGCACGGGGGGTATGGATACCTTGCAGATTATGGGATTGAACGGACTGTGCGTGATTTGCGGGTGCACCAAATTCTGGAAGGCACGAACGAGATTATGCGAGTGATTATTGCGCGGAGTCTATTGCGATGAGAAGTTTATTGCCCTTCCCAATGGAGAGGTGATATGGGGAAATTTATGACAGATCAAATAATATGTGAAGTGTTTGGCAATCTTGGCAAGATCACCTTAAACCGCCCCAAAGCCCTCAACGCGTTGACCACGGAAATGTGCAAGGCTATCATTAAGGTAATGCAGGCATGGGAAAATGACCCGCGTATTGGGGCTGTGCTTGTTGAGGGTGCGGGGGAGCGTGCATTTTGTGCGGGTGGCGATATCATCATGCTGCATGATAGTGCGAAAGCGGGCGATGGGCGCGCCGAGGAGTTTTGGCGCACGGAATATGCGCTTAATGAGCTGATTTACCGTTATAAAAAACCTTATATTGCTATGATAGACGGCATTGTTATGGGCGGCGGGGTAGGTCTGTCTGTGCATGGGCGGTTGCGTGTTGCTGGCGACAATACATTATTTGCTATGCCTGAAACTGGCATTGGTTATTTCCCAGATGTCGGCGGTACGTATTTCTTGCCAAGGTTAGGGCGAGCCATTGGTAATTGGTTGGGCCTTACAGGGGCAAGGTTGAAAACTGCCCAGACGTGCGCGTTTGGGATTGCCAATGTCTATATACCGAGTGACAGGCATGAAGCCTTTATTACGGCTCTTGGACAGGCGAAATTAGACGGCTTGGACGGCCCGGTGATGGATGTTATTAAGCATTATGTGAAACAGCCTGATATGCCAGATAGTTTACCCGAAGCTATTGCCGCATTTGACAAAGATACATTGCCCGAAATTTACGCAGCTCTTAAAGCTGATGAAAGCGAATGGGCGGCAAAACAACTCTCATTTCTTAACAGTAAATCACCGCTGGCGGTTTATATTACGTTTGAAGCATTGCGGCGCGGAAAGAACTTTAAATTCCGAGAAGTTATGCGCCAAGAATTAGATTTATCTTTAAATTTCATGAAGATACCTGACTTTATTGAAGGCGTTCGTGCCGCAGTCATTGACAAAGACCGAAACCCTAAATGGGCGACAACCAGTATAGAAGACTTGGATTTGGATGACGTACGCAAGGCATTTGTACAAACAGCAAATGCACTTGCATTTTTAAACTAGGAGTAACTATGAGCACGATTGCATTTATAGGCCTTGGGAATATGGGCGGCGGCATGGCGGCAAACCTTGCAAAATCCGGGCATGATGTACGCGCATTTGATCTCTCACAAGACGCAGTTAATAAAGCGGTTGGTGCAGGTTGCGTAGCCGCTAAATCAACGCTCGGTGCAGTTAAAGGTGCAGAGGTAATAGTCACAATGTTGCCTGCGGGCGCGCATGTAAGAGGTATTTACCTCGGTGCGGACGGCATTATAGAAAATGCACAAAATGGCGCGCTGCTTATTGACAGCTCTACCATTGATATTGAAAGTGCGCGCACGGTTATTGAATCCGCCGAAGCCAAAGGCCTTGCCATGGTTGATGCACCCGTATCGGGCGGTGTTGCGGCGGCGACAGCAGGGACGCTGACATTTATGGTTGGGGGAGCAAAAATCGCCTATGACAAAGCCCAACCCTACCTCGCGCAAATGGGCAAAAACATTTTCCATGCAGGCAATGCGGGGAATGGGCAAGTTGCCAAGGTCTGTAATAATATGCTGCTCGGTATTTCCATGATTGGCACATGTGAAGCTTTTGCACTCGCGGAAAAACTCGGTCTCGACGCTCAGACATTTTACGATATTTCTTCAACCGCGTCAGGTCAAAATTGGTCAATGACCAGCTATTGCCCCGCGCCTGGCCCTGTGCCGAATGCGCCGTCAAATAATGATTACGAGGCTGGATTTACAGCCGCCATGATGCTCAAAGATATGCGCCTTGCCCAACAAGCGGCAAGTGCAGCCAAAGCCGCGACCCCGATGGGCGCACAGGCCGAAGCCCTTTACGCCCTTATGGAAGCGTCCGGCAAGGACGATCTTGATTTCTCAGGAATAATGAAATTGATAAAAGGAACACTTTGACGAAATGAGTGCGTTATTAAAAACATTTCAACTCTTAGACGTTGATGCTAAAAAGAAAGTGCACATAAAAGCAGGCCATTATGCACTCACAATTTGGGACGGGTTTTGTCAAGAAAACCCTCATTTGTCTTATACGGAATCTGTTGTGGGCACCCACCATGATGTGGATAAAAAACTACCACATAATGCGCTGACGGCGGTGGTTAACGCCTCAAATGAAAACCATATTGAACACTTATACCAAGAGCCTATCTGTGCATTGCAAGATATGGATTGGGAACTTCCTTGGCATATTAAACAAGCGTATTATGCTATATATAATGTATTTCAAAAATATTGTTTGCAAAGTGAAATCGATGAAGAAATAATAATTTACCAATCAATTGGCTTAGAGCAAAGTGATGTTAGGTTTGATATTCGCCTTGCAGATTTTTTAAGTGAAGTGTCTTAATTGCAAACGTGCAAAGTAATATTCTTTGCAAATTATAATGGAGGATTTTGTGCAAAAACTAAATAAGTTTTATATTGATGGTGCGTGGGTATCGCCTGAAGGGGCGGCGACAGTGGATGTTATCAACCCCGCAACCGAAGAGGTGTGTGCTGTTCTCTCTTTGGGAAATACACATGATGTGGATAAGGCGGTCAATGCTGCAAAGACCGCATTTGTAAGTTTTTCGCAAACAAGCCGCGCCGAGCGGTTGGCGTTGTTATCCAAGGTCATTACTGGATATAAATCACGTATGGGCGATATCGCACAAGCTGTAACCCTTGAAATGGGATCGCCTAAATGGTTGGCAGGAAGCGCACATGCGGGGGCAGGGCTTGGCCATTTGATGACAGCACTTAAAACCCTTGAAAATTATGAATTTGAAGAACAACGCGGCGGGACGCATATTTCAAAAGAACCCATCGGGGTGTGTGGTTTCATTACGCCGTGGAATTGGCCCATGAACCAGATTGCCTGCAAATTAGCACCCGCTCTTGCGACAGGCTGTACGGTGGTTTGGAAGCCGAGCGAGGTTTCACCCTTAAGTGCCGATATTCTTATGGAAGTCTTGCACGAAGCAGGTGTGCCTGCGGGCGTTGTTAATATGGTGCACGGGGACGGCCCGGGCGTTGGGGCCGCAATTGCCGCACACGCGGGTATTGATATGGTATCATTTACAGGTTCTACCCGCGCAGGGATATTAGTGGCCCAAGCTGCTGCCCCTACAGTTAAAAGGGTAGCTCAAGAATTGGGCAGTAAATCTGCCAATATTATTATGGATGATTTAAACGCCGATGAATTTGCCAAAGCCGTGGCGATGGGGATGCAAAAAATGACTGTCAATACAGGGCAAAACTGCAATGCACCTTCTCGTATGCTTGTACCTGCGGGGCGTATGGAGGAGGCAATTGCAATTGCCAAAACTACGGCCAATGCCATTATTGTTGATAAGCCAGATGAAGACGGCATGGCCATGGGGCCAGTGGTGTCTGAAATTCAGTGGGGCCGTATTCAGTCTTTAATAGAAAAAGGGACGCAAGAAGCAACACTTGTTGCAGGTGGCCTTGGGCGTCCAGAGCACCTTAACCGTGGATATTTTGTACAGCCAACCGTATTTGGCAATGTTACCAATGATATGACAATTGCCCGCGAAGAGATATTTGGCCCTGTACTGTGTATCTTCGGTTACGCAGATGAAGACGACGCAATCGCAATCGCCAATGATACGGTTTACGGCCTGTCTGGGTATATTTCTGGCAATAATGCCGAGCGTATCAAGGAAATCGCAGCACGCTTGCGAACTGGCATGGTGCATGTAAACGGCGCGCCGACTGATCTTTCTGCGCCGTTTGGTGGTTATAAACAATCTGGCAATGGCCGTGAGTGGAGCGCGGAAGGTTTTGAGGAATACTTAGAAACCAAGTCTGTCATGGGTGTATAAATATTTTACGCCGCGTTTTACATAATTGATATCTGGACGTATGAAAGAATATATGTAAAGTGAAAAATCATATTTATCATTAGGGGGCGTTAATGGTTAAAGCATCAGATCTATTTATCGAAGCACTTGAAGAAGAGGGTGTGGAATATATATTCGGCATTCCGGGCGAAGAAAACTTGGATATGCTGGATAGCTTATCCAGATCGACAAAAATCAAACTTATCCTGACACGGCATGAACAGGCCGCAGGCTTTATGGCCGCGACATATGGTCGGTTTACGGGTAAGACGGGTGTGTGCATGGCAACGCTTGGGCCTGGGGCGACAAACTTTGTCACCGCCGCCGCATATGCACAACTTGGCGGCATGCCGATGATGATGGTTACAGGGCAAAAACCTGTAAAAAAATCCAAACAAGGACGTTTCCAAATTTTGGACGTTGTTGATATGATGGGGCCGATTACCAAATATACCCATCAAATTGTTGCGTCTGATAATATCCCGTCGCGCATACGCGAAGCTTTCCGTATTGCAGAGGAAGAAAAACCGGGCGCAGTGCATTTGGAATTTCCAGAAGATATAGCCGATGAACAAACGGACGAACGGCCCATTCCCCGCTCAGCAGTGCGGCGTCCCGTTCCAGAAGCAAAATCCATTAAAATCACAGTTGATAAAATCGAAAAAGCCAAATCGCCAATACTTGTAATTGGCGCGGGGGCAAATCGTAAATTAACAGGGAAAATGCTCACCCGTTTTATTGATAAAACGGGTATTCCGTTTTTAACCACGCAACTTGGCAAAGGCGTTGTCGATGAACGCCATCCATTGTTTATGGGGTGTGCCGCGCTCAGTGCTGGAGATTTTGTTCACCGGGCCATTGACGCGGCTGACTTGATATTAAATATTGGTCACGACGTTATTGAAAAACCACCGTTTTTTATGCAAGCAGACGGGCCTGAAGTCATTCATGTTTCGTTTAATACAGCCGAAGTTGACCCTGTTTATTTCCCGCAAATAGAAGTGATTGGTGATATTGCCAATGCGGTTTGGCGTATGCGCGAGGATATAGCCGTGCAACCCCATTGGGATTTTACCCGTATGATGGAGGTGCGGCAAGTTGGCGCGGCCCACGAAGCGGAAGGGAAGGACGATACCCGTTATCCCATCTACCCACAAAGACTGGTACGCGAAATTAGAGACGTGATGCCAGATGACGGTATTATTTGCCTTGATAACGGGGTTTATAAAATCTGGTTTGCTCGTAATTATAAAGCCCATCAATCCAATACGGTATTGCTCGATAATGCACTGGCGACAATGGGAGCGGGTTTGCCGTCTGCTATGGCGGCTCACCTTGTTCATCCTGACCGTAAAGTTATGGCCATATGTGGGGACGGTGGGTTTATGATGAACTCGCAAGAGTTGGAAACTGCTGTGCGCTTGAATATGAATATTGTGGTACTTATTTTAAACGATAATTCATACGGTATGATCCGTTGGAAGCAGGCCAATATGGGGTTTGAAGATTGGGGATTGCAATATGGAAACCCTGATTTTGTCAAATACGCAGAAAGTTACGGCGCCCACGGACATTTCGTAAAATCATCCAAGGATTTACCTGCACTCCTTAAAAAATGCGTGAACGCAAAAGGTGTGCATCTTATTGAATGCCCTGTTGATTATGCGGACAATGACGAAATATTAAACAAGCAAATACAAAAACTTAGCGCGGCCCTATAATATGAAATTGGCAGAGAAATACCCGTATTATTTGGCCAATAAAGCCGTGTTCGCCAATACGGATTTAGCTGTCACCGATAAATATACGGGCGAAGTGGCAACCCATGTTGCGCTCGCGGATAGCAAAGCGATTGATGCGGGGATCGCGGCGGCAGAAGCTGCGACCGAAGCCATGGCAAAGATGCCAGCTTATAAGCGCAAGGAAGTCTTGCTCCATTGTGTGAAACGGTTCACCGAACGACATGCGGAGTTGACATATGCGCTTTGTGTTGAAGCTGGGAAACCGATTAAAGATGCTCGGGGCGAGGTTGACCGTCTTATTGATACGTTCCAAATTGCCGCCGAAGAAGCTGTGCGCATAAAGGGAGAGCTACAAACCCTTGATATTTCGCCGCGCGCACATGGATATAGAGGTATGTGGAAGCGGGTTCCTATTGGGCCGTGTTCATTTATATCGCCGTTTAATTTCCCGCTAAACCTTGCTGCTCATAAAGTTGCGCCCGCCATCGCGGTTGGCTGTCCCTTTGTCATGAAGCCTGCAAGCCGTACGCCTTTGGGCGCGATTATTATGGGTGAAATTTTGGCCGAGACTGATTTGCCAAAAGGCGCGTTTTCTATATTGCCGTGCTCGCGTGACGGGGCTGATTTATTTACCGAAGATGACCGTTTGAAATTGCTTAGTTTTACGGGTTCTCCGGGTGTGGGGTGGATGCTCAAAGCTAAATCAGGCAAGAAAAAGGTTGTACTTGAACTTGGCGGCAATGCTGCCGTTGTGGTTGACGCAGATACCAATCTTGAAGACGCAGCAACGCGAATAGTGTTTGGTGCGTTTTACCAATCAGGTCAAAGCTGTATTGGAGTGCAGCGTATCATGATCCACGAAGATGTTTACGACGCCCTTAAAACTATACTGGTTGCGAAGGTCAGTAAATTGATTTCTGGTGACCCCAAAGACGAAAACACATTTATTGGCCCCATGATAACCGAGAAAGAAGCAACACGCTTGCATGGTTGGGTGGATGAAGCCGTAGAGCTTGGCGGCACACTATTATGCGGCGGGGATCGGGTCGGGGCCATGTTAGAGGCGACCTTGTTAGAAGATGTGCCTACTAAAGCCAAAATCAACACCGAGGAAGCATTCGGCCCCGTTGCCGTCTTGTCAAAGTTTTCTACGTGGCAACAGGCCTTGGATATGGTCAATGACAGTAAATTTGGCTTGCAAGCTGGGATATTTACCCGTGATTATTACAAAATTCAACAAGCTTGGGACGAACTTGATGTTGGCGGCGTGGTCGTTGGTGATGTCCCGTCATACCGTGTTGATAATATGCCGTACGGCGGCGTAAAGGATTCAGGGCTAGGGCGCGAGGGGATTGTCTTTGCCATGGAAGATATGAGCGAAATCCGTAATCTCGTCATACGTACCCCGCCGAATGCTTAAGGTATTGCAATATAACGTGAAGTCAGTATTTCTTGATTAAGTAGGGAGTTGGGAACTGGCCAAATAATGGTTATTCAGCACCGTACCAACCTCCTGCGTTATTTCTCCCAGTAATAAGGCGTGCGTTTTGCGTCTCCGCTCAGCACTTCATTCATACTGCCTGTTTCGTATAGGCGTCCACCTAGCATGACATGGGAAATATGGTCGCTATTGCGGATATCGTCCAGTGGATTGTCATTGAGTATCACAAGGTCAGCAAGCTTTCCGACTTCTAACGAGCCAATGTCATTTGCATATCCAAGATGCTGCGCAGGGGTGATTGTCGCCGCTTTTAGGGCTTGTAGGGGTGTCATGCCGCCCCGGACAAAGCTCCACATTTCCCAGTGGGAACCTAACCCTTCACGTTGACCATGCGCGCCTATGCTGACGGGGACTCCAGCTTCTGATAATTTCTTAGCTGTTGCCGCACTCTTCGCGTCTACATAATCTTCACTTGGCCCCATTTGGCGGCGCACTGAGCGAGGCTGTAAGACGTGCGGTGGTACATATTGTGACAAAAGCGGATGTTTCCAAACATCGGATTCTTGGTAATAATAATCCTCACCTCTTATACCGCCGTAAGTGACGATAAGGGTCGGTGTGTAGCCAACTTTTGTGCCAGAATAAAACTGGATCACATCATCGTAAAGTTCCGATTGTGGCAGGTTATGTTCGATACCCGTATTGCCGTCTGCGACCATAGATAAGTCCATATGAAACAATGACCCGCCTTCTGCGACTACGGCCATATTCGCCTCTCTGGCGGCACTGACAACTTGTTGGCGTTGATCGCGTCTGGGTTGGTTATAGTTTTTCACACTATATGCGCCTTGGGCTTTGAGCCGTGAAATATGTTCTTTGGCATCGCTTGCGCTGTTGATATTGGCAAAGACATTGGCAGATTTTGCGCCGTAAACAATCTCGCCCGTTGAAAATGTACGCGGGGCTAAGATCATGCCAGCGCGCTGCATTTCAGAAGCTGCGAAAATATGCTGCGCTTGAGAGGAAGGATCATGAACAGTTGTCACGCCAAAACCAAGGTGTGCGATAGCTGACCAGTTTTGCTGCGGCACAAGACCATTTGTCCCTTGTGGGCCGTGGGCATGGGCATCAATAATACCGGGAATAATGGTTTTACCTTGGGCATTTAATATCTTGGCGGAATTTGGAATGCTCACCACATTTGCATTACCAACGGCTTTAATTTTGTTGTTTTCGATTAAAATAACACCGTTATCAATAACGCCGCCTGTCCCGTCTGCCATAGTAATAATGCGCGCACCTGTAATGGCAATAAGTCCATTGGGGCGATCAGCCCTTTTGGATATTCTCAGGGCAACACCAGACTTGGGTGGTTTGAAATCAGACGTGGTGATATCGTCGAGTTTGCTTGAAAACAGTGTAGGGCCAAGGCTCCAGTGTACAGATTGGCCATTGCCTGACCAACTAGGGTAAACTGCGCCGCCCATAGATAATTTGGTTACAGGAAGGGCACTTGCTTTGGGGCCTGTGGCAATATTTTGCGGCCCCGGTAATACGGGCGTCACAAAGAGATTATAGTTTTGACGAAAAACTACGTTTTGGCCGTCTGGCGCAATCATAAACATTTGCGCGAGTTTCGATGAGGTATGCACACGCTCAGCTTCGCCGTTAAAATCCGTACTCACCAGTGAGCGCGTATTGTCTTGTCCCTTGGTGAAATAAATACGGTTAACGTCAGCTCCAAAATGCGGGCTTTGACCTGATTTGCTAAACCGTGTCATCTTACCGCCTTGGGCAGGTATACGGTATAAACCAGGTTCGCCCGACCATGCATTTGAGGTCAGATATCCACCTGATCTTTTTTCAAAGACGACTGTGCTTCCATTTGGCGAAAAAGAAGGGTGAAAATAATGCCCCGGTGAGTTTGTAATTTTATGGTGATCGCCTGTGGCAATGTCCCATAAATGGATCGCCCCCAATTTCTCATCGTCCCAACTGGTAAAGACAAGCACATTGCTATTACGTGACCATGTGGGGTGTAATTCCCGAATATTATCATCCCAATCGGTTAAGCGTTTTGGCTGTCCATTCGGTAGAGATTTTACGTATAATTTCCCCAATGCTTCAAATATCACAGATTTGCCGTCTGGAGAAACTTGGGTGAATTTTATCATTTTTACGTCAACATTATCTGGTGACACTTTGATTGCTGGTCTTGGCGGGACACGGGTTGAGCGAGTGTCATTGACGTGAAACGGGATAGTAGACACGGATTTGCTTGCCATATCATAACGGCGGATTTTACCTCCCGCCCAAAAGATTAGTGCAGAATTATCAGCAAGCCAGTCCATATTGGGATAAAGCCCGTGCACGGCCCATGTTTCTTGCATGTCTTGGTCAAGATCGTCGTATATTTTCCATGCTTTCCCCGATGTCATGTCTTTAAGGTATAATTTGCTTTTTGAGCGTTCTCTGCGCACATACGCCATCATTTTACCGTCAGGTGAGGGGGTAGGTCGCACCGCGCCGCCAAAGCCGCTGACAGCCGTGCTCATTTCGCCGCTATCCATATGGTATTGCATAATTTCAAAAATGGTGGTGTTGGAATCTTGGGCATAGATAAATTGCCCACCAGATGTCGTGTTGGCGGAATAATATATGGATTTTCCGTCGGCGGCGAACATGGGTTCGCCAAGTTCTTTTTGAAAGGTTTCATTGGGACGTTTGACCAGTTTCACCCCGCCCTTTGCTTTGCCGTCCGCGCTATAAAGCCAAATCTCGCCAGTACCTAGCGACCGCGTAGTTGTGAAATGTTTACGAGCTGCGATAAATCGTCCATCAGGTGACCACGTAGGATTGTTGAGTAGTCGAAAACTTTCGTCTGTAATTTGTGTTTTACCCGACCCATTAGTTTTCATCGTCCAGACATTGTCGCCGCCAGAACTATCAGAAATAAAGGCGATGTGTTTGCCGTTTGGCGAAAAACGCGGTTGAATGTCCCATGCCATGCCAGACGAAATAGCTTTGGCTTTGCCGCCGCCAATGGGCATGGTGTAAATATCGCCGAGCATATCAAAGGCAATGGTTTTCCCGTCAGGGCTAACATCTAAGCTCATCCATGTGCCTGTGTCTGTATTAATCTTGACATTAAGCTTTTTACCTGGGGGGTTAGTAACGTCCCATTTATCAGATTTAGATACGTCAGATTTATCCTTTGCCCATGCCGTGCTGGAAAGTACCAATAGTGACGCGCCGAGTAAGCCGATGAATTTTGAATGTGTTTGTTTCGCCATGAGAAACCCCTTGGGTTATTGGATTAGTATTTTTGCTTCGTCGATAAAATTGGCCAGATTAATTGTTCGCCAATGGTTGTATCGGGTAAGTTCTCCACGCCAAATTCGCTAGGGTATCGCCGTGTAATTTTTGCTGTACCAAAGAGTACATCCCAGAAAAACAACATATTGCCGAAATTGCCTTTGTAATTGGTAATCCCGTCAGAAATGTGCTTGCCGTGGTGAGCGTGATGGGTTGCAGGTGTGGAAATAGTACGTTCAACAACCCACATAATCGGAGAGAGCCACCGTATTTTATATAAAGGCCGGTCCCATTCCACGTCAGAATGAGCACCAATGATGATGCTGAGTTTGATGATAATGTAAACGGCATATACTTGCCCAAGCCCAAGGTATATCAGCGCACCTGAAAACCAAATAGCGGGCATAGTCAGATAATAAAACAGATTGTTACGGTAGACGAGGCGCACACTCATATACCCTGCATTGTGATGGGGGCGATGTAATTTATATAGCCACGAAAATGTATGCGAGGCCCGATGCCACCAATACTGCATCATATCGTCAAACACCACAAACAGGGCGAAGGCTAGGAATACATTTAAACCATTTAAACTACCCGCATATTGCGGCAGAACTGCCGCCAACAAAAACGCGGCAGAGGCCAAGATAAACGGTTGGGTGAGGCCTAGTAAAACAACTGTGCTTAAGAATTCGACAAGCCCGTCGCCTTTTTTGCCTTCGGGTTTTTTGAATAGGTTCGAGAACACAAATTCGAGCAATCCAAAAGCAAAATAGACACCAAAAACGATCAGAATTTCAGTTTTCATATTGGTTTAGAACCTTCCCGCGGCTCCTGGAAAGACAACAGGTGTTTCACTGCCGTCATGGGCAACGGACGATACACCAAAGTAATAATTATCAATCACAAGATTTGTAAATGTATATTCATCTACATTACCCACATATTTGGAATGTGTCCACTCTGGTGCAGTGGTAAGGCGCCAATGCACACGGTATCCCATGAGGTTATTACCTGCTTTACCAGAAGGCTTTTCCCACTTAAGCGTGGCCGATGCTTTGACTGCACCGCTGGCTTCGACATTTTTAGGAAATGGCGGCGCGCCTGCAATACCTGCCATAGTCAGCGCGTTCAGTGCGGTTAATTTAGCCGCATATTCAGCATTTACACCTGCCATGACGTCGCCGTAAGCAATGCCGTTCTCTGTGCGGAGGTCTTGATGTTGACGGTCATAATGTTCGTGGGTTTCCATAATGCGTACACCCGGAATACCAACGGCATTAAAGGGACGGTGATGTCCTCCGCGCCCAAACCGGTCAAGGCGGTAGATCATCATGACATTTAAATTGGTCATATATCCGTCCGCCATTGTTTTGACGTAGCGGGCCAGATTGCGAGACGGGCTATCGACTTCGCCGCCAGTAAAACGCCGTTCACGTGCTTCTGCTTTGGTTTCCGTATCTCGTGTGCCTTCTGAGAATACGCGAGCTGTTGAGTTGTCAGTTACGCCGTCCACACCTGTTATGTTGGAAATCATATCATTGTTAAGCACGGCTTTAATTTTCCAACCTTCTTTAAGAGCATGTTTGGCAACAATTTGACCGCCAAACAAACCCTGCTCTTCGCCAGATAAACCAGCGTAAATAATCGAACCAGCATATTTGTTTTTTGATAACACCCGCGCAGCTTCGAGGACGCCTGCCATGCCAGATGCATTATCATTGGCACCTGGGCTATCTGATGTGCCGTTTAATGGATCGGACACCCGACTATCAATATCGCCGCTCATCATAACATAGCGGTTTGGATCATTGCTGCCTCGTTGAATGGCCAAAACGCTGACAACTTCGACAGGGTTCGGAATACGGCGTTCACCCGTTATTGTGTCAGACACATACATGACTTCAAGACAGCCACCACAGTCTTTTGAAATTTTTTCAAACTCTGCGAAAATCCAACGCCGTGCCGCCCCAATGCCGCGTGTTTCTGAGATAGTATCAGACAAGGTATGGCGTGTGCCAAAATCAACGAGGGTTTGTATATCATTGTGGATACGATCAGCAGACGGGGCGGTGGCAATATTGTATAAATCCATAACTTCTGATGGCGGGGCTTTATCAGGTGTATCGGCATTTACCGAACAGGCAACAGATCCAAAAACAATAGACAGAGCGAGAATAGATGACTTGGTAATAAATTTCATGAGTAGTTCTCCAGTTTTATTAATATGCAGAAGTGGCGGTACGTAAGACGTCAAAATATGATTTCTTTATTTCCATATTCGGTTGGTGACCTTCTTGGATCATCTGTGCATGTAGGGATTTGAGTTGCCAGTACGGAACAAACATATAGGCATGATATTCAACATGATAATTGACCCAATAGGGGGCAATAAATATTCTGGCAAGCCAATTCGCCTTAGTGGTGCGGGCATTGGTTAGCGGGTTTTTATCGTGGCTAGCCATGGCATGTTCCGCAATATTGCGAATGCGCAAGACCAATTGAAATGTTGTGAAGAGTGGCAATAGCCATAACAGAAAATAAACCCACCAATATCCTAATGCCCAGCAGATCATAAACATAATTAGATTCGCAATATATGGTGGCAAAATATTTTTTATATCAAATGTTTGAGGTGCTGAATTCTGTGGTTTTAAGGCAAGTAGAATTTGGTCAATTCTTAATTTAAGAGCTGTTATGTCAAATATATCTCGTAACATATTACGCATTAGGCTATATTTTGTAATCGGGAAGGGGGCAGATAAAACGAGGTCAGGATCATCTTTTTGTTGTGAATGGAGGTGGTGTTTTAAGTGATATTTTCGGTATGTAAGCATATCCACCCCAATGGGAATGGTGAGTAAAAATTGTCCGATAAATTTGTTATAGGCCGGCGTTTTGAATAAAATCCCGTGGGCTGCATCGTGCATGAGAATGGCCATGCCGAGCTGCCGTGCTCCAATTAGGAAAATGGCTAAACCAAGTGTGAATATATTGGGCCACATAATAACAATTGCACCGCTAATAAAAATACTGCTCCAACAAAGTAGCACTAACAGAGCACCCATAATGTCTGATCGTTGACTGAGATCACGTAAATGTTCAGTTGGTATATATGTTTTTTTGTAGTTTTTTCTCCCCATTGCTATAGACTATAGCAAGCATCAAGTTAGTCAAATTCAACATTTACACAAAAATGTGAGGCGTATATGAAAAATTTAAAATGGGTACTATTGTTGGGCGTTGCGGCTACGGCTGCAGTGGTCGCATTTGCTGTTGCCAAAACACCAAAAGATATAAAAACCTCTGAAATACGGGTGAAGGATAGTCACGGCAGCGTTCTCTATGCGCAACATTGCGCGAGTTGTCACGGTGCGAATTTGCAGGGCGGCATGGCGGCAAATCTCAAGGATGGTAAGTGGGAATTTGCCCGCAATAAAACCGAAATTATAGCCTTGATTAAAGACGGAAATGACGATCTGGGCATGCCGGGTTTTGGCGCACAATTGTCTGGTGATGATATTGATACACTACACGCGTTTATGCAAAGCAAAGCCAATGCAGGCGCAGAGACAATAACCCCAGCGACAGAGGCGGCGCAGGTAGGTTCAAACCTGATCCAAACTGAAGTGTGGCTGGGCAAGCTTGAATCCCCTTGGGGGTTAGTGTTTACGGGCAGTAATCACGCATTGATGACTGAAAAAGTGACAGGGAATTTACGCGAAATCGTCAATGGTAAGCTTGTGGCCGCTCCTGTTACAGGAACCCCAAAAGTTAATCCAAAACGACAAGGCGGCATGTTGGATGTTGCCGTTGATCTTGATTACGCAACCAACAAATGGGTCTATCTTAGTTTTTCACATCAATTGGAAAATGCGCCTGACCTTAATATGACAAAAATTGTCCGTGGGCATATTACGGGCGGAAAATGGACGGACGAGCAAGTTTTATTTGTCGCCAAGCCAGAGGATTACCAGAAAACTCAGCATCATTATGGTAGCCGCATCACATTTGATGATAAAGGGCATATGTTCTTCTCGGTTGGTGACCGTGGTAAAAAAGAAATGGCCCAAGATATCACGCAGCCAAATGGAAAAATTCACCGTCTTATGCGCGATGGTTCTGTGCCGAAAGACAATCCATTTTTATCAAACGCTGATGCATATCCTTCGATTTACAGTTACGGGGCGCGAAACCCACAAGGGTTGGTCTTTACCAATGGACAATTGTGGGAAACTGAACATGGCCCACGTGGGGGTGATGAGCTAAACCTTATCCAAAGTGGTAAAAATTATGGTTGGCCTAGTATTAGTTATGGGCGCAACTATAACGGCACAGTCATGACTGAGTACACACATATGGACGGTATGATCCAGCCCATAAGTCAGTGGACACCTTCTATTGCTGCGTGTGGACTTGATGTTGTGTCTGGTGATATGTTTAAGAAATGGGACGGATTTTTGGTGGCAGGATCACTGAAGTTTGAAGAAGTGCGACTTATTAAACTCAAAAACGGTGCATATGTTTCTGAGCAAATTTTGCTGAAAGATCGCGGACGGGTTCGGGATGTCACGGTAGGGCCAGACGGCGCAATTTATGCTATTTTGAATACACCAGATCAAATTTTACGACTTACTCCGGGTGATAGTTATGGATCTCAATAGTGGGTCATAAAAATATACGTCCAGCGTGGAAGCAAGATTTAATTTCTGGGTATCACGAATTTCGCGTGGGTGCATATCAGCACCAAAAAAATGATTATATGCAATTGGGTGTTGATGGGCAAAACCCGAAAGTATTGGTGATTTCTTGCGCCGATAGTCGCGTCAACCCTGCTGCGATTTTCAATGCCCGTCCCGGCGAGCTGTTTTCTCTCCGCAATGTTGCTAATATTGTTCCCCCATATGACAGTCAAAACAGAATTCACGGCGCAAGTGCGACAATTGAATATGCGGTGACGACATTAAATGTAGAAGCCATAATGGTGATGGGGCATGAAAATTGTGGCGGTATACAAGCTTATTTGGACGGGCTTGGTAAAACCGAGGATACAACATTTATTGGCCCATGGATTAGCCTGTTAGATCAAGCCCGCATGTGGCTAACGCCTACAGGTGAGCACGGCAGTATTGACCAAAAAGACATGGAGTTTGCAGGCATTATGCAATCCATTGATAATTTGATGACATTTCCTTTTGTGGCCAAAGCCGTGGAGGAAGGGAAACTTTCTTTACTCGGTAGTTATTTTAGCATTATTCAGGGTATATTGCTCTTTGCCGATGAAAATGGCGAATTTCAAGAAGTACCAACCAAGGCTTAAAACCGAGTCATTGCTAAGCGCGTTTAGGTGCTGCCGCTCTTACATCTTCGCTAACATGTTGCTCAAATTTTGCGAAATTTGCAATGAACATATCAACCAGTTTTTGGGCTTGTTTGTCATAGGCATTACCGTCGTCCCATGTGGAGCGAGGGTTAAATAATTTATCCTCAATGCCTGGGATGGAAATGGGTGTCTCAAAACCAAAGTTTTCATCAATTCTAAAATCTGCATCATTTAAACTGCCGTCCAGAGCCGCATTGAGCATGGCTCGCGTGGCTTTAATCGGCATGCGGTAACCTGTGCCGTATGGCCCAGCCGTCCAACCTGTATTCACAAGCCAGCAGCCAACTTTATGTTCTGCAATCAGGTCACGAAGGAGTTCCCCGTAAACCGCGGGGTGGCGGGGCATAAACGGTGCGCCAAAACATGCGGAGAACGTCGCCGTTGGTTCTGTGACGCCTTTTTCCGTACCAGCTACCTTGGCAGTATACCCCGATAAAAAGTGATACATGGCTTGGGCTGGCGTGAGGCGTGAAATTGGTGGGAGCACGCCAAAGGCATCAGCAGTTAACATGATGATATTGTTTGGTTGCCCACATTTTCCTGTCAGGCTAGCATTGGGGATCGCAGTTAAGTCGTAAGCTCCACGAGAGTTTTCAGCCAGTGTGCCGTCGTCTAAATCAAGAGTGCGGGTATCTTCGTCCATTACGACATTTTCAAGTACCGTGCCCCACATTTTAGTGGTTGCGTAAATTTCAGGTTCTGCTTTTTCAGATAACTTTATCATTTTGGCGTAGCAGCCACCTTCGAAATTAAACAAACCATTTTCAGACCAACCATGCTCATCATCACCGATGAGTGTTCTGTCTGGATTGGCTGATAAAGTTGTCTTACCCGTACCTGAAAGGCCAAAAAATATGGCTGCATTGTTATTATCATCTACATTGACAGAGCAATGCATCGGCATGACCCGTTTTGCGGGGAGGAGGTAGTTTAAAATGCTAAAGACTGATTTTTTTGTCTCGCCAGCATAGGACGTTCCGCCAATTAAGACAATGCGTTCGCTCATATTCACCGCGATAATTGTTTCGGAATTTGTACCATGACGGGCAGGATCGGCCTGAAAGCTTGGCAGGTTAATGATTGTAAATTCTGTTTGGTAATTTGCTAACTCTTCTGCACTTGGTTGTCGTAACAAGTGATGTACAAATAAGCCGTGCCATGCAAATTCTGTAACAATTTGCACGCTGACACGGTGATCGAGATCTGCCCCGCCAAATGTATCTTGTGCATATAGCTCCATGCCTTGCATATGCTTTGAAAAATCATCTCGCAGGACTTCAAACTGCGCTGGTGTCATTGAGGCATTACCTTCCCACCAAACAGTGTTTTCAGTTTCTGCGTCACGCACAACGAATTTATCATTGGCCGAGCGTCCCGTATGCTTACCTGTTTTTACAACGAGAGCACCGCCTCTGGCGACTTTGCCTTCGCCTTGGGATATTGATGTTTCGTAAAATTTTGCAGGCTCTAGATTCCAATGGAAATATTTGTTTTCTTCAAACCCAGGAATGCCTAAACCTCGTTTTGACATTGCGTCAACGCGTTGTGGTAATTTATCACTCACACTACAACCCTTCAAAATATGTATAATCGTTGCCGTTCTTATTTGAATGCGAGGTATAGCATTTCGCACCAATTAATTGGGGTACTAAACTACAATTACGTATTTGAAAACCCGTAAACTGCGACAAATTTCACAAATTTCACATCACTTTGCTGTGAAGGTTTGCTTGTCGTCTTTGAAAGACTTGAACTCCAAAGCATTTCCGCTTGGATCAAGGAAAAACATAGTTGCCTGCTCACCAACTTCGCCTTTAAAGCGGATATAGGGTCTAATAATAAAATCGATCTTGCGTGATTTTACATGTTCGGCGAGTTTATGCCATTCATCCCAGTTCAAAATCACGCCAAAATGCCGCACAGGGACGTTTTTACCGTCCACTTCACTGGTAAGCTTATTTTCAAGAGCTTTTGTTTTTAAATGGAAAGACAATTGATGCCCGTAAAAATCAATATCAATCCAGGTCGATGCTTCTCGTCCTATGGAGGCATTAAACAGGTTTACATAAAATTTACGTATGGCCTCTTTGTTGTGCATTGGCATGGCGAGGTGAAATGGAGGGCGTTTTTTTGACATGGCTTACGTTTTCGGGCCGTAATCATAATGACCACCACGTTTTAGCGCACGCAGGTATGCTGGGCGGGATTGCATTCGGTCAACAAAGTCTATACAGGCCGAAAACCCGAGTAAGCGCCCATGTGATTTGGCGGCTTCAAGTGGGAATACCATTTGTATGTCAGCGCCGCTAATTTTATCGCCAGCAAAATACTTATGCCCCGTGAGGTGATATTCAATATAGTCAAAATGGGTTTTCATTTCGTGATTGATGATCGGGAGCAGGGGGGCGGCAGCTTCGCCCAGATATGACGTATATAGGAGCAATAATTGCGGCAGCATGGCCGAACCTTCGCCGTAATGCAGAAAATGTACATAATTATCAAAGGCTTGTGTGCCTGATTTCGGAATGAGACATCCACCGCCATGTTCGCGAATAATATACTCAATGATCGCGCCCGTCTCGGCGATTGTTTTATCGTGAAAGGTTATGACAGGTGAGCGGCCAAGGGGGTGAACTGTTTTTAACATTAGAGGTGCGCGCCCCGTTTTTGGGTCCCGCGCATAATGTTTGATTTCATACGCAAGCTCTAATTCTTCCAAGAGCCATAATACGCGCTGAGAACGAGAATTGTTCAAATGATGAACGGTAATCATAGCAATAATATCTGCCTGAAAAACTGATTATGCAAGGTTTATTTCAGGCTTCAATTTTCTTTGCGCTGTCGCCAGTGAAAAACGTCAAAGATTTTAATTCATTTCTCAATGTGATATTCACGAGATTGGTTTGGTTGAGATAAATATCTTGTAACAAGGTATTTTCAACTTCTAGCCCGTCAGGTGCGCCAAACATAGACGCATCTTGATAAACATAGGCGTATGACCCATCAATTTCTGCGCCAACAATTTTGAGGATAATGGCATCACCATTGAGATGCGAAAGTGTAAATCGTTCCTGTACATAGAGTGCAAGATTTGCGCGTGCGCGTAAGGAGGTAAGATCAGGTTGCTCTAACTTACCAAGGCGACTTAAGGCTTGCTCTGCATCATGTAGGTGCAAAACATGAGTGATTTCTAATGCGCCCAAACCAGCCTTCCATTCAATTGTGCTCAGCGCGGTTTTTTTGCGGTGAGCATATGCAGGGCTTGAAAAACAAGCAAACCCGACGCCGCAAAGTGCGGCGCCAAGTAAAGATCGGCGATGAAGGCTAGGCGTCAGAATTTTATTCCTTATCTGATTCAGATAAGCGTTTAAGTAGCCGCTTCATCATGGATTTTTCTTCTTCGGTTAGGCCGTTTCCAGCTTTTTTACCGCCATTGCCTGTAGAATTTAACGGAACAGTATTGCCATCAGAACCCGTACCTTCTTTATCGTCGCTTTTTAATTCGACCAGCATATCTGCCATAAGGCTGTTTGCACTATTATTGCCTTTGTAAATTTCCAAGCGAGATTTATGAATTTTAGATGGAAAGCTGTTATTGCTAAAATTGGCATCTGCAATTTGGTGTTTATTGTCGATATCAATTGATGATATGCGTTTGTCACGTACCAATAACTTGGTCACATGACCTGTGCTACTACTGCGGCGCCAAATTTCAGCAGGGATCATCATTTCTTCATGTGCACCATTTGCATAATTAATGGTAAGTGGAAGAGGACTTACCAGTCCGCCAACATTTTCAAAGTCAACAAAGTAAATATACTGACCTTCTTTAAGTGCACGGTCATAAGCTTTCCGCTCCCAACCCTCTAAGCCCTTAAGGAAGCTTGCATGCTTATTACGGTCTTTATTGGTGATCGTGTATTTGTCCTTTTCATTATACAAATCTTTGAGATAATCAAAACGGTCAACACGTAATTCGCGGCCTTCCTTGCGGTTACGAATTTGCGAGATTGATTCAGGGTGATCGCGCCAATACTCATCACGGTCTTTATCAAATTCCACTTCAGGGTCTTGGGTGGAAATTTTATATTCACGAATATCATTTATCGCCATATCGACATAATCTGTGCCATAATACCACCCACGGAAGAACCAATCCAAATCCGTACCTGAAGCATCTTCCATCGTGCGGAAGAAATCGGAAGGTGTTGGTCGCTTAAACATCCATCTTTGTGAATATTCTTTAAATGCATGGTCAAACAATTCGCGCCCGAGTACGGTTTCGCGAAGAACGGACAGAGACGTTGCAGGTTTGGAATAGGCATTTGGCCCAAATTTCACAATCGAATCAGATTGTGTCATAATCGGCACTTGACCTGAGCTTCTCATATAGCCTGTAATCGTGTCCATAGGATTGGCAGAACTGCCGAGAATATTAAATTCTTCTTCCCACTCATATTCAGCAAGGTATTCAACAAAACTGTTGAGACCTTCATCCATCCATGTCCAACGACGTTCGTCGGAATTGACAATCATTGGGAAATAATTGTGACCAACTTCGTGGATAATCACGCCGATTAACGAATGCTTTATGCCGCGTGAATACGTAATATCTCCAGTTTTTTCGTCAGTCGTCGGACGGTAACCATTAAAGGTAATCATTGGATATTCCATACCGCCGCGTTCCCACGTATTTACGGATTGTGAGGTTGGATAGGGGTAGTCAAATGTGAAACGAGAATACACGTCCATAGTATGGGCAACGGCTTGTGAGGAATAACGGGACCAAATTGGTTCGCCCTCATTGGGATAGAACGACATTGCTTGAACAACGGGAACTTCTTTACTGTCTTGTTCGTGCAGTAATAAATCCCAAATGAATTTACGAGAACTCGCAAATGCAAAATCACGGACATTTTCAGCTTTGAAATGCCATGTTTTACTGCCATTGGCTTTGCTTTTTTCGTTTTCGAGAGCTTCTTCTGGCGTCACTATGAATACAGGCTTTTTTGTATTTGCACTGCTAATCCGTTTGCGCTGTTTGGCACTTAAAACTTGTCTCGGGTTTTGCAACACGCCTGTTGAAGAGACAATATGGTCAGACGGGACGGTGATTTTGACATCATAGTCACCAAATTCCAAAGTAAATTCACCACGTCCGAGGAATTGTTTGTGCTGCCAACCTGTATAATCTGTATAGGCGGCCATGCGCGGGAACCATTGGGCAAGAAAATAGATATAGGTATCTGATTTATCAAACACTTCATAACCACCACGGCCACCGATTGCACCTTCGTCAATAATATTGAACATCCAGTCGATGCTAAATGTCATTTGTGCTTCGGGGGCTAGGGTTTGTGGTAAATCAATCCGCATCATAGTGTCATTTATGACATAGGGAAGGGCACGTCCATTTTTACCTTTTACGGACTTAATTTGGTGACCATGTTCAACATCGGCAAATGCCTGTATGCGGCGAAGAGCATTGTAACTGATGGAATCGCCTGCGCCTGCACGGTCTCTACGTGTGCCAGCCGTTGATGAGGTTTCGCTCATACGGGCGGTGCTGCCCTCTTTAAACCGGTTTTGATCGAGTTGAACCCATATATAATTGAGCGGGTCAGGGGAGTTATTGGTGTAAACAATGGTTTCAGAACCAATGATTTGTTTTTTATCTTCGTCCAGTGTGACATTAATATTGTAATCTGCCTGCTGCTGCCAATAAGCAGGGCCAGGTGCGCCTGAGGCCGTCCGGAAAATATTGGGGGTCGGTAGAACGCTTTCTAATTGGCGAAACTTAGCCGCTTGATCTTTTGCGCTGCCCGCAGTGCCGTCAGCAAAGGCTAGTCCGCAACTGGCAATAGCGGTAATGGCAAAAACTGTGGTAAATGTACCAAATTTTATAGCTTTGAGTGTTGTTCGCATTTGAACCCCCTGAGTGTATTCTAATCAATAACTTGCTGTGTCTATGCCATAATTACAGAGTTTTACTAATCACTTTCCCTTGAGACGCGTATTAATATTTTGTAATCTTGTGATATTAGTATTCTCGGTCATTTAAGCGGCTGTGTGTAAGCAATCCTGGACTGCAAGCAATATTCCATCCTGATTTTGTCCAAAATTTTGAATGGTTGAGTTCAATCTCTATGAGAGGGAAACCATTAGCACCTCGGCTAAAGGGTATAGATTTGCAATATGGAATTATGACGTTGAGGAAGAATGTGCGATTAACGATGATACTTTGATTGGTCCACGACATCGTTTGCGTATCTACCAAATAAAACCCATCACCCGCATTTTTTATATATTTTGGGAATTTACGGTCAGGATGTGTTTCAGCATAGACGGCATTACCGCAAAGTCTTTTGGCTTTGTAGGGGCGCAAGGTGCGCCTTATTTTTGCAGCGAACGTATCTGGGTTAGGGTAATACCGCTTGTATTTGTCCAAAATATCAAATTTTTCACCAACGTGTATACGGTGACGCATGCGGGCCATACAGGTATGCTCTGATTGCAATAAGCTCAAAACTTTGGCAATCTGCCTTTGTGCCTCGGCATGGTTTTCTATGAGAGGGCAGTCATTTTCCGTAAAAAATATGTAGTCAGTTTGCAACCGTTTGGCGATTTCCTCCATGCCGGTGAGAATGCCAAAATTATCAGGAGAGGTTTCAATGCGGTAGGGAAATTCTTGCGCTACCTTCACAACGGCTTCATTCGGATCAGGTAAATAAATCAAAGCATCGTCAAACAAATCAAAAAAATTGGCCTTGGCATATGTTTGCAAAGAGGCTTGGAGCGATGTGTGCCCATGCCAGCTTAAAGTGCCGAGCCCAATGCTGCCTTGTGGGTATTTACTCACCAGTGTTCTTCTATCCAAGGGGTGGGGCGTACGTGTTTATAGATTCTTTTAACCCAATGCTTTACGGGCCATTTTCCAATGATCGCCTCGTCTTGGTCAGGTTTGCCCGTAAAAGCGACAATTCGTGTTTCATGTGGCAGTTTTGGGGCCATAAAGAAATTGAGAGGCCATTTGGGAATAAGATTATGCTTAAAACTGACACACCAGTCCCGCGGCCAGAAAACCATATCTTCTATTTCACGGGAAATATATAATTGTTCAATTGTATATGTATCCAAGATAGTATTTGGATTTTCATGTGCGCGTGTAAAAATGTGAGTGTATTTCCCCACGGGAAAACGAAATGCAGACGTATTTCCTATCTTTTGACCCAATTGCGTCCAGTTTTCGATAACGCACAACCGGCCAGGTTCAAAATCAAATAAGACATCTAAATTACCTGTCACTACCAAATCCAAGTCGAGAAAGAGAACATCACCTTCTAGGTCTGCTAGTGGGTATTTCCATATGGCCAGCTTTCTCCACGGCAGGTTTATAACATTTTCTGGAAGATTAATATCAGGGATGGGTTCGATTTGTACCGCGTCGTTGACATGGCTGCTGTCATCGGTAAAACACACAAGCCGTGTGGGTCTGTTTGTTTGTCTTTGAATAGCTTGGTATAAACGGTTTACATATTCAGACCCGTAACGGGTTCCCCATTTCATACAAATTACGGTCTGCATATCAATCTCAAAATCTGGGGAACAAATCTATTTTCGCATGTCGTCACGAAGCGCACGAAACTCTGCACCTTCGTACCAATTAGGCCAGTTTTGTGAATTTGCAATGCCGTAACCAAGTTCATAAAAAATAGTGCTAACTTGCTCAATACCTGTGAGGTCCCAGGAATTATCATATTCGTCTGCTGGGGCGTGGTAGCGTTCTTTTGTATATTCTTCGCCAAATGCCTCGCCGTATGACCGTCCATTGACCTCATGGTCAACCCCGCTATCGGCGTAGAGCATGGGCACACCTTTTTTAGCAAGGCTGATATGGTCTGAGCGGTAATAATACCCAGCTTCCGGTTTAGGGTCGGGCGTAATATACATGCCCCTTGGCGTGAGAATGTCTTTTAACAAATCGTCAAGTTCTGACGCGCCGTAGCCAACGACAATCATATCTTTTGTGCGGCCAACAGGCAAGATTGCGTCAATATTGATACCCGCCACTGTTTGCGCGAGCGGTACAATAGGGTCTTCCGCGTAATAAGCTGAACCCAAAAGACCTGATTCTTCCGCTGTCACCGCCACAATGAGCGCAGAGCGTTCAGCGGGTTTTTGGGCAAATGCTTTGCCAATTTCGAGAATAACAGCTGTGCCTGTAGCGTTATCAACGGCTCCGTTATAAATGCCGTCTTCCCCGTCAGGTACAGGTTTCATACCCAAATGATCCCAATGCCCCATATATAGCACATATTCATCAGGGTATTTCGTACCCTTCACAACGCCAACCACATTGCGAGACTCGACCGTGCTAATTTTATTATTGATTTTGGCATTCATGCGTAAATCACCCATAGCAACAGGCGTAAACCCAGATTTTGCGGCCGCAGATTTTTGTGCATCAAAATCAAGCCCTGCTTTGTTAAATAATGCGCGCGAAGCGTCGATTGTAAGCCAACCTTCAAGAGCAACTCGCGACGCACCTTTATCGGGGCGTACCAAATCAATTTGTCCGCCAGACCAACTATCAGCAACCACATTCCAGCCGTAACTCGCAGGTTTGGTTTCATGAACAATCAGGACTGCCGCCGCGCCGTGACGTGCAGCTTCTTCGTATTTATAAGTCCAGCGACCATAATAGGTCATAGCTTTTCCATTAAATAGTTTTTTGTCTTTGCTGGCAAACCCAGGGTCATTAACCAGCATAACAACGGTTTTGCCCTTAACGTCCACGCCTGCATAATCGTCCCAGTTATATTCGGGGGCAACTACGCCGTAACCAACAAAGACAAGCCCTGCATTGTCAACACTGACACTGTCTTGATAGCGTTTTGTCCAGTAAACAGAATTCTTTTGAAATTCGTAACGGGTCATATTGTCATTTGTGTTGCCGATTTCCATGAAGGAGCCTTCAGCAACTGTGGTTTCTGTAAGCGTGATGGGTTGAAAATAACTGCCGTCTTTGCCCATAGGTGCAATGCCTGCCGCTTTCATTTCGGACGCAATATATTGTGTTGCCATTTTGCCGCCTGCTGTTGCAGGGGCGCGGCCTTCAAATGCATCAGAGGCCAGTCTCTCAATGCGCCGCCCAATATCTGTGGCCGAGATAGTAGGTGTAATTTCCACATTTGGCACATCTTTGCTTGGTGAACAGGCGTTTAGAGCCATGCACAAACCTATAATAGATGTTCCGCTGATAAGGTATTTTGAAATTGACATATGTTCCCCCCGAAAATGTTTATGAGTAGTCTTACTTATAAAATGCGCCCATTAGCATGATTTTGCAAGGTATATTCGGGCTATGCCGTCGTTTTTTAGGATAACGAGACCGTTATAATAATTATCTTGCGGGAAGGCACAGCCTGTTTATTGTACGGGGTATAAACATAATTTTCACAGGGGTCACGAAATGACATTAAACACGGTAAAGTATCTTCCAGCACTCGCTTTGGGATTAAGCGTAATTGGCCTTGTCAGTTGTGGTGATTCTCAACAATTACCACCTTCCAAACCTGCGTCTACACAAAGCACCGTGGATAAAGGCGTGACACAAAACCCTGATATAAAAAAGCTAAGTAGCATCGCCCTTTCTGGGCAACATGCATATGCAATTACGCGCTCTTTAACGACAGAAATTGGCGCGCGGCAAGCGGGTTCTGAAAAAGAAGCACAAGCACGGCGTTGGGCGGAGAATAAGTTTTCCGAACTTGGGTTTCAAAATATCAAGACAGAAATTTTTACCATTGATGGATGGGAAAGAGGGGCCGAGAGCGCGCGCATTATTTCGCCGTCCGCACAAAACCTCTTTGTAACGGCCCTAGGCGGCTCAGTTGCAACACCGGCTGGCGGCGTGCAAGCACCTGTTGTTTATTTTGAAAGTTTTGACGCACTAAAGAATGCCCCTGAAGGCGGGCTTGACGGTAAAATCGTGTATATTACTGGGAAGATGGAACGTACACGCGACGGGTCAGGATATGGCCCTGCCAATATGAAACGCCGCAGCGGGGCAACTGAAGCTGCAAAACGCGGCGCCTTGGCCGTGATGATACGTTCCGTTGGAACGGATTCCCACCGCTTTCCACACACGGGTCAAATGGGATATACAGACGGCGTTAGGAAAATTCCTATTGGGGCTGTATCTGGCCCTGACGCAGACCAACTCGACCGGATATTTGCATCAGGTAAAGAGTTGATCATCAATTTGCAACTCTCCACCAAAGACTTAGGCACGCGCACATCAGGCAATGTGATGGGCGAGATTGTCGGCACAGAAAAGCCAGAAGAAATCATCTTGATTGGCGCGCATCTGGACTCGTGGGATCAAGGTACAGGCGCAATCGACGACGGAGCAGGGGTTGGCATCGTTATGGGAGCGGCCAAAGTGCTCATGGAATCTGGTTTAAAGCCCAAGCGCACTATTCGTGTTGTCTTATTTGGCTCCGAAGAAATCGGCCTTAAAGGTGGATTTGCCTATGCACAGGCCCATAAATCCACGGATTTGGACAATCACGTTCTGGCAACAGAATCAGATTTTGGTGCTGCCAAAATATACGGTATGCAAACGGGCGCGTCGGAGGCCAATAAAGCGGCTATTCGGGCAATGGCTCCAGAATTTAAATTCCTCGGCATTAAGCTACTAGAAGGTGAAAGCACTGGCGGGCCAGATATTGGCCCATTGGCCGCGCAAGGTGTGCCAACTTTGCGGCTTAACCAAGACGGCATGGATTATTTTGATTGGCATCATACACCGGACGACACATTTGATAAAATCAACCCAGAGGAAATGGCGCAAAATGTCGCGGCCTATGCCACGTTAATTTGGTTGACGGCACAATCTGATTCCAGTTTTAAGGATGAGTAATATGCGAAAATTTTATATAAACCTTGCCATCGCCCTTGCAGGGTTTAGCTTTGCCAACACAGCACATGCAGAGGATTTACTGAAATTATACAAATACTTACATGCAAATCCTGAGCTTTCATTCATGGAAACCAAGACCGCGAACTTACTTGCGGACAAATTGGAAACCTTGGGCTTTGACGTTACAAAAAATGTCGGCAAGACGGGTGTTGTTGCCGTGATGAAAAATGGCGTCGGGCCAACGGTTTTGATACGGGCTGATATGGACGGATTACCCGTAAAAGAACAAACGGGCCTTGCTTACGCTAGTAAAATAATGACCGAGGATTATGAGGGTAATATTGTCCCCGCTATGCATGCGTGTGGTCATGATGTGCATATGACTGTTTTGATTGGCACAGCAGAAAAATTAGTTGCGCAAAAAGCAAATTGGTCAGGTACATTGGTGTTGGTTTTGCAACCCGCCGAAGAAATTGGTGCAGGTGCGCGTTTGATGCTCAAAGAAGGCTTGTTTAAACGGTTCCCAAGGCCAGATTATAATATCGCTCTACATGATAATGCGTCACTTGCCGCGGGGAAAGTTGGTATTGTCTCTGGCTACGCTCTGGCAAATGTCGATTCTGTAGACATTACGGTGCGCGGCATTGGTGGACACGGCGCATACCCGCATACGACCAAAGATCCGATTGTACTGGCATCTCAACTGGTTATGGCCATGCAAACCATTGTTTCACGTGAAACATCTCCGCTGGATTCAGCCGTGCTTACGGTTGGCTCCATTCACGGGGGGAGTAAACACAATATAATTTCTGATGAGGTTAAATTGCAATTGACTTTGCGCTCCTACAAAACATCTGTGCGAGAAAATACGATCAGTTCCATCAAAAGAATAGCAGATGGGCTTGGACAGGCTGCTGGCTTGCCTGATGATAAATTGCCGATTGTGAGCGTGCGCGTAAAAGAGTCTATTCCGCGTACATATAATAACCCCGAATTGGCGCAACGCTTGGAAACAACCATTGGCGGGATGATCGGGCGTGAGAATGTGGTGCGCATGGACCCTGTTATGGGCGGTGAAGACTTTGGTGCTTTTGGCACGGTTAAACCTAATATTCCAAGTGTGATTTTTTGGTTGGGCGCGGTTGATCCAAAAGATATTGCACGAGCTAAAAAGAGCGGAAAGTCATTGCCGTCACTCCATTCACCGTTCTTTGCTCCTGATGCCAAGACCACACTTGATACAGGTGTTGCCGCTATGAGTGCTGCAGCAATTGATTTACTGAGAAATTAAGAGCGTAAAAATGTCATTACCCAAAATACTGCAAAATCTAGAGCTGCCGGTTATTGCCGCACCGATGTTTATCGTATCAGGCCCGGAACTGGTGATTGCTCAGTGTAAAGCTGGGATTGTTGGGTCATTTCCAGCTCTCAATGCGAGACCTGCTGAAGAGCTTGAAAAATGGATTGTACACATTAAAGATGAACTGGAAAGCTATCAACAAGAAAACCTAGGCAAGAAAGTGGCTCCCTTTGCAGTCAATCAAATTTGCCATGTGTCCAATGATCGTTTGCAGCACGATATGGAAGTCTGTGTGCGCCAACAAGTGCCCATTATTATAACATCTTTGCGCCCGCCAAAAATTGTTATAGACGCCGTGCATTCTTACGGTGGTATCGTATTGCATGACGTTATAAATATACGTCACACAAAGAAAGCTATATCAGAAGGTGCAGACGGTATTATTGCGGTTTGTGCTGGGGCAGGTGGGCATGCGGGGCAATTATCGCCATTTGCCCTATTGCCAGAAATCAGAGAATTTCACGACGGGCCACTTATGTGTTCGGGATCAATATCAACGGGCGGGGCAATCTTAGGCGCACAAGCCATTGGCGCTGACCTCGCCTATATCGGGACACGATTCATAGCTTCCAAGGAAGCCAATGCGCCTGATACTTATAAACAAATGATTGTAGCATCGGCCGGGGCGGACATTATTTATTCGTCTTTGTTTACTGGCATTCACGGCAATTATTTAAAAGCGTCCATTGCCAATGCAGGGCTTGATCCTGATGCATTGGAAAGCGCAGATAAATCTGCAATGAATTTTGGCTCAGGCGATGCAAAAGCTTGGAAAGATATTTGGGGATCAGGACAGGGCGTTGGCAGTATCCATAATATTCCAAGCGTGGCCGAAATTGTCACCCAACTTAAACAAGAATATGAAGCTGCAAATGCGCGAATAAAATAACATATATTCTCTCGAATAGGGAATAATGCGAAATATCATCAAGTATTGGCCAATAATGTGCGAAAAATTACTGTAGAAAATATGCATTGTCAGTTGCGTTTTGTCATGTCTTGGTGCTATTAACATTTGTTAATCTTAATAAATGCCAACAGGGGGAAATTATGGGGAATTTTGGGAAGTGGCTTTTAGGGCTTATTATTCTTGCTCTTGCTGCGCTAATATTTCAATTTACACCGTGGGGCGCAAAAGCGAATTCAATAGCAATGGGCAATTCTGTTGCATCAGCCGTGCAAGCAGGTGGATTTAATAATATTACAACAGATATGATTGGCAATGTTGCAAAGCTTAGCGGAACTGTCGGCAGTGCGGATGCGAAAGCTAACCTCATCTCGGCCGCAAAAAACGCTCAGTGTGAAAAATGCGGAGACCGCGCAGCAGGTAAACGCTGGCACGAAGTTGATGGCAGCAATATTACTGTGAAAAAAGCAGTGGCAACTGTAAATCCTTACACGCTGACTGGTATGCGCACAGATGACGGCGGCGTTGTTCTTAATGGATATGTTCGCAGTGAAGCAGACCGCGCGGCACTCTTGGCTGAAGCTCAGCGTTTGTTTCCTGGTAATGTTACTGACCGTACAATAAAAATTGCTCAAGGTGCGCCAAATGCCAATTGGAATAGTGTTGCCTTTGCTAATCTTGCAGGACTTGCACGGCTTGATAGCGGTGAGTTCTCAATGACGAATTGGGATTCAGTGCTAACAGGCAGAACCACATCGGCTGACATACGCTCTAGTATTAATGACAGCATTTCCAATCTTGGTAGTCGATATAATGGGGCCACTAATATTTCAGTTCCAGATATGGCTGCTGTAAATACTGGCCAGATTAAATCTGAAGACATTTGCCAGGGTCTGTTTGATAGTTTGAAAGGCGATAACAAAATCAACTTTGCCTATAACCGCGCTGAAATTCGTGGGGCTGCGACAACATCACTTCTGAATGCATTGGCATCGGCTGCAAATCAGTGTTCAAGCTTTCGCGTTACTATCGAAGGACATACGGACTCAGATGGTGCAGAGGCTTATAATCTTGAGCTAAGCCGCCGCCGCGCAGAAGCGGTACTGAATTATCTTGTGCAAAATGGTGTTGACGCTAATAATATTTCTGGTGGTGGATACGGGGAAACTCGTCCGATTGCTAGCAATGATACACCATCAGGTATGGCGGCAAACCGCCGCATTGAATTTAAAGTTACACGGTCTAAATAAGGGGATACTCATGGACAATATTATTTCTTACATTACTTGCTTTAGCTGGATACCACTGCTTCTTATGGGGCTATTAGGCTTACTCCTTGGATGGCTCTTGTTTAGAGGTAAAGTGCAAGCAGGGGACCTTAGCATTGAAGGTGAAGGTCAATTGCGTGCTGATGCCGACGGTTTACGCACCCGTATTAGCGACCTTGAAGGTCGTGTAGGTCGCCGCGATACAACAATTTCTGGCCTTGAAGGTCGATTGACTGCCGCTCCTGTAGTTGCCGAAGCTGGTGACGACGACGAGACATATGCACTCGAATGGCGCAACCGCTACCTTGCGGCGCGGGTCAAATATCTTGAAGGCCGTATTTCTGATGCGCCTAAGCCAAAAAAGAAGACGGCAAAGAAAAAAGCTACACCGAAAAAACGTGTTGCTAAGAAAGCTCCTGCGAAGAAGAAAATTGTTAAGAAGAAGGCCGCGCCTAAGAAGAACATGTCAATCATTGCACGTGGTACTTCCACAGACGCTGTTGATGCTTACCTTGCCAATGCGCGCAAATATGACAAATCAGTTAGTCGCAAGCGCATTGAAGAACTAACAAAGTATTGTGGTATATCGCTTCGTACGCGTGACGCCTCTTTGGTGGCTTGTTCGCAAGAACATGAACGTGTGACGATCGCTAAAGGGTATTGTGCTAAAAAACTTGGCATGAATGAAGCCGATGCAACCAAAGCGGTTGCGGCTGTTTGTGCTAAAATGAAGGGTGAGCGGTTCAAAAGCCGTGTGACTTTCTATCACTTGCTTTCCAAAGGTGCTGGTAAAAAAGCTGTTGCTAAAAAGGCTGCGCCTAAGAAAAAAATAGCCAAGAAAGCACCTGCGAAAAAGAAGGCTCCAGCCAAGAAGAAAGCTGCTGCAAATCCTAACGATAAGTATTATGCATTTGTTCGCAAACATGATGCCAAAGCCAGCAAGTCTGTTGTCGACAATATTGTGAAATATTGTGGTGTGGCCCTTCGTTCACGCGATGCTTCTTTGGTGGCCTGTACGGACGAGAAAGAGCTTGACCGTATTGCTAAAGGCTTTGCTGTTAAAAAGCTTGGTATGAAAACGGGTCAAGCCAAATTGGTTGCTGATACATGTAAGACAATGAAAGCCACACGCATGAAAAACCGCGTTGCCTTCTATTATTTGATGGCGAAAAAAGCAGGCAAATTGAGCGTGTTTAAGTAATAAACCTCTACACGATTGTGTATAGAAAGGCTCGCCGTCCGGCGGGCCTATTTTTTTTGCGTGACAATTTTATCCACGCTCTTACGGACTGCCCTAATGTAGAGGGATGAACCCATTTGTAGCTATAGCACCTCACATACACATAGGCTTCCCAGATCAATGGGATAGCCGCAGATGGCCATCATTTTCGCGCACGGAAATGAGTTGTCGCCACTGCGGGGAAATATATCACTGGCCAGAGTTTATGGACAAATTACAAAAGGCGCGGGATCAAATAGGGCGGCCATTTCAAGTTTTCTCCGCGCACCGTTGTGGATTGCATAATGCGAGGGTAGGCGGTGCGCCTTTATCACAACACCTCAAACTAGCAGTAGATATCGGCCTTACAGGGCATGATCCACGCACACTTTACCAAACTTGTAAGGCGGCTGGATTTACAGGTTTTGGATTTTACACATCATTTTTACACATCGACCTTGGCCCAAGGCGGGCATGGTACGGCAATCAGAAAGCGAAGAGAATATGGCAGGTATATTAAGTTTTGGCGTAGACGCCGCCGCAGGTGGATTATTTGGTATATTCGGTACGGCCTTAGGGCGCGTGGCAGGATATTTCGAACGCAAACAAACATTCCACCAAGAAGAAAAACGCTGGGGGCATGAACTCAAATTGCATGAATTACAAATGAAAGCCAAGAAGCAAGAAACAGAACTTGAATTGGCGATTGAGGCCCAAAAAGGATCGTGGAAAGGCTTGGAAGCTTCATTGGCAGCTGACGCGAATATTGGCATTGCCAGCAAATGGGTCATCAATACTCTGCGCCTTGTACGTCCGACAATAACGCTATTACTATGGTGTATCACCGCCTGGATATTCTCCCGCACCCAAGACGGTAATATCGCAAGCTCGGCGGTTTTTGCAGCAACAGCGGCGACCCTGTGGTGGTTTGGCGACCGCGCTCCAAAACCGCGCACGGGGTAATGCAACTGCTATGGTCCAAAGCTTGCTATATTGGTAAATGCCGCAATTGTGATCCCCGTCATAATCGCAAATAATATTAACACGTACATAAACCCACCAACAAGCGTTGTCCAAATAGTTTTGATCCAACCGCGCTTAAACATACGCTTTAACGAGAGCATAAAATAGAGAATTAATACGACGGTCAAAATAGGCATTAATACATTACTAGAGATAAATTGAGACAAAATCACTGTGCTCAATACAGCAATAAACAATGTTGATTGCAAATATATGGCGTGAATAAGGTGATCGATGAGCATGGCGCTCGGCCCCCGAATAAATAACCAGCCGAGTAGCATTGCAAATGGAACCATGAAAAACATCATACGGGGCAACCATGTATTGAATGTGGCATTAAACTTTTTCGGGTCAGAGAAAAGTGCATTGATTAACTGTTTTCTATCAACGCCTTCGTTGTTAATTGTAACGCTAATTTCGTCACTGAGGCTATTGGCAATTTCTTGAACTTCTTCTTCGGAGGGCTTGTATAGTTCACTGTCTTTTGTAAAAAACCTTATTTTAATATTCCGCCCACCAATAGATAATACATTGGTTTCGTCAGCAGGTAAATTTGACGAAACTGAGAAATTCATTTTTTTCTTGGGCGGTGTTTCAGGTAGTGATTGACCTTCATTCGTTTCAACTTGCACCGCTTGCGTCGTGTCTTTTGGCAATATTTCAAAGCTGAGAAAATGTGTTCTCGTCAATGACATAAATGAGAAAAACAAAATGCTGACCACAAGATATGTACGCACGGGTGCTGAATAGCGCATTCTAGCCCCGTCTGCATATTCTCTGGCCACCTTGCCGGGTTTAAACAAAAGTGCGCCAAATGTTTTCCACATACGCGATTCAAATGAGAATATACCGCCGAGGGTTTCTGCGATCAACGCAAAGAGAGAACGGCGCATATCATCGACTTTTTGCCCGCAATTATTGCAAAAATTTCCAGATACTGTGTTGCCGCATGATGGGCAATCTGCATATATATTTGCGTTTGGTGTTTTTGGTATAGCACCGTGACTGGCGGCAAGAAACAATGCGGTTTCGTCTTCACTTTCCATTCTTCGTTCCCCCGTGCAAAATCTGCAAATTGTTATATTTTAAATACGCAATTTGTTGCATATATATGATTGCGCAAATGTCATTACTTGGTATCATAGAATGAAAACGAGGTGCAACAATAATGATCGCAGGACAAAGTATAGCTATTACGGGGGCAGCGGGCGGAATCGGACGCGCTATCGCAGAAAAATGCATTACGGAGGGCGCGAAAGTTGCCATCAGCGATATTAACGGGGAACTGGTACATAAAACCGCAAAAGAAATCGGTGCCGCCTCGTTCGTATGTAATGTGGTTGACGAGGCATCTGTAAAAGCATTTATTGAAGGCGCGAATAAAGCCAACGGGCCTGTTGATATGTTCGTATCCAATGCAGGTGTTGGGTTTCCAGACGAACCTGGTGGCCATGCGGCTGGTGGTTCCAACAAAAGCTGGGAGCTAAGTTGGCAAATTAATGTGATGTCGAGTGTATATGCGGGGCGTTCACTGATTCCTGCGTGGATAGAAAATGGTCACGGTCGGTTTGTGATTGTGGCGTCAGCCGCAGGCCTGCTCGCGCAAGTTGGCACGGCCTCTTATACAACAACTAAACACGCTGCCGTTGGCTACGCAGAATATATGGCGATTATGCACAAAGACGACGGCATCAAAGTTCACTGTATTTGTCCGCAATATGTGCAAACCAATATGACCAAAAATATGAAGGTGATTAGCGAAGGCCCAAACAAACATATTTTACCGTCCGATGTGGCGGATACCTTATTTGATTGCATGGAAAAAGATAAGTTCCTTGTTTTGCCTCATCCCGTAATAAGTGATTATTTTCAAGGCAAGGCGGCAAACCACGACCGTTATATTAGCGGCATGGCAAAACGAAAATCTATGCTCGATACGGCGCATATTCCAAAGATGGAGGCAAAATAATGGCACGGTTTGATTTAAGCGGTAAAGTGGCTTTGGTAGCAGGTGCGAGTCGCGGTATAGGCGCGGCGATTGCCCATGGTATGGCAGAACAGGGGGCAACGGTAATTTGTTCAAGTCGCCGCATAGAGGATTGTCAAAAAGTGGCTGACGAAATTATTGCGAATGGCGGCAAGGCCAGTGCCATGACACTACACCTTGGAAAAATGAGTGATTTGGAGGACGCGATTACAGCCATTGGTGTCGCCCACGGACGGCTTGATATTTTAATTAACAATGGCGCGACCAATGTATTTTACGGCAAAGCCCATGAATGCCCTGAAAGTGCTTATGACAAAACCATGGAAGTCAATGTGAAGGGGCCGTACTACCTCACCGCTAAAGCCATCCCGTTGATGTTGAAAAACGACGGCGGGGCCGTTGTCAATGTGGCCAGTATTGACGGGCTTCAACCGGGATTGTTGCGCACAGTATACGGTATGACCAAAGCCGCCGTTATCAATATGACCAAAGGCTATGCCAAAGAATATGGTCGCAAAGGCATTCGTGTTAATGCGTTGCTCCCCGGGTTTACTGATACGAAATTAGCGTCCGCCTTGAAAGAAATGCCAGGCATGCAGGACTATATGGACGCTAATCTCGCCATCCCTCGCATGGCACAGCCCGAAGAAATGGTTGGCGCCGTTTTGTTTATGGTCTCTGATGAGGCGAGTTATGTTACGGGTGAATGCATTGTAGTCGATGGGGGCATGACGATTTAATGTCCGCACATGACGCCAACCCAACCATAGAACTGCGTGAGGGCGAAGCGTTCGACTTGGACGCTGTTGACAAAATTTTAAAAGAAAACATTGAAGGCTTAACGGGCACGCCACAGCTAAAACAATATGCAAGCGGGGCGTCAAACCTAACCTACGCACTTGATTATCCAGAGCGGCGATTGGTTTTGCGAAGGCCGCCTTTTGGAACCAAGCCAAAATCTGGCCACGACATGCACCGTGAATATAAGGTGATGACAGCCCTTAAGCCTGCCTATCCATGCGTGCCGACAACTCTGTATTATGCGCCGCAAGATATCAGTGTGCTCGGTGCAGAATTTTACGTTATGGAGCGGGTTGAAGGCCATCTTATCCACGATACTATTCCCAAAGACTGGCATTGGGGTGAAGGAGAAACCCGTAAACTATGTTTGGCATTTATTGACAAATTGGTTGAACTCCATCAAGTGGACTATAAAGCCGTCGGCCTTGGTGATTTCGGCAAGCCGCAAGGTTATGTAGAACGGCAAATTCTGGGCTGGAACGGGCGATACGAAAAAGCCTATACGCCTGATGTTGACGCGTTTGAAGATGTACGGGAATGGTTGGCGGAAAACAGGCCTAAAGTCGAAAAGGGCGCAGCCATTTTACACGGTGATTACCGTATAGATAATCTGATTGTGGATTTGGGCGATCCGACACAAATAAACGCCATACTCGATTGGGAAATATCTGCTCTAGGGGATCCGTTGATGGACCTTGGCAACACACTCGCCTATTGGATAGAAGCAGGCGACCCTTCGCCCATGAAACTGTTATCACGACAACCAAGTGCGGCATCTGGCATGTTAAGCCGTCAAGAATTTCTCAGCTATTACGCCGACAAAACGGGGGCGGATGTGGAAAATTTTCACTTCTATTATGTCTACGGTATTTTCAGATTAGCCGTCATTTTACAACAAATTTATTACCGTTATTATCACGGGCAAACCAAGGACGAACGTTTTAAGGGCTATGCTCAAATGGTCAATATTCTTGGCAACACAGCCCGAAGCCGCATACAAACAGGAACAATTTAGGAAAGTAGAGAACATGACTGAACTGGATGCGTTTCGCCAAGAAACGAAAGCATGGCTTGCGAAAAACTGCCCACCAGAAATGTGCAAACCCATGCGCAGCGAGAAAGATGCCTGTTGGGGCGGGCGTAATTGGGTATTCCAAAGTGATGGCCAGAAACTCTGGCTTGAACGCATGGCGGCAAAGGGCTGGACGGCCCCCTCGTGGCCAACAAAATACGGCGGCGGAGGGTTAAGCCGCGCCGAAGCTAAAGTCTTGCAACAAGAAATGAACTCCATTGGAGCGCGTAGCCCCTTACATAGTTTTGGCATCTGGATGCTTGGCCCCGCCTTGCTTGAATTTGGCAGTGAAGAACAAAGACTGCACTACCTCCCCGAAATTTGCCGTGGTGAAATCCGTTGGTGTCAGGGGTATAGCGAGCCTAATGCAGGATCAGACCTTGCCTCTCTTGCCACCAAAGCCGAAGACAAGGGCGATCATTATTTGGTCAATGGCCAGAAGGTTTGGACAAGTTACGCAGATGAAGCTGACTGGATTTTTTGTTTGGTACGCACCGATAATACGGGCAAGAAACATCACGGCATTAGTTTTTTGTTGTTTGATATGGCAAGCGAGGGCGTCAGCACGAAACCTATTTTATTGATCTCTGGACGTTCGCCGTTTTGTGAAACCTTTTTTGAAAACGTGAAAGTATCTAAAGAAAACCTAGTCGGAGAGCGCGATAAAGGGTGGTCTATTGCCAAATATCTCCTGACCCACGAGCGTGAAATGATCGGTGATTACGGAGCCGTGAAACCGTTGAGCGAAATCATTGCTGATAATGGCTATACGCCCAATCCAATACTGCGCGCAAAAATAGCAGAGTTTGAAGTCGATGCTTGGGCGTTCGCGCAAACTATGTCGCGGATGTTGATGGAGGCCAAAGCAGGGGCGAGTCTTGGGGCTAAATCTTCTATGCTTAAATATTACGGAACCGAGCTTAATAAACGCCGATACGAGTTGATGATGGACTTGGCGGGTCATGACGGCCTTGAATGGGAAAGTGAGCGCAGTAATGATGGGCAGTTGGCCCGCTCTTGGCTCCGCACGAAGGGCAATACGATTGAAGGCGGAACATCTGAAATCCAGCTCAATATTATTTCCAAACATATCCTACAATTACCGGGAGCATAGACATGGCTCTCCTCCTCAATGACGACGAAAAAATGTTGCAAGAAAGTGCGCAAGGTTTCTTTACTGAGAAAGCCCCTGTTAGCCAATTGCGAGAGCTTCGCGATAACAAAGACGAAACAGGATATTCCAAATCCTTATGGGCAGAAATGGCCAACATGGGATTTGCAGGCGTGCTCATCCCCGAAGAATACGGCGGTGTCGATATGGGCTTTATGGCGGCTGGCCTTATCAGTGAAGAAATGGGCCGCAACCTTACGGCCTCACCATTTCTGTCCACGGCGGTTCTTGCCGCGCAAGCTTTAAAACAACATGCAAATGAAGAACAAAAAAAGATATTTCTACCCAGTTTATGTGCAGGCGAAGCCATTTTTGCCGCAGCAATCGGTGAGGGGAACAAACATGATCCTGATAGTATTACCCTAACGGCAACACAGTCTGGGAACGGATTTAAACTGAGTGGCCGCAAGACAATGGTGGTGGATGGTCATGTGGCAGATCAATTGCTTGTGGCCGCCAAAACAGAAGATAGTTTAAGTGTTTTTATTGTGCCCAAAAATACGGCAGGTGTCGCGGTTGAACGTACCATCATGGCCGATAGCCGCAATGCGGCTCGCATTGTATTTGACGATGTTGAAATTACCGGCGCGCAGGTTTTGGGAAGCGTTGGCGATGGTCAGGACATTTTAGAAACCATGCTCGGCGCGGGTAGGGCATTGCTGGCGGCTGAAATGCTTGGTGCGTCGACGCAAGTGTTTGAGCATACAAATACATATCTTCGCGAACGCAAGCAATTTGGGAAAATCATTGGGGAGTTTCAGGCCCTTCAACACCGTGCCTCGCACCTGTATTGCGAGCTAGAGCTTGCGCGCTCTGCCGTTTTTAGCGCATTAACTGCACTCGATGACGATGCTGAAAATGCTGGAGAAATTGTCGGTATGGCTAAGGCAAAGCTTGGCTCTGTGGCGAAATTAGCAGCTCTCGAAGCGGTGCAGCTTCACGGCGGTATGGGCATGACAGACGAGCTAGATATAGGGTTATACCTCAAACGCATACGTGTAGCTCAAGAGCTTTTAGGGGACGGTGATTATCACCTTCACCAAAGCGCGCATAATAAAGGATATTAGACATGGACTTAGGCATTTCAGAAAAGATTAAACCATTAATCGCAAAAGTGCGCCAAATGGTACGCGAAGACATCATACCGCTGGACGTAGAATATCACGCCGAGGTCGGGAAATCTGGTGACCGGTTTACATTCACAAAACGGCAAACCGAAATCCGCGAAGGGTTAAAAACCAAAGCCCGAGAAAAAGGTTTATGGAATTTTTGGCTTACCAAATCAGATAAAGGTTACGGCCTGACAACTGTTGAATACGCCTACCTCGCTGAAGAAATGGGTTGGTGCACATTGGCCCCAGAAGTGTTTAATTGCGCCGCCCCTGATACGGGCAATATGGAAGTGCTAGAGCGTTACGGCAGTGCAGAGCATAAGAAAAAATGGCTCACCCCACTGCTCAACGGCGAAATTCGCTCAGCTTATTTGATGACTGAACCGGGCGTTGCCTCGTCAGACGCCACCAATATGGCGTTTGACGCGAAAAAGGACGGAGATGAGTGGGTGCTAAATGGCGAGAAATATTTTGCTAGTGGTGCTGGCGACCCGCGCTGTAAAGTCTATATCTTAATGGCAAAAACCGCAGACGAAGGCCCGCGCCACGGGCGACATTCCATGTTTGCTATGGACGCAGGGCAAGAGGGTGTCGAAATCCTCCGCCCTATGCATGTGTTCGGGCATGACGACGCACCCCACGGCCATATGCATATCAAATTTACCAATGTGCGTATTCCTGCCAGCGCCATGCTGATCGGGGAAGGGCGAGGATTTGAAGTTTCCCAAGGGCGTCTCGGCCCGGGCCGTATTCACCATTGTATGCGGGCTATTGGTCAATCCGAACGTGCACTAGAGCTATTATGTAAGCGGTCATTATCCCGCGAAGCTTTTGGCAAAGTATTGGCAAAATTAGGCGCCAATTACGACATTATCGCCGAGGCAAGAATAGAGATCGAGCAAACAAGACTACTTTGCCTGAAAGCGGCGTGGCTGATGGATCAAGGTGATTTCCGCGCTGCCGCTCCCTATATCTCCATGATTAAAGTATCAGCACCCCGCACAGCCCTAAAAATCGTAGACGAAGCCATACAAATGCACGGCGGCACAGGTGTCACCCAAGACACCCCGCTAGCCATGATGTGGACACAAATCCGAACCCTCCGCCTAGCAGACGGTCCCGACGCTGTCCACAGAATGCAAGTGGCCAGAAAAGAGTTGAAACCTTATACCAATACGAAGGTTTAACTCCCAAAAAAACTACAGTCCTCGGGCTTGACCCGAGGTCCATGCAATATTTGCCATATAAGCTCGAACTTACCAATGGACCCCGCATCAAGTGCGGGGACTGGTGATTTTGCAACTAAATTTCACGCTACAAACCATTTATTTCTCTAGTCGGGTTACCGTATAACTCATCTTATTGGAGAGGGCTTCCTAATTTAATTGTAATGTGAGCATGAAGCACGTTAGGGTTTTGTATCGACAATCGGGGATTATTTATTATATTGTGGTTAAAAGGTTTACATTGAGGCATGATATGGCGCAAAAAACAGTTAACATTGCCAGTACTACGTCCGTCTATATTGAAGCTTATTATGATGGGCAACTTCTAAGTAACGCTACAGGTTTTTTTGCGAAACTACAAAAAACTCCTCTATCACTTATTACAAATTGGCATGTTGTTTCTGGGCGTAATCAACTCACGGATGAAGTGTTACATTCAAAAGGTGCCATCCCCAACCAGCTCAAAATTTATTACCACGCAAAGGGACATACAGGTGTTTGGAAACATATAGACATACCTTTACTTGATGCAAATGGTAATCCGTTATGGAAGGAACATTCAAGTTTTGGTAAAAAAGTGGATATAGTGGCTTTACGTTTTCCAAATGTAGGCAATTCTTTTACTCCTAGTTTTGATCCGAGTTGGACAGATAACAAGTATCACCTTGGAGTCTCTGATCAAGTAAGTATTGTAGGGTTTCCGTTCGGTATAAGTGCGGCGCAAGAAACATATGGGTATAATTTAAAAACTCCCATTTGGTCGAATGGCCACGTTGCATCAGAACCAGATATAGATATAGATGGTCTGCCATTGTTTTATATTGATTGTAGAGCGCGCAAAGGTCAGTCTGGTTCACCTGTAATTGGAACGCGTGATAAGGGTGCATATCGGTATATTTTCAAAGGCAAAACATTAGTAACTGGTCAACTGTTTAATTTGTGGGGGCTGTATTCTGGCCGAATTCATAAGGATTCTGATATAGGACGTGTTTGGAAAAACTCGGCAATTATTGATGTCTTGCAACAAATATAAACTAACTTAAATCACTAATTTGACAATCCACTAGATACCCGCCTGCGCGGATATGAACGCGGCGCAGGTTATTTTTTATAAACAACTTCCCCGTCTACAATCGTCATCACAGTCTCCACTGTCAAAATTTCTGCTTCGGGAATGGTCATGATGTCTTTTGAGAATATTGTGAAGTCTGCGTTTTTGCCTATTTCGATTATACCTGCATTGTCTTCCTCAAATGCGGCGTAGGCTGGTGCGCTGGTGAACAGTGTGAGGGCTTCGCTGCGGGTTAGTTTTTCGTGGGGGTTCCAGTCTTGATTGCTAAAGCCTGCTAAGTCTTTGCGGGCGACGGCGGCGTAGAATTCAATGCGCGGGTCGCCGCGTTCAACGGGTGCGTCCGTGCCGCCGACGATATGCGCGCCGCTATCCAGTAAACTGCGCCACGCATATGCGCCTTTTAGCCGCGCAGATCCCAAGCGAGCAGGGGCGAAATGTAAGTCGCCAATGGCGTGTGATGTTTGCATAGAGGCAATAACGCCAAGCTCGTTAAAGCGTTTTATATCGCCCATATCCAGAATTTGCGCATGTTCAATCCGCCATCTTGGATTGGCGATTTTGCGTTGCGCAGGAGGAATATTGGCAAAGGCTTCTTCGTACCAGTCTAGTACCAAACGATTGGCGCGGTCACCAATGGCATGGGTGCTGATTTGGATACCGTCTCGTAAGGCCCGTTCATATATAGGCATGAGGGTTGATTTTTCGTGCCGCAAGAGGCCCGTATTGCCAAGGTCGTCCGAATAGGGGGTTAAAAGAGCCGCGCCTCTAGAGCCGAGTGCCCCGTCTGAATATAATTTTATGCCTCTGGTAATAATATGCCCATCGGCACTTTCCTGACTTCCGTTTTGGGCGATTTTATCAAGCAAATCATCAGCTCCAGACATATCAACCGCATTATAAACCCGCAGGCCAATGTCGCCAGATTCTGATAAATTTTCTAACGCGGCGAGATTATTGGCGTCCACGGACATAGACTGTATGCCTGTCCAGCCGTAAGCGGCGTAAACTTGGCCCGCTTTGATGAAGGCAGCCTGTTTTCGCTCAGGCGTTAATTCGTCGATGAGACCGCTAACCAGCGAAGCGGCATTATCAATCAACATGCCGGTTAATTGCCCGTCTTTACCCAGCAATATATCGCCGCCAAAAGGTGGTTTGGTATCTTTGGTAATGCCAGATTTTGCAATCGCCTGTGAATTAACAATAGAGGCGTGACCATCGGCACGCTGTAATATCACAGGGTTGTTTGGCGAGACACTGTCGAGGTCTTGGCGGGTTGGAAATCTGTTTTCGGGCCAATGGGTTTCAATCCATCCCCGTCCGTAAATAGTGACACCTGCGGGTGTTTTGGCAACTTCGCGAGCGAGTCTTTTTTTAAGCTGGGCAATGGACGATACGCCTTCAAGGTTTAAAGTAAGTTCACGCAAGCCAATACCTAAAAAATGGCCATGTGCATCTACAAACCCTGGATAAACAAATGCACCCTGTAAATTTATGATTTGGGTTTGTGCAGCGGCGTAATCTTGACAATCACCGCTTGCGTTCATGTGCGAAATTTTTCCATCATTGACCAGCACATGACCCGCGAAATTTTCATTGCCGTGCCCCGTATATATTGTGCCGCCGTAGAGACACATATTGGGATCCGTTATGAGGGATTGAGATGTGGATTTAGCACAAGCGGATAAAGCCAAGATAAATGCGAGCGTACTGATACCGTATATGGTTTTCATAATGACCTCATTGTTATGTTTTGCGCAAATATAGCCTATCACATTTAGGAATATCAACTCACGGCTATAAGGTTTTGGTGAAATTCACACATTTGTGATAAAATCACTAGCACATCTTGGGTTTTCCTGTTATTTCGCTCTCGTAAGAATTAAGGAGATTTCCTATGGAAATACGTGAAGGTCTTACATTTGATGATGTGCTGTTACAGCCCAGAGCCTCAAGCATTTTACCCGGTGATGCAGATTTGACCACGCGGCTTACACAGTCGATTACGCTGAATGTACCGCTGTTGTCTGCGGCTATGGATACGGTAACCGAAGCACCATTTGCCATTGCCATGGCGCAAGCGGGCGGCATTGGTATTATCCACCGTAACCTTAGCAACGAAGAACAAGCCGAAGAAGTGCGCAAAGTAAAACGCTACGAATCAGGCATGGTGGTCAATCCGATTACAATTGCCGCAACAGCAACACTGGCAGAGCTTCGCGCTCTTACGGCCCGTCATTCTTTTTCCAGTTTTCCTGTCGTTGACGATAAAGGAAAATTGGTCGGCATTGTTACCAATCGAGACACACGTTTTGCCACAAGTTCTGATGACAGTGTAGCCAGTTTAATGACTCGCAAATTGATTACCGTCGAAGAAGGTACAAGCGAGCAAAAGGCTAAAACGCTTTTGCATAAGCACAAAATAGAGCAAGTCTTGGTGGTTGATAAGAATTATCATTGTGTGGGGTTGATTACCGTAAAAGATATGGAGAAGGCCCAGTCCTATCCAAATGCGTGTAAGGACGAGCGGGGGCGTTTGCGCGTTGGCGCAGCCTCAACGGTTGGTGATGCAGGCTATGCCCGTTCAACCGCTTTGCTCGAAGCAGGTGTTGATGTGCTGGTGATTGATACGGCCCACGGTCATTCCATTAAAGTGATTGAACAAGTAAAACGGATAAAAAAGAAATTCCCTAAAGCGCAAGTCGTGGCAGGGAATATAGCGACGTCAGAAGCGGCGACCGCACTTATTGATGCTGGCGCAGACGCCCTGAAAGTTGGCATTGGCCCTGGGTCAATTTGTACAACACGAATTGTCGCAGGTGTAGGCGTGCCGCAACTGACCGCCATTATGGATGTGTGCTCAATTGCCAAAAAAGCCAATATCCCCGTCATAGCCGACGGCGGGATTAAATACTCTGGCGATATGGCCAAGGCTTTGGCGGTAGGGGCTGAATGCGCCATGATCGGCTCTCTATTTGCAGGGGCAACGGAAACCCCTGGCGAAGTATTCTTATACCAAGGGCGGTCTTATAAATCCTACCGTGGTATGGGGTCGGTGGCAGCTATGGCGCAAGGCTCCGCAGACCGATATTTTCAAAAAGAAGTGTCTGACAGTATGAAATTAGTCCCAGAAGGCATTGAAGGACGGGTCGGATTTAAAGGCCCCGTATCGCCAATCATTCATCAACTTTTGGGTGGTATTCGGGCTGCGATGGGCTATACGGGCTCCAAGACAATTTCTGATTTTCATGACAATGCACGGTTTGTTAAAATTACCAATGCGGGGCTGCGCGAAAGCCATGTTCATGATGTGGTCATTGCCCGCGAAGCCCCTAATTATTCAGCCGCAAAGTAAAAAAGTAAAGTAGATAGATATGAGATTTGGTGGACGCATACAGGCGGCAATCGAGGTGTTGGACGATGTTTTTGGACATCACACACCCGCAACAGAGGCCTTGAGAGATTGGGGCAAGAAACACCGTTTTGCTGGTTCCAAAGATAGGGCGGCAATCGGCGGACTTGTGCACGACGGCCTGCGCCGCAAATCATCGATTGCATGGCGCATGGGCGATGATAGTGCCCGCGCACTAACGCTTGGAACGCTTGTCTGGGCATGGGGCGAAAACATTGCTGATATTCAAACGGCATTTGCAGATGATGCTCACGGGCCAAAGCCGCTTACGGATAAAGAAGTTTCTCATTTGCAAGGGGCGATTGAGCTTAGCGATGCACCTGATTGGGTACAGGCCGATATTCCTGAATGGATTTGGCCAAGTTTTGCCAATAATTTTGGCGATGACGCTATCTTGGAGGGGCAAGCTTTATTGAAACGCCCCCCGCTTGATTTGCGTGTAAACCTGCTCAAGTCCAACCAGACAGAAGCGGTGGAGAAATTATCTGCATTTGACGCAAAACCAATGTCGTTATCGCCGAATGGTGTGCGGATTGCGGCAGGCACGGCGCTGGCGCGACTTCCAAATATTCAAGCAGAAGAAATTTTTCTCACAGGCGGTATTGAAATTCAAGACGAAGGTTCGCAATTGGTGTCTCTATTAGTTGATGCAAAACCCGATGAGAAAATCCTTGATTATTGTGCTGGCGGCGGGGGAAAAACATTGGCCTTGGCAGCTGAGATGAAAAACCAAGGCGTGCTGCATGCCTTTGATATAGACAAGCGCAGGCTGGCCCCGATTTATCAACGCAGTGCGCGGGCAGGGGTTGATATACTCGACGTTTGTCAACCGCCTATGGTGTCACTGGATAAGCTCAACCGTAAAATGGACAGGGTGGTCATAGACGCGCCGTGTTCAGGGTCGGGCACATGGCGGCGTAAGCCAGACGCAAAATGGCGACTTTCTTTAGATACGCTCGAGCTGCGGATGAAAGAGCAACAAACGGTATTAAAGCAGGCCAAATCCTATGTTAGGAATGGCGGGTATTTGATTTATATTACCTGCTCAATGTTCGCCGAAGAAAATGAAGGGCAAGTCTATAAATTTTTGGAAGAAAATTCAGACTTTGAACTCTTGTCAGCAGGTGAAGTGTGGGAAGACAAAATTGGTACGGATAAAGCCAAGCCTTGGTCGGAGGATGGTCTTACAGTTACACTGACGCCAGCTTCGACAGATACAGACGGGTTCTTCTTTTCCGTTATGCGCAGAAAATAAATATTGGAAATAGTATGTCGCAAAAACACGAACAACTTCTTATCATTGATTTTGGCTCCCAAGTCACCCAGCTGATTGCGCGGCGTGTGCGCGAAAGCGGGATTTATTGCGAGGTGCATCCTTACAATAAAATCAATAAAGATATGCTCGCGAAATTTGCGCCCAAGGCCGTGATTTTATCTGGCGGGCCAAATAGCGTCATGGGTACGTCTAGTCCGCGCATTGACGAGAATGTTTTTGATTTGGACGTGCCTATACTTGGGATTTGTTACGGACAGCAATCACTTTGCTCACAGCTCGGCGGTGTTGTGGAAAGCTCGACTGAGCGTGAATTTGGCCGTGCGGATATCGAAATTATCAAAGACAGTCCGTTGTTTGCAGATATTGGCGAAGTGGGCAGTTTGCACCGTGTTTGGATGAGCCACGGAGACAGGGTCAGTAAATTGCCTGCTGGATTTGAAGTGATTGCAACCTCGCCCAATGCGCCCTTTGCAGCAACCGAAGACGCGGCCCGTAAATATTACAGCGTTATGTTCCACCCCGAAGTCGTGCACACAGTTATAGGCGAACAACTCTTGCGTAATTTTACCCACACAATTTCTGGGTTTAAGGCTGATTGGACAATGGCCCAGTTTAAAGACGAGGCGATTGCGGTCGTACGTGCGCAAGTCGGCGACGGCAAAGTCATTTGTGGTCTGTCTGGCGGGGTTGATAGTTCTGTTGTTGCCGTGCTCTTAAACGAAGCCATTGGCGACCAACTGACCTGTGTATTTGTTGATACGGGCATGATGCGTAAAAACGAAGCCGTGGAAGTCGTTGATTTATTCTCGAAGCATTACAATATGAACCTTGTGCATGTGGACGCGGAAAATCAGTTTCTCGATTTACTCGAAGGCGTATCTGACCCTGAACAAAAACGAAAAATCATTGGCAAAACCTTCATTGATATTTTCGATGCAGAGGCCAAGAAAATTGGCGGCGCGAAATTCCTCGCCCAAGGAACCCTGTACCCTGACGTGATCGAAAGCGTGTCTTTTGATGGCGGCCCTTCTGTGACCATAAAATCTCACCATAATGTTGGAGGCCTACCCGAGCGCATGGATATGCAGCTTGTCGAGCCTTTGCGGGAATTGTTTAAAGATGAGGTGCGCGACCTTGGCCGCGAACTTGGTCTAGACCCTGCCTTTGTAGAACGTCACCCATTTCCGGGCCCAGGTCTCGCTATTCGTTGCCCTGGGGTAATTACCCGCGAAAAGCTTGATCTCTTGCGCGAAGCAGACGCAGTCTACCTTGACCAAATCCGTAAACATGATTTGTATAATGTAATTTGGCAGGCCTTTGCCGTGATATTGCCTGTAAAAACAGTTGGCGTCATGGGCGATGGCCGCACCTATGAATATGTCCTCGCCTTGCGCGCCGTAACCTCATCAGACGGTATGACAGCGGATTATTATCCCTTTAGCCACGAATTTCTCGGCGAAACTGCCACCCGTATTATCAATGAAGTCAACGGCGTTAATAGGGTTGTGTACGACATAACATCAAAACCACCCGGGACCATTGAGTGGGAATAAAAAACCTCGCCACTGCAGGGCGAGGTTTTGTTCTAAACATGTGCAATACTACACATGCCTATATGCGTGAACGAGTTGAGTATAAGGCGCGTAAGTATACAGCTTGTTAGAAAACACGGTTAAACATTGATAAATACCGCGAAATAGGCGCAATCACGGCATACATTCGCCGTATTTTCTGCTATATATAGATTCTATTCATAGGAGATCTCATGCAACGTCAATCCATTTTCATCACAGCTATTGTTTCATTATTTATATTGGCAGGGTGGATTGGATACACGGTACTCGGCAAAATACAGGCGCCAGTCCCGCAATCTGTGACAACACAGCAAACCCCAAATCAAACAATACCAAAGTTGGAAGTAAAGCAGGTAACTACAAGAAGCACTGGTTTTGCATACGATGGTTGGAAAATTGACAATACGGGAGAGGCTCCAAAAGCCTGTATTAATTTCACCCAAGATATTGATGCCAATGACGGTCTTAAAATTGTTGATTATATCCGTACCAAACCCGAAGCCAAACTCACCGCGAATATTTCGGGTCGTTCGGTGTGTTTGTCAGGTCTTAAATTTGGCAATGACTATAAATTGACTTTGTTACAAGGTCTGCAAAGCCAAAATAAAGACAAGTTGGCGCAAGACAAAACCATTGATATCAGCTTTGGTGACAGACCGCCCCACGTTAGTTTTGCAGGTAATGGTGTCATATTGCCGCGTATTGGCGCGCAAGGTTTGGCTATTGAAACTGTAAATATCGACACACTCGAAATCGAAATTTTCCGTGTGGGTGACCGCATGATGGCGCGCCGGTCTGTACAAGTTGGTACGGCGACGCCTGAAGGCGATTATTCTTATGAATATAGCGACGCCGCCACAGAAGTACGCGAGAGTATCTGGAAGGGTACACTGCCCGTAAAATCTTCACCCAACACATTGGCGACAACTATTTTACCTCTCAATGAACTCGTGGGGGAGCTAAAACCTGGGGCCTATATTATCAATGCGGGGCGTCCGCATACGGATGATGAATACCGCGCTACCCGTGCATGGCGGTGGATTATTTCTACCGACCTTGCCATGACGACATATCAAAGTGCGTCGGGGTTGGATGTGAGCCTGCGCTCAATTGATACGGCGCGTGTAGTTAAAAATACACGTATAGACCTTGTGGCTAGGAACAATGAAATACTTGGCAGTGCAAAATCAGATAACAATGGCCGCGTACATTTCGCCAAAGCCTTGTTGCAAGGCAAAAATGTTTTAAGCCCGCGCATGCTCATGGCGTACGGAGAGCAGGGTGATTACGCCGTGCTTGATTTTAACCGCTCGCCTCTCGATTTGTCTGCCTTTGGCATTGGCGGACGACAAGTGCAGGCTGAAATTGACGCCTATAGTTTTATGGACCGCGGGGTTTACCGCCCTGGAGAAACCGCCCACTTAACATCTATGCTGAGGTCTGGTTTGGGCAAAGCGATTGAAAACCGTGCTGGGCATATTCGTTTTATCAAGCCAAACGGTATTGAGTTTAAAAAGGTGCGGTTCACGAAAAATCAGGCAGGCACACTTATGCATGCATTCACCGTGCCAAAATCTGCACCGCGAGGTGTGTGGCGTGCACTGATCGACATAGACGGTATGGGGCAAGTTGGCCGTGCTGAATTTTCTGTTGAAGACTTTGTGCCGCAAAAATTAAAAGTTGATATTAAAATTGATGACGCGCCAATTCGCACGACAGGTGTGCGCGTATTTGAAGTGGACGCGCAGTTTTTATACGGGGCCAATGGATCGGGTCTTGCGGCTGAAGGGGAGGCCCGTATTCGCGTTGATCCCAAGCCGTTCCCAGAATTTAAGGGCTACCATTTTGGGAAGGCTGATGAGGATTTTAGGGAAATATTTATGGACTTAGGCGGCGGTACTACAGACGGGAACGGCAAAATGGAACTTGGCTTGGATTTGAGCAAAGAAGATATCAAGACCTCACATCCCCTGCGCGCAGAGATTACGGTGGGAACCGCCGAACCTGGCGGGCGGTATGTGAAAAACAGTACCCGTATTCCCGTGCGCACGAACGATATATATATTGGCATGAAGCCTGAATTTGACGGGCGCATCGCGCGCAACACACCATTTGCTTTCAATATTAAGGCGGTGGATTGGCATGGTAAATCAGTAGATATGGAAAATACGGAATGGGTGCTCGTCGAGGAAGACTGGCACTATAACTGGTATCGCCACCGTGGAAATTGGCGTTACCGCCGCGAAGTGCGCGACATTGAAAAAGCGCGCGGCAGTATTGATATCAATGCTGCGACAGGGGCGGCAATCACCAACACACTTAATTGGGGAGATTACAGACTGATTGTGCGCAGTAAAAACGGCGGGGTAGTAAGCTCAACTCGGTTTTCAGTTGGCTGGGGTGGTTCGTCAACATCTGACGCGCCCGACGAAATAAAAATTGGTGTACCAAGCAATCCTGTTAAGGCAGGGGAGAGTATTACACTGACGGTAAAAGCTCCCTACGCAGGAATTGGCGAATTGGTGATTGCTGATGATAAAGTGCGCCGCATTCGCACCGTGCAAATTCCGCAAGGTGGGTCTGAGATTAAAGTCAAATTGGACAAAGACATGGGCGCAGGAGTTTACGCACTGCTGACCGTTTATACACCGCGCAGTGTTGATAAACGTCCCGTACCGCGCCGCGCCGTTGGTATCGGCTATATTGCTATGGATGTGGGCGAGCAAAAACTTGATGTTACCCTTAAAACACCTGAAATTGTGCGTCCTCGCCGCAAGCAAAACATTGATATCGAGGTTGGCAATATTCCACGTGGAGACACAGTTTGGGTGAGCCTCGCTGCGGTTGATGAAGGCGTTTTACAAATTACAAAGTATAAATCTCCTGACCCGCAAAATTGGTTTTTTGGCAAAAAAGGATTTAGCCTTGATGTAAGAGATGACTATGCGCGATTGCTCAATCCAAATTTAGGTGTGGCGGCACTCGCGAAATCAGGCGGGGATAGCCTCGGTGGTGAAGGGCTTACCTCCACGCCGATAAAAGTCGTTTCCCTTTATTATGGGCCAGTAACAGTTAAATTTGGCAAGGTCAAAATTCCCATAGAGCTCCCAGATTTTAACGGTGAATTACGCTTGATGGCTGTGGCATGGAGCGAAAATGCCGTTGGCAGTGACAGTCGCCCAATGAAGGTGCGCGACGCTGTGCCGAGCTTGTTGTCACTACCACGTTTTTTAGCGCCGGGTGATAAAGCTTTTGCCACACTGTCCCTCGATAATATAGACGGAAAATCAGGTGATTATACCGTCTCATTTCAAGGCGATAATGCACTTGTCATTGATGGTGATACCACCAAAATACAGTTGGGTAACGGGCAGCGCAAAACGATAACACACCCAATATTGACCCACGAAACAGGTGTGAGTGAAGTGGCTTTGCGTATAAAAGGCCCACGTAATTATTCGGTAGAGAGCCGCACTAATATACAGACTCGCTCTGCATTTCTTCCACTTTCGCGCATGGTGACAAAACGTCTCGGTGTAAGGCAAACCTTGATCGTTGACCAAAGCTATATAGAAGGGTTTGACCCCGGAAGTGTTGATATTAATGTGTCCTTTTCCAACACGCCAAACCTTGATCCCACAGCTTATGCAAGTTCAGTTTCGCGTTATCCATATGGATGTACGGAACAAACCATTAGCGCAGCTATGCCGTTACTTTATGCAAATGATCTGGGCGGTGTCGCAGGGATTGGGCCGATAAAAGCAAGGGAAGGGGTGCAAACAGCTATTGACCGCATTCTCAATCGCCAAGGTTATGACGGAGCGTTTGGCCTGTGGAGCGAAGGTGACCGCTATGCAAATCCTTGGATAGGCGTTTACGCAACAGACTTCATACAGCGCAGCAAGGAAAAGGAATTTCTTGTTAACGCTGGCGCATTGGATAGGTCATATAAAGCTTTGAAAACAATTACTAAAATGGAAAATTACCCAAATTTACCCTATCATTGGCGTTATAATAATGAACCAAACAGAAGGCGGGAAGCGCGTCACGCAGAGGCGGCGGCCTATGCATATTATGTTCTGGCAAGAGCTGGTAAAGCCAATTTAGGATCCTTGCGGTATTTCCATGACAATCATGCTAGCAAAATGCACACCCCGCTATCGTGGGGGCATTTGGGTGCGGCTTTAATGATGATGGATGACAAGACACGTGCGCGCACCGCTTTTAAAACAGCGCAAGCAAAACTTGGATATGAAAACAATCGGGATTATTACCAAACCTCTCTGCGCGACGCGGCAGGGCTGATGGCACTCGTGAATGAAGTCAAAGCAGACGCCATTTCCCAAACCGTGCAAGATGCATTTGAGAGCAGTTTAAAAGCACCAGATATGTTAAACACCCAAGAAAAAGCACAAACTATATTGGCGATCAGAAGCTTTCTTGTTGGGTCTGAACCTGTAAATATTAACCCTCAAAATGCGAAGATTACAGGAGTGAACGGCATTGCAAAATCCCACCTACTGGGCATCGATGTTTTAAAGCAACCAAGCTTTACCAATGCAAACAGCGCAGATACGTGGAGCAGTGTTATGGTAACGGGCGCGCCGCTAAAAGCACCTCTGCCAAGGGCAAAGGGGTTTACGGTGACAAAAAACATCTATTCCATGTCTGGGCAAAAAATTGATCTTGCGACAGTTCAAAAAGGCACGAAGTTGATTGTTAAAGTAAGTTTTCGCTCAACCCAAAACCGTTCCCGTCAAGCTGTCCTCGCCGACTTATTACCCGCAGGTATGGAAATCGAAACCATATTATCTCCAGAAGATGGTGCACAGCGTAATGGTCAGAAGGGTATGTTTAATTGGTTGGGAGAGTTGAGCAGTTTCCAAACCCAAGAAATGCGTGATGACCGCCTTATTGCTGTTGCCGAGACTTATAACAAAGATCAACAGGCCATCGCTTATATTGTACGCGCCGTCACAGCAGGTGATTTTGTCTGGCCGGGGGCTGTGATCCAAGACATGTACCGCCCCGTCGATCAATCAAATACACAAAGCAACCGCGTTATAATCAGTTCCGACATCAAAAACTAGCGAAGGATTGATGGAAAAATTAAAAACATATGTGCGTGTTTTATTGTGGAGCGGGGCCTGCTTGCTGGCTATCAATTTCCTATTCCCGCCACCATTGGATAAAGCGTATAATACATCCATTGTTGTCACCGATAAAGACGAACAATGGCTAAGTGCCTATACAATTGACCAAGGACGTTGGCGACTTAAAGCCGAGTTGGGCGAGATAGATCCGCGTTTCATCGATCAGCTCCTCGCCATTGAGGATAAACGGTTTTACCGCCATAGCGGTGTCGACCCACTTGCCATAGTGCGTGCGGCGCGGTCATGGCGTCAAGCAGGGCATGCGGTATCGGGGGCATCTACGATCACCATGCAATTGGTGCGAAAACTAGAGCCCCGCCCACGTACACTCGGTTCGAAAATCATTGAAAGCTTCCGTGCCGTGCAAATCGAAATGCGTTTATCCAAGCGAGAAATTTTAGCACTTTACCTGACCCACACGCCATACGGCGGTAATATCGAAGGAGTGAGGGCTGCGAGCCGTATTTATTTCGATAAATCCCCAGCTCAGCTGAATGACGCGGAAATCGCGCTACTGATTGCCTTGCCGCAAGCCCCCGAAGCAAGGCGTCCTGACCGTCACTCTCTTGTGGCAAAAGTATCTCGCGATAAGATATTGAAAAAAATATATCAAGCGGGCCTTCTGACGCGAATTCAATATGCGGAAGCTATGGAAATACAAATTTCAGATGTGCGTTACCCGCTCCCCAATCAGGCTTGGTTGACGGGCAATACCATTAGAAAAAAAATACCACAAAAAAGAAATAAACACCGCCCACATATCATTTCGAGTATCGACCAAAGTATACAAAGCCAAGCTTTACGCCTTGCCAAAGAATATACCATTGATAAAAATTTCAACACGGCAGTATTAATTGTTGAAAACAAAACCATGAAGGTTAGAGCTCATATTGGTTCTGCAGGTCGTGATAGGCCAGGTGGGTGGATAGATATGACAGCACGCCCGCGTTCGCCGGGCTCCACTCTCAAACCGTTTATTTACGGATTTGCCTTTGATGATGGGCTTTCTGCTCCTAGCTCATTTATTCTCGATGCCCCGACACGGTTTGGCACGTATCAGCCCGAAAATTTTAACCGCCGTTATCATGGGCGTGTACGTATTCATGAAGCCTTGTCACATTCCCTCAACGTGCCTGCTGTTATGGCTTTGGACAAAGTTGGGACGGACAGGTTTGAGGCGGCTCTAAGCCTGAGTGGTTCAACCATAAGCAAGCCAAAACAAATGTCTGGAGAAACAGGACTGGCTCTTGCTTTGGGCGGAGTTGGCATGCGCGTGGAAGACCTTGCCGTTTTATATACGACCCTCGCCAATGGGGGGAAAGCACAACCGCTCATTTGGTTAGAACATGACAAACGTAAACCGCAACACTATCAACTCATACAAGAAACAAGTGCGCGTAAAATCACGAATATACTGCGCCAAGCCCCAACACCTAATGGCCGTGTACCCCATTGGCTAACTGAAAACAGTCACGGTATTGCCTATAAAACAGGCACGTCATACGGATTTCGCGATGCGTGGGCGGCGGGGTATACGAAAGACTGGACGGTGATTGTTTGGGCTGGGCGTCCAGACGGTGCGCCGCGTGTAGGGCAGACGGGGCGCATTGCCGCCGCGCCTCTATTGTTTGATATTTTTGCTAATTTACCTAATAAGGCACAGCAAAATTCTCACTACCAAAAGATTGCCGATGCACCGCGTGGCTTGCAAGAATTCGCAGGCACAAAAACGGATAGGCCTGAAATTATCTTCCCGCCAAACGGGGCTGAAATTGCTGTTAGTACATTTGGAAATGAAGGGCGCGGTCTTAGTTTTGCCGCTCGCTCCAGCCAAAGTGCCGCCTTAAATTGGTTTGTGGACGGAAAGCAAATTGATGTGCAAGACAGCTCTGGCAAAGCCATTTGGAAACCACAAAGCAAAGGGTTTTATAAAATTAGTGTTGTTGATAATAACGGGGCAGTTTCTCATGCACGCATTCGGGTTTTAAGCTTTGAATAGGCTTGCGAAAAACAACATGACAATGCAGTAAATTTCCGTACATTGACAATTCGTCAATTGTGAGGGCTTCATGCAAAAATCAAATTTTTATACACATATTGAAAATGAACTTACGTCTATCAAAGACGCAGGCATGTATAAAACCGAGCGGTTGATTTCAGGGCCGCAATCATCAAACATCACGGTGGAAGAGGGCGGCAAGCAAAGAGATGTGCTCAATTTTTGCGCCAATAATTATTTGGGACTGGCGGACAATCAAGACCTGATAACAGCGGGTATTGACACTCAAGCACAATTTGGGTTTGGTATGTCGAGTGTGCGGTTTATTTGCGGCACGCAAACTATTCACCGTGACCTTGAAAAAGCCATTGCCGATTGGCTCGGCTATGATGACAGTATTTTATATGCGGCTTGTTTTGACGCCAACGGTGGACTGTTCGAGCCGCTCCTTGGCAAAGAAGATGCGATTATATCCGATAGCCTCAACCACGCGTCCATTATTGACGGGGTGCGCTTGTGCAAAGCTATGCGCTACAGGTTTGCTAATTCTGATATGCGCGATCTTGAAACGCAACTTAAACAAGCCCGCAACGACGGGGCGCGCAATATTATTATTGCCACGGACGGCGTGTTTTCTATGGACGGGTATATCGCGAAACTGCCAGAGATTTGCGATCTGGCGGATCAGTACGGCGCGCTGGTTATGGTGGATGATTGTCACGCAACAGGATTTATCGGCAAGGGCGGGCGCGGTACGGCTGAATACCACAATGTCATGGGGCGTGTTGATATTGTTACAGGAACCCTTGGCAAAGCCTTGGGCGGAGCTATGGGCGGTTTTACCTGCGCGTCGCAATCCATTGTCGATATGTTGCGCCAACGCTCGCGGCCTTATTTGTTTTCAAATTCACTCGCACCTTCACTGGCAGGCGCGAGCCTTAAAGCCATAGGGCTGGCTAAAAACGGAGACGCATTACGCACACGGCTTTTCGCCAATGCCAAGCGGTTTCGCAGTGGCCTGTCAAAAGCAGGATTTACTCTGCAACAAGGCGACCATCCTATCATTCCCGTTATGCTGGGCGACGCAAAACTAGCCCAAGATATGTCGGAAAAATTACTGGAAGAAGGTATATATGTTATCGGGTTTTTCTTTCCCGTTGTCGCAAAGGGCAATGCCCGCATTCGCACCCAAATGAGTGCCGCCCACACGCCTGAACAAATTGACCATGCCATTGCCGCCTTTACTAAAGTTGGCAAAAAACTTGGGGTGATTTGATGTATTCACAACCAATATTGTGTCACCCCAGACTTGATCTGGGGTCTCGCCGTTTCGTCGTTATCCGCACTCACGAGATTCCAGCTTACGCTGGAATGACACCCATGTTTTAGGAGTTATATTATGCCCAAAACCATACCCAAAACCATGAAAGCACTGGTAAAAGCAAAACCCGAAGTTGGGCTTTGGATGCAAGACGTGCCTGTGCCCGAAATTGCGCCCAATGAAGTGCTGATAAAAATCCACAAAACCGCCATTTGCGGTACGGATATGCATATTTATAATTGGGATGAGTGGGCCCAAAAAAATATTCCTGTGCCAATGGTCGTCGGGCATGAATACGGCGGCACGATTGCCAAAATTGGCTCGACGGTAAAGCGGGTCAAAGTTGGTGACCGTGTATCAGGTGAAGGCCATGTTGTGGGCCATGTATCGCGCAATGCACGGGCAGGGCGATATCATCTCGATCCGCAGTCCAAAGGCATTGGCGTCAACCTGTCGGGTGCATTTGCCCAGTATTTGGCTCTGCCAGAATTTAATGTTATTCCGCTGGGCGGTGATCTACCAATGGATATCGCCGCTATCCTCGACCCGCTTGGCAATGCCGTGCACACGGCTCTTAGCTTTGACCTTGTCGGTGAAGATGTGATGATTACAGGGGCTGGCCCTATTGGAATTATGGCGGCGGCAGTGGCACAAAGGGCAGGGGCGCGCCGTATTATGCTCACGGATATCAATGACTGGCGGTTGGAGTTGGCCCAAAAAGTCGCCCCCGGTGTACGCACCGTCAACGTAACCCGCGAACACCCCCGCGAAGTCATGTACGAGATGGGCATGAATGAAGGCTTTGACGTCGGTATGGAAATGAGTGGCCAACAATCCGCCTTTGAAGGCATGATGGACTTGATGATAATGGGCGGCTCGGTGGCAATGCTCGGTATCCCGTCCAAACCCTTCCCCGTAGATATGGGAGCTTTCGTCTTTAAGTCACTGACATTAAAAGGAATTTACGGACGTCAAATGTACGAAACATGGTATAAAATGCTCGCCATGCTCGACAGCGGCCTCGACATGAGCGGCATAATAACCAACCATTTCGCAGCAAAAGATTTCCAAGACGCCTTCGATTTGATGCTGACGGGGAAAGCCGGCAAAGTAATTTTGGATTGGACGGGGGTTTAAGCGGCAAGGCTATACTTCACCACCCGCTCATTCCCGCGCAGGCGGGAATCCAGTGAGATGTATAGAAATTAAGTAGATGAAATTTTCACGCATAAATGGAGAGAAAATGGCTGATATAAAATACACTGAACACTTTGTCGGGTATATTGATATTTTAGGATTCAGTGATCTAATTAAAAGGTCAGAGCAAGAGCGAGATTTATTGAACAAATTAGCAAACGCTTTCTCTCGCATTGAGGAAATGTGGCATAAAAAATATGATGCCTCTGGCCTCATTGTCACTTCATTCTCTGATAATGTGATTTTGTCAGCCGATGGAACTTTGCAAGGATTTTTACATATTGCGGCTTCCATAGATTGGTTAACCAATGAACTGCTACCACTTGGGATATTTATCAGAGGTGCTATGGATTACGGTTTGTTATATCATGATGAAAAAATCGTTCTAGGGCCAGTACTAGGTGTTGTTTATGGAATTGAACAATCATTGGCAATATATCCACGTATTGTTTGCTCTAGGGCGTTCTTAAAACAGATTGGCAGTATTGCTAAAAAATCGCCGCAATCAAAACAGCATGTAGATGAATTTCATAGATCGGCATTAGCTCGTGATAAACATGATGGAGTAATATATTTGCATGTTTTGCTTGGAATTGAGAGAGAAATCCATGCACTTAAAAAATTAAAACTACCTGAAAGCGATAAATTCAATATACAAAAATTAAATACAACAATCTCTCAAATTGTTAGTTTTCTTCAAAACGGTTATGACGAACACATTGAACACCCGTCAATATATAAAAAATATATGTGGTTCTCTAGCTACTGGAATGAAAGAGTTGGAAGGCTTGTTCATGATAACGATACTACTGGTTTAGTACGGTTAACCAAAGGGCAACTCACTAATGGGCTTTCTATAGATTATGAATATCCTTACATAGGACATTATATTGACGAAGTCCTTGGCTCAGAAATAGATGAAATAGATAAGTGAGCATATTGTTTTTCCAAAAAAACAAGTCAACATCTCACTGGATGCTCGCCTACGCGGGCATGAGCGGAGTGGGGAAAGAAGAAACTATATGAAACAGCCAGAATATACACCGCTGACAGGCAATGCCATATACTCCGAACAGGAAATGTTTCTACGGGCGCGGGGAGTTTTGGATGTGCTTTTGTCGCGACGTACACTTCGAGATTTTTCTGATCGGCCTGTGCCGCGCTGTATCATTGAGACCTGTATTGCGGCGGCGGGGACTGCGCCTTCTGGGGCTAATCATCAGCCTTGGCATTTTGTGGCCATTTCTAACCCTGATATGAAGCGTAAAATCCGCATTGCGGCGGAGGATGAAGAACGGGCTTTTTATGCGGGTAAGGCCAGCGCGGAATGGCTCGACGCACTTGGGCCGCTGGGCACTGACCCTGATAAACCGTTCTTGGATACCGCGCCGTGGTTGATTGCGGTCTTTGCTCAAAGGCGCGGCGGGGTGGAAGTCGGCATGGATAAGAAAAATTATTATGTGACAGAGAGCGTCGGTATCGCCACAGGCATGCTCATCACTGCCTTGCATAGCGCAGGGCTAGGAACCCTAACACACACGCCCGCGCCAATGGGGTTCCTCACAGGTATTTGCCAGCGTCCAAAATCCGAAAAACCATTCGTATTGATGGTGGTCGGCTACCCTGCCAAAGATGCAAAAGTGCCCAAACACGCGCTGATAAAGAAGTCGCTTGGCGATATATCAACTTTTAAAGAGTGATAGGCCTTTAAGGGATATTTGATTTCGTAAATTCAAGAGCTTGATAAGCGCGTTTTTTTTGCAGCTTTCCTGTGATGGAATCTTTCACATTCTCTCTACCTTTATGTGTATGGAAACCAAGTGTTTTGTCCAAGAAATAATATCGGCTTTCCCAACTTGAAATATTCTTGAAGTTCTTCCAACGGGTATTTTTTCCGTTTTCTTGAAAATACTCAAAAACTTCGTAAACAAAAATAGGTTTTTCATCTTCATAATAAAATTCAATCGCTAGGCGGCCTTTTTTTGTACATGTTTTTGAGACAATTCTGTTTATGAGTTTCTGATTTGCATATGCCGTTATATCAGTGCCGCAGGTGGATTTTGTAGAAAAAGATTTTTTCGTTAAGAAGAAGTAGGTAGTATCTTTGGTTTCATAAATTTTTGATGTAATCTTTTTGACTTCAACAGGAATATTCTTGTTACCAAATGAAACTATGTCCGCTTGTGCAAAGAACGAAAAAGCAACCAAGCTAATGCAGACTCCGATGAAAATGGTATTTAATTTGGCCATTTGTACAATCAACTTTTAATAATTAACCTAATCCGTTAAAGAAAAACTCTTATATTCTTCTTTCAAATCTTTTTTCAAGACTTTACCTGTTGCGCCAATCGGCAGAGCGTCTTTGAAGAAAATTTCGTCGGGCATCCACCATTTGGCACACTTAGCTGCAATGCATTTTTTAATTTCGTCTTTGTCGGGGGTTTTCCCAGGTGCGGGTTGCACGATGAGGATCGGGCGTTCTTGCCATTTGTCGTGGTGAGCGCCAATGCAAGCGGCCATGGCCACTTCGGGGTGATCCATTGCGGCGTTTTCGACTTCGATAGAGCTGATCCACTCGCCGCCCGATTTAATCACGTCCTTGGAACGATCGGTAATTTCAAGGTAGCCGTCAGGATGCAGGGCCGCCACGTCGCCCGTGCGGAACCAACCGTCATCGGTAAATTCATCGCCTGCTTCGTCTTTTTTATAATAGCTCGACGCAACCCACGGGCCACGGGCATGAAGGTGACCCGTAGTTTCGCCGTCGCGCGGCAGAAGATTATCTTCGTCGTCCACAATGCGCAGTTCGATACCAAAAATTGAGCGGCCTGCGAGCAGTTGTTTTTCAACTTGTTCATCACGGGATAGATTATCAAATCCGGGTAGAGGCGAATTGGTTACGCCGAGCGGAGATGTTTCCGTCATGCCCCAACCTTGTTGCATGGGAATATTCAATTCTTCGTCATATGCACGTAGGAGGACTTCGGGCAGGGCGGAACCGCCAACCAATGCCGCCTTGACTGAGGGGAGTTTTTCATCACCTTCTTCTGAACGGATATGGTTTAATATCCCCATCCAAATGGTTGGTACACCGAGCATATAGGTGACCTCTTCTTGGCGGATCATGTCGGTGAGACTTTTACCGTCAAGACCTGGCCCTGGCATAACCAATTTACACCCCATCATGGCGCACGAATACACAAGCCCCCACGCGCTGATGTGGAACATAGGAACCACGGCCAGCACGCTATCGCTAGCAGACAGACCGACAACGTCTTTGGCGCAACTGGCCCACGCATGTAAAATAGTCGAGCGGTGAGAATAAAGAACACCCTTGGGGTCACCCGTTGTGCCCGATGTATAACAAAGCGTACAGGCCGTGTTTTCATCAAAGCGTGGCCAGTCAATGCTGTCCGCGTGGCCTTCAATGAAGCTTTCATAACATTCAACTTCGGTAGCACCTTCTGGTACATTTTTGGTGTCGCACATGGCAACCCATTTTTTGACAGATGGACAAAATCCTCCAATGCCGTGAACAATGGGCGCAAAGGTCGTGTCAAAGAACATGAAACTGTCCTCTGCATGGCCAATCATCCACGCAATTTGCTTGGGATCAAGACGCGGGTTGATGGTGTGTATAATCGCACCAATGCCAGACACAGCATAATAAATTTCTATATGGCGGTAATTATTCCACGCAATGGTCGCAACGCGGTCACCGGGTTTTACGCCTGCAGCCAATAAAGCATTGGCCAGTTGTTTTACGCGCTTACCGCATTCGGCCCATGTATATGTATGGTCGCTTCCATCTGTCTCGCGGGAAAAGATTTCGCGGTTCCCGTGATTGAGAGACGCGTGCTCGATCAAATCACTTATCATCAATTGCTGATGCATCATTAAACCCTGCATAGTCATCTCCCATTTTATGATTGGCGGTTATGCCTTTTGTTGCATATAGTTTTAAACGTCTGGCCATTCAGGTCAATGTTGTTAAACTAAAATTTGCAATATTTTTTGAGGCGTAATAGATGGTTTTAGAAATTCCTACCTATAAAGATGTCGAGACGGCAGCAAAAAGGCTTGCGGGACACGCACATAAAACGCCTTTGTTGCGTCATGACATGCTTGATAAAATATCAGGGTTAAAGTTGTATCTAAAAAACGAAACAGCGCAAAAAACGGGAACTTTTAAATATAGAGGTGCATATGCGCGGCTTTCCGCGCTCAATACACAAGAACGCAAGCGAGGTGTTGTCGCGTTTTCATCGGGAAATCACGCGCAAGGCGTTGCGCTCGCAGCCAAAGAGCTCGGCATTGACGCTGTGATTGTTATGCCCAAAACAGCTCCACTTAAAAAGAAACAAGGCACATTATCCCACGGTGCAAAAGTCATTGAATATGACCCTGCTACTGAAATTCGAGAGGCAATTGCGGCAAAAATTGCGAAAGCAGAAAAGAGAATTGTCGTGCCTGCCTATGACGACCCGTATATTATTGCAGGACAGGGAACTTGCGGCAAAGAAATTGCCGAACAGTGTCAGGCGCAAAATATTGTCTTGGATGGTGTTGTCACGCCCATTGGCGGCGGTGGGCTATGTGCAGGGCTTAGTCTGTCTATGAACGCCCTCAGCCCGAATACAAAAATATACGGCGCGGAACCTATTGCTTATGACGATACATACCGCTCTTTAACATCAGGAAAATTTGAAACCAATATAAATCCACCGTCAACTCTGTGCGACGCGCTAATGTCGCCCACACCTGGCAATATTACATTTGCCATAAACCGCAAATCCTTAAACGGGGTGTTTTGTGTAACCGACGAGGAATGTTTGCTGACTATGGCGTTGCTACAAGACTTACTCGGCATTATCGTTGAACCAGGTGGGAGCGTTGCGCTAACAGCAGTCCTCAACGGAAGGCATGTATTGCCAATAGGTTCGCACATTGCCATTATACTGAGTGGTGGTAATGTTGATGATGTGGTCGTGGAGACAGCGAGGAGGCTCGCACTAGCGAAACGCGCCTTGGTTTAAATGGTGTACGAGTTTTAATTCAGCTTGGTTGTTATTGAGCCGTGCACGGTAGACTTCCATATTTTCCATCACGCGCTGAATATAATTGCGGGTTTCAGAAAATGGTATGCTTTCAAGCCAATCAATCGGATCTATTTCGCCGAGACGTGGATCACCATAAGATTTATTCCATGTTGTCACCCGGTGTGGCCCTGCATTATAGGCCGCTGCCGCCATAATATAGGAGCCATCATATCTGCGCAGAAGATCGTGTAAATGGTGTGAACCTAATTTGGCAGCATATTCTGGATTGCTCGTCAACCATGATTTGCGGTACGGGATTTTGGCTTTGCGTGCTGTCGCCCGTGCTGTAGAATTTATCATTTGCATTATGCCATATGCCCGCGCACCACTGGCGGCACTCGGATTAAATTCGCTTTCCTGACGGGCAATGGCAAGCACGAATGGTATATCAAATTCAGCAGGCAAGTTGATAATCACCTCTGGTTTTGGATATCCAGATTCTGTCAACATTGTACCCAACCGCCCTGCTTGCTTTGCAGCCCGTACGGACGGCTTCATATACCCATAGCTTTTCGCCAATTGTGCGAGTTGGCTTAATTCACCTTGTTCTTGCAATACATCATCAAGGTGAAAGGAAAATTGGGTAAATACTCTTTCATTTCGCACTTCGCCAAGTAAATGAAGGGCGCGTACCAATTCTTTGGCTTCAAACTGTGATTGCGTCACCCAATTCCCTTGTTCGGCAGGCAAATTAGTATAAGCAAAACCTTGATTCAGACGTTCAGCTGCCAGTTGACTGTAATAGACGTTGGGATATTTAGCTGCTTGTGAATAATAACGAACGGCTAACGGATCACCTGTAGCTTCTGCTGCGCGCCCTTGCCAATAGCTCGCCCGTCCAGAAGAAACAGGTAAGCTGACCCCGTTCTTTAGGGTCGCAAAATGTTTCGTGGCGATATGTGGTTGGTTTAATTTAGTCAGAGCTAGCCAACCTGCCAAAAACTCTGCATCTGCGAAAGCTTCACCTGAACGCAAGCCGTGATATTGTGTCAGTTGATACGCATCGCTATACTTTTTCTCTTTGATGGCCCAATAGATCATAATTTTTTTCTCGCGCCATAGTTTTTTCTTGCCTTCACTTGAAACGGGTGGCGTGGTGATTTGTAAATATACGGGGAGGGCGTATGCCTTGGTTTTTTTGATACGCCGCCATTTTGCCCGTTCATATAGTAATCCGCTGTCATTTCGTTGGCTTGTACGTACGCGCCTAATCGCTGCGTCCATACCTGATCGGTTTGCACCCACGCGCATACGAGCGTCCATCAATGCACGGTCAGATTTACTCATGAGGGATAGAAGGCCAGAGGCACTGCTGTAATAGCGTTTGCCAAGCCAGATGAGGTGATCTGCACGCGCAGCATGGTCGTCTTGTGTAAGGCGGTTCTTATATTTAGAAAACAAACGCTTTTGACGGTCTCTGGTCAGGCGACTGTCTCGCCATGCGGATTTTAACCAACGATCTGCAATGTCTGCGCGCTTTGTTTCGTAATAGGCCCGCGCCATAACCGCCCGACCTTCTCCAGAAACAGGCTCAGCTCCCATAAACCATGCAATAGCGTCATTGGGCGCAAGCGGGTTGTCAAACATGCGGGTTTCTGCTTTTGCACGAATTCTGGTCATGCGGGGCCAATCGCTTTGGTTTTGTGTTACCAGTGTCAGTACATCAAATGTCGCATTGGCGTCATCAACAGCAACACGCCACATGAGAATGCGTTTTGCTGTGAGGTCGTCAAGGCGGTTAATATATTTCTCCACGTTGCGCCATTGCCGATTATCTGCGGCCCGCATACCACGCCGAAAGTCGTTATTGTCGCTTTTGGAGAGAAGTTGTGACGTATTGAGGGCTTGTGGCTTGATCCGAGGTGTTGGGATAGATGCTGCCGCCAATATAGGTTGAGAAAAGCAGGTAAATATAAACAAACCAAGCCCAATCAAAATTTTATATGCAATATGTGTAGTTTTAAGAAAAATCATATGTTAATCTAACCAAAGGCTTGCCTCAATCAAGTGAGGAGGTCATAAAAACCTGTATTCTAACGTAAATGTGTATGCTTTAAGAAGACTTAACCTAAATAGGCAAAAAATGATCTCTGGTTCACTTACTGCGCTTGTCACACCTTTCAAAAACGGAAAGTTTGACGCACAGGCATATGAAAGCTTTATTGCATGGCAAATAGAGCAAGGTACAAATGGCCTTGTCCCGTGTGGAACGACAGGAGAAACCTCAACACTTGCTACAGGCGAGCATATTGACGCTATTGAAATATGCGCGAAAACATCTGCTGGGCGCGTCCCCGTCATTGCAGGTATTGGCTCTAATAATACGGCCTCCGCGGTTCACATGGCTCGCGAAGCCCAACGTGTCGGTGCGGACGCTGTTTTAGCCGTGTCTCCATATTACAATAAACCCTGTCAAGAAGGCATGTATCAGCACTTTAGTGTTATTGCACAAGCTATTGATATAAAGGTAGTAATTTATAATATCCCTGGTCGCAGCGCTGTAGACATTGATTTGGAGACTATGGGACGGATTGCCGCTTTGCCCAATGTAATTGGTTTAAAAGATGCCACATCTGATATTAGCCGTATCTCGGAATATAAAGAGATTTGCGGGGATAACTTTATTCAACTATCTGGTGACGACCCCACAGCACTGGCGCATTGGGCCCACGGGGGTTCGGGTTGTATTTCTGTGGCGTCAAATGTTGCACCTGCACAGTGCGCCGCATTTCATAAAGCGTGCGCGGCAGGAGATTTTGCAGCGGCAAGAATTTTACACGAAAAGCTCGACCGTCTTTTCAAGGATTTGTTTTTAGATGCGAGCCCTGCACCGACTAAATATGCTCTTAGTTTACTTGGGTTTATGGGCGAAGATGTGCGCTTGCCAATTATTCCGTGCCGAGAAAGTACCAAAACCGCTGTGCAAAATGCTATGCGCAATGCAGGCATTGATATTTAGCCGTGAAAATAAAAAGTAAACCCATTGCTGAGAATAGGCGCGCACGGTACGAATACGCTATTGAGGAAACCTTTGAGGCTGGCATTTCCCTGCTTGGGACGGAAGTAAAAGCTTTGCGCCTAGGACAAGCCAATATTGCGGAGAGTTATGTGGCTGTGGAAAATGAAGAAATCTTTCTTATCAATGCCAATTTCCCGATTTACGAACCTGCAAGCCAATTTAATCACAAGCCCAAACGCCCGCGTAAAATACTGTTAAATGCCAAGGAAATTGGTAAATTAATGGGTGCAGTACAACGCAAAGGGCGGACAATTATACCGTTGAAGCTTTATTTCAATGGTCGAGGCTTGGTCAAAATTCTTATCGGTATTGGTATGGGTAAAAAACTGATTGATAAGCGACAAACCGTGAAAACCCGCGATTGGAACAAGCAAAAAGCCCGCCTGATGAAAGAGCGCGGCTAAAATGATCTATATTGCGCTTGGTGCCAATCAGTCTGCGCAATACCAAGGCAAAACATTATCTCCCAAACAAAGCTTTATCAAAGTTATTGAAATTTTACATAGCTATGGGATTGAAACCATAACTATGTCGGGTTTGTGGGAAAGCCCGGCGTGGCCCGATCCAAATGCACAGCCTGCCTATAAAAATGCAGTCGTGCAGGCAGAAACAAGGAAAACGCCGTTGCAATTATTGGCGTGCTTGCAAAAAATAGAGTGTGATTTTGGACGCAGGCCATCGACCCGAAATGCACCAAGGCCACTTGATTTGGATATACTTGATTTTGCTGGGCAGATACTTACATCCCAAAAATTAAATTTACCACACCCAAGAATGTGTCAGAGAGGGTTTGTGCTACTGCCATTGCAAGAACTAAATGCGGATTGGCACGACCCCATAAAAAACCGCGCAATCATGGATTGGATCGCGCGGCTTCGTTTGTCAGATGTTGAAGGTTTAAAATACCTTGGGAAATTTAGTTAAGCGTATAAACCAAAGCAGCACGTGTAATGGTATCTGTCTTTTTGACGCCAATTGAAACATCTGTATCCGTAGTTGAGGTATTGCCAGAGGTCGTCGATCCAGAAACCGAGGCCTCACCACCCCATCCTTCTTTTAAAAAGCTAGCTCTCATGCAACATTTTAATGAATATACACTGAACGAAAATGTAAGAATTGCTGCTCAACAATGATATGGGGCCAGTTTTTGTTTGCCCATTGGCATCGTGATATGACAATGTTACCCTCTGGCATGTCCCAAGACGTTTTGAACATAAATGCACGTATTTTTATCCCGCTAAGCGAGATAGAATTGCACGCTATTCGCGCGCAAGGGCCAGGAGGTCAGAATGTCAATAAAGTCGCCAGTGCAATTCATTTGCGCTTTGATATCCCTAATTCCAGTCTTGGCGAGTGGCATAAAGCACGGCTCCTATCCCTGCGTGACCGCCGCATTACCAGCGACGGCGTTCTTATCATCAAAGCCCAATCAAGCCGCACGCAGGCGCAAAATAAAACGGAAGCTTTGGGGCGCTTGCAAAATATTTTAAGAGAAGCTTTCACCGTACAAAAACCCCGCCGCGCCACCAAACCAAGCTGGGGATCCATCAAAAGACGCCTAGATAAAAAAAACCGCCGCAGCTCCATTAAAACCTCGCGCAGAAGGCCAGGGGCGGAGGACTAGCAAGCTTATGTTGTGCAGACGCCTTGTAAATTTCGCTAGGTATGAGCACCAAAGGACAATCATTCATATTTACGACAATTTATTTCACGACTTCTAAATCCTACAAAGCAGACATCAGGAATGGACAAAATTTCTCCATTGCGGACATCGCAACGTGTATTTGGATTGCGTGCAGACATAGCTTGGTTATAAACTAACGAGTGGGTATGTTAGCTGCGTTTGATTCTCATAATTGGTTGCAGAAATGACTCAATGGATTTTACTTGGTAAAGCGATAGTGTTTCCATTTAGGGAGCACAGAAGAGGAGAGTCTGATTACTTACCAGAAACTGATAAGGAGCGTTTTAGACAAGACCTAATCAAAGAGGTAAAAAGTCGTGCCCCTAACTTGAGACGCCAAGATGTGTGGTATTTAAGATATTATCGAGAACCATATATGAGTACTTTTACTGGAGACCAGTTTAATTCACGATGGGTTGATATTCAGGATAATCTTACACAATTAAGTCCAGAGCTGAAAATTAGCCCTGCTGACCCTCGCAAGGAACCAATTTGGATAGAACGTTTTACTGACTTGATAGCGGAGTCTCAGTTTCGTGGGGGTATTCCGTCGACGCTTGGGAAAGGAATTTTATTAGAACAATTTGCGAGTAATACGTCCTCTAAAATCGAACACATTGACTTTGGAATGTGGGACAAAAATTACATTTTTAAATTTGGCCAAAAAAAGTACAATCTACAAGCATTGCAAGAGGGTAAAATTCGGTTTGTTCGCTCTGGTCGGTATTCTGCTACCGATATGAACAAAGCCCAAAAAGATGACGAGAACCAATTTACCTTCTCAGTAATGCCAGCTTTTCTAAAGGATTTAGATGGAATGAGTGGCTTAACAGCTTTTGATAAATCCGGTCAAAAAAACGGTATTCAACTACAATTTTCTTCACGCGATGAGTACTTAGTCTGGTGCGCTTCTTCTTCTTATGATCCTCGTTTGCCTTATGCATTTAAGGCGGATTCTGTGCTAGTTATCAAAGACAGGCAAAGATTTGAAAGAGATGTTAAGAACGCTTTGTTGAGTTTCAATAAGGATTTTTATGTTCGAACTAGCCAGGTTAAATACCTTGATCCATATATAGACTTGTCACTTAACCTTGATATTCCGTTCACGAAACATTTTCGTTTTTCTTATCAAGATGAATATAGAATTGTCGCAGAAGGAATTAATCCTCCTGAGGAACTATTTGTAAATATTACAGATTTGCATAGTTATGCAGAAATATATTCTCTATAATAACTTAATAACAGTAATAGCCATTAGGTTTTCCGAAAATTGCTAATGGCTCCTATTGATGTGCCCCTAGATTTATAGACACCTTGTTACTTCATTTTGTTGCCATCTCGAACTGAGCAGGTGACAACATCCCGCACTTACCATGTTTTCGCCGCGAGTTATAGAACATTTCGATGTAATCGAACACGTCCTGCCGTGCGAGCTGCCGTGTTTTGTAAGTCTTGCGCCTGATTCGCTCGGTTTTAAGCAGATGGAAGAAGCTTTCAGCGACCGCGTTGTCGTAACAATTCCCGCGCCGACTCATACTAGCTTCTAGATTATGCGCAGCTAAGAATGATTGCCACTCCGCACTTGTAAACTGGCTGTCTTGGTCGGAATGGACTATCACTTTAGCCTTCGGTTTGCGTCTCCACACGGCCATCAATAATGCGTTCAGAGCAAGGCTTGTTTGCATTCTCCCGTTCATAGACCAACCAACAACACGGCGTGAATACAGGTCGATAACAACGGCCAAAAACAGCCATCCTTCGTGGGTTTTGATATAAGTAATATCTGTCACCCAAACACTATCTGGCGCAGCCACATCAAAGTTCTGTTGCAATTGATTAGCCGCCACAATAGATGGCTTCGTGCCATGCTTACCAGGGCAGCGTTTATAGCCAACTTGCGCCCTCAGGCCGCACTTTTGCATAAGCTTAGCGACCGTATTAGGTGCGCAAGTCTCGCCCATATCAAGTAGGTCGTGATGAACCTTGCGGTAGCCATACACGCAGCCGCTCTCCAGCCATGACTGCTTGAGGGTCTGCCCCTTGGGTATAAGCCCAGTGAGGCGCCGTTGACGCTTAGCCATTTTACTCAGGCCAGATTTAAGCCATGCATAAAACCCGCTCGGATGCACACGCAAAACACGGCACATAGCACGGATAGAAAACTCCATGCGGTGCGCTTTGATAAAGGCGTACTTCACTTGGCCTGCTTTGCGAAGTACACCGTGGCCTTTTTTAGGATATCGCGCTCCTCAGTCACGCGGCGAAGCTCTGCCTTTAGGCGGCGGATCTCGCCCGCTTCCTCGTTCTTCGGCTCTGGTTCATTCTGGTGAAACTTGCCAATCCAATCATACAGAGACTTGGTGCAAATCCCCAGCCGCTCCGACACATCTTTGACCGAATAACCCCGCTCTTTAACCTGCGCAACAGCATCCCGTTTGAACTCGTCCGTATATCGTATTCTCTTACCCATTTGCATACCTCCTTGCTTCCAATTATAACAAACAAGGTGTCTACAAATCTAGGGGCACATCATATTGCCTCCAAAGCAGAAATACCTGAGGTGGGAACAAATACGGATGGATCCGCATAAATCCGCAAGCGATACAAACACCTCCTCCATAAATGAGGCGCAGAAACAAATCACTGGATTTGCGTGTGAAACAGGGCTTGCGGGCGGGGGTAGAATGGTTTACATACGCGTCCAAATCAGATGGTATGTTCCGGTTATGGGATGTGTTGCCCTTATCAATTTAATATGGAGGCTTTTATGGCTGTCCCAAAAAGTAAAATTTCTAATTCTCGCCGCGGTATGCGCCGCTCTCACGATAGCCTATCGGCTGTCAATTATATTGAAGATAAAGATAGCGGTGAGCTGCGTCGTCAGCACCATATTGACCTCAAAACGGGCATGTACCGTGGGCGTCAAATCCTGTCTCCAGCCGAAGACTAGATTTATATCCCTAAAATCAAAGCTTAGCGGAGTCTGCTATGAGTGAAATTGAAGATATTTTTGCTCGGGAGATTTTGGATAGTCGTGGTAATCCAACCCTAGAGGTTGATGTATTGCTCGCAGACGGCTCATTTGGCCGCGCCGCTGTACCTTCTGGTGCGTCAACTGGTGCGCACGAAGCGGTTGAACTTCGCGACGGAGACGCAAACCGTTACGGCGGTAAAGGCGTTTTGCAAGCCGTATTGAATGTAAATACAGTGCTCGCCGATGCGCTTTATGATTTTGACGCCACCAATCAAACTGGTCTTGACTCGTTGATGATTGCGCTTGACGGTACGCCCAATAAATCAAAACTGGGGGCCAATGCCATTCTCGGCGTCTCGCTTGCTGTTGCCAAAGCTGCCGCCGAATCGCAAGGCACACCTTTATACCGCTATGTGGGTGGTGTTGACGCGGTGACATTGCCTGTTCCCATGATGAATATTATCAACGGCGGCGCGCACGCGGATAATCCAATCGACATTCAAGAATTTATGATTATGCCCGTGGGCGCGAAAACTTTTTCTGAAGCTTTGCGTATGGGTACAGAAGTTTTTCACGCGTTAAAGGCTAAATTAAGCGCAGATGGTCACAATACCAATGTTGGTGATGAAGGCGGTTTTGCCCCTGGACTGGCTTCAAGTGAGGACGCTCTTGATTATATTATGTCTGCGATTGACGCGGCAGGATATAAGTCGGGGAAAGATATTTATTTGGCCCTCGATGTGGCTTCTAGCGAATTTTACAAAGACGGCAAATACCATCTGGCGGGCGAGGGGAAAAAACTCACCTCATCTGAATTTGTTGATTACCTTGCAGACCTGCAAGCTAAATTTCCTATTACATCCATCGAAGACGGTTTGGACGAAGATGATTGGGACGGCTGGAAAGCTTTGACCGCGAAAATTGGCGATACATGTCAATTGGTTGGTGATGATTTATTCGTCACAAACCCTGTACGCCTTGCACGCGGGATTGAAGAAAAATCTGCCAATTCAATCTTAATAAAAGTCAATCAAATCGGTACGTTAAGTGAAACACTTAAGGCCGTATCAATGGCGCGCCGCGCAAAGTTTACGGCTGTAATGTCTCATCGTAGTGGCGAGACAGAAGACACAACCATAGCAGACCTTGCTGTGGCAACAAATTGTGGGCAGATTAAGACGGGGTCACTCGCCAGGTCTGACCGCGTTGCCAAATACAATCAATTGCTGCGTATCGAAGAAGAACTTGGCGATCAGGCTGTATATGCAGGGCGGAGTGTATTGCGTTAGATTACGCCGCATTTTTCTCATATCTTTAGCGTGATAATTATCTTTCTTTAAGCTCCTGCTAACCATGTTTTGCTAAACATGCACCCATGTTGCGCATGCTCAAAAGAATACGGCTTTCATGGCCATTGCTCATTTTAGGTGTTTTTTACGCATATTTGGGGTTTCATGCATTAAGCGGCAGTCAAGGCTTGTTGAAATGGTCTGTATATGAACGCGAAATAGACATATTAGAAGCCGACGTCACGGTATTGATCGCACAACGTGAAGCTCTAGCCTTAAAAGTTGAACGACTACGGGCACAGCATTTAGATACGGATATGCTTGATGTTGAAGCGCGGCGCATGCTAAATATTTCGCATCCGAATGAAATTGTAATTTGGCTTGACGAAACCCCGTAAAATTGCGTAATTTAGTGCACGTAAAATAATTATAGTTTATATACGAAATAAAGGCGTTGTATGGCAAAGCGAACAAAACCTTACACTACAAATCAAAAAGATTTAACCCACCTTTACAAGGATATGTTGCTGATCCGCAGGTTTGAAGAAAAAGCAGGCCAGCTTTACGGCATGGGGCTTATTGCGGGGTTTTGCCATCTTTATATAGGCCAAGAAGCCGTTGTCGTCGGGATTCGAGACGCGATTATTGAAGGTGACCAGATGATTACGGGTTACCGCGATCATGGGCATATGCTTGTGTGTGGCATGTCGCCGCGCGGTGTAATGGCCGAGTTAACGGGGCGTAGCGGTGGCTATTCGCGGGGCAAAGGCGGTTCCATGCATATGTTCTCAATGGAAAAGCAGTTTTTTGGTGGACACGGTATTGTCGGCGCGCAAGTGCCGCTTGGGGCAGGGCTTGGCCTTGCCAATAAATACAAAGACAATGGACATATTAGCGTCGCCTTTTTCGGGGACGGCGCGGCCAATCAGGGGCAGGTCTATGAGGCTCTTAATATGGCCAAGCTCTGGGATTTGCCGACATTGTTTATTATTGAGAACAATCAATACGCAATGGGTACGTCAATTGAACGGGCATCTGCGCAAACCGAGCTTTACAAACGCGGGATCAGTTTCGGTGTAGAAGGGGTGCAGGTTAACGGTATGGACGTACTTGCCGTGCGCGAGGCTACAAAAAAGGCAGCAAAACATGCGCGCAGTGGCAAGGGGCCAATGATTTTGGAGATGATGACTTACCGCTACCGTGGTCATTCCATGTCTGATCCTGCCAAATATAGAAGCCGCGAGGAAGTTAATGAAGTTCGCGAAGACCACGACCCAATTGATATGGTCAAAGCCCGCCTGCTCAAAGAAAATTGGGCCGATTTGGACGGTTTGAAAGCCATAGACAAAGAGATAAAAGCAGTTGTAAGTGAGGCGGCCGAATTTGCCAAAACCTCCCCAGAACCAGACCCGTCTGAGCTTTATACAGACGTTTTGTTGGCGGTCGAGGCATGAGCGGGTATCAGCTAGCAGAGTTAAATATTGCTGAGGCGTTTTTCTCTATGGATGATGAGCGCATGCACGGGTTTACCTCGCGTATTCATGCGGTCAACGCACTTGCAGACCAGGCTCCAGGGTTTGTATGGCGTCTGGTTGATGAAGATACGCCAGACACTGGTGCTATACATTTACGCCCATTTACAAATCCGAACATGTTGGTCAATATGTCGATTTGGCAAGACGTACCTAGCCTCTATGATTTTGTTTATAAAACGGTGCATGCAAAGGTCATGAAGGGAAAGCCAAAATGGTTCGCGCACTTAAAATCCCATAGCACAGTGATGTGGTGGGTCAAAACGGGGCATGTACCTACGCTGGTTGCTGCCAAAGAGAAACTTACATATTTGGATACACATGGCGCGAGCGAAGATGCTTTTACCTTCAAAGACTGCTACACCCCGCTAGGCCAACGCTTTGTCTGGAACATGCCCGAAAAGGATTGTGCATAATGCCTGTTGAAATTTCCTATTTAGTGGCGTCTATCGCCGTATATTTCGTAATGATTTTAGTGCAAGCCTTCTGGTCTGACAAGGAACACGGCATAAAGCACGGCGCAAGTGCCCGTGATAACACCGTAGATAAAGGTTTGTTTTTGCAACGCGCCAAGCGCGCCAATGCGAATATGGTCGAGGGCTTGTTGATGTTTGTGCCTTTGGTTTTGGTGGCTGCACTTACGGCTAGGTTTAATGCTATGACGGCGATTGGTGCGGCTCTATTTTTCTGGGGCCGTCTCGCATATGCGCCGCTATATTGGTTTGGTGTGCCGTGGCTGCGCTCAGCTGCATGGTTTGTATCGCTCATTGGTATCGTACTCGTATTTTTGCAAATTATTCCGTTTGCTGGGGGTAGTTCTTAATGGCTATCGACATTCAAATGCCCGCCCTTAGCCCGACCATGGAAGAAGGCACGTTGACAAAATGGTTGGTTAAAGAGGGGGACGATATTGTTTCTGGCTCGCTGTTGGCTGAAATTGAGACCGATAAAGCGACCATGGAAGTCGAGAGTATTGACGAGGGTATTGTTGGCAAAATCCTTGTTCCCGAAGGTTCGCAGAATGTGAAAGTCGGAACTGTGATTTTGCAGCTCTTGGAAGATGGTGAGGGTATTGAAGCTTTAAGTGCACCTGCCGTTGTTGAGGCAGTGCGTGCTGAACCTGTGGCGGAACAGTCAACTATAGTACAGAATGAACCTGTAATTGAAACCGCCGCGCCTGTCGAATTGGATATTCCAGCGGGTACGAAAATGGTGGAAACCAGTGTCCGCGATGCCTTGCGCGACGCGATGGCCGAAGAAATGCGCAAAGATGAGCGTGTGTTTATTATGGGTGAAGAAGTGGCCGAGTACCAAGGTGCTTACAAGGTCACCCGTGAGCTGTTGCAGGAATTTGGCGATAAGCGCGTCATTGACACCCCAATAACAGAGCACGGTTTTGCAGGTATTGGCGTCGGTGCGGCCATGGGCGGCTTGCGGCCTATCGTTGAATTTATGACGTGGAATTTTGCTATGCAAGCCATTGACCATATTATCAATTCTGCCGCCAAGACCCTTTATATGTCAGGTGGACAAATGCGTTGTCCGATTGTGTTTCGTGGCCCGAACGGGGCAGCGAGCCGCGTTGGGGCGCAACATAGCCATGATTATTCAAGTTGGTATGCCAATGTGCCAGGCTTAAAAGTCGTCGCACCATATGACGCGGCGGACGCCAAAGGCCTTTTGAAATCCGCTATCCGTGACCCGAACCCTGTGGTGTTTTTAGAGCACGAAATGATGTACGGCGAGATTATGGACGTGCCTGATATGGACGATTATATCGTACCTATTGGCAAAGCCTTGGTGAGACGAGTTGGCACTGACGTCACCATAGTGTCCCATTCCCGCATGGTAGGCCGCGCCCTAGAAGCCGCCAATATTTTGGCAGGCGAGGGTATTTCCGCCGAAGTCATTGATCTGCGCACCATACGCCCGCTCGATACAGACACAGTGATTAAATCAGTCAAGAAAACCAACCGCATCGTCTGCGCCGAAGAAGGCTGGGGGCAATCAGGCATAGGCGCAGAAATTGCCGCCCGCGTCATGGAACAAGCCTTCGACGACCTCGACGCCCCACCCGCCCGCGTATTTCAAAAAGATGTACCGCTACCATATGCAGGAAATTTGGAAGCCCTAAGTTTACCCAATGCGCAAGACGTTGTCGCGGCGGCAAAATCTGTGTGTTATAAGGATTAAACTATGCCCATTGAAATCCTAATGCCTGCGCTAAGCCCCACGATGGAAGAGGGGAATTTGACTAAGTGGTTGGTTAAGGAGGGCGACAGTGTGCGTTCTGGCGATCTTTTGGCGGAAATTGAAACTGATAAAGCGACCATGGAAATTGAAGCTGTGGAAGAAGGGACGATTGCTAAAATCCTTGTGGTTGAAGGCACAGAAGGTGTGGCTGTAAATGCGCCTATTGCTGTGTTGCTGGAAGAGGGCGAGGATAAATCTGTTATGGATGGGTATGTTGTGGGTGGGAGTGTATCTGTTGCACCGCCCCCCTCCGCCCCCATCTCCCAAGAAGATGGGAGCACCTCCCCCCGTAAAACGGGTGGAGGAAATAAATCCACACAACAAATTCCTCCACCGCAAAGCGGGGGAGGTGGGACGCTGCCGATAGGTGGCGGCTCGGAGGGGGAGACTAAATCTCAAATAGAAGCCCATGGTCAGCGCGTAAAAGCATCCCCACTTGCCAAACGCCTTGCCAAAGAGCGCGGTCTCGACCTTGCACAAATTTCTGGCTCTGGCCCCAATGGACGGATTGTTAAAGCGGATATTGAAAATACGGGCGCGCAAGCTGCACCGCAGTCTCCAACACCAACACCAGAAGTAACCACGTCCGAAGTCGGTATGTTGCGAGGCGGCGGGGCTGAATATCTTGAGAAACTAGGCATTCCTGTGGGCAGTTATGATCTTGAGCCTTTGGACGGTATGCGGCGTGTCATTGCCAAACGCTTAACCGAATCAGCGCGAGATATACCGCATTTCCCTTTAAACATAGATTTGGAAATCGACGCGCTGCTGACCATGCGCAAAGAACTGAACGGGCAAGCCCCTGACGGGGTAAAAATCTCGGTCAATGATATGTTGATCCGCGCTTGCGCTATTGCTCTCAAACAAGTGCCTGATGCCAATGCCAGCTTTACACCTGACGGCATTGCCTATCACCACCACGCAGATGTGGCCGTAGCAGTTGCCATTGACGGCGGCCTGATTACCCCGATTGTAAGAGAAGCTGATAACAAAGGCCTGTCGATTATTTCCGTGGAAATGAAAGATTTGGCTGCCCGTGCACGTGAACGTAAGTTAAAACCGCAAGAGTTCCAAGGTGGGACATTTAGCCTCTCAAATCTCGGCATGATGGGGATAAAATCATTTAGCTCGATCATCAATCAACCCCAAGGCATGATTTTGTCCGTTGGGGCTGGTGGCCCAAGGCCTATTGTCAGAGACGGAGCTTTAGCCGTAGCAACTGTGATGAGCGTTACTTTGACCTGCGATCACCGTGTGGTTGACGGGGCGGTTGGGGCGCGTTGGTTGCAAGTGTTTAAACGGTTAATCGAACAACCGATCACTATGATGTTATAGCCTAGTTTCCCCTCATAAGGGAACACATGGGTGCGTACTGCGCATGTTTCCTGTCATAGCTTGCCATTATTTTGCCATTCTTTATGCTTAGGGCAGGTATGGATCAGTTAATGGATAAAACAATGTTATTTAAAACTTTGGTCGCATTTGTCATAACGGCTTCCTTTGCGGGAAGTGCAGTTTATTTTGGAGTGCAGCCACAAAGGGGGGGTAATACTGTAGGTGAAACCAGCTCAATAACGATCAAGCCACCATCAAAAATAGATAGTTTTTTGAAAAAAACAACGAAAAAGCCTGCTCAAGTTAAAACTGTACAGTACCGGGTAGTCGAAGTTGCTTTAAAGCCAGAGCCGCAACCGCCAGAGTCACAGCCCAATGTGAAAGATTTGCGTAAAGCGCAAAAAATCACTTTAGAAAAGGCTCCCCAATCCTTGATTGCAGGGCAGGTCTACGTGAATAAGAAAAATATTTTGAAAACACTATTAGCGCAAGCCGAGCAAATAGATACTGTTGAGCTTAAAGATCAAGCCTATCTAGATATCGTCAACTACGCGGCAAAACATGAACTATACGGGCAAGCTGATATGGCTATGAAAAAAATCGATCAAGTTGAATTACGCGATACGGCGCGGGGGCAAATAGCCATATCTATGGCACGTATAGGCAGGGCTGCGGAAGCCTTTTCCATTATTGACACTGTGGAAATTGACAGTTTGCGCGATGTGTTGCGCTTGCAAGTCATAGAAGCCATTGTTCTGCCAAACCGTCCACCGCTGACCATACAGTAGTAAATGCTGAATACCGACAAAGTTTGACGGTTTTGGGTTTAGTTTAAATATAAAATAATCTATAGTTGGGCTGTATTTAACAGAGAGCTAAGCTATGTCTTCAACCTCCTCTAGTTTTGATGTGATTATTATAGGCTCTGGCCCAGGTGGGTATGTTACGGCTATCCGTTCTGCGCAGCTTGGCTTTAAAACGGTAATCATTGAAAAAGAAGCCCTTGGCGGCGTGTGTCTCAATTGGGGGTGTATTCCAACCAAAGCTTTACTGCGATCGGCGGAAATATATCACAATATGCAAAATGCGGCTGATTACGGCCTTACGGCCAAAGCGGGGTTTGACTTGAGCGCAATTGTAAAGCGGTCTCGCGGGATTGCCACACAACTTTCGGGCGGGGTGAAATACCTTATGAAGAAACATAAAATCACCGTCATTGAAGGCTTTGCCACTTTGGAAAAGGGCAGTGCTGCGCCACAAGTGTTGGTTGACGGCAAAAGATATATTGCCAAGCATGTGATATTAGCTACGGGTGCGCGGGCACGCACCATCCCGCAAGCAGGGCTAGAACCGGACGGTAAAACCATATGGACGGCGAAAGAAGCTATGGTTCCGCAAAGTCTACCCAAGCGTTTGTTGGTTATTGGGTCTGGCGCAATCGGTATGGAATTTGCCAGTTTTTACAATGCCTTTGGGAGTGAGGTGACTGTTGTTGAAATGCTTGACCGCATCCTGCCCGCAGAAGACGCAGAGATTTCAGGACTGGCCGAAAAAGCATTTAAAAAACAAGGTATGAAAATTCTCACCAGTGCACAGGTAAAATCCGTAAAGCCGTCTGGTGACAGTGTGAAGGCCGTATTGCATGTGGGCAGTAAGGACGTCAACGAAACCTTTGACCGCGTTATCTTGGCCATTGGCATTGTTGGCAATGTAGAAGATATGGGATTAGAGGCACTGGGGGTGGAAATAGACCGCACCCATATTATGGTTGATGAATATTCGCGTACAAAAATTTCAGGGCTTTACGCAATTGGTGATGTTACGACCCCGCCGTGGCTCGCTCATAAAGCGTCTCACGAAGGCATTATCTGTATTGAGAAAATTGCAGGTGGCACACCACACCCGCTAAATGCCAATAACATTGCAGGTTGCACCTATTGCCATCCGCAAATCGCCAGCGTTGGCTATACGGAACAACAAGCTAAAGACGCAGGGCATAAGATACGCATTGGCCGTTTTCCATTTATGGGCAATGGGAAAGCGATTGCCCTTGGCGAGGCAGAAGGGTTGGTTAAAACTATATTTGACGAAAAAACGGGGGAATTGCTCGGCGCACATATGATTGGCGCGGAAGTAACAGAACTTATTCAAGGCTATGTAATCGCGCGCAATATGGAAACCACAGAAGCGGAATTGATGGAAACAGTATTCCCACACCCAACATTATCAGAAATGATGCACGAAGCTGTGCTTGATGCTTATGGTAAAGTGCTACACGTTTAAGGCCGTAGATTTTTTTCGTTTTAGTTTTTGTGTAAATTTTGCTTTAAGGCCAAGGGCAGGTTGTTCAATAAAACGCCACGATAGATTGGCCAGAAGTATGGCAATTGGTGAACCAATGGCAATAAGCTGCCACACATTCACGCTTGGCCAAAAATGATAAATACCCTGTAATACGGCCCAATGATAAATGTAAAGTCCATAAGAAACATCACTTATTTTTTTCAAAAAATCTAACTTCGGGATATTCACATAGGCCATCCAGAACAGCATATAACCGAGGCTAACCATGACACTCACCTCAAACATAACTGTACCGCTAATAAAGGCTGAAAACCCGAACAGGGCGGGGATGGCCAGCAGGTGAAGTTTTATTTTATCGCGGTAACCGTATATTGCCGCGCCAAGGCCGTAACATACACCAAACCGCAATAGGCTTTGTATAGTTGCAGGTAAGTCGTCATAAATACCAAACACTATTGTTAGGGGGAAGGCGATGGCAAAAACTGCAAATTGCGCGAATAGCATCCAGCGGTGTTTAAGGAGACCAAGGAAGAAAGCGACTAATGTGCCGACATATGCCAATAGTTCATACCGCAATGTCCATAAGGCGGCAGAGGCCTGATGTTCGTGATTGTTCTCTAAGATTCTTGGTAAATGCATTGAGCTTTCAAGGAATGGTAGCACGATAAATGGCTGTTTGAGAGTGTCTGAATGGGTGAAATACTCAGCCAATGGCAAACTTGTCGTCATGGCGCCAAAGACGACAATCATCAGCAGTACATGGGCAATAAGGCCTGGATAAATACGCAATATACGCGCAGAAGCAAAACTTGCCGCATCCTTGCGGTATAACATTGAGCCTGTAACCAAGAAACCTGAGGCAATAAAGAATAGGTTTACCGCCAAGTAACTAAAGGTGAAGTGATAAAAAATATGAGGCTCAGAGGTGACAGTGCCGCCAATCACCACAAAAGAATGCCCAATCAGCACCATATATGCGAAAATAAAGCGCAAAGGCGTGAAGAAATTGGCGTGTCCTTCAGTAATTTTGACGGCTTTGAACATGTTTTCCCACTTTGAATTTGCTAAATAATATCCCAAAAATATTAAGTAAGTTATACTGTAAATGTAATTTTCAGGCTTGTTATACCTGATTAACATGCCATATAATTGGCCTATTATGACTGTATTAATTGATAAAAATCCCCGCCCGCGTCACCCTGAAAAGGCCCATAAGCCTGATACGGAGATTTTGCGCAAACCTGCGTGGATAAGGGTAAAAGCACCTACTTCTAAAGGCTTTGCGCGTACCAATAAAATTGTACGCGACAAAGGCTTGGTGACTGTATGCCAAGAGGCTGCCTGCCCCAATATTGGCGAGTGCTGGGAAAAAGCCCATGCGACCTTCATGATTTTAGGGGATACGTGCACACGGGCTTGCGCGTTCTGCAATATCAAAACGGGGTTGCCGGGGCCTGTTAATCAAGGCGAAGTGGGCCATGTTGCAGACGCAGTTGTGGAAATGGGCTTAAAACACGTTGTCATAACATCCGTTGACCGTGATGATTTACCTGATGGTGGTGCGGAACATTTTGTTAATGTAATCAAAGAGGTACGTAAAAAATCTCCTGCAACATCCATTGAAATTCTTACACCTGATTTTCTGCGAAAACAGGGCGCAGTGGAAGCAGTCATTGATGCAAAGCCTGATGTGTTTAATCACAATCTTGAAACCGTACCGCGCCTGTATTTGAAAATAAGACCTGGCGCGCGGTATTATCATTCCTTACGCCTTTTGGAGAGGGTCAAAGAACGTGATCCAAGTCAATTTACCAAATCAGGACTTATGGTTGGACTCGGCGAAACCAAACAAGAAGTTATGCAGGTTATGGACGACATGCGCGTTGCAGGCATAGATTTTTTAACCATTGGCCAATATTTACAACCCACCCGTAAGCATGCAGCAGTAGAGCGGTTCGTGACGCCTGAAGAGTTTAAAGCTTACGAAACCATAGCACGGGCTAAGGGGTTTCTCATGGTATCCGCGACACCGCTGACCCGCTCCAGTTACCATGCAGATGCAGATTTTGAAAAATTACGAGAGGCGCGCCGTAAAAAAATGCAATTAAAGAACAAACGCGGCTAACACATGGCAAAAGTACACATGCAAAGGCGTTTGCGCCATACACCCGATAATATGATGGAATTGGTTTCTGATGTGGAAAACTACCCTGTTTTTATCAATCTGATACCCGCTGTGCGTATATTAAGCCGCGAGACAATATCGAATACCCAAGAGAAATTTACCGCTGATGTTGCGATTAAATATAAAATGCTTAGTGAACAATTTCGCTCTGAGGTCAATGTAGATAGGACAGCAAAAACCCTGAGTATACAACGCGCAGGTAGTGGTGGAGCCGTTAAAAAATTAGAAAATAATTGGCGGTTCATTGATCTGGATGATGGGTCAACCTTAATCGATTTTTACGTCAATGTACGGCTTAAAGCTCCTGCATTGGAGTTCTTGATACGCCGCAAATTTGATAAAGCTGCGGCCTATATCATGAATGCATTTGAGGCGCGTGCCGTGCAACTATATCCCGTTGTCGGCGATAAAGACTATCAGGGCAGTGTAGATATTTCGTAATCCGCCACAGCACTGTGTAAGAGTTCGATAGCTTTACGCACAGTTTGTTCACGAACCATATCCCGCCCTAAATCTCCAAATTGCATGGTTAGACTTATTGGCTTATCGCCTGTTTTCGCCATACCAAAACAAACCATACCAATTGGCTTTTCATCTGACCCACCGCCTGGCCCTGCAATGCCAGTAACCGACACAGCTATATCAACGCCGAGCAGGTCGCGAGCTTGGGCCGCCATTGCACTGGCAACAGGTTCGCTTACGGCTCCGTAGAACTTTAAAATTTCTGGCGGAATACCGAGCACGTCTCGTTTGCTTTGGTTTGAATAGGTAATCAACCCGCCTATAAACACCTGTGATGAACCTGCAATATCCGTGAGAACTTTACCAATCCACCCGCCTGTGCAGCTTTCTGCTGTACCAATGGTGAGTTTTTTTTTGCGTGCCGACGTTATCAGCGCACTTACTTGGCTTTCTAAGGATTTATTTGTCATCTGGCACTCTAATACTCACGACGGCTTGCGCGGCAATGCCTTCGCTCCGCCCTGTAAACCCTAATCCTTCTGTAGTGGTTGCTTTTATACTGACCCGCGAAAGGGGGAGGCTTAAAATTTTAGAAAGATGAGTGCGCATGGTTTCTCGGTGGGGTTTTATTTTTGGTTGCTCACAAATTAATGTCAGATCAATATGATCTAGCGTTGCATTTTGGCGGTGCAGGAGATCAACAGCGTGTTTTAAAAATACATCAGACTTGACGTCCTTCCATTTCGGATCACTTGGGGGAAAATGATCGCCAATATCACCCGCACAAATGGCCCCCAAAATTGCATCAGTAAGTGCATGTAAGGCAACGTCTGAGTCACTATGCCCTTTGAGTGAAAACCCTGCATTGATCTCTACGCCACACAAATATAGCGTTTTGCCAGCGCAAATGCGGTGCACGTCATAACCACTGCCTGTGATACTTACCATATTGGTGTTTTGCATAAAATCATGTTCATAAGTTAATTTGATATTGCTCTCGTCACCTTCGCACATTTTTATGGACAATCCAGCCGTTTTCGCAATAGCAATATCATCAGCGAAGCTATCCTGATTTGAAACTCCCGCATAGGCTTTGCGAATGGCATTAAAATCAAATCCTTGCGGCGTTTGTACGCGCACAAGTTGGTCGCGGTCAATGGCTGTGCCGTCTTGTGTTTTTAGGGCGTCAACAATAGGCAGTGCAGGGGCGGTCGCTTGGTGAGTTTGTAGACCTGTCACCACATCATTGATGGCCGCTTGTGTTAAAAATGGTCGGGCTGCGTCGTGAATAAGTACATGTTTTGGGGATATATCAGCGAGCGCGTTTAATCCTGCTTTCACAGACTGTGTGCGTGTATCTCCACCAAATACGGATATTATGTTTTGTGGCAAGTTTTTAGTGGCCTTGGCAAATAAGTCTTGGTCATCGGGATGAATAACCACCACAATGTTTGAAAACGATGCAAAGCATTTAATGGTTTTGCGCAGAACTGTTTCGCCGTTTATTGTGCGGTATTGTTTGGGAATGTCACCAGATGCACGATTGCCGCGCCCTGCGGCAACGATTAGGACGGCAATATGGTCAAATCTATGTGATGAATTATTGTGCACGCTAATATTATCCTCTAAAGAAACTATATGACCGCACAAATCCAAATCGGCAAGCATAAGTTAGCCTCCAACGTCTTGGTGGCCCCTATGTCGGGCATTAGTGATTTGCCGTTTCGCCGTATGTGCCAGAAATTTGACCCAGGTTTGGTAATATCGGAAATGGTTGCCAGCGAGTATTTGGGCACAGGCCAGCATAACACCATTCGTAAAGCTGCAGGGGCAGGGGTAATTGAACCTCTCACCATACAATTGGTTGGGCGGGAAGCAAAATGGATGCACGCAGGGGCGCGCATTGCCGAGCAATCAGGTGCGCATATTATTGATATCAATATGGGTTGTCCGTCGCGGCGCGTGACATCTGGTCTGTCTGGATCAGCTTTAATGCGTGATTTAGATCATGCACTCGCGCTCATCAAGGCGACCATTTCCGCTGTACAAGTGCCTGTGACTTTGAAAATGCGTTTGGGATGGGACGAAAACTCTTTAAATGCCGCAGAACTGGCCATACGTGCTGAAGCAGCGGGCGTGCAAATGATAAGCGTGCATGGGCGCACGCGCTGCCAGTTTTATAAAGGCAGTGCAGATTGGGCGGCTGTAAAATCGGTAAAACAGGTTGTGTCCATCCCTGTATTTGTCAATGGCGATATTTTAGGGCCGCAAGATGCGATTTCTGCATTGGGGCAATCGGGCGCGGACGGGGTCATGCTTGGGCGCGGTCTCATCGGTGCGCCGTGGAAAATTACCCGTGTTAGTGCTGCTTTATCAGGGCAAAAATCACCCGGTATTACGGCCCAACATGCTTTGGTGACAGCCAGTGAACATTACCGAGATATGCTTGACTTTTACGAAGAAGGTCAAGGACGGCGCGTGGCCCGTAAGCATTTGGCAGGTTATGTGGAACATGCACCTGTTAAATTATGCGCATCTCTCCGCCAAAAATTAAAATCTGAAATATGTAAAATTGATAAACCGCAAGATGTTTTGTTTCTTTTGGAACGCATTTATCTGCAACCAAAAACCCTAGAAAAGGCGGCCTAATATGGGTGTGCCTGATAATCTGCCGCATTTTCCTATTGCAGAATACCTGCCTGAACCTATTTTCATTTTGCATGCGGATAGCCATAAAATCAATTGGATAAATAGTGCCGCAGAATTGTGGTTACGGCGATCAAACCGTGTTGTGCAAGGAAAAATATTGGCGAGTCTATCGCCTGACTTTGATACACTGGCTGCCGATATTTCGCGCCATTCCAATATGGGCGGTACAATTCACGGTCATGATATGTCTATAAGGCTAACGGGAAAGAGAAATTTTACCTGTAGCTATGTGGTGTTTTCGTGTCCGTCTGGCATCGTTATTAAGGTGATGCCAAAACCAACTACACAAAGCGTGCATACACATGCAGATAATGAGCAGGCCGTGACAATGCTAGGGCGTATGTTGGCCCATGAACTTAAAAACCCACTTGCAGGTATTCACGGGGCGGCACAATTATTAGAATCTAGCCTGCATAATCAGGATGACCTAGAATTAACAACATTAATCAAAACCGAAGTTGGCCGTATAGGACGTCTTGCTGACCAAATGGAAAACTTTGGCATGACCAATGGGGGGGAGAATGCGCTCTTTAACGTGCATACCATATTGGGCAATGCTAAACTTCTTTTCCAAAGCCAACATAATAGCGATATTAAACTGGTAGAAGATTATGACCCCTCACTGCCAGATGTTTTTGGCAATGCGGATGCGTTGATGCAAGTGGTTGTAAACTTAATCGCCAATGCTGTGGAAGCAATCAATAAGGCCAATAGTGACGGGGTAGGGCAGATAGAAATTAAAACACTTTACCGCACAGGTGTCACCCGGCGGCTGGGTAATAGCGTTCACCGTTCCTTACCCGTTGAAATTCGGATTGTTGATAATGGGCCCGGTATTGATGTGGAACTACGAGAGCGGATATTCCATCCTTTTGTTACCAGTAAGTCTAATGGTTACGGCCTTGGCCTTGCATTGGTTTCCAAAATTATTGTAAGTCATGAGGGTTTGATAGATGTGCAATCAGAACCTGGGTGCACCGTGTTTTCAATATTATTGCCGACAGCTAATAACATAAAGAATAAAGACTAAGCTTATGATATATAATGTTCTTTTGGCCGATGATGATGCAAGTATTCGATTTGTCCTTTCAAAATATTTGACGAAAGTGGGTTATAAAGTGCGCGCAACTGACAATGCGCAAACTTTGATGAAATGGATAAAAAGCGGAGAGGGCGATGTTGTTTTGACAGATGTCTATATGGAGAGCGATGATATTTTTACCTTCATCCCCGAGCTTGCACGCTTAAGGCCCGACCTTCCCATTATTGTTATGAGTGCCAATACGAGCGTTGCGACTGCACTGCAATCGGGTAGCTTGGGCGTTTTTGATTATATTCCCAAACCTTTTGACCTAGACGTGTTATCACAAACACTCACACGAGCCCTTAAGGAAACCATGCCTAAGAATGCACGAAAAACCGTAGTGAACAAACACCTCGTAAATACTGAACCTATGGTTGGGAAATCAGCGGTAATGCAGCCTGTGTTTAGGGGTATTTCTGATTATATGTCAGCAGATATACCTGTGTTCATATACGGAGATATCGGTACAGGGAAAAACCATGCTGCAAAGCTTTTGCATGAGGCAGGGCGCAGGGCGCGTGAGCCTTTTGTTGATTTTTATGATTGTGAGACACTTATCCTACTCGAAGAAGCCGTGTTGACAGGAGATGTATTTGTTGACCGCATTCATGAACTACCTAAAGACAAACAATCGCTTCTTTTGCGGATTTTGGAAAAGAATGAACACAGAAAGACTAAGGAAAAATTTCGCGTCATTTCAATGTCAAGTAAGTCGCCGCGAGAGATTGAGAATGACGGTACATTGCGGTTGGATTTATTTTTTCACCTCAGGGGCGCTGAAATTGCATTGCCACCACTTGCTCAACGTAGCGGCGATATTTCTGAATTGGCCCATATGTTTCTTAATTTAGGTAAAAAATCAAAACATCAAACCATAAGTTTGGAGGCAATGAAATTGTTGGAGGGGTATCATTGGCCAGGAAATGTACGTGAGTTAAAAACCTTAATGCAAACCCTTGCACTCAGGTTTTCTGATGGGCATATTTCTGGTGAAATTATGCGCAGTATTATGTCGCCTTTAATAGGCTTTGGGGATGGTGTGGAGAATGCTGATTATGTGCTTGAGGATATTCATAGCGTGTGTGAAGCCTTATTACAGGCATCGATGGATGCGCCTGAAGGCCAAAATATCAGCCCATATATTCAGGCCTTGGCATGGGTTGAAAAACCTTTAATTGAGGCGGCCTTGCGGATGACGGGCGGCAACAATATACGTGCCGCTGAACTGCTTGGCATTCACCGCAATACGTTACGAACAAAAATCAAGGCTCTGAAAATTCCAAAACTGTTATAGTAATTCTGATCAAAATGCACTGTTGATTTTTGGCAACACTGTGGTAAATAAGTCTCAATGGTTGAGAGTAGAAAAAAAGAAACAAATTTTGTAAGTCCCCGTGTGTTTCGTACGACCTTGTTTGGTGTATTATTCACTGTTTCGGCTGGGTTAACGGGAATTGGTGCGCTTTCTGGAATATCGGGGAATGCAGAACAAGTTGCTACGGCAATGCCCGCGTTATGGTTGAGTTTAGTGCTTATAATTGCACTTGGGGTTTATCTGTTTTCACGGCTTAACTTTGTTTTGTTTTCACAAGATTCAGGTCATACTGCCCCGCATTTGCATCGTCGCTTTGTCTTAATCTTTAGTCTGGGTGCGTTGGTTCCTGCCATTTTGGTTGGGCTGTTTTTTACGACACTCATGAATAGGAACCTCAATGATATTTTTGGGCCAACGGTGCGTCAAACCATGCAAACAAGTAAAGAATTGTCCTCGGCATATTTTAAAGAGGAATATGACGAAATTGGACAGGGGGTATACGATATTGCCGAAGACTTAAACCGTGCTCAAGGCCAATTGTCCAACCGCATTACATACACAGATTTTTTGATAAATCAGGCTGTTTTTCGTGAGTTCCCTGTTGTCTATGTTGTTGACGGACAGGGGCGCATTTTGTCACAAGCAGAGGGGCCGCAATCTCCTGTTTATGTTTTGCCTGGCGCGGAAGCTTACGCAGGGACTAAAGACGGGTCTGTTGCCTTTATAACCCGTGGAGAAATAGATTTTATTGGCGCTTTATACCGACTTGAAAATTATGAAGATGCTTATTTATATACAGGGCGGTATTTGCAAACAGGGGTTTTGAAAAACATTGACCAAATCAATCAAGTCGAAGCATCTTTGGATAAATACACGGGAAATTTTGATACGCTCAATAAGGTGTTTTTACTCAGCTATATTGAAATGGCTCTCCTCATATTGTTTGCCGCGATTTGGTTGGGGTTACTCGTCGCAGACAGGATTGTGTCTCCACTTGGCGCAATGGTAAATGCTGCTGAAAAAGTACGTTCTGGCGATTTAACGACACGCCTGAATGTCGGCGGCGTGTGGGACGAAATTGGTGATCTTGCCAGTGCCTTTAACCGTATGACCAGACAACTCTACACACAACGTGAAGATTTGGTGCGAGAGCACGATATATCAGAACAGCGCAGAGAGTTTTCGGAGGCCGTATTGTCGGGCGTAAGTGCTGGTGTAATTGGCTTGTCACAAGAAGGGAAAATAACCGTTATCAACCGTTCGGCAGAATATTTGCTTGGGTTAACATCCGCAGAAGTTGTCGGGTATCCATTAAAGACCAAGTTGAGTGTTTTTATGCCAGCATTTATGCGCGCAGTTGATGATTTGGCGCATAGTACTGAAGATCAAGTAAACCTTGAAACTCCAAACGGCACGCGCAACCTCGATTTGCGAGTGTCTTCGTATCACGGGGATCATTCCGATACAGGTTGGGTAATAACATTTGATGACATGACCCGCCTCGTTGCTGCCCAACGGCATTCTGCATGGCGAGAAGTTGCGCGCCGGATTGCCCATGAGATTAAAAACCCGTTGACGCCCATCATGCTTTCTGCAGAACGCCTTGAGCGCAAATATAAAAATGAAATTAAAACCGATCCTGAGGTGTTTTCCAAGTGTACAAATACCATTATTAAACAGGTTTCCAATTTGGGGCGTATGGTGGATGAGTTCTCCGCATTTGCGCGAATGCCTGCACCTGTCTTACAAATGGTAAATGTGGAAAGTTTTTTACAAGACGCATTGTTTGCGCAACGCGTGGCATTCCCTGACATTGAATTTTCTTATGAGAATGAGAATGACGCGCCTATTTGTATTTTGTGCGATGAGCGTTTAATTGGGCAGGCACTTACAAATATTTATAAAAATGCAGGTGAGGCTATTTCTAAACGCCTTATAGATTCAGGGCGTAATCTGCAAGATGGGGTCATAATTACGCGTATTACAAGGCAAGACGGAATGGTAGTTATTGATATTTTTGATAATGGCCATGGCTGGCCATTGGCGGATAAGGATCGATTGCTTGAGCCGTATATGACAACGCGTGATGAAGGCACAGGGCTTGGCCTAGCGATTGTGAAACGAATATTGGAAGATCACGGTGGCAATTTTTACCTGTTAATCCGCGATGACGGAAAGGAGGGGGCGCATGTTCAGCTTTGCATCCCGCAATCCAATCAAGATGAGCAGGTCCAAATGCTAGCTGCTCATAAAATCTCTTCAAAATTACAAGGTGTAAAATCATGAAATTTGAAATACTCGTTGTTGAAGACGAAGATGATATTCGAAGCTTAATTGCAGGGATTTTATCAGATGAGGGTTATCCTGTGAGGGATGCTGCGAGTAGTAAACAAGCTATAGCAGAGTTTAAAGCACGTAAGCCTGCCCTAATCATTATGGATGTGTGGTTAAAAGGCTCTGAACTTGACGGTATCGAGTTGATGGATATCTTCAAAAAAACGGACCCTGATATCCCTGTTATTATTATCAGCGGACACGGTACTGTGGAAACGGCGGTTTCCGCCATTCGTAAAGGGGCGTATGATTATCTTGTCAAACCGTTTCAAAGTGAAAAGCTATTGGTGACAGCCAAACGCGCTTTGGAAACTGCGCAATTGCGACAAGAAAATGCTGCGTTAAAAGAGCGGACTGTACTTGATACGCAATTGATTGGTTCGTCCCCTGTCATTTGTCAATTGCGGCAAAAGATAGAAAAAATTGCACCGACCAACAGCCGTGTTTTAATTTCCGGACCTTCGGGTACGGGAAAAGAGTTGATCGCCCGCCTTTTACATGAAAACTCTCATCGGCATAATGGGCCTTTCCGCGCAGTTAATGCGGCAACAATGACGCCTGAGTTGGTTGAAAAGGAATTATTTGGGGTTGAGAATGACTCCCATAGTGGCAGTTTTAAACCTGGCTTACTTGAAACCGCTCACTACGGCACGATTTATGTTGATGAAGTGGCGGATATGCCGTTTGAAACACAAGGTAAGTTCTTGCGTTTGCTGGTCGATCAGAAATTTCAACGGGTTGGGGGTAATAATGATGTGCAAGTGGATGTGAGAATCATAACGTCAACCTCACGTGATTTGGAAAAAGAGACACAACGCGGCATTTTTCGTGAAGACTTGTATCATCGTTTAAATGTTATGCCGATGGTCGCCCCTCCTCTTATGGAGCGGAGGGAAGATATCCCAGATTTAGTCAATCATTTTATTGTAAAATTAGCAGAATCAACAGGCTTGCCAGCACGCAATATTGGCGAGGACGCAATGGCGGCACTCCAAGCCCATGATTGGCCCGGCAATGTACGGCAATTGCGCAATAATGTAGAACGATTGCTGATTTTGGCAACGGGAGAACCCCACGAAAACATCACATTGGGATCTTTACCGCCTGAAGTATCTGTTGTTCGCCAGTCAGGTGGCAGTGGACAAGCTAATGACCGTATGATCGCTTTGCCGCTGCGTAGGGCAAGAGAGAATTTTGAGCGGGAATACTTACAAGCACAAATCGAACGATTTGGCGGTAATATTTCGCGAACGGCAAGCTTTGTTGGCATGGAACGCTCTGCATTGCACCGAAAATTAAAATCTTTGGGGATTACCCCACATACAAAAAGTATATAAATACTATAATATTGGGGTTAGGGTAATAAAATGAATATTATAATTTGTGGCGCAGGACGCGTTGGCTACGGGATTGCCAAGAAACTTTCTACCGAAAATAATGAGGTGACGGTCGTTGATTTATCGCCAGAACTGGTCTTGGCTATTTCTACGGAACTGGATGTACGCGGTATCGTCGGGCATGGATCACATCCTGGCATTCTTAAAAAGGCCGGCGCAGAAACGGCAGATATGATAATTGGCGTAACTTATTCAGATGAAGTGAATATGGTTGCGTGCCAGATTGCACATTCTTTATTTGGGACACCAACCAAAATTGCTAGAGTGAGAGCGCAAGATTATCTTAAAGAAAACTGGCGTGATCTTTATAGTCGCGAAAATATGCCAATCGATATTATTATTTCCCCAGAAATTGAAATTGGCAAAGCGATTTTAAGACAATTAAACACACCAGGTGCTTTTGATGTTGTACCGTTTAGCAATGGCTTTGTACAATTAATCGGCATTAGCATAGAGGAAAACTGTCCTATTATTAATATGCCGATCCAGCAGTTAGGAGATTTGTTTCCGAGTTTGAATGCTACAATCGTTGGTGTCTCTCGGGATCAGCAACTTTTTGCTCCCAATCATGACGACCCTTTAGAAGTAGGTGATGACGTGTATTTTGTCGTAGAAACTGCCCATGCGAGTCGTCTACTAGATATTATGGAGGCAGTCGAAGAAAAAGCCCGCCATATTGTCATCATTGGTGCGGGGAATGTAGGTTCTTATGTTGCTCGTGAGCTTGAAAAAGTATCTGGCGTACGCGTGCGTATCATTGAAAAAGATAAAAAGCGTGCTGAAAAAGTGGCCGAGCAACTAAAGCGCACCGTTGTTTTAAACGGAGACGGTTTAAACATCAACATATTAGAAGAGGCTGGGGCTAATGATGCACAAACTGTATTATGCCTGACCGATGATGATAAAACCAATATTTTGTCGGGTGTCATGGCAAAATCGGTTGGCGCTGGCCAAGTCTTTAGCCTCATCAATGAAATTTCATTTTTGAAAATCAAATCGTCACTAAATATCGACATGATAATCGACCCGAGATCGACAACGGTATCTTCTATTTTGCGCCATGTACGTAAGGGACGTATTTTAGATGTATTCGCCATTGGCGACGGGGCAGCGGAAGTGATGGAGGGCGAAGTGCTTGAAACCTCTCCATTATCTGGTCGGACTTTAAAGGAAGCATCTATAACAGACGGTATTGTGATCGGTGCGGTTATCCGCAAGGGAAAATTTTTAAAACCAGAACCTGACTTAACCATTAAACCGAAAGACAGAATTGTTTTGTTATGTGAAAAAGCGGCTCTTAAACATGTGGAGCAGTTATTTCGCGTCAGTGCGGATTATTTTTAAACATGGCAATTTCGCGGATATTCCTCTGGTTGGGCTATACGGTTTTGTTTTTTTCTGGCCTGATGCTTGTCACATCAATATTTGGTTTTAGTGTTGGTGAGTATACACAGGCTCAAAATTTTCTTGGACTTGCTTCCCTCGCTGGTGTCTTAGGGGGTATTGTATATTTCACCGCTCAAAATGCTCCCAATACTGAAAGTACCCGTGATGCCTTAGTCTTCTTATTCTTATTTTGGCTCATTATTCCCATTATCACATGCTTGCCGTATTTGTCTTTGGGAGCTGTACCCAATATAGGGGTTGCGTATTTTGAATCTGTCTCAGCAATAACAACGACAGGTGCTTCGACACTTATCCCTGAAGAAATAGCTAAATCTTTGTTGGTTTGGCGTTCACTTTTACAATGGAGCGGGGGGGTTATTGCGGCAATATTTGCAATCGTCATTCTAGCCGCTGTCAATTTAAGTGGAACAGGCGTACACCGATCAGTATTATTTACGTTGCGAAAAGGTGAATTATTTTCTCGGTTTTTACGGATAGGCTGGGTGGTCGCATTTGTATATTTCCTTGTTTCAATTGTGTGTTTCATATTGTTAATTGTATTTGGCACGCCAATGTTTGAGGCGTTTTGTTTGGCACTAAGTGCTGTGTCAACAGGTGGGTTGACCCCGCGTACAGGTACACTTGAAAGTTATGTTTCAAATATAGGCGGGATTGTCTTGGCTGTGACTTGTATATTGGGGGCCGTAAATATAGCTGTGTTGTGGGATATTGTGCGGCGGCGTAATAAAGCTTCATTGCGTGAATTTTTTCTAAATGTTGAACACCGTGGTATGTTTGCCGTGATTGCGATCATCATCATCATCGGTTTTTTTTATACAGGTCATATGCACTTACACACGATGATTGTTGAGGCTGCTTATATGGCAAGTACAACAGGGTTTGATTTCCACATTGTTGGTGTGGATATCTTGCCGCCTTCAATGCTAATTGCTCTTGCTCTTATCGGGGGGTCTGCCTTGTCCACTGCGGGCGGGGTAAAGATTATTCGTGTGCTTTTGTTGTTTAGGCATTTGCGTACGGACCTCGACCGTATGAGTCATCCGTCGCGTGTTCGTGCCGTGCGTTTTCAAGGAGAAATTATCGAGGATAAGGGCTTTCTCTCCATTTGGATGTATTTCTTTGGCTATACGCTGGTATTTGCAATGGGGATTATGGCTCTTGGGGCCGCAGGGATTGAATTTACCCACGCAGTTGCTGCCTGTGCAGGGGCTTTGTCCAATATGGGGCCGCTTCTTGCGGCGACATATCCAGAACTAACATACGCATCTATGTCGCCGCTTACCCTATTTGTGCTGACAATCATCATGTTATTGGGGCGCGTAGAAGTTTTGGCTGCATTTGCAGTTATTTCGCCGTCACTGTGGAGGAATTAGAGATTTAGAGAAATAATGCGGCAAATATGTCCATATTGCTGACATTTACGTAGAAAAACTATTTTCGGACTTGCAATTGATGAGAGAAGATAGATAGCATCATATGCGGGGGAATGATAATAACAAGATAAGGGCAAAGCAATGTCAGGTGATAAAAAACAAAATCTACAAGACACATTTTTAAATTCAGTGCGTAAATCAAAGACACCACTGACAATTTTTTTGGTCAATGGTGTGAAACTACAAGGTGTGGTGACATGGTTTGATAATTTCTGTGTGCTTTTGCGCCGAGATGGTCAAGTACAGCTTGTTTATAAACATGCAATTTCGACAATCATGCCTTCTGTACCTGTGCAGCTTTTTGATGATGCTGAAAACGCGGCCGATATTGATTAATTTTTTTGCAAATTCAACAATTACCCAAAAGACTCGTGAATGATTAACCAAGAATTCGTTGCGCAAAAAGCACTGGTTGTGCACCCCACATCATCGGGCTACCGAAATTCAGTAGCAGGGCTTGATTTGGAAGAGGCCGTTGGTTTGGCTGAAGCTTTGGATGTTGAGGTTTGTGCCCAAGATATAATAATTGTTCGCGATATTAAAGTTGCCAATTATTTTGGTAGCGGTAAAATTTCTGATATGGGCGCAATTATTGCCCAACATGACATTAATATTGTTGTGGTCAATACGGAACTTTCTCCTGTCCAGCAACGCAATTTGGAAAAAATTTGGGACGTTAAAGTCATCGACCGCACGGGCATGATTTTAGAAATATTTGCCCTGCGCGCCGCAACCAAAGAGGGGGGATTGCAAGTTGAACTTGCTCGTCTTGGTTATGAACGGTCGCGTCTTGTGCGTACATGGACACATTTGGAACGGCAACGCGGTGGGCAAGGGCTTATGTCAGGGCCAGGGGAAACACAAATTGAGTCTGACCGCCGCCAACTCGCCGATAAAATTAGCAAATTACAAAGAGACTTGGAACAAGTCCGCCGCACCCGCGCCTTACAACGCACCAAAAGAGAACGCGCCCCAGAACGAGTCGTAGCCTTGGTTGGCTATACCAATGCAGGTAAATCCACGCTATTTAACCGCCTTACAGACGGCGGGGTATTTGTCAAAGACATGTTGTTTGCAACACTGGACACAACTCATAGAATTTTAAATTTACCAAGTGGGCAAAAGGCAGTTTTGTCTGACACAGTGGGGTTTATCTCAAATTTGCCAACCGATCTTATCAATGCATTTCGCGCCACGTTGGAAGAGGTTAAAGAAGCAGATTTGCTCGTGCACGTGCGTGATATTTCTGACCAGATGACGGAATCCCGCAAGCAAGATGTACTCTCCATACTGGATTCTATAGACGCAGGGCCAAAACACGGGCAACAGATGATTGAGGTGTGGAATAAAATAGACCTTATCGACGAGCAAGACAGATTAGGGCTTTTAGACAGTGCAAAATCTACCAATAGGGGCATGGCTGATGACGCGCTCACAAACCTGTCCTTTCCTGTGTCTTGTATAAAAAACCAAGGCCTAGAAGAACTCAGCCTTGGTATAGAGGCATGCCTTGCCAAATTTGACGAAGTGATAGATGTGCGGATTACGCCAAAAGATTACGGCATTCGCGCATGGCTATATGAAAACGGCGACGTTATGTCCGAAGAAACGGCAAATAATGGCGATCTAAAAATGCAAATCAAACTCCCGAAAATGAAAGTGGGAATTTTGCAAGGAAAACATAAACATTTGTTTTCAAGCCTCTAAAGTCCGTGTTTTTTAGCCTCTTGCCAGAGGGCTTCGAGGGCGTCTAGTTTCATGTCGCTTAAGTCTTGGCCTGCATTTTGTTCAATATAGTGAAATCTATCGGTGAATTTTTTATTGGTGTCTCTTAGGGCGTGTTCGGGATCTACGCCTAGTTTTCGAGCGAGATTGGTGACGGCAAAAATAAGATCCCCGACTTCTTCATGGATGCGGTGTTGGGGTTCGCCGTTTTCTTGGGCTTCAATTATTTCGCCTGCTTCTTCTATAATTTTTTCCAATACTTGCCCGCTGTCAGGCCAGTCAAACCCAACACGAGCCGCCCGTTTTTGCAGTTTCTCAGCTCGCATCAGGGCGGGCAGGGCGGTAGCTATTCCGTCCAAGATACTTTTCTCCCCCTTTTGTTTGCGCTCGTCGGCCTTTAGGCTTTCCCAAGCTTTGGTTTGCTGGGATGGACCACGGTGTTGTGCGTCACCAAATACATGAGGGTGGCGGACAATCATTTTTTTGACCAGTGCATCACAGATGGCGTCAAAATCAAACGCACTTTGCTCTGCGCCGATTTGTGCGTGAAAAATTACCTGTAGTAACAGATCGCCGAGCTCTTCCTTAAGCGCGCTCATATCGCCATTATCAATGGCGTCATTGACTTCATAAGCTTCTTCAATAGTGTAAGGGGCTATGGTTTTAAATGTTTGTTCCATGTCCCAAGGACAGCCATTATCCTTATCACGCAGGCGAGCCATGAGGGATTTTAGGCGGGCGATAGGCGTATTTCCCAACGCATAAAAAACCTTATTCGTGTTCATTTTCTATATTTACGGTTTTGGAGAAATGTCAAAATTGTCAGACCAAGCAAAGTGGCAATTGAAACCCCGTAACACGTCCATACGAAAAAACTATATTTGCCAAAATCAGGTATTAAATCCATTAGAGTGTCTCCAGCGTTACATGTGCTGCTGTTTCGTCCATAGAACGGCGTTTTGTTTTGCTTTTGGCGATCGCGTTTATGACACGATTAATCGTTAGCCAGCCAAAGAAACAACTATACCCTATTGTAAGCAATAGCAGGGGAATAAGCATTTCGGTAGGCAGTCCTGGCGAATTGGGTGAAGACAGTGTTGCGCCTTGGTGCAGGGTATTCCACCAATTTACAGAATACTTAATGATCGGGAGATTTACAGCCCCTACCATAGCAACCAAGCCTGCAATTCGTGCTGCTTTTTTCTGGTCGCCCATTATTACCCAAATGCTCATATAACCAATGTAGAGAAATAGTAAGACGAGCATGGAGGTAATACGTGCGTCCCATACCCAATAGGTTCCCCAAGATGTTTTGCCCCACAAACTGCCTGTAATGAGGGCAAGTGCTGTAAACGCTGCACCAGGCAGAGCGCAGGCACGTGCCAATTCATCTGCCAAGGGATGGCGCCAAATAAAGGCGATTAGGCTGGCTATTGCCATAATACCGTAAGCCATCATAGCGTTCCATGCGGCTGGTACATGCACATACATAATACGCACACTATGACCTTGTTGGTAATCTTGCGGCGAATGCCAAATGCCCATCCACAGCCCGATGCATATTGTGAAAAGGGCGGTGATACCAAGCAGGGGAGCAGCAATTCTCGCGAATTTCATAAAACGGTGAGGATTTGCGAGAAAAGAGATCATAACAGCTTTATTCCAACGTAATATTTAGGGCGACTGCGGAAGCAGGAATGCCAATGGCCAGTGACAGTAAGCTTAAACCTGCCAAAGCTTGAAACTCAGGTGCGCCCAGACCCAATTGCCCATACCGTATGGCGGCACTGACGCCAAAGATCAAGAGTGGAAGCAATATTGGCGCGCTTAAAATCACCAATAATACGCCGCCGCCTTTATAACTGACAAGGCATGCTCCGCTAAATGCGCCGTAGCAAATAAGGGCGGGGCTGGCGATGAGGATGGAAAAAAACAAACCCGCTGTCGTTTGCGTATCAAGATTGAACAATAATGCTGCGGCAGGTAAACTCACAAGGAGGGGCAGGACCGATAAAATCCAGTGCACACAACATTTTGCAACGACGTAATAGCTTAGCGGTGTGCCTGACAGTTTTAGATGTGAGAGCGTGTCGTCTTCTGCGTCGGTGTGAAAAATATGTTCAAAAGATAGCATGAGGGATAAAATAAGTGCTAACCAGATGAGGGACGGTGCAAGCGGACGAAGAATTTGAAAATCCCCGCCGAAGGAAATTGCGCTTAGGGCCAAAAATAATCCAAAGAAAACAAGGCTTAATATCCATGTGCCGCCTGAACGCCAAGCGAGGGTGAGGTCGCGTTTTATCAATGTGTTTATGGTGTGCATCAAAAACCCCCGCTTTCACTGTCATGAATATGAGGGGCGGTTAGCGTTAAAATGCGAGTGTTTTTACCAATACGTTTTGGTGCATGGTGAGACGCGAGCAGTGCACATCCTTGCGCGGTGACATGGGTTTTTAATACGTGATGTATGAGGTCTCTCCCCTTTGCATCCATCGCGGCAGCGGGCTCATCGAGTATCCATAATTTGGCATTGCTGATAATCAGGCGGGCCAGTGACAAGCGGCGTGATTGCCCCGCAGATAGGCTTTTTGCCCGTTGGTTTCGTCGTTGCCATAAGCCTACTTGCTCAAGAACTGAACGAATATCATTAACATTGCTGTATAAATCTTGCCAAAACTGCAAGTTTTCTTGTACGCTGAGTTCTGGCTTGTGGGTATCTTGGTGTCCGAGATAAGCAATGTGTCCGTCGTAAAGCTTGTGAACGTCTTGACCGTTCCATGTGATCTCTCCGCTATTGGGGCGCAATAAACCAGCGCAGCACATGAGGAGGGATGTTTTACCGATACCATTACTGCCATTCACCCATATGATATCACCAGAAAATAGTGAGATGCTAATATGGGATAGTAACATGGCCCCACCGCGCTCTATGCAGAGGTCTTTGATGTTTAAGATATCAAAATTTCGATCGCTTTGGCTCATATTGGTCGTTTACTATCACGGGGCGAATTGATACACCAGAGTTATGAGATCAAAGCATAGAAACCGTAGAATGATAACCAGTGTGCTGGCAGCACTCGCTATAGTTGCAGGTGCTTTACTGCTTATGCAGGCTTTGGGTGAAAACAAACAACTCTTTAAAAACCCGAGCGACATTGTACGCTTGGATTTTGTTCAACCTGACAATCAAATCCGTATCGGTGGTCTTGTGGTAAGAGGTAGTATTGAGAAACCTAATGGCTTGATTACGAATTTTGCGATTGTAAATTTTGAAAATGCTGATCCAAATATAGCTGCATTAAAGGTGCATTACGAAGGTGTATTGCCTGACTTATTTAGGGATGGGCAGGGTGTTGTTTTGATAGGAAAAATGACGGCAAATAGAGTGTTTGCTGCTAGTAATATTTTAGCAAAACATGATGAAAACTATATGCCAAAAATGCCGGATAGTTAAAATATTGCTGTAATCAATTGATTTATAACATAAAAAATGCGACAATCGTCGCACCAACTTAAGTGGCGGACTGTAGTGTTGATGTGGGGCAACCCGACAATCCGCCGTGCTATACCCTAAGGGTATAACCAGTCCATTATGCACTATTTTTCATAAGAAGTGGAGCGAAAACATGGACGAATGTGTCCAAATATGGCAATTTTCAATTAATAATGTAAAAGAAATTAATAAATAGTTGTTTATTTTGTGTGTGGGAGATTTTTTGCGGCGTTGATGAGCTTTGCTATGATCGAATCAAGTGCATTATTTTCTTCGGGTGTTAAAGCGTTTAGCAGTGATTTTTCATAACCCAAAGCAATGGGCAATACTTCGTCATATATTTTTTGCCCAGATTCGCTTAAAACTATAAGTTGTTTACGTTTGTCGTCTGGTGACGGGCTCAGTTTTATCAGTTCACAGATTTTCAATGCGCGTATAGCTCTGGAAACCGTCATTTTGTCCAAAAGAGTATGTGTGCAAATTATTTTTGCTGTAACGTGACTATGGGCTGCAATGATTACCAAACATCGCCATTGTGACATGGTTAGGTTAAACCGCGCACCATATGCCTGTCCGATTAATTGACTAATCGTTTGGGAGAGTATGGAAAGTTTATAAGGCAGAAATTCATTGAGTTTAAATGTGTTCATGTGGATATTTTTCTGCCTGATTAATTGCGCACTTGCTTGTGGTAACATATGTTACTATATGTGATGTGATTCAAGAATAATGAAATTAGTAACGGAGTGCAAGATGGCAGATCTATTTGAAAACCCAATGGGTACGGATGGTTTTGAATTTGTTGAATATGCGACAAATGAGCCGCAAAAGCTCATTGGTTTGTTTGAAAACATGGGTTTTGCCATTGTTGCTCATCACCGTAGCAAAGATATTGTACTAATGAAGCAGGGTGATATTCATTTTATTATTAATTCTGAATCAGATAGTTTCGCTCAAGGTTTTGCCAAAAAACATGGGCCAAGTGCCTGCGCCATGGCGTTTCGGGTAAAAGACGCAAACTTTGCCTATAATAGGGCAATTGAGCTCGGCGCAACACCTTGCCCAGGTGATGCAAATCCAATGGAGCTTAATATTCCAGCCATTGAGGGCATTGGCGGCAGTCGTTTGTATTTCGTAGACCGCTACGGCGAAAACAGTATTTACGACATTGATTTTAAATTTGTTAATGGCTGGCAGGAATTAATGGCGAAAAACAGCACTGGGCTAACATATTTAGATCACCTAACGCACAATGTCTTTCGCGGCAGTATGGAAAACTGGGGCAGTTTTTACGAAGACTATTTCAACTTCCGCCAAATTCGGTATTTTGACATTGAGGGGAAATTAACGGGATTGATTTCCAAGGCCATGACAAGCCCGTGCGGGAAAATCCGCATCCCGCTCAATGAAAGCCGGGATGACAAAAGTCAAATCGAGGAATTTTTGAAAGACTATAACGGCGAGGGCATCCAACATATTGCATTGGGCACTGACGATATTTATAAAACAGTCGATCAATTTAATGAAAACGGTGTGGCTCTGCAAGCGACAACGGGGTCATATTTTGACCTCATTGATACGCGTTTGCCGGGGCATAATGAACCCATAGAGGAATTGCGTAAACGCTCTATTCTCATTGACGGTGCACCAACCGAAGGGCAAGGGTTATTACTGCAAATATTCACGGAAAACCAAATCGGGCCGATTTTCTTTGAGCTTATTCAACGCAAAGGCAATGAAGGTTTTGGCGAAGGTAATTTCCAAGCTTTGTTTGAAAGCTTGGAAGAAGACCAAATCCGCCGTGGGGTATTAGAAGATACGTCCACGTAAAAGGAAATTTCCGCATATGTATGACATTTAGATTGCAGAAATTTACCTGCCTGTTATAGCTTTTGCCCATTCATGATTGGTAAAAGGATTCGCAATGACGGCTCAGCACACTTCAGATTTTTTTACAAAGTCTCTACGAGAACAAGACGCCACGTTAATGGCATCAATAGACCAAGAATTACACCGCCAACAAGTCCAAATTGAGCTCATTGCCTCTGAGAATATTGTCTCGCTGGCAGTTCTAGGCGCGCAAGGCTCTGTGCTCACCAATAAATATGCAGAAGGCTATCCGCGCAAACGCTATTACGGGGGCTGTGAATACGTCGATATAGCGGAGCAACTTGCCATTGACCGTGCCAAGGAATTGTTCAATTGCAGTTTTGCCAATGTGCAGCCCCATAGTGGTTCGCAAGCCAACCAAAGTGTGATGTTGGCCCTTATCAAACCTGGGGATACAATCTTGGGCATGGATTTGGCATCTGGTGGCCATCTCACCCACGGTGCGCGGCCCAATATGTCTGGTAAATGGTTTAATGCTGTTACTTACGGCGTGCGCGAAGACGATTGCTTGATTGATTATGACGCTGTTGAAGCTTTGGCCATTGCACATAAACCAGCATTAATTATTGCTGGTGGCTCCGCCTATTCCCGCGAAATAGATTTCACCCGTTTTCGCGCTATTGCCGATAAAATCGGCGCGTATCTACATGTAGATATGGCTCATTTTGCAGGACTTGTTGCGGGCGGGGTGCATCCGTCGCCCTTGCCGCATGCTCATGTTGTCACAACAACCACCCACAAAACATTGCGTGGCCCCAGAGGGGGATTGGTTTTATCTAATGATGAAAAAATTGGTAAAAAAATCAACTCAGCAATTTTTCCAGGTCTGCAAGGTGGCCCGTTAATGCATGTTATTGCGGCCAAAGCCGTTGCATTTGGCGAAGCTTTAACACCAGAATTTAAAGCCTATTGTCAGCAGGTTAAAGATAATTGCCAAGCCTTAGCTGCGAGCCTAGTGGACGCGGGTTACGCGGTTGTCAGTGGTGGTACGGACACCCATTTAGCACTCATCGACTTGCGTCCAAAGGGCGTGAAGGGCAATAATGCTGAGCACGCTTTGGAGCGGGCCAATATTACCTGTAATAAAAACGGCATTCCCTTTGATAAAGAGAAATTTACAATAACATCAGGCATTCGTGTTGGCACGCCAGCGGGAACCACACGCGGATTTGGTGTCGACGAGTTTAAGCAAATCGGTTCATTGATGGCCGAAGTTTTAGACGCGCTTGTGAAAAATCCTGATGGAGATTTACAGGTTGAAATGGCTGTACGTGAAAAGGTCGCCGTGTTGACGAGCCAATTTCCTATTTATCCCCAAATGGAGAGCTAAGTATGCGGTGTCCTTTTTGCGCCAGTGAAGATAGTCAGGTTAAAGACAGCCGACACACGGAAGAGGGACAAGCCATCCGCCGTCGCCGTTTATGTAGCTCATGCGGAGCGCGCTTTACCACGTTTGAACGAGTGCAGTTACGGGAATTAACCGTCATTAAAAAATCAGGGAGGCGCGCCCCATTTGACCGCGAGAAATTTACCCGCTCCGTCATGATTGCTTTGCAAAAACGCCCTGTCGAACAAGACCAAATAGAGCGCATGATAACAGGTATTGTGCGCCGCCTTGAAAGTTTAGGAAGTAACGAAGTATCCTCAGATCAAATTGGCTTAATGGTCATGGAGGGGCTTTCTCAACTCGACAGTGTAGGTTATGTGCGTTATGCGTCCGTCTATAAAGATTTTCATGAAGTTTCAGATTTTGAAAGTTTCATTGACAAAGAAAAACTTGTTAATGAAAATAATGATGAAAAAAATAAATCGTAAATGCCGAAATGAGTGTGATGACAAATCAAGATATAGATACCCGCAAGCGTCAGTTGGCGCGCCTTTCTGCTGTGCAAGCCCTCTACCAAATGGAACTTGCGAACGAACAATCCAAACTGGTTGTACGCGAATTTAATGACCATTGGTTTGAAAACGCGGCTCGGTCAGGTGGTGTGACCGCCGATAAAGACTATTTTGAACTTATTGTTTTAGGTGTTGTGGCAGAGCAAGAAACTGTGGATACAGCTATCAAAGCGAAGTTGAACGAAAAGTGGGAGTTGCACCGTCTAGATATTATTTTACGGGCGATTATGCGCTGTGGGGCTTATGAATTACTGCGCATGTTTGATGTGCCAGCCATAGTGATTGTAGACCAATATGTCAGTCTTGCACGTGACTTCTACGAAGGCAAAGAGCCAAATTTTGTCAATGCTGCCCTTGATAAACTGGCGCGGGAATGCCGCACCGCTGAATTTGGACTTGGTCATGCTATAGATGGATGAGTTTGCATTCATCGCGAAATACCTAACGGGTTTATCAGGCCCGCAAGCGTTGGATTTGAAAGATGATGCCGCCGTGTGGACACCTCCCCAAGGCATGGACATGGTTATGTCTATGGACTCGATTGTGGAAGGCGTACATTTTCCATCCGGAAAATTCGACGAACAGATCGCACAAAAATTGCTGCGCATCAATATTTCTGACCTTGTGGCAAAAGGCGCAAAGCCCACTGGTTATTTTTTATCGCTCAGTCTGCCAAAACGCATTGGTGAGCCTGAGCTCGCAAAATTTTGCCACGGCCTGGCCCTTGACCAAGACAAATATGACTTGCAATTGTGGGGAGGGGACACAACTCGTTGTCAAGGTGAATGTGTCCTAAGTATTACAATTATTGGTGTTGTGCCAACAGGTAAGGCCGTGTTGCGGAGCGGCGCGAAAGTCGGAGATATTGTCTGCGTGAGCGGCACAATCGGTGATGCCTATTTGGGTCTAGAAACTGTCTTTGAACGTATTGGTAAGAGTGAGTTCTCGCCGTATTTGGAAAATGCCTACCATCTACCAAACCCACCTTTTGATATGCGAAAAACCATTCAAGAATATGCCCATGCTGCAATTGATGTTTCAGATGGGCTTATAGCAGATGCGCAACACATAGCCCAAGCCTCCTCAGTAGGTATAGAAATCAATATATGGGACGTATCGCTTTCAGAGGCAGCGAAATTGTGGGTATCAGGACAGAATGACAGCATAGCACGGCTTGCCTTGCTAACAAATGGGGATGATTATCAAACCCTGATGACGATGACAGAGAGCAATTACCTAACGGTTCTTTACGAAGGTCATAAACTGACAAGGATTGGTAAAGTTGTCGCGAGAACAGGTGTAAAATGTTTGGATAATAACGGCACTGAAATACCAATTGCAAAAACTGGATATACGCATTTTTAAACTTGTGAAATATATTTTGCAGCATAAAAAAACCCGATAGCTACCGGGTTTTTTTATGGAGGTTTCGGTGTTTATGCGGTTCTAACGACCGCCACCTGGACCTCCACTCCCCCCCGGGATATCTTGGTTCCTACCACCGAGTTGATCGATCGGTAGGCGTCCAATTGTTCCAAAAATCTGTTCAAGTACCGAAAGTTGCCGGCCTCTTGTAGGTGTCTCTCGGTCATTATAATCTACGTATTGACCATTTTCTATGCCGTATTCTGCCACCTTTTGCACTTGTCCATCATCATTAAAGGTAATGGCTGTAATCGTGCGCTCTTCTGTTAACGGACGGAGATAGGCGAGGCGTTGACGCACACTGGTCAAATAATACCATGTATTTTCGTCAAATGTACTTTTAATAGACGGGTTGCCAAGGCGAGCCAAGACACTTGCCTTCGTATCTGACTGTTCTTCCACAGCTTGCGGCTTATCTGCGTCCGTTGCCACATAACCGTGGGTGCGAAGAATGGGATTACAGGCACTAAGAGAAAATGCCAAAAGGCCAAGACATGCTGTTTTAAAAAAAGCTGTGCGCATTTACGTGTTTCTCTTTCTATTTGTTGGCATATCCCCTACCTAATCAAAACGCATGTGGCAAGTGTCTACATGTAAAAAGGGATGGATAAATGTTTAAATTTTTGTCATTTGGACACAAAAAACAACGTCAGGTAAGTGTAGACGCCGAGAGGTTGTACCAAAAACTCATGGAGCAATCTCGCAAACCTGTTTTTTACACGCCAAAATTATTCGCGGACAACTATGACGGGCGCATGGAGGTTTTGTGTCTGCACTTGTCTCTTGTATTATATCATTTGCGTAGGTTTGGGGAAAATGGAGAACGACTTTCCCAAGCGCTCTACGACGTAATGATAGCAGATTTTGATGTGGCTTTACGCGAAGAAGGCCTAAGTGATACGGGCGTTGCGCGGCGCATTAAACCACTGGCAAAAATGTTTTTTTCTCGCGCCAAAACATATGCCGATATTTTGGAATCGACAGAGGGAAAACAAGGCGAACTTCATGATATTTTGAAGAAATATGTAAGTTTATCAAATATAAAAACCGAGGTATCGGGCAAATACGATGTCGTTAAATTGGGAAAATACACACGTGCATTTTCTGGAGTTTTAGCGAATTTATCACTTGGCGATATTGCGAAAGTTGACTTTTCTTTCCCGAACTTGTGATTGAATTATGTAAAAGCAAGTGTATGCAAGCCCGTTTTTCCTCTATAGGATATGCGCAAGTTCAAAGTATAATGGGTAACTTGGGAATATTGAATGCTAGATGGACTTGTTTTATCGGTTGATGCAATGGGAGGGGACGCTGCTCCTGATATTGTTATTAACGGTATTGAGTATTTTTTAAAACATGATGGAAAGAATCGCCATGCGCGCTTCCTCATTCATGGGGATAGCGCACAATTAAAGCCACTATTAGCCAAAGCGCCCCTGACCCGAGGCCGTAGTGAAGTTCAACATACGGACAGTGTCATTGCTATGGATGCAAAACCCGCGCAAGCTATGCGGCGAGGTAAAGGCACAAGTATGTGGAATGCCATTGAGAGCGTGAAAGCTGGGGAAGCGAAAGTGGCCGTATCAGCTGGAAATACTGGCGCGCTCATGGCCATGTCAAAACTATTACTGCGGATGAAACCTGGTGTGCAGAGGCCTGCGATTGCGGCGCGTTGGCCGCACCAACAAGGGTACGGTGTTGTGCTTGATGTGGGCGCAAACCTTGAATGTGACGCCAATCAACTCAGAGAGTTTGCCGTGCTTGGTGAGGCTTATTACCGTGCTTTGTATAAAAAAGATAAGCCAAGTATAGGCTTGCTCAATGTTGGCACGGAAGAGCTAAAAGGCAATGCGACCATACAAGCTGCCCATGATAGCCTGTCGTGTTCTACACTTGGCTTAAACTATATAGGTTTTGTTGAGGGCAATGATATTTCTATGGGTGATGTAGATGTCATTGTAACTGACGGGTTTACGGGCAATATTGCCCTTAAAACCGCAGAAGGCACGGCGCGGCTATTGGGTAAGTTTATCAAAGCGGCATTGCAAGATAATATATGGTCACGCATGGCCTCGATTTTGAATCTACCAGCGTTAAAGCGTATGAAAAAACGTATGGACCCGCGCACAGGTAATGGCGGTGTGTTTTTGGGGTTAAACGGCATTGTCATCAAAAGCCACGGCGGGACTGATGCAATTGGGTTTGCCAGTGCGCTTTCTGTTGCGCTTGAAATGGCGGATAGCCATTTCTTGGAAGAAATTGAACGGACTTTAAGTGCTTTGCACGATGAGGACGAGAGTATGGAAATACATCTACCATGACACAAAATGCATATATTAGAGGGGTGGGATCATTTTTACCTGCCCGTGTTCTCACCAACGCGCAATTGGCCGAGACGGTCAATACGTCCGATGAATGGATACGTGAGCGTACAGGGATTACCCAAAGATATATTGCCGCCGAGGGGCAAAATACCTCGGATTTAGGCTATCATGCGGCACTTGAAGCACTGGCAGATGCCAAAATGGACGCAGCAGATATTGATTTAATCGTTGTGGCTACCTCAACACCTGACCTCACATTTCCGTCTACGGCTACTATGATCCAAGAAAAATTAGGCGTGCGCACGGGGGCCGCTTTTGACATACAAGCCGTCTGCTCTGGCTTTATTTACGCACTCAGTGTGGCAGACGCTATGATTAAGGCGCAAAAGGCTTCAAATATATTAGTGATTGGCGCAGAAACATTTTCGCGGATACTTGATTGGAATGATCGCACAACTTGTGTTTTATTTGGCGACGGGGCAGGGGCTATGGTATTGTCAGCAACGCCGAACGCAGATAAAGACGCTGGCGTGGGAGTAATGTCCACATTTATTCGCTCTAACGGACAGCACCGTGATCTTTTATATGTAGACGGTGGACCGTCATCGACGCAAACCGTTGGAAAATTACGCATGGCGGGCAATCAGGTGTTTCGCCATGCTGTGAAAGAATTATCAGACTCAATGGCACAATGTGCTGGGCAAGTGGACCTTGGCATACCTGATATTGACTGGTTTGTACCCCACCAAGCCAACCAACGCATATTGGAAGCTGTCGCCAAGCGGCTAGATTTACGTCGCAGTCAGGTGGTTTCAACAGTTGCTTATCATGCCAATACATCGGCTGCGTCCATTCCCTTGGCCCTTAACGTCGCCATTCGTGATGGTCGTATCAAACGCGGCCATAAGATAATGCTCGAAGCATTTGGCGGTGGTTTCACCTGGGGAGCGGCTCTTTTGGCCTATTAAACTGATTTTTTTGATGTTTTTTACGGATTTAGTTATTTTTTATTGGCTATTTGTGTCATTATTTGCTTTAAATAGAAAATCTTAAGGGGTTTTTAGTGAGCGATTTTACAGTAACTCGCGCAGATTTGACCGAAGCCATCTACCGCGAAATCGGCCTTTCGCGTACAGAGTCGGCTGTGTTGGTGGAATCTATCTTAGACCATATGGTCAAAGCCTTGGTTATTGGTGAAACCGTCAAACTTTCAAAATTTGGAACTTTTAGTGTTCGTGACAAACGTGAGCGAATGGGGCGCAACCCGAAAACGGGGCGTGAAGTTCCCATAACAAAACGCCGTGTATTGGTGTTTAAGCCCTCAAATATACTCAAACAGCGTGTAAATTCGGCATTATCAAATAAATAGTGTAAGCTCTGATTCGGTGTATGAGATATACACGTATCTGTGTCCAGTTCATGGACACCTTTTGAAATGAAGTATAATGCTAAGTAAATCGACACGTGCATTTAGAACCATTAGTGAAGCAGGCGATGAGCTTGACCTTCAACCGCATGTTTTGCGGTTTTGGGAAAGTAAATTTCCGCAAATTCAACCGATGAAACGTAGTGGCGGACGGCGATTTTACCGCCCTGAGGATATTGAGTTTTTGCGGGGGATAAAAATCCTTTTGCACCGCGAAAAACATCCTATCAAAGATGTGCAAAAGCTCATTCGCGTGCGCGGGGCACAAAGTGTGGTCGACCTTGGACGGGCGAAAGCGCAAGCGGCGCAGCCAAAAGAGGTGAAAGATACCAATCTTGTCCCTAGTCGCATTAAAGCTGTTACGCAAAAACCTAGTGTTGTTCAAAAAACGCCCGTGCCTGCACCTGTTGAGGCCCCACAGCAAATTGCACCCGTTGACGTTCTGCCCGTGCAAACTTCAGTACCAGTTGCGCCTGCAACTGCCCCAGTATCATCCATCGACCGAGACAAGATGCAAACAGCTCTTGAACGGCTTAAGTCCCTCAAAACCCGTTGGGAAAAGTTCAAATAAACCTGCGACATTTACCACACTAGCCTATACATTGAAGAAGCTGCCCTAGATAACATCGATTAGGTGTTATAATATGGGTATATGAGAAAGAATAGAATTGGTTGGGTTACGCAGGTTCGTTTTAGATTATTTTAAAGGCATATGAATGGTGGTTTAACAACCCTGACCCACTGACACAAAAAAGAGTTTAAATTCAATATGTAATAGGTATTTGAGCTAGTTATCTAGGGTAATTCCTATAAAATAATAAGGTAATATAAAGGAATTATATGGCAAAAATTGCATTTCTAGGTCTTGGAGTTATGGGCTATCCGATGGCGGGTCACTTACAAGCTGCTGGTCATGATGTGCGGGTGTGGAACCGTACATCTGCTACAGCTAGTCGATGGGCACAGGATTATTCTGGTAAAAATTGTGCGACAATTGAGGAGGCCGTTGCGGGTTGTGCATATGTCATGATGTGTGTGGGAAATGATGCTGATGTATATGCCGTCGCCAAGCCCGCGATTAATGGGATGCAAAAAGCCACTGTCTTGGTAGACCATACCACGGCATCTGCAAAATGCGCACGGGAATGTTATAAACTCGCCGCAGAAAAAAACATAGGCTTTATTGACGCTCCGATTTCTGGTGGTGAAGCTGGCGCTATCAATGGTCAGTTGACGATTATGTGTGGCGGTGACGGGGCCGTGTACCAGCAAGCAGAACCAATTATGGCCGTATATGGTAAGGCAACCAAACATATGGGGCCGGTCGGGGCGGGGCAACTCACGAAAATGGTCAACCAGATTTGTATTGCAGGTACATTACAGGGCTTATCAGAAGCTTTAAATTTTGCGCAACGAGTGGGGCTTGACGTTGATGAAGTTGTTCAAGCTATTGGACAAGGGGCAGCGCAAAGTTGGCAGATGGATAACCGTGCCTGTACAATGGGGCGCGGGGAATTTGAATTTGGCTTTGCGGTCGATTGGATGCGCAAAGATTTAAACATTGCCATCAAAGAAGCTAACGCCAACGGTGCAGATATGACATTGACGAAATTGGTGGATGGGTATTACGCGGAAGTCCAAGAGATGGGCGGTCAGCGTTGGGATACATCCAGCCTGATTAAGCGTCTCATAGATTGAGGGTTTTATGAAAACAATTGGCTTGCGCTTTCTTCAGCTCGTCGTTGCCTTATTAATAATTATCGGCGGTGTTCTTGCCGTGAATTATTTTGGCACATCCTTAAAGCCGCAATTAGGTCAAGGGCAAAACCTGTCAAAACCAAGCGCATCTATCACCGTGCTCAATTGGAACTTAGGCTATGCAGGGCTTGGTAAAGCCTCGGATTTTGTTGCTGATGGCGGTAAAAACTTTTACCCGCCAAGTAAGCAGACCGTAGAGCGTAACCTTGCTGGCATTCAAAGCGAAATCAGTCAAAACCCTGCAAATATATACTTGTTTCAAGAAATTTCTGAGTCTGATATGCTAACATTGGGCGTCGATGTTTTGGAAGGGGTACGCGATGTGCTTTCCAATGAAAACTGGTTTTTTACCAATGATATCAGCACACGATTTATCCCAAGGAAAAATGCCATGCACCACGGACTTGCTACGTTTTCTGGAATTGATACGCGACCCGTCAATACAGTAAGACTGCCAAATGAACCGACACGGCTTAACGGGTTTTTACAAAGACAATACCATATTCAAGTGCGCGAGTTTACTGATGAACGGGATAATCAATGGGCCGTCATAAACATTCATCTTTCAGCCTTTGACGAGGGGGGAAATATACGCGTTAAACAACTTGAACAATTACTGGACATTGTAGACGCATTTTACCAAGAGGGAAAACATGTGGTTGTTGGCGGGGATTGGAATATGCAATTAACGCCAACGGATTTCCCATATACGACCGATGAGAAATACCTGTTTTGGGTAAAAAAATTACCTTACAACAAAATAAAACCAGGCTGGAAAATATTATTTGACCCTAAGAGGCCAACGATCCGTACAAATGAGCGGCCTTATATAAAAGGGGAAAACTATACGACGATTATCGACGGATTTTTAATTTCTCCCAATGTAGAAATGGTCAGTATTAAAACGATTGATACGGATTTTCAATTTACCGACCATCAAGCTGTTTGGGCTGAATTTACATCAAAACCTTAAATGATAGCTTGCCCGATAAGCATAGGGTGCAAGTATTTTATCATCAGCCAATATAAAACGACACCAATAACGATGGCGATAATATCGCCCCAAATTGAGGCGGATTTTACGGGCGTGGGGCGGTTCATCACGGCAAATCGGTTAATCACTGCGTAGATAAAAAAACTCCCAAACAAAATCGCGGAATTTGTTTCTCCGTTGGCAAGTAGGTGTCCTGCACTCCAAAGCAAAATGCCGTACAACATAGGGTGCTTGAGGATCTGTTTTAAATACCCGTAAGGGCTACTGCTGGCAGCGAGCAAAATGAAAGCTGGCAGCATGAATGCAAAATTTGTAAGCCTTCCCCATGTTGGCGGACTAAAAAGAAGTGGGGAAGGGCGCGCCAATCCATATCCCCAAACCATAAATATCAAGCCAATAAGTGTAACCAAGGAATACAGTCCCATGTATTTACCATATCCCATTTTTTCACGTATATCACGGCCACGCTCGCGGTTTCTAAAAGACGAATATAAATGTGTTGCAAAAAATATGATGACGCCAATGATTAAAAAATACATGTTATTCCCTTGCCTAAGATATGTGTTTGTTCTTGCATACATATACGGATACTATAAAAGAGCGCGATTATCTACAAGCTTCTAATCAGTATATGAGGCATTCAAAAATACGGATTTCTGACATGTCAGCCAACATTATTTTGTCAAAAACATTTACCTTCGAGGCCGCCCATAGCTTGAATTTGAAAGACGGCACTGACGCTGGTTATAAAAGACTGCACGGGCATTCATTTACAGTCACATTGTCTGTCAAAGGTGCGCAAGAAACCATCGAAAATTGGTTGATGGATTTCGGGTCATTTGACCCTATTATTGAGACGCTAAAAGACAAGCTTGACCACGCCTACCTTAATGAACTTGAAGGTTTAAAATCAGCAACGCTTGAAAATTTATGCACCTATATCTTTAATTTGACATCAGGCACGCTTCCTAATTTGTTTGCCGTAGATATAGCCCGTAAAACATGTGGGCAAAACTGCCGATTAGAAATCGGATAACAGCAATTATAACCATATTTTACGGTGACATGGTTGTACGCGGCATTAATGGTATGTTTTCCTTATTGCGCTATTCATTTCCCAAATGATCGAAGTGGGCATTGCACCCATTTTTTTGAAAGATATGGTAAGGTGGACTGTGCAGGTTGATGTAATAAATGCACCCAAAAAAAATCACGGCGCAATCAAGCACTTTGCGGCTCTTGATGGTTTTCGCGGTATTTTAGCTGTTATGATTGCTATGTATCATACGATGTGGGCAACGCATGTGAACAATTTTGCCCTGTTTACCAATGGGCCAGCTTTGGTTGATTTGTTTTTCGTATTCTCAGGGTTTTTGATGTTTACCTTGTATAACGGTAAAATAAACTCTGGGGTGGACGCTAAAAAATTCATCAAACGACGATTTGCACGTATTTACCCTTTGCATTTCTTTATGCTGTTGGTCGCAATGCTGCATGCTGTTGCGCGGGTTGTGGCGCATTATGTTGGTATTGCCACATATACGCCTGGGGAAATTTTACCGTTTCAGGCGGGGGCAACAGAAACAATGTGGAGCTTTTTTACCAATCTAACATTGTTACATTCGATGGGTGTTCATGACGGCCTTAGCTATAATATGCCAAGTTGGACGGTCAGCGTCGAATTTTATACTTATTTTGTCTTTGCAGCGATGATGATGTGGGCGAGGCCCCATAAACTTTGGCACTTTACCGTGCTGTCGTTGATAATCGCAGTAAATTATTCCGTGCTGTCTACATTAAAACCAAGTCTGGACTTTCATTATGATTACGGCTTTTGGCGATGTATGGGCGGTTTTTTTACAGGTGTTGTCACCGCTTATATATATGCATGTTTATCGCCTCATTATGAGCGGATAAAAGAAAAATTGAACCGAGCACAGTTTTCTGTGTGGGCGAGCATAGTTGAAATTTTGGTATTATTGGTGCTGGTTGGTTTCATCATTTATTGCCCTGGGAAATTACAGTTTTTCATAGCTCCCATTGCCTTTATTTTCGTACTTGGCTTTGCCTTTGATATGGGAAGTATTTCCAAAATACTCGCGTTAAAACCGTTTAGGTATATTGCGAAAATTTCCTATTCCATCTATATGGTGCACATATTGTTTTCGCTATTCTTTGCGATATTTGCCGAAAAAATTATGCCAAACCTCGCGGGAGCATCTTGGAATGATACTTATTTTGCAGGAGATTTATTGTTGCTACCATATTTGGCCAGTGTAGTGGTATTTTCGCATTTTTGTTTTCATTATATTGAAATGCCAGGACGAAAAGCCTTACTCGCCTATGATATCAGCGGACGTTTGGGGCAAGTTTTTAGCTTTCTTGCGCCGCGTAAGGCTTGATAGCTACGCAAAACCATTATAAGGGGAGGCTATGAGCAATACACCTTATGATAATTTGGGGCAGCTAGGTCAAAATACGGCTTTGCCTGATAACCCAGAAACAGCAAATCTGGAACGGGTGGCCAATCCGTCTCTGGATGCGCCGTATATGATACGCTTAGTCAGCCCTGAATTCACGTCTTTATGCCCTGTCACAGGTCAGCCGGATTTCGCTCATCTGGTCATAGATTACGCGCCTGACAAATGGATTGTTGAGAGCAAATCTTTGAAGCTGTATTTAGGTTCATTTCGTAATCACGGTGCTTTTCATGAAGCCTGTACGGTCGATATTGGCAAGCGCATTGTAGCAGAGCTATCACCACTTTGGCTACGTATTGGTGGCTATTGGTATCCAAGGGGCGGTATCCCTATTGATGTGTTCTACCAACATGGTCAGCCACCAGAAGGGTTATGGATTCCCGACCAAGGCGTTCCTCCATACCGTGGGCGGGGATAATGCCTTTTAGCTAAAACTGTTTTTGCTCTTGGATATGCTTGGTGAGTTCCTATATATCAAAGCAAGCTATATGGGTTTTAAAAGGCGTGCCAGCATGAGTGTTTTGCAAATTTCTAAGATAGGTGATGTTAAAGCTGATGATGTTGTCGAGCAGGTTTGGCAAACCCTCAATAGTGATGCTCAGGCGTTCACCACACAAGAGCCCACCTTAACATCAATATTATATGCCTCCATTTTAGAACAAAAAACATTTTGCCGTGCTCTCGCCAATCATTTGGCTGATAAATTGGCAACGCCAGAGCTTTCAGCCTTGATGTTACGTAAAACATTTATGGAAATTTTTACATCGGAAATGGGTGAGGCGACATCTATTGTCACCAATGCTGCCAAGGATTTGATTGCTGTGCGTGAACGCGATCCAGCGTGTCATTCATATTTGCAATGTTTTTTGTATTTCAAAGGGTTTATGGCCTTGCAAACCCACCGTATTGGCCATGTTTTATGGCATCAAAACAAAAAACTCTTTGCTTATCACCTTCAAAGCCGTTCGTCAGAGCTTTGGGGTGTTGATATAAACCCTGCGGCTGTATTTGGCGCAGGTATTATGCTTGACCATGCAACGGGATTGGTTGTGGGCGAAACCAGTGTAATCGGCGACGGCTGTTCAATACTGCACGGCGTGACCCTCGGCGGTACGGGCAAGGATAATGAAGACCGTCACCCAAAAATTGGTAAAAATGTCTTGATTGGTGCAGGCGCGAAAATCCTTGGTAATATTACCATAGGCGAGGGCGCGCGGATTGCTTCTGGTTCTGTGGTTTTAAAAAATGTTGAAGCGCGGTGCACCGTTGCCGGCGTTCCCGCCAAACCAGTTGGCGGGCCATGTTGTGAAAATCCTGCAGCGCGTATGAACCAGATTTTAGATGACTAACGACAATAGCATTTGATTTACAAGCATAAGCCGTTAATATTTACACACATCATTTTGGAGACTGCCATGACAGCAGAACAAATCGCAAGCGTACAAGCCTATCTTTGCAAACGTCTGGGAACCAGTAATATTTCTATACGGCCGCGCAAAGTCGCGGATAGTGTTGAAGTGTATTTAAACGACGAAATTCTTGGGCTTTTATATATTGACGACGAAGATAAAGCCGACATTTCTTATGATCTGAACATCTCTATTTTACAACAAGATTTGGACGAAACCTAAATCGTGCCGCTTTACGACTTAGACGGAATAAGTCCGAGTCTGGACGCGTCTGTATGGATTGCGCCTAATGCCAGCGTAATCGGTGATGTGCATATTGGCAAAAACGCATCGATTTGGTTTGGCGTCGTTATTCGCTGTGATAATGAACCCATCCATATTGGTGATATGACCAATATTCAAGATAACTCCGTTTTGCATTCTGATATGGGCTTTCCGCTTAAAATTGGTAAAGGCATTACCATTGGCCATAAAGCCATGCTGCATGGGTGTACAATCGGGGATAATAGTTTGATCGGGATTGGTGCAACCATATTGAACGGGGCGGTGATCGGCAAAAACTGTATCATTGGTGCACATGCGCTTGTCACCGAAGGTAAACACATCCCAGATAATTCCCTTGTCGTGGGTGCGCCAGCTAGGGTGATGAAAACCATTGGCGAGGCACAGGTAAAATTTTTAGAAGGCAGTGCACACCATTACGCAGAAAATGCAAGGCGGTTTAATGCGGGTTTGCGCGAAGTTTAATCGTCGTCTTCGTTCCAAAGTTCGCGTATACGGTTGTCCAAATCTGCGCCAATATTAAACCAAGCGGTTTTATTGGCACTACTGTCGAGGATAAACAGGCGGTCTTGGCGGTCGAGAGTTTGGCTTAAGGCGTTACGCAATTGTTCAACTTCGCTCGCACTGCGCAAAACCCAGACTGTATCACCGATACGTTGGGCTATGCCAAAACTCTGCAAAGTTTGCAAAAACCCCATAGCCCCTTCAGAGCGTATTTCTGCCATAACCAAAAACACACTTGTTTGTTCTTTCATGCCTTTTGTTGCATGGGGTGAGGCATGCATATTGGCGTGCACGGGATCAGAGACTGTTTCTGGTATATAGCTCTTGGGTGTTTGAGTATGAACTGCTGGGTGATGTTGTGTATGTGGCGTAGTTTGTTGGTAGCCGTGTGTATCACCGACAGCCAAAGCTTGCCCTGTACCAGCCCATATTTTGAAAATGTCATAAGCCACAGCCTGAAAAAATCCATTTTCTGGCGTATTGCTGATGAGTGAAGTTTCGCTAACCCGACCTTCAGATACAAAACCTTGCATTTGGAGGTCGTGATAAGGGCCATAAGCCTGATTTTGTACCTGTACATACCACTGCATGAAATGGCCTTGCTTTAATATTTCATATAAATTGGATAATTGATGGTTTCGCGATTCGGAGCAAGGAAAATCTATAAGCGGCAGGCGAGCAAAATAAAAGTTATCTCAGTTCACCCTTGTCGATGAAGCGGGAAGTCTATACCCACACCTTATGAATATACACTCGGTACGCCCACCCAATGGCCCCAATCCTTCTCATAAAGAACCTATGCTCAATGTGGAAGACCCAACTCCGTTTTGGATGATTTCCGTTTTGTTATTGTGTTACTTAGGGTATGTACTGTCTCCAGCCACATTTAAGGATTTTCTATATCAGGCTGGTGTATTGGCGTCTATAGACGGTCACGTGATCTTAGAAGAACGTCCTCTTGGTAATTTCCCCACACTTTTGACACATATACTCCTACATGCCAATTGGGGGCATGTGCTCATGAATTGTGGCTTTATATTAGCATTCGGTATTATCACCATTCGCGGTGTAAAGTATAAGGATCGCCCGTTATTGGGCGTTTTGCGCAGAGGCTCAACGATATTTTTGGCAATATTCTTGCTGGGCACAGTGGCAGGTGGCTTGGCGCAATGGCTACAATGGTTTGCTGTGAAAAGTGGTGGTATTGCGCTAGGAGCATCAACGGGCGGCGCGGCTCTCTTTGCCAGCGCCGCATGGGTAATAGGCGGTAAATCGCGGTTATTATCATTCGGTATTATTCTCGTACTCCTCGATGCATTTAATATTGTTATGGGGGCACATCCTGCATGGGCAGGGCATTTGGGTGGTTATCTTATGGGGGCCATACTTGCACCGCTTTGGGTAAGGCCCAATAGCTCGGGTATAGGCATTTTTCGTTGAGGCATGTCTTGGCCGCCAAGAACGACTGTGCGTACAATTGCATGGCCGTTTTGCCCGACAGATAGGATAAGTTCTGCGTTTTTCGTTGAGGATTGCTGTAATTTTTGTTGTAGTATTTTAGAGGGTATAAAATCTTCATACTGATAGCGAATGTGTATATTATCATTATCTATCGCATGAACATGCCCGCTTAAAACAAGGCAAGCCTGAATGCGACAGCTATTTTGTGGAGGCGTACTTGCAATGGCATATGGATACCAAATATTCATTGGGCCTGGACTTAGAAAAACATAAATGTTTTTGCCAGCCCTATACCGATTATGCCCTGCGACCATTTTTGTTGAGATAATATTGAGAGGAGTTGTCAGAGTATATTCTGTAAACAAACGGTTTGATTTTGTTTTTTCTATTACAAGAGGTAGGCGTATCGCCGTCCCGCTTTCTATACGATATGAATGAACTATGATTGCCAATATAGGCATCAGTAAGAGCGCAATGCCTACCAGGAAATATCGTTTTGTGTACGCCTTCATATTAATTGCTGCTGTCTCAGGCATATGAGGCCTGAGGCAGGCGGTTAATTTGGCCGTTATGGGCATATAACCCTGCCGTCAATGCCATAAGAAGTACGGCAAACCCGAATAATATTAAGTTGTCAGGGCTTGTATAAAGACTGTCCATAACAATGACGGCTTCCGCACTTAATGCGGTAAGTGCGGTCAGCATCATCGTGGGTTTGGCGCGCCGTAGGCCATTTGCTAACATACTCAATGATAGCCCTGTAATCGCACCACCAATAAGCAGCCCGAAACTGGGCGTGGCGGGGATACCAAATTGTTGGGTGAGCGAAATGAATTGATCTTTAAAAATAATGCTAGCAGGTAGCAAAATTGCGAATGCTGTTATTCCCAAACCTCCCCAAAGTGTTTGCCGTTTTGCGCGCAGTCGTAACAAACAACACAGCGCAATGATACCGCTACACGCGATGAGGAATGTCCAGCATAGCACCATCATAGATGTGTTGTTAGCGGGTGTTTTCGCCAAAATTGTCCACGGAAAATGTAATGTCTCCATTAACCAATAGTCCTGTAATAAAAGAGCACTGATTGTTGCGACGACCCAACCCGTATTTGTTTGAAATAAGCCACTGAATATTTTGTTGTCCTGAAATGATTTCCCTATTCGTGAATAGGTGATGCCAATTAAAAATATCATACAAATAGCCATTAGCCCTGAGATTTGCTCTGTCGTAGTTAGGGTAGCAACATTAGAAATTGCCCAGAGAAATCCTGACAATGTAGCTAGCACGAGGGGAATTTTTGCTTTAAATTCAATGGCTAAAGCCATTTGCATAATCCATAGAGCTGGAAATGCCCAAAATAAAGTGGAGGGGGTGAAAGTCATGAATGTTGTTGCTGTCCATGACAAAGCGGCCATGCCTGATACCGTAAGAAAATATCGTTCTTTTAATAAAATTGCAAAAAAGACAGATACAAATGCCATGCCCCCACAAATCAGCGGTAGGTTAACTGGCATATTATAGCTGATTATCGCTACATATGCCGCCCCTGCGAGGCTTGCCAGTACGCTAGAAAGACCAAGGTCTCTAAAAAAATCACGGGCTTGTGCTTTGCTGACATATGCAAGCAATAGCCCAGCCCAACCGCCCATCACCAATATTAAGATACGTAATAGCGGAGCGGAAAATTTTTCAACAACTATAAATTCAGCCACAAAGCTCAATGTCCACAGGCTGAAAACTGCAAAAAATAAAATTGAATTGTTTAAAAACCCTGACTTTCGCCCCGCAATGTTGGGCTTCTCATCGCTTACTGAACTGTGTGTGGAAAATCCATTTGTAAAACTAGTGCAGGCTTTATTTTTAGCCGTTTCTTGTTTGCCAATAGAGTCGCCTATATCTAAAAATGACGTATGGCTTCCTTGTGCGAAACCATCACCATTTGGCGTATTATCATTAGATGTATGGTCAAAATAACTCATCTATACCAATAAGCAAGAATCGTGCCTATTTATTGGATGCACGTGAAGAAGTTGCCAGATTTGTTTGTGCTCACCTAATGGGGTCTATAGGATGATTGTGCGTCGCATTGCCGTTGGCAGTGTATGTACCACAGGTAAAGCCCCGAGGACTGTGAATATGTGTTGGTAGTATTTGGCTCACTTATCCATGCCCAACAAACATAATCTACATTGAATTTGTTCTCTCATCACAGGCGTCAGGCCAGAGTAGGTCTGATGTGCCGCTTTTTGTGTTGGTGAAATAAAATGTTGTAAAATACTTATACATCAGTGAGATTGTCCATAATTATTGTGTATTAATATGGAAGTGTAAATGGTTTGGAATAGAAATAGAGATGTGAATTTAGTCAATGACCTCGAAATATTTCTTGGTGATCTATGCTCGGAGTGGGATTTTTGTGGCGAGGCTTCCGCTGGAGATATGGTTGCGAATGGAAAAACGCTTAGTTCCCTTGACTTTACCAATGCTGTGTTGATCGCTGAGGGCATGAACCCAAAAAATGAAGTTAATTGGGGGCGGCGTATCAAACGGAAGTTTGTACAACGCTATGGCCAGTCTGTATCTATCATGACCCACCGCGTATAAAATGAGTTCCCGAACAAAGTTTAATGAAAAAATGACGTGACCAAATGGGTAATTTGCCGCATATTCAGTGTTGAATCACCTTAAAGAGTATTATGCAAAATATTATTAAAACTTTCCTTCTCGTACCGTGCCTATGTATTGGGCTGATTGGGTGTGTGAATATTAAGGATAGTATTTCGAAAGTTGGGCAAGTGACAATACCTGAATTTAGGGAAGATGCTCAACATATAGGGGATTATCCAGACGTCGCAAAATCCCCGCAACGGCCAAATGATATTCGTTCAGATGCCGCATGGGATAAAGATGCAAAGAAATTATTGGCAAAACGTGATGGGTTTGCATCTCCTGTGAAAAACGAAACTATTCAAGTTGAAAGTGAAATCACACGTAAAATCAGAAAATTAGGCGATAAAGTTGATGAATATAAGCTTGATGATCCACAATAATAATGTCTGAAAATGCGAGTGGTATGAAGCAAGAGCACGTTGCGGCTAACGTGCCCATTTTACTCAATGTGAACAACTCAATACTGGGTCGACAATGGGTTTCGCGTTGTAACGCGCCAGACAAAATTGAAGCTTTAAGGCGGACGGGATTGACACAAACATGCGCGCAATTATTGGCAGGGCGGGGCATTGGCCCAGATAATGCCACGCAGTTTTTAAACCCGACATTGCGGCAACTTCTACCAGATCCGTCCACGCTGCAAGACATGGACAAAGCAGCAAGCCTCATTTTGGATGCAGTTGAGCAAGAGAAAAAAATTACTATTTTCGCAGACTATGATGTTGATGGCGGGACGAGTGCTGCACAATTGATAAGGTGGGGGCGGGCAATGGGGCAAGAATTTTCCCTATATGTGCCTGACCGTATCAAAGAAGGTTACGGCCCAAATGCGGCAGCTTTTGAGAGCATTAAAAAAGATGGCACGCACTTGGTCATAACGGTAGATTGCGGGGCTGCCGCACATAAAGCACTTGAGCACGCCGCAAATATAGATCTGTCCGTTGTGGTAATTGACCACCATATGATGGTTGGTAATCATCCGTCCGCCAGTGCATTGGTCAATCCGAACCGTGATGACGACACGTCCGAGTTGGGGAATTTAGCGGCTGCAGGCGTTACATTCATGCTTTTGGTCGCCCTTAACCGTGAAGCAAAACGGCGGGGGCATAAAAACACACTTGATTTGTTAATATTGCTAGACCTTGTGGCTTTGGGAACAATTTGCGATGTTGTACCGTTAACGGGGCTTAATAGGGCTTTTGTTGCTCAAGGGCTAAAAGTGTTATCAACAACGCCCAACCTAGGCCTATCTGCTTTGGCAGATATTGCGGGGTGTAGCGCACCATTCACAACCTATCACTGTGGGTTCCTCATAGGGCCGCGTATTAATGCGGGGGGGCGTATTGGTCAGGCCAATATGGGGGCAAGCTTACTCTCAAGTGATGATGAGGGCATTGCCGCGACCTATGCACAAGAACTAAACCAGATTAATCAAGATAGAAAAATTCTCCAAGAGAGAATTTTGCAAGAGGCTATGGACAAAGCCCATGCATTACACAAAGACCATAAGGTTACGATTGTTGCTATGGACGGGTGGCACGCGGGCGTTATTGGCATTGTAGCGGGCAGATTAAAAGACCATTTTGGCCGACCTGCAATCGTTATTGGTGTGGACGAGGACGGCATGGGCAAAGGATCAGGGCGATCATTAACAGGCGTCAATCTAGGCGAGGCAATTTATGCCGCCAAAGAAAAGGGATTATTACTTGCAGGTGGCGGACACGAAATGGCGGCTGGATTAACACTGGAAAGTGCAAAAATACAAGAGTTTCAAACATTTATGGAGGCATATTTATCTGTTTCCGTTGAAACTGCACGCATGAATGTCAGTTATAAAATTGATGCCGTATTACATCCAAGCGCGGTAACAAAACATATAATATCAGAGATCGATTCTGTAGGGCCATACGGGGCGAAAATGCCTGAACCTGTTTTTGCCTTGGCTGACCTGCGGATTACATACGCGAAAAGACTTAATGGCGGCCATGTTCGGTGCGCTTTTGAGGGTGGTGACGGGGTGCGGCTATCTGGCATTGCCTTTCGCGCTGAAGAAAACGGTATGGCCGATGTGCTTCTTATGCCCAACCCTCCACATGTTCATATTGCTGTGCGGGTGAAAGAAAACACGTGGAAAGGTCACACGCGCATAGATGTACAATTAACCGACTTGGCTGTGGTAGATGCGTAAATATTTCATATTTATTGCGTTTATCTCTTGCACGAAAAGACCTGCGACTATATATGGTCATTTCTCTAAGCTGTGCGCCCTTCGTCTATCGGTTAGGACGCCAGGTTTTCAACCTGGAAAGAGGGGTTCGATTCCCCTAGGGCGTACCATAAATTTATCCCCGCATTGCAATAAATGGTTACTGTGAAAAACAACCATTATACGCATGAAGTAATTGCTTCTCCCGTGTGTATCGTTTAGAGATTGCCCATGAAAAATTTACTGATCGCATTTATTATTGTTTTGGCTCTATATGCACCTCGAGCTATGGCAGCGGATAACACTCCCCCGCCAATGAATTTTGGGCCGCGGGAATCTTTGACAATCGTTTCCGCAGATAAACAGCATATCTTTAGTGTTGAAGTCGCCAATACGGACGCAGAACGTAGCCGAGGCATGATGTTTCGCGATGTATTGCCTGTAGATGAAGGTATGTTATTTGATTTTGAAGTCCGTCAAATCACCTCGATTTGGATGAAAAACACCAGTGTATTTCTCGATATTTTGTTTATTCGCGAAGATGGGCGTATTTTAAAAATTGAACATTCCGCAAAACCATATTCACTGCGCTCTATGAGTTCGGAAGCCCCCGTGATCGCTGTATTGGAACTTGCAGGGGGGCAGGTTAATGCACGCGGTATTAAACCTGGTGATCGTGTCAATCATAGTTTGTTTGGCCCTAAATCATAATTGCAATTAATTTTGCAATTTGCACAGTCTTTATGACCTTTGGGCTTGCGTAAATTATTTGAGCCGTTAAAAGCACATTTCCTTTATGGCTTATCAGGTACGAGTCATTATGTCGGGGAGTAGCGCAGCCTGGTAGCGCATCTGTTTTGGGAACAGAGGGTCGCAGGTTCAAATCCTGTCTCCCCGACCATTTTATTCTTATTCATCCGCATTTACATAAATAGATGCACGATTGCCCTATATGGTAAGCTTTTGCTAACCATAAGATGGTTTATTGAAGTATGTGGAAATAGGGACTGTTATGGATCAGGATTTTGCAACAGCAAATCAGGTTGTGCGGAGCAACCAAAGTGTTAAATCTGACAAGCCTTTAGAAGTTGGGCGAATATTATCTGTTGGTTCATCGACGGCAATTGTATCCATAAATAAAAACATCATTAGCCATAACCAATTACATCTTGTTCAATTGGGGACTATTCTTAGTATTGTTACGAATAGTTCCGTCGTTGTTGCTATGGTATCTTCGTTAAAGGTTGGTGGTACGGATGATGAAGGCATGCATGACGGCTGTATTGCTCAACTTGATATAATGGGCGAAATCACAACCAACCAAACCACACGCAAGACTAAATTTTATAGAGGCGTGCGGTCATTCCCTGTACTAAACCAACCCGTTTATACAATGACGCCGCGTGATTTAGAGGTTATTTTTGCAACAGGAACCGCACCGTGTATAGAAGTTGGTAGTTTGCAGCAAGACAGTTCCATAAAAGCGTTTGTTAAAACGGATGATTTACTTTCAAAGCATTTTGCAATTGTTGGTTCTACGGGGTCTGGGAAATCATGTACTGTTGCTTTGGTTCTACAAGCAATTCTAGCGAAGAACCCAGATGCTCATGTGGTTTTGTTTGATCCACATAATGAGTATTCCAAAAGTTTTGGTGATAAAGCCCAAATTATTAGCATGTCGCAATTGGATTTGCCTATTTGGTTGTTTGATTTTGACGAGACAACTGAACTCCTAACATCAGAAATACGCGATCATAAGCGTTTGGAAATTGAGGTGTTGTCTGAAATTATTCTCAAAGCTAAGCAGATTTATGATCGCTCGTTAAATGAAAAAGGACAGTTGAGTGGTCATGTAAAATTTGAAGATATGGAAAAAGATTTACACCGCGTGGCAAGCCATATCTCGCTCGACTCGCCCGTACCTTTCCGCATGCGCGATGTCATTCGGCTTCTTGACACCTTTATGGGGAAATTAGAAAACGCAGCTTATATTGCACCTTGTAAAAGATTGCGTCGGCGTATTGATTTCCTTATGGCTGATCCTCGGTATCAATTTGTCTTTAAAAATCAAGCGACGCCGCTTTCCATTAGAGACATTACTGGCACGATATTTAGAATTCCCGTTATGGGTAAGCCTATTTGTATCATGGATTTATCTGGTATTCCGTCAGAAGCTCTCAATATACTTGTGTCTGTGGTGAGTCGTTTGGCCTTTGAACTTGCCATGTGGAGCCAACGCTCCGTTCCGATTTTACTCGTTTGCGAGGAAGCCCACAGATATATTCCTGCAGACCCAAGCCTTGGTTTTCATTCAACCCGAAAATCAATTGCGCGTATTGCCAAGGAAGGGCGAAAATACGGGGTTTCGCTTGGTATTATTTCGCAAAGACCGTCTGAATTAGAGCCATCGACTTTATCGCAATGCAGTACTATATTTTCAATGAGGTTAAGTAATGAAAAGGATCAAGATTTTGTACGCGCATCAATTCCAGACGGCGCGGGTGAATTATTGTCCTTCTTACCTTCATTGGGAACTGCTGAGACAATGGTTTTTGGAGAGAGTGTAAGTTTACCCATGCGAGTTATCCTCAATACGTTGGGGCCAGAATATTTACCTCACAGTTCAAGCGCGAAATTTTCAGATTTATGGAATGCTGGTGAAGTATCAGATGCATTTATGGACAATGTTTTCGAGAGTTGGCGCACGCGTAATTCTGATCCAATGAAAGCAAAAATAGCTCCTGTGCCTCAAAGACAGCCAAGTATGCAAACATCCCAGATTAGAAGAGAGCAAGTATCTATGCAAAGTCCTCCAAACAACCCAGCGAACAGATCGACAACGGGGAGTATTGCTGATGTGAAGAAAATGCTAAATAATGCATTTCATAAAAATTTATAATTATCAAATATAGGAATTTACAGAACGGCAACTGCGTTCTAAACTCCCACATATTCTATACCAACCTATGAGGACATAATGTTTGCACTTATTTATCAGCCTTCGCCCAATGCTATGCAATCAGGAAGTTTTAGTTATGATCGGTGGGTTATTGAGTTAGCAAAGGCGGGAAAACGTCAGCTTGATCCTGTCACCGGAACTTCGGGTAGCCTTGATATGCTACGCGAATTGGATTTATCTTTTGACACCAAAGAAGCTGCTATTGCATATGCCAAAAGCAAAAAAATAGCGTATAAACTTGTCGAAAAACCAACGCATAAGCCTGTTGGTAGAAGCTATGGGGATAATTTTTCATATACACGAAAATTTCCTTGGACACATTAATATACGGTATTATCTATGCGTAGACATTTTCATGCGCTATTCATATGGACATTCTCAAACGGTTTGATATATCCCTCGCATGTCTTTGGTTCCGTAGCTCAACTGGATAGAGCACCTGCCTTCTAAGCAGGGGGTTGTAGGTTCAAGTCCTACCGGAATCGCCATTTTTTTATTTGAAATGTGCGTCTAGAAAACTTAGAAAAGAAGGCCAATCTTCTTTCACCACACCGTGTGTGCCTGGGCGAATGTAGAAACTCATATTCGCGTTAGGCAAAAACGGTTTCAATTTATTTTGGTTTAGCCCTTGTTTGTTATATAATTTGTAAGCATTTGAGGCAGATTGTGCGGCACGAAAAGCCCCATTGGGATCGGACCAAACATCCCGCCGTGCATTGCCGAGGAATATTGGTCTTGGGGCAATTAAGGCAAGCAGGGCGTGTTGGTCTACTTCCATATTTTCCTCTTGCCCCGCCATGCGCGCATAAGATTTTGAAAACCAGTGTGGATACACCTCTGTGATTTCCTTGACGCTTTCACCTTTCTTGAATTTATTCAGAGAAGCTCCTCCTGTCCCAGATTGGTGAGCAATCACGGCGCTTATTCTGTCATCATAAGCAGCTGCAACAAGAGCAGATTTGGCGTATCTTGAATGACCATAGGGAATGAAAATATTGCCAGAAAAGCGGTCGTCTCTTTGTAGGGCGTCTATCATTCTCGAATATCCCCAACCCCAAGCCGCAATTGCGCCCCATCTTGTTTCGTCTTGAATATGCCCTGGTGATAATGCCGCCAGTGCTTGTAAGCCTGAACTTGATTTATCGGGAATATATTCAGAAGGGAAGATAGTGGCAAACCCGTACCCGTGATCTAAAATCATGTCCATGGGCGGGGTGGCGATATAACGCCCAAATACATATAGCATGACTTTATTCATGATCCCGCTTCCGTCACATGAATATTCTATATCCGCTGGTTTGCTAATGAGAGGATGCAAAACTGTGTTATGGTTTGGGCAAAAACTCTCCATTAATATGACGGGAGTATTGCCGCCTTTGTGGTGGTTAGGTGTAACCACAACCATCTTAAACGGCTTGGTATCTGTAGGGCTTTTTTTAAACACGGCTGTTGCAATAAGTGTGTATTCTTCAATTGTACCTAAGCCGTTATAAGCTGTATCTGTGAGTGTTTTTCTATCAAGTATTCGCGTTGATGAGCTATCTGGCAGATATCCATATACGGCGTCTTGCAATGCTATTTTTAATTGTGGCCTTATAGATTGCTCCCATGTTGCCAAAGTCGTGTCGTGAGGCATGAGTATAGGTGCAGCAGACGCACCTTTTGGCGTTAAGCTTGCATGAGTGATCGTGAGTTTCGTTGGCCCACACGAAATAATGGTGAAGATTAGGAGGCTACACAAAAACCATAAAGCCCATATACGCTTACGCTTAGGGATTGCTGTATTTGCAAGGTTTCGTAATCTAACCATCTATAGATAATGTTTCCAAAGCTTGTGATAAATCAAGTTGCAAATCGGTAACGTCTTCTAGCCCGCAAGCAATACGAATGAGTGGGCCTGAAAATGATTGCGCGTGAGAGCGCGTAAGCTCTGGGCCACAATGAATGATTAGACTTTCATAACCGCCAAATGAAAACCCTTTGGCGAAAAGCTTTAATCGATCAAGAAAGGCTAGAACTTCGTCTTGGGAGCATGGTTTTAATACAAAGCTAAATAGGCAAGCTGCGCCCGTAAAATCACGTTTCCAGATTTTGTGGTCTGGGTGGGATTTGAGAGCAGGGTGCAAAATTGTTGTCACTTTGTCGTGTTTGGCCAACCATTTTGCAAGCTCTAAAGCCGTTTTTTCTTGTTGCTTATACCGCGCTATGATTGTGCGAAAACCTCTAAGCACCATATACATGTCGTCTGGAGATGTGGCGTTGCCAAGGTCAACATTGGTTTTATGCACCCGTAATGCATGTTTTTGTGTGCGCGATATAACCGCACCACACATGACATCAGAATGGCCGCTATAATATTTAGTGGCCGCGTGAACGACAATATCTGCGCCTAGGTTTAGCGGGTTATAAACAAGGCCCGCTGACCATGTGTTATCAACAATGGTTGTGATCTCGTTTTCTTTTGCAATTTTCACAATTGCGGGTAAATCTTGAATTTCTAAAGTGATGGAGCCTGGGCTTTCCAGTAATATACAACTGGTGTTCTTACGAATTAAAGTATGAATATTGCCCCCGATATGTGGCGGGTAGTATTCAACCTCAACACCAAATTTAGTCAAATGCCTGTCGCAAAAATTACGCACACCGCCGTAACAAGAATCCGTAACAAGGATATGATCACCAGTTTTCACATTGGCCAAGATGGAGAGGGTATTAGCGGCAAGTCCTGACGGGGTTAGCGTACACCCCGCACCGCCCTCAAGCGCGCAAAATGCATTCTTTAAGTCGTCATGCACTTCTGAACCGTGCCGCCCATAATTGCGTTGCTTGGAACTATAAAGGTCGGCTGCATTTGCAAACAATAAAGTTGATGCCCGCGTTACAGGGCGGTTCACACTTGTCCCTTTGGCTGGTTTTGGGCGACCAATATGAGCAAATAAGGTTGATTTTTTCATGCTACATCCAACTCGGTATAGGTAGGTTTTTAGCGCGTAAAAACACTGGGTTATAAACTTTTGATTGATAGCGTGAACCATAATCACATAGCAATGTCACAATTGTATGGCCTGGCCCTAGGTCACGGGCCATTGCCATTGCGCCCGCGATATTAATGCCCGATGACCCCCCAAGGCATATGCCTTGGTTTTGCGTGAGGTCAAATAATATTTGCAGGGCTTCGCTATCTTTTATGCGGTAAGCTTTATCAACAATAATATTTTCAAGATTGCCCGTGATACGGCCTTGGCCAATACCTTCTGTGATGGAATCGCCTTCACTGGTCAGTTCCCCGTGCTTATAGTATGAATACAGTTTTGAGCCACCTGGATCAGCAATACCAATTTGAATTTTTGGGTTTAAGCTTTTCAGGGCAAGGGAAACGCCGCCGAGCGTACCGCCTGAGCCAACCGCACAAATAAACCCGTCAATTTTACCGCCCGTTTGTTCAAATATTTCTGGACCGGTTGTTTTTATGTGCGCGTCTCTATTGGCCGTGTTATCAAATTGGTTGGCCCATACCGCTCCATTTGGCTCGCTTATTGCCAGTTCTTCTGCTAACCGCTTTGAGTAATGAATATAATTATTTGGGTTTGAGTAAGGCACAGCGTCAACTTCGACCAGTTTAGCCCCTAACAACCGAATAGCGTCCTTCTTTTCTTGGCTTTGGGTGCGCGGAATAACAATATTGCAGCGGTATCCAAGGGCCGCACATACCATAGCTAAGCCAATACCCGTATTGCCAGCTGTTCCCTCAACGACTGTCCCGCCCGGTTTAAGCAAGCCCTTTGCTTCGGCGCCCCGTATAATGCTGAGGGCCGCTCGGTCTTTTACGGACTGGCCAGGATTTAAAAATTCCGCTTTGCCATAGATTTCACACCCTGTTTCGCTCGATGCTGCTTCAAGTCGTATCAAGGGTGTGTTGCCGATCAAATCAATAACTGAATTTGCTATCATAATATTCTCCCATAAAAATGGTACGGAGTTCCTTGCAAGCATTCAAGCAGTTTTCAGTATGTCACACAATATTGATCTGTTGTTTATATAAATTCTTGCTTTGCTTTGGATAAGGAGTGCGGCATATATAGGGGCCAATACAATACAGGAAAATAATATGAGCACGCCAAATGCATTAATTGAACTCGCTGCGCCGGGTGGGAATACATACCATATTGGCAATGATAAGCCATTGACGATCTTAGCAGGGCCGTGCGCTATGGAAAGCCGCGAACACGCATTGGAAACTGCATTTATGCTAAAAGAGATTGCTGAAAATGTAGGGTTTAATCTCATTTACAAGTCTTCATATGATAAAGCCAATCGCACGAGCATTCATTCCGCACGCGGTATTGGTCTCAAAAAAGCTCTGCCAATATTTGCAGAGATTCGGGAACAAACGGGCCTCCCATGTGTGACAGATGTGCATACCGAGGAACATTGCCGCCTTGTTGGTGAGGTGGTTGATGTGTTGCAAATTCCAGCCTTCTTATGTCGTCAAACCGATCTTCTCGTGGCTGCGGCAAAAACTGGCAAAGTCATCAATGTGAAGAAAGGGCAGTTTTTAGCACCGTGGGACATGAAAAATGTATTGAACAAATTGGTGGAAGCTGGAAATAATAATATTATGTCGTGCGAACGCGGCGCAAGCTTTGGTTATAATACCTTGGTGTCAGATTTTAGAAGCCTACCTATTTTAAAAAGCTTTGGCGCGCCTGTTGTATTTGACGCGACCCATTCTGTGCAACAACCTGGTGGTCAAGGCGGTACGTCGGGAGGGCAACGTGAATTTGTACCAACTCTTGCCAGAGCTGCTGCGTCTATTGGTGTTGCGGCCATGTTTTTGGAAACACATCCTGACCCTGATAAAGCCCCATCTGATGGCCCAAATATGATCCCGACAGGTGAATTTGAAGCTTTGTTACGGGATATCAAAGCCTTTGATGATTTAAGTAAAAACTTGTAATTTCAGTCTTTTATGACGGGTAGGGCAGGTGTAACGGCATTGTCATTAATTTCAATGGTATCCAAATCAAGTAAGGGGGCGCGTTTAGGTAGGGTGTTCGTTTTTAATATGTTCTGCATACGGCGAGATGCGTCAACGCGGATGTCTTCATAAAACAAATTGGACGGCGATGTGCGAAATCGATCACCAAATCGGTTTGGTCGCCGTAAACTTTTTTGTTTTGGAACTTGAATAATGAGTACTCCCCCTTTACATTGCGCCTGCGTTTGCTGCGGTGTGGGAGCAGGCAGCATATTAATACCAAGACCTTCCGCAGCAACACCGCCAAGGTGTAAATTTGCGGAGGCGAGGCTTGTGTCAAAATTCCATGAGAGCGGGTTTATACAAAGCAAAGAGCGGCTTTGAACGGCACTAAAGTTGGATTTATCCCATGTTAAGGCTTTGTGAGAAAACATTTTCAATCTGGTTTTTTCACGAGGTGTAAATGCGCCAAAAGCAATAACGCAGTTTATATCTTGCTCTGTTTGACATGGATGTAGATTAACGAGGTCTTTGTCAAACCTATCGAGCGGTAATGGATGGTCGATAATATAGGCGGCAGCTAGTTTTTTTTGTAACCCGTTTTGAAAGTATTCTGATAATAGGCGTTGAACATGAAACCCGCCCTGACCATGACCAATCAGAATGATCGGGCGTTCAGGTGGGTTGTTGCTTAGAAAAATTTCAAATGCTCGTTTTATATCATTGTAGGCAAATTTAAGTGACTCTGTTGCATCGTCTCTATTGGTAAGAAAGCTATAAAGTGCGGCTTGTCTGTAATTTGGTGCATATACACGACCTGCTGAGGTGTACGGAATGATATAATTGGGAATAGCTATACGTTCTAGCGTGCTTAAAAACTGGGCATTATGTGTAGGAGCGTTCCAATGCTGACCACCCAGATATAGCGTTGGCGTTATGACAAATACGTCACCGCCTGATATATGAATAGGGTCAATTTTTGGATCAGGCTGAACTAACCAAGCCTGTGGTTGGTTATAATCAGGAGCAGGGGGAGGCGTGTACGTTTGAAAGGGCATGCCTGGATCATAAATTGATTGGAATACATCATCACGATAATACCACGATATAAGAATAAGAATTATGACAATTCCATATATGCCCAAAAATAAGCCGTATCTATGCTTAAAGTCAGCGATAGGTTTCTCAGCTTTTATAGGCAATATATTTCCTTAATAACAATAAACGAATAAAGACATTTGCGCCCTTATGCATAACAGTTTATAATAAAAACCACGTATTTGGAACCGTTGATTATGACTACACCTCACCATGAAATAAACCCCAAAAAACATAAGCATAGGTTCTTTGCATCTATTCGAAATAGTTTTTTTACGGGCGTTATAGTTGCACTACCGATTGCTGTTACCGTATGGGTCATCGTTAAATTTGTGGGATTTGCCGATACTGCGGTAAAACCGCTTATCCCCCCACAATTAAACCCAGATACATATTTGCCCTTTCCGATTCCAGGCGTTGGCATCATTGTTTCTATCGTTGCACTTTGGATGCTTGGCGCGATGGCCACGAATTTTTTTGGTAGTCGTCTGCTAAGATTTGGGGAAAATCTTTTGGCCCGCGTGCCATTGGTGAGTACGGTTTACGGAACAATGAAACAAATCGTGGTCACCATGGCCAATCAGAAAGATCAGGCGTTTAAAGAAGTGTGTTTACTGGAATATCCACGCAAAGGCCTTCATGCGATTGGGTTTATTACCACTGACCTTAAAGGCGCCCCGCTTGAATACCTGAAAGTTGGCTATATATGTGTGTTTGTTCCCACAACGCCAAACCCGACGTCGGGCGTGTTGGTGTTTGTCAAACGCACTGATGTTGATATTTTGAATATGACGCCAGAAGAAGGGGCAAAAATGATTATTTCTGGTGGTATGGTTACGTCAAATGAGGATTTGCAAAAACCATCTAGAAAAAACATTAACCGGATTTCATCAAAGTAATCGCTACGTCTTGTTCAAATAAATACAGTAATATGCGAGCGGCTTGACCGCGCTCAGTTTGCAATTCTGGATCATTCGCAGCGAGCAAACGTGCGTCTTGCACCGCTATTTCTAAGAGATGTTTGTGTTTGTCCAAATCTGCGAGTTTATAAGCAGGTACACCGCTTTGACGTGCACCTAGCAAATCGCCACTACCGCGCAGGTTCCAATCTTCTTCTGCAATGAGAAACCCGTCCTCACTTTCGCGTAATATACTCAATCGTGCTTTGCTGCTAACACCAAGCGGCCCTTTATATAGCAATATACAGGAGGACTGTTTGTCGCTACGGCCAACACGCCCACGCAGTTGGTGAAGTTGGGCGAGGCCAAATCGCTCTGCATGTTCAATCACCATGATAGTGGCATTGGGCGCGTCCACGCCAACTTCAATCACAGTTGTGGCCACAAGAATATCAAGGCTACCGCGCTTGAACTGCTCAGATATGGCTTCTTTTTCTTGCGCTTTCATTTTCCCATGTAAAATTCCTACGCGTTCGCCGTAAATTGCGCTTAAATGCCGAAACCGTTCTTCCGCAGATGCAAGGTCGATTAAGTTGGAGCCCTCGACAAGTGGACATACCCAATATACCTGCTCTCCTTTGGCCAAAACCCGCTCAAGACCATCAATAACAGCTTGCATTTTTTCTATGGGCACAATGCGCGTTTCAATGGCTTTACGACCCAGTGGTTTTTCGTCGAGTATGGATATATCCATATCCCCGTAAGATGTAAGGGCTAAGGTGCGGGGGATAGGTGTGGCTGTCATCACTAAAATATCGGCTTGGCGACCTTTTTGGCTAAGGCGCAGCCGGTCGCGCACGCCAAACCTATGTTGTTCATCAATAATCACCAAGCCAAGATCAGAAAATTTCACCTCGTCTTGGAACAGGGCGTGCGTGCCGCAAATTACGTCAATATGGCCTTCTTTAAGCCCGCGTAATATTGCCTTTCTTTGCACCCCTTTATCACGCCCTGTGTAGGCGACGACCGTAAGGTTGGCCGCGTCAAGAAAACCGCCTAGGCTTTTTAAATGTTGACGGGCCAATATTTCTGTAGGGGCCATAATCGCAACTTGCGCGCCAGAGCCGCAAATATGAGCAGCGGCTAGTGCTGCCACAAAGGTTTTTCCTGCCCCAACATCCCCTTGTAACAAGCGTGCCATACGGGTAGGCGCAGATAAATCTTGAGATATTTCGCTATAAACCCGCATTTGTGCATCGGTTGGTGTGAAGGGAACTGCCCCCAATACATCTTTGACATAATCACCCGTATCAATAAATGCACGGCCATTTTGCTTGCGTGTATGTTCGCGGGCTAATGCTAGGGCTAATTGTCGCGCAAGAAACTCATCATAGGCAAGTCTTTGGCGGTGCACGGTATCTGGCCCAGCCTCAATCTTACTTTGTGGGTGATGCAAGCTTGTTAAAGCCTGCGCCCATGTTGGCCATTCTTTTGAGGTCATGAGTGGTGTATCCAGCCATTCTGGTAAATCTGGCATAATTTCAAATGTACCAGCAACTGCTTTTCTAGCGAGTTTTTGCGTTAGGCCTGCGGTTAATGGATAGATAGTTTCAAACAGGGGAATATCTGATTTATCTTGGGTGGGCACAATATAATCAGGGTGGGTCATTTGAATTTGCCCGCGAAAGCGTTCAATCTTCCCTGAAATAATACGCGTCCCACCTTCGGGTAAAACCCTTTTTAAATAATCAGGGCGAGCATGAAAAAAAGTAAGCAGCAAATCGGAAGTTTCGTCTCGCACGAAGATTTTATAAGGCGTGTTGCGACCATGCCCTGCAATATGGCGTTCAATTTCGACTTCAAGTATGACCAAGCTATCATCTGCAATCGTTTCTAAACTGGCAATATTTGGCAGGTAATGGCGTTCTAAAATTCCAGAAGGCGGGGTGAGTAACACATCGCGCATACGCCGCCCCATAGATTTTTCTATAAAATCTGCTGTGCGCGGGCCAATGCCGTTCACACATGTAATATCGGCAAAAAGAGGAAATAAAATATCTGGTCTCATAGGCTTATGTTAGCTCTCTTTTGGGAGACATCAAGAGGGGGATGTATTATAGGAGGGCTAAGGAGATTCTCATGAACGAGATACGGGTAAAAAGAATAATTCACCGCGCCAATTACCGCGGCTTCAAAGAAGTTGATTTGATATTAGGCGGCTTTGCAAAAACATATGCGGCCAGTATGTCGCCAGATGAACTGGGCCAGTTTGAAGCCTTGCTTGCGCAAAAAGACCATGACATTTATGATTGGATTAATGGTAAGCAAGACATTCCAAAAGCATTCAATACACTGCTTTTCGCCCGAATTTGCGCCTATAAACCAGAGATACTGACTTAGGTGTTGTCAATCGCCACATATGCAACTGCGAGCGGGGCTTGGCAGGTTGGCGAACTGCCAGAAGGTGCAGACGCGTTTGTCTTTGCGAGAGCTGCTAAAAAACGCTGCGGGGTGAATGTATTTGTTGCCCGTGATGACGCGAGAGCGAGTGCTTTTAAACATGCTGTGACATTCTTCGCGCCAACAATTCCTGTGCTTGAGTTCCCGTCTTGGGATTGTCTGCCATATGATAGAATTTCGCCCAGCCGTACAATTGCGGCGCGCCGTGCTGGGAGTTTAAACGCACTGTGTAACCTCAGTGAAAATGCGTGCATTATTGTGGTGACGACTATCAATGCACTTTCTCAAAAAGTGCCGCCGCGTAGTCTAATGAGCAAGGCGGGATTATCTTTGCGTGTTGGGGAAAGCGTACGCCGCGAATCTTTGGATGCATATTTTTCGCTCAATGGATATACACGCGCTTCTACGGTCATTGAACCTGGTGATTTTGCTATTCGCGGAGGCGTAGTCGATGTATTTGCGCCTGGATCCGATGATCCTATTCGACTTGATTTTTTTGGCGACGACATTGAAAGTATTCGCTCATTTGATGTGGATAGTCAGCGTTCAAAAAGAAAACATGACCGTGTAAGCCTTGCCCCTGTAAGCGAAATTTTTCTCAATGACGATATCATTTCTCATTTTCGCACAGCCTATACAAAGGCGTTTGGCGGGGGGCGTTCAGCTGACCCTGTGTACGCGGCTGTATCCCAAGGTATTCGTTACCAAGGGTTGGAGCATTGGCTGCCATTATTATACGAGAGCGTTGAAACATTATTTGATTATATACCAAAGACCGCGCTTTGGGCCTTTGATGCATTATGCGAACAAGCACTTAATGAACGCGGCGAATTGATACGCGATTATTACGAAGCCCGAACTGAACACGCCGAAACTTCGGCAAGTTACCGTGCGTTAAAACCAGAAGCTCTTTATTTGCTTGGTAGTGAGTACACGTCTCACCAAGCAGCATTGACAACACGGCATCATTCACCATTTTCGCTCGAAGACGCAGGGCCCGAAGCCGGTAAAACAATGAATATGGGGGGTAAGGCAGCACGCGGCTTTGCTCAAGAACGCCAAACCGACGGTGTTAATATTTTTGAAGTGGTCACGGAGCATCTTCAAGAGCTTGCACATCAAGGCCAAAAAACAATACTGGCCTCTTGGACACAAGGGTCTAGTGAACGCATGGGTGGGGTATTTGCCGATCATGGCTTGGTGCTGGGTTCCGTAGATAGTGCCACGGATATGGAAGCTGCTCCGAAAGGGCAGATCAAACGGATTGTTCTGCCTATTGAAAATGGGTTCTCTATTGGTGATTTAAGCCTAGTCAGTGAGCAAGACGTTCTTGGTGATAGGTTGGTGCGCAAAGGTAGGCGCAATAAGGGTAAGAACTTCATTGCAGAAGTCTCAGCCCTACAAGAAAGTGATCTGGTCATTCATATTGACCACGGCTTAGGACGCTATCTCGGCCTTGAAACATTGGACGTGCAAAATGCGCCCCATGATTGTTTAAAAATAGAATATGCTGGCGCGAGTATTCTCTACTTACCCGTTGAAAATATTGACCTTTTATCGCGGTACGGGGCAGGGGGTGACAACCCAGTATTAGACCGTCTTGGCGGTGTCGCGTGGCAATCTCGCAAAGCCAAAGCGAAAAAACGCCTGCGGGATATGGCTGGCGAGCTTATAAAAATAGCGGCGGCGCGGGCTTTAAAAACCTGCGAGGCGGTTGACATTCCACACAGTGAATATGCCGAATTTTGTGCTCGTTTTCCCTACGCAGAAACAGAAGATCAGCTGAGTGCCATTGAAGATGTTGTTGGTGACCTCACCAGTTCTCGTCCGATGGACCGCCTAATTTGCGGAGATGTTGGTTTTGGCAAAACGGAGATTGCATTGCGGGCCGCATTCCTTATGGCTATGAGCGGCAAACAAGTCGCCATAGTTGCTCCAACGACAATCCTAAGCCGCCAACATTTCGCAACATTTACGGGTAGATTTAAAGGTTTACCTATAAAAATCAGGCAATTATCAAGGCTTGTACCGAGCAAAATAGCAAAATTAACCCGTGATGAATTGGCAAATGGCCAGTGCGATATTATTATCGGGACACATGCCTTGCTTGCCAAAACGATTAAATTTTCAGACCTCGGCATGTTGATCGTAGACGAAGAGCAACGCTTTGGTGTTGGACACAAGGAACGCTTAAAAGCGTTGCGCGCCAATATTCATGTATTGACCCTGACCGCAACGCCAATTCCGCGCACACTACAAATGGCATTATCTGGCATACGCGATTTATCATTGATCGCTAGCCCTCCCGTAGACCGCCTTGCAGTGCGCACCTATGTGAGCCCTTATGACGAAGTGATATTGAGAGAAGCATTACTTCGGGAAAAGTATAGAGGCGGGCAAAGCTTCTTTGTTGTGCCGCGCATTTCTGATTTGCGTAAATGCGAGGCTTTCTTACGGGGGCATGTTCCCGAAGTGAATTATGTGATGGCGCATGGGCAAATGGCACCAGCTGCCCTTGAGGACGTGATGACTGCGTTTTATGACCGTAAATATGATGTATTGCTTTCAACCTCTATTATTGAAAGCGGGATTGATATTCCGTCTGCCAATACCATGCTGATTTACCGTGCCGATAAATTTGGCCTCGCACAACTCTACCAAATGCGTGGACGGGTCGGGCGGTCAAAAGTTCGGGCCTATGCCTACCTAACCACGCCAGAAACCCACATTATGACGAAAACAGCTCAGCAGAGACTCAAAATTTTGCAATCCCTTGATACATTGGGGGCAGGGTTCTCACTGGCCAGTCACGACCTTGATATGCGCGGGGGCGGCAATCCGCTCGGTGAGGAACAATCTGGGCATATTAAAGACCTTGGTGTGGAGTTATATCAACACATGTTAGAAGAAGCCGTGGCAAGCTTGCGTCAAGACGAAAATATCACCACACGTTCATGGTCGCCGCAAGTGAATGTCGGTGTGCCTATTCTTATTTCAGATACATATGTTGAGGATTTGAATGTCCGCTTGACCCTGTACCGCCGCCTATCTGAACTTGAAAATGATGAGCAGGGCGACGGGTTTGCGGCAGAAATGATTGACCGCTTTGGGCCTTTGCCAGAAGAAGTTAAAAACTTGCTGAAAGTGATGACGATTAAGCGGTGGGCCAAACGGGTGAGTATTGCTAAAATTGACGCGGGGCCAAAAGGGGCGGTGTATACCTTCCGCCACGAAGATGTTAAAGACCCTGCAAAAATATTGGGGGCTATTGCCGGGCAGCAAAATTGGCGTTTGCGGCCTGACCAAACTGTATTTGTTTATGGTCGGCTTGATGAGGCAGGAGAAAGGTTAAATGCTGTTGAGCGGACTTTAAAGGACTTATTGACAGCCCTTGGTTGATAATTAATTGTAATTATGCGCGTACTTGTTGTACGTGTATATCATCGTCAAGTTGAGAAAATTTGATTTCCAAATCAACGTCTAATGGTTCTCCAGTATTGATATCATTTATCATAGCAGATTGTAATATGGATGTTATTCGCTCGACCACAGACTGCAATTGTGTCATGCTTTGCCCAGGAAATGCGATAACAAAAATATTATCATCTAACCTTGCTGTAATATCTTGAAGGCGAATAAGATTACTTATCATATTGCCAATATGCTGATATACGCCCCGCAAGGCGTCTGGCGTGGTGGTTTTTACATTTGCACGAACACGGATCAGGCATAGAGAAATGGGTAAATCTAAATTGCGGTAAAATTGACGAACACGTGTTAAATGTGCATTAAAAAACCTTTGATTGTAATGGCGCGTTAGAGGATCAATGCATGCCTCACCTCCAAGTGTATTAAATACTTGTTTTAAATTTTCGTGGGTTCTATGAAAATTGGCTTGCTCTAATATACGAGAACTAATTTCTTCCAAGCTGGATTTTGCATCAATAATGTCATTAATACCCGCTTGGTAGGCTGTGTCTTGTTGCGTAAAGTTATTTGTATTGATAAGCAAAAGCGTTGGGACATGATAAAGTTTTGCATTTTTTCGCATTGTTTGTGTGACAGAAAATGCGGGCTCGTTGGAGCGGAGACCGTTCATAACAACAGCATCAAATGTCTGTTCATAGAGATAATCAAACGCTGTAAATGAGGTAAATGCTGCAACCACATTCACATGTTTCTTTTGTAAGGCATTAATAATTATCATGAATTCAGGTGATGCATTGCCGATGAATAATATTTTAAACCGTGTGTGTGTGTTTTGTGCGGGAATATCAGGTGTGATGTTAAAATCTTGCTGCAAGGTTTGTAAGCGTAGTCCAATTTCTTGCTCCATTTCAGCGAGTCGAAGAAGGGATGATATGCGCAAGACAATTTGAGCAGGGTGGTAAGGTGCTAATATAGTCGAGTCAACACATGCTAATTCTTCAATATATGCGGCATGTGACAAGGCCAATACGGGCAGGTTCATATCTGGATATACCTGCTTCACGTGAGCAATAATGTCCGTTATATTTGCACCATAATCCTGCATTTGCAAAATAATGGCTTTGGGCGGTAAATGGGGAAGTTGATCGATAAGCGAATCATTACTGATATCACATTCACAAGTATCATAACCCCGCTCAGCAAATGTTTGGGTGAGAGCAAGGTTGTCGGCTTGCATATCCGAAATTAATAAGATTTGTTTTGTTGGTATCAGCGCCATAATTTTATGTAAGTCCAAAAAGTTTCCACAAATATACTTTTAGTCTTATATGAAACTACAACCGTGTTGCTAATGTAGTCTTAACAAAAAAATTATTTTTTGATGCCTGTAGGTTTCAGTCATAGCTACCAGCCACATGTTTTACCTTTATTTTGCTCCTTCAAATATATCATGAGAGGGTCAAAATATTCAAGTATTGCTGAACCGTCCATATTTTTTGTGCCCGTGAAGGCCTCCAATGCCTCAGGCCATGGCTGGGATGCACCCATTTTCATCATGGATTCAAAACGTGCGCCAACGACTTTATTCCCATATATTGAACATGCATGAAGCGGTCCTGAATTGCCTGCAATATCACACGCGGCCTTATGGAATTGAAACTGTAAAATATGAGCGAGAAAATACCGCATATAGGGTGTGTTACCAGGTATATGGTATTTTGCGCCTGGATCAAACGCATCTTCTGGTCGTGAAGATGGTGCTCTAAGTCCTTGATATTTATTGCGAAGCTCCCACCAACCCGCGTTGTATTCAGACGGAGAATATTCGCCGTTAAATACCTTCCAGCGCCACTGATCTACCATGAGACCGAAGGGAAGAAATGCTACTTTTTCCAATGCTTGTTGCATCAGCAGGTTTAAGTCTGCGGAAGTATCGGGAACGTCTTTTGCATCAAGCAACCCGATTTTTACAAGGTAATCAGGTGTGATTGACAGGCCTATCATATCACCAATAGCTTCGTGAAACCCATCATTTGCACCATTTCGGTAGTATACAGATTGGTTTTTATAGGCCCTTTGATAGAAATTATGTCCAAGTTCATGGTGCACGGTTTTAAAGTCTTCTTTATCAATCTTAATGCACATTTTGATGCGAACATCATCTTTTTCGTCAATATCCCAAGCTGATGCATGGCATACAACCTCACGGTCTTTGGGTTTTAGAAATAAGGAGCGCTCCCAAAAAGTCTCTGGCAGCGGCGCAAAGCCAAGGCTTGTGAAAAAGGCTTCTCCCGTTTTTACCATTTTGATAGCGTCATAGTCAGCGGCAACTAGTAATGCCGTCTCGTCCAAACGGGTTACGTTTTTAACGGGCTCGACGAGATCATAAATATTACCCCATGACTGCCCCCACATATTGCCAAGTAAATCTGCCCGAATGGGTTGGTCTAGGGGGACTGTTTGATCGCCGTATTGCTCATTTAACTTGGCACGGACATGGCAATGAAGCTCGTCGTAAAGCGGTTTAACCTGTGTCCACAGACGGTCGGCCTCTTTGGTGAAATCATCGGCGGGCATATCATAGCCCGCTCGCCAAAGTGCACCAGCATCGTCAAACCCTAATTCAGACGAACCTTTATTAATGATTTCTACCATACGCGCATATTCTTTTTTCATGTCAGGAGCGATGGTGCGCCATCCTTCCCATACGGCTTGTAGCTCTTCGGGGTTTCGAGATTTGGCAATAATTTCAGAAGCTTGTCCGAGGTTTAGAACCCTATCTTTGTAGGTGAAGCTACCCTTCCCATAAGCAGAGTTTAATGCCGTCATGATTTTTGCAAGCTCTGCTGCTGCACCTGGTTTATCTGGTGCAGGGAAATTACTACCTCGTTTTAAACCATCCATTTTACGGGCCATATCAACGGGTAAGCTTAAGCCATTAAAGATTTTTGCCTCATTCGCATGACGTGTAGATAGTAATCCGGATTCTTCCCCAACTTTTGCAGAGAGTAAGTTCGTATCCTCCGTTATGAAATTGTTGTTAACCCAATCGATTGTCGCTTGGCGTAAATTTAATTCTGTAATCTCTTGTGCCGAGGTTTCCAAAAATTGCTTTGCTTCTTGAATGGTAGGTTCGGATTGTTTTTCAGCAACAGTAGAAGATGTTTGCGTAGGCGTATCGGTGATTGGAGGCGTTGTATTTGGTTTACATGAGGCGGAAAGTAATGCGGAACTTGCAACTGCGAGTAAGAGGTATTGTTTCATCTAAATCACCCTATAATTCATAACTGTGCTTTATTTTTCTTCTGACTATTGGTAAGGATACAGCGAGAAACGTCAAGTGTCCTTATATGGTTTGTATAATATATAGGACGTCATGTGGTAATATTGTCAATAATATCGAAAGAGCATTTTTTAACATGAAAACGGGAATATTGCTGGTTAATTTAGGTTCACCCACTGAGCCAACACCAAAAGCAACACGAAAATACCTCGCTCAGTTTTTAAAAGACAGGCACGTTATCAAATTGCACCCTGTGTTGTGGTGGCCAATTCTTTACGGCATTATTTTACACACCCGACCAGTAAAATCAGCCAGTGCGTATGCAAAAATTTGGCGTAAGGAAAAGGACGGTAAATTCGCAAAATATTCAAACTTGATCGAAACAACGGCGGCTCAATCACATGCGCTACAAAACACATTGGGAGATAATGTCGTTGTTCAAACCGCTATGCGCTACGGTTCCCCTTCAATTCATGACGGGGTGCAGGATTTACGAGGTAGCGGGTGTGAAAAAATCCTCGCCGTGCCTTTATATCCTCAATTTGCGGAAGCTACGACGCAATCCGCATATAATGAAATTTTACGTGCCGAGAAAAAATCACGAGACTTACCGCCAATAAAATGCACGCCTTCATATCCAGATCACCCATTATATATCACTGCAATTGTAGACAGTTTGACAGAGTTTCAGGCCACCCTAGGCTGGGAGGCCGACAAGATACTCGTTTCTTTTCATGGTTTGCCTAAATCCAGTATTGAGAATGGTGACCCGTACGAAAAAGAGTGTGAGCAAACATTTGCGCTGATTAAGCAAGCATTGCCAGATTTACACGAGAAATTAAAACTAACATATCAATCACGTTTTGGCCCCAAAGAGTGGCTTGGGCCTTATACAACGGACGTTTTACAGGCCTGTGCAGAGGCGGGGCAAAAGAACATAGTGATATTGACGCCAGGTTTTGCCGCAGATTGCCTTGAAACTTTGGAAGAATTGGCGATACGGGCAAAACAAGATTTCCGCGCCGCTGGCGGTGAGAATTTACGTCTTGTACCGTGCATGAATGAACGCAAAGACCATATCGCGTTTTTAGTCGGTTTTATTCAAGAGCAGTTAGACACTCTCTGGTAGAATTTTGTGCAAAACCGCAAGCAAATCCGTCGTATGTGTATCTTTGAGTTGCGCGACTTCTAATACTACATCCGCAAAGCCTGTATATAATTTTGCCCGCGCTTCAAGTAAATTTGGGTAACTAAGTGCTAGGCTGTCAATGTGTGTTTTGCCATCATATTGTTTGTAATGATCGCCCCAAATAATGGGTTTAGGCGAACTTGTAAACCGTACAACCAATGTATCAATATCGGCTAAACCAGCTTTCAAATATACCACTAAGTATTTGTTACTTATTTCTTTTATAGTTTTTTCACCTAAATGTATGACACTTCCTGTTGTGTCTAAAACTAGGTTGGTCTTTGTTGAATTAGCTAAAAGGGTAACTTGTGATTCACAGGCTAAATATTGCTTGGATTTGCTGTTATATGTTGCACCGTATGGATGGCCCATCCATTTAGCAGTTTCGCGCAAGGAGCTAAAACCTAATTGTTCCTGAATGACCTTATCAACCTCAAAAACGTTAAAGCCGTGCAGAGATGCTAATTGCTGCGCCCAATGGCTTTTGCCAATATTTGACATGCCGATTAAGGCAATACGCAATTGGTTGTTGGCCATATTTTCACGAAATTGTTCTTGGGAGAGTAGCATAGCTTAATCCAAGAAATCAGTTAAGGCTTCAAGGGTTGGTGGCATGATGTGCTTATGTGAGGAGGCGTCAACGGAAGCTTGTAGGGAGGAGGGGAGCATAATTTTGTGCCCTAGAACGCGTTCAACATCATCTTTGAATTTTGCAGGATGAGCAGTAGACACAGTGACTTTCGTGAAAGCACGTGTGGTTGTGTGCATAAAGCTTTCAAGAGCCAAATGTCCAACGGCTGTATGCGGGCACATAATATAACCGTGTTGTTTAAAAATTTCGCGCATGTGTTCTTCTGTTTTAGCATCATTGAAATGTGCACCGTAACATATTTGCGAAATATGCTCATGATTACCGTCAAACAAATCAAGTATACGCGGAAAATTATTTGGACGCCCGATATCCATTGCGTTTGAAAGTGTTGGTACAGAGGCACGCGGCGTGTATGTCCCTGTTTGCAAATAGTCTATGAAGGGATAATTATCATTATTGCCTGCAACGAATTTATCAATGGGCGCACCCATTTTAAGGGCGATCAGTCCACCCGTTAAATTTCCCAAATTCCCTGATGGTATACTGTAAACAATTGGTTTGTTGGGATGCGCGGCTTTTAGCCTCAAACTTGTCCAGAAATAATAAAAACTTTGCGGAATAACACGCCCAACATTTATAGAATTTGCCGACATGAGATTATGTTTTTGCGACAATGCGCTGTCTGCAAAGGCTTGTTTTACGAGGGCTTGGCAATCATCAAAATTGCCATCAATTGCAACTGCTTTGATGTTTGAGTTTTTTCCCATTGATGTAAGTTGGTGCTCTTGAACTGAGCTAACCCCGCCATTTGGAAACAAAATGATGACGCGAATGCCCTGTTGATTTAAAAAAGCATGGCCGATCGCACCGCCTGTATCGCCAGATGTTGCTACCAATATGGTTTTATTGTCATGATTTTCCTGCATCAATTGGCTAGCTGTTCGTGCCATAAAACGTGCGGCAAAATCTTTGAACGCGAGGGTAGGGCCGTGAAATAATTCTAAAATATATTCATCATTTGGTTCAGGCATTGCCACGTCTAATGTGTCACCAGATAGGGTTTTTAATGGCAGGGAGAAATCATATGCATCTGTGCAAATATCTTGTAATTGGGTGTCTGAAATTCTGTCATCAACAAAATAACGAGCAAGGCGAGCGGCGCACTCATGAAAAGGTAGCGCCCCAAGGCGTGCAAGCTCGGCGTCTGAAAAACGCGGAATACGGTCTGGCATATACAGGCCACCATCAGGCGCCAAGGATGACAATAAAGCTGTGCTGAAACTGGCTTTGAGCGCGGGGTCTTTTAGCGAGTGGTAAATCATGTATGTATGTCCATGCGGTAATAGGGTTTCTTACCTTGAACATGTTGGTGTGGCAATCAAGCAAATCGTAAATCTGCACCCATTAATCTTGAGGGCGATAGGTACGCGCCGCGTTCGCTCTTATCTCCTTTGGCTCTCTTAAGGCTTTGCGCCATTGTTTACTGGCAAATAGAGGAGCTTGGTCGTTATAGTGCGGGGAGGCCGTATCGCGTGTTGCACTCCCAAATTGATGAACAACATCAGCAGATAATTTTCCTTCTGCATCCCATTCGACCAATGCGATCCATGTATCACCGCCGCCAGCAATTAATTTACCGTCTGTGCCAATGTCTTGCGGGTAGATAGCGCGTAGGGTATCTGCGCCGCCGTCAAGAGCCATATTTACATCCCCGCGCACCAAACGGTTAAGCTCTCCCCATTTGGGGTCAATACGGCCATAATTTTCCGTCAAATAATTCACCGCCCACCGAAATGCCGCCTCTGCTGTTGGGGCCGTGCTGTGCGTCAAATCTGCGGTGATTATTTTCAATACGCTTAATCCTCCAAGCGCAGCATGTCTGTTTTCAGCCGCCATATCCATGTTCCACGCTTTTAAGTGTTGGGCAGCTTCTTCTAATGCTGGGTCAGTGTTCCAGTCCATGGCCAAAATTTCGTCGATAACGCGGGCAGTTTCAGATTTTTGTGAGTACATCGTGTCAAATTTAATGGCGAGAAGGCGGTCTTTATTAATTTTGGATATGCCGTCAGTGAGCTCCATCACTCTTAAGGAGCGATTGGTTTGGTTGGTTTGTAATCCCATGCTTTTGGGGAAAGATTTAGGGGCGAGATTGTCTGGGCCATCAGTTGCGCTAAATGGTGTGTTGTTAGAATTAAAGACAAAGCCTGATTGTGGGTTTATAAGTTGGGGCACATCGCCGTAAGGACGATACCCTTGCCAAATTAACTTTGAAAATTCGCCGGGTAAATATTTTTTCCAATCCCATCCCTCTATCCTATTTGGGTATTGAGCATTATGGATAAAAGCAATATTTCCCGTTTTATCTGCATAGATATAGTTGATACTGGGGAGGGCATTTAAGGACATAGCATTGTTAAAGTCTTCGAAACTTTTAGACTTATTAAGCCCGTAATATTGTTCGAGTTGTCTAATTTCCCCCATCCCTGCATAGCGCAGCGCATATGTGCCGTGTTTACTTTCAATGACGGGGCCGTGTTGAGTACGGTGAACTTTACGCTTTGCTGTGAATGCGAAAGGGCCAAATAGTTTAATTTTTATGGGAATAGTTTTGGTCACAAAAGTTTCCCACTTCCCATCCAACAAATACTGATCTTTCGTTTTATTGCGTGTGAGAACATAGACATCAACAAGGTCTTGCGCGCTGACTGTATTTGCCCAACCCAAATGGTCGTTAAACCCGTGTAAAATTATTGGTACGCCAGGAAAAGAGCCGCCGCTTATATTCATGCCCTCCTCAGAAACCAAATGGGCTTCATACCACGCTACGGGGCCCGTCATTGGCTGGTGCGAATTGATAAGTAACCGCGTTGTATTGTCTCCAGAACGCAGTGGACTAACAGCCATTGCATTTGAGCCGCGCTCTGTCATGCTTTTAGGTCCAATATGCCATGCTTGGCTATTTTTTGATGTATCCATCGCTATCTCGTGGACATTTTCGTCGCCAAATAACTCTAATAATGTGGTATCGAGGCCGTAAAAAAACGGGGTTTTAAACACAAAACCTGCAACAACATCTTCAGCAGTAAAGGGTGCAAGCCCTTTCCACGAAACGTCAGGGTTTTTAGCGGCATATAAATTCAGCCCGTCTGCATATGCTGTTGCGATTGCCTTTACATGCTGGGGAACATCGCTTGCGTAGCGTTTTTCAATGGTTTCCCAAACGCCGAGTAATGCAACAATATAATCGGTTGGCGCAGCATTTTTACCTTGATAGCGTGCAAGGACGCCGCGTGCAGCAGCCACGGTCAGTTGAATAGTTTCAAAATCATCTTCCGCATGGGCGTAAGCAAAACCAAATACCGCGTCGGCGTCCGACTTACCAGAAATATGCGGCACACCCCATTGGTCACGAATAATTTCGACGTTATATTTATCTGAAGCTTTGGAGAGTTGGGCAAAATTAGGGTTTTTGGGGAGGGGGTCCCACGTAATTATTGCACTCACACATATGAGGCTTAGGATTGCAATAACAACTGGTTTTAAAATTTTCACAGATTGCTTATAATGTTACACTTAAGAATTGGAAAGACTTATATTGAGGTCGTGATTTTCCATTTGAAATTTACTTTGAAATGCGAAAGGGATGTAATCACGCCCTAACACGCCTCTCTCAAGTAAGTTTCGCTCTTCTAGGTAGGGGATAAGTCGGTCTAAATGATCCGTTTGAATGAATTTTGCACCGGCTTTTACCGCGTCCTCAAACCCACGTTCATTGTCTGATAATCCCATGACATTACAAAAAAGATGAAGATCAGCACCGCGAATATGTGCGGCTGCTTTATAACTAAAAGATAAGCGCCTAAGCCCCATGATTTCCAATGGGTATTGAGCTGTTAATTTCATGGTTTTACGGCGGCTAATATAATGTGGGCGTAAGGCATATTGTGGACACAGGGAATTGAGGAGTTTGAAATGATGTCGCCGTGCAAAGATAGTGACCAAATGGCCAGAGGAAAACCCTTCTTCCTCAAGTACGGCCAATAAAATTTTTGCTGAATTTCGCGGGCCGCCTTTGAAGTCTATATCGACGACATACCGACCTTTCACATTGCGCAGAGCTTCGCGTAATGTCGGGATTTTCTCTCCAGCAAATTCCGGCCCTTTTCTGATGCCTGCGTCAAGTGACATTATTTGTTCGAGGGTTTTATTCTTCACGCGCCCACGCCCGTTAGTTGTTCGGTTCACCCATGCATCATGCATCAGCACAAAATGCCCATCTCGTGTGCACCTTATATCAAATTCGATGGCCCTTGCACCAAGTGCAAATGCAGCTTCATGAGCTGCAAGCGTGTTTTCTGGGGCAAATTTTTTAGCGCCGCGATGTCCAACTGCAACAATTTTTCCCCTGGTATTCTTTTTACTGGCATTCTTTTTATTGTGAGTTGGTGGTGTTTTTCCATGGAGCCATTCATGTGCCCGTTTATGCATGTCGGGACTGTCCACATCTATCCAGCGCGTTGCGCCAATATCTATGCCAGCGGCTTGGTTATCTGCTGCCAATACCTTCATGCCGCCTGACAGACTGCAATCGCCTGTGGTAACAACGCTGTGTCTAATGGCTTTAAATAAATTTGGGTTGGCTCTGAATATACCTGCGTCAAATGCATTGTATTTTTTCAAATCTTTGCCGATTTTTTGTATGTACATGCCTATGAGGTTGACTTTTGTTACGTCGTCCAAGTCAACATCTGGATTTGATAACCGTGTATCGACACCGAGGCCTACTGTACCTATAGGCAGGTCAGCGTGTTGCAATGCTTCATATACGGCGGGTTCTACGACATGGTCACACATGGCAAGAAAAAACTCAGATTTGAGGTAAGGTTCAGCAGCCAGAACAGAGACGCCATTGGCTTTTTCGTAATTCGGGTTTTCTATGACCGTTACTGTCCATTTGTATTTTTTACGGATGCTATTTAAAAACCGTTTGAGAATGCCCGCTTTATACCCTGTCACAACAACAAAATTATTTACGCCAGTTTGTGCCGCCGATAACATTGCGTGTTCAATAAGTGGTTTTCCACACAAATTCACTAAAGGTTTGAGGTCGCCAAATCCTTTTAACCGTGTGCCTTTTCCTGCCGCAATAATAAGGCAATTTTTAATGTGTGGCATTGGGGATTCTCTTTATGGGTGATTTTTTACGGTAATTACTGAGGAGTACAGGCAAGAGCACCCATGTTATTAACAGGCATGATAAGAATCCAATGATGGCGAGCCAGCCCATAGACCGAAGGCCTCCCATAGATGCTGTTACCATGCCGCCAAAACCAATCAGGGTCGTGAGTGTTGTCAATACGGCAGCGCGCCCTGTTGAGTTCATAATTTGTGGTATATTAGCATTCTCGCCCTCACTTTCAAAGCGGTGGAAAATATGGATGCTATTATCCACCGCAATACCAATGAGTGAGGGGAGAATGACCATATTCATAATGGATAATGATGGCCCCACAAGACCCATTATTCCAAGGGTAATGAACACACCAAATAGGGGCGGGGTGAGAATAACCAGGGTTGCTCTCCAACTTCTTACAAAGAGGAAAACAAGAAATGCTGTGGTAAGAATAACCAAGAAAATTGCCTTAGTTGCGTCCGCTTTCATAAGAGCGATCATTTCAACAAATATAAAACCTTCGGACGCGCTAAAATATGTTTTGTTATTTACAGTGAACTTCGCGGCGTCATCATAAAAGAGCCGCGCCGTCGCGCTATCGTTCATGCTCACCGAGTTGTAAATATACATAAGGTAACCAGGTTCACTTTCTATGCCCAGATAAGTGCGGCGTAGGGCGGTGGGTAGGTCTGCAAGACTTATATCTTCAATGGAAAGATAGCGTTTTGAGGATTTGTATTTTTCAGAATCAAAGCTTTGCAAATCATCGGCACGTTTTTCGAGTCGGTGTATAACCGCAAGCCGTTCCTTTTGCTCATTTTCATCTGGGACAAAATCTAAAAAACTAGATACTTTATTAATGGTGGGTGTTTCAGTATCCTCTGCAATCAGGGTTTCAAAATACTTGTTGATTGCCGAGAGTTCTTCTTGTGTGTTGACCACAACGATAGCGCGGTCATGCCCGTCAGAAAAAACTTTTCCTACGGCATCGGTGGCGACAATGAGGGCGTCTGGCCGTTTAGATTCAAGGTTTTTAATATTACGCTCAAATTTGACTTGCGGTGCAAAAACAACAGCAAATATAAATAAAGCAATCGCCGCACGTTTTACGAATGTTTTGTGTTTTAGAGGGTTTAAAAACCTATTATCTTCCATGCGTGGGACATGTGAGGTGGCAATTTTATCTGCCCGCCAGCCCCATTTTTCAAATGTAACGATAAGTGCTGGAAAAATTGAATACATCGATATAAATGTGAGTACGATACCCATGCCCGCAATGAGGCCAAATTCGGTAAATGCGCGAAACTCTGTTAAAGTCAGCGCGAAGAATGCGAGAGCAGTTGTCATCGCAGCAATTAAAGACGCGCTTCCTGTCTCAAGTATGACCGTGGTAATTGCTGCTTCGGGTTGGTGTCCATTCCTACGTTCTTCTCTGTAACGACTGAAATTATGAATGCCAAAATCTATACCTAAGCCAAATAATATCAGTGCTAGAAATACGGTAATAAGGTTGAGGCCACCAACAGTTACTGCTGTTAATCCTAGCGTCCAAATAATGCCAATGAACAACGGAATAAAAATTAGAGGCAGGGCAATTAAGCTGCGATAAGACCATGCAATAAGTATGGAAATCAACGTGATCGCTGTGAGGAGGCCAAGTTTTAAATCACCTACAATAGCATTAAATTGAGCGACTTTATTGGCAATACGCCCTGCGACACCTGGCGTGACAGTGCTGTAGTTTTTATTTTCCATGAGGCTTTGCACGACTTGGGTAGAATCATCTACCATTTGCTTGGCATCGGCAAGTGCGTTTAATCCAGATTTGGGCCATATGACCAGTACAGCCGTTAATCCGTCTTCTGACACAAACATTCGTTCGGTCATGGGCTGTTTTGTAGCTTGGCTTTGAATTTCATTTATGCGGTCAGTATTGAGGGCAGTATTTGAGTTCCCAGATAAATTTTCATCGCGCAAATTAAACGTAATTTCAGTCCCGAATAATTCTGATAATTGCTGAGCAACAATTGTGGGGTAGGCTTTGTTTATATCAACCTCTAAAGCCAATAAGTCTTCTAACCCCAATAACAGCAGTTTATGTTGCTCGATGACAGAAACATCTTCTGAATACTGGCTGGACTGCACCCAGTCAAAGGCGTCAATTTTTTGTTTTGCAGCTTTGATGAATGTGAGTGTTGTTTCTGGAGAATTTGAGCTTGCAACAATTTGAATGGACGCAAAGCTGCCCGTTTTTCGCAGAGCTTTATCCAGGGTTTTTACACTTTCCGTGCCTTGAGGCATGAGTGCTTCAATCTCTGTAGAAACGCCAAGGTTGCCCATGGATTTAATTGCGAGAAATGTTACGAGGGCAGCAGATAACAATACACTAAGTGCATTGCGGAAAATAAAACCTGCCCACCATGTCGCAAATTTTGCAATCATGTTTTTGACTTTCTTTGTTCAGTGCTCTCAGTAAAACCTGGTCAGATTTTGTTAGCGCAAAATTCTTAATTAAAGCGTAAACTCTACTAGTTCGCTACAATATAAAGCAGAATGAGTAAACCATTTTACTCGGTGGTATAACACTAATTTTCACCTGTATTTTGATCATGTCGTTGACGTTTACGTTGAAAGGCGCGAAGTAATACTTTATCTGATCTCGTAAGAGCAAATAGTCTTACCATCACACCATAGCCGATGAGTATGAGTACCGCACAGCCACCAATAAGCCAACCTTGCTCAACAGGAATAAATCTACGCAAGCCAAATAAACATATGAGCATTAACAAGCCAAGCAAAAGCGGAGACAGATAACTTGCATTTATGACTTTGATCTTCAGGAAAATTGATAAACAAGACAACCTGCCAATATTGAGAAAGAGTATGGCGATAAAGAAACCAATGGCTGCGCCTTCGACGCCCCAGTGTTTTGATAAAAACCCTATCAAGATGATTTCCACTCCTAGCGTGGCTATCAAGAGTATGGGAGGAATTTTGGGATTGGCAAATACCAAGGGCGTTTCAACTGATATAAAACTACCATCGATCAGTTCTGCCAGCAAGACAATGGTCAATACAGAGCCGCCGACGATAAAGGCGGGGTTAAAGATTGATAAAATATAATCTCCAAACACGATCATTGGCATAAGTATGGCCAATTGAATGATAAATATCCACCGGCAAACGCTCACTAAAATAGCACGAATTCTACTTGCATCCGTGCGGTTATGTAAACGTGCAATCACGGGGACTAACATGGGTTCAAATAAGCTTGACAACCTAAAGGGAACGGTTGCTAATTGTTGCACCATGAAATAAAGCCCTGTGCCTGCTGGCCCCACAAATATACTCATTACAATCAAATCAATACGTCGACTGGCCATGATACTTATATCTGTCACTGCGACAGGCGTACTTTGAAAAGGGATTTTCATAATGCCCTGTATTGATGGCTTGGCATTTGCTAGGGGCTTGAAACCATAGGTGCTCACCAAGCCTAAAATAGCAATCGCACATACAACCAGCAAAGAATATGCATAGGCAAGCAATAAACCCGTACCCATATTATTTAGGCTCAGAAAGACAAGGGCAAAAGCGAGTATGCCCCAACTCTCACCAATACTTCGCGCCCACACATCCCAACGGACAATACGTTTGAACTTAATGGCGGCTAACGCCACATCTGCCAAAATACTGGCCATAACCGCCACACATAACAAAACCCAAAGACTGAATTGATTTGGTAAAATTTGAGGCCAAATTAACATGAGTATGGCTGATATTAATAAGCCGAGTATAAAGGAAAATATTAACGCCTCAACTATACGAGGCTCAACGCTCTGGCCCTTTTCATGCTTCTCGCTCAACATATCCAAAAGACTGCGTTTTAAACCAAGCACGCCAATGGCTGCCGCTATTTCTGTAATGGCAGCGACTTGCCCCAAAATACCAAGGGATTCTACGCCGTAGGCACGCCCTGCTAGAATCATGAAAATCACACGTGCAGAGAGGCGACCGCCAAAACCCAATAGGGAGGCAAAGGCACCTCTTATCATGTCACGTATGTCTGCCATGCCCTCCATATTTAAGGGGCTGACTTACTATAATAATAATGACCATTTGACAGTAATCGCATTATATTTCCTAGTAAAAAAACAGATAAAAATAGCCTAGCGTTCCTATTGTTTTTGGAATGCAATACAATATTAAATATTTAGCCGTGGCTTTATCTTATTTTTGGTTTAGTTACAATCAATGTTTAAGCTAGATATGCTAAAATAAGAGACGTCACATTTCACATAAGATAATTACGCAATTCACATAAGATAATCATGCAATGACATTTGAACTCCTAATCGGTGCCGATGATTTTTGGCAATCTTTAAAAGCGGACATGCTTAGTGCGCAAAGTAAGGTCTGTATTCAAGCAATGACTTTTGAAGCTGACAGCATTGGGCATGATGTTTTTGATACCTTAAAAGTGTCGCCTGCTAAGGATAAGCACCTATGTGTTGATAATTTTTCGAAACTCACCATCAGTGACAGTTCTGTTTATGGCTTTCGCCGGTTCAAGGATGCAAAATTTAGATCAGAAATCCGTGATACAAGGCATATTTTTAAAACCGCACATACTCATAATATCAATATGTTTTTTACCAACCCTATGGGGTTTTGTTGGGCAAAATATCCCGCCCGTAATCATAAGAAACTTATGCTAATCAATGATAACATTAGCTATATAGGCGGTATCAATTTTAGCGAACATAACTTTGCATGGCATGATATGATGTTGCGTATTGAAGATAAGGATATTGCAACATTTTTTTACCAAGACTTTCAAGCGACAAATTGCGGCAAGAATCAATCCTTAAAAACCACTATAAATGGAACGGAGATATTTGTCCTTAATGGCCATCACAGTGCATCACTCTATGAAGAACTGTTTGCAATTATTAGGGCTGCCAAAACATCCATTCAAGTCATTTCTCCTTATATAACCGCCCCGTTTTTGGATGTAATAGGAGAGCAAGCTCAAAACGGTATAGATGTTAGTATTATTTCGCCCAGCAGTAATAATAAAAATCTTCTGAAATACTATATTCAGTACCAGCAAAAAAAATATCCGTTTTCTGTCTTGATGTATGAAAAGAAAATGTCTCATCTCAAAGCCATTTTGATTGATGGTGAAATACTCATTATGGGATCGACAAATTTCGATTTTGTTAGTTATTACCTAGAGCAGGAATATTGTTTGGTTTTTCGTGAAGAAAAATTGATTGAAGCATTCAAAAATAAAGTGCTGGACGATGCAGTGCGCCATTCATCTCTCTATGTGTCGGAAACTTCGCCGTTTAAATTAAAACTGGCTAATAAAATCATCCAAATGGCGATGTTTGTTTGTAAAAAACTTTCTCACGTGCTTAACCCGTTGGTAAAATTATAGAGATTTTTAAAATTCTAAGCGTTTGATGAAATTTTCGCCTCAGCTATACGCTCATAAAATAGCAAACCAATGAATCCCAAATTTAGTAAAATAATTTCATAAATGAAATACAGGAACGGTTGACCAATAAAGGCCATAACTGCTAGCATTATTGTGCGGTTGTTTGCATTTAACAATGCCCATAGTCGCACAGTTATTACTGTTTTATCGATCATGTTTTGTGTGCTGTTACCTGCAGCATTTAACTCGCGATTGATATCAATCACACGGTCTATAGGTCCATACCCACCAGACACTAATTTTTGTACTTTATCATATATATTTGCAAGAGTTGATTTTTTCCCATTGATATTTACGAGCTTATCATTGGTATCTTGTCTATATATGCCACGTTTCCTACGTTGGTATTTCTGGCGTCGTTCTTCGTAGCCAGCGGCTTGTATGCCGTGACTTGCAGCAGCGGCTATCCCGTATAGCCATACCATGTTGGGACTACCCGTTTTAATTAAATAAAGAACAAAGGCAATATAAACAGCGCCAAAAACCAGATGGTCACAAATACCGTCAAGGATCCGCCCAAATGCACTGCTTGTTCCTGTAGCACGCGCAATACGCCCATCAGCACCATCAAATATATGCCATGCGACCATGCATAAAAAAGCGGCTAAAATGAAAGATTTGTGGTCTTGGTGGTAGTAAAGCAATCCTGCCAATAACCCAGCACCAAGTCCACAAAACGAAATGAAATTTGCACTAATGCCCCGTTTAATAGATATACGCTCTACAATAGATGATAAGGGATGTATGACGTATCGATTTGAATATTCTTCAATCGATAATGGTCGCCCATAATCTGGTGTTTCTATCTGAGTATGTGTATTGGGCATTAATTTTGTAAAGTTAGCTAGTCGAAATTGATTTTAAGGTCGTATTGATAGGCTCTACATTATCACCAGCAATAAAGCTTTCAGTAAGTTGGTGTGCAACTTCGTCAGTATATTGTACAGGTGGGTGTTTGCAGAAATAAGAAGAGGGAGCTGCGATCACACCTGCAATATTACGGTCGAGAGCAACTTTTGCACACCGGATCATATCAATGGATACGCCAGCGGAGTTCGGGCTATCTTCAACAGATAAACGCAATTCTACATTCATGGGAACGTCACCAAATAGGCGACCTTCCATGCGGATAAATGCAATTTTGTTGTCTTTTTGCCACGGCACATAATCACTTGGCCCAACGTGAATGTTTTCGTCGTCAATGCGTGTCGCAGCAACGGATTGTACGGCTTCGGTTTTGCTTTCTTTTTTAGATTCGAGCCGGTGTTGATTTTTCATATTTAAAAAATCTGTATTCCCACCAGTATTAAGTTGGTATGTACGGTCAACAGGAACGCCGCGCTTGTGAAACAAATCAGTCAATACACGGTGAACAATGGTTGCGCCGACTTGTGATTTAATGTCATCACCAATGATGGGCACGCCTGCATCTTTAAAACGCTGTTCCCACACAGGGTTGCTGGCAATAAACACGGGGATATTATTGACAAATGCAGTGCCTGCTTCAAGTGCGCACTCGGCATAAAATTCTGTCGCTTTTTGACTGCCAACAGGTAGGTAATTTACCAGTACGTCTGTTTTGGTATCTTTTAGAATTTTTACCACATCTGCTTTGCTCGGTTGGGCGGCGTCACTTGGGACGAAGCGGCGTTCTTGTGGGAAGTTTTCAAGGTGAGCTGAAAAACCGTCATGTAGTGCACCCATACTGACCTTTGTTCCCGTTTGCGCTACGTTTTCATGAAAAACTGTTGTGCAATTTGGGGCACAAAAGATTGCATCTGCTACGTCTTTGCCAACTTTGCGTGTATCAATGTCAAAAGCAGCAACAATATTGAGATCATTGGCTTTATATCCAGCGAGGGTTTCGTGCATTAAGCCGCTAGCATCAGCAGAATTTTTCCCCGCATAATAATTAATACCTTGCACAAGTGAGCTGGCGCAATTGCCAACGCCGATAAGGGCAACATTGATTTGTTTTGAATTGTCAGTCGTCATGATTGTAGTTCTCTCTCTCGTTATTCAACTATGTGTTGGTTATAAAACATCGCTCGCTTTAAGCATTTTAATTTGTAAATCAGCACCATTTTCTGAAACTGGGAAAACAGCTTGCTCATACTTAGGAGCTTTCATTCCGAATTTAGGATTGTTTGACATGCCGAAGCGTTCTTTTGGTATGCCAAGGAAGTTCTTATCAAAAGCCGCATTATTATTCTTGTCATGATAGAACGCAACAGCATAATCGCCTGATTTTGTTAATGGCATGCAAAATGAAATTTCATTAGCCGTAACAGGTACACGGACGCGCAAAACGACTTTGTCCCAGACTAAAAAATTTTCTTTTTTATCGTCGTGTAAGTCAGCAACAATACTGCCCTTTATTTTTTTAACATTGCTAACGGTAACGCGAATTTCTAAATCCCCATTACCACAGTTTTGTGGGTTTTCAATAATGGGTACACCGGCAATAATATTTGTGTATTGACTGCTAATGTCACGCACTGAAGACGCTGTGATTTCCTTTACAACATGTGGTGTTGGGGGAGTGCTTGCCAGAATATTCGGGGACGTAGTTTGCGTCGTGAGAACAACCTTAGTGGGACTTTGTATTTGCGGTTGCGAAACTGCAATAGTGTTGCGGGGAGGTACAGTGTTCATTTGCGTGCTTGGTTGCAACACAACTGTTTTCACACTGGGTGGCATTTGCCGTATAGAATGAGTAGGAGGGGTATGTATTGGTTCAGGTGTGACGTGTTTCGTGCTTGCTTGTGATGAGGGAGCTATTTTTGCTGTCAGGGGTAGAGTTGGAGAGGCATTCGTATTTACTGCCGTTTGTACTTTAAGAGTTTGCGCGGAAATAACGTCACTTGGTGAACTGGTTTTTTGTACAGTATCTATGTAAACTGGGGTCGCGGTCGCACACGCACTGAACACGAGAACAGTTGGCATGAGTGCAGTGTTTATAACTTTTCTAAAATAGCTATATGATTTTGTTGGCGTAATCGTCATTAATTTTATCCTTTTGTACAATAAAAATTAACATATATTGTACACATTTGTGCTAAAAGCATGAATATGAAAGAGAATGCAACAGATAAAGTTACATATAAGAGAATTAATACTTATCGCATCCTTTCTCGCCGCGCAGGATAAATTGCAGTAAATGAAGTATTTGTCATTAACAAAGGCTATTTAGGCAATTAATTTTCCTGGCTTTTTTAACACTTCGATGACCGTAAAGCTATTTGTTTGCGAAATGTCAGGAATTTCAGCAATTTTTTCAAGTAATACGCTGCGAAACTCACTTATATCACTTACACATACTTTCAACAGGCAGTCAAATAAACCAGCAACCATATGACATTCTAATATTTCTGGAATACCATCTATATGCTTGGTGAATTCAGTGAAGGTTTTGTTGGTTGAATCTGTAAAGGTAACTTGAATAAAGGTTATAAATCCACGGTCTACAAGCGCAGGGTTTAATACAGCAGTGTAGTTTTCAATAAACCCTTCGCGCTCTAACCGTTTTATGCGCTCGGAGCAAGGTGTCTGGCTAAGCCCTACTATTTTCGCGATTTCTACAAAACTCGCACGCCCATTTTCTTCTAATATTGAGAGTATCTTTCGGTCAATAGAATCTATTTTCTTTATGTGCTTTTTTTGCAACATGGGGTAATGCCCTATTTTCCATTAAAAATTGTTTATATAACAGGGAAAAACACTAAAGCAAACACAATTAACGAGATTAACACCTGCGTAATCAAAAATTAGCATGATTTTGGGAGGTGGGGTTAATAAAATTTAGTTTTTTCCACTTCCCTATTTTTACGATGTGGTATAGATTCGGTTAACTGTGGCTAAAAAGGGTAAATATACGCCATACGAACCAAATTATAACTAGTCCTATTGGAGGGGAAATAATGAATTCAAGATTGAAACAGTATTTAAAAGCATCGGCGAGCGTTCTCGCACTGCCAGTAATGAGCGCAGGCTTTGCCGTATCAGCGCAAGCCCAAGCCGCAGCAGACGATCAAATCATCGTCACAGGTAGCCGTATCCCGCAAGATACGAATTTGACAGGATCTGTACCTGTACAATCACTGGATGATGAGGACATTAAGCTTTCGGGTGAGATTAGTCTGGCTGAAATTGTCAATGATATTCCAGCCTTGATTTCTTCAACCTCTGTTGAAAATTCTGTATCAGGCGGAAGCGCTCTAAATCTCCGAGGTTTGGGCGGCGTAAGAACATTGACTTTGGTCAATGGCCGTCGCCATGTTGCTGGTTTTCGCGGATCATCGGCTGTTGATGTGGGCACAATCCCACGGGCTTTGGTAAAAAGAGCTGAGGTTACAACTGGCGGCGCGTCGGCCATTTATGGTGCTGATGCTGTTACGGGTGTCGTCAACTTTATTCTTAAAGATGATTTTGAAGGTTTTGAAGCTGATATCAGAGGCGGAATTTCAACCCAAGGTGATGCGGAAAACTTCACCATTGATGCGACATATGGTAAGAATTTTGCTAATGACCGCGGTAATGCTGTTTTGAGCGTAAGTTATGTGGAAGATACATCGCTTACGGAATTTGATAGAGACTTTTCTCGTAATAATAATACTGCCGCTAATCTAGCAAATCCTGCATTGCGCTTGCAAGCTGGCGATTTGGGAGCTAATACGCCTAACTTCAATGGGATCAGGATTGGCAGCACTCTTCTCGGCATTGATACGACGGGCCTTACGCTGACAAGTGCTGAACAAGCACTTATTAACAGAGCAACAAATGCACCCGCACGTATTACTGCTAGAGACCCCAGAGTCTGGTTGTCGTCTCAACATGGATCTATTGCTCCAGGATTTGGCGGTCGAGGAACAACTTATGTTGACCTCAATAATAATGGCGTGGCTGATTGCCAAGAATCACGTGGTGGACAAGTTGGCTTTTTGGCTGGGTGTTGGATCACTAATCCAGATGGGTCAGTCAGTGTATTTCAAGAATCTTTAATTGCTGATACAAGTTTTAGGGGCCAGGGTAATCCAGATGGTAGTGGCAGTGGCGGGGCGTTTAATTTCAACGAAAATACGCTCTATCCTGAAACGGATTCGATTTCGGTCAACTTCAATTCTAATTATGAGTTGGCACCTGGTTTGACGGCCTTCATGGAAGCTAAATTTTCCACTGCGGAATCGACAACTTTTGGCGCGCAAGATACATTCTTTGACACGTTATTTATTGCAGCTGACAACCCTTTTATACCGACGGCATTATTACCTGTTGTCGCGCAAACTGGTGGATTGCTCCTTACCCAAGACCCGACCGGTTATCTTGACAACGATCCAACCATTACCAAGCGAGAAACAATGAGGTTCGTTGGTGGTTTTGAATGGCAAACAGACAGTGGCCATAATTTTGAAGTATCACTTAATCATGGACGCTTTAACAATACACAAAGTTCAACTGAGATATTTTTGGATCGACAATTTGCGGCAACTGATGCTGTGAGGGCTCCTAATGGCGAAATCGTTTGCCGGTCTGATCTTGACCCAAATGCGCGTTATGAGATTGATTTTTTCACGGCCAGTAACAATTTTGCAGGTGGTGCATTTTCTTCAAACCGTTATTATTCTTTCACGCCTGGGGACGGTTCATGTAAGCCGCTTAACCCGTTCGGGATAAGTGCAGTCAGTGCAGAGGCACAAGATTTCATCGGAACTCTCGTAACAGATGAAATTGACCTTACGCAAACAGTGCTTTCTGGTATTGCTGCGGGTGAATTTGATTGGTTTACAGGCTTGCTTGATGGTGCGATCGGTTATGCGGCCGGTGTTGAATACCGCCGGGAGACCAGTTCAAGTACACTTGATCCTAATCGCTTGGGTGTTTTACCTGCTGGTACATCTTTTACATCAGGAGCGCTTTCTAATACGGTGGATCCATTCATAAATTCGTTAATCAGTATTGATAATACACAGCAATTTAATACTAATGGTCACTATGACGTAAAAGAAGTGTTTGCAGAAGTTCGTCTACCTATTTTCAGAGACATGCCATTCGCACGCGAACTTACGGTTGACGGGGCGATTCGTTTATCTGATTATAGTACGTCAGGTGTACAAACAACGTGGAAACTTGGTGGCACATGGGCGCCAGTCGATCAGTTCAGTTTAAGGGGTACACTCTCCAAAGCCGTACGGGCACCCAATATCGCTGAATTGTTTGATCCTCAGCTACCCATATTTATCGGGTCCAATCAAGATCCTTGTGATTTAGGTAATGTGACTCTAGGTACAGCGAGCCGAGAAGCAAATTGCATCGCTGGTTTGCAATCTGCAGGCGTACCTTTAAGCGATATTGTAAACGGAGCAGGTGCCTATATTTGGGACAATCCACTGACGGGCCGTTTTGCTGGCACGTCGGGCGGAAACCCAAATCTGGAAGCTGAAACAGCTGATACATTTACAATCGGCGGCATCTTCAGACCTTCTTTCTTAGATGGACTTTCCCTAACCGTCGATTACTGGGATATTGAAATTCAAAATGCAATTTCTGCCGTTGGAGCAGGTGACATTTTGGAAGGATGCCACGACTCTGGCGACTTCCCAAATGTGCCTTTCTGTGCACAGTTTACACGTAGAACCGATGGTGGTTTGAATGGTCTTACAAGTGGGCAAATTAATTTTGCTAAGTTAGAAGCTACAGGTGTTGACTTTGCTGCAAATTATTCCTTCGATTGGGATGAGAATGTATTTGGCGTGAGACTGGTCGGATCCTATCAAGAAAAGCTAAATAGGTTCTTTAACCCTTCAGACCTGACCGAAGTTGATCCTGAAATACAAGAAGTTACACGGCCTAAACTGTCGGGTAATATGACACTGTCTTGGGACCGTGGCCCCTATAGCCTAGCGTTTCAAACCAGCTATCAAGGTAAGCAATCAGTAGCTGAGATTGAGGATGTTCTTGCGAGTGCAACCAACCCGAATGGGTTATACGGTACGAATGAAAATGACCGGTTCTTTGGTGAAAGATTTACCTTCGATGCTAACGGTTCTTATAAATGGAATGACAAATTCTCATTCTATGGCGGTGTAAATAATATTGCTGATTCGATTCCCTTCTCCACACAGACAGCATGGCCTGTTGGTCCACGTGGTCGGTTCGTATTCTTTGGTGTAAGTTACAAACACTAAGGTTTAAGATATTAATGAATATGGAAGGCCCGCCGTTTGGTGGGCCTTTTTTTGTAGGGTGTGTGCATATTCAAAGCGCGAAACACTTGACATTTGCGAGGGTTCGTACCACTCCCTGTTTTACACATGATATGGGCATTGCCCTTCACATATAGAGATAAATATGCACGCTTACCGAACTCATAATTGCAATGCATTGCGCGAAATTAACATTGACCAATCCGCTCGTTTATCAGGATGGGTACACCGTAAACGCGATCACGGTGGATTACTGTTTGTTGATCTGCGCGATCACTACGGATTGACCCAGTGCGTTATTGAACCGGGAAATAAACATTTTGCAGTTTTAGAACGCCTGCGGGTTGAAAGCGTGATTACAGTCACGGGTAAAGTTGTGTCTCGCCTAGCAGACGCGAAAAATGCAAACCTCCCAACTGGTGATATCGAACTTGTTGTTGAAGAACTTGAAGTGCAATCGCGTGCTGATGAATTGCCATTGCCTGTATTTGGGGAGCCTGATTACCCAGAAGATATTCGCTTAAAGCACAGATATCTGGATTTGCGTCGCCAAAAGCTTCACCAAAACATCGTCATGCGCGGGCAGGTGATAAATTCATTGCGCCGCCGCATGATTGACCAAGGGTTTACGGAGTTTCAAACGCCTATTCTAACCGCGTCCTCACCAGAGGGTGCGCGAGATTTCCTCGTGCCTTCGCGTCTAAATCCCGGAAAATTCTACGCACTCCCTCAAGCCCCACAACAGTTCAAGCAATTGTTGATGGTAGCGGGTTTTGATCGTTATTTCCAAATTGCCCCGTGTTTTCGCGACGAAGATGCACGGGCCGACCGTTCCCCCGGCGAGTTCTACCAACTTGATATGGAAATGAGTTTTGCCACTCAAGAAGATGTCTTTGCCGCTATCGAACCTGTTATGGCAGGCGTATTTGAAGAATTTGCCAATGGCCGCGACGTCACACCAGCGCCGTTCCCACGTATTCCTTACCGCGAAAGCATGCTAAAATACGGCAATGACAAACCAGATTTGCGTATAGACATTGAATGCTCTGACGTATCTGCATTTTTTGTAGAAGACGGTGTTGAGTTTAAAGCCTTTAAAGGCATTATCGAGGGCGGCGGCACGGTACGTGCAATCCCTGCGCCCAACACCAAAGACAAACCCCGTTCGTTCTTTGATAAAATGAATGGTTGGGCCCAGCGAGAAATGCAAGCACCAGGCCTTGGCTATATCCGTTTTGAAAACGGCGAAGACGGGCTTGTGGGTAAAGGCCCAATCGCCAAGTTTTTCCCCGCAGATGTTTTGGTGCGTATGGCCGCGCATGCAGGTGTTGGCGACGGAGACGCGATTTTCTTTGCTGCGGGTAAGGAAATTGACGCCGTTAAATTGACAGGCGCAGCCCGCGCCGAAGTCGGTCGTCAATTGGATATGATCGACGAAAATGCATTTAAATTTTGCTGGATTGTTGATTTTCCCATGTATGAATGGGACGAGGATAATAAGAAAATTGATTTTTCCCACAATCCATTTTCTATGCCCCAAGGCGGGGGTGGTGTTTTGGATACAATGGACCCTCTCGATATCTTGGCCTATCAATACGACATCGTCTGTAACGGAATAGAGCTGTCCTCGGGCGCCATCAGAAACCACCAAGTTGACGTTATGTTTAAAGCATTTGAAATCGCTGGATATGACCAAGCGACAGTCGAGAGTGAATTTGCCGGCATGATAAATGCGTTTAAATACGGCGCGCCGCCCCACGGCGGTATCGCGCCGGGGGTTGACCGTATTGTGATGTTACTCGCCGCTGCGGAAAATATCCGCGAAGTGATTGCTTTCCCCATGAACCAACAAGCACAAGATTTGATGATGAACGCGCCAGGCGAAGTCGAAACAAAACAATTGCGCGAATTACATTTGCGGTTAGACCTGCCCAAAGAGAAAAAATAACGTGAACGGGCTTTTAAGCCTAATCTTCGATACTGGCCTGTAGCAGTATTTTGCGAGATTTAGACAGCCGTTTATGCATAGGGCTGTCTAAAGGCAGGTCGCGTAGCGTTGCATTTATTTCGACCAAAGCTAAATCTATTGCAGATAATGGCTTGGGTTTAGGCGCGGTGCGCGGCGTTGAAAATTGTATAACAATGGGATTGCTTTGTTCGGCCATAACCACAGGCGGCGGACTTGCTTGCCTAGAGAATTGATTTTCAATACTGGCAGAATGGCTAATATCACTCGTGACGAGACATTCACTGATTGTTAAATGTGCTGGCAACTTGGTGTTCGCATTGCCACAAGACAGATCAAGTTGGCTTTGCGTGAGCCCGACTACATTGGCTAAAATAGCACCCTTGAGATTGGCATTTGCCAAAACAGCACCTGTGAGGATTGCGTCTCCAAATTTGGTGTTCTCAAATATTGCATTGGTAAAATTGGCCTGTGTACAGTCACTATGGTTAAGTTTTGCATTTGAAAAATCTGCATCGGTAAAATTAGCGTTCATAGCCTCTGCGCTTGTAAGGTCAGAGCGCACGAATTTACTTTTTGAAAAATCGCCATTGCTTAAATCCACACGGCGTAAATCAGCGTATGAGATGTCCGAATTTGTCAATTTTGCTTCAATAAGCGTTGCGTCTCTTAAAACCACACCGCGCATATTGATGCTAATGCCTTCAGCGCGCATAAGATAAGCTTTGTAAAAAGACGCCTTTGATAGATTTGAACGGTGAAGTTTCCCACCACTGAGGTTTGAACGAGAGAAGTTGCTTCCTGAAAAATTTGACCCTTGTAATGATAACCGTGGCATCACCCGATTGGATAAATCACACGACGCACACGACCCAGACATATTAACAGTGGCGCTGACGGGGGTTTGCGCAATGGCAGTGTTAGCAGTGCCCAATGCCAAGGCAATAATACTAAAACCGATGATTTTTAAAAATGGCTCTCTTCTCATAGGGAGGATTATAAAGCGCAAATACGAGAAATGCGACATGTTTTCTCATTAAATAATATTTAGGGTCAGGATAGAGTAAAGCCAATAAATATCAATGGTTGTGGCATATTGTTGAGAAAAAGGCATTTTTTGTAGAGAACTTTAGTTTCCTTTATGTTAGCCCATTTGCCTCTCATTTTATTTGAAGTGTTTATTTAGTTCCCGATTGTGCGGCCATTTGAGCATTATAATCTGCAAGCCAACCACCAAAAAGTCTTGTCATAGCCGAATCGGGGTCAAGTGCACTTAACGCGTCAAATAATGCTGGTATATTTTTTCCCGCTGGGCCATTCAAGAAAACAACAATACCATCGTGTGTGTATTCATCAAAATAGACCAGCGCTCGCTCTGACCAGTCTGATCCTCCATGGCTTACATATTTCACATCGCCGAAATCAAAAATTTCCCAGCCAAGGCCATACCCTTGCTCAGTTGGACAATCAGCCTGATTTTTCAGCGGGCAAGTTAAGACCTTATCCTTGCTCGTATCAGTTTGAATTGTTAATCTCTCTTTTTGCAATTCATCACTTATACCGCGACCATTCATTACATTGATCATGAAATTTGAATAATCTTCAACGGTCGTTGCTAAATCATCTGCGGCAGACCATTCTCCAATTTTTGTACAGTATTCCCCCGCGGCATTAGCGCAGTATGGCTTTTGTCGCACTCCATTCGCATCAACTGGCAAGGCTAGACGGGGCAATATCCAATCCTGAGGGCTAACAGACATATTACTTAAGCCATACGCGTCAAGCACATGCTCGGAAACAAGTTTTTTAAAGTTTGCATCGAATTTTTTTTCTACAAATCGGGCCACATACCGCATACCTTCGCCAGAATAACCAAATGTGGTTCCCGGCTCTGATGTGAATTTCAATTGATAATCATCGTGTAAAAAACGCCAATTCAAAAAACCAGTTTTATGAGTAAGTGCAATGCGTGGCGTCAATATTTTGTGCCGAGTATCATCGACTAAATCTGGATCAACCCAATACGCAGACATAGTTTCATCAAAAGATAATTTTTCGTCAGCAACTAACTTTACAATAACTTCTGATGTAACAGTTTTTGCAAGGGAAGCCACATTGAACATTGTATCCTTCGTGGCAGGAATACCAGGAGCTTGCTCCCCATAATATCCAGTCCATGCAATTTTCCCATTTTGAATAATCGCAGCACCTGCTGTCACCATCTGATGATCAACAATGATTTTTTCAAATGACTTATTTAAAAACTGAACCCGTTCCACAGAAATTTGGTGTTCCGTAGTCTTTATAGGTTCTTGTTGATGGCAACTCGTTAATATTACTGCTGCGCCCATACTATAAGAAAAGCATTTCAATACATCGACCATTCAATACACTCCTAACTTCTATGCGTAAATATTAACAGAGTTCGTTTCCTTGTCAAAGGAAGGACTTTATGAATGAATTGTTCCAAGATTGTCGGGGATTATCCAGGTGAAAGCCTAGGATTGTAAGGGTAAATCATGCTAGCTATAAATGTAAAACAAGCCATAACATCATGATAAAAATTTCTTAGGTTATGAATGGAACACAAATTAAGCCAAAGGGGAACTCAACAATAAATAGCCCTGCTCCTCCAGTACTTGTAATCATGAACACCCGGTTGTTGAGCCACAGGTGTCGCATTTTTGACAGGTTCCGTTACGGATTAAGGTGAAATGGCCACATGTGGGGCAAGCATCGCCCGTATAGCCTTTAAAACGCGCTGTTTGCGCGGCAATCGTATTGGTGGTTTGTGTGTTTTGAGTAGATGTAGAGATATTGGCTGTAACCACGTCCTGCCGCCCGAGCATTTCGATATCTTCCATTTCTGTTTTCTCTGAAATATCTTCAGTAACATCTTCCGTAGCAATATCTTCATTCTCTGTGGAGGATCCATGAAAATGGACAATATTATCAGCGTCTGCGCCGCGTAAAAACCCTTTGGAATAAGACATGTGCTCATCGGATGGCTCAATAAGGGCGCGCTCGTCTTTACCCTTCCCAAGTGCGTCTGGTGTAGAGGAATTGGGGTCGGTATGAGCCAAATCATCCCAACCTAGATATGAAATGCCAAGTTCGCGGAACAGATAATCAAGTATTGAGTTGGCAAATTTAATCGTGTCATTACCGATAACAGGGCCAGATGGTTCAAACCGTGTGAAAATATAAGCTTCAACAAATTCTTCTAAAGGAACCCCGTATTGCAGGCCAATAGATATGGCGATAGCAAAATTATTCATGACGGAGCGGAAAGCTGCGCCTTCCTTGTGCATATCGATAAATATTTCGCCGAGCGTCCCGTCTTCAAATTCGCCCGTATGCAGGTAAACTTTATGGCCACCAACACTGGCTTTTTGAATATATCCCGTGCGGCGGTTGGGTAGGCGTCTGCGCTCTATGGGTTTTTCAATGATGCGCTCAACGATTTTTTCAACAATTTTTTCGGCGCCAATACGCGCTTTTTGCGCTTGCGATTGCTCTGTGGTTTCGTCGAGAGCGTCCAGTGCTGCGTCATCAAAAACTGCTGTATTTAGAGGTTGCGAAAGCTTGGAGCCATCTCTGTAAAGGGCGATGGCTTTGAGGCCCAATCGCCATGCTGAGCTATAGACATTTGCACATTCGTCAATAGTCGCAGTACTCGGCATATTGACGGTTTTTGAGATCGCGCCAGAAATAAACGGTTGCACGGCAGCCATCATGAGAATATGCGCGTCAACACTTAAAAATCTGGTTCCAATACGCCCACATGGGGTAGCGCAATCAAATATTGGTAAGTGCAGGGCGTCCAGATGGGGCGCGCCCTCTAAAGTCATTGCGCCAGAACAATAGACATTGGCCGCTTCTATATCTTCATTTGAAAAACCCAAGGCAGGCAGAAGGTCGGAGCCGTGTTTGGCCAATTGTTTGTCACTGAGGCCAAGGGTGGTTTTGCAAAACTCATCGCCTAAAGCCCAGCGGTTAAAAGCAAAACGAATGTCAAATGCATCTTTGACCGCGTCTTCGATAATGCCGAGTTGTTCTTGGCCAAATCCTTTTTCGCTCAAGTCGTCTAAACTAATCGCAGGGGAACCTTGTAGTGACGTAGCCCCCAGAGCGTAGGTTTCAATGTCCGTAATCTGGCGTTTGTTATAACCAAGTGCGCCTAGGGCGGCTGGCACAGAATTATTGATGATTTTGAAATGTCCACCACCTGCAAGCTTTTTAAATTTGACAAGCGCGAAGTCAGGCTCAATCCCTGTGGTGTCGCAATCCATAATCAGGCCAATTGTGCCCGTAGGGGCAATGACGCTGACTTGGGCGTTGCGAAAGCCGGACTTTGCCCCAAGTGTTTCGCATTCAGCCCATAATATCGCAGCTCGTTCTGCCAAGCCCTCAAACGGGCAATCGGAACGGTTGAGCGGGGTCGGGGCAATGGATAAGCCTTCATAGGCTACCCGTCCTTCGGCGGCGCGGCGGTGGTTTTTAATCACACGCAGCATAGATTTTGCGTTTTTCTTATATTCAGGAAATGCGCCAAGGTATTTCGCCATATTTGCAGAGCATTTATAGGCAGTGGCTGACATGAGAGCGGCAATCGCACCAGCGGCTCCGCGCCCTTGCGCACTGTCGTAAGCAATGCCGCTGGCCATCAACAGCCCGCCAATATTGGCATAACCAAGCCCCAGCGTGCGAAATGCGTAAGATTTTTGCGCAATAGCTTTGGAGGGAAATTGTGCCATAGTTACTGAAATTTCCAAGGCGAGTGTCCAGAGATGGGACGCATGTTCAAAGGCAGGAATATCAAATCTTATACCTTCGCCCTTGAACTTTATGAGATTTAGGGACGCAAGGTTACAGGCCGTATCATCTAAGAACATATATTCCGAACACGGGTTAGAGCCGCGTATTTCCCCAGACTTGGCGCAGGTATGCCAATCATTAATGGTGTCGTGAAATTGCACGCCAGGGTCTGCGCTGGCCCAACCCGCTTTGGCAATTTGATGCCAGAGGTCGCGGGCGCGTACGGATTTGGCAATGGCCCCGTCCGTGCGGCGAATGAGGTCCCAATGCTCGTCTGTTTCCACAGCTTGCAAGAACGAATCGGTGATGCGCACGGAATTATTGGCGTTCTGGCCCGATACTGTACGGTAGGCTTCACTGTCCCAGTCAGCGTCCAAGACTGGCACTTCGATGGTCTCAAAGCCTTGGCGTGCAAGATGTAGGGCGCGCTCAATGGCTCCGTCGGGCACACCGTTCCTGCGTGCCGATTTAATCTCGCGTTTAAGAGCCATATTAACTTTGGCGTCAAAACAGTCTTCGTCAGAACCCGAACAATTGATACAGGCATGGATAATATCATTAAGGTGTTTTTGCACCATTTTCGCCCCGCAGACGAGGGCGGCGACTTTCATTTCTTCGCGGGATTTCCACCCGATAAATTCTTCAATATCTGGATGGTCAATATCAACAATGACCATTTTGGCGGCGCGGCGCGTTGTGCCGCCAGATTTTATGGCGCCAGCCGATACATCGCCAACTTTTAGAAAGCTCAGTAAACCTGATGATTGTCCGCCGCCAGATAATGGCTCGGAGGCACTGCGAATGGAGGAAAAATTGGAACCTGTGCCTGAGCCATATTTAAACAGGCGGGCTTCACGTGACCAAAGGTCCATAATGCCGCCGTCAGATACCAATTCGTCGCTAACTGATTGAATGAAACAGGCATGGGGTTGGGGGTGTTCAAAAGCATTTTCTGATTTACGGAGTTTCCCTGTTTGGAAATCAACAAAATAATGCCCTTGGCTTTTCCCCGTGAGGCCGTAGGCCCAATGTAGGCCCGTATTAAACCATTGGGGGGAATTGGGCGCGGCGATTTGCTTGGCAAGCATATAGCGCATTTCGTCATAATAGGTGAGGGCGTCTTGCTCGCGGTCAAAATATCCGCCCTTCCAACCCCAATATGTCCAGCATCCTGCCATGCGGTTAAATACGGCACGGGCGTCATTTTCACCAATGAGACGGTTTGCTTTCTTTAATTTTTTTGTCGTTGCCACATCTTCGACATGTCGCCATAAAAACTCAGGCATATCGTCTTCAGGAACACATTTTAATTTTGCAGGTATGCCTGCTTTACGGAAGTATTTTTGCGCCAATATATCACAGGCCATTTGTGACCAATCAGCAGGTGCATGAAAACGGCCCGCATCTGCCACAAGTGTACCGTCATATCCGCGAATTTCACTGGATACAGCTTGGAAACTTATGCCTGTATAGGGGCTTTGTCCTGCTTTCGTATAATGGCGTTGTATTTGCATGTTTGTGTCTTAAATACCTTATATGGGGTGACTGCATGTTTCTAACACAAGATAGGCATGCATGCCAGCCAGTGCAACATATTCTCGTGGATGAATTTTAAAACTTTATTTTAGTGTTTGTTTTTACGTCTACGCACATAAGTAAAAACACCAAATAAGCTGATCCCTAACCATGCCAATTCAATCAAGAAAGATGACAGATTAAACGCAAAAAATAATGATATCATTATCAGGATTGCCCCAAGACCGTTCCACAGTGAATAGCTTAATTGTTGCGCATTCATCTTGCCCATTTGAATGGCGAGATATGTTCCTAGCACCATAATGATACCAAGATTGCCAACAAAGTCATACCAAGCGTATTGCATTTTATTTACGCGCCAATTCAAGTAATTTATTCACCGAGCGCCAATTGCGCGCAGTGGCGGCTACACCAAGGTGTCTTTCAAGGTGGGTTGCTAATTTGGATTTCCAAACCCCATCTGGCAGGTGGAGATAGGCGGCTTGGTTGGTAATTGTAAAGCGTTCACTTTCCGTTTTTAAGGCGTCTAGCACTTCTATTTTTGCATCAATCGCGGGGCTTTTTAAAAAGAAAACATGTAACTCTTTTGGTGTTGATTCAGCATCAGTGTAGGGATTGTTTGCAATTATGTTGGTAACAGTTTCAAGGCTAATCGCTAATGTTTTGGGTGCAAAATCGTGACTGTCTTTTATGCATTGGGTTACATGTTCGCAAATTGCACTCGGCTCTGAAACTTCGCTTTCAAAGGCAATATTCCCTGATTGAATATAGGTTCGAACATGAGAATAACCTGCTGTGGTAAGCAGTTGTTTTAAATCAGCCATTTTTATGATATTATTGCCGCCAACATTAATACCGCGTAGTAATACAATCCATGTTTTCATGGGCGCACCATACCCGCCATATTACTGCCATACTAGGGAAATAATAAGCAGTAAGGGGTGGACGAATCTCGTATATTTGGGCATATTCGGTGCAAATGTAATAGGAACGGCGCATGGTTAAATTTATTAAACGCATATTTGCTTGGTGGGACGGGGCGACGCTCGGCACTTTACTTGCGGTTAAACGCCGCGCCGAATTTGTTTTTGAAGATGATTACGGCAATAAATACTATGAGGAACGCAAAGAAACCTATGATGGCCGTAAACGCCGATGGGTGATCTACAAGGGCTATGCAGATGCTTCATGTGTGCCACCAGAATGGCACGGCTGGCTGCACCATATGTATGACAACCGTCCCAATGAAACACCTCTGGAGACTGCGCAAGGTTACGAGAAAGAGCATCGCCCGAATATGACAGGAACTGTCCATGCTTACCGTCCAAAGGGAAGCTTGTGGCGTGGTGGCAAGCGGGTGAAAGTCTCTAGTGATTATGAACCGTGGTCACCTGATGCATAAAATACTCTCTCTAATTGCCGTCCTTGTAGGGGTTTCTAGTCTTGCACACGCAGATAACCTTATTGGCAATAAAGTCGTGCTGCGGGCCTTAGATAAGGTGACAGCCACTACTGAAGATTATACGGTCCGTGTCGGTGATACGCTGAAATATGGTTCAATGGAAATTGCTGTACGCCATTGCGAAAAACACCCCCCAGAAGAAACACCTGAAACATATGCTTTTTTGCAAATTACCGACGCACGTCTTGACGGTAATGGCGAAGACGCGCAAAAGGCTAAGCTTTTTTCAGGCTGGATGTTTGGCTCTAGCCCCGCACTTTCCGCGCTTGACCATGCCGTTTACGATATATGGGTGCTAGATTGCCTTGTACCGCCCGTAGTGGATGTACCGGACGGTGATGAGGTTGTAACTGACCTAGAATAAACCGCGTCGCAGAAACCCGCAGGTGTAAAATCTCCAGAGCACGCAAGCGCGGAGTTTAATAATTGATGATAGTGATCGCGGCTAATATCTATTGCCCCGAGTGATCTCAGGTGGGGGGTGATAAACTGGGCATCCAATAAGAAAAACTCCCCAGCATTTAATCTGCCGACAAGATGTACAAGGGCAGTTTTGCTAGCATTACTCATATATGAGAACATGCTTTCACCAAAAAATGCCCCGCGTAAACTTACCCCGTAAAGCCCACCAACAAGTTTACCTGCGTGCCAGCATTCGATACTATGCGCATGGCCCAATGCATGTAATTCCATATAAAGGTCAATAATAGGGCCATTAATCCATGCGCCAACACGGTCAGGTGCACCGCAGTTTTCGACTGTTTGTTTAAACTCTGTATTGATACGGATGTCAAAACGCTGACTACGTACCATTTTAGCCAATGATTTACTAATTTTGAGGCCGTCCAAAGGAAAAATACCTCTGCGGTCTGGATCTACCAAATATATATCGGGGGCATCTGGCCCGTCGGACATTGGAAAAATTCCGTTCGCATATGCATTTAATAACTCATAAGGGCCAAAACCAGATGAGCTACCTGTTTGCATTAGTTGTCATCTTGCTGCGCAAGCCACCGCTCAAGCCAATGGATATCATAATCACCTTTGAGAAAATCTTCATTTTCCAGCAAATCTACGAAGAGGGGAATGGTTGTATTCACACCCGTGATGACCATTTCGCCTAGGGCACGGCGCAAACGCAGCAACGCCCCTTCGCGGGTTTTACCGTGGACAATTAATTTTCCAATCAGACTGTCATAATGCGGCGGAATGGAATATCCTGCATAAAGCGCGCTATCAAGACGCACATTAAGTCCGCCCGGTGCATGGAATTCTTTAATGGTTCCAGGCGACGGAATAAAGCTGCGAGGGTGCTCCGCATTGATACGGCATTCCAAGGAATGTCCTGAAAAAACAATATCTTCTTGGGTAAAGCTAAGCTTTTCACCAGCAGCAATTCGGATTTGTTCACGCACCAAATCAATGTCGGTAATCATTTCTGTAACGGGATGCTCAACTTGTAATCGGGTGTTCATTTCAATAAAGAAAAACTCGCCGTTTTCATATAGAAACTCAATAGTTCCCACACCTCTATAGCCAATTTGAGAAATGGCTTTGCGGACAATTTCCCCGATTTCGTCGCGTTGTTTCGCGTTGAGTGCAGGCGAGGGAGCTTCTTCTAAAATCTTCTGGTTACGGCGTTGCAATGAACAGTCTCGCTCACCCAAATGCACCACATTGCCATGTGTATCTGCGATAACTTGCACTTCGATATGGCGGGGTAGCTCAAGATAACGCTCCAAATAAACGGTTCCGTCGCCAAATGCGGCCAGTGCTTCTTGCTGGGCCGCATTAAGGCTTTCCTCTAGGTCGTCAGGCGCACGGGCCAAACGCATGCCGCGCCCACCTCCGCCCGCAGACGCTTTCACCAACAGTGGGAAGCCAACTGTTTTGGCAACGTCTTTAGCCTCATCGTAATTTTCGACGCTGCCATCAGAGCCAGGAACAACGGGAATACCCGCATTCTCTACGGCTTCTTTGGCGGCGATTTTATCACCCATAAGCTTAATATGTTCAGCAGTCGGGCCAATAAATACCATGCCGTGGGCTTCGACAATATCAGCAAAACGGGCGTTTTCCGACAAAAACCCATAACCTGGATGCACGGCGTCCGCATTGGTGATTTCACAGGCGGCAATAATGGCTGGAATATTAAGATAACTATCGGTAGCAGACGCGGGGCCAATACATACGCTTTCATCTGCAAGGCGCACATGCATGGCGTCTTTGTCGGCTTCTGAATGGACGGCAATGGTGGAAATGCCCATTTCCTTACAGGCACGGTGAATGCGCAGGGCAATCTCGCCTCTATTTGCAATCAGGACTTTTGAAATCATGGCCATTGCCTTAGCTAATCACCAGAAGAGCTTCGCCAAATTCGACTGGTTGCCCGTCTTCTACAAATACCGCGCTGAGTATGCCAGATTTTTCAGCTTTAATCGGATTAAAGGTCTTCATAGCTTCGATGAGGAGTACGGTATCACCTGCTTTCACACTGTCACCAACATTAAAAAATGGGTCGGAATCGGGACTGGGGCGCACATAGGCTGTGCCAACCATAGGCGATTTAACGGCATTTTTATCGTCTACGGCTTCGTCTTGGGAAGTTGCGGAAGATGTCGAGCTGGGTGTCGGTATGGGAGCAGATGCTGGCACGGCATGTGTTATAACAGGCGAAGGCGCGCCCATACGGGCAACCCGAAGCCTTAAATCACCTTTTTCCATTTCAATTTCGGATAAATCTGTTTCGTGTAATATTTTAGCAAGTTCACGAATAAGGGCAGTTTCGCTTAAGTTTGATTTTTTGGTCACAGATTTTGCCATGAAATATCCTTACTTTTGTTTATTCGTTAGCAATGCATGCACTGCGTCTAAGGCCAAAATATAACTACCCACCCCAAAACCGCTAATTGTTCCTGTTGCGGTTTGGGCAACATATGAAATGTGCCGAAAGCTTTCGCGTGCGGCAGGTTGGGAGATATGTACTTCAATAATGGGAATGGTCAAGGTTTTAAGTGCATCGTAAAGCGCAATTGAAGTGTGAGTATAAGCAGCAGGATTAATCAGCAGTCCGTGAGCTTTGCGCCCTGCGTCTTGTACCAAATCTACCAATGCCCCTTCAATATTAGTTTGATGAAATTCAAGGCTGTAACCATGTTTTTGACAAAATTGAGCACATTTTTCCTGTACGTCGCCCAGACTGTCTGAACCATAAATTTCAGGCTCCCGCTTACCTAATAGGTTGAGGTTTGGCCCGTTTAGAATATAAAGTGTCTTTGTCATAATAGACCCCATTGATATTGCCTTCTAGCAAAGCTAATCAATGTGGCAAAGCTTTTATTGAGATAAGGACGATGTTCATGAAATTAACGGTAAATGGTGACATTTATGAGGGGCTCACGCAGGGAATGAGTGTTGCTGATTTACTGGCCTATTTAAATCTTCCAAAAGGTAAGATTGCAGTTGAACATAATCTTGCAATTGTGCCAAAGTCACAACACGCAAGTGTGCGACTTTCGGACGGTGACACTTTGGAAATCATCCACTTTATTGGAGGCGGTTAATGCTAAATACAGAAGACAATTTGCTCATAGCTGGTCAAAAATTTAACTCGCGCCTCATTATCGGTACGGGCAAATATAAAGATTACGCGCAAAATGCTGCGGCTTTAAGTGCATCTGGCGCGGAAATTGTTACGGTGGCCGTACGCAGGGTCAATATAAGCAATCCAAATGAGCCCATGTTGGTGGATTTTATTGACCCCAAAAAGACGGTTTATCTTCCCAATACGGCTGGATGCTTTACCGGCGAAGATGCCGTGCGCACATTGCGATTGGCCCGCGAAGCAGGGGGCTGGGATTTGGTGAAATTAGAAGTTTTATCTGACCCCAAACATCTCTATCCTGAAATGGAACAAACCATGCGGGCGGCAAAAATGCTCATTGATGACGGTTTTAAAGTTATGGTTTATTGCTCAGACGATCCCGTATTTGCAAAAAAATTAGAAGATTTGGGGTGCGTAGCTATTATGCCGCTTGGTGCACCGATTGGTTCTGGACTTGGTATTCAAAACCCCGTCAATATCCGCCTTATTGTGGAGCAGTCTAGCGTACCTGTTATCGTTGATGCAGGCGTGGGTACGGCTTCAGACGCGGTGATTGCAATGGAGCTTGGCTGTGACGGCGTACTGATGAATACAGCGATTGCCGAGGCTAAAGACCCTATATTAATGGCGAGGGCCATGAAACATGCCGTGATATCTGGACGGCAATCCTACCTTGCAGGGCGCATGCCACGTAAAAAATACGCCGACCCAAGCTCACCACTCGCAGGGTTGATTTAGAAAATGAAACCCAGTGTTAATTGGCGAGGGCTTCATCCAACATAGCCTGTAATACTTGGGTGTTACCACTGGCCAAAAATTTGTCGTTAATAACAAAAAACGGTGTTCCTGTGAGGCCTGGTATGCGGCTCGCAAGATACATAGTGTCTTCTAATTGTGTATCAGTATTTTCACTATTCATATCTGCCTTAAATTTTTTCATATTGAGGCCGATTTTTTTAGCGGTTGCATTGATAAAGTTTTCGGAAAGTGCTGTTCCTTTCATGAGGGCAAAATGCATTTCTGAGTATTTACCTTGCTTAAGAGCTGCAATCGCCGCTTTTGCCGCATTTCGTGATGTTTGTGTACGGCGATCTAATATGGGAAGCTCTTTAAAGACCACGCGCACATCTTTCGGATATTTCGCCATGACTTCTTGTATCCAAGGCGTAGATGTTTTGCAAAACCCGCAATTATAGTCGAAAAATTCAACAATCGTGACTTTTGCTTTTTTTGATCCCATAGAATAATCACGGTCATCATGACGTAGTTCCTTGGCAACAACTTGAATGGATTGCCGGTCTTCTTTTTCGTCTAGTAAGATCAAGGCCTCCCGAATAATTTCTGGGTTTTCAAGTAGGTAGCTTTTGACAATCTTTTCAATCTGGGCTTGGCTGAGTGAAGACGTGGTGTCGTCCGCCTGCGCGCAACTGGCAATTGCGGGGAGAAGGAATGCCAAACACATGACCGATGCTGACTTAAAGTAGTTCATAATAACAATCCAATTTATAATGTGGAGGAAGCCCTGTGACTTACCGTTTTCTGTTTTTTTGTTTAGCAAGCTGTATATCTGCAATAACAATGATGTCATTGGCTCTACGTCTTTGCGCTTGATGAAAGGTCAGTCCATCACGTGCACGGTAGGCAAAAGATTTTGCGCGGTTGTAATCACCCATGGAAAAAGCCTGCTCTGCAACGGCATATCGTGCGAGGGCTGGCTCGCCCTTACGGTCATAGGCTTGGGACAGATTATACCATGCAAGCCCGTTTGTGTTTTCTTTTTGTAAAGCTGACTTTAAGTGTTTTATAGCCGTTTCATTTGTTTCTGGTGTATCTTGTTCTATGAGAGCTTGGGCTAATGAAATTTGTAGTAAAGGCGCATTTGGTTTGAGACGCACGGCCTCTCTAAACGGGGCAATAGCCAATTTACCTTTTCCGCTTTCATATAATATTTGTCCTTTAAGTTCATGAAAATATGAGTTGTTTGGCTCTTCCGCAATGAGACTGTCTATATTGCGAACCGCATTCTTCAAATCTGCGGCGCGGTAATGTGCAACGGCGCGGGCATAGCGGGCAGGTTTGCTGGTATCGCTTTCAGGGTATTTGGAGAATACGGTTTGCGGTGCTTCTAAAAACCCAATCAATTTCGCTTTCATCATCACCATGGCGTATAATTCCTCGTCTGTATCTCTCACATCTCGGAACTGGCTTTCACTGGTAATTTCACGAAGTTTGTCTATGCGGTCACTAGACAGCGGATGCCCTCGAAAATACGGATACCGCCGTGCATTTGATAGAACTTCTTGGTAACGGAATTTTTCAAAAAACTGTAAAAGCCCACGCCCTGATTGCCCTGATATTTCCATATACTTGGCGGCGGCTTGATCTGCGGATGCTTCATTGATACGTGAATGGGCAAGGACATCAAGTACGCCAAATTGTTGAGAACCAGCTAAAATAGTTGCTCCTGCTTGACCTTCACCCGCTAGGATAGCCGCAATCCCTAACCCAGCAGCAATTAACATTTTACCATATGCGCTTTTATTGCTTTGGTCGCGGCGTATCAAATGCCCTGCAGCAATATGACCCGATTCGTGCGCGATCACCCCTTTAAGTTGGTTTGGCGTATTTGCTTCAAGAATAAGTCCCGTATGGATGAATATATTTTGCCCCCGCGTAACGAATGCATTTAAGGATTTATCATTAACCAGATACATGTCGACACTGGTTGTATTTAAATTGGCAGCCCGTAAAATTGGATCGGTATAGGCCCGTAACGTTTCTTCAATCTCTGTATCGCGTAGTAAGGATTGCGCTTGGGCAGATAGAGGAACCAAAAGGCTCATTGTAAATGCCAATAATGCAGTCAACATCTGCGAAATATAAAGCCGTAAATTCTTCACATAATCCCTAAAATTTATTGATACAGTGTGTACAACTGTAATTCCACCCTGCTTATAGACGTAAAATCTATAAAGCACCAGTACACAGATCATCACTAATCCGACAGAGTACTCAAGTTACAGTCTCGTTAGAAACTGTAGTTTTTGCATTGAAAAACATAAGATAAACAAGACGTCCACTTTCTAAACTATCACCAAATCCAGGGCCTGCAGTATGCCATAACCATGGTCTTAGAAGAACCAAGCGGTTAAAGCGCATTGGAACATGTAGTGTTTTTTTCCACTTTTCTCGATTCTGGCCATCTTTTTTCATAATGTCATAATATTTTTTTTCAGCGTCTTCAACATTTTGCAAACCAAGTTTTTCGATGCCCTTTGGTGTAAGAATAGCCTGATCAGTATCAGTTTCTATATGCTTAAAAAAATCTGTTCCGCCCTGACAATGTTCTGGCAAGGACATATATAAAAGCGCTGACCAGTAACAGCCATCAATGTGAATATCTGCCTTTCCTAGTTCACCTGCTAAAGTAATTCTAGATTTGCAATGTGCAGTCTGTTCCTTTGGTGTGAGGGTTTCTTGAACGCGCCTAGAAATTTCTTCTGCCAACCCAGGGATTGGCAATGAGGTTTTGGAATTGCGACCAGGATAATATATATTATTAGTAGGCTTTGGATATTCAAGCGCAAGTAATTTCTCTCTGAATGCATATGGATTGGGCAGAAAATCATCAATTATCATTAAGGAGAGTGGCATAATTTCTTCTTACCTGCGATCAAAAAAGAGTAAATAATCAAGTGCTGCCGTTGTGGAGGAGGAGCCTGACGTTGCAACGTGTTGATGCCATAACCAAGGGCGAAATAAAAGCAAACGGTTGTAGGTAATAGGAACTTGCATAACAGCATCCCATTTTTCTGCTGTATTCATATCTTGATTGATAATGTCACTGAAAATCTTATTGGCCGCTTCAATATTGCTAACTTGCAGTGTATTCAAATCTTCTTTTTCAAGTAATGCCCTTTCAGTATTGCTGGCCTTATGGCGTAAAAAATTGAGTTGACTATTGCATTGTTCACTTGAGTTTAAATTTAAAACGCCCATCCAAGTTGTTGAACCGATTGAAGCGGAAAAATCCGTATTATTATGCCCATTAGTGAGTTGAAAAATCCCGTGCCCTTTTTCGCGTACCGCAGATACTGGCTCTTGTAATATTTGGGATATTCTTTCTTCTAGTAATGGTAATTTTACACGCTTATTTGAATGGCTAATGTACTTTTTTGTAGGTGATTTTTCACTATATTCGAGTGTATTCGCTACACGACGAAAGTCGTCAATATTATCCAAAAAATCATCGATAATTACTATTGACGTTGGCATATTATTTTATAGCTCCTAATAGCTGTTGGCACATAAGTGTGCAACTTTGAGATAGAAACTCTCTTTTCATAATTATGTTTCCTTAAAATTACAAATGTACACTATTAACAAATTTATCCAAATGGATTGCGTTTTTGCCACCACCCTTGCTTTTTTGAACCAGAACTTTCTTCAGGTTTTTCCTTTGCGGCCTCTTTCTTTGTCGTCTCTTTCTTTGTAACGGGGTTCTTTTTTGTGGTTGATTTTTTTGGCTTAGGCTTAGGTGCTGCCTCGTTCGTCTTTTTTACGGCAGTGGCCTTCTTTGTCACTTTTTTCGGCTTTTCTTTCTTCTCTACAGTGTCTTGTTTTTTAACAGTAGGCTTTTTGGTTGCTGTTTTTTTTGCAACGGCGCGTTTTTTCTTAGGTGCTTTGGCCTCAGTCGGTTTATCGTCAATTTTAGGTGTTTCTTTTTCAGACGTGGCCTTTGTTGATTTGCGTGTCCGTTTTGCTTTTTTCGGAACACTTTTTTTATCTTTATCTACAGACTTAGGTGTATCATTTTTTGCGGCGACAGCTTTATCCTTGTCCTTAGTTTTGCCAGTGTGAGCGTTATTGTCCTCATCAGTGGCATTTGGTGTTTTCGTCTCTTGTGTTGACGTATCGACGTTAGAGGTTGCGTGTTCACGACGCCCACGCCCACCGCGACGCCCTCTGCGGCGTTTGCGCTTGGATGATTTGTTGGCATCATTGTTGTCATCTTCATTTTCTTCTGAAGGGGCATTTTCGCTTTCCTGATCTTTTTCAGTTTTGCCCTTCTTGTTATCCCTGTGTTTGCGTTGTTGATTGGCTTTACGGTTTTCTTTTGTGATTTCTTCAAGAGGATCAACAGCTTTTCCAGAAGCCATGACCAAATTTTCAATTTCAAAATGTGGGCGTATGAATGTTGGATCAGCAACAATTTCAGTAAACATCTGCGTACTGGCTTCAATTTGATTGAGAAGCTCACGTTTTTCATTGAGAAGATATTGTGCCACATCGGGGGTAACTTTGAGACGGATGCGCTTTACACGTCCGCGTATAGCCTCCTCTTCTACGACACGAACGGCACGAAGGGCACTCGATTCGACAGAACGCTTGCGACCAACACCGTGGCAATGTTCACATGAGGCCGTCGAGCCTTCAAGTAAGCTACGGCGGCGACGTTGACGAGATATCTCCATGAGGCCAAATTGAGAAATTTTACTCATTTGCACACGGGCCCGGTCACGTTTTAGCGCGTCGTTCATACGTTTTTCAACGGCACGGTTATTGCGCCGCTCGTCCATATCAATGAAATCAACAACAATAAGCCCCGCAAGGTCACGCAAACGCATTTGTCTGGCCAGTTCATCAGCGGTTTCGAGGTTGGTTTTTAGGGCCGTGCGCTCCACATTGCGTTCTTTGGTGGAACGCCCAGAGTTTACATCAACAGAAACAAGGGCTTCCGTGGGATGTATAACTAAATACCCTCCTGATTTGAGTTGCGCAATTGGCTCAAGGCAGGCTTCAATTTGCTGCTCAACCTGATAGCGTAAAAATAACGGAATATCGTCTTTATACGGCTGCACATTTTTGGCATGGCTTGGCATGAGCATTTTAATGAAATCTTTGGCCATGCGGTAAGCCTCGTCACCTTGGACGAGTATCTTATCAATATCTTTGCCGTATAAATCACGTATCGAGCGTTTGACCAAATTGCCTTCCTCATGAATAAGAGCAGGGGCAATTGATTTTAAGGTTGTGTCGCGAATGGTATCCCACAAGCGTGAGAGGTAATCATAATCGCGTTTAATCTCGACCTTTGTCCGCTTTGCACCAGCAGTACGCACAATGACGCCCATGCCTTGGGGTACAGACAACTCACTCATGACGGCTTTGAGTCGTTTACGGTCGGAACCATTGCTAATTTTACGTGAAATGCCGCCGCCTCGTGGTGTATTGGGCATGAGAACACAATACCGCCCCGCCAAGGACAAGTATGTGGTCATGGCCGCACCTTTATTGCCGCGTTCTTCTTTGACCGCTTGGATCAACAGAATTTGGCCGCGTTTGATAACCTCTTGTATTTTATAACGCCTTTTGGATTGGCGTTTGCGGCGTGCACCGTGCATTTTCTTTTGCTCGTCTTGAACTTCTTCTTCTGAAGCATCTTGAACATCATCATCATCATTTCCCTCGTCATCTTCAGAGGTATCTTCACTGACGGATTCTGATGTATCATCGTCTTTAGAGGCGCCGTCAGTATCTTTATCTTTACTCTTAGATTTCGTGATTTTGCTTTCTTCTTCTTCTTGCTCTTTTAGGCTTTCCGCTTTTTCCGCTTCTAAAAGCGCAGCGCGGTCTTCGTGAGGAATTTGGTAATAATCAGCATGAATTTCGCTAAAGGCGAGAAAGCCGTGACGGTTACCGCCGTATTCAACAAAAGCTGCTTGTAGTGAGGGTTCGACCCGCGTTACGCGTGCAAGGTAAACATTGCCGCGTAATTGGCGTTTGTTCTCGCTTTCGTAATCAAGTTCTTCGACCCGGGTTCCGTCGACAATCACCACCCGCGTTTCTTCCGGGTGGGAGGCGTCGATTAACATTTTCTTTGACATAAAATTCTCCAATTCGGCCCATATGCAACTGCTGAGGTGCGCTCAAATGTGATCTGTCATCAGATACATTGCGCACAATATACTTCGCAGTAATATGTAGCCATATATGTGTTATAAGTTGTAATTTAATTGCATGAAGCAATGCATGAATGCGCACGAACTCATTGTTTCCCATAGATAAACTCAAGCGGTTTTCATAAGAGAGAACACTTGGGTTATGGAAGGTGGATGTGTGCATTATCTGCATTAAAATACCTTAGATATGCCGCCTATTGCGGCTTAAACGGGCGTGATATTCGCAAATTGCGAGTCACTTTGATGCCCTGACAGTCCTTTTTGCACAAGAATGCGGCAATGAAAAGCTTATTGTGAAGAAAACGCTTTAGAGTTGTGAGCCTAAATCGGATTTAGTAACCTTCTGTCAAGCCTATGCAGGCATATTCGTACGTATGGAATTAAGAATCAAAATTGTGTGCCTTATCGGAATTGCCCTGTTTATGGGTGTGTATAGTGGGGTATCCAGTGCTGCAAATGGAACACAAGAGGGGACAGTTTCTGCGAAACTACGGGTATTTACGGGCCCTGTTTTTCCACGGTTAAAAAACATTTCACATCCCGCTCCAACCTCAGTTAAAGTTCCCAACAGTTCTGTTATTCCTGTGCCGCGTTTGAAAAAAGAAAAAATACTTAGCCGTACACGAAAGCAAGTGATTGTTATTGATCCGGGGCACGGGGGCTATGACCCAGGAGCTATTGGCAGTAAAAAAGTGAAAGAAGAAACGGTCACATTAAAGGCCGCGCAAGAATTACGCCGACAATTGCTCAAAACAGGGAAATACAAAGTTGTCCTCACACGAAATTCTGATGTCTATATTGCCCACGAAAAGCGAGTGCGTATTGCGCGAAAATCGGGGGCTGATCTTTTCATTTCCCTGCACGCAGACTCACTGTCCAAGCCAAATATTCGCGGTGCGTCTGTATATACATTGGCAAAGAGAGCGCAAGCTCGTGGGCAAAAATTGGTGCAAACCCAAAAACAAAACTGGATACTCGATGTTGATCTTGCCGAGCATTCTGACCCTGTTGGTAGTATTTTGGTAAATTTGGCCCAACGTACAACTTTGTCACGATCATCACAATTTGCTGACATTCTTGTGCCTAAACTCAAAAAACGCACGAAATTGCTAGCAAATACACACCGCCAAGCGGGGCTTTATGTATTGCTCGCTCCTGATGTTCCCGCCGTATTGCTAGAAATGGGCTTTTTGTCCAACACCAAGGATGAAGCCTTGCTAAACTCCGCCAAGCACCGCAAAAAACTGATGAAAAGCGTGACCGAGGCTATCAATGTGTATTTTAGCACACAAACCACGTTACAGGCGAGCCGTTAAGCGTTATAGTCATGTGAATCGCTTTTAGGCCATAATTGCGCCTGATTTGCGAGCATAAAGGCTATTATGAATACGCAAACATTGGATACGCAAACACTGGATACACAGCCTGCTTTGCCAGATAATAATTCTGGTAAGAAACCGTCAGGCCAATGGCGCAAAGCGTGGGCAATATTTAAACGCCTGTTCATCATTGGATTGGTGCTTGGTCTATTTGCTCTCATCTTTGTTATTGTTTACACAATTCGCGCCACGAAAGACTTGCCAAGCATTGAGGTATTAAAAGAATATTCCCCCGCTGTTATGTCACGTGTACACGCGGGCGACGGGAAGTTGATTGCGGAATACGGGATTGAAAAACGTGTATTTGTACCGATCCAATCAATCCCCAAACAAATCCAACACGCACTTGTGGCCTCTGAGGATCAAAGGTTTTATACCCATAATGGGTTTGATCCCAAAGGGTTTACCCGCGCTATGCTGGCCAATATAGGGCATTTATTGAAAAAAGAACGATTTGAAGGTGGTTCAACCTTAACACAACAAGTTGCCAAGCATTTCCTTGTTGGTAATGAGCGAAAAATTGACCGTAAAATCCGTGAAATCTTTATTGCCAAACGTATAGAAAAAGCCATGAGCAAAGACCAAATCTTGGAGCTTTACCTCAATGACGTGTTCTTTGGCCGCCGTGCTTACGGCATAGCAGGCGCGTCTTTGAATTATTTCAACAGGCCTTTGGACGGGCTAAGTTTGGGGCAAATGGCATATTTGTCTGGCCTTGTGAAAGGGCCAAACAATTATCAGCCCGATAAAAACATGCAAAAAGCCTTAAATCGCCGCAATTATGTGCTCACCCGCATGCATGCAGATGGTTATATAACTGAAGAACAATTAAGTGCCGCTAAGCAAGAAGAATTGGTGATTGCAAACCGTTTATTTGGCGATGAATACTTGGCTGCCGATTATTTTGTGGCGGAAGTGCGTAAGCAAATCAATGGTTTATACGGGGAGTCTCAACTGAATGAAGGCGGGCTTTCCATACGCACAACACTTGATACGAAAATGCAATTGGCAGCGCGCACCGCTTTGCGCCGTGGTCTTGAAATGTATGACCGTCGGCATGGATATAGGGGGGCACTCGGACATATTGACATTAAAGGAGACTGGGAAACTGCTCTGCAAGAATTTACCAAGCCCGTGGATATTGACCCTTGGCAATTGGCCGTTGTTCTTAATGTCAAAGCTAAAACATCTCAACTCGGATTTGAAGACGGGGAGAAAGGAAGTTTGGCTCTGGCAGATGTTGATTGGGCAGCAAAACCGCTTGAGGGTGGTCGCGTAGGCAATGAACCCACATCAATGAGTGAAGTGACCGATGTGGGAGATGTCATTCTTGTTCAGCTCAAGCCAAAAACTGAGACTGAATACAATTTACGGCAAATCCCAGAGGTGAATGGCGGCCTCATTGCAATGGACCCACATACAGGCAGGGTACTGGCATTGGTCGGGGGGTATAGTTTTAAGCAAAACCAGTTTAACCGCGCTACACAGGCTTATAGACAGCCAGGTTCGGCGTTTAAGCCCTTTGTTTATGCTGCGGCACTCGACAATGGGTTTACACCTGTTAGTCAAATCTTGGACGCGCCATTTGTCATTGAGCATAATGACCGGGACGAAAGTTGTATTGAACAACAAAATGAAGGGCTTGCCCGATTAAGGTTTGGGCAAAGCAATGAAGATGGGCAAGTGGATGAGCCAATTTCTGTTCCTGAAGACATCACATCCTTGGGAAGCTTAGAGGACGCAGAAGAAAAAGAATGTGGGCCTCGGTTTTACAAACCTGCGAACTTTAATGCAGGTAAATTTTACGGCCTATCAACCTTAAGACTTGGGCTTGAAAAATCACGTAATGCCATGACGGTTCGCCTCGCCAATGATATTGGTATGCGCGCTATCGGGCAATATGGGCGCAATTTTGGTATATATGACGAAACCAAACCAGAGCTGGCTTGGTCACTCGGTGCGGGCGAAACGACGCTGCTACGTTTGGCTTCAGCTTATGCAAGCTTGGTCAACGGCGGTAAAAAAGTGACGCCAACTTTACTTGACCGCGTACAGGATAATAAAGGCAATACCGTATATTTGAACGACAAACGTGTATGCCCAGAATGCAGTGCTGAGGAATGGGATTTTGGCGTGCCGCCTATTTTACCAGACGAACGAGAAACCGCCTTAAGCCGTGTAACAGCATACCAAGTCACCTCAATGCTAGAAGGCGTGGTGCAGCGGGGAACAGGGCGACAAATGCTCAGGCTTGACCGCCCCATTGCTGGTAAAACTGGCACAACGAATGATTACAAGGACGCTTGGTTTATGGGCTTTTCTCCTGATTTGGTTGCAGGAGTTTACGTGGGGCATGATCTACCGCGTTCGCTAGGTACTGAAACGGGTGCAAAGGCTGCGGGGCCAATTTTTCGTTTTTTCATGGCCGATGTATTAAAGACCAAGCCTAAGGTCTCATTTCGCATTCCAGAAGGTGTTTCCCTTGTACCCGTTGACGAGGTGACAGGGGAGCCATCATTTATTGGCGCAACTGGGTTTATCTATGAAGCCTTTAAGCCTGGAACAGAGCCGCGCATAGGTGGTGGGAATTCCAAAATTAATATTGGCAATATTACACAAAATGATGCGGGCTACGATTTTGGATTTGGCGATAGCATCGCAACCACAAGCGGCGGCGAAGGCAAAAATATTGAAAGAAAAATAGATGTTGATAAACAAGCATTAAAACCTCTTCAGCAACAAAGTGAGGTTAGTAAAGAAGACATGCCTAACAATACTGATGTGGAAAAAAATATAAACACACCTGTTCTTGATAAAACAAAACAAGTGCCGCCTTTAAAACCCGTGACCAAAGCTAAATTAAAGCCCCTACCAAAACAACCCCTTAAAGCTAAAAAGAAAGAGGATGTGGACTTGGACGACGGGCTGTATTAGGTAGCTCTCAATTATTTTCTTAAAATGAATAGGGTACGTATGAGTGCTGAGCATGATAATTTATCGGTTGAAATTAAGCAGTCTATTGCTCTGCTAAGGAGGCGGCTTTGACTGGGAAGCTTCTGAACGTCGGTTGGCAGAGCTTAGTGCTTTAATCGAGAAACCAGATTTTTGGGATGATGCACAAACCGCGCAAGGCCTTATGCGTGAGCATGGGCATTTAGAGCAAGCTTTTGCACGCATTCACAAATTGGAAAATGATCTGGTTGAAACGTTAGAACTCGTTGAGCTTGCGGAAATGGAAGGCGACGAGACTGTTGCTCAGGAAGCTCTTGAGGTTTTAATTTCATTACAGAAAATCTCTGGAAAAGCAGAAATAGAGGCATTATTATCGGGAGAAGCCGACGGTAATAACGCATTTCTTGAAATTCATCCTGGTGCGGGGGGCACAGAGGCACAAGACTGGGCGGCAATGTTGCTACGCATGTATGTGCGCTGGGCCAAAGCTCACCATATGAAAGTGGAAATACTTGAACAGCAATCGGGGGATGAAGCGGGGCTTAAATCTGCAACAATTCTCATTAAAGGCCATAATGCATTTGGGTGGCTAAAGACAGAATCTGGTGTGCATAGACTTGTGCGCATCTCTCCATTTGATTCCAGTGCAAGGCGCCATACCAGTTTTGCGAGCGCATGGGTGTACCCACAAGTGGACGAAAATATAGACATTGATATCAATGAGTCAGAGTGCAGGGTGGATACTTACCGTGCATCTGGGGCAGGTGGACAGCATGTGAACACCACTGACAGTGCCGTGCGGATTACTCATGAACCTAGCGGAATTGTTGTGCAATGCCAAAATGACCGCTCACAACATAAAAACCGTTCTACAGCTTGGGATATGTTGCGTGCTCGTTTGTACGAAATGGAGTTACAAAACCGAGAAGATGCGGCGCAAGCCGAAGCTGATTCAAAATCAGAAATAGGTTGGGGGCGACAAATACGCTCCTATGTATTACAACCCTACCAGATGATAAAAGACCTGCGGACAGGTGTGGAAACATCAGATATTAATGGCGTGTTGGACGGCGATATAGACGATTTTTTAGCCGCATCACTGGCTGCTAAATTAGACACTGATACGCAAGATTAAGTAGGGTATAGAGTTATTTTTTTGTAATTTTAGTTTGGGTAACAGACGGAGTACTTGACGACTTTGTCTTTCGCTTACATTTTCCGTCAAAAAATGCTCCGTTAGAGATCGAAATTTGCTCATGCTTAATATCGGCTAGCACATTTGCTGTTTCCAATATTTCCACAATAGTCGCATCAATTTTCCCCGTAACCTTACCACGAATGTATACGGATCCAGCGGTAATACTGCCGTTAACAATGCCCTGCTCACCAATTGTAAGTGTGGCGGCTTTGACATTGCCTTCCAGCCGACCTTCAATTTGAACATCCCCGTCCGTATTAATCTCGCCAGTAATGACGAGATCATTACCAAGAATTGAAGGGGCTGTCATACCGCTTCTCGCAGGCGCAGATTTACGCGCAGGTTCTGTTGTAGGTTGGGACGCGGATTTATTGAACATATTGTCCTGCCTTCATAAATAACTCTGGGTTTTGTACGCGATTTTCAAAATAAATTTCATAGTGTAAATGAGTGCTTGTACTCCGACCAGATGATCCCATACCTGCTATTTTTTCACCTTCACTCACAGTTTGACCCCGCTTTACATATGTTTTTGCAAGATGGGCATATCGTGTCTTAAAGCCGTGCCCATGGTTAATCTCGACAACGCGCCCATATCCAGCTCGTCTACCAACAAAACTAATTTTACCATTTGCCGTCGCTACAATTGGAGCAAGTCTGTAGGAGGCCATATCCATACCATTGTGTTGGGTGGGGCGCTTTGTGAACGGGTCCTTACGGCGACCAAAAGCACTGGTAAGGTAATGCTCAGCATCAATTGGCACAGAGAAGGGGATAGAGGTCATGGCTTTGTCAAGGGCCGCAATTTCGGCTGAACGTGCATTGATACTTTCTAGGCGCGGCAAGAATGAACCTGTCAATTGCGTTAAATCAGTATTTTTAACTTCGCCATTTTCCTTTACCGAAATAAATGGGCCCCCGACACCGTGTGCCCCATTTTTCAATATATCACCAAATGGTATTCCCGTCGCCGTTAATATAGCGCGGTTGTTCTCGATGCGGTTTTGGATTTTGCTTTCACCTGAAGTCAAAATATTGTTTTGCTCGATTTCAATATTTGTCAGTGATGTGTCCAAATGTGTTCCCGTTTGCATAGGCTTTATTGTTGTGAAGTCTGCACGTGCTTGCCGCGGCAATACATCTATTACATACGGCGACATAATAATGGTGCTTTGTGCATAAATCGAAGATGGAAGTTGTGTTTCGCTTGTTGCAATACCGCCTTGCGTGAGCATGGAAACAATTGTATTGTGTTTTTGCTCAAAGTTTTCTGCAGCTAACTCAAATTCTTTTTGTTGTTGCCCTAACAATTCACGAGCGTCCGTAACCTGCGCATCAAGATCAATGAGGTGGCGGCTAAACTCTTCTTTTTTTACGCGTAATTTTTGCGTGGATGATTGCAATGGGTTTTGCCCGACCAAAAAACTAATGGCAGAAATAAGACACCACATAAGGACAAGAACAATGACGCTACTTAATATCAATTGTGCGCGTGTCGAGAGCACAAAATAATTAACTTGCCCGCCTGTTCTGTGAATGAACTGGCGTTCAGGGAACGTCTTCAAAGTACGCTCGCGCAAAGTGGTTAAAGTATTAGCTAACATGTATCCCCAAAATTAGTCTTTAGTTCTCCTATATGGTATATTTCTTACTGTACTTTCAAGACATATTTACTGCTAACATGTAAAATTTAATGAAATGGTAAATATTTTATAGTCTGTGGCGTTCCTTATTGATAAAATGATAGAGGAAAACCCGCGCTCTCACGTGCATTTATGTTAAATGGCGGTTTTAATTGTCCTCGAAAGTGGGTGGCCACTAATTTTTTGAAGTATTGTTGTTTGTGGCGTTGTTCTCGATTGCAGATATAAAAAAACCATTTTACACCTTTGGCAACATGGCTAATTTCTTCTTCATAGATGATTTTTAATATGTCTGCGCTCTTGGTGTCCAAAGCTTTTTCAAGTTTTTCAATCATATTTGGTGTAACGTCTAAGCCCCGCGCCTCCAATACCATAGGCGCGATTGCAATGCGTGCGGCAATGTCAAACTGTGTCGCGTGGGCGGCTTGCCAGAGGCCGTCATGGGCAGGAAATGCACCGTAAAAACTATCCATTTCGTGGAGCCTGTCTTGGATCATAGTAAAATGACGGGCTTCGTCATCGCAAACGTCAATCCAATCGCTCACAAATTCTCTTTTGTCTGCGCTAACAATACGTGGATCACATACGAAACGTGCGACCATGTCGGCGGCTAAATTAATAGCATTATATTCGATATGAGCAATCGCGTGTAAAAGAGCTGTGCGGCCATGCAAACTGCCCAATCTACGGCGTTTGAGCTGTTGAGGAGGGACTAGCTCTGGTGATGAAGGCTTGCCCGGGTTTTCGGGAGGCACGTGTTGCGGTTTGCTTTCAATTTTCAGAGCGTTATCACGCCATAATTTTGATAATTCATGAGCAGATTTGACTTTATCTTCGGGAGAAGAGGCGTGTAAAACCTGACAGGCGTAATAATGGAGAGAGCGCATATTAACGAGAATGTGCGCGCACGGTCTCAAGTACATCCTGTGCGTGGTCTTTTACTTTCACCTTGCGCCAGATGTGAATAATTTTTCCCTGCTCATCAATTAAGAAGGTGGCGCGTTCAATGCCCATATACACACGACCATAGAGTTTTTTCTCTACCCACACGCCGTAATCACGGATCATGCCCCCATCTTCATCAGATGCTAATGTGATCGTGAGTTGGTGTTTTGCTTTGAAATTGTCATGTTTTCGTGGTGAATCTTTAGAAACACCTATAATCTTAACGTTATGTGTATCAAACTCTTTTTTAAGTTGGCTAAACGCGATAGCTTCATTTGTACAACCCGGCGTATTATCTTTTGGGTAAAAATACAGGACGACCATAGTGCCCCGCAAACTTGATAATGACACTAACCCACTGCTATCAGTTGCTAGAGTAAAATCTGGTGCGGTGTATCCAATGTCCATAGTAATATGTCCTGTAAAGTGTGTTATAGCTCTATGACCGAAATCCTCAAAAAGAGCAAGACGGTCTCTTCTCAAAGTGAGATAAAAGATGATCTTGAAGCCCGCGTGATTAAATATGTGGTCAAGGTCGCTAAAATTGTCCCACGTATTGCGTCAGAAGCAAGTAGTATCGCTCTGACAATGGCTATTTTGTGGCTTGGTGCGCTTGGTGTCTTGATGAACCGACCATCGGTGGATTTAAAATGGTTTAAGCCGCATTATGAACAATGGTTTTCAGGAGCATTTGCCGGGCAAACTGCTGACATTGAAACCTATAAGGCTCGTTGGATACATGAGCGTAAAACCATTGAAATTAGTGCCATTAACATTGCGATTACAGGAAAAGACGGTGCACAACAGGACATCACGGAAATACGAGGTGAATTTGCTTTAACGCCAAAACTGCTCAGCCGACCCGTATTAAAGCATTTATATATCAATGGCGGGGCTTTAACTTTAGCCCGCGATCGACGTGGGCGTACGCAAATTGGCTTGGGCGCACCTGAAACTTTTGAACGTGTTGGGCCGTTATGGTTGTCCAAAAATAAAATAGATAATTCCTCGTCGGCACAACTGGATAATATTACAGAAATAATCGTGAAATCGACACAGGTATATGTCAAAGACGAAATAACACAGCTCTCACTTTCATTTGCAAATGTGGACGGTCAATATAATAAAAATGGTAAAAATGTTACGGTTGATAGTCAAGGCGATTTGCTGACACAAACCGAACAATCTCCTTATAACTTAAAGTTAAATGCTACTACGGATCGTCAGCTGTTTTCCGTGCAATTTGACATCCAGGGCGTTCGTCCAGTGGATATTGCACCCCATGAGGGGCCGTTTTCGGTCTTAGCAAATTTAGACGCGCCTGTTGACCTTAAACTGAATGTTGAAACAACAGGATTTTCCAAGCTTACTGCGCTTGATATTGACTTAAATGTGAGGGCAGGGGCCGTCAAAACACGATCAAGTTTCAAAGCTCTAGAAAATGCACATATCAAGGCAGCATATGATGTAAAATCCCAAGTCATAAATATATCCGACTTTGCCATAAAAAGCGAACCACTCAGTGGAAAAATGCTGGGAACGATTAGAAATATTGGTTCTGCAAAACTCGGTTTTTTTAAAAAACCTATTATTTTTGATATTGCTATTGACGACATTCATATTAACCCCGGCGCAAAATACGAAGGTCCAATCAATTTAACGGAAATAGTCGCGGCAGGTGAATTAGATATCATCTCTAATCAGTTGAATTTAAGTGCTTTAAATATAAATTATGGTGAATTTCAAATTGGCGTTTCCGCATTTATTCAACTCTTAAATGGCAAGTTGAACGTGTTAAATATCGATGGCAAGTCTCACGGCACACTTCACCCCCAAGACATATTGTCATTATGGCCAAATGATGTGGTGTTGGGAGGTCGAAACTGGGTGCGAAAATCATTGCTGGCAGGGGATTTTTCTAACTTTGATATCCATATTTCCTTAGACGAAGATGATTTCGCGAGAGGTATAGTGAAAAACGACCATGTCAATATCAGTTTTGATGCCCAAAATGTAGACATTCGCTATCTTAGAAAAATGCCGTGGTTACGCGGCAATGCTGGTCACGGTATATTTCGAGGCAATCAACTCGAATATATAATGACGGGTGGGTATGTGGACGGTTTGGCATTGGAAAAAGGGCGCGTGTTTATTCCGCAAATTGCGCCTAAAGGCAGTGATTTTACAATAGACTTATATGGCCGAGGTAAAGCAACAGAAATGCTTCGCATCAGTGATTTTGAGCCTTTAGGTATAGCAACCCGTTTTGGCATTAACCCAAATGATTTTGGCGGAAATGGGAATATACATTTGCAGATATCCCGTCCTTTATTAGAGACCGTGAACCCAGACCGAATGATTTATGATTTATCTGGTCGTTTCTCACATGTAAGCGCACCTGTTGGCATTGGCGCGAATACATTAAACAATGGTGAAATCGCTTTACATATTAATAATACAGGTATGGAAATTATTGGGCCCGTCAAACTTGGAAAATGGCAAACTCACCTTGATTGGCGCAAAACATTTAACAGTAAATTGGAAGAAATCCCCGCGCATTACACATTATCTGGTGTGCTTACACGTGATAATTTGGATGGCTTTGGCATTGGCTTGCGACGATATTTCGGCGGTGAAATTGATGTTGTACTCACGGGTGAAGGGAATGGATTATCTGTGCAGGCGGTGGATATTGCCGCGGACTTTACAAAATCTGAAGTCAATATTGGCAGCTTATGGAGTAAAGAGTTAGGGGAAGAGGGAAAGTTGTTGGGGCGATTAATTATTGGGGAGAATGGTGGAGGCAAACTTAACAATTTTGAAATTCTAGCGGATGGCCTGTTGCTCGCTGGCTCAATTGACCTCGCCGATGATTTTCGGTTAAAATCCTTAGATGTGCCAAAGGCATTTATTGATGGTTTTATTGATGCACGTATTCAAGCTCACGCAACGCCGCAAGGCATCTTAACTGTAGATGTAACAGGAAATTATTTAAACTTAACTTCGTGGGTTGATCGTGCGTTTAACTTTAAAAAAAATGTATTAACTGCGCCCATATCTATGACAGCATCTCTTGAAAGACTGTCTCTGAATGATAATTACCATTTAAATAAAGTTGTGGCTGAATATTCTTACAATAGCGGATATGTGGAGAATGCTAAATTGGCTGGCAATACGGACAATGGTGCATTCTTGGCAGAAATTATGCGCAAAGATGATCGTGAAAACCGCCAAGTTCACATTGAAATCCCTGATGCCTCTCACGCCATTCTTACACTCTTAGGGTTAGATAGTATAAAAGACGGTGTTTTATTTGTGGATGGATATTTACCGCTTGCTGGGGAAAAAGGCGGATTAACTGGCGCCGTAACATTAACGGACTTCACCCTTATCCGCGCTCCAGCATTCGCACAGATTTTATCTTTGGCATCCCTAAAAGGCATGGCCGATACATTTAGTGGAAGTGGGATGGAATTTGCTAATGTCGCAATGGATTTTTCGTTTGATGCGGGTATTTTACAAGTCCGTAATGGACGTGCTTCTGGCGCCGCACTTGGATTAACGGGTGAAGGTGATATCAATTTTGTGGACAAGGTATTAGATTTTAATGGTGTGCTTGTGCCGTCGTATACCGTGAACTCTATTCTCGGTGATATTCCGCTTTTGGGAGGTATAATGGTGGGTAAAAAGGGGGAGGGTATGTTTGCACTCAACTATTCAGTGAAAGGGCCGATGGCATCTACACAGGTTAATATCAACCCTCTCTCCGCGCTAACACCTGGTTTTCTAAGGCGCATATTTGATGTTAAGCGTAAAGAAATTACGGATCCCAATGTTAAAGATTTAATTGAGTCTCAAAAACAATAATACAAATATCAAACTGGTTTTAGCAGGGCGTGTTTTTTCTTACCTACGGATATTTTGATAACACCGTCGGCATTTATATCGGGCGAACTTAACATGTGATTTTGGTTGCTTATTTTTTCATCATTTAGCTTAAGCGCGCCCGCCTTTACATGTCGCCTTGCTTCGCCTTTTGAGGCACATAATCCCGTTAATACGCCCGCATCTATAATACTCGTATTACTCAAGTCGGCTAGAGCGAGTGTGAATGTGGGAAGCCCCGCTGCACTGCCGCCCATAACAAAAGTTTGCTCGGCTGTATGCTGTGCAGATTGTGCCGCTTGTTCGCCGTGCAATAAAGTTGTTGCTTCATTGGCTAGGCGAATTTTGGCTGTATTGATATCAGCACCTTCCAAAGCTTCAAGTCTAGCAATTTCGTCCAGTGGTAAATCCGTAAATAAGCGCATAAATTTACCCACGTCAGCGTCTTCCGTATTGCGCCAAAATTGCCAATAATCATAGGGGCTCAAACAAAAATCCTCCCCCAAGCTTTTGTCAGCATTAAGCCACATAGCTCCGTCCGCGGTTTTGCCCATTTTACCGCCAGACGCGGTTGTGATAAGCGGTGTTGTAAAGCCGTACGCTTCAACACCTTCAACGCGGCGTGTAAGGTCTGTACCAGCGACAATATTGCCCCATTGGTCAGAACCTCCCATTTGTAAACGGCATCCATAACGGCGGTTAAGCTCGGAAAAATCATAAGCTTGTAACAAGGTGTAATTAAACTCCAAAAACGTCATGGGTTGTTCGCGGTCAAGCCTACGTTTCACGCTTTCCAAGGCAATCATCTTGTTAATGGTGAAATGCTTGCCAATATCGCGCAGGAATTCAATATATCCAAGCTTATCAAGCCAGTCGGCATTGTCCACCATGACAGCAGCGTTTGGCCCGTCAAAATCGAGGAATTTTTCAAACACTTGCTTGATGCCGTTTTTATTGTCTTCAATTTTTTCAGGGGTCAGAATGGGCCGGGATTTATCTTTATCGGACGGGTCACCAATTTTAGTCGTGCCGCCGCCAAGAAGAACAATGGGTTTGCAACCTGATTTTTGCAAAATGCGAAGCATCATGATTTGTACGAGCGAGCCAACATGTAAGCTCGGGGCCGTGCAGTCAAAGCCAATATAACCTGTTACGCCAGCGGTGTGGGCAAGCTTATCAAGGGCTGTCTCGTCGGTACATTGATAGAGAAAGCCGCGCCTAGTAAGCGTGCGCATCAAATCTGATTTATAATTTGCATTCACATTGGTCATGACTTTGCCTATACTTATACTCTTAGGCAATACTTCTAACAAAGCCGTATCCGATGTGAAAGAGATAAGATGTCCTATTCACCCTTAAAAACTATTGGTCTGATGAGCGGCACGTCCTTGGACGGTGTGGACGCGGCAATACTGGGTACTGACGGCGAAGAAATTATTGCATTTGGGGCTACACATTTTCGCCCCTACACCACCCAAGAGCGCGCAATATTACAAAAGGCGACACAAGCGGCCATTACATGGGGCTTTAACGGCCCACAGCCTAATATTTTTGCGCAAGCTGAGGTGATTATTCACACTGCACATATTGAAGCTGTGCAGGCGATATTAAAAAAAAGCGGCGCGGATATCTCCCTCATCGGCTTTCATGGGCAAACGGTATTCCACCGCCCACCAACGCAAGACAAAATTGGTAAAACCTTGCAGCTCGGAAATGGACAAGTATTGGCGGATGCTTTGGGCATAGATGTGGTATGTGATTTTAGAACCGCCGATGTAAAGGCAGGCGGGCAGGGGGCGCCACTCGCCCCTCTCTATCACCAAGCATTGCTCGCACATTCAAAGATTTCAGGCACAGCTGCAATTGTAAATATTGGCGGTGTATCCAATCTTACCATGTTGGGGCGCGGAGAGGTTTTAAGGGCCAGTGATTGCGGGCCTGGTAATGGGCCGCTTGATGTATGGATAGAAAAATGTGGGCTTGGCAATTTTGATAAAAATGGACGAGTAGCTTTGGCGGGCACACCAGATATTGCTCGGATTGAAAAATGGTTGCAACTGGATTTCTTTGCCAAACCCGTACCAAAATCTGCTGACAGATGGGATTTTGATGTGCTCGCAGACATAGAGGGCATGTCGGCCCAAGACGGGGCGGCGACCCTCGTTGTATTTACCGCGATGGCCATAAAACATACATTAAATCAATACGACCAAGATATTGATATGCTTATCATTTGCGGGGGTGGGCGTAAGAACCCTGCTATTATGGCAGGCCTAAAGGAACAGGGCGTAAAAACAGTTGTAAACGCAGATGATTTGCAGTGGCGCGGTGATATGTTAGAGGCTGAGGCCTTCGCCTATCTTGCTGTACGTAGCAAGCATGGCTTGCCCCTATCTCTGCCAGAAACAACGGGAGTGAAAACACCTATGAGCGGCGGTATTTATTGCAAAGCTAAGCTATTCGAGCAGTAAAGGCTCTCTATAAGGGCAATAGCGTTCATCCAAGGCTTCATCGAGATATTTTTCTGTGGCTTCAATCGCAATATCTAAATGATCTGAATAAAAATGATCGGCCCCTTCAATTAAATGCCCTGAAACCATGGTTCCTTTTTGGGTGCGGATTTTTTCAATGGCCCGCACAACTTCTTCAGGCGGGACAATTGTATCTTCACTGCCGTAGGTAATAAGGCCCGATGCAGGGCACGGCGCAAGAAAAGCAAGGTCATATGTGTTTGTTGGCAAAGACATAGAAATAAAACCTGCAATTTCAGGGCGGCGCATCAAAAGCTGCATGCCAATCCACGCACCAAAGCTATATCCGCTGACCCAACTAAAGGGCGCGTTTTGGTTAAAGCTTTGGAGCCAGTCAAGCGCATATGCCGCGTCTTGTAGTTCGCCCGACCCATTGTCATAGGTTCCAACCGAACGGCCAATACCACGGTAATTAAACCGCAACACGGAAAACCCGCGCGCCTTATAGCTTTCATACATAGCCACAGGGATACGGTGATCCATATGTCCACCAGCTTTTGGGTGCGGAGACAAGATGATGGCGCAAGGGGCGGCAGGGTCATCACTTGGGTGATAACGTCCTTCTAGTCGTCCTTCAGGGCCGTTAAAAATGACTTCAGGCATAGTGTTGCTCTATTTCTATATTATCTGTAAATACCGCTTAAATATACTTGACTAATTTAGTCGGAATTCGTAAATCCTCAGATGAACTTGTGTTGTGCGCGGCTTCTAACAAGCCTTGGGCAAAAAAGCGAGAAAAATAACAGGTATATTTGATGAAATTAACAGCCAAAGCCCGTTACGCCGTCATGGCGGTCACAGATATTGCCGTGAATGGTAAATCTGGCACGGCGGTAAGTTTGTCAGATATCTCTATACGCCAAGATATTTCCCTCAGCTTCCTAGAGCAATTATTCGGCAAATTACGCAAATCTGCCATCGTCGATAGTCAACGCGGCCCATCAGGGGGCTATTTTCTAGCCCGTGCCAGTACGGATATTTATATTGGCGAAATTATGCACGCGGTTGATGAGGACGTGCAAACAATGCGGTGTGATGACGCAGGCATAAGCTGCACAGGCAAAGGCGCGAAGTGCATGTCACATGATTTATGGCAAGCCATGGAAGACCATATAGAAGGATTTTTTAACGCCATCTCAATCCAAGATGTCTTGGAACGGAAATTCCCTGAATTGTGCCCTGATATACAAATAGGTTCCAGTCCCCGGATCAAGTCCGGGGACGAGGCGGTAGAAAAAGTGCGCCTTTATCTTGACCACAATGCATCCTCGCCCGCCCTCCCCGAAGTTATGGCGGCGATGATGCGTGCCCTTAATACCCACGGCAATGCCAGTGCGCCTCATGGGGCGGGGCGGTCTGCCCATAAATTGGTGGCAGAAGCCCGCGAAGCAGTCGCTCTCTCTATGGGGGTTTGCGCCCAAGATTTAATCTTTACGGCCAGTGGCACGGAAAGTGTCAATACGGCAATTATGTCAGCAGTTAAAGCTGGATGTAAGAAATTATATATTAGCTCTATGGATCACCCTGCGTCTATTTTGATGGCAGAGGAAAGTGGGGCCCAAAGTGGAGTCGTGGTTGAAATGATCCCCGTTCTCTCCACTGGATTACTGGATTTAAACTGGTTGATGGCCAAGCTTGCGGCGCACGACATTGCAATAGATGGACAGCCTTTTGTTTCCGTAGCCGTGGCCAATAGCGAAACAGGTGTGATCCAAGACATTGCCCGCATTGTCGATATGGTAGGTGATGTTGGCGGATTGTTACTCCTAGACGCCGTGCAAGCTTTGGGAAAAATCCCTGTAAACGTCATCGGCCTCGCAGATTATGTGGCGGTTTCCGCCCATAAAATTGGTGGCCCGCAAGGGGTTGGCGCGCTTTATGTATCGCCAGATGCGCCCTATTCGTCCATGATGATTGGCGGTGGCCAAGAGAAACATCGGCGGGCAGGGACTCTAAATGTTGCTGGCATTGCAGGCTTTGGCGCGGCGGCAATACTGGCCGACAATTTAGAGCACACCCAAGAAATTCGCGACATGATCGAAACAGGGTTGATGAAAATGGAACCGAGTTTGATGGTGTTTGGCAAGGACGCCCCACGCCTGCCCAATACATTGTTTTTTGCCGTACCAGATACGGCCTCCTCAACCCTAATGATGGCCCTTGATCTGGAAGGTATATCTGTCTCCACAGGCCTTGCATGTTCGTCAGGCAAGGTGGGCGCGAGCCGCGCCGTGACTGCTATGGGGCTGGCAGACAAAGCCCAGAACGGATCAATCCGCCTTAGCCTTGGCTACACATCAACCCTAGAAGACGCACAGCGTTTTCTCACCACTTGGACAAAAATCCGCTGCATCAAATACCAAGGAGCCGCGTAACATGGGTGATATTAAAAACATGTACCGAGCGAAACGAGGCAAGGGCGACTGCCCGTCGGCGCTCATGCGCCGCGCCCGCGCAGGCGTGCGTTCTTACGCACTTGCCGTGAGCGCAATAGAAGGAGCCGCGTAATGGGTGATATTAAAAACATAGCCAAAGACGCGATTGAAGCAGAAACCGTTGACGGTGTTGCGGCTCTCGAAGCCGATAAATATAAATACGGCTTTGAGAGCGATATCGAACAGGAATTTGCGCCCAAAGGCCTCAACGAAGATATTGTCCGTTTTATTTCCGCCAAAAAGAATGAACCTGACTGGATGTTAAAATGGCGGATTGACGCCTATACCCGTTGGCTCACTATGGAAGAACCCAGTTGGGCCATGGTCAATTACCCCAAGATTGATTACCAAGACGCCTATTATTACGCCGCACCGAAATCAGACAAAGACGGGCCGAAGTCCTTGGACGAAGTTGATCCTGATTTGCTGGAAGTCTATAAAAAACTCGGTATTCCGCTTAAAGAACAAGAAGTCCTCGCAGGTGTGCAAGGCGCGCCCCGTGTAGCGGTTGACGCTATATTTGATAGTGTCAGTGTAGTGACAACCTTCAAAGAAGAACTGGCCAAAGTAGGGGTGATTTTTTGCCCCTTATCAGAAGCCATCAAAGATTATCCTGAATTGGTGAAAAAATATCTGGGCACAGTTGTTCCGCCAACCGATAACTTCTTTGCCACGCTAAACACAGCCGTGTTTAGCGAAGGCTCATTCGTCTATATACCGCCGGGTGTGCGTTGCCCAATGGAGCTCTCCACCTATTTTCGTATGAACGCCCAAGGCACTGGCCAGTTTGAACGCACACTCATTATTGCCGATAAAGGCTCCTATGTCTCCTATCTGGAAGGCTGCACCGCCCCAATGCGCGACGAAAACCAACTGCATGCTGCCGTTGTTGAAATCATTGTACTTGATGATGCAGAGGTTAAATATTCCACCGTGCAAAACTGGTGGCCGGGCGACGCGGAAGGTAAGGGCGGGGTGTATAATTTCGTTACCAAGCGCGCCGATTGTCGCGGTAAAAATTCCAAAGTCTCGTGGACACAAGTCGAGACAGGTTCTGCGATTACGTGGAAGTACCCGTCTTGCGTTTTGCGCGGGGAAGGCTCATCGGGCGAGTTTTACTCAATCGCCATCACCAACGGGTTTCAGCAGGCCGATACTGGCACAAAAATGATCCATCTTGGTAAAAACACCAAGTCTCGGATTATCTCCAAAGGTATTAGTGCAGGCAAATCTAACCAAACCTACCGAGGCCTTGTTTCTGCCCATAAAAAGGCAGTAGGTGCGCGTAATTTTACCCAATGTGACAGCCTTCTGATTGGCGATCAATGTGGCGCCCATACCGTGCCCTATATCGAAACCAACACGCCAAGCGCACAGTTTGAACACGAGGCTACCACCAGTAAATTATCAGAAGAGCAATTGTTTTATTGCCGTCAACGGGGCTTGTCGGAAGAAGATGCAGTCGCTTTATTGGTCAACGGATTTTGCCGCGATGTCTTGCAAAAACTCCCCATGGAGTTCGCGGTTGAAGCTCAAAAACTCGTGGCTATATCATTAGAAGGAAGTGTTGGATAACCAACGCTAAAAGAGGAAATCAAAAATGTCAAAACAAGAACCAAAACGTAAACTCATTTCAAGCGGTAGTGAGTTTGAAGAAAAATTCGGTTATTCCCGCGCTGTCGTTGCAGGCGATTGGTGCTTTGTATCAGGCACAACTGGCTATGATTACGGCACAATGGAAATGCCAGAATCAGCAGCTCAACAAGCCAGCAATGCTTTCCAAACTATCAAAAGCGCACTTGAAATAGGCGGGTTTGAACTGGGCCAAGTGGTGCGGGTGCAATACACAATAACGGACGCGAAATACGCTGGCGAAATTACAAAGATACTCGGCGCATATTTCGGCAATATCCGTCCAGCAGCAACTTTGGTTGTCGCAGGCCTGATTAAACCCGAAATGAAAATCGAAATCGAAGTCACGGCGTTTAAAGGGTAAGATGGTGAAGCGGATACGACAATATATTCTTCCCCTATTTATGGGGGAAGTCCCTCAAAGAGGGGAAGGGGGCGGCGCAAAGCGTCCCGCAAGCCTTGCTTGCGCCCCCTCCGACCTTTCAGGCCACCTCCCCCATGAATGGAGGAGGAAAGGTAAGGTGAACCATGCCTAATAAAATCAACATCGACGAAAAATTCTCTCTATTTTCTGAACACTGGCGCCCTAAAATTGTGGCGGAGCTGAACGGGCAGGAATTTAAACTAGCCAAGATCAAGGGAGAATACCCTTGGCATAGTCACACGGACGCCGACGAAATGTTCTTTATCTGGAAGGGCAATATCACCTTGGAATTCCGCACTCACAGTGTCGAACTCGGGGAGGGCGAAGCCCTCGTTATTCCGAGGGGTGTTGAGCACAGACCAATAGCAAATGAAGAAGCACAAATATTCCTCATCGAACCCAAAGCAACCAAAAACAACGGGACGACAGTAGTAGACAAAAAATACGATGCCCCCAATGATGTGTGGATTTAGGTGATGAACGTGCGGACATATAACATTTCACCTCTCCTTGGGGAGAGGTCGCGTGAGCAAAGCGAACTGCGGGTGAGGGGATATGTCCTTCACACAATGAGGCCAACTCGTTATTGCGTAAACAATTTTCCCTCACCCCATAATGCCTATCGGTATATAGGCCTCTCTCCAAGGAGAGGTATTCAAGTCGTAACTCCTCACAGCCATCTACGCGGGTATGAGTGGGATGCATATTTACAATAACTTATAATGAAATGAAATAAAAAATGATTAAAATCAACAATTTAACCACGACCGTTAATGATGGGCAACAAACCATTCTCAACGGTCTCTCCCTTGAAATTCCTGCAGGGGAAGTGCATGCGATTATGGGGCCTAATGGGGCGGGGAAGTCTACGCTTTCTTATGCGTTAACGGGTAAAGATGGGTATGATATTACGGACGGCACTGTTGAATATTTAGGGCAGGATTTGTTGGCTATGCTGCCCGAAGAAAGAGCGGCGGCGGGGATGTTTTTGTCCTTTCAATATCCGCTCGAAATCCCGGGTGTACCGACTATGCATTTTTTGCGAACGGCTTTAAATGCTCAAAGAAAAGCGCGGGGCGAAGATATTATGACCGCGCCAGAATTTCTTAAAAAGGCGCGCGAGATTGCCAAGTCTCTCAAGATAAAACCTGACATGCTCAAACGCTCTCTGAATGTCGGGTTTTCTGGCGGCGAGAAAAAGCGCATGGAAATTTTCCAAATGATGATGCTAGAACCAAAATTCATCATCATGGACGAAACTGATAGTGGCCTTGATGTAGACGCACTGCGTATTGTCGCGGACGGGGTCAATGCCTTGCGCTCGCCGACACGCGGTATGTTGGTTATTACTCATTATCAACGCCTCCTCGATTATATTGTGCCAGACCGTGTGCATGTTTTGGCGGCAGGTAAAATTGTCGCCAGTGGTGACGCCAACTTTGCCAAGAAACTCGAAAAAGAAGGCTATGATCAATATGCCGCTTGATAGTAATATATCTTGTCATCCCAGACTTAATCTGGGATCTCAGCACAGGGGACGCAGTAATGGATAAGTCCCTGTTAGAAACTCTACCCCACCGCCGAATGGAGGCGTGGAAATGGACGGATGTGCGCCGCAAGATTGGCGACGCGAATGTGTCTGGGCTCACGCAAATTTGCGAACCGAACATTTTTGTGCCCAAAGGCATAAATGTTTCACGTGAAACATTTACACCAAAAACCACGGCAATGGGGGCTTTTGCGACTCGGTTTATTGAAAAAAGCATCCTCATTGAAATACCAGAAAACTACCAATCTGACGAAAATATACGCATTGACGGGCTTGAAAGTGGACATGCGTGTATCGTGGTAAAACTCGGAAAAGGCGCAGAGATTACGGTTGAGGAAAATCACAAAAGTGACACGCCAAGTTTTATTAATTTGGACTTCGTTTTTGAATTGGCTCAAGGTGCGAAACTCACCCGTCAAATTTTACACCATGACAACGCAGGCACAACTCGTATTTGCACCGCTCATATCAATGCATGGGCCGATGCTGCGATTACTCAATATGCGCTTAGCTTTGGAGCTGCGCTCACGCGATTTGAAACACGAATTGCTAGTCTCGGTGAAAACTTAACCGCAGAAATCCACGGCGCCTATTTACTCAAGGACAAACGCCATTGTGACATGACCAGTTATATAGATTTAGGCGCGGAAAATGCTCATATTCGTCAAAGCGTAAAAGGGGTTGTTACGGACAAAGCTCGTGGGGTTTTTCAAGGAAAATTCCATGTGCGCCGACCCGCTCAACTCACGGATGCGGAAATGCGCCACGACGCGATTATGCTCTCGGATACATGCGAAATACGGGCCAAGCCAGAGCTTGAAATTTACGCCGATGATGTGGCATGCGCCCACGGAAATACGGTCGGGACTTTGGACGAAAGCGCGCTGTTTTATATGCGCTCAAGAGGTATTCCAATAAAACAAGCTCGCGCACTCCTTACCCAAGCTTTTGTGTGCGAAGCCTTTGAAAATATGAACGATAACGTTGAATTTACCAAGCAAGTGTCGAGCTGGTTGGAGCAAAATGCATGAGTTTTGATGTGCAAAAAATCAGGGAACAATTCCCCATACTTGCCCGCGAAATCCACGGTAAGCCACTCGCTTATTTGGACAATGCCGCCAGTACGCAAAAACCTCTTGCTGTCACGGATGTCATGAAAGAATGCTTCGAGCATTCTTATGCAAATGTACACCGTGGCCTGCACACTATGGCCAATGAAACCACGGAAAAATTTGAGGCCGCGAGAGGGCTAGTTGCTAAATTTTTAGGGGCGGCGGAAGCCAATGAAATCGTCTTTACTAAGGGGGCAACCGAAGCTCTTAATCTGATTGCTTACGGACTCATGGACGAAGTAGGTGAGGGCGACGAAATCATCTTGACCAAAATGGAGCACCACTCAAACATTGTCCCGTGGCATTTTTTTCGGGAACGGTATGGCGTAGTGATTAAGTGGGTTCCTGTATTGGACGACGGCACGCTTGATTTGGACGCTTATAAATCTCTGTTTACCAAGCGGACAAAATTAGTTTCCGTAGTTCATATGAGCAATGTTTTGGGCACAATAAACCCCGTTAAAGACATGGGGAAAATCGCCCATGAACACGGCTGTATTTTCGTGGTGGACGGAACGCAAGCTGCCGTGCATTTCCCTGTTGACGTAATCGACATTGACGCAGATTTTTACGCCATGACAGGCCATAAATTATACGGGCCAACTGGCATTGGCGCACTATACGGTAAGCGAGAATGGCTAGAGAAACTACGCCCATTTCAAGGCGGCGGCGAGATGATCGAAGACGTGTTTGAAGACCGTATAACTTACGCCGATATTCCGCACAAGTTCGAAGCGGGAACGCCGCCAATCATAGAGGCGATTGGTTTGGGCGCGGCGATAAAATGGATAAATGGTTTTGACCGCGCTGAAATTGAAGCTCACGAAATGGCACTTTATAACCGTGCGTTGAACGGCTTACGCGAAGTGAATGCATTTCGCCTTATTGGAGATGCACCCAATAAAGGCGCGGTGCTTTCCTTCACACTCGAAGGGGCTCACGCCCACGATATTGCACAAATTCTCGATCGTTATGGTATTGCTATTCGAGCAGGGCAGCATTGCACCCAACCTCTTATGGAATGTTTCGGCGTTCATTCTACGGCGCGGGCGAGTTTTGGAATTTATAATACAATCGACGAAGTTGACCGCTTAATTGCGGGTGTAAAAAAGGCTCGCACCTTTCTTTCTTAGATTTGGTGCTTATATGAGTATAGATATGACAACAGAAACAAAACGAGACGTAATTGATGTGACGCCAGTGGGTGATAGAGCTAAACCGTCTGATGCCGATATTGAACGGGTAACTGCCGAAGTGATTACGCAGATTAAAACCGTATTTGACCCAGAAATACCCGTGGATATTTATGAACTGGGGTTGATTTATAAGGTTGAACTTGAGGATGACTGGACGTTGAAAGTTGATATGACTCTTACCGCTCCTGGTTGCCCTGTTGCTGGCGAAATGCCGATTTGGGTGCAAGAAGCTTGCATCATGATTGAGGGCGTGAATAAGGTTGAAGTGGATATGGTGTTTGATCCGCCGTGGACACCTGACTTAATGAGTGATGAAGCTAGGTTAGAGTTGAATATGTTTTAAAAGGATAGTCCCCGGACTTGATCCGGGGTCCAATTTGCACCAGTGTATAGACCCCGCACCCTATGCAGGGACTAAAGAAAGAAAAAATGGCGAGACAAAAACCAAAATTAGTCACTTTAACGGACGCGGCGGCTGATCGTGTGCGTGAAATATTGTCCGAACGCGAGCAAGGGTATTTGCGAGTTGGTGTTAAAAATGGTGGCTGTGCAGGTATGGAATACCTTATGGAATATGTAGATGAAATCGGAAAATTTGATGAAGTGGTCGAGGATAAAGACGTGCAGATTATCGTTGATTCTAAAGCCGTTTTATTTCTGCTTGGGTCTATCGTTGATTACGAAACCGAAATCCTACATTCCAAATTCGTGTTTAGAAACCCTAACCAAACCGATGCTTGCGGATGCGGGGAAAGTGTTACCATTATCCCGATTGAAGTGGCAGACGCGTGAAACTCATACTCTCAAAAACATCGCCCTACGCTCGAAAAGTACGGATACTTGCTTTGGAAAAGGGATTGGATATTGAAGAGGTGACAACGGTTCCATTTGATGATGATGCTGTATTGCATGATGCCAATCCCCTTGGCAAAGTTCCAGCTCTAGTGATGGACGAAAACACCATTTATGATAGCCCTGTGATTTGTGAATATTTAGATGGTTTGGGTAAACCTTGGTTGCCAAAAGGGGAGGCAGGGTTTCGCCAAAAAACTTTGCACGCACTTGGGGATGGGATTATCGACGCGATTTTTGCATTTCGTATGGAGCGGATTAGGCCACCAGAACAATGGTGGGATTTTTGGGCTATGCGCCAAGAAAATGCAACGGTTCGAGCCTTGCAACATTTGGAAAACATCGTGGATGAACTTGGTGCGCCGTGGGAATACGGTAATCTATCAATTGCTTGCGGGCTTGGTTATGTAGATTTTCGGGCTGCAGATATGGCTTGGCGAGACCATATGCCCAAACTGGCCAAATGGTTCGAGGCGTTTGAAAAACGTAAATCTTATAAAGACACCGCCCCGCCTCAATAAACATTACCTAGAGTTTATTTAAGTAAAATAATTCTTCGACTTTCACATCCAGAGCCTTTGCCAGTTTGAGGGCCAATACTGTCGTGGGAATAAATACATTATTCTCGACCGTATTGATTGTCTTTCGGGTTACAGAGACTTTGGCCGCAAGCTCAGCTTGGGTGAGATTGTGACGGGCGCGCAGTTCTTTTAGGTGATTACCCAGAGCGGATTGAGTTTTAACCATTATCGCGCTCCAGCCAAACAAAATACAAAATAGGAAGGACGATCCCGATAATAAGTAAGCTGTGAATGACAATATCTGCATTTAGGGCAGGGAAGGTGGTTTGTGCTAAAATGACGTTAACCGCGAACAATAAACTGATTGCGCCCATAAGGAGGACATAACCAAATGTGTAAGATTTTCTTCTATTCAGGCAAGTTAACTCGTCATTGAGAGCTTCCATTTCGGGTTTAGCTTTGCGGGAAAAATGAATAAACCCAAATGAACAGGCGGCCCATTGAAATGCTCCTGCGAGTGTCATGACGAGGGCGATGGCATGGGTGGTGTCATCATTAGGGAATAATTTTTCCAATAATTGCCCACCTTGCCATAAGGCAAATCCGAGGGCTGCTACGAGAAGTAATTTTTGGCGTTGTGCCGTTAATGTATCAATAAGGGCCATAATATTCTCCGTGTAACGCTAAGGTTACTTGATACATATAGGTTACATAAGGTAACGTCAAGGTGATAATGCGGAATATAGGGAACTAATCATTAAGTAGCTGTATTTTAACAATTATTTTTTTATGGTTGAGTCAAAGAATGCTGGCATGCCGTCACCAAAACCACTTTTATCATTGGTTGGCAATGCGTTGCGGCTATATTTTCCTTTTGGGGATTGCTGGGGTTTGTTGTGTGGTTTATCTTGAGGCTTGCCTTGCGATTTACTGTGGGATTTTTGCTGAGGTTTTGCTTGAGGTTTGTTATCAGGCTTTTCAGTTTCAGACGGCTTTTTATTTATTGTATCATCTGATTTATTAGTAGTCTTATGAGTTGGATTCGTAGAATGTTCGGTTCTCTTCTTTGGACTTCTATCTCTGCCACGCCCTTTATGATTGCCACGGGGCTTGCCGCGTCCACGATCATTTCCGCGCCTTGAACTACCTGTCGGGAAATCGGCAAGACCTTCGATTTTGTATTCCTCTATGGACTTTACGGCAATGAGTTTTAGGATTTCGGCGAAATATTTATCATCCGATGGGGCAACGAACATAATGGTTTCGCCCTTACGTCCCGCGCGGCCCGTACGACCAATCCTGTGGACATAATCTTCGCTATGGCTGGGGACATCAAAATTAAACACATGAGACACGCTCGGTACATCAAGTCCACGGGCGGCTACGTCGGAAGCGATTAAGAACTGAATCTTGCCGCTTTTGAAATCTTCTAAAGTTTTCGTCCGCACACTTTGGGCGAGGTCGCCGTGAATAGGGGCGGCGTTATGGCCGTGTACGGCTAGAGATTTTGCCACGATATCTACATCACGTTTGCGATTGCAAAACACAATCCCGTTTTTAACGTCCAGATTATCGATGGCGTAGCGTAGAGCTGTGCGTTTTTGTTTGCTGTCATTGCTCGGCATTTTAACGATGCGTTGCGTAACGGTTTTTGCCGTCATGTTTTTACGGGCAATTTGCACATGATGGGGTTGATGCAGGAATTGATCGACAAGGCGCTTGATTTCGTCTGGCATAGTGGCCGAGAAAAACAAAACTTGGCGGGTAAATGGGGTGAGTTTAAAAATACGTTCAATATCTGGAATAAATCCCATATCAAGCATACGGTCAGCTTCGTCCACCACGAGGGCTTGCACGCCTGTCATGAGTATTTTGCCGCGCTCGAAATGATCGAGGAGCCGACCTGGTGTTGCGATCAGAACGTCAACGCCACGGTTCAGTTTCATCTCTTGCTTGGCAAAGGACACACCACCAATCAGGAGCGCCATGCTGATTTTGAGGTATTTGCCGTATTCTTCTACGTTTTCCGCAACTTGCGCGGCAAGTTCGCGGGTCGGGCAGACAATCAGGCATCTTGGCATGCGCGCACGAGCACGGCCATTGGCCATGCGTTGCAATATGGGCAGGGTGAATGCACCCGTTTTCCCTGTACCTGTCTGGGCAATGCCGAGAACATCGCGACCTTGCATGGCTGCTGGGATAGCTTGCGCTTGAATTGGGGTCGGGTTTTCATAGCCAAGGTCGTCTAGAGCTTTGAGAATTTCAGGAATGAAACCCAGTTCTTTAAAGCTAATTTTTACGTCTTCGCTCGCATCAGGTTTTTCTGACGGCTTTTCGTCTTTAATTTTTGTCAGTGTCTTGCGTTTCCGGTTGGAGAAATATCTCGTATTTCAAACAACCTGTATTTAAAAGGCCGCACAATGCAGACCATATATGAATTTTCCCGCACCATAACCAGAACTTACGCCTCGTCAAGGTAGATATCCATACACAAGATACGCTAGCTTACGACTCTCTATTTACGGGCCATACCCATATGCAGGTTTGTTGGGTTTTGTAGGGTGATACCTATCACGTAAAATCGATTGTCGTGACACCATGCTTTGTTGTTTGCCGTCAATAAAGACGGCTACTGGTGCGCTTGTACCGTTCAATGGATCACCGTCCCAAACCACAAGATTTGCCGTTTGACCAGCCTTTAATGTGCCAAGTTCGCGAAAGCCGTATAAGGAAGCTGGGGTGAGGGTGATTGATTTAAAAGCATCTGCCCAGCTGACGCCATTGGCCACGGCATTGCCTGCATTTTGGGTGAGTAACCTGACATTATGGGTTGTACCGCCCGTTGCAGCGCGGGTCATATAAGCCACGTCAACGCCAGCGTCTTGTAATAATTTTGCATTATCAATACGCGACCCCAATCTATCAAAGCTGTAGGGTAGATTTTCAACAGGGTCCATTATGACGGGGACACCGGCGGCGACTAATTGATCTGCGACCATCCAGCCTTCTGCTGCGCCAACAATGATAATGTTAAGGCGGTTTCGTTTCAAACTTATGACTTTTAAAATATCTGCGGCACGGTCTACGGATATAACCAGTGGAATTTTGCCGCGTAAGGCTTCGCCTAATAGTGAGGCCTCGTAGCGATTTAATACGTCGCCGTGGTCAGAATTATTGGTATAACGCGTACTTGCATTGGCCGCGTCTTCGAGGGCAGAGCGTAGATAACCTACAGATGCCGAGCGTGAGCCGCCAGCCGTACCCGCGCCGCCTTGTCCGAGTTGCGCAAAGATGAAACGTCCACCAAGGGCTGAATTAAAACTGCCGTCTGTGGTGGCAACCATGCCAATGCCGCCAAATATGCTGTTTCCAGAACCTGGTGCAATGGCCGCGTGTGTGACACCGCCAACCCGTGATACGCCAACACTTGAGGCTTTTGGGTTGAAGCTATCAGATGCTCTTAAGCTTAGGCCCGCGTCTGCGTCCCCCGCACTGACATCATTTGACGGGCCCACGGCACTGACTTCTACGAGGCCCAAACTACTAAAACCTGCAAAAATACCGGGTGTAACCCAGTAATTTGTACCTGAAATTGTCGTGTCGCCCTGGAAATTAGCATTTGTACCAATTGATGATATTTCCCCGTTTTCGATGAGAAGTGTACCGCCGTCAACTTGCCCAAGCGATGTGTTGGTAACAATATTTTTAGCTTTAATTACAATAGTTTGTGCGGTTGCGTTAATGCATGTTAGTGTGGCAATGCTCGCTGAAACAAGAAGGGTTTTAAATAATGTTTTCATCTTATTCTCCTGTTCCGACTTGGCCGAGTTTGAAATCTGTCATGGGTTTTAGACCTGATTTCAGATCATAAAGAAGTGCACCGTCAAGAAAGACCTTGTCAGCTTTGGCATATGTCGAAAACGGATCTGCCGTCCACATAACGATATCGGCCCGTTTGCCAACTTCTAATGATCCTGTTTGGTCTGCAATACCAAGCACTTTGGCAGGGTTTGACGATATCCAGCGCCATGCATCGGCTTTGGAAATATTCAGGCCAACACGGTTGCCATCGGCCCATGATTTTGCGATTTCTTGATTAAGACGTTGCACGCCTGTGCCGTCATCGGAATGGATGAGAGCACACGCACCTGCGGCGTGAACAAAGGGAATGTTTTCACGAATACCGTCATAACTTTCCATTTTAAAGCCCCACCAATCAGACCACATAGCCGCGCACGCGCCGGCTTCTTTGAGCTGATCTGGTATTTTGTAAGCTTCAACCGCATGGTGAAACGCCGTGACTTTATAATCAAACTCTTTGGCCATCTCTAACACTTGCAGCATTTCGTCAGCACGGTAGCAATGCATTTGGATGAGAATTTCACCACTTAGGACACCAGCAAGAGTTTCAAGCTGTAAATTGCGATCCCCAGGTTTCATCTCGCCTTTTTTAAGCTTAGCAGCATAACCTTGAGCCTTAATCCAGTTTTTACGGTAATGGGCAAAATTACCCATGCGCGAACCTGGCCCGCCCTTGTTACCGTAAACACGTTTTGGGTTTTCACCACATGCCATTTTTAGGGTGTAAGGCGCGTCTGGAAATTTCATGCCCTGCATGCTGCGCGAAGATACATTGCGCAGGGTTGTACCGCGCCCACCAAACAGATTGGCTGAACCTGGCAAAATGTGAAGAGTGGTAACACCGCCCGCAAGTGCCTCGGCAAAACCTGGGTCTTGGGGCCAAATGCCGTGCTCGGCGTAAACTTCTGCCGTAACAGGGCTGGTAACTTCATTGCCATCAGAATGCGCTTGCACACCCGGCGTTGCGTAAACACCCAGATGGGAATGTACATCAATAACACCCGGTGTTATCCACGCACCGCCAGCATCTATGGTTACAGGAACCGCGTCTGGCAATTTAATATCTGTGCCAATGGCCGATATTTTACCGTCAACAATTAAAATGCTGGTATTGTCAAACTCGCCGCCAATGCCGTCCAAAACATGAGCATTGGTGATAAGTGTCGTTTGACTGTCGCGAGGATTATATGTGGAAGCGAATGCCGTGTCAGACGAAGCAGTATCGTCTTTATTTGCGTCTTTAGTAGCACTCTCATTACAAGCACTGAGGAAGGTGATGGCCAGAGCTGTCGCGCCGAGCATCAATGTGTTTTTCAAATATGTTTTCATGCCGAGCATACAAGCAAAACTTGGCTAAAAAGGCAAGACGTGTTTTATACGAACAATCACGATTGTGTGATGCTTATTTCATTTAAAAAGGTAAGATAGTAAAAACCACCGAAAAAATATGTATTTAAAGAGGAGTGGAAAAAATGATGTATACATCTGAGTTTGAAATTTTCCTGACCACCCCTCCGGGATTGGAAAAATGGCTCTTAAAGGAAGTTCAAGACACAGGTTTTAAACGTGCTGCTACCGTGCGGGGCGGGGTGACAATTTGGGGCGGGTGGAGCGATGTTTGGCGGGCCAATCTAATACTACGCGGAGCGTCCAAGGTTTTGGTGCGTATTGGTGAGTTTCGGGCTTTTCATTTGGCGCAACTCGATAAACGTGCCCGTAAATTCCCGTGGGGCGATATCCTCACGAAAGGCCTAACCATAAAGGCAGAAGTGACGACCAATCGGCGCAATAAAATCTACCATGCAGGCGCAGCGGTTGAGCGGATCGAGAGAGCAATATCAGAAGAATATGGTTCGAAAATTGCGGAGTCCATGAGCGAAACAGATATTGTCATCAAAGCCAGAATCGAAAGCAATAATGTGTTGTTATCTGTGGATAGCTCTGGCGAGGGATTGCACAAACGTGGACACAAACAAGCTATGGGCAAAGCCCCTATGCGCGAAACTATGGCCGCGTTGTTTTTGCGGGCCTGCGGGTATGACGGCAATGAACCTGTGCTCGACCCTATGTGTGGATCGGGCACGTTCCTAATTGAAGCGGCTGAAATATCGCAAGGCTTAATGGCGGGGCGAAGTCGTGGCTTTGCCTTTGAAACCCTAGCAAACTATGACGCAGGGGCCGTGCAAAAAATTAAGGGTGCTTGGCAGACACGTGAAAACACTCAACAATTTTACGGCTCTGACCGCAATGTCAATGTAATCGGTTTTGCCAACGCCAATGCAAAACGAGCAGGGGTAGAAGAATATTGCGATTTCAAGCCCATCCCTTTAACCAAGGTAAAGCGTCCAGAAGGCCCCGCAGGTCTCGTTATTGTCAACCCACCCTACGGGGCAAGGATTGGTAAAAAGAAAGATTTGTTCGCGCTCTATAGTGCTTTTGGCGATCTCATGCGCGACCAATTCAAAGGCTGGCGCGTCGGCCTGATAACATCTGATATAAGACTAGCCCAAGCCACAAAACTCCCCTGGCTCCCTCTAAGCAACCCAATCCCCCACGGTGGCCTAAAAGTAAATTTGTTTCGTACAGATGCGCTTTAGGGGTAGAGGTATTATTCCTGCTTTGGGGGCAAAAGGAGGCGTTAGGAAACGCCACTTATGGGATCATCGAACAGTATTATCAAGGCATCTGGTAGTGTAAGATAAGCTTGTCCTGATGATTTGTTAATAAAATATGACACGCTTACAAACTATGAGTATACGCAAATATTGCCCAAAACCATTTTTAGCTTTGGGCCAAGTTTATTTGCCCTTACTGGATAGGAAAGCCGATACCAAATTTTATGCCATAAGCTTCAAAACCTGTAGCGCCTATGCCGTCATAAAATCCGTCTAGTGATAACCGCGCGCCGTTGGCAAAATTTGCGGTTATTCTAGCCTCTGTACGCGCCCGAAATTCACTTGCGCCATTAGCCAACCCAGTATCTAGATTGAATATTTTTGCCTGTTCAAAATCCCAAATACCGCGTAGGTTTAAACTTGGCGTGAGAGACATTTTCTCGCTTTGTTCAAAGGTTTTACTAAAGCGCGGGCCAAATGTGACGCGCCCTAAGTTGACGGTTTGGCCGGGGATATTTATCCCAAGCGAGTCCGTATAGGCTTTCTGGTCTTCTTCAAAATAGATGACGGCCATGTTTGGGTTAATACGCCAGTCATTTACCTCAAACTCGCCAGTGAGTTGTCCTTTCAACAGCCATCTACTTGTTTTAAATTCGTCCGTATATGTTCGGGATGGGCTGATGTCATTATTTGAACGTCCCCACGCTGCACGGCCATCAAATACAAGTTTGTCAGTTAGGCGTGTCACAACATAGGGGCCAGCCATCCAACCTTTGCCAGATATGGCAAAGTTTTGTGTATCGTCTTTCTCGTCGGCCCAATCAAATTGCCCCATAAGCCCGATCAATGTGTCATCATTGACGCGGTAATCCGCGCCTGCATAGACAAGGGTCAGGTCGTTTTCTGCCGTTTCGCCGTGTATGGATACAAAACTGGCTTCGGTCCATAGATTCATACGGGCGGCAGTATCTGCGCCCATTACACTTGCGAGATTGGCATCAGTGCCGCTTACTGCCCCATTAAAGGCAAGGCGTGTATTGTGCCGCTCGGCATTACCTGTCAATCGCCCTTTCGTGTCGTCTTCCAACAACCTGAGCGCAAGGTTAGGATCATTTAACGTGATTTGATCTGCGCGGCGCGCCACGAAATTATTGATGATACGCAGCGTCCGCGCCCGCACAATATTCTCATCAATAAACGTCGTCGAGACAGGAATTGCCGCAAGATTGCCATTGCCCGCCGGATCAACTGCAACATTAGCCTGAACGTTAATCGTCACAGTCCCTTGGTCAATGGGTGTGATAAGTGCACTGTATTGGCGTGCATTCACAGACGTAAAGTTTGATCCTGCGGCGTTGGTTAATGTCAAGTCGTCAAGCGCAAACCCTGACACATCTTCGTTAAACCGCACCGTAGTCACAAACGGCCCACGTACATCATTTGGCAAAGCGTCAATGACAACATTTGGCGGCGTAGCATCAATGATTGTTGTTTTTGTTACTTCGCTAGCGTTGAAATTACCTGCAATATCCGTAAGGGTGCGCTCAGAAACCGTAATCGTTAAGTCTCCTTCTCCCGCTGGTGTTATCAAAGCTGTAAACACAGTCCCGCTCGCATTTTTGGTTTTTTGTTGTGACGAAGCTTTGGCTGACGAAGAGCCTGATGTATTTTGAAAATTAGATACGTCACCATTGGTGACAACAATGTCGTCTTGGGTGAACTCAACAACTTCCTCGCTAAAAGTAAATGTCGCTGTAAATGGTCCGTCAACTGATCCGGGCACACCCGTTATTGTCAATGTTGGCGGGGTCACATCATTTTGAACTTTGAACGTATTGTCATTACCGCCACTTGGAACTGGGTCAACCAGTGCATTGCCAATAATATCAGAGATGTCTTGTGCGTTCGCAAGTGACAAGGTGACCACCCCATTGAGATCATCAAGATCACCACCCGTAATTGTCACGTCATAAAGACTTTCAGATTGTTGCGCTACAGATATACTGGCCGTTGTGCCTGCAATAGCGAAATCATTTGCACCAACATTCTTCACATCTTCACTAAAGCTAACGCGCCACGTCAAACTATCTGCCGCAGTTGTTTCAGTTGTTGGAGCTTGCCGCGTAATTGCAGCAATGAGAGGCGCAATATCATCCAAAGTAACCGTCACGTCAATCGCAGCCGTGTTTTCATTGGTGGCTTTATCGGTGGCCACACCGGCGTTAATGGCTACAGTAATATCACCATTTCCGTCAGGCGTGATGGTGGTTTTATAGGCATCGCCATTGCCAGAGAAACCAGACGCTGTACCATTAGTTACGGTAATATCACCAATCACAAATCCAGTGACGTCTTCCGAGAACTCAAAATCTGCATCAAATGCACCCTTAGTTATGGACGGCGCCATACCGATCACAACGCTTGGCGGCGTACCGTCAAATATAGCTTTGGCTTGGCTAGCTGCCGTGTTGCCATTACCAACACCGTCTGCCGCCACACCAGCGGCCACGTCAATCGTGACATCTCCATCATTAGTGGGCGTAATCAAAGCTGTAAACACACTGGCCCCGCCCACAAGATTTGAAACCGCGCCGTTACCAGCGTTAATATCAGCCAAAGCAAAACCGCTCACATCTTCCGTGAAAGTAAATGTCGCTGTGAAGGGCGCATTGGTTAGAGTGGGCACATTGGATATGGTGACATCAGGAGCCGTTTGGTCAACTGTAACCGTCACGTCAATCGCAGCCGTGTTTTCATTGGTGGCTGCATCGGTGGCCACACCTGCATTCACAGCAACGGTGATATCGCCATTACCATTTGGCGTAATGGTGGCTTTATACGTCTTGCCACTACCAGAGAAATTAGAGGCCGTGCCATTGGCAAACGTAATATCACCAATCACAAATCCAGTGACGTCTTCCGAGAACTCAAAATCTACATCAAATGCGCCGTTGGTTGCAGAAGGGGCCATTGTAATGGTCACACTTGGCGATGTATTATCGACAGTATAACTATTGTTATTTGCACCTGTTGGCGTAGGATCCGTGAGCGGATTAAACGCTTCGTCAAAAATTTCTGCACTTGCGCCTTTTAAGGCAATCGTGACATTCCCGTTTACATTGGCAAGATCACCTCCACTGACCATTACACCGAATGTTGAAGCACCTGCGGCAGCGCCTACATATGTTACGGTCCCTGTTGTGCCCGTTACAATAAAATCAGACGCGTCAATACCTGTGATATTTTCACTAAATACCAACATCCATTTAAGACTATCGGCGTTGGTAGGAGAGCTTGCAGGCGTATCCAAATTAATAGAGATCAATGTTGGCGGGGTTGCGTCGATGACTGTTAAATTGGCTGAGCCAAATGTAACGTCATAATTGTTTGCATCAAAGCCGTTCCCGCCCGTGACCGCCGTAATGGTGATATTGCCATTATACGTACGCGCTGTGGCAAAGGGTTCAGAGGCAGGGTCTGCTGTTGGATCAAATGTGCCGTTTACGAAAATACCAGGGGCTGATTGCATGGTGACCCCATCAACAGTTTCGCCAAATGGTAGCGTAACCTCTATGCCATTTTCTTTAACTGTAAATAGCGTCGTACCTAGTACCAAGACCGTGCCAAAATCTTTTGACCGCGCACTTGGAACCACGGTAATCGGGCGTTTAACAATATTTATTGTGCGCGAAACTTGCGGTGCAACGAGAACGTCTTCATTACCCGCTTGATTGGCATTAACCACACATGCGCCAAGGCCACGCGCCAGTATATCTGTATCTCGAATTTCACAAATTCCTGCCGAAGGTGTTGAAAACACCACAGGCAATCCCGACGTCGTCGTAGCCGATAACGTGGAGAAGCTTCCGTAAGTTATATCTGCAGGTTGCGCAAATGTTATGGTTTGTTCCACGCTATTTTGCATAACGAATGTATTGTTATTTGTGCCTGTTGGAGCTGTGCTCGCTAATGGATTACCAGCTTGGTCAGTGATGTTTTGCCCTGCGGCCAATGATAACGTTACCGTGCCGTTTAAGTCCGCAAGATTGCCGCCTGATAAAGTGGCTTCTGCAACGTCTCCAAAATCCCCCTTTGTTGTTATATTTGTAAGTACGAGAGATGCAGTTGTGCCCGTGACAGAAAAATCCGAACTATCTGCGTTCTGAAGCCCCGAACCAGCAAAAATTATCTTCCATGATACTGTATCGGCAGCTGTGGGTGAGGTCGCCGGATTAAGCCGCTCTATGGCGGCAATGCTCGGCGCAGTGTTATCAAGAATATAGAAATTTTCATTAGCGCCAGTTGGCTCGGTGCTAGCAAGTTCATTACCAAATTCGTCCACATAAGTGCCGAGGTTTAAAGACAAAACAACAGTGCCGTTCAGTGAAGCCAAATCGCCGCCAGACGCCGTAATGGTGAAGCCGAGGCTAAACCGTGTCACGGATAAGGTGGCGGTTGTGTCTGATAAGGTGAAGTTTTCAGGCAGGAGGTTAAATTCGTCGCTAATTTCGCTAAACAGCAGGCTCCATGTCAGGCTGTCTGCATTTGTAATCTGGCTAGTCGGCGTTTCACGCGTTAGCGACGCGATCACTGGCCCTTGATTGCTGACCATAAAGCTATCATCATTTGTGCCTGTCGGGGCCGTATGGGTCAGCACATTGCCATTAATGTCGGTAACATTTTGTCCGCCGTTAAAGCTAAGCGTAACCGTTCCTGATAGGTTTGCCAGATCACCGCCGCTGGCGGTCACATTATAAACAGACGGCGAAACAGTGCTTACACTTGGGAGCCCTACGCCGCTAATACCGCTGACCGAGAAGCTACCGGGGCTAACATTGACAACATTTTCGTCAAATGTGACTTGCCATGTCAGGCTATCAGCATTGGTTTTTTCTGTAACCGGGCTTTGGCGCGTAATGGAAACCACTGTCGGCGCGGTGCTGTCATTGCTGACTAAATATGTATTGTCATTAGAGCCTTTTGAGGCCGTGTCCGTAAGCGGATTATTATTGTTATCAACAATATCTTGGCCAGCCGCGAATGACAGGGTTACTGTTCCCTCAAGGCCCGCCAAATCACCGCCTCTGGCTGTAATTACATAGGTTGTCGTCGACCCCAAAACAGCAGGGACTACGTTTGTTATGGTCGCAGTTGTGCCGCTAACCGAAAAGTCATCCGCATTTACATTGTTAACCGCTGAGTCAAATGAAATTTTCCACGTCAGGCTATCTGCTGCTGTTGGCGACGAGGTTGGTCTAGAACGCGTAATTGAAGCGACAAGCGGGCTTTTACCATCAAAGGGGGCCGTTTTACATGTGGACGGTTGGGAAGTACCAACGGCATTGATCGCCGTGATTTCGAAGGATATATCTGTAGCATTCGCCGCGCGCACAGACGCCAAGAAAACAGATATATCACCACTATTTTCAGCGAAGGCCGTAAATGTCCCGCCGCCTACGCTTGCTGTACACGTATTGTCTGCATAAACCTCAATCCTTTGACTCGTAATCTTACTGCCGCCATCATCAGCAGACGGGGTCCAAGATGTAACCAAGGCGTCAGGGTTGGACGTTAGTGTAACAAATTGCCCATTGGTCGGCGCGGCGGGGACGGTTGGTTCAATAGGATCCCGACCGTCTTGTGCAAAAGCTTGTTGTGTGTTTAACACCTGAAACGATATGCAAAACAATGCTATTATCATCATCCGCAAAATGGTTTTTATATGGCCTTGAATAAGACCTATTTTTAAAGATGTATATATAGACATAATTTGCTCCCCGATATTTTCCCAAACAGACGCTTGGCAAGATTTCCCGTCCGAACCTAGAGAGCCCAAAAATCAAAACAATCACCCGAACGGGTGGTTGATGCCGTTTTTTTGAATTATTTTTGAAAGGTCCGCCGACAATGCTGGGGATAGATTACCGGCAGACACATACCCACTTAACGCCTCGTTGTGTTATTTTATGGATATTGGAATATAGGTATATATGTGTACGGATTTTACAATCACCCGAACGGGTGGTTGTTTCTCAAAAGAAAACGAGCAAGTATGAAATCATGAAAAATAAGTTGGATAAAGGTGTAAAAAAAATTGTGCTCGAGGTAAACCCTGTAAACGATAGCAATCGTGTATTTACACTGTGGCAGCTTATCTGCTTTGGAGTCTTAACCACACCGCTGGCCATGGCGGGGTTTGCATTCGTTATGTTTGTCCCGACATTTTACGCAATTGATATGGGGTTAGGGCTTGGCTTAGTTGGCATGGTATTTGTGTTTGGCCGTTTGTTTGACGTGGTTACTGATCCCGTTATTGGTTATCTGAGCGACGAAACCCGCAGTCGATTCGGTCCACGTAAACCTTGGATGATTTTGGGCGTTCCGGGGTTTTGCCTCGCAAGTTGGATGTTGCTGGCTCCGCCAGAAGGCGCAGGGCTAGCCTACCTTCTCATCGCCAGCACATTGTACTTTTTGTTTTATACAATCGTTGATGTTCCTTATTCATCAATTGGATTAGAAATTTCCCCCCATATTCATGAACGTACATTTCTGGCTAGCTCAAAGGCCGTGTTTCAAATCATTGGTGCGCTTCTGGCGGGCTCCCTGCCTTTTATTTTAACATTGCCAGTAACGGATGCCTTGCCGCTCACCGCTAAAATTATTGCTGGGCTTAGTGTATTTGGCCTTGTGTTATTTCTTTTCGTTGTGCCAAGCCGTCCGCGTGTTGTCACAGTGCCGCGCATAGGATTGCTGAATGCTTTCAAACTGGTTTGGCAGAACAAGCCTTATCGCTATCTAATCGGGACATTTTTCATAGTCCAAACGGCCAATGCCCTCACAGCAGGGTTAACCGTATTGTTTGTCACTCATGTCATTAAAGCTCCTGAACTTATCGGTATGTTTCTAGGGTTGATGTTTTTATCAACCGCTTTGTGCCTACCCATTTGGATTTACCTGTCAAAGCGGTTTAGTAAAAAAAGGGCATGGCGTATGTCCATACTAACGGGCTGTTATATCCTAGCTTTCATCCCCTTACTTGGCCCCAGTGATGTCATAGGCCTTGCCGTGATAAGTATTATTTTAGGCGGCGCATTCGGGTGTGACGCCATTATGCCAACATCCATGTTGGCCGATATTATCTACGCCGAAGAGGAAGGCGGAAAATCTCGTTTGGGGGGCTTGTCATTGGCTGTAAAAAATGCCGTATCTAAAATGGCCTTTATTGCGCCTATGGGTTTGGCCTTTCCAGTTTTGGGCGCAATAGGATTTGATAAACAGGGCGTAAATGATAATGTGCAACTTATGACCTTAGTGTTTTTCTATGCAATCCTTCCGATTGTTTTACGTATTTCGGCATTTTTTGTATTGAAAAATGCGCCTATTATCAGTGGGCATCATGGCTGATACCAACACAAATGAAAATACTGAAATCAGGGTGGCGCAAGCGCAGATGCTTAAACAGCGTGTGGTTGGCTCATGTATCTTTGTACAAGCAATTATTGTCTATATTGCCGCAATGCTCTGGTTTGGCAGTTCTCAAATTAATGCGCTTATTTGGATTGTTCCGACCACACTTATGGTCATAGCTACCTATGCTTATGCCAGGATACGTGCGCCGTCTGGCATTACTCATGATAATATAGATAGCTATCTTAAAGGACATATAATTGTCTCTAGTATCACGGGGGCGCTGTGGGGCGCACTCGCTATTTACCTACTCGACTGGCACTCAGAATACACTGTTTTTGTATCTTGCACGATTGTGGCAACGATTTCACTTGGCGGTATGTTGCCAGGGGCGACCTACCGGCCAGGATTTATAGGACTCTCTACATTTATGATGGTCCCATTTGGGATTTATGCTGTAGTTACAGGGCACGGGCCTTTACGCCTTATTGGTGTTGGTATATTGATTTTTTATACATTTGGCCTACTTACTAGCTCAAGGGCACAGCAAAATACCCGCACAGGCATATCGGCTCAGCGAGAACGTGAACTTTCAACAAAAATTGCCGCACAGAATGAAATCATTCAACGTGCCCACGATGAAAAAACTAGGTTCCTCGCCGCAACAAGTCATGATATGTCCCAACCTTTACATGCACAGGGTTATTTCCTAGAGGCCTTGCGCAAAATCACAAATACGTCAGAACAAAGTACGCTTCTTGACAAGATCGAGGCAAGTTGGCGTGCCCAGGGGCATCTTCTGCAAGGCCTTGTCGATATCACAAGGCTGGACAGCGGTGTCATTGTTCCCAAACTAGAGACCGTAAACGTAAAAACCGAAATGCAAAATTTGATATATGAATTTTCAGAAGTGGCCAAAGCCAAATCCATTACGCTTACCCCACAGCTGGAATCCGCAACCGTGTACACGGATCCGGTATTGCTAAGCCGGGTTGTCCGTAACATTCTATCTAATGCAATAAAATTTACACCGGAAGGCGGCCATATAGAGTTACATGCAGGTCAAAACGGAAACATGATCGAAATCATGGTTCGTGATGACGGCGCAGGAATTGCGGCGGAAAATCATGAACGCATTTTTGATGAATATGTACAGCTTGAAAATGATCACCGTAACCGAGAAAAGGGCTTGGGGCTAGGTCTGTCCATCGTGCAAAGACTTACAACACTCATGAATATTGATCTGCAGTTTGAATCATATCTCGGCAAAGGTACACAGTTCACCTTAGCCTTACCTATTCATAATACGGCAGAAATTCACCCAGCAAAACCAGAGCATAATGATAATAAGTTCAATACATCACCGCTGATTATATTGGTCGATGACGAAAAGGACATTCGTGAGAGCATGTCAGCACTTTTAACCGATTGGGGGTGTCAACTGATTTGCGCTGCATCTGGCACAGAAGCGGTTGCACTGCTCAGCAAAACGTCTGAAATACCGACCCTTTTGATCATCGACAAACGGCTTGCAGGTGGTGAAAATGGCCATGATGTTATCGGTGCGTTGCGCGAAGAAGTGAACGAAATCACGCCAGCACTTTTAGTCACCGGGGACCTTAAAGGCTTCGATGACATAAAACCTGATGCAGATATTCAACTCATGTTCAAACCTGTCAGACCACAGGACATCAAACGCACTATTACCGATATTGTCGCACGTGGCCCCCTAAATGAAACCTAATGTTTGCGCCTTACGAACACAGGCCGTGCGTTTATTAACGCCAAGTTCCATGAATATGTGTTTGAGGTGAGATTTGACCGTATTCTCGCTAATCACTAGCGTCTTTGCAATTTCCTTATTGGTCGCTCCGCTTGCGATGAGGCGCAAAACCTCAATTTGGCGCGGGCCTAATTTTGGGATAGCTTTAGTAGTATAGATGTCACCCAGGCCTTCATCATCTTGGTTGGAGGGTGCGTTTATTACGCTATCTTCTAAACCGTCTGCAAAATAAGTGCCGCCCGTAAGCACTGTCTTTATTGCACTAAGCAAAATTTGATTTTCAACCGATTTATGGACAAACCCATTGCCACCCAGCCGCTTTATTTCTTCGATAGGTGGCACTGTATTGATACCAGATAGTATGAGAATAGGAATATGCTTAGTGTGTGAGCGCAAAGCCGCCACAAAGGCAAGACCGTTCATTGCGTTCATTATCAAATCACAAATAACAAGATCAAATGCCTTACCCGTTTCAATTTCACGTAAAATATCAAATGGCGCATCAAAACCCGTGACTTCAAACAGGTCTTCCATGCTTTCAACCAACAAAGAAATTCCATCCAGAAATATCCGGTGGTCATCAATAACAGCAATGTGAATGCGTCCTTGCAAATTTCCCCCAGTCTCTTTTTTAAACAACTTTTTAATACGTAATCTTGCGATTGGTTTGCACTATATATATTCCAGTCCTTCTTACTACATTTTTGTTGCCCAAAATACTTTCAGTATAACAGCCGCAAACTTATTCGAAGTCATAAAAATTATGTTTAGCGCTGTTTTGATAGTTAATGTGTTTGTACTATTTAAACCGAGTTTTAGTATAGACTATGTAGGAAATTTTCATAATTTCTAATGGCTGCTTTGTAGGATAAACCTGTCCTCCGAACTGCACCGCTTAACCCCTCAGGAAAGTGGTGTTTTATGATTGTCTTTGTGCTTTGATTTGAAGGTGAATCACATTTAGTAGTATGAGGGTGATGGCTATAATTCCCCACTTAAATATCTATATCTTCGACGAATTTTGCGTGGTCTTGGATGAATTGGTATCTTAGGTCGGCGCGTTTGCCCATGAGAGTTTCTACGAGGGATTCTGTTGTGGGGACGTTATCCATGTCTAGTGTGATGCGGGCTAAGGTGCGGGTGGCGGGGTCCATTGTTGTTACTTTTAACTGGGCTGGCATCATTTCGCCGAGACCCTTAAAGCGTCCGATTTCTATTTTTCCACGTCCCGTAAATTCTGTGTCGATCAAATGTTGCTTGTGGGCTTCGTCGTTGGCGTACATGGACTTGCTTCCCTGCGTGATGCGAAATAGGGGCGGCATGGCCATATAGAGCCTACCTTCTTCGAGCAAGGTTGGCATATAGCGGTAGAAGAATGTGATGAGCAGGGCGGCAATATGGGCCCCGTCAACGTCCGCATCGGTCATGATAATTACGCGCTCATAGCGCAGGTCATCAGGGTTGAATTTGCGGCCTATACCAACGCCCAGAGCGGTTGATAGATCGTTGATTTCTGCATTGCGCGAGATTTTTTCTGCCGTAGCACTTTCTACATTCAAGATTTTGCCTTTTAAGGGAAGTATGGCTTGGTTTTTACGGTTGCGGGCTTGCTTGGCACTGCCGCCCGCGCTCTCCCCCTCGACGATGAATATTTCTGTGTTCTCTGCCTTTTTATCTGAACAATCGGCCAGTTTTCCGGGCAGGCGCAATTTGCGGGTTGCGGCTTTACGCGAAACATCGCGGGCCCGTTTGCGGCGCATGCGCTCGTCTGCTTTTTCTATAACCCATTCTAGAAGTTTGGCGGCCTCTTTGGGGGAACCCGCCAGCCAATTATCAAAGGGGTCGCGCACGGCACTTTCTACAATGCGCGCCGCTTCTGCATTGGATAGTCGGTCTTTGGTTTGGCCTTGAAATTCTGGTGCTTTGATAAAAATAGAGACCAATGCACCTGCGCTATTCATAACGTCGTCGGGCGTAATCGCGGCAGCTTTTTTGGCCATGCCAGAAATATCGGCGTAGGCCCGTAAAGATTTGGTGAGCGCAGAGCGTAAGCCTTGTTCGTGTGTGCCACCGTTTAAAGTTGGGATTGTATTGCAGTAGGAACGCACATAGCTGTCTGCGTCGCCAAAGCCTTCAGGTGACCAACTAACAGCCCATTCGACGCGACCATGCCCTGTATCTTTGGAACGTCCCGCAAATACTTCAGGGGTAATGGTGACTTTATTACCCAGTGTGCCTTTTAAGAAATCGGCAAGACCACCGGGGAAGTGAAAAATATCTTCCTCTGGAATGGTATCCAAGTCTTTGCACAGTTCTGGTGCGCATTTCCAACGGATTTCCACACCCGGTTGAAGATAAGCTTTGGCCCGTGCCATGCGGTATAGGCGTGCAGGTTTGAAATGTAATTTCGTGCCAAATATTTCAGGGTCTGGGTGAAAGCGGATTTTCGTCCCTCTGCGGTTTGGCGTTGGGCCTAGGTTTTCCAATTTTCCAACAGCATTACCCTTTGAAAAACTTTGTCGGTAGAGTTTTTTACCTCTCGCCACTTCGACAATGAGATCGTCTGAGAGTGCATTGACAACAGAAACGCCAACTCCGTGTAGCCCGCCTGAAGTCGCGTAAGCGTCACTGTTAAATTTTCCGCCTGCATGTAAGGTTGTCAGGATAACTTCGAGTGCTGATTTGTTTTTAAATTTTGGATGGGGGTCAATGGGTATGCCGCGTCCATTATCTGTGACGGATAGATATCCATTGGCCTCTAGCTCAACTTCTATGCGGCTCGCGTGGCCAGCGACGGCTTCGTCCATTGAGTTATCTAAAACTTCTGCAAAGAGGTGATGTAAGGCGCGTTCATCCGTACCGCCAATATACATGCCAGGGCGCAAGCGGACAGGTTCTAGGCCTTCGAGAACCTCAATATCTTTGGCTGAATAAGATTTTTCTGCTGCGGCTCTTTGCGCTCCGCCAAACAGTTCATCTTGTTTTGTTTTTGCATTTGAATTTGCCATAGGCTCACCCTGTCTGACTCGCGACAGAAACTCTAGTAAAAATGTATATTTATTTTAAAGCTTATGCAAAATTCTTAAAACAGCAATCTAAGGACGAAACGAGCTGTATGCCGACTAAACCCATCACGAATATCAGCGTCATAATCAAATGAGAACGATGAATACCCACTGCCTGTTGCAAAGGTAATGCCAAGCAGGAATCCGGAATTTGGAAATTCCTCAGCTTGAAGAGAGAAAGGCGTTGTTCCGTTTACGAACCGTCCCGTGGTTACAACCCCTTCATTGACGAAATCATTGCGAAAGCCAACACGCAAAGCTGGCGCCATCCAAGAGCGTTCGCGTTCAAACCGCGCGCCAAAATCAATGGTTGCACTTGCTGTTGCCGTATTGACCGTGCGCTTGTCAATGGCAAGTTCAATGCCAGTCGTGCCTTCTTCTGTATATGCTTTTTCACTTAGGCTAAGATAAGTCGCCGTGACAGCGGGGCGTACATAGTATTTCCCAAACGAAACATCATATCCAGCACTTAATGATCCATTGTAATGGACACCAGACCAATCGCCCTGCGCCGTTTGCTCGAAGCTACCAACAGTTACTTTTCGCTTTGCCTCATAATCATTATATCCAGCGCCGGCATAGATATCTATGCCCAAATTGCCAGTTTGGTATCCTGCATATGCACCCAATTGTAGGGTTAAAATATCAAGAGGGTCATCTGTGCCAATCACGTCTTCGATTTCTGTTGTGGCAAAACCAGCATTAATGCCGACCGTATGAAACGGGCCAACTTCAATATCAAAACCACCCGTAATACCAAAGCCGTATCCTCGAAATTGATCGGACAACCCTGCAAGCTCACGGTCTGCATAATATACAAATTCTTCAATCCAAGCACCGCCTGGTCGGTCTTGAGAACGTCTTGCATTGCTTAAGTGAGAACCAACAGCCCCTGTAACGCCGTCAACATTGGCCAGTACAAATTGCCGCGATGCGGCGGCAAATTCTGGCAGAAGTTGATTGTATGACGAATTGAATGTCGTTTGGTCGGTTATACCAACAAATGCACCCCCTAATGCTGTCGAACTTTGTAGTGCTTCAAATGCCGAAGTAAAAAGGGCGGCTTGTTGCGCATCAAGCCCTAATTCTGATGTGGAGCGGACATCAAGGGTCATGATAAGTGTGTTTGCATCAGTAGCTGAGCGTGCGAACACTGTATTGTATAAAAATGGAGTTTCATCACTCCGAAGTCCATTAATTGCCGTATCAATATTAAGAGTTCCTGCTTGTGCAATTGTAAAACTTGCACTGCTAGAGTTTAAAACTGTAGAGAGGCGTGGCGCAATGACGGCTCCGTCCTCAAATGTCACGGCGTCAGTGGCAATGAGTGTGGATACTTCACCTGTATCGGGGTTGATAAAGGGACTGTAAATTGATGTGGCGTCAATTGTGGCCGTCGTGACGTTAATATTGTCGGCTGTTGTAATGTCGAGATGACCTTTATCTGTGACAATAATATCCAATTTTCCGTCAGTGTCAGTAATGCCACCCGATACAACAGCACCGTTTGATATTGCCAGCCGATCTGCGCCGTCGCCGAAACTGATATCACCCGTTATTGTACCGCCAGCAACATTAATGACATCGTCCCCGCTGCCAAGTAAAATATCACCGGTGATAGCTGGGACTATATCAGTAGTTGTATCAGGGTCATCAAATACGGTTTGATCCAGCGTAAATCCTGATGTGTTCGCGGAAACATCAATGGCAATAAGGTTAAAGTTTGTTGCCTGCTTGCCATCAGGGTCAGAGGTGTTGCCTAGAGCTTGTAGTAAGCCACTATTATTGATTTCCACAAGCGTTCCAGATGCGTCGCGAATAGCAATGGCTTCACCATTTCGTGCCGTAATGACAGCAGATATGGTTCGTAGATTTGTAATTGAACTTAAGGAACCATTGGCATCAATGTCTATTGCCGTTGCAAAAACTTGATTGGGCGCAAGCACATTATCTGGGTCTGCGTAAATACTATCTGTGGCTTCTAAACCTTGCGCAACTATTACCCCCGTATTGTTGATACGCTCTGCTATACCGCCCCCACCAATAACAATCACGCGGGCATGGGCATTGGGTGTAGGGGCCGTAGCAGCTGGGTCAACGCCGCTTCTAAATACTGTTGCCTGCATTACATTTGTGTTGTTAATCCCGCCTTCAAGTGTAGCATCTTTTAGTGAGAAGGTCGTGGCGTTGATATCATCAAATACGCCCTGTGCTGTAAGATTACCTTGATTAACAAATGCAAATTGTAAGTCAGCGTCAAAATTTTCGTCATTAACATCCGTAATTTGTCCTACCCTACCAATCGCGATCGGCGTGCCATTACCATCAATGAGGATTGCAGGTGCACTGCCTATCATCGCAATTCTGCTGGTGGAAATGAGGGCACCAGCGTCATTACGCTGCTCGGCGAGGTGAATGCCTTGGCTTATATTGCCGTTGATCACGACAACAGATCCTGCTTGTTTAATACTACCTGTGCCGAGTACAGCTGTTCGTGTTGCAAGATTTGGGCGTGTGGATATGGCTTGTCTGTTAGCCGAAACATAACCTGTAGCATTTAAACTCGAAGTAACTTTCAAACCTCCCGTTACATCACCAGCTACTTTTATGGCGTTTACATTTTCCCCTGTTGCACTGATGGCACCATTAACTGCTAAATTACCGATAACATTGCCTAAAATATCCATGCCGACTGAGCGTTCGCCAAATACGGATATTGTACCGTTGTGAGTAATATCTCCAGCCATAGAAGATAGATTTGCTAATCGAATACCCGATGAATCTTGTCCAATAATGGAAATGCTCCCTCCCGTATCATTGGTTATATTTCCGGTGAACGGGCTTGCACCAGAGATCAGAATGCCGACACGGTTTGAACCCGTTGCAATATCCCCGCCTGCTGTCAAATTGTCTGTTGGCGTTGTTTCGTCAAGGCGAATTGTACCTTTGTTTGTTACATTACCCGTACGGCTCCCGCTGACCAGAATGCCCGTTGTATCATTTGCATCTTTTGACGAAATTGCACCTTCATTTTCAACATTATTATCAGAATCAAGGGTAATGCCAGCTCCTGTGGTAATTGTAATACTGCCTGTCGTGGTGATTTTTACATCTGCAGCACTGCTGTTAGCTCCCGCCGCAGACGTAGAGACGCCTTGCGTGCGTGCATCAGTGATTTCCACTTGTGCAAAACTGTGCTGAGATAAGGATAAGCCCAAAACAGGAAGGGCAACTGAGAGGTATAAATGGCGAATTTTCATGCTTCGTCTTTTCCACTACAGGTCATAAATTGACCGTCAAATTTTCCACCCACGCAAAATTCCACGTTGGGCCCGTATCGATTCAAAACTGTTGTAGACAATCCTAACGCCCACGTCGAGAATTTAATGATTACAAACTGCAAAGAAATAAGGCCTGTCAGGAATGCTGACAGGCCTTGGTTTTATTCAGCGTAAATGTAGAATGTTAGCACTTATAATACATGTCGAACTCAACGGGGTGGGGGTGCATGGCTAGGCGGTGCACTTCTTCCATTTTTAGCTCGATATAAGCATCGATTTGGTCGTCATCAAACACATTGCCAGCTTTCAAGAAACCACGGTCGCTATCTAGGTTTTCTAGGGCTTCACGTAATGATCCACATACTTGTGGAATATTTGCAGCTTCTTGTGGAGGCAGGTCGTACAAATCCTTGTCCATAGCATCGCCAGGATGGATTTTGTTCTTAATCCCGTCAAGACCAGCCATCAAAAGGGCGGTAAATGTAAGGTATGGATTGCCTGCTGGGTCGGGGAAACGCACTTCAAGTCGCTTGCCAGCAGGGGAGGCACACCACGGAATACGCACAGAGGCCGAACGGTTGCGGGCTGAATAGGCTAACATAACTGGCGCTTCAAAACCTGGCACTAAGCGTTTGTAACTATTGGTAGAAGCATTAGCAAATGCATTGATGGCTTTCGCGTGTTTGATGACACCGCCAATGTAGTAAAGGCACGATTCGGACAGGCCTGCATATTCATTACCCGCAAATAACGGCTTGCCGTCTTTCCAGATAGATTGGTGCACATGCATGCCTGTGCCATTATCACCAAAAACGGGTTTTGGCATAAATGTAGCTGTTTTGCCGTAGGCATGGGCTACATTTTGAACAATATATTTATAAAGTTGTAGGCGGTCACCCATTGTTAACAAGGTTGAAAACCGCATACCAAGCTCATGTTGGGACGGGGCGACTTCGTGGTGATGTTTTTCAGGTTGAAGGCCTAATTCCGTCATCACAGCCAGCATTTCGGTACGCATGTCTTGTTCATGGTCAATTGGGGGAACAGGGAAATAGCCGCCTTTTGTGGCGGGGCGATGGCCCATATTGCCGCCAGTATATTGAGTATTAGAATTATATGGCCCTTCGACACAATCAAATGAATAGCCCGTGTTGTGGCCTTCCGTACTCCAACGTACATCATCAAATACGAAAAATTCAGCTTCGGGGCCAAAATAAACCGTATCGCCAACGCCAGCAGATTTAATGTAGTTTTCAGCCTTTTTTGCTGTGCCGCGTGGGTCACGGTTGTAAGGCTCGCCCGTATCTGGCTCTAAAATGTCGCAAAACATGGTTAAAGTTTCTTGTTGATAGAACGGATCAATATCAGCAGTGTCAGGATCTGGCATAAGCACCATGTCGGATTCGTTAATGGTTTTCCAACCTTCAATGGATGAGCCGTCAAACATCGTACCGTCTTCAAACAAATCCTCATCGATCATACTGGCATCAAATGTAACATGCTGTAATTTACCTTTTACGTCCGTAAAACGTAAGTCAACATAGCCAATTTTTTCATCTTTAATTTTTTTAAGTATTTTTTCTGACATTTTTTCCTCGTCAAATATGGGGTTAATTTTGTAACTGTTTTTTTAGCGTATTTTAAAGTGCAGCATCACCTGTTTCGTCAGTGCGAATGCGTATGGCTTGTTCAATATCTGACACAAAAATTTTACCATCGCCAATTTTGCCGGTTTTTGCTGCGCTTTGTATCGCTTCAAGAGCTTGTTCCACTTGATCCTCTGCAAGCACAAGTTCAAGTTTAATTTTAGGCAAGAAGTCAACGACATATTCAGCCCCTCTATAGAGCTCGGTATGGCCTTTTTGTCGGCCAAAGCCTTTCGCTTCGGTCACGGTCATGCCTTGAATGCCAATGTCTTGCAGGGCTTCTTTAACTTCATCCAACTTGAACGGTTTAATAATTGCTTCTATTTTTTTCATAACATCTAACTCCTTTATCGGAATGTTATCCCGTATATGTCTGTACGTGTGTTTTATTGTTCTGAATAGATGTGATAACCGATTTATATGCAATAATGAAGGAAACTTGTAGAGTGCTGAATAATTGTGCAACAATAATGACTACTGCATAATTCGAGTTCATGCCAATCTTCTAACAAAATCGTTATTTGTTATCCAACAATCGACATGCGAGTAAAAACCCTTAAAACTTGGTGCAGGGAATCATATTCGTGTTCACTAATGCGGTGAACAGATCGATTCCATATTTTAAAGGAGTAGGGGCATGACAAAAAAGTCGAAATCACCAAGCAAAGAAAAACCATTACAGGCAAATAGAAGCTATATAACCGATCAGCAGGCGTTAGATTTTCACGCCAAGCCAACACCAGGTAAGCTTGCACTGCAAGCGACAAAACCAATGGCAACGCAGCGCGATTTATCACTCGCGTATTCACCCGGCGTTGCTGTACCCGTTGAAGCAATCGCAAAAGACCCTGAGACCGTATATGATTATACCTCCAAGGGTAATATGGTCGCCGTTATATCCAATGGGACTGCAATTTTAGGACTTGGCAACCTCGGTGCAATGGCTTCTAAACCTGTGATGGAAGGAAAAGCCGTGCTGTTTAAACGGTTTGCCGACATAGATAGTTTTGATATCGAAGTTGAAGAAGAAGACGCGCAGGCCTTTATTGAATGCGTAAAACGGTTTGGCAATACATTTGGCGGTATCAATTTGGAAGATATTGGCTCACCAGAATGCTATATCATAGAACAAGAGTTACGTGATGTGCTCGATATACCCGTTTTCCATGACGATCAACACGGTACGGCTATTATCGCAACGGCGGGCTTGATTAATGCGTGTGAACTTACGGGGCGAAAGTTTGAAGACATAAAAGTTGTTGTATCTGGGGCAGGGGCAGCAGGCATATCCGTTATTTCGCTTGTTAAACGTCTCGGCGTTAAGGATGAAAACGCCATTATTCTTGATAGCAAAGGTGTTCTTTATCAAGGGCGCGATAATATTGATCAATGGAAAGCACCGCACGCCATAAAAACAAAACTCCGTACCAAGGAAGAGGCTATTAAAGGCGCCGATGTATTCCTCGGTCTGTCTCGTCCTGGTGCTATGACCAAGCAAATGGTCAAGGATATGGCACCGAACCCAATCATTTTCGTCATGGCTAACCCTGACCCAGAAATTAGCCCTGAAGAGATTATGGAAGTACGCGATGACGCGATTATCGCAACGGGGCGCAGTGATTATCCAAATCAAGTCAATAATGTACTCGGGTTTCCCTATATATTCAGGGGCGCACTTGATGTTCGGGCAAGCCATGTCAATGAAGAAATGAAATTGGCGTGTGCGAACGCCGTTGCAGCTCTCGCCCGTGAAGATGTGCCAGAAGAAGTGGCCGCCGCATACCACGGAGCACGGCCTAAATACGGGCCTGATTATATTATTCCGTCACCGTTCGATCCGCGACTTATTTCAAAAATTCCGCCCTATGTCGCGCAAGCGGCGATGGATACGGGTGTGGCCCGCAAAGCCATTGACGATATGGAGGCATATGAAAAATCCCTAGCCCAGCGTCTTGACCCAACGGCGGCGCTTTTGCAGGGCATTTCTGCTGCAGTTGCGGAAAGTCCGCGTAAAATCGTATTTGCTGAGGGCGAAGAACCCGCAGTTATCAGGGCCGCGCATGCCTTTCAACAACGCGGCATGGGGACAGCTATACTGATTGGTCGTGAAAAGCCCATTAAGGATAATATGAAACTCCTTGGCATGGACGATGACGGGAGTCTTGAAATACTAAATGCCCGTCTGTTTGACCGCAATGCTGAATTTGCAGAACATCTCTATATGCGGTTGCAACGCAAAGGGTTCTTGCGTCGTGATGTGCAGCGCCTCGTCAATAATGACAGAAATGTATTCTCCTCATTATTGCTCAGTCACGGATTAGCTGACGGTATGGTCACGGGAGTTACGCGCAGTTTTGACAAAGCACTTCGTGATGTCAGACTGGTTATGGACTATACGAAAGAACGGCGGACAATGGGTGTTTCTATTGTTGTCAATAAGGGACAAACTCTGTTCATTGCTGATACCAGTATTACTGAATTTCCAGATGCTGATGAATTGGCTGATATAGCAGAATGTACGGCACGATTTGCACGTGGGTTTGGTTTTTTACCAAAGGTCGCATTTATTTCCTATTCCACCTTTGGAAACCCGCCAGGTGAGCGCATGCAAAAAGTGCGGGAAGCTGTAAAAATATTAGATGGCCGTAAAGTAGATTTTGCCTATGAGGGCGACATAGCCGCTGATGTCGCTTTAAATCCAAACCATAGCTTAACATATCCATTTTCTAGATTAACTGGCGCGGCCAATGTGTTGATTATGCCTGCTATTCATTCCGCCAGCATTTCAACCAAATTACTGAGCTCAGTTGGTGATGCCACCGTGCTTGGGCCGTTTTTAACAGGGCTTGAAAAGCCAGTGCAAATTTGTCAATTGGGTGCAACTGCATCTGAAATTACCCGTATGGCTATTCTGGCCGCATACAGTTCAATTCCTGAAAGTTAAATGTTGTGAATGAAGCCAGTATTGATCTGACCAAAGGGTCAGTACCACGCCACATTCTCCGCATGTTACTGCCTTTTTGGTTGGCTATTCTGGCACTTATGTCAGCGGGGGTTGTTGATACGATTTATCTTGGACGCCTTAGCACGAACGCACTTGCAGCCGTTGGTTTTTGTTTCCCGATTATATTTCTTGGCAATAGCATAAACATAGGCCTCGGCGCAGGGACGATGAGTGCTATTTCGCGGGATTTAGGACGAAAAAACTATAAAGACGCGCAAATACACGGCGCGAGTGCGATTGTTCTCGCACTTGTTATTATGATAGTTGTCAGCACTATTGGTATATTAATGGGCCCGTATATTATATCTGTGATGGGAGCCACAGCCGATGTAAAACCCCTAACACTTGACTACCTACGTTACGCATTACCAGCACTCGTATTTATGGGGGTTGGGATGATGTGCAACAATACACTTAGAGCCAGCGGTGAGGCATTTCTCCCCAGCATGATTATGATTAGCGGCGCAGTTCTCAATATTATTATTGATCCATTGCTTATATTCGGGATTGGCCCATTCCCTAGATTGGAAGTCGCAGGGGCAGCATTAGGCACATTGATTTCGAGTATATTTACAGCGGTTTTTGGGCTGTATCTGGTTATTATCCACCGTAAAGCGGCCAATTTTCAAAACCTCACACAAAGGGCAATGTTTAAAGCTTGGAAAATCATTGGGCGGGTAGGGGTTCCTGCAATGGGAACCAATGTGGTTGTACCCATAGCTGGTTTTGTAGCCACAACCATTATAGCCCGCACTCTTGGCAAGACAGAGGTTGCGGCATTTACAATTGCTGGCCGTACTGAAATGTTGGGTATTGCACTTCTTTATGCTCTCAGCGCATGCATAGGAGCAAATACAGGCCAAAACGGAGGGGCAGGACATACGGAACGTGTGCGGCAGGCGTTCGGGTTTTCATATAAGATATGTCTTGCATGGGGATTGATTATCGCATTGTTGTCTTTTATTTTTTCTACGCAAATTCCAGCTATTTATTCAACTGATCCTCAAGTGATCGCTCTTGCGGCTCCGTATTTTAAAATTGTTCCGATTACTTTGGTTGGCTACGGCATTGTATTTGTGAGTGCTGCTGGATTGAATGGGTTAGGGCGCCCAAAATACGGCCTAGTTTATACAATTATTCGCTCATTACTCTTCTATATTGCTTTTGTTTGGGTGGGCGCAGAAATTGCTCAAATGAACGGAGTGTATTGGGGCATTGCCATTGCCAACATATTATCTGGCATAATTGCTTATTATTATACCACTCGGCGCGTACCCATGACAGTTTTACACCATTAATGTCACATAGCTATTGACGCAGGGCTTGGTTTGGGGCAAATCCGCCTTCTACTAAAAATACGAATACCTGTGCGGGTGTGGCGGAATTGGTAGACGCGCCAGATTTAGGTTCTGGTGTCGAGAGACGTGGAAGTTCGAGTCTTCTCACCCGTACCAACTTTTTCCTCTTTGACGGGATTAAGTTATTGAAAACAAGCAATAAAATAAATTGATTTGCAATTTCAAGTCCAAGTGGCTTGATTTTGTGTATCAATTTGTGTATCGTTTTGTGTATCAAAGCGGTAAAATGGTACACTATGAGAGAACAAAACAGGCATCTTCACAAGCGTGGAAATCATTGGCATTACGCTCGACGTGTGCCTGCACTGTATGCTGATCTTGAGAGTAGAGTATATATTCGCAAAGCTCTCAAAACAGAATCTATTGAGGTGGCAAGGGTACGCCGGGATGCGCTCATTGAAGCTGAGAATTTATATTGGGCAAGCTTGTCTGCCGGTAGCGATGATGAGAGAAAAACAGGGCGTAAAGTTCAGTTGGCATTGAAAAGGTTTGAAGCTGCAAAACGTCAAGCTATGGCAAAAGGCTTTCTGTATATGCCAATGGATGATTTGCTCAAGTCAGACGACCATGAGGAGATTGTGAAGCGGCTTGAGAGTTTAGAACAGCGAGGAGGCGCGGCTCCTGACTTACTCGATGCGCAAGCCGTTCTTGGTGCCGTATCCCCGCCTTCAGTTACTGTCACGCAAGCTTTTAAGATATATTGCAACGAGATCGCTATGAGTGAGCTTATTGGGAAGTCCGAGGAACAGGTAAATGGCTGGCGCAAGGTCAAGCTCCGCGCAGTAAACAATTTTATTGAGCTACACGGTGATATATCGATGGATAATGTCACGCGTGACCATGCTAGAAAATTTTACAAATGGTGGGCAAGGCGATTAATACCCTCTGGAAACCAACGTGCGTTAACCGCCAATAGTGCCAACAGAGAATTGGGAAATTTACGCAAGCTTTACCGAGAGTATTGGGAGTTTGTTGGTGAAGAAAATCGGGACAACCCGTTCCGGCGTTTAAACTTTACAGAAACGGGTCTTAAGGATATTCCACATTTTGAAGATGAGTGGGTAAGGCAAAAATTATTAAACCCGACAATATTTGAGGGATTAAATTCAGAGGCAACTCTTCTATTTTATGTCATGATAGAAACAGGATGTCGACCAAGTGAATTAGCGAATTTGCAAGAAGAAAACATTGTACTTGACAATGATGTTCCCCATGTTCGCATCCGCGCAAGTACGAATAGACAGTTGAAGTCACTCGCATCTATTAGAGAAATTCCCTTAGTTGGTGTTTCTTTAGCCGCTATGAAAAACGCGCCCCAAGGTTTTCCTCATTACCGCGATAAGGGTAGCCTCTTGTCCGCATCGTTAATGAAAGCTTTTCGCACTCGTGACCTATTCCCAACAAAAAACCATAGAATTTACTCATTTAGACATTCTTTTGAAAAGCGGATGCAGGAAGCGGGACTGGATTTTGCTTTGCGTTGTCTACTGATGGGTCATAAAAACTCGCGGCCAAGTTACGGTGATGGTGGTTCAATGGAATACCGCCGTACCGAGCTACTTAAAATCGCACATACCGTGCCTGCAAAATTTGAGAGACAATTACCAAAACCACATTAAGGGTGCGTTTGAATAAAGGTTGTAGTTCGCAAGCATGACTCACCAAAAATACAAAAACATAATAAAAACAAATACATAATTGGTTATTAATTTTAAAAAAAGGCACGAAAGTAGCCGCAAAAAAGGGCACAAAGGAAAATGTGATGAATAAGTGTAATTCATTGCTCAAAATTTGCGGTTTGGGAAATGATTCACAACAAATATTTTAGGCCTTATGAAGTGCTGGCGTTAGGTCTGTTTTGGAAAAATCATTACCAATAAACAGCAATGGTAAGTCTTTTTCTTCGGCGAGCGCGTAGGCGAAACAATCACCAAAATTTAACGCCGCAGGGTGGCGCCCTTTTCCCCATTTTACATAAGCACGTTGAACGGCTCGCGAGCCCGCGCCGTCCAGTGCTACGACTTGAATGCCAAGGGCCGTAAATAGCTCATTTGCCTCTTGTGCTAAATTACGTGCCGCGCTCACAATGAGGAGTTCGGCATAAGTTCCAGAGCAAATGCAGAGATCACAATCTGTCAAAATAGGGATAATGTTCTTTGCATTGTCCTCATCAAGTAAAACCGCCATGATTGCGGACGTGTCTACCACTATCATGAAGGCATACCCGTTTCATCATAGAGAAAATGATCGGCGGTTGCCGCTGATGCGCCAGATGTTTTTTTAGCTTTTGCGCAAGCTAGAATGCCTGTGAGAGCTTTCTTTTTTTCTGCAACGGAAATAAAGCCCGTAAGCGGTTTGATTTCGGCGACAGGCTTCCCATGCTTGGTCAGTAATATCTTTTCACCCCTTAAGGCGGCATTGATAAGAGCTGACAATTTACCCTTGGCCTCGTTAATAGCAATTTCCATATAATCTCCTTCATTGCTTGATATAATGCCAAATGTATGTAGTCAAGGTAAATGGACTATACGATGGTCTATATTTATTATTTAATGAGTTTCGCCCGTTGGGAGGCATATAAAACAGCTTTGCCATTGGTCAACGCTATAGGCCTGTTAATAGATGTATTGTTTTGAAATTTTGCATGAATTCAGTTCGGTGACACGGAGCGGTTTAGAACCGATTGATTAAATTTGCCTTATTTAAACGGATTCGAATAGCCCTTAACAGCGATATATCGTTAAATATGATAAAATCACAACACCACTAAACACATAACGCATGACTAACCAGAACCCGTAACTAAAAATAAAAAATATATTTTAAAAGTGGGTTGAACCTGATTGACAAGTAAACAAATCGGGTGAAATGATAGGGGCAAGATGACGTTTTAAGCGTCTCGGGAACAGTGAAAATGACCTCGCGTAAGGATAAAAAACCAAAATCTAAACAGGCGCTTTCTGTTGTAACGTCAGCGTTTATAAATGATAGTGCCTTCATTAAAAGGTATCTATCTAGGTTTTTGTCTAGTCAGCACGATATTGAAGATGTCGCGCAAGAGGCTTATCTCCGCGCTTTTGTTGCCGAGAAAAAGAAAGATGGTGAAATTGAACACCCTCGCGCCTTTTTATTTCGTATTGCGAAAAACCTCGCGATTAGCCGATTAAGAAGAAAATCATATCAAATTACAGATTACATTGAGGATTTAGGTGTCTCAGTCGTTATAGAAGATGGGACAGACCCTGAACGCGAGTTAGCGGCGCAGCAATCTTTAGGTCTGTATTGCGAAGCCGTTGCATCCTTGCCGGAAAAAACCCGGCAAATATTTCTCTTGCGAAAAATGCATGGTCTAAAGCACAAGGAGATTGCACAGCGCATGTCATTATCAGTGAGTTCGATTGAAAAACATCTGCAAAAAGCCCGCACGGGAACGAGCGCCTTTTTGCGTGAACGTAAAGAGCATGATGAGGCGCTAGGAAAATCTCGCAACAATGATGCGAAGTCAGGCCGTGACGTATCGCCAATAGGTGGAACATGAAAAAGACAGAAGAAAACCTAATTAAATTTCCAGACCGTAGTGAAGCGGCGCGTCAATTGATTGAAGAGCAGGCGGGTGTTTGGCTTATTAAACTAGATGGTGACGATATACTTACAGTGGAAGAGCGGTCTGATTTAAAGGGGTGGTTAGAACTTAGCCCTCTCCACAAGAAGGAACTTAGTCGTCAAGCGCAGGAATGGGAACAAATGAATATCCTAACGGAACTTTCTGTTCCGCTTGGTGGCCACGAAAAGAAACGAAGTGTTTTTTCTTTTATTAAGGGTTTTGGTCGTTTCGGAGGATTATCTTATCCATCATTTGGAGGTGTGCTAGCCTCTCGTTCACTGGTGAGCGCATTTGCGGTCTTTGCCTTTGTCGCAATGTCGGCGGTATTATTCATGCGCCCTGATGCTTATGTGGCAACCAATGGGCTGTATGCAACCAATGTTGGTCAACAACTCACAACGGAGTTGGTTGACGGGTCTATTGTTGCCCTAAATACCAATAGCGAAATACGTGTTGCTTACTCCAAGGAGTTTCGCTCAATCCATCTTTTAAAGGGCGAGGTTCATTTTGACGTAGCCAAAAATGCGGCGCGTCCATTTAGGGTCGTCACAAATGACGGTGTTTTTGAAGCTATCGGGACGGCCTTCACGGTACGGTTAAAGAATGACCTTGTTGATCTAACGGTTACCGAGGGGATTGTCGAAGTCACAACCCCCATATTGCTATTGGGCAATGAGCCTAAAGCGCAAGTTTTGGGAAATCCTGACAATGGTGTGGACAATAGGAAAACCGTCGATGCGGTTGCCCGTGTACATGCGGGGCAAAGTTTGGCAATTCGCACAGATGATGCCTCTATTGACGTAAAAGATAATATAGTCGCCGACATTAACGATGTTACTGATATAGAAATCGCCCGAAAATTATCTTGGCGAAAAGGGTATCTGTCATTTGGCGGCGAACCACTTAGCGAAGTTGTCCAAGAGATTAACCGCTATACGGATATTTCAATTGAAATTACGGACCCAAGCCTTGAAACCATCCGCATTGGTGGGCGGTTTCCTGTTGCGCAGACCGATCAAATTTTAAGCGCGTTTGAGGGAAATTTTGGCCTTCGCGTGACGCGCGTCGGCGAGAGTAAAGTTTTATTATCCACATCACAGTAAATTAGCGCTCGTACTAACGGGGCGCATTTTCTGTGAACTATATCTGTTTCTCATAGCGTGAGTTTAAGGCATTTATGAAGGAAGAAATGCACATTTTGAAAAAAAGTAAAGAAAAATGGAAATCTCGTTACGGGTTTTCGTCTGCCAGTCGTTACTTGATTGTTAAGACTGACACGGATGGGCATGCACACGCTTTATTGGGCACGCCCAACATTGGGAAAATAAATTTACGAGGACTAAAATTCGTCATTGTTGGTGCCGCCACAGTTTTTGGACTATTGGCATCAAATCTGGCTCATGCAGCAGAAAGACAGCACGAGCTACAAATTTCGGAGCAAAGCGTTGCGGGGGCACTTAATCAACTCGCGGAGCAAACAGGCGTCGTACTAATTTTTCCATATGATCTCGTAGAGGCGCGGCAGGCAAATAGTCTTGCTGGTGTTTACGGGGTTTCAGAGGCTCTTGAGTTTTTACTCAAGGGATCTGGACTTACCGGAAGTCTTGCGGAGAGCGGGGTGATTGTCATCACGCGTGAGAAAGATGCAAAAGCATCACACCGGGAGGAAAGTATTGTGGTAGGAAAACAGATAAAGAATACGTTATTGGCAGGGGCATCGGCACTGGTTATTAGCGGTGTCGCAACGCCAGCAATGGCACAAACAGATACACCAATTGCAACGTCAACAACTGTTATGCAGGCCAAAGGCCCGTCAGGGGTGGGTGATCCTGCTGAAGTTACGGGGACGGTGACGGAAACTGGTAGTCGTGCGAATTTAAAGGGCGCGCAGGTTTTGATCGTGGAGACGGGGCAGAAAACCGCAACGGACGATCTGGGTCGATTTCGATTTCCGAGCGTGGCTCCGGGCGAATATACATTGGCTATTTCTTATCTTGGTTTTACCGATAATTCTGTTCGTATTATTGTGGAGAGCGGCGAAGACGTCGAGAAAAACTTCGCTTTAACGGGCGGCAGTGATGATACGAACGTCGTCTACGTACACGGTACGCGGTCAGGTCGGGCGCAAAGTTTGAACCTACAGCGCACGGCGGCGAATAATTCTGAAGTTGTTTCGGCGGATTTGTTGGGTAATTTTACCGGGTCGACGATTTCAGAAGCACTGCAACGCGTGCCGGGCATTACTTTTCAGCAAAGTTCACTAACTGGTGAAGGTACAAACATCATTGTTCGTGGCCTAGCGCCTGATTTGAATACGGTGACACTTAATGGACTTCGACTGCCAGATAATTCTGGTACCGGACGGTCTGGCGATCTTAGTAATATATTGGCCGACTCGGTCAGCAAGATCACCGTGAATAAGAGCTTGTTACCAAGTCATGACAGTTCGGGCACGGGCGGTCTGGTTGAGATTGAAACAAAGTCGCCGCTTGATCGACCAAAACGGTATTTCAACGCCTCGATTGAAGGTGGACAAAGTGGTAAAGGTTTTAGTGACGATCTATTGGCGTCTGGTACTGCTTCCGGCACGTTCGGCACCAGCGATCAGTTCGGACTCAGCGCTTCAGTGCAAATTCGTGATCGGAAGTTTGATAGTGTTAGTCATGGAAATATTTTTACTTTCGGGCAATACCTACCGCTGGAAGCAGATGGATCGCTGTCAATCACGAGTTTGTCCCAAGTTGATCCTCGATTGTTGTTTCCATTCGAGGCAGGTGCTAGCAACATCTATCCGCGCGCTGGTGACTTTGCTGCCGTTACGACAGATACTACCAATCGGACATTGGGTTTATCGGCTGAATGGCAAGTTAATGCCGTAACCAACTTGCGCTTTGATTTTCAGCATATCGATTCTGATTTAAAGACCTTTAGGCAAGGTGGTTCGATAGGATCTATCCCCCTCTACCAACCAGCTAATGTCATTGCGCTTGGTGGTGAGACGCGCAATGCTCTTACGACTTTTCCACTCATTGTTCCGCGTCAAAGTCTAAATTCATTTAATACGAATAACAAAACCGACGCGATTAGTTTTCGCGGTGTAAGTAAGCCTGACAATTGGACGTTTGAGTACGGTGCGGGCTATACGAAAGGGTCGCAGGACATTGAGCAAGCATCCGCCAGTTTTGGTACATTCTTGTTCTACAACCCAGGTACTTTCCTATCGTCGGCGGCTACAGATGCTGTCGAAGGTCGAGTTTTGTCCATTTACGCGCCGGTGACGGCTGGAATTCAGCTGCCATTATTGTCTCAAACGGGCTTCGATTTATTGAACGATCCGGGTACGTATAAACTTGAATTTGCAGACTCTTCAACAGCAATTTCGTCAAATGAGCGTATGACCGCCGAATTCAGTAGTCGATATACATTTGGTAGCGATAAACTTCAGTACATTGAGGGGGGCGTATACTATGAAAGAGCCAATTTCGATACGGAATTTAATCCTGGCAAGGATAGCACGGATTTTATTCGAGGTGGGGGATTATTCGGGAATGGTGTTACTGCAGCGGACTTTGGCTTAATGCTCGATACCGGCAATATTGGGGACCGTATCGGTGCGAATCTAGAAGTGGGAGTGCTTCAAGCAGGAAATCTTGATGAATTATTTGCACAAATGAGGGGGCTGGACGGAGCCGGTGTTACGATAGTAACAAACCCTGTCGACAGTCGTCTGGCTGGTGAGTTCACACGCGAAGAGGAACTCTCTGGTTATGTCGAAACGGGACTTAAATTTGGAAAACTGGACGTTATTGGCGGTGTTCGTATTGCCAATGTTAAAACGAAAGCGAGCAAACTTCAGCGTCCATTTTTACGGCTTGCTGACGGCTCTACTGATACAGCGTTCATTGATGCCAATACAGTAATTGTCAATTTTGATGATACAGTGACGGACGTATTACCGCGTGTGTTGGCCAATTATCGTCAGTCAGATAATTTGGTTTTCCGGGGCGGATATTACTTCACCGTAGCCCGGCCAACGATCAGCGATTTATCTGCCTCGCCACGAATAAGTTTGTCATTGCGCCCTACTGGCGGCCCGAGCGGAAACCAGCCAACACTAAATGTTGACCAAGGTAATCCGGGGCTCAAACCTGCCTTCACGCACAATTTTGATCTGGGCGCCGAGCTTTATAATGATAATGTAGGTGTGATTAAATTCGGCTTATTCTATAAGCGTGTTGAGAACTTCCTCCAATCTAATACATCGTCAACGTCAGAAGCGTTAGAAGGTATTACCTTGCCTGACGATCCGCGTTTTCAAAACCTTCCCAGTGATATCTTTATCCAGGTTAATCGTCCCAGTAATGCTGATGGTATAGCGGAGATCTGGGGCGCGGAAGCTGCCATAGAGCACCGTTTTTCTAATCTGCCAGGCTTGCTGGACGGACTTGGTGTCTATGCTAATTATACCTTTAGTGATAGCAGTCGTGATGCGGCCCTCACTTGGTCCTCAAGTCCAGTTTTTGATGCCAATGGTGTGATAATTGGCCGAGAGCAGCTTAATTATGTACGCGAGGCGCCGTTTGCGCAGCAATCCCGGCACTCCGGCACAGCCGCAATTACCTATGAACGTGAAGATTTTGATGCGTCGCTGTCCTATAGCGTGCAATCTCGACGGTTCTCTAAATTCGGTGATAGTGGGGTGGGCGATACGTTTGGTTTTGATCAATATATCGACCAGGCCGACAGCCTTGATTTTCGGGCCGAATATCGTTTGGCGCCAGCCATCGGTGGGCAATACCGAATCTGGGTCGAAGGTCAAAACCTGCTTGATGGACCGAGCGACCCAACAGTGTCTCAATCCCTCGGCGGTGCTCAGGGTGTCCCGAAGGTAACTGCATTTCGAAGTTTTATTGGCGGACGTTCCTTCAAACTCGGCGTCAGTGCGACGTTCTAAGGCCTAGGCACTAATACAAACGCTACGCCGCCGATGAAAGTCGGCGGCGCTTGCTACTGGCTAACTCAATATTACTTACAGGTTTTCCCTATGACACTTTCACTACGTTCTTGTTTTCTCTCTCTGGTCATTGGAGCCGTATTAACTGCTTGCGGTAATCAAGCTGCAGAAGCTCCTCCACATGAAGTATTATCTTCTACACAGCAATTGGCGGATGCGGGCTGGGTGGAATTCACGTCTAGCGGCGAGCGGCCAGTACGGGTTGAGGACAAGGATGCACTGTCCTATTTCATGCGTGAGGTAGAGTTATCAGATATTCGCCGCCGTGAATTGGGCCTAAAGTTTTGGGAAGCCTATCCTGATGACCCGAGGCGCTATGAATGGTTGCAGCTCACGGTGCATATGCCGCCTCATTACGTCGTTGATATTCGCGAATGGGCCGCCAATGAGACGGAAGTGGCGCCCAATGGTGCGGCCGTCAATAAGGCTGCGATCGCTGAATGGAATGCGCTCTATGCTTCCATGCGGGGCGACTTCTGGACGGCTGCAGATATCACCGATCTTGAGCGCCGCTATCTTTGGCTCGGTGAATTAGTACAAAAAATACTGCGCATGCGTGAAGCCCATGTGCGGGGCGAGGCGGTTGATACTGCGCCGATACTGGACGAGGTTTTGGCCTTCGGTGCGGCCTATCCCAAATCACAAGGCGAATACGATCAGGAACACTATTTCAGCGCATTCTCTACGCTTTCAAATTTGGTACTGCGCAAAGACATTATTGAGGACGAACATGGTCCAGTCTTCGCCTGGACAAAAGAAACAGCGCTCGCCTACTGGTCAAAAATGATGGAGGCCGATGTCGAAGGATTTAGTAAATACAATGCTTTCCTCGGCGACTATTTACAACAACACTCAAAATTACCAACTTTGCAGTATTTAACAAATGACAACGTAAACGAACGCGCGTGGCGGACACTTATAACGACGCACTCGAGTAATCAACCAGCTACTTTCGTCGGCGGGGTCGTCGGTGCTCGCAATCGCGAAGTAGAGACACGAAAGCTTCGGGGTATCGGTATCAAGTATTGGCGCCGCTACCCAGACCATGATTGGCAGGTCACATGGGCAGGGCTAGTGCATTGGTCATCACCGAATTACTATAAACGGTTCACGGACGGCATCTACCAATATGGTGCGTCAGCGGGACGAGAATATTCTGACCCCGATCTTGTAGCCAAAGCGAAATGGGAATCCACCTATAGTCTACTGCGGGTTGATCTATGGAAAGACCCCATCACCACGGATGAAGAGCGCAGCCGCATTCGTGCCAAAGAGATTTGGGCTGAGATGGGTGATGCAAAAAGTCAGTGGGCACGGCTCGGTAACCGCGCTGCCGTTGATACCATGCTCGACCATATCCACGAACTTTGGACCGTCCATAAGAACGCTAAAGATACTTGGCAATACTCAACCAGCATTGTGCGGGGCTACAAGTCATACGGCCTCAGCGACGATGACCTTCTTTCATTCTTCGAGCCCATGCTTAAATATGACAATGAGGAGTTGCGTACCCTTGCACAGGGAGCTTTTAACACGATTGAGCTAAAACGTACGCCGTTTGAATTTGCCGCCACCACAATGCACGGCGAGCCGTTCGACATGAAAGACTTACTTGGCCAGATCGTTCTTGTCGATCATTGGAATACAGATTGTTCGGCGTGCATCGCCGCCATGCCTCGTCTGAGCGAGATCTATTCACGTTATAAGGGCAAAGGGTTTGAGGTGGTGTCGATCGCTTATGACGGCACCGCCAAACGTAAAAGGGTTTTACGCATCGAAGACCAGTTAGGTCTCACATGGACAGCCGTAAACGGTGAAGGTCAACGGGAGGTGGTTAGTGACAAATACGGCTATCAAGGCTTCCCACAATACATGCTCCTCAACCGTGACGGTACGCTTTACGCAGCCACCGGAGAGGTCGACATGGGGCGTAATCTAGAAGCCTTGCTCGACGAACTGCTCGCTGCCGAGAAGAAGTAGGTTTTTATGAAAAACACTCTTCTGGTATTTCTGGCCAGTATTTTACTGGCTAGCAGTCTCATTGCTAGCAGCGCCAATGCCCAAGTTAAATCCAGTCTCGTGTCACCAAGCGCCGAAGCCGCCCCCGTGACCTCGGTTGTCGTTGCGGTCAAACTCGACCATCAACCGGGCTGGCATACCTATTGGAAAAACCCCGGAACCGGCAAAGCCACCGAGGTTAACTGGGAACTCCCAAGTGGCTGGATTGCAGACGATATCGACTGGCCAGTCCCCAGTGAGATATTGACCAAGGCGGGAAAAATCTCCGGCCACGGTTATGAAAACTCGGTCTATCTGCCCGTCCGCCTTCTAGTACCTGCAAGCGCTAAAGTCGGGACAGCCGCAGAACTTAAAGCAAGCGTAAATTGGCTGATGTGTGAATATGAATTCTGCATTCCGGGCGGGGGCGATGTTTCTCTTTCCCTACCAATTGTCTCAACTACGCCAACTCAAAACCCATCTGTTGCAGCGGCTCTTAAAGCGCAAGCCATGCCGCAAGCGAACGAAGGGCTTGAAACATCTGTCTCGCGCACTGGAACTGAATTGGTACTCCGCGTCTCTGGATTATCAAATGTGAACAACCGCCATTTCTTCAGCCACACTGAAATGATCTGGCATGATAGCGAGCAAGTGTTCAGTTTTGATAAAGATGTTCTAACCGCTACATTAGAGGTCGATAGCTATTGGGAAAATGACATCGATCATCTCTCAGGGGTTCTGACTTACACAGATAGTGATGGCGTCTACCAAGGACAACTCGTGAGTGCGCCGATAGAGATAGCGGCGGTAGCAAAGACTATGTCATCCGTTGTGGCATCGTCCGTATTAAAGGCGATTTTATTCGCCTTTCTCGGCGGGATAATCTTAAACCTAATGCCTTGTGTTTTACCCATTCTGTCGCTCAAAGTATTATCGATTACCAAAGCAACAAGTGGTAATCAGGCATCTGTACGCCAAGAAATGCGCCGGGACGGGTTTCTCTATACGGCAGGGGTGTTGGCGTGTTTCTTGGTGATTGCTACCGCTCTCCTGACAATGCGCGCCGTCTTAGGCGTATCAGGGTGGGGATTTCAGCTACAAAACCCAGTAGTGGTTTTGACCCTCGCGCTGTTATTTGTTTTGATAGGGTTAAACTTGTTGGGCGTATTTGAAATTGGCAATCCAATGTCGCGTAAAATGTCCAACACTGGGCAGAACCTCTCACAAAAGAAAGGCTGGCAAGGCAGCTTCTTTACTGGTGTATTGGCTGTGGTGGTGGCAACGCCGTGTACCGCACCGTTCATGGCATCTGCCGTAGGGTTTGCTTTGCTACAACCCGCACTCATTGCGATTATCATTTTCCTTGCACTGGGCTTAGGTTTAGCCGCACCTTATCTATTACTCTGTTTGGTTCCTGGGAGTCGGCGTATCTTACCAAAACCCGGGGCGTGGATGGTGGTCTTGCGGCAGATATTGGCATTCCCCATGTTTCTAACCAGTGTTTGGCTGCTGTGGGTGCTGGGAAGTCAATCGGGAACGAACGGTATGGCCGTGGGGTTAATTGCCATCGTCTTACTCGGCATTGCAGTCTGGGCCTTTGGCGTGAGCGCGCAAGCCAAGCGCGTCTATATCTGGAAAGCCGTAGCAGGGGCGATCATGATTATAGTTGTGGCGACTGTGTTTAGTTTTACTAAAACCCGTTCCTCATCAGAGAGTATGTTTGAAACAATAGATTATACACCGGCAGGGCTTGAGACATTACTTGCGGACGGTGATCCGGTATTTGCATATTTTACGGCAGATTGGTGCATCACTTGCAAAGTCAATGAACGTGTAGCGATCAAAGTCGAAAGCACGGCGGCTTTTTTTAAGCAAGCAGGTATCCGAGTTGTGGTTGGTGACTGGACCAATGCTGATCCGGCAATCACGCAAGTCCTTTCCAGCTACGAAAGAGCTGGCGTTCCCATGTATCTCTACTTTGCGCCGGGCAGCCGCTCTGACCAAGGTGTACTCCTGCCGCAAACGCTCACGCCCGGTATCTTGCGTAAGGCGATTGAGGCGGCAGGAGATAATTAATGCTCGGCAATAAATGAGACGCCGTAAAGATTACCTTGGCGCTGATGCTTAAATCAAAACCAAGGCTAACTAGAAGTGTGAGAACAGGTTTCCCCACATAAACCGAACTCACACTTCTATGCACATTTAAGAAATTACCAAATCTTAATACGGGGTTGATGAGGGTTTTTGTGTTTCATGCGTCTTGTTAACTACAAGCTATTTGTACGAGAGTTCCCCTCATACTTTTTAGCATATGCCCAATTTTACCACTGCCCATATAATCAGGAAAACTACAATGAAAAAATATCTATTAAGCTTTAGTGGTCTAGCCGCGTTCTTATTGGTTACGAGCTGCGCAACCATGCTGCCCACAATGCCCGATGGTATCAAGACCGTCGAGAATGTGCGCGCTTCAAATGACACCTTGGTTGTCCCTTACGAAAAGCTCCTTTTGGATAATGGCCTAACCGTTTTGCTGCACCATGACAATTCTGACCCGATTGTGCATGTAAATGTGACTTACCATGTTGGCTCGGGCCGTGAAGAACTTGGTAAATCCGGCTTCGCGCATTTCTTTGAGCATATGATGTTTCAAGGCTCTAAAAACGTCGGTGATGAACAACACTTTAAGATCGTATCTGAAGCTGGTGGTACATTGAACGGTACGACCAGTATTGACAAAACCAATTATTACCAAACCGTGCCAAAAAACCACCTTGAGAAAATGCTCTGGCTAGAGTCTGACCGCATGGGGTTCTTACTGCCTGCTATTACCCAAGAGAGCTTTGAGGTGCAACGCGCGACCGTGAAGAATGAACGCGGTCAGAACTTCGATAATAAACCTTACGGCATGATCGGGGAAAGAAATGCGGAGGCACTTTACCCATATGGTCATCCATATTCTTGGCCTACTATTGGTTATACGGCTGATCTCAACCAGGTTGACGTCAACGATCTTAAAGCGTTCTTTAAACGCTGGTACGGCCCAAATAATGCGACCATCACAATTGGCGGCGATTTTAACCGTGCCCAGACCCTTGAGTGGGTAGTAAAATATTTTGGCACTATCCCGCGCGGCCCAGAAGTACGTGACCTTGAGAAAACCAAAGTTGCCTTGGACAGTGACCGCTATGTCTCGTTTGAGGATAATATCACCTTGCCATTGATTAGGAAGTCATGGCCAACGGTTTATGCACGTCACGAGGATGAAGCGCCTTTGGATGTTTTGATGAGTATTATCGGCACAGGTAAAACATCACTTCTTTATAAAAATATGGTCAAGAATGGCTATGCGGTTCAAGCCGGGGCCGGTCATGGATGTTCAGAACTATCTTGTACCTTCACCGTATTGGCTTTGCCGAGCCCTGCCAAAGGTAAGTCTCTGGCGGATTTAGACCAGATGATTGCCGAAACATTTGAAGAGTTCGAAAGGCGCGGTGTTAATCAAACGGATGTGGACCGTATGAAAATAGGTATCCGCAAAGGTTTTATCTACGGCCTCGAAAGTGTTCAGGGTAAGGTCTCAAATTTGGCACGTTGGGAAACATTTGATAATAATCCCAATTTGGCGCAAGCGGAGTTAGATCGTTATGCCAATGTCACAACTGAAGATGTCATGCGGGTTTATCGCCAATACATTAAGGGTAAGCCAAGCGTTACCCTGAGCGTTGTCCCTAAAGGACATAAGGACAAAGTCGCTATGGCGGATAATTGGTCGCCAGCCAAGCGGTCATTACCACAATCTACCTCCCAAAATTTAGGTGCGCATCAAAACGTCATTAAGGATAGTTTTGATCGTTCTGTACAGCCACCGTCCACACAAGTCCCTACGGTTACGGTTCCGACGCTTTGGTACACAAAATTGGATAATGGCATTAAAGTATCGGGGACGGTATCAACAGAAATCCCGACGACAGCGATTACGGTTCGCATGAAGACGGGGCAAAAAGACGAACCGATTGATAAGCTTGGACTGGCGGGCCTCACTGCCGCCATGATGGAACAGGCCTCTAAAAACAACACAGCCGAAGATTTGGCAGGCAAATTACAATTGCTCGGTTCGACGGTCGGGTTTGGATCCGGGACGGATGCAACGATTTTGTCAATTTCATCTCTCACCGAAAATTTGGACGCAACCTTACAAATCGCTCACGAAAAACTCATGCAGCCAGGGTTTATGCAAGACGATTTCGACCGCCTTCAAAATCAAACGCTAGAAGGTATTCGTTCGGCTAAGAAGAAGGCAACGTCAAATGCGGGAAGTGCACTTAGCTTGTTACTGTATGGGCGGGGTAACGCCTTTGCCTATCCGGGCGCAGGACTTGAGGAAACCGTCTCGAAGCTGACACTGGATGATGTGAAGCAGTATTACAAAAAACATTACTCAGCAGATATAGCAGAGATCATCACGGTGTCAGATTTATCTGAGGCGGATATAACCAAACGACTATCTATCTTTAACGACTGGCAAAAGACACCCGTACAAAATGCCGCTATTTATCCCTATCCAGAACTGGCAGGGGGAACATTGTACCTCATAGATAAACCAGATGCCGCCCAGTCAGAAATCCGTATTGCCAAACGCTCACTGACCTACGACGCAACGGGTGAAAATTATCTTACCAAGCTGATCGCTTATTCTTTGGGGGGAGCGTTTAACTCGCGTATTAATCTAAATTTACGTGAGGACAAAGGCTATACATATGGGGCAAATGCAGGTTTTAGCGGTAGTAAATACGCTGGCAGTTTTACGGCGAGGGCAGGCGTGAAACGCGGCGCCACTAAAGACGCCATTATTGAGTTCTTTAGTGAGATCGACGGGTTTGCTAAAACCGGTATGACCCAAGAAGAGCTTGATTTTACCAAGTCAGCTAAAGGTCAAAAGGACGCAGGTGCTTATGAAACAGCTGCTCAGAAACTAGGCCTCATAGGGCATTTGCTAAATTATGATCTACCGCAGAGCTATAAGACCGAGCAAAAGGAAATCTTGGACGGATTAACTGTGGCAGATACAAAACGTCTCGCCAACACCCATCTGCAATCTAAAGACATGATTATTGTTGTTGTCGGCGACAAGGCCAAAATAATTTCAGACCTGCAAACTTTGCCCTACAAAATTGTGGAGGTGGATGAATTAGGCCGTGTGAAATAGTGTGCTCTCTCGCCGCTTACACGGCTTAACTTTGCGGGTCATTTTTTGACCCAAAGTGACCCGCATTTATTTTTTAGAGATAATGACAAGCTCTTACCCTCTTCCCTGAAGTCGGGGCGTAAGGGAAGGTCCTTGGTTTTGAAAGTAAACATCCCTTCAAATCAAAACCAAGGCAAGTTGGAGGTGTGGCAAGTGATAGTGACGACATGCACTTGATCTTGTCACACTTTCAGCAATTTAATCAGAATTTAACGGCGCACACATTTTTTACAAAAATGAGTTTTGCCTTTTATGTGTGGATACGAGGACGAAGAAGTAATGATGATAAAAGACAAATACATTGTGCTGAAATTTGGTGGGTCGTTGCTGTATAGCCCTCATGATTTTGAACAAGTGCAGTGTGAAATCAAACGATATTTGGTACAAGGCTACCGTGTTGTGGCTGTCGTGTCCGCATTTAACGGTGTTACTGAAAACCTGCTTATTAAAGCGCGAAACCAGAGCTTGGCAGAAGAGTCTGCAGATTATGCAGAGTGTGTAGCAGGCGGCGAGTTTACGTCCGGCGCTGAGTTAGTTTTACATCTTAAAGAAAACGGCATTGACGCGTGTCTTCGCGCGCCCGCTGAGTTATTGTTTCTGGCACGAGGTCAAAGAGCGGCTGCTGTACCCATTGGAGTGGATGCGTCCCGCCTAATGGACGCCCTTTCTCAAAATTCTGTTGTTATTGTGCCAGGCTTTTCTGCCATTGACGAAAAGGGCGATTGCATTCTTTTAGGTCGGGGTGGCAGTGATATTAGTGCCATTTGCATGGCTGGGGCCTTAGCCCTTGACCGTGTGCGTCTCTTGAAAGATGTCGATGGTCTTTATGATGTTGATCCTAATAAGTTTGTAAATGCCCAGCGTTTGGACGTGGTTGACTATAAGACAGCCGAGAAAATAGGCGGCGAACTCGTTCAGCCAGAAGCCATTCGTTTTGCAGCCAGCCGTAATATCATCATAGATATTGCAGGCATGGGCAAACCATATGAAACGCGTATTGGGACGGCAGTGTGTCAAGCCCGCTTAAGTACATTCCAGTGCAATGCTTCTTAAAAAGATAGGGCGTATGGGAGATAAATATGGCAAATGAGTTTACGGTTCCGCGCCATATGGTCAATATTGACAATTCCAGCGCAGTGGTTTTGTCGTCACTTGCTAACCCAAACAACCTTCTTCTCACTCTTTCTAAAAACAATATACCCGTTTTTAGCCACGATGGTCAGGATTATCCATCATGGACAAATAAATCTCTGCTCACCTATTTTCAAGAACACAAGAGTACGCAAGTTCTTGTATTTGGGAAGTTTTCAGACCCTGAATTAATCGCAACAACATCTTTGGCTTGCGAAATCGGTTTTGAAGTCTTTGCTATTGTATCAGAACCAGATTTTAATAACCCTGATAGTATCTTTGGTCTTGTGCGTTTACTGCATAACACAGTCAAAACAATGTCGCTTAGTCAATTCAACTCCGAAATCGCACTTATCAATTCAGCGCCAAAAGAGATAGATTAAGTTTGAATACTATTAGTACCTCATTCTTGGATAAGGGGGGGGCATATCAGGAAGTTTTTCAAGTCCTTTGTGGCATTGATATAGTTTAGTGCACTTCTCGCCTTATAGGGCTTCTGCATTTTTGAAGGCCGATGCAAAAGCCTTCTGATCCTTAGTGCTCATGCCGAGCCGTCCTGCAATATTTTTCCAGTCTTTAACCGTTTTTAAGGTTTCATTTATGATGCCTTGTGCTTCGCCCGTTTTAAGTTTGAAATGACCACAAGCATCAAGTGCGAGGTCGAGATTAGCCTCAGAGCCTTTTTCAGAAATAGCTGTTTCAAGATGACCATCCGTTGTGTTGGCCGGCGCAGGGTTTAAATCATAGGCGGGAGAGAGCCGCCATTGCTCACCTTTGTCATGTAAAAAACCATGATTGCGTAGATGGTCATCGTGATTGGAAATTAGCACATTGAATACAATCCGGCGGAATAACTCATGCAAATCATCTGTCGGTGCGCTGGAGTGCGCTCGTATCATTTCTGCAATGTCTGTATAAGTAGCATCATCACCATCCGTTTTTCCGAGCATACTCATGGCTGACAGAAATGGTATACGGCGGTCACCCTTGCGGTCGAAACGCTTGATTATAGACACGGGCCGCCCGGCGACGTCTTGTACTCTGGCCTCAGTTGCATCAATGCCCGCCATGTCTGCCAGCGTTAAGGCTAACACCTCGCCGTGCGCCCACGATCTATCGTCTTCTTCTTTTGGAAACTTGGCAATTGCCAGATGGTCGCCGTCCTGTACTGCGGATTTCGGACGGGCGCCACCAAGGGGCGAGCCTTCATTTAAGAGGAGGCGCAAATCGGCGTCTGTCTCGCGGTCATTGCTAACCGCATTGGCGGCGTCTAGTAATGCTGGGAGCAAAATGAGAGGCGGGACGCGGTAACCATCAATATCGTGATCGAAATCATCTTCGCCGGGACGTTTGTACCGTAATGCGCCAATACGCGTATCATCATTAACCGATAGCAAATAATCAAATTCGGTCAATGGCCGATCAACCCCTGTTTTGGCGAGGGCACGTTTAATTAGTTTTTGCCCCCAACGGTCAGGGGCAGTGTCCCGTATTGCGCCTGGAAGTGATGACTTTTCGTGTCGGGTAAAAACGGGGTGGTCTGACAATGGTAAGTTCTGTGGATCGAGAGCAAACCTTCCCTCAAATGCAAGCCAGGATTTATCATACTCAAATATTGATGTCGTATGCCTTTTCTTCGAAAGCATACGACAGCGTGCCACAAGGTGGGCGGTATTTTTGATGTCAATATATATGCCAATCGTATCATCCATTAAATTATATCCGTTTTGACAGTTTTATCTTTTTTGGGAGATTGTCTTCTTCAATATCCAGCCCAAGTTGATCTTGGCTACGCTCGGCAATTTCACCGAGGTTTTCGACGAGGTTCAAAATGGCCAGAACTGCTGCGTAAATTCCGATGGAGACATTGGGGTCTCCGCGCTCTAGTTTGTAAAGTGTATTACGGCTAATAAAGGCACGCTCGGCCATGGATACAGTTGATATACGGCGTTTTTTGCGTGCAAGCGCAATGTCTTCGCCAAGCTTAGCAAGTGCAATTCGCGCAGAGCGAGGCAGTGATTTTGTAGCGTGCGACTTCATTAATAGTCCCATATATAGCGCATTAAAGAATATAAAGTATCATATATAGGACATAATAAGTTTAAAAGCAATTAAAAACAGGCGTTTTCCCATCCAGGTTTTTGGTTTCCCATGTAGATTTAGGAGCGCCTTTTAAATAGAGATTAATCCTCCAGCCCTTCAAAAGCATAGGGGTTGAGGAATTGACGGTGCCAGAAGTATCGGCGGTCAACTTCGCTTAATTTTGCTTCATCACATACCGTGTCCCAGTTTGTTTCAATAACTGATTTTTGATGTGCAATTATTTCCATTGCAACATCTTCTGATAGTTTGAAGTGATAAGCCGCTTCAATGCAGGTAGTCAGTTGGCTATAGCGATTATCTCCGACTATGAGCATGGCTTGAGTTGCTTCACCGCCAGAACGACCTTGAGGGCAAATATCATAAGCAGGAGTTAGAGTGAGTGAACTACCGTCCCAAAAAGCGGCATGGTTTCTGGCGTGATCATCTGTGTTGCCACATAGTATATTGAACACCATGCGAGCATATAGCTCATGCAAGGTTTCTGTTGGTGCTTTGAAGCGGTGGCGAATAATTTCGGCGAATTTTTCGTAACTAGCATAACGTGCCAACATTTCATCAAGCTCTAAAATAGTCAGAGCCGATACTATGGCTTTTCGTTGCCAGCCTTTTGTTGAATGCATTCGGTCAAAGCGTTCAATTAACAATACATCTTTATGTGATGCCTCCACCATTTTCACGGGAGCAACATTTATGCCAACAAGATGGGCTAGACGCATGGCGATAAATTCTGCTTTGACAACACTATAGCTGTCATTGTTGGCAGAGAATTTGGCGATGTATTTTATCTCACCATCTTTTATAAGAGCCTTGGGACGCGCACCGCCGATTGAACTGCCATGGAATAAGGCTTGGTCTAATTCGGGGGAGAGCGGTATGCCTTTTTCTACACGCTCGGCAGATTCCATAAGTTCTTCAAGCGTTGCGCCTTGCGATTGGCGCGGCACATATTCAGTGGGAGATGCTTGAAAATCTAATGCACCTATCCTGTCAGAACCAGATTCTAAAAGATAAGTAAGCTCGTTTTCGTCAGCAGCACCTTGAAGGCGGTTGATAATTACGCGCCGCCCCCATGCATCAGGAGATGCATCGCGGATACAGTTCGGCACAGTTAAACCTGTTAACGGCGAAAGAGTGCCTGATTTTAGTGGTAATTCAGGATCATATATTGAGATAGCGTCTTTACGCTCAAGGTAGCTTTTACCGTATGTGAAAACTAGGTTTTCACCATCTTGCTCTAATTTGCCAGCAACAACTGGCTTAACTGCACCTAGTAGCCATATCCAAACATATGCTTCTTTGTAATCGTTTTTAGAAGTCATCGTTAATTACCTTTTTCTTTTTATGTATGGTTTTGGGCAGGAGGGTTAGTTTGTCTTCCACTTGCCTTATCTGACTTGATAACCTGCTTGGCTCTGCATCAAATAATGGAATGCCTACGATATGGGCAACTTCAAAGACAATACCGATGCCACATGTCATATCACCTTTTTCCACACGCTGGATAACACTACGCGAAACACCCGCCCGTTCAGCTAATTCTTGCTCGGACATTTTCTTGGTTTTGCGTTCTGCGCGTATCGTTGCGCCTAGCAGACGCATAGCATCAGAGCTATAAGCAGAGTATGTGCGCTTGGTAGATTTTGACATCATTTGATCCTTTAACCAGTTTTCTTGAATTCAATATAGCAGGATAAGCTTAATAAATCAAGTAATGACTGATATGGCGGTCATATAAGGGTTAAATGAGCGTTATAGAGGTCATTTTTAGAGAAATAATCAATAAGGATAAGTTGATCTCATTAATTTCCTTTCAAAATTTGGGATAATTTCGTCTAAATAATGAAATAAAGTGCAAATACATACTGTAGTTTAGTGGGCTTCTTACGTCTTTGTGCATAGAGGCGTTAGAGTGTGCGCTTATTTGGTGTGTTTGCGTGCTGCAGATATAGCACTGGTCGAACCCTGATGAATTGTGATATAATCGCCATGTGAGGTGGTTATATTTGACTGGAAAAGAACAGCGAAAGCTCGGATAAAACGAGGGTAAATGCCGGAGCAAGATAACTTTGTAGGCACAGACGGGATCTCGTCATGGGACGCGGATCGGCTAAAGGCCTATGCTTCTGAGTATAAGACCGTTTTAAATCGGTATTTTGGGCGGCGAGGGGCTGCCCCCGACGTAAGTGACGATTTAACCCAAAATGTGTTTTTGCGGCTTGCCCGACGTGCCAATAACGGCGCTATCGATAATGCTGAAGCTTATCTCATGCAGACGGCTTCAAGCGTGTGGATGGACTATCTCCGAAAAAAGAACACACGCGCCGGTGCGACACATTTAGAATTTAATGATCTCATTCATTCTCCTGAAGGTTTATCGCCGGAACGCGTCTTAATGGGCAAGGAGGCTCTTGCCTGCGTTGTTAGAGCGTTGCAAGGTCTGCCAATTCGGACACGCAACATTTATCTTTTGTGCCGATTAGACGGAGAGAAACGAAAAGACATTGCGGCAAGATATAAGATATCCGTTAGCGCAATAGACAAACATTTAATGATCGCATCCAAGAAAATTGGGCTTGCGGTTCAAGAGGAATAAATCTGTGACGAGTATAGATGAATATAATGAAAGTGTTGAAGACCAAGCCTCTTTTTGGCTTGTCCGCTTATCGGCATCTGATTGTTCGCCCGAAGATCGGTTTGCTTTTGAGGCGTGGAAGCAAGACAACCCCGAACATGAGGCCATGTATCTGCGCCTACAGCGCGAAAATGCCTTATTAGATCGCCATATGACCGACCCGCAAATTTTGGAAATGCTGGAAGAGGCGAGGATTGATTCCCAGCCCACTTTATGGTCGCAGGTGCGCACGAAAAAATTTGGTATGATTTCTGGAGGTTTTGCTGCAGTAGCGGCGAGTTTTGTGTTGGCGTTTATGGTGCTGACAGGAACTTTGTCCTCGACTGAACAGCCGGGAACCCAAATTGCTGAAATGGCGCCCGTGTTGGAGTTTTACGAAACCGCCATTGGTGAACGCTCAAATATTACGCTCTCCGATAGCTCGGTCCTTGCCATCAATACAAATACGAGAATTGAAGTTGAGTTTACCGCATCGCAACGGCTCGTTCGCCTGATTAAAGGGCAGGCCTTTTTTGAGGTGGAGAAAGATGTTGAGCGTCCCTTTGTTGTTGAAGCGGGCGGCAAACGCGTGGTGGCACTTGGAACGGCTTTTGATGTTCGCTTTGATGCTGAGAATGTTGTTGAGGTAACTCTGGTCGAGGGGAGAGTTCAAGTTGACGATATTGTTGACGACACAGGGGACGTCTTGATCTCGCCTGTTTTGCCAGCACCGTCTCAATCCATCGAACTTAACCCGGGTGAGCGGCTTGTTGCGAGACTGGATGCAGATGCTGAGATTGTCGCCACCGATACCATTGAAGAAACAAGTTGGCGCAAAGGCCAATTGGTTTTTCGGCAACGCGCCTTAAAAAGCGTTATTGAAGAGATGGACCGCTACAGCACCCAAAATCTGATATTGAGTGATGATGAACGTGTGCAAGAATTGATGGTCAGCGGTGTTTTCAATTCTGGTGGTCGAGCTTCTTCCTTCGTGAACGCGCTAGAGGCAATGCATCCTTTGCGCGCCGAGCGCACGGGTCCAAATGAGCTTACCCTCGTTTGGCGCGAGTAATGTACAGGCTGAAATAAAGTGTGACAAAAAACACACACAAGCGGTTTAATAATTCTTCATGACGGCTTTTTTTGAATTTTTTACTGCAACATTCAAAGGGTCCTACGTCTTGGTTGTTTGGAAGGCAGAGTTCACTGCTTCTCGGGAGATCAACACAAACGCCCAAAGGGCAGGGGATAAGATCATGACTAAACACTCATCAAAATCACTGAAAGGCTGGGCGCTCGCCACATGTGCGTTGACGGCCATTATGTTAGCGACGTCGGCCAATGCACAGGCAACAGAAACCCACGAAGTAAAAATCAAGGCGCAGGAGCTTGGCTCAGCTTTGATGGAGTTTGGTATCCAAACCGGAAATGAAGTCCTATTTGTCGAATCCGGTATCCAAGGGCTAAAAACCGCTGGGTTGGAAGGAAATTATACTACGGAGCAGGCGATAGCCGCCTTGCTAGGTAAAACTGGTGTTGCCTACCGTGTCAATGATGATGGTACTCTTCTTGTTGGGGAGGCATATGCTTCCGTACAAACCCCAACACAATCGGCTCCGGCCAAGTCCGGACAAGTTCACAAGCCCGTTCAAATGGCGCAAGCGCAACAAAATGATGCACCTGTTGCGACGGGGGCAAGTATCCCAGAAGCCGCGGGCCCGTCAGGGGTGGGTGATCCTGCTGAAGTTACGGGGACTGTGACGGAAACTGGTAGTCGTGCGAATTTAAAGGGCGCGCAGGTTTTGATCGTGGAGACGGGGCAGACAACGGCAACGGACGATCTGGGTCGATTTCGATTTCCGAGCGTGGCTCCGGGCGAATATACATTGGCTATTTCTTATCTTGGCTTTACCGATAATTCTGTTCGCATTGTTGTGGAGAGTGGCGAAGACGTCGAGCAAAACTTCAATCTAACGGGCGGTAACGACGATACGAACGTCGTTTACGTACACGGAACGCGGTCAGGCCGGGCGCAAAGTTTGAACCTACAGCACACGGCGGCGAATAATTCTGAAGTTGTTTCAGCGGATTTGTTGGGTAATTTTACCGGGTCGACGATTTCAGAAGCACTGCAACGCGTGCCGGGTATTACTTTTCAGCAAAGTTCGGTAACTGGGGAGGGTACAAACATCATTGTGCGTGGTTTAGCTCCAGACCTGAACACGGTAACGCTCAATGGTTTACGTCTGCCGGATAATTCTGGAACCGGGCGGTCAGGAGACCTTAGTAATATCTTGGCAGACTCAGTGAGCAAGATTACTGTGAATAAAAGCTTATTGCCAAGCCATGACAGTTCGGGCACGGGTGGCCTGGTTGAGATTGAAACAAAGTCGCCGCTTGATCGACCAAAACGTTATTTTAATGCCTCGATTGAAGGTGGTCAAAGCGGCAAGGGGTTCAGTGACGATCTATTGGTATCGGGGACTGCGTCTGGCATATTTGGCACCAATGATCAGTTCGGGCTTAGTGCTTCGGCACAGTTTCGTGAGCGGAGCTTCAATGGCATTGATCATCGACAGCAGTTTTACTATGGCCAGTATCTACCGCTGGAGGCAGACGGTGTAACGCAGATTTCTAATCCAATATTTGTTGATCCACGTCGCCTATTTCCGTTCGAAGCGGGTGTTGGTGCAAGTACAATCTATCCTTGGTCTCAGGATATTAATGTTCGCGGGAGCGAACGGTCCAACCTGACGCTTGGAGTTTCGGCAGAATGGCAAGTCAACCCAGTGACTAATTTGCGTCTTGATGTGCAACATATCGATGCGGATGAACGTATATCACAGCGATCTGGCAGTGAGTTTTACTTTAGCAATTATTTGGGGTTACCAGTAGTTGAACTCGGTGGGGAGACGCGGGGGACTTTGCAGTATTCAAATCGTATAAATACAAGTAGGGGTTTGAATGATTTTGAGCAAAGCTCAAAAACAGACATAATCAGTTTCCGAGGTAAGAGCGAACCAGGCAATTGGACGTTCGAATATGGTGCTGGCTATACCAAGGGGGCAAATGTTACCGAGACTAAATCAGCTAGATTTGGTGCATTTCTGAGCCATGATCCGGCATTCGTTGCACCAGAAGCGGTCGATCCAGTTGAGGGACGTGTGCTAGGGATATTCGCGCCGGTCACAGGCGGTATTCAACAGCCACGGTTTACGCAGGCTGGTTTTGACTTTCTCAATGACCCCGCCCTATACCCGCTCCAGTCTGCGTTTGAGTTTGGTCAAATAACATCCAATAAGCGGAAGGTCGGGGAGGTCAGTGGACGCTATGCTTTTGGTGGTGAGACCTTGAGCTACATTGAAGCCGGTTTGTATTATGAATCCGCAAAATTCGACACTGAGTCTAACCCTGGAAAGGATAGTTACGACTTCTTGTTTGGCTTCGGTGCCAATGCGGCGGATTTAGGACTAACAATAGACACGGACGTTTTGGGGCGTATAGGCGTTGCTACTGATGTTGGAATACTTGGTAGAGCCAACCTAGATGAAGTTTTCGAGCGTATGCTAACACCTGGCATCGGAGTTTTTGTGTTTCCGGTGTCGGTAGACAGTCGTCTTGCTGGCGAGTTTACCCACGAAGAGGAGTTCTCTGGCTACGTCGAAACGGGACTTAATTTCGGCAAACTGGAAATTATCGGTGGTATGCGCGTTGCCCAAGTGAAGACAACAGCTACTAAGTTGCGGACAACCTCTTTAACACTTGCGAACGGTTCTCAGGACGCTGCGTTCGCTGAAGCGCATTCAACGATTGTCAATTTCGACGACACGGTTACGGACGTGTTGCCGCGTGTACTGGCCAATTATCGGCAGTCGGATGATTTGATATTTCGGGGTGGTTATTATTTCACTGTCGCTCGACCAACGATTAGCGACTTGTCGCAGGCGCCGAATATAAACTTGTCCTTGTTTCCCAATGGCGGGCCGAGTAATAACCAGCCTACTCTTAATGTTGGCCAAGGTAACCCGGGGCTGAAACCGGCTTTCACACACAACTTTGACCTGGGTGCTGAGTTGTATAATGATAATGTTGGTGTGATCAAATTGGGCTTGTTCTATAAGCGGATCGAGAACTTCATCGTTTCCAATGTGTCGTCAACCTCAGCGGCGTTGGAGGGTATTACCTTGCCGGATGACCCACGTTTTCAAAACCTGCCAAGTGATATCTTTATCAGGGTTACCCGTCCCAGCAATGCTGTAGATATAGCGGAGATTTGGGGCGCGGAAGCTGCTATAGAGCACCGCTTTTCTAATCTGCCAGGGCTGCTCGACGGGCTTGGTATCTATGCCAACTATACATTTAGTGACAGTAATCGTGACGCCAGCCTAACCTGGTTGTCAAGCCCAATCTACGATGCGAATGGTACGCTCATTGGCACCGAGCGGGTTGACTATGCGCGCGAGGCACCATTTGCGCAACAATCTCGGCACTCTGGCGCTGCTGCTCTGACTTATGAACGCAAAAATTTTGATGCGTCGCTGTCCTACAGTATTCAGTCTCGACGTTTTGATTCGTTCGGCGAACGTGGGGTGCAGGATACATTTGGCTTTGATCGATACACGGACCAGGCTGATAGTCTAGATTTTCGGGCGGAATATCGATTGACGCCAACCATTGGTGGACAATACCGCATCTGGATCGAAGATATAGACCTACTTGACGGGCCGAGCGATCCAACGGTTTCGCAATCCCTTGGCGGCGCCCAGGGTGTTCCAGAGGTTACAGCGTCTCGATTTTTTGTTGGGGGGCGTTCCTTCAAGGTCGGCGTCAGCGCGACGTTCTAAGTGCATACGTATTAATACAGATGCAACGCCGCCAATGAAAGTCGGCGGCGTTTATCAATTCCCAACTCGAAACATACATTCAGGATATTGACCATGATGATCTCACTACGCTTTTGCTTTCTCTCTTTGGTCACGGGGGCCGTATTAGCTGCCTGCGGCAATCAAGTCGCAAAAGTTCCCCCGCACGCAACAAAAAAGCATGAAATATTATCATCTACACAACAAATGGCGGATGCGGACTGGGCGGAACTTACCTCTAGCGGCGAGCGCCCGGTAAGACTTGAGAGTGAGGATGCGCTGTCATATTTCATGCGGGAGGTGGAACACTCCGATGTTCGTCGCCGTAAATTGGGTCTTAAGTTTTGGGAGGCCTACCCCGATGATCCACGGCGCTATGAATGGTTGCTGTTAACGGTGCATATGCCGCCCCATTACGCTGTCGATATTCACGAATGGGCCGCCAACGAGACGGAAGTGACCCCCAATGGTGCGGCTGTCAATACAGTGGCAATCGCTGAGTGGAATGCCCGCTATAGCGGCATGCGTGACGATTTTTGGGCTGCACCGAACACGACTGATCTTGAGCGCCGCTATTTGTGGTTGGGCGAGATAACGCAAAAAATACTGCGATTGCGTGAAGCTCATGTGCGGGTCGAGATGGTGGATACAGCGCCAATATTGGACGAGGTCTTGGCCTTCGGTGCGGCCTATCCCAAATCGCAAGGGGAATACGATCAGGGGTACTATTACAGCGCCTTCACAACGCTTTCAAACTTGGTATTGCGGGAAGATATTGTTGAGGACGAGCACGGTCCGGTGTTTGCATGGACTAATGACACGGCACTGGCCTATTGGTCAAAAATGATGGCGGCAGATGTTGAAGGTTTTAGTAAATACAATGCTTTCCTTGGTGATTATTTGCAGCAACATTCAAAATTACCCACTTTGCAGTATTTGATGAATGACAGTGCGGGTGAACGTGCCTGGCGGTCGCTGTTAGGCACATCAAGTAATCAACCAGCTACGGGCGTCGGTATGATCGTCACTGCTTATAAATGGGAAGTTCAAACGCGAAAGCTTCGCGCCATTGGCACTAAGTATTGGTACCGTTACCCTGATCACGATTGGCGCGTTATTTGGGCGGGGCAAGCGCACCGGTCAGCGCCAAGATACTATAAACGGTTCACGGGCGGTATCCACCAATTTAGTGCATCCGAGGGGGGAGCATTTGCCCATCCTGACCTTGAAGCCAAAGCAGAATGGGATGCGACTTATAGACCGTTGCGAGCACGTCTTTGGAACGACCCCTTGACCACGGATGAGGAGCGCAATCGTATTCGTAGCATGGAGGTTTGGGCGGAGCTATATGAGGCAAAAGGTGCGTGGATACGGCTTGGTGACCGTGCAGTTGTCAATACCCTACTCGAACATATCCACGAGCTTTGGACTGTCCATAAGAACGCGCAAGATACCTGGCAATATTCAACCATGGTTTTAAGCGGCTATAAGTCTTACGGTCTCAGCGACGATGATCTGCTTGCATTCTTTGAGCCCATGCTCGCCTATGACAATGAGGAGTTGCGTACCCTTGCTCAAAGTGCCTTTAATACTATCGACCTCAAGCGCACACCATTCGAGTTTGTCGCAAGAACTATGCACGGCGAACCCTTCGACATAAAAGACCTACGCGGCAAAATTGTCCTTGTTGATCATTGGACGACGGATTGTACAGCCTGTATTGCTGCCATGCCGCGTCTACACGAGATCTATGCCCGCTATAAAAGCAAAGGATTTGAGGTCGTATCCATCGCCTATGACGGCACCACCAAACGCAAAAGGGTTTTACGCATTGAGGATGAACTCGAGCTGACATGGACAGCCGTAAACGGTGAAGGACAGCGTTGGACCGTCGCCGATAAATATGGCTATCAAGGCTTTCCGCAATACATGCTGCTCAACCGTGACGGTACGCTTTACGCAGGCACAGGCGAGGTTGATATGGGGCGTAATCTAGAAGCCTTGCTCGACGAACTGCTCGCTGCCGAGAAGAAGTAGGTTTTTATGAAAAACACTCTTCTGGTATTTCTGGCCAGTATTTTACTGGCTAGCAGTCTCATTGCTGGCAGCGCCAATGCCCAAGTTAAATCCAGTCTCGTGTCACCAAGCGCCGAAGCCGCCCCCGTGACCTCGGTTGTCGTTGCGGTCAAACTCGACCATCAACCGGGCTGGCATACCTATTGGAAAAACCCCGGAACCGGCAAAGCCACCGAGGTTAACTGGTCGCTTCCGGATGGCTGGATTGCAGATCAAATTGACTGGCCTGTCCCCAGTGAGATATTGACCAAGGACGGAAAAATCTCCGGGCACGGTTATGAGGGTACAGTCTATCTACCCGTCCGCCTTCTTGTACCTGCGAGCGCCAAAGTCGGGACAGTCGCTGAACTTAAAGCAAGCGTAGAATGGCTGATGTGTGAATATGAATTCTGCATTCCGGGCGGGGACGAGGTTTCTCTGTCCCTTCCTATTGTTTCAACTACGCCAGCTCAAAACGCATCTATTACGGCGGCTCTTAAAGTGCAAGCCATGCCGCAAGCAGGCGAAGGACTTAAAGTTTCTGTCTCGCGCACTGGAACTGAATTGGTCTTGCGCGTGTCCGGATTGTCAAATGTAAGTACCCCACATTTCTTCAGCCACACTGAAATCATATGGCATGATAGCGAGCAGAAGTTCAGTTTTGATAAAGATATTCTGACCGCCACACTAGAAATCGATAGCTATTGGGAAAATGACATCGATCATCTCTCAGGGGTTCTGACTTACACAGATAGTGACGGCGTCTATCAAGGGCAATTGGTGAGTGCGCCCATAGAAATAGCAGCTCTGTCAAATACCATGTCACCCGTTGTCGCGTCGTCCGTATTAAAGGCGGTTTTATTCGCCTTTCTTGGAGGGATAATCTTAAACCTTATGCCCTGTGTTTTACCCATTCTGTCGCTCAAAGTTCTATCGATTACCAAAGCAACAAGTGGTAATCAGGCATCTGTGCGCCAGGAAATGCGCCGGGACGGGTTTCTCTATACGGCAGGTGTGTTGGCGTGTTTCTTGGTGATTGCTGTCGTTCTCCTGATAATGCGCGCCGTCCTTGGCGTGTCAGGATGGGGATTCCAACTGCAAAACCCTGCGGTCGTTTTGACGCTTGCGTTGTTATTTGTTTTGATTGGGTTAAATCTTCTGGGCGTATTTGAAATTGGTAATCCAATGTCGCGTAAAATGTCTAACACTGGGCAGAACCTCTCACAAAAGAAAGGCTGGCAAGGCAGCTTCTTTACAGGTGTACTGGCTGTGGTGGTGGCAACACCGTGCACAGCACCGTTCATGGCATCTGCCGTTGGCTTTGCTTTGCTACAACCTGCGCTCATTGCAATTATCATTTTCCTTGCACTGGGCTTAGGTTTGGCCGCGCCTTATCTTTTACTGTGTTTGGTTCCGGGGAGTCGGCGTATTTTACCAAAACCGGGCCAGTGGATGGTGGTCTTGCGGCAGATATTAGCATTCCCCATGTTTTTAACCTCCATTTGGTTGCTCTGGGTGCTGGGTAGTCAATCAGGAACGAACGGTATGGCCATGGGGCTGATTGCCATTGTCTTGCTCGGCATCGCGGTCTGGGCCTTTGGCGTGAGCACGCAAGCCAAGCGCGGCTATATCTGGAAAGGCATAACAGGGGCGGCCTTGATTTTGGTTCTCGCGACTGTGTTCAGTTTTACCAAAGCCCGTTCCTCAACAACGGAAATGTTTGAAATAGTCGACTATACACCGGCAAGACTGGAGACTTTATTGACCGATGGTGATCCGGTATTTGTTTATTTTACGGCAGATTGGTGCATCACCTGCAAAGTCAATGAACGTGTGGCGATCAAAGTCGAAAGCACGGCGGCGTATTTTAAACAGGCAGGTATCCGAGTTGTTGTTGGGGACTGGACCAATGCTGATCCGGCAATCACTAAAGTTCTTTCCAGCTACGAAAGAGCTGGTGTTCCCATGTATCTCTACTTTGTGCCGGGCAGCCGCTCTGATCAAGGCGTGCTTTTGCCGCAAACGCTCACGCCCGGTATCTTGCGAAAGGCGATTGAGGCGGCAGGAGATAATTAATGCTCGGCAATAACTAAGACGCCCTAAAGATTACCTTGGCGCTGATGTTTAAATCAAAACCAAGGCTAACTAGAAGTGTGAGAACAGGTTTCCCCACATAAACCGAACTCACACTTCTATGCACATTTAAGAAATTACCAAATTTCTTATTTTCCCTGAATATAATATATCTGTTTTAAGCACGGTGGGCAGAAAGAACCGTATGGTGTTTTAGTCTTGTGCGTTTACTGCATTTCACTATCAAAACAATGCTGGATTAACGCTTATTACTGTTTGTTACTTGTCGTTAGGTAAGGGTATTTTCTGGTAGGGCGTCTCGCGTGCCGCGACCAGGCTGGCGTGAAACAAGCCTGCGCTGTGCTTGTCTCGTCCCGTTTCCCTATCGGGGGGCTTTCATCCTTGACGCGACCAAATTTACAATATGAGCGGTCGCCCCGCAGGGCGGGTCGGCTTTGTTGTCTCCGTCCTCGGGGGACGGGTGTGAGCCGTCGGCAATCTAGCAGGGGGCAGTCGCGGCGCAAGGGCTTTGGTTGAAATCTAAAAATTTCACAAAATTCACCGACCAAAACCCTTGCCCCACGCCTTCATTACCCCCTGCTTGATACCTCCTTGTCGCTCACCCCCGCCCCCCTGCGGGCGGAATGTTTTGCCACTGAATGGCTTGGCATTCTTTCTTTGAGAGCGGCACTTGGAGACAGACACATGACCGCATTAACACCTAAGCAAGCATTTTCAAAACCTGCGCCTTATGGCTACCTTCCTGCGTCTAAACCTACGCCAGAGAACAAGCCTAGCCTTGAGAATACCCGTACTAAGAAACGGCGTTTCAAAAAGAAAATGACAAACCTTTATCAATCTGTGACCGATAGCGTTATCGCCCAATTGGAAGCTGGGTGTGTGCCTTGGGTTCAGCCTTGGGGCAGACCAGACATAAAGACCCCGATGGGACTCCCGACCAACGGACACACGAGCCGCCATTATTCAGGCATAAATATATTGCTCCTCTGGGGCGCGGCCATTGATACCAGACGCACAACCCAAACATGGCTCACCTACAAACAAGCTCTTAAACTTGGTGGTAATGTACGGGCAGGAGAAAGCGGCACAACGGTTTGTTATGCAAGCAGTTTCACGCCAAAGGCAGAGAAAGAACACGCCGCCTCAAACGGTTTAGAGCCGCAAAGCATAGGTTTTCTGAAACGCTATACGGTCTTTAATGCCGACCAATGCGAAGGGCTTTCAGATGAATTTTACAAAGACGTTGAACCTTTGCCAGATTGCGAAACCATCAAGGTTGCCGAAAACCTGATTAACGCCACAGGCGCAGACTTTCGGATTGGTGGGGATAAGGCGTTTTACATGCCTTCCAAAGACTGCATTCAAGTCCCCCCGCAACCCGCATTTTTTGAGCAAATCAATTATTATAGAACCTGTTTTCACGAACTCGGACACTGGACAGGGCATAAGTCACGGCTTGACCGAAATTTATCAGGCAATAAAGGCACGAAACTTTATGCCCGTGAGGAACTTGTTGCAGAAATGACCAGCGCATTTATTTGTGCCCATCTAGGCATTCAGCCCACAGTGCGGCACACGGATTATCTTGGCTCTTGGTTGCGTTTGTTAAAGGACGATAAACGGGCAATCTTTAAGGCCGCGTCTCAAGCGTCCAAAGCCGCAAATTTCATTCTTGAATGCCTAAACACACCGCCAAACCAACCCGCGCCGCAACGGACGCAAGCCCCTGTTAAACGTCAATTGGAGATAGCGGCATGAGCCGTTTTCAAGCCAAACCCCGCGAGGACGGACGCGGCCCATATCGGTGGGCGCATGTTGTCAAAACGCCAAGGGGTTTTGCCCAAGGCACGATTTATCAAACCTTAGGCGACGATTTGAACGCGCAGGAATGCACAGCTCTTTCCAAAACTTGCGCCCGAGAGGGGTTCGATTTGCGCCGCATAAGCTAACGCTATTCCCGCGCATGTGACTTTAAGATGAGGTCGGTCAGGCGCAGGGTTTTCAATCGACTTCATCACCTACTCAATGGAGACTAAAATGAAACTCAAAGAAATTCCTATCAAGGAACTTAAAATATCGCGTACCAATATGCGGAGCGGCGCCAAAGCCCCCGATGTATCGGACATATTGGAAAGCATTCGACAAAACGGGATTTTACAATCCGTTCTTGTGCGTAAGGAAGGTAAGAGGTACGGCGTAGTCGCAGGTCGCCGCCGACTATTCGCATCCCGAATAATCGCCAAAGAAACTGGCAAGGTGGTAAAACTGCCCTGCATTGTTTTGGAATCGGGTGACAATGCAAAAGCCATAGAAGCGTCCCTTATGGAAAACCTTGGACGCTTGCCGACAACCGAGATTGAACAATTTTCCGCCTTTGGCAGTTTGTCAAAACAGGGGCGAAGTGTTGACGAAATCGCTACGCATTTCGGGGTAACTCCCCTAAAGGTCAACCGCATTTTAGCCTTGTCAAAACTAAAATCAGAACTCTTGCACCTTTACGGCGACGACAAAATCAATGTGCCTACCATCCGCGCCTTGACCCTTGCAAGCGAGGACAAGCAGACGGAATGGCTCACCATGTATCATGATGAAGACGCCCGTGAACCTAACGGTGCCTCCCTCAAATCATGGTTGACAGGCGGCGAGAAAATCTCCGTAGACCAAGCCCTTTTTGATGTGTCCAAATATGACGGGATTATTATTTCTGATTTGTTTGAAGAAGACGGATACTTCCAAGACCCTGATATGTTTTGGAAAAGCCAAAGTGTCAAGATTGCCGAAATCATCAAAGACCACAAGGAAGACGGTTGGCAAGATGTCGTTGTTTTGGACAAAGGTGAGACTTTCTATGATTGGCAACATACAAAGCGGAGCAAAGCTGCCAATGGTAAAGTCTTTATTGAAGTAGAAGATACGGGACTTGTTACCATATTTGCAGGGTATTTAAGCAATGAAGATGCCAAGAAAATCGACGCGATTTTAAGCGGCGAGACGGAGCAAGGGCAGGGTGCAAGTAAAATCGTTAAACCCGAAATGTCTGGACCGTTGAAGGAATATGTAGGTTTGCACCGACTAGCTATGGCGCAAGCGGAGTTGTTGGCAAACCCTAAAACTGCCTTGCGTTTAACTGTTGCTCACATGATAGTGGCAACAGGTCACTGGAACACGCAAGCCCACCGCATGAGTTTAGGTACCAAGGATGATACCAAAACCAGTGTGCAAACATCAAAATGTCATGAGCGGTTTGAGGTTGAACGCCGCGCAATTTACAAATTACTGGGCATTGATGGGTGTAAACATGCGCTTGTCGGACAAAACCGTGATGAAACCCCCTGCGCCGAATTATGCTTGAAATTATTGGATTTGACAGACAAACAGGTCATGCGCGTCATGACGTTCGCAATGGCTGAAAGCCTTCACATTCATTCATTAAGCGTGGACGCCATTGGTAATGTTTTAGAAATTGACGCGCACAAGCACTGGTCACCAGACGCGGCCTTTTTTGAAATTTTGCGCGATAAGCGGGTTATCAATGCAATGGTTGGTGAAATCGCAGGTAAGAACGAGGCTAGTTATTACCTCACGGAGACTGGTAAGAAGCAAAAAATCCTTATCCAAAACTGTATTGCGGGTATTGGCCGCGAGGAACCAGACACCAAATGGCGACCCCGTTGGATGGGTTTTCCTGCAAGCGGTTATCTTGATGCACAAGACGCGGCTCCTGCGATTGCGAGCCGAGAAGTCGCGCAGTTGGTTGAACAACAGCAAACTGACAAGAAAGTTGTACCCATCAAAAAGGTGGCGTAACCGCCGCTTTACCCTCTAACAAGTCTGGCTCGTCCTCATTGCCAAAATATGTCTCCAAAGCAAGCGTGGTGCGAGTTCAGGCGACCCGCCCCGGCTTCTCCTTAATTGGGAGGTCGGGGTTTGTTTGGTGCATGAGCATTAAAATCACCTGAATGATCCTGCCCGTCCAAAAGGGCGAAGCAGGGTATCTAACCGTTTCCTGTATATTTAGGTGCTCCATAACATACCAAACTCAGCGGCTTACCCTTATTGATTTTTTGTAAAATTTGTAACGCGTGTCTGACGTCAACGCTTATGAGACAGATTTAAGTCTGGGCTAAGCGAGAGTTTTTGTTCATCTTGTATCTCACGGAGAGACAGATGAGACATACAAGAACGAGTAAGCAATCAGCCGGTGAGCGGATTGTAAAAGACATCAAACGTAAAACCCGTAAGCAGTATTCGGCTGAGGAGAAGATCCGCATCGTGCTGGATGGCCTTCGCGGCGAGGCGAGTATTGCCGAACTATGCCGCCAAGAAGGCATCGCCCAAGGCTTGTACTACAAATGGTCAAAGGACTTTATGGAAGCTGGCAAAAAACGTCTGGCAGGTGATATTGTTCGCCAAGCCAACACCTCTGAAGTCAAAGGTTTACGTTCAGAAGCCCGTAACATGAAGGAAGTTATCGCCGAGCAAACACTTGAGCTCCGCTTGCTTAAAAAAAGCATGATAGGGGATGGGGGCGACGACGCATGAGATATCCTGCATCAGAGAAGCTTGAGATCATCCGTTTGGTGGAGCGCTCACAGCGCCCTGCCAAGTGGACGCTGGATAAGTTGGGCGTTCCAAGGCCAACCTTTTATCGGTGGTACGATCGGTATCTGGAACATGGCGAAGACGGACTTGTGGACCGCGCGCCACTGCCACGCCTGGTATGGAACCGTATTCCTGACAAGATACGCTGCGAACTACTGGATATGGCGCTTGACGAAACAGAGCTGAGTCCGCGTGAACTGGCTGTGCGATTTACCGATACCAAAGGCTATTTTGTATCAGAAAGCTCGGTATACCGCCTTCTAAAGGCTCACGACCTGATCTCTAGCCCTGCCTTCATTGTCATGAAAGCGGCCAGTGAGTTCAAAGACAAGACAACGGCGATAAACCAGATGTGGCAGACCGACTTCACCTACTTTAAGATCATTGGTTGGGGCTGGATGTACCTATCGACTATCCTTGATGACTACTCGCGTTACATCATCAGTTGGAAGCTGTGCAGCACGATGAAGACTTCTGATGTGACAGACACGCTAAATATGGCGCTTGAAGCTTCGGGCTGTGATCAAGTCAATGTCGTACACAAACCACGCTTGCTATCCGATAATGGCGCCAGTTACATCTCTGGTGAGTTGGCAAATTACATCAAAGACCAGGGCATGAGCCATGTGCGCGGAGCACCCTATCATCCGCAAACCCAAGGCAAAATAGAACGCTGGCATCAGACGCTCAAGAACAGGATATTGCTGGAGCACTACTTTTTACCCGGAGACCTTGAGCGGCAAATCGAAAACTTTGTGGAGTACTATAATCATGAACGTTACCACGAAAGCCTGAAAAACGTCACACCTGCTGATGCCTACTTCGGGCGAGCGCAATCAATTTTAAACAAAAGGGAAAGGATCAAAAAACAAACTATCGAACATCGACGCTTGCAATACCGCAAAGCCGTCGCCTAATATAAATCAACAGAGGTGAGCAAACTCTCGCTTAGCTCAGGCTTAAATCTGTCTCATTTTATATGAAGACGGACAGTAACGCGTACAGACCCATAATATGCAGGACCTAAAATTGGATACTCGCATACCCTCACTCAAAACTCTCGCTAATCAAATTCCAACCCGCGCTATCTGCCCCCGATTTTATTCCCAAATATCGGGGCATCGGCTACTTGTCTGCTTTTGGTTTTTACATCGCCGCCAAGGTTTTAATTTTCGCGTTAAGATCCAAAGTAAGCATGGCGTCGTCATTATACTCGTCATTTGGTGTGGCATATCCGCTAGACTTACCCGTATTCAGGTCGCCATATTTGACGAACGCACGATTTATAAAAGCGGTTGTCTTCCTTCTGTCTTTTGGTTTCTAGCCCGTCAAAAAACCAGTGTAAGACAAAAGTGCCCCTAATTTCCCCGACCGGGGGTCTCCTCGCGCATGTCATAATGCGAGAACGCATATGACCAAATTAGCGTCAATTTTATCTTCAAGGCTTCCCCCATTTTTAGGTTTTTACGAAGGAGGGGGGAACCACACAGTCTTTTATGACGTGCACATCACCAACGTCAGCAGGAAGACAACCTTCCGTAAATCAGCTGGCAAATTATGGAGACTAAAATGGGAAAATCAATTGGATATGTAACCCTAAATAAAGACGGAAACTATGCTGGTACACTTGGTATGGGCTTAAACGAGAAGATCAAAATCTTGGTCAACGGCGCAAAAACCCCAGATACTCAAGAACCCGACTTTCTGATTTTTGGACAAACAATGGGCGCAATCGGGGCCGCTTGGAACAAAATTGGCAAACGCTCTGAGGAAGAATATGTAAGTGTCAAATTAGAAGACCCGCGCATATTAAGTTCTGCACTCTATGCAAACCTTGGTAAAACCAATGACGGCGAAACAGATGAGTTCGCTATGATCTGGAATACAGCCTAAAAAATCACCGATTTAATTCACCCGCTCGACCCTCTGGTCGGGCGGGTTTTTTAATGTGATTTTAACGTCATTTAAGCCTAGTTCTTGAAAAAATGCCAATAATATATACAACTATAAGTCCACTATGGACACTTTCAAAAACCCAGTTCCGGCAGTAACAGAAAGGCTGAAATTACCGAATGCCGCGTGGTCATGGGAGGTTTTGCGGCGAAACCCAGACTATATAAGGGATTATAATGCCTTAACTCACTTTATGCCTGCTCCTGTCATTTTAAACACTGGCGGGTATTTAATACGCGAAATGCGGTATTGCGCTATTGCCAATAAATGGGGGTTATTGTTTATGGCAAACCCTGCGCTTAATGCAATTGACGCAAATGTATTTTGGAATCCCAATGTTTTTCCTGCCGCGCTACCCGTAGTTCTCAAACCGATTACGCCCGAAATTGAACGAACCAAGGGGAGCGGGATTCTCAATTTGCAAACGCGCAGGGTTATATTTGATGCCTTGGACGGTACACGTCATATTTTGTTGTGCGGCGAAAGGTTTTGGATACAACTTTATTGTGAGAACTGTGAACTTATCGGCGAAAACGCTATGATTGAATCTACTATCAACATTGTAGACGGAGCGCAGCGCAAACTCGATACCGCCGCGCAACTTCTCTCTTTGTATAAAAATGCGGGTGGTAAACTCAATTTGATTGGCAGGAATTACAAATCGAGTAAACTTGCAGACGCCATTATCGCGCTTGATGTGAAGTCCAAAAATGGCAGTTACCGCGATATTGCCATTGCCCTTGAGGGAGAAGACAGTGTGCAAAAACACTGGAGGAGCACAGGGTGTCGGCAAAAAGATCACGCCAAAACCACACTGCGTCGTGGCCAAATATATATCGCCGGAAAATATCTTGACCTACTCGGTAAGAAAAGTATATAACGTAAACAAACACTTAAACGATTTAATATATAAAATACAACGTCGTGTTTTAACCCCTCTTTCCCTCTCCATATATCTGCATTGTGTCGCTCAATTGGAAGTAATTATGGGAGAATGTTATGGGGCCAGTCCTAAACAGTCCTTACCTTACGCCGAGAGAAGCGGCAGAGTTTTTACGCATTAGCGAGCGCACTTTGACAAATATGCGCTACCGAAAGGCGGGGCCAAGGTTTCGTAAACACGGGGGCACGGTTGTCTACCATATAGATGATTTACGCGCATGGTCGCGTATTTATGATTACGGTACAGGCCCAAAACACAAAAAAACAATTGTAGAACGACCCTCAGTATGAATGGCGCGGGCATTGATACGCCGAATACTGCGACGAGCGTTTTAATATGTTACCGTCATAAACGCATGAACCATCGTCTACGTTTTGGAACACCTGTTTCCACCGTGAGATTAGGGTGGCGTAGATCGGCGGCCATCTTTATGCCCGACCAAGTTTTTGGGTATATCAGATGGACAGCCAATAAATACGGGACGCAGGATTGGCAATTTTTTGTCTGCAAGGTGAGTGTTTCAAACTATCTCACGCAAATCCCAGGGGTAATACCAGCCGCAGAAACACTCTTACATACTCGAGGGACGACACGTACAAAGCGCGGGCTTGAGATTACAGACGAGCTTGAAATCCATCACGGACACCTCGCAAAAGTATCAAATTCTTACTGGAAATATCTCCATAACCAACTCGAAATTGGCTGGCAGGCCAGACCATTTTCGCAAATTTTAGCTGCAAAATGAGGTCAATATTATGATGATGAAATTAGTTTTAGCTGTGAGTATCACCGCGCTTTGTGCGGGCGTCAGTTTGCAAACCATAATGCCCCCAAAGAAGAGATATATCTATAACCCAACACCGTCTGCGCCTATTGGGTGGTATAAAATAGTTGCGAATGACAATGTAAAAGTGGGTGATTTTGTTGCTGCATACGTACCTGCAAGCGCGATAGAATTGGCCGTTGCACGCCATTACTTACCCTCAAATATCCCTCTTCTCAAATCCGTCTGGGCGGTAGGGGGGACGGAAGTTTGTTTTGAAAATGGGCAGGTGAGTGTCCCAAATTATCCTGTCCTCACAAGATTGCGGCAGGATAATTTGGGGCGCGAAATGCCATTTCTCTTAGGCTGTTTCGTTCTTAAACCCAATGAAGTTTTTCTTGTATCTAGCAAAATAGGTACGTCTTTTGATAGCCGGTATTTTGGGCCAGTGCCGCTTGAAAACGTCCTCGGAACGGCGGTTTTCCTCAGAGAAAAGCGGAAATGACTAGGTGTGTGAAATTTATCGGAGGGTGGGTCGCGGGTAAGGGGGCGATGGGCAAGATTAAGGGCCATAGCGCCAAGTGGCTGCTAAGTCCTTGTCTGCACATCTTTTTTTGGGGTACTGCCCAAAAATGGGGGGTACTACGGTTTTGTGCAAAACCCACGTTATATGTAGGTTTTAGGGGGGCGCTATTTGGTAAAATCGCCCCAAAGGGCCAAAAGGGGCGATATTTAGCGGGTTTGCTGACACAATGAGTAAAGATGATTTTGAAGTGTATCTGGGACGCATACGAAGTCCCAATGGCGCCAGAAAAGTTACGGGGTTTTTAAAACGTGTGCGGTCGGGCATTCGGGGCAGACCTTCGCGGTTAGGAAAGCAAGCTGAGTGGCGGTTTCGTAGTATTGTTGCCAAGAGTTTCCAGCGGCGCGTTATGGTCAAAATGAATATTGCCCGTATGGACGGAAAAGGAGCCGTGGCGCAAAAATGTCACCTACGATATATCCAAAGAGACAGCGCGGCTCTTGAGGGCGAGAAAGGGCATATCTATGATAGCAATAATGACAATGCAAACGCGAAAGCGTTTGAGCATAGAGGTGTTGATGACCGTCACCAATTTAGAATTATTGTCTCTCCAGAAGATGCAAGCGAGACGGTCTCTCTCAAACCATTTGTGCGAGACTTGATGAGCCAGATGGAAATCGATCTTGATACGAAACTCGATTGGGTTGCGGCCAACCATTATAATACCGACAATCCCCATACCCATATTATCATTGGCGGCAAACTCCCAAGTGGTGAAAACCTTGTCATTCCCAAACGATATTGCTTTGAGGGTTTACGCATACGCGCACAAGAACTTGTCACATTGGAACTTGGCCCGGTGACACAATTAGAAGCACGGCGTAAGCAGGCAATGGGGGTGAAGCAGGAACGGCTTACACAAATTGACCGCGATATGCTCAAATCTGTCGAGAATAATATTGTAGACCATTCCGAACCGTTCAAAAGAGGACAAGGATGGAAACGTCAACTCGAACGCGCTCGCTTAAAGACGCTGGTTGATTTGAGTTTGGCAAATCAAATTGGACGGAAGCAATGGCGATTAGCAGATAATATCGAGGACACATTGAAACGCATGGGAGAGCGCGGCGATATTATCAAAGCCATGCACCGCGCAATGGCAGAGACAGGGTTGAAACGGCATGTAGATGCCAACTCTATTTATGACCGGCACACTGGAAATGCAAAACCTGTAACCGGAAAAATTATAGCCAAAGGGGTTGCCGATGATGTGCAGGACAATGCCTATATCGTTATGGAAGATTTGAACGGCAAGACGGTCTATGTTGACATCGGTAAGTCTGAGACAATTGACACAATCGAAAAGGGCATGGTGATAACGGCCAGTGTCCCTAAAGCAGAAGTGAAACGGTCAGATAAAACGCTTGCGGAAATCGCCAAAGTACACAGCGGTATTTATAGTCCGTCCCTACATATGCAAACTGAACCAAAGGCAAGGGTGGAATTTGTAGAAGCGCATGTGCGTAGGCTTGAAGCTCTGCGGCGGGGCGGTGTCGTCTCACGCAATGCGGACGGGTCTTGGCAAATACCAAATGATTATTTGAAACAGGTCGTCGCGTTTGAACAAAGCAAGATGAGGTTTGCGCCTGTATCCTTAGTAGTGAATAGCCGTGAACCGATTTCGCAGCTTACAAATATCATTGGTGCAACGTGGCTCGATGAAACGCTACGGGACAGGTCAGATAATTTACAGGCAAGGGGTTTTGGTCAAGACGTTCAGGCGGCCAGGAATGCGCGGCGTATGTTTTTACGAGAACAGGGGATAATCAGTAAGGACACGAATGCACTCGGGCAACGGCATTTGGATGATTTGACGCGGCGTGACTTTCAAGATGCTGTTGAGACAAAAAGCAAAGCACTCGGTAAGAAATTTGTCGAAGTTGGGAAGTTTGGCAGTGTCGATGGGATATATACAAAATCTATCGACAGGCCGAGCGGTAAGTTTGCGGTCATAGAACGCTCGAAAGAGTTTTCTCTTGTACCTTGGCGAGAGGTGCTTGAGCGCAGCCGAGGTAAGGCCGTTTCTGGTATTATGCGGGGCGGCAATGTGTCGTGGACATTGAATCGGGGGCGGGGTGTTTCGTGATACTAAATTATGTTGCAACATTGCAAATGATCCCGATACGTGCTTGTTCCAAAAAAGAAAAGATCATGGCTATAAAGGGCTGGCTCTTGTGCTTTTATTGAGCTTAGCATTCTATTAATCTGGAAATTGTTTTGTCGTTTTATAAGTAGGTTTAAGGTTCTTTGATTGGAAGAAATTGAATTCTGTATTTACCTCTTGAATATACTTAATTTGTTCTGGATGAAGTTCCCCTTCCTCCATTAGTATGTAGTCTTCGGCAGTTTTCTCATTCAAATGAGGTGCTTCAATAGCTAAGCCGATGACTTTTTTGACATGTGAAAAATTGAGCTTTGCCGCGCCACAAGCTAGCTTTAACATTTCTATTTTGACATCCCTGCCTTCCTCAAAACCTTTGCCGGGAAAATGGACAATCAGAAACACATAAAATTTACAATCCTCATTTGAGGGGTAAAGCCCGACACTCCTGTAAAATTCATTTGGCTCATTTGGAAAGTTATCTAGCGCTTCAAACATGGCTTCACTCAAGGCTCTGCGATGATAGCGCGGTTCCTTCGCCATTTCTTTAATGGCGCTAGGCCTATTGAATATATCTGGGTCACCACCTGTTAATCCAGCCAGTGCGTTTTGACTTGTGGATTGTATGAGTCTATCAATATGATAGGAAATTTTGTCGGCGTCTTTGCGGCGGCTATGGGCATTGGAATTAACAAAAGTGTCCCACATACCTTCTTCAATCATCAACGCATCATGACCCGCGTCTTTTGGCAAAATAAAATGCTCTTTGGCTTCTTCATCAAAGCTGCGATAATAAACGGAAATCAGATCTTCTTCTCCTGCATACCAGAAGTGCTGTGTTTTTTTGATCGCATCTTCTTTAGCTTTAAAAAACAAAAGCAGATCAGTAATCGTATCAAACTCGGTGAGTATGATGTCCAGGTTGTCGCTGTCGAAAACATGAACGATGTCTTGATTATCAAGTGCAACATGAAAGGGACGGTCCAAAACGCCTTTAACATCATCCGTATATGATATAGATAAGCTACCTCTTACGTTTGCTGGTGAAAAATCTCGGCAAGCTTCGGCGGCACCATGTGCGACGATGATTTTGTGAATGACCAAATTTTCTCTATTGATAGTGATTGGAAAAGGTATTGTTCCTTTAGCATCCAAAAACAATTTGTTGTCTGGATTGCGAAGATAGCGTTCGGCACCTGACACAGTTTTGAGTTGCTTTGTAATGGTCGCTTTTTTCCATCGCTTCCAAGGGACTGTGATGTTATCGCCTTCAAAGGAATCTAATGCTTTGCTATGTCGATCAAAAAAAATAAAAACATGATTGTCAAAAACAGTAATGAGATCGCACATCTCATGCCCATCTGCTTTATATGGGTTGGCGTAAGTCCAGAGCTTCAGAAACGTGCGGTCGCACAGCTCAAAAAGAAGGGTCTCAGTTTTAGAAACGCCTTCAGACCTATCTATCGGTACGTTACTCATCACTATTGGCTTTCATCATGGAAACTTTCTCATAATTCTTACGCGTATTTTTTGAGAGTAGGCTATGATAATTTGATGGTAGGTTAGAGATAATCATTTCCCAATCTAAATCATAATGCTTAAACTGGCCGATGTGAGAATATTCACTCATAAAGCTACTTGTCTCTGGGCTAATATAGGCTAAAAATTGAAGTTTATCACCGCCAATACCTATACGGTCTGATATGGGTTTTGACCTATCTTCGCGTTGTTGAATATCTAACAAGGCTTCAAGCGGCAGCGCAGGATTCGTATCAAAAAAACTTTCGGGATCATCTATAGGAGGCTTCATTGCTGTTCCAAAAGCCAAACGCTCGGAATCAAAGTGGTTTTCAGATCGGTAGGCAAAACCTTGGAATTTTCCCTCTTCTTTAGACCAGCCGAATTGATAGACTGTCGCAGTTCCGATTGCCCCTTCTTTTGCGAGGTTACCATAGATTTCGCGCAGATGGCGCGGCGTGTAATCGTTCAGCATCTCCACGTCTTCAATTATCATTGATGAGCAAACTTGAGTGAACCACTCTGTTGTGACTCTTTGGATACCTGTTCCGGTAATGACGGATTTAATATGTGGTGCCGGATATATTTTTGTTGTTGTAAATGCTGGAAAATATTCGCCTGCTTCATTAACACTAACAAGGGTGTCGGATTGAATAATGATCTGAGTTTCGTCCATATACCAATTTAGGGCCGTCATAACATTCTCCCAATAATCCTTGCCTCATTCTATATCTTAGTTTGAAATATTAGCCAACTTGCAATATTGCTTTTTGGTGATGAACCCTGCGTCTTAGCTCCGACTTTGTATGATCTTGTAGCTAATGTACGTTTAGTATGAAAATGCAATTCTAGCTTGGTCTGCTGTTATGGGGGGATATTCAAAACTATCTCAGTTAAAACCCCGACTCCTAAATGGTTATTTTGTTTGTTTACGTGGGTGCCTTTCACAAAATTCATATATAATACGGAGGTTGAGGTTAGTTTATTTTTTATACGTAGGGTTTCTTTTCATTGGTGTTGTGTTCTAGCTTTTTCTACTTTTCCGTGAATAGTAACAACCTTGTCTATATAGCTGTCAATATTGCCAACCTTATCGATAGGTGAATGATTCTCTATGTGGTTTAGATAATGTGGGTGATTAAACAATAAGTCATGTTATTAGTGCTAAAAACTTGCAATCATTGCAAGTTTAATGTAAGGGTCTTTAAAGAAAGGAGAGCCAGATGACTATTTCACAGGCACTAGAGCGTAAGATCAGTAACCTGCCCGCAGGTGAAATATTTGGGTATCAAGCTCTACCGCATTATAATACCTCACCTATGGCGGTAATTAAAGCCGTAGGTAGGATGGTTAGAAACCACAAATTGGAAAGATTTTCTAAGGGGCAATTCTATGTACCTAAAGCAGGCGTATTTGGTGCGCGAAAACCCTCTGATAGTGAGTTAATACGTTCTGTTCTGTATAAGAACGGGATATTGCGAGGGTATATTACAGGGGCAGCTCTTTATAATAAACTTGGCCTGACAACTCAGGTCCCAAGTACTGTGACCATTGCTTTGAATGGTGGGAGTCAAAAGAAAGATTTTGGGACAATAAAACTCCGTATGATGGTAACTCATATCCCTATTATTGCGAAAGATGTTAAACATTTGGAATATTTAGATGCTTTGAAAGATATTAAACGTATCCCGGATTCGGATATAAATGTGTCCTTACAAATTATTAGACAACATATAGCCAATATGACAGACCATGCACGTAAAAGTATGATGAGGATTGCACAAAAACACTATAGCCCACAAGTCCGGGCACTGGTGGGGTTGTTGTTTGCAAGTCAGGCTATTATTGTGCCAAACAGTTTGAAGGAATCTCTTAACCCTACAACTGTCTATAAATTGGGTTTGGATGAAGCCTTATGGCCGTTGGCAAAAACATGGAATATAGCCTAATGAACTTGCATGAAGATAGCGAGCTTTTTGATGATCTGGTAGCTGAAACAGCACAAGCTAAGGGGCTTCCAGAGGTTTATGTTGAAAAAGATTATTGGGTAACAAATGCTTTGAGGAATCTTGCCCGTTCGCAGTATGCAGACCATGTTGTTTTTAAAGGTGGGACGTCGCTCTCAAAGGCGTATGGTCTTATTGATAGATTTTCAGAAGATATAGATTTAGTAGTTTTTAGTGAAACCCGAAGCTCAAATGCGCTCAAACGGCTGCTGAAGCAAGTAGAAAGGGTTGCGGGATATGGCCTTGTACTTCTTGAAGATGATCCAAGAAACTCAAAAAACTCTTCAATTCGAAAACAGGTGTTTCAATATCCAAGAGCTGTAGACGGTTCCATTTTTGGGCAAGCATCACCAGAGCTACTTATCGAAGTAAATCAATATACTCACCCTGAGCCCGTAGAAAAGAGAGCATTACAAACATTTATAGCTGAAATGCTTGTGAAGAATGATCGAGCAGATATCGTAACCGATAACGGACTTGAGCCATTTGAGATAAATGTGTTGTCTGCCAAACGCACACTAGTCGAGAAAATGTTGGGTGTGATAAAAGATAGCCATCATGACGAACCGGTACGTCGATTGTCTGTAAGAATTCGCCATTTATACGATATTTGCCTTATATTACGTCATGATGAGTATCAGGAATTTATCGTTGGACCCGATTTTCTACCGATGTGTAAAATCTGTGTCTCCGACGAAAAGAAAGGTTTCTTTGGAAAATACTTTCCAACAACGCCTTTGCCGAAAGCACCTATATTTACTCAATTTGAAGAGTGGATTCCAGATTTGGAGAAAACATATGCTGGTGATTTCGCACAACTTGTATATCGCGACCTTCCACCAATGACAGAAATTCAGGCGGCGATTAACAGGTTGCATACGGCATTAATGGGTTAATTTAACTCGGTGTTTTAAACTATTTTTTGAGAAACCACCTAAACCCAATCATGCATGATTTTTTGAATAGGGGGCTGAGTACCTTCAAATGCTTGGTATCCCACCTGATGGTCTTTTGAAATTCATTTATAAAAACCTCAAAAAAACACCCAATTCTTACCTAGCTCTGATAAAATGAGTGTAATTTCCCTCCAAAATTGCACCTAGATTGCTCCCTATAATCCAAATATATTTCAAAAAATCTCAAAAACACCCAATTTATCTTCGAATCTCGGCCCTCTTTCTAATCTATCTTTTCTTTGAGAGAGAAGGGCAGTCTTGCTTTCAGTAAATAACTGGAAAGCAAATATGTCACCGCAGTCAATTCTTATCGTGCAAATCATAATCGTCTTTGTGACGATCATATGTGCTGTTTGGTATGCGACGGCGTGGGTAGCAGTCGAGCTTGCATATGACGCTTATCTCGGCCCGGCTTGGTTCACAGTGTCCGGCACCCCCGTCTATTATCCTTGGAGATTATTCGAGTGGTGGTACGCCTTTGATGCTTACGCCCCACAGGTGTTTTCCAAAGGTGGCATGATAGCCGCAGGTGGTTCATTCATAGGCGCGGGGTTTGCCGTTATCGGTTCCGTGTGGCGTGGTCGCCAATCCAAGAACTTAACTACATTCGGTTCATCCAAATGGGCGAGCATGAAGCAGATTGCCGACGCGGGTTTATTCAAAGACGCAGGTGTATTCCTTGGCACTCTCAAAAATCGGTATATCCGCCATGACGGGTCAGAACACGTAATGGTGTTTGCGCCCACACGTTCTGGTAAAGGTGTTGGTCTTGTTATTCCAACATTGTTGTCATGGACTGGCTCGGCGGTCATTCACGACATTAAGGGCGAGAATTGGGAAATCACTTCTGGCTGGAGGTCTACATTCTCCCACGCATTGTTGTTCAATCCTACCGATCCAAAAAGTGCTAAATACAATCCATTGTTGGAAGTACGCAAAGGTGCGAACGAAGTCCGTGACGTACAAAACATTGCCGACATTCTTGTTGACCCTGAAGGCGCACTGGAAAAGCGGAACCATTGGGAAAAGACAGGCCATGCACTTCTTGTCGGTGCCATTCTCCACATACTCTACGCCGAAGAAGAAAAGACTCTTGCCCGCGTAGCTTCATTTCTCTCTGACCCCGCACGCTCGTTTGAAAAGACCTTGTGGGCCATGATGAAAACTAACCATCTTGGCGATAGTCAAAACGCCAAAGTCCATCCCGTTGTCGCCCAATCAGCACGAGAACTTCTCAATAAGTCGGAGAATGAGCGTTCAGGGGTCGTCTCAACGGCGATGAGCTTTCTCTCTCTTTACAGAGACCCGACTATCGCCAAGGTGACGTCCGAATGTGACTGGCGCATTGCTGATATTATCCATGCCGATAAACCGTTGTCTTTATATTTGGTCGTACCGCCATCTGACATATCACGTACCAAGCCGCTAATCCGTCTTATCCTCAATCAAATCGGTAGACGTTTAACCGAAACCCTTGAAGGCCAAAGTACTGATAGCACTCTTGGTGTTAAACACCGCAAAGTCCTGTTTATGCTTGATGAGTTTCCGGCTCTTGGGCGGTTAGACTTCTTTGAAAGCGCACTGGCTTTCATGGCAGGGTATGGGTTGCGGGCATTCTTAATCGCTCAATCTCTAAATCAGATCGAGAAGGCTTACGGCCCCAATAATTCCATATTGGATAACTGCCATGTACGGGTTGCGTTTGCTACTAATGATGAACGCACCGCAAAGCGGATTTCGGACGCGCTTGGCACGGCCACAGAAATGCGCGCCATGCGGAACTATGCAGGCCATAGATTAGCCCCTTGGCTTTCCAACGTCATGGTGTCTCGCCAAGAAACTGCTCGCCAATTGCTTACGCCGGGCGAGGTGATGCAACTGCCATCGACGCACGAAATTATACAAGTGTCCGGTAACGCGCCGATTAAAGCGAAGAAGCTGCGTTATTATGAGGACCAAAATTTTACAGGTCGGGTGCTTTCTCCCCCTAGCCTAACCGCTCCAAATCTCCCTTACGCGGATATTCCCCTGTCCCAAGGTGATGACTGGAATGGTTGCACTCGACCTGTAGATGACCGCTTGTTTGGTCAGGAAGATCAAAAGGCTAGGTCCATTGTTGATGCAGGCGGCAAAGAGATCAAACAAGAACTGGACGAGAAGCCTCCCCAAAAGCCGGAAGGCGACGAGATTACGCCAAAAGTCGAACTGGAAGACGCCACCGTCGAGATTGACGCCAAGCGCGCTTCTGATCTCGCCAAAACGACAGCAATAGCAAAGCAGGCATTTGCTGCCGATAATTCCCCTGACATTGATTTACTGGATTTTTGACATGGCTAAGAAACCACGCATACATCCCTATATTACACAAGATAATTTTGTGCGCCTGCGCGCCCTTGGTAAATGTCCCGGTCGCTACGAATCTGAAATTGTCGACAAAGCTTTGGCTGCATTTTTCTCCAATGAGGTGGACGATAAAAGGGACGCTGCAATCATACGCAGGCTGGACCGCATGACCCGTCAATCGGAACTGCTAAAGCGCAACCAGTTTATTAGCTCGGAAGCTTTTGCTTTGTTTGTACGGTATTTCCTGACTGTTATTCCTGCCGTACCCGAACAAGATAAGGATGCTGCACGTTCGCAAGGGGCTATTCGTTTTGAAAACTACCTGCAATCCCTCAAGCGGGTTTTGGAGGACGGCGAGCGAGTATTGTTCACCGCACTTGAGGATGTGGTTGTCGATGAAAGTGCATATTTCACGCAAGAGGAATTGATGCGGATGCACATTCCCCAACCAAAAAAGAATGCGAGACGAAAGTCACAAAAAGCGGAGGTAGCTAATGTCTAACCTTAATCTGCAAACCGCCAAGCGCACTCGGGCAATGCTCAGTACAGCCCTTGGTCCTATCATCACTAATGCACTAGCCAATCCTATCATTGTAGAAATTATGGTCAATCCAGACGGGCATGTATGGACAGACAAGCACGGTGTTGGGCGCGTTGATACGGGCCAAATTATGTCACCGTCCGAGTCCGAGCGTATAGTGCGCTTAGTGGCAAGTCATATCCATCAGGAAGCCAATCGTAAGAACCCCGTTGTAAGCGCGGAGCTTCCCGGAAATGGCGAGAGGTTTGAAGGCGTATTGCCACCCGTATCCGCCAATCCATGTTTTTCAATTCGTAAGAGTGCCAGCCGCATATTTACGCTGACTGATTATGTAGAAGCTGGAACACTTCAATCCACGCAAGCCTTTGCATTGGAACAGGCCGTAAAGTGCCGCATGAATATCTTGATTGTAGGCGGCACGTCGAGCGGCAAGACAACACTCGCCAATGCTTTGTTACACGAAATGACAAAGTCCAATGACCGTATAGTTATTCTTGAAGACACGCGAGAGCTTAGATGTGACACGCCCGATCAAGTGGCGTTACGAACACAGCCGGGTTTCATAACCCTTGCCGACCTAGTTCGCTCCACTCTGCGTTTGCGCCCCGACCGTATCATAATTGGCGAAGTAAGAGGGCCGGAAGCACTCGATATGCTGAAAGCATGGAACACAGGACACCCCGGCGGCATTGCCACTATTCACGCTAATTCTGCATACGCAGGATTAAGCCGTGTCGAACAGCTCATTCTTGAAGGTTCTGCCCATCTTCCCCGCGAACTTATCGCGGAAGCTCTCGATTTGATTGTCTTCATATCAGGGCGCGGTAGTGCACGTAAAATCGAAACTGTAAGCGAATTGACCGATCTCGAAGACGGCAAATATACGCTTACCCCTTTCAACCCCAAATCTATTCAACTTGTCAAAAAAGGAGACACAAAATGAATACACGGCTTTTAAAACTTACGGGCATGGCTATCGGCCTAAGTCTGTTGATTTCGAGCAATGCTTATGCAGCAGGTTCCGGTATGCCTTGGGAGGGGCCGCTTAATAGCATCCTGATTTCTATCGAAGGGCCAGTGGCTAAAATGATCGGTACGCTTGCCGTGATTATTACGGGCCTGACATTGGCGTTTGGTGATACAGGCGGCGGTTTCCGTAAGCTCATTCAGATTGTTTTCGGTCTGACGATTGCTTTTACTGCGACAAGTTTTTTCTTGTCATTCTTTAGCTTTGGCGGCGGGGCGATGATCTAGTGGTTGATGGATTTTCCATACCCGTACACCGCTCATTGACTGAGCAAATCCTAATGGGTGGTGCGCCTCGAAAGGCCACCATCCTCAACGGGACACTTGCCGCAGCCCTTGGACTTGGCCTGCAATTATGGCTCGCTGGACTTCTCTATTGGGTAATCGCTCACGGCATTTGCGTATGGGCGGCCAAACGTGACCCTCAATTCATGGACGTACTGGCTCGCCATGTTCGCCACAAAGGATATTTACTGTGATAAATTTAGCCGAATACGCAAAAACACAAAAACGCCTTGCTGACTATTTGCCTTGGGCGTGCCTCATAGCCCCCGGTGTTGTTCTCAATAAAGACGGTAGTTTTCAGAGAAGCGCAATGTTTCGCGGCCCTGATCTGGATAGCTCGACACAAGAAGAACTTGTGAGCATATGTGCGCGTATCAACAATGCACTTAAAAGATTTGGCAGTAGTTGGGCTTTGTATTTTGAAGCACGGCGCGAACCATCCGTATCCTATCCAACTTCTGCATGGCGTGACCCTGTTGCCGAACTTGTTGACCAAGAAAGACGTGGGGCCTTCGAGACACTAGGCCAGCATTTCGAGAACTCGTATTATCTGACTTTTGCGTATCTGCCACCAATGGACTCCGTCAATAAAATCGAAGACCTGATTATCGAGAAACAGGAAGGCGAGAAGAAGCAGATGGCTGCAGATTATCTAAACCGCTTTCTTGCCGAAACAGAAAAGACGCTTGATCTATTCGCGTCACTCTTGCCGCATGTGAAGTTTTTAAACGACGACGAAACACTTACATATCTACACGGCTGTATTTCCCCTAATCGCCATAAGGTCAAAACCCCAAATGTTCCAGCCTACCTTGATGCCATTATCGGCGGGGCAAACTTGGTTGGTGGATTGGAACCCATGCTCGGCGGCGAAGCCTTGCGTGTCTTATCCATACAAGGTTTCCCGAACACCACACAGCCAGGCATTCTCGATGATCTGAATAGGCTTGGCTTTGAATATCGGTGGACAACACGGTTTTTACCGATGGATAAATTGGAAGCGACCAAAGTCCTCACACGATACCGCCGTCAATGGTTTGCCAAACGCAAATCCATAATGTCTGTCGTTAAAGAAGTTATGACCAATGAAGCGTCCGCGCTTGTCGATACCGATGCAGACAATAAAGCCTATGATACAAACGCGGCCTTACAAATCCTGGGCTCAGACAATGTAAGCTTTGGATATATCACCACGTCAATTGCAATCCATCATCCAGACCCTCTTATTGCAGACGAAATGATCCGCTCGATTGAGCGCGTTATCAATGGACGGGGCTTTGTAACTATCCGCGAAACCGTCAATGCGGTTGATGCTTGGCTCGGTACATTACCCGGAAATCCATATGCCAATGTCCGACAACCAATCGTGCATACTTTAAATTTGGCACATCTTATGCCGCTATCGGCGGTATGGGCAGGCCCATCTACAAACAAACATTTAAACGCTCCACCATTATTATATGCAACAACCGGCGCACAAACGCCGTTTCGCTTGGTACTGCACCAAGGCGACGTTGGACACACATTGATTGTCGGGCCGACGGGTGCGGGTAAGTCGGTATTGCTTTCATTATTGGCCTTGCAGTTTAGGCGTTATGAAGGCGCACAAGTTTTCATATTCGATAAAGGGGCTTCCGCTAGAGCGGCCACACTTGGCCTTAGTGGTGAGTATTACGATCTCGGTAATGACGGAGCTTTGGCTTTCCAACCACTTGCTAATATCGACCAGATGAGCGAACGGGCATGGGCCTTGGAATGGGTAATAAGTCTTCTGGTAAATGAAGGTTTGGAGCAAACCCCCGAGTTGAAAGATACGGTCTGGTCTGCGCTCAATTCTCTTGCAAGTGCGCCGAAGGTCGAGCGTACAATGACGGGGCTATCCGCACTCCTACAATCCAACGAAATTCGCCAAGCCTTGCAGCCTTATACACTCGACGGCGCACATGGTAGTTTGCTCGATGCAGACAACGAAACGCTCGGTGACGCAGACGTTCAATGCTTCGAGATGGAAGAGTTGATGCACAACAAGGCGTTGATCGTTCCTGTATTGACGTATTTATTTCACAAGCTCGAAGCGCGTTTTAACGGTCAACCTACATTGCTGATATTGGACGAAGCATGGGTGTTCTTGGACGACCCGGTATTTGCCACGCGTATTCGCGAATGGCTGAAAGTCCTGCGTAAGAAAAATGTGTCTGTCATATTTGCCACGCAATCCTTGTCAGATATTGCGTCGAGCCAGATTGCGCCTGCATTGATAGAGTCCTGCCCATCCAGAATATTCCTACCCAATGACCGCGCCCAAGAACCGCAGCAATGCAAAATCTATGAGCAGTTCGGATTGAATCCGCGCCAGATTGAGATTGTTGCCAGAGCGACACCGAAGCGGGACTATTATTTTCAATCGCGGGCAGGGAACAGATTGTTTGATCTGGGGCTTGGCCCGGTGGCACTAACTTTCTGCGCCAGTGCGTCAAAAGACGATCAAGAGCAGATGGATACCATCCTTAAAAATGGCGGCAAAGATCAATTCGCAAACCAATGGCTTTCCGCTCACGGCCTGCATTGGGCGGCAAACCTTTTACTCGAAACCAACCCTGAAACTCAAAATGGAGACTTATCATGCGCCGCAGAATAAAACCTACAATCAAATCACGACTGATAACTTTACTGGCTTCTACATGCCTTTGTATGAGCAGCGTACAGCCAGCCCACGCCATATTCGGGTTTGGTGATATTGTTCTCGACCCCGTAAATCTGGTGCAGAACATCTCGACGGCTACCAATACATTGCGTCAAATCAGTATGCAAATTCAACAACTACGTAATGAAGCATTGTCATTGATAAATGAAGCCAAGAATCTTGCCTCATTTAACTTCAATATTCAGTACGAACTTAGTCAGGTAATGAGTGAGATTAGCCAGCTTATGGCGGCAGCGAGTGCCATTACTTACGAAATCAATCAGACCAAACACGCGTTTGAAACCACATTCCCAAAAGAATATAGCAGTTGGTCAAATTCGGATATTGCGCTTGCCGCAGACACACAAATGGAAATGTCTCGCGCAAGTTTTGAAGATGCCATGTTGGTACAGTCCAAAGTGGTGCAATCCGTACAGGAAGACACAAACCTTCTCACCAACCTTATCTCAAATAGCCAAAGTGCACAGGGCGACTTGTCGGCCACGCAAGCAGGTAATCAGATTATGGCCTTGGGCGCAAAGCAGTCCATGCAAATGCAGGAATTGATGGTGTCGCAATATCGGGCCGAGTCCATAGAGCGCGCCCGCGTAGATGCCGTTCAGCGTGAAGCCAAGGTTCTGCATACCCGTTTTATCGGTAGCGGAACTGCATATTGATTTTAGACTTAAGGAGAGCCGTCATGGACGATCTTGGTGTTATTGATACATTTCTAGCGACGTTTACCAGCTACATTGATAGTGGGTTTGGAATGCTTGCGCCCGACGTTAGCTATCTAACGGCTGTTCTCATTGGCATTGATATTGTTCTGGCAGGTCTGTTTTGGGCTATGGGGCCAGATAACAATATAATCGCGCAGTTTATAAAGAAGGTTCTCTATGTGGGCTTCTTCGCCCTCATTCTCAATAATTTCTCATTCCTTGCCGATGTAATTTTTACCAGCTTTGCACAGCTCGGATTAAACGCCGCAGGTTCAACCATAACGGCAGGGGATCTTCTACGCCCCGGGTTTATCGCCAATACGGGTTTCAGTGCTGCCCATCCATTATTGGTAGAGATAGGTGAATTGACGGGGCCAGTCGGTTTCTTTGTCAACATCGTGACCATTGCCATACTCGGTTTGGCTTGGCTGATTACATTGTTCGCTTTCTTCTTTCTGGCTATCCAACTCTTTGTCACCATTATTGAGTTTAAGCTCACTACGCTTGCAGGTTTTGTGCTTGTCCCATTTGCTCTTTGGAACAAAACGTCATTCTTGGCCGAGCGGGTACTTGGCAATATTATCGCGTCCGGCATTAAATTGATGGTGTTGGCTATAATTATCGGTATCGGGTCCACATTGTTTGGGTCTGTCACCGCGACCTTTACACCCGGTGCAGTTACGCTCGAACAGGCTGCGTCTGTTATACTTGCTTCACTCTCACTGTTTGCTCTCGGTATCTTCGGGCCGGGTATTGCTACTGGGCTTGTATCAGGTGCGCCGCAACTTGGAGCAGGCGCCGCAGTCGGAACACTCGCAGGTGTTGGTGCGGGCGTAGGTGCGGGGATTGCCCTTGGCGGCGCAGCGGCTGCAAAAACGGCCTCCGTAGCGGCAGGAGCCGTGAAAGCTGGCGCCTCTTTGGGCGGCGGAGCCGGAACTGCCTACACACTTGGTAAAACGGCATCAGGCGACAACGGTATTCGGGGCGTCGCCGCAGGCGTGAGCGGTGTAACGCAAGCTGGCTTTGGCGGTGTTGCAAATTCAATCAAGACGGCAGCAGGTAAAGTTACAAACCCAATTAAGCAATCCACTCAATCTGGTGGACGAGGGGCCGTGACAGCAACAGGCGGTAGTATTAATAGTCCCGGCGCAAGTACAGGCGCAGGTGCAGGTTCCAGCAAAAGTGAACCTGATTGGGCTCAGAAAACAAGAAAGCAAACCAAACAAGGCCGGATGAACCGTGAAGCGGGAATGGTTGCTACCAGCGTTCTTCGTGATGGAGATCGTGGTGGGAGCGGTCAAGGCCCAAACTTAAAACAAGATGAGGAGTAAGAAATCATGTGGAAACGCAACCAAAATACCTATGGAAATACTGAAGCAGCGGTCACAACCTATCAGAAGGCGGCACAAGTTTGGGACGACCGTATCGGGTCAGCCAGAGTGCAAGCCAAAAACTGGCGGCTCGCAGCTCTCATGAGTATCAGCATGGCTTCATTACTCGCGGGTGCATTCATTTGGCAATCGTCGCAAAGTTTGGTGACACCTTATGTTGTCGAGATAGAGCAGGGCGGTTCAGTCCGGGCGGTGAGGGCTGCGAGCTTAAAGTACGAGCCAACAGATGCCCAAATCGGTTATCAACTTGGCGAGTTCATTCACAATGTCCGTTCCATCTCTATTGACCCGATTGTTGTCAAAGAAAACTGGCTACAGGCTTACAATTATACCACCGATCAAGGTGCGCTCACTCTTAATGCGTATGCGCGGGATAATGACCCATTCGCAGAGATCGGCAGAAAAAGCGTGTCGGTAAAAATCATTAGTGTTGTGCGCTCATCCGAGGACAGTTTTGAAATCCGTTGGCGAGAGACAGCCTACCAAAATGGTGTTGAGCAAACTGCTTACACGTTTACGGCCAGTCTCTCCATCGTGCTTGAAAGCCCGACTGACGAGCTAATTCTACACCGTAATCCGCTGGGCATTTATGTTCATGGCCTCAATTGGTCAAAAGACCTTTCCCAATAAATTCTTGAAAACTAGGAGTATCCCCATGAAACGATTTATAACATTAGCATTACTCACAACGAGTCTGACGAGTTTGGCAGCATGTTCAACCTTCAACAATGTCTTTCATAAGAAGCAGGTAGATTTTGTCCTAGACGAAGGCGAGTTCACTCAGGCCGTTCGTGCTATGGAGGAGGAACCGCAACACGTTACGGCAATCAACCAAATCGACCCGTTGACTATGGCTGGACAATTGAAGCCGGTGAATACATATATACCGTCTAACAGTACGCTCAGTCCGAGTGCTACTATTCTACAGGCCAATGGCAATGCCTTGGTACGCCCAAGCGCAGATAATTACGTCAACGCTATTCAAATCTATCCGTATTCTATGGGGGCGCTCTATCAGGTGTATTGTGCGCCCAAGCAGGTAACGGATATTGCGCTACAGGCAGGTGAGGTGCTTACGTCGGTATCTGCGGGTGATACGGTGCAATGGGTATTAGGTGATACGGTTTCCGGTAGTGGAAGTGGTGAGCAGGTTCATATCTTTGTCAAACCGATTGCGGCTGATATTTCTACCAATCTGGTGATTACCACCGACAGGCGTACCTATCATTTGGAAATGAGTTCATTTCGTAAAACGTATATGGCGGCAGTCTCTTGGCGCTATCCGAATGAACACTTTGGACGCACCCGCATTCAAAAATCGGCTTTGCGTGGTGCAAGTAATCCATACAGCTACTTAAAAACGCCTGCCAACGACAATCAGGGGTTACAACTTTCCAATCTGAAATTCCGTTATGAGATTAAAGGCGGTAACCCGCATTGGCGACCTATCACGGCTTTTGATAATGGGAGCAAAGTATTTATTCAATTCCCCAACCGATTAGACCAAGGCGAAGCCCCACCTCTATTTGTCGTAGGAACGGACGGTAAGAGCCAATTGGTCAATTACCGCGTTAAAGGTACATATTATGTCGTAGACCGCTTGTTTGCGGTTGCCGAGCTAAGGCTTGGCGAGAAGAAGCAAGAGGTGGTTCGTATTGTCCGTATGGGTAATGGCAAGTCTAATAAACCGGAGCGCATTGCAGATGTGGATATTACCGATCTCTTGTCTCCTGTAATCTCTCATGCGGCCACACTACCCGTAGCCGCTACAATGACGGCATTACCATGAGTGCCGATCAACTCTCCATACGCGCACGGCCAAGGCCAGTACGCCGTTTTAGTCGTAAAGCCCTTATTCTTGGGGGTGGGGCGACTGCATTACTCATAATGGGGTCTTTGGCAATTGCGATGCAGCCAGCCAAGGAAGCACCAGAACCAGAAAAGGCAATATACAACACCAATACAAAACGCTTGCCCGAAGGATTGAAGGCTCTCCCTGTGAGTTATGCCAATGCGGAACAGGCTGTAAGTGCGCCAAAACTTGGCCCACCTTTGCCGGGCGATCTTGGTGCAGCGTATTTGCAAGCGCAAGGTATGCCGCGTCCACAATCTGCAACCCGTCCCAATCCATTTAGGTATCAACCTACTAACTATCGAACGGGGCCGATACAACGCACAGCCCCAAAACCAGTCAGTCAAAGCATCAGTATTTCGGACACGGTAAATGAATCCCCTTTGTTCTTTACGATTAGTTCTAACCGCAAAACGGGTGCAAATACACAACAGGCGGAAGTTTTGCCAACTGGCTTGGATATGTTGCGCGGCCTGTTACCGTCAGGCTCACAAAGTCCAAGTGATTTATTGCAGGGTTTTGGAAGTCTTAGCGAGCAGGAACCGAACGGCCAATCTCAAAAGCGTGCTTTTACGGATGCAGAGGTGGATAAGGAAATATACAATCCGCACCAATTGCAATCGCCAGTGTCGCCCTATCAGGTTATGGCAGGGACAATAATTCCGGCCAGTCTTATCACAGGGCTTAATTCGGATTTGCCCGGCCAGATTATCGCGCAAGTTACCGAGAATGTTTACGACACCGTAAGCGGCCAATATTTGCTTATCCCACAGGGGGCAAAATTGTTGGGACGTTATGATAATGCGGTCAGTTTCGGGCAGAAACGCGCTCTTGTTGTCTGGACACGACTTATTATGCCGAATGGTACGTCCATGATTATAGATAACTTGCCCGGCGTTGATATGTCAGGTGGAGCAGGGCTGCATGATAAAGTCAATTACCATTACGGCAAAATGCTCAAAGCGGCTCTTGTCTCTACGATCTTAGGTGTGGGAAGCGAACTTGGGCGTAGCGACGATGATAGCAAATTGCTCGATGCTATTCGGGGTAGCAGCCAAAACTCATTTAATCATGCAGGTCAACAGATCATCGAGCGCAACCTCGGTGTGCAGCCAACCATCACGGTCAGGCCTGGAACTCGGCTCCGCGTGATCGTCAATAAAGACCTTATCCTCAAACCATATCAATACTGAAAAGGAGAACTACTATGGCAAAAAACCAATCCCTAAAAATCGGGAAACTACCCGACACGACACCCGTCAAATTAGGCATCACTGTGACGCCTGATTTGAAGCGTGACTTGGAACGCTACACCCAAGTTTACGAAGCCGCTTACGGCGAAAGTGCCAGCGTTGTGGAACTTGTACCGTCGATGCTGATTTCATTTCTGGCAAGTGATGCCGGCTTTAAGAAAGCTCTGAAAGCACCAGCAGCCTAATCAATAGAATTTTACATCCACAAACAAAGGAGGCTATGAAAATTATGGCTACTATAGGACAATTTAAGCCCGTGAAGAACGGATATGAAGGTACAATCTCGACAATGACTATAGCAAGGAAGGTGCGATTTGTTGCTAACGACAATAAGAAAAATGAGGACTCACCAGATTACTTTATCAAGACGGGACAATGTGATCTTGGTGTTGCATGGCACGCTGAATCCGAAGGTGAAACGCCGCGCGAATATATCAAAGTGTTGCTTGATGATCCGAGCTTTGCCGCACCAGTGAATGGCGCATTGTTTGAACGTGACGGCAATGCCGATCTTGTTTGGTCACGGCGAAAGAAGCAATAGGTTCTTACAAATACAGAGCATAAAGGATCCGGCACTTGTCACGCGCCGGTTTTAAGCCCTATGAGCATAACTGATAAAGATTTGGAATCTGGTTTGCTAACTGCAGCAAAGGTAGTTGAGGCGCATGGCGATGTTTACTTGCCGATATTTGTGAAACTCTCAGATGAGCTAGAAAGGCGTCAATCACAACGTGCGAAAGTTACCGCCCATCTTAGAAGATGCCGTACAAAGAAGCTGCGTCGCATCAAAAAAACCGATATGGTAGGATAGAAGCAGCGCTATGGGTATTACTAGCTCAATGAACACCTACATCGTGATAAGTGACTTGCTTATTTATTCCTTGTATATTTAACGCAATGTGTTAAATATACAAGGATGATTAGACGTCTCATATTAGCAGAATTAGAAGATGCACTGGAGCGGCAAGCTGCAACTGCACTGATTGGCCCGCGCCAAGTCGGGAAGACTACGCTCGCGCTTGAAATCGCCAAGTCGCGCCCGTCCGTCTATCTTGATCTTGAATCTCCCCGTGATTTAGCAAAACTGGAAACACCGGAGTTGTTCTTTGAACGGTATGCAGACAAATTGATCATTCTTGATGAAATACACCGCGTGCCACAATTATTTCAGATATTACGCGGTGTTATTGACCGTGCAAGGCGAGAAGGGCGCAGAACCGGTTTGTTCTTGCTGCTCGGTTCTGCCGCTATTGATTTATTACGTCAAAGCGGAGAAACACTGGCTGGCCGTATTGCATATGTAGATATGACGCCAATTACCGCACTGGAGATAGCACCAAATCAGAAAGACCAAGACAGATTGTGGGTGAGGGGTGGTTTCCCCGATAGCTTATTGGCAAAGCGGGATAGAGATAGTTTTGCCATACGAGAAGATTTTATTCGCACATATTTAGAACGCGATGTTCCGCAATTTGGTCCCCGTATCCCTGCTGAAACATTGCGGCGTCTGTGGACTATGCTTGCGCACAATCAAGGACACTTATTGAATGCGTCTCAACTGGCATCTAGTCTTTCTGTAAGTTCACCGACGATCGCTCGTTATATCGACTTACTGGTAGATTTGCTTTTAGTGCGGCGCTTGGAGCCTGCATATGTAAATGTAGGGAAACGGCTTGTGAAGTCTCCCAAGCTCTATGTGCGGGACAGTGGGTTGTTACATGCTCTATTGGGTTTGAGGTCATTGGACGCAATATTAGCTCATCCGGTTGTCGGGGGGAGCTGGGAAGGTTTTGTGATTGAAACTTTAGCCGCAAGTGCAGGCCAGACGAAAGTTAGTTTTTACCGCACGGCGGCAGGAGCCGAAGTTGATCTTATTTTAGATTTTGGCACTGCAAAGGGAAAGTGGGTTGTCGAGATCAAGCGGGGCTTAACTCCCAAGATTAGTAAGGGTATGCATCAGAGCATTGCCGACGTGCGACCTTCAAAAAGCTTTATCGTTTATGGTGGCACAGAACACTATGCGCTTACCAAAGATATTGATGCCATTGGGCTGGTGGAGTTAGCGCAACTTGTTAGAAACGAAAATGCTCATGAAGTTTAGGGCGTAATGATGTTGTTTTCTGGCTTGGTTAGTAATATGCTTGAAAAGTCACCGATTACTTGATACGAACGCCGAGTTCGATATTTTTTAAGATTTGTGTATCAAATTGCGTATCATTTTGTGTATCAATTCCTTAGAAAAAGTGATTAAGTCATTGTTATTGCAGTATTTAAGTTTTGGTATTGGTCTTCTCACCCGTACCAACTTTTCCTATGCTATTTATATACTTTGCCCATCTTCATATCTCTTTGCTTCCAATTATAACAAACAAGATATCTACAAAGCTCGGAGCATATCAGTAGTCCTGACTGAGAATGTATAGAGCATATGGCGGATGGGGAGGGATTCGAACCCCCGGTAGAGTTACCCCCACTCCAGTTTTCAAGACTGGCGCCTTAAACCACTCGGCCACCCATCCACTTGAAAGAAATGCGTTAGCAAGTGTTGACATTTTCCGCAAGGCCTAAGACAGGTGTTTCTGTTTTTTATTGCAATAAACACACATCTACTTAGGAAAATTTACGGGCAGGGGTGTTTTTTTACTTTTTGGCAACCCTGTTTCATAAAGAGGCGTTAAGCCTGTCTTCTAACGTGGATTTAAACTTCCTTGGTTATATATGCATCATCGATAGAGCAGGGGTAACCCTCAAAACTATCTTCAACTCGGAAGGTTGAGAACGGGAAAAGGTGGATAATATGACGACTATAGACATGAAAAAATTGGGCAAGTTAAGCCTCATGGGTATTTTCGCAACTTCGGGCATGGCTTTGGGTGCATGTAGTACAACGTCTGGCACAATGGCCAATGGCGCGCCTATCTCTTATAAAGTAGATCAGGGTCAATTCCAGCAAGCCTCCATATCTAAACCGTACGCAAGTCTTATGCCGCAAAAGCAATATAGTGCGCCGCGCCGCGCCGCCTTACCGACGAAACCAAAGAAATATATGCCGTCTTTGCCTAAACAGTCTGCACCAAAGGCATCAAAATTTGACCAATCATCTGTTGATACAGATTTGTATAAGCATCAGCGTATTGGTAAAAGATACACAATTATGGGTAAATCTTATACGCCTAAACACCAACCGCATTACAATAAAGTGGGTACAGCGTCTTGGTACGGGGATAAATTCCACGGTAAACCAACGGCAACGGGTGAGCTTTATGATATGGATGATATCACAGCCGCACACAAAACTTTGCCCCTTAACAGCATGGTCTACGTAACCAATCTTGAAACTGGAAAAGGGTTGATGGTACGTGTAAATGACCGTGGCCCATTTGTTGACGGACGCATTATTGATCTCAGCCGAGCTTCGGCGCGTCGTCTTGGTATGTTCACCTCAGGCCTTGGCCGCGTGCGGGTGCAATATGCTGGCCCAGCCGATCCTATGGCAGCTAAAACCAACAAAAAGCCGATAAAACGCCTCTCAACGCCACAGTTAAAGTATGAACCGTCGCCTGAGCTTATTGTTGAAGCACCAAAAGTTAGCCCAAAGCTATTACCTAAAAGACTGCCGCAATTGCCGTTAAACTTAACGCCAGAATACAAGCCACTTCGGGAATTTGGAAATCAGTTAAAACAAAAACTGGCAACGCCGCCAGCCGCGCAAGCATCTTTGCCAACGCCAAAACAGCCTAAGGCCACACAGCCACATTTTCCTTTTCAGCCAAAAGCATATTCCAATCCTTTATTGGGGGAAAGCAATCCAGTTGCCCAACCTTTGCAAAATGCGCCTCAATCTGTTCAGGTTCCAAACACTCAGCCGTCTATGCCGCAAGGTGACGGGCCTGTTACACTGACAATAAAAGGGCCAATCCACATGGCTACAGATAAAAACGACGAGCAACACGAAAAAGCTAAATTTATTCCAGCGGTAAATTATACACACATACCTGCCGGAAAATAAATAATGCGGTGAGGACTTTACGAAGCCCTATAGCTGTGAGAGTTTAACAGGAGCGCGGAAACGCGCTCCTTTTGATTCTTAAATAGAGCTTTGCTTCCCATGCGTTTCTTTACTTTTATTTTTGCCGTTATCATTTTTATATCAAGCGCGCACTTGTCTTCTGCACAAGACAACAATGCTGCGGCATTTACGACCCCTGCACAACACCTCATCATTATGGATTTTGACAGTGGGGAAATTTTATTTGAAAAAAATGCACGTGTACCAATGGCGCCCGCTTCAATGACCAAGATAATGACGGCAAGTGTTGTGTTTGATAAAATAAAAGAAGGAAGCCTCTCTCTTGATGACGAGCTTATTGTTAGCGAAGATGCATGGCGGCGCGGCGGAGTGAAATCCGGGTCTTCAACCATGTTCTTGAAGCCCAAATCACAGGTTAAAGTGAGAGACCTCCTCCAAGGCGTTATTGTACAATCTGGCAATGATGCCTGCATTGTATTGGCAGAAGGCATTGCGGGTAGTGAAGCTGCATTTGCGGTGATGATGAACGACAAAGCCAAGCAATTGGGGCTCACAAGCGCGCATTTTGTCAATGCAACAGGTTGGCCCGATAAAGACCATGTCATCAGTGCTTATGATTTGGCTCGCCTTGCCAACCATAGCATTCAAGCTTACCCCGAAATGTATAAAATATATGCGCAGAAAAGCTATACATGGAACGGCATAACGCAACCAAACCGCAATCCGCTTATTTCGGCGGGGTTTGTAGGTGCGGACGGCCTGAAAACAGGGCATACCAAGATATCGAAATATGGTTTTGTTGGTTCGGCAGTTAAAGACGGCAAGCGCAGAATTATTGCAATCAACGGCCTTGAAACCAACTCACAAAGGCGTTCGGAAAGCATACGGGTTATGCGCAGTGCATTTTCCAACTTTTCAGTCTATGGGCTTTATAAGGAAGGCGCACATGTTGGACAAGCCAAAGTGTTTATGGGGCAAGAAAATTATGTGCCTCTCGTGGTCAAAAACGATGTCAGTATCGGGTTGGCCAACAGCATACGCAAAGATTTAAAAGTGCAGATAAAATACCGCGACCCTGTGCCTGCGCCCATCATGACGGGTGACCAAATTGCTGAACTTATCATCAATGCGCCTGACCGCGACGCTACAGTAGTTGCGCTTTATGCTGCACATGATGTGAAGAAAAAATCGATATTTGGGCGAATTATGACATCAATTATTCACAAAATAAGGGGAGAATAATGATAAAATCTGGTAAGTTCATTACTCTTGAAGGCGGAGAAGGTGCGGGGAAAACCACACAGGCGGCACGCCTCAAAGACACACTGGAAAGTGCAGGATTAGAAGTTGTTGTTACCCGTGAACCAGGCGGTACATTTGGCGCAGAAGCCATTCGCGAATTAGTGCTTGGCGGAACCCATGAGCGTTGGTCAGGCATGGCTGAATTACTGCTAATGTATGCGGCACGGCTTGACCATATTGATAAGTTAATCAAGCCTGCGCTTAGGCGAGGTGTCTGGGTGGTGTGTGACCGTTTTAGCGACTCCTCTATGGCCTACCAAGGCTTAGCACGCGGTTTGGGCGGGGAGCGTGTTGCTGCTATCCACGAAATTGTTATGGAAGGGTTTGCACCCGACCTTACTATTTTATTTGATATTGATCCCATACTGACCCAAAAACGCGTTAAAACACGCGGCGGGGAGCTATCACGGTTTGATAAGGAAACTTTAGATTTTCACAAAACTTTACGGTATGGGTTCTTGGATATTGCGAAGCAAGAACCAAACCGCATAAAAGTCGTAGACGCGGCTTTATCGCGAGACGCAATTGCCGCACAAATCAGGCATATTGCCATGCAACAATTTGAAGGCTTGCGTCTTGGCTAGGGCTAGCCGAAACCACACGCCCGATTTCGTGTCCAATCCGCAGGCTGATAAAGCTGACAATTGCCCACATCCTCGTGAAGTCTACACGCTAATCGGTCATGAAAACGCCGAGACACACTTTGCCACTTTATTGGAAAAGCAGGCACTCCATCATGCTTGGCTGATTAGCGGCGCATCTGGAGTCGGTAAGGCCACATTAGCTTACCGTATGATAAGGCGCGTACTTGGCGGGCAAGCGCAGACGTCAGGACATCTTGACGTGCCTGAACACGACCCGATCGCCCAACGCGTGCAATCCCTAGGGCACGGAGATTTTTTACTCATCCGCAGGCCTTATGACGAAAAAACCAAAAAACTACGGGCTGAAATTCCTGTATCTGAAACCCGAAAAATGCGTGATTTTTTTACGCGTAAAGCCTCTGAAGGCGGTTGGCGGGTCTGCCTCATCGATAGCATTGACGAGATGAACCGCAATGCGGCCAATGCCGTCTTAAAAACCTTAGAAGAACCCCCAGACAAAGCTCTCATAATCCTGCTCAGCAAAGCGCCCGGTAATCTACTGCCAACCATACGCTCACGCTGTATGGATATGTCTTTGCGCCCCGTTGATAAACCCGTTTTGGAAACATGGCTGTCTGGCAAAACAAATGCAGAGGCATCTGATGTAAAAGACGCAGTAATGCTATCCAAGGGCGCACCCGGCAAAGCCTATGCACTGGCGCAAAATGCCGACATGGTGTTGCGCCCACTACGTAATTTTATGGAAAGCTTCCCAAAGACTTCACCCCGTAAGGCTCATATGATATCTGACCTACTCGCAGCGCATAAAGCCAATATTTCCTACGGCTTGTTTAAAGATGCACTGTTAGATGTATTATACGCGCAAGCCATATATGCATCAACGGGCAAATGGGAAAGTGCTTTTCAGCCTATTGCGTTCGAACGACAACCCGAACAATGGTTGGATTTACACACTGCATTAAAGAACCAATTTGCAGCGCAAGCAGGGCTGAATATGAATAAAAAAACCGTTTTGATGCAATCCTTGCTCCAGATAGGGAATTAACGTGTTAGTTGATAGCCATGTAAATTTACACACCGAAGCCTATGAGGATGACCTTGAGCAAACATATATGCGCGCCTGCGATGCAGGGATTGGTGCAATGCTCAATATTTGTTGTAAAATTTCAGAATTTGAATCTGTATTAAAGGTCGCTAAAAGATTTGAAAATATGTATGCATCTGTTGGCACACATCCACATGAAGCACATGAAAACCCACTTATAAAACCCGAGACCATCACCGCGTTAAGCCGCCATGATAAAGTCATTGGCATTGGCGAAACAGGCCTCGATTTTCATTATAATTATAGCAATCGTGAGGATCAATACGCGAACTTTCTCGCCCATATTGAGGCCGCTCGTGAAACGCAATTGCCACTTATCATTCACAGCCGAAATGCTGATACTGAAATGGCTGACCTCTTGGAGAGCGAAATGAAAAAGGGGGCATTCCCCGCATTATTACACTGCTTTACAGGCGGGAAAGCACTCGCCAAACGCATGATTGATATTGGCCTGTATTTCTCATTATCTGGTATAATAACATTCAAAAATGCCCATGAATTAAGGGATATTGCACGGATATTGCCCGATGATCGCTTAATGATTGAAACAGACTGCCCATATCTTGCGCCTATACCGCACCGTGGCAGACGCAATGAACCCGCATATTTACCCCAAATTGCTAAGAGCTTGGCCAGTATAAAAAACTGGAGTCTTGAGGAAACACATACACGCACTACAGATGCATTTTTCACACTGTTTACAAAAGCAAAAAGACCAGTGCTGCCAAAAGTAGACACATTATGATAAGAAATATCGAGATTACCATACTTGGTTGCGGGTCGTCTGGTGGTGTACCTCGCGTCGGTGGTGATTGGGGGGCATGTGACCCAGATGAGCCTAAAAATAGGCGCAGACGCAGCTCTATTCTTCTTCAATACTGGGAAGGTGAGAGCAAGCCCGCGCAAGAAGAATGCACCATCATTCTCGTCGATACGTCTCCTGATTTACGTGAACAATTACTTGATGCAAATATCAGACATATCGACGCTGTGCTCTACACACACGACCACGGCGACCAGACACACGGTATGGATGATTTACGGGCAATTGCCTACAAACACCGCGCACAAATCCCCGTTTATATGAATGCAGAAACCAAAATAGACCTGTTTACACGCTTTACATATTGCTTTGAAAAACCAGAAGGGCGAACCCATCCACCAATACTCAAACTAGAACAGATTATCAAAGGCGGTGATAACCTAAAAATTTCTGGACCTGGTGGAAGTATTGACATTGATGTTTTTGAAGTTGGGCACGGCAATATTAATGCGCTTGGATTTAAATTTTTAGGCAGTATCGCATATTCACCCGATGCACATACAATCGATGAAAAGACTTTGGATAGTTTATTGGGCCTCGACATTTGGATTGTAGACGCGTTGCGCTACCATAGACACCCAACTCATGCCCACGCAGATCAAGCGCTTATATGGGGGGCACAAACACTTACCAAGCGACTTGTATTTACAAATATGCATATTGATATGGATATGGCGTCTCTAAAATCAGAATTACCAGGTCGACAATGCGTTGGGTATGATGGGATGTGTATTGTTTGTAGTCTTAGCGATTAATATTTATACTCTATACCATTGAAATCATAACATCTACTATTGCATTATTTCTCATAATATACATTATACGTTTTATATATTGTGCCATATGTATTTGACCCTAGTGTCAAGTATGGAGCAGTAATGGGGAAAATATGAGAAGTAGCCCCCTACTTTGGGTTTAACATGACGGGGTCGCCAAAACCGAGGGCTTTTAAGCGTCCACTTTGCGTTTCCGCATCACCCACCACAACATAATTCATAGCGTCAGGGCGCAAATATGTATTTGCTAACCGCTTGAAATCTCCCAGTGTCATTGCATCAATGGCTTTGGCGTTTATCGCAAGATAATCATTGGGATAACCATATGCACTAATCTCTGATACCATACGTAGTTTATCACTTAAGGTTTCGTTCTTTAGGGCTTGACCGCGCAGCAAAGCTCCTTTCATTGAATCCAAATCATCTTGGCTAAAATCAGGGCCATAATTGCTTACAATATCACGTATGAGTTGCAAGGATTCGAGTGTCACATTTGTGCGCACGCTTGAGTTTACACCGAATGTACCCCTCTCCATACCTCCATTAAACCCAGAACCAATTCCGTAAGTATATCCTCGGTTAAGCCGCAATTCGGTCATGAGCTGTGACGTATATATTCCCCCCAAAGGAAAATTAATCGCACGGGCCAATGGATAGTCAGCATGCGTGGCAGGTAATGAAGGCCTTTGTACGCGCAATACGGATTGTTTCGATCCTGGCACATCATAGAAATACACCTTAGAGCTTTCAACGCTGGCAGATTGCGGCAAGGTGATGTCCTGCGTTGTAGCTGTTGTCCAACGCTCCGCAATGCCAGAAAATGCAGATTTTACAGCACTGGCATTCACAGCCCCAACAACACGAAGTTTTGCCCGTGCAGGTGCGTAGTTTTTAGTATAAAATGCTTTTAAATCAGATAGCTCTACCGTTTCCAGGCTCGCCTTTGAACCATATGCTGTGTAGTGGAACATGTGGTCTTTTGGGTAGCGGATTTTTAATAATTCGCGCCCTGCTACCGCATTAGGGTTGCCAGATGACTGAATGACAACGTCAATTTTTTGGCTTTTTAAGAGTGCGAATTCTTCTGCGTCCCAACGGGGCTCTAGGAGCATTTCTTCGACCAAAGCAATTGTGGCTTCAAAATTTCGTGCCAGTGAACTGCCCGATATGACAGTGCTTTCTGCGCCCACATTCACACTAATCGATGAACCAAGCGCATTAACGGCGTCTTCCAGTTCTGCTGTGCTTTTCCCTGCTGTACCCTTTTCAAGCATATCAGCGGTTAAATTGGCAACGGCAGGTTTGGAAACATTTCCGCGCTCACGCCCTGCGTCTATGGATAAGGAAAATGACACCAATGAGGTTTCATTACTTTCAATACCAGACGCGGCGATGCCGTTTGCTAATGTTGATTGCCAGATATCCGCAATTGGCAAATCGTAGCTTGCACCGTACGGAGGTTCGACTGTGCGGTCAAAACTTGAAGCTGTTGGTGTGTAATTACGGCTATCTGTATCCGCATCAATTTGTCTCTCTGCGCCTTGGACAATTTTTTCTTCAACAATATGAGCAAGCTGTGCCCCCTTCAGCGTCAACTCTGCCTGCCCTTTGGGAACAATCGACAATGCCACATGAGGTTTGTTTTTTAGATATGTGTTATAGACGCGCATAACGTCTGCAGTTGTAACGCCTTGAATGTTTTTCAAATCCTTATTGATGAAATCAGGATCATTCGTAAATGTATTATACTGGCCAAGTTGAGTGGCTTTACCCAGCGCACTTTGCAAATTTTCATAAAATGACACTTCTTGCGCCGTTTTGATAATATCCAAGTCTTTTTGAGAAATGCCATTGGCTTCAAACCGCGCAAAGCTTTTGTTCACGCTACCAACCAATCCATCTATATCTTTGCCCTCTTTAGCGCTAATGATGAGAAAAAATGAACCTGCAACTTCCGAGACATTATCAAATGTTCCTACCGATGTAGTAACCTTATCTTCATCAATCATAACCTCGTTAAATGGTGCGCGCTTGCCGTCTGCCAAATAAGTTGAAAGAATATTTAACGCATAGCTATCAGGGTGAAATGTTGGCACGGTTGGCCACACCATATCGAGTTCTGGTGTTTTGGCAAAATTATCTTCATAATAAAGAGATTTTGTCTCGGTAAGACCGGATGCTCGCTTGTGAATTGACTCCACGGCCTCACCTGCGGGTATTTCTCCAAAATATTTTTCGATCCATGTTTTGGCCTGTGCAACATCAAAATCACCTGTCAATGTCACGGTAACATTACTCGGCACATACCATTTTTTGTAAAAGTCTTTCACGTCCGCAAGTGTTGCGGCTTCCAAATCGGCGAGCGAGCCAATTACCTGCCAATTATAAGGATGATCTTCTGCGTATAAGGCTTTGCCAATAATATAAAAACGGTGGCCATAGGGTTGGTTGTCAACACGTTGGCGTTTTTCATTTTTCACCACTTGTTTTTCTTTATCAATGACGTCTTGGGTCACAGTGTTGATAAAATAACCAATTTTATCAGCCTCAGCCCAAATAATTTTTTCCAGTGCGTCTTTGGGGGCAGCTTGGAAATATTGGGTCATATCATTGGTCGTAAAACCGTTCGTGCCTTCCCCGCCAATACGGGTATTCATTTCGTCAAGACCGCCGTAACCAAGGTTTTCTGAATCAAGGAATAAGAGATGCTCGAACAAATGGGCAAACCCTGTACGGCCTTGAATTTCGCGAGCTGAGCCAACATGTGCCGCTAGGTTGATTGCAACGATTGGGTCTGAACGGTCAACATGCAAAATCACGTCAAGCCCATTAGCCAGCGTATATTTTTCAAACTTCACACTGGCAGCAGATGCTTTTGCGCTCTCATTCGTTGATTGCTTTGCTACGTCTTGCGAAATTTTCGCGGTCTTATCTCCACACCCAGACAGGCTTAATAAAGAAATTGCCATTACGCCAAGAGCTGTGCCAAATAATTGAGTTTTCATATCTATTCCCTATATTGATTTGCGCCCACTATATTGAATATCGATAATAAATACAGAGAAATATGAGGGAATTTGCGTATTTTTTATAATGGACCAAGCAATTCATAGAGGGCTTGTTTTTTTGATAAGCCTTTCAACTGCACTTTATCAACTTCCCGAAATGCGAATTTATCCTTTGCACGGTCATATACAGCTTGGGTGGCGAGAATACGGGTGTTGTATTTTCGGTTAATACCTTCAACACGGGCTGCAATATTTACATGTTTACCCAGAGCTGTGTAATTCATGCGTTTACGGGACCCCACATTGCCGATTGCCGCAGGGCCGACATGTAACCCCATACATGTATGTAAAGCCCGCTCTGGGTTTTTCTTACAGAGTGCTTCGGAAGCTTTTTCAACTGCAAGCGCGCCTTCACACATTTTATGTACATAATCATCTTGGTCATTGGGGGCGTTCCACATAGCCATGACAGCATCACCAATAAATTTATCGATCATCGCCCCATTTTCAGACAGTGCACGTGTGACCACTTCAAAATACTCGGTCATTAAGGCCATAATCTCGGTTGGCGGTAAGTCCTCGGTAATGGAGGTAAAGTTAACAATGTCACTAAAAAATATTGCCAATTCTTTGCGTTCCCCGCCAAGTTTTGGCAATTGTTTTGCATCGATGAGAATAGGAACCAGTTCACGCGGCACATAGAGATTAAATGTTTGCAGGCCTTGACGCATACGCTGCATGGATTTTTGCAGGCCGGCGATTTCCTTAACTTGGGACGTATCTGTGATGGATTCTGAAAAGTCTAAATTCCTGATTTTGTCAGCCTGCCGTGCAAGCGTAATAAGCGAACGTGACATGGGCTTTGTGAGAAGCCAAATAAACGGGATACTGGCCAGTAACATGGCCAGAGACATAAAAATTTTGTTCCTGTCAATTTTTAATATCGGGCCCAAAATGCTTTTCATTGGCATGGCCACGGCTAGGTAAGCATTCTGGCCGACCCCCATATCGACAGATCGAAATTGCAGCTCCCATTTTTCACCTGCAATTGTTTGTAGGCCGTTGCGAAAAGCTTGTTTAAAATTTTCAGCATTGTTACTTTGTAAAAATACTTCAGGTATTGGGTCGTGGGATACGGCAAAAATTTCCCCCTCCCCGTTCATCATAGCAATAACGCCGCCAGCATTAATGATGGGATCATTTTTGAGCATTTCCTCCATACGTTCCAAAGTGATGTCGACACCAATAACCTGCGTGCCAATTTGCCGTGACAAGGTTATACCAGGTTGATTGGTGCTGTTAAAATAATAAATATCCGTTGCCGCCAATGTGCCGCTTGCTTGTAATGCTAATCCGTACCAAGGCCGTTTGCGTGGGTCGAAGGTACTAAAATTTTCTTGGCGTAAAAGTATATCGCCCTGCCCGTCCAAATACTGCACAATTTCTAGTGAAGGGCCATCTTGTGCTGGTAAGACGATCCGTTCGATAAATTGTGTTTGAGTTGGAAATACTTGGTCATTGTCTTTTTGCGAAATCAAATTTTGGTGCTTGTAGATTTGGTAAAACGCACCGCTTTCATAACCAATATAACTAGAGGCACTTTGCGTAAATCCCTTTAGAGCATTGAGCATTTGCATTTTGGAAACATGCCCGTCTTTTGTCGGCAATGTCTGTAACCCCACCCAATCTGGCGCAAAGGCTGCAAAATCTGAAATGGGTTTGATGAGAAGTTTCGATCTTTGATGAACATTATCAGCCGTACTTTCGATCATACGGTCAGCAGCCAAAACTGCCGTCTTTGATGATTGCACATGGCCGTAATAAATCAAAAACAAGGCAAAGAGAGAATTGATCCCTGCGATAAGCAGAAATAAACTAAACCGAATAGAAAATATGGAAGTGAGTGATTTTTTCATAGCCCCTTGCGCGTACTTTAGTCAATCAATTGATCGCAAGCAAGCGGTTCTTTAATACCGTTTTCTCACGTATTTGCAAATATGTCAGTAGCATAATTTTTCTCTATTACATTGTTGAATGTTCATGTTATTCACTTTTCTTATGACAACACTCAAACACATTAAAGTGCGTGGCGCGCGCACCCATAATCTAAAAAATATCGATGTAGATTTACCACGTGATAAATTGATCGTGATTACGGGTTTGTCGGGCTCAGGTAAATCATCACTTGCCTTTGATACGATTTATGCCGAAGGGCAGCGTCGCTATGTGGAAAGCCTATCAGCTTACGCACGGCAATTTCTTGAGTTACAACAAAAACCAGATGTAGATTCCATCGAAGGTTTATCTCCCGCTATTTCAATAGAACAAAAAACCACATCTCGTAATCCACGTTCGACCGTGGGTACTGTGACGGAAATCTATGACTACATGCGCCTTCTCTGGGCGAGAGTAGGTGTGCCTTACTCGCCTGCCACTGGCCTGCCGATTGAGAGTCAATCTGTGGCTCAAATGGTTGACCGTGTGATGGCTTTGGAGGCCGGTACAAAGCTTTATATTCTGTCGCCTATTGTTAGGGGGCGCAAAGGGGAATACCGCAAAGAATTTGCAGATTTGATGAAACAGGGTTTTCAGCGCGCCAAAATTGACGGCGAATTTGTTCGTATCGAGGAAGCCCCTGCTCTGGATAAAAAATACAAACACGATATTGATGTTGTGGTTGACCGTATTGTCGTACGTGACGGCTTAGAGACGAGGTTAGCCGATAGTTTTGAGACTGCACTGCGTTTATCGGATGGTCTAGCCGTAGCGGAGAAAGCGGACAACGGGGAACGTATTATATTCTCAGAACGCTTTGCCTGCCCTGTTTCAGGCTTTACCATTGCAGAAATTGAACCGCGTCTGTTCTCTTTTAACAACCCCCACGGGGCGTGCCCTAAATGTGACGGGTTGGGGCACGAATTAAAATTTGACCCTGCCCTCGTCGTTCCTAACACCAGTCTCACACTTGGCAGTGGTGCCATTGCCCCGTGGTCAAAAACACCTTCGCGTATGTATAGGCAAACCTTGGAAGCTTTGGCGAAACATTTCGGGTTTGACTTATCGACACCTTGGAAAAGCTTACCCAAAAAACATCAAGATATTATCTTATTTGGCACGCAAGGCGTACACGTGCAATTTGTCTACTCGGAAGGTGGGCGGCGTTACGAAACCAAGAAAACTTTTGAAGGCGTTGTCCCAAATTTAGAGCGCCGGTTTAGAGATACGGAAAGTTCATGGTCACGCGATCATTTGGCAAAATTCCAATCTCATTCCATGTGCGAAACGTGCGAAGGGAAACGCCTGCGCCCTGAAGCATTGGCCGTTAAAATTGACGGCATGGACATTACAGTTACAAGCAGTCTCTCCATCAAGCAGGCGCAAGAACGGTTTGCAAAGCTTAGCCAAGATTTGTCCAAAAAAGATATGGAAATTGCGGAGCGCATTTTAAAAGAAATCAATGACCGCCTTAATTTCCTCAATGCGGTTGGTCTTGATTATCTTACTCTTGGGCGCGGCTCTGGTTCACTGTCTGGCGGGGAAAGTCAGCGTATCCGCTTGGCCTCCCAAATTGGGTCTGGCCTTACAGGGGTGCTTTATGTTCTGGACGAGCCGAGTATTGGCCTGCACCAAAGGGACAATGCACGACTCTTGGAAACCTTGCAAAACTTGCGCGATATAGGCAATACTGTGATTGTGGTTGAGCACGACGAGGACGCAATATTAACCGCAGATTATGTAGTAGATATGGGGCCACTGGCCGGCATTGAAGGCGGCGAAGTTATTGTGTGCGGTACGCCTGATAAAATCAAGAAATGCAAAAATTCTCTCACAGGGCAATATTTAACGGGCAAAAAAACTATATCTTCTCCCGCCCAAAGACGTGAAATCAAACCCCATAAAATGCTGAAAGTACGAGGCGCAAAAGGCAATAACCTTAAATCCGTTGATGTGGATTTTCCTCTTGGTTTGTTCATTTGTGTTACGGGTGTTTCTGGCGGCGGTAAATCCACCCTCACTATCGAAACAATTTACAAGGCGGCAGCACGTAAACTTAACAATGCCAACACCACCCCGATGCCGCACACATCCATTGATGGGTTCGCGCATTTAGACAAAGTAATCGACATTGACCAATCCCCTATTGGGCGCACCCCGCGCTCTAACCCCGCTACGTATACAGGCGCGTTCACCCCCATCCGAGAATGGTTTTCCAGCCTGCCTGAGTCCAAAACTCGTGGCTATAAACCAGGGCGATTTAGTTTTAATGTCAAGGGCGGTCGTTGCGAGGCCTGCCAAGGTGGGGGCATGATAAAAATAGAAATGCACTTCTTGCCAGATGTCTATGTGCAGTGCGAAACCTGTAAAGCCAAACGCTACAACCGCGAAACCTTGGAAATAAAATTCAAAGGAAAGTCTATCGCAGATGTTCTGGCAATGGGTATTGATGAGGCCGCCACATTTTTCAAAGCTGTACCAAAAATTCGAGACAAAATGGTCACCTTGCAACGGGTTGGTCTTGGCTATCTTAATGTTGGACAACAGGCCACCACCCTATCAGGCGGAGAAGCACAACGGGTTAAACTGGCGAAAGAATTGGCCAAACGCGCCACGGGCCGCACGTTATATATATTGGACGAACCGACAACAGGTCTACATTTTGAGGACGTCAATAAACTCCTCGGCGTATTGCAAGAATTGGTCGAAGGCGGCAATACTATGATTGTCATCGAGCATAACCTAGACGTAATAAAAACCGCTGACTGGATCATAGACCTCGGCCCAGAAGGTGGTGACGGCGGCGGGCAAATCGTCGCTGTCGGCACACCAGAAGATATTGCAGGCGTCAAAGAAAGCTGGACGGGGAAATATTTGAAACAAGCCTTATCTAAACGGTAATATATTTATTTACTCTGGTATCAAACTGCCATTACGATCGGTGAGCATAAAGGTAATCCTCGAGACAACGTTATCATATGTTTTATCTCTATTTTCTTTACTCACAGCTGAATATTCCCATTTAGCGACGGAATCTAGAGCTGGTTTGATGAAAATATGAGCAGATGATTCAAGTGCTTTTATGTTGAAGGGCTTACCCGTTTCGTCAACGTCAAACATTAGATTAACATGTCCTGACCTCAGTGCCTTGCGCGGCATGATTGGCGGAATACGCTTTAAGGGAATGATTTTGTTTTTATAATCACTAAATGGCCAACATTCACAAAGCCCCGCAATTTCAGCCTCCTTAAGACGTCCGTCTTGCTCCAATAATGTCCGCAGATTTATCCACCTCAAAAATGCTCTATTAATAAACGGGTGCTCAGCTGGAAGTTTTTCTTTTAGATTTAGCATTAACTCTTGATATTGCAATAAAGAGGGAATGGGTTTTTCCATAGATTTAAGAATGTCTGCACGGTAAAACTTGACTAAATATTGATGCTGTGAAGGAAGACTATCAATCCTGTTTTTATATAAAATTATCGCAAGATCAGCATGTTGTAATGCGCGTTCATATTCGCCACGAAGCTTAAATCTTTGAGCGTATAATGTTTCCATATCTGCTTCAAATGTCGTCCCACGTTTGCCGTGTTTATCCAAAGCCTTCTTGAGGTTATTTAAAAACCTACTTTTTCCGCCTGGCACTAACTCATTTTTATACCGTACATATGTCAATAAACCGTGCTCAGCTAGTCGCACTCGTCTTTCAAGCTCAACATCCACGGCGATATCATCGTCATAATACGGGGAAAGTTCTACACTTCGAATAAGAGCTTTTTCTTTTTTCTTATGAATTTTTTGCTGCGCTAAAATATCTTTTTTGGTATTGCCGTACATACTGCTGATAATAACAATGTTTCCGTAATTATAGGCAAGGTCACCCGTGGTTTTATTATCACCCAATGATTTTTCGGCGGCTTGCCATGCCGCATATCCATATTTTAAAGCGTTTTTTTTATCACCATTGTCGAATGCTGATTGGTAGCTTTTATATGCATCAACAACATTTTTGGGCAGTGGCGCAGACCATGCAACACTACTTGTGAAAAAGGCACATATAGCGAAAATAAAAATAAAAACACGCATAATTTTCCCTCATTTAGATCATATTCATAGGTACTATAATCATGTTGCAAATGCAAGCACTACACACATAGATCAATCAAATACGTCTGCACCAGTTACGCCCAAATCTACCTTGTAAAGATGCGTAATATAGGTGGAAACGCCTGCAATACATTGCATCCATATGCCTGTCATGAAGAAAAAGAAAAACCCGAATATTGTGAGACTCAGTTTTGTGCTTGGGCGGCCAAGCAATTGCTTTATATTGGCCCAAACTTCATCTCCGCTCCCTGTGTTTGCGATTTCGATAAAACCCGCAAATGAGCTTGAAAATAAAGCCACTGCTATAGCAATCATGACGGCATAAACAACAACCATCATCACAATATAGTGGAATGCAAATGTACCAAAGGCGGGCCAGAACCGTCCTTTGACTACGGGCCAAGACTCAGAGATAGATATTTTATCATCTGCAGTCGACAATGCTGCTGCGGGGGCTAGGCGGATTAATATAAAGCACATTGCCCCTATACCAGCCACGCCGAGTACGAAACTAATAATGCCGCCTACAATACCAAGAGCCGTAGATTGAGACGCCAACAAAACTGTCAACATAACCACGACTACAATACCAATATAAACAACATAATATGCCACTTGATACACAACAAAAAGAACGAGCTGACAAAGCATGGTGCGCAGTTCGTCATTACCAAATCGCCAAGGAAACTGCGGTAAGTCTTCATTGCGCAGTACGCGGCGGTGAATAGCTGCCTCAATCGTCACCCATACCATCCACCCGATAATCATAACAATTAGATAAGGCAGAAACATTTTACCCATAAGGCCAAACATTTTAAAAACAAGGGTTTCGTCTTCTGGATTTTTTTCAATTTCTTGAATAATCACGACAAAATCACGTATGACATCTATCATCATTGGCCCAATAAAAAACATCAAGCCCGTCATAATGAGAGCATAAAAACAGGCTGATTTCCAAACAAAGTTACCAAATTGATATTCTTTGTTAAAAACAAGAAAAGCCGCATTTAAAAACTTGAAATTTGTGCGCTGTATATTTGCCATGATACCCCCTGTATTGGCAGTGTAGAGCAAACAGTTTCAACCTGTAGCGATAAAAATGCAAGATATATTGCATATTTTACTTCCCTATGCTGCGACAAATGCTTAAAACCCGCATCTATGACAAAAACGACACTCAGTCCCGTTCACGTGATCGGCGCAGGTCTCGCTGGTAGCGAAGCCGCTTGGCAAATCGCCGAAGCTGGCGTGCCCGTTATCTTGCACGAAATGCGGCCCGAAAAAATGACCGCAGCCCATCAAACAAAGGGCTTTGCCGAATTGGTATGCTCAAACTCATTTCGCAGTGATGACGCGCAGGGCAATGCGGTTGGATTGTTACACGAAGAAATGCGCCGTGCTGGGTCTCTGATAATGCGCGAAGGCGACGCGCATAAACTCCCTGCTGGCGGGGCATTGGCAGTTGACCGCGATATTTTTTCAGACGGGGTCAGTAAAGCCCTCTATGACCACCCACTTGTTAGTGTTGAATACGGCGAAATTGCAGGGCTTCCCCCGTCCAATTGGGACAATGTAATTATCGCCACGGGCCCCCTCACCTCGCCCGCATTGGCCGAAGCAATTTTATACGTAACAGACGAAGATAGCCTCGCTTTTTTTGATGCCATCGCACCCATTATTTATAAGGACAGTATCAATTTTGACATTGCATGGATGCAGTCCCGCTACGACAAAAAAGGGCCTGGCGGTGACGGGGCAGATTATATCAATTGCCCACTTGATAAAGAACAATACGAAACCTTCATTGACGCTTTGGTGCATTCAGACCAAGCAGAATTTAAGGATTGGGAGAAAGATACACCGTATTTTGAAAGCTGTCTACCGATTGAAGTTATGGCGGCGCGTGGCCCTGAAACATTGCGTTGGGGGCCGATGAAACCTGTTGGGCTGACCAACCCCCGCAGCCCAAAAATTAAATCACATGCTATTGTGCAATTGCGCCAAGATAATGCTCTGGGCACGCTGTATAATATGGTTGGGTTTCAAACGAAAATGAAGCACGGCGCGCAGACAGAAATATTGCGCACAATTCCTGGGCTTGAAAAAGCAGTCTTTGCGAGGCTCGGTGGCATTCACCGCAATACATTTATCAATTCACCAAAGCTTTTAAATGAACAGCTCCAGTTAAAAGTGCGTCCTGCTCTGCGGTTTGCAGGGCAAATTATGGGGGTTGAAGGTTATGTGGAAAGCGCAGCCCTTGGCTTGATTACGGGCCGTATGGCGGCGGCGCAAGCTCTTGGCAACAGCTATCCTCATCCGCCTAAAACAACGGCTCTCGGCGCACTTGTTGAACATGTTACGGGTGGATATATGAGCGGCCCGAAAGCCAAGTTCCAACCGATGAATATCAATTTTGGCCTGTTCCCGCCAATTGAGCTTGAATATAAAGACGAGGGCGGCAAACGTATTCGCGGTAAAGACAAAAGCCGTTTTCGTAAACGCCATCTTTCCGCCCGTGCCTTAACCGATATCGCGGGTTGGGTGTAACATAATTTTGTCATTCCAGCATACGCTGGAATCTGGTGTTAGCGGCGAGATCCCAGATCAAGTCTGGGATGACACGGGAAATGAGTTATTGTTTAATCTCGACACCTTTTGCCAACAGCATATATTCAATATAGGCGAATGCTTTATCATTGCCAATATCATAGGTTGTACGGCTTAAATGCAAGGCTATTTCTACATCATTTTCGCTATACAAAATTAAGTTTGGAATACGAGTGTTTTCATCATTGCTATTGAAGTTTTGCGCCTTCAACCATTTTAGCACATCTGTTTTACGGAGTTCAATATTGTCACGTAAAACAATAAAATCATGCCCGTTAGCTATTATTTTATAACGCCCCATTGTTGTGGTGTTTTTATTTTTTGTACGCGTATTGTTCATATTGTGTGATTGCTGGGCAGTAATATAATCATAGCCCTGAACCATTATAGTATCGTCCGCCTCGTAATGATGTTGGGGTTCGACATTTCGATTATACATATTCGGGACAGTTACGTCGCTCAGGCCAAATTTTTTACGAATAGGTTTGTGTGCCGCCCATTTTCCCTCACCAAAATCCAAAGGCGTGTCAAAAAACCTATCAATGCGTTTATGTTTTTTTGCTTTGAGCAAATAATCCAGAGAACTTCTCGCTGCAATGGCCGCATCCTTATCGGTAAGTTCATACAGGCCAGTAGCTTTCATGTGCCCATCCGCATTCAGCATATTATTGGCTTTCAAGGATTGGTTCAGGCGGGAATTTTGGTTCATGGCTGATAGACCATCTGCCCCCCACGGGCCTATTGAGCCAACAACCAAGAGAAGAGCTGCAAAGCCTGGAATGATGCGGATATCGCGTTTATCAGTCCCCTTGATACTAAACCAGACCGCGAGGCCTAGTGCCCAAATACTGGCCAGAACAAGCAAGTAGCGTTCAATCGTCCAGCCATATTCTCTAATGCGTAAATATACGGCAAAGGCGAGTAATAGAGCAGCAGGGATCATGAGCGGAAACCAGAATTTATGGAACCAGCGTGCTAGTCTTTTTTCCTGAATAAAGGGAGGATCAAGAATGAGCCATGTGAGCGTACCGATGATGAGGAACGGCGTGACCAATTGAGCTATTTCGCCGTTTGGCACAGATTGGCTCAGGACGATTTTTACCATATAAGCAAACAAAATAAGCGCGTAAACCAGCGTCAGCGGCGCCAATATCCATGTGCCTAAAAACCCGACAGAGTGGGAGATAAAGCCTGGATTACGCAGGCTGTCACTATCGTCCTCATCATGCCTCGGGATCATGGACATCCATGCCATGGGAGCTAAGAATGCAAAGCCGACCGGAAACATCCAGTCCTCGATGAAATCTCGGATATTAATACTAAACAGAGATTTTAAGGCGGTGGAGATGGCGAATATACCGATCATATATATAATTGACCCCGCCACTGTAAATATGACCCCAGACCAGATTTTATGGGTAAAGTCCCACACGGCCACATCATCGCGTTTGTGTTGCCAAAACGGAGCTGAGCCAAGCCAAAGAACGGCGGCTCCTATGGCCATTGGCGTTATAAAGGCAAGTTCTCGAAAGAAATAGGCGGCGAGCAAGGCAATGACAACAACACAGGCTTTGACAATTACGGCAACTGTATTGCCGCGCCCTTCCCCAACCAGCGTGAGAATTATCGATAAATAAGCGGCCAAGACAGTTCCGCCAACAAGCCGCATCATCATTTCGTCGTTAAATACGTCGTTATTATTGGCTTTTAACAAAACAAGAATAGCAAAGCAGGCGATCATAAGCGTGGCCAGAGGAAACCGTCGCATAACTCCCTGAGCATCGGGAACGAAATTTTCGAAGGCTTTGGCTATTTTACTCATAAGGATTCCTTTTTTGTGACCATAACCAAAGATAATCATGGCGACAAGAGGGCGAAACTGCTAGGCATTCCGCGCAGCACACCCTATATAAGCTTAGAATGATTTTAAACAGGAGACCATTATGGCTATCACCCTTCCCGACCTTCCCTTTGCGCCTGACGCGCTTGAGCCACATATCAGCGCACATACGCTTAGCTTTCACCACGGCAAACATCATGCTGCTTACGTGACCAATTTGGGCAAGCTTATCGCGGGAACTGATTTGGAAGATAAAACCTTGGAAGACATCATCTTGTCTGTTGCAGGCGATGCGTCCAAAGCGGGTATTTTCAATAATGCCGCGCAAGTTTGGAACCATACATTTTACTGGCATTCCATGACACCGGGCGGCGGCGGTAAACCGTCTGGTAAAATTGGGGCGGCCATTGACCGCGATTTTGGTTCATATGAAAATTTTGCCAAAGAGTTTACGACAGCTGGCGGCACGCAATTTGGATCTGGTTGGGCATGGCTCGTCTCTAATAACGGAAAGCTTGAAGTGCGCAAAACACCAAATGCAGAAACTCCATTAATAGACGGCGTTATCCCTTTGATTACAATGGATGTTTGGGAGCACGCATATTACCTTGATTTCCAAAACAGTCGCCCAGGCTATATGAACGCATTCCTAGAGCACCTCGTAAATTGGGACTTTGCTGAAGCTAATTTGTAGAAAAAACGGGTTTCAAACCTCAGTTTGTATCTAAACCACTACTCTTCCTCACTGTCATTCCAGCGAAAGCTGGAATCTGAAACAAGTCTCAGCACTCAAATAAGCGCGAGACCCCAGCCTACGCTGGGGTGACAGTTGAGGTTAAATAAATGGATGTTACTATTTATGTGCACCAGTGCGGTTTACACCGAGCAACATAAGTACAGGGGACGCCACAAATATGGATGAATACGTACCCACAAACACGCCCCATATCATAGCGAAAGCAAAGCCGTGCAAGCCTGCACCGCCCCAAACATATAGGGACACCAAAGCTAGTAAGGTTGTTACAGACGTCATAATGGTTCGAGATAAAGTATCATTAATTGATAAGTTAAGCACATCTTGTAATGACATTTTCTTAAACTTGCGCAAATTTTCACGGATGCGGTCATAAACAATCACCGTATCATTAAGCGAATACCCCACAATGGTTAGAATCGCGGCCACAATAGAGAGGTTAAATTCAAGCCGTGTGAGTGAGAACACGCCTATGGTCAAAATAACGTCATGGGCCAGTGCAATCACCGCCCCTGCGCCAAATTGCCACTCAAACCGTATCCAGATATAAAATAGCACCATCATCAAGGCCAGACCAACAGCCAATGCACCTTTGGTTTTAAGCTCGCCCGACACTTTCGAGCCCAACACCTGGCGGCTAAGATGGGTGACATTTTCAAATTTTTCGTTCACCGCAGTTTGGACTTTATCGAGCGCGACTTGCTGGGCGCGTGAGTCAGTATCGTCGCCTTCAAGAGCAGGTTGTTTTCTCAGGCCAATCCGCAAAGCCTCAGATTTATCAAGTTGGGTGATGGTTTGCACGGTAAGCGCGCCAAGCCCAAGCTCTGGCCCCATCTCCCTGATTATTTCTATTTCGTCATTGGTGGGGTTATGGTCGAGATGAAATTCCCAAACCGTGCCGCCAGTAAAATCAATGCCGTAGTTGAGGTTACGTGTGGAGAATAAAAATATCGACCCGATAATTGCCAATATTGATAACGCCATAGCAATCCAGCGAACATTAATGAACGGGATTTTCGTACCCTTGGGTAAATATTTTACGAGTGAAATATCAAACATGGAATACCTTATATAGGGAGCTGTTTGGGTCTGGCACGCCTAAGCCAAATAGATGTCATGAGGCGCGCCACAACGACGGCAGTAAATACGGACATGACGATACCAATCGCCAAGGTCACCGCGAACCCACGGATCGGGCCAGAGCCAACAAAATACAATGTTAACGCGGCGATCAATGTAGTGATATTGGCATCTAAAATTGGTGCTAGTGATAAACGGTATCCAGTGTCTACAGCGTTAATAGGCCCCCGACCCGCCGCTGATTCTTCCCGTATACGCTCGAAAATCAACACATTGGCATCCACCGCCATACCAATAGTTAGGATAATACCTGCAATTCCTGGTAAGGTGAGCGTTGCCCCTAAAATAGACAGTGCACCAGCAATAAGTATGATATTCGTGGTCAGCGCAATATTGGCAAATGTACCGAACCGTATCCCGTATGATATCCACATGAAAATACCAACGCCAATAAGCCCGATGATGGAGGCAATTTTACCTGCAGAAATACTGTCTTGGCCAAGTTCAGCACCAACAGTGCTTTCGTATTCGATTTGGAGTTTGGCAGGGAGTGCGCCCGCATTGAGAAGCAAAGACAATTCCCGTGCACTGCCCATAGTAAAGCCGCCCTCGATAAAACCACGCCCACCACATATTGCGCCGTTAATACGCGGCGCGGTAATAATTTCATTATCGAGCACAACCGCGAATAATTCGCCTTCGTGCTCAGCTGTAAAATCACAGAATTTGCGTGCACCACTTGCGTTATAACTAAAATTCACAATGGCAGAACTATTGGTTGGGTGAATACCCTCCGATGCTTTTTTTAAGTCCGCCCCAGAGACAATTTCTCGCTCATTAACAATCATGGCCCCGCCGCCGTCTTTTAGCTTATAGGCGGTTTGTCCAAGGCTGCACCGCCCTTCGTTGACACACAGTTCAAGTTCAATCCCTGACGCGGGAATAACTTGGTGAAAGCTGAGCTTGGCCGTTTGGCGGATACGGTCCTTAATTTCTTGGACACGTGTGTTATTTGCTCCAGGGACTTGCAATAATATCCGGTCATTTCCTTCTTTAGCCAAGGTCATTTCGGTTGTACCTGTTGGGTCAATCCGTTTGCGTAAGACCTGAATGGATTGGTCAATTGTACGCGCACTTAAATATTCCAAATATTCATTGGAAATCGTCACTTTATAGCGCAAGTCACCAACATTTTCGATAATCAGCGTTTTGCCGCCGCCGCCAATGGCACTGTCATCAACATTTTCAGATTGAGCCCGCAAAATAGGTTCTCCTTCTTCTGCGTCCGCTTCAGAGCGAAAAGTAACATAGACCGCTTCATTTTCGATACGTGATGACGCCCGAATTTGAGCCTGCTCACGCAAGGCATCACGGATACTGTCGCGCTGAATTTTCAAGGTTTGACTAAGGCCGTCTTTAAGATCAACCGCGAGCAACATATGTGCACCACCTTGCAAATCAAGACCAAGGTTTAAGGTCTGGCGTGGCATGATCGAGGGCAACTTTTCTCTCACATCTTGGGGGAGCACATTGGGCAAGGCAAATAGAAAACCTATGAGCAAAGCGCCAAGGATGAAAAATATTTTCGTTCTTGAAAAATGCAACATGGCATTTCCTCTTACATACGGGTGTTAAAACCCATGGTTATTTTTTGGCCGTGTCATTTGCTGGTGCTGTTTTGTTACGAACGTCCGCTAGCATAGAGGCTACGACTTTTACTTTAGTGCCGCCGCCGAGGTCGACAGTAAGTTCACCGTCATCAACTTTTGTCACTTTTCCAATCAAGCCGCCCGTCGTAACTACTGTATCCCCACGCGTGACTGCGGCGAGCATCGCTTTGTGATCGCGCAATCGTTTGTTTTGTGGACGGATCAGGAGAAAATAAAATACCAAGCCAATGAGCATAAAGGGAAGCATGGAGGTAATAAGGTTAGGTGTCGGCGGCGTTTGCGCCTGCATAATGATGTGTAACATAGAATTTCCCAAAAAAACCTAAAGGTTATGACCGAGTGGTCATGATATTATTGTTTGAGAACTATATAAGGCCACCGTGCAAATTTGCAATGCGTGATTACGTAATAACGCGCGTTTATTTCTGGCAGGCTGTTTCTGGTAACCGCAAGATTTGCCCCGGTTGAATAGCTTTAGCAACCGCAATCTGGTTGTGTGTCGCCAATTCTTCAACACTTACACAATAGCGCTGAGATATTGAATAAAGCGAATCTTTTGGTAAGACAGCATAATCATTGGAAATGACCGCATTTGCATTGGTGGGCACAGGCAGAACAATGCGCGTGTTTTGCACTGTGGCATTGCCTGTTGACGCCGTAATGATCGTACACCGAGTTGCTGGCAGGGATAAAACTTGCCCTAGTCGAATATTTGCGCTTTCAAGGTCGTTCATATCTTGAATATCTGCAACACTCACACAACGATTACGCGCAAATCCGTACAGTGTATCCCCTTCGGCAACTCTATGATTTTGCAAAACAGGGTAACGCTCAATAATAGTAACGACGGGGGTAGTATCTGCTGACGTATCAATAACAGGTATGTTCACAGTATTGGCTGTAGAGGCTTCAAACAGTTCGATTTTAGCACTTGCATAATCAGGAGTTGATGCAACAACTTCACGTATTTCAGAAATGCCCACCTGCGCGTCAATATGAGCATTATATGCACGGATTTTGCGAATTTCTTCTTGCAGAGCAATGTCTTCGGGGGAATTAGCGATTATCACGTGCCGTTGCTGCGGAATATTTTCGCGAACAACTGTGCTTGTCGTTTGTGCAGATGCAGGCATGACCAAGAATAAACTTAACACGGAACCAGATAGTAATATTTTAATCGACATATTGTCCTCCTATTTCGCATACTGCGTAATATCGAGGACTAAGGTCAGCCATTATAGTTAATAAAATGCTAAATTTGGCGCGTGTATATGGGTAGAATGGCTATAATACCTTGGATTTTCCTGGTTCCAAGTCGGGAATTTGCAAAGACATGACGGTTTTTTCCACGAGCTTGCCATTTTTACGCTCTGCCGCGTTGAGTTGTCCGTCAACGACAGCAATGATTCGCCCGTTTTTCGCTAGCTGCTCAATTAAAACAGTTGGCATAGTACGTACAGAGGCACACACAAGAATGCGGTCAAATGGTGCTTGCCCACGCCACCCAAACCGCCCATCTCCATGACGTAAAACGGTATTGTTGACGAGGGTTTGCAAGCGGGATTCAGCGGCGTCACTTAAGGTTTTATAGCGTTCAACGGAATATATGCGCGTACATAGTTTTGCCAATACTGCCACACTGTAGCCGCTCCCCGTACCGATGTGCAGCACTTTGTGTTCAGGGTGCACATCCAAGGTTTGACACAGAATGGCGGTTGTTAGAGGTGCAAGTAGGCTTTGCCCACACTCAATAGGAATATCGCATTCATCATAGCTCTGCATTTTCAAATCATTAGGTACAAATAATGATCGCGGCGTTTGCTCTACGGCCCGCAAGACATGGGTATCTGAAATCCCACGGCTACGCAGGCGCATAATCATATCAAATAGGCCAGGCTCTATAAAGGCCATTTACGCCTCAAATAATGCACTGAGGCTCGCTGCCGTTTTGTAATGGGTATGGTCTACATGAATGGGGGTTACTGATATATACCCATCATATATGGCCCGTAAATCAGTGCCAGCGGGCGGGTTTGATTTTTCCGCCCCGTATGTAAGCCAGTAATAGTCACCGCCGCGAGGGTGTTTGCGTTTATCAACACCCGACATCTCGAAATCACGCCGACCTTGGGTTGTGACATGTACACCCTTCACCTCAGAGGCCTTCACATCAGGGAAATTAATATTCAGAGAAACATTATTTAACCACCCTTGTTTTAACAATACATTCAAAAGCTTAGGCCCATGTTCTAAACCTACTTGCCAGTTAATTTTACCATGCCCATATGTGCCGAGGCCACGAGCTTGCGATAATGAAATTGACGGCACACCCATTTGCAAACCCTGCAACGCACCTGCTACTGTGCCTGAAAACCCGATGTCTTCAGCAAGGTTTTGTCCGTGGTTAATACCTGACAAGATTAAATCAGGAGGGCTGTCCTTAAGAATTTCGCACATTGCGACAATCACGCTGTCTGTGGGTGTACCAGACACGCTATAGGTTTTTTCAGCGAGTTTTCGCGCGACAATAGGGTTATGCAGACTAACTCCGCGAGATGCTGCTGATTGTTCGGTGGCAGGCGCAACGATCCACACATCATCACTAAGGGTCAATGCAATCTCTTTGAGAACACTCATGCCTTTAGCCGATACACCGTCGTCATTTGTTAGGAGAATACGCATAGAAGTTATGCCTCTCCTTGGGGAGAGGCCGCGTGCGCAAAGCGCACTGCGGGTGAGGGGAAACAAATCTCTTCATCTCGTATATGCACGACGTCACTCATCTCATATTCTATCTTCATAGCGATATCCCCTCACCCTAACCCTCTCCCCAAGGAGAGGGAATGTTAGTCACTCTATCACCTCAACCCCGCCCATATAGGGCACAAGGGCTTTGGGTATAGTAATTGATCCGTCCGCGTTTTGGTAATTCTCTAGTACCGCCACTAGCGTGCGTCCAACTGCTAGCCCAGAACCGTTTAAGGTATGAACAAAGCGGTTATCTTTCTCTGCGTGTTTATAGCGCGCATTCATGCGCCGTGCTTGAAAATCTCCGCAATTGGAGACAGACGATATTTCGCGGTAAGTATCTTGGCTCGGCAACCACACTTCGATGTCATAAGTTTTACGCGCCCCAAACCCAAGATCACCAGTACACAATTCAATCACTTTATAAGGCAATTCCAGCCGCTTCAATATTTCCTCAGCACAGCCAACCATCCGTTCATGCTCTGCTTCGCTATCTTCGGGCTTTACGATTGAAACAAGCTCTACTTTGTTAAATTGGTGTTGGCGTATCATGCCCTTAGTATCACGACCTGCACTGCCTGCCTCCGAGCGAAAGCACGGCGTATGGGCGGTCATGCGGCGCGGTAAATCACTCACATTCATAATGCTACCCCGAACAATATTAGTCAGGGAAACCTCAGCCGTTGGGATTAGGTAGTGTTCACCCGTTGTTTTGAATAAATCTTCTTCAAATTTTGGCAATTGCCCTGTTCCGTAAAGTGCAGGCGCTTTCACGAGAAATGGCGGCACGGTTTCTGTATACCCATGTTCGTCCGTTTGAATATCAAGCATAAGGGCCGCAAGTGCCCTGTCCATACGGGCAAGTTTTCCAGAAAGAACCACAAAGCGCGAGCCACTCATTTTTGCAGCCGTTTCAAAATCCATCATACCCAAGGCCGTCCCAAGGTCGTCATGAGCTTTGGGTTTAAAGTTGAATATTTTTGGCGTGCCAAATTTTCGCAATTCTACATTTTCGTCCTCATCCGCGCCGTCAGGAACGCTACCAAAAGGCAGGTTGGGTAAACCTGCCAAAAGATCATTCAGTACAGCTCGTTCAGATTCGATTTGCGCGCTCATAATGGCAATGACATTTTTCGCGCCCGCCACTTCAGTTTTTAACCGTTCAGCCTCTTCCTTGTCGCCTCGTCCCATAGCTGCGCCAATTTGCTTTGACGATGTATTGCGCGATGCTTCGGCTTCTTGCTGCACTCTTAACGCTTCGCGGACGAGTTTATCCTTGTCCAAAATGGTTTTTGATTGTGGCTCTAACCCTCGGCGCGCCCACGCTTTATCGTAATTTTGCGGATTTTGCCGAATGGCTTTTATGTCGTGCATAGGAATCTCGTTTTGATTTGTCCTGCTATAGCGCGGCGGTGGTTGGGCGGCAAGCAAAAGTGTCCTCCTTCCTCCGTTTACGGGGGAATTATGTAGATATAAGTATTATGCCTACAATGCTAGGATTTGTCCGTTTTACAAGAAAATATGCAAATCTACTAGGCATAATAAATCTGTGCCGCAATCATTATTTTGATATCGAGATGATAAGTGGTTTGAAATCAAAAATTAGTATAGCCTACATCCTATAACGAAGAGAGCCATCAAAAGTAACGCTTGCTTCATTTCGCCGCATTCACAGAATCGGCCATGCTCCTATATTTTGCTAATGAGAGCGAAATAGGGTGCCAATCGGCACTGGCTGTAAATTAGTGTACAGCATAGCTGAAAGCCAAATGCCGAGTATCTCACTTAGAATTAGAGGCGTGCTCGCTGTTTCACTTGATAACGCAGGCAGGGGCATGAGCGGAATGTGGGCAAGTACGTCAAGGCTATACACGGCTAGAAATGCCATGGCAGTAAGCTTTGCTAATGCGTAAGCCCAAACTCTTCCCAATGACATAAATAGAGCGGCGATTACCAAGCTGATAATTCCACCTACAAAAACGAAGGGAAAAGCACTTAACAAGTTCAATGACAATATCAATAAAATCAATTGCACTGCGGCGCCAAAGCGCTTGTCTGATCTTTCTAGGCAGCACTCTTCTATGGGTGAGGCATTGGGGGTAATTTTATAAGTGTGTAAAATCATGACAGGTCTAATAGTTTAAAAAGCTTGGGTCGATCTGGGCTTGCAGCATATGGTTTTTATCGTTTACGAAAGCGAGCTTAGTACGCAGCTGTAAAATTTGGTGTTCCAAGTCTTGAACAGTTTCAGTAGAAGACGGTGCTGGGAGGGCAAGTGGTTGAGATTGGGCCATGATAATTTCCTTTTAAAAAATGACCGGACATTCTGCTGATAAGCAAACCGCTGAGGCGGTTGAGAATGCCCGGTCAAGTGAGGTGCATATGCTTTGGGGGGAGCAATATGCACAGGGGGGATAGTTTTAGTTTGCACCTCGTAGGTTCTTGTTTCCAAGAACGGCAATGTAGAGCATGATCAAAATCAAGGTGACTTGAAACTCCATGCCGCCCATTGGGTGGGTTTCGGAGGGGACAAAATTCCACCGTCCTTTATGCACAAGAGCGATAGCACCGATCATGACCGGGATATTCATTAGCGCACCAATTCGGGTCGCAAGGTCAAATAAACGTGACTTACCTAGCCCGCCTAATAGAAGCAGTAATGGCCCGCCCGTTTCTGCCAGAGCCACAAGCACTGTCGTGCTCATAGGTAGAGACAGCATAGCCGCGGTGCCCTCTAAGTTGGCAAATTTCATAACGCCGTGATAAAGGAAGACGCTGGCTAAGCTGCCGCGAAGCAGCCAGTGTGCGTTGGATGTTATGGGATTTGAATTGGTCATATTATTCTCCTTTTGGACGTAATGATTATTTGGCAGTGCTGGTCATTTGGCCGACAATGGTTTTCGTGTCGGTCACATGGTTTGCAATCATACGAAAATTGGTCATGGCGGCCGCGTAGCCATCAAGCCCTGGCAGTTGCGCTGCCGCCGTAGCGTCTGTGATGACCACGACTTCGAAACCTTGTTCCATCAATTCACGCATATGGGATTCTGTACAAAGGTTTGCTGACATACCCGCGAGGATCACTTTGTCGATACCTTGTTTGCGCAGCTGTAAAACCAGATCATTTGTTTCCGGCCCGTAGATTTTGTGCGGGCTTGAGACGACAGTTTTGCCGTCTTGAATGTAAGGTTTGTACTGGGCAAGCCAATCGGCGCCAGAGCCTTTAAATTTTTTCACGGACAGCGCACCTTTACGATCAAACATGCCAATATTGTGCATCAGTTTTTCGAGCGTACCTTCGAACGCCCAGTTATGATCGTGGGGGAAGTAATAATGCGGCGAGACAAATACTGGCATGTCTGCAGACTTTGCGGCAGAAAACAATTGGTCGATATGCTCTACCGTGCCGTTAGCAACGACGTTCTTACCAACAACACCCCAAGCGACGCCGGCAGGACTTAGAAAGTCATTTTGAGGGTCCGTGACGACTAATGCCGTGCGGCCTTGCGTGATTTCGAAGCTAGTTTCAGGCAAGCCATCAGATGCAGGTTTTGCACTGGATGCAAAAGGTATAGCTAGACCTACAGCAATAGTGAGAGCAATCGCGCTCGCCGTTTTATGTAATTTAAGAGTTTTTAACATGTTGGTGTCCTTTTTGGTTTTCAATTATTTGTTATGAAAATAACTTAGAGGGCGGCTTGTGGATTTAAAATCAGGAGAACTACCTAAGGGTTTGCCCTTAGGTCAAATGTCTGGGATTTGCTGCATCCCCAAAAGACCGAAGGGGCGTCCCCGGTGAGGACGCCCCTACAAAATCAGAATTGCATGTGTGTTATTTTGCGGTGCGTATTAAGAACTGCAACATATGGCTTGAAATTTTAAGGTCGCCTAGAGACCTTACCGTTCGTTGTTTCTGTTTTAGAATTAAGAAGTAAGCTCTACGATTATATCACTAAGTTTTTTCGGGTGTTCGGATGTTGAAAGATGACCACCGGTTAGTACGCGAATGTCCAGCTCTGTGTCGCCAAGCCGTTCCTGTGCCTTGATAATTTGGTTCCATTCGAATGGGTCTCTGTTACTTCCTACAATATGAAATGACACTGATCTATGCATATCTTGATACAAACGTTGCAAATTCCACCGCGCCGCATTTTTCTTGTGTTCATCCACGAATTTTGCACCGCGGCTCATAAATTTGGCACCGTCTCGTCGTGTCACCGCGTCAAACATTTCATCTATTTCCGTTTTCGACACGTCATATTGTTTCGACCAGAGCGCGGCGACCATTTCGCCAAAAATGAAGCGTGATCGCTGTGTCAGCCAAACCCCCATCCTGCCAAAGGGCGTTTTGAGCAAAGGGGTTGTAAACCATGGGTGTGTGTGTCCATCGGCAAAAAGCCCGCCATTGATCAGTACAACGCCGGTAATATTTGTAACGGGCGGTAGACCCTGAGACGTTCTGTCTTGTTGCCTGCTGAGAAGCTCCAAAACGACAATCGCAGAGAAATCAAATGCCACAACAAATGTCGATTTTATAGCTAGGTCGCGCCATTGCGCTTCGACAAGGTCGGCCCGTTCCATAATACTGTGTTTATAATTCCCGGGTTTATCAGAATCGCCTTGCCCGACATATTCAACAAATAACCTCGGTAGCCATCCTTCATCTGGTAGATGGCTGTCAATTCGTGACCATCCGAAAGATCCTTCCGGAAACCCTGGAAGAAATGTGGTCAATTGATTGTCTGCCCCCCATTTACTTGTAGACGAATATCGCCGAAACACTTTTAGGGTATTCGGTGAGCTTGGGCGCTCATTTTCCGGATGTATGCGTTTGCGTTTTGCATCATACTCGATGCGCTCGCCCTTAGAATACCAATTATTGGCTGTGAAATCAGGCGTATATTCCATATTTATAAAAGGCTCTGCCTTGTGTTGTGTTGCTACCATATTCATGTTGGTCTCCTATTGTTTGTTTTGTGGTTTATTGGGCTGGGATTGATGGATGTTCTTTGCCGGCTATCTCGGTATATGTGACGAAGGCAAATGGGTCGAAATATTGCGCCGCGCTGCGCAGCCGGTCTGCAGCCTCGATTTTGGCTTTGGTGATTTTCGTGTTATTAGGGAACCGAGTTTCTGCTGCGACTGCCATTTGAAGCGCCAGCTCATTGTCACCGCCGTCGAGCATTCGCCTTAATGCTTTTTCAGTTTGTTTCGCAGACAGGCCCAAGTAGACTTCCAGCATTCTCCCATATTCAACCGACGTAATTGTGTCGATACCATCCGGTTCTTGACCCGTAATATTTTCGCGCCAAATGCCGGTCATTTGATCAGCCACACGAGCTATGATGTGATCGCGGGGAGCCAAGTATCCGAGCATAGCATCGGTATGATTTCGTAAATCGGGTGGAATCAGATTAAGACGCCTGATCTCTTCCATTGAATATCCGCTCGATATGTGGTGACGTGTTTGCTGGACTAGCCAGACATAGTCATCACGGAAAGAACTAAGTTCTGAGGGGCGTCCGTAAATAGCTGTAATACCGAAATGTCCGTGAAGAATAGCTTTCGGCTTGAGGTCAAGAATTTGATCCATAGTTATGACTGCGTCATCAATAAGACCTTCTTCGACCCAAGGTTCACCGTAAAATGGCATCAAAGCATCGCCGGTGAATACAATACCTGCGCCCGACATATTAATCAGCATCGCATCTTCTGTTTCACCGCCGCGTGCCGGGATGAGATCAAAACTTGTACCGCCAATACTTATCTGGGTGGGCGTGTCGACCACAATATCGGGATGGTATGCCTTTACCCATTCGTCCTTAAAGCCCGCTCCTCTAAACTGGTCATAGACATGCTTGCGCAGCACGCGGACGACCGTATCTTGATAATTTTTTCTGCCGTAAACAACGATTTCTGGGTTGAGCGTTTTCAAATAAGTATAGCCGCCAATATGATCCCAATGTGCATGGGTAATAAATGCCGTGGTCAATGGCGGTATGTTCGAGTGGTTTGACAAAAGAAATTCGTACCCGGCCCGCATACTATAGGGTTGTGTTCCGGCGTCGATAGAGATCAACTCTTTCCCGTCTTCCGAGACTACAAAATATAAATCGGAAAACCCAAATCCGCGGACTGCAAATACTTTGTCGGGTACAATATCTTCGATCCACGGCGTTGGAGCAAACAACAAACCTTTATCTTTTGTTGAAGCGAACCACCCCATAAACAATGTTGCTGGCGCGTAGTCTTGATACCCGCTCTTTGCGAGATATTGAGCGGCTAAGTCATCATCGCCGCTTGCAGTGTATAGCAGTGAAAGATGCCGGTAAACTTCACGGTAAAACCCAGGCGTTGGTTCGGTTTCGGGGTGATCGGCCAGCCACAGAAGTTCCGCAAGTGCTTCGTCGCGCTTGCCAAAAAAACCGGGAACTTGCGTATAAATTATACCGGAAGCCCATTTCACCAGCGGATTGGTGTCATTTGAAATAATTTTGGCTTCTTCAAGAATTTTAAAAGTGTCTTGAACCCAAAATATTCGGCCCGGTATCGGTACATCCTCGGCATATGTTGCCCGTACCAAGCTATAAGCCGCGAGATAAGTGGAACGTACTTCATTGGTCATTTGGTTTTCATATCGTGTTAGCAGACGCTCGAAATAAGCAATGCCAATTTTCTGCTGATTTGAAACGATATAGGCATTGGCAAGCAAAAACACCGGACGGGCATCGGTGACCGGGCCATATGACAGCACTGTCTCGTAAAAGGCTATATCTGCATGAAAACTACGATCACCTTCTGCTGATCCGAAGTCTTCAAAAATCGGTGCAGGTGCCAAAGAATTTGAAAGCCCCGAAATTTGGGTTTGCAGTGTAGTTATTTGATTGGGCCCAACAGCAGAGACATCTTTAGCACTGTTAGTTGGCGCGCATGCAATTAATGTTAGCATTAATCCTACGGAAATAAGAGAGAGAAGTTTCATGGGGATATTTTTCTAAATTGCTATCGTGTGCGCGCTATATTCACTTGCCAATTGACGGCGATATGACAAAGATTGGGAAAGAAAGCCAAAAACTGTTGGAAACGTAAAAGCTTGCGCCAAAAGCAAACTCGGTAATGGCCCTAGTTCGCCGGTAGCCAATATATTCGCAGTAATGACAACCAATGTATTGAAGCCACCAATTAGCAAGCCGACTAAGACAGCACGCAATGGGATACCGTGTGAAACCATGGTACGGATTAGTTTTTCATCGACACTGGCTACACTGGTCGCTGTATTTTCGCACAAGGCTTGTCTGACCCCCAGCACTTGGGAAATTGAAATAACCAGAAAGGGAGTTTGAAAAACCAGAACCATCGACAATATTTTAAATTGGTCAATACCAAAAATTGCGTTCCATTGATTAGCGAAGGTTAAAACAGTTCCGATGATCAGCGCCAATATTGCGGATCGTTTCAATATTGCCCTGTCGGGGAAAAAGGGTGGTTTTTGGTGAGAAAGGCAGAGTGTAGACATCATCACCTCCGGTGATTGAATTGGAAATTAAATAGCTAGATATTAGGTTTCTCTAAATCCAGAACACGGGCTTCTAACAACGCAATCTGCTTGTCCATGTCGGTTTTGGACTTGATCAAATCTTCTACCGGGTCGTAATCGAAAGCTTCTTCGAGCGCTTTCATCCGGTTCCAAAAACTTTTTAAGCGAGTTGGTTTTGCATTGGGCTTCAAAGTGCTCGCTGATTTATGTGGTTTGTGAGTTTTTAACATAAAGGTGACCTCTATAAATTTTCATTGGTTAGTTATATAAATAAGATAGAGAATGGCTTGTGGATTTAAAATCAGGAGAACTACCTAAGGGTTTGCCCTTAGGTCAAATGTCTGGGATTTGCTGCATCCCCAAAAGACCGAAGGGGCGTCCCCGGTAAGGACGCCCCTTCAATACCCAGAATTAGACAAGCATTATTTTGCGGTGCGTTTTAAGAACTTCAACATATGATTTGAAATTTCTGTGCCGTATTCTTCGAGCGCGAAATGACCAGTGTCGAGTATATGAAACTCAAGGTCTTTCATATCGCGTTTATAAGGATGCGCGCCAGCCTCTGGAAAAATGGGATCGTTCTTACCCCACATCAACAGCGCAGGAGTGTCGTATTCACGAAACAGTTTTTGCCATTTCGGGTACTCGCCGACATTCGTGCCATAGCTTAGAAATAGCTCAAGCTGCACTTCTTGATTGCCCGGACGGTCGAGTAAATATTGAACATGCCAGAAGTTATCGGGGTTTATTTTTTCTGGGTTCTGGGTGCCGTGGGTGAACTGCCATTTCGTGGCACCAATTTCAAAGAAGCCGCGTAGCTTGTCACCATTTTCTTTGCTTGGGTTGGCCCAATACGCTTTGATAGGATCCCAAAATTCAAGCAGACCTTCTTCATAAGCATTGCCATTTTGGATAATGAAACCTGAAACCCGAGCAGGGTTTTTGGCATACATACGATAACCAACAGGCGCGCCGTAGTCCATCACATAGACAGAGTATTTGCCAACACCTTTACGGTCAATCAAGGTTGTCATCATGCTGGCAATATTTGCAAATGAGTATTCGAAGTCTTCGGCCTTGGGCATGCCGGACGCACCAAAGCCCGGATAGTCTGGCGCAATCACATGGTAGCGCTCAGCCAATTTTGGAATTAAATTTCTATACATGTGCGATGAGGTCGGGAAGCCATGTAAGAGCAAAACCGTAGGGCGATTAGGGTCCCCCGCTTCGCGGTAGGCGATTTTAACGCCGTTGATGGTTTCATAGTTAAATTGCACAGAATTAAAATTGGTCAATGTGGTCGTGCTGACTTGCGCAGGCTCTTTTGCAGTTGCTAACTGCGGCGACAAAATCGGCGCGCTAAGCGAGAAGGCAAGCGCACTCGCGAGGGCTAGGGTTTTAAACGTTTTCATGGGAGTTCCTTTCAGGAATGAAAGACCGGAGATATTCCAGTCAAGTTGGGCTAAATTTTTCGTTGATTTGAGTTTTTAGAGCCAAATTATCGGCGCGAAGCTCAGTGAGTTGCGCCTGTAATTCACCAACATAAGGCTCTAGTTCTGCATGGGTGTAACGTGGGTGAATATGTTGCGGGCAGTTCCAGTCAAAAGCTTCAAGCGAGAGGACAACGGCCCGCTCGGGGCGCGCGCGGTAACTTTCATCATGAAGGCTTGCGACTAATTCCCGATCATCAGCGATGGAAACCAAGCGTGCTCGTGCCCACATTTTTAAACGCCGCCGGTTTGGATAGTCAACGAGGATGAGAGAAACTCGGTCATTCTCGCTCACATTTCCAACACTTATATATTGGCGGTTACCTCGAAAATCTGCATAGGCGAGCGTTTTCGCGTCTAGAATTTTTAAGAAACCAGTAGGGCCACCTCGGTATTGCACATAGGGCCAACCGTCATTTGACGCACTCGCCTGATAAAAACTATCACGAGCCGCTATGAACTCGGCTTCAGCTTCTGTGAGTTGATCTCCCCCTTGAACGTCAGGAGATAAAAACTTTGAATAAGCTTTATCAGACCCATGCTGTTTTTGGATGTTAACGACCGACGGCGTGAATGATATTTTTGCAAAAGCTTTCGCCATAATACTCTCCGATTTTTGGTAGTTACAAACCAAGTTCCGTAAGTCCTGCGTACTCATCTGGACGAACGCCAAGTGGCCAGTGCATTTTTCGATCTGATTGCAAGAGTGGCTTGTTATTGATACTGGCAATACGGCGCTGCATGAGGCCGTTCTCCGCAAATTCCCAATTTTCATTTCCACATGAGCGAAACCAATTGCCACTATCGTCATGCCATTCATAGGAAAACCGAACGGCAATACGGTTGCCCGTGAAAGCCCATAATTCCTTTATCAAACGATAGTCAAATTCTTGGGAAAATTTGCGCGTAAGGAAGGCTTCAATTTCGGTACGTCCCATTAAAAACTCGGCGCGGTTCCTCCAAACACTATCTTGTGTGTAAGCCTGCGAGATTTTTTGCGGGTCTTTACCATTCCAAGCATTCTCTGCGGCGCGCACTTTTAGAAGAGCCGTTTCTTGCGTGAAAGGAGGGAGAGGAGGTTTGGTCATAAATGTACTTTTAATAAATGGGGCCGGACATATGCTTGCGGGGGGATGGGCGCATGTCCGGCCCGGGAAGCCCCTTTTTCGGGGGTGGGGGCTTGGGTGGAGTTAGAGGAGAGCCTATATTCAATGAGTGGCTAACGCGGTCTCTTGATTTAAACATTGGTTCAAGTGCGCAACCCGCATCTGCAAATATTCAATGCGACGATGCAACCTGGTTTGGGCCTGAAACATCTGTGTAAATTGCGAGTTGGTGCCATGAACGCCATCTGTTTTGAAGTCATTCCAGCTATTGTTAAAATGCGTCGGTATATTGACGATGTCGGCGGTGGGTCTACGGTGTCCCATTATGTATTCCTCCTTCTCTAAGTGTTGAGAAGAAGATACTCGGCGCTGCAGGAGAAAAAAATCAGGAGGACTACCTACGGGTAATTACCTATAACTTATGAACAGTGATCCGTGCTGGCGCTTTCAAGATATGGACACACAGTTTTGAGCACCTGCAATAACTCAGCTTGGTTAAACGGCTTATCAAATACCGCTAACGCGTTTGCGCGGGCGGCGCGTTTACGAATGGACATTGAAATATTGCCGCTCACTAATATTACCGGAATATGTGGGCGGGTTTTATGTATAAGCTCAAGAAAATCCACGCCCGTCATCTCCGGCATATGAACATCAACGATAAAACAACATACAGTGTCATAGTTATCTGTGCGTAAGAATTGATGTGCAGAATCAAAAGCAGCGACATCAAAACCTACGCACTCCAAAAAGGCACGCATAGAGTCTCGTACAGCTTCGTCATCATCGATGATGATTATTTGTTTGCGCATATATTGGCCGCTTGATCAGAGTTGAAAATTCACACTACTAAGTAAATAACAGCATGGGCCAATTTGTTCTATGCGGGAGACTACCTATACCCGGGAGTGGTCTTAGCTTGCAGCAGCCAAAACGCCGCCTTCAATGGCCATTCGAACCAAATGGGACAAATTGCGCGCTTGCATTTTTTCGATAACTCTGGCGCGGTGAATTTCTATTGTACGGGGACTAATACCCATTTCATAGGCAATGACTTTATTTTGCAAGCCTGAGGCAATATGGATCAGAACTTCGTGTTCTCTTGGTGTTAATTTTTCGAGCCTTTGCTGCAAGTCCTTTTTCTCGTTATCGTGTGCATGGATTTTCTCACCAATCGCCATCGCGCGCCGGACTGATTCTATGAGAACATCCTCTTCAAATGGTTTCTCAATGAAATCTACCGCGCCAAATTTCATGGCTTTCACGGCCATAGGTAAATCGCCATGCCCGGTAATAATAATCACGGGAAGCGTTATACCGTTCGCCACAAGGCGCTGTAGAACCTCTAGCCCGTCCATTTCAGGCATGCGTATATCTAGTAAGAGGCAGCCTGCAAAATCAGGTGTTACGCTATCAAGGAATGTATTGGCTGAGGCGTATATACTTTGTTCAAACCCATAGGAATCTAAAAGGGCTGACATTGAGTCCCGCACAGCTTCATCATCATCAAGAATATATACGCTTAAACCTTCAGACATTATCAGCCTCCATCTGTGTTGGTGGTGTGGTCGGTAAAGTGAAGCAAAACGTCACGCCGCCATGTTCATTTTTGGTGGCATTTATTTCGCCGCCGTGCTCTTCCACAATTGTTTTGCATATAGAGAGCCCAACCCCCATCCCGTTTTGCTTTGTCGTTACAAATGATTGGAACAGATTTTGAGACACTTCGGCAGGTAAGCCTGGCCCATTGTCACAGATACAGACTTCAACGGTATTGTTTGTACACAAGCGCGTGGTTACTTCCATTTGCGGCGCATCACAGCCTTCCAAAACTTCGACGGCATTGCGGACCAGATTGACCATAACTTGTTGCAATCTGACTTTATGGACTAATATTTCGGGTAAATCAGGGGCGAGATCCGTTGTGAATTTAATTGTTGAGCTTTGACCTCCCGGAAGAATGAGCGCGATAGCTTCTTTAATGATTTCGTTTATATTTTCAAATGTACGCTCCGTGTCTTCTTTCTCAACAAATTTACGAAGACCCCGGATAATTTCGCCGGCACGGCCGGCCTGGGCAATAGCTTTATCCATATATCCCAGAGCTTTCTCTTTTGTAGCTTTTGTGTCGGTGCTCAAAAGCCTTCGGGATGCCTGCACATAATTCATCACCGCAGTGAGAGGTTGGTTTAGCTCATGCGCCATAGCTGAGGCGACTTCCCCCATTGCGCTTACGCGTGCTACATGATGCAGGTCTGATTGAAGAAGGCGTTCACGTTCTTTGCCTTCCGCAAGCTTGGCTTCCAGAGCAGCGCGTTCAGTGATGTCACGAAAAGATACGACGGCACCTATCAACTCACCTGCGTCCCATATCGGCGTGCTGACATATTCCACAGGAAAACATGTGCCGTCTTTGCGCCAAAACACTTCACTTGCTTCGCGGTGGATTTTGCCGTCTTTAAAGGCGAGGTAAATCGGGCACTCATGAACATCGTAATGACTACCGTCACTATGGGAATGGTGAGATAATTTGTGCTGACTTTTGCCGAGCATTTCTTCTTCAGAAAACCCCGTGAGCCGACATGCGGCAGGGTTGGCAAAAATTGTTTTGCCTTCTGCATCCAGTCCGTAAACTCCATCCCCCGTTGCTTGAAGAATTAAATGGGTTTGCCGCCTAACATCGTCCAATGTTTGCACATGAAAAGGTTCTTTGTTCACTTAATTACCCCTAGTTTGAGATAGGCATACTATGTGCACTACCCAATACGGTCAATATTGTAGAACGCGAGCAATATGCGCTATACGGGGTAATACTTATATGTCGACATAAGTGTTCCCCCGTATGTTTTTGAAGACGCAACACTGTAGGCTTTGGCAGTATTTGCAGAACATTTACATTACACACGGAGACTGATTAGCAATGATGAATTCTGATAATGACCCACGAAATACGTGGGAGACAATTTTTATTTTTCTCTTTATCCTTGTTGGGTTGAGCGCCATCGGGCATTTTGCTGTCGTTGTGCTAAAACCTGCTAGTATCTACGTTGGGGCCCTGATGTGGTGTCCCGCAATTGCGGCCTTTGCGACATTAAAAATCAGAAAACGTAAGATTTCATCTTTGCCTTGGGCCTTTGGAAATTGGCGCGACAATATCCAGTCTTACCTGATTCCTGTTATATATATAACCATAAGTTACACTCTTGTATGGTTGCTTGGATTTGGTGGCGCTTTTGATAGTGATACAATCGTAAAATGGTCAAGTGAACTAGGGCTATCGGGCACTCCTTTAGTCGGCACGGTGGTCATGATCATTCTATTGGCAACAGTGCAATTCGTAAAATCTCTGGGAAGTATAGTTGGGGAAGAGATCGGCTGGCGAGGATTCTTTATTTGGGAGCTTCGTAAAGTCTTACCTTTTGGTGGCGTCGCTCTGTTTAGTGGTATCATCTGGTCTGTATGGCATTACCCCATTATCATAAAATATGGTTTAGGCGACCCTGTGTTTCAAATTGCCTGCTTCACATTGATGATTACAAGTATGTCTGTAATTATGACCTACTTTACATTTAGGTCTAAAAGTTTGTGGCCTGCGATAATGTTCCATGGTGCACACAATATATATATCCAAAAAATATTTTCACCTTTAACAACTGAAACAGACCAGACAAAATTCTGGATTGATGAATATGGACTGATGGTGCCGATAATTGTAACGCTCATGGCTATCTTTTATTGGAGGCGTGCCAAAGCCGAAGATTTGTGAAGGCACTCTCAAGATGGCATCGCCATCTCAGCTTGAAGACGGGCATAAATAACCTTAAGCGAAAAAGTAATGTGACAATCTACCCTCTCCGAATATGTCATTCTTAAAACCCCTTAGGCGCTCCCATAATAAGTAGATGATAGCATTCGCGAAGGTGTTTACATTAGCTCTAGTACGTACGCGTTTGATGGGGGCAGCGTAAAGCTTACGCGCATTATTAGTTAGGGTAGGTTGGGTATGGTTGATCCGCTTTTACTGTTTGGTATGATTAAGCCTGAGGATTAAATTGGCGGGTTTCCATCTCACCATTATTGGGGTTTTGAGATGGTTGCTTATTTGAATGACGTATGGAAAAGCTCATTGAAGTAACCGATTTGCCGCATATATGGAAATTCAAAATGCCCATTATTATGGACACCTTGGCAGCGGATTCGTATGTCTGTTTTGAGGATATTTGAGTCATTAGCTTGTTGGGTATGGAGTGTTTGCATCGGATTAATAATGTCAGTCAAATCTGCCGCGCTTCGCTTGTCTACTTATGAGTACCCCTAAATATGGAGGTGTTACCGATGTTTATTAAATTTCTTAGAGTGCCTAGGTCATTTGGCTATTCATAATGACTATATCGTTCTGGCCACAATTCTTTGCAATGCGCATAATTGCTTGTTGGCCTCTTTCAAAGCCGTCTTGGAGTGTTCTAAAGTTGCATCAGCCTTGTCTAGCACATTGTTTATTTCGCGTTCGTGCTTACGCTCCGCTTTTGTTACAACATCTACTAACTGGATTTTAGCTTTTGTATCACTCATATCCTCAATATAGGCAATAATCCTCAAAAAGAAAGCATTTCCATTCAAGATAACTGATTATGCAGATACCGTTTGCGGGTTTTACGTTTTATATCTTTGAGCGCGAAGCCTGCCCTTGGGGTACAATCCGCACACTGGATGTTTGCTTTTTCGTTCTTCCATATCATTCACAAACCATCAAGAAAACTTAGTAATTTTTCATCTGGGGAAAACCTTGCATATCTAGGGTCAATTTTACCTAGTCTATCGAGCTCTCTCTTCTTGAGTTCGATATCTGCATGTAAATAAACGGAGGTAGTTTGAAGAGATTCGTGCCCAAGCAAGTTTGCGATAGTCATTGAATCAATATTATTTCGCCTCCAGTCCATAGCGGCCGTGTGTCTTAAAACATGCGGGGTAACCCGTTTACGCTTAATACTTGGGCAATTTTGTTCAGCCATTTGCGCGTATTTTCTTACTATTCTTTCGATGTTATCCCTACTTAATCTAAAACCGCCCCTGCCTATAAAAAGAGGCGCTATAGGTGTCGCTGCTCGCTCGGCAATCCAATCGCGCAAAACGGCATCTACATCATCAAGTAACGGCACACTCCGTTCTTTTCTCCCCTTGCCAAGCAAGTTCACTTTTGTTATCCGCCCAAATTCTATATTGTCGATATTCAAGCTTACTAATTCGGACACGCGCATACCTGTTCTGATTAATACGAGTAAAATTGCATAATCTCTTTTTCCAAACCAGGTATCGATATTTGGTGTATGTAGCACGGCATTATATTCATTCCGGGTAAGGAAAGTTACTTCAGAAGTGATGTTCCTTTTTGATGATATAGCTGCAATTTGACGGCATTGTTCAATTGCAGATGGTTCAATGAACGCCAAATATTTAAAGAAGGATTTGAGTGCCGCAAGCCTAACGTTTCTTGTAGCAATGCCAACTCCACGCACTTCTTCTAGAAAATTGAGAAATTCAAGTACGGACAATTGATCTAACTGTTGGACCGTTAGATTATACAGCGGACGTTCGTCTTTTTCAGAAATAAAACGTAAAAATAGCTTAAAAGTGTCACGGTAACTTTTAACCGTATTCGTGCTAAAGTTTCTTTGCTTAACGAGGTAGTCAGTGAAAAACTGCTGGATATATTTGGATGCTATGAGTTCCGTCATAGCCGTCATTTTTTACGAAAAGCAAATATCAGTAATTCTGGAACTGCTTCTAAATACCAATAAGTATATCTAATATGGGTATGTCCTAAAAAATTTGATAATTTAGTTATTTCATTGTCAGGTTTTTGCCCTTTTTTATACCAACCTATCATAGTCTTAACGGCAAAGCTGTGACGAAAATCATGAATTCTAGGCCCTTTGCCAATTGTTCTGTCTGAACGAAACTCCCTCATTCCAATGTTGTTCATTGCACGGTAAATATTACACCTCACAAAATCATAGCTGGGGCGTTTGCCATTTTCTCCTAAAAAAAACGGAATACTACTTTTAGGATACATTGTATCCTTAAATTTTCTATAGGCCTGTAGTGCATCGCAACTTGTTTCATCTAGTGGAATTATTCTTGACCCTCCACCTTTGGTCCCACGAATTAATAAGTGCCCATCTACCGTATTAACGTCGTCGTCATTTAGGTTTATTGCTTCTAAAACCCGTAAACCGGTAACGACCAGCAACGCTATGAAAGTGGGCAATGTCCGACACCTCATTCCACGCTTTGATTGAAGTTGGCTTGCCGCTTTAATTAGTTCTTTTATTTCTTCATCAGTGAAAATATGAGGTCTTGCTCGTCTCTTTTTTTCTTTAAAAATATTTGCAGGAAGAACTTGATGTTTATCATCCATATGATTTAACCATTCAGAAAACCCACGAATGCATCTATATTTGACGGCCCAAGCATTACTTGCCGTTGTTTTTTGGAACTCTTTCCATTTCATAACTGTAGATAATGTTACCTGTTGTTCGCCTTGCTCAACCATGAAGTCTAGAAATGAGTTGAGCGTCCGGTCAGAATTCGCAAGTTCATACCCAAAAGATCTCCGTGTTCTTAAATAGTGCGCTGCGAATTGGTGTAATTTTGACATATACTTAGCCTAAACTGGCCAGTTTGGGGCAATAGTTCTCAATGCCGCTAAATCATGCTTGGCATATATCATCGTCGTATCCATATCCCTGTGCCGTAAAAGGTCAGAGATTGTATGCATGGGAGTCTGCTTAGATATTAACCACATAGCATAGCTGTGGCGCAACATGTGCGCACCTCGGCAGTTCCTAGGCGGAATAATGCCCGTGGCGTCATAAGCTTGATGGAGTATTTTCCTGATAGTCTTTGTTTCTATTATAGCATGATGCGGCGCGAGAGATGATGTAAACAAATACTTAGAACGACCCTTTCTGCCACCTTTTAAGTATCTCACGACTACCGCGCCAACCTCTTGGGGCAAGGGCATTATTATGTGCATACTACCTTTCCCACGGATCAATATTTGACCTTGTCGCCAATCGATATCACTTAGCTTTATGCTCAATACCTCGTGAGAGCGAAGACCTAAGAGCGCCATTGTCGTTATCATTGCATGGTCACGTAAATTTTTTGCGCTTTCTCGTGGGATGGAGTTTATTAGCCGTTCCACATCAGTCCATGGCAAATGTTTTGGTTCGGGATTTTTCTCTCGAATCCTAATAGGTGGAATCATGTTAGCAAAATCTTTTTCAATATGTTTTGAAACAAATAGAAACTTCAAAAACACCTTTACACCTGAGGGAATACTTGAACCCTTAGTTCCTTTGGGGCCATTCAAATTATAATTTAAAAAAGATATTATGTTTTGAAATTGCAGAGAGCATACAGAGCAAAAATTGTCTTTGTAAATAAACGATAAAAACTGTCGGGCTACTCTCATCCTCGTAGTAATAGTAACTTCACATACACCACAACACTCACGAAGGTAATCAGCATATTCAGATAGTAATATGTCGACAGGTCTCGTGGGAGAGGGCGGGATTGACTTTGGCAATTCTTCATTTTCTTCTAAAAACAATATTAGTTTCTTGGAAACCCGCCATATTTTTAAATCAATAGGTTTCGGTTTTTCGACATCACATTGGCGTTTCAAATTATTATGAATTTCTAAAATTTTAGTGGTCGAAACAATATTAGGGCCATCAAATTTTTCTAACAACCTGCCAAGATAGTTACGATAAAATTGTATTGTATCAGATGCGTAACCATCTGTTTCGAAGGTTTTTAGAAGCAGATTCGCGTTTGTTTTCATATCAATAAATTTGGTGCTTCTGTTGAATTTTTCTGTTGGCTGAGGCAAACGCATTGGAACTTCACTTTCTGTAAAAACGGTGTTATCATTGTTTTACATAGAAACTTATTATTTATATGAACATAAATAGTATTGTTGTGAACTTACAAAACTCTATTGCTAGAGTCAATATCAGCGAGTCTTGTTATGAATATTTCGATAGGCAAAAAAATTCGAGACCTTAGAAAAAACAAAGGGCTAACCTTAGAGGAGCTGGCAAACCTCACTGGAACGAGCAAAAGCTACATATGGAAATTAGAGAATAAAACACCTCAAAATCCATCATCATATAAACTGAAGATTATTTCCGAGGTATTAGGAGTTCCTGTAGGCTTCTTACTAGGAGACAAGCAGAGCGATAATGAAAATGCCCAAGATGTTGCCTTTTTTGAAAAATTTCGCGCACTCGATTCAAAATCAAAATTGGTACTTCAGCAAACAATGGAAATTTTAGAGAATGCTGCCCGTTAGTTTTATGTTTTAATGCATGATGCAGTATTTCCTTGCCATCCAATACGTGTTTTTATGCCGTTAATAACAATGTTTTTGCCTACTAGCGCTAGCTAAATTTTAAAATGTCGGCATAACAATCATATCCACATAATCTCCGTTATGCCGATATCGGCATAAAGGGAAGTGCTGGAGCGAAGCGTAAGCGATGGGGGCGGCGCGAAGCGCCTTCGATGTTCGCAGGTAGACGAGAAGTAGGCCTTCGGCCTACGCCCCCATCCCCCCTACGGGGTACTTCCCCCATAAATAGAGGAAGGATTACATACCCCGCCCCGTTATCAAGTAAGTGGCGAAACTGGCGAGCCAGTGGGAACCGCTATAATGGGCGTCTGTCACAGCTTTTAAGCCCGTTTCTCGGTGAACACTTGCGGCGGCATTTAAACTTGCGATTCGCGGATCACCTGCGGGAAGATGTGCGGCAAGGTTTTCCAAATTCCATGCCCGCGACAAATTGACCCCGTCCAAATGCACGAGCTTTCCGTCACTGGCATCTTTGACAATGCCAGGTGCAAGCCAATCACCTGTCCCGTCGGTTGGTAGATTAGGTAAGAAGGCCGTGAGCCATTTTGAAAATTCTTTCTGGCTAAGTACGCGGCGCATAAGGTCTGCTTCCATCAAACATGGAGATAAAAAATCCTCCCCACTTGGTTCATAAGTCAACGGACAATTTCTATCTGCCAAATGATACTCTTTTGACCGAGAGATAATGAGTGCTTCCATCTCTTGATCCCCCGCAACTCTTGCCCAATCCAGCATCAATCCAAATGCAAAGGCTGATTGATTGTGTGTGCCTAGCCTGATGGGGTAGGCGAGCTTGGGCATCCAAGCCTTTAAACGCGCCGCAATTAATTCCTCCAAGGGGTGCAAGGTTTCAAGCCATATTTTAGCTCTCGGATCGTCCCATTCCCGAAGCTCTGCACACAATTGCAAATACCAAGCAACACCGTATGGCCGCTCATATCCACCCCTTACAGGACTATCAAAATAGGCAATCTCGGCAGCGATGTTCTCTTTCGTAAAACTTTGGGACAATTTCGCAACAGCCTGTTCACGCCACGGCGCGTCCCCGCTCCCAACATGTAACAAACGCACCAACAACCAATGCCCGTGCACCGAAGAGTGCCAATCAAAGCACCCATAAAATGCGGGATGCATTTGCTGGGGGGTGCTAATATCTGCATCCGCGTCTAAGGTGTGGGAGATTTTGTTGGGATATTCCCTGTGGACACAATCCAAGGCCAGTTTGGAAAACCGAGTTTCGAGTTCTGTATCAAAAACCAATTGTGAAGTCGTGCTGACATCAGGTGTTTTAACAGATTGTTGTGAACAGCCAATCAAACCTGCACAGATGACACTGAAAATAAATGCTTTCATACCCTTCCCCTTTTTTACAAGGGTATAGGAAAACCTAGAATCAAAAAAGCTTAATCTTTGCTTTCCATATTTTTAATGTCCTTGGGGCTAGGTGTTGGGCCGAGAGTATAGGGCGCGCCTGTAATTTTTAAACTATCTGCACCAAGGGATTCGAGCTGTGCATATTCAACCAGTTTTGCCCCGTCCATTTCGGTAATCGTGAGGCCTGATAATGTCCTTCCGTCCTTATATGCTACAATATTAACATCCTTGCCCTTGTTTGTTTCCACTTGCAAATAAGAAAATTTTGGAATGAGCAGACGCAGAGGTGTCGGTACTAATTTTTTTATATGAGAACGCCCGTCTTTCAAACCATCTTTAAGCTCATCTAAGCGGTGTGTGCCTGAAGTATTATGATAGGCAAGGTCCATATCAATATTGAGTTCAAGACCATTTTCTTCTTCACTTATCCCAATACGACTAGTATCTTGGAGGCACATTTCGCCTTTTTTATTCATGGTTTTAATGCGTGTAAAATCAGATACATGTCCATTTTGTTCGAGTGTAAATAGTGTTTCTTTACCTTCATACCGAAAAAATACACGCTCAGGCAAAACCCCGCCGTCATTGACTGTAAAACTCATTTCTGGCGACATGCCAACACTGTCTTTGCGCTCAGGTTTTAAGCTGTCCAGTTTGCCAAGTATTTTTACAAAGTCTTTTGCAGGCATGCATTCTATCCCTGCGGCCTTATCGCGTTCGTCTTTTTGCGTATCCGCAGCATATGACGACACACTCAATGCATTTGCAAGTATGGCCATACTGCCCACGGCAATTTTAAATCTATTCATGATATCCTCGTCATTTATTCACCGCACTAAAGTATATTGACTTACAAAAAACCAGTGAATATTTTGTAACATCATGAACAAAATTTAAGTCTCGACGTGCACATTTTTTGCGCGTATAAAACCATCATGAAAACGCGCTTCAAATTTACGCATATGCTTGCACTTGCTCTATTAAGTTCTTTTATTTTAAGCGCGTGCGGTATACGCGGAGAGCTTAAAACACCGCCGCCACTTTGGGGCGATAAAACGGACACTGCTGACAAGCCTGTAGAAAAACCTGTAGAAAAACTTAAGAGTAATAAGTAACGCAAACCTACTTATTGCTCGCCCAAAACTCGTTTTTGTTTTTCTCTTTATTACGGTAACTCCATGCGACATTTCCAACACCAAGACGGACAGATGATGGCCGAAAACATCTCTTTACAAGCCATTGCTGATACGGTCGGCACACCTGTTTATGTGTATTCTGCCGCCACGTTAAAGCGTCATTACCAAGTGTTTGAAGATGGGCTTTCTGGCATGGACGCTCTCATCGCTTATTCGGTGAAAGCAAACTCTAACCTCGCCGTACTCGCCCTTCTTGCTAAACTGGGCGCAGGGGCTGATGTGGTTAGCGGCGGGGAACTTATCCGCGCACTCACCGCAGGCATTCCCGCACAAAAAATAGTATTTTCTGGCGTTGGTAAAACAATGGACGAATTAAAGTCTGCATTGGAAGCGGGTATTTTACAGTTTAATGTGGAAAGCCTCGCAGAACTGCACACACTCAACACAGTCGCGGCGGCACTCGGAAAGATAGCAAATATTGCGTTTCGTATTAATCCAGATGTGAGCGCGGGCGGTCACGAAAAAATATCAACGGGTAAGGCTGAAAATAAATTTGGTATAAATATTGACCAAGCCTTGGATGCATATGCACAGGCCAAAGCCTTAAGCCACATCAGGATTGTTGGTATTGATATGCATATTGGCAGTCAAATCGATACGCTTGCTCCATTTGAAAGTGCACTTCACAAGGGCATAGAACTTATCAAAACTTTGCGCGGCGCAGGGTATAATATTGCAAGCTTTGATTTTGGCGGGGGACTAGGCATCCCTTATTTTCACGACGAAAACACCCCGCCTCTGCCAGCTCTTTATGGGCAAATGATAAAGAAAGCCACCAAAGGCCTTGGCGTAAAAATGATATTTGAGCCAGGCCGCATGATAGCGGGTAATGCGGGGGTGCTTCTTACCAAAACCATTTACGTAAAAAAAGGCAGTGTGCGTAATTTCGTAATTTTGGACGCGGCCATGAATGATCTCATCCGCCCTGCTCTTTACGATTCTCACCACGATATTGAACCTGTAATTGTTACGGATAACGGTGGACCAAAACAAGCATATGATATTGTTGGCCCTGTGTGTGAAACAGGCGACACATTTGCGACACAGCGCGATTTACCAGAAATTCACGCAGGTGATCTTATGGTGATCCATTCGGCCGGCGCGTACGGTGCAGTCCAATCTGGCCAATATAACACACGACCGCTTGTGCCCGAAGTCTTGGTCAGTGGTGATAAATTTGAAGTGATCCGTGAACGCCCAAGCATTGCCGATATACTAAAAACAGAACGGATTCCAGATTGGGTATAAGATGATTTTCTATTTCTTGCTCAAATCACTAGAAAAACTACATACATCAGCACCATGTCATTCCAGCGAAAGCTGGAATCTGAAGCTTGGCAGACAAGCTCATATCTGAGACCCCAGATCAAGTCTGGGGTGACATAGACGTTTATAGGCTGTGCCAAGATAAGATTAAACGGCTTCCTCACTCGGGTGTTTCTTTTCAATCACCCGCACACTTAAAATTGATATTTCGTACAATAGATAAATGGCCGCCGCCAATGCAAGTTGTGTAATTGGGTCTGGCGGCGTCACAAATGCAGCAAATAAGGCAATGCCGACAATGGCGTAACGTCGCCCTTTTTTAAGCGATTTTGAACTGACAATGCCGACCCGCCCTAACAGGCTTAGGATAACTGGTAATTGGAATGACAAGCCAAAGGCAATAAAGAGTGTGGTAGCAAGGCCCAAATATTCGCTGACCTTGGGCAAGAGAGTTACACTTGCTCCCGTACTAAAAGCTTGCTGTTGGCGCAAGCCGAATTCCAGCACGTAAGGGAAGATAAAGAAAAATACCATGCTGGCCCCGACGAGGAACAATAACGGCGAGACAATAAGGTAGGGTAGAAAAGCCGTTTTTTCTTTTTTATAAAGACCCGGTGCAACAAAACGGTAGACTTGATAGGCGATGACTGGAAATGCCAGAACCGTGCCGCCAAATAATGCCAGCTTCAATTTCACAAAGAAAAACTCAAGCACCTGTGTGTAAATAAGGTCTCCGTCGAGTGCAGATTTGCCATCTTTTATCAAATCAACATTTACCTTACTGACCGCCTGTTCAAATGGCAGTACAAGGAAATCAAAAATGGGCCGCACAAAAAACAAACAGATTGCAAAACCAATTATCAGCGTAATGATAGAATATATTATCCGCGTGCGCAGCTCCTTTAAGTGGTCAAGCAAAGGGGCTCGACTATTTTCAATATCGCCCGCCTGAGTTTCAGTTTCAGTTTCAGTTTCAGCCTCTATTTTATCCGTCATCATCAGCCTTATTGCTAGGTGCCGGTTTTGATACATCTACACCGTCGCGTAAATCTTTATCAAGGGCGCGCATGTCCTCTTCAAAGGCTTCATCCGATAAGTTTGACATTTGACCCATTGCTTTTAGCTCGTCGATTTCGCGCTGCAGTTCGGCAAGCTCATCACCTTCACCAATTTGCTCAAATGCAAATTTAAATTCTTGCCCTAACCCTTTGATTTTAGCCATAAATTGCCCTGCCTTACGCATCATAGCGGGCAGGTCTTTTGGCCCCACGACCACAAGCGCGAGGATAGCAATAACCAACATTTCTGCGAAACCGATTTGCGGGATCATGGCCGCGAACTCTTATATCTACTTTTTATCTTTGGGCGGTGTAACATCTATAGCCTCATCTGCCGCGTCTTTATCGGCGTCAGGGTCATCTTTTAACCCCTTTTTAAAGCTGGTTATACCCTTGGCAACATCGCCCATAATCGCGGATATTTTACCGCGCCCGCCAAACAGCACAAGCACGAGCACGCCAACGATGAGCAATTGAATAGGACTGGCAAACATATAAATCTCCTAACGGGTAAGCACCCTCACCCTTCTTTACCCCTTAATTTCGCATTCATCAAGGCTTAGTCATCAAGAGACGGCTTGTCATCATCTTCCATAAAGTCCATGACAAATTCCGTGTCGTCATCTTCCTCGATCGGGTCTTCGTCCACGTCCAGAGACATCATCGGGATAGGCACTTCAAAATCTTTGGGTAGGCGGCTATCAAGCAAGCCTGCGGCTTTCAAATCATCACGGCCCGGGAGGTCGGTAATTTCCTCTAGGTTGAAATGGGCCAAAAAGTCTTCGGTTGTGCCGTATGTCACAGGCCGACCCGGTGTGCGGCGACGTCCACGCAGGCGCACCCAGCCAAGCTCCATTAACACATCAATCGTACCGCCTGATACAGACACCCCCCGCACATCTTCTATTTCAGGACGGGTGACAGGTTGATGATAGGCAATAATTGCCAGTGTTTCCAAAGCCGCTTTTGATAATTTACGCGGGGTTTCTTTTATATCGACAAGATGCGGCTCTAAATCAGGCGCAGTTTGAAAACGCCATCTTTCGGCGACACGCACAAGATTAATTCCGCGCCCTGCATAATCACGGGTAAGGCGAGCGATTAACACGCCTACATCACAATCATCGGGTAATCTTTCGCGTAAAGTTTCGACGTCAATGGGTTCAACCGCTGCAAATAACAAGGCTTCGAGGTGACGCAAATCTTGCGCCATTGCCTCTCCGCCTCCGCGTGTTTGCAGCCGTTCATTGAGCTGGATAACATCGTCTTCTATACCTGCTGCTGCTTTTTCAACGCGAGAGGTGGGTGTATTGGAATCGCTCATGATATATCCTCATCATTTTGTATTTTCCCGCGCAAATAAATAGGTGCATACGCCTCACTTTGCCGCATTTCAAGTTGGCCTTCTTTTGCCAGCTCCAGTCCTGCCAAAAGTGAGCTTGCACGGATAGAACGGGTGGGCAGCGGGGTGTCAAAATCTTGCGAATTTGGCAGTAAGCCTTCCCACGAAACCCAGTCAAATGATTGCCCCTTGCCCTGCCCTAAACCCATAGCTCTGGCGAGGCGTTGCCGCGCTTCATCAAGAGCCAGCACCAAGGGCTTTGACAGTTTATGGTGGCGCATGACGGCCTGAGAGCGGGTTTCGCCGTAGGCTTTTATCATATCAAACAATTCGGCTTGATAGAGCGGCGTTGTCCGTGAACGCAAGCCTTCTGGTGCACCCCTGATAAATACATTTTGCCCCACTTGCTTAAGTTTGAAAAATGATTCTGATGCGCGGCGCATGGCCTCTAGCCTTTGCAAGCGAAACGCCAAATGGCTGGCCAGTTCTTCGGCCTCAGGCATGTGATCTTCGCCTTCTGGCGTGGGCAGAATAAGCCTTGATTTCAAATAGGCGAGCCATGAGGCCATGACCAGATAATCTGCGGCCAGTTCAATGCGTAAATCCTGTGCAGTTTTGATAAAATTCAAATATTGTTCTGCCAATTCCAAAATCGACAGGCGGGCCAAATCCACTTTTTGCATACGCGCAAGCTCTAAAAGCAAATGCAGAGGGCCTTCATAACCGTCAATATCAAGGATTAAAGCTTGCCCTTCGTCCGCAGCGTCGTCCGCGGCTTCAAATGCAAGTTCGTCTTGAAAATCACTCCCCGCGCTACTCATTGGCTTTTATCCAATTTGGCCATCAGGTGTTCATATTCAGCCCGACTTGTTTTGGCATCAAAATCATCTTGGTGATCGCTCATATGTTCTGATATTTGGGCACGGGCTAAGCTTTTTGGCGATAGTGGTCTTAAGCCTTTAGCGATTTTTACCATGGCAGGTATTTTGCCGCTGCATTGCAACACCACATCACACCCTGCGGCAAGAGATTGCTCGGTCAAATGGGTTAGCCCGCCACTTAGTGCCTTCATCTCCAAATCATCACTCATCACCAACCCGTCATAACCAAGTTCGTTTCTAATAATTTTTGACATGGCTTTTTTGGAAATTGTAATTGGTGCATTTGGGTCTACGGCATTCACAACAACGTGCGCCGTCATAGCCATAGGTGCTTGGTTGAGTGCCTTAAAGGGAATCAAATCACTTTGTCTTAATGTGGCTAAGCTCTCTGTGATAATCGGCAGAGATTTATGGCTATCAACCTGTGCGCGGCCATGCCCCGGCAAATGTTTTATGACGGGAACCACGCCGCCCGCAGATAAACCTGCCATACAAGCATGGGCTAGATCAATCATAATTTCTGGTTTGCTAGAGAATGCACGGTCCGAAATAATCGGATCGGCCCCCAAAACGGGTAAATCGAGAACAGGGGCGCAATTGGCGGTTATACCGACACTGCGTAGCTCGTCCGCAATAAGGCGAAAATTAAGCCATGTGGCACGTCTTGCCGCCCGCTTATCTACATCATATATATCAGCAAAAAGCCCTGCAAATGGCGCTTTTCGCCAATGAGGAGGGCCTAAGCGCTGTACGCGTCCACCCTCTTGGTCAACAAAAATGAGGGCGTCACGGCCAACGCTTTCGCGTAAATCCGTACATAATTTGCGCACCTGATTTGGGGTTTCAATATTGCGTGCAAACAAAATGAAGGCCCACGGATTGCAGTCCCGAAAAAAAGCAGATTCACCCTTTGTGAGTTGTGGGCCCAAACACCCGAAAATAGCCGCATTAATGCTCATTTACTCGCTTCACTTTTTTGTAACAATACAGTCTTGCCCACGTGACTTTAACTGTGTGCAAAGAGAATTTGCCGCAGATTTGCTTGCCAAACCACTTATACGCAAACGATAGTAAATACCCCTGTCCCCCAGATCAGCACGCTTAACATCAGCAAAATGTGATGAGGAAAACACGGGTTTCATTTTTGTACTAAGGCTAGTCCATAAAACATTCGCTTCTTCTCGCGATCGTAATGACGCCACTTGCACAACATAGTTAGAGGACGAATTTACAATTGGTTTTTTAGGTAGCGGCTTTTTAACTTCAGCTTGCTTAATAACAACATTTGCAACTGGTTTATTGACAGAAATATTTGGTTTTACGACTTTAGGCTTAGGGAGGGGTTTTTCAGGTATTGGAGCAATATTGACGGGTTCCTCTTCTAGCGTGCCGTTCAGTTTTTGGTAAATTTCTTTGTCTTGATTAGGCGTTTGTGCCCCGCCTTGTTCTAGTGGAATTTCTTTATAAGGCGTGTTATCTGCCAAAATTTTTGGCGTCTGGTCGCGGTCACGTGTGCCCGAGGAAAACAGTTTTAACACGATAAAAGCTAAAACCAATAAAAACACAAAGCCGCCTAACAAAATCATCATGCCACGGCGAGATGCATGCTCCTGCACATCAAATGGCTGCATAATCTCACTATCACCTTGGGATAAATATGCGTCTTCCTGTTCGTTTTCCATGTTTTGTCCTTATGCCAATGTGTTCAAATTCTGTAAATCGAATCATGTTGGCTTCGCTTGATTATAGCGACACGCAAGCAAATTGCATAATATGTTTACACTCAAATATTGTCAGTATTATGCCGTGTTAGTGATTAGTTATTCCTTAACAAGGAACTTACAAATATCCGCTCACCGAGAACAATTTTGTGTGTTCACGTATAGCAAATTGGTCTGTCATGCCTGCAATGTAATCGCAAATAACCCGCGCTGTCTTTGCTGTGCGGGGCCCGTCGCATTGCATTTGGTATGGAGTTGGCAATAAATTTGGTCCATCAATAAATAACTCAAAAAGACCACCAACAACCCTCGCCGCTTGCCCCATCATACGGTTGACTTTGTAATGGCGGTACATGTTTTTATACAAAAAAGCCCGCAAGGGGACTTCCTCTTTTCTAAATTGATCTGAAAAGGCGATAATCGGCACATTTAAAGCCCGTATTTCATCAGGGCTTTGTGGTGCGTATTTTTCAAGTCGCGCTCGACTTTCTTTGAGCAGGTCAGCAACCATATAGCCGATTAAATCACGTATAACCTCGTGTATAACCCGTTCTTCATCTAGTTCAGGATAGCGTTGTTTTACATCAGAAAAAGCGCGACCTACAAGCGGAACATTGGCAATGTCTGCAACTGAAAACAAACCTGCCCGCAAACCATCATCAATATCGTGATTGTTATAGGCGATATCATCTGCCAGTGCCGCAACTTGTGCTTCTGGGCCTGCAAATGTGTCCAGTTCCAAGCCTTGCCAATCTTCGAGCGCGCGAATAGCCCAAGGAAGGTTTTTTGCAGGATTATCCTTGGTAATTAGCGGCCCATTATGCTTGGCAATCCCTTCCAGCGTTTCCCACGTTAGGTTAAGGCCATCAAATTCAGCGTACCTTCCCTCTAGTTTTTCTATTATTCGTAAAGTCTGCGCGTTATGGTCAAACCCACCGTAAGGCTCCATAACGATTTGCAAAGCATCTTCGCCGCTATGACCAAATGGCGGATGCCCCAAATCATGGGCTAAGGCCAAACACTCGGCCAAATCTTCATCAAGGCCCAATACACGCGCAATAGAGCGGGCGATTTGGGCGACTTCTAATGAATGGGTCAGGCGGGTGCGGTATGTGTCACCCTCATGTGCGACAAAAACCTGCGTCTTTCCTTTTAGGCGACGAAAAGCTGTGGAGTGAATAATTCTGTCTTTGTCGTGTTGAAACACTGTACGCTCAGATTTACTTTTTTGCCCCAAACGTCGCCCACGGCTTTTATCACAATCACTAGCATAGACAGCATGGTCACGTTTACAGGAGAATGTAGTTTTCACAAATGGCCTTTTGCTTTTTAGAATACTTCCTATATTGAAGTATGTATAAACAAGCGAGCGAATTATGCCACAACCAAATATTACCATGAGCGAAAGCGCAGCCATAAAAATCAATGCGATTATGGCCAAACAAGGTAAAACCCAGTTTTTACGTGTTGCTGTCAATGGCGGCGGCTGTTCTGGTTTCCAATATGCCTTTGATTTTGCGGACGCGGCCAATGCTGACGATATGATAATCGAACGCGCAGGGGCACGTATTCTCATTGACGAAATTTCTCAAGAATTTCTCAAAGACAGCGAAATTGATTATGTTAATGAACTCATCGGCGCGGCCTTTAAAATCCACAATCCCAATGCAACGGCTTCTTGTGGTTGCGGCACAAGTTTTTCAATCTAATGGACATTGCCAGTTGGAATGTAAACTCTATTAAAGCCCGTCTCCCTGCTGTTACGCAGTGGCTGGATGAAGCCAAACCTGATGTGGTGTGCATTCAAGAGATCAAAACCGTTGACGAAGGGTTCCCGTTGGAGCCTTTTGAAGAGCGCGGGTATAATGTGGCTGTGCATGGCCAAAAATCCTATAACGGCGTTGCCCTGTTTTCCAAATACCCGTTCGAGGAAGTAAAAACACGCTTGCCTGGGGACGACGCTGATGAGCAAGCTCGTTATATTGAAGCTGTTATATCTGGGAAAAATGGCCCTGTACGCTTTGCCAGTATATATCTGCCCAACGGCAACCCTGTTGAGGATGGTACTGGGGAGAAATATATGTATAAACTCGCATGGATGGAACGATTATTCGTCCATGCCATGCAATTGTTATCTTATGAAGAACCACTTATTTTAGCTGGTGATTACAATGTGATACCTACGGATAATGATGTATTTGATGCAAGCCCTTGGGCTGGAGATGCCCTGATTCGCCCCCGTAGCCGTGCGGCCTTTCGTAAACTCTTATATTTGGGCCTTACCAGTGCCTATGAACAGCTCGACGGACGCCCTCACCAATACACTTTTTGGGATTATCAAGGCGGGGCACGACCTAAAAACCACGGTATCCGCATCGACCATTTGCTGCTTTCTGCGCAAGCTGCGGATACAATAAAATCAGTGCGTATAGACGATCATGTCCGTGACCGTGAACGCCCCTCAGATCATGTACCTATTATAGGCACATTCGATTTATAAAATGAGTTTTACTCTTCATTTTGTTTTTGACACGCTTTCGATGACATGAAAAACCGCATCGATTTCGTTGAGCATTTTCTGTATTGCTCGCGTGTCTGTAAGAGGTTTGAACATCATTTCGTTTTCAAATTCCAAGGGTAGCTCTATGGCGATATGTAATGTCTTATCAAAAAACCCAAATCGTATTTTTTGTCCAGATATGCTTGCCTCTAAGTTCGTTAGTTTTAGCATGAAGTCTGGTGTTAGCAAATAACGTGCCTCAACTTGGTCCGTACTATAGGCCTCAAAAATAGATTCAAAAGCGGGGTCAACCAAGCCTACCCGCTTCATACCATTTACAGTATTTGTATTGAGCACGCCCTTATCGCGCAAAACGACGGTTTGCCCTAAGAATTTTTGAGGGGTGTCTATATTCATTAATTTCCCTCGAAAAACTGGTCGCCAATGTGTCTGACCACTTTTCCCCTTCATTTCGCTTTCAAGCAAAGCATCACATAGCTGAAACTTTACACCGTTTACCTCGCCACTCATTTGATCTTCAAACGTGGCGCGGTCATATTTTGGTAATAATTTATTGCCCAACCATTTCGTTAATACAGGTGCTAGAAAACCATCGATTTTAAAATGCCACCCGATAAAATCACATATGCTCGTCATTAAAAATTGTTTGATTTCTGGCCAAATTTTCATCAATACTGGGTAAGCTAATGCACAGCCAATAATCAGCCCGAACCCCATCCCCGCTAAGCTTAGCCATGAATGGGTAATCATGAAGGCGATCATTGTTACCAAAAAGCCAAGGAATAACATGCCGCAACATATTTTAACCGCCTTTGTAAAAGCGAAAGCGCGTTCACCTTCTCGCACTTCCAGATACGGCAAAATATTGGTTTTGAAAAATGCGTTAAACCCTATAAATTCAGTGCGCATTTCGGGAAATAGATTTGGCTTTGCCATATTATTTACCTGTTTCATTTTCAGTGTTGTCATAGGTTTTAGCGCGGCCTCTTTATTGGTTTTGCAATCCCGTCTATCACATCAAGTATTGCACCAATTTCGTTTAGTATTCTTTGCGTACGACTTGTATCTAGCAGGGTTTTCATCAAGGAGCCAATTTCAAACTGGTTAGGGGCTTCCACGGCAACGTATAATTTCCGCCGTAAAAAACCAACTCTGATTTTTTTACCAGAAATCGCAGTTTCCAAATCCACTAATTTTTGCATGAAGTCGGGGGTTAACAAATAACGCGCCTCTACCTGATCGGTTCCGTAAGCTTCAAATATTTTTTCAAATACGGGATCAGCCAGCCCTACCCGTTTCATATTTGCCTTTTTCTTAGCATTAAACAGCCCCGCATCGCGCAGTACAATTGTACGCCCTAAAAACTCACGCCCGCTATCTATTTCCAGTAAAACGCCGCGAAATGCTGTTGACCAGTGACTCTTCCCGTCCTTATCTCTGTGTTCGCGTTCAAGATGAGCTTCACAAAAAACAATGTCGCGCCCGTGGGCATTCCCCGTCATTTGGTCTTCATAGCTCACACGGTCATGCTTTGGCAATATTTTATTCCATTGCCACATGGTTAGGTCGGGGTCTGGGAAACCAGATTTTGTATATTGCCAACCAATATGGTGACAAATACTGGTCATGACGAATTCTTTAATCTCGCCACTCATTTTATTGGCCTGTGCTTGCATAGCACCGTATCCCATAACACAGCCGCCAATTGCGGCAAAGATAGCAAATGGAACCGTTTGAAATTTTTGAAAAACAATGAAGGCTACGACAAAACCAACCAAGGCAATGCCGCCCCCTACCCGCCGTGCATTATTAACAGCAGAAATACGTTCGCGTTCAATATTTTCCAGATACGGATGTATGTGCTCATGATAAAGAACATTAAACCCCTTAAACTCGGGGCGGGTTTCTAAAAAATCTTCAACTTTATTCATAATACCGCCCTCAATTCAGTCCATATATATTCACTCAATAATAGCTACTGTTAAATAGAAAATTAAGAATGTTTCTTTAGAGATTATCTCTAGAGTGGGAAAAGGCATGAATAGCACAAATGCTAACATAATCAGCCAAGGGCTTCAAAAGGGGTGGACGCATAAGGTCGTTGCTATTCTTGCGCCTGACTGGGCCTTATTAAAAATTATTCTTACCATGGTTTTTATATGGTTTCTTCTCGCGCGATTTACAGTTTTTTTGTATCCAGATGCGCACGTTAATTTGGGTGAAAGCGTACTAAAATACCTAGAGTATGCCTTACGAAACGGTATATTATATGTTATATTTTTTCTCACCTTTGCTGTTCGACAAGCTTTAAAAGCATCCAATACATTGCAAAGTGGCCAATCTCTTTTTGTTTACCTAGCGGGGCAATTAAAACAAAACCTTGGCAAGTGCTTAGAGTACATATTGGGAATGTGTGTGTACACAATTATGGCACTCGGGATTTTTGTCACTTATTTGTATTCTTATTCAACAATAAAAACCCGTATTCCCAATATAATTCCTTATTCATGGGATACAACATTCGTTAAGATTGATAATTTTATTTTTCTTGGAAAAGACCCATGGCAGTATTTTGCCTTTCTTTATGAACACCCGCAAATTATTCGCGTTATGGATTTGGTCTATGACTTATGGGCAGCGATTATGGTGTGTATTTGGTTCTTTGTCCTGCGCTTTGGCGGTGCAGACAAACCTCGCCGTATGCAATATGTACTGGCATTGCTACTGACATGGTTTGTTGGCGGCAACATTCTTGCTATTCTCCTCTCGTCTGGCGGCCCAGTTTACTACGAAGCTTTAACAGGCCTTGCCAGCACATACCCAGATCAACTCGCTCAACTTGCGGCCATAAATGCAGAAACCCCTTTGCGGTCAGTGCCTTACCAGAAAATGCTCTGGCAAGTCTATGAAAGCCCTAGTGTTGGATTTGGCGGCATTTCCGCTATGCCCAGCATGCACTGTGCCTCTTCTTATTTATTGTATTTGATGTTTGGAAGAACAAAGATCAGCAGAATATTACTTGGTGGATTTTTTCTTTTCATACTCATCAGTTCTTTTGTTCTCGGCTGGCATTATGCCGTAGACGGATTGCTCGCTATTCCAGTTGTTTATGGGTGCTGGAAGCTTGCAGAATATATTGTCAAAAAATTATTGCAATCAGGGGAAATATAACATGGTAGACATGAGCATAGACGCAATACCAAGCAGAACGTTTCGGGGGTTATTCGACACATTGTCCGAAGATTGGCGATATATTCGCATCATTATAGGCGCACTTATACTTTGGTTTATATGCTCGCAAATCGTTTATATATTTGTCGATAACTCCACCAATGCCACTACATTAAAAGCGGGACGTTTTGCTGTTAAATCCATGGTACGAATTTTTTGCTTTCTCTGTCTATTTGCAGGTTTAAGGTTCTATCAATTCAACAAGGAACATGGCGGACAAGGTTCTATGTTCCCCGCGCTTTCACGCGTTTATAAAGCAAATCCATATCAGCCAGCACGTTGGTTGATCTTAGCCATTTTAGCCACCCTGTGTTTTACAGGAATGCTCAGCACATTTATGAGTATTAAAACGGCTATTCCAGAGATGAACCCTTATTATCTGGATGAAGCAGCGTATAAGATGGACCGAGTAATATTTTTTGGTCATGATCCCTGGACACTCTTAAAGCCGCTTTACAAAATCCCCCGTATTGTGACGAGCATTGACTATTTTTATACCACCTGGTCGACCCTTCTTGTCGGCACATGGTTTTATTGTTTTACGAGCCAAAAGATGGATATTGTACGACGTTACCAATATTGTCTTGCCATAATTTTACTATGGTTTTTTGGCGGCAATATATTGGCTACATTCTTATCTTCTGCTGGCCCCGTTTATTATGAATATTTTACGGGTGATGGCGCTGCCTATGGCGCGTTAATGGGCGAACTGCACGCCATTCATGAAAGTCATCATTTAAGTGCCGTAACATATCATAGCATGTTGCTCGATATGTATGAAAACAATGCTTGGCGCGTCGGTGGAATATCAGCCATACCGAGTATTCATTGCGGTACAAGTTTGTTATTATTATTTACATTTTGGAAAGCGCCCATTCCGCGCGCACTTATGATTGCCTTTACAATCACAATCTTTATCGGTTCCGTACTTTTAGCATGGCATTATGCAGTTGATGGTTTGCTAGCTATCCCTCTTGCCTTCGCAGCTTGGTACGGCGCAGGCTGGATCATCCGCAAATTAGTTCCCTCGTCTAAAACGGTAAATTAGCTATAGCGGCAGTTAGCTTTTCCAGTTCTACACTAAAATTGTCCTTACGGCTGTATTGCTCGTCCACAACTTTTTGCGGTGCGCGGTCAACAAAGTTTTTATTGGCGAGTTTTTTATCAATCGTATCTATTTCTGACTGAATTTTTGCAACCTCTTTTTCAAGTCTCATGCGCTCTGCAGTTAAATCAATCAATCCTTCTAGCGGCAATGCGATAGTTGCTTCTTGGACTACAGCTTGGATAGCCCCTTTGGGGGCTGTTGTTGCACTTTCCCAAGACGACATACGCGCCATACGCTCTAGGGCTTCTTTATAGGTATCCATACGAGCTAGGGTCTCTTTGGACGCGCCGATCAATAACATCTTACCTTTGCGAGACGGGGGAATATTCATCTCGGCCCGAACCGAGCGCACTTCGGTCACAAGTTCGGTCAGCCACGCAATATCGGTTTCGGCTCCCTCGTTGATAAAGCTTTCGTCCATGACGGGCCAATCGGCGTTCATGAGGAATGTTTCGCGGGGGGTATCGCCAGCCATTTCGCTCCAAAGTTCTTCGGTGATGAACGGCATGAATGGGTGCAGGGTTTTGAGAATTTGGTCAAACGCCCACGCCGCGCACGCACGGGTTTCCGCGATTGCCTCTTGATCGCCTCCGTCCATAATCGGTTTTATGAGTTCTAAATACCAATCACAATAAGACCCACGAGAGAATTTATAAGCCGCGTCCGCCGCGTCGTTAAAGCGGTAGGTTTCAATGTTTCTAGTTACGGCCTGTGCGCATTTGGCCGCCTCACCGACAATCCATTTATTGACGGTTTGTGTGCAAGAAAGCGGATCAAACCCCACCACAGGCTTGCATTCATTCATCTGGGCGAATTTAGCCGCATTCCAGAGTTTCGTGCCAAAATTCCTATATCCTTCAATGCGTTGCTCAGAGAGGCGAATGTCGCGCCCCATCGCCGCCATAGCAGACAAAGTAAATCTTAAAGCATCTGCCCCGTATTTATTAACCAGCACCAAAGGATCAATCACATTGCCCTTAGACTTGGACATTTTAGCGCCCTTCTCGTCCCGAACAATAGCGTGAATATAAACATCCTTAAACGGTACTTGGCCAGTCAAATGCAAACCCTGCATCATCATCCGCGCCACCCAGAAAAAGATAATATCAAACGCAGTAACCACGACTGAGGTCGGGTAGAAACGCGCCATGTCCTCGGTATCCTCAGGCCATCCCATCGTAGCAAAAGGCCAAAGGCCAGACGAGAACCATGTGTCTAAGACGTCTGTATCCCGAACAATTACCGCTTCATTCTCATGGTAACCAATGCCATCAGTCGGGAATGGTCCCATATCTGGTGCATATATTCTTGGTGTAAATTCATTTTTTGAATCACTTGCATAATATGCCTTAGCAAGAATTAGTGCTTCATCTTCTGTTTCAGCAACAAAAATTTTGTTAGTTAGTTCTGCCTGCTCATCATATGTTCTCGGCCCATGCCAAGCTGGAACCTGATGCCCCCACCAGAGTTGTCTGGAGATACACCAAGGCTCGATATTGTTCATCCATTGGTCCCAGGTTTTTTTCCAGTTATCGGGGATGAAACGGGTTGTTCCCCTCTCTCCGCTCTCCCCCGCGCAGGCGGGGGTCCAGTCTGGGCTCTCCACTGGTTCCCCTCCTTCGCGGGGATGAACGGATGGTGGGGTGGCGTGCCCCGCGTCCATGGCTTTAATGGCGTCCTTGGCCAGTTCTTTGGCGTTTACATACCATTGGTCGGTGAGCATGGGTTCAATGACCACGCCTGAGCGGTCACCCATTGGCACTTGGATTTTGCGGTCTTCAGTTTTTATCAAAAGGCCGAGCGCGTCGATATCGGCGACTACGGCTTTGCGGGTTTTGAACCTGTCCATGCCGACGTATTTTTCGGGCATGACGTCTTTACCGTCAATATCTTGGCTTTGCTGCATTGCCCCTTTTTCGTCCATCAAGATATAGAATGGTAAATCATTGCGCTTGGCGACTTCATAATCGTTAAAATCATGGGCGCCCGTAATTTTCACGGCGCCAGAGCCAAGCTCTGGATCAGGATATTCATCCGTAATGATGGGGATATAACGGTCTGCTAGGGGGAGCAGAACTTTCTTGCCGACGATTGGTGCGTAACGCTCATCACTTGGATGCACGGCCACCGCCCCGTCACCGAGCATGGTTTCTGGACGGGTTGTCGCGATAGAAATATAATCGCGAGTTTCTCGCAGAGTAACATTCCCGTCTTCGTCTTTTTCGATATATTCGTATGTGGCCCCGTCTTCGAGCTTATATTTGAAATGCCAAAAATGTCCGTTCTTTTCGACATTCTCAACTTCAACATTGGAAATCGCGGTTTGGAAATGTGGGTCCCAATTCACCAGTCTTTTATCACGGTAAATCAAACCTTCTTCGTACATTTTCACGAACACTTTGCGCACGGCGTCCGACAAGCCTTCGTCCATAGTAAAGCGCGAGCGTGACCAATCACAACTGGCCCCTAGTCTACGAGTTTGGTTTTCAATATTACCGCCGCTTTCCTCTTTCCATTCCCAAACCTTCTTAATGAAATCTTCGCGGGTCATGTCTTTGCGGCCAATATTTCCCTCTTCGGCCAGCTTGCGTTCGACCACCATTTGTGTGGCAATGCCAGCATGATCCATGCCCGGTTGCCAGAGAACGTCCTTACCGCGCATGCGCGCAAAACGGATCAACACGTCTTGCAAAGTGACATTGAGCGCGTGGCCCATGTGCAAATTGCCCGTCACATTGGGCGGCGGGATGGCAATGGAATACGGCTCCAAACTCTCGTCATATTTTGGCTTAAACGCGCCCGCGTTTTCCCATGCGTCATAGATGCGTTTTTCGGCGGATTTGGGATCGAAACTTTTTTCCATCATAGTTCTCTAAATAAAAAACCGCCCCCTATTAATAAGAGACGGTTTACCCAATTAACGCGGGCTTGCAGACAATGCTAGCCTTATTCTTGCTATTTCCCCGAAGAAATGCGTTTGACTTCTTTGGTTACGGCCCGCTCGACAATGCCTTTTAGGTTTTTATCAAGCCATTCTTTGAGCATAGGTTTTAAGGCTTCTTGAACCAGATCACCAATCGCAGGCCCAGACTCTTCCATCTTAGTTTTTTCTTGCACGGCAGTATTGAGCGAAGCAAAGGCAGAGCTTGTTTCGACAACAGTCCCCTCATCAAGTAATGTTTCTGATTTTGCAGGCTGGGCCATGGTCTCATCCTTTTCTGGGTTTGTGTTTTCTTGTAATGCTTCTAAAATTTCGCTATTATCTTCAACTGGGTTTTCAGTTAGGCCTTCACTTAGCCCCTCAATGGCTTGTTTTTGTTCTATCTGCGCATCATCATCTTCACCTTGCCTGCCAAGCAAAGCTGCGGCAGTTCCCAAACCTGCCACGCTCGCCGTCTTTTTCAATAAAGATAGTTTACTGTCTAAATCAACTTTAGGTAACACGACAATATCATCTTCATTGGCTGAATGCCCTACAGTGGGTTTTTCAGGTTTTGCGTCTACGGGTAAGGATTCATGTTGAGCGATTTCATCTGCAACAGATTGTTGCAATATTTCGTCCAATACTGAAGTTTGTTCACCAACAGAAGGCATAGTTTTTTTTACAACCTCAACAATGCCGGCATCTATAGCTTTTCCTGTGATAAAATCAATTTCTGGTTCAATAGTAGCAATTTCAACTTCGGACTCTGCTTCTTCTACATCGCCAACCATTACATCTTCAATCGTCGGCAGTCTCTCTTCCATTTCAGGGGGGCTATCTTCTATGAGAGCAGCATCTTCAAATGCATTTTCTGTTGGTCCTTCCATCAAGTCTGCCAATAAAGATTTGACCAAATCCATATCTTCATCAGGTGTAACATTTGCTGACGGCAATTCAATTTCCTCAGGTAATACAAGCGAAGGCGGTGCAGAAACCTCTTCTACATTATCATCAATAAGGGTTTCTGATGTTGCCTCAGACATGAATGCAGCTTCATCAAAAACTTCTGTGAACACATCATCTGTTTTTTCTTCGCTCAGACTATCTTGTGCTTCATTGGTTTGGTTATCATCAATGTTGGCATCCACTTGTTCCACTATATGAGGTTCATCATTAATCAATGTCTCGTCAAGTGATGGCTCGTCACCCGTATTATCTTCAGCGACGGCAACTTCGTTAATTTGTTCAGGTTCTGACACATTGTCAGATATTGCTTCAATATCTAGTTGACTAGTTTTTGCGGGTATTTTCGTTGTTACATAACTTGATGCATCTTCATCAACGACCAAATCTAAGCTTTCATCAAAGTTAAGCGTGGCAGACGTGCTCTCATCCACCCGATTATTTTTTGAAACAGAACGGATAGTTTCTTCACGGCCTGCGTTATTATCAACGAGATTCATTAAGTCGAGTATGTCGGCCTCACTGTCTGTAACAGGTGCGACTATCTCTCCCTCTAACTCAGCGCCAGCATTTTTAGGGTCATTAATTTCAGTGTTATCAATATTCTCTGAAGTGCTTTGATTGTCAGCAGATGTTTCATCAAGTCCTTCAGGTGACAAATTATCTATACTACCACTATCGACCTCAACCAGGGCTTCTGTTTTATCGTCAGCGATAATTTGACGTATAGACGACAATATGTCTTCCATGCTGGGTTCAGAATCACTCATATTCATATCTGCAACATCAACCCCAGACGTATCATGCGCAGAATCTGATGTATTCTCGGACATATATTCTTAACCCCATCCCTTTTGCGGAAAACCCGACACGACTTATTTCAACAGGTTAAGATAACCCTAACGAATTGTCCAGAAGCGCATACGTTCAATCCACAAGCGAATCGGTGTTTTTTGGAAAAAAAGAGGAATAAATAGAAAAATCATTTTTTTTATCAACGCAAATTCGTAATTACGGCAAAGGAAAGTATTGATTCGCCCACAACAGATTCGCTCCAATAACCAATCTCTACTCAGGATTTCTACCATATTTTTTGAACAACACGTTAGGTGTGAATTTCTCATAAGGGCTTTTACGTACATTATTAAAATTTTGTGAGGGATCATAAATGTTAACAGGAAGCTGTAAAGAATATGCATCGAACCCCCCCATCGTAACCAATAGTTGGTACGCAGCAAGATTGGTATTCCGTTCTGCCACCACAACATTCAACTTTGCATTTAACAATTCTTGCTCAGCGTCCAATACATCAAGTGTATTGCGCGTACCTACTTGCTGTTCCAGTTCCACACCCTCAAAGGCAATTTCTGCAGAGGCAACTTGTTTTTTACTGGACTGCAATACGCTTTTTGAAGCATCTAATTGCGCCCATAACTTAGAAATTGCTTCGTCGATTGCGTACTCTGCTTCACGTGTTTCAAACTTTGTGCGGGTTTTAATTTGTTTAGCAGCTCGTACACGAGACCGATTTGCCCCACCAGATAAAATTGGAATGCGAATTTGTGCTGTTATACTAGCTGACTGAGAACGTGCAATATCAAAGCTCGTGTCATTACCCTGTTGCACACTGGCATTTAGCGAAATATTTGGTTTGTGGGCGGATTGCGCTACGTAAATTCCAGCTTGTGCTACACTTTCATTATAACGAGAAGCAGCCAGTTGCGGATTACTTTTGCGCGCTTGCTCTTGTGATAACGCTAATGTTTTAGGCAAAATGAATTTAGACGGCGTCATAAGACCAGACGGTGGACTGCCCATGTAGCGAACAAAAGTAGCACGGCTTACCGCCAATGCAGCGTCTGCTTGCGATAAACCTATTTCAGCGGCAGCCAATCTGGAATCAGCCTGAGCAATATCAGTGCGCGTTCCTGCCCCCACGTCAAAACGGTCTTGAGCCGCAAACCTTTGGCGGGTTAAAACCTTCACATTATTGCGCCGAATACGCGCCACTTCTTCGTCGCGTAATACATCAAGATAGGCTGTTGCCGCAGCGAGTAAGACATTTTGCTCTGTATTTTTTAGGGACTCGCGCGCTGCCAAAATCCCTGCTTTTGCCTGAGATTTAAGTCCACGAACTCGCCCCCCTTGGTATAAGGGCTGAATAAGCACCAACTGTCCCGTACGCGGTGTTAAGCTAGCTGATAATGAAGTCACACCCCCTGCCCCTAATATATCTGCACTAGATGTCGTGCGACTTAGTGAGCCTTCTGCCGCAAGTGTAGCGCGCCCCAAAGCTTGGGCTTGCACATAGTTTTCGTCTATTTCACGTACACGCGCCCTCTCTGCTTGTAAACGCGGGCTATAATTATATGCAGACGCCAATGCTGTTTGCATATCTTGTGCCTGTGACACAAAGGAATTTCCAGTTAGGCTTATTGTGAAAAAACAAATTTTCAATATTGTGGAAGTAAGATGAGGGTTTCTCACATTGGAACCTTGATACTTGCGTTTATAAAACAAATTCTTGCGGCTTTGAAAACCCAGGCAAAGCGGGCACATTGGCATCAAAAACAATACGTTGACTGATACTATCCCCAGATTTGGTATAAACAACAACACGACATAGTGGCCCATCAACAAGTGCCGCAACCAGACGTCCGCCATCGGCAAGCTGCTCTAACCATGTTTGCGGTACATATCCAACCGCACCATTAACAAAAACGACATTAAACGGCCCATGCTCTGGTGCACCACCCTTTAAATCACCTTGAACAATCGCCGCATTACTTACGCCGTATTTATCTAATAATTTTGTAGCGCGCTCTACCGTCTCTACACTATCTTCTAGAGCCACGACAGTTTCCGCCAATTGTGCCATGATCGCAACAGAATACCCGCGCCCGCACGCAATATCCAAAACAATATCTGTATCCGTTATGTCGGCGGCATCTACCATTTTAGAGAAATCACGCGGGCGCAGCATCCACCGCCCACCGCCCAAATCAACATTGGCGTCCCCATACGCCATAGCTGTTTTGGCTTTGGGTACAAAACATTCACGCGGTACTTTTCTAAAGGCCGCCTGAATACGTCTATCGGTTACATCATTTGTACGAATTTGGCTGTCTAACATGGTTTCACGCGCAGCAGTAAAATCAAACATTTTCGACTCCTATAGCTTTATTAAGCTATAGCCCGTCCACGCAAGTAATTGCAATGCAACAATCTTGCACACGTGTCATTAAATATTGCAGATATTGCACTGTTAAGCCAAATCATCATTGCATACATACGCGCTGTCGGATATACCCGCCGCACCTTACCCGTAATTGGTGAGTTTTGGTACCATGGCGGAGTGGTTACGCAGCGGATTGCAAATCCGTCCACCCCGGTTCGATTCCGGGTGGTACCTCCAATATTTCTTATTTATGCATTGCCTATTTGTGTGCGTCAAACCACGCAATAATATGCTGGGTTTTGCTTATAAGGTTACTCGGGCGCGCTGTAATCCCGTGGTAAGCCCCCGGTATACGCACGAGGCTAGCCTCAACTTTGCGCATTTTGAGGGCCTGATAATATTGCTCGCTCTCAGGCATAGGTGTGCGCATATCCAACTCACCCGTTAATAGCATTGTCGGTGTTTCAACATTTCCAACCAAAGACAGTGGGGAACGCCGCCAATAATTTGTCTGGTCTTCCCACGGCATCGCACCAAACCAATATTTAGCTGCTGTGAGTGACATATCAGAATACAGGGTAAAGCTCGTCCAATTAATCACAGGCTTCGCAACAACGGCGGCTTTAAAGCGGTTTGTTTTGCCTATTATCCACGCGGTCAATACGCCGCCGCCACTACCACCTGTTACATATAGATGATCTTCGTCAACATTGCCCATACCAATAACATGGTCTACGCCAGACATGAGGTCGTCATAATCGTTTCCAGGGTATTCGTGGTGGATGAGATTGGCGAAATCAGCCCCATATGAAGTGCTACCCCGTGGGTTTGTATAAAGAACCATATAGCCCGCATTGGCCATAAGCTGTAATTCTGCGGAAAAATGAGGCCCATAGGCCGCATATGGCCCCCCGTGAATTTCCAGTATTAAAGGGTATTTTTTAGCCCTGTCAAAATCAACGGGCTTAATAAGCCATCCTTGAATATCTGTACCGTCATGGCTTGATTTATAACGAACTTCCTCTACGGCCCCTAATTTTCTGTGCGTTAAAAGCTCGCCGTTCACATCGGTAATTTGCCTGACTTTACCACCCGCTTTGCCCGTTACTCCAATATTGGCTTGGTCCATAGCCGTGGCAAATGTCATAGCCAGTGCACCGCTTTTACTGACATCATATGTACCGCTGGCGTAAGGACGTCCAAAGGATGTACCACTTATGCCCTTGGCAAGCTCAGTCACCATACCGCCGACATTCACTTTGGCAATTTTGTTGACGCCGTGATCTGTATATTGAAAATACACTTCGCGGCTATTGCCACCCCATTGTATATTACCAGCGCTTCGATCCAGAGCTTTTGTCAAATTTCTAATATTGCTACCATCAATATTCATGACATATAGATTGCTGTTATGATAGCCCATGCGCTTATCGTCATAACCACTAAATGCGATGAGCCGCCCATCTGGTGATATGCTTGGGCCGCCGTCTGGCCCAAACCTATCCGTTAAAGATTTAGTTTCATGGGTATTTACATTCACAGCATAAATTTCGCTATTACTTGCTTCTTCTTTCCAATTATCATGACGATTGGCAGAAATATAAATATGCAACCCGTCCTTTGCCCACGAAATATTTGAACGGTGATTGAATTCCCCTGTCGTCACTTGGCGCGGCGTGCCGCCGAGTGCTGGAACCACAAAAACATGAGAATACCCAGGTGTGGAAAAACCCCTGCCGTCATTCCTGTACTGCAATTCGTCAATATATATAGCTGGTTTTGCCCATTTTGCCTCTTTTGGTAATTTAGGTAGAGCTACAAATGTTTTGTGTTTCTCTGGTACAAACTGCGTAAAGGCAATCGCGCTACTATCTGGAGACCAACTTAAATTGGACGCGCCATTTTGAAGTTGTGCAATAGAAAATTCTTTATCCGTATCGAGCCACCGCACATAAATTTGGCTTTTTCCATCTCGTGTAGAAATATAAGCCAGTTTTTCACCATTAGGTGAAAACCGTGGGCTAGAATTACTATGCATACCGGTCGTTACAGGGCGATGGTTTTTACCGTTAAAATCAACGCGCCATAAATTACTTTTCTTACGGTCCGTCATTATGTCCATAAATTGACGGACATAGATAATGCTTTTTCCGTCACCGCTAAATTGCGGATCATTTACGTATTCCAACTCGAATACATCAAGCATTTCAAAATTTTTTTCATTGGCAAATGCTGACGCAGAACAATACAACATTAGCAATACAGAAATAATATGTTTCATGGTGGCTCCCCTTAATTTCCCTCATTGTAAAAAATTTGTCACAACAAGGCAATTCACAAAAGAGTGTCAATTTTATATAAATACGGACAATTTTATTCAGGGTTGATAATACCCCTTATTTTAATAGGGGTGTAAAATAAGGCTTCTTGTATGTTTTAACAGAAGATTTTGCGATGAGGAAACCGAGATATTGCGGCAATCAAATCATGACGACATTAAAGCAAGCGCAGGCAGGCACGCCTATGCCGCAGCTTTGCCAGAAGCACGGCATGAGCGGCGCGCGTTTTGACATTCTATCTCCTCTATAGTCGAAGACCAATAAAATCAAAAATAATTGTTTGCGTCGCCGCCCAATTATTAAACCGAACTTCATTATTTACTGAATATATATGAGATTATTTTTTGGATACTTTGAAAGCCAAAACTTAGGTTAATTTAGGGGAAATTCTCCACCTTCACTATAAAAACAAAATAATAAATATGACGGTAAGTGTTGGCATTGTAAGGCGCAAGACACCCGCTTTTACAATCGATGTGGGGCAATTGCGTTAAGCAGGTGTCTTACTACGAGGCGAACCTCGGATCACGTTATGGCAAGCGTATTTACTGTGGGGCAAAATAGCTCGCTTTGCGTTCACTATGGGAATAATCACCATTTTTATATGTTATGGTAGTAACTCACCGTAATGTAACTGTGTATTTTTAGCATTTAATCGACGAGGAAACATTGAATTTGTGGCAATTTACACGTATGTTACCGTTACAAGGCTAAACAACACATGCAACAACACAGGCATCATACGGAAGATTATACCAGAATAACGGATAAAACCGTTATCATAGATGCTCTTGACCGTATCCTAATTAGTTCCGAATTCAAAGGCTCTAATCGCTCAAAACAACTCTTGCAATACATTGTTGACAAACATTTATCTGGCGAGGCAAAGCAAATAAATGGCACAACCATCGCGCAAGACGTTTTAGGGGCTGGTATAGATTTTGATCCCTCTACCAATCCTATTGTCAGGGTGCAAGCTGGGAGGTTACGTAAATTACTCGCCGAATATTATCGCAGATCAGGTAAGAATGAAGCCGTATTAATTTTTATTGCCAAAGGGCAATATGCCCCACAATTTGGCACATTAAGTGATTTCAAGCCTAATAATGCCGTCCCCGCAAAAACGTCATTTCATACGATTGCAAAATTATTAATTGCGGCATGCCTTGGCGGTGTCATATTCATGTCTTGGTATTATATCCAAAAGAACAAAATCTCACCTCTGCCTCAAATCAGCGTTGAACAAAATATTACCCCCGCCTACCCTCGCATTGCCATTACCCCCTTTCATAACCTCACAAATGACCCCAATAATGATATTTACGAACAAGGGTTTCAACATCAATTAGCCACGGATTTATATCAATTTCATGTTGTCAAAATCATTATATCTGATTTGGACACTGCAGGCATCATGAACGCCCAACCTCTTACCGCTGATTATTTACTCGAAGGTACATTTCTCTCTGTTTCGGATGATATTGATCTCATTGTTAAATTAATCGATATAAAATCTGCTAGCACTGTCAAACAATACAGGATTACACGTAAACTTGGTGATGATAGTTATTTCAATGCTCTGGTAGATATTTCCTCAGACTTGAGTGAAAAATTTGCAGGACAAGAAGGCGCACTGGTAAAGCAAAGTTTAAACGCCATAAAAAACAAACTTGATGTCGATTTGAAAAACTACCGACACATGAATTTGAAAGCCTTCGAATGCTTAGCCCTCTTTCATAAATTTGAAGCGAGCAAGACGATTGAGAACTTCAATCATGCCAATGGCTGTTTAAAACATCAAATTTCTCTTAACCCTGAAGATTCCACCCTTCTGGCATCCCTATCATGGATAACCGTATACGGCGCGCCTGAAAGCGGGTTATTTGAAGCGGGAAAATTACAGGGTGACTATTCGCTTGAAAAAGCCTTACAGTTAGCTATGCAAGCCGTTGCATATCATCCTGGCAATAGCCGCGCTTATGAATTCATGGCCCTCATTCAATGGAAAATGCAAAGACGTGACGCGGCCATTCAAAGCATGCGCCGAAGCATCTCACTCAACCCCTCAGCTACGGCAAACCTTGCGAATTTAGGCAGTTTTTTATCCTTTAATGGAAATTGGACAGACGGTTTAGAAGCCACACACACAGCAATTGCGCAAAATGAAGATCAACCTTATTGGTATTACACCCCCTTATTTATACGGGCTGTTTTGGACAAGAATGGGCAAGAGGCAATGCTATATGCCAAGAAACACCATGATGATAGTGGTGCGGATTACGGTGCTTATACACTGATTGCAGCGTCTCTGCTTAGCGATGAAGAAACAATACGAACTTATATACCGATCATAAAAGCAGCAGCCGTGCAGCATAACAATGACCCTCTCTTTGCAACCAGACGGTGGGTGCAATCTCCAAAAATCATTGAAGTATTGGAATCAGAACTCAAAGCCGTTGGTATATCTATCCCGTAAAATTAAACTTTATGTCGTGACCTTTCATATGCTTCTTGTTAAATGAGTATATGAAAATTTTAACGACCAGTGATTCTCTTGAAAAATTTTGCGCAAAAGCAAAATCCGCTCCCTTTATCGTCGTGGATACAGAATTCATGCGCGAGAAAACATTTTTCTCACAATTATGTTTGGTGCAAATCGCAACTCCCGATGATGAAGTTATTTTGGATCCGTTAGCCGAACATATTGACTTGTCTTCATTCTTAGATTTGTTAATGGACAAAAACATCATCAAAGTCATGCATGCTGCTCGCCAAGATATGGAAATATTTTACAAACTCTGCGGACAAGTCCCTGCCCCATTATTTGACACACAACTCGCAGCTATGGCACTTGGATTTGGAGATAGTGTTGGGTATATGGCCTTGGTAAAAGGGCGGCTTGGTATACATTTAGATAAAGGCGCACGTTTTACGGATTGGTCACGTAGACCGTTAAGCGACAAACAATTGTCCTACGCTATAGGCGATGTCACCCATTTACGCGATTTATATCCTGACATGGTTGCAGAACTTAACACCAAAGACCGCATGTCGTGGGTAGAAGAAGAAATTAACGGTCTCATGGATAAAAATCTTTATAGCTTTGACCCTGAGCGTGCATGGATGCGGCTCAAACCGCGACAATTTCGCCGTGATTATTTATCGGTGCTCAAAGCCGTGGCAGCATGGCGCGAACGTGAAGCCATACAGAAAGATATTCCGCGCAACCGTGTCATCAAAGACGACGGGCTATATGACATTGCCCAACGCAAACCCAAGACCTTACAAGAATTGGGTAATTTACGCGGTGTCCCTAACGGATTTGAGCGACGGAAAAATTCAGACCGGCTGGTTAAAGTTATTATTGATGCGATCAAAAATGCAAAAAATTATGCACCAAAATACGAGATGAAAAAACAAAAACCACCCAATTTGGGCCCTGCCGTAGACATGCTAAAAACCCTGTTACGCTTGCGCACAGAATACGAAGGTATTGCTCCCAGATTGGTTGCCAATGCCGCCGATATAGAAGACATTGCAGCCTTTGGCCAAAATGCGGACGTGAAAGCTTTAAAGGGTTGGCGTTGGGAAATTTTTGGGCAGGACGCTCTACATATGTTGGGCGGAAATATCAGCTTGCGCTTAAAAGACGGGGAAGTTGTTGCGGTCAAAACCAATGGCTAATTCTGCCACATTCATTCGACCCCTTATTTACGATCCCCCGCATGAGCCGATAGACATTCGCTATGAAGACGCCTACTACCTTATCATTAATAAACCCGCAGGCCTGTTAAGTGTGCCAGGTAAAATGCAAAACATGCAAGACTGCCTAGAGAGCCGCATTCAGAAAACTCACCCAACAGCTCGTATTATTCACCGCCTTGATTTGGCGACAAGTGGCATAATGGTCATGGCACTTACCCCCAAATCCCACCGCCATATTGGGTTGCAATTTGAACGACGCCACGTCCAAAAAACCTACGCGGCTAGGGTATGGGGAAGTGTTCAAGGTAAAACAGGCCACATCAACTTACCGCTTATTTGTGATTGGCCAAACCGCCCGTTACAAAAAGTGGATTTTGAAGCTGGGAAACCCGCACAAACTGATTGGCAAGTCACAAAGCGAGAACCCCTCATTACCCATCTTAATTTGCACCCAAAAACAGGGCGTTCACATCAATTGCGCGTGCACTTAAATGCGGTTGGACATCCCATTTTGGGCGATCCTCTTTATGCACATAAAGATGCATATTTGGCAGCAAACCGTCTGATGCTACATGCTCACACGCTTTCATTTTATCATCCAAACGGAGGCAGTTGGATGAGCTATGAAGTGCCTGCGCCATTTTAAATAAGATTGTTTTACAGGAATTTTATAGCAAAGCTACGGGTTACATTGACCTTTTCTTGTGCCGCAGCACGGTCTAAATCAGCCACCAAAACCCTTAGCGCATTTACGGAACGATCTGTATTGGCCAGTAAATAAGAAATAAGTGTATGTGATACTTTCAACCCGCGATCTTTAAACAGTTTTTCCAATATTGCAGAGAGTAATATATCATCAGGTTCTTCAAGGCGCGCCATTTGCACATTGCGCAGTCTTGATTGTAGGTCGGGAATATGCGCATTCCATTCAGGCGGCGCATTGCGGTCGCATAATAGCAAGCCCGCGATATCCGACGTAATCGCAAGATTTATTAATGTAAACAAAGTGAACTCATCAGCGTAACTCGCGTTGTCGATCCACAATGCACGGCCATGCCATTCAGGTTTTGGCACAAATACATTTCGCCCATCAAGGCTGACCCCATTATATTTATCCGCAAATATATGCCCAAGATGCGTTTTTCCAGAACCTTTCGGGCCCGTTAGAGCTAAAATGCGGTTAGCCCATTTTGGCATATTGACCAATGCAGCCAAGGCTTCTGCATTACAGTTTCCTGATACAAATGATGACGCACTAAAATCAGGAGAACGCGTAAGGTCAAGCGGGAGTTGTCCTGTCATGATACGGTTAAAACGCGCCGGTCCGCGATAAGACCATGCCTGAATTTTCATCTTGTGACAAACGTATGCCTTTATACGCAAGCTCATTGCGAAGTTTTTCAATGTCCCCGCCATATGTGAGCAACATCAAAGCACCACTTTTAGAAATCGCCGTTAATTGAGCAGACCTGATCTGTGCAGTGCCATTGATAATATCTTGTAAATTTAACCATTCTGCATGTGAGCGGTAAATTACTGACACAGGCAAAACTACACTTTTCGTATTTGAGGAACTCACGGCACTGGCCTTCCAGTCATTTTCAACCAGCGCCACAACATTAAAAACGGCCTCCTCTGGAGTAGAACCTCTCACCAACCCCATAGGTCTTGTGGTCTGCGTATCAAGTGCAATATCTTTCACGGACACGGTATAGCCAGAATAACCTTGCTGTGCCTCGACGATTAAAACTTGCTCAATCCCAAACGCTTGACCAATAACCCGCAAATCTTTCATATCTATATTGGCATTTTGGATATTATACATCACGCGCTCAAGGCCCACGCGCGGTGTCACAACCTGCATAGGCGTAAGCGCGTTATCAATGTGTGCAGATTGCCAAGCACGTGACCACTCATTATCTGCCCACGGACTTTCGCCTTGTAATACGGGGATGACCAAACGTGGTCGTGACTGGCTGGCGATCAAGGTCAGACCTTTGGCGCGCATATACTGGGCAATAGCATTAGGGTTAAAGGCAATAGTGATATCGCCCAAATACCGATTTGCTGAGCGTTTTTCATTGGCAATTTCAAGAGCGCGGATCATTTTTGCGCCGTCTTTTTCGGAGACAGACTGAAAATCCTTGGCAGCGCGTTCACTGGCAAGGCTCATGCGGCCAATCATAATATTGGCAGCACGGGTTTGCCCTTCGGATATCGCTAGGGTCTGGGCCTCTAGCGCATTTTTTGCCGTTGCGTCAACATGCACACCACGCACCGTATATGGATCGCCTGCAAGTGCGGATATATTGCACAATATAAGGGCGAGTATGACACTCAAATAACGAACAAACATAGGAATCCTTTTTGATTGCCTATATGATAACCTAAATCATGACAATTTAAAGACAAGAAATACACATCAGTTTTTGTGGCTTTCTCTTGAAGTTTTGCGCATAATGCGCCATTGAGCAATGAAACTAGATCATCATCAGGTAACGTAATCATGAACGGTAAATCTCCATCCTTAAGCTATAAAGACGCCGGCGTAGATATTGACGCAGGTGAGAGCCTGATCGAAAAAATAAAACCCTTGGCAAAATCCACGCGCAGGCCTGGCGCAGGCGCAGAACTGGGCGGTTTTGGCGGGGCTTTTGACTTAAAAGCGGCAGGATATGACGACCCAATACTCATCTCTGGCACAGACGGTGTCGGCACGAAACTGCGCATCGCCATTGAAAGCGGCAAAGTTGACACGGTTGGTATTGATCTTGTCGCTATGTGCGTCAATGATGTATTGGCCCAAGGCGCCGCCCCGTTATTTTTCTTGGATTATTACGCCACAGGCAAGTTAAATGTTGATGTAGCGGCCAGTGTTATTTCTGGCATTGCAGAAGGATGTCGCCAATCAGACTGCGCACTAATTGGCGGTGAAACGGCTGAAATGCCGGGCATGTACGATGGCGATGATTTTGATTTGGCTGGCTTTGTGGTGGGTGCAGCTGAACGCGGCAAACTCCTCCCTTTAGAAGACGACATGGCCGAAGGTGATGTTTTGATCGGGCTCGCGTCCTCTGGCCCTCATTCCAACGGTTATTCGCTCATTCGAAAAATTGTAGAAATTTCAGGTCTTGCTTGGGACGCCCCTGCCCCGTTTTGCGACAACAAAACACTGGCCGAAGCCCTGCTCGCACCAACCTGCATTTATGTCAAAACCATTGTTCCCCTTATTAAACAAGGCAATATCAAAGGCCTTGCCCATATTACGGGCGGCGGTATTACCGATAATGTACCGCGTATGTTGCCAAGCCATCTTACGCCAAAAATTGATTTTGATGCATGGCCCCGCCCTACCGTTTTTAAGTGGCTGCAAGACACAGGTAATGTTGCAGAGGCGGAAATGCGTCGTGCCTTTAATTGCGGTATTGGCATGGTATTGTGTGTTGCGCCTCAAGACGCAGCGCATATGCTCAGCGACCTTAAGGACAGCGGCGAGGACGCCTATATCATCGGCAATTTATGATGTGTTTTCGCAGAAAACCCAAAACAGCTAAAGTGAAAACCGCCATTTTGATTTCAGGCGGAGGCTCCAACATGGAAGCCCTCGTCAAATCAACTCAAACTTCGAACCATCCTGCAAAAATTGTTGTGGTTATTTGTAACCGCCCCAAGGCAGGAGGAATAGCACGGGCGACAAAGCTTGGTGTCCCTGTGTCTGTGATTGACCACAAAGCCTATAAAACACGCGAAAGTTTTGAGCGCGCAATGGACGTTGTATTACAAGAATACGAAGTAGAGCTTATCTGCAATGCAGGGTTCATGCGTATTCTCACCCCTTGGTTTGTGCGGAAGTGGCTCGGGAGACAAATCAATATTCATCCTTCCCTACTGCCAAAGTATAAAGGCCTGCACACCCACAAACGTGCCATAGACGCAGGTGATAGCGAGCACGGCTGCACTGTCCATTATGTAAGCGAAGGCATGGACGACGGCAAAATTATTGCCCAAGCCAGTGTGCCTTTGCTAAAAAAAGATACACCTGATACACTCGCAGCCCGTGTCCTAATTCAAGAACATAAACTCTACCCTAAAGTCCTAAAAACCATCAGCGTATCAATAAAGACGCTATAATCTTTACCCCTTAGAAACCCTATTCTTTGACAGGGTTTAAATGAGTTTGCTGTAAACCCTAATCAATTAACTTGCTAATCCTCCCATTTTCTTAGGAGGAATATGAAGTAATAAGGATGTGATTATGGGTATTATGATAAATAAAATGGGTCTGTTTAAGCGCTTCTTAAAAGACACCAGTGGTGCATTCTCTATGATGTGGGCCGTGTCTATGACCGGCGTCATCATAAGTGTTGGCGCAACATATGATATTGCACAAATTACCAAAGCAAAGGCCCTAGCCCAATACGCCGCCGATAATATGGCACTCGCTGCGTCCGTGGCTGTCGACCTCGACAATGACGACCGGTATGCCAACGATACACCATACGGTTATGACGACATTGGCGGAGCGGCAGAAGATTTTACAGGCACAATGCAAGGTAGAGTTCAGTACGACATTGTCGATAGTAATGACAGTGGCAATACGGGCCTTGATGAGGAAGATAAATCCAGACTACTTGCTCGTGCAACCGTATGGGGCACATACACCCCCGCTTTCATGAGCATTGTGCCCGGCATTACCACAATTAGCATCAAAGCAACAGCCGACGTTGCCTACGCCGCCCGAGAAGGTTCACCAGCCAGTATTTTCTTTGTCGTTGATAATTCAGGGTCTATGAGCGATAATGACAATAACGGCGTTGCAAAAATTACCAGTCTCGAAACAAGTATTAAAAGTTTCATGGATACCTTAGAAGCCATTGAAAGCTATGGTTCTGATATTTTCCGTACGGCTCTCTATCCATTTGCATATAACCTTATTGCAAGTGATAAAGTTGACCCAGCATGGGCAACCCTCTCAGATTCCGACATTGACGATATGTGGGCTGGCGGCGGCACACGGTCAACTGGTGCTTTGCACTCCGCTCTCACCAAATTTACTTTGGAAAATAACATCCACGATGCTGTAAACGGCGAAGACAATCCACTAAAATTTCTTATTTTTATGTCAGATGGGGCCAATAATGATTCGACGACCCAACAAGTGTGCACAACTGAACAAGTATACGTTCCTAGCAGCACTACTCCTCAATATTGGATAGACACATACCCAGGTGAAAATAATAGAAAATACTATTCATATGAAAACTGGTTTGACAACTACCTTGTTTACTATGCCCCACAAACAGTACCTGGTCATTATGAAGATCAACAAGTGTGTAATAACGTGCCTTATAGCCCCGTAAATGAGGCATCTTTAGTCCATTGCAATAGCATGAAAGCATCAGGGGTTAGAGTTTACTCAATTGCCTATGACGTAGACCAAAGCGAGCGCGCCTTAGCAGAAGAATTTATGAAAGAATGTTCTAGCAATCACGACGCAGATACAGACATATATACAGATAATGGCTATTATAAATACGCAGAAAACGGTACAGATTTACAATCCGTATTTGACGAAATTGGTAATTCTGTGGTCACCGAAGTTATTCGGGTTAAGCATTGATAAGCCAAGCATGGGGAATGTTTTCGGATCCCAGATCAAGTCTGGGATGACAGGAAGTGAAATAATTTCCTCACCACTTTATGTCATTCCAGCGAAAGCTGGAATCCAGTTACAAGTTCATAATATGCAGCATGTGTCGGATCCCAGATCAAGTCTGGGATAACAATGATATATGTATATACATACCACACAGGCTGTCATTCCAGCGAAAGCTGAAATCCGGTTACACGTTCATAATATGCAGCGTGTGTCGGATCCCAGATCAAGTCTGGGATGACAAGTACGTAATTGGGAAAATACCTAACCTACAATTTCGTCTTCGCTAAAGAAGAACGCGATTTCGCGGATGGCTGTTTCAACGGCGTCAGAACCGTGTGCGGAATTTTCGCCCATTGATAATGCAAATTCAGCGCGAATTGTACCCGCGTCTGCGTCCTTTGGATTGGTTGCGCCCATGACATTGCGGTAAGCTTTAACGGCGTTTTCGCCTTCTAATACTTGCACAACAACGGGCTCTGACATCATAAATTCTACTAGTTCGCCGTAAAATGGACGCTCTGAATGTTCAGCGTAAAAACCTTTGGCTTGGTCTTTTGAAAGACGGATGCGTTTTTGGGCGATAATGCGCAAACCTGCCTCTTCGATTTTGGCATTTATCAGCCCTGTGAGGTTACGTTTGGTCGCGTCAGGCTTAATGATTGAAAAAGTGCGTTGAATGGCCATAAAAGCCTCCTTTAAGTGGAAATAGAATTTGATTTGAGGCTCTATAACGGGCACACCCCCGTCTGTGAAGTCATTTATCAGATTAAAGGCACATAAATGTTACATATTAATGATCTTGGGTTTCGTATGGAGGGGCGTCCTCTGTTTGAGCAAGCCACCCTTGCCGTGACCAAAGGCGCAAAAGTCGGGCTTGTCGGGCGCAATGGCACGGGTAAATCCACCTTATTTAATCTGATTAAAGGCTCCCTTAGCCCCGATGACGGCAGTATAAGTTTACGCAAAGGTGCGCGCCTCGGCGCGGTTGACCAAGAAGTTCCCTCTGGCCCAGAAAGCCTCATGCAAACCGTTCTGGCGGCTGATACTGAATTGCAATCACTCTTAGCCGAAGCCGAGACAGCCCAAGACCCAACTCGCATTGCTGAAATCTACACGAGGCTTACAGATATTGATGCCTATAGTGCCGAAGCCCGCGCAGGATCAATATTGTCTGGCCTTGGATTTAGCGGCGCTGACCAACAAAAACCATGTTCAGAATTCTCTGGCGGTTGGCGTATGCGTGTTGCCCTCGCCGCTATGTTGTTTGCCCAACCCGACCTTCTTTTACTGGATGAGCCAACAAATTATCTTGATATTGAAGGTACGGTTTGGCTCGAAAGCCATATCAGAAACTATCCTGGTACAGCTTTTATTGTCTCCCATGATAGAGATTTTTTAAACGCTGCCATCACCCATATTGCCCACCTTAGAGAGTATAAATTATTCTCCTATACAGGCGATTATGACAATTTTGAAAAGCAAATGGCCGAACAACAACGGCACTCTATGGCTATGCGGGCCAAGCAAGACGATGAACGCCGGCATTTGGAAAGTTTTGTTAATCGTTTCAAGGCGAAAGCCTCAAAAGCTAAACAAGCTCAATCACGGGTGAAACGACTTGAAAAGATGAAACCCGTCGCCACAATCGTCAATGATCCCATCCCACCCATTGATCTGCCCAGCCCTGAAAAAGCATTAAGCCCGCCAATCGTGCGTTTTGATGATGTCAGCCTTGGCTACACTGACGCAGTCACAGTGCTCAACGGTCTTGATATGCGTATAGACGAAGATGACCGCATTGGTATATTGGGGAGAAACGGTGAGGGCAAATCAACATTCGCCAAGGCCGTCATGGGCATGCTTGACGCAAAGCAAGGTCACATACGTCGCCATAAAAAGTTAAAAATTGGCTATTTCGCCCAACATGAAATCGACGCGCTTAATCTAAACCATAGTCCATATGACCATGTGGTGGAACTCATGCCAAACGCATCAGAAGCACAACGGCGCGCACGCTTGGCCCGGTTTGGTCTTGGCGTTAAAAACGCGGAAACCCCTGCCCGTGATTTGTCGGGAGGTGAAAAAGCACGGCTCCTATTCTCTCTTATCAGTTTTAATGCTCCCCATCTTCTTGTGCTTGATGAGCCGACAAACCATTTGGATATGGATAGCCGCGTGGAGCTTACCAAGGCCCTCAATGCCTATGAAGGCGCAGTGATTCTCATTTCCCATGACCGTAACCTACTCGAATCCGTTGTGGATAGGCTATGGGTGGTTGGCGGCGGGAATATTCGCAATTATGACGGCACGCTTGATGACTACCGCAAGGAACAATTGGAAAAACACCGCACGGGCGGCAAGTCCAAAAAGAAAGACAAAAGCTCTAAAACAGATCAACGCCGCGCCAATGCCCAAGCCAGAAACGAAATTGCACCCTTAAAGAAAAAAGTCGAGAAACTTGAAAAACAAATGCAGTTCTTAAAAGCAAAGATGAACAGGCTAGACACAGAGCTTGCGACGCCTAATTTGTTTACCGATGACATTCAAAAAGCAACGTCCCTGTCGCAGCAAAGAGCTGACTTGAGCAATCAACTTGATAAACAAGAAGGGAAATGGCTTGAAGCCGCAGAAATTTACGAAATAGCTAGAACTAAAGCGTAACAACACTACCCTAGCGGCAAGAAAGCTCCCGTACATAACCCTGATTATCCAACTCAACCGTTAATCGGTCGCGCTCAATAGGGCCAAGTTCATCACCGCGCCTCACCGCACGAATGGCAGGTGCATATAAAATTTGCCCAGCAAGGTATTCGCGAATTTCTACAAATGGGGGATCTGGGCGCATATCAGCAAAAAAATCATCTTGTCCGCGTTCTGTATCAGCAGGCTTAACCACACGTGTTCGCCCTGGCAGCGACGCGAATACTATGCCGCCCTCATGTTGACCAACCATCCCCATATACAATCGTGAACGGCACACATCATCTTGTGGAACACGCTGAGTTGCTATGGGTTGTTGAAACACGGGGCGTTGGTACTGCCCCATATTTGCCCGTCGGTTCTGGTTTGGCGCACCACTGCCCATGCCCGCACATCCTGCTAGCCACAAAGCACATCCAAAGCCAAACACAATACGCACGCTAAGAACCTCTACAAACCCGAATCGTCTCATTCCATCATACCCTAACACAACAAATGAATATGCCATCGCCACATTCCCACTCAACAAATTGCAGGTATTATCAGGACTGGGGGTCAGAGGCGCCGTTGAACGAACGTGTTAAAACAGTAAGAGGAGCGTTACAATTTTTTTGAAATAGCATATACGTGCTTCTCTGGGAATTGATCTAACTCTAAGTGCAATACTGACAGTCCATTTTCGTGCAGTAGTTCTATGTTTTGCGTGATACCAATAGAACTGTAGCTGAACTCTTGCCCACGCCAATTATCAGTATGCTCCCCTTCACCATCTCCGAATGTGTGGATCATGATGCCATGTTTTGATAGCATGCTACAAAGTTTAGACAAAACTGGTTTTTGCATATTTAGCGGCAAATGGAAAAGGCAATCCCAAGCGATAATAAAATCAAAACGGGTTTTCGTATTCCATGCCCTAATATCTTCCTGAAGAAAAATACTATCTGGGTGATTAACCTGAGCTAAATTTATCATTTCAACCGAGGCATCAACTCCCGTAACTTCATACCCATGTTTTTTGAGAATCCTAATATGGCGACCACCAGTTCCACATCCAACATCTAGTGCTTTTCCTTGAGAAGGCGCAAAAGCTATAGCTCTTTTTACCTGTGACACACCATATGAAGAGTTGTTATGATAATCATTCCACCATGCAGCTATTTTGTCATACTGTTGACCTATGTTGAGTGTTTCCATATGTCTGCTCTACCATATATATTTTCTGTAACATAGGTTTCAAGGCGAATGCCTACAATGAGGGAAGCCAACCTATAGCCATTATAAAACCCGTTTGGGAGAATAAGGTACAACGAGGCCATCTTTTACCGTAAATACTCTGTCCATATAGGCGGTTAGGGACATGTTGTGGGTGGCGACGAGGGCGGAGACGCCTTCGAGTCGGGTGAGATCGAACAGGCTTTGGAAAACATTGCCTGAGGTGTTCGGGTCTAAGTTTCCTGTTGGTTCGTCCGCCAGTAGGATTTTGGGTTTATTGGCAATGGCGCGGGCAATGGCGACACGTTGTTGTTCCCCGCCAGACATTTGCCCTGGTTGGTGATGCATCCGTTCAGACAGGCCCATAATGCCGAGAAGCCTTGCTGCTTCTTTGCGGGCCGCGCTTTGCGATGTCCCCGCAATCATTTGCGGCAGGGCCACATTATCAAGCGCGTCAAATTCGCGCAGAAGATGATGAAATTGATACACAACCCCAATCGAATTACGCCGAATTGCCGTGCGCCTGTTATCTGATAGGGCAAGGCATTCCCGCCCATCTATCCACACCTCGCCCGCATTGGGTTTTTCCAACAGACCTGCTGCGTGTAACAATGTAGATTTACCACTGCCCGACGGCCCTATAAGCCCAACCATTTCGCCCGGATAAATATCTAGCTCTGCGCCCGCAAGCACGTCGAGTGTGCTATCGCCAGATTTAAATGAACGGTGTAAATTGCGTACCGAGAGGATTGGTGTTTTATCATTCATAGCGGAGGGCCTCCACTGGATCTATTTTGGAGGCGGTAAGCGCGGGGAAAAAAGTGGCGGCAGCGGACACCAAAAAGCCCCAAAACGACACCCAGAACACTTCCATAGGCACAATTTTGGCAGGAAGTTTATCAATGCCGTAAGCTTCACCTGGGAATAATTCCGTCCCCGTAATCGCCTCAATTATGCTTTGCACAAAGCCAATATTGAGGCAGAATAATATCCCAAGCACTACGCCAACAAATGTACCCAGCACGCCAATGGCAGCGCCTGACATTAGAAATACGCGTAATACCGAGCCACTCGTCGCACCAATAGTGCGCAAGATAGCAATGTCTTTGCTTTTGTTTTTAACCAACATAATCATGGCGGCGAGCACGGGGAAAACGGCGATAATCACCACAATGCCAAAAATAAACCGCATGGCGATTTGCTCTGTGCGCAAGGCCGTGGCAAAACCTGCATTTTTATCTTCCCATGTTTGGATAAATACGGGTTCGCCTGCTACTTCGCGCAGGGGCTCAATCAGATTGCGGATCATATCAGGGTCGTGCAGGCGAAGCTGTATTTCTGTCGCGGCCCTGCCCTGTTCAAAAAACAATTCAGATTGGTTCAGCGGCATATAAATATTGGCACTATCGGCTATATATAGCCCCGTTTTGAAAACGGCTGCGATTTCGTACGCCTTAAAAACAGGGCGAAAGCCAAAGGGTGTTGTTTTTAACGTGGGCGAATAAATGGTCAATTTATCGCCAATGGTCAAGCCAAGTCCGTTGGCCATACCAATACCGACAATAATTTTATTGCCACCGTTCAGCCCCTGCCCAAATGTGGTTAAGTCGCCCGCAATAATACTGCTACTTATGAGGCTAAGTTCATTTAAGTGCTCTGGCGAAAGCCCTGTAACCTTAGCGCCCGCATTGCGTCCAGCCGCCTGAACAAATGTTTCGTGTTGGGTGAAAGGAAAAGCCATGTCCACACCCTCAACCTGCGCTACGCGCGCGCGTAAACCCTCTATTTGTGATTTTGGTGGGTTGGCCGATGCACTGGCCACATACATATGTCCATCTGTTCCAAGGGTTAGCCCAAGGGTTGTTTCGCGAAACCCGTTCATAATCGACATAATGGTAATCATGGCAAATATGGCCAACATGATACACAGGAAAGACAACACTGCTATCAGGCCAACACCGCCCTCTGATTTCCGTGCGCCCAAATATCGCGCAGCAAGTTTGCGCTCAAACTTACCAAAAGCAGGCGCACCTTTTTTGTTTGCGGATATGGACTGCATCAGTTGAGAATATCCTTGTATTGCGCCGTGATAAAATTGACCGCCTCGTCAGGGCTTAAGTTTTGACGCCCGCCAGTTTTGCGGGTTTTCACCTCGACAATTCCCTCTTTAAGACCACGTGGCCCGACCACAATTTGAAACGGCAGGCCAATTAAATCCATACGTGAAAACTTCACCCCGCCTCGGTCTGGTTTATCGTCATAAAGCGGGTCAATGCCTGCCGTGCTAAGGCGCGCATATATATCTTCGCAAACCTTGTCGGTGGCTTCGTCGCCAGTTCTTAAATTTAAAATCCCTGCCCCAAACGGCGTTACAGATAGCGGCCAAATAATCCCGTTCTCGTCGTGGCTGGCTTCGATAATGCCGCCCACAAGCCGCGATACACCAATGCCGTAAGACCCCATTTGCGCGAAATGTTCCTTGCCGTCTGGCCCCATAATCTTTGCGCCCATTGGTTTGGAGTATTTATCACCAAAACAAAAAATATGACCAATTTCAATACCGCGCGCCGAAAGGCGTTTATCCTCTGGTACTTGAGCAGTAAATGTCTCTGCGTCGTGCATTTCCTCTGTGGCCGCATATAAAGCTGTGCACTCATCTACCAATTCTTGCAAATCGCCTTCGTAATTCACATCAACGCCCGGCGCAGGCATGTCTACTAAATCTTTGTGACAAAACACTTCACTTTCGCCCGTATCAGCCAGAATAAGAAACTCGTGGGAAAGGTCACCGCCGATTGGCCCCGTATCTGCCCGCATCGGCACGGCCTTTAATCCCATTCGCGCAAATGTATTGAGGTAGGCTACAAACATTTTATTATATGAGCGCACGGCCCCGTCCATATCTAGATCAAAGGAATATGTATCTTTCATCAAAAATTCACGGCCTCGCATGACGCCAAACCGTGGACGAACCTCGTCCCTGAACTTCCATTGAATATGATAAAGAAGTTGCGGTAAGTCTTTGTAAGACCGAACAAATGTACGAAATACATCAGTGAGAACTTCCTCATTGGTTGGGCCGTACAGTAGATTCCTGCCGCTTCTGTCGGTAATGCGCAGCATTTCTTTGCCGTAGTCCTCATACCGCCCACTTTCTTTCCAAAGATCAGCAGGTTGTATGGTTGGCATGAGCATTTCTACTGCGCCAGCACGGGCTTGTTCTTCGCGGACGATATCCGCGATTTTGGTCAGGACTTTATGGCCCAGCGGTAGCCATGAATAAATACCTGCGCTGTGTTGTTTAATCATGCCAGCGCGCAGCATAAAACGGTGAGACGCAATTTCCGCACTGGCAGGTGTTTCCTTGAGAAGCGGTAAAAAATATCGGGACAGACGCATAGTATTTCCTATTGTTATCCTACCCATAATGGCTTGAACGCACGGCGGCAAGCCTACAATCAATGGGGGATATTAAATTTTCTAAATCTCTTTTGGCACGAGGTCGCGGAAAAACGGAATATCGCTAAGAGAAATCAACTCGAATTTGATGATAACCATTATCACCAACCAAATTATGCCCGCAAGAATACTGTTTTGAATAATCTTTTTCTTCATCATGGCAGATGTCGGCGCGCCTGGTTCCGTGCCCTTTACCACATTACCGTCCTCATGTTGGCCCCGTATGCCCCAAGGAAGGACAACAAATAAAGATAGCCACCAGATAACGAAATAAATAGCGATTGCAGTTACGATTGGCATGTGTTGTTCTTTCTTTTTTTTAAAACATGTCATCCCATACTTGATCTGGGATATCGTCCTTGGCAACATTCCCTCTGTACTAGATTCCAGCTTCCGCTGGAATGACAAAGTGTGAGGGGGTTTAGCGTTTGTTTTAGCCTTTTGGCGTTTCCATTAACTCGATCAATGTTCCTGTAAAATCTTTCGGGTGCACAAAGATCACCAATGTACCGTGCGCACCAATGCGCGGTTCGCCCAATATGGTCGCGCCTTTCTTTTCCATATGGGCTTTAGCTGCGTAAATATCTTCGACTTCAAAACACACATGGTGCTGACCACCTTTCGGGTTTTTTGCCAGAAATTTTGTGATCGGAGAATTATCACCATATGGTTCAATCAACTCGATTTGCCCACTTGGGAGATTGACAAAACTAAACCGCACCCCTTGGGCAGGCAAAGCTTTCGGGCGGGTAATATCTTTGATGCCAAACAATTTTCGGTACGGCTTCACCGCTTCCTTGATAGAAGGAACCGCTATGCCAACATGGTTGAGAGGGCCAATCATCATTATACCTTTATTGCCGTGACTTCGATAATTGCACGTTTCCCCGTGCGTTCGCGCACAAACCGTTTTACCTTCGCGCCAATCCGGTTTTCAACCTCGTCCTCGTCGCGGCGCTGTTCACGGCGCAAGCTATGAAATGCTCCCTCAGCGATATCGGCAATTTCGTCGAGCAAGCCGTCGATATATTGCCCGTTTTTCCCGTGAGGAAATCCACTGGCACGAGGCTCTGGCCCGCCAATAATTTCACCTTTGTGGTTCATCACAACACTAATGGCAATATGCCCTGAATAGGCAAGTTTGCGGCGTTCACGCAGGCTCATATCCTCGGCACTAATAATCACCCCACAGTCTTCATGTAAGCGTCCATTTGGAACGATATCAATGATTTTCGGCCCTTTTTTGGAGAGTAAAATCATCTCGCCATTATGGGGTGCAAGCGCGTATTTAATGCCAAATTCGCCTTTGGCAAGTTTTGCGTGTTCCAATAAATGTCTGCGTTCACCATGCACAGGAATAGAGATGTGCGGTTTAACCCAGCTATACATTTCCGCCAGTTCATCGCGGCACGGGTGGCCAGACACATGAATATCTCTAGATTTTTCTGTAATAATTTCAATGCCTTGGTCGGCCAAGCTATTTTGCAACGCAAAGATACCTTTCTCATTACCCGGAATAATTTTGGAAGAAAAGATGACAGCGTCCCCTTTGCCTAGCTTGACGGTGCGGTGTTCGCCTTTAGCAATACGGGTCAATGCGGCGCGCGGTTCGCCTTGCGAGCCCGTGCACAGATAAAGAACATGTGCAGACGGCATGGCAACAGCTTCGTCTTCACTTAGCAAACTTCCAACATTAGCCAGTAACCCCACCGCCTTAGCTGCTTCACACATGCGGTGCATAGAGCGTCCAATGAGACAAACACTGCGGTCATTATCCCGCGCTGCCATCATCACGCTTTCAAGTCGGGCCACATTGGACGCGAAAGATGCCACAGCCACCCCTCGCCCTACGTATTCCCCAATCAATTTACTAAGCTCTACCCGCACCCCAGCTTCTGAACCCGCAATACCGGGGCTAAACACATTGGTGCTGTCACACACCATAGCCAGTACACCTGCGTCGCCAACGCGCCTAAGTGCATCTTCGTCAACCCCCTCGCCCACTTGCGGGTCAGGGTCAATTTTCCAATCCCCCGTATGGAGGATCACCCCTTGAGGTGTGCTGATAGCCAGTGCATTTGGCTCAGGAATGGAATGGGTGAGAGAAATAAGCTCCATATCAAATGGGCCGAGTTTAATATGTCCTTTTAGAGGGATATTATGGAGCGGAACCTCACCGAGCAAGCCGACTTCTGCCAAACGACCTTCAGTTAGGTAATGGGTGAACGGGGTGGCATAAACAGGACATTTTATCCGCGTCCACAACCGCGCCAACGCTCCCATATGGTCTTCATGAGCATGGGTGAGAATAATGCCGAGTATGTCATTTTTGATTTCGTCCAAATATGCAATATCGGGCATGATAATATCAATACCTGGCGTATCTGCACCGCCAAATGTGACGCCTATATCAACAATAATCCATTGGCGTGCGTGTTTTGGCCCAAACCCATATAGGTTCAAATTCATGCCTATTTCGCCGCACCCTCCAAGAGGTAGAAATACCAATTCATCTTTATTTTTAGCCATTAATGAGAGTTCCTGCGCCAAATTTCATATAGGCCATTGATGGTCAAAGATGCATCGTAAACATCTATGCATTCAGATGCCCCTTCAAACAAAGAGGCAACACCTCCCGTCCCAACCACAGTAAAATTGCGGTCATCTTCGGCCCGCATACGCGTAATCAACCCATCAATCAATCCAATATACCCCCAAAAAATACCAGACTGCATGGCTTCAACAGTGCCTCGACCAATCACTTTTTCAGGTTTTTTTATAGCAATTCGTGGTAATTTCGCTGCCGCTTCGTGCAAAGCCCGTAGAGATAAATTAATACCAGGTGAAATAACCCCACCTTCAAAATCACCCTGCTCACTTATCACATCAAATGTTGTTGCAGTGCCGCTATCGACGATAATCAGCGGCCCCTTATAAGCTTTGTGCGCGCCAACGGCATTGACCAGTCTGTCCGCGCCCACTTCCTTCGGATTTACTAAGTTTACCTTGGCCCCAATATCAACATCTGCTTCCCCGACAACCAACGGCACGATATTTAAGTGCCGCTTGGATAGGTTTCGCATATGAAATAGGGACTGCGGTACAACGGTGGAAATGACACAGGCAGATAAATCAGAAAATTTAAACCCTTGCATCATCATAAGTTGGTATAGCCAGACTGCATATTCATCGGCTGTGCGGGCTTCATTGGTTTCTATGCGCCATTCAACCACCCACTTTGTGCCGTCATGGATGGCAAAGAGTGTATTGGTATTGCCGCTATCGATTGCAAGTAACATGGAAAAGCTCCTCTACCCTTCGTCTTACAGGACGCGAGGCGAAAAGAAAACATCTCCTGCGTGGATTTGTACAATTTCTCCAGATTTAATTTCAACTTCGAGTGCGCCGTCATGGTTGAGGCCAACAGCTGTGCCAGTAATTGTTTTATTTGCCAGCCTTGCCGTTACAGGGCCGTGAATACCAACGGCACGATTTAACCAAGCTTCCCGTAATGGTTCAAAGCCATTATTTATATAGCGAGCGTGCCAATTTTCAAAATTTTGTGCAAGAATTGCCAATACGGGCTGTGCACCCGTGAAAATTGGTTCTGCTACGGTTAGCTTTTGTGGGCTTATATGTGCAAGCAAATGTGTTGCGGCGTAGCCTTCTGGTTCTGGGTGCGATACTAAATTAATACCAATGCCAATAGCCACCCAAATTTGGTTGTTCTGCGTCCCGCTTTCCAACAATATACCTGCTATCTTTTTACCGTCTACCAACACATCATTTGGCCACTTAATCGTAATCAGTGACGGGTCAATATAGTGTTCCAAGGTATGCGCCACCGCCAATGCAGCGGCAAAACTGAGGCGTGCCGCCGATGCTATATCGCCCGCGTGTGGGTATAGTCCCGTGCAAAATAAATTCCCAACATCTGAAACCCAGTCACGTCCTTGTCTCCCCCGACCATTGCTCTGTATATCCGCAGAAATCCACAGTGGGTCAAGTGGACCAAAATCGTTGGAACTGGCCAATCGCTTGGCCTCGCTAAGTGTGGAATCAATGGTTTTGAAATGCACGAACCGCATTAAAACAAGCTAGACGCGGCTCTTTCTATGAGTGCCAGCACGGGCGCGGCTACAAATGGGAGCAATAATACTGGGAATAATAACAATGCTGAAACAGATGATAAAATTGCGAGTGAACGCGGTGCTTTGACAAAGCTATGCACTTGATCATCAAACCAAATGGTCTTGACAATCCGCAAATAATAAAACGCGCCAACAACCGAGGCTAAAAGTGCAACAACCACAAGCCATGCAAGTCCAGACCCAAATGCAGGTGCAAAGGCAAACCATTTTCCAAAGAAACCAACAAAGAACGGTATCCCCGCCACAGAGAACATCAGGGCTGACAAGATTATCGCCAGAGGTAAATTGTCCTTAGATAACCCGCCCAAATCACTAATATTCTCGACCATACCGTCCCGTGTCCGCATTTGGAGAATACACGCGAATGTACCCATAATGGTCACAAGATAAATCGACATAAACACCAACATACCGTTGACACCCGCGACACCTCCCGCAGACAAGGCCACCAAAGCATAGCCCATATTGGCGATGGAGGAATAGGCCATCAGGCGTTTAATATTGGTTTGTGTGAGTGCGCCAAACGCCCCCACAAGCATGGACAGAACCGCCAAAAACACCAAGACCTGTTGCCAACTGTGTTCAATACCGCCGAACGGCCCTATCACGAGCCGCGTGATAAGCGCCAGTGCCGCCAACTTAGGCGCACCTGCAAAGAACCCTGTTACAGGCGTCGGCGCACCTTCGTAAACATCGGGTGTCCACATATGAAAAGGGGCGGCGGATATTTTAAAGGCAAGACCACACAGCAAAAACACCAAGCCTGCAATCACACCGCTACTGGGGCCATCATGCTCGGAAAGAGAGCTTGCAATGCCTTGGTAATCTATACTGCCCGTAAAGCCGTAAATCATCGAAATACCGTAGAGCAGCAAGCCTGATGACAATGCGCCAAGCACGAAATATTTAAGGCCTGCTTCTGAAGCCCGCAAACTATCACGGTTAAAGGCCGCCATCACGTAAAGCGCCAAGCTTTGCATCTCAATCCCAATATAAAGGCTCAACAAATTGCCCGACGACACCATTATGCCCATGCCAAGAACGGCAAAAAGGACGAGAATGGAATATTCAAACTGGTCAAGTTTTTCGCGTTTAAAATATGTGCGAGAGAACCAGAGTGCAGCGGCGGCAGACAGGCCGATAAGGGCTTTTACATAATGGCTAAAACCGTCTGCAATAAATGCACCGTCAAAAGCAGAGCCTTGGCCATTAAAAATATAACCCATGAATGCAAAAACCAGAAGCGCAATGATACTACCGTACCGCACAAGTGACACAGACCGCGTTCCGCCAAATACGCCCACCATCAGTAAAACAAGCGCACTTATGGCAAGTACGACTTCTCCAGCAAGGTATGAAAATTGTCCCATGCTAATTCCCTAGCTTCGCATTAAAATTGGTTAAAAGTGCATCTACAGATACCGCCGTAATATCGGTGACCAGTGACGGGTAAACACCCAGTACAATGGTCATTATCACGAGCGGAGCCATAATGACGATTTCGCGGGCTGTTAAATCTTTTATACCTTCAAGTTTATCATTGTTAATTTCACCAAAAATGACTTCGCGGTAGAGATGTAGTGCATAGACAGCCGATAAAATCATGCCAGACGCCGCCCCAAATGCAATCCACGGATTGACCTGATATGCGCCGACCATCGTTAAAATTTCGCCAACAAAACCGCTTGTACCAGGCAAGCCTACATTGGCCATTGTAAACAGCATAAACACGGCGGCGTACATGGGCATGTATTTTACAATACCGCCGTAAAAAGCGATTTCGCGTGTGTGCATACGGTCGTAAATAACGCCAACAGCAAAGAACAGTGCGCCCGAAACAATCCCGTGTGATATCATTTGGAAAATCGCGCCTTGCATGCCCTGCATATTAACCGCAAAAATCCCCATTGTCACAAAGCCCATATGGGCAACGGAAGAATAGGCGATTAGTTTTTTCATATCTTCTTGACGATAAGCTACCAAAGATGTGTAGATAATCCCGATAATACTAAGCCAAAACACCAATGGTGCGAAGTACATACTGGCGTCTGGGAACATAGGAATGGAAAACCGAATGAGACCATAACCACCGAGTTTAAGCAATATACCCGCCAGAATTACAGAACCTGCGGTCGGGGCTTGCACATGGGCATCTGGCAGCCATGTATGCACAGGCCACATCGGCATTTTCACGGCAAAGCTGGCAAAGAATGCGAGCCATAACCATGTCTGCGCCCCTGTGGGAATATCCAATTTGGCCAGTTCACGGATATCTGTTGTCGGCGCGCCGACAGTGCCTGAATAATGATACAGCCATAACATGGCCGCCAACATCAGTACTGACCCCAATAGGGTAAAGAGGAAGAACTTATAAGCTGCGTAAACTTTATTGGCCCCACCCCAAACTCCGATAATGATAAACATGGGCAAAAGAACGGCTTCAAAGAACAGGTAAAACAGCACCATATCCAGTGCGCAAAACACGCCAATCATCAAGGTTTCGAGCACAAGGAACGCCACCATATATTCTAGCATACGTGTCTTAACCGATTTGGAGCTGGCAATGATGCACAAAGGCGTTAGAAATGCCGTCAGCAAAATAAACAAAATAGAAATACCGTCCACGCCCATACGGTATTTTATACCGCCGCCAAGCCAAGCGATTTCTTCGTAAAACTGATGCTCTGCTGATGTTGTGTCAAAATTTAACACCAGTAATAATGACAAAGCAAATACGGCCAAGGTTGTGACCAAGGCTACACGTGGAGCATTTTTCTCGATTTGCTCTTTGCCGTCAGCGCGGGAAATGCGTGACATGCCAATAAGAGCTAACGCGCCAAACAAAGGAATGAAAGTTATTACTGAAAGAATAGGAATACCGTTAAACATAACTAGCCCCCTGCTTTCATGGAAACATAACCAACAAGAGCGGCTACCCCGACTAGCATTACCAATGCATATTGAAATACATATCCACTTTGAAATTTCGAGAGCTTACGCCCCCCTGCCAGTGCCATCGCCGCAAAACCATTTGGTCCCAAACCGTCAATGATTTTTACATCACCAATTTTCCAGAATATATCACCGAGCCAGCGCGTCGCCCGTACAACCGTCGCCTCGTAAAGCTCATCAATATACCATTTATTGAGCAAGAAGTTATAGAGTATTCCGCCTGTGCCGTTGACCCGTTTGACCACACCGTCGCGCCACATATACATCGACCACGCCAGAATAAACCCGCCAAGAGTGACAATGAATGGCGCCCACAGCACCCACATTGGGAAATCATGATGACCGCCAGCGCTTTCGCCGTGCCCTGCTTCTGCCGCGTGAGATGCGCCGCCAGTAAACGCGCCGTTCCAGAACGCTGTCATATCCGTTCCCATAAATTTGGAAAAGAATACGCCGCCCGCGAGAAGCGCGCCAGCACCAAGTAGTAACAATGGCACAAGCATGCTTTTTGGCGCTTCGTGCGCATGCTTCAATGTTTCGGCATCGCCTCTATGTTTTCCGTGGAAAGTCATAAAGATGAGACGCCACGAATAAAATGATGTCATTGCCGCTGCAAACAATCCAGCCCAGAACGCAAAGACGGCTGGCGCATTATTGCCTGCTGCGCCTGCTGCGTAAGCGGCCTCGATAATCGCGTCTTTAGAAAAGAAGCCCGCAAAACCAATTGATGTACCTGGTATGCCGACACCTGTCAGTGCCAGGGTTCCAATAATCATCAATATATAGGTAATTGGGATCAATTTAAAAATACCGCCCATTTTGCGCATGTCCTGCTCGTGGTGCAGAGCATGAATAACCGAACCCGCACATAGGAACAAAAGAGCTTTGAAAAAAGCATGTGTGAACAGATGGAACATGGCGGCGTTATATGCCCCAAGACCTGCGGCAAAAAACATATAGCCAAGCTGTGAACAGGTTGAATAAGCAATCACTCGTTTAATGTCGTTTTGCACAAGGCCGATGGTGGCCGCGAAAAATGCTGTGAAAGCACCGAGCACGGTAACAAATCCTGCGACGACGGGCGCAGCATCATAAATAGGCGCAGCACGGCACACAAGAAATACACCCGCCGTTACCATTGTCGCCGCGTGGATAAGCGCAGACACAGGTGTCGGGCCTTCCATAGCGTCTGGCAACCAGACATGTAAAACGAACTGTGCAGATTTACCCATTGCGCCGATGAACAACAATCCTGCAATCAATTCCATTGCACTGATTTCCATGCCAAGAAACGGTAAAACAAGATCATGCATGTCCCCCACATGGGCAAAAACCGTATCAAAATTTACGCTGCCAAAGACAAGGTAAATTGTAAAAATACCAAGGGCTAAGCCCACATCACCAACGCGGTTGGTGACAAAGGCTTTAATCGCCGCCGCATTTGCAGATGGTTTTTGATACCAGAACCCAATCAGTAAATAGGAAGCAACCCCCACCCCTTCCCAACCAAAGAACAATTGAATGAAGTTGTTAGACGTAACCAAAACCAACATGGCAAAGGTAAAATAAGACAGATATGAGAAGAACCGCGCCTTGCTTGGATCGTCTTTCATATAGCCCCATGAATAGATATGCACGAGAGCGGATACGGAATTAACCACCACCAGCATCACTGCCGTTAATGTATCAATTTTCAAAGCCCAATTTGCTTGAAACCCGCCCACATCAATCCAGCGAAACAGGTTAATTTCGTGAGTTTCGTGACCAAACCCGACTTTGATAAAAGCGTACCACGACAAAAGTGCAGACAAGGTGAGCAAACCCGTTGTCACTGTTTGCGACACTGTGTGACCAATACGGCGCCCGAATAATCCAGCGATTAACGCGCCAATTAACGGTGCAAAGAGTATGACTTTATACAACATCTCTTAGCCCTTCATCATATTAATATCTTCAACCGCGATGTCACCGCGATTACGGAAATACACAACTAAAATCGCCAGCCCAATGGCGGCTTCTGCGGCAGCTACGGTCAGCACAAATAAGGCAAACACCTGCCCTGACATATCACCTGAATGGGAAGCAAAGGCGACAAAATTTATGTTCACCGCTAGTAAAATCAACTCGATGCACATCATAATAATAATGACGTTTTTACGGTTTACGAAGATACCAAACACACCAATGGTGAATAAAATTGCCGCAACGACGAGGTAATGTGAAAGTCCGATGCTCATGAGCCAATCCCCTCTCCGGGCGCAATGTCAACCAACTCGACCCCCTCTTCGCGGGTACGGGCGATTTGTTTGGGAATGCTCTGTTTTTTCAAATCATCCCGATTGCGCAAGGTCAAGACAATTGCCCCTATCATCGCGACCAGCAAGATCAACCCTACACCTTCAAAGAAGAATGCATATTTCGTAAATAATATATTGCCAAAAGCTTCTAGATTTGATGTGCCATCACTTGGGAGAATTACACCGCTTTCCGCATTAAAAAATGAAGCCGCGCCGACTAAAATCATCTCGGTCAGCAAAACACCGCCAACCACGAGTCCCATGGGAAGGTGTTGAACAAAGCCTTTTTTAAGTTCGGCAAAATCCACATCAAGCATCATAACAACGAACATGAACAGCACAGCAACCGCGCCCACATATACCATGACAAGGATCAGGGCTAGAAACTCTGCACCCATTAAAATGAATAATCCAGCAGCGGAGAAAAAGGTCAAGATCAAATACATAACTGAATGCACAGGGTTTCGGGCTGCAACAACCATAAACCCAGCCCCGACAGTAACAGCAGCAAGAATGTAAAAAGCGATGACGTGTAACATAATTTCACTTCCCCTAGCGGTAGGGTGCATCCTTTTTTAAATTCATGGCAATGGCACGTTCCCACCTGTCACCATTAGCAAGTAAGCGTTCTTTGTCATAAAACAGTTCTTCGCGGGTCTCGGTAGCAAATTCAAAGTTTGGCCCCTCAACAATGGCGTCCACAGGGCACGCTTCTTGGCACAGGCCGCAATAAATACATTTAGTCATATCAATATCATAACGGGTTGTGCGGCGCGAACCATCATCCCTTGGCTGTGCTTCGATAATAATAGCTTGAGCAGGGCAAATGGCTTCGCATAACTTACAGGCAATACAGCGTTCTTCACCGTTTGGGTAACGGCGCAGGGCATGTTCACCTCTAAACCGTGGGCTAAGCGGCCCTTTTTCAAATGGATAATTGATCGTTGCCTTTGGCCCAAAGAAATATTTCATGGCCAAGAAAAACGCTTTGATAAACTCTAGGAACAGAGCCGCTTTTAAGAATTGTTTGATACGGGCCATATTACACGCCTCCCGCAAGATAGCCGAAATTGACAACATATAAAGACACAAGGGCAACCGCGATTAATGAAGTCGGCAAGAATACTTTCCAGCCAAGCCGCATCAATTGGTCATAGCGGTAGCGAGGCACAATGGCTTTCACCATTGCAAACATAAAGAACAGGGCCGCACATTTTAAAAAGAACCAAAACACGGGCGGCAAGAAAGGTTTATCCCACCCCAGATCAATGGGCGCGTACCAGCCCCCCAAAAACAATATGGTCATCATTGAGCACATCACCATAATATTGATATATTCCGCAAAGAAATACAGCAAAAATGGTGTTGACGAATACTCAACCTGATAACCAGCAACGAGTTCAGATTCCGCTTCTGGAAGATCAAACGGCGGACGGTTGGTTTCGGCGAGTGCAGATATAAAAAACATAACAAACATGTAAAACATAATCGGTGCTAAAAGTAGCGAAACAGGGTTTGAAAAATCTAACAAAGACACATGCCAATGCCAGAACCCACCCGCTTGGGCTTCTACGATCTCTGTCATATTAAGAGAACCAACCAACAACAATACCGTTACCAGTATAAAGCCAATCGAGACTTCATAAGACACCATTTGCGCGGCAGAGCGAAGAGCACCCAGAAATGCATATTTAGAATTAGACGCCCACCCACCAACGATAATGCCGTACACCCCAAGGGACGAAATAGCCAAAACATAGAGGACACCGACATTAATATTGGAAATCACCCACCCAGGTGACACGGGAATAACGGCCCATGCCCCGAACGCCGTGACCAACGCGATTATGGGTGCTAATATAAATAGAAATTTATCCGACCCTGCAGGAATAATAATTTCTTTGAAAAAGAACTTCAAAGCGTCTGCCATCGTTTGTAAAAGACCAAATGCTCCCACAACATTGGGGCCACGGCGCATGTGAACTGCCGCCCAAATTTTACGATCAGCCAACACAAGGGCGGCCACTAACAAAGCCAGCGGCAATACAAATGCAAAGATTTGCAACAACTTCATTGCGAGCCAGCTCAATTCTATGCCAAACAGTTCCATTATTCTGCTGCCTCGCTTAAGGGTGAACATACAAATGAGCATTCGGCCATCACCTTACTGGCCCGCGCTATAGGGTTTGTGAAGTAAAAATCATTTATAGGAGACTTCAACGGAGCCTTTAATACTTTGCCGGATTTACCAAGTTTAGCAGGATCAAACCCGCTCGCCCCGTCTGCGCCAGGCGCATGACCAAGACCGGCAAATGTTGGATGATCGGCAAAGAGTTTTGTGCGCAAGTCTTCAATATTGTCATATGGTAATGTGCGTTCACATTTTGATGAAAGTGCACGAATAATCGCCCAATCGGTTTTGGCATTACCTTTTGGCGGCACAGCCATTCTGCCCATTTGCACGCGGCCTTCCGTATTGACCCAAAGCGCGTCTTTTTCCGTATAGGCGGCACCAGGCAAGATAAGGTCTGCACGGTGTGCGCCCCTGTCTCCGTGACTACCTTGGTAAATCACAAAAGCTTTGCCAAATTGTTCTTCGCCAAGCTCGTCTGCGCCAAGAGAATATATAGTCTTAATACTCCCGTCCTGACAGCTTTTCATTATTCCTGCGAGGTCTTTGCCGCCCTTGGCAGGAAAGAAACCCATATCAAGGCCTGCAACACGAGCAGCAGCCGTATGGAGTACATTAAACCCGTTCCAGCCGCCCCGAACCATATTATATTTCTTGGCAATCATCCCACACAGGCGCAAAATTTGCGGCCCATCTTTGCGCGCCAATGCACCCGAACCAATCAAAATCATCGGGTTCTTTGCTGATTTAAGTTTTCGCGAAAACCCTTTGTTAGATTTAAGGAAACTCTCTAAATCAACAGCACTTACACCAATGTGGTCATAGTCATAGGTCAGGTCGTAAGCTTCGCCAATCATACCAATTTCAAGACCAGAATATATCCAGCTTTTACGAATACGCGTGTTAACCAACGGTGCTTCGTGGCGCACATCAGAGCCAATAATGAGCAGTGCATCTGCCTGCTCTATCCCTGCAATCGTCGTATTCATGAGGTATTCTTGACGGGGGCCGCGCCCGAGGAACGAACCATCTTGACGGCAATCAATATTTTTGACGCCCAGCCCAGACATCAAATCTTTTAAGGCTTTCATGGATTCACTGTCCGCCAAATCTCCCGCAATTGCGGCAATGCCTGCAGGATCAGCGGTTAATTTCTTGGCCGCCAACTCCAGAGCCTCGCCCCAAGTCGCAGGCGTTAATTTACCACCCTTGCGAATATAAGGCGTATCAAGCCTTTGCACCCCCAGCCCGTCACAAGCAAAACGGGTTTTATCAGAAATCCATTCCTCATTTATATCGTCATTGATGATCGGTAAAATCCGCAGCACATTATCGCCGCGACTATCCACCCGAATGTTACAGCCAACCGCGTCCATCACGTCAATACTCTCTGTAGGTTCCAACTCCCACGAACGGGCATTAAACGCATATGGCTTGGAGGTGAGCGCACCAACAGGGCACAAATCAATCACATTGCCAGACATTTCTGACGTTAGAGATTTTTCAAGGTAAGTGGTGATTTCTGCATCTTCTCCGCGAGACGCCAGTCCAATTTCTTCAACGCCCGCCACTTCAGTAATAAAGCGCACACAGCGCGTACATTGAATACAGCGGGTCATCACGGTTTTAACCAGTGGCCCCATAAATTTATCATCAACCGCCCGTTTATTAAGCTCAAACCGCGATCCACTACGGCCATAACCCATAGCTTGGTCTTGCAGATCACATTCCCCGCCTTGGTCACAAATCGGACAATCTAATGGATGATTGATAAGCAAAAATTCCATCACCCCTTCACGGGCTTTTTTCACCACTTCACTATCGGTTCGGATATTGGCAGGACTACCGTCACGGTTAGGCCGCAAATCTTTTACCTGCAAAGCACACGAAGCTTGCGGTTTCGGCGCCCCAACCCACTCCACCAAACACATACGGCAATTGCCAGCAATCGAAAGCCGCTCATGGTAACAAAACCGAGGGATCTCTGCGCCAGCCGCCTCACACGCCTGCATAACCGTATAATCAGCAGGAACCTCAATTTCTTTCCCATCAATATTTACTTTGCGTAGATCAGTCATGTTGACACCAAACCCCGCTCATGCCCGCGCAGGCGGGTATCCAGATAAAACATCCAAGATGGGCTCCCGCCTGCGCGGGAGTGAGCGGATGTGTGGGTTTGAAATAATGTGTCATCAGTATAACGTTTCATACCCCTACTCCGCCGCTATCGAGGTTGAGACGAATACAGGCTTGCCTGCCCTATAATTGTCTATTCGGTCTTCGATTTCGTGTCTGAAATGACGAATGAGGCCTTGGATGGGCCATGCCGCCGCGTCGCCGAGGGCGCAAATTGTGTGGCCTTCGACTTGTTTGGTGACACCCAGCAGCATATCAATTTCAGATGTATCGGCCTCGCCCCGAACCATGCGCTCCATAACGCGCCACATCCAGCCTGTACCTTCGCGGCACGGAGTGCATTGGCCGCAACTTTCGTGTTTATAAAAATAACTAAGCCGCGCAATCGCTGCCACCACGTCGGTGGATTTATCCATAACGATCATGCCCGCCGTACCAAGCCCCGACTGATGTTCGCGCAGGGCGTCAAAATCCATCAGCACATCGTCGCAAATTTCTTTAGGGAGCAGAGGCACGGACGAGCCACCTGGTATGACGCATTTAAGATTATCCCAGCCGCCGCGAACCCCGCCCGCATATTCTTCGATCAATGTTTTCATGGGAATGGACATGGCCTCTTCCACATTGCACGGCTTGTTGACATGCCCCGAAATGCAAAACACCTTTGTTCCATGATTATTCTCACGGCCAAAGGACTTAAACCAGTCTGCGCCGCGCCTTAAAATCGTCGGCCCAACAGCAATGCTCTCAACATTATTTACTGTTGTCGGGCAACCATATAGACCTGAATTAGCAGGGAAAGGCGGTTTCAAGCGTGGTTGGCCTTTCTTGCCTTCCAAGCTTTCCAGCAATGCGGTTTCTTCGCCGCAAATATAAGCGCCCGCCCCGTGGTGCATATAAATATCAAAATCCCAACCAGACCCACAAGCGTTTTTCCCGACAAGGCCAGCCTTATACGCCTCATCAATGGCGGCTTGCAGACGGTTGCGTTCTTGAATGTATTCCCCGCGCACATAAATATAACAGGCATGAGCTTGCATAGCGAAACTGGCCACCAAACAGCCTTCAATCAGGAGATGCGGATCGTGGCGGAGCATTTCCCGGTCTTTACATGTCCCCGGCTCGCTCTCATCCGCATTGACAACAAGGTAATGCGGACGATTGGTGACTTCCTTAGGCATGAACGACCATTTAAGGCCAGTGGGGAAACCCGCCCCGCCGCGTCCACGAAGGCCTGACGCCTTCATATTGTCAATAATCCAGTCACGACCTTGTTGCAGTATTTCATTTGTCCCGAGCCACGCCCCGCGTTTGCGTGCAGCCTCTAGCCGCCAGTCCTGCAAACCATAAAGATTGGTAAAAATCCGGTCTTTATCTTGTAAAAGTTGGGTCATTATGACTTCACCTTTTTCTTTGCAGTCCGTTTTTTAGGCTTCGCATTTGGCAGTTTTTTTGCTTTAACTTTTGTGTAGAAGCCTTTGGAATTTAAGGTGTCTGCACCGCCTTCTGGTTCCGACGTATGGCGAGTGTTTTGCGGGCCAGCTGTGACTTTTTTACCTGCTGTCAGATCATCAAGCAGGTCAGTGAATGTCGCCACCGTTAAGTCCTCGAAATAATCATCGGACGCTTCATTACTGATTTGCACCATCGGGGCATTGGCACACGCCCCCAAACACTCGACCTCTATCCAACTTAATTTCCCGTCAGGTGATATGCTGCCTTGCGGCCCAACTTTTTCTTCTAATACCTTACGAAGGTCGCCCGCCCCTCTAAGCCAACACGGGGTCGTGCCGCACAATTGAATATGGTTCGCGCCCACAGGCGCAAGATTAAACATAGTATAAAATGTCGCCACTTCGTAAACACGGATATAAGCCATGCCGAGCAAATCACCAAGGGTGCGCAAGGAAGCCTCTGGCAACCATCCACCCGCATCTTTTTGGGCAATCCAAAGCGCAGGGATCAAGGCACTACGGCGGCGATCTTTCGGGTATTTCTTGGCCCATTTCTCAATGTCTTTCAACGCTCCTTTAGAGAGCTTGAAATCTTTGGGCTGTTCTTTGGCAAGCCGTCTTACACTCATGTTCCTGCCCTCTTAAACGTAAATAAGGTTTCCCATGTTCCTGACCATTTTGGTTTTTCGCCAGACGGATAAAGCTCGTCCACCATACTGAGTTTCAAAAAATCGCCTTCAATCTCATAATTAAAAATTTGTTGGCCACCTTCAAAACCCGGTACACGGGCCATCGTTGACGTGGTCACTAATTTATTACCGTCAGTAGAGTAGTGTCCTGAATTATAAATCACCGAACGAAAGGCAGCAATTGTTTCTGCGTCCGTTGGTTTCGAGAGCACTTTAAACGGTACTCGCGGCTCCTCGGTTGAAGTCCACATTAATGTATATTGCCCGTCGACAAACAAAATTCGCCCTGGCTGAGCTTTATCAATACCGCTTGTTCTTTCTTTTGATATCCAGCTTACAGACTGCATTTCCCACGCACCTTCGACAGGGTCAATTGCGGCAGGAGCATTACAGGACACCAAAACAAATCCACTGAGCAAGAATGAGGTCTTCAATACAGTTTTTATCATCGGCCCACCTCCCTGCCCAATTCCTCCCACGCCCCTGCGGGGGAGGCGCCGAAGCGCACGCGAAGGCGGAGGGGGTCAAAGCGGCGTCTGCCGCGTAATAGAATTTGTTTGAGAGAACATCCGAGGTAACTGCGTAAAATCTCTAACGCTTGCAGACGCAAGCGCGACCCCCTCCGAGCACTTCGTGCCCACCTCCCCCGCAAAAGCGTGGGAGGGAGAATTATAGTGTACCCATTAGAGATTAGAACACTCATCGGTCAACCTCCCCGAATACGATATCTAGCGAGCCGAGAATGGCAGAGACATCGGCGAGCATATGGCCTTTGCAGAGATAATCCATTGACGCCAAATGCGGGAAGCCGGGAGCGCGGACATGACAACGGTAGGGTTTGTTGGATCCGTCCGATACAAGGTAGACGCCAAACTCGCCCTTGGGCGCTTCGACCGCCGTGTAAACTTCCGCCGCTGGCACATGGAATCCTTCGGTATAGAGTTTAAAGTGATGAATGAGAGCTTCCATAGATTGTTTCATCTCGGCACGTTTTGGCGGCACGATTTTATGGTCATCGACCAATACGGGCCCTTCTGGCATCATTTTTAGGCATTGCTGCATAATTTTTACGCTCTCATACATTTCTTCCATGCGGCAGAGATAACGGTCATAACAATCACCGTTTTTGCCAAGGGGAATTTTAAATTCAAGCTCGTTATAGACTTCATATGGTTGCGATCGGCGTAAATCCCACGCCATGCCAGACCCGCGCACCATAACGCCGCTATAACCCCAATCCAGAGCGTCTTGTTGGCTAACCACGCCAATATCTACATTGCGCTGTTTGAAAATTCGGTTGTTGGTCAGCAGCGTTTCAATATCGCGCATTTTTTGCGGAAATTGCTCGCACCAATCTGACAGATCATCAAGCAAATCTTGCGGCAAGTCTTGGCGCACCCCACCAACTCGAAAGTAAGCGGCATGCATACGCGAACCCGAAGCCCGCTCATAAAACACCATCAGCTTTTCGCGCTCTTCAAATCCCCAAACGGGCGGCGTAAGCGCGCCTACATCCATAGCCTGCGTGGTGACATTGAGAATATGGCTTAAAATACGGCCAATTTCACTAAACAAAACCCGAATAAATTGAGCGCGGCGCGGCACTTCGATGCCCATAATTTTTTCAACCGCCATGCAAAACGCATGTTCTTGGTTCATAGGGGCAACATAATCAAGTCGGTCAAAATACGGAATGGCCTGCATATAGGTTTTATGCTCGATCAGTTTTTCCGTGCCACGATGGAGCAGCCCAATATGCGGATCAACCCGCTCAACCACTTCGCCGTCAAGCTCTAGCACAAGCCGCAAAACCCCATGCGCAGCAGGATGTTGCGGCCCGAAGTTAATGGTGAATTTACGGTCGGCGATTTGGGTGAGTTTGGTCATTGGCAAGCCTCTATCAAACCGAATTCCCCCTCACCCTCGCTTTGCTCGACCTCTCCCCAAAGGAGAGGTAAGAAAACTATGTTTTCTTTGGTCGCAACAAACTTAACCTCTCCTTTGGGGAGAGGTGCGCGACAGCGCGGTGAGGGGATATAGCTGTCTTGAATCATACTCACGCCCCCTCTTCCGTCTTCGCATTATCCGTCTTCTCTTGGGACTTAGTGTACTTCGCACCTTCCCATGGGGACATGAAATCGAAATCTCGAAATTCTTGGGGGAGATTAACGGGTTCGTAGATTACGGCTTTGCGCTCTTCGTCGTAACGGGTTTCGACGAAACCTGTAAGGGGAAAGTCTTTGCGCAGCGGATGGCCTTCAAAACCGTAATCGGTGAGCAGGCGGCGCAGGTCAGGATGCTCGTCAAAGGCAATGCCGTACATATCGAAAGCTTCGCGTTCATACCAATCGGCATTAGGAAATACACTCGCCACGCTCTGCACCGCAGTATCCTCATCCGTTGTAATTTTTATGCGAATACGCTGATTTAACTGCATAGATAACATATGATAAACCACCTCAAACCGCCGCTCGCGGGCAAGATAGTCCACGCCGCAAATATCGATCAAAGTTGTAAATTTACACAACAAATCGTCACGCAAAAACACAATGGTTTTTACGATTTCTTCGCGGCGCGCATGTATGGTAAGCTCACCAAAACTTATATCTGCGCCGTTAATCGCGGCCCCCAGAGCTTCGGCAATATGTGTTTTTAAATTTTCCAAACCCTCAACCATATCTAACGCTCAATATTCCCTTGACGGTGAATTTTCTTTTGTAATTGTAAAATGCCGTAGACCAAGGCTTCTGCCGTTGGTGGGCAGCCCGGAATATAAATGTCCACAGGCACAATCCGGTCACAACCACGCACAACCGCGTAGGAATAATGGTAATATCCGCCGCCATTGGCGCACGACCCCATAGAGATTACGTAGCGCGGAAACGGCATTTGGTCATACACTTTGCGAAGAGCTGGCGCCATTTTATTGGTCAACGTCCCCGCCACAATCATCACGTCGCTTTGGCGCGGACTAGCGCGAGGCGCAAAGCCAAACCGCTCCACATCATAACGCGGCATGGAGGCCTGCATCATTTCAACCGCGCAGCACGCAAGTCCAAAGGTCATCCACATCAATGACCCTGTCCGCGCCCACGTAATCAGATCATCAGCAGGCGCGACCAGAAAGCCCTTATCGGCGAGTTGGTCACTCATTCCGTCAAAAAACGGGTCATGTTTTTTAGAGTCGTAAGTTGGTGTTTCGTTAACAAGAAGATTTGACATAGGTTATTCCCAATCAAGGGCTCCCTTCTTCCAAGCATAAGCAAGGCCAATAGCAAGTTCTGCTAAAAACAGCATGACAACACTCCAGCCATATATACCGATTTTTTCGAGTGATACGGCCCACGGGAACAAAAATACCACTTCCAAATCAAAGATAATAAATAAAATCGCCACCAAATAAAACTGGACATTAAACTTCATGCGGCTGTCATCAAAGGAATTAAACCCACACTCATAGGTAGATGTTTTCTCCTCATCAGGATTTGACGGTGCAAATATCTTTGCCATGACAATAAAGGCAACCGACAAAACAAGCGCAATTCCCAACAAAAAAACAATCGGCAAATATTCGGTTAAAAAAGAAAGATAAGCACTCGTCTGCATTACTTCTGGTACTTGTGATCCGTCAGACATCGTCTACTTTCTCAAATATAACACGCTTAAACGTAGCGTGGTTAACAAGCTGGGATAGACTCACCCCAGTGCGCAATACTTGAGAAATATAACCAACCATATACAAAAGCAATGCGTAATTTAAGATATCCACGCATTCATAATCAAAATTTATATAGCCCACTAATAACCCATGATGTAATAATCACAGGCTTTCGAAAAGCAATATTGGTTGGCGGGGCAGGATTTTCACCCGCAACGACGGAAAGGTCTATATTTCCAGTGCAGTGGTTTAAATCATGCCGCAAAAACGAAAAAACCCCGCACAAAGGCGGGGTGTTTTGGTTGCGGGGGTAGGATTTGAACCTACGGCGCCACTGCCGTGGCCTTCTCCGATTATTTTTGATTCACAGGATCAAAAATTTTGACTTCGTCAAACCATCTGCGAAGCCTTCAGGTTTCACCAAAAACTTGTAAACACAATTCCACTCCATATAAACACAAAAACCCTGCCTATGGCAGGGTATTTTATGTTTGGTTGCGGGGGTAGGATTTGAACCTACGACCTTCAGGTTATGAGCCTGACGAGCTACCGGGCTGCTCCACCCCGCGTCAATTCTAATGTTCCGAGCCTTAAGCCCGTCTGTTTAGCTGATATAATCAGCCCTACCCCGTATTGCAAGTGCTGTGTGTAACAAACATGCAAATACACCCTAAGAAAGACTAGAATGTTGGGGTAATATCATAAAGGAGGTTTGTTTTTACATTCCCTGTGTAAGCCGGGCAACGACCTACTCTCCCGTGCCTTAAGACAAAGTACCATCGGCGCAAAGAGGCTTAACGACCGAGTTCGAGATGGGATCGGGTGGGGACCTCTTGCCATAGCCACCCGGCTAACACAAGGAATGTAAAATTTGTAAAGATATCGTATCGGTATTCGTTTTCACGAATTTGGCAAATACCATGTGTGAGCTTGTCAGCGCGCACAGGCGTTTGAAAATAAAATGGGAATCAAGTCAATCGAGTTATTAGTACTGGTAAGCTTCACATATCGCTATGCTTCCACACCCAGCCTATCAACGTCCTGGTCTCGGACGACTCTCAAGGGAGCTCTAGTATTGAGGCTGGTTTCCCGCTTAGATGCTTTCAGCGGTTATCCGTTCCGAACATAGCTATACTGCAATGCCGCTGGCGCGACAACAGTTCCACCAGAGGTTCGTCCACCCCGGTCCTCTCGTACTAAGGGCAGATCCTCTCAAAACTCCTACTCCCACGGTAGATAGGGACCGAACTGTCTCACGACGTTCTAAACCCAGCTCACGTACCGCTTTAAATGGCGAACAGCCATACCCTTGGGACCTTCTCCAGCCCCAGGATGCGATGAGCCGACATCGAGGTGCCAAACAACGCCGTCGATATGGACTCTTGGGCGTCATCAGCCTGTTATCCCCGGCGTACCTTTTATCCGTTGAGCGATGGCCCTTCCACTCGGGACCACCGGATCACTATGACCGACTTTCGTCTCTGCTCGACCTGTCAGTCTCGCAGTCAGGCAGGCTTATGCCATTGCACTCAACATCCGATTTCCGACCGGATTGAGCCTACCTTCGCGCGCCTCCGTTACTCTTTAGGAGGCGACCGCCCCAGTCAAACTACCCACCACACAGGGTCCCGGATCCGGATAACGGACCGCGGTTAGACATCAATAAGGATAAGGGCGGTATTTCAAGGGTGACTCCACCACAGCTGGCGCCATGGCTTCAAAGTCTCCCGCCTATCCTACACAAGTCATTACTAATGCCACTGTGAAGTTGTAGTAAAGGTGCACGGGGTCTTTCCGTCTAGCCGCGGGTACCTCGCATCTTCACGAGGAATTCAATTTCACTGAGTCTATGCTGGAGACAGCGGGGAAGTCGTTACGCCATTCGTGCAGGTCGGAACTTACCCGACAAGGAATTTCGCTACCTTAGGACCGTTATAGTTACGGCCGCCGTTTACTGGGGCTTCAATTCGAGGCTCTCACCTCTCCTTTTAACCTTCCAGCACCGGGCAGGCGTCAGACCCTATACGTCGTTTTACAACTTCGCAGAGCCCTATGTTTTTAATAAACAGTCGCCACCCCCTTTTCTGTGCCCCCTCAATCTGCTTGCGCAAAATGAGGGCCTCCTTCTCGCGAACTTACGGAGGCAATTTGCCGAGTTCCTTCAGCATAGTTCTCTCAAGCGCCTTGGTATTCTCTACCTGTTCACCTGTGTCGGTTTGGGGTACGGTCTAATGCGGGAGCTATTTCCTGGAACCACTTCACTGCACCTTCAATCCAATAAGGAGGTACAATATACGCGATCCGTCACTACCCGCTGGCCGAGGAATATTAACCTCGTTCCCATCGACTACGCCTTTCGGCCTTGCCTTAGGGGCCGGCTAACCCTGCGCTGATTAGCATTGCGCAGGAAACCTTGAACTTTCGGCGAGAGGGTCTCTCACCCTCTTTATCGTTACTCATGTCAGCATTCTCACTTCTGATACCTCCAGGACACCTCACAGTGCCCCTTCACAGGCTTACAGAACGCTCCGCTACCACGCACATAAATGTGCATTCGCGTCTTCGGTATGTGGCTTGAGCCCCGGTACATTTTCGGCGCAAGAGGGCTTGACCAGTGAGCTGTTACGCTATCTTTAAATGATGGCTGCTTCTAAGCCAACATCCTGGTTGTCTATGCACTCTCACATCCTTTACCACTTAGCCACAATTTAGGGACCTTAGACGGCGATCAGGGCTGTTTCCCTTTCCACTACGGACCTTAGCACCCGCAGTGTGTCTGCCAAATATTACTCAACGGTATTCGGAGTTTGGTTAAGTTTGGTAAGTCGTTGAGACCCCCTAGCCCATCCAGTGCTCTACCCCCGTTGGTATTCATTTGACGCTCTACCTAAATAGATTTCGCGGAGAACCAGCTATCTCCGAGTTTGATTGGCCTTTCACCCCTAGCAACAAGTCATCCCCCCATTTTTCAACATAGGTGGGTTCGGTCCTCCAGTGCATGTTACTGCACCTTCAACCTGCTCATAGCTAGATCACTCGGTTTCGGGTCTAATCCTACTAACTTAGCGCCCTATTAAGACTCGGTTTCCCTGCGCCTACACCTATCGGTTTAAGCTTGCTAGTAAGACTAAGTCGCTGACCCATTATACAAAAGGTACGCCGTCGCCACGCAAGGTGGCTTCGACAGCTTGTAGACGTCCAGTTTCAGGAACTGTTTCACTCCCCTCGTCGGGGTGCTTTTCACCTTTCCCTCACGGTACTTGTTCACTATCGGTCACACAGGAGTATTTAGGCTTGGAGGGTGGTCCCCCCATATTCAGACAGAATTTCACGTGTTCCGCCCTACTCAAGGATCAAATTCAACCTTACGCATACGGGACTGTCACCCGCTGAGGTTAGCCTTTCCAGACTATTTTGCTCGATTAAAAATGACCACTGGCCTGTTCCGCTTTCGCTCGCCGCTACTAACGGAATCTCGTTTGATGTCTTTTCCTCCGGGTACTTAGATGTTTCAGTTCCCCGGGTTTGCTTTTTTAACCTATGTATTGAGTTAAAAATACCTAACACAAACCTTGATACGTTACTCTTCAAAAGAAAAGCAAAATATCAGGGTCTGTTAAGGTGGGTTTCCCCATTCGGAAATCGTTGGATCAAAGCTTATTCGCAGCTCCCCAACGCTTATCGCAGCGTATCACGTCCTTCATAGCCTCTGTGTGCCAAGGCATCCACTAAACGCCCTTATAACACTTGATTCTCATTAAATATTTGATTGCCGACTTACAAGAATTACTTCTTTCATACACAAGTGTAATCAAATGCAATTCAAGTTCGTCATTATGTTCAATATCAGTAAAATTTTCTAATAAACGCCCATGCGCGGTGAACAGCTCACCCATTTCTGATGAAGAACGGGTATGCATAAATGCCACCGTCATAGGCATTTGCCAGACGATATCTTTACTAAGATTTATGTATCACCATATTTCGATATTTTGAAATATGATTGATATAAAAATCTAAAAGGTCATCCTCGAGTGAAGTAAAACACTTGCAAGCAAGTGTGGAGAAACTTCGGGGCGGATGACCCCTCCTTTACGATGTTAAACATCCGTTCAAATCAATGAAATGAACGAAACTTTGTCTCTTGTCACGTAGCGAAAAGCAATGGTGGAGCCAGACGGAATCGAACCGACGACCCTCTGCTTGCAAAGCAGATGCTCTACCAACTGAGCTATGGCCCCTTGATTGCTTAATTAATGGCTCTTGCACCAACTAAGTGCGGCAGGCCTTTTAAATGGTGGGCCGAGGAAGACTTGAACTTCCGACCTCACGCTTATCAGGCGTGCGCTCTAACCAGCTGAGCTACCGGCCCAAATAGGTTCGCGAACGCGACAAATATACCAAAAACAACTCCATATTGAGCTGATCTTAATATATGTTGGAAAGAGAAACGAAGACGGCTTCGAGCCGTTATGGTGTGTCAGGTGATATTTTATCAATAAAGACAAAACATCCCCAACGATGTTTCATAAGAGACCTAATTGAATAAATTCAACCAGATCATCCTTAGAAAGGAGGTGATCCAGCCGCAGGTTCCCCTACGGCTACCTTGTTACGACTTCACCCCAGTCGCTGACCCTACCGTGGTTAGCTGCCTCCAGTAAACTGGTTAGCGCACTACCTTCGGGTAGAACCAACTCCCATGGTGTGACGGGCGGTGTGTACAAGGCCCGGGAACGTATTCACCGTGGCATGCTGATCCACGATTACTAGCGATTCCAACTTCATGCCTTCGAGTTGCAGAAGACAATCCGAACTGAGACGCCTTTTAGGGATTAACCCTCTGTCAGCGCCATTGTAGCACGTGTGTAGCCCTACCCGTAAGGGCCATGAGGACTTGACGTCATCCCCACCTTCCTCCGGCTTAGCACCGGCAGTCTCCCTAGAGTGCCCAACTAAATGCTGGCAACTAAGGACGAGGGTTGCGCTCGTTGCGGGACTTAACCCAACATCTCACGACACGAGCTGACGACAGCCATGCAGCACCTGTACATCGTCCAGCCGAACTGAAGAAAACCATCTCTGGTAATCGCGACGAGTATGTCAAGGGTAGGTAAGGTTCTTCGCGTTGCTTCGAATTAAACCACATGCTCCACCGCTTGTGCGGGCCCCCGTCAATTTCTTTGAGTTTTAACCTTGCGGCCGTACTCCCCAGGCGGAGAGCTTAATGCGTTAGCTGCGTCACCTACAGGCATGCCTGCAGACAACTAGCTCTCATCGTTTACGGTGTGGACTACCGGGGTATCTAATCCCGTTTGCTCCCCACACTTTCGTACCTCAGCGTCAGTATATGTCCAGTAAGCCGCCTTCGCCTCTGGTGTTCCTCCTAATATCTACGAATTTCACCTCTACACTAGGAATTCCACTTACCTCTCCATAACTCTAGACTAACAGTTTAAAATGCAGTTCCAGGGTTGAGCCCTGGGATTTCACATCTTACTTATTAGTCCGCCTACGTACGCTTTACGCCCAGTAATTCCGAACAACGCTAGCCCCCTCCGTATTACCGCGGCTGCTGGCACGGAGTTAGCCGGGGCTTCTTTAATGGTTACCGTCATTATCTTCACCATCGAAAGAATTTTACAACCCTAAGGCCTTCATCATTCACGCGGCATGGCTGGATCAGGGTTTCCCCCATTGTCCAAGATTCCCCACTGCTGCCTCCCGTAGGAGTCTGGGCCGTGTCTCAGTCCCAGTGTGGCGGATCATCCTCTCAGACCCGCTATAGATCGTTGCCTTGGTGAGCTTATACCTCACCAACTAGCTAATCTAACGCAGCCCCATCTAATAGCGATGAATCTTTCCCCCGCCAATAAAGGAAGGGCGTATACGGTATTACTCCTCGTTTCCAAGGGCTATTCCGTACTACTAGGTAGGTTGCTACGCGTTACTCACCCGTCTGCCACTGTCCACTATCCGAAGATAGCTTATCGTTCGACTTGCATGTGTTAAGCCTGCCGCCAGCGTTCGTTCTGAGCCAGAATCAAACTCTCAGGTTGAGGTTTGTTCCGACTGTATCTGGCATGGCTCTATATAAATATTAAAATATAAATACAAAGCCTGCAATATTGCGTTCAAAAAAATTGTTAAGGTCCCTCGAGCTCACTCAAATAAATTCCAAAGAATTCACCAAGATCGCTCAAGCGATTTCATAACAAAAATTAAAGAAACGTCAAAACAGTCAGTAACTAATTTGACATGGTCAAAACCTGATAAATCAAGCAAGCCATGTCTCACAGCCAAAAGCCGTCTACGTCTCTCTTTCCATATTCACAATGTCAAACAACAAAAAAAGCCAAATTACTTTGGCTCTCAAAAAAAGGCTCTCTTGAGAGCCTCATCCCCGAACGCCATTGCTACCCAGTTTTTCGTGGGCCGCGCCGTTCGAGAAGCACTCTATAGGGAAAGGATTTTCGACTGTCAAACACCTTTTGTATAAAAACGCATGTTTTTTACATTTAATGTTTAATCTGAAGCACCTACACCTCAAAACTCAACAATACCGAGCTTTTATTCACCTCACTAATATTAAGCGAGCACACTTAATGGCATAAATTTTTCAAAATTTCAACTAAAAACTTGAGAACAGTCAATCAGACGGCAAATAAGCACAAAATTATTCAGAATCAGTACAGCATTTCTATCAAATTGTAGAAAATTACCTGCGTATCAGTCAAAATTATATTCGCGCCTAAATTCACGAAAATCCCATTTTAGATCATAAAGCTCAGAACTGAGGCGTTTTTTCTTTTTACGCAATCGAGTTTTCTCCTCAGCACTGAGTTCAGAATCTTGTAGGCGTTTTCGAATGTCCTCAAGCTGATCTTCTGTTTCATTTATATCATATTCAAAACGTTCATATCTTTTGCGGAGTTCATATTGCGCAAACCCTTCATCATACCCAGCTCTAAAATCCGCAGCCTGCGCCCCATCACATACGGCATTATAGCCATTACCCTCTTTGCCACGTTCAAACCCCTTATCATATGTGCAGTAGTAACTCAGTCCTGTTTCAAAATTGGATAGATACATGTTACGATCAACACCCTGACCATACTCCCCACACTTTTTTACATAATCAGCAATACGGCTGCGCGCAACACCCTGCACCCCGTCGCGGTATCCAATGTCCGCCCAATTCCCAGCCACACATTCAGATTCTGATATTGTTGCACACGACGTTGCCATAAACCCCGCCCCTAATATGATAGCCGATTGTAGAATTGTTTTCCGAAACATAGCGCACCCTTTTTATTCGTTTATATTTACTGTATTCTAAACCGCATTCTTTGAACCCAGACTTAATCATGCATTCATATTGGGTTTAGGTCATCAACAAAATAGTTTTTATGATAAATATTTATTGTCACGCCTCACAACTCCCTTACAATGCCCCCTATGAGATTAGGAACAAAATCGGGAATCAGCGAGAAGCTCAGCAACACACCGCGCAAGCACCCCCCTATTGGCTTGGCACTTGGCGGCGGTGTTGCGCGTGGTTGGGCACATATTGGGGCAATCCGCGCCCTGATAGAAGCAGGCATAAAGCCTGACATCATAAGCGGCACATCTATCGGTGCATTAGTTGGTGCTTCCTACCTTGCTGGAAAACTCGATACCATAGAAGAATGGGCCCGTGCTTTAAACAAGCGCAAAATGCTCAGCTATATGGATATTCGCTGGGGCGGCAGCGGCCTCATGCGTGGTGACCGCCTTGCCAAAGTGCTCACACATTATTTCGGCGATATTAATATTGAAGACCTAGACCGTAAATTTGCGGCTGTTGCTTGCGACCTTCGCACTGGTTATGAGGTCTGGCTACAAACAGGCCCGCTGGTCCCTGCTTTGCGCGCCAGTTACGCTCTGCCAGGTGCGTTCGAGCCTGTAAAAATCGATGGCCGCCATATGATTGATGGCGCACTGGTAAACCCCGTCCCCGTTTCCACCTGCCGCGCCCTCGGCGCACATATAGTTATCGCCGTAAGCCTCAATGGTGATGCCTTTGGCCCAATAGGTAGTTCCCACGACATGAATTTTGACGACCAAGACGGCGACGGTATGGATCCATTTGAACTCGCAGGGCAATCTTTAAACAAATTACGCCCTGACCGACTTCTGCTCAAAAGCTTACTCGGCGGAACCAAAGACACCAAAGGTTCACCTAAACTAGGCGCGGTCATGATGGGTACACTCAACATTGTTATGGACAGAATTTCGCGCTCACGACTAGCTGGCGATCCGCCTGATGTTTTCGTCGCCCCGCGCATCGGACATATCGGCATGACAGAATTTACCAAAGCCCCAGAGTTGATCGAGCGAGGCTACCGCGCCATGCAACACGAAATCCCGCTCATACAAAGCGTAATAGACGTATTAAGCCAACTCCCGAGTGCAGAAAGCTAGTGGGAATTTTTGCCACCCTCTCAGTTTGAGGTGACAACAAAATGAAGATGCAAGGTGTCCACAAATCTAGGAGCACATCAGTAATTATTCATCGGATTAGTCGTTTGTCAAAGCACGTTTAATTCTGCCGTCTTGGCATAGATATGGCCGAAGAGGTGCGCGAAGGTTTTTTGCCAGGAAAAATGTGTTTCTACATGTTGGCGGGTGCTCTGGCTCATCTGGCTAATATTTCCAGATGTCCAGATCGAAGTAATATTTTTTGCCATTATGTTCGCGTCGCCAACCGGGCTGAGCAGACCCAAAGTGGGCGGTACACGCTCCGGCATTGCGCCTGCACTTACGCCAACAACAGGAAGGCCACAGGCTTGGGCTTCGATGATTGATATGCCGAATGTCTCATGCGCCATAGCGGATACATATATGTCGCTGGAGGCGAGCATTGTGGCGAGCCGATCTCTGTCTGTGACGAACCCCGGAAAGTGAACTCGTTTTCCTGCCGATTTTTTTATTAGGTTGTCTTTGAGGCCGCCGTCGCCGAGCATGATCAAGGATGCTTTCATTACTGCGGGAAGCTTTAGGAAGGCATCCAGAACCACATCCGGCTGTTTCTCGCTGTCAATACGGCCTGCATATATAAGCAAGGGCTCTTCAGGGTTCACACCAATGCTGGCACGCCAATTAGCATCGTATTTATCGGGGTGGAATATTTTAAGGTCAGTACCAAGCGGCAAAATATCAACAGTACCCGCGCCAAGGCTCTGGAGTTTTTCAGCCATCCTGGTGTTGAGCGCATAAACTCCGTCGAAATTACTATAAAGCTTACCCGCGTAATTGTAAGCGCGGGTTTTCAAGCCGCTTGCTAGGCGGCGACCAATAAATTTTCGAGTGATCTCCTCTACATAAACTGTGGGAAAATCCGTTCTGTAACCTGCAATCAACTTGGTGCGTGGGGCTTCGCGCCGATAAGCAATGGCAGCCCAAGGAAGGTTGTAGGCATCAAGGCATTCTATAGCGTCAGGCCGCTGGACGCGCAGGGCTTTGATGACAGCACGAGATCGCAAGAGCAGTCGATAATTAGGACTGCCAGGAACGCGGGGCGACGCGATTTCTATGGTTGTGTGGCGGCCTTTTTGGGTGACCTGGTCACGCGCCCCAGGGATAATTAAAACGTGGCGATAAGGCGTGTGAGCGTCCAAAAAACTGCGCTTTTGTGTAAGGTAAGTTCTGATGCCGCCGCCGCTGGAAGAATAGGATTGTGTTAAATCGCATAGTGTTAATATTTCTACCATCTAACTATGTACCGCGCCCATACTCATAATTCTATCGCTGATTTTGGCGTAACTTGTGCTGCAACCGAACTTATGGTATCGGCGGTTGGTGAACTTGTCAAATACCTGTTATTGATTTGACATACACAGGGGCAAAATACGGGGCTAATAAATGACAAATAATATGCGTATTGCGCTGTTTTCGGGCAATTATAATTATGTGACTGACGGGGCGAACATGACGCTGAATACGTTGGTGTCCTATCTGGAACTAAATGGCGTGGACGTGCTTGTGTTTTCGCCGACTTCGTCGACACCGGCTTTTAAGCCTGCAGGTACATTGGTGTCTGTGGGCTCTATACCCGTACCTCTGCGCAATGAATACCGTATTGGGTTTGGGCTTTCGGATAAGTTAAAGCGGCGGATCATAGATTTTAAACCCACTTTGTTCCACCTCGCCGCACCGGATGTTCTTGGACATTCCGCCTTGAAATTATCAGAAGCACTCGGCGTGCCTGCGGTGGCGTCTTTTCATACTAGGTTTGATACTTATTTGCGGTATTACGGCTTTGGCTGGGTGGAGCCTTATTGCCGTAGTAGAATGGAAAAATTTTATAATCGTTGCCAGCATGTCTATGTGCCGAGCCCGTCGGTCGGTAAGACCCTCACACAAGAAGGTATTCTCGGAGATAATTTACGCATATGGAGCCGCGGCGTTGACCGAAATCGGTTCCATCCCAAGCACCGTGATACGGATTGGCGACGCAGTCTTGGTATAGAGGACGACGAGATTGTTCTCAGTTTTGTCGGCCGGCTGGTACGTGAAAAAGGACTGAATGATTACGCGGCGCTAGTCGATACACTCAAGGCACGCGGCCTTGCGGTCAAAGCACTGGTCGTCGGTACAGGGCCAGAGGGTAAATCTATACGCAAACGTCTGCCCAGCGCAGTAATGACTGGCTATTTGTCCGGCCAAGATTTAGCCCGTGCCTATGCGTCGAGTGATCTGTTTGTTAACCCGAGTCTTACGGAAACCTTTGGCAATGTCACCTTGGAAGCCATGGCGAGCGGTTTGCCGACCATATGCCTAAACGCGACAGGCAGCTGCGATCTTGTTCAGCACAGGAAAACGGGGCTCCTTGTGGATGAAGTCGACCTAGTGGACGAAACTGCCCTGTTATGCCAAAATCATATTTTACGCCGTAATATGAGCCATGAGGCGCGGCGTGCCAGCGCGGCTTATGATTGGGAGAGTATTATGCAGGGCTTACTCGGGCAATACCAAGAAGTGGACAGCGGGTCCGCCAACACGCTCGCGGTGGCGGAGTAACGTCTTGTCGGGCACCAAGCCTCATGACTTTACAACGAAGCTCCCTCTTTGGGTTCATCATATAAAAGACCATGCAAAATCTGAACGTGGAACCAAGCAGTTGATTTGGGCGCGCAGTATTTTACTTGGCGCAGTCATTGGCTATTTGTTTTATAAACTCATGCAAATTGGTTGGGTAGAAATCGCGGTACATATCCCGACCTCGCCCTTGTTTTATCTGCTATCGGTGATAATTTTCCTCACCGTGCCTCTGTCCGAGATATTGAATTACCGCCTGATTACGGGCGTGTTTATCCCCAAAGGCTTAAAAACATTCAGCCGTAAACGTGTCTATAATGATGCTCTGATTAGCTATACGGGTGAGGTTTACCTTGTTAGTAAGTTGGCGCGTTTGCCTAAGTTTAATCACCGCAGAGCGCTAACCACTGTGAAAGACAACAATCTGGTTTCGGCGTTGGTTTCTAATAGCTGGGCAATCATATTGGTTGCGGCTTTGTTTGTTTTTGGGCGGCCGGGTGTTTTGCAAAAACTTTGGGATTTGTCTCCAGTGCTGGTTGGCGGGTTTGCGATTTTTTGCAGCGCTGGTTATGTGATCGTGATTGTTTTCTTTCGTCGCCTTAGTGCATTAACACCTGCAATACTTACGCAGGTCACAGCAGTGCATACCGGCAAAGTATTGGTAGTCGCGGCATTGCAAGTGGCGCAATGGGTCAGCGCCCTTCCGGCTATACCAGCAACCACATGGTTGATGTTTCTTGCTGTGTTGACTTTGGTTAAGCGCGTGCCGGGATTACCAAATAGCGATCTTGTATTCCTCGGGGTCGGGCTCTCGCTCGCCGGGCTTGCAGGCGGCACGGCGGTGCAGGTTAGCGCGATGCTACTAGCCGCTGCTGCCATGACCCAGTTGGTTCAATTGGCGACGTTCATCCTAACTTCCAGGATTTCGCCCCGCGCGCGCTCATGATCAAAGTATTCGCACATTGGTGGGCTGGCATTGTCTACCGCTATGCCGTGGTAATTTTAATTGTTGTAGCGTTGATGACGGGCTTTGCCTTTAAATCTACCTTATTACTCAAAGTCTCCACTGGCATAGATGCGTTGATGCCCAAGGGCGCGAAAAGCGTGCAGACGTTAAATGCTGCGCTTGAGAAAACTGGCAGCTTCGCGTCCGTGCAAATCGTCGTCCAATCGGATAATCCCGAAACATCTCTAGCTTTTATCAAAGATGCCAAGCGGGCTATCGATCAATATGAATGGGTGCAGTCCAGTCAGTATTTTGAAGATATCAAGACCCTAGAGAAACACAAATTACTCTTGCTTAGCCTTAAGGAACTTTTGCAAATCGAGCAAGACATCAATCAAGCCTACCCAACCTATGTCGCGAAGAAGTTGGCAAATGTGTTTGGTGTTGAAGTTACATTTACATTAAGCGGAGACGAACTAAGCGGTAATTCAAATACGAATTTAGACCAAGGCCGGTTTGACGAAATACAAACTACGCTGTCAGCCCCCAAGCAAACAAGGCGACTATTCGTTTCAGATGATGGTCTTACGGCGGTACTTGTTATTTGGCCAAAACAGGGCAAGGATACACTTACGGGCTCCAAGTATATGGTCAAAAGTGCGCAGGACGTTTTAAACCGTTTGGCGGTAGAAAAATACGAAACTGTGCAAGCAGGGGTCGTAGGGCGTATCGCTAGCACGGTCTTGCAATTTGACGCCATTATGGATGATTTGAAACGCGGCCTTCTCGGTGCCGTAGTTCTCATTATTCTGTTGCTTGTACTTTCATACCGCAGCTTCGCCGCCGTTCCAGCCATATTTATTCCCCTAGCAATTGGTATTATTTGGGCATTGGGACTAACGGCGGCTACTATCGGTAGTCTAAATTTGATCACAGTGTTTCTAACGCTAATATTGTTTGGCCTTGGTATTGATTTTGGCATTCATAATTTCAGCCGCTACCGCGAGGAAAGGCGTAATGGTGCGCCCACCGCACAAGCCGTGGAGACCGTTATTTACCAGACTGGCAGTGCATCTTTAATTGCGGCACTGACAACGGCCTGTAGTTTTTTCGCGTTACTGCTTACCGAATTTCGGGCCTTCACCGAATTTGGGTTTATCGCCGGCAGCGGTATCATTTTGATCTTTATCTCCATGTATACGGTGTTTCCGGCCTTGTTAGTGGTCATGGAAAAACTGGGGTGGCAGGCGGATGAAAAACTGAAGATCATGAGCATTTCCCCCCAGCTTCCGCAATTGTTTAACCCGTTGAAACATCGTAAATTTATATTTACCACCATTGCTACGCTTATGTTATTCGCAGCCATCTTTGCGCCAAAAATGCAATTCGAGCAAAACATGAAAAACCTGGAGGCGCGTCTGCCCGCCAGTTATGTCGCCGCAAAAGCGGCCGCAAGACAGGTACTAAAAACCAGCAATTCCCGCGCCATTATTACCGTTGAAACCCAAGAAGAAATGATTGCGATTGATAAATATTTCAAGCATAAAATTACTACCGATAGTAACACTCCGACCATTAAGAAAATTTCCAGCCTGCTCGATTTTGTACCCAGTCAGGACAGCCAAGCCAAACGCTTGCGAGTCATCCGCAGGTTAGAAAAAAGAGCGAAAAACTTAAAGGGGCTCGACCCAGAAAGATATATGACGGACATAGGCTATCTCTCTATTGGTGCTCTCAATATTGCTGATCTGCCGCAAACCTTACGGCGCACCTATCTGGGCACAGACGGCACGCGGGGCTATTTGATGTATGTTGAGAACGCGGTGGATCTGGATGATAACCGTCTGGCGCAGCAATATTATGACGATGTCGCTAGTTTTGCTGTGGGTGGCCAGACATATTACAGCGCTTCTGAAGGCTTTATCTTTGTCGAAATGCTGGCGTTGATGAAAGCCGATGCGCTAAAGGCGGTGTTGCTGGTGATCCTCACGACAATATTATTAGTGTTTTTATTCATACGCAACCTGAAAGGAACTTTAATTATTCTGGCACCGCCTTTGTTTGGTATCTTTATCACGGTCGGTGTTATGGGCGCATTCGGGCCATCATTATCCATCATGAATATGGTGATCTTGCCTTCGCTGGTTGGTATTTCAGTCGACAACAGCATTCACATTTTTCATCGCTTCCAAAGCGCCAGCGCGAATGTTGACATCTCGCATATCATGAACACTACAGGCCGTGCCGCCGTTCTCACCACTTTGACAACGCTCATCGGATTTGGTGGCATGATCACCGCGTCAATGGGCGGCCTGCGTTCCATGGGCATTCTCGCCATAATCGGTTTCCTATCCTGCCTCGTCATGACTTGGATGTTACTACCAGTATTGCTACAAGCCTATCCCATTTGTTACACCAAATCTGAGTAAATCTAAGGGTAGCGGGACATGCAGGGGCATAAACCCAGCCTTTTCAGTCACTTATGATCCGGTGGGGATGAAGAGTGGCTCCGCAAGCAGGACTCGAACCAAATTATTAAATATATATAAAACAAAGACCTAGATGGTTTCAAGTGTTAAAATGTGTGACGTTATGTGGCCAAAACATGTGACGTTTGATGCACATTTTACGCCTTGCTATGATGCTCGTATTTCCAATTTTACGCCCTCTTGTTGTTGCAAAGTTTGAATGATCCCAAATAAGTTTTTAGCCGTTGGATTACCACTGGGACTCATCATGCGCATAAGGCTTTTGGGGGATTTTTCTGTCATGTCTGCGAGAGTTTCAAAGCCCATAGTAGCGTTGATGTAGTTTCGCAGAAGTGATTTTCCCGTTTCAGTATCGCCTGCGAGCATGATTTCTAAACTTTCTGTAAGTAGAGCATGGCGAAACTCTGGGTCGCGTAAGGCTCTTGCGCGAACTGTATCTCTAAAGTTTCTTGTAATAGCCATCTTATCTATCCTTCTTTTGTTTCTTGTATTCTAGCCACGCATCCTTTGCGCGTTCAATATCTTTGTTTTGCCGCTTCTTTGTGCCCCCGCCGAGGAGAATAATGAGCCTGTTGCCATCCTTACCCATATAGACCCTATATCCTGGTACCCAATCAATGCGGCTTTCATGGACACCTTGACCAACGCTTTTCAGTGACGACAAATTCCCGTTTTCAATCCGGGTTATGTAAGTGGCAACCTTTGCCGCTGCTTGAGCATTTAACCCAGCAAACCATTTGGCAAATAAGCTACTGCCCTTGCTGTCCAAAAACTCAACCACCTCAATCATAAGGTAACATAAGTGTTACCATGTGTGATGTCAATATTAATAATGTTAATTAGAAAACTCTTGTTAGTTGGATGTTTGCTTCGGTGCAAAGCAGTCATTACACTTACTCTCATATTTGTGAGCATAGGTCGTCGTTGTTTTTATAACCTACGATATGAATAGGATTGCGCAGTTTTAAAATTGCTTATTGTACAAGTTTATCTAAGTTTAGCCGTAATCGTATCTATGAGCGGGAGTGTGATGTGGTCGAGTAGTGTTGATGGGCCGAATTGGGCGGAGCCAAATTTGGCGATTACGACTTCATTGACTGGGTCTATGTATAGAAATTGACCATAGGCTCCGCGCGCCACCGGGCATATACGGCCTTCAATATGGCGTACCCACCACTGTGATGTATATGACCAGTTTTTTAAGGTGCTTATGTTTGCTTTTGCAAATTTCTCCTGATCACCGCCTTTAAAAATTGAGGCATGGGTTTTGCTGTTCAGGACTTTCTTACCGTCAATACCCTTATTGGTACGGATTATCTCTCCATATAGAGCAAAGTCCCTTAGGGTTGCACACAAGGAGGTTTCAGCGCCGAAGCTATCAATCATAAAGTAAGCATCGCGCTGTGCACCCATGCGTTGCCAGTAACGCTCAGAGAACAAGTCTGCCAATGATTTACCTGTTGCGCGCCGTACAATCCAACCCAGCACATTTATATTGGGTTCGCGGTAAGCAAATGTCTGATTATGCTCACCTTGTTTTTCGATTTTGGGCAGATAGCCGTAGAAAGACAATGGGCCTTTATATTTAGGCCCGGCGGGAACCATACCTGCCGATGTTAGATAAGTATAAATCTCAGAATTGGCGTCAAGATAGTTTTCCTCAAACTTCATGGCGACAAGCATATCAAGAACCATGCCCAGTGTCGCATTATCCCAAGCTGTTCCTTTTAGTTCTGGTATATAAGAGGGCACGAATGCCTCTCTATTCAAGACACCTGTTTGAACAAGGTCTTCGACGATCGTGCCGATGAATGATTTTGTTGCCGACATAATTATATGGCGAGTGTCAGCATCGCAATGACCGAAGTATTTTTCAAAAACGATTTTTCCGTGGTGTAGGATCAACAACCCATCTGTGGCCGTTTCTTTGAGTGCTTGATCGAAACTTATCTCGGCTTCACCATCAATCGCCACGCGTGCCTGATCAAAATTTACAGGTCTTGCCTCTAGTTCCCGCGTTCTCCCATACCCTCTAAAAACACTTTTAGTCGGAACCAGTTCTTCTATATGGCTAAAGCTCCAACGCAGTTGTGGGTATTTGGCATATGAACCATCAGCAAACCGAATAATGCGGTCGGATGGAGGGGGGAAACCCTCCATCCACGGCTCAATATTTCCCCGTTCAGTCTTGGGAACCACCAAAGACTTTGCAGGAAAACCATCTTGTGCCGATCTGGTTTGTTCATTTGAACATCCTGTGAGGAGAGCAAGGCCTGCGCCGCCTAATAGTAAATCTCTGCGGCGCACGGCATCCATGCGGGTGCTAGCCACCCCATTTGAAGGACAAGCTTGCACCTGCAACGCGCGGAGACCCATAAAGTTCGCGCACACCAAATAGGCCGTCAGCCCGTGATTCTACGCGGTAAGTCTCGTCTAAAAGGTTTTCTACAAAGAAGGTCAATCCCCATTTCTCGTCTATGTCGCCAACACCGGCACGCAAATTGATCAAGCCATATCCGCCTTCTCTAAATAAAGGGGCTTCAAGCTTTTCATTGGTAATCAAACTTAGATCGCGTGAAGACCTATATGCATACTCCATCTGAGCAGAACCAAGGAATTTATCGCTAATTGGGCGTTCGTAACGCGCGCTTAGATTAGTACTAAATTTGGAATAGTTAGGTGTGTTTGTACCTTCAAGTTGAGCAGCGCCCAGTAACGGAAGAACAGAATTAACGGTAAAATCGCTTTTGTCGACTTTAGAATCGGTAAGACCAATACCTGCATTAAGTGTCAGGTAATCACCAGCTAGATATGTTAAATCGAGTTCAGCACCATAGGCTCTTATATCCCCAATATTGCTTAACCTTGCAATGGTAACTGGGTTGCCAGCTGTTGCAGGCGCAGTTGCGCTTTGCTGTACATCCTGACGGTCATAATAGAAAACTGAACCGTTAAGACGAAGACGGCGATCCATAAGGTCGCTCTTAAACCCTGCTTCATAGGCCCAGATAGTTTCTTCATCAAAAGGCGCTAATTGCCCCACATTGGTCGCAAAGCCTCCAAAGAAACCACCGGTTTTGAAGCCGCGTGAAATGGACGCAAATAAGAGCACGTCATCATTTGCACGGTAATCCATACCGAGCTTACCCGATACCGCTTGAAAATCTTTTTCATCGCTAACATTAAAGAATGGGGCAGAAGAGCCGTTTGCAAATACGAATGTTTGTCCGCCCGCAAATGTTTTACTTGCGTCTGTGTAGCGTAATTCCGCAGTGGCGCGTAGTGCATCCGTGAGGTTGAATTCTCCGTGCCCGTAAACTGCAAAGGCTTTAGTCGATTGCACATAATTTTGTGGACTAGAGACTGCACCGCCAAAGAATAGAGGCAAAACCCCGCCGCCGCCTTTGAGCAAGGTGCCTTCAACAAGATCGTCCTCTGCATAATTGGCACCTATGATCCAGCTATAGCTATCACTACCTGTATAGGCCAAACGAAATTCCTGCTGCAAAGATTCAATCTCTGTCGCATAATCAATATGTTGGAATTCAACAGGGGTAGCATCTGCATTGATTTTGCGCGCATAATCGATTTTGTCATAAGCAGAAATTGACGTAAGTGTTAAATCGCCAAAATCAAAACTACCTGTGATACTTGCTCCAAACCAGTCTGTATCTAGCCCCGGAATTTGACCGTCGGCTGCTGAATCGTAAATGCCGTCTTCTCCCGCGCGTAATCCGTAAGCCGCTGGGGTAACACCTGTTAATGTTGCGCATGTAGTCGGATCGCTTCCGTTACCAGCCAGAATGGAATCGCACAATCCACCGCCCGGCGCGCCTACCAATGCGGCGACAAGACCTAATGAGGCTCCCGGCGCGCCAAATGCGCCCGCATTACCAATATTCTTATAAAGACCAACTGTGCGCAATAATGGGTTAGCTGAATTGTCTCGACCGCCGTGTAGTTTTAAATTAAATTCAACAGTATCGCTTGGTTGCGCGCGCAACTGGAAACGTCCGGCAAGGCGGTCCAAGCCACCTTGATCAAATCCGCCAGGAATGCTGGTTGTGTAACGATCTCCGCTTTTTTGTAGCCGTCCTGAAACACGTGCAGCTACCTTGTCTGATAAAGGAATATTTATCCCAGTTTCAATTTCTGTTTCCGAATAACGACCAATACCAGCTGTTAAAAACCCAGACATACCATCGTCAAATTGTGGCTTTGCGGAAATAACCTGAATGGCTCCACCAATTGTGTTGCGGCCATAAAGCCCGCCTTGTGGGCCTTTAAGTATCTCTACACGCTCTAGGTCATACATGGAGAATTCCGCAGATACGATAGAAGTCTGGTATACCTCATCCATATAAAAACTGGTCGTTGGTGAATCGTTGACCCTAAAATTTTGAAGGCCAATGCCGCGCACGATAACAACGGGAAGACCGCCGCCGCCAATATTTTGAATGCTGACATTAGGCACTATTTTTGCCAAATCTTGCCCACTATCAATCCCTTGTTTGCGTAAGTTTTCGCCTGAAACAGCCGTTAGCGCCAAACCCAAATCCTGTGAGCTTTGTGAGCTTTTTGTTGCTGTAACGATGATTTCATCAATAACTGGTCCTGATGACTGGGCAAAGGCATTAGCCCCACCCATTGCGAGCAGACTTCCGGCAAGAATAGTGCTACTGAGTAAGCCTTGAAAATTTCTTGTACTTTTAGACATTGTGGTCCCCTTTGTTAAAGTTATACTTATTACTTGAACACATGTTCATGTTCGTGTCAATCTGTTTTCCCAATCAGATAAACACCTATGTACGCAGGTCGGGTTTTGCGCCATAGTCACAAAAGAATAATTTGGAGCTGATAGAGCCTTATGACGAAACAACCGAAATCGCTGCGTACCGCCAATTCACATACACGGCGTGTTCCTAGCCAAAAAAGGGCAATTGAACGGCAACAGCTTATTTTGAACGGCGCGAAAAAAATCCTAAATGAAAAGAAGCTCTCAGCATTTACCATGCGCGAAGTTGCTAAAGTTTCCGGGGTGGGCCTTGGTACGCTTTATGATTATTTTCCGAGCAAGTCATCTATACTGTATTGGTTGTTAAAGGAACGAATAGCGGGGCGGATAGAGATTTTAGATAAGCACACCATCAATATTACAGGTAACAAACCTTTTCGCGAAATTGTTGATGCTTACAATCAAGATATGCAAGACGCAAAAATGTGGTCTCGTATGGACATCGCCTTGTTTGGGGCAGAGCATAATGACAAAGCTTTGAAACATCTTCGCAATGAATATCACGAACGCCTTGCAAAACGATATTGCAGTTTCTTTCAGGCTAATGGTTCCGACTGGCCAGACGAAGATTTAAACACGGTAGCACGTTATTTAATTCGTGCTGATATTCTGAATATAGAACTGCAATTAAGCGCCCCGCTTACGCAACGCGCACATTATCGCCATCTCACCTATGCCGCATTTATAAGCGCTGTGGAGATGACGGAACAGCCCTATAAAGCTTCCTCTAAATAACGCTTAGTATTAAAATGAAAGCATTGAGCGAGAGTAAGATTGCGATAGCACGCCTATACATACCGGGTCCAAATTTTTTGAATAAAATTGAACCAATATGATTGCCTAGCAATACAAATATCACACCAAAAGCAAATATTTTTATGGCTGCCATACTGATATTACCAACAAAGAGATTGCTCAGTACGGCACCTGTATCAGCGATTAAAAAATAGATTATGGTCGTGGCTCGCATGACCTCGACAGACATTGTTGTGCTCGCCATGAATAGGCCGATGGGCGGGCCGCCCAATCCGAAACCTCCATTAAGCAAACCAGATAACCCACCCGTGCTAATTGTCGTGATTTCCCCGCGCTTAGTATCGGCTTTAAAACGGATGTTAAACAAAAGCCCCGGCACAGCGGCGATAACAATCAGGCCGATACATAATTTGGCAATGTCTTCGGATATATTTCCAAGCAATAGGGCGCCTAATGGCGCAACAATCAAACTCGGGATGCTGAGCAGTAAGACAATGCGCATCTTAGCCTTATGCCGAGCATGAACACTGGCATGTAGTCCAGCGATCATATCAAGGAGCAAAACTAGCGGAACAATCAGTATGGGGGGGAAAATAAAAGCCAGTAATGGCGCTGCTGCCAATGCAAAGCCAAATCCGGTAAACCCCCTAACAATACCCGCCCCAAAAAGAATGACAGCGATCAAGCTATATTCCAGCATGAGTTACCGCCAGATTTTATCAGCACGGTCAAAAGCGCCAACACGCAAATCATCTACGGCATCAATCAGTTTTTGCTTGGCAATTTTGTTAGTGGCTGTTCTGGGAAAATCTTCAACATAAGCCCAATACCGAGGGATTTTAAAAGCGGCTAAATCAGTGGTGCAGTGCTGCGCTAAAACATCAGGGCTAACATCGTCTTTGGTTTTGCCGGGCGCTAAAATAATATAGGCCTTCACTTCTTCTTTGCGTTTGGGGTCAGGAACGCCGAGCACGCCCGCTTCAATCACATCTGGGTGTTGCCTAAGGACGGCCTCTACTTCTGCCGAGGCGATGTTTTCACCGCTCCGCTTGACCATTTCTTTTAAGCGACCAACAATCCAAACATAACCTTCTTCGTTGACGGCGGCGAGGTCTCCGGTGCGAAACCAATCACCAACAAAGCTATCTCTATTGGCGGCAGGGCGTTTGTAATAACCAAGGAACATCCCTTGGCCGCGAAACCATAATTCTCCAGCCTCGCCAATTGGAACCTCAATTCCATCTTCATTACAGATTTTTAGCTCTCTAAACGGCGCAGCGATACCGCAACTGCCTTTGCCCACCATGTGCGTGGCAGAGACAGGCACATAAGTGCCAATGCCAATTTCAGTCATGCCAAAACCCTCGCGTACCGGAACGCCAAAGCGTTTTTCCATGTCCTGATGCTCGCCGTCTTTGTAGTAATAGCCGACAATTCTTTTTAAACTCGTCTGGCCATCATTGTCTTGCGCGCGCATATTATTGGTAAGCTGAGGTGTCATCGTGCACAGGTGGATGTTATACTTATGTATCCAGCCCATAAATTTGGAGAGGCTATGACGCTTTGCCATATAAATAGTCCCCTTATTGACCATAGCCAATAATATCTGAATTTGTGGGTCGAAATAATAAAGCGGAAATGTCACCAGAATATTTTTAACCTCTTTATCGACAGTTTGGGCATAAATTGTTGATACCATGCGCCAATATTCATGGGTTTGTAGGCACCCTTTGGGAAAGCCCGTCGTGCCAGACGTATATTGAATAGCCAAGAGGTCGGAAGCTGTCACAGCAACGGGTGCAACAAAATTTGCAGATCCGTTATTGATAAGGTCTTGGAAGTTCAAAAACCCATTTTGCTGTGTTTGTGCGGTTGTTATCAAGCTACCTTGCTCAAGCAAAGATGGGCGCGTTTCCATTGCGTCAAAAGTCTTATGGCAGCTTTCATGGAGAATTAAAAACTGCGCATCTGAATCGTCAAGTACAAAGAAAAGCTCGGCTGGCGTATAATACGGGTTGGTCGCCGTCATAACCGCGCCAATACGAATAATGGCCATCCAAGCAATTATCCATTCCGCGCAATTTGGCATCATAACCGCGACATGGGTGGATTTGCGCACACCAAGGGATAGCAAGTTTCCAGCTAAAATATTGGATTTCTCGGCAAGCTCTCCGTATGTGAGTTTTATATCGTCCTCAAAAAAATCGACCAGTGTCTGCGCGCCGCATTCTTGCAACAGGGAATCCAGAAGGTCTGGAACTGTACCATCAATACCAAATTCGGACATTATGCGTCTCCCGATTTCTTTTCAAATGGCATGGGTTCTTCGATGGCTGGCCGTAGGATACGAAACATGTGATTGGCATATTTCATGGCTTGTTCACGCGACATGGTTTTTGTGCTGGCATAAGCCTCCATTTCAACACGAACACCTAGGCGCGGGTGTGATGCAATTATCGTTGCCAGTTCATAAGCCCGAACCATAAGTTGGTCAGCTGGCACGACTTCATTGATAAGGCGCATTTCGCAAGCTTTCTGGGCACTGATAATTTCCCCCGTCAGCGCAAAATACATAGCATCGACGTGGGCCATCTGATTGCCGAGTTGCAAGCCGCCTGCGGCCCCGCCCATGCCGTGGGCTATTTCAACAAGGCCAAACCGAGCATTTTCTGACGCAATGCGAATATCGGTGAGCAGATGCATAAATACAAATCCTTGCCCAAGCGTAACGCCATTTACCGCCGCGATTATCGGCTTGGTTCTTGGCAGTTCGGCGATCTTGTTTTCCCAGCCTGGGTAGCCGATCTCTGTGTCTGCGCGCATACCATTGAGATACCGTTTGCTTAATGTTGCTTCGGACCAGTTCGGGCGAGGAGTTTTTAAATCATCGCCCGCAGAAAAGGCTCTGTCTCCAGCCCCAGTGAGAATGCCAACATGAACATTATCGTCATCAAGGAAATTCACTAGATGGTCGTGAAATTGTTTTGTAAGATCTGGTGTCCATACATTCACAGGTGGATTATCGAGCGTGAAGGTCGCAATATGGTTTTTTACTTCGTAACGAATTTGCATAATTAACTTTCAAAATTACCTATGTATTTGTTTGTTTGGTGTGCCCAGGCGCGCCCAAGCGTTCTGTCACCGTGTCTTTATTGTATGTTAGCAAAGACACTACATACATCAATATGCCGCAAATAATTAAACTGCCGACAATGGGCTCAATAGCGCTAGTCAGCTTGCCCGAAAACTTCAAAGCGTATAAGATTACAACGCTCACAGCGCCGCCAAGGGATGCAGCCAATGCCCCCCACATAGTTGCGCGCTTCCAGAAAATTGCACACATGGTCGGTACAAATAGCCCAGACACATAGATCGCCATAGCAAGCAATAATAAATCAAATACGCCGCGAATATTTATGGCAATCACCACGCCGACAATAGCAATACATACAATTGTTATCCGCGTTACTAGTAGCACGGTTTTGTCAGTGGCATTTGGTTTAATAGACTTAACCACCTCGAACCCAGCCGTCGTGCCTGCTACTAGCATTGCTGTCGAGGCTGTCGAAATCATAATGGCCATGAGAGCCGCAAAACCCAGGCCCTTTAAAATAGGCGGCATATAATTTAAAATAAGAACAGGAAGGGCTGCGTCAGCGCTTCGGCCAGACTGTAGTAAGTCCGGCTCTAAAACATGTGCAACAACCCCCATTGCAGATGTTAAAGTGCCCCAGAGCATAAACAAAATAGCGGCAATAAATGTTGCTTTTTTTATATCAGCAATCGATTTTGCCGCCCCTGTTTTTTGCCATAAGGTCGCATCGATTAAGACGATAGGTATGTCAATTAGGAACAGGGAAAATAAATAAATCAAAGTCATACCGCCGAGCCAATTGCCGTCCACGGGCGGAAGCGCTTTCACAGTGGCAACAGGACCGCCCATTTCCGAAATCAATACTGCGGGCAAACAAATCCCGATGACAGCAAGGATAATCACGACTTGGAACATATCTGCCGCAGCAACGGATTTCATACCGCCAAATAAAGTGTAACATGTCATGACGACAGCGCTAATGACGACGGCCTGTGTATAACTAATACCAAGCTCAGAAAGCATTAAATTAGACGTTATGCCGAGGGCTATTAGCTGGCTGCCAAACAGTCCGATCAGCCCCGCGATAATGATAAAGGCGGCAATTAACCGAAAATGTTTCCCGTAACGTGCCCCCAGAGCATCAGGAACGCTCCAATATCCTGTGCGTTTAAGAATTGGCGCAAAATATGAAAATGCCAGTAGGCCAGCGCCGTAAGCCACACCCGATAAAGCGATCAAGATGCCTACCTCATAGGCTTTGCCTGCGCGCCCAAGTGTAGATGCTGCACCAACTGCCGTCGCAATTAATGTACCCAGCAACATGGGGAAGCGCAAATGTCCGCCCGCTAGCGCAAAATCTTTGCTGGATTTAACTTTGCGCCCTGCAAAGATGCCTACACCAAGTATAATGGCAAAATAAATCACCACAATAACCGTATCAACTAATCCAACAGTTTTCACTATATTTATCCTATACACTAACCCAAAGATGAACTATTGTTCAAGTTTTAGAGCAAGTGTGTCAAATAAGCAAGCCTAGTTTGTAGGCGGGAAATATAAATCCATAATGATTAGATGGTCTTAGTTTATTTTGGGCTGGTTTGTAGGGTTGAAAGACCTAATCAAATAGCTCTTCCGAATACGGGTGTGCAATTTTCATAAGCTGTTCATGACGCCAACGCATTGACATGCCGCCGTAATCGGGACGGGCCACAGCATGCCCCATTAACCTGCACCTAAGACCATAATCCAACCCTGCTTCGAGCATACGCTGCTCAAATGAATGCCTGAAAGAATAAATTACATGGTTTTCAGTTGGCATTAAATCATGTTGCCTAAGATCTCTCAGCAAGTATTTTGAAACTAATGTGCCCTGATCCCTATAACTTCTAAACCCGTCCGGGTATCTCGATAGGGCTTCCAGTGCCACGCCGACAAGAGGGATGTCGCGTACAGCCGCCGGTGTTTTAACTTCTCTGCTTGCTGTGGGTCTAATTTTAATAAAGGGAGAGTCAGTCCCTAAAATGATGTCAGTGGGACCCAGATTGATCACTTCGCTAATCCGACACCCTGTCTCTATGAGAGTGTATAGAATGAATCTGGTTTCCTTTTTAATATGGTTGAGCACATCGGGCTGTAAGAGCTTATTCCTAACCCATTCATCTGAAACGGCAGGTCTTTTATTGCCGCTTGGCATAGATTTGAAAGAGAGCAACCGTAAGGGGTTGGGCTGGGTTTCTTGTCCAAAATAAGTGTAATAATCACGATAAAATTTTCGGATATTGCCCATATCTTTATTGCCGCTCGCAGCGCTGACCCTACGACCACCTTGTTTTGCAACCATTCTGCTGGCCCATGACCCGTAAAATTTATGCCCATCGTCTCGCGTGATTTCCGACATATATTTATCACCAATGACATGGATGAAGTTTTTGACGGAACTCTTTTTTGTTGAGAGCCACATTTTCCTTTGATTTGGGGATTTCCCAATAAGGTCTCGAAAAGCAATTTTTTCGCAGTAAAATTCAAAAGCTTCAGATATTCGTGCAGGAGGAACATTGGCGTGAATCTGGGAGTTCTCTCCCATCTGGCGTAGCAAATTTCCAATCAAGGTGGTTAAAGAATTAGCGTCGGGCGAAGTTATATTAAGCTGATATGAAATTGCCTTCAAATAAGCGATTTTGTATTGTTGCTGGATTGTTTGCAATAGGGCGGCCTTATCTGGTCTGGGTTCTATGTCATATGCAATTAAATTAGACCAATATTGGTTGTCGGCATTTTCGCATGCATCGCGACGCTCCTTGGCAAGTACAATCGATCCCGTTTTTAATGAGCATCTGATAACTCGCCTTTGATCGTAGGGGTGAAAAGTTGTAGGTACACGGCGTGAATAGTGCCAATATTTACCGCGTTTTAGAAGATGTCGGGTGTCAATGTTCATTTTGGAGCTCCTGTATTACAAATGAGTTCCAAAATGATACCCGTTATGTGGCACTTCCGACAGGAGACGGAGCGCAGTTAGGGGCTATGGTGTTGATTTTACTGGGTAATACTGCGCTTTTGGCGATTAAGAGTGGCTCATCATACGCATAAGGCTTTTGGGGGATTTTTCAGTCATGTCTGCGAGTGTTTCAAAACCCAATGTGGCGTTGATATAGTTTCGTAGAAGTGATTTTCCAGTTTCAGTATCACCCGCGAGCATGATTTCTAAGCTCTCCGTTAATAGAGCATGGCGAAATTTTGGGTCGCGTAAGGCTCTTGCGCGAACTGTATCTCTAAAATTTCTTGTAATAGCCACCTTATCTATCCTTCTTTTGTTTCTTATATTCAAGCCACGCTTCCTTAGCGCGTTCAATGTCTTTGTTTTGCCGCTTCTTTGTGCCCCCGCCGAGGAGAATAATGAGCCTGTCACCATCCTTGCCCATATAGACCCTATATCCTGGCCCCCAATCAATGCGGCTTTCATGGACACCTTGACCAACGCTTTTAAGCGAAGACAAGTTACCATTCTCAATCCGAGTTATATAAGTTGCGACTTTCGCCGCTGCTTGCGCGTTTAACCCATCAAACCATTTGGCAAATAAGCTACTGCCCTTGCTATCCAAAAACTCAACTACCTCAACCATAAGGTAACATAAGTGTTACCAACTAGGAAGTCAACATCAATTAACTCAGGTTAGGATTGCTATTGATAATATAAAATAATTGATTCTGTTCTGCTACTCTTTAGGTTGTGTCTAGAAGGGGAGCGATTCGGAGAAAGTCGAATTAAGCCTTTGTACCAGTAGCAAAAAAAAGTATTTTTAGGATATGACTTAGTGGCAATCGAAAAGCGTCTCCCACCCAAAGCATCGGCATTAACAGCTAGCCTTCGTTCAATGGGTTACACACTTGAAACTGCTGTAGCAGATATAATTGATAATTCAATCACGGCAAATGCAACTAAGGTTGAAATATTTTGTACCTTTGAAAAAGGAATTCCAATTTTTTGCATCATTGATAATGGGTGCGGGATGTTCTCAGATACACTCCTAGACGCATTGGTGATTGGAGGGAAAGACCCAAGGGAAGAACGAGATGAAAGAGACCTAGGACGGTTTGGTCTCGGTTTGAAAACTGCCTCGTTTTCACAAGGACGGAGAGTTGTCGTAGCTTCACGTCGAGATGGCCATATATCTGCTGGATGTTGGGACTTGGATTTAATAGAGAAGCGCCAAGATTGGGTAGTAACCATACTAGAAGCCCAAGACATAAAAGGAATTGATTTTATTAGCGAACTATCTGGTGATGGAACAATTATTGTGTGGTCAAAGTTAGATGCACTTATTGAGAGCATTGATGAAAGCAAACAAGAGGCTTTTGTTAACTCGAAACTTGATGTGTTAGAAAAACATTTATCACTTGTTTTTCATAGATTTTTAGCCGGAACAGTGAGCGGTTATTCAAAGCTATCTATTTATATCAATGGTCATAAAGTTTTACCGTTTGACCCATTTTGCCTATCAAATAAAGCCACACAAATTCTACCCGAAGAAAAGGTAAATATTGGTAAGTCCATTGTAAAAATCCAACCATATATTCTTCCTCACTACAGCAAAATAGATGAAGCTACGCGGCAAATTTACAAAGATAGAAGCGATTTTGTATCCAACCAAGGAGCTTATATTTACCGTAATGGCCGTCTGATGGCTTGGGGGGATTGGTTCCGATTGATCCCCAAGGGAGAAGCAACAAAGTTAGCCCGCGTTAAAATAGACTTCTCCAATGAGCTTGACGAGTTATGGACATTGGACATTAAAAAATCAGTTGCACGCCCTCCTGCAGCGGTACGGGAAAGATTAAAACAAGTAATTGCGAAAGTGAGTAGCGGTAGTACCAGAGTATCAAAGGGCCATGGAAAGAAATTGTTTTCCGAAGATCGGGCTCCTTTATGGAGCCGGTATGCAGAGCAAGGGCTTATTAGATATAGTATCAATGAACACCACCCAATGGTTTCGCGATTGTTTGACGGGCTAAGTGAGCAACAAGTGGGATATCTCGACATAATACTAAAAGCCATTGGCGCTTCTATCCCGGCTGAAATGATATATTCAGATTTTTCGACAGACCCAAAAAACATCGCCACTTCTTTAGATGAACTCAAAGAAGATATGGAGCATAAACTTCAGCTGCTCTTTGAGCTCGTAACAGTTGACGGATATGTTGATTTAGATGCCTTTAAAACATATGTGCGTTCTACACACCTCTTTGACCATCATGAAGATTTAGTAGAGACGTTTATACAAAAGAATTGGAACGTGTAAAATATGGCAAATGCAAATGATATTGAAAAAAGTATAATTTCATCTTTAAATATGATGGTTGCTACGCAAGGGCGTATTCTAACTAATGAGGAATTATATATTTTAGCTAAACAAGTAGCTAGCCTATTTAATTATGATGGCCCACTGGATGGTATAGTTATTGAAGCAGAAATGACAATGACTACGTTTATGGGGCTTGGGGTCACTTTGTATGATGAGAATGCAAACCACGATAAAGACTGGGTGTTCAAGCGAGACAAAAAAATTAAATGGCAATACTCAGATGCGTATGAAACACATTTAAAACAAGAAAAATGGCCCCCGAAAGTTGTAGACGGCATTAGTGAGGTGGGTAAAGTAATATTAGGATATTTGCAAGATCCTGAAAGTGAAGGAGCGTGGGATCGGCGCGGTTTAGTAATAGGCAATGTGCAATCTGGTAAAACTGCTAATTATGTGGGGCTGATAGGTAAAGCAGCAGATGCTGGCTATGGATTGATCATAGTTATTGCAGGCATCCAAAATTCATTAAGAAAACAAACACAGGAACGAATCGATTCTGGGTTTTTAGGGCGTTCTAGTGATCCAAACGAATCTCGTTCGGCTATAGGAGTTGGGAAGCTTGCTAAAAATTATCCATTCCCAGTATCTCTCACGACTATCAACACCGACTTCAATAAGCATATGGCAAAGTCTGTATCAACAAAAATAGATGATTTCAAAAAGCCCGTTGTCCTAGTTATTAAAAAGAATGTTCATACACTTGATGCTCTCTATGCTTGGCTCAAGGATCTGAATGCAGAAAAGCATGGGCGAATTGCAAACGTGCCTATGCTTATGATTGATGATGAGGCCGACCACGCTTCAATCAATACGGCAAAACCAGAGAACGATCCGACAAGAACAAATTCTATGATTAGGAAAATTTTAGGGCTTTTTGATAAGTCCAGTTTTGTTGGTTATACCGCAACTCCATTTGCTAATATATTTATAAATCCAGAAGCCTATGAAGAAGATGTGATGGACGAGTTATTTCCAAGGGATTTTATTTACTGCTTAGATGCATCAAGTTCTTATTTTGGACCAGAGAAAGTTTTCGGTGAAACAAATAAAAGCCCAGTTATAGAAATAGACGACGCTGAAAACTACATTCCATTTTCCCATAAAATTTATGATGAAATTGTTGCATTGCCTCCAACCATGATTGACGCAATTCACTTGTTCATCCTAGCAAAAACAGTGAGAAATATTCGCGGACAAAGAAATAAACATTGTTCAATGATGATTCATGTTTCTCGGTTTGTAAATATTCAAAACCAAGTGTGCAATCTGGTTGCAGATTACAAACGGGAAGTCGAAAGCGCTGTAAAAGCAAATTATATGATGCCAGAATCTATTGCTAACAAAAATCATATACTGGCTGCATTGAAAAACAAATATGAAGAAGAATATGCTACCGAAGACCTACCTTGGGGTGAAGTGAAAAAAGAATTGTATGGTGCATTTGAGAATTTTCGCGTTTACGAAATCAATGGAAGATCAGGAGATACTTTGAATTTTTCTGATTATGAAAAAAGTGGTCATGGGTTAACTGTCATAGCGGTTGGAGGCAATAGCTTGTCAAGAGGGCTGACGATTGAAGGCTTAACAGTTAGCTATTTTTATAGAAATACTAGGATGTATGATACACTTATGCAGATGGGGCGTTGGTTCGGATATCGTCCTAATTATGAAGACCTCTGCAGAGTATTTCTTCCAAAAGTTTCTCAGAACTGGTATGCACATATTGCAGAGTCCACAAGTGAATTGCGTGAGCAAGTAGCTCAAATGCAACGTGATAGGCTAAGCCCTAAAGATTTTGGTTTATATGTTAAGGATCACCCAGATAGCTTGCTTGTTACGGCGAGTAATAAAATGCAATCTGGAGAGAAATTAACGGTCTCTCAAAATTATAGTGGCAAGCAAATAGAGAGTATTGTGTTGCCATTATCAAAGGAAATTAACGACATAAATACTCGCCATATAGCGAGCAGTTTTAAAAATAGATTTGGAGCAAACCCTCAAGATTTATTCGAGACCGATAAGGGTTGGGCAATAAATGGAGTAGATACTAAAGAGCTTATAAGTTTTCTGAAAAAATTTCGAGTCCATGAACAATTTGCGGGGCGATTATACATTGCAATAAAATATTTAGAAGAGATGCAAAAAATATATAAAATATCTGACGTGAATTTTATATCGAAAAGTGAAAAATATGTTGAAAATTCTGAACATTTTTTACTTGGAGAGCAACTTCGAGCAACGGGGAATTTTGACAATCATGAAGAAGGTTATTGGTTGGCAAGACGATACCGTATCGCTACAGGCGGTGACGAAAAACTCGGACTTACCGAAAAACAAGTCATCCTAGCCAAGGCAAACCATAAAGAGCGCTCCACCACCCAAAATATATCTGATTATTATTACAGAGAAGTTAGAGATCGTCCTTTGTTAATGCTACATAACCTTAAGCTACAGCCGAAAAAAGATGATGAATTCAAAACTACTATCAAAAATGTACCTGCATTTAGCATTAGCTTTCCTCCAGGGCATTATAGTAAATCGGTTAAAGTCGTTGCCAATAGTGTGTGGATTGAGTTGATGCACGGTAATCTACCTAATGTTGATGGATATGAGGGAGACGATGACGAATAGAAAAACAGCATGGGATAAAATAGCACATGATCCTGAACGCATGACTGCTCGTCGTGCAACAAAACCTCCTGCGTTACCCTTTTATTGGGGAAAGGATACTGATGATAACTGCTTGTTGATTGCGGAGCTTGAGGGGGATCATCGAGAATACTACTTTAAAAATGTGATGTCATTTTCAGGGGTAAAAACAAAACTTCAACAACTCCCAAAGGAAAATAAACAACGATTAGTTATGACGTTAGCAGAGCATGTAGATAGAGATATTTTTGATGTGCTGTGCCGCAACTTACTTAAAACAGTGGAAGACATTCAAGATTCTAGAATAGCACTCTCTGTCATCTTAAAACATTTAAAACGCTGGAAAGCGTTTATGTCTGGAAATAAAACAAAGTTTTTATCACCTAGGGAAGTGCGCGGTTTATTTTCAGAGTTATTGTTTTTATTGAAGTTGATAAACGAACAAGCCAATCAACGAATGGTCATTGAAGCATGGGGCGGTCCACTAGACGCCCACCAAGATTTTATATTTAGCAACACCGCTGTTGAAGTGAAATCCATCACTGGAAAAGAAAGGAATGCTGTTCGTATTTCATCTGAAGATCAGCTACAGGCTAGCGTGGATAGTTTGTTCTTAAAAGTTTTTCGGCTAGGTTCTGTCGATGAAAGTAGTAAGGTGGCGAAATCTTTGAACCAATTAGTTATTGAAGTTGAAAAACAAATTTCAGACAAGGCTGTGACAAATTTGTTTCTAGAAAGGCTCGCCGCGACAGGGTACGTTCCACTTGATGAGTACAGCCGTCCACACTTTATTTTGTTAGATGAAACAACATATTTAATTGATGGTGAATTTCCAAAGCTAGTGAAATCGAATGTGATGCCCGGTGTGCATAAGGTTAAGTATGATATTGACCTCGCAATAATCGAAAAATTTATTTGCGGTAATGATATAGAACTGGAACAATAAATGTATGAGTGACATTCAATCTTTTTTTCATGATTTCCATCAAGATTTTATTTCTGGAGCTGCTGCAAATGATCAGTTTCGGTTAGAAACATTTATGGAGACTATTGCAGCAGACCTTGATGAAACAGGTGTGATTGAGGGGTTTAACGTATGCCATTATCGTGCTCAAAGAGGTATGCGCGTTGACGGGTATTGGTTTAATGAGGAAGGCTTACTTGAAATATTTATTACAGATTTTGAAGATAGAGCACAGCTTGAAACCCTGACAAAAACTGATGTGACGGCAATTTTTAAACGGCTGGGAAATTTTTTGGCCGCAAGTATAGAAAAAAACTTACACTCTGACCTTGAGGAGTCCTCAGCTGGGTATGGATTGGCCAGAGAGATTTTTGACCGTAAAAAAAGTATTAGACGTGTAACTATGTTTTTGTTCTCGGAACGTGCTCTGAGCAGTCGTTTGAAAGAATTCACGGATAGTAAGGTATGTGATTTACCAGTTTCTTATCAAATTTGGGACATGTCACGTCTTGAAAGATTACGCAGTTCTAGTGGTCAAAAAGAGCCTTTAGATATTGACCTATTATCAAATTATGGCTCTGGGGTTTCATTTCTAAATGCAGGGAATAGTGTATCAGGCTTGAGTTCTTATTTGGTGGTCATGCCGGGAAATATTCTCGCAGATTTATATGAAAAGCATGGCGCAAGATTACTTGAACAAAATGTAAGGTGTTTTTTGCAGGCTAGATCCAAAGTCAATAAGGGTATAAAAGCAACAATCATAAATGAGCCTGAGATGTTCTTTGCGTATAATAATGGTATAACAGCGACCGCAGATAGTTTGAAAATTCAGGATACAGAGAATGGAGCACAAATAACTGCCTTATCCGACTTGCAAATAGTGAACGGCGGTCAAACTACGGCCTCTCTTTTTCATACTAGGCGTAAAGATAAGGCTTCATTAGATCAAGTTTATGTTCAAATGAAACTATCTGTTATCAAGCCTGAAAAAATAGAAAAGGTTGTGCCTCTGATTTCAGAATATGCGAATACGCAGAACCGGGTAAATGCCGCTGATTTTTTCTCCAATCATCCTTATCATGTTCGCATGGAAAATTATTCACGCACGATATGGGCGCCTGCTGCAGATGGCTCGCAAAGGGAAACTAGATGGTTCTATGAAAGAGCAAGAGGACAGTATGCGGATGCTCAATCTACTTTCACTCCGGCCCAAAGAAAAAAGTTCGTGGCGCAACATCCGAAGAAACAAAAATATACAAAAACTGATTTAGCTAAGTTTGAAAATGTTTGGGATGAGCATCCTCGCTTTGTAAACCTAGGTGCTCAAATGAATTTTGCTCAATATGCTAAAAGGATTGGCGCAGAATGGAAATCATCCAGTACTAAGTTTAATGAAAAATATTTCAAACGGGCGATTGTTAGAGCGATCTGTTTTAGAACAGCAGAAACTATTATTTTTAAGCAAGAATGGTATGGGGGTTACCGAGCGAATATTGTTGCATATACACTCGCTATTATTTCTGAAATTTGCAAGAAAACATCTCACACATTGAATGATGATATAATTTGGAAAGATCAAAAAGTGGGTGCTGAACTTGAAAACGCAATAACCCAAATTTCCAAGGTCGTAAATGTCGTTCTCGTGGAAAATCGACCTGCAGAAGTTTTAAATGTTAGTCAATATGCTAAGAAAGAATTCTGTTGGGAAAATATTCGAAAAACTGTACCTGCTATAATAGAGGGCTTACCTACTGCTTTCTTTGAGGAATTGATTTCAACAGAGGAAGAAATATCTCAAAATAAAGCTGCACAAAAAACCAGGAAAATGGATGATATTATTGAAATACAATCTGCTATCGTTCAAATTCCACAGGAAGTATGGAAGACAATTAAAGATCAGGGAATTCTTAAACGCCTGTTCTCTCCAAAAGAAATTGGCATAATAGATAGTATTCAAAGAGGGCGAATTCCATCAGAAAAACAATCCGTGATACTATATAGTGTTCTTGAAAAAGCGAAGAAAGAGGCAATTATTAAATAGCTAGTTCTTCACCAATCTGATCTGTTGCCACATTTGGTTTTTTGGTAGTTTTGAAGACTATATTTGGTTCTACATATTTATATTCGTTTCCAGCAAAAGAGTTTAGTATTGCTTCAAATATTTTTTTTACCCCTTCTGGAGGGACTGCCATACCAATTTGCTTGCGGATACTTTCTTTGCTACCGCAAAAAATAAAATCATCAGGAAAAGTTTGCAAACGTGCTCTCTCCCGATTAGTGAGTGCTCTGTTTTCTTCCCAGTGATACATGTGCGTTCCACCACCGCCGCTACCTGTAACAGTGTACGCTGGTTTGTCTGGGTCTAGTCTTTTATAAATGTTACTTAATTTTGCTCCATTTACGTTCAGCTGTAAATGTTCAGGTATTTTGTCTGACCAAGCATTTTCACCCGGTGCAATATGTTTTAAGCGTTCGACAACTTGGGCTGATTGAATAGTACGGGTATTGTTGTGTGCATTATCTGGTATAGCTGGTTCAGTAATAGCTTGTTTCGATGTTTTATAAGAGCCCTCGCTTGTCGGTGCTGGCACATAGAATGTAATATCAATGTCATTTCTTATGCCAACAATAATAATTCTATGCCTCGCTTGCGGGACACCGTATTTTTCAAATTTGTAAAGGTGAGGTGTAATCGTGTAACCAGCCCCTCGTAATGCTGTAAGGATTTTATGGAAAGCCTTTCCTTCATTTGAGCTTGATAATCCTCCGACATTTTCAGCAACAAACCACTTAGGCTGGTGTACTTCTAAATATTTTACACCCAATCTATATAGAGGACCAAAGATGCCATTCAGCCCTTTTGTTTCGCCCACGATACTAAAGTCATTACAGGGAAACCCAAATGCGAACCCATCACATTTATCCAGTTCTTGAACTTTTAAATCTCGAACGTCGTCCAAGATAACATGATTGTTGTCTTCAAAATCTTGTTTGTGAATGTTTTTTGAGTATGTAGCACAGGTGTCGTGATCATAGTCTGTTGCCCATGTAGGAACGATTGAGAACTCGGTGCCATTTTTAGACGTTTTTATACCGCTTTGCTTTGCGCCAAGTGCGATTCCGCCCGGCCCACAAAAGTATTCGCCTAGTGTAAATTTCATAACTTTACCACTTTACTTATATTCAATAACCTTATCAATAGCCTAAACTCAGACCTATTGCAGCTACATTTTTTATTATATTTATCTATTCCCCGATTCTATAATTTATAGTTTTGAAATTACCAATCGTCTAGGTAAAATAATCATCTTAAACGGTATTAAATTAACGGAACAGTCTCCACATCATTAGCGCCTCCTTCGAAAGCGCGGGGATGGGCGGGCGGCCCTGATAGCCGAGCGCGGTCACGGCGCAAGGGCTTTGGCTTTATGTGCGTATAGTTTGTCTTAGTCTTCCTACCAAAACCCTTGCCCCGCGCCCTTGTGCGCCCGGCTGGCGGGCCTCTTAGCCGCCCATCCCCGCCCTTCCGGCGGAGGCTAGTGCGGGAAAAAAGAGGAGACTAACCCCATGACCGCACCTAGAACTGATACATCGAACCAAGCCCCAACAGCAGGGAGCCTAGCCGCGACTTTCGCGCTAAACCCTGACACCCCTAGAATTTATGTTGCTTGCCTTGCCGCTTACAATAACGGCCACTTGCACGGCTCTTGGATAGACGTTGAGGACGAGGACAGCATTCACGAAGCAGTTCGTACAATCCTAAAATCCTCGCCCATCACCGATGCGGAAGAATACGCGATTCACGATTATGAGAATTTCGACGGTGTAACCATAAATGAATATGACAGCTTTGCCCGTGTGGTTGAAATAGCCGAATTTTTAGAAAACTGTTCAGGCTTTGGCGGCAAGCTATTGGAAAACTATGGCGGCGATATTGAGGACGCAGAGTCCGCCCTAGAGCGTTATAACGGCGAGTATGAAAGCCTAGCGGACTTTGCCGAGGAACTCACCGAGTCCACCACCGAGATTCCGAAAAATCTAAAATACTATATCGACTATAAATCTATGGCGCGTGACATGGAAATGAACGGCGATATTTTCTCTATAGAGACAGGCTATAAAGAAATTCACGTTTTCTGGAATAGCTAAGATGGGAGCGCGAGAACCAGAATTTGCAGAGCAGTTTTTGCCCTATGTTTGTCTTGGCGACAGTATAAGCGTGGACGTTGGCGACTACACCATCACGGCAAGAATTGCCCATGACGATAGCCCCGACAAACCCGACGAACGCCAAGACGGGTTTTGGCCGAGCCTAGACCCGAACGCCGCAGGATTTATTGGCGCAGGGAATGGATGGCGCAAGCGGTTTGCGGAGCAACAGGCCAAGGCCGAGTCTGTCATGGCGGCATGGCTTAGTGACGAATGGTTTTATTGCGGCATTATTCTGTCTGTCAGCATTGACGAAACCATCATCACCGACCACGCCGCGAGCCTTTGGGGAATTGAAGCCAATTACCCCGATAGTAAAAATGTCTATTTATCCCAAGTCGCAAATGAATTGCTATCCGAAGCACTGGACGCGGCAAAGCTAGAACGGGAACGGCTTTGCGCTTTGTTCTGCGAGGACGCGGCATGAGTGCCAAGCAAAAAACCGAACAAACGGAAGTCGGAGTACAGACCCTGATTTGCGGTGTGCGCCCCGTTACTCTTGGCGAGAAACTCACCGCCCGAACTTATCACCCCATGACACCAAAACGGAACCCGAACGCACAGCAAAGGCCTTGCGACCTTGGCCTGTTCGATAAAGTGGGACGCGCACAAATCGACTTACTTGATTTTATCAATTCTACCAATTCACCCCAACCCCAACGGCAAAATAGGAGACTACGCCATGACTAAACCACTTGATTTGAAACATATCGCATTTGCGGATTTGCATATCTCGACTTTGAATATGCGCCATAAGGCCAAGGGCAATAAACCGCCCGACATATCAGACATTCTGCCGAGCGTGAAACAGCGCGGTATTCGTCAGCCGCTCTTGGTACGGCTAGAGCCTACCAAGGATAATAAAAACGCTTACGGCATTATCGCAGGGCGGCGCAGATATTTCTGCCTAAAAACCATTGCAGATGATGGCGGCGATAATGCGCCCGTGCCGTGCTGTATCATGGACGCGGACGACGATGCCCAAGGCCTAGAAGCCAGTATCTTGGAAAACATCGCCCGTCTTGCCCCGACAGAAATGGAGCAATACGAAGCGTTTAAGAAACTCGCGGACAAAGGCGAGAGCATTGCCGAGATCGCCGCCGTGTTTGGCATTACCGAACGCGCCGTTAAACAGCGTCTTGCCCTTGGTTCGCTTTTGCCGCAACTGCGCAAATTATACACCGACGAAGAAATCAACCCTGCCACCATCCGAGCGCTGACTATGGCGAGCAAGAAACAGCAAACGGCATGGCTAAAGATATTCAAGTCTGACGACTACGCGCCCCAAGGCGAGCAGTTAAAGGCTTGGCTATCGGGCGGCGGTGTTATCACTACTGATAAAGCCTTGTTTCCCATGGAGGAATATAAAGGCACCATCATCACAGACCTATTTGGAGAACACGGTCAATTCGCTGACCCCGAACTATTCTGGTCATGCCAGAATACGGTTGTGGCGATGGAAGCGGAAAGCTACGAGAAAGACGGTTGGAAAAACGTGTTTATCGGTGATGTGGGGCAAACATTTTATGGATGGGAGCATGTGGAGCGCAGTAAGGAGCAAGGCGGTAACGTCTATATCGAAGTTAAGAACGATGGTCAGGTCATATTCCACGAGGGCTTTATGCCAGAAGCCGAAGCGCGGCGGTTAGACTGCCAAGCGCAAAGTGGCACTGAAAAACCAGACACAAAGCCGCGCCCTGAAATGTCAGGCCCGATGGCGGAGTATATGAATTTGCACCGCCATTCTATTGCACGGGCGGCATTGATTAAACACCCCAAGATGGCTATGCGCTTGACCGTAGCCCATATGATTACGGGTTCACGCCATTGGAAAGTTTCCAAGGACGAGCAATGCACAAGAAAGGAAGCCACACAGCTAAGTGTTGAAAATTCCAAGGCCGAGCAGGAACTTGCCGCAGAACGGAAAGTCATTGCAGGGCTATTAGGATTAAAGAAAGACGACACCCAAATCTATCACCGTTACGCAAGCATGTTCAGCTTGAACTCTGTATTCGCCGCATTGCTAGACCTAGATGATAAATCAGTCTTGCGGATAATGACATTCTGCATGAGTGAGACTCTCTCGACCAATAGCGGAGCCGTGGAAGTGGTTGGCGTTCTGACGGGCGCGGATTTTGGAAGTTACTGGCAACCAGATGAAGCGTTTTTCGACATCTTGAGGGACAAAGGCGTGGTCAATCAAATGGTCGCGGACATAGCAGGGAAATCAACAGCCCAAGGGTGCATCACCGACACCGCCAAAAACCAAAAACAAATCATCAAGAACCGCATGGCAGGTCACGGCGTAGATAAAGCAAACCCAGACTGGCTCCCAAGATGGGCGGCGTTTCCGGCAAAGCCTTACCGCGAAGCAAGCGGCTGTCCACCCGCGCAGAACTGGAAACGCATAGCGAAATTATTCGCCAAGCGAACCCCTAAAGCCAAACCAACGCCCAAAAAACAGGCGGCCTAGTCTCCCTCGATACACCGCCTGTAAAGCGGCTCGCGCTCCCAAAAGGGGCGCGAGCCGTATTTGTTTGTTCAAACCCTGTGGTGGTAGTTTGAATAAGAACCATCGTATGTATCTTGTGTGGGGAAACATCTTGAAGTGCGTCGATAAATGCTGATTTTGCCCGTTAAATATAATCACCCATCAAACAAGATATAATTATGCACGAAGATACTGTAATTATGCACGAAGATACTGGACTATCAGAGGACTTGGAGTTCTTGCAAAACACACACGCTATTGATGATAGCCTGATAGAATCCCTGCAATCATCGCCAGAACAAGCTAAAGCACATATTCGATCTTATAAACGAATGATGTTGCTCACATGCATTTTGCCCGTTGTTATAGGTGGCGTAATTATCGAACTTTCAGTCTTAAAATTTAGCGGCATGTTGGCTATAGCCGTTTGCGTCATAGGCGCGGGGCTTGTGTATCACTTTGGATATAAGTTAGTGAAAATGAACAAAGACATACGGGTGACCGAGCAGATAGCGAAATATCATCATTTGATTTGATGCTATCACACTACCTTGAATCGATTAGTTATAGGCTGCTTTGGGGGCAGGAGCGGACATTAGAGTATTGGTGACTTGCGGGTAACTATTTAGACAGTTTCAACGACTGTGCCCCATTTTTTAGCTTTTGCTTTGAGCATGCCTGCGCCTATCTTTGGGCGGCTTGGCTTTGGCCGCTCGTCCCATTCCGCCCGTTGCCGCGCCAAGTAATGTGCAGGCGATTGCGGCGGTGCTAAGATATGGGTTTGATGAAGATCGCCCAAGTTTGCCGACTTCTTGCAAGAGCAAGCCCGTACCCATACCGCCAACAGCGCCCTAGTGCTATTTTTGGAAAAGGTTGAATGGTCGCGCTTTCAAGTAAAACCGGTTTACTTGGTTCAACGACTGTGCCCCATTTTTTAGCTTTTGCTTTGAGCATGCCTGCGCCTACCATTCCGCCCGTTGCCGCGCCAAGTAATGTGCAGGCGATTGCGGCGGTGCTAAGATATGGGTTTGATGAAGATCGCCCAAGTTTACTTCTTGCAAGAGCAAGCCCGTACCCATACCGCCAACAGCGCCTAGTGTAAAACCGGTACTGGTTCTTAAAAGAAATTTGAGGGATAACCGTAGCTGGTTTTGTGAATTCATTGCGGGCGGGTATTGCCATTATGGTGGTTTCAAGTTTCGTAAACGTCTCTTCCAAAATCAATTGGTCGTCCTCATCAACAATAACGTCTATTTCTACTTTCTGGATATGGCCATCTTGCGCAATTTGCTGTGCAGCTTCACTTATTTCCCCGCTCCACGAATTACTCTGTGCATTTGCTTCAATCGTAACTTTTCCGACATCCCGTATTTGCGTCACAGTCACTGTGTCTTTTCTGATTACTCTTTTAACAATTGTTGTCGTTTTGATATTCATGTCTAACCCCTAAAACGTTTTTCTAGCAGTAATGCCTGCCGATATACTTGTATCTTTGCTTGCCCATTCAGCGCGGGAATTGGCGGCTAGGGACCAGTCATTGCCGAGGTCAAGTGCGCCGCTCACTTTGGCGATGACGCGGTCATTGTTATGCTCTGCGGCGCGTACTAGGAACGGCGCATTGCTGGCGCCGTCCAGCCTTAGGCTGGCCTGGGAACGGCCAAGATCACCGCTGCCATATTGAAGACTTGCATCCAGAAATCCTTTTTCACTTTGCCAGTTGGCGAATAGTCCCGCGCCGTACACACTGGCTTTGGTTTTTGCGGTGCCTGATAGATTGAGCGCGTCTGCGCCTGTCTCGGCGAACTCGTCGAGATCAGTGTTGGCGTAAGAGACAGAGGCGACAGACCCGGCTACCCAATTACTAGTGCCGATTTGTTTGCCGTAGCGCCCCTCTGCTGCTAGTGAAGTCGTGTCTGTGTCAGTGCTACTCGTGGCTGTGCGGTTGATACCGCCAAATCGGATATTGCGGGCCACGTCTGCATTGCTTTTACTAAGATTGATGGCTGCGCCCGCGCTTGGGCCTTCGCGTCCTGTTCCAATTCGGCCATAAGCGCCCATTTGCCAGCTATCGGTCTCGGCGACTGAATTACGGGCGGCTAATGTAACATCGCCGTCCGACCATCCTGCTGTGACACCTGCCACCCATTTATTATCATCGCCTCTGTAATCAATGCCCAGGTCAACGCTTTGGCGGTCAAAACCCAGATCAGCGCCATTGCCGTCAAGGTCGGTATTGCCGTCTTGAACCGAGACATTGCCCCATGCCCCGAGGCCCTTAGCGCCGCTGCGCCAAGCATTAGAGACAAGCTTATCACTTTGAGCGCGGGCTTGGCGTTGATCAGCGGCGACAATGCCAGCGTAAATCTCGCCGGAGCTGAGATCAAAAGCATTGCGTGCAGCATCGCCATCAAGCATGAGCAAAGCATTATAAACCGCAAGACTATCAGAGCCTACCGTTTGCCCAAGTTCCATCAGGCCAGTAGACGCCTGTGTTTGATTGAAAGTATTGGCCACTTCCGGGAAAGTCAGGACCTTCTCTAGGGTAATGACTAAATCATTGGCCTGATAATCTGCCGTGAAATCGAGAAAGGCGGAGGTTTCAACGAGCCGTGTGAATTGCCCGCTTAGGCCGCCTGCAGCAGATAGCACCGTGTATGCTTGCCCGTCCGTATACACGGTTTCAGGGTCGAGCGTGAATATGGATAGTGTGCCGCCCTCAATGGTTGCCGTGCCACCGACATTGAGGAGATCATTGGTGCCGTCCGCCGCCAGTTCCACCTGAAAATCAGAGCCTACGCGGAAAGTCACATCGCCAGTGGTAGTTAGCGTACCAATGGACGAACCCACAGCCAGCGTGCCAGAAATATCCAAATTGCCTGCCGTGCCAATGCCGCTCAGCGTGCTACCCACACCGACATTTAACAGGCCGCCGAGCATACCATCCAGCTGCATACTACCAGAGCTTAGCATGAAATCACCTGCGAATGCAGAACTATCGCCCGTCAGGGTCAATGCGCCGCTGCCAGTTTTAGTCAAAGTGCCGCCGCCCGTCAGCGCGCCGGACAATGTGATGGCATTACCCGCATCGTCCAAAGTCCCGCCGAGCATGGCCACATTTATCTCGCGGGCCAAGCTAAGCGCCCCGCCTGCGCGCAGGGTTCCGCCGTTAAAGATAAAGGCAGAACCCGCCGCGCCCAGATTGTCATCGCTAGTAATTTCGATCACGCCTTCGCGCACTTCCGTGCCGCCCCCGTGGGTGTTTGTACCCGTCACGATAAGCGTGCCCGTATCGCGTTTTACGAGGCGCCCGTCGCCGACAAGCGGAACATCAAGCGTAGCCGTTACGCCCGGGTCAACGCGGATGAAACTCTCGGCGTCGTTTAATGACACAGCGCCGTCTGTGCCAGCAATCAGACTATATCCGTCCGTAGCAAATTGCATGCCTGTCACGCCTTGCGTGCCCTCAACCGTCACCGTGCCAGCAGTCCCCATAAAGATAGCAAATGCCCCGCTAAAATCTCCGTTTTGCGTTCCATCACTATTGGTCCAGTTGGTCGCGGGAACAGTCCATACGCCCGTGCCGCCAGAAATAGTCCCGTCCTCAAACCCACTCGCGTCCCAGAACTGCAAATCCACAACGCCGACCATCAAATTAACTTGACCCGCCACCCCGGTTTCCACTTCATAGGTTCCGTCAGGAGCCATGCCAATGTCCAGTCCGTTATCGGTAAGCGCGCCGCCATAATTAAACAGGCGGTAAAGACCGTCGCCAAAATCCGGCGTAGAGAAAATATCCAATGTGCCGTCCAGAGTAAGATCGCCTGCGACCTCGATTAAATCATTAGCAGTGCCGCCAACACTATCAGGCGCGCCTAAATCAAAGCGCACAATCGCCCCGTCTGCCAGTACGAGAGAACCAAGGCTAAGCGTACCGATATCCGTGCCGCCAGCAGATAATGTCCCGCCGCTTTCTACCCGTACCGCGCCCAGTGACCCTGTGCCGCCTAATGTTGCGCCTGCCGCTACAATCGGAGCAAGGCCGTTCATTGCTGCATCAACGATTAACGTCCCGCCGTTCAAGTTGTAATCTGTGGCCCAATCATAAGCGCCCGTGAATGTTAGGCGACCTGGCCCTGTCTGGTTAAATATTTCAAACCCGTCTATGATAAAGGCAGGGTTTGCCAATGTACCAAAACCCAAGGTGAAATCATCGCCTACCGCATTAACAAAATTCAGCGTATCCGTGCCCGCTCCGCCTTCCAAGGCTTCGAATGTGTTCAGACCCGATAGATTGAGCGTATCATCACCGTCAGCTAATAATAGGTCTCCGCTAAATGTATTATGCGCGAAGGTGAGCGTGTCGTCACCGCTATCGGCATTCACCGCGATAATGCGGTTATCACTAGCGGGGGGCGTCACGTCCCGGCTGACGCTTTCCGCGCGGTCGCCCTGAAGGAAGCTACCTGCTTCCCCCGTAAAGATATCATCATTTCCGCCCAACCGCACTCTCCCGATAAGGCGGCCACCATCCTGATTTATGATTATATCATTGCCATCGGAAAGCCGGATGGAATAACCGGGATGAAAATATTCGGGTATTTCAAGACCGCTAATTGTACCGCTATTGCGCAAGTGTAGAAATGCCGGACTGCCTGTTTCGCCCCCAATGAATGACCCGTCAAGGCTACCTCCCAAATCACCGGGGAAGAAATCAATGCCGTTATACCCTCGAATGAGCCCCGTATTGGTCAAATCCAATGAACTAAATGATCCGAGTGCATTGGAATTAATTGATAATTGATTGGTGCTGGTTTCATGGGTCGCAATGATATTGCGGCTGTGGGTCATAACAATTGGCCGGTTTTCATCCAACCCGTAATCAAAAAAGACAGCGTTATCTGCGGTTGTCTCGATGTTCAGATTATTGATGTTAACAGTTGCATCTTGCGAAATTTGATCAAAAACACCACTGCCACCATTTAATCGGTAACCTGGTAATCGTGGGCCTGCACCACCACTAATGTCGAGGCCCCTTTCAGCCGTAATGATATCAATATTCTCGAGATTTATGTTCAATGTACCGATGTCAATGAAGGCCTCGTCAGCCCATATATCCGTACAATCATGGACCCCGCTAATTACGAAGCCGCAGGTTGCGCCAAACAACATATCCAACGCTATACCTCCACTAAATTGATCTGCTGTCCCCAGATACGTATAATCTGTAACATTGACGTTAATGTCTACTGGTGTCGGGATGTTGCCGGGGTCACCGATAGCGGCCAAGAACCGGATGCCTTCACTTGAAGCAGTTGTAACATTCACATTAGTAAGATTAAAACTGACGGTGGACCCTCCGGGGGCATATACCGATATTTCGGCCGCCAAACTCGCATCCCCAGTGGATGTCAGAGTCACATTTTCTAACAGGAAATTAAAATCCCCCGGTTGCAACGCATTCCCGACAGTTTGAAAATCCGTAATTGCCTCAACGCGTATGGCCTGAAACCCATAGATGATATCAACATCCCTGAGCTCTAAATTGATGTTCCTATAACCGCGGTCTATATCGAAACCGACGGCAGAACCGATGGTGATCGGAGTTTCTCCGGTAAGAACCGAATTTGCAATATTGACATCAACGCTATGTCCCACTGAGTCCTCATTAGCCAGAATTCTTATATCGCCGGTGATGGCACTATCACTGATATCAACGGCAGCGTTCAATACGCCATCATCCGCGGCGGAGGTATTATTGCTAATATTTATGGCAGACCTTGCGGCGTTGATATCACCGCTATTGGTCACCGAAATGGTATCCCCTCTTAACCATATTCCATCCGCTGAGCCTGCATCAATCACCCCTGTATTTGTCACATCAATATTGCTACCATTGGCGTAAATGCCTCGGGAAAACTGACCGCTGCTATTTAATGTTATGGCGGAAAGATCTATATCGCCGCTATTGTTAATGATTACGGGTGCGTCAAAATTTGTATCGACATAGATACCGTCGCCCCAAGCCGAATTTATGGTAATATCACCGGAATTCGTGATGGTGGTGGTTCCGGTCGTACTTCCCGTGCGCACATCAATACCGCGCCCTTGAAAAATGAATTCCCCCGCACTGCTGGTGAAAGGAGCCACATCAACGCTCAGATCACCACTATTTGTAATGGTTGTATTCCAGCTATCACCGGCTTGAAATTGTCCGAAATTTGTCACACTAATAGCATCTGGACGGGGGCCGCGTGAGTCAACCCCAACGCTAATCAAATTCACATCCGCTGCTGTGGTTAGCGTAACATCGCTGCCATTATTGTCGACATTAATACCCCGAACAGTGCCTACAGCCGTCCCCGTATTGTCGGCATTTATCGTAACACTATCGTCAATTGAAATGACCAACGGTTCAGCATTGCGCGAGAGAATATCAATGCCAGTTCCCGTTGTGTTGATTGGTGTTGTGAGATTGCGAATGTTAAAGGTATTAATATCTGTCCGGTTTGGAGATCGAAACCCTGTATTCATATCTCCCTCACAAGTCACCACATCGCCATTAAGTGTACATTCGGGGTCATCGGGTGTGGTTTGTCCCCAAGCGGGGCTTGAGAGCGCCAAAGCCAAGGCAAGGCCTGAAATTCCGCGCTTTATATGCCGCGCCTTTGCTGCTTTTTCGCTTTGTAAATTCTGCTCGTGTGTATCAATAAACATATGGTCACCCCATTAAAGTTAAATGCGTCTATTGTTGAAAGCGCAGGTTTTTCGGGGGGTGGGTCAAAATATTTTTATATGTCCGCAATGCCCCCGTTTTGCGCTTATACATATGAAGGCACAAATTTTTAGAAAGACGTTATGACCAATACAGTCTATTACGCCATTGGCGACATTCACGGAGAAGCGGAGAAGCTCGCCGTCCTGCATGGGCGGATTGAGCGCCGCCATAAGCGGGATTATCCGGGGCAAAAATATGTGCTTGTGCATCTTGGCGATTATATTGACCGAGGGCCGGATAGCTATGATGTGGTGGAGCGGGTTATGAATATGGAGAGCAATGATACGCGCACTATTATCAATTTAAAAGGCAATCACGAACAAATCATGCTGGCGAATTATGCAAAGGATGATTTTAAATCTTATCATTTTTGGATGGATAATGGCGGGCGGCAAACTCTGGACAGTTATCGCCGTGCCGGATTTGACGCGCCGCCTAAGCGGCATCTGGAGTGGATGAATACACTCGTGACTTATCACTGGGATAAGGCGGCCAAGCTAATCTTTGTCCATGCGGGCATAGATCCCGCGCATTTCCCCAATGACGGCGAGGACCGCCATTTATGGACGCGGGCAGCTAGTTTTTTTGATACTAAGGCTTGGGATAATCCGATATTAAAAGACGTAACTGTCATTCATGGGCATACGCCAACGGATGATGAGAAGCCCGATATTGATGGTGACTTTCGCCGCATAAATATTGATACGGGAGCATGTTACGGCGGCGCTTTGACCGCTGTTATATTAGCAGCAGGTGAAGTGCCCAAATTTCTACATGTTTGAGAGCCTAACTGTCCTCAAGCCTTAGCTCTTCAAGCGTTTCCAATAGCCAAGCCCGCGACACCCGCCAATCTCGTTTCACAGTAGAGGCTGAGCAGTTCATAACTTGCGCAATTTCTTCGAGAGACAAGCCGCCGTAATAGCGCATTTCCACGATTTTTGCTCGGTCTGGGTTCATGACTTTGAGCCGCAATAGCGCATTTTCCAGCAGGTGAATATCGACGCTATCTTGCATGTCCATATGGCGGGTGACCAGCGTGACTTTCTGGTGCTGGCGTTTATCCGATGCGTGCTTACGCGCATGGTCTATGAGCACCCGCCGCATGGTACGAGCTGAGAGCGCTAAGAAATGCGCTTTGTCATTGAGCTCTATAGCGTCCGTTTTAATCACCCGCATGACGGCTTCATTGACAAGGTCGCCAGTGGTGAGAGAGATATCGCCTTCACCGCGCAGTAAGGTTGCCGAAATTTTGCGTAGCTGCACATAAAGCCTGTCAAACAATTGATCGCGCGCATGGGTATCGCCTGCGCGCCACGCGTCTAAAAGCTGTTTTGCATCTTTGTCGTCTAGTTCAGTCATTACCACCCCTAAGTCTTCTTAGTTCAAATGGGCATTTATCACAAGCGAGAAGCAGGAATAGCTTTTGACCCAAACCCTTACGGCTTTACGCTTTAACCAATATGAGTTATTATAATGAAAATAAGGGGCCGTCATGACATCAGGATCAGGTGCATTAAACGAAAAAGCATTATCGCTGTTTGAGCAAGCACTTGAGCAGGAACGGGGTATGCGCACGGCTTGGATAAAAGCACAAGCTGGCGAAAACACGGCTCTTAGAGAAAAAGCCCTGAGCTATCTATCCCGCGATAAAATGACCCAAGGCGCATTTCATACGGGCGGGGCGTTTCATGAGACACTCGATGATACGGCAATGCCAGAACGTATTGGTGCTTATAAAATCACAGGCTTGATCGGGCGCGGCGGTATGGGGGCCGTGTATAGAGGCGAACGGGCCAGCGGCGATTTTGACCATGATGTTGCCATAAAAGTCGTGCGCCCCGGCGCCATGTCGGACAAACTGGTAGCGCGGTTTGAGACCGAGCGTCAAACCTTGGCCAGCCTATCTCATCCCAATATTGCACGGCTTTTTGACGGCGGCAAATTAGAGAACGGCGCGCCCTATATTGTCATGGAATATATTGACGGTCTGCCCATCACAGAATTTGCAGATAAGCATAAATTGTCCAAAACAGAGCGTCTCGCGCTGTTTAAAGCGGTGTGCAATGCAGTTAGTCACGCCCACCAAAACCTTATCATTCACCGCGATATTACCCCGTCCAATGTATTGGTCGACAAAGAGGGACAAGTTAAGCTCATAGATTTCGGCATTGCTAAACCGTTCGATGAAGACGCCGCCGTACTCGATATGGAACACTCCCATAAATCACATTCTTTGGCCAGCCTAAGCTTTACGCCGGGCTTTGCCGCCCCCGAACGCTCTCAGGGCGCAGGGGCAAATACTCTGTCTGATATATATTCACTCGGGAAACTGCTTAAAACCTTGCTGGTTTCTAGCGCGCAAGACCAAGAGCTAAACGCCGTTATTGGCAAAGCAACTGCGCTGGAGCCAGAAAATCGTTATGATACGGTCAATGCTTTAAAAATTGACATAGAGAATTATATCAGCGGCTTCCCCGTAAATGCCGGCGCACCATCGCCGGGTTATAAGTTTAAAAAATTTATCGGCCGTAATAAACTTAGTGCACTTTTAGTGAGCGGCGCTGCGATTGGGCTGCTAGGCGCATTTGCCGTAACATTGTTTCAATACCAACGTGCAGAGGCGGCTTTGGTCGATGCCAATACAAGGTTTGGTGAAACGAGAGAATTGACCAGTTTCCTGATAGATGAACTATCGTCTGATCTGCGCTACTTACCTGGCACCTTACCGATTATAGAAAAAGTCAATGCGACATCGTCAAAGTATCTGGATATACTTGCAACAGCGTCTGAAACCGATCCTAGCGTTTTGTTCGATTATGCCAAAGCACTGGCTCAACTCGGCGACGTGATGATGCAATCTGGCGGCGCAAATCTTAGTAACACTGACGAAGGGTTAGCCAAAATTCAGGAGGGCGTGAAAGTTCTTCGCAAACTCGAAAGCGAAGATCCTGACAATGCTGACATACAATTGGCCTTGGCAGATGCACTCAGTGATTACGCTTTTTACAGCGCTTTCCATCGCGGAAGATTCGAAGGCATGAATGAAATGTTTTTGGAATCGCAAAAACATTTTGACAACGTCATAAAGCAGCAACCCGATAACGTAGACGCCTTGACGCTTCGCGCTAGAACTAAACTTCTTGCTATTAATTACGACGTTTTTATAGGCGATGGCCCACTGCAAGATTATGCAGACCTTAGATCCGAATTTACATCTCTGGTTACGCGTTTTCCCGAACACAAAAAAGTCTTACCTTATTACGCGTCTTTCTTGAACTATATTCCCACAGCAAGGTCAAAAAGCTGGAAAACGCCCGAAATGAAACCCATCAACCTTTCCGATAAGCCAAAGTATGATCAATCTGTCAAAGATTTAATCCAATCTATAGGTATTTACGAGAACCTTCTTGCTGATGAACCAACGAATACCAACTATATTTATCAAATCGTCAATACGATCAAAGAACTTGTGGTATTGCACGGCATTCACACATCGTGGATGCTCACCGATTTTCAGCTTGTTGATACTTATGCGCAGATTGGGAACAGAACAGGACGTAGCGGGATCGCCAAGCTAATCAAAACCGATGACAGGTTCAAACAGCGCCGCGAAATTGCAGAGGTTCTCGGCCCGCTTCTCGATAAATCAGATACTTTGCTTAAACAAATTGAACCTTATGACGGCGCTTCGTTCACACATATCTATGGTGCTTTTTATAATCTTAAGGCCCGGTCAACTTATGAAGCTAAGTTCAGATTGGACCTTGATGCAGCAGAACTCTACACAGACCAAGCTCTGGCTATTGCCGAAGGCTTTATGCAAGCACAACCCGATTTTCGCAATGCCGCTTTGGAAACCGCTGTATCTCTGACAGAAAAATCCTACCTGCAATTGTTACAACAATTGCTCTATGGGGACGACCATAGCCGTAAAATATGCGGCAATCTAAACCGGGCCAAAACCATTTGGGTGGATGGAACCGCCCGGTGGGGCGAGATTATAGATTATAAAGTAGATGTGGAAACGACGGATCATTTGTTTGAAAAAGCTGGATGTAAAGGATAATCCCTCACATAGCTCCTGACCCACTTCCCGCTAAGCCTGCGCTTTAACAGATAAGGGCGTAAATATTTCAAGTGTCCTTTAAGTCATTATAGGAGACCCAAATGAAATATCGTATTCTAATAACAACAGCCGCCGCCATTATCGCCTTGTGCACTGCAACGGACGCATTTTCGCAAGACAGTGATTACATTGAAGAAGACGGCGCTTATCTTGAAGATATAGACGGCTATAACGGATATCAGAACCAACCTGCCAACCAACAACCATATGGTCAAAATGGCGGCGATCCGTGCGCGACCGCCTATTATGCCAATTCACCTCAATGCCAAAGCAGGTCACAAACAATGTCCCCCTCTGGGCAAAGCCAATATGGGCAGCAGCCTATGAATAATCCTTATGGACAGAATCCATATGGACAAATGCCAAATCAGCAAAATCCTTATGGCCAACAGCCAAATTCATATGCAAATTCGCCTAGCCAGCAGGACGCTTCCAATCCTTTCCCAGCAGACCCAAACCTCGCGGCCAAACTTGGCGCCACGCAAATAGTGCAGTTTATGGACAGGCAAACTCCAAGAGGGCCTATGTTGGCCTTTACCCGCAAAATTCCTGTGGGCTGGAGCGCATCAGGCCAGGCAAGTTGGCAAAAATCTCGTAGTGTTTTCTGCGGCAAGGCCACGCCCCACAGGACATGGTCTGCGCAATCCCCAGACGGGCGAAGCAAAATGGAGTTGTGGCCTGAACAGATATTTTTCAATGCTTCCGGCGCCTATGTACAAGGTGGTTTGGAAGGGTGCCCCAATACACCGACGAATAACACGCGCACCTTTATCACCAATGTCATTACGCAAAAACGCCCTGGCGCCCGCATACAACACTATGAAGAACCGAGCCCGCAAGACATGGCCCTGTTTAGCACCCTATTGCCGAGGCCTAAACAAATGGCACCCGATACGCGGATGCATTTCGGTATTAAAGCGGGGATACTTAGGTATAGTTATTCGCAAAGCGGGCAAAACTATGATGAAGCCGCTTTTGTTGTTTTTAAAACGGCCTTCGTGGTACAAGACCCCATGATGGGCATGGGGGGCGTGAAGACTGAATACACATCCGTTCTGCCCGTGTTTTCAATGCGTGCGCCTACCGGGCAGCTCGACTTTGCAAAGGCCGAAGCTTTTTTTGGTACGCAAATTGATAACCCACAATACATGCAAATGGTTCATGCCTATAAAGAGCAGCGTGTAAACCAGATGGCGAGAAAATCCATTGCCGCATCAAAAGCCCGTATGGCGACCAATAAAATGCCTGCGGGCGGCAACCCGATGTCAAAAGCTCTAAGTGATATAAATGATATGAGTATGAAAGGCTATAATGATCGCAATGCATCAAGCGCCTATGGGCAAACGGGCACAATCAATGCCATAAGAGGGGTGAACACCTATACTGATCCTATGAGCATCACAGGAACGGCCGAGCAAAATATTGGAAGTGGCCAATATATGTACCGCATGGATGACGGTTCATACATATCGTCTGATAACCCATCTCTAATGGGCGGCACGCGACTAGAACCCAATAGGTAATAATTTGGCGCGCCCCTTGCAGCATTTTTAGCTTCACTAACTGGAGTTAAATATGAACTATATCACAAATACTATCACCCCGCATATCCCGTGGAATAAGGGGAAACTCATGGGGCAAAAATCACCTTTTAAACGACAGCAAGTTTGGGCCATCCGCATTCGGTTAGAATTAGCGGATCACAAAAGAGACTTAGCCCTGTTTAATCTTGCTCTAGATAGCAAATTAAGAGGATGTGATTTGTTATCGCTCCGTGTTTCAGACTTGTTAACCGGAAATGAAATTCGCGCTCGCGCCAAAATCATTCAAAGTAAAACGGGTAATGCAGTACAGTTTGAAGTGACGAAACGAACACGAGAAGCCGTAATGGATTGGATAGTCAATAAGGCGCTACAGCCCCATGAATGGTTGTTCCCGAGCCGTAAAAATCGAGAACGGCATTTGTCTACACGCCAATATGCCCGTATCGTTGAAACATGGGTGACCTCAATAGGACTACCAAAGTCATCCTACGCCACCCATTCGTTACGGCGCACAAAGGCCACTCTCATTTATAGAAAAACAGGTAATTTGCGCGCAATCCAGCTCCTTCTTGGCCATTCAAAAATCGATAGCACAGTTCGTTATCTCGGCGTGGAAGTCGAAGACGCTTTAGAGTTGGCAGAAAGTATAGAATTATAGAATATTCAGGAAGTTGTCGGTATTCCTAATGTCTGCTCTGAGGATTTAGGAGCCGAAGCCCAAAGAAACTCTCAACGATTATTAGGCCAATGAGGACTATCATTTAAAGCGGTGAACTACCCAACTGTATGCCAGAGCAAGGCAAAATGCTTTTGGTTTGTCATTGGCACGACCGCGATTAACATACACCTTACGCGGTTCATTCACCAGATGAGCGAGTGGGAACGAGAGATTTTGGCTTCCCAGACATCTTACCAATCAGGTTGTAACCACCACCAATCTCAGCAGGCATCATTGGTAAACGCTGTGAAGTCTGACTGTCCATCAACCATTTCGTTATCATTCGTGCCAATACTGAAACAAAATTTCGTGCCAAGAACCCAGTTCTTAAAAATTTCCGTCTTCACATTGTCATACACAGCCGTGCGCTCGCACAATTTTATAGCCCCCAAGTAATATCAAACTAAGTGACGAAAGCCTTGTTTTCCTGCTGTCTGGGTGGTGACCTAGCCCATGCCAAAAGCCTGCATAAGGACAATTCTAAACTATTTTCCTCTGGGCTACGCCCATTCATCGCGAAGCGCGCGGGCGCTCAAAATAGCTTATAATTGACCTGCTCCACTTTGTTACGCCCACATTTTGGAAAGAGTTTTTCGAAGGGGGTATGCAGATTTTGGCATGTGCTTCTTCGGTCCCCGTCAGCAGGGAGACAGGCTCCCGTAAATTAGCTGGCATTAAATGGAGACTAAAAAATGGCACAAGCACTAGGATATGTAAGCCAAAGCAAAGACGGTAATTTTGAAGGAACTTTGGCTCTCGGCCAAAAATCCCGCATCAGCATCGTCGCAAACGACAACAAAACGGCGGATAAACAGCCTGACTTTCGGGTGTTTACCAATGACGGCGCAGAGATTGGCGGCGGCTGGAACCGGGTCGGTAAGACCTCTGGCAAGCCTTATATCTCGCTCACACTCGCCCATCCGATGATTGGCCCGCGTAAGGTCTATGCCAATCTTGGCAGAGCCAACGACAAGCCTAAAGGCGACTTCGCCATCCTCTGGAACCCAGCAGGATAGCCCGCCGTTCAAACGACAGCCCCCATCGGTATAACAACCGGTGGGGGTTTTCTTGTATTTTTTAACAATTTTAGAGGGAATTTAGGCTATAAAACGTGAAAAAGGACTGGGGAATAGGCTTATTACTACACCAATTAGGGGAATTTCACCTGCTTGTGCAGAGAGATTACTTATGCCCAACGCGGCATGGGCATGGGAGTTTTTGCGCCGAAATAAGCAGTATCAACAGGACTTTGCTAAGGCGTTTTGGGATAGCCCAGATGTTAAAAAGCTAGATACAGGAAGCCGTCTTATCGTCGCTAAAAAACGCTATCAAAAAGCGCGTAATTGGGGATTAGTTTGCTTTGCCGATCCCAGCTTTAATGCTTTCCAAACGGAGGTGGTTTGGAAGCCGTCCGCGTTTGGCGCAACGGTGCGCGTCAAGCTTAGTGACTTACAGGTTGAATGCCAAAGCCCGCATAGTAATTTTGGCCGTGTTGAAGATAGTGTAATCTTATCCGAACTACCGTGTCACCGCGTCTTGTTTGAGAGCGTAAATCGCAGCCGTCATATCGTGTTAAACACACAGGAATACTGGTTTCAGCTATATTGCGATACGAAGCATCCAAATACCGATAATGTCATAATCCGCTTTAGAATTGATGGCGGAAGTCACTCGCTAGAACGCATGAAAACTATCGCGGAATTGATTGGCTTAGCGCATTCATCTAGCGATGAATTAAGCCAATTAGGCACACAAAAAACCACTCAAATGCTCCAAGATTCTATCATCGCGCTCGATGCTAGTAAGGGCGGCGGCTCGTATAGAACGATTTCTTGCGCCTTAGTTGGCGAAAAACGCACCCTTGAGGAATGGGATAGCGGCAACTGCGTGCTTAAAGATAAAGCCCGCCGCGCCCTCGCTATGGGGCGCAGATTTCGTGACCATGATTATTTATCGCTTCTGGGTTGAATCTTAAAAAAGCCTAAGGGGTGGCATTTTTCACCCCTACCATTTCGCCACTCCTCAGAGCCTCATTTTAGTGCCTTACTCCAATCAACCCCGTTGATTTTACTGTTCAGCGGGAGGTGAAAAGGAGGAAAGCATGACCAAAAATCGTAAAAGTCCGTACTGCACACCCAAAGAAGCCGCTGAATATCTACGGCTAGAAGTGAGGACGCTTAACAGCATGCGCTGGCGCGATGCTGGCCCGCGTTACCGTAAGCACGGCAACCGCGTCTTCTACCGATATGCCGATTTGGACGCATGGTCAGGGGGCAATGATTGTGGTTCTGGCAAAAGAGTTAAGGCTCATCATGTCTAGGATAGTGGCGGTGAAATGTGAATATGTTAGAGACAGAGTAAACCACCGACTTAGGTTTGGCACGCCAGAAATGAGCATTACACTCCGTAAAAGCCAAAAGCTTTATGCGTTCGCAAGCGGAAAAGTGTTTGGCTATATCCGCTGGAAGTCCAATAAATACGGGACGATAGATTGGCGTTTGTATATTTGCCAAGCCTCATTATCAGGCCAAGTAACACGAGTGCCGGGCATCATTCCAGGCGCAAAAGTCTTGTTATCCGTACATGGCAATCTCGCTATGCAGCGAATGTTACAGCAAATTGATAGTTTGGAAGCCCAAACTGATGGCGGTTTAGAAGTGATAACGCCGGCCTATTGGCGGCATTTACATAATGCCCGCATCATCAATCGCCCCGCCCATCCCTTTACTCTCGGAGAATATAATGCTTAGAAATATACTGATTGCTACGGGCATAACCCTGCTAGTTGTTGCCACAACAGCAGAGATAAAGTTCCCGCCAAAGCCTGCCGTTCTCTATAATCCAAGCGCAAGTGCGCCTATTGGATGGTATAGATTACGAGCAAATTCGCCTATTAAAGTTGGCGATCAGGTGGCCGCTTATGCCCCAGACTGGGCAAGAAAACTCGCAGATGAACGCCAGTATTTGCCCTACGAATACCCTATGATTAAGACTATTTGGGCAAGTTCTGGCACTCAAATATGTGTCCACAACAATCGTACCCACGTCCCAAACTATCCTGTTATCACGAGCCTGTCGCAGGATAGTTTGGGGCGCGATATGCCAAAATTATCGGGCTGCTTTACACTGAAAGCGGGTGAGTATTTTCTAGTTTCGCCCGATGTGCAGGCGGGTTTTGACAGCCGATATTTTGGCGCAGTAGAGGCGCAAAATATTTTAGGCAAGGTCGAATATCTCGGAAACAGCGCACTTTCCCGAAGCGAAGAAAAGCGGGGAAATGGTCGGATTTTAGAGGGTAAAAGGGAGGGCAAGATAAAGGACCCAGCCCATCTTGGGCTAAGTCATTGTCTGCACATCGTTTTTTCTGGCCCACCCCAAAATTGGCGTGCCCACCTAATCGGCGCTATGCCCCTTACTAGCGTGGTTTTTAGCCTGCCCACCTCCAAAAAACGTACAAATACCGTTGTTTTACGAAAAGGCGGTTAGAGGTGGCCGAGAGAGAGGAAAACCCGTTTCATATTAAGCTTGGCGCTATTCATTCGCCGAGTGGTTCGCGCCGAATGATGAGCTTTGCAGGCCGCGTAAGGCGAGCAGCGCAACGCGCTTCAAAATCAAGTGGAGGGCGCAGCGGTTATGGCGGCTCTAAAATGCGCGAGCAGTTCTTCTCACGCCGCGTCATTATCAAAGTAAATTTGGTTAAAATGAGCGGCGGCGGAATCAAAGCACAGAAACTTCATTTAGATTACATTATGCGGGAGTCCGCCACGCGGGAAAATGAACAAGGCCAAATCTATGACAAGGAGCATACCAAAGCTGACGCGGCAGCATTTCAAGAGCGCGGCCAAGATGACCGTCACCAGTTTAGAATTGTAGTCTCGGCAGAAGACGGAAAAGAGCTAACGGACTTGCGCGCTTTCACGCGTGATCTCATGACGCGGATGGAAGCAGACCTTGGCACGAAACTCGATTGGGTAGCGGCCAATCATTATGATACAGCTACGCCGCACACGCATATAGTTCTAAGCGGTAAAAAAGATAACGGACAAAACCTTGTTATCCCGCGTGCGTATATTTCATACGGCATGCGTAATGCAGCAGAGGAATTAGCGACCATAGAACTTGGCCCCATCAATCAAATGCAGGCGGGTATCAAACTGGCCGAGCAAGTGAAGCAGCAAAGGTTTACGCAGCTTGATAGAGGTCTGCTTAAAGCGGCGAACAAAAACATAGTGGATATTACGCAATCACCGGTGCGCGGCAGTGAGTGGACGCGCCGCTTTGATGTCGCGCGCCTCAAAGAACTAAGCCGTATGGGGCTGGCCTATAAAATGAGAAATGGCCTCTGGAATCTCGATGAAAAGCTTGAAACAATTTTAAGGCGCATAGGGGAGAGCGATGACATTCTTAAAAAGTATCACCGTACACTACGTCACGCAGGCTTGGAGCGGCCAACGGAAAATGATGTTATTTACGATCCCTATGACGAGCGGGAAGTTACGCTCACAGGCAAGATAATCGGCCTTGGCGTTATAGACGATGTGAACGACAAATCCTTTATTGTGCTGGATGCAACTAATGGCCATGCGTTTTATATCCCCGTTGGGAAAACGGAACATATTGAGGGCTTAGCAAAAAATATGATTGTCACAGTCAATCCTGCCGAGGTTAAAGCCAAAGCATCTGACCATACAATCGAGAAAATAGCGGCCATGCGCGGCGGTGATTATAGCCCCGCTTTGCACCAAGCATCAGACCAAAGCGCGAGCAAAGAATTTATCCAAGCCCATGTGAGGCGTTTGGAAGCCATGCGACGTGCAGGACATGCGACCCGTAACAAAGATGGCTCTTGGAAAATACCCCATGATTATTTGGATAGAGCTAAGTCTTATGAGAAATTCAGGAGCAGAGCAAAGCCTGTCGATGTAAATGTGCAATCGCGATTGCCGCTCAAAGTGCTACAAACAACGATGGGACGTACATGGCTTGACGAAGAAATCATGGCTAATACCGAACCAGTACATGAAGGGTTTGGTAGTGATGTTCAGACTGCAAAAACTGCGCGTACCCAATACTTGGTTCAGCAAGGCATATTGGAAAATGAAAACATGCCATTAAGTGCAGAACATTTAGAAGAACTAGAACGTCGCGACCTATCGTCTGCGGCGAAGAAATTGTCGGCTACATTGGGCAAAGCATATTTGGGTATGGAGGGCGCGGCAAGAATAGATGGCACTTACAGAGAAGCCATCACCCGCCCAAGCGGAAAATACGCCATCATAGAACGCGCCAAAGATTTCTCTCTCGTGCCGTGGCGTGATGTACTCGAACGCAATCGCGGCAAAGCGGTGTCGGGGATTATGCGGGGGAATACGATTTCTTGGACGCTGAATAAGGGGCGGGAGATTTGATCGGCTACTTTGGGCGCAAAGCGATTTTTAGCGAACTCAACAGCTGCCCCTCTTCTACGATAATAGTCCTCTCCCGGGGCGCTTGGCTTAACTGGTCAAGATAAATGTTTGACTAGTCGACACCACGATAGATGTCGAACAAGGTACGGAAGAAACGATCGTACGGTATTGCGCGTGGATTCCGTCTAACGCTGGCGCGTAAGTATACATACTGGAATTCTCCGCGCGCATAATATTTATCCCCCCACACCTCACCAATTACTGTCACACTTGGAGAATCTCGAAGTTCTTGCATTTGAGCATAACACCATAGCTGACCCCAAATGTTTGGCCATAGGTTACTGGGAATGTCCATTTGTGAATGTTTAATCTCAACGATAATGATCTCTCGTGTGCGCCTATTCTCATAGATTAGGTCGGGAAGCACACGAAGTGGCTCACCTCCCACCAAAAGGTCATTTATGCTGTAATAATTTGGTCGATCAGATTGGTTGGCACTCAATCCATTGTGCTTAAGTCGCCAATCTGGAAAGTGTTTGTGCATTGTAACGTGGTCTGTTGTTGCATAGGCTCTTCGTCGTTCTGCTAGAATGAATTCCTCCGCCGTCCTCCCCTTAGTTCGATCTTGATCGTCACCGTAAGCGTTGGCGTATAGAGAATACAACCACTGTGAAAACATCGATGCCGTTGGCCCTGGATTGGAAGGTCTCTGGCGGCGGGCATTTTTCAGAAAGTCTGATGGTACAAGCTTGAAAGTGGGCGAGGACTTAGAAACGTTTCTCTTCGATGACCATCCGTTCGATGCTTCAAAGTCACAAAAAGTTTGCCCGAATAAAACACGCGTTCGTTCTCTCGCACCAATTGCATCCTGATGTTTTTTCGATATTACGTTACCTTTCAGAGAAAATGCGGGAGATAGACGTTTGGGGTAACTCCATCCATCGAAATATGCACCTACCTCTTCAAAACTATCATCATAGAGAAAATCAGGCACTTTGGATGCCCGAGTGCGAAACCATTCTTCCCAAAGAGTGACGCTCTCTGCGATCGGCTTCATCAAGCAGGCGGCATTCAACTCATACTCATGTCGTCCACAAGCTCCTGTAATATTTACATCGAATCCTTTTTTTCTCGCGTCATGAGCGAGAGAAACCGCTTCATCTTCTTCACCGAATAAAACTGTGAAAGTGATTTCGCGCATGGAGCCAAGTGCGGACCACTCTTGTTCTAATTCTGCTAACTTAATCGTATTCTGCTCAATTAAAGGCAGGGCGTTAAATGCGGCTTCCTCAGCCTCCTTGCGCGCCTGCTCATCAGGCGATAATCCAAAAATCGTCATAGGCAGCTCAATATCTGATGCGCGGTTGATTGTCAGTCCAACTATACCATTCCCCACGTTTCACTGTAAAGTCTCGATTCGCTGACACAGCCAAAGTCAAAGCGTAATCTTTGTCTGGAGACTTGAGGCTTAAATACCTATCCTCCGATAAATAAAGTTTATTAGTAAACATTGAGCAGGGGGTTTTAATTCGATGGCATCAGTCCTACCTACTATAAGAAGTTAGAATATAGAAATACGCCATTCTAGGAAAGCATAAGATGAATAATTCAAATATTTCAGAAAAAGACGTAGCGCAATGGATGTATGATCAGGTGCAAAAAGGGAGTTTGTATCAAGACGATGCTGTTTGGAAAATCAGAAAAAAATTTGGAAAAGATTTTGCATATGATAACGCTAACGGAAATCTAGCGATAAACAAAGCCGTCTTGAAAGAGTTCAATGCACTTTCAAAAAAGGATGTCGTTTGGTCAAGAGGGGAACGGCTTTGGCGAATGAGAACGCCCAAAGACAAACCTGGTAGAGCGCAATATTGAAACAACTATTAACTGTAACGCCCGATTTCGCCCTTTCGAGAAGAAAGAGCTAATGATCGCTAAGTGGATGTTTGTGCCGAAAATATTTATTGCATTTTTACGCCAGCCCTCCCTGAAAACCCTCCGTTTCTGCTTCGCTAGAAAGGGCTATACGGATTTTGCCTTTGCAGTTCCATTGTTTGCATTTCAGCCTTGCTTCAAATTCATCGAGGTAGAGTTGGCGTAAATACGGCCTGCCTAAATAATCAGATGCAAATTCATACCATGTGTAACCGCAGGACTTGCATGTGGATTCAATACGGTCGTCTATGCCGAGATCGAGTATTTGTATGCGGGATTTCCAACTCACCAAAAGTCCTCAGCCCTTGGAATACGGGTGAAAGAGATTTTGCCGCCAAGGTTTCCGCCGGGCGGCAGTTTCCACGGCCCCATTGTAACGAGTGATTTTCCGTAGCGGCTATTCAGGCCGTCTATTGCATTTGTGATGGATTCCCATTTCTGCCTTTCAGGGTCATCATTGATGAGCATATCAAGTTGGCGCGTGTCCGAACGGGTAAGGTCGCCAAGGGTTACGCCAACTCGGACAATCTTGATGCTCTTGGGCAGAGACTTTCGTGCTTGCGCCCACATAGCGTCGAGCGCTTTCAGGCAAGCTTGGTCATCATTGGCCATGTGGAGCTTATGCCGCGTTGACCAACCCTTTTCTTTCATGGAGCCACGTCGCAGGCTTAGCCACATATAGACAATACTGGCATAGTAATTTTCTCGCCGCATACGCCGCGCCGCTTTGACCAATAACATGCGCGAGCAATCCCTTGCATCTGTGAAGTTTCGTAAATTTGGCGGTAGGACACGCCCATGTCCAAACATACCGCGTTTGGATTTCTCTGCCTTCACCGCGTAGCCATGTAGCGCATACCAAAGCCGTTCCCCCGTGACATTGCCCCAAAGCTTTCGCATTTGCTTTGGCTCGGTAGCAAGCAGGCTTTTCATATCGTAGATACCTGCGCGGTGCAGGCGTTTTTCCATACTGTGCCCGATGCCTGGAATGTCATCAAATGGGAGGGGGAGCATTGGCGCGGGCATATCATGCGGATGCCAAATGGTAACGCCGTCTGGCTTATCCATTTTGCACGCTATTTTGGCAAGGTGGCGATTAGCAGCAAAGCCGATGGAGCAGGTAATATGCGCGCCGACATTATCGCGCAGGCGGCGTTTGATTTCTGTCGCTAGGAAAGTGGGGTCTGCAATGTCTTTTGGGTCTAACCTGCAAGTCAATTCATCAATGGATTTTATCGCGTCGATAGGAATGACACTTGCGATTTCAGCAAGCAGCGCATTATGGGCGCGGCGATACAGGTCAGGCGTTTGCGGCACTAAAATCAATTCAGGACAAATCGCTTTGGCTTTGGGCAAAGACATAACATTTTTAACGCCGCGCGCCTTTGCTTCTTTTGAACAGGCAATAACAACCGTATGCACAGTTCCCGAAAAAGGAACAATGCCGATAGGTTTTCCCCGCAGGGCTGGCCTTGCTTGCTGTTCAACGGATGCAAAGTAGCCGTCAAAGTCAAGATAGAGCCATTCGATTGTTTTAGGCTTGCGCACGAGAATATCCACTTATAGGAGTGAACGAGCCATAAAGAACAAAAAGAGAACAATAGTCAATGCTTGGCGTGTAAGTTATTGTGGATAATCTTGAAAGTAAATTTGGAGAACACACAGTCTAGTACTCTGTACCCTCAATTTGCCTCAAGTTTTTACCCTGTAAACACACTAGACCGTTGCCGTAATTTTGCTCAGCCTAAAGTCCAACTTAGAAATGGACTTGGTTTATGTCACCGCAATCAATACTTATTGGACAAATTGTTTTGGTCTTTACGACCATTATTTTGACCACATGGTATGCGACCCAATGGGTGGCTTTGCAGTTCGAATATGATGCTTATTTGGGCGCGCCTTGGTTTACTGTTTCCGACCATAAAATATACTTTCCATGGAGATTGTTTGAGTGGTGGTATTCATTTGATGCTTATGCACCGAGTGTGTTTGCCAAAGGCGGGCAAATCGCTGCGGGCGGTGGTTTCCTTGGAACATTGTTTGCTGTTGCCGGTTCTGTTTGGCGCGGGCGGCAGGCCAAAAAGCTAACGACATTTGGATCATCCCAATGGGCGAGTAAGTCCATGATGAAGCAAGCAGGTCTGTTTGCAGATGACGGTGTATTCCTTGGCCAAGCCCACGACCATTATCTGAGACATAACGGACCAGAGCATGTAATGGCGATTGCGCCGACACGTTCGGGCAAAGGTGTCGGCCTTGTTATCCCGACGCTACTTTCATGGACAGGCAGCACTGTCATTCATGATATTAAAGGCGAGAACTGGCAGCTTACCGCTGGTTGGCGTTCGACATTCTCTCACTGCCTATTGTTTGATCCTACCAATGCGGCCAGTGCTAAATACAATCCTTTGCTGGAAGTACGCAAAGGCGCATGTGAAGTCCGCGATGTACAAAACATAGCTGACATCTTGGTTGACCCAGATGGCGTACTCGAACGCCGTAACCATTGGGAGAAAACCGCGCATTCACTCTTGGTCGGCACTATCCTCCATATTCTCTACGCGGAGAAAGAAAAAACTCTAGCCCGCGTAGCTTCATTCCTATCTGATCCCCAACGCTCTTTTGAAAAGACGCTTTGGGCGATGATGGAAACCAATCACCTCGGCAATAGTCAAATGGCTAAAGCCCATCCCGTTGTTGCACAAGCAGCGCGTGAACTCCTCAATAAATCTGAAAACGAACGCTCAGGTGTATTGTCAACGGCGATGAGTTTCCTGTCTCTGTATAGAGATCCGACCGTTGCCGAGGTGACTTCTAAATGCGAATGGCGGATTAGTGACTTAGTGGATGCGGATAAACCCGTATCACTTTATCTGGTCGTGCCGCCATCTGATATTTCAAGAACCAAGCCGTTGATACGGTTGATATTAAACCAAATAGGCCGCCGCCTGACGGAGAGTCTTGAAACCAATAACAATCCATCACGCCGCAAAGTTTTATTCATGCTTGATGAGTTTCCAGCTCTTGGGCGGCTCGATTTCTTTGAAAGCGCACTGGCGTTTATGGCGGGTTATGGCGTGCGGGCTTTCCTAATCGCGCAATCCCTCAACCAGATAGAGAAAGCCTACGGCCCTAACAATGCCATCCTCGATAACTGCCATGTGCGGATTGCCTTTGCCACTAATGATGAACGCACGGCCAAACGTATTTCGGACGCAGTTGGCAGCACTACAGAAATGCGGGCTATGCGCAATTACGCAGGCCATAGATTGGCCCCTTGGTTATCCCACGTTATGGTATCGCGCCAAGAAACAGCAAGGCAGCTCTTAACGCCGGGCGAAGTCATGCAGCTTCCCGCTGATGAGGAGATAATTCTTCTCTCTGGCACAGCGCCGATTAAAGCCAACAAAATCACATATTACACCGATAAGAATTTCACGGGCCGTGTTTGCGCTCCCCCAACCATAGACCCAGAGGAACAAGGCTATGCAGGTGCTCCCCGCCCGCAAGACTGCCTCTGGGGTCAGCAAATACGGCTCGTGGATGATCGCCTTATTGTTCCTGCAGAAAAATCACAAGTGCATGCAGCAGGTAATGGCGGCAAAGAACGTAGCCCTAAAATTGATGGGCATAAGCACACGGCTAAACAACAGGCTAAGACTGAAAGCCCTGCGAAAGATGCGGATGGCCAAGAGATTGCGGTCATTGAACTCGGAAAATTATCAGGAACACTTTCGCCAATAAACCAAGCCCACATGCTCACGCAAAGCGATAACCCAGAATTAGGAATTTAAGAATGTCTAGTAGCAAGCCTCGCATAAGACCCCGTATTTCATCGCGCAACTTTCTGCGCCTACTTGATGCTGCACGGTGCGATAAAACTTCACAATCGGATATTGTGGACAAAGCCCTAAGCGCTCTCTTTAGTTATGACATTGACGACAACCGTGATGCTGCGATTTTGCGACGCCTAGATAAAATGACTGACCAAAATCGCAGGCTAAAAGCTGACATGGTTTTGCTCAATGAAATGCAGGCTTTGTTTATCCAGTATTTCTTCACAATGACGAGAGAAATTAAGGACGCTGAGAGCGATGCGCGCGGTAAAATTGGTGCAGTGCAGTTCAATGGCTATTTAGACCAGCTTGGTATCCGCATGAAAGGCGGCGGCAAAACTGTCTTTCGCGCCCTTGAAGATGTTCTTGTCGATAAAGACGAATTTATCACAAAAGAAGAGTTGCTACGCCTTAAAGCTCGCTCTGTTTCTAAGAAACCTGCAAAGCGGGAGGCAGCACATGTCTCAGCTTAACCCCATCACCGCAAGCCGCACATTAGAAATGCTACGCTCCGCTATGGGGCCGGTGATTGGCGCGGCGCTTGATGATAAAAACGTCATTGAGATTATGGTCAATCCAGACGGTAAGTTATGGCTAGACCGTCACGGCGAGGGGCGGGTTTATACGGGCGAAATTATCACGCCGAACGATGCAGAACGCATAGTGCGTTTAGTTGCCAGTCATATCCGCCAAGAAGTGACGACCGATAGACCAATCGTAAGCGCAGAGCTTCCCGGCGGCGGCGAACGGTTTGAAGGCTTGCTCCCGCCCGTTGTTTCTGCGCCGTGCTTTTCTATCCGTAAAGGCGCGGCCAAGATTTTTACTCTGGGTGATTATGTCGCCGCCGAAACCATGACTACGGCACAGGCGGACGCACTATCATATGCCGTAAATGCCAAACTAAATATCCTAATTGTTGGCGGCACATCTAGCGGTAAGACCACACTTGCAAATGCGCTCCTAGCAGAAATTGCCAACTGCAATGACCGCGTTCTTATTTTGGAAGATACGAGAGAACTACAATGCGGTGCAGAAGATACAGTAGCGCTGCGTACACATGGGCAAGACGTAAAACTCGCAGACCTCGTGCGTTCCACTCTTAGATTAAGACCTGACCGAATAGTTGTCGGCGAAGTACGCGGCCCCGAAGCGCTTGATATGCTCAAAGCGTGGAATACGGGACATCCCGGCGGTATTGCGACCGTACATGCTAACTCTGCCGAGGCAGGCATTTACCGCATCGAGCAACTCATATTAGAGGGCGCAAGCTCTGTGCCGCGCACGCTTATAGCTGAAGCCATCAATGTCATCGTATTTATTTCTGGCCGAGGGTCAGCCCGCCGCGTCGAAACCATTGCGCGCGTGCTTGGTGTTCACGGCGATGAATATGATTTTGAACCGCTCGCGCCAAATTTCACACCACTCAAACTTATCCCAAAAACCAACCCTTAAAGGAGTTTCCTATGTCCACTCGTCAACTTACTTATCTGATATTTATTATCCTCGCATTCATTCTATTCGCCGAACCCGCTTTTGCATCTGGATCGTCCATGCCGTGGGAAGCACCGCTGACTAAAATTCTCAAATCTATTGAGGGGCCAGTCGCTAAAATATTCGGCACCATCGTTATTATCATGACAGGTTTAACTTTGGCGTTCGGTGATACAGGCGGCGGTATTCGTAAACTCATTCAAATCGTCTTTGGCCTGTCGATTGCGTTCACAGCGACGAGCTTCTTCATGTCTTTCTTCAAGTTTAGCGGCGGAGCATTGATCTAATGATTGATGGTTTTTCCATTCCTTTGCACCGTTCGCTAACAGAGCCAATCTTGCTCGGCGGTGCGCCGCGAACGGCGGCAATCCTAAATGGGACTTTGGCCGCAGCGCTTGGGCTTGGCCTCCAGCTCGCCGTTGTAGGGATTGTCTATTGGGTAATTTCCCATTCGCTGTCCGTTTATTTCGCCAAGCGCGATCCTAAATTCATGGATGTGCTGGCCCGTCACATTAAACATAAAGGTTATCTGTCATGCTAAACTTAGCGGAATATCAAAAACAACCTGCAAGACTTGCAGACTATCTCCCTTGGGCATGTTTGATAGCGCCCGGTGTTGTACTTAATAAAGATGGTAGCTTCCAGCGCACGGCAAGATTTCGCGGGCCTGATCTGGGAAGCGCAACTGAGGAAGAACTGGTTGCCACATGTGCGCGTATAAATAATGCACTAAGACGTTTTGGTTCAGGTTGGGCTTTATATTTTGAAGCGTGTCGCCATCCTGCACCCGATTACCCACATTCAAGCTTCAAAGACCCTGCGGCATGGATTGTTGACCAAGAACGGCGTGGGCAATTCGAGCAGTCAGAACATCATTTTGAAAGTGAATACTATCTATCCTTTGCATATCTACCGCCAGCCGATAGCGCCAAGCGCGCCGAAAGCCTTCTTATAGAAAAGCCAGAGGACGAATTAACAGAAACAGCCTCTGATCATCTCACGGCCTTCATTACGGAAAGTGAGCGCTGCTTAGATTTAATGGGAAGTCTATTTCCGCTCGCCGAGTTTTTGGACGATACAGAAACGCTAACATATCTCCACTCATGCATATCCCCGAATAAGCACCAGATAGATTGCCCTGAAACACCCGCTTATATTGACGCCCTCATTGGCGGGGCTGATCTTGTTGGCGGCCTCGTCCCAAGGCTCGGCGGAGAAAATCTACATATGATAACCGTGCGCGGGTTTCCGGGCGAAACTACGCCGGGTATATTAGACGAGCTTAATTCGCTTGGTTTCTCATACCGCTGGATGACACGTTATTTACCGATGGATAAAGCAGAGGCTACAAAGGTCATTGGTAAATTCCGCCGCCAATGGTTTGCCAAACGTAAATCGGTGATGTCGCTTTTGCGCGAAAGCCTGTTTAACGAAACATCTGCGCTTGTTGATAGCGATGCCGATAACAAAGCCCTCGACGCTGATGAAGCCTTGCAAGACCTTGGCGCAGATCATGTAAGTTTTGGCTATCTAACAGCCTGTATCGTGGTCAGCCATAAAGACGCGCTGATTGCCGAGCAGCAAATCCGTTCCATAGAGCGTATCGTCAATGGACGCGGCTTTGTCGCTATCCATGAAAGTGTCAATGCCGTTGATGCTTGGCTTGGGTCATTGCCGGGCAACCCCTATGCAAATATCCGCCAACCGATAATCCATACACTTAATTTAACTCACCTCATGCCGCTGTCTGCAATTTGGGCTGGGCCAAAACGCAATGAGCATTTAGGCGATGTGCCATTGCTGTATGCAACAACAGCTGGGCATACCCCGTTCCGCCTTGTCACCCATCAAGGCGATGTTGGGCATATGCTGATTGTCGGGCCGACGGGGGCAGGTAAATCAGTCCTGCTGTCGCTACTGGCCTTACAGTTTCGCCGTTATCAAGACGCGCAGGTTTTTATCTTTGATAAGGGACGTTCAGCTCGCGCCGCAACACTTGCGCTTAATGGCGACTATTATGACCTTGGCGCAGAAAATTCCATCATCTTCCAACCGCTTAAAAATATTGATGATGATGCCGAAATCGCATGGGCGCTCGACTGGATATTGGGCTTGCTAAGCAATGAAGGCTTAGATACCGACCCAGACATTAAAGAAGCGGTTTGGAGTGCGCTACAAAGCTTAGCCAGTGCACCCGCCGAGCAAAGAACACTGACCGGATTATCCGCTCTGCTCCAATCTAACAAATTACGCCAAGCCTTGCAACCTTACACGCTTGATGGCGCATATGGGCATTTGCTGGACGGCAATACGGAGTCCCTCAAAGCTGGCGATATGCAGTGCTTTGAGATGGAAACGCTTATGCACACCAAAGCATTAGTGTTACCCGTGCTGACATATCTATTCCATAGATTAGAAGCTCGATTTGACGGCAAGCCAAGCTTGCTCATACTGGATGAGGCGTGGGTGTTTCTTGATGATCCGTTCTTTGCTGAGCGGATACGCGAATGGTTGAAAGTCCTGCGTAAGAAAAATGTCTCGGTGATATTTTCGACCCAATCTCTGGCCGATATTGCCAGCAGTGATATTGCACCTGCATTGATCGAATCCTGCCCGTCCAGAATATTTCTACCCAATGACCGCGCAATGGAGCCGCAGCAAGCTGAAATCTATGCCCGCTTTGGCCTGAACAAGCGCCAGATAGAAATCATCGCGTCCAGCATTCCCAAACAGGATTATTACTTCCAATCGAGGGCTGGCAACCGTCTGTTTGATCTTGGGCTTGGCGAAGTAGCGCTCGCATTTTGCGGCGCAGGTTCCGAAAGTGAACATGCCGGTATTGATGCGGTTTTAGAATCTCACGGTGCAGAGAAATTCGCCAGTGAATGGCTCCGCGCCAAATCCCTCGATTGGGCTGCTGACCTAATGAATTCAGAATTTAACTTAAACCTTGATGTGGAAACACCTTGGAAGGAGGACATATGCGCCGCCGAATAAAATCATTTTTACTCGTCTTTTTGATGCTGCTGTCATTTGCGCAGGCCGCACAAGCGCAATTTGGCGGCATCGTCTTTGACCCCAAGAACTTTGTGCAAAATTTATATACTGCATCGCGCTCGTTAATCCAGATACGTCAACAGGTAAGCCAGCTTCGTAATGAAGCGCGGATGCTCATCGGACAGGCCAAAGATTTGGCTAAGATGGATTACAATGCTCAATATGAGCTACTGAGTATCTTGCAAGAAATAGCTACGCTCACCGAAGAAGCCGAGAATGTTAGCTATGAAGTTGGGCGCAGCCGCGACCTTATGCGTGAACATTATCCGCAAGAATACGCAGATATGTCAGATGATGAAATGTTGGCAAATGCAGAGGTGCAGTGGGAGAACTCCCGCGTGGCCTTTGAAGAAGCCATTGTCATGCAGTCCAAGATGATTAGCAGCGTTAAAGTGGATGCGCGCACCCTCGATAAGATTGTCACAGAAAGCCAAAGCTCAACGGGTAATTTATCTGTAGCGCAAGCTGGCAATCAACTCCTCGCGCTGCTGATCAAACAAATCATGCAGATGCAGCAAATGGACGCGGTGCAATACCGCGCTCAAGCGCTCGAACATTCGCGTCAGCTCGCCATCGAGAAAGAGTCCCGCCAAAAACACAAACGCTTTATCGGCAATAGAAGTGCCTACGGTAAAAAGAAGGGGCGCTAGTCATGGATAATCTCTCCGTCATTGACCAGTTTCTAAAGACGTTCACAAACTACATAGATTCTGGCTTTGGATTACTTGGCCCAGATGTGATGTTCCTGACCGCCTTTCTAATCGGTATCGATATTACGCTTGCGGGTCTGTATTGGGCTATGGGGCCGGATACCAATGTCATAGCCAAGTTCCTTAAAAAGGTGATGTATGTTGGTTTCTTCGCGCTCATTCTAAATAACTTTGCATTCTTGAGTGATATAATATTTAGTAGCTTTGGGCAGCTCGGCCTTAACGCTACGGGTAAGACCATAACGGCGGCAGATCTTATGCGTCCAGGCTTTGTTGCTAGTGTCGGCTTTGACGCGGCGCACCCATTGCTGACAGAAGTTCAAAACCTCACAGGGCCGATTAAATTCTTCACCAATATTGTCACTATCATTATTCTATTGCTGGCTTGGGTGATTACGCTGTTCGCCTTCTTCTTCCTATCCATTCAGCTTTTTGTCACCATTATTGAATTTAAACTGACCACGCTTGCAGGCTTCGTGCTAATCCCGTTCGCTCTCTGGAATAAAACATCTTTCCTCGCAGAGAAAGTGCTCGGTAATATCATCGCCTCTGGCATCAAGCTCATGGTACTCGCGATTATTATCGGCATCGGCTCGACCATATTTGGGCAGGTGACGGCAGCATTTGTTCCGGGGCAAGTCACTCTCGAAGATGCCGCGTCCGTTATCCTTGCATCCCTCGCTATATTCGCTCTTGGTATTTTTGGCCCTGGCATTGCTACTGGCCTTGTATCAGGCGCGCCGCAACTCGGCGCAGGTGCAGCAGTTGGTACAATGGCCGCTGTAGGTGCAGGCGCAATGGCGGGCGCGGCTGCCGCCGGTGCGGGCGCAGGCATGGCAGGTAAAGCTGCTGGCGGGGCGGTCAAAGCAGGTGCATCTCTCGCAGGCGGCACACAATTATCTTTTGCCCTTGGTAAAGCCGCATCAGGTTCAGGCGGCGTAAAAGGCGCGCTCGGCGGCGCATCCGCAGTTGCCCAAGCAGGCATGGGGGCAGTCAAAAACGCTGGCAAAGCAGCCGCTTCAAAAGCCACAGGCAGTGTCGGCCAAGCTCATAAAGCTGGCATGCGCGGCGGGCTGAATGCTCTGTCGCAAAAAGGCCTCAAACCCATAAGCGCAAATGACAGCGGCGGCGGTTCTGGTGGTGGTGCAAATCAACCCGATTGGGCCAAGAAAATTAAACGTCAGCAAACAACCCATAATGCTACGCGCCGCGCTAGCGATGCGATCCGGTCAGGCGATACACGCGGCGGCGGCTTTGCCCTCAAATTAGAACAAGAAGAATAGGAGAATGAATATGTGGAAACGCAGTCAATCAAGATATGGTACTACGCCAGTTCCCAAAACACCTTATCAACGCGCAGCGCAAGTGTGGGATGACCGTATTGGTTCAGCCCGCGTACAGGCCAAGAATTGGCGGCTCGCAACATTGCTGTCCATTGGATTATCGGCATTGCTGGCGGGCGCATTCATCTGGCAAAGCTCGCAAAGCATGATTACGCCTTATGTGGTAGAGGTGGACACCAATGGCTCCGTTCGCGCTATCGGTCCCGCCACAGAAAACTTCATCCCGTCGGACGCGCAAATAGCGCACCAGCTTGCAGACTTCATTACTAATGTACGCTCGGTTTCGATTGACCCCGTAGTGCTGCGGCAGAACTGGCTTGAAGCATACAGCTTTGCGACCGACCAAGCTTCGGTAACGCTCAATTCTTATGCGACCGAGAACGACCCATTTGCAGACATCGGTCAGCGCAGCGTTACCGTTGATGTTGCGTCCATTGTGCGCTCGTCAGGTGACAGTTTTGAAATCCGTTGGCGTGAAACGTCATATCGCGGCGGGGCACTCATCGGCACAGAAAACTTCACCGCAGTTTTATCCATCATCATCCACCCACCGACTGATGCACAGACACTGCATAGCAACCCCCTTGGCCTCTATGTGCACGGCCTTAACTGGTCAAGAGACCTCAATTCAGGAGAATAAAATGAGACATACACACCTATTAAAAACAGCCACAATTATTGGATTGGCAACAAGCCTTACTGGTTGTGCTAGCTTGCAAAAGCAGTTTGCAGATTTTAAACTCGACATGTCGCGTAAAGACATTGCGCCCGTAGAAATGAGCGCCGCCATTTTAGAAATGGACGAGCCAGTTATCCAAGAAGAGCGTCCAATAGAAATTGAGTTTATCAAGCCGCTCGTCATGCCCGGTCAGATGAAATTACGGCCTGCGTCTTACGTTACTTCAGGGCCAGTCCTCAAACCGTTTGAAGCGATTGAGCAGGCCAATGCCTCTGCATCTATTGAACCCAATAGCAGTAATTACCTCAACGCTATTCAGGTTTACCCCTATACGCCGGGTTCACTTTATCAGGTTTATTGCGCACCACAACAAGTGACGGACATTGCCTTACAACCTGGCGAAGAACTGACCTCCGTATCAGCAGGTGACACAATCCGTTGGATAGTTGGCGACACGGTATCAGGAGCGATAGGCGGCGACCAAGTACACATCTTGGTCAAACCGACTAAGCCGAGCCTTGCCACTAATCTCGTGATTACCACAAACAAACGCACATACTATCTGGAGCTACATTCTTATAAAGATACTTATATGGCGGCAGTGTCTTGGCGCTATCCAAGGGAAGCATTAGGGCTGCGAGGCGTAAAGAAAATGACGCGGCGGGCTAAATCCAAAACGGCGGCGACCATCAGCAAACCGAGCCTTTCCATTGATAATTTAAATTTTAGGTATGAGATTAAAGGCGATAACCCCCACTGGCGGCCACTGCGCGCTTTTGATGATGGGAAAAAGGTATTTATCCAATTTCCAGAGCGGCTCGATCAGGGCGAAGCGCCGCCATTATTTGTAATGGGACGCAAAGGCAAAAGCCAACTCGTCAATTACCGCGTCAAAGGTAGTTATTACATTGTTGACCGTTTGTTTAAGACCGCAGAGTTACGCCTTGGCGAAAAAGACCAAGAAATTGTTCGCATTGTCCGTGACACGAAATCATGAGCGAAGCAGTCAACACACCAGACCTTGCTATCCGCGCCAAGCCTAAGCCCGTCAAACGGTTTAGCCGCAAGGCGCTAGTCCTTGGCGGTACGGCATTAAGTGCGGGGCTATTCGCGGCCTTGGCCTTTGCGCTGCAATCACCCGAATATGGTGACAGTGAGCGGCCAAGCGAGCTTTATAATGTGTCGCACAAACCTATGTCCGATGCGCTTGATGCCCTGCCAAAAACATATGCGGATATGCACCCAAAACTCGGCCCGCCATTGCCCGGAGATTTAGGAGCTGCATTCTTGGAAGCTAAGCAAGGCGGAGCGCCAGTCGCAGAGCTTGATAACCCATTCCAATATGCGCCAAAGGGTGCGCCACCACCGAGACAGTACAAACAAGCAGCGGCCTATCAATCAGCGCCTGCGCCGAGCAAGCGCGATGAAGCGCAAGAATCGGGATTGTTCTTTTCTGTTGGCTCAAATCAACAGGGCGGAGCAAAAGCACCAGATCAATTTGCTCAAATGGATGCACATTTGGAGCAGGCTTATTCAAATCTTGCCAATGTAAATACGATGGCAGGCTATGGCGACCCAATGCTTGGTAATGCGGAGTTTAACGCTGCGCCTGCTTACCAAAATAGCAAGTCGGCGTTCCTTGGACAATCGGCAGGTGAGATATATAATCCGTATGTTCTGCAATCCCCAAAATCCCCTTATCAAATTATGGCGGGAACATTGATACCTGCCAGTCTTGTGACAGGGCTTAATTCTGATTTACCGGGACAAGTCATTGGGCAAGTCACTGAAAATGTTTACGACACGGTGACAGGTGAATACTTACTCATACCCCAAGGGGCGAGACTGCTTGGGCGATATGATAGTGTTATTGCTTACGGGCAAAGCCGTGCTCTGGTCGCTTGGACACGGATTATATTCCCCAATGGTAATTCTATCCAGCTTGATAATCTGCCTGCCGTTGACGGCCAAGGCTTTGCGGGGTTGAAAGACAAAGTAGATCGCCATACTTGGCAATTCATGAAAGGCGCGGTGTTGTCATCACTCTTAAGTGTTGGCAGTGAGCTTTCCTCAGACGACGAGGGTAGGCTTGCCCGCGCCTTGCAAAATGCGGGGCAGGATACGGCTAATATAGCAGGCCAACGCATTATCGAGCGTAGCCTCAATATACAGCCGACGCTAAGCGTTCGTCCTGGTTGGCGTTTCTCAATCATCGTGTCCAAAGACCTTATCCTCAAACCTTATGGAGAAAACCCGTGACCAAACCAAATCTCAAACTCGCAAGACTACTAGATATGAAGCCTGCAAAAATAACGGTGGCATTGCCGCCTGACCTTATGGGTGATCTGGAAATTTATGCCAAAATCTATGAGCAAACTTACGGTGAGAAACAGCCCGTAAATGCGCTCGTCCCGTCCATGCTCGCCGGCTTTCTGGCCAGTGACCACGGATTTAAGAAAGCAAAGCGCGAGCTAGCTTAGATACTGTTTCAATAACGCCAATTTAGGAGATTTTACAATGGCAAATATAGGTACATTTAAACAAACAAAGAAAGGCTATGAGGGCACAATCGCCACGCTGAGCATGACCCACAAAGTCAAATTTGTCGCCAACGACAATAAGAAAAGCGAAGATAGTCCCGACTATTTCATCAAGTCAGGCCGCAGCGATTTTGGCGTAGCGTGGAAAGAAACCAAAGACGGTGACGAGCCGCTCGATTACGTCAAGGTTCTACTCGATGGGCCTATGTTGTCCAAACCAGTAAACGCCGCCTTGTTCGACCATGACGACGGCGCAGATCTCGTATGGTCACGGCCTAAGAAGGCGCAGTAAGAGTTTGTAAGTTTCATAATTAACATCGGCACTTATTTAGTGCCGATGTTGAGAGGTCACATGGACATTAGGGATTCAGACATTGAAGAAGGCTTGGTAACGGCAGCTAAACTTGTCGAAGCCTATGGCGATGATTATTGGCCTATTTTTGAAAAACTTGAAAAAGAATTAGATAAAAGACAATCGCGAGTTTTGAAAATTAGAGCGCGGCTTAGGTCGCGTAAACTTTCAAGAATTATGAAGCAAAAAGACTAGAACTCATCAGAGAACTCCATTTGAGTATGGTAGTAAAATTTTGAGCATCTCGTCACGGCGATATTCTAAAGAGCCGCCATCACCATATTCGGGTCTGTCATTTTTATGCCCCATGAGTTTGCATCGCAACCCGTAATCAAGCCCCGCTTCAAGCATACGTTTTTCAAAAGAATGCCTAATTGAATACACCTTATGATTTTCAGTGGGTAGCAGGTCGCGGCTTTTAAGTGCTTTCATGAGAATTGCGGATAGGCTCGTTTCCTTATCAAAATACCTTGGGAATCCTTTTGGATTAGCCTGCATTGCTGCTAACGAAATACCCATAAGCGGTATATCACGATCAGACGCATCGGCCTTAATTTCGCGGTGTTCTTTCTCTCGAATGGCTATGTATGGTACATTGCCTTTGAGACGGATGTTCTCTGGGCGCAGATTGCAAATTTCACTTGGCCGCGCTCCTGTTTCAATGAGCGTAAGTAAAATATGCCTAGCCTGTGGGTTAATATCATCAAAGACTCCCGGCGCTAAAATACGTTCTACAATCCATTTGGTTTCAAAGGGTGGGCGTTTCTTTTTGCTCTTACGGTCTTCTTTGAAGGATAATTTTCGAAATGGATTCGGGCGATCTTCCTCGCCTCTATATTCGAAAAATGACCTGTACAAAGTTCTCATATTCCCGACATGCCTATTTGCAGTATATGGCGTGGGTTTTTTGCCATCCTCATCACCAGTTTTGATCCTGTCTATCCACCAATTGCGGTATTCCAAAGCAATATCACGGGTAATGCTATCCATTTTTAAATCACTAGCTGCTTGAATGAAATAATTGATGGAGGTTCGCTTGGCTTTCTCCCATGACCGTCGCTGGTGGGGAGATTTTTTAAATTGAGAATCGAATGCGATTGTATCGACATATAATTTAAAGGCATCGGACACTCTTACGCTAAATGCATCTGGCCTAGAAGCTGTGCCCATAAGAGCTTCGGCATCTCTTCTTTGTGGAGTATCATCAATGCTGGCGCCTTTCTCAAGTGTCTTGAGGCGTGCGAGTATATCTTCAACGGATTCGTCTTCTAGTAATGCTTGTATTGGCTTGTAGGTAAAGCCGTGAACCAGAGCGCGCGCCGAGGCTGCCTTATGACGTTGTTTTGCTACATCGCGCATAGTTTCAGTGACGCCATTGCTTGATAGGGATTCAAGGGAGAGGGCATACCAGTAAGCATTGTCTGCCTCTTCAAGAGCGTCCCGCCTCATACGGGCAATGTCTATAGATTTAGTTTTTAGTGAAGTGCGTAAAAACCGTCTTGATTCTATGTCGAGATATTGGTTTGGAACGCGCCGATTATAGTGCCACCGCCCATTTCGCTTTAATAGAAATCTATCTTTTTCATCTACCATATCTACACCATGTGTGACGTTATGTGTCCATTATGTGTGACGTTTATAGCAAATACGGCATAGAAGCGCAAGACGTATTTTAAAAACGCAGTAAATACAATGGTTTAAGAAAAAATGATTTTGAAAGAGTGGCTCCGCAAGCAGGACTCGAACCTGCGACCCATTGATTAACAGTCAATTGCTCTACCAACTGAGCTATTGCGGAATATTCACTTCTTGTTGATTGGCGGGCCTATGACCCGCCGCGCCTCTTGGTAAGGCTGTGCCTGATAACAGTTAATACGCCTAAGGTACAAGCATTAATTACGCGAAATATGTAGTTTTTTTGTCTTTTAGTAATGTTATCCATTCAAAAAAAAGGGAGCTTAAGAAAGCTCCCGAAGGTAGTAGGTGAATGGTGGGTGTCTTCAAGAGAAGACATGACCTATATGAATGAATATGGTTAAGGAGAGATTAACGAGGCGATATTATTTTATGATTTGATTCAGATTTATGAATTGAATCATAATATCATGGTTCCTATATTAATGATTTGCGCCAAACATGCCTGTTTTTACTGAATAATCGACAGCAATTTCGTAGTCAGGATCATCATCTGCATCGACAATGAGTTGCCCTGCCCGCTTAAGAAGCTTGTGACAATCATGGGAGAGATGGCGCAGTTGTAAGGTTTTGCCAGCCGATTTATATTTTGAGGCCAAGGCCTCAATGGCTTGCAGGGCTGATTGATCGACAACACGACTATTCATAAAATCAACAATGACGAGTGTGGGGTCATCCTTTGGGGTAAACAACTCTGAAAACCCTTCGATAGAACCAAAAAATAACGGCCCTTCGATTCTATAAACTTTCCTGTCATCTGTTGCGTCAATATTGGCATGAATACGGCTTGCATTATTCCATGCATAGGCAAGTGCAGATACAATTACACCGACAACGACGGCTGTTGCTAGGTCAGTCATAACCGTAACCACTGTGACAAGAATAATGACAAGTGCGTCCATGAGAGGGATTTTGGCCATGATCGTCAGGCTTCGCCATGCGAATGTCCCGATGACGACCATAAACATAACACCCACCAGTGCGGCCAGTGGAATTTGTTCGATCAAGCCAGAGCCAACAAGGATAAAAGCAAGCAAAAATAGGGCGGCGCTCAGGGCAGAGAGGCGTGTGCGCCCGCCTGATTTTACATTAATCATGGACTGGCCAATCATGGCGCAACCACCCATGCCGCCAAAAAAACCAGTGACTGTATTGGCGATCCCTTGCGCCAAACATTCTTTGGATGCACCGCCGTTTTTGTTCACCATTTCGCCGACGAGGTTTAGGGTAAGGAGACTTTCAATTAAGCCGATGGCAGCAAGGATGAGGGCATAGGGGAAGATTATGCTCAAAGTGTCGAGATTAAGCGGTGCGCTTGGTATATGAAATGCAGGGAGCCCGCCCTTAATCGAAGCCAGATCGCCAACACGGGGCACATCTATGCCAAACCCAATGACGATAGCCGCGACGATGCCAATACCTGCGAGAGGTGCGGGGATAATATGGGTCAGTTTTGGCATTAACCAGATAATCGCCATTGTCAGGCCAACAAGCCCAAGCATAATGGTCATCGGCCCCATTTCCATCCAGACTTTTGCACCTTCTGGCCCGACTTTAAATTGACTTAATTGTGCGAGAAAAATCACAATCGCCAAGCCATTGACAAAACCAAGCATAACGGGATGAGGAACAAGCCTGATAAACTTTCCAAGGTGGCAAACGCCAGCCATAATTTGCAAAAGCCCCATCATAACCACTGTAGCGAACAAATATTCAACGCCGTGGTGGGCAACAAGCTCGACCATCACAACAGCCAAAGCACCCGTTGCGCCAGATACCATACCAGGCCGTCCACCTATGAGGGCCGTGATGAGGCCGACGATAAAGGCTGCGTAAAGCCCGACAAGCGGATGTACGCCGGCAACAAATGCAAAGGCGACTGCTTCGGGGACAAGTGCGAGCGCAACCGTTAGGCCTGCAAGCACTTCGATTTTTATGCGGCTAGGCGAAAATGCGGTAAAATTTGGATTACGCCAATTTGTATATGATAAATTTTGAGCAAATGCATTTAAGGTTGGCTTCATGTCAATTTCCAATAAGGGGGTCGTTTTGGCCTACATAGAGTAATGTTAAGAGAATGCAAAAGGAAAGTGCACGCGAGGGTGGTTTTGCGCAAACAGCCGCGAAGCTTATTTTTAATAAACAGATCAAGGCGTCAACAAAATTACCAACGTGAATGTAAGCGCATGCTGACCAAGCTTGCCAAGGGCGTCAGCGGTATAGCCTTTGGGCGTCCTTATGCGAGAGGTGCATATAATGTGTGGAAAAACAACTTGCAATCTCAAGGCGTAAATAACTATTGTTATTACAATCTTTAATTTCAACTTTTTGTTTGCATTTTGGGGGTATACTGATTTGGAGATTTTGAGGAGGCGTTGGCGTATTAACTGCTCACAATATTGAGCGAATACGCGATGAAGCCTTGGGCTAAATATTAGAAGTGCCCGCTCAAAATTGGCATATGTTATAGGGTGAGGGAATGGACATCTGGGGTGTCACAATTGCGATTAATTTTATACGGGAATGGCGTGCAGGTGGATTTTTGCATGAACGTATAAAACAAACGGCCAAATTTATTTTCTATAAAAACTTCACCGATACAAAATTTTGCCATGTTCTCGTGATGAAACACTCATTTAAGAAAATGGAGGTTATGAGGTGATAACACAAAAACGAGTCGTGTGGGGCACGATATTGGTAGGGATAGGCTGTTTGGTTGCCTATGTGAATGATTATCGTGTTAAACTTTACACTGGATATTGTTTTGAGGAAAAACGTTATTTAACGGATGAGGAATTGCAGAAATCAGCCATCATTTTCCTTATCAAACACAGAGCTCAAGATAGTTATTTGTCAGATGATCCTGTAAAGAGTTCATATGTCTCTAACCCATTGTTACCTGATTATGAAAGCGTAGAAGAATTTCTCAAGTTAAATCCTAATTGCTGTAAACCCGTTCTCACCAAAGACCCCTCTAGACACAATTATACTTTTTGGGGGGATAGTGGAGAAGGTTTTGAATTCTCCATTCCATTATTTGAAAGTGATGTGTTGGAATATGAGAACTCCTATATGACGTCATATCAAGTCGGGGCGTGTGGATATGCCCGCACTGGCTATGACAAGCATGAAAAATATAACAGAGGCCTTAGAATTAAAGAAGGAAAATAGCATATGGTAGATATCAATATTGATGAAGACATTACTCTTGATTTATCAACAGAGGAAAATCAAAAGGCATTCATTGAACTTTTTATGAACCTTTATTTGTATGGCCAAGAAAACAGGCCAGAATACTTCGGAGATCATATTCGGGACAATAGAGATGCGTCCGTTCTCGAGTTCGATATTGGAACATTCATGACTGAGGGGCTAGGTAAATATATCAAACCTTAAAATTTTGGTGCGATTGCAATTATTAGGAGGTAGTTATGCCTAGTCAAACAAAAATGATCATGGTATTTGCAGTATTTGCAATATTTGGAATCATCGCATTGGCTTCACGCCATGAATGGTTAATCAGAACTGGATACTGTTTCCCTCAAGCTCGGTATGTTAGTGAAGTTGAACTTATGGATGGCGCTATACTGAAATTGATTCAATCCTAACAAAAACAAATAGCAAAACTAAATTCAAGGGAACAAAAAAATAGGTTGATCTATAAAAGTGTTGAAGATTTTTATCGCGTTAATCCTTTTTGTTGTGATTGGGTTTTTGGTGATGGTTGGCGTGGGCGGCACCGTATAATCAAAACCCATTTGCGGCGGTATAGCTATAATCCTAGCATATATTATAGATATTTAAAAGACGGTGAAGCACCAATTAGGCACTCTTATGCCTACATAAGTCATTGTGGTGGTGATTACCAAATTGGCCATATGGGATTTGTTTCCAGCATGCCTTCTTATAAACGTGTCAATAAAATCAATCGAAGTCCTGAAAAATAACCTATAAGGAGATTAATACACCACGAGCATGTTAATATTTACGGAAAAACGGGCTTCATGGATAGGCCGAGTGTTTCGTCCCACCCCATCATGATATTTAGGTTTTGCAGGGCTTGGCCTGATGATCCTTTGGTGAGGTTATCGATGACCGAGACAATAATAGCATGACCATCACGGCGGTCTGCAAATATACCTATACGACACTGGTTTGAAGCTCGGATATGGCGGGTATGAGGCACACATTCCTTGGCTTCTACATGTACAAAGGGTTCGTTTTTATAGCGCGTCTCGTAAACTTCGCACATATCAGACACGCTTACGCCTTGGTTTAGCTTAACATAACATGTCGCAATCATGCCCCTGTTCATAGGAATAAGATGGGGCGTGAAACTGGTTTGCACGTGCACGCCGCTCACGAGGCTGAGCATTTGGTCTATTTCTGGGCCGTGACGATGGCTGCCAATAGCATATGCATGTGCACCTTCCGCAGTTTCAGGGTAAATCAAAGCCGTACTTTCTTTGCGCCCTGCCCCGCTGACACCAGATTTTGCGTCGATAATGATATTGTCCATGTCGATCATGCCAATTGCTGGCAGTAATGCCAATAGGCTCGCCGTTGGATAACATCCTGGACAAGCGACTAAATTGGCCCCTGCCAAATCTTCTCGCGCATATTCGCTAAGGCCGTAGACGGCAGTGCTTAAAAGTTCTGGCGCAGTATGTACACGGCCATAGGTGCGTTGGTAAAGCTTCGCGTCCTTTAGCCTAAAGTCCGCTGATAAATCCACGATTTTGCTGACATGTTTTGATACCTCTGAAATGGTTTCTTCGCTGGCTCCGTGGGGCAGACATGCAAATACCACATCAATTTCGCCCCAATTTATATCCTGCCATTTTTGCAGTTGTGGGTAATCCATATGGGCAAGATGCGCAAACACCTCGCCGTAGGCTTTACCTGCATGTCGATTGGCGGTTAACGCCGACAAAGTTAGGTTGGGGTGCGTAGATATCAGGCGCACGGCTTCGGCCCCTGTATAACCAGACGCGCCCAAAATGGCTGTCTTTAATGTTTGCATTGTCTATATCCCAAAAAAAATGGACGCCCGAAAGAGCGTCCATAATAAATAAGCCACAAAGCCTGTTTTTTGATTAACGCTTAGAGAACTGGAAGCTACGACGGGCTTTTGCACGACCGTATTTCTTACGTTCAACAACACGGCTATCGCGTGTCATAAAGCCGCCCGGTTTCAAGGCTGCACGTAGCGCAGGTTCGTAATAGGTCAAGGCTTTGGAAATGCCGTGGCGAACTGCGCCAGCTTGTCCAGACAAACCACCACCTTTTACGGTTGCCATCACGTCGTAGCTATTTACGCGGTCGGCAGCTTCGAAAGGCTGGAGAATAATCATGCGCAGTACGGGGCGAGCAAAATAAACCTCTTGCTCGCGGCCATTGATGACGACTTTACCACTGCCTGGCTTAATCCAAACGCGGGCAATGGAGTTTTTGCGTTTACCCGTTGCGTAGGCACGGCCCAGTTCGTCGATTTTTGGCTCTGGTAGAGGCGCGGCTTCAACAACAATTGTGCCGTCCTCAGATGTTGTGGTGACAGGTGCGTCGCCCATGACTTTTTTCAAGTCTTCTAATGAATGTGTTTCAGTTGACATATCTATTCTTCCTAGTTTCTGCGAACATTTTTAGGATTAAATGAGGCAAAGTCGATCACTTCTGGCTTTTGCGCTTCGTGCTTGTGCTCTGGGCCTGCGTAAATGTGTAAGTTAGAAAGCTGCTTACGAGCAAGCGGGCTTTCTTTTGGCAACATACGCTGCACGGCTTTACGCATTACGCGCTCTGGGAAACGACCATCCAAAACTTTGTCGGCGGTAATTTCTCTCAAATGACCAACATAACCCATATGACGATAATAGATTTTGTCGCTACGTTTTTTGCCCGTAAAATGCACTTTTTCAGCATTGATAACGATAACATTATCACCACAATCAATATGGGGTGTATATGTTGGTAGATGTTTGCCGCGCAAACGTAGGGCAATGAATGAAGCCAAACGACCGGTCACAATGTTCTCGGCATCTAGGAGTATCCATTTCTTTTCCACCTCGGCGGTTTTGAGAAATTTAGTTGTTTTCATGACGAACCTTATATGTACACAGATGCCAAAGCGCACCTATTAGAGTTAACTGCGTTCTCTTAAATCTGCCCTCCCCTTGCGTCAACACTTATTTTCATAAATACCAAAAAATATGCATAAAAACAAAGAATTAGAATAACGGTATTATAATACCGTATATTTACTTGGGTTGAACTACATATATATCTGGCAATGTCTAAGCCATTGTTTTACATGTGAATGCACACTAAAATATACAGGAAATAACCATATTATGAACAAATTAATTGCAATTATATGCGCACTGGGTTCATGGGGTGCACTATCAGCTTGTACGAACAAAACATCCCTCGATACGGAAAGCCAAACTGTCGTAGAAATGGTGGCTACACATGCCATTGACACCAATGACCAAATAACTTCACTCACCTTCATTCCCAATAATGTCGCGCCGTGGCTTGGGCGTATTATTCTGCGTACCGAGAGCGGTAAATTACACGCGACGGATATTGAAGGCCGCACACCCTTAAAAATAGGCACACATTCTTATCTTGATACATTTGGGATATTTCGTAAAAATGCAGCGGGCGTATTTTTAGCCATCAATGAGAGTAATCATCTCGAAGCCTTTATCCAATCCGATGACGCTGGCAATTTTAAATCCATGACCTATAGCGGCACAGGATTGAACGTCATAAAGTTTTGCCACTCTCCATTGCCACAAAGCAATACTGTCAAACTCCTAACGTCTGATGGTAAAATTACGACCATAGAGATCGTTATTCAAGACACTGTCATCGAACATATAGAAATCAGCACTAACAAGGCGCCACAAGATACAATTGCCTGTGCGTATGATGATGCCAAAATTTATGCTTTAAGCAAAAGCGCGTCCACATCTACAAGCATTCACATAGCCAATCTTCTTGCAATGAAGAATTGGACATTACGCCAATCAATCCCAAATATTTTAACACTTCACCTGCTTGGATATTCACAAAACCAACATCTTGGGGTCATTTCAGATATAATGCATTTGTTATCTGTGCAGACAGAACGCACCGATAATTTTGAAGTCAGTATAAAAGATGGGTTGAGCATAAGAGGCTTAGCACGTGTTGATTATGTGCAAGCGACAACCGCTAATTATGGCGGCGGGGCTTTTAAGGGCGGTGTAATTGCTATGATAGACACACAAAGCCCGCGGATTGTTTTTGTTAGTCTTGAATATGCACAAAGCCGCTTAACAGTTCGTACAGCCAACTCTCAATAAGTCCGTATACGTGCACTTCGCATTAGCCACACCGCGCATAAAAATACCAATATAGCCCCCGCTTGATGGGCGAGCGCATAGGGAAGTTCGACAATTTTTAACAGAGCAACAATGCCGAGAATGAACTGTAAAAATACCATATTGAGCAGAAATGTCGCAGGACGACTGATTTGGATTTCACGAAACCGCTTTGCAGAACCCCAAACCCACAAAGTCATCAACAACACAACGTAGCCAAGCAAACGGTGGTTAAACTGTATGCTGGCGACGTTCTCAAATATATTGTTCCACCACGGTGTCATAGCCAAATACCCGCTCGGCACAAAGCCGCCGTCCATCAAGGGCCACGTATTATACGTACGCCCAGCATGAGTTCCTGCCACAAATGCACCTGCGAGTATTTGTAATAAAACAAGTAAAAACAAAATTGTCGTCCTATTTTTAAATCTAGGCATGAGTGCTTTTACGGGCCAGTCTTGCCGCACATCTAACCATGTCCACAGCAAGACAGCTAAAATCACAAAGGCCATGCCCAAATGTGTTGCCAGTCTATATTGGCTTACATCTACACGTCCCGAAGACAGTCCACTTGCAACCATCCACCAACCAATTGCCCCTTGTAGTCCTATCAAAAATAAAATCGACACAAACCGCAGTTTTTTTCCGCGCTCTAATTGTCCCAAGCCCCAAAACAATATCAAGGGTAGAAAATAGGCCAGCCCTATAAAACGGCCCAATTGCCTATGGCTCCACTCCATAAAATAAATAAATTTAAACCCCGTCAGTTCCATATCTGGATTTTCAGCATTAAATTCGGGAATGCGTTTGTACTTTTCAAACTCACCAAGCCAAGCCGATTCTGACATAGGCAGTAATGCCCCTGACACAGGTCGCCATTCGGTTATGGAAAGTCCTGCATTGGTGAGCCGTGTCGCCCCGCCAACCAAGATCATAACAATAACAAGCAATACCATAACACCCAACCAAAGGGAGACAGGTTTATTTTTATGTGTGCGGGCAAATGACGACATATATATTCCAATGCAGTTCACTGTAATTTACACTTATAGTGTATTACAGCCTCTTAAATGGTCGGAGCGATAGGATTTGAACCTACGACCCCTCGCCCCCCAGGCGAGTGCGCTACCGGACTGCGCTACGCTCCGACACATTGAGTGTTGGTTTATAAGCACCTCGCAGCTTTCGAGCAATCAATAATTTTGTAATTAGTGTAGGAGATATTCTAGATTATATATGTTTAGTTTCTCGCCAAAGCGAATATTTGATGATAACTATTGTGTATGGATATGCAACTCATAGAAGCAAGTTGGCAGATGTGGGCGGTTTTTGGCATTGTCCTTATAGGTGTTATTCTTTACGCCCTTGATACATTTTCCATCGAACTTGTCTCTGCAGCTATCATAGCCGTCTTGCTCTTGTTCTTCCAAATATTTAGCCCAGATATTTCCTCTGGCTTGGGCGCCAAAAGCTTATTGTCTGGATTTGCAGACCCCGCCCTGATTACCATCCTCGCTTTGCTTGTTATAGGACAAGGTATTTTTCATACAGGCGCACTGGAAGGGCCAACCCGCAAACTGAATAGTTATCTGGATATTTACCCAAAACGGACAATGATGATGGTGTTTTTCACAGCCTTTGTCACCTCCATGTTCATGAACAATACGCCTGTGGTCGTCATGTTCATCCCCATTTTATCCGCAATGGCACTGCAACTACGCAGCTCTGCTTCAAAATATATGATGCCCCTCAGCTTCATATGTATATTGGCAGGAATGACCACCCTCATCGGCTCTTCGACCAATATTCTTGTGGCAGGAGCTTTTGAGCGTGCGACAGACACCCCTCTCGCGTTTTTTGATCCAGCGCGCCCAGGCTTGATCCTCGCTCTCATTGGGGCCGCATATATTGTTTTATTTTCCAAATGGCTTTTGCCCCAAAGAAATTTAAAGCGTAATGACCACCAACATTCAGGGCAGCAATACATCGCCCCCATTCGCATCACGAAAAACCATCCTTTGGTAGGCAAAAAACCCGTCGCAGGTTTGTTTACTGATTTACGCATGATGACCGTGCGGCAAATCGAGCGGAACGGGATGATGTTATTGCCTCCGTTTGAAGACGCATTGCAAGTCGATGATATTTTAACGGTGGCGGCAACACGCAAAGCCTTAACGGGCTTAATGTCATCCTATCCTGAATATCTTGAAGGTATGTTGAGCATTCCCGGATTTAAAAAAGGCGAGCCGACAAGCAGGATCGTGATTGCTGAAGCTGTCATCGCCCCAAGTTCGCGCATGATTGGCCAAACCATTGAACAGGCTGGCTTTCAAAGGCAAACAGGCTGTCTTGTTTTAGGCCTGCAAAGGCGCTCACGCATGGTGCGTGAACGGATGCTGCACATCAGATTACAAGCGGGTGATGTGCTACTTTTATTTGGCTATGTCCCCAATATTGAAGCCATGCGAAACCACCATGATATATTACTTCTGGATTGGAAAACTCAAGACCTCCCAGATATTCGGCGCGCAACAATTGCCCGTATCATTTTAGCAGCTGTCATTGGCTGTGCTGCCTTAGGACTGTTGCCAATTGTCCACGCTGCTTTTGCGGGCGCAACCCTTATGGTCGCAACACAGTGCTTAAACATCAGGCAAGCAATACGGGCATTGGATACGAAAATATTCATGCTTATCGGCGCCGCCTTTGCAATGGGTATTGCGCTTGAGAACACGGGCGGCGCAGGGTTTATCGCCCAACAAGTTGTTGGCGCTCTATCAGGATACGGCCCACAGATCATGATTGGCGGCCTGTTTTTGCTAGTTGCCATCATGACAAACCTACTCTCCAATTCAGCCACTGCCATTTTATTTGCACCGATTGCTATTAATGTGTCCCAACAAACGGGTATTGATCCCAAAATACTCATATTGACCGTCTTATTTGCAGCCAATTGCTCATTTGCCACACCGATTGCCTACCAAACCAATTTACTTGTTATGGGGCCTGGGCATTACAAATTCTCTGACTTTGCAAAATTTGGCGTGCCTTTGATTTTCGTGATCTGGATAAGCTATGTGCTTATGCTACCTTTTGTGTTCCAGTTATAGCTGTGGTATAGCGTATTTATGACCCGTCATTTTGATCCTCACAAACTACAATTCTACATTACCCTCCCCGCCCCCTGCCCATATCTCCCTGAGCAAATGGAGCGAAAGATATTCACATCCCTAAGCCCTTTGGACGGGCCATATCTTAATAATCATTTGACCCACTCTGGATTTCGCAGATCGCAAAATGTCATGTACCGCCCTGCCTGTGAAACCTGCGATGCCTGCCGTTCATTACGGGTTTTTGTCAATGATTTTATTCCAGGAAAAAGCTTCAAACGGGTTCTTAAAAGGAATGCTGATGTCAGTTGCCATGTTGTTGAAAGTTATGCCACTCAAGAGCAGTACGAACTTTTACATACATATTTATTGAGCCGTCACCCAGACGGCGGCATGGCGGATATTGATTTTGAACGCTACGAAATGATGGTCGAGGATTGCGCAACGCAAACGGAAATATTTGAATATAGAGATCAACAAGGTATGCTCATTGCTTGCTGTATTACAGATTGTTTACGCGACGGGCTGTCAATGGTTTACAGTTTTTTCGATATTGGCCAACTTGCGCGTAGTCTTGGAACCTATATGATTTTGGATCATTTGGCGTATTGTAAACAGGCAAAGCTAGATTACCTCTACCTTGGCTATTGGGTGAAAAACAGCCCCAAAATGCACTATAAATCACGGTTTAGCCCCAATGAGATTTTGGGTAAAAATGGTTGGCAAGCCATGGCCGAGTAAATACACTCAAAAAAATATAATCGGGGATAATAATGAAAAGAAGACATGTTTTAGCCGCTGCCGCTGCCTTGGCCACAGGTGCAACAACATCGGCAGTTCTTGGAAAAAAGAAACCAAATACGCAAGTTACAAATTCTGGCACATTCGCAACGCCGTCACTTCATAAAAATTTGAAACAATTTCGCTTAGCAACCTCGTGGCCCAAAGATTTTCCTGGGCTTGGCGTTATGCCAAACAGATTGGCAGCATATATAAAAACCATGACCGAAGGCCGCATCGACATAAAAGTATATTCGGCAGGTGAACTTGTCGGCGCAACCGAAGTATTTGACGCCGTGTCAACAGGGGCCGCCGATATGTACCACTCGGCAGAATATTATTGGCAAGGCAAGGCCAAGGGGTTTAGCTTTATGACAGCCGTACCTATAGGGTTGACCGCAACCGAAATGACAGGTTGGATTGAATTTGGTGGCGGGCAAGAGCTTTGGGACACTCTGGCTGCAAAGTTTAACATCAAAGCGATGCACGCTGGTAATACTGGTCACCAAATGGGTGGGTGGTTTAAAAAAGAAATCAACTCGCTAGAAGACTTCAAAGGCCTTAAAATGCGTATGCCGGGCATTGGCGGCGAAGTTATTCGGCGCATGGGCGGAGCCGCCGTTAAGCTGTCTGGCGGCGAAATTTACCAAGCTTTACAATCAGGAGCTATTGACGCAACCGAATGGGTCGGCCCGTGGAATGATTATGCCTTCGGGTTTTACCGCGAAGCCCCTTATTATTACGGCCCTGGGTTTCACGAACCGGGCGCGGCGCTAAGCTTGGGTATTAATTTAAAAATTTGGCAAAGCTTCACAGCTGGAGAACAAGCCATTTTTAAAGCGGCATGTCGCCAAGCCAATGATATTTCAATGGGGGAATACACACATGAAAATGCTAAATCTCTAAAAATACTCAAAGAAAAGCATAATATAAGCCCGCGTGTGCTGCCAAAATCCGTTTGGGACAAAATTGGCCGCCTTAGCGAAGATGTGGTCGCCGAAGTTGGGGCGTCTGACAAACAAACCAAAGCCGTATATGATAGCTATATCAAAGCCAGAAACAGTTACCGTTCATGGACGGAGATCAGTGAAGGTGCTTATATAAAAGCGCGGGCAGCGGCGCTCGTGAAATGATGTTGATGATTTCCCCTCACCCGCAGCAAGCTAAAGCTTGCGCGGCCTCTCCCCAAGGAGAAGTAAAAAAAAGAATATGCCACACACTTAGCCTCTCCTTGGGGAGAGGTGCGCGACAGCGTGGTGAGGGGATATGAATACCGAACTCATCGATATATTAGGGCGTTCCCTGCAAACCATCGGATGGACGTTTCTGCCCCTATTGTTGTTACCGGTTTTATGTTTACTTTATACGAAATCAAAATTTACAAACAGGCTTCAATTCACATTGATTGAAATCATTGATGGTGTGAATATGAAAATCGGAGAATGGGTGAAATGGCTGTTGGTTGCACTGGTGGTCAGCGTAGCATTTGGTGTGATTGCCCTGTCAATTTTTGGGCAAGCCTCAACAAAATTTGACGAAACTGCCGTCTATTTTCACGCAAGTGTCATCTTGCTTGGCTCTGCCGCGACTTTACTCGCGGGCCAACATGTCCGCGTTGATATTTTTTATTCCAAATTTGGCACAAAGGCAAAAGCACTGGTTGACATCCTAGGATTTTACGCCCTTCTGCTCCCATTTTGCCTAGTCCTGATTTGGAATTCACAGGGTTTTATCAGTTTGGCATGGTCGTCATATGAAGGGTCGGCTGAATCTGACGGCATACAAGGCGTGTTTATTCTCAAATCTTTCATCACAATATTTGCCCTGATGATGATTGCCCAAGGGTTTGCCATTGCAGGGCGCGGCGCACTTATCCTTACGAACCAACCCACACCTGATTACCCAAAGCATATCGACCCCATGTTTGAGCTTGACCATACCGAGAGCACATTATGAGCTTAAACGATTATCTAGCACTATTAATGTTTGCCATTACGTGTCTCGCACTCATGGGCGGGTACGGCGTTGCTTTCACCCTCGCAGGAGTATCGCTTATTTTCGCGGCCATTGGCGTGTTTACAGGACAGTTTGAACCCAGTTTTTTACTCGCCTTACCGGGCCGTATTTTCCCGCTTATCACCCGCGAAATTCTTATGGCTGTGCCCCTCTTTGTATTTATGGGAGTCATGCTAGAAAAATCGCGCATTGCCGAGGACTTGCTCGAGGCTATGGCGGATTTATTTGGCTCAGTGCGCGGTGGACTCGGCATATCGGTGGTTTTTGTTGGCGCGCTATTGGCCGCCTCTACGGGTATTGTCGGCGCAACCGTTGTGACCATGGGACTGTTGTCACTCCCCACAATGTTAAAGCGCGGATATGCCCCGTCCCTCGCGGCTGGCACAATCACAGCGTCTGGCACATTGGGGCAAATTATACCCCCCTCTATCGTGCTTGTTATTTTAGGAGACCAACTTTCCAATGCTTACCAAGAAGCCCAACGCGCTCACGGACTTGAAGCCAATGGCGTTATTTCTGTTGGCGATCTTTTCGCAGGTGCATTACTGCCGGGCCTTATTCTTGTTGCCCTTTATGCAATTTACATTGCCGTGGTCGCAAGTTTAAAACCAGATATGGCCCCGTCCACACAGCGCGACAAAAGCGTGCATATTAATATATTTTTAAAGCGTGTTCTCAAAGCCATGCTCCCGCCAATTCTGCTCATTATCGCTGTGCTTGGTTCGATATTATCTGGATACGCCACACCAACACGCGGCGCGGCACTCGGCGCGCTCGGGGCAATTCTTCTTGCAGGATATAAACTTGCAGACGACAAACCCAACGTACAAAAACTCATTTTACTCGCTGTCTTGGGCTTGGCGGCTTTGATTTTATTAGACCTAACGGGCGTAGATATTCGGTTTAACCAAGACGCATGGGCAATAAATGAACGGATTGCCATCGCCGTCGCCTTGTTCTTAAGCGGGCTGGCTATGATTGGTGTTTTCAGCGCACTGTTTTATCTTCGTGGCCACGGACAACTCGCCGAAGTTTCGCGCTCAACCATGCACATCACAAGCATGGTGTTCGTCATCCTTATTGGCGCAACTTTGTTTAGCTTGGTGTTTCGCGGGTTTGGCGGCGACGAGCTTGTTGGACGTATGCTTAACGGCGCGCCTGGCGGGGCCATTGGTTCTTTGATCCTTGTAATGGTTGTTATGTTCTTCTTGGGTTTTTTCTTGGATTTTATCGAGATTTCATTTGTGATCGTGCCGCTGGTTGCCCCGCCTTTGCTGGCAATGGGTATGGACCCAATTTGGCTGGGTATTTTGATGGCTCTTAATTTACAAACCAGTTTCCTCACCCCGCCGTTCGGGTTTGCTCTGTTTTACCTGCGCGGTGTGGCCCCGCCCGAAGTTACGACCACGGCTCTTTATAAAGGGGTTATGCCCTTTATCGGCATTCAGATATTTGTGCTTTTATTGGTGGCATTCATCCCAGAAATTGCGACCACCCTGCCCCGTATCATGGGACAGGGTTAGCGTAGTTTAAGTTTATTTTACCACATGACCATCCGCGTCAAGCTCGACGATTGGATGACCTAAGGATTTTAAATTACTCAGGATTTTAGCCTTATCACCAACAACCAACAATATCATATCTTCATATTTAAGATGCTTAGTGGCCAATGCATTTAACTCGCTAGGCGAAATATTTGCCAATATTGCATTTTGCTTGTCTATAAAATCATCAGACAAATCATAAGTCGCGATTTGGGATAAGAAGCCAAGTTTTTGTGATGGGGTTTCGTAAGCGCGTGCATCGCGTTGTCCGAGGGATGCTTTGGTAAATTGAACTTCTTGTGTGTTCAAACCGCCCGATTGGTAATTGGATATTTCTTTTTTAAACTCAACAATAGACGCTGTTGTTGAATTGGCCCGCACACCAGCTCTTGCGCTATAAAAGCTCCGCAAATCATTGCCACTAAAGGAAGACCGCGCACCGTAAGTGTAACCCTTCTCTTCGCGAAGGTTTAAATTAATACGGCTGGTAAACGCGCCGCCAAGTGCATAATTCATCAAGCCAGCACGGTAATATTCACCTGTTGTGTCATACGGCAGGGCTTGTTTGCCAATACGAATTTGTGACTGGGCTGCCCCCGGTTTATCCACAAGATATAATGTTCCTGCCTTTAATTTTGGAAACGATTTAAGACTAGCTGCTTGCGTATGCCCGCCCTGCCAATTTGTAAATACCGACAGTTCTTTAGCGACCGCCTTATTGCCTAGATTACTGACAACAATAAGATCAGCATCTTTGGGGCCATAATTATTGGCGTAAAATTGTTGTACATCAGCAAGTGTCAAGTTTTGCACCGTTTTGACAAGGCCGCCATTGGGTTGGGCGAAGCTATTGTTTTCGCCAAATAACAATGTATTAAAAATATTATTGGCCGTGGTTGACGCATTTTTCTTACTGTTTTTAATCCCCTCAATCGTTTGTTTTTGCAAACGGGTAAAATCACTTTGCGTGAATTTAGGGGATGTAAGTTTTTCATTTGCTATGGCAAGTGTGGCGCCTAAGTTTTTCGTCAATGTGCGAATGCTCAGCGTTGTGTACTGATCGTTTGAACTAAAACTAACGCTCGACCCCAATTTTTGCAGGGCATTAGAAATATCTTCTGCCGTGGATTTTTGTGTGCCCTCATCCATCATTGCGCTTGTCAAACTGGCAAGACCAAGTTTTGATAAAGGCTCTCGTGTTTGCCCGGCGGGGATGCGCAGGCGAATGGTTGTGGTCGGCACTTCCGAATTTACCGCCCCCAATATTTTGATACCGTTTGCGGTTGTCGATTTATAAATATTTGGTACTTTAATATTTGGATTGGGGCCTGAGCTTGGAATGACCGAACGATCAAAATTGGATGTACCAGGCCTTAATACCAAACCTGCTGTATCTGTATTTGTTGGAATATTGCGCTGATAACGGCTCCATGTATCTGCACGCGCAACCATATGAGATTTACCATTGGGCACAATGCTCATGATAACAGCGGGTTTGTTTTTAATATATTGATTATATACCCGCATAACATCTGCTTTGGTGACATTTTCGTAACGGCGGATATCATCTCCAATCGCATTTGGATTATTGCGATATGTTTCGTATGCAGCCAATTGCCGCACTTTCCCCGATACACTTTCCAAACCATAAATCATGCCAGATACAATGCCTGCTTTCACTCGCACAAGATCATCATCCGTTGCTCCGCCGCGGCTTTCAAATTCCAGCAAAGACGCTCTGGCAATTTTTTCAATTTCGGCGAGGCTATTCCCTGGTGTTGGTAAGGCCATAATCGTAAATGCACAGCTTAATTCCCCACAGCTTTGCCCAGCGCTTGCCTGCACAGCTTTACCGCGTTTGACCATATTCTTATATAAAATTGAGGTTTTTCCACTGCCCATTACCGACATAAGCACATCAAGCGGCGCCTCGTCTGGGTGGTTGGCATGAACCGTTGGGAATGACATTTGGATAAGCGGCAAGGAGACGTTATCTTCCATGGAAATATAACGGTCTTTATCCAGTGTAACTTTGCTGTAAACGGGGTCAGCAACTTCTGGTCCTCTTGGTATGCCGCCAAAATATTGTTTTATCCAATCAAGTGTTTGAGTCTCGTTAAAATCACCCCCGATGGTCAGTGTCGCATTATTAGGGCCATACCAACGTAAGAAAAACTTTTTAAGATCATCCAAATTGGCTCTATCCAAATCTTCGAGATACCCGATTGTCAGCCATGAATAAGGATGTCCTTCTGGATACAGAGCCTCATTAACGCGCTCACGCAAAAGACCATATGGACGGTTATCATAGTTCTGTCCGCGCTCGTTTTTAACGGTTTCTCTTTGGTTTTCAAATTTTTCTACAGTCACAGCATCCAAGAAAAATCCCATACGGTCAGATTCGAGCCACAACATGCGCTCTAATTGATTTGACGGCACAGTTTCGTAATAATTGGTGCGATCCGTGTTGGTTGAGCCATTGAGTGTCCCGCCAGATTCTGTAATCAATCCGAAATGCTGGGCCTTTTTGACATTATCAGAGCCTTGAAACATCATATGTTCAAAGAAATGTGCGAAACCAGATTTACCAGCTTCTTCCCGCCCTGAACCAACATGGTAGGTAATATCAACATGCACCAGTGGATCAGAGTTATCTGGGTGCAATACAATCGTTAAGCCGTTGTCTAACTTATATTTTGTGTAAGGAATGGTAATATCCTTACCCTTTTGCACTACAGTTTCGACTTTTGTAATGCCGTTTGCAAGATTAGCTTGCGTGTTATTACTCGCTGTTTCACATGCTGTTAAAGCGAAAATTGACGCAAGTGCGACGCTCGTAAATAATTTGGTTTTCATGATTTTCCCCGTGTAAATGTTTATCCAAAACATGAGTAAATACGCGCACTTGTTTGTAAAGTTACAAACCTGTAAGTCACGATAATTTGATCTTTATGAAACAAATAGGCTTGCTTACAAAGCTTTCTGGCCGCCTGCAAATTTCACCAATGCTTCTATTCTTTTCTCGATTGGCGGGTGGGTTGCAAAAATGCCTGATATACCTACACGCGGGTTTTCAAATGCCATTTCGCGAACTTCATCAGGCGCATCAAGCTTTGCCCGCCCTGATATTTTTTGTAAGGCTCGTATCATAGCGTCAGGGTTTTTTGTCAACTCAACCGAACCTGCATCGGCGAGGTATTCTCGCCGCCTTGACAGCGCAAACCGCACGAGCATGGCAAGGCCATATGAAATGGCAATAATCGCCACACCTATAAGAATAAGTACGGCAGCATTCACTTCCCCGCCGCGCCGCGAGCGGCTTGTGCGCGGCATATTGGTGCGCATCATTCCGCGCACGACCCCTTCCCCAAAGAAGGAAATAATACCAACAAAAATAATGGCAATAATCAGCAAGCGCACATCTCGGTTGCGAATATGACTCAGTTCATGACCGATAACAGCTTCCAATTCATCATCACCCAAGGTTTGCATAAGGCCGCGCGTAAGCGTTATTGTATAGTTCTTTTCGCGTATACCACTGGCAAATGCATTGAGAACTTCGGTTTCTATGACTTTAAGCTTGGGCGTTGTCATACCGCGTGAAATACACAAGTTTTCTAGTAATTTATATGCACGAGGCTCGTCAGAAATACTTAAGTGTTTTGATTTTGTCGCCGCGTCTATCATGGCCTGATGACCCATAAATGCAATGCCAAACCACGCGCCCACACCTGTCAAGGTAATGGGTACGGCTCTTGGCAACATATCGGCGGCAAAGCGAAATCCTTGCGCAGTAGAATCCCCTTCTACGTAACCAGACCAAAGTAATAGCCCCGCGTAAACAAGGGCCAAGATAAGCACAGGAAATAAAATGAGCAGGAGTATGCTTTTGAAATTATTATTCCAAATATGGGTTTTTAATCCGTAGGCTCCCATATCTATATACTCGTTTTAGCTATCGGCATGCGCCTTAGAAACTTACGTCAGGCGCCACTTGCAAGGCTTCCCGACCTTCAGCAGATTCGTAGAAATCCCGTTTGTCAAAACTAAACGACCCCGCAAGGAGATTGGCAGGAAATTGCTCAATGCCCGTATTATATTCTTGTACAGAATTGTTATAAAACCGTCTGGACGCTGATATTTTATTTTCCACATCTGAAAGTTCATCTTGCAATTGCAAAAAGTTTTCATTGGCTTTTAAGTCAGGATAAGCTTCTGCAAGTGCGAACAGTTTACCAAGAGCTTGACCAAGCAAACCTTCTGCTTTGACAGTATCACCAACAGAGTTCGCACTGACCGCAGAGTTTCTAGCATCAATAACCGCTTGCAGAGTTTCTTTTTCGTGCTTGGCATAGCCCTTCACCACATTGACGAGGCTAGGAATAAGGTCTTGGCGTTGTTTTAATTGCACTTCAATATCTGACCAAGCCTGATTACACGTTTGCCGCAACGCAACCAAACGATTGTAAATCGCGATAATGGCAACGATGACAACACCGATGACACCTAAGATAATTAGTAATGGACTCATGTTATACCCCTGTTTCTATAGCGCGATTATAACGCAAAGGCACGGGTTTTCAAGGCTATAACCGTTTATCTACACAAAACAACCCAGCTCTGGCAAACCCACGCGGGGCCATACGTCCCGCTTGTGCGCGTTTCCCTTCAAGAATATGCCAATCGGCAACGCTATTGCGCCGCGAGGATGCATCTAGGAAGCTTAAACCTTCAAGGGCACTAAAGGTGGTAATATCGGCAAGTCCGCCGTCTTTGAACTTTTGCAAACGCACGCCCTTGCCCCGAGACAGGGTTGGCAGTTCTGCAACGTCATAAATAAGGATTTTTCTATTCTCACCAATGGTCGCGATTTTCTCGCCCTTAATTTCGATACACCGCAAGGCTTCCGCCTCACCCTTTATATTTAAAGTTTGTTTGCCACCACGTTTTGACGCAATAATATCGGCTTCATTGACACGAAACCCGTAACCGTCCGTGCTGGCAATGAGCAATTTACGTTCAGGCTTATGCACAAACAAACCAATCGGCATATGGTCGTCCTCAAGATCAACCATGAGCCGAATAGGTTCCCCGCTACCCCGTCCACCAGGGAGCTTGTCCGCGCTTAGAGTATAAAACTTGCCATTACTAGCAAACATAATGATTTTATCTGTTGTATAGGCGGATACAGCAAATGCAGGGCCGTCTCCCTCTTTAAATTTCAATGTGGATAGGTCTTCCACCTTACCCTTCAAGGCCCGTATCCACCCCAGTTCCGACATAACCACCGTAATCGCTTCTTTGGAAATAAACGCCGTCGATAAATCGATTTCCACATCAGGTATATCGGCAAAGCTCGTGCGTCTTTTACCAATGTCGGTTTTGGGGCAGTAAGTGCCCCGAATAGCGCGTACTTGTTCGGCGATGCGCGACCATTGCAGGCTTTCTGATCCGAGCAATTCTTTAATCTCGTTTCGCTCAGCAGCAAGGGCATCGTTTTCAGTTTTAATTTCAATTTCTTGTAATTTATTCAAGGTGCGCAAACGCATATTTAATATAGCGTCCGCTTGCCGTTCTGTAAGCTTAAACGCCTTTATCAGTTCCGCTTTCGGCTCGTCTTCATAACGTATAATACGAATAACCTCGTCAAGATTAAGAAAAGCAATGCTGTAACCCGCCAAAATTTCCATACGGTCTTCAATTTTGCCCAGTCTTTGCCGCGAGCGGCGCCCCAGCACTTCACGTTGATGGTCAAGAAAGGCTTGCAGCACTTCCCGTAGTCCCATGACACGCGGCGTGCGTGTGGCGTCTAGCACATTCATATTTAACGGCACGCGCGTGGCAAGATCACTAAGCTTAAACAGGCTTTCCATCAATAATTCAGGTTCGATGTTTTTACTTTTAGGTTCCAGTACAATGCGCACATCTTCCGCGCTTTCGTCCCGTACATCTGCGAGCCACGGTGCTTTTTTCGTCTCGATTAGGTCTGCTAATCTTTCGATTAAGCGTGATTTTTGCACTTGGTAGGGAATTTCCGTGACAATAATTTGCCATTGGCCCCGTCCCAAATCTTCGGTATGCCAGCGTGACCGCACTTTAAATCCACCGCGTCCTGTGGCGTAAGCTTCCATCATACTGTCGCGAGGTTCGACAATGATCCCGCCTGTGGGAAAGTCTGGCCCTTTTACGTGCTCCATCAAGGTTTCAATACGCGCTTTTGGGGCTTTGATAAGATGCAAGGCCGCACTGCACAGCTCTGCCGCATTATGAGGCGGGATAGACGTGGCCATGCCAACGGCAATGCCTTGAGAACCATTGGCGAGTAAGTTTGGAAAACCTGCGGGGAGGACAACTGGCTCTTCGTCCTCTTCGTTATAGGTCGCCGTAAAATCAACGGCATCTTCGTCGAGCCCTTCGAGCAAGGCCTTGCCAGCCGCCGTCATCCGCGCTTCGGTATAGCGCATGGCCGCCGCACTATCGCCGTCAATATTACCAAAATTACCCTGACCATCGACCAAGGGATAACGGGCAGAAAATGTTTGGGATAATTTTACCAGCGCATCATAAATAGAGGCATCGCCGTGAGGATGATATTGCCCCATTACATCGCCAACAATACGGGCGCATTTTTTATGGGCGTTTTCGGGGTTAAGCTTTAATTGCCTCATGGCAAATAAAATACGGCGGTGCACTGGCTTTAACCCGTCACGAACATCAGGCAGCGCACGCTGAGTAATGGTTGACATAGCGTAGGCAAGATAGCGCGAACTGAGCGCGTCATCTATGTTCTCTATTATGATATTGAGACCTGGTGTGCTCGCATTTTTATCTTTGGTATCAGTCATGAAAAGCTCTATGTGATTCGCAGACCATCTTAGCGAAAAATCAGACTATGCCGACTGTTTTTAACTCTGCAATTAACCGAGAACGGGGAGCGGGAATGTCTTTGTTAATCGCGTGGAAAATACGGGTGGTGAGAAAATAACCACTTAAGTGTAATCCATTGGCAATATCGTCCCTTTCAACAATTGTGCCGCCACGCAGGAATGCGGGTAAAATCATCAATTTATCAAGGTATGGCTCTGCCGCAGACGCACTGACAGCTCTGCCCGAGCGCGGGCTTACGTGGGTTAAATTATCATTTTCCCCTGTCGCAGCACACCGAGAAAAATCCAGTCCGTAGCCAAGCGCATTGAGCAATGCAATTTCAAAGCGGATATAAAGGGCGGGCCAAATATCAATATCTCCCAAGTTTTGCATCAAAATTTCAAAACCTTGATACAGGCTCGCGTGCGGTTCGCGTTCTGGCAATGTCTTGACGAGCAAGGCGGAAACAGAATTTAGGGCAGCCAGAGATAGTCTATCCTCCATGATAAGAGCGGCGCGGGTATCTATTGGCTCGACAGTAAAATTCCCAAGGTGTTCGGAAAGCCTTGCGCGCCACTGCACGGAAACTTTATTTCCCGCCTGCAATACGGGACGCATGCGCCTTGACCTCCCGCCTCGTACCAAGCCTGCGTGCAATCCTCTACCCAGTGTAAATACATTCACAATGGCAGAGGTTTCGCCGTGAGGTTTTACGGAAATAACATAACCTTCACCGCTCCAATCCATTACACATCAAACTCAAGGCCAAGGTCTGCGTATTTAGAACGGTCTTCATGCCAATTTTCTCGTACTTTCACGAACAAGAACAAATGCACATTCGTGCCAAAAACCTCGCGCATATTGGCACGGGCCATTTGCCCGATATTTTTAATTGTTTGTCCGTTTTTGCCAAGCACAATCGGTTTTTGTGATTTGCGGCGCACATATATAATTTGCTCAATACGCAAGGAACAGTCCCTTTGCCGCGTCCATTTTTCCGTTTCCACGTGGCTCGCATATGGCAATTCATTGTGCAGGCGCAGAAATAGTTTCTCGCGCGTAATTTCAGCCGCGAGCAAGCGAGACGGAATATCTGCAGATTGGTCAGCAGGATAGAGAAACGGGCCTATGGGCATAATGTCGGCAAGATGTTTCCCAAGTTTTTGCACATCATTGCCTTCAAGGGCAGAGATAAGAAACACATCATCAAACACTTCCGTTTTATCAAAATGGGTAATCAGTTCTAATAGATGCTCGCGGGGCAAAAGGTCTATTTTATTGAGAGCTAGAATAGTTGGCTTTTTACGTTTTGATTTCTGCAAGCCCGCAACGACGCGGTCGGTATCAACTGCGCTTTTTTTATCCTGTGGATTAAGTTTTCCGTTCGACATCACTTGGTAATAAGAAAATGCATCCACCACATGAACAATCGCGTCTGAATCAGCTGCCCCCGTCCACGCCGCGTGCACCATAGAGCGGTCAAGCCTTTGCTTGGGGTCAAAAATACCCGGTGTATCCACTAAAATAATTTGCGTATCCTCAATGATCGCAATGCCGCGAATTTGAAACCGCGTGGTTTGAATTTTATGGGTAACAATCGATATTTTCTCGCCAACCAGAGCGTTCACCAATGTAGATTTTCCTGCATTGGGCGCACCAATGACGGCGACAAACCCTGCTTTTGTATCTGATTTCGTCATGTTTTTGGCCAGTTATCTAGGAGGTGTGACGCGGCAAAACGCTCGGCATCTTTTTTGGATTTGCCGGTGCCTTGCGCATTACCTACACTTGGTACATCCACTTCCACAACAAATAAAGGGCGATGATCTGGCCCCGTGCGCTCTACCACGCTGTAACTTGGTAGCGCACCATCATAGAGATACGCCTTTTCTTGTAAAATCGTTTTGGGGTCTTTGGTATTTATTGACGTCACTTTTTCCACATCTTTTCCCCAAAACCGGATGTAAAAATCTTTCGCGGCTTGGTAGCCACCGTCAAGATAAATGGCTGCCAATAAAGCTTCACACGCATCACCAAGAATGGAGGTTTTATCGCGCCCACCTTGCTTAATTTCAGAGGGGGCCAACAGCAAAAAATCACCAAGGTTGCACATACGCGCAATTTTTGCGCACGCTTCTTTGCGCACCAATGCATTTAAACTCCGCGCCATAAGGCCCTCATCGCCAGGGCAAGACGCATATAACAATTCTGCTGTTAACAGGCCAAGCACACGGTCTCCCAAGAATTCAAGCCGTTCATTATTGGTATATTTGCGGCGGCCATCGCCGTACGAAGCGTGGGTAAGCGACATAAGTGCAAGCTCTTTGTCTTCAAAAACATAATGTATTTCACCCTCAAGCCGTGCAATGAGGTTTAAGTTTTGTTGTGAGACTTTTGTCATCTCAGTCCTTTGAAAAATCGGTCTTTTCTTACATTACCCCATGTCCAAGGCTTGAACAGTGTAAAATCTTCTTTTACTGACAATAAAACGAATTCTGCACGGCCAACTAAATTTTCCATTGGGACGAAACCCACCCCGCCAATTTGCGTGGAAAATCGGCTATCATATGAATTGTCTCTGTTATCCCCCATAAAGAAATAATGACCATCTGGAACATGAAACACACCCGTTTCGTCCCCATCACTATTTTGAAGGTTGTGTTGAATAGTGTATGATATGCCTATGTGGGCAAAGTGCTCTTTATACATTTGCGTATTCACAAAATTGCCCGCTTTTTCTACGCGGGCAGTATTTGTAAGTTTTTCGGTTTTTAGCAATTGTCCATTGATGTATAAAAATCCACCCACCATTTGCACTTCATCACCGGGAAGCCCGATGAGGCGCTTTATAAAATACGTTTTACTTCCAACGGGCTTAAAAACAATGATATCCCCGCGTACTGGCTCACGGCCAAAAACCCTGCCCGATTTTATAGGCAGGTTAAAAAATGGGTCAGCCGCATATTTCCCGTATCCAAGTGAATATTTTGTTGTGATAAGATAATCACCGCTATACAGGTTTGGCTCCATTGACCCAGACGGAATATGAAAGGGTTGGAATAAAAAAGTGCGTATGATAAACGCAATCACGAGGGCGAATACCGCAGTTTTAACCGTTTCTTGAACGAAACCTTGCCCGCTTTCTTTTTTCCGCTCGCGGCTCATCACATAATTTCCAAGATAGCAAAGGCTTGCGCATATGGATAATCATCGCTGAGGCTGAGGTGAATTTTATAGGCTTGCCCTTTTGTAAGACGGGACTTCACTCGCCGTAATGCTTTGCCGTGCAATATTATTTCAGGCCGCCCAGATGCATTATTAACCACTTCAACATCTTGCCAAGGCAGTGCCCCTGTCTGCGCGCCAGCAAGGGCTTTTGCAACGGCCTCTTTTGCCGCAAACCTTTTTGCGTAACTAGACCCACGGGCTGAAACGCTGTCCGCCTTCTTGCGCTCACCCGCTGTAAATATTTTTTTCCCAAAGCGGTTGCCAAATTTCTCCAAAATAGCTTCGATGCGGCGGATATCGCAAATATCAGTTCCAATTCCTGCAATCATAAAGTGATACCACGCGCATTGGCCATATGTGTACGCATTTTTTGCATGGCGGCAGGCAAGCCCGTAGACACGGCTTCACCAATAATAAAATGGCCTATATTGAGCTCCATTGCTTCTGGAATGGCGGCAATGGGTTCCACATTATCAAATGTCAAGCCGTGACCAAAATGCACTTCAAGACCAAGAGCGTGTGCTTGCTGTGCACCTTTTTGCATATTTTCTAATAGTGTGCGCGCCAAAACATCATCATTATTATCAAGAGCATGCGCATATGCACCCGTATGAAATTCAACCACTTGTGCGCCGCTATGTGCGCTTGCCGTGATTTGCGCTTCATATGCTTCGATGAACAAAGACACCCGCGAGCCATTTTCTGAAAGCTGCCGCACTATCGGTGTGATTTTATTGTGTAAACCCACAACGTCCAATCCACCTTCTGTTGTGCGTTCTTCTCTTTTTTCTGGTACAAAGCAAATGGCGCGGGGCTTCAGCGTCAGAGCAATATCTGCCATCTCTTCAACTGCCGCGATTTCCATATTCAGCGGGATATTTGTCTCAATACATAAAGCCTGTAAGCGCGTCATGTCATTATCATTTATATGACGTCTATCTTCGCGAAGATGGGCTGTAATGCCGTCTGCGCCACTCTCGATTGCAAGCTTTGCCGCCTCAACAGGGTCTGGATGCACTCCGCCCCTTGCGTTGCGCAGTGTAGCCACATGGTCGATATTGACGCCTAATCTTGGTAAGGCTGAATTGGCCACTAACTAAGACCTCGACTACCTGGCTTAATGGCGGGTAGTTTCGCCAAATCTTCTGGAACTTCATCTGGCGCGTAAGACGGGAAAATTTTTGATGCCAAGCTGATTAGGGGAACACCTATATCGGCTTTCCCCCCTGACCTATCAAACAAACATGCACCCGCAATCACCTCTGCACCCGTTGCATTTATTGCATCAATACATTCCCGGGAACTTAAGCCTGTTGAAATAATATCTTCAACCATCAAGACCTTAGCACCGCGTTCCAATGTAAATCCGCGCCTGAGGGTAAACTCTCCATCTTCCCGTTCTGCAAATATGGATTCAATGCCCAAATGCCGTGCCGTTTCATATCCGGGAATAACCCCCCCCATTGCTGGCGCGACGATAATATCTGGCATGTCAGGTAAATTATCTCTCACTTTTTGCGCGAGGGCTTTACACAGTTTTTCCGTGAGAACAGGGTTTTTAAACACGAAGGCCTTTTGTAAAAACACTGGACTTCGCCGCCCTGATGAGAGAATAAAATGCCCTTCGAGCAATGCGCCCGCCTGTTTAAATACACCGAGTACATCTTGTGTATTCATTTGCTCACTATTTTCATGCATAATAATATCAATCTTCCAAATCTGCACGCGCTCTGCGTACATTGACTACATAGGCACTCGCACGCATCGCCGCAACAATTTGTGACAAATGACGTGCATTTGTTACTTCAATGTCCATAACCATATCAAAAAACACGGCTGTCCGCTTTAAAGTTTTAATATTTGTCAAATTCCCAGCTGATTCGCCAATAATCGTACATATTTCAGCAAGTGCCCCGGGAACATGCTCAACCGTTGCCGTAATTTGCCCCATAGAAACCGTTTTCTCCACGCCCTTGCGCCAACCAATATCTATCCACCGCTCTTGTTCGTCTTCAATAACAGCTAGAGTTTCACAATCGATTGTATGAATGACAATCCCAATATTATCCGTGTGTATTCCCACGATACGGTCGCCGGGTATTGGAAAACAGCATTCTCCAATATGCAGGCCGACACCTTCTCGTAAACCCTCACCTTTGATATAAAGTTTTGCATTTTTATTATCAATGAGGTCACGGTTTATATGCAGTGCGTCGTTCGTGATATTTTCACGGCCTGGAAAAATACCATCCATAAAATCACTCACAGATAACCGCCCACGCCCCAACGCTATATATAGCCCGCCAACATCGCTAAAGTTCAAACGCTTTAGCCCGTCTTCTAATACGGTTTCGCTAAAATCCTTATCTGCGCGCGCAAAGGCATGGTCAGCAAGCATATGGCCTATGCGTTGATATTCTTGGCTCTCCCCTTGTCTGGTAAGTCGCCGCAAAGCAGAGCGCGCCTTACCCGTAACCACCATATTCTCCCATCCAGGGTTTGGCTCAGCCATGCCGCCTCTAATAATTTTTACCACATCACCATTTTGCAGCTGTGTACGCAAAGGGCGTTCGCGGCCATTTATCAGCGCGCCTATGCAGGTATCACCAATTTTTGTGTGAACAGCATAGGCAAAATCCAATATGGTCGCCCCTTGTGGCAAAGCAATCAACTGGCTTTTAGGGGTGAAAGTAAACACTTGGTCTGCAAACATTTCAAGTTTGACATGCTCAAGGAACTCATCTGCGTCCCCTCCATGTTCTAACATTTCAACCAATTGTCTAACCTGCTGTAGAGGGTCATAATGGCCAGTCCGCGTCTTATCATAAGCATAGGCTTCGTCTTTATAATGCCAATGCGCGGCCACACCTCTTTCGGCAATTTCTTCCATTGCATCGGTACGAATTTGCAATTCTATACGCTGATTGTCTGGCCCCAAAATGGTCGTATGCAAGCACCTGTATCCATTGGGCTTCGGAACAGAGATAAAATCCCTAAACCTTGCGGGAACACACCGCCAATTCCTATGCAAAACCCCCAATATTTCGTAACAGTCTTCAATGTTCTCTGTAATGATTCTGAAGGCATATAAATCGGCAACATCCTCAAAATGAATGCCTTGTTTATGTAGCTTTTTCCAAATACCAAAAGCTCGCTTTTCACGCCCATATATACGGACAGTTTTATGATTCTCTCGCATCAAATCACCCAACATAATGGACAAATCTGATATCGCCGTATCTTGAGAATTACGCCAATCTTTCAAACGCTTGGAAATACCTTCAAACGCTGAAGGGTTAAGAATTTTAAACGAAATATCTTCCAATTCCGAACAAATGCGATCAACCCCAATCTTACGTGCTAACGGTGCATATATCTCCATTGTTTCGCTGGCAATACGCTGCTGGCTCGATATTTTTGGGTGAAAATGAAGTGTCCTCATATTATGTAATCGATCACAAAGCTTTACGATTAAGACCCGTACATCCTTACTCATGGCAAGTACAAATTTTTGCAAGTTTTCAGCCTGCTGCCCTTCGCGGGTCAGATCCGTGCGACTAAGCTCCAATTGCCCCAATTTGGTGACACCTTTTACAAGCTCCGAAATCCCCGCTCCAAATTCATCTTGCATATCCGCTTCAGTAACATTTGTGTCTTCAAGAACATCATGCAAAAGAGCAGTGCAAATCGTCTCAACATCCATCCGCAAATTTACCAATATTTCGGCCACGGCAACGGGATGGATGAAATACGGCTCCCCTGAATGGCGAAATTGCCCTTTATGAGCATTTTTGCATAAATTGTATGCCCGCCCAATCAAATCCACATTTGCTGATGGATCATAGGCACACACCAAATCAACGAGAGCCTGTTGACTTAAGACATCTGATAATGGGTTGGAATTTTCAACTTTTTGCACGTTCATATAGACATGGTAAAACCCTGCTCATGAATGCGCAATAACTCACAGTAAAAAAAATAATATTTTATTGTTACTTATGGAAGTTTAGAATCGGTTGTCAGGGCCATTATCGCGGTCACTTTGTAGAGCCCGCAACATATCAACCTCAGACATTTCAGTTGGCGCAACTTCACCTTCTTCAATGGCAAGAATAGGCGCTTGATCTTCTTCATCAGGAATATCGTCATCAAGTATGACGCGCTGCAAGCCAATAACCAGACTCTCACGTAAATCATCAAGCTCTAATGTTTCGTCCGCAATTTCGCGCAGAGCAACAACAGGTGTTTTATCATTATCACGTTCGATGGTCAGCGGAGAACCCGCAGAAATATTACGCGCACGGTGCGCGGCCAGCAAAACCAAATCAAAACGGTTTGGTATAATTTCGATGCAATCTTCAACAGTAACCCGTGCCATATTTCTCTCCGAAGGACAATTCAAGCCATACACTCAAGCAAGCAATGCTATATAGAGCGACTAAATTCAGTATTCAAGGTAATTTCGACACGAGACAACAATTTTTACAGCAATGCTACTTTTTTTCTTTAAACACCCATTTTATTGCTGATACAGCATAAATATGAGTTATTTAAAGGGCTGTTCCCATTTTCCGTGATCATTTTGCCGCCAATATGCTGTGGTAAGGCCATCTGATTTGGCCTGTTTCCATCGCATACGGGCTATGGATTTATCCTTTTCATCACTCCCGTTTAAAATGGTAATACACCGCGTGACCCCAGTCATATCTACCATTTCTGCACCACCAATCAAAATAATAACGTCAGAACCACCCGCGTTCATGCTCTCAGTCGTTAAAAGAATCGGCTGCACGTCAGATAACGGCTCATCGTCTCTAGCGTGAGGCAAAAAGCTATCTTTTTTATAAAGCCATAAATAGCTATCTAGCCGCTTTATTTCTGCCATACCCTCGCCAAGTAACGGCCCAATCTTCACTATAGCACGCCATTTTTTAGCATAGGTTTTTTCCAGTATTTCTGGCAAAATTTGCTCAAGTGAGCTTTGCTCAAGATGGTAAAACCAATGTTCAACCATTTCAACCTTCAAAATTATCAGCAACCCAGCGGTTCATAAGGCGTGCCCCATAGCCTGTAGCCCATGTGGGTTCGCGAGGGTCCTTGCTGCTCGATTTCCATGCCGTACCTGCTATATCAATATGCGCCCACGACACATTTCCAACAAAGCGTTTGAGAAATTGCGCCGCCGTTATAGACCCAGCGAGGCGACCACCAATATTTTTCATATCCGCATTGGGACTATCAATTAATTTATCATAGGTTCGGTCAAATGGCATACGCCATACTTTTTGTGATGATGTTTCAGCAGCAGCATTTAATTGCTCAGCAATTTCGTCCGAGTTCGCAAATACACCCGCATATTCGTGTCCTAATGAGACGAGAATAGCACCCGTAAGTGTGGCTAAATTGACCATTGCTTTTGGCTTAAATTTTTCTTGCGCGTACCAGAGCGCATCGCACAGAACAAGGCGACCTTCTGCGTCCGTGTTTTGCACTTCAATGGTTTGGCCCGACATAGAAGTGACAATATCGCCAGGGTTTACCGCGTAACCGTCTGGCATATTTTCAACCAAACCAACAATTCCAACAACATTGGCCTTGGCTTTACGAGATGCGATTGCGTGCATAGCCCCCACTACTGCGGCAGATCCGCCCATATCACCTTTCATATCCCACATACCCGCGCCAGGTTTTAAGGAAATACCGCCCGTATCAAAGGTAACGCCTTTTCCGACTAAACAGACAGGTTTATCCCCCTTTTTACCGCCATTCCATTTCATAATGACAAGTTGGGATTCACGGGGACTTCCCTGCCCCACGCAAAGAAGCGCGCCCATGCCGAGAGTTTTCATGCGTTTTTCGCCTAAAATTTCTACTTTTAGACCAAGCGATTCCATTTTCTTGATACGAGCCGCGTAAGATTTTGGGAATAATTTATTAGCTGGCTCCATAACCAAATTCCTTGCGAGACAGGTTCCCTCCGCCACTGGGCCGTAAAAGTTCTTATAGGCCATGCGCGCCTTCACAGGGTTTTCAATAACAATTTTCACAGCTTTTAAACTTGGTTTCTTATAGGCGGGTAATTTTGTGCGGTATTTATCAAACCGATATGTCGCGAGAACCGCACCAAGAGCCGCTCTAGCTGCGTCGACAGCAGTTAAGCCAAGACCATCCATATGTAAAACCAATGTGTGCTCCCCACACTTCAGTAAATTTTTAGCCGCGTGTGCACCAAACATTTCCGTGTCAAATTTTGATTGTGCCCCGCAACCCAAAATATAAAGGCGGTTAGTTTTTGTACCTTTCGGCCCCAGAATTTGAAATGACCTGCCAATTCGTCCATCAACACCACCCGCTTTCATACCCGTAGATATTTGCTTGCCAGACATTTTGTCATATGCTTTTGCCGCATTTGATAAATTGGACTTTGTAAATATGGGCAAAACAGCAACGGCTTTCGTTTGACCATCTCCAATCTCAGGGCTAATAAAACTGACTTTCACAATTCGCTCCATTTTCTATTCGGTTTTCGTAAACCATATCTTACATAAACTTTAATACTTAGTGATGGCAGACTCAGCTTATTATGGTAAGCGGAATACTCAAAAGGTAAAAGACGAAATGACACTTATCCAGAAATATTTCCAACGTCAGGCGCTAGCCCCCCTTTTATTGTCCCTTGGCGCCCTGTCTTTACTTGCCTTGTTGACCCAAAGCTTGTCAACGATTGATCTTATCATAGAAAACAGACAATCCGCATCCACATTTTTATACATTACCGTATTGGCTTTGCCACAGTTATTTAGCATTATCATGCCATTAGCCATTTTTATAGCTACGCTTTATACGCTCAATAGATTAAATGTGGATAGTGAACTGGTTGTTACAAAAGCTTCGGGATTTAGCCCGTGGCAAATCGCGGCCCCCATCGTGCGTCTTGCTACCTACGCAATGATAGTGCATCTTGTCATAAACCTCTTCATTCAACCTTATTCCTTTAGACAAATGCGCAAAGCTCTTGTTGACATCCGCACAGACATTGCATCGCGGGTAATCCGCGTTGGTGAATTTAACAAGCCTGCCCCTGGCTTTACCATTTACGCCAGTAAAATCCAAATATCTGGGCGCATGAAAGACGTGTTGATTTATGATGAACGCACCGCAGATTTTCCAATGACATATATCGCTAAAGAAGGGCAGGTCAGTTCATCCAACAATCGAACGAACTTCACATTATATGCAGGAAATATTAATTATATAAATGAAAATAAAATGATGGATATCACAAATTTTTCATCCTACACCATTGACCTTACTGATATTTTAATTGTTGATCCTGTGATGCGCCTTAAATCATCAGACAGATATTTATCGGAACTTTTTTACCCAGACCCGAATGATTTTTCAAATTTTGCACGCAAAGATAAGTTCAAAGCGGAGGGTAATGCACGCTTGGCCACCCCTTTATATAATATTGCTCTTGTCTTGTTGGCTTTAGCATTTTTAATACGTGGGGAGCATAAAAAGTTAGGATATAGCGCAAAAATCGCCTTTGTCGTAGCTCTTGGCTTTAGCATTAGGCTGGTCGGATTTAGTTTAAGCTCGGCAGCTGAAAGCAACCCAAACTTTAATATAGCACAATACGGATTACCTTTAATTGTAAGCTTTATTGCTGCGTGGTATTTATCAAACCGTAAACGTGCCCAGACAATTTTCAAGAAACCTACAAATCATAACAATACGGTCTCAAAATATAGTGAGGCCACATGACAACACTCAATAAATATATTGCTATGCGAGTGTTTCTTGGCATTTTCACAGCCTTTATGATATTAACTAGCATAATACTTCTTGTCGACTTTGTGGAACTTTCTCGAAATTTAGGATCAAATGCCAATGCCACAATGATGAATTTACTTTTCATCACACTTTTAAATGCGCCGCAATTGGTGGAGAAAACAATACCTTTTGTCATATTGTTTGGTGTCATGGGCACATTATTTTCACTTAACAAGCGATCAGAATTTATTGTTATGCGCGCCTCGGGTTTATCAGCATGGAAGTTCTTGCAACCCACAATATTAGTGACTTTAGCAATCGGAATTTTTTGGATAGTTGCATTTAATCCCCTAGCTGTATTTTCCACACAACATTACAATACAAAAATATTTGAAATTTCCGGCAAAGATATAAGCCAAGAACTTCAAACGGACATTTGGTTAAGAGAGGTAAGTGAAGATGGATATGTTGTCATTCATGCAAAATCTAGTAACAATAAAACACATGAATTACATAATGTTACTTATTACTATTCTAAATTGATGCCAGACAATCAATATTCATTTACAGCACGCTATAATGCGAAAACTGCAAAATTGCATCCATCACATTACTGGATACTCAAGGATGTTATAGAACACGAGGATGGAAAAAAGAGTCAACACTTTGATACAATTTCCAAACCAACAACAATTAATTTAGAAAATATCCTTTCACAATCACATGCTCAAAACGCCACTCCCCTTTGGCGCATGAAAAACGATATTGCAAAGGCAAAACAGGCAGGGTTTGACGCGACACATCTTATCATACAATTCCACAAACTCATTGCCTTACCGATTACACTTATTGCTATGTCAATCATTGCGGCGGGCGTGTCTTTGCAAAATACGCGCTCTGGCAGCACATTAAGGCTCATTATTACAGGGGGAAGTCTAGGTTTTGGCGTTTATTTTATTGATAACATTATCAGTGCGTTTGGAAAAACTGGCACTCTACCGCCTTCACTGGCAGCCTGGGCATCCCCTCTTATTGTTTTATGCTTGGGGCTAGCTTATTTATCGAAAATAGAAGATGGATAAGTGGTAATCTTATGAAGTGTTTGATTGCCTTGCTAAAAAAAAACCCTATGTTAGCCAAAATATGTACAGGAACTAAGAATGAACAATTTATTATCCAAAACTATTCTTTGTAGCGCAACTATAATGAGCGCATTGCTGATGCCCATTGGTGTACAAGCACAGGCTGCACATGGCATTGCCGCGGTTGTCAATGATGATGTCATCACAACGCATGACTTACGCCAACGCGCTCTGTTTATGATGGCGACCCAAGGCATAAAGGCTTCTAAAGAATCTCAACAACGGGTCTTGGCACAAGCGATGAAGAACCTTGTCGATGAAAAACTTCAAATACAAGAATCCAAAAAATACGATCAAACAATTTCTGACCAATCTATTGATCGTGGGGTGCAACAAATAATTAGTCGTAATGGCATAAGTGTGGATGATTTTGCATCTAGACTCGCCCAAGCAGGCATTTCTATTTCCACCCTAAGAGACCAAGTCAGATCAGAAATTGCATGGGAACGTATTATTGGTGGTTTATATGGCTCACGTATTCGCATTAGCGATGCTCAAATTAACGAAACAGTAAACCGCTTATCAGCAAATGCTAATAAGCCTAGTTATAATGTCGCAGAAATTTACATTGAAGCATCTGCAGATATCGGCGGCATGGAAGGCGCAATTCAAGGCGCAGAAGCTATGATAAGTCAGTTGCAAGAAGGGGCTCCATTTCAAATTCTTGCTCAGCAATTTTCGTCTGCTTCATCAGCTGCTGCTGGCGGAAATATTGGGTGGATACGTGAGGGAGAATTAAGGGAAGAACTAAATGCAGCCATATTGCAAATGGAAAAGGGTCAAATTTCTCAACCAATCTCTGTTCCAGGTGGTGTTTATGTTATCGCCTTAATGGACAAACAAGTTTCAACTGCCGAGACATTCTATACACTTAAGCGTATGAATTATGCCATCAATGATGAAAGTGAAATTCCTGTTGCAAGAACAATAATGAAAACAGCAACATCTGCTGTCAAATCTTGCGATACTTTATCGGCTGACATTGCAGGCATTGACGGCGTAACGAACAATGCTATGGGGGAAATTAAAGCAACGGACATGACAGAAGATATTTTGGCACTTCTGAGTAAAACAGATATAGGTTCCGTATCAGAACCCATGACAACACCCAACGCATTGGTTTCCTTGATTGTATGTGATCGACAGGTAAAAGGCTCAAATATCCCTACACGTGACCAAGTGGAAAACCGCCTGTTATCACAGCAAGAAGCACAGGCGTCCAAGCGGCATCTTCGTAATTTGCGTCGAAAGGCAACCATTGTCACACGTTAGTGTAGAAGGCGACTATCTGTCTTCTCACGCGGGCGGGCCTCCTCTCGCTTTAACAATGGGCGACCCAGCAAGTATTGCCCCCGAAATTACAAGAAAAGCTTGGCAGGAATTACGCGGCGATGATGCCGCAACTTTTTTTGTTATTGCAGACCCTGCCCTTTATCCGCAGTCAAAAATCATTAATAATCCAGAACAAGCGAGCAAGACCTTTCAACACGCGCTCCCTGTCTTACCAATTGATTGCCCCCCCATCTCTATAGGAAAACCTGACAATAAATGCGCTTCGGCAGTATTAAAATCCATAGAGACTGCCACACAGCTTGCTATGTCAAAGCAGGTAAGCGCAATCGTTACCAATCCAATTTCTAAAAATGTTCTCTATAGCGCGGGTTTCACATTTCCTGGCCACACTGAGTATTTAGCAGATTTAACCAAAGCAGATGCATTTCCATATACTCCCAATGCCCATGGCCCTGTCATGATGCTAAGTGCCAAGGACTTACGCATTGCGCTCGCAACCATCCATATCCCGCTCAAAGACGTACCAAAAGCAATCTCGATTGACAGCATTACACAAACTGCACGTGTGTTAAACGGCGCACTCCAAACTGACTTTGGTATAGCGTCACCGCGTATTGCCATGGCAGGGTTAAATCCTCATGCGGGTGAAAACGGAACATTGGGGCAAGAGGAAATTGACATTCTTATTCCTGCCGCACAAAAACTACGGGCAGAAAATATCAATATCAGTGATCCGCAAAGTGCAGACACTCTCTTTCATACAGAAGCACGCGCACGGTATGACGCTGTGCTGACCATGTATCATGACCAAGGACTTATTCCTGTTAAAACTTTAGATTTTCACGGAGGTGTGAATACTACGCTTGGGCTTCCCATTCTCCGCACGTCCCCCGACCACGGCACGGCATTTGACATTGCTGGAAAAAATATTGCTCGCGCCGATAGCCTCATCGCAGCTATGCAAGCTGCACGCATGATGTCCCGCAATAGGTTCACGTTACATGGATAGCCTCCCGTCTTTGTCAGCAAGTTTGAAAGCGCACGGTTTATTTGCCAAAAAAAGCTTTGGGCAACATTTCTTGCTCGACCAAAACTTAACGGATAAAATCGCTAGGCTCGCTACGCCACATCATACCATCGTAGAAATCGGCCCTGGCCCTGGAGGCCTTACCCGCTCACTACTCAATATGGGTACGCAAAATCTACATGTTATTGAAAAAGATCCACGGTTTTTACCCTTACTTACCGACATTCAAAAACGGGCGAACAACCGTTTATCATTACAAGAGGCCGACGCACTCAAAATAGATATTGCAGCTTTAAGCACACTCCGGCCACTGCGTATTTGCGCGAATTTACCATATAATGTCGGCACAAAATTGCTTATCAATTGGCTCACTGCTAAGCCCGTATTTTGGGACAGAATGGTGCTCATGTTACAAAAAGAAGTTGCGCAGCGTATTGTCGCCAAGCCAGGTACAAAGGCGTATGGACGGCTTGCTGTCTTGGCACAATCCATCACCAACCCTCATATCGCCTTTGAGGTACCAGCGAGTGCATTCACTCCACCGCCTAAAGTCGACAGCGCCGTGATCGTTTTGGATATTCTTTCAGACGAGAAGCGGTATTTTGAACTTTCCACACTTGGGAAAATTACGGCAGCGGCCTTTGGACAAAGGCGTAAAATGTTACGAAAATCATTACGCGGTTTGGCCAAAAACTTCCAAATAGATATGGATACGTGGTTGGAAACATCAAAAATTGACCCGAGTCTTCGCCCAGAAACCCTTGATATTAAAGCATTTCATACATTAACGGATATAGCGCTTCACCTTAAATCGAAGATCTAGCCACCCTGTATCAATTGTTTCACAAATGGGCCAAGCCATAATTGTCGATGCCTTTTCATTCTCTCACTAGCAAGAATAACACGAAGTTCTTGCATGGCCGTATCTAAATCCTCATTGACAATCACATAGTCATATTCAGGCCAATGACTTATTTCGGCCTCGGACTTAGCCATCCGCCTCGCAATCACCGCCTCGCTATCTTGTGCACGACTGTGCAAACGGCTTTCAAGTTCTCTTTTACTCGGCGGCAGGATAAATATTTTAACAAGGTCAGATGTCGCTGTTTGTGTAAGTTGCTGTGCGCCTTGCCAGTCAATATCAAACACAACATCCTTACCACCATCCAAAGCTCGCTCAACAGGTTCACGCGGTGTACCGTAATAATTGTCAAAAACCTTGGCATGTTCCAAAAATTCTTCGTCCTCAATCATGTCACCGAACGTGTCTTTTGTGACAAAATAATAATCGACCCCATCCTCTTCACCACTGCGCGGTGCACGGGTTGTTGCTGAAACAGACATCGCCATGCCTGCATTTTCCTTTAAAAGCAACCGCGTTAATGTACTTTTCCCAGCACCGGACGGTGAAGACAGCACGATCATAAGGCCACGTCTTTTGGCTTTAATTTTCTCCAATTGACTATGTTTTTTTGTATTATTCGACATTGGCCGCCTGCTCTCTAAATTGCTCAATCAAGCTTTTCATTTCAAGCCCAATTTGGGTTAGCTGTATGTCCGAAGATTTAGAGCATACCGTATTCACTTCACGGATAAACTCTTGCGACAAAAAATCCAGTTTGCGCCCAATCGGGCGACCACTACCAAGCAGAGACCGCGCTTGCAACACATGGGCATCAAGTCGGTCCAATTCTTCCCTCACGTCCGCTTTAACTGCGAGGAAAGCCGCCTCTTGCACCAATCTTTCTCGCGAATGGTTTTCGCCCAAAAGCTCGGTTAACTTCTGTTCTAGTCTCAACTTTATATTACTTGCAAGTGCGCTTTCACACGTCCGTGCTTTGGCCAAAAGAGCTTCAAAGTTATCTATGCATTCCCGTAAAACATCACTCAGCACACCACCTTCTTCTTGGCGCGCTATTATCAAATTATCCAACGTACCCCCTAGGCTTTGTAACAGTGCCGCCCTCAATTCTTCGCTTTGTGAGCGGGGTATATTGTCATGGGTGTTTTCGACGATCACACCATCTATTTGGTATAACCCGTCAAGGCGCGCTGCGGACAAAGTATGTTTTTTTGCAATCTTTTGTCCCTCACGCATCAATAAATCTATCCAGTCATGATTAATTATATAGGCAGATTGCTCAATCGGGGCGTGCATATTTATGCTAATTTGTAAATTTCCCCGCTTTAATTTACCGGCAACGGCTTTGCGGATTATAGGGTCAAGATATTCAAACCCAACTGGCAATCGCAAGCGCATATCAAGTGATTTTCCGTTAACACCGCGCACTTCCCACACCCAAGACGTGTCCTCATAGTGACCTTCTGCGCGCCCATACCCTGTCATGCTTTTTAAGCTCATTGGTTAGCCTTCTTCTTGGCAGCAGCTTTGCGTTTTCGTTCTATTTTCCGCCATTTATTGACGTTATTAATATGCTCCCGCAGGGTTTTGGCAAAAACATGGCCGCCCGTTCCGTCAGCGACAAAGAAGATATCGTCCGTTTGCATAGGATTAAGCACGGCTGCAATCGCCGCCCGTCCTGGGTTGCAAATTGGGGTGATCGGCAGGCCGTCAATCTGGTAAGTATTCCAATCGGTTTTACGGTCGATTTCAGATCGCCTCAGCCCTCGTCCCAGTTTTTCACCACCCGTTATTCCGTAAATTATTGTCGGATCAGACTCAAGCCGTATGCCCTTGTTAAGACGGTTAATAAACACACCCGCAACGCGCTGACGCTCAGATTTTTGCCCTGTTTCTTTCTCGACAATGGAGGCTAAAATCAATGTCTCTCGTTTTGTTTTAATAGGTAGGTTTTCTGCCCGCCCCGCCCATAATTTATCCAACACATCCGCTTGCGCTTTTTGCATATCACGGATCAAGTCTTGCTTGGTCATGGACTTTGGCAACATATAAGTTTCGGGTAGGAGTGTACCCTCTATTGGTGTTGCAGATATTTCCCCTGAAAGTCTTGTATTTTGGTCAATCAACCGCAAAATCTGCTTGCTCGTCAGCCCTTCTGCAATGGTAAACGGATATAAAATAGCCTGCCCGTCTTGCAAAATACCGTAAACATCCCGCATGCTGGCTTGTGCAGGAATGCTATATTCTCCCGTCTTTAAAGTTTTCTCGCCGCCGTCAAGTTTAACGAATATTTTAAAAATACGCTTGCGGCTAATCACGCCTTGATCTTCAAGCTTTGAGGCGATTTGTGACAACCCTGCCCCTTTTTGAATTTCAAATACAGTGTCCACTTGCAAAGGCCCGTCATGAATATATCGGTATTTTAATACGCTATAGCCAATAATTCCGATCGCCGTTGCAAATGTAAGCATGGCAATCATCATCATCGTTGCAATGGCAAAGGCATGCCGCTTGCCTAAACCGTCTTCATTTTGAGGTGATTCTGTTTTTGTAGTTCGGGCCATACCCGTATGTACTAGTTTTTTGGCGGTTTCGCAAAAATAATCGACGCATTTGTACCGCCAAACCCAAATGAGTTGGACAATACGGCATCTATTTGTTTTTTCTTGGCTTTTAGGGGCACAAGGTCAATAGGTGTTTCTAAAGACGGGTTCTCAAGATTTAAGGTGGGCGGCATAATTTGGTCGCGAACCGCCAAAATTGAAAATATGGCTTCTATTGCGCCCGCCGCGCCCAATAAATGCCCTGTCGCGGATTTGGTTGACGACATTGATACATTTGCACTGCCCTCTCCAAACATACGCTCAACGGCCCTCACCTCTATCTCGTCGCCCATTGGGGTAGATGTCCCGTGGGCATTGACATAGCCAATATCAGTTGGCTGCATACCCGCATCCTCAAACGCCATCTTCATTGCTCTATACCCGCCGTCACCATCAGGTGCGGGACTCGTGATATGGTACGCATCACCCGAAAGGCCATACCCTTTAAATTCCGCGTAAATCTTTGCACCGCGTGCTTTCGCATGTTCATATTCTTCCAGAACAATCGCGCCTGCACCCTCGCCCATCAAAAACCCGTCCCGTCCCTTGTCATAAGGTCTTGAAGCTGCTTTTGGCGTGTCATTATAGCCTGTTGTCATGGCACGGCAGGCTATAAAACTGGCAATGCCCAATCGACAAATAGCCGCTTCTGATCCACCAGCAACCATAACATCGGCGTCGCCGCGTTGAATGAGCCTGGCCGCATCGCCAATGGCATGCGCGCCGGTTGCACAGGCGGTGACAACACTATGGTTTGGCCCTTTAAAACCGTGACGTATAGAAATATGACCAGAGGTTAAATTAATGAGCAAACCAGGTAAAACAAATGGTCCAATGCGTCGCGGTCCTTTATTTTCTAATACGAGTGATGCTTCGTAAATGGTTTGCAAGCCACCAATGCCCGAACCGAATATAACGCCAGACCGAGATTGTGTCTCGGTATCTTCTGGATCAATCTTCCAACGCGAATCCAATATGGCTTCTTCTGCGGCCGCAATACCAAACAAAATAAACTCATCCACACGTTTTTGTTCACGTGGGCTAAGAATTTCATTGGGATCAAATGTTCCTAGAATATCAGGGCCACCACCACCGCGCCCATCAAGGCGCGGTATCATAGCAGCTATTTTACAAGCAAGATCGCTCGTATCGAAATGTTCAATTTGGCCTGCGCCAGATTTACCCGCGAGAAGATTGCTCCAGACAGTTCCAACCCCGCTGCCAAGTGGCGTAACGAGGCCAAGACCTGTAACAACGACTCGCCTCACGATAGGCAGTTAAGCCGTAGCTTTAGTGATAAAGGAAACAGCATCGCCAACCGTTTGGATGGTTTCTGCCGCATCGTCGGGGATTTCAATGTCGAATTCTTCTTCAAAAGCCATAACAAGCTCTACATTATCAAGGCTATCTGCACCCAAATCTTCGATGAAATTAGCTTTTTGGGTCACTTTATCTTCCTCAACATCGAGGTGTTCAACAACCATTTTGGTAACGCGACTTAATACGTCTGACATATGATATTCCTTAATTTTTGCCGAAATCGGCGGTTTTATCATTTTGAATGTAGGTCAGTCTTGAAGAATTTCAAGACCATTCCTGCTTTCGGGCGGTGCACTAACACACTAACTGCACACTGCCTAGCACTAAGGTGCAATTTTTTCCAACACAAAATCAAGCATTTGTAGTTAAATTGATCGTGCTCTCGGTGTGATGTTCACGTGCAAACTGGCGAAACGATACTGTTTTCGCAAAAAATACAATTTTTTTGAACATGACAGCATTTGTCACGAGCAAAACAGGCCTAAATTTGTTAAATAAACAAAACAAAGGAAGCCATCATGAAAAAACTAATATTTGGATTAACCGCAGCAAGTCTTTGCGCCCTCGCCCCACTCTCTGCCCTCGCGGGGCCGTTTGAGGACGGCGTTGCGGCATATGAAGCGAAAAATTATATAGGCGCATGGCTTTACTTTAACGAACTGGCAAATAATGGGCATTCAGGGGCGCAAATTTTTCTTGGTGCTATGTATGAATTTGAAAACGCTGCTGTCTCTAAGTCTGACACCAAAGCCGCAAACTGGTACCGAAAAGCTGCACAGCAAGGCAATGCATTAGGGCAGTACAATTTAGGCGTTATGCATGCAAATGGTAAAGGTGTGCCGCAATCTTATTCGGAGGCGATGAAATGGTATAAAAAATCTGCTGCCCAAGGCAGTGGAAATGCCGCAAATAGCATTGGTTTTCTACACGAAAAAGGATTCGGAGTTGCGTCGTCCGACATAGAAGCCGCAAACTGGTACCTAAAAGCTGCACAGCAAGGCAGCGCAATAGGTCAATTTAATATTGGTATTATGTACCGCGCTGGCCGCGGGGTTCCAAAAAATTTAGACGAAAGTATACATTGGTACAAAAAATCCGCCGCCCAAAATTACCAACAAGCAAAAGATGTTTTGGTAAAAATTGACGCCCAAGACGGGCAAAAGAATTAAACAGGCAATTGAAAAACGGCCGGTGAGTTGGTTTTAAAAACCACTATTATATTGCGGAGGCAGAGCATTAAGAAAATAATACATGAAATAAGTACGCAATAATGGGTAAGTTTCGCCTTTCTATTCTCCCCTTAATTATTGTCAATCTCCTCCCTGTGATTGGCGTGATTTATTGGGGGTGGAGCCTAACCGTATTGGTGATTATTTATTGGCTTGAGAACTTGATTGTTGGTTTTTTTAATATTTTGAAAATGGCTCTTAGTTTTGGCAACGTTGCTGATAAAGCTAAATCCATCATTTTCTTTTGTTTTCACTATGGTTTATTCTGGGTCGTGCACGGCTTGTTCATGCTGTTGTTTCTTATCCCCGTCATATCTAATTCGCCCTCTATCGGTGACCACACCGTAAATGCCAGTTTTGATATGTCTATAAAATGGGTGTTGTTGTCTTTATTTCTGTCCCATTTGTTTTCATTTCTAACCAATTTCATGCGTTGGGGCCGTGCCCTGAAATTACCACCCGAAGCACAAATGTTTCTTCCCTATGGTCGGGTGATGACCATGCACATATTGATACTCGGCAGTGCATTTTTGGCTGATAGATGGAGCGGCTCACTGGTCGTACTCACCCTACTGATTACCCTGAAAATCATAGCAGATGTAATCTCGCACATGGTGATGAATAATATTTATTACAAAGAACGTTGAGCCAGTGCGCTCCCTAAATCATTGCCATGCCGCCGTTTACGTGTAGGGTTTGGCCTGTGACATAGCTGGCTTCATCTGACGCCAAATAGAGCGCGGCATTAGCAATGTCTGTGCCGCTTCCTAGTTTGCCAGCAGGTATTTTTGTCAGAATAGCTTCTGTTTGTTTCTCGTTTAGAACATCTGTCATTGGAGATGCTATAAAACCAGGAGCGATACAATTGGCGGTTATGCCGCGCACAGCGACTTCTTGGGCCAAAGATTTCGTGAAACCAATCATGCCAGCCTTTGACGCCGCGTAATTGGCTTGCCCTGGATTGCCTGTAACGCCGACTACAGAGGTTATACCGATAATACGGCCCCATCTTGCTTTCATCATCGAGCGAAGGCAGGCTTTGGTCAGACGAAAATAAGCTTCGAGATTGACTTTTTGCACGAGGTTCCAATCATCGGCCTTCATACGCATAAGAAGCCCGTCGCGGGTAAGACCTGCGTTGGACACTAAAATATCCACCCCGCCGTCCATAAGTTCTGCCGCCTGTTTGGGCAGTGCGTCTACGGCGTCTCCGTCTGATAAATTACACGGAGCTACGAATGCGCACTCACCGAGTTCTGCCGCTAATTCTTCCAACTTTTCAGCCCGTGTACCTGACAAAGTAACCATAGCTCCCTGCCCATGCAGCGTTCTCGCAATTTCGCCGCCAAGCCCGCCAGTTGCGCCAGTTACCAATGCTCTTTTACCTGCTAGATCAAACATATTTTCTCTTTCTCATTTTCAATTCTTATTTCTTATCCTCGCCCCGTTTACGGGGGAGGGGGGAGCTACAAATCAATATGTAGAGTTTGGGGCTCCCCCCTCCGACCCTTTCAGGGCCACCTCCCCCGTAAACGGGGGAGGATTAAATAATTACTTCAAGTCACTTGCAAATTTTTCCAATGATTCTGGTGTATTGAGAGCAACACCATTTAGGCCTTTTACAATCCGTTTTAGCATCACCGTCAACACTTTCCCTGTACCCGGCTCAGCGTAGGTTTCAATGCCTGCGCTTGCCATCCTTTCAATGCTTTCGCGCCAACGCACTCTGCCCGTAACTTGGGTGATTAGGTCGGCTTTCAATTGTGCTGGGTCAGTAATTGGCCCTGCACTGACATTGTTAACCACGGGGACTGCGGGGACCAACATTTCTATATTTGCCAGCGCGTCCGCCATAGCTTCCGCCGCAGGTGACATCAGGTCACAATGGAACGGAGCTGAAACGGGCAATATGACTGCTTTGCGTACACCCAGTTCTCGCGCATGTTCTGCCGCCAGTTCAATGGCCGCTTTCTCGCCTGATAACACGACTTGCCCCGTAGCATTATCATTGGCGATTTGGCAAATGCCAATGGCTGAACCTGCTTTTACAGCTGCATTTGCATCTTCCATACTGGCCCCAAGTAAAGCCGCCATTGACCCGACACCAACAGCCACGGCCTTTTGCATAGCCTCACCGCGTAAACGTAATAATTTTGCTGTTTGAGCAAGGTTTAAACTCCCCGCCACGCATAGGGCTGAATATTCGCCCAAAGAATGCCCTGCCACATATTTAGCCTTTGTAACATCCACATCAAATTCTTGCTTTAACACCTGCATAGCGGCGATTGAACATGCCATCAAAGCGGGTTGGGTATTGGCAGTAAGTGTCAGGTCTTCCATTGGCCCTTCCCACATCAAGCGAGATAGATTTTGCGAAAGCACATCATCAACTTCTTGAAATACGGCGCGTGCACTGGCAAATGTATCGGCCAATTCTTTACCCATGCCAACGCTTTGAGAACCTTGGCCAGGAAATGTAAATGCTAGTGTCATATTCGCCTCATATTTTCTTTAATATAGCGCAGCTTTACACACTGACAATAGCTCAAATCAAGACTTGTATTTGTTTTCGCCTTATGTATGTTGCGCACCTTAGCAATTGCGGTCTTGTACATGACACTTTGGCATGGGGCCAAACCAAGTATGAGAACCATCGCATTTCCTTTTTCCTCAACCGAGGATCCTTCTAGGGAAGCCGCGCCGCAATTTATATGAAGGGCATTTTTATGTCATTATACGAACACGTGATTATTGCGCGTCCCGACATCTCTTCGACCCAAGTCGAGGAAATGATTACCCACCTTACAGGCAAGCTTAAAGACCTTGGCGGCAAAGTCGTCAAAACCGAATATTGGGGTCTTCGCAATCTTGCTTACCGGATCAACAAAAACCGCAAGGCCCATTATTCGCTTTTGCAAATTGATGCACCGAGTGCAGCAATCCTTGAAATTGAACGTCAACACCGCATCAATGAAGATATTTTGCGCTATATGAGTATTCGTGTTGATGAATTTCCAAGTGATCCCTCCCCTATCTTGGCCAAGCGTGAAGAACGCAAACGCCGCGATAACCGTAGTTAGGAGTACAGAACATGGCTAAAAAAATAGATATTAAAATCGAAAACTTGCCAACGCGTACGAATTTCCGTCGCCGCCGCAAAGTCTGTCCATTCTCTGGCGAGAACGGCATTAACATCGATTATAAAGACCCGAAAATGCTACAGCGTTACATGTCTGAAAAAGGCAAAATTGTACCGTCACGTATTTCGTCCGTGTCCCACAAGAAGCAGCGCATCCTCGCACAAGCGATTAAACGTGCACGTTTTCTGGCTTTAATTTCATACGCTGCGAAATAGGAGATAGACATGAAAATTGTACTCTTAGAACGCGTTGAAAAACTTGGAACCATTGGCGATGTTGTCAATGTCAAAAATGGCTTTGCTCGCAATTTCTTATTGCCACAGGCCAAAGCCCTCCGCGCTACGAAATCCAACTTGGTTCGTTTTGAAGCAGAACGTGAATTTTTGGAAGCTCGTAACGCTGAAGCGGCTGAAAAAGCGCAAGAAAGTGGCACAGATCTGGACGGATCAACATATGTGGTTATTCGTCAAGCTGGCGAAACTGGTATTTTGTACGGCTCTGTATCCTCACGCGACGTTGCTGAACTTGTTGGCGGTGAAGTGAGACGCTCTATGGTTGTTCTTGAACAACCGATTAAAGCACTTGGCATGAACGAAGTTCGTATCAAGCTTCATCCAGAAGTTAGCATTCATGTGACCATCAATGTGGCACGTTCAGAAGAAGAAGCCGAACGTCAAGCCTCTGGTGAAGACGTGATTGCTTCCCAAATGGACGAGGATAAAGCCCAAGCCGACGAACAAGCTGCTGACCGCGCTGAAAATGCCCACAGCATGTTTGAAGATGACGGCGAAGGCGAGTTTATCCCTGCTGCCAAAGATGATAGCGAAGCGGAAAGCGAAGAATAACATTCACGTTTATTTTCTTACTTTTTCTAACCCGCTCAAGTACGCTTGAGCGGGTTTTTCTTTGCTTGTAGACAAGCTTGTGGATACAGTGTGTATAACCTTGTGGATAAGCCTGTACATAAAACGTGTATAAGTTATTTTTTTGCTTGACGTGAAAATCAAAATTCAAGCCTCGCAATAGACATATTTAATGATTAAGAACGTAATTATGGCCTTTTTAGACGAAAATATCACAGACAGTCAAATCGACGAACAAGACCTGACTCCCCATTCTATTGAGGCTGAGCAGGCTCTCCTGGGCGCGATTTTGTATGACAATGAGATTTTTCACCGTATTAGCGCGATTGTCCAAGCCAAGCATTTTTACAATCCCGTGCATTTACGCATTTTTGACAGCATTGCCACATTAATAGAACATAACAAACTGGCCGATGCCATCGTGCTTAAAAACCGGTTTGCACAAGACGAAACATTGGTTGACATTGGCGGGGTTGAATATTTGGCTCTGCTCTTGGAGAGCGCACCTACGGGTGCAAGCGCACCTGATTATGCAAAGCTTATTTTTGACCTTGCCCTTCGCCGCGAACTGATACGCTTGGGCGGTGATATCAAAGCTTTAGCTGAAGACCCAGATAGTGACGATGATGCTCAGACACAAATTTCTGCCGCAGAAATGCAACTGTTTAGCTTGGCGGAAACTGGCGCGGTTAGCTCTGGTTTCGTAAGTTTTGACAAGGCATTGCTTGCATCCATTGAAATGACAACGGCAGCGTTTGAGCGCGATGGCGGTTTATCTGGCATGTCGACAGGTCTTTTGGATTTAGACCGACAACTGGGCGGTTTACATAAATCGGATTTGGTTATTCTTGCAGGCCGTCCCTCAATGGGCAAAACATCTCTCGCCACCAATATCGCCTTTAACATCGCCAAAGCTTATAAAGCTGAAAAGGACGAAAACGGCATTGAAAGAACAATAAACGGCGGCATTGTTGGGTTTTTTAGCCTTGAAATGTCGTCCGAACAACTCGCGACACGCTTGCTCGCAGAACAATCCGAAGTACCTTCCAATAAAATCAGGCGCGGTGATATCAACCAAAATCAATATGATGATGTGCGCGAAGCCGCCGATGTCATTCAAAAAATACCGCTTTATATTGACGATACAGGCGGGCTGACCATTGGTGCTTTGTCTGCGCGTGCACGGCGGTTAAAACGCATGATTGGTCTTGATTTGCTAATTGTTGATTATTTACAACTTCTGTCTGGCAGTGGTCGTTCAAATGATGGGCGCGTACAAGAAGTCACCCAAATTACAATGGGGTTAAAAGCCCTCGCCAAAGAGCTCGACATTCCCGTTTTGGCTCTCGCACAGCTTTCCCGCCAAGTCGAACAACGCGATGATAAAAAGCCGCAACTCTCAGACCTACGCGAGTCTGGTTCCATCGAGCAAGACGCTGACGTTGTTATGTTCGTCTACCGAGAAGAATATTATCTATCTCGTATGGAGCCACGCGAAGGCACAGAAGAACACCTCAAATGGCAAGACGAAATGACCGCACTCCATGCCAAAGCCGAAGTGATTGTTGGCAAACAAAGACATGGCCCGATTGGTACTGTCAAGCTCGCCTTTACTGCCGAGCTGACCAAATTTAGCAACCTCGCATTTGATGACCGCTATAATGATAGTGTTCACTAGATTGTATGCGTAGTTCCGACCAACGATCTTATTCATCACGCCCTGTACTCACGATTAATCTCAGTGCCATTGCCGAGAATTATCAAGCTCTTACCAAATTATCTGCACCTGCGAAAATCGGGGCCAGCGTCAAGGCTGACGCTTATGGCCTAGGTATTGAACAAATTGGCCGCACACTTTACGGCGCAGGTTGCCGCACATTTTTTGTTGCCCATGCTGGCGAAGGGAAAATCTTACGCCGCGCTATTGGCAACCAACCCAATATTTATGTGCTAGCTGGCCCTACACCGCAAGACAGCGCCCTGTTTTTTGGTAATACGCTCAAGCCCGTCATTAACTCCCTCTCCCAAGCCCGCGATTGGATGAAAACAATAGAGGGTGTCAAACGCCCGCCGCGTACAGCTCTACATTTTGACACGGGTATAAACCGCCTCGGTATTCCAGACAAAGAAACAGAGACATTTGCCAGTGAAAAGGCTTTGCTTGAGGCCTTGGATGTCGACCTTGTCATGTCTCATCTTGCCTGTTCATCCCTGCAAAACCATGCCTTGAACAAAATCCAATTGGGGAGATTTAAAAAAATCGCCGCACAAATGCCTATGGTTGGCCTTAGCATTGCCAATACGGGCGGTATATATCTAGGCAAGCCCTATCATTTTAAATTGGTGCGCCCAGGCATCGGTTTGTTTGGCGGGATCGCCACAGATACGCCTGAGCGAGAAAAAGTGCGCCCCGTCATTGAGCTTCACGCCCCTGTCTTGCAAATAAAATCAGTCCCAAAAGGCGAGACTTTGGGCTATAACGCAACATATACCGCGCCCCATGATATGAAAATTGCTATTGTCAGCGCAGGATATGCAGACGGACTACCCGTGAATTTAAGTGGTTCAGACACAAAAATTATCACCCATGCCCGCCTTGGTAAATCCAATGCACCTGTCGTTGGTCGTATCAGTATGGATTTCACAATCCTCGATATTACCAACATTGATAAATTCGTTCAAGTTGGTGAAAAAGCAGTGTTTTTTGGCCAAAATCTGGAAATGCAAGCCCAACAAGCCCAGAGACTTAACTACGAAATTCTTACGGGTCTTGGCCAAAGATGCAAGCGTGTATATATTAGAGATGAAGCCAAGCAAAAAAACACAAACAAAACTTAAATATATTTCGGCGCAACACTGCAAAGATCGGTTCCTCAAGTGCGAAAGTTATGTTAGCCTAACTTGCATTCAAATTAGGGGGACAGAATGGAAAATTCACACATCAACGCACAAGATTTACTCGACCAATTGCTACAAGCTGGACGTGAACTGGCCAAACAAGGTCAAGATCGTACAAAAGACCTGTCTGTAAAAGGCAAGGATATCGCGGCTAAAGGCGAAGACTACCTCATTGATAAACTTGGCATTGAAGACAATGAACTTAGCCGTGATGCATTACGCAAAGGTGTAGGCACGGGCGCGGCTGCAGGTGCATTGGCTCTTTTGCTCTCTTCACGGTCTGGGCGCAAAATTGCTGTGCTTGGCGGCATGGCAGGACTCGGCACACTCGCGTGGAAAGCTTACCAAAAAAACGGCGGTAAAATGCCCAAAAGCGCGCAAGACATTATCGGACTGCTCAAAGGCCCGGATGCTGAAGCCCGATCTGAAACCTTACTCCGCGCTATGATTGCCGCTGCTAAAGCTGACGGAAACATTGGTGAAAGTGAGCTTAGCCTCATCAATGCCCACAATAGCGAAAGCGCCAATGCACTCAAAATTGCCTTGTCTTCTCCTGAAAGCCCGCAAACAATTGCAGCACTTTCGACAAGTGACCAAGCAGCACGTGAAATTTACGCAGCCTCTTGCCGTATTGCCAACGGGCTTAACCCTCAAGAGCGCGATTATTTGGACGAACTTGCTATGGCCTTAAACCTCGATCCAGAGCTAGCGGCCCGTATTGAAACAGACATTAGAACAGGGTAAATTATGCGTATTCTTATCATTGTCTTGGCATTTTTCATGGCGTCCTCATGTTATACACCAACCCCTATTTACGGCCCTCCTCCTGGTTTTCCACCTGAGCAGCACACTCCAATTGGCGCGCAAATGTGCGGCGGTATGATGGGGGCACGGTGCGCCAACCCTAACGAATTTTGCCAATACTCCCTACAAGCTAGGTGCGGAGCAGCAGACCAAAGCGGAGTGTGCTCGCCGAGACCACAAATGTGTACCAAAGAGTACAACCCCGTGTGTGGATGTGATGGCCGCACCTACGGCAATGCGTGCACGGTTGCCGCAAATGGAGCCAGCCCAGCGTACCAAGGGCAATGTCGCTAAGCTTTCCATATTAAACTTGTAGGACAGTGCGCCCTACCCTAGTCTTGCCTCATGTTTTATGATTTCTTTTCACAGCTTCGCGCCGCCAAAATCCCTGTTAGCATTCGCGAATATCTGGTTTTACTCGAAGCCTTGGATAAGGACGTTGCAGGCGAAAGCGTTGACGGGTTTTACTATGTCTCCCGCGCAGCCTTGGTGAAAGACGAGCGCAATTTGGATAAGTTCGATCAAGTGTTTTCCCATGTCTTTCGCGGCATGGATTATTTGACCGATTTATTTGGCGAGAGCGAGCACGAAATTCCGTCCGAATGGCTCCGCAAAATGGCAGAAAAGCACCTGACCCCAGAGGAAATGACCGAAATAAATGCCATTGGTGATTTTGATGAACTTATGGAAACCCTCAAAAAACGCTTGGCCGAGCAACAAAAACGGCATGAAGGCGGTAACAAATGGGTCGGCACAGGTGGAACTTCACCATTTGGCGCGCACGGATATAACCCAGAAGGTGTCCGCATTGGTCAAGATCAAGGTCGGCACGGGCGGGCCGTCAAAGTGTGGGACAAGCGTGTGTTTCGCAATCTTGACGGTGACAAAGAACTGGGGACGCGCAATATAAAAATCGCCCTACGCCGTTTGCGTAAATTTGCCCGCGAAGGCGCACTCGAAGAGCTCGATATTGACGACACCATCCACGCGACGGCCCGTCAAGGTTATCTTGATATTAAAATGCGCGCCGAAAAACGCAATGCCATCAAAGTCCTGACATTTTTTGATATTGGCGGCTCTATGGACGCCCATATTTTGCAAGCCGAAGAATTGTTCTCGGCGGCGCGCAGTGAGTTTAAACGACTTGAAAACTTCTATTTTCACAATTGCATTTACGAAAATGTGTGGACTGACAATATGCGCCGCATGCGCGAAGTAACACCCACGTGGGATATTTTACATAAATTCCCAAGCGATTACCGCGTGGTATTTGTCGGTGACGCCGCCATGTCCCCTTACGAAGTCGCCATGAAGGGCGGCGCAATCGAACATTGGAACGAGGAGGCGGGGGCAGTCTGGCTCAAAAGATTTGTCGATGTCTACCCACACCTCATCTGGTTAAATCCTACGCCAAAAAAATATTGGCAACACTCCCAATCCACACAAATGATCCAAGACATTATCGGTGAAGACCGCATGTTTCCCATGACCTTGACAGGCATAGAAAGTGCCATGAAAGAGTTGGCGCGCTAGGATATTACCAAACCATAAGTCTTAAACCCGAATATAGAGCCCTCACATTCTTTTTTCTCTTTGTAAACTTTACTCTATGGAGTTACCAACAGGCAAAAAAATGACACCCCTACAAATGGAACACTTTGGTGAAGTCGATATTAAATACTTGTTTTCAGATCAAGTATTTGGTATTAAAATATTATAAATAAGTGTTGCTGCGGGAGGTTTTATGATACGGTTGGCATTCGCAGCTGCTGTTTTCAACCTTGTATCTTGCTCTCCATCAGAGAGCACTTGGGTTAAACCAGCGACGGTCACCCTTGGATGCAAAAATTACCAATCCATCATATTAAGCCATGCCATCTTGTATAATAATGTATGGAATAAAAGTGCGGCCAAAGACTTTGATTGGGAACAATGTTTAGAGCAAAAACCACAATCTGATCCAATAATTTATGGATGGTCATGGCGTTGGCCAAGCACAGGCCATCAAATATTTTCATACCCTCAAATCAAAGTTGGTTCATCACCCTGGCAACCACTCCCCAAAATAAATGATAGTTTTCCAGCTAAGTTGGATCAGTTAGAAAGCCTAACCATTTCACATGAATTAGAGCTTCAAATAGATGGGCAGCTAAACATAGCTACGTCAATGTGGCTAACGCATTCTCCTGATATAGGAGATGTTCCCAATAAATCTGTTATTGCGGCAGAGGTCATGGTTTGGACATATGTAACTGAAAATCATATGAACCCTGCTGGCAGGAATATAGGAACAATAGAAGGAAGCGGTAGAAAATGGTCCGTATGGGTCAATAAAAACTGGAGTGATGTATCAGGACAAAATCAGAACAAGTGGATTTACATTACCTTCAAAGCAGAAAAATCACAGCTTTCAAGTGAATTTGACATAGTGGCATTATTGAGCAGCAGTTTATTATCCGATTTAAAGCTTGAAAATAGCTATATCGCAGATATTGAACTGGGAACAGAAATTATGCGCGGTGAAGGCTTAGTTTGGGTTAACGGTTTTAATGTTGATATAAAATCGCGCTAACGTCATAACTGTCAAATTCACGGCAGGTTTTATAGGAAGTTTATGGCGCATATGCGACCAGGTATCATGTGATCGATATTGGCAAATAATACACAATTATACTTGTTTTTAGAATAATTCTAATATAGAGAAAACCTAAATAACCGACTCACTTAATTATTTGGAGAAAATTATGCCTACTCATGTTCCTAATGTTGTTTTTAAAACACGTGTCCGCGACGAAAGCCTTGGTGGAGATAATCCGTTTAAATGGCAAGATGTCTCGTCTGATGACCTCTTTAAAGGCAAGAAAGTTGTTTTGTTTTCACTCCCTGGTGCATTCACGCCAACCTGTTCTACCTCGCATTTGCCGCGCTATGAAGAATTATACGACGAATTTAAAGCCCAAGGCGTTGACGAAATTATCTGCATATCTGTTAACGATGCATTTGTGATGTATCAATGGGGCCTGAGCCAAAATCGTAAAAACATCTTTTTACTCCCAGATGGTAGCGGTACATTCACCCGCCAAATGGGTGCACTCGTTGACAAAGACAATGTTGGTTTTGGTATGCGCTCTTGGCGGTATTCCATGTTGGTTGAAGACACCAAGATCACGAAAATGTTTAGCGAAGCAGGCTTTAGTGACAATTGCCCAACAGATCCATTTGAAGTATCTGACGCCGATACAATGCTAAACTATCTTAAAGGCTAATATTTTTTAGACCGTCTTTACGAGATATAATAGGCGAATAGCCCAGTTCTGCTCTCGCTTTCGTATCATTTAATGTACATTCACGGCTCATAATATGGGCCGTGAATTTTGTTATGGGCGGGGCTGATTTTATCTTCAAAGCTCGCCAAATGGGTTCAATCACATTGGAAAATCCACGTAAAAACCAACCTGGAATTGATTTATTGCCAAGATCAACGCCAATTGTTGTAAGATAATCCGTAAGAAACTCCCGTATTGTTGTCTGGTCATCATCCAATATAAAATAGGCTTCCCCGCCCTGCCCTGCATCTAAAGCCAATTGCATGGCGTGAGTTAAATTATCAATATGCGTCGTTGACGTTGCCGCCTTGCCGCCATCTATCCAAGCAAACTTTCCTTGCTCAGACATCCCTTTTACAGCCGCCAATACGGTTTGATCGCCCGGCCCCCAAATCATGCGTGGGCGTAGAACGATGGTTTCAAAGCCGTGCACAGTGTCATTAGCACCGCGCACCAATGCTTCGGCCTGTGCTTTTGTTTGGGAATAAGGATACGGGGAATTGAGCGCAAGCGGATAGGTTTCGTCAACATTGACCATGGCTTGCCCGTGAAAGAGTGCCGCCTCTGTACCAATGTGCACAAAGCGTTTAACACCAGCCGTTTTCGCCATTTCCAAGAGCTGCCGCGTCCCGTCAACATTCAGCTTTCGGTACATATCCCACGGGCCCCACTCTTCTACATAGGCGGCGCAGTGCACAATAACACGACATCCTTCCACATGAGCAAGAGTTACCGTGTTCAGGCTAGACCTTACGGGTGTACCGCCAAGTTTCTGGATAGCTTCGTCGGATTTTTCACTGCGAGACATGGCAATAATCTCGTACTGATCTTTATATTTTTTAATAAATGCCCCGCCGACAAAACCAGAACCGCCCGTCAGAAATATTTTCACAACAAGCTTTCCATCAACTTTTGCGCCCTTAGGTAATCCACTTTACCTGTACCCAACAACGGGATTTCCTTGGTAAATACAACTTTTTTGGGTACAGAAAGCTCTGGCACACCGTGTTGTTGCGCCCATGTGAGGATTTCCATACGGTTGGCGTCAGGACTATCAGAGAGCACAATAATCTGCTCACCTTTTTTAGGGTCGGGGCGAATAAGTGCCACGTGTTCATTGTCGGGCCAAACCGCTTTGGCGCAATTTTCAACAACGGCCAGCGATATGGTTTCCCCGCCAATATTGGCAAAGCGTTTCACACGGCCCCGTATGGCAACAAAACCGTCATCGTCAATTTCAACCACATCACCCGTATCGTGCCAACCATCTTTTAAAGGTTGGATAACCCCCGGTGCGTCTGCGAGGATATAACCAAGCATCACATTGGGGCCGCGTACGAACAGGCGTCCGCCCTTGGGTATACCTGGCACAGGGTCAATGCGGCTCTCCATCCCAGGGAGAAAATGTCCGACCGTGCCAGAACGGTTTCTGTCTGGTTGGTTTACAGCGATTACAGGCGAGGTTTCCGTAACCCCATACCCTTCCAAAATCATCACTCCATATTTCTTTTTCATAAAACTACGTGTTTCGTCGCGCACTTGCTCCGCCCCGCAAACCACAAACCGCAAGCCGCTTAACTCACCCTCTTTGCCAGCCCGACCATAACGGCTGACAAAGGTATCTGTAGCAAATGAGATGGTGGCGCCAACTTCCTTGATACGTTTGGGAATAATTTTTACGTGTAAAGGTGATGGATACAGGGCAACCTTAACCCCAGCAAAAAGAGGCAAAAGTGCACCGCCCGTCAGCCCGAAACAATGAAATGTCGGCAAGGGGTTGAAAATAATATCTGTCTCGGGGTGCAAGTCATCAATATGGGCACGGATTTGCTCAACATTCCCCACCAAGTTTTTATGACTAAGAGCTACGCCCTTCGGTTTTCCTTCTGTACCTGAGGTAAAAAGAATAACTGCGGGGGACTTATAGCTTGGGCGGGCCATAAACAAAGGCGGGAATACGGAACCGAGTGCCGCCACAATCTTGTTTTTGGTTGTCAGGCCCTCGCGCACGTCTTCGAGATAAATAAATTCCACATGGGGGGAGAGCGTTTCAACTAACGCTTCCAATCCACCGAGTTCAATGAATTTATGAGCGGTTATGACCTGAGTAATTTCAGCAGCTTTAAAGGCCGCGAGTAGGTTATGGCTGCCTGCGGTAAAATTGAGCATTGCAGGTATGCGCCCAATGGCTTGTAGAGCAAAAAATGCCAATAAAGACCCTGCCCCAGTCGGCAACAAAATACCAACTTTACTTTTCGCCGCCGTTTTAGATTTAAGTGCGCTTCCCAAAGCAAATGATGCGCGCACCATATCTGTGTAGGTGAGCACCCGGTCATCGGCGTCAAGAATGGCCTCTTTACCGCCGCCAAACTCACGCCGCGCTCGCAAAAGTGCACCAAATACTGAAATATGGGCACTTCTTTCTGTAAACTTAGACATATTTCCCCTTATATCTGCGGTTTATGTGGGCAATATAGGCCTATGACCGCAGGCTGGCAATGCTTTGTCTATATTCCCAACGCCCAATTTCGATCAAGGCTTTATCAATGCTAAATTTTACGTCCTGCACATGGGTCGTACGCGCAGCCAAGAGATTATGCTCGCCCACCATAGCCTCCCCTTTTTCACATAAATCTGCTAAATTTTGTGCACCGACAGCACGAGCACTTCCTTTGAGAGAATGCATAACCGAAGCCCAAACATCATCGTCCGAATGTGGCTCCATGCCCTTTGACCACATGTCCACCTGATGTTTGAACAAGGAAAACACTTCTGCAATGATTGAACTATCATCTCCAACATATTGTTTTAAATGATTAAAGTCTATTTCATTATCAGAATCTTGTGTGGACATAAGGCAAGTCTAGAAAATATAACCGTTGATGAACAGGACTTTTAGACATTTTTCATATTTTAAGTATATATTAGGCATATATTGTATTCATGGCCTTCCCCCAAGCTGGCCTGAAACGAACCGCCAATCTCCCCAGGTTGGCGGTTTTTTTATTGCAGGGATTATATATCGCGGCTATGTCTAGTCGTCATACTAATAGGTGTTTTCATATGTCACAAAAACCAATTCAGGCTTATTTTTCGCAAACACTTACTGGGCAATCCCAGTGGTGGCGATGGGTGATTGGATTATGGTTCGCCCTAGTGGTCTGGTTTTACGGACAAGTTATTTTGGGAACGGCCATGCAAATTTTTGCCATGGTCAGTGACCCTGAAATGATGGCTAGTGCCATGGAGACAACGCAAACAGCTACTGAGTTTAATGCAAGCGCGGCCCTCCTTTACGCATTAATGGCCGTTGCCCCGATTATTCCAATAATATTGTGGGTTTTGCGGGGAAATTTCCAAAGTAATATTTCAAAGCAAATTACCATTTGGCTATCAGCATTCATCATACTGGCAACCAGCGTGACTTTTGTAAAAGCTAACCTCAATGCACCAGACGGAGCCGAGGACTTTGTCACACAACTTATCACGAGCCATCCTGTCAATTACGCGCTTATATTGCTGTCCTTTCCCGTTTTGGCAGGCGGGCTTTGGCTGACGCAAAAATTCGTCCATAGGCGCACATTTTTATCCCTTTTAACCGCCGCAACCACGTTTCGTTGGGGTAGATTGGGTTTTGCTATGTTGGTGATGTGGGCCGTATTGGGTGCTGGTAGTTATATTTTGCATATAACGGGAGCAAGCACCGCTGAATTTGTATTTAATCCGTCAAGGTTTTGGATGTACCTGCCCGTAACACTTCTGTGTATTCCCCTACAATCAGCTACCGAAGAAATCGCTCTACGTGGATATTTAAACCAAGGCCTAGGCCATTATATTAAAAACCCGTGGGTTGTATTTATCATCACAAGTGCCGCATTTGCGTCCCTGCATCTTGGCAACCCAGAAGTTTTGGAAAGCACAAAAGACACGTCTCTTATTATCGCGATTAGCGGCTATTTTCTATTTGGTATATTCGCATGTATTCTCACCTATATTGACGGCGGGTTAGAATCTGCCATTGGCATGCACGCCGCCAACAACATCTTTGCGGCTAGCATGATAGGATATGATAATTCAGCCCTACCCACGCCAACGGTTTTCAAAGTGCCCTTAAACACACAATTAGACACGCTTATCGTCATTGTCAGTTTGTCGCTCATTTGCTTCATTATGTATATGACCCGCAAACCTACGCAGTTAACTCAAACCAACACCAATATTTTTTAGTGAATTTTAACCATACGTCCATAATGCCGCCCTATCAGCTTATATAAGCATTAGGAGAATTATGTGGCCGACCAAAAACCGAAAAAAAAATCAGGTGAACTATCTCCACAAACTCAGGTTTTTATCGAACGCCACGGCATTATTTGGTTTATCTGGCTGTTATTGGTTTTCTTAAACTGGATGAAAACAGGGCCGTCTCTTCTGCGCGGTGAACTGCAAGGTAATGACGATTATTTGCGCCTTGTCCAAATCCGTGATTGGCTTGGCGGTCAAGCTTGGACTGACCTACATCAATACCGCCTCAACCCCGTTGACCCTATTGTTATGCATTGGTCACGCATAAGCGATGTTCTTATCGGCATACCAATAAAAGCACTCACGCCGATTATGGGGCAGCACATGGCAGAAACCATCATGATGGCGGCCTATCCCAGCCTTATATTGCTGGCCTTTTTATACCTTGTTGTGAATATAACAATGAGACTGACAAACAATATGCGTGCACCCATGGCGGCTACATTTATGGCGGCATTATCTTACGGCGCATTGGCACAATTTGGCATGGGCCGTATTGACCATCACGGCCTGCAAATCGTTTTGGCTCTTGCCACTCTCATGTTCATCATACGCTCTGCTCATATCCCGCGAAATGCTATATACGCAGGTATCGCATGTGGCCTTGGCCTTTATGTGGGTATAGAAAGTGCCCCATATATTGCGGCGGCCTGCATTTCCGTGGTTTTGATTTGGGTGTTTTCTGAAATCAACGCAGAGGCACGCATGCGGACATTTGGCCTCGCAATGGCCGCCACAACCCTCATAAGCTTGCTGATAAGCTCCCCGCCCTCTGCGTGGATGGCGCCCAGTTGTGACGCCTTATCCATTGTCTACACCCAACTTACCCTCGCCGTTTCATTACTATTGTGGGGATTAAGTTACGCGAGCAAGACAGTCACAAAGCCTTTGTCACGGTTTATGGTTGCTGGTATTTTGGGCATGCTCGCATTGGCCTTAACAATGGCTTTGTTTCCGCAATGTTTAAAAGGGCCGTATTCAGGGCTTGATCCACGGCTTACAGAAATTTGGCTTTCTAATGTTTCCGAAGCCGAGCATTTTTTCGCCTATATTGCCCATGATATTGTCGGTGGTTCCGCCATGATAACATTACCCATTCTGACCTGTTTTGGGTATTGGCTTTATCACAAAGAAACCGGGAACGGGTTTAGCCTTGCCCCTCGCAGCGTCATTATTTTCATGGCCCTTGCTTGCATGGCAGGCTTTGTGCAAACGCGGCTTATGGCATTTACCGCCAGCTTTGCGATTCCATTTTCGGCTTACCTCCTTATCTGCGGGTTTGAAAAAGCGGGGACGTTCAAAACCAGCATGCAGCAAAACCTAGGCCGCCTTGGATTTTTGATATTATTATCGCCTATCACCGCGCCTTTGGTTTTTTCTCTATTCACAAAAAAAGAGATTCAAGCTCAAAAAACTACTACCGAACAAGCGCAACACTGCTTAAGCCAAAGCACTTTATCGTCACTAAATAGCTTGCCAATTGGCATAGCTTTGACCCAAATTGATATGGGCGCGGCTATTCTTGCTCATACAAAATTGAACGTAACCTCTGCCCCCTATCATCGAAATAGCCAAGGCATTTTGGCGGCCATTGATATGTTCACTGGCACTAATGAAGAGGCCCAGACCGCCGTTAAGCGTACACAAGCCAATTATGTTATCACTTGCAAAACCAATAGCGAGACAAAGCTCTATATCCATTATGCTCCTGACGGCATGATGGCAAAACTTCAATCAGGAGAGACACCGCCGTGGTTGGGAAAACTGGATGTCGGCCCGCAAGAATATATAATGGTCTATAAAATCAAACCGAATGCACGTGACAAAGATTGATAGTCGCTTGTAGGCTAACACAAAGATGAATATAATTTCATCATTATTGGCATAATTTGACTAGCTACTACTTGTAACGATAAGTAATATCGCATAGTATTTGGCTAGTATATGTGAGCATATTAAGAAAGAAGTGGGCGGCATGAAATTATTAAAATGGATATTAAAAGCCTGCCTCGCATTTGCGATGATGTATGTTGGCTTAAAAGCGAAGCCTCATCAACCACAAAACGACGATGACAACACCAAGAAAAAATCTGCGTTCATACGGATTTTAAAGTAAGGTTTCCTTCTATTTATAAAGAGCTTCGCGCCCCATTTGCGTAAGGCGGCAGATAAGCCAATCTGGTTTCAATGGATTAGCGAACCATCTCTCTGCCAAACCTTTTTTTAAGCACGAGCGAATAATGCTTGCATTTATCTCTTGGCCCATATCATCAAATAATGGCAATTTGCCACCAGCTTGCCCAAGGCCCATTTGCAAATAAGCGTGTTCTTTCGCGTTTAGCCGCCGCAATTCTCTTGTCATAACCCCTCAAAACCATTTACCTTGGTAATATGAAGGTCAAATACATTGTTTGCCCTTTTCCCATTACCGATATGCAGTATAGTATAAAAAATGATATATTTCCTTAACGCAGGAAAATATGAAATACGGGGGCCGAAATTGGCAGAAATAACCAGCAAAATTACCAGTATTGAACAGGCAATCACCAGTGTCAAAAACACAGATATTGACACAGGTACACCATTAGAGCTCACTAACCTTGCAGGTAAAGAAACTGCAGGGTCTACAAAAAACGCCCGCGACGCACGTGTGTCAGCAACGACAAACACACGTGAACAAAATAATCAACCAAAACCCAACCACGATTTGGCACACCATAATAATGGCGAGAATTTTGGATGGATACGTAATGTCACCATGATTGCATTGATATTTTGGTTTTGTATTGCTGCGATATTATGCTTTTCGGTCATGGATATTTCAAATAATGCAACCAATTATTCAGGTTTGCAGTGGGCAGGTATTGCGGGTCTGTTTTTAGGGCCAGCACTGATGATTTGGGTTGCTGGTTATAGCATGAAACAATTGGCGCGCATTACAGGTCACGCACAAGAACTGAAAATGGCCGTCAATAGCCTCACCCAACCAGACCAAACCGTTATTCGCAAGAGTAAAAGCATGGCGACTGCGATTGCAATACAAGTTGACGATGTAAATGACAAACTCAACACAGCATTGGGGCGTCTTGCGACGATGGAGGACGTACTCAATGCCCAAACAAGTTCATTGGCACAATCAAATACTGATGCCACACAAACAACAGAGAAAATTGCTGTGGTCTTACAAAGTCAAACTGAAGCCTTAGATGCAATATCTGGTACATTTGATGGCCGTATGCAGGCTTTGTCACAAACCATATCTGTGCATACGGATAAACTGGCCCAAGCCACGCAATTGGCAGAACAAAAAATCAAAGAAGCACGTATCAGCGTCGAAGGCGCAACATCTAAAATTAATTCAGCCTCTGATATTGTAAGAGCGAATACCTTACAAGCAGCTTCTACGCTCAGTGCTTCTCACGCCGATATCAACTCACTGGGCGATGTCATTCGCGAGCGTTCGGTTGAGCTCGATACTGTCTATAAAAAACATGCAAATGACCTCACGGCCATGATTGAACACTTACGAGATGAGCAACAAAACCTTGGTGCAGTGCTTGAGGAACGCTTAACGAAAATGCGCGATCTGTCTTTGTCTGCGCAAGCCAGCGCAGAAAGCCTGATCGAAGCCAGTGCAGCGGGGAAAGATACTGTCGAAGCTCTTGCTCAATCTGCGAGCTTGGCAGACACTGCCGTGAAAGCCAGGTTTGCTGAAATGAAAGACATGGTACGCTACTCCAATGAACACGCACAAAAAATCAGCGATAAGGCTGCCCAGAGGGTGAAAGATAGTTTGGAGCTAACCCGTATGGAAATCAGCAGGATTGAGCATGATATGTCTGATCTGCAAAACCGTATTGGTAGCGTAAATCAAAAATCTCTTGAACTTGTTCCTGATCCTACGCCCGAAACGGATTTACCTACGGCACAAAAAAAACGCTGGACACGGCTAAAGCTAAAACCTGTTCAAGACGATGAACCCGTTATTGCATTTTCGCAAAAGCCTGACGGGATCGATAATACTGACAGTCAGGTTGAAGAAACACCTTCTATCTTTGATGATAATATTGAAGCTACAACCACAGAACCCAACCCTACACTAGATACATATTTTGAACCCAGCCATGATAAAAATACACCAGATATACCTGTATTTTTAAACACTGACACCGATACTGGCCATATTGAAACAATTCAACGCACAGCACCTCATGAGGGAAAAGGACGTAAAAAACCTGGGTTTACCCTTCGCAATATTTTTGGAAAACGAGGTGACAAGAATCAAGATGACAGTTTCTCTATCGTCACGCAGCCAACACCTATTGAGGAATCGACCATACCCCACGATGAGGCAGTAGCAACCTCTATCGCTAATCCCGATGACATCATACAAGCTCTTGGACAATTAGGCCTCGCACCCAATGCGGTTGTTGATGATGGATGTATTATAGAAGCTGCAAACAGCCGTACAAGCATGGGACATGAAGCCATGAGCCGTGTTGTCACCCATCGCCTAAAAGGGCCAGTAGAACACCTTGTCAAAGCACTAACCGTAGACCCTCAACTGAGCCAGACCGCTATAGAATTTGCCAGTGAGTTTGATAAATCTATAGAAGCCATATCTGGCAACCGTGAAGCGATACGCACTCGCCTTGAGAGCGAGCTGGGACGCTCATATCTATTATGTGATGCAGCCCTCAATCACGGGCGCGTGTAAACACCATATACAATGAACTTAAAACGGCTTGTGTTGCAACTGACCGCTTAACCATGTGGAAATATTATCCATGGCTTCGTGCGTCGCTATACCGTGTGCCATAACAATAGACGAAACACTGACCGCATCTGCTCTTTGTTGAGTATTTACTGAATACGCACCAATGAGCTTTCTTGTTTTTGTGTCCGTTAAAGATAAATTTAACTGCACGATTGCCACTGGCGGCAAGTCTTCACCATTATCAAACACGGCTTCAAAACGGCGGATATCCATATTTAACCGGTAAGGAACCCGTGTATTTCCCTTGGGGATAATACCCGTCACATGTTGATTATTGGCCAATGTATCAATGAGTACATTGCGCAACAAAGCAGGCACTGTTTCTTCCCATTGTGCCCCACCCGCCATTGTCAGCCGGCGCCCATCTGGGGATAATACAATATCCATACCCGATAATGCTTTTGAGGTGGTGGGGGTTTCAATATTGACAATTCGCGTTTTTTCCACAGAGATCGTATTTACGGGCGCGGGCAGTGTTAGTCTGTAAATAATCGGGGCATCTTTTGGTTTTGGCAATACAGAGCATGCTGATAAAATCAGGCTCGACACCAATAGACTTGCGCAAGTCCTCATCATATATCGATTTGGTGCGTTTCCATGAGAAGTGTGCATCATTGCGGTAACTCCGTAATTTCTTTTTTCTGTCCTGCCACAAATTCAAGCGGGCTACGTTGTAAGTCTGCGACCAATCGATTGAGGTTTTCCATCAAATTATACAAACTGGTCATAGAGGTTGATAAATCCTGCAAACCTGTTGCAGAAAATTGCTCGATCATACGGGCCGCTTCGTCTGACATTTCGGTACCGTGTTGGGCCAAAATTGTATATTCTCTCAAGGTTGCCTCCGCTGTTTTCATAGTGCTTTCAGCTTGTAGCAATACACGTTTGATTTCGTCAGATTCCAAAAATACAGAAACATCATTTGCCGTTTTTTCAACTGAAAGAGCAGCTGCTGAGACATCAACTGCCGCCTGTTCAATCGCGCCCATGAACCGCTCTACCCGCTCATTTGAAAGATCAGACTGGGCCACAGCTCCCGTAATATCATTGATATTGGCGAGTATCCCGTGGAAATTTTGCGTCGCCTCTGGACTTAACACAGCCACGGTACGCCCCAACGCCGTATTTACATTTTCAATAACAGTGCCGCTCCCGCCCAGTAAAAAATCAAATTGAGACGCCCGCCCATCTATGCGAGGGATCGCCCCAAACATGGTTTGTCGCTCAATTGGGCTTAGGGAATTTCCGGGAAACAATTGTATATAGCTTAGCCCCGTTAAGCCTAACGGTTCTAACTGCCCATATGTATCTTTCAATACAGGCGTTGTTTCTTTAATGCGAATAGACACGAGTACATTATTTTGGTCCTCTGGATCAAGACGGGTTTGTGTGACCTCCCCCATTTTCAAGCCATTATAACGCACTTCACTGCCCACAGAAATACCGCGTGGGGGCGTGGTATAAACCACCACATAGTCTGTAAGTTTTTCAGATACGCCGCGCCCCGTTAGGTAAGCAAAAAACCCAATCATACTAAAAATTGCGACCAGAACAAATGTGCCTATGAGCGCGTAATTCGCTTTACTTTCCATGTGAATACACTCTCATAATTACCTATTCTTTCCCACACTTGCAGCTCGAGACCGTGGCCCACCAAAATATTCTTTCACCCAAGGATGATCGTATTTAACCACATTTTCCAAGCTATCCGCAATGGCAATCTGTTTATCAACCAAAACTGCCACTCTGTCACAAATCGCAAATAGGCTATCAAGATCATGTGTGACCATAAAAACCGTGAGCCCAAGGGCTTCTCGCAGCCTTAATATCAGCTCATCAAAGGCATTGGCCCCTATCGGGTCAAGCCCTGCAGTTGGTTCATCCAAAAATAACATGCGCGGGTCAAGAGCCAGAGCACGGGCTAAACCAGCACGCTTACGCATGCCGCCCGAAAGGTCAGATGGACTGAGAACAGCTGCGCTCATGGGCAAACCAACCATATTAATTTTCATATCCGCAAGTTCACGCATCAAAGGGACGGGTAAATTCGTATGTTGGCGCATGGGAACCATAATATTTTCTCGAACCGTCAATGAGGAAAACAGCGCGCCACCTTGAAATAGCACACCTATTCTATTATCAATATCACGCCTATTTTCATCAGTTAAAGTTTTTCGCTCTAAACCAAATATTTCAACAGAGCCTCCTTCTGGCTGCTTTAAACCAAGCAGGGTATTGAGTAATACGGATTTTCCACTACCTGATCCCCCCACAACCCCCAATATTTCTCCGCCCTTTAAACTAAGATCAAGGTTTTCATGAATTACATTCGCTCCATATTGTGTCCGTAAGCCATGTGCAGCAACAGGCACGTCCCAATTAAACAGTAATCTATCTCTGCGCTTACGGTTATTATTGTGCATGCTCATACTAGACACCTAACCGCAAGAATAGCATGGCAAACATGGCGTCCAAAACGATAACGGAAAAAATCGCCTGCACAACACTTTTTGTTGTCCGCTCCCCAAGGCTATCAACAGACCCTAGAACGGCAAACCCTTGGCGGCAACCAATGAGTGCTATCACGAGAGCAAAGACAGGGGCTTTTATCATACCCACGCCAAAATGCTTAATCGACACAACTTCTTTGGCTCTTGCGACAAATAATACGGGCGAAATATCTTGCGACCACGCTACAAGCATCCCTCCGCCAAGGCCTGCTAACATTGCAGCGAATGTAAGGATTGGCATAGATATAAGGCAGGCCAGCACACGCGGCACAACCAATGTTTCTTCCTTATTCAGCCCGATCACCGTCATGGCATCAATCTCTTGGCGCATTTTCATTGATCCTATTTGTGCTGTAAAAGCGGAATTTGATCGCCCCGCCAATAAAATGGCCGTAATTAATACCGCAAATTCTCTCAAAACGGCAATACCAACAAGGTCAACGACAAAGACCTTGGCCCCAAAGGATTGTAATAAATCTGCCCCCATAAAGGCAATAACAGCACCAATAAAAAAACTAAGAAGCATTACAATAGGCAAGGCATCTAGCCCAACCGTTTCGATTAGAGCTACAACAGATTTCCAGCGAATACGGTGAGGGCGCGCCAACATTTTCAACATCACCATAACAAATTTTCCAAAAAAGGATAATGTGTCATATGTTTCAGCTAAACCGTGCATAGTGGCTTCGCCAATTCTTTCGATTGGCGCATACCACGGTTTTTTAGGTGGTGGAGCCATGCCCTTAGAGGCTTCTGCGGCAGCGTAAATCAATCCTTTTTGACTTTCACTGGCATTACGCACAGTCCAACGCCGACAAAACCCATCGTGACAACCAATCGCACGGGTCAAAACATATGCACCCGCGGTATCAATACGCACCAAATCTTCAAAATCAAAAATGACTTGCTCAAAATCGTCAGTAATTGCGTAAGCCTCACCGCCTTGTGAATAGCCATAGCCCAAAGATTTTAAGTCTGCCTTCAAAGCTTTGTCTATGTCTTTAACTGTACTTAGATTCCAGCGCCCACAGGCCTTAACAATCAATTGGTTTTGCTCTTTTTCAAGCTTGTAAGCATCAGAACTATTGCGAAAACGTGCACCCATATACATACCGTGCAAATCCTAGCGGCATTCGTCAAGGAAAAGGGGTAATTTTATTTAAAATAAATGCGATAAGGGCATCATTGTAAAAGAAATGGTGTGTCCAAACATGCGCACTCAATGTGTTTGCTCACCCGTTTCAATAGCATAATAATAATTAAGATTGGCTACGATTTGCCCGCATTGTAATTTGATGACGAATACGGTCACCATATGCATCTGTTATTCGTTTTAATTTGCCAACAGAGTTTTGAAAGTCTTTATATTGTTGATGGTTTTTTTGGTTGGCCACAAGTTCAAGTGTTGTTTCAAAATTTCCCTCAGCTTCACGTGCTGATAATAGAGCCGTTTCGAGTAATGACAATTCTTTATCAAAATCACTCACTTCTTCTGACATTGTCAAAAATATTTCGGCAGCCTTCGTCGTTTGGTTGACCTGCTCTTGCGCAAGGATCAAATCATCAGACAACTGCCGGGAGCTGAGAACAACATCGGCATGTAATGTGACCTGTGAAGGCTTATCTTCCACACCATTGAGTAACATGCTGGTCGCAGATTGTGTTTGTGTGGTTGAAACTTCGCACCATCCTTTACGGGTAAACATTGCGGTCATGCTCATGGCAGCTTTTTCAACAACATTTTGCACAGGCTTGACCAATGCAACAGGTTTTTTATTCATGGAAACTTGCGATAAATCAACAGTCGTACATGCAGACAACATGCCTGTGCACAAAAGTATTATCCCGCCCCCAACAGTAAAAATATGTCTTTTCATTATATATGAATATCCCTAGTCATAATCTTTTTATGTGTTCTACACAGCGCATATTTGCAGTGCAATGCGTTTAGAACATTAGTCTCTACATCTGGTTAATATTGAATGCTAACGGCTTGCACAAGGGCCACATACATATATGACTGTAATTTTAAGATTTACGGTTTTTCGCCCTGCCCCAAATAATCGCACCAATTAAAAATGCAGCCAATGCCAGCAATCGCCAAAAACTATGGGAATCCATAATTTCACCCATATTTTTTCCAGCAAAATATTTATCAAATATTCCGACCAGCAATACGATTGTTACGAATAATGGTGCAACAAAACGTACGAAAAACAGCAATGCTTTTTGTAAACCTTTTGATACGCCGTGCATTTGCTCATCAACAATTGATTTATTCATCCGCCAGCCAACAAATAATATGGTCAGGAGCCCTGTCAACGGCAACATAATGGCGCCCGTAAGTTCTCCGTCCAGAACGTCCATAAACCCTGCTATATAAACAGAACCAAAACCAAGTAACCACATAACAAACCCTGCTCCTGCGGCTGCTTTAATACGCGTTGTATTTAACTTCTCAATCAACCACGCCACCATAGGCTCCAACAAAGATATAGATGAAGTTACAGCTGCAAAGATTGCGAGGAAGAAGAATGCCGCACCGATAAAATTCCCACCTGGCGCACTTGAAAGTGCAACGGGAAGTGTCTGGAAGAAAATCCCTGCTCCTGCCGAGAAATCAAGGCCGTGAGAGAACACAATCGGAAAAATCGCTAACCCAGCCATCATCGCAACGGCAGTATCGGTGAGAGCAACAATAATGGCTGATTTTGGAATACTAATATTTTGCGGTAGGTAGGAACCGTAAGTAATCATGATAGCACTGCCCAAACCAATTGAGAAGAAGGCCTGCCCAAGGGCCGCCGTTGCAACTTTTGGCGTGATAGCCGAAAAATCTGGTGTGAATAGGAATTTTATGGCCTCCGTAGAGCCATTACTTTTCTGACCATCCACCATAACCTCGGTGTTAAACCCCATGCTTAGGCTATAAAGCGCCAAGCAAATCAAGAGCGCGAAGAATATAGGCATCAAGATTTTTGAAGCGAATTCAATGCCTTTATTTACACCACGTGCTACCAAAACCGTTGTCAAAATCGCAAAACCTGTGAACGCCAGTAAAACTTTCTTAGGTGTGGTCACAACTTCAGTAAATTGGTCTGAAACTTGCGCCGCCGTTTGTCCGGTAAAACTCCCAGACAAAAACTTAGGGATATAAATAATCACCCATGCTGCCACAACGCAGTAAAAGCTTACGATGAGAAATGAAGCCAACATCCCCGTCAGGCCCAATACACTCCACTGACGCGAAACATTCGATCTTTCCGCGAGATCGTCAACACTCAGGATTGCGCTGGCTGCATTCCCTGCGCGGCCAATAATGTACTCACTCATCAATACGGGAATACCAATGAATATCACGCAAGCCAAATAGATCATAATAAATGCGCCGCCGCCGCTTTCCCCCGCCTCAGCAGAAAACCGCCAGAGATTGCCAAGGCCGACCGACGACCCAACTGCTGCCATTATAAATGCAAAGCGTGATGACCATTGCGGACTGGATTGTGAAGCTATACCTGCCATAATTTTCCCCATACCCTTATTGTATTTTAGCTGCCGCTATTACGGCTTTTTTTCTTTGTATACAAACAAGCAATTACACACGCCTGCGTCAAGTTAATCATTGGATTTCTTAACAAGTATTTTATTGAACTTAAAGTGGGTAATTACAACACTGTACCAGAACCACGCGGAAGCTCGGTATCGCTGTGTAAATAAGCAGAAAACATCATGCCAAATCCAGCCAAAACCGTCATCATCACTGTACCCCCATAAGATATAAGAGGCAAAGGCACACCAACAACAGGTGACAAGCCCATTACCATTGCCATATTAATAAATACATAGAGTGCGAATGTTATCGTCAATCCCAAAACAAGTAAGCGTGAAAACACATGGCGGCACGTACTGGCCAGCCAAAAGCACATACCAATAATAGCAATATAAATCCCCATTGTCCCCAGCCCCCCCATGAGGCCAAATTCTTCGCCTATAACGGTAAAAATGAAATCCGTACGGTTTTCTGGAACATATTTCAAACTTGCCTGCGTGCCTTCCATAAACCCCTTACCGCTCACACCGCCGCTCCCCAGGGCGATTTTTGATTGAATAATATGATAACTGGCGCCCGTGGGATCACGTTCGGGGTCTAGGAATGTCAAAACACGCGCCCGCTGATATTCTTTTAGGCCAAATAAAAAAATCAAGGGAATAGAGATAATGGCTGCGACAAAAGCGGTTACAATAATGCGCCACCGCACCCCTGCTAAAAATATGAGGGCCACACCTGTTGCTACAAGTAATAGCGATGTCCCCAAATCTGGCTGTCGCAATACTAAACCAGCGGGTAAAAATATCAGAATGACTGCCCCAACAATTCCCATTGGCTTGGAGACCTGCCAAGCTGGAAGATCATGATAATATCTGGCTAGGGCAAGTACGATGGCCATTTTCATAAGCTCCGACGGCTGCCCCCTCAAAAACCCCAAATCCAACCATCTCTGTGAGCCATTGACAGATACACCAAAAAACTCGACGGCAATCAGTAAAATTAAAGCAATCGCATAGGCAAGATATGCCAATGAGAACCACACTCGTATATTTATCACTGCGATCATAAACATCATGCCAGTGCCGAGCATCAGGCGCGTTAAATGTTGTTGCGCGCCCAAATTCCACTGCCCACCTGTTGCTGAATAGATCATGGCTACCCCAACACATCCCAGTAAGAATATGAGGACTGGCAGCACCCAATTTAAGTCATACAATTTTTGCTTGAAGTGATTTGTGTTTGAGAATGCCATTATATTGCGTTTCGCACGCCATCATCTTTAAGTGCTTTTGCCATAATTTTGCGAAAAATTTGTACGGCGATCCCTGCACCTGAACCGCCATGCTCAACCAACACCGCCGCAGCAAACCTTGGGTCATCATATGGCGCATAGCCAACAAATATGGAGTGATCTCTTAATTTCCACTGTATATCCCGATTCTTTAAAACACCAGATATTCGCTCAGCGGTCGATATCCCGCGCACCTGCCCTGTGCCCGTTTTACCAGCAACTTCCACGCCCTGAATCCCCAAACTGTTTGGTCGGTATGCAGTACCGCCAGGCACTTCGCAGACGGAACGCATCGCATTTTGCACAAAAGCAAGGTGGGCGAGATCAATCTCAAGTGCTTTTGCAGGTTTAAGTTCCTCTCCAACGATCAAAGACGGGGACACCGCTGTTTGTCCATTGGCAAGACGTGCAGCCATAACTACGAGTTGCAGCGGTGTAGCGAGCACGAAACCTTGCCCAATCGTGGCGTTTAAACTGTCCCCAGTTCTCCATTTTGTTCCCAGCCGTTTTTGTTTCCATTCTGGTGTAGGTATAACCCCTGATATTTGCCCGCCAAGACCAATATCAAATTTTTGACCAAGCCCTAACTGCTCAGCAACAATTTTGATTTTATCCATACCCAGTCGTTGAACAATTTCGTAAAAATATACATCACATGAATTTTGCAACGCATCGTGCATATTCATCAAACGATGCCCCCTAGCTTTCCAACAATGGAAATCACGATTGCCGAGATTTATTTTACCAGTGCAAAAAATTTTTTCATCAGGCCTGATAACTTTATGTTTAAGGGCTGCTAGCATGACAATCATTTTAAATGTTGAGGCAGGCGGGTAACCACCGCCAATAACCTTGTTAAATTGAGGGCGACGAGGATCCTCATTCAATATCTTCATATGCTCATTGGTAAGGCCTGACACAAACAAATTACCATCGAATGTCGGCATAGAGAGAAGCGTGCGCAACTCTCCCGTCATCACATCCATGACAGCGACTCCGCCACTTTCTTCGCCAAATAATTCAGCAGCATATATTTGCAAACTTGCATCTATCGTCAGCGATACATTTTTACCAGCCTGTGCGTTAATCTTGTCATTTTCCCATGCACGAACCGTTCTACCAATAGCGTTTACCTCAACTTTTTGACGGCCTGCATTTCCACGCAAAGCCGTATCTTGCACTTTCTCAATACCCGTTTTACCCATGCGGAATGTAGGTTGCCGCATAAGCGGATCACTATCTGCTTGCAAGGCTGCAGTGCTGGGCTTGCCGACATACCCTAATATATGTGAAAATATTCCGCCGTGAGGATAATCCCGTCTTTTATCTTCAAGCGGAATAATGCCTGGCATGTCAGGAAGTTTCATATTCAGGGCAGAAAATGTATTCCACTCTAAATGTTCATCAATAAGTATGGGTACGAATTTAGCATGATCGCGAATGTCTTTTTTAATTCGTTTTCGCTTGCGAGTACTTAATGGTAAAGTTTTTGCAATACTATCTAATGTTTGGTCGATATTCTTCACACGTTCAGGAATAATCACAAGACGAAAATCTTGTTTGTTTGTCGCCAATGGTACATTAAACCGGTCTAAAATTCGCCCTCTTTCTGGAATAATGACATTAAAGTTGAAACGATTTCGATCTGACAATACCTTGTAATTTTCTGCTTGAGTGACTTGTAAATAATATAACCGTGTTGCCAACACCCCAAACACGCCCAAACCACCAAAACCCAAAATAGCAGCGCGGCGGTTTATTTTGACCGTGTTTTCGTCATTATCTTGCACTAATAATCCCTTCTATAAGGCGACCCATACTCTGATTTTTCAAATAGTGTACGCAACCAATATACAAGGGGGAAAAGTAAGACAGCCGCTCCCAAACTAAGCATTATACCAATACCATCGGGAATATGCCCTCGCGACACATATCCAATCGCATATAAACACAGTACAATAAAAATTAAACTCAGAGTAAAAGCGAGAAAACTAGATCGAAAGCCAAGCCTTAAGCCAATGCCGCCGCCCATTATGATAAACAAAAGCAAATAACTCAGCATCCACACCCCCAAAGGGCCATCACTTGCTATGTCGTGGAACAACCCCAGTAAAAAAATACTTATCAATGACCATGAATAAGACGCTTGAACAGGCCAAAAGAAAATAGCGATAACTGGCAAGAACATAAAACCAATATGAACACGCCCCAAATCGAGATTAATCAAGGCCAGGAAAATCAAAATAATCCCAACAGCAAGTCCTTGTAATACCCAAGAGAAAGATTGCAAACGGTTGGCAGCCTCTTTTTCAATCATGCTGAGGTTCACTTTCAGACACCAAACTATCTATTACCGTTACACTCGGCAATACGGGGTCGGCTTCAGGTGTTGAAATCGGCAAAAATGGCACAATCCAAACCCAATCCACAGGCTGGCCGAGTGTATGCAAATCCAGCATTATCAAGTTGTTGCTTTCTTGAGCGACAATACCAACACTTAACCCGCGTGGCAGCACCCCCCCGTCACCAGATGTCACGACACGGTCACCAATTTGCCAGTCTGATTCTGGTGGTATATATTCTAATTGAGGCTGCGAAGTATTGTGGCCCACTAGGATAGCACGGCTTGAAGATCGTTGCGACATTACGGATATACGACTATTTAAATCATTTAAAAGAAGAACACGCGAAGACACCTTGCCGACTCTTACGACATGACCATATAATCCATCCCCACTCATCACCGCATCGCCAACTTTAACGTCTTTATTACCGCCAATATTTGCAAGAGCCGAATGCACAAACGGGCCATTATTTTCACTGACAATCCTCGCCATATTCTTTTGTTTGGAAATTCCAGATAATGGCACATCTGATGATGCATCAACACCAACGAGTGTCTCAAATTTACGCACACGCATTTCCAAATCGAACACTTTGTATTCATATCCTCGCAGTCGTTCAATTTCAGTTTTTAACTTTGCATTTTCGGCAAAAACCTTTGCCCGCGATTGACTTTGAGAAAATATGGATTCAATGCCGCGGACAGGAACAGCAAATACCCCCATAATTTTAGCACTTAAATCATCACTCGCCAAACGCCCTGATTGTAATAGGGACTTCTGCTGGCGATCGGAAACAAGAATAATTATAGAGATAAAAATCAGGATAACCGCAAGAATACGTCTTTGATTGCGGCGGCTTTGAGGTTGGTTATGACGGCTTTGGGGATTGTTCATTCTATTACCAAGTCCTAACGTCCTTTATCCTCCGACAGACAATACACTTTTCCATTTATTGAGATTTTCAACAACCATGCCTGATCCTCTGACAACACATGTCATAGGGTCATCAGCGATTGAAACTGGCAATCCCGTACGGTTTCGTAGTTCAGTATCCAAATGGCGCAACAATGCCCCCCCGCCAGTTAACATAATGCCCTTATCAACTATATCGGAGGCAAGTTCGGGCGGGGTAGCTTCAAGGGCATTCTTCACAGCTTCTACAATTTGCTCAACGGGTTCAGACAAAGCCTCGGCTATCATGGCTTCGGTCACCCGGATTTCGCGCGGGATACCGTTCATCAAATCACGCCCTTTTATTTGTATGGTCATGCCTTCATTATCATCAGGCATAAGTGCTGAGCCAATTTCTTTCTTCACCTGCTCTGCACTCATCTCGCCGAGCAAAAGGTTAGTCGTACGGCGCACATATTGAATAATCGCCTCATCCATTTTATCCCCGCCGACACGCACCGAGCGTGAATACACAATTCCGTCGAGTGACAACACAGCCACCTCCGTCGTGCCGCCGCCAATATCGACGACCATAGAGCCTGAAGGCTCATGGATAGGCAGACCTGCCCCTAAAGCAGCAGCCATTGGCTCTTCAATGAGGTAGACTTTACGCGCCCCTGCTCGAGCCGCACTGTCATGGATAGCCCTCCGCTCAACTGCTGTTGCCCCAGACGGCACACAAATCACCACTTGCGGGTGAACCAAACTGCGGCGATTATGTACTTTTTTAATAAAGTGTTCGATCATCACTTCCGCAACTTCAAAATCGGCAATCACACCATCTTTCATTGGGCGAACCGCTTCTATGTGGCCAGGTGTACGCCCAAGCATCATACGGGCATCACTACCAACAGCATGAACTTCTTTACGGCCATTTTTTATGGAATAAGCAACCACAGAAGGTTCGCTAAGAACAATATCGCGCCCTTTTACATAAACCAATGTATTTGCCGTACCAAGATCAATGGCTATATCAGCCGATAAAAATCCAAAAATTCTGGAAAGCATACTGCGTCTCACTCATATTTCAACGGGTTCATCATAGCGGGTTTTGCCAAAAAAGGAATAGACCCAGGACGACTCATTTATAAAAAAATATCCAATGACGTTTAATGGACAGATCAGCGCATAAAAGCAAGCCATCTCCCCATAATATTTTTATTTTATACTTCAGGCCTCGGTTGGTTTTTTGCATTATCTGTCGCCTGTGATTGCGATTTGGATTTTAGTTTTGCCCCTGCAAAATATATGATACCAATCCACAATATGGCAATGGCAATAATTACACCAACATACATCGGCCCACGGCCATTGATCGCCCCGCCCACCCCCTCACCAAAGAAGGCAATGGTTGCAATTTTAGGGATAATCCCAATTGCCGTCCCCGCAAAAAACGACCAAAATTTCATCCGCGTCACACCTGCCGCCATATTGACAACAACAAATGGCCCTGTCGGAACAATTCTAACAATTAAGCTCGTCCAAAATCCATGGTTTTGCACCACATCAAGAAGCTTTCCGACCAAGCCGCCTGTAAGTTTTTGCACACGCTTTGCCCCAAGACGTCGCCCAAGCCAAAAATCAAAACTGGCAGAAATCATTGTAGCACACCAAGCAATAACCGCCCCAAATACAGGCCCAAAAGCCAATACTGACGCTCCGTGCAACATCCATTGCGGCGCACTTACAAAAGCGGTCAGCGTATAAATTAATAGCGTTGCAGGAATTGCCAAGGGTGATTTTGAAAGACTAACGAACCATTGCCCCATTGATTGGGCATCAAAATTTACAGACAGTGTGAGAAGAACCAGCCCTGTTAACAAAAGCAGCCCAACCCAAAAAAACACACTGCGTGTTCGTGTCATTTGTAAAAACGTGTTCACATATTGTCTCAGGCTAAGAAATTTAACAATCGGAATGGTCTGTAACGGATTTAACCCACTTCCCAAAGTGATTTTTCTGTCATACGTATAAAAAGAACAAAACATAAACATTTATTGACAATTAGCAATCAATATGAGAACTCTAGTGTTATCATAAACTTAAGGTGCGTATTATGGGAAAACCATTTAATATTTTTGTTTGTCAGTCTTGCGGCACTGTGCACGGGAAATGGGCGGGTCGATGTGATTCCTGCGGACAGTGGAACAGTCTTATTGAGGAAGCCCCCGCTCAGAACACGCCTAAATCTGGGCGACGAAAAAAATCACGTGGGATCGATTTTGTTGATCTTGCAGGCATTTCCAAAGATGTGCCGCGAATTGATACGGGTATTGCAGAGCTTAACCGCGTGACTGGCGGCGGGTTAGTGCCTGGCTCAGCACTCCTCATTGGTGGCGATCCTGGCATTGGCAAATCCACCCTGCTTTTACAAGCCTGCGGCGCGATGGCAAAAGCGGGCATTAAGACGGCTTATATCTCTGGAGAAGAAGCCACCGCCCAAGTGAGGCGGCGGGCAAAACGCTTACAACTTGCTGACGCGCCCGTTCAACTCGCCGCTGAAACATCTGTTGGGCCCATACTTGACGGGCTAATGGAAACCAAGCCTGACGTTATTATTATCGATTCTATACAAACCCTCTGGACAGATTTACTCGGAGCCGCCCCTGGTACAGTTGCGCAAGTGCGTGCATGTGCCCAAGAACTAACCCGTTATGCCAAAAAACGAGGCGCATGTGTTATTCTGGTTGGACATGTCACCAAAGACGGGCAAATTGCTGGCCCGCGTGTGGTTGAACATATGGTAGACGCGGTTTTATATTTTGAAGGTGACCGTGCCAATCAATTTCGTATTCTGCGTGCCCACAAAAACCGCTTTGGGCCAACTGACGAAATTGGTGTATTTGAAATGGGGGAACTTGGCCTCACGCAAGTGGACAATCCGTCGGCACTCTTTCTGGATGGGCGTAGTGAAGCGGCGAGCGGCACGGCAGTATTTGCAGGGCTTGAAGGCACGCGCCCTTTACTTACCGAGATCCAAGCCCTTGTTGCACCCGCTGCATTCGGCACACCGCGCCGCGCCGTTGTTGGCTGGGACAGTGGTCGCCTTGCTATGGTGTTGGCCGTACTCGAATCTCGTTGTGGGGTAAGTTTTGGCGGCAAAGATGTTTACCTGAATGTAGCAGGCGGCCTCAAAATTAATGAACCTGCGGCAGACCTTGCTGTTGCAGCTGCTCTCGCCTCTTCCGTTTTTGATATCCCGCTTCCACCTGATTGTGTGGTTTTTGGCGAAATCAGCCTATCTGGTGATGTGCGTTGCGCTAGCCGAACAGATGCACGTTTAAAAGAAGCCGAAAAACTAGGGTTTAAAAGGGCCATGACCGCCCCTCCCACCAAAACAAATGCAAAAAAATCGTCATCCAGACTGCCAATTCTTGCAATCAAGGCTTTGCCTGAATTGATATCCCGTGTAGAAGCATTCTCGAACGGGTAATGATCTTATGACATTGCTCTTAAAAACGGCGATGCTATAGGATAAACTATGAATATTGGCCCTTGGACATTCGGCGGATTTGATGTCGTAGTTCTTTTAATATTGGGATTTTCTGGTATTTTGGCATTTGCACGCGGATTATCACGTGAAGTTATTTCAATTCTCGCACTTTTAGGTGGCCTAATCGGGGCATTGTTTGTTTTTGGCCGTTACAGAATAGATGTGCAAAACTTCATTAGGCCGAGTTGGTTAGCGGACGGGGCCTTGTTTATCGGCGTTTTTGCCGCTTTGTATTTACTCATTTCCTTTGTGCTGCGCGGCTGGGCAAAAACCCTGCGCGGGCGAACCCCTGGCTTTATAGATCGTTTTCTGGGTTTTGGATTTGGTATATTGCGCGGAGCTATTTTAGCCTCTTTGTTCGTTATGATAATTACAAAATCAGCCAAGAACGGGGAACCGGCAGAATGGATGAGTGAAGCGGTCACTTATCCGAGTTTACGAAAAATATCGGATACCCTTGAGACACTACCCTTTATCCGCGCCAAAGAAATTATCGAAGACATAAAGACGAAGGGCAAAGAATCAGATATATTGCCCAATATTCCAAAGCAAGACCCATAAGGTATGATATGACAAACCCAAGCTCTACCAACCTTACCGACATACCCATTATAGATATAGACCCCAAATCCCTCTCACTATCGCCAAAAATTCGTGAAGAATGCGGAGTGTTTGGTGTTTACGGCGCAGATAATGCAGCAGCGGTTACTGCTCTTGGATTACATGCCCTTCAACATAGAGGACAAGAAGCCTGCGGTATCGCTTGCACAGACGGTAAAAAATTTCACACAGAACGACATTTAGGATTGGTTGGTGATAGCTTTACAGGCAGTGACCCCAGTGAACGCTTACCTGGACATGCCGCCATTGGGCACAACCGTTATTCAACGGCAGGACAAACCCTACTGCGCAACACCCAACCCTTATTTGCCGACCTTGAGTCTGGTGGATTTGCCATTGCCCACAACGGCCACCTGACAAATGCCTATTTACTCCGAGAACAATTGGTAAAAGAAGGGTCCATATTCCAAAGCACCAGCGATACAGAGGTCGTCTTGCATATGGTTGCACGCTCAAAACGTGTCAATTTTATCGATAAATTTATTGACGCATTACGACAAATAGACGGCGGATTTGCCTTTGTTGGCCTGACAAATAATACGCTGATAGGTGCCCGTGACCGCCTCGGCATTCGCCCTCTGATTATTGGCAAAAAAGACGACATGTATTTTCTCGCGTCTGAAACCTGTGCGCTCGATATTATTGACGCAGAAATTTTCCGTGAAGTCGAGCCTGGTGAAGTTGTCATCATAAGTGAAAGCGGCATTGAATTTCTTCGTGCTTTCCCAGCGGTTCCCTCTCGACCATGTGTGTTTGAATTTGTCTATTTTGCCCGCCCAGACAGTATTGTCGGCGGTAAAAGTGTTTATGAAGTGCGCAAACGCATGGGACAGAGACTGGCTCAAGAAACACCTGCGGGGGACATTGACCTCATCATTCCAGTTCCCGATAGCGGCGTACCTGCTGCATTAGGCTTTGCGCTGGAAAGCGGTGTTCCCTTTGATCTTGGCATTATTCGCAACCATTATGTAGGTCGCACCTTCATCCAACCCACGCAACAAATTCGCGATATGGGCGTGCGCCTTAAACATTCCGCCAACCGCAAGCTTATTGAAGGCAAGCGAGTATTGCTCGTAGACGATTCGATTGTTCGGGGCACAACCTCCACAAAAATCGTGCGTATGATCCGCGACGCAGGGGCTACAGAAGTGCATTTTCGCTCTGCCTCACCGCCCATTAAGCACCCTGATTTTTACGGTGTTGATATGCCTAGCACGGAACGGCTAATGGCCGCCAATCATGATCTTGAAACCATGACACAATTGCTCGGCGCAGATAGCCTTGGGTTTTTATCTGTTGAAGGTCTGTATTGGGCACTCGGTTTTGATGCACGCAACGTAGAATTACCGCAATTTGCCGATCACTGCTTTACAGGGGATTACCCGACAGCACTTATAGATTTTGACAGAAAAACCAAAGGCCAAGACCCACAAATGTCCTTTCTCGTCGAAGTCGCCTAAACCTATGACCACACCAGAACAAAATCAGCCTTTAGCAGGGCGGGTGACACTTGTTACAGGCGCGTCTCGCGGTATTGGCTACCAAACAGCTCTCGCCCTTGCCAAAGCAGGTTCACATATTATTGCAACGGCCCGCACCCAAGGGGGCTTAGAGGATTTAGACGATGCCATTCGCAGTAATGGGGGCGAGTGCACAATCGTACCAATGGACCTCAAACATGGAGACGGCATAGACCAACTTGGCGCAGTATTGCATGAACGCTGGGGCCGCTTGGACGGCCTGCTCGCCAATGCGGGCGCGCTCGGCGAAATGGCCCCCCTGCCCCATATTACCCCGAAAAAATGGGACGAAACCTTTGCGGTAAATGTCACAGCAAATTTTAGACTTATCCGGTCGCTAGATAGTTTACTGCGGGCATCACCAGCAGGGCGCGCTGTATTTGTCAGCTCTCATAGCGCGGTATCACGCAAGGCTTATTGGGGGCTATATGCTGCGAGCAAATCCGCTCTTGATGCACTGGTGCAATCCTACGCCCAAGAAACAGAGCAAACAAATCTACGGGTAAACCTAATAAACCCTGGCCCTATCCGCACGCAAATGCGGGCAAAAGCCATGCCAGGGGAAGACCCCGAAACCTTAGTCTACCCAAAAGATATTGCCCCGCATATATTGCCATTATTATCACCAGATTGGGATACACATGGCCAAATTATTGATTTTCGAGGCCTAGTGAAAAAATCTAATTATACGGATTAGCACCTGCGCGAACATGCAATCTTATGGGCACACCTGGCATGTCAAAATCCTCTCTCAAGCCATTGATAAGATAGCGTTTATAGCTTTCTGGCACAGCATTTTCACGAGAGCATTTGACCACGAATGTTGGCGGGCGTGTTTTCGTTTGACTGATATATTTCAGGCGCACAGCCCGACCATTGGCGGCAGGCGGTGGATGTCTTTGGGTTTTTTCAGACAACCATGCATTGAGATCAGATGTTTTGACTTTTGCCGACCAATCAATCTGTATGCGCTCAATTGCTGGCAGCAACCGACTTATGCTCTTACCCGTTAGCCCTGAGAACATAACCAGAGGGATGCCGTGTAATTGCGGTAAAAGACGGTCTACTTTCTCACGTAACATTTTTGCTCGTTCTGATTTATCCGTAACTAAATCCCATTTCGTGACGGCAAGCACCATGGCGCGGCCTTCACGGTGGCACAAAGAAGCGATTTGCATATCTTGTTTATCTAAGGCGTTGTCCGCGTCCATTAATAGGACAACAACTTGGGCAAATTTTATAGCACGTAGAGTTTCGCCAACAGAAAGTTTTTCCAGTATTTTTTGTACTTTGGCCTTTTTGCGCATACCTGCCGTATCGTGGAATTGCACGCGCCGCCCTTCCCACAACCAATCAATCGTAATCGAATCCCGTGTTACGCCAGCTTCTGGGCCAGTTAAAAGCCGGTCTTGACCAATCAAAGTGTTGATGAGTGTCGATTTTCCCGCGTTCGGACGCCCGACCACAGCAATACGAACAGGTGCTTGCGAAGTATCCATCTCTTCCGCAAGTTCCAAATCGACGCCGCGCAGTGCAATATTTACTGCGTCGTCAAGTTCTAATGTGCCTAAGTTATGTTCGGCAGCAACCTCAATAGGATCGCCCAATCCCAATGCATACCCTTCGCCAACGCCTGCGTCAGACGCACGGCTTTCGCATTTATTGGCCACAAGCACGGTAGGTTTGCTCGTCTTTCTAATAAAGTCAGCAAATATTTCGTCAAGCCCCGTTACCCCAACGCGTGCATCATAAACAAATAAGACAACATCGGCTGCTTGCACAGCCGCCTCGGTTTGGGCCCGCATACGGGCTTCCAGACGTTCACCTTCAGCGTCTTCAAAACCAGCCGTATCAACGATGACAACACTGTCACCGCCAAGCTGGGCAGGTGCTTCACGGCGGTCCCGTGTCACCCCAGGGGTATCATTAACAATGGCTAATTTCTTGCGGGCCAAACGGTTAAAGAGCGTGGACTTTCCAACATTGGGGCGCCCAACGATTGCAACAATCGCCTTACGGCGTGTTGATATAATTTCATCTGAAATATGCTCAATTCCGTCTTGGGCCTCACTCCCGACATCATCTTGAGGGTTACGCATAACTAAACTCTATTTGAGGGCGACAAGTTTCGCACTATCTGTGACATAATACAGCGTATCATTGGCAATAATAGGCGCAACATATACATCACCCTTAAGCTTAAATGTGTTCATGATACTCCCGTCTTGTGGATTTATTTCAACAGCTTTTCCGTGTGACCCCATGAACACAAGTCGTTCACCAGCCATAATAGGTCCAGCCCAAGAAATACGTTTTTTCCGTTTCTTTTGCTTCTTAAAGGCCTGCAATTGGGTCAACCAAATTACAGTCCCGTCAGATTTCGACATACAAGCCACTTCACCTTCCGTGGTCACAATATATAGAAAATTTCCAATCACGAGCGGAAAACCAAGAGAACCTGCAGGCTGTGACCAAACACGTTGCCCCGTACGAAGATCAAAGGCTGCCAGTGAGCCGCTTTGTGCGGATACAAATACATAACCATCCGCGATAACGGGGCCAGACGCAATATCGTTTAATGTTGCAAGCGGCGTTAAATTACCTGTCGCACTCAGAGCATCTTGCCATAACATACCGCCATTTTGCACGCGTAACGCAATAATTTCGCCAGATGAAAACGGCGAAATAACCACGTCATCAATAATCGCAGGACTAGGTGCGGTTAACATACGCGCCGTCTCAATTATGGCTTGATATGTCCAAAGCGTTTCCCCCGTATCAACGTCAACAGCAAACAATTCATTGTCATCCGAAACGGCGAATAAACGGCCATTATCAATTGCAGGTGCTGAATGCATGGGCGTGCGGGTGCGATTGCTCCAAATCTCTGCACCTGTTAGCGCATCCAATGCTAAGATAACGCCAAACCCTGATGTAACATAGACCCGCCCATCCGTAACAGCGACACCGCCGCCAACAGCTTCTTTGTCAGAACCACCGCCCCTGTCCCAAATTGCTAAAGGATCTTTGACACGGTCAACAATACTTGTTTTACCGCGCCGCGTTTTTCCTATCTTGCTTACCCTTACTTTATAACTCCATATTTGCTTCCCAGTATCTGCCTCCAGAGCAGTCACTTTATTGGCGCCATCAATTGCAAATATTCGTCCGCCAGCAATAACGGGAGAGGCAATGACGCGCCCCTTGCGCGCTGAGCCTTTGCCTATATCTTTGCTCCACAATTGGCGAAGTGTACCTGGGGCATTTGTGCGTTGTGGGGAATGGGTTGCATAGCCACCCGTCTGCGGCCAATCAACATTCGTATAAGCTTCGGGTAAAATAACGTCTGAAGGCAGTAATGTGCCCGCTATTTCTAATTTATCATTAAGTGAAAGAATGGAAATACGGTCTGGATCCACCTCAATTTCACTATTGCCTGACTTACCATCAAATGGGTTAATCGCGTCCGTGACCTTACTTACCGTGGAGCAAGCAGATAAAACAAGTATACTGACGAGCAATAAAACATACAAACGGAGTGAAATAAAAATCTGATTCATGCTAGTCCTTTTGTGTACTGGGTATTGTGTTGTTATTTTGGGTATCGGTGTTGGGTACGGGCGTCGGTTCAGGGAAATCATCAACCCTTGTTTCCAAATCCACAGGGGTTTTATTTGCCTTTATGAGCATCACAGCCTGTTTTGCTCGTGCTTGCACACCGCCCAAGACACCGGGCGCATTTGCCAAATATGTAAATTGTGTCAGAGCCAGGGCGCTATCATCTGTTTTCAAATATATGTGTGCCAGTAATTCTTTCGCAAGATCTCTGTACGGCGCATCATCGCCAGAAAGTGATTGCACCCGCGTTTTAACATCATCATACCGCCCTTGTTCCATCAGAACATATGCCGCCTTTAAACTGGATAAATCTTTATGAATTGGCAAAGTAAATACTTGCGTAGACCTATCAAACAAATTCACAGCTCTGTCCAAATCCCCCAATTGAACATTAAGCCCAGCCGCACGTGATAAAGAAAGTCCAGCATAACCTGTGGGTGCGACTTCCGCTATAGCGATAAATTTAGCAATTGCGGCTTGTATATCCCCCTCTTCTGCTAGTTTTGACGCTTGCGTATAAGAGGCCGCTGTAGACCGCGCTTTTTTTGATTTACTGTATTTTTGAAACTCAACAAACCCAGCACCTGCGACGACAATAAATATCAACGCCAGAATATATGGGCCAAACTTACGCAACAAAGCATTATACTTGTCCTTGCGGAGTTCTTCTTCAACTTCGTTGATAAAATCGACCAATTTTGGCCCCTATTCTTTTTGACTATTACAGCATGTAACAATTTGGCGAACCTATATTGGGAAACGCTGAACTGCAATACATTACCGCATGAAGGCTTGGCAATGTTTGAGAGTGTTTTTATGCAAAATAAATGCATTTATTATCAAAATTATCTATTTTCTATTTTTTTGCGAACCTGTACGTGTAATCACGGCTGGGAAATGTACGCGATTTCACATCTGACGCATATTCTTGCACAGCCTCATCAATCACACTCTTTAAATCAGCGTATTTTTTAACAAATTTCGGTGTCCATTCAAACAAACCTAGCATATCAGGTGTAACCAATATTTGCCCGTCACAATTTTCAGATGCGCCTATGCCAATGGTCGGTATAGATACAGCTTTGGTAACTTCGTCAGCGATAACCGTTGAAACACCCTCAACAACAACACAAAATGACCCCGCCTGTGCAGCGGCAACTGCGTTGGCAATAATTTCGTTAGCCACCTCTTGAGTGCGACCTTGTGCCTTGAACCCACCAAGTACATTCATGGACTGTGGCCGTAGCCCCACATGAGACATAACTGGTATACCGCGTTCGGTAAGGTAACTGATCGTCTCGGCGGCATATGAACCGCTTTCAATTTTCACGGCCTGGCACCCTGTTTCCATCATTACCCGTGATGCATTTTTAAAGGCTGTAATCGGGCTGTCCTCATAAGAGCCAAATGGCAAATCGACAACAACCAGCGCCTTGTGTGCCCCCCGCATTACGGCTTGCCCGTGCATAATCATCATATCAAGCGTCACACCAACCGTAGAAGTTAAACCGTGCACCACCATGCCGACACTGTCACCCACTAAAATAAGGTCGCAATGCTCATCCAATATTGCTGCGGTCGGCGTGTCATATGCCGTCAAGCATACTAAGGGCTCCCCGCCTTTGCGCGCTGTAACTTGCGGGACAGTCATCCGTGCAATACGGTTTTGTGCAGACATAGCATTCTCCTCTGATTACAATATCATATAGGGCACTCGCACCAATATAGCGAGAGTACGCACTCAAATACTACGGCTTTACAAATCTGCCAACTGGTTTACCGGGAAAGCAAATATGGCCTGTGCACCAGCATTAATTTGCGCAAGTTTACTTTCAGCGCGGGGCAGTATGGTCAGCACATGGTAATCGAGTAAGTTGCGCATGGCTGGAGCATGGGTATCTTTCGCGTTACCGCCGTTGATGACGGCCTTGGCCAACAAACCACACGATATCACATCGCCGCAAAGATCAAGATAAGCTGCGGCAACGGCTAGAGCGTCCTTATCATTGGCAGTAATAATAGTCTGCGTTGCCGCTTTTAATGCGGTAATACCAGTTTTCAAGCTCTCGGTAATTTCGCCGTCCAATATATTGGCTTCATCGGCAATATTTTCAAGATCGGAAATCAAGCTCTGCATGGCAGCACCGCCGTCTCTACGCACCTTACGCCCAACCAAATCAATCGCCTGAATACCGTTTGTACCTTCATAAATAGGTGTAATGCGCGCGTCGCGGTAATGTTGTGCTGCGCCAGTTTCTTCAATGAACCCCATGCCGCCGTGCACTTGCACCCCAAGCGAAGTTGCATCTACACCTGCACCAGACCCATAAGATTTTGCAATAGGCGTCAAAAGAGCCTCACGTGCGTGCGCAGATTGACGCGCCTTTTCGGTAGCGGCACATTTTGCCAAATCACCAGCAACACATGTGGCCAGGTTAATCACCCGTGCGCCCATAAGGGAGGTTTTCATATCCAGCAACATACGGCGTACATCAGGATGGCCCAATATGGGTGTGTTCTCAGAGGTCTCTTCTATAACGCGCCCCTGTACGCGCTCACCGGCATATGACAGTGCGGCTTGGTAAGCTCTTTCCCCAATTGCAACCCCTTGCACACCGACAAATAACCGCGCTTCATTCATCATAGTGAACATGCACGCCAAGCCTTTGTTTTTGGGCCCAACAAGCCATGCTGTCGCACCGTCAAAATCCATGACGCACGTAGGGCTTGCATGAATACCGAGCTTATGTTCTAAGCCTACGGCTTTGATATTATTTTGTTTTCCTATACTTCCGTCATCTTCTACAAAAAACTTAGGTGCAAGAAACAGAGATATTCCACGCGATCCTTTTGGTGCGTCTGGCAATCTTGCTAAAACCAGATGGATGATGTTTTGCGCGCAATCATGATCGCCGTAGGTAATAAATATCTTCTGCCCTGACAATGCATAGCTACCATCGCCGTTCGGCACGGCTTTGGTACGCAATACACCAAGGTCAGACCCCGCATGTGGTTCTGTCAAATTCATCCCGCCAGACCATTCCCCACTGACCATTTTACCGAGGTATTTATCTTTTAGCGCATCGTTAGCATGGGCAATAATCGCGTTCATTGCACTGGCAGTTAGCATAGGGCAAAGCCCAAAGGCCATATTTGCGCCGTATAACATCTCGTTTACAGCCACATTTATGGTTTGCGGCAAACCCATACCGCCAATATCTTGTGGTGCGGAAAGCCCTTGCCAACCAGCATTGCAATATTCTCTATAGGCTTCTTTAAAGCCAGGAGCCGTAGTCAAAACACCGTCTTTGAGAAGAGCACCGTGTTGGTCGCCAATGCGGTTAAGTGGTGCGAGCACATCAGTGGCAAATGCGGCAGCGCCATTTAAAATGTCATTGATAAGCTCATCATTTATTTCTGCATGGTGCGGATTAGCCCATAAATCAGCCATGCCAACACCATATTTAAGCAGGTAGTTCAACACATTCACCGGCGGATTAAAACTCATGCCAAAACTCCATAAAGACAATTACTGCCTTCTATACAGGATACCACACCAAGTATACGCACTTTTGTGCATATAAATTTTGACAATAAAAAACGGCACTTCAATTAAGAAGCACCGTTTTTACAATAATTATCAGCAGTTGTTATTTTTTGCCAGTAACCATGCCAAGAATAGCTGTAAGGATACCACCACCGACACCACCACCAGCAACATTTTTCACAATTGACATTATATCCAAACTGGCAGGTTCTACCGCGCCGCCCATCATTTGCATAACGTACGCAAGACCACCGCCGCCAACGATACCTGTGATACTACGTCCCATAGTTCCCATGCCTGATTTCAAAACTTTACCAGCAATATTGCCGCCAAGTGCGCCTGATCCCAAACCAAGTAGAAGTGGTAAAAACTGTTCCATATTTATTCCCCTAAAATGTGACTACAAATCCCTTGCAGTCGTTTTATTTCAGTGCATAACCATGTGACAAAGCCACATTTCTTACACCCTGACAATATTTGAGCAAAAAAACATATATTAATCAAGAGTTAATACGAAAGACGCCATGGTCAACCTAACCCTCACTCGTCATATTCCTATATTTTACACAGCTATACTGCTCTTATCTGCTTGTTCAAAAAATGCAGAGAAACACGAGAATAAATCAACTCCATCAACTGTATCCTCCTTACAAATTCAAGAAACGCCCTCAAATTTAGGACGCCGCATTTTTACAAGATGTCGTGCATGCCATACTTTGAATGAAGGTGGACGACATAAAGTTGGACCAAATTTGTGGGAAATAATAGGACGAAAAGCAGGGAGTGCTGAAGGATATGCCTATTCAAATGCAATGATAACATCAAATATCATATGGACAGAAGAGAACATCAGCGCATATTTGGAAAACCCCGCGATTTATTTACCGAAAAACAAAATGTCATTTGTTGGTTTGCGTAAAAAAACTGAACGCGAGGCCATTATTGCATATATAAAAGCCAATACTGGCTCAGAGTAACGTCAATATTTAAGAAAAAACAACGAAGCTAAAAACCAGCACCCCTGGATTTTAGCCCGTTTTCACTACCCTTTTCCCACAAACAAGTAGAAAACTTGCACTGCACGGCAAGTTTATCATTGCAGAACGTATTCTACCTGCTAGGGATAAAAGGAAAAATACGTCTACAATCATGATTGTAGGGGTGAAAGTCCTACTAGGGGAGTGTAAAGTTTATATGGGGGGTATAGATAAAATTTCACGCTTGGTGAATTGGGATGATTTCTCAGTATTTTTGGCAATTTCAAAAACGGGCTCCATTTCCAAAGCGGCAACCGTACTTGGGCGCACTCAACCCACAATCAGCAAGCGCATCGAAAACCTTGAGCAACGACTTGGAGCGCCACTATTTAAGCGCACACCCCAGGGCATGAAGCCAACAGAAATTGGCAATGCCATGTTATATCATGCCAAGGCTATGAATAGAGCCGCAGCAAGCATTGAACATATGGCTACTGGGTTTGACAACGGGGCATCTGGCGATGTTACTCTGCAAGTTCTTGATGGATTAACGACTGATTTCATCATTCCTGAACTTGCTGGGTTTCAGGCCCAAAACAGTGGTATCATTCTCAGTTTTCTCGATCAAAATACAAATACTGCAACCACCAACAAAGAACCAGATTTAAACATTCAATTTACAACTGATAAGCCAATGGATTTTGTCGCCAAGCAACTTGGTACATTACACTATGTACCAATGGTAAGTCGTAAATATAGAGATAAATATGGTATACCGCGTACGATGCAAGACGTGGTCAATTATCATTTGATGTATTTACGAAAATCAGGGCTGGTTGTCGAGCAGTGGGAGAAAAAATCCAAGGCTCTCCGCGAATTAGTGACCCCTAGCCTCAATGCAAATAATTGCGCAGTCGTGCTCAGTGCCGTATTGCACGGTGCGGGAATTTCTATGTTACCTACATATATGGCCAAGCTTCACCCAGAACTCTTGATGCTAGATTACGGCATTGTATATTCCTATGATTTTTGGCTTGTCAATAGTCCACACGCAGCCCGTATGGATCGTGTCAATAAGGTCAGCAACTGGTTATCAAATGTCTTTGATCCTGAGCAAAACATAAGTCTAGCGCAAGAATATATTCGGCCAAGCGAATTTAGTGATATAGAAATCATTATGCCACATTAGGATCAATATCTTTGCCAAATAGATAAAAATACTGCCTTTTCTTGTATAATATTTTTCCCAGCCACCGTTTTGTAAACCCCAATTTGATAGGAGGTTTTATGGTTTTGGTCATAAACTAAAGCGGTTTGTAGTTTCAAGCGGGATGTAGAACGCGCCAACCCTAATTCAGCCTGCCCGTCCACATAAAATGATTGCGCAAGAATTTGCCATTTCGGATGTGGGCGCCAGCCAGTTGTTAAATCAAGGCTCCACTCATCAGGAATATTTTGACTGCGAAATCGCCATGCAAATTGACCCTCTACAAACCCGTCCCGCCCTGCAAACTTAAAACTTCGCCCCGCCAAAAGGCGCATTTGGTATTGTGTACCACCAATGCCAAGGTCTGCATCTGACACCGTTTCTCCAGCCCCTGCGAAAACAACGCCTATCTGCGCGGACACAATGGAATTTGTGTTGCGCCACATCACCCGACGCACAGATATTTCTGTTTCGCCGAAACCAGAAAAATCGACCTCGTCAACGCCCGCAACGAATTTTATATCTTGGAAGCTAGAGGCCAGAACTAGGGTCAATTTCTCACTCAGCCCATGCTCCCAAAAAACGCCAGCCTCATACTTTGAAAATTGCACAGGAAGGCTCAACTCGCCACTACTGTCAAAACCCTTCTGCGCATTTACGATTAGATTTGTTTGAATGACTTGTCCGTGTCCAACGGATATTGGCCACGCACCAGCCTTTGCTAAAAAGGAATATTGTAAACCCCAAAGAAAACCCAACAAAATCGTGGCCACCCTACCCACAAACACCCCCTTTTTTTCGTACATTCTAGACTTTGATTGATGCTTTCGTCAATTCACCAAGTAGTATATACTCAAGGTGAGGACACAGTATGAGTACGAAAAAACCGAAATTTAAAAAAATTGCCTTTGTTTCTAGCGACAAACCTTCGGCAAAAAAAGCAAAAGCTAAACTCGTTAAAAACTACGGTAATTGTGACGCTGCACATGCTGATGTCATCATTCCACTTGGCGGTGACGGCTTTATGTTAGAGACATTACGCCGTTATATGCCATTGCTACGCCGTGGACTACCAGTTTACGGCATGAACCAAGGTACGATTGGTTTTTTGATGAATAACTATAATGAAGAAGATTTACACGAACGACTACTCAAATCCAAAGCCGCTAAAATTAAACCCCTAGAAATGACTGCACAGGCAAAAGGCGGGGAATTTAAAGCCTTGGCAATCAACGAAATCTCTCTTTTGCGTCAAACCCGCCAAACCGCTCATATCAAAATTATCATCGATGATGATACACGTATGGAAAATTTAATTGCTGATGGTGTTCTTATTTCAACACCCGCAGGATCAACGGCCTATAATCTGTCTGCATACGGCCCTGTTATTCCGCTAGGATCAGATATTCTAGCCCTCACTCCAATCAGTGCATTCAGACCACGTAGGTGGCGAGGTGCTTTACTCAAAAATACGGCCAAAATCACATTTCAAATTATTGATCCCCGCAAACGTCCTGTAAGTGCGGTAGCAGATGCCAGCGAATTTCGCAATGTTACGGAAGTTACAGTGGAACAAGCCAAAAACATTACGTTTACACTCTTGTTTGATAAAGGGCACGAACTTGATGAGAAAATTTTAAGAGAACAGTTTTCTACTTAGTTTGCACCATTTGTTGATATAGCCTTGGGAATAAGATCCCTCTTCACAGCATCAAGTTTATCAAACAAATAATCCATATCCGCATCGGTAAAACATAGCGGCAGCGTGAGCACACGCTCCAACATCAAAGTCTGAAATTTTTCCTTACTATAATTCCCACCTTTGATTTCTAAGTCTCTGTAAATAACAAGACTGGCGCGCAATAATGTGAAATCGGCTGTACCTAAGCCCGAACGCTCACACAGGGCTTTGAGACCAAATGGCCCACCGTCATGCAACATCAAGGAAGATTTTTGAAGATTAATCTCTGCCCGTATTGCTAAGGCCTGTTCGACGAATTGCATTTGCCCGCAACACGCAGCTCTTACTATGAGGGTAGTCGTCAATCTGTCTTCACGGCTTAAGCGCTGCGTTAGTGATTTTAAATCCCGACTGACCCAACTTTGTGATATAAAATCAATTTGCGCCCTTTCGCGAGTTTGCCCTGCGAGTTCTATAGCAATATCAAGCGGAATTTCGTGTTTGGCATTTAACCGCAACGCAGCCTCTGCACTTATCAGGCTAATTAATTTTTCAACTACGGTAGACGGTAGTTCACGCCGTGCAATAAAACTCTCTTTAATCAAATCATTATTGTAATAAAGATCGAGCATGTGCGCTCCCATATCAGCATCTATTTCTGCCCCGTCATTGGCAGCTACAGAGGCAACAATATGGCTATCGCCAAAGCGCACCAATGCTTTGACTAAATTTCCCGCAATATATGACCGTTTTGTGATCGCCATCATTTTGGCAGCAGCTTTTGATTTCAAAATTTCCAATAAATCCTCGTCCGTAAGAACAGGTGAATGACTTAAAATTGGCACAGCGATAGAATCAACATCACGTATAAGCTTTTGCGCGATTTCGTGTGGTAAATTAGGTGAATTCTTAAGCGTAATGGCAAGGGCACGGCGCACCATCGCCGCGGCATCTTTTGCAATGAGTTTCAAAAGTTCCGTCACTACGATTTGTTCTTGATCCGATAATTTTATATTTTTAATATGCCGACATATTTTCTGCGTCAAAACCGAACGTACGTCTCTGTCAGGGTGCGAAACAATGTTTCTCACATCCTCAGTGTCTAAGTTCAGAGTATCTGGCTGTATCGAGTTTTTCGTAGTCATACCCTTCATTACCCAATTATGGTGAATGAATGGTTTAAATGTCGAGTCGAAAAAAATGCGAGAATGGTACCGCCTCTCAGGTTTGAACTGAGGACCTCTGGTTCCACAAACCAGCGCTCTAACCAACTGAGCTAAGGCGGCACACCTATCGTTGGGCGCGCAACTTACCCCCAAGCCCACACGCTCGCAAGACTTTGTTTCACATATTCACGAAAAAAAACCGCGGTATACGGCTTATGATTTAGGCATTTTAATGCTTTGCCACCCTTGTGAACCAAGCCGCTCTTGATATTTAATGTAATTGTGCAAATCACGGGCACGGCGCGATGGATCAGGGTGTGTTGACAGCAATTCTGGCTGACGACGCGGGCTTGCCTCAGCCATTTTTTCCCATAATTTCACAGACTGATATGTATCATAGCCAGAATGATGCATATATCTTGCACCAAGCAAATCAGACTGACTTTCGTGCTTACGCGAGAACGGCAAAACAACGCCAAGAGTAAATCCCATCCCCATGGCTGCATTGAGCAATTGTGAATTACGGCTGGCCTTGCGGTAACATTGATTGCGCTGTGCGCCCGTCATAGTTTTACATTTTTTCCCAAGCTGCGTTGCTCCGACAATACCGCCAACAGCCAGTCCCAATTGACCCGCCATTTGTGTATTGACGCGCTCTTGAGCATGGCGCCCAGCCACATGCCCAACTTCGTGACCCATAACCGCTGCAATTTGGTCATCATTATCGGCAAAATCCATCATACCTCGATAGAAACCAACTTTATTGCCGGGGAGAACAAATGCATTCTTCGTATCCGAATCAAATACGGCATATTCCCACGGTTGTTTTGCGCGGTTAGAGCCTCTTGCAATACGGTCGCCAATATTGGCCAGACGTTTCGTATATCTTGGGTCCGTAGACACTTTTGTTTTGGCCTTAGTTTGCGCCCAAGACTGAGCTGCCATTTTATTAAGTGCGCCTTCACTCACAAGTCCTAAAAACTGACTTGAACCCGTTTCAGGATTAGTAACGCAACTTGAAAGTCCAGGTGCAGTCGCTGTAACCACCCCGCCCGCAGCTAAAGTTTGTATCATGCGACGTTTCGTCAACATGTCTTTTGTCTCTTTATCCGTACATTCACTAGCCGCGTGGTCAAGATGCATACACATGGTAATTTCCTTTCTTAGTTCCCCAATTGCCCTCATTATATATAGTTAACGCAATAAATACAGAAAAAAACCCACTTTTACTGGGATTTTTCATTTTCAGCTCACATTCATCCCGCATTTGGCAATATTATTTTCGAGTGTTTTCTGCTAGACGGGGATGAATTGGAGAGATATATGCGCAAATTATTGATCGGTCTCGGCGTTTTATTTACATTGCTTGTGGTTGCCATCCTTGTACTGCCAAGCCTTGTACCTGCATCTGTGTATAAAACTAAAATTGAACAACAAATTAGCGACAGTCTTGGCAGAAAAGTCACGATTAGCGGTGATGTTAAACTTTCTGTATTCCCAACCCTAAGCGCGAATGCCAATGTCGTTACCATTGACAACGCAGATAACTTTAGCCAACGCCCATTCGCAACAATGGAAAGTTTGAAAGCTAAGGTAAAACTGATGCCCTTGCTCAAAAAGCAAGTCGAAATCACCGAATTTATCCTCATCAAGCCAAAATTTTCACTTGAAAAGCTGAAAACAGGTGAAACCAATTGGATATTTACCAGTAAAAACGAATCTACAATCGCAACAAAACCTTCCACACCAATTATTTTTAAGCGAGATGGGCGGTATACGGATGCCCAAATGTCACTTGGCGTCTTTCAGCTTACACATGGAGAAATTGATTATACAGACCATGCAAAAAACACTCACCATGTTTTCAAATCCGTCAATTTGCATATTACTATGCCAGACATGGACAAGCCTGTTGCCGCTAAAGGTGATCTTATATTCAACAATATCCCTATGACAATTGATACGCGTCTGAATACGCCAAAAGCATTCTTAAACGCGCAAGCTGCACCGTTTTATGTAAAGCTCAAATCTGACTTGATAAGTTTAACCGCAGACGGAACATTCACACCGTCACAAGATATAACATTTGATGTTAATTTTGACGCAGATATCCCCTCCACAGCAAAACTCAACGCGCTACTGGGTATCAATAATCCATATGGGGTTTTAAGTGAAAGTGCCATGCTCAAAGGGGCTCTACAATATGACGGCAATAACTTAACCGCTAAAAATGCTAACTTTACGGTGAGCAGCGATATTATCACAACGCAATTCCAAGGTGATTTTTCAGCAGGCACAAAACCATCTGCCACAGGTGATCTCACAGTAAAAATTGGGGACTTGCATAGATTTCAAAAAACTCTGGGTTTTAACTATCCACAAACCACCTTGGTCAACACATTGGATTTTTCCACACAACTCACCACAGACGGCACAGTCACCCAAGGCACGAACACTATTCTTGATATCAAAGGTGAATTGATAAATGCTAATTACCACGGCGATGCTAAATTTGATAATGCCCTTAGCCTTGACGGTGATTTCAATGCAACTAGCACATCAATTAGTGCACTCATGGATAAGCTCGGCATAACATCCGTGAAGGGCAGCATAATTACTAGAGATTTCAGTATCAGTGGCCATATGGCAGGACAAATCGATACATTATCCTTGAGCGCATTAGATTTGAAAACAAAAAGTAACGATCTCACCGCTAATTATTCTGGCAATATTCAACTTGGTGAAGTGGTGAGTTTAAATGGGAGCTTTGACGCCCAAAGCCCATCTGTAACAAACCTCATTACCCAGTTTGGTATGCCCGTACCACGTGCGGCAAATGCACTCGGAACCATTAACATATCGGGCAATATATCAGGGCCAACAGACGCCATTAGTGCAAAGAATATTAAGTTCAACACCATTGGTGAGCACCTTACAGCCAGTTATATAGGTGATGTGAAAATGGGCGAACAACTGAATCTTAACGGCAATTTTGAATCCCTCATCCCGTCCATGAAAACCTTTGCCGCCCAAACGGGCTTTACCCACCCTTATGTAAATGCCATCGGTAAATTCACAGCTAAAGGCAAAGTAATCGGGACGCCTGATACTCTGACCCTCTCAAATATCGATACGGCACTTACTGAAGGCTTGCTGAATTTGCAGTTTAATGGCAGCGCACAAACAGGCAAAGCGATCAGCTATGAAGGACAGCTTCGCACCAATATTACTTCGGTCAGGCAATTGGCCGCTCTCGGCGGCACAGAGCTTGCTGCAAGTACCGATCAAGGCAAAGTCTACGGCCCGTTTACATTGTCAGGTCTCGCCAAAGGCACGCTCAAAAATATTTCTTTTACAGGGGCGCAGTTTAAGCTCGACCACCTCAGCGGCACAGGGAATTTGAATGCCAATCTTGCCAATGTAAAACCCCATTTGGGCGGCACGCTAAACCTACAAGGTCTTGACCTTCGTCCCTATATGGCGGCGCAGAACCCTAGCGGGGAAATTCAACCGTGGAGTGAAGAACCGCTTAACCTCGCAGCACTTAAATTGTTTAATGCTAATCTCACCCTCAATACACCAAATGTCTTAATTGGACGCACTACTCTAGGTCAAAGCACCATAAAAACCGTCATTAAGAATGGATTGTTGACGACGGATATACCGAATGTAAGCCTTTACGGTGGGCAAGGTGATTTGCATATGGTGCTTGATGCCAACACTGCGGTTCCACAAATTGATATAGATTTCAAGCTCGACAATATGGACGCGCTTGGCTTTTTGGGCGCGGCTGCAGGGTTTACTAAATTAACGGGCAATACTGGTACAACCATGAAATTTCACGGCGCAGGTCGCTCGCAAGCTGAAATTATGCGCTCCCTCAGTGGTAATGGCAATTTTGAACTTGCAGAAGGTATTATTACAGGCGTGGACATGGCCCAATTTGTTGGTGGTCTGGACAGTGCATTCCAAAGCCGTAGCCTCCCCGCTGGTATCGGTTCGCAATATACCACCCCTTTTGAAAAACTGGCAGGCCTGTTTACGGTTCAAAACGGCATTGTAAAGATTGGCAAGTTCAATTTAAACGCTAAAACCGTCAACGCAAATGGGGCGGGCACGCTTGATATTGGCAAGCAACATATTGATTTCAGTCTCCAACCCAAGCTGATTGACGGTAAAGGCTTGGCAGGCTTTGGTATTCCCATCAGATTTTCTGGCGGATTTGGCAATGTTAAAGCAGGGCTAGATACGGACTTACTCGGTAAAATCATCGCTGCACGCGCAAAGGCGAAACTACAAAGCGAGTTAAGCAAGCAGGTCGGTGGCAGTCTTGGCGGTTTATTGGGCGGTGTTTTGGGCGCGCCGCAACCACAGCCCAAAGCTAGCACCCCTACAAATACGCAAACAGCTAAACCCGCTGACCCCCTAGGCAGTTTACTAGGTGATTTACTCGGCACAGATAATACGAAAACACCACCAAAAGGTCAGCAAAAAACCGAACCCAAAAAGGAAAAAAAGAAAAAAGAAGACCCGTTAGAAAAAGCTTTGCAAGATTTATTTGGTGGTAATTAAGACGGGCTATCTTTGGAACGGATAAAAATCACTTCCCAAATTCATAATTTTGGTCAGGGCATCAAGTGCGGCGTAGCTTTCGTGCATCAAGTTGGGATCACCTAGATCATTTGGCGCTAAATCTTCACGGTAATGGGCATTCGCCCACATGCATAAATCATCATATAGACCTGTATTTAAAAGCATTTTTTGGTTTGCAGCTTTACGTTCTGTCTCGGTCAAAACAACCCGCAACCGCAAACACGCTGGCCCGCCGCCATTGCGCATAGACTGGCGTACATCAACATAAATCACATTGCCAATCGGCCCGTTGCTGGCAATCAGTTTGTCGCAATATGCTTTGGTGTATTTATTTTCACGGGTTTCAGTTGGCGCAATTAGGGTCAGGCGTTCATCGCTCGGAATTTGCACGAGCATGGAATTAAACAAATAGGCTGCAATTGCATCTTTTATCGGCACGTCCTCACTGGAAACTTCAACAAATTCTGGCGTAAATAAACCGTCCGCAGCACGGCGAATAGCCGCCAATGTGCCCTCCGTATCCTCAAAAGCATATTCATGAAAAAACAAGCATTTGCGTGCCCCTACACAGACCACATCATTATGAAATGAACCCGCATCAATCGCCCGCACTGCTTGCTTGGCAAACACCACATGCGCCCCGTTAAGACCGTGGCGCGTAGCAATAATATGACTGGCTTGCATGGTTTGCCGTGCGGGGAAATTTGTGTCACTGACGCCAGACAAAGCATCGCGTCCATAAACAAATAATTCCACCCCCTGCTGACCCTCAGTCTCGCATAAACGCACATGATTGGCCGCGCCCTCATCTGCATATGTAGATTGTAGAGACAGGGCCGAATGCACACAGGCATGTTCCTCACTTGGGAAGGCAGCGCACAGTGCTCGCTCAGTTTGCTCGCTTTCAATAGAACGGTGCAGCATTGTTGATAAATTTGCAGGTGTTAAGTGCAAACGTCCATCCGTACAGTCCGCAGACGGACTTACCGTAGCAGCATTTGCTGACCACATGCTCGACGCAGACGACATATTGCGTACCAAACCGGGGTTAACCCGCCATGCCGTTGTCAGCACGTCATCATCCGTGCCGCTAAACCCCATCATCCGTAGTTGGGTTAAATCAGGGCGGGCTTGCGGCGGTAACACCCCTTGTACCAAGCCAGCGTCGTGCATGAGTTTCATTTTGGCGAGGCCTTGCAAGGCGGCCTCACGAGGATGGGCAATCAAGCCCGCATTATTTGAGGATGCTAGATTACCTTCCGAAAGCCCGCCGTAATTATGGGTTGGCCCGATAAGACCGTCATAATTTGCTTCACTTGCTAGCATGTGGACAACCCTTTTGCAGGTAAAACATCAACCGTATCAGAAATTTGGCTGGCCATTGGCCACGCACAAAAATCTGCGGCGTAATATGCGCCCGGATTGTGATTGCCCGATGCGCCGGGCCCGCCAAATGGCAATGCCCCAGACGCGCCTGTTGTCGCTCTGTTAAAATTGACCACCCCTGCCCGTATTTTACGGGCAAATATGTCCCAGTTTTTTGGGTCGTCACTAATAAGGCCAGCAGACAAACCAAAGCGGGTGTTATTGGCCGCCGCAATACCTGCTTCCAAGCTTGGTACGCGGATAATTTGCATTACAGGGCCAAAAATTTCTTCATCTGGAATGCTAAGCCCCGTCACATCAACAATACCCGGGCGCACAAATGCGGGGCCATTATCCATAATAGCTGCCCCGCGTATGTTTTTACCGCCAAGTTCCTTGGCTTGTTCAACCACACGGCTGGCGATACCTGACGCAATCACTGGCCCCATAAACGCTTGTGCGTCGTGCCAAGCCCCGATTTTCATACTGTCAACCATAGCGGTAACGGCATCTAAAACCACGTCTCCGCCTTTGCCTTCTGGCAATATAATACGCCGCGCACATGTGCACCGCTGTCCAGAGGTAACAAATGCAGATTGCACGATAATACTGGCCGCAGCCTGTGCGTCTTTAACGTCCCAAAGCAGAAGCGGGTTATTACCACCCATTTCAAGGGCCAGTAAAATCTCAGGGCGCCCACCAAACTTTTTATGAATAAATGCGCCCGTATGAGCTGACCCCGTAAACAATACACCGTCAAGTTCGTTATGATCCAACACAGCCGCGCCCGTATCTCTTGCGCCTTGTACCATATTAATAACGCCTTCAGGAAACCCTGCTTGCGCGTAGAGATCACACAGAAATTCCCCAACAGCAGGACATTGCTCACTTGGTTTAAAAACAACCGTATTGCCTGCAATCAAAGCGGGGAGAATTTGTCCATTGGGCAAATGTGCAGGGAAATTATACGGCCCCAACACAGCCATAACGCCGTGTGGACGATGTTGCAAATCTGCCCGCCCAAATGGAGTTGTGCTTGTTGATACACCCGTACGGTCTGCATATGCTTTCAGAGAAATATCAACTTTCCCGCCGATAACACCCGCTTCACCGCTCGCATCCCATAGAACCTTACCGCTTTCACGGGCAATAAGTTCCGCTAATTTTTCCTTATTGGCATTCGCAATATCTTTAAAGCGCAAAACCAAATCGCGTCTGGCTTCAAAAGGGGTTTCTGACCAACTTATAAAGGCTTTTCGGGCTGCTAGAAATGCTGCGTCAACTTGGTGCTGATTTGCACTCTCTCCTTGCCATACAATGTCTCTACTGGCTGGGTCAATACTTGTAAATTCTGAACCATTGCCTTGTTGCCATACGCCAGCAATGTAATTTCCCATACTCATGATATTTCCTTATTTTTAATTTATTTGAGAAATACACGAACTTGGTCGCCGTCTTGAACCTCAAGTGCTTTTGCAACTTTTTGTGGCAGGCAAACTTTCCCTTCAGCAATATTTATTCCCGTATAAACAGTTCTAAAATTGGCAATATTATTATTACTGACAAGTGCCGTATGCGTGTGCTCTTTACTTTCATCAAATTCCACGACAACCAAACCGCTTTGTTTGACAATGCGGATTTGATCCCGTGGGGCCGCTAAGGTTGGGCCGCCGTCAAAAATGTCGATGCACCTCTCATACCGAAACCCTTCAGCTTCTAATAATTTTCGTGCACCCTCACCATCTGGATGAGTTTTCCCAATCACGGCTTGCGCTTCATCCGACAATAATACCGTATAAATCGGGTGTTTAGGCATCAAATCAACAATAAATTGATTGCCTGATTCTGCGGTAATAATATCAGCTTCATCAAAATCCATTTTGAAGAATTTACGTCCCAAACTTTCCCAAAATGGGGAATAACCATCCGCATCTACGCAGCCACGCAATTCGGAAATTACTATATCCGCAAACCGTTTCGGGTCGACAGCCATCAACATATAACGCGCCTGTGAAATTAAACGACCAGCACCTGTCCCCCGCATTTTTGAGTGTACAAACAGTGTACCAACTTCGCTCGTGCCAGAATATTCATTCACTAACAGCATAACTTCCATGTTGAAATGACGACTCGCAACGCTTGAGCTTTGAGAAATATCAAGCAGCTTGAAATTAAAAAAGGGTTTGTTATTACCAACAAGTGCCTTAATCGCACTCACCCCAACAACTTCGCCGCTTTCCGTATCCTCTAACATCAACATATATACTTGGTCACCTGGCGTTTTAATATCTTGAGAAAAGCTGTTTTCAGAATTTTCTAGACGCGTACGTAATTCTTCATCTGATACAGATAGAGACGTGAACCCTGGGCCTGCAAGTTTTGCAAGTGACACCAAAGTTTGCAAATCATCTACACGTGCGGGCCTAACAATGAGCATGTGCCCCTCCTTCATCCTGACGGTTTACACTTTGAATATGGTTGCCCGCAAGTTTTTTTGCTAATTTTACATCAAAATTACCGCTGGCAATCCGCATTAAGATAAGAGCCGATAGTTTAGCCCGCTCTGTTAAACTTGAGAGTACAACAAATTCTCTATCCGAGTGAATTTCGCCGCCGCACACACCAAGTGTATCGACATTAGGACACCCACTCGCCCATAAATTATTCCCTTCGCATACCCCACCGCTGGCTTTCCAAGAAATATCCATACCAAGTGCATGGCCCGCTTGCTTAACCCAATCAAATACGAGTGCATTTGCTGGAGCCATCGGTTTTGGTGGCCGTGTAAACCCACCTGTTAATTCTGCAGAATATCCATCTCGCGCATTAATTTCAGCAATCAACGTGTCAATTTGCGCTTGTATCCAATTTTGGTCTTCCATTTCTTGCAAACGTACATTAAATCTTCCAATCGCAATTTCTGGCACAATATTAACAGCGCCGCCGCCATCAATTTTTGCAATGTTAAACGTAACACCGTCTCTTTGACCATTTAAGCCATCTAGTTTTACAGAAAAATTTGCCATTGCCGCGATTGCATTGCGCCCCAAATGATGTTCCCGTCCCGCGTGGGCGGCCCGTCCTTTGATAATGAGGGCAAAATTACCACTGCCTTTGCGTGCCCCTGCTAGCGAACCATCTGCCAGTGCAGGTTCATACGTCAGCCCAATATCTGCTTTGCGTCCAAGTTTTGCGAGCAATGGCGCTGAACCAGGTGAGCCAATTTCTTCGTCAGGGCTTAATAAAATACTATAACCAATTTTATCGGCATTATCCGTTTTTTCAAATGCGGCGAGTGCTGTCAACATCACCAAAATACCGCCTTTCATATCCGCTACCCCTGGACCGCCTAAAGTATTTGCATCAATTAGTTTCGTTGTTTGAAAATGGCTGTCTTTGGGAAAAACTGTATCGTAATGCCCCGTAAGAACAATTTGCATATCTGCTTCTGGGCGTACTGTCAGTAAAATTGCAGGGGCATACTCCACATCATTTATCGCACCATCATTAGAAACATAAAGTCCATTTTGCAAATTTGGTAACATGATTTTTCCAGGTAAAACCGATAAAGCCTCCATAAGTACCGTACGCATACCAGCCAAGCCTTCACTGTTATGGCTTCCAGAATTTATGTGTGACCAAGATACAACCGTTTCAACCATAAGTTCGTGCTGCCCGTCAATTTGTGACAGGCACTGCATTTCATCATGAGTAAGAGATATTTTCGTCATTGGCGCCTTCAATATTAGCTAAAGTGCAGACGCACCATCAAATGTCTGCCTGACTGTATCAAGTATTTTCGAAAAAAACAGTGCGAAACAAATGTTTTTCCAACAAAAATCACCCATAAATGCAGAGGGTTCATGCTAAATTTACAGCATCACCAGTTGTATTAATTACATACTAGAAAACTGCAAAATTTATTTAAATGCATAAAAAAAAGGCCCGATAAATATCGGGCCTTTTTTTTAAGTTTTACGTTTAGACTAGTTTACAACACCAGTCTCAGTTAAGCGGATAAGAACCTCTGTACGACGGTTCAAAGCTTCTTTCACATTATCACCAGTATCGATGAACAATTGTGTTTCACCTTTACCTTCAGACGTAATGCTGTTGTTAGCAACACCTTGACGGATCAATTCTTTACGTACGTCAGATGCCCGACGTTTAGAAAGACCCAAGTTATAAGCTGCAGAACCAGATGTATCTGTATGTCCAACAACATTGATATTACCAACTGCACAATGTTGTGCTGTATCTAGGATACGCTGGATTTTCTCACGTGTTTCAGCAGATTGTGGCTTGTTGAATTCGTAGTAAATAATTTCCTGACGATATTCATTTGCACACAATGATTGTGTATATGTCTGTACAGGACATGACGCTTGTTCATATACAAGTGAGCCATCCCAACATGTGATCGTTGACTGAACGGGGCAAGAAGCCGCGTCCGATACAGTTGATCCATCCCAACATTGTACTTGAGGACGTGCAGGACAAGCATTTCCACTCTCAACTTGCGAACCATCCCAACATGATGTGTAAACAATAGGCGCAGGTTCAGCAGGACAAGATGAAAGATTTTCAACTTGCGAACCATTCCAACATGAATACATCGTCGGTGCAGGTGCAGCTACGGGCGCACCAAATTTATAGCGCAAGCCAGTCATTAGAGAATGGCTACCAGCACCTTGTATGTCAGATATAATGTTAAAGGCATTCGTACGAACACCAGTATTATTCACATTAAAGCCTTCACCTTGGAAATCTAATTTACCAACATTCAAATAACGATACTGTGTATCCCAAACAAGTTTCTCGGTGATGTCGTAGCCCAAACCAGCAATTAATTGCCAAGCTATACTCGTATTTGTATTACTAATATCACAAATATTAAAAGTTGGGCATGTCGGGTTATTTACTAGCGGAAATGTAGGGCTTCCATTTGGGAAAGCATGTGATTGCGCACTTAAATTCGCAGTTGCAAGACCAACACCTGCTCCCAAGTAAGGCTTCCAGGCACCAAAATCTTGGAAGTCATAGATCGCGTTCAACATACCAGTAGTGAGGCGTAAATCAGAAGACGTATTAGAAGCCTGACTAATCGCACCAAGGTCATTCCACAATTGTGCAGCGTCAAGTTCAATGCGCCAATCATTGCCAAGTGCATAGCCTAAACCAAGGGACGCAGTCCCACTACCTTCACCTTCAACATCACCAGCAATATCGCCTGCAATGTCCATGTCAGTCATGACACCATAACCAACATTACCACGTACATACCAACCCTGATCGCTTGCAGTTGCCAGTGAAGGCACTGCCATTAAAGCAGTAACTGCGACTGCTGTAAGAAGCTGTAGCTTCATTTTTTTTCCTCCGACACATCCCAATATGAATGGGGATATAAGTTAAATTGCGAAAATTCGCACCAAAACATAAAATACATCTAAAAATATGCACAATGTTAGGTTATCGCTACACGATTATTTTCGCCTTGGCTAGCATTACATTGAAAGATTTTGCTTTTTTTGAAGATTTATTGCCAAGAGCGTTGTAAATATACATCATATTTACGATATACTATACAAGTAATTCTCAAAATCAGTGTGATAATGGTGAGCTGTCAGGGATTCGAACCCTGGACCTACTGATTAAAAGTCAGTTGCTCTACCAACTGAGCTAACAGCTCCAAAAGAGCGCGATGTTTAGGACTGCAATTTGCGCAGGTCAAGGGAAAATACGCTTGATACTTGAATATTATGCAGTTTTATTTATGTGAGCCGACATATTTCGAGGTGTGCTTATTTTTCCTGCAAATTATTTCGAAAGTTTTCAGAAAATTGCTTAAAATTCCCTGCCCTTATACAGCCCCTTATGCGTTGCATGAGGTTTTGGTAATAGGCAATATTATGCCAACTTAATATCATCGCTCCCAAAAGCTCGCCATTGCGAATCAAATGATGGAGGTAAGCTTTCGAATAATCGCGGCTCGCAGGACAATCTATCATTTCGTCCAAAGGTGTTAAATCTTCAGCATATTTTGCAGACTTTATATTAAATGGCCCGCAATCAGCCCAAACCTGTCCGTGCCTTCCAGAACGAGTCGGGATGACACAATCAAACATATCCACCCCACGCGCCACAGACTGCACCAAATCAATAGGTTTCCCAACCCCCATAAGATAACGTGGACGCGCAGAAGGCAAGTAAGGCATGACGGACTCAAGGACTGATAACATCGCCTCATGCCCTTCACCAACGGCTAGGCCTCCAATAGCATAGCCGCCGTATCCATTGCCACCTACCTTTGCATCGACACTTGCTTGTGCGCTCATCTTACGCAAATCTGGATATGTAGACCCTTGCACAATCGCGAATAGAGTTTGAATATCTCTCTCGCCGAATGCTTCCAGTGAGCGCCTGCCCCAGCGCAAGGACAATTCCATAGATTTTGCGGCTTCGTCGTGAGTTGAAGGAAAATTTGTACACTCATCAAGCTGCATACAAACATCAGCCCCCAGTAAATCTGCTTGTATTTCGATAGAGCGCTCTGGCGACAACATATGCTTGGAACCATCTATATGGCTTTGAAACTCAACGCCTTTTTCACTCATCTTGCGCAATTTTGCCAATGACCAAACTTGAAACCCCCCGCTATCGGTGAGCATAGGCCCGCTCCAGCCACTAAATTGATGCAAACCACCAAGGCGCGCGACCCGCTCTGCCCCTGGCCGCAGCATAAGATGGTAAGTATTGCCAAGAATAATATCTGCGCCCGTGTTTTTGACTTGGTCCATGTATAAGGCTTTGACAGTGCCCGCAGTCCCAACGGGCATAAATGCAGGGGTTTGAATATCGCCTCGGGATGTTTTCAATACGCCCGTGCGTGCATCTCCGTCAGTCGCAGCAATATCAAATGCAAATTCTGTCATGGCTTCACTCTCCAAAGCAAGCTTGTATCCCCGTAAGAATAAAATCTATAATTATTATCAATAGCATGGGCATAGGCATTTTGCATTGTCTCAAGTCCTGCAAGGGCGCTTACCAACATAAAAAGTGTGGATTTTGGCAAATGAAAATTTGTCAGCAATCCATCTGCAATTTTCCACTTATACCCTGGGGTAATAAAGATATCTGTGTCTTTACTTTGCGCAATTAGCTTTCCGTCTTTTCCGACACTGCTTTCCAAAGCCCGCAAAGCCGTCGTACCTACAGGAATAATCCGTCGCCCCTCGGCTTTTGCCTTATTGATATGTGCAGCCGTAGTTTCGTCAATGCAAAACCATTCCGCATGCATAATATGCTCATCTGTATTGCCATGAGAAACAGGCAAGAAAGTCCCTGCCCCAACGTGCAGGGTTAAACGGGCAATTTCAACACCCCTTGCACTGAGTTTTGCAAACAATTCAGGCGTGAAGTGCAAACCCGCAGTCGGAGCCGCAACCGAGCCTTTTTCAACACCGAAAATGGTTTGATAATCATGGTCGTCTTGCGCGTCCACAGCTCTTTGTTTGGCAATATAGGGCGGCAAAGGCATAACCCCACATTTTTCTATTTCTCGGTCTAATTCGACACCAGTTAGGTTAAACTTTAAGCCAATATCACCACCCGGTTTTTTATCAAAAACCTCTGCTTGCAGGTGCGGCGATATATGAATTATATCTCCATTTTTCAAACGCTTAGCAGGGCGAACAAATGCGCGCCATTCATAACTTGATATGCACTTATGTAAGTTTATACCAATTGAAATATCACCGCCTCCACCGTGGCTTCGAGCGGGTCTAACCCCTTGAAGACTTGCCCTCAACACTTTAGTTTCATTTAAAACCAACACATCACCCGCTTGTAAAATCGCAGGTAAATCCGAAACATTATGATTGGTGATTTCTTTGTTTTTTACCTGTAGTAATTTAGCGCTGTCACGGGGAGAAACAGGTCGCAAAGCGATGCGGTCCTCGGTGAGATTAAAATTAAAAAGCTCTACATCCATGATGGGTCTTTTCGGGTCAAATAAAAAGGGGCTATACGCCCCTTCTTTTGATGAGAAAACATGTTTTTTAGGTGTTTAAGCGACAACAGCTTTCACAATCGTGCCCGGAACCACTGGTGGCTCTCCTTTTGGCAATGCGTCTACATGTTCCATACCACTTTCAACTTCGCCCCAAACCGTATATTGGTTATCAAGGAAAGATGCATCGTCAAGACAGATGAAAAACTGTGAGCTGGCTGAATCAGGACTTTGCGAACGGGCCATAGAGCAGATGCCGCGAGCATGATTCTCTGGTGAAAACTCGGCGGGAATATTATTGGACGCACCACCCATTCCTGTTCCGTCAGGGCAGCCGCCTTGAGCCATAAACCCTGGGATTACGCGGTGAAAGGTAAGGCCGTCATAGAAACCATCTTTTACAAGATTGGTAATTTGTTCCACATGTTTGGGTGCCAAATCAGGGCGTAATTTAATCACAATATCGCCGCTATCAACGGTCATAATCAGCTTATCAGCCATAGTTTTTCCTTTGTATTTGTTCAAGTTTTAATGTTAAGGTTTCAGTCTCGTTGGCACAGTTATATTACATGCAGAAGGCAATTTCCCGATGCTTGTTTTCAAACCATTCAAATAGTCTTCAAATGCTGCGCCGTCCGTTTTCATAACTTGTATGGGAATGCGCTCTGCCTCAGGCACATCCGCAGCGACTCTCACTTTCAACATCACATCAGGTACGAAATTTTGGGTTTCACCAATTGTACCGACTTTAATTCTCGTTAAATGCTCACGCCCCCAAACCGTCATGCCCCAGATGGAATATAAAGTATCGAGTGATTTTTTTTCAGCGCGCATAAGAAAAAACTGACTGTTGCCACTATTAATATTATTGCCGCCTCGCGCCATCGAAGTCGTACCTGGACAATGAAGTGCCCACGCATCGACTTTACCGTCTTTGGTGAGCATGGCTTGCGAAATAGGTTTTGTGGCAATTGGGAAACTTTTATAAAACCCCGTATCAACGATCCCTTTTTGGGATAACTCTTGCCCAACCAAACTGACATACATTTTTTGTGAACGGCGGAAGGTAAATTCAGCTTGCATATCTGGCAAAGACGAATCACCTGTACCGTCCCCGCGCGGGTCACCCGTTTGGTTCATAAACCCATCAATTACACGGTGAAAAGTAATGTCATCATAAAACTTCTGCCGTGCTAAGGTTTTAATTTGCGCCACATGTTTTGGTGCAAATTCAGGCGCCATTTCAATAACAAATACGCCGTAATTTGTTGTAATATAAAGTGTATTTTCCAGGTCAAGTTCACGCCAATCAACCTCGGGTGCTGCCGGATATGTTTGCACGGATTGCACCGCATCGGTTTTTACAGCTTGCGCGCGTTCTTCTTTGGCACAAGCAGAACTTACCAACAAAGTACTGCTCAATAGAGCTGCCGCCCAAGACAGTTTTAATCGTGTCATCATTAAATTTCCTATGTGTATTTGTTCATCAAACGAGCTTTGACGGATGGTGATACAAAGGCACTTACATCACCGCCAAGTTTTGCAATTTCTTTTACTAACCTTGAAGCTATTGCCTGATTTTGCGCGTCTGCCATTAAAAACACCGTCTCGATTTCTGCGTTAAGTTTACGGTTCATGCCCACCATTTGAAACTCATATTCAAAATCGGACACAGCCCGTAAGCCACGTATAATAACAGACGCGCCAACGGTTTCAACAAATTGTATCAGTAAGCCTTCAAATGGGACAACTTCAACCTCACAGGTTTCTTCCATGCGGGCAATTGCATTCTTCACCATTTCCACCCGCTCATCCAAACTAAATAACGGCCCTTTGCCTTGGTTGATGGCAACGCCAATCACCAATTTATCACATAATTTCATGGCTCTGCGGATAATATCCAAATGCCCATTGGTCATGGGATCAAATGTTCCAGGATATAGTGCAATTCTTTTCATATGCTCTTATACCCAAGCTTGTGGCAAAATCTAGCAGGTATTACGCTAAAAACCATTTAGCTATCAGGCGTATTTTCAGCAGGTTCATCATCCTCAGTTTCTTCAATTCTCTCAACCGAGACAACTTTTTCGCCTGCGCCTACTCGCAAAACCATGACACCTTTGGAAGAACGGCTGATAATACTGATGTTACGCACTGGGCAGCGAATGAGTTGGCCTCCGTCTGTAACGAGCATGAGTTGGTCATCTTCAGTAATCGAGAATGCCCGCACGAGACGCGCATCATCTGCACCTTTGCGGGTAATGTCTTGTGCGCTCACGCCCTGCCCGCCACGGTTCATGCAGCGGTAGTCATAACTAGACGATCTTTTACCGTAACCATCATCGGCGATGGTGAGGACGAATTGCTCATTGGCTTCTAGCTCGACAATACGCTCCATTGAGAGAATATTATCGCCTGTATTCACATCTGTGTCTTCAACATCATCACCCAGAGCGCGGCGTTTCGCATTGGCATGTTTCATATAAGCACGGGCTTCATCTGGAGTTACGTCCACATGACGCAATACAGCCATAGAGATCACTTCGTCGCCCTCAGGCAAGCGAATGCCGCGCACACCGCTCGACGTACGGCCTACAAAACGGCGAATGTCAGTAACTTTAAAACGGATGGTCTTACCACCGCCGCGTGTCAGTAAAATATCATCATCTTCTGTACATAGCTTAACATCAACAATGCCGTCGCCCTCGTCAGGTTTCATGGCAATTTTACCACCACGGTTCACACGGGTGAAATCGGCAAGGGAGTTTCTACGTACACCACCAGAGCGAGAGGCAAACATAATATCAAGGTTTTTCCAGCTTTCTTCGTCAACAGGTAACCCCATAATCGAATTGATCTTCTCGTCGCTATCAAGCGGCAATATATTGACCAAGGCCTTGCCGCGTGTATTTGGCCCACCAATGGGCAGTTTCCAAACTTTTAATTTATAGGCCATGCCAGTAGACGAGAAGAACAGCACGGGTGTATGGGTGGAGGCAACAAATACTGTCGTCACATAATCATCGTCCTTCATGGCCATGCCGGAACGTCCTTTACCCCCCCGCCTTTGGGTGCGGTAGGTATCAAGAGCGGTGCGCTTAATATAGCCAGCAGATGTTACCGTCACCACCATTTCCTCTTCGGTGATGAGATCTTCGTCTTCAAAATCCATACCGCCTTCGACGAATGTCGAGCGGCGCGGCGTGGCGAACATCTCCCTGACTTCAGTGAGTTCGGTTTTGATAATGTTTTGCACGCGCGCACGAGAGCGTAAAATATCAAGTAAATCAGTGATTTGCGCAGCTAACTTCTCGGCCTCTTTGGTAATTTCTTCCATACCAAGCGCGGTGAGTTTTTGTAGTTTAAGCTCTAAAATAGCTTTGGCCTGTTCATCCGTAAGTTTAATCGTACCGTCGTCTAATAATTTTGAACGCGGATCAGCAATTAATTCGAGCAAGGCGCGCATATTTTTCGCGGGCCACGCTTTGGCGATCAAGTTTTCTTTTGCAATTTTTGGGGTTGCAGAATGGCGAATGATTTTTATTATTTCGTCAATATTGGCAACAGCCACCGCATTGCCAACCAAGATATGCGCCCGTGCCCGCGCTTTGGACAAATCAAATTTTGAACGCCGCGCAATCACTTCCTCGCGGAAGTTGAGGAACGCCGACAGCATTTGCCGCACATTCATCTGCTCTGGACGGCCACCATTTAACGCCAGCATATTAGAAGCAAAATTGGTTTGCATTTGCGAAAATCTGAACAGTTGATTGAGAACCACTTCTGGAACGGCGTCCCGTTTAAGCTCAATCACAATCCGCATACCATCACGGTCGCTCTCGTCGCGCAAATCGGATATACCTTCAACGCGCTTTTCGCGCACATGCTCGGCAATTTTCTTTATCAGATTGGCCTTATTGACCTGATAGGGCAGCTCAGTGACGATGATAGCAAATCTATCCTTGCGAATTTCTTCAACATTGGTCAGCGCACGCATAACCACAGAGCCGCGCCCCGTTAACACGCCTTGGCGTGCTGCAGATTGCCCCATAATCAAAGCACCTGTCGGAAAATCTGGCCCAGGAACAATTTCGAGCAACTCTTCGTCAGTTACATTATCGTCACCCTGTTCGAGCAAGAGAATTGTCGCGTCAATAATCTCGCCGAGATTATGCGGCGGAATATTTGTCGCCATGCCCACAGCAATACCGCCAGCTCCATTGACCAATAAATTAGGGTAGCGCGCAGGCAGAACCACAGGTTCGCTTTCGGAACTATCATAATTATCTTGAAAATTGACCGTATTTTTTTCAATATCTGCCAAGAGCTGCGCCGCAGGCTTATCCATACGCACTTCAGTATAGCGCATAGCAGCAGGCCTGTCCCCGTCCACAGAGCCAAAATTGCCTTGCCCGTCAAGCAGTGGCAGGCGCATGGAAAAGTCCTGAGCGAGCCTTACAAGAGCGTCGTAAACCGCACTATCACCGTGAGGATGGTATTTACCAATGACGTCGCCAACAACCCGCGCTGATTTCTTATAAGGTTTTTCGCGCACGAACCCGTTTTCGTGCATGGAATATAAAATACGGCGATGCACTGGCTTTAAGCCGTCGCGTACATCAGGAATGGCCCTACTGACGATCACACTCATAGCATAATCGAGGTAGGAACTGCTCATTTCTTCTTCGATATCTATGGGAGACACCCCCTGTTCTGGCGGCGTTGGGGCAGTGCTATCCGCACCAGATGGTGGCAGAATGCCTTCGCCATCTTCGTCGCTTTCAGGAATATCGTTATCGTCGCTCAAATCGTGCAGCCATTTATTATTTACATTGCACCGAATCGTACAAATTGCATGCAAAACTTAGCATTTTTATAGCTATACAGCAAATGATTGACGACGAAATAATGAAGAAAACAAATGATAAAACAAGAGAGCTATAGACTTACTAAAACCGAACTTACAAGATATTTAACACACTCATTATCCAACAGATTTATAGGGTTGTGATTTCGGCGTGACGAGGGCTTTTTCTATAGCCTCCACCACACGGTCACGGTTAAGCGGTTTTGACACATACCCATTCATTCCGCTCGCATAACATGCCCGTTCATCTTCTGGCATTGCATTGGCTGTCATAGCTATGATTGGAATATTTGCATAAGCTTTGCGGCTTGAACGAATACACTGCGTTGTTTCGTGGCCACCAAGTACGGGCATTTGCAAATCCATCAACATAAAATCAAACATTTGCGTTTCTAATATCGTAAGTGCTTCTTGACCATGTTTAGCAATCGAAATATTTAACCCGAAGGGTTCTAGTAACATCATCAACACTTCGATATTGATATCATTATCTTCAACAACCAGACAGCGCATACCTGACAATTTTGCTGGTGAAGATGCTTTTTTAGACGCCCCCACATATGCTGTTGCTGTTTGTGACGGCACGGTTTGTTCTGACTCGGGGCGTGTCAAGTGCGGCGTAGATTGAATCTGTTGACTTTGTGGCATTGGCGCAACACGTGGCGGTGTTACAGGTTTTGCTCTCGCTAAATCGACAACCATCGACATTCTAAAGTCACTGCCCTCGCCTTCAACACTTTTTACACTGATGTCACCACCCATGAGGCGCGCAAGCTTACGCGTAATCATCAACCCCAAGCCTGTACCGCCATATTTTCTGGTCGTTGATACATCTGCTTGGCTAAATGCTTGAAAAAGCTTACTCATTTGCTTCTCACTGATACCTATACCCGTGTCCTTAATTGAAAAACAAATACCAAACCGACCTTTGAATTCCTTGCCCGTCAAAGCCACTGTTACCTGCCCACCCGCAGGTGTGAATTTCAAAGCATTGGTGATGAGATTGTTGAGGCACTGGCGCAAACGTAGGCGATCAACAATAATGTTTTCAGGTAAATCTTTTTGTTTTTGATACACTAGCTTTACGTCTTTCTTATCTGCAAACGGCTTCCAGAATGCAAAATGCTCCTGAAATCCACGGGCAATATTATAGTCTGACAATTCAAGAGTAACACTTTCGGCTTCAATTTTGGAAATATCCAAAATATCATTTAGAAGAGCGAGTAAATTTTGGCCACTATCTTTTATCATTTGCAATTTATGATGCTGAGCACTGGGCATTTCTTCTGCGAGCAATACATCTGATAACCCTAAAATGCCATTGAGTGGTGTTCGCAACTCGTGGCTCATATTGGCGAGAAATGCTGATTTAGCTTGATTGGCACGGTCTGCGTCATCGCGCAGGGCAACCAGATCATACCGAAGAGCATCTTGCTCCAAAGTATAAGTAACAAGTGCGTGCTTGGACTTATATCCACTATATAAAAACCCGCCCAAAGTTGCCAAATATGCCAAAGCAGCCAAAACTGAAAAGGTAAAGCGTGGCGACATGCGGGCTTCATATAAAAACCACGCCATGAGCATGAGATATGGTGCAGCCACAATCACAGCAGGACGCGGTGTAAATTTGTACTTATTCAGCACCAATAAAAAACCAATACCCAGCATTGTTACCGATAGAACATCATACTGTCCGCCCCCAGATTCCCATACCAAAAACGGCGCAATACCCCACATTCCCGCAACAACAAATGAAAATGAAATGCCTGCTAACCCCAGAGGCTTCCCTGCTAATACGGCTTTAAAGGGTTCAATTTTCATCACAAAAACGGATGTGAGTATCAAAGCAAACCAAACAACTGCGGGGAGCAAGCCAAGTGCAATATATACGCCAGCAGCCCAAAGCCCTGCTAAGACAATCTGCTTAAGTACGGGCTCTTCAACATATGTGAGATTACTCACAAATCTATCGGCTATATGTCGTTTTTCATTTTCCAATTCGCACCCTGCTTCCCCACACAGTCGCAAATTAGAATCAACACCCTAAAAATTTCCTAAGATTATCAGTAATTGACCATATATTATTACCGCTTACTTGGCCAAATACGGTTCCACCAATCTTCCTTTTTAACAGGCGCGGCCAAATCAAACGGGCTCCCCTTACCGTCTTCAGCAATTTTGGCGCGAATATATGGCCGCTCCCAGCCTGTCAGGTTAGCAAGGGTGCTTATTTCCGTGTTAAGGCGTTTGTTCACTGATTTTTTATACGCTAAAGCCGCTTCGCATTTCATTTCGCCTTTATAAGGATGGCGCATTATATAACGGCCTTGGAAATTGGTTTTATCCCCTGTTTGGTGAAATTTTAGATCTTCGGGAAAGCTCTGGGCGTCGTACCGTACATGCAAACGGGTGACAAATACGTTTTGCGCCTGTGGACGCGGGCGTCTGATTAACTTCCTTTGTGTGGGGGTTAAATCTCTATCTCCATCTAACCAAAACACACCCAACTCGCGCAACTCGTCTTTGGAAAGCGGGTCGGCAGCACAAGGATCACACCAACCCATATCCCACGCATATTCCATAAACACGCCGCTCCCGCCTTCTTTACGCGCCGTTTCTGCGTACATATCTTTGTAAAAATCACCGAATTTATCTTTGACAAATACAGGAATTTCTTTGTCAGACGGGATTTTTTGGGTGCGATAATTTGTCGTTTCTACGCGGCCGTTTTTAGTCAGCGCGTAAACGAATAAATCTTGTGTCCCTTTAGAATTCACTGTTCCAAGGCGAATGGGCAACATGAATTTCGGGCTTTCAAAAGCAACCGCAATCGGACGAAGCATTTCCCCGCCCACTTTAGCTTGCTCTTCCAAATTAACTTTGGCGACAAAAAATTTCATGCCTTGCTTGATATAACTCCGCAGGATTTTTCCCGCACCACCTGGAACTTTATAACCGTTTTGAGTCAGCCAAGTTTGTAATCCACCGCTTTCTTTGGCGGACAGAATAAGAATATCATACTCCCCAACCGAGAAACTTTCTTCAATTGTTACACCCAATGATTCTTTTGTCGTTTTCATAATTTTAGAAGGAGCATTCCTCCTAGACCCTGTCACTGTAACCATATCATACATCATTTCAGGTTCGCATGGGTCTTTATCAAAATACTCCACCAAACGCGGGGCGGTATAGGCGTCGATATGGTCAAGGATAGAGGCTTTGGAAATATGCACTTGGTCTTTGGTAATGATGGTGGGCACAGGAATGACCATGGCAAATTCGGTCATATCACCTTGGTAATCATTGGCCATAGTGATGACAGTGCGGTCGCCGTCCCTCACCAGCACGACTTTCGAGCTTTCATTAAACAAATCCGTGCCGCCCTTAGCCACATAAAACCCGCAAAATGCCGCCGCAGGCACACCAAATGCAAGCGCGCCCATGAGGGCGGTCGAACCGAAAGCCTTTCTAAGTAATTTTAATTTTTTGGTCATGGGACACTCCTTTTATAGTTTTTGGCCAATGATAGATTTTGGCAGGGAAATATTTATCGAACAGTGGGACGAGCGGGGCTGTAAGAACCAGAGCATATATAATGCCGGCTGAATGATACATGAAAGTTTGCATGGCGAAACCAAGGCTCGCCACAAGGCAGGCATAAAGCATACGCCCTCCCCGCGCATTGGGGCTGGTTTTAGGGTCAGAAATCATGAAGAACGCAAAGATCAAGATAGCCCCGCTTTGGAGTTGGTGGGCAGGGATTGTCAGTGGGTCACCCAGCCACAATGCCCTAAAAAATACGAGGCCAGCATAGAATCCTAAAAATGCCAAGCTAATATCCCAAGATTTGGCTTTGCTCGTAACCAATCCACCAAGGCCAATGATGAGTAAAGCTAAGAGCGGCGCAACGCCCCACTGTCCTGGTGACACCCACGCCGAGGTAAACAGAAGTGCCACCACCACAATACCAAAATTGGCTGGATTAAATATATGCTTCCCGTTCACACGAATGAAATATTTGGATCCAATCGCCAAAACGCCTGCGGCTAAAGATAACCAGATAGAGCCTGTTCGCAGGAGCAAGGTCAGAGATAGGGACGTAATTAAGGGACTACGGATATCAAATTTTCGCTTTACGACCTTATCGCCGATAAATTGCGTACATAACGACGCGCCAATACATGCAAATGCATGCCAAAGCGGGAGGTGAAAGCCAAATTTTGATACGCCGAGAGCTATCAATGTTGACAAAATAGCAATTTGGTAATGACGCGGATCATGGGCAATAAAGGCCCAAGTCCGTTTTATCAACCCATCAGTATTTACCACCACATTTCTTCGCATACATAAAGGTATCACAAACAATAAGGCAAGAACATGGCAAGGTTGTCATTTTCAGGGTTACGATTTTGCAATCCTACTCCCCAATGTCATTCCAGCAAAAGCTGGAATCTGAAACAAACTACATTGTTCTAAATTTTTCGGGATTACAGCGTTCGCTGGAATGACAATGTGTGAGGAAAGAACAATCCTTAGAAAGGAATATCGTCGTCCATATCAAAGTTTTCTTTTGGGCCTTCTTGAGTCGACGCCGATCGCGAACCACCATCTGATGACGATGAACCGCCGCCGCTATAGCCCCCACCGCCGCCGCCAGAATTGCGGCTATCGAGCATGGTAAGTTCGCCGTTAAAGCGTTGCAGGACAATTTCGGTTGTGTATTTGGTTACCCCTTCGCGGTCTTCCCATTTACGGGTTTGCAGAGCACCTTCGATATAAACCTTAGAACCCTTTTTAAGGTAGTTTTCCGCAACCCGCACAAGATGTTCATTAAAGATAGCAATATTGTGCCATTCGGTTTTCTCGCGGCGTTCACCTGATTGCTTGTCTTTCCATGTGTCGGACGTGGCAATAGAAAATGAGGCAACTTTGCCGCCATTGCCCATAGAGCGGATTTCAGGGTCTTTGCCCAAATTACCAATCAGCATTACTTTGTTTAACGATCCAGCCATATTCTTCACCTTTATAACATATAAAATCAATGTCATCCCAGACTTGATCTGGGATCTCAGTAGATATTAAATTCACCGCGCAACGAGATTCCAGCCTACGCTGGAATGACAATACATTATTGAGCAAATTGAATATGTAACCGAGTCACATTTTTACTTCACGTATACTTGCCGTAAAACATGCAGGCTGTCACCCCAAAATGCTATTTTTTAGGATCGCGCTTTTTGCGTTTTAGTTTTGCACCTTGCTCACCAGATTTTTTACCCGCAGCTTTGGCGGCAGCGCGCGCCAATTTCTTTTTATGAGGCTTTTTAGGTTTTGTCTTTTTGCGCTTAGGCGGTAAGTCCCCTTCTTGTCCTTCCCAAAAATCAGGATCATACAGGGACGCGCTGCCTTCTTTGTCATAGGATGCGCGTTTATCTTTTTTACCATCTGACTTATTCTCTGCATATGGTTTCTTTGCATATGACTTTTTTTCATATGGTTTTTTACTTTTGCGATCTCTGCGTTCTTTTCTTGGACGCTCCCCGCGTGGGCGACCAGAGCCTCCACGTGTATCAATGTTTTCTGGGCGTTTATCCATGCGCACAACGCTAATGTTTTCTTCAAGGAGCATTTCGTCGCCAATTACGCTTAAGAATTGTTCCACGCATTTCGGCGCAAGTTCAACGTAGGTTTCGGTTTGGGCGATTTTGATACTGCCAATGTCTTTTTTATTGAGACCTGCTTCATTTATGAAAAGAGGGAGCAGCCACCGTGGTTCTGCGTTTTGCTTGCGACCAATGGAGAGTTTAAACCACACGCCGTCTTTGAAATCTTCGCGTAGGTTTTTCTTGTCCGCGAGTTGTTTGGAAACACCTCGAAGTTCTTCAGGCGCAGATTGGCCCGATTTATAAAGCCGCACAAATGCTGCCGCCATTTGCTCTGCGCCAAACCGCTCGACCAATGTCTTTGCAAATTCTTGTTCGCTTTCGCTCATTTCGGCGGATAATGACGGGTCTTCGAGCAAGCGTTCTTCGTCGCGCTTAATAATATCTTGCTTTGACGGCGGCGTGTCCCATGTTGCAGAAACACCCGCACTGCGGAGCAATCTATCGGCGCGTTTTTGACCTTTTAGGGGCACAATAACAACGCTGACCCCTTTGCGCCCTGCCCGCCCTGTACGACCAGAACGGTGCAAAAGCCCTTCGCGATTTTTTGGCATATCAGCGTGAATAACCAGTTCCAAATTGGGGAGATCAAGACCGCGCGCGGCCACGTCCGTTGCGATACATACCCTCGCTCGCCCGTCGCGCATGGATTGTAGGGCATTGCTACGTTCTTTTTGGCTAAGTTCGCCCGACAAAGCCACAACCGAAAAACCCCGATTGTTAAAACGACTGGTCATACGGTTAACGGCAGCGCGGGTAGCGCAAAACACCAATGCATTTTTGGCTTCATAAAACCTAAGTACATTGATAATGGCATTTTCGCGGTCATCCGCATGGACCGTCAAAGCTCGGTATTCAATATCAACATGTTGTTCTTTGGACGACACGGTATTAATCCGCACAGCGTTATTTTGGTATTTCTTGGCCAAAGTTGCAATGGAGTTTGGTACGGTAGCTGAAAATAATAGGGTACGGCGCTCACGAGGAGCCGCCTTCAAAATATCTTCCAACTCATCACGAAATCCCATATCGAGCATTTCGTCAGCTTCGTCTAGGATAAGCGCGGCAAGTTCGCTCAGGTCTAACGACCTGCGTTTAATATGGTCAATTAATCTGCCTGGTGTACCAACCACAATATGTGCGCCGCGATTTAAGGCTTTGCGCTCGCTCTGCATATCCATGCCGCCTACACAGCTAGCGATTTTTGCGCCTGTTTCCGCGTAAAGCCATTGCAATTCCCGCTTTACCTGCAAAGCCAGTTCGCGGGTTGGGGCAATGGCAAGGGCGAGAGGTGCGCCCGCTTTGGAAAATCTATCCTTACCCTCCAGAAGAGTTGGCGCGAGAGCCAAACCAAACGCAACGGTTTTGCCTGACCCTGTTTGGGCAGACACCAACATATCCATGCCTTCATGTTCAGGCGCAATGACGGCCTGTTGCACAGGTGTGAGCGTGTCATAACCCTTTGCTTGCAATGCTTGCTGTAGGGGCGCAACAACGCCTTCAAAATTACTCATGATCTGCCTTTGTGATATTTATGCCGCTAGTATAGGGCGCGCGGCATAATGTACACATTCAAATATCAGTTGTTTTGCACGATGGCTTTAATCACGGAGAGCCATTATGGACGACGCAGCTGGAAGTGTCGTGACGACCACTGCATTCTCGCGCTGTGTCCAAAATTGGTCATAATAGGCTTCCATATCCACGGAACGAACATTTAACCACATCACCGCAAAACCTTCAGCCTCGTGTGAGCTTGGGTTAAAGTTTTTGCGTTGGCTCTCTGTCAGTAAATTGCCAATGGTCACGCGGTCACGTACGGCTGTCCAATGCAAAAAATCTTTATAGACAGAATTAGCCCCGCGCAATTGCGTGGCTCTTTCAACCTGAGTGCCGCTAACAGGTAGGCTAACGCCTTGATGTTTATGTTGTACAGAATACAAAACTGCACGGCGCAGCACATTGCAATCAAGAGTGTTTTCACTTTGCGGCGTGTCAACGCAAGCCTCTGCATTGGCATGGGTTGACCCCAAATTTAGACTTAAAAACAGGGCGGCATATAAGCCGTGCATATATTTTTTATAGGTTTTCATTATCGTACTCCCTTTATAATGAGGGGTGAACACTATCTGAAAAACACTAACTTACCCGCGAAACTGCTCCACATAGTTAGCTAAATATGAATATAGCTTTGTAGGTCAATTTTTATATATCCTGAAAAACAGCTAAAAACTTTTTACCAAAACTTTTCATTTTCGCTTGGCCTACACCGTGAACATCCAACATTTCGTCCATATTTTGCGGCGTTCTTTGTGCCATATCTCGCAGGGTTTTATCCGAAAAAATACGAAATGCAGGGACATTGTTTTGTTTTGCCAACTCAAGACGTAACACCCGTAGTTTTTCAAATACATCCATTTTTTCAGGCGGTAAATCATCAATAATACTCGCAGATTTAGAACGTGGAGGGCGCCCAGATGATTTGGCTTCCAAGGCGGGACGGTAAGAAAAACTATCATGGCCTCGCAATAACTCTCCGCCTTTGGGCGTGAGGGACAGGCCGCCGTATTGCTCTATATCCACATGCAAAAACCCTGCTGCGGTTAGTTGCCGCAAAATACTGCGCCATTGGTTTTTTGAGTGATCTTTGCCAATCCCCCATGTGGGTAATTTATCATGGCCAAAGTTTCGAATACGTTCCGTATTCGCTCCTAATAACACATCTACAATATAAGCCTGCCCAAATCTTTGTCCTGTGCGCACAATGGCTGAAAGTGCCATACGCCCTTCTTGTGTTCCTTCGGTAAGCTCCACGGGATTGATGCACAAATCACAATTTCCACATGGCTCGCTCTTATCATCAAAATATGCCAGTAAAGTTTGCCGCCGACACGTCGGAGCTTCACAAAAAGATATCAATGCGTCGAGCCGTTTATGAGCGCGGCGTTTGCTGTCGCTATTGCCATTTTCGCCCTCGATAAACCTGCGCCGCATAGCCACATCGCCCAGCCCATACAGCATATGGGCATCGGCGGGCAATCCGTCTCGCCCTGCCCGTCCAAACTCTTGGTAATAGGCCTCCATTGAGGACGGTATATCTGTGTGAAATACAAACCGAACATCAGGCTTATCTATCCCCATGCCAAAGGCTATGGTTGCTGCCATTACCAACCCCTGCTCTTTGAGGAAACGGTCTTGGTTGTTGGCCCGCACATCCTTATTCATGCCCGCGTGATAGGCAAGGGCTGAACACCCCGCCGCATTTAGCACATCGACCGCCGTCTCGGTTTTCTTTCGCGATAAGCAATACACAATTCCGCTTTGGCCTTTGCGGTCTTTGACAAAGTCTTGCAATTGCTTTTGCCAGCCTGATTTTGGCGAAACAGCTAGCGAAATATTGGGACGGTCAAACCCACTGACAAATGTCCGCACGTCTCCTCGAAAGAGCTTACGTTCAATGTCAGCACGTGTTGCTTTATCTGCACTCGCTGTAAGGGCGGCAATCGGTACTTTTGGGAAGTGCACGCCCAAATCCATCAGCATTTCGTATTCAGGGCGAAAAGACGCCCCCCATTGAGAGATACAATGAGCTTCGTCCACGGCAATCATTTTAACATTTAATTGCCGCAACGCCTCCAGTGTATAGTCCGTCATCAACCGCTCAGGCGCCATATAGACAAGCCGCACTTCGCCGCTTCTCATGCCTTGCCAAATACGGGCATTATCTTCATCAGAATTGGTGGAGTTGAGAGCTTGGGCGTTAACGCCCAGTAATTTTAACGCGCTCACTTGGTCTTGCATGAGAGCAATTAATGGCGAAACCACAATTGTTAGTCCTGTTCCCATAAGTGCAGGCACTTGATAGATAAGGGATTTCCCAGCCCCTGTCGGCATGACACAAAACACATTGTCGCCGCTAAGTAGCGCCTTGATAGGTTCTTCTTGGCCTGGGCGAAATGATGTATAGCCAAAGACGTCTTTTAAGAGTGTCTGCACGTCCAATTTAAATGGCTATTGAGCAGCAAAAATCCATCTTAAACCAACCGACTTTGTTTAAGGGCCGCAGCGATAAAACCCGCAAATAGCGGATGTGGCTCGAACGGTCTTGATTTCAATTCGGGGTGATATTGCACGCCGATAAACCAAGGATGGTCTGGAATTTCAACGATTTCAGGCAATATACCGTCAGGTGACATGCCAGAAAACTTCAAGCCCACGGCTTCTAATGTATCTTTATATGCCACATTAACTTCGTAACGGTGGCGGTGGCGTTCGCTAATATCTTGCGCGCCGTACATCGTGGCCACGAGGCTATCTTTGGCAAGTACGGCAGGATATGCCCCCAAACGCATTGTGCCGCCCAAGTCCGTATCTTCGGTGCGGGTTTGTTTTTTATTACCCTTTACCCATTCGGTCATCAAACCGACAACGGGCGTATCCGTTGGGCCAAATTCTGTTGAGCTGGCCTCTTTTAATCCTGCGAGGTTGCGCGCCGCCTCAACCACTGCCATTTGCATGCCAAAACATATGCCGAAATAAGGCACTTTATGTTCTCGTGCATATTGTGCGGCTAGTATCTTTCCTTCTGCGCCGCGAGACCCAAATCCGCCCGGAACCAAAACACCGTGCATGCCTTTCAATGCGTCCCCGCATTCCCCTTTTGAAAAGGCTTCGCTTTCTATCCATTTCACTTTCACTTTAACATTATTGGCAATGCCGCCGTGCACCAAGGCTTCGGACAGAGATTTATAGGCATCTGGCAACACCGTATATTTGCCAACAACGGCAATATTAACCACACCGTCAGGGTTGGCGAGTGTGTTGGATATCTCCTCCCAGCGCGATAAATCCGCAGGACTTGTATCCAGTCCAAAATGGCGCAGCACTTCTGTATCCATGCCTTCTTTGTGATAGGCGAGCGGCACGTCATATATGGACCTTGCATCGAGGCCTTGAATAACCGAGCTTTCTTTTACATTGCAAAAGCGAGCAATTTTACTGATATCGCTTTTGGAAATTTCGCGGTCAGCACGGCATAGCAAAATATCTGGCTGTATGCCGATAGAGCGAAGCTCTTTGACACTATGTTGGGTGGGTTTGGTTTTTACTTCGCCCGCCACGGCAATATAGGGCAGCAATGTTACGTGCATGAACAAGACCCGTTCACTCCCCAATTCTTGGCCCAATTGCCGCAAAGCTTCAAAGAACGGCAGGCCTTCAATATCGCCAACCGTGCCCCCGACTTCGCACAGTACGAAATCTACATCACCAGCGTCTGACAATACGAAGTTTTTAAGCTCATCCGTCACATGGGGAATAACTTGCACTGTTGCGCCCAAATAATCGCCGCGCCGCTCTTTCTCGATAATATTGGAATAAATTCGGCCCGTGGTGATATTATCACTTTGGTGCGCGGATACGCCCGTAAAGCGTTCATAATGGCCAAGGTCTAGGTCGGTTTCCGCCCCGTCGTCGGTGACATAACATTCCCCGTGCTGATAAGGCGACATGGTTCCAGGGTCTACATTTAAATATGGGTCGAGTTTGCGCAAACGCACTTTATAACCGCGTGCTTGTAATAGCGCACCCAAAGACGCCGATGCCAAGCCTTTACCCAGCGAGGAGACAACCCCGCCCATTATAAAAATATAACGTGGTTTTATAGCATCTGTATTTTTGTCTTTTGGCATAACCCGTTCCTAAAATCAGGAATGCCAAAAAACTATTTGTTTGGCGGCGTTTCCTGAGGTTTTGTATCAGATTCTTCTGGTTTAGAATCTTCACCCAACGGGGTCGTATCATTGACTGATTTTGGGTCTGTATTCAAGAGGGGATTTTCAGTTTTTTGAACTTCGTCCACACCTGATAACAATTCTTCTTCAGCACTTTGCGCATCCAACAACCCACTATCAGCATTTTGGTAATTAAATGCGACGGAAATCAGCAAACACACAATAAGAAAACTCGCCCCAACATAAGCCGTAAGTTTTTGCACCATATCAGTTGTACCGCGACCAGACATAAAACCGCCGCCTCCACCGCCGCCGCCACCGCCGCCAATGCCGAGCGCGCCGCCTTCAGAGCGTTGAATTAAAATCAACCCAATTAAAATAATACTGAGGATCAGTAGAATAATGAGCAGTACATTTGCCATTTTAAAATTCCTATCATATTTCATGTCATCCCAGACTTGATCTGGGATATCACTATTGCCAGCATTATTTCATTTACCAGATTCCAGCTTACGCTGGAATGACAAGGGTAAGCTGGTTTAATGCCATATATTTTAGTCCACGCGGTTTAACCTAGCCTATTTGCAATTACCAGCACTATCGTCATGCATCTTGCATTTCTTGTTGTGCCCAAAGCTCAGCATATAGCCCTTGTTTACCTAATAATTCCAAATGTGTCCCCATTTCTTTGATACGCCCTTTGTCGAGCACAATGATTTTATCAGCCTGAACGATGGTCGAAAGTCGGTGCGCGATGACCAATGTGGTCAAATTTTGCGATATATCCTCAAGTGCGGCCTGAATATGGTGCTCTGTCACACTATCAAGGGCTGATGTGGCCTCGTCCAAGATGAGAATTGCAGGGTTTTTTAACAGTGTGCGTGCAATCGCAACCCGTTGTTTCTCGCCGCCAGAAAGCTTCAAGCCCCGCTCCCCGACTTGAGTATCATAGCCGTCTGGTAGAGATATAATAAATTCGTGAATTTGCGCGGTTTTGGCTGCAAGGATAATTCCGTCTTGGCTCGCGCCTTGTTTGGCATAGCCAATATTATACCCGATTGTGTCGTTAAAAAGCACGGTATCTTGGGGAACAATGCCAATAGAGCGGCGCAAACTCTCTTGGGTAAGGCTGCGAATATCTTGGCCGTCAATGGTAACACTGCCAGAACTAATATCATAAAACCGGAACAAAATGCGCGATAATGTTGATTTACCAGCTCCCGTTGGCCCAACAATGGCCACTGTTTCGCCCTGTTCGATACTAAAGCTTATGTCAGATAAAATCGGGCGGTTGGACTCGTAATGAAAATCTACATTTTTAAATGCGATATTACCTTTTACACCCCTCAATTGGCTTGCACCCTCCGCATCTTGAATCTCAGGCGTAATATCGAGCAAGGCAAACATTTTTTCCATATCCGTCAAAGCCTGCTTGATCTCGCGGTAAGCAAAGCCGAGAATATTTAAAGGACGGTAGACCTGCATCATTACCAAAGTAATGGTGGTCATACTGCCAACACTCATCTGCCCACCCAATATCTGTTGGGCCGCGAGCAACATCATGGCGACAATACCAACATTCATCAGCAATGCCTGACCAATATTTACCGTTGCCAACGATGTGCGCGATTTAATGGCCGCCTTTTGGAAGGCTTCCATTGCCCTGTCGTACCGAGATATTTCAAAATTTTCCGCCCCGAAATATTTCACGGTTTCGTAATTGAGCAAGCTGTCAATGGCGCGGGTGTTGGCACGGGTATCTTGAGCGTTCATTTCCCTGCGAAAGGCAAGCCGCCATTCCGTTGTGGCAATGGTAAACCAGATATATATCAGCACAATCGCCACACTAATCAATGCAAACCGCCAATCAAAGGCCACCCAAAATGCAATCCCTGCTATGGTCAATTGCAATAATGTCGGCCCAATATTAAACAGTAAAAACCGAAATAGGAAATCAATAGAGCGAATACCGCGCTCGATAATACGCGATAACCCGCCCATGCGCCGATCTAGGTGATAGCGTAGCGATAATGTGTGCAAATGTTTAAACGTCGCCGTCGCCACTTGCCTTTGGGCATATTTACCAACGGGCGCAAATAAATACTCCCGCATTTCAGCAATCATCACAGACAAAAGCCGCAAACCTCCATAGCCAAAAATGAGAGCCGCAATCAGCAACCAGCCATCCGTCCACATAGTCTGTGTTTCTTGCGCGCTGCGCACGGCGTCAATACTGCGGCCTAAGAAAAACGGCGCACCCACCAAAATAAACTGGCCTAAAATTGTGAATATTAAGGCCGTAAATGTCCGAATTTTATAACTTGGCTTGCCCTTGGGCCATAAATACGGCCACAGCCGCCCGAAGCTTTTTAACTGATACGATAAGCTTTCAGTCTTGTCTGTATCATTTTGCGCGTGCTCTTGCATTTAGGGTATATAAGAAACCTCGCCGAAAAAACCAGAGCACTCTAGACACATTTTGCGATATCCGCCAAACTTTCCATGTCAAGCCCTGCCCCGCCTATGAGCGCGCCGTTGACATCACCAAGGGCTAATATGTCTTTTGCATTTGATGACTTCACCGAGCCTCCGTATAAAATCTGAATGGATTGCGCTATTTGTTCGCCAAACCGTGCAGACAAAATACCCCGTATATGGTCATGCATTGCGGCGATATCTCCCAAGCTTGGCACAAGTCCCGTACCGATGGCCCACACCGGTTCATAGGCAATGACCATATTTTCGCCGTTAGCATGGCCCGGAATAGAACCTGCCAATTGCGTTCCCACAATTTCGTCAGCATCACCTGCTTCTCTTTGCTCTCTATTCTCGCCAACGCATATAATCGGGACAAGGCCTGCGCCAGATACGGCTTGCGCTTTCAAAGCAATCATTGCATCGGTTTCCCCAAACAAAGCCCGTCTTTCTGAATGCCCAACAATCACATATTGTGCCCCTGCATCGCTGAGCATTTGCGCACTCATTTCACCTGTAAATGCACCCGACGTTTCAAAATGGCATGTTTGTGCCCCAACGAAGATGTTTAGTCCCGCACACGCCCCAGTTAAAGTAGGAATCATATAATGCGGCGGGCATAATAATATTTCCACGCCCTGTGCATTGCGCTCATAATGGGTGCGAAATTCAGCAGGTTTACCCGCCCAGCTTAAATTTCCATGCATTTTCCAATTGGCGGCAATTAATGTGTTCATATATATCTCATTTTATCTGTAAATCACCAGAAAGTGATCTTGCTTGCAGTGCACTATATAGCTATTGTCCCGCGCTGAACAGTAAGGAATAAATGATGTCTGAAACGTCCAAAACAATAATAGGTTCTTTTAAAACCATTATCATGGCAATTGTGGTCGGGCTTTTGCTCGTCTCTCTCGCCATTTGGGGAGTGGCCGATGCCTTTGCTCCCAAGACCCGCGACGCAGCCGCCATGGTGGGCAAAGAAAAAATCACGCTCGTTGATTTTGACGGTTTCTTTCGTCGCCGCCTACGCGACGAAAACAAACAACTCCCGCAACGGCTCTCCACCAAGCAAGCCTATGCGCGCGGGTTTCACACCACAGTTCTCAATCAGCTCATCACAGAAACGCTCATTCAACTGGACGCAGATGCATTAGGGGTCGACGTTAACCGCGCTGATGCCTTGCGCTACGTTGAGGGCATGGACGTTTTCAACAATGTCATGACAGGCAAATTAGACGAAGCCAAGCTTGCCCAACGCCTCGCCCAATCAGACGCACGTCAATCGCGCAAGCAATTTGAAACCGATGTTCGAAAAGCCTTAAGGCAAGCCCAAACTATGGCCAGCATCACAACGGGGTTAATCGCGCCGAATGAATATGCTACCCAGCAATATAAATTCATGACCGAGCAGCGTAGTGTAAAACTCATTCATATCACCAGAGAAGCTCTCCCAACATTGGACGATCCGTCAGATGACGTCTTAAAAGCCTATATCGAAGCCAATCCAAATGCATATATTGCGCCAGAGTACCGAAAGTTCACATTGTTACGGATAGAAACAACAGATATTTTTGCAGACATGGAAGCAAGCGAAGAAGAAATAAAAGACCAATTTGATTATAAAATTAAAGTCGGAAAACTCGGTACGAACGAAACCCGTTCCTTAACCCAGTTCGTTACCAAAGGCCAAGCCGCTGCAGATATTGTCACGGCCTCCATAAATGGCGGCAAAACTATTGACGCTGTCACAAGCGAACTCAGCCTCGAGGCCCCAGTAACCTACACAGATGTTTTGGAAACCGCCGTTCTCGATCCAAATGCAGGTGAGGCCGCCTTTGGCGCAGAGCTTACGAAAGCACAAACCGTAGAAGGCAGTTTTGGTACATGGTATAGCGTCATTGTCACGGGTATTAACGCAGGGCAAACACCTGACCTAGAGTCTGAACGCGCCGCGATTACTATTGAAATAAAAACAGAAAAAGCAGAGCGGTTTATCTATGATATCCAAGACAAATTGCAAACCGCCCTAGCCGAAGGAAAAACCATAGAAGAAGCGGCTAAAGAAAGCGGCATATCTGCTGCAAGTTTTGATTTCGTCTCGCGCATTGGCGAAACCCAAAGCGGCGCTCCCATGTCAGGCGATGATCTCTTACCTGGTGTTAGTCGTGAGGATTTGATACTCAAAGAAATCTTTACCAGCGACCTGAAATTTGAAGGCGATATTTTTGAAACTTCAACCAAAGGCATTGCTGCCGTCCGTGTTGACGCCGTCAAAGAAAGCACACAACGCCCCTTTGCAGACATTCGCGAACAAGCTTTAAAACAATGGCATCTTGAAAAAGCCAATGAAGCCCTTGGTGAGCTGTTAAATAGCTATGCAAAACGTGTGGCAGACGGAGAAAGTTTTGAAAGCCTTGTTGCCAGTGTTGATAATGGCGTAAGCTTGACAGAAACAAGTGCTTCGCGGTTAACGCGTGGTCTGCCAAGCTTATCACCTGAAACCAATGTGCGGCTTTTTGATGCCCGCATTCATGATACCATTCGCGGAACAGGTGCAAATGGGCTCGACCGAGTTTTGGGGATCATTACCGAAATCACACCCAATACAGAAACTTTAATTGGGCCCATCGCCAATACCTTGCAAGAACAAGCAAGTGCATCCATTAACAATGATATTCAGCAAGCTTATCACACGGCCATGCTTAAACGTAATCCAGCCAGCATGATGGGCGAGAATATTAAAAAAATTCTCGCCATAGATCAGTAATGTCTCTGGACATTATGCCGGCATTTGACGTTTTTGAAAATGCTTATAATGACGGGCACGCGCAGATCATTTGGACACGGCTCGTTAACGATATTGACACCCCTGTTTCGGCATTTTTAAAACTCGCGCAAAATAAACCCTATGCATTTTTGTTCGAATCTGTGCAAGGCGGCGAGCAACGCGGACGCTATTCCATATTGGGCTATGAACCCGATTTAATCTGGAGAGCCGCAGGCACAGGGTGCGAAATATCAATGGATGGGCAGCCATTTGAAAAACAAAGCGAAGGCCCGATTGAAAGTCTTCGCGCTATCCAAAAAACATCCAAAATAGATATTCCGGGTGACCTCCCACCTATGGCGGCGGGCCTATTTGGTTATCTTGGTTATGATATGATTAGGTTGGTTGAAACCTTGCCCCATCAAAACCCTGACCCGCTCGGTACACCTGACGCCATTATGACACGGCCAACTTTGATCGCAATTTTTGACCAAATCGCCCAAGAAATAACCCTCACCACTACGGTCAGGACTGGCCCTCAATTAACCGCCAAACAAGCATATGACCGCGCAACACTGCGTTTACAAACCGCGTGCGACGAATTGGAAACCACAACAGCAAGCCTGCGCAACACAAATGTTTCACGTGAAACATTTTCGCCAATATTAAGCGTTTCACAAACCGCGTTTTGCGAAAATGTTAAAAAAGCTCAGGAATATATTCTAACAGGTGATATTTTCCAAGTCGTGATTGGGCAAAGATTTTCAACGCCCCTGCCCGCGTCCCCCTTTGCTTTATACCGTGCACTACGCAGGCTTAACCCTTCACCGTTTTTGTATTTTCTCAATTTTGACGACCATGCAATTGTTGGCTCTAGCCCTGAAATTTTAGTGCGGCTGCGCGGCGACACCGTTACGGTGCGGCCCATTGCAGGCACGCGGCCACGCGGGAAAACACCGGCGCAAGACTTGGCCCTTGAACGCGAATTATTAGCAGATGATAAGGAAAACGCCGAACATCTCATGCTCCTCGATTTGGGGCGCAATGACGTTGGGCGGGTTGCGAAAGCTGGCACAATAAAAGTAACCGAACGCTGCCTTGTCGAACGCTATAGCCATGTCATGCATATTGTCTCCAATGTTGAAGGGGAAATCGAGGACGGTCTTGACGCCTTGGACGCTCTGTTTGCTGGCTTTCCAGCAGGCACAGTTTCGGGTGCCCCCAAAGTGAGAGCTATGGAAATTATTGATGAGCTAGAGAATGAAAAGCGCGGTATATATGCAGGTGCAGTCGGGTATATTTCTGCCGCTGGCGATATGGACACTGCCATTGCACTGCGCACCGCAATTGTCAAAGACGGCATTATGCATGTGCGGGCTGGAGCGGGGATTGTTATGGACAGTGACCCAATTTCTGAATTTGAAGAAACGCGCGTAAAAGCCAAAGCTCTTTTTGCCGCCGCCGAACACGCGCCGTATTTTGATAGGAATTAATCATGCTTCTTATCATCGACAATTACGATAGTTTTACCTATAACCTCGTACATTACGCCCAAGAGCTTGGCGCAAAAACACAGGTCATTCGCAATGACGATATGAGTGCAAATGAGGCTTTAGCACTCGGCGCAAAAGCCGTGCTCATTTCACCGGGGCCAAAAACACCAAATGATGCGGGCATGGTATTAGAATTTCTAAAAACTGCCCCAGGCGGCTTACCTATCTTTGGCGTTTGCCTTGGCTTGCAAGCCATTGGTCAAGCCTTCGGCGGACATGTCATTGCAGCCAAAAAAATTATGCACGGCAAAGTCTCGCCTGTTGAACATGACGGTACGGGCATGTTGACGGGTATTCCAAATCCGTTTAATGCTACGCGCTATCACAGCCTAGCCCTTGATAAAAAATCTCTCCCCAAATGCCTAACTGTCAATGGCTGGACGGCAGACGGCGAAATCATGAGTGTACGCCATAAGGCCCGCCCTATTCACGGCGTACAATTTCACCCTGAGTCCATTGCCTCTGAATATGGGCACGACATTATCAAAAACTTTCTGACCCTTGCAGGTATCAAATGAGTACGGAATTCAAATCCGTATTTAGTGACATGATATCTGGCAATATGCCTGATACCGAAATTGCGGCGCACTTACGAAATATAGAAACCAACGGCGTAACTGATAAAGAATTGTTCATTGCCGCGCAAATCTTGCGCAGCAAAATGATAGCCGTACAAGCCCCTACTAATGCTATGGATATTGTAGGCACTGGCGGCGACGGGCTTTCCACTTATAATATTTCAACCGCCTGTTGTTTCGTGGTTGCGGGTGCTGGTGTACCCATTGCCAAACACGGGAACCGCGCCGTGTCTTCGCAGTCAGGGTCATCCGATGTTCTGCGCATATTGGGCGTCAAGTTGGACATACCTCCTGCCCTTACAGAGACATGCATTCGAGAGACTGGTGTCGGCTTTCTCTTTGCACCCAACCACCATAAAGCCATGGCACATGTGGCCAAAGCCCGCGCCATGCTCGGCACACGGACAATATTTAATCGGCTCGGCCCACTTTGTAATCCCGCGAATGTGAAATACCTACTCGTCGGGGTTTACGCAAATGAACTGCGCAGCATTTACGCAAAAACACTTCTGGCACTCGGTACAAAACGCGCACTTGTGGTGCACGGCGGCATGGACGAAATCACCACCACCGCGCCCACCCAAATCAGTGAGCTTAAAGACGGGGTCATTACAGAATACGAAATCACACCTGAGCAATACGGCTTTAAGCGGGCCAATTTGAAAGACTTGAAAGGCGGCGACGCACACGAAAATGCCGCCGCCATGCGCGATATATTAGATGGGCAACACAATGCCTACCGCGATATTGTTGTGCTCAACAGTGCCGCCGCTTTATATGTCTCTGGCAAAGCCGCGTCATTTGAAGTGGGCGTAAAATTAGCACGCATTTCCATAGACAGCGGCAAAGCAAAAGCCGTCCTTGAACATCTCATAAGCACGTCCAATGCCTGATATCCTCGCCAAAATCGCACGCTATAAACGCAAGGAAGTCGCGCTTGAAAAAGCAAAAATATCGGCACGTCAGTTAGAAGATATGTTGCCGACACTGCCGCCTCCTCGAGGGTTTTTACGTGCCTTGCAAAACACAACGGAGCACAGCCCTGCATTGATTGCCGAAATTAAAAAAGCCAGCCCGTCAAAAGGCTTGATCCGCGAAGACTTTAGGCCCAGTGAAATTGCCCGCGCTTACCAAGACGGCGGGGCGACCTGCCTTTCTGTGCTGACCGATGGGCCAAGTTTTCAAGGCTCGCCGTTATTTCTAAAACAAGCCCGCGCTATTTCAACTTTGCCAATATTGCGCAAAGATTTTATGATTGATCCCTACCAAATCATGCAATCGCGCGCGCAAGGTGCGGATGCTATACTCATTATTATGGCCATGGTTGGTGATAAGCTTGCCAGAAAACTTCTGATCGAAGCCGCACGCCTTAGCATGGACGCTTTGGTGGAAACACACGACGCGCAGGAAATGCGCAGAGCTATCAATATTGGCGCAAACTTTATCGGCATTAACAACCGTAATTTAATGACTTTTAAAACTAGTCTGAATGTATTTGAAACCTTGGCCCCATATGCGCCAGATCATTGCTTCTTGGTGGCAGAAAGCGGTGTGTTTACGCCAAACCATATTCTCCACCTCACCGAGCACGGCGCGCAAGCATTTCTGGTGGGCGAAAGCTTGATGCGTCAAGATAATGTGTGCACAGCAACGCGAAAATTGTTAGGGAAATTACCGTAATTCTTTCTTGACGCGACAAAAGAACACATGTAGAACATTAAATGTTGATGATTTGTTCTTAATCTTTGGAGCCCTATTATGTTGACACAAAAACAGCATGACCTCTTGAAATTTATTGATAAGCGGTTGAAGAAAAATAGTGTGTCCCCGTCTTATGACGAAATGAAAGATGCACTTGGCCTGGCTTCAAAGTCTGGTATTCACAGATTGATTTCCGCCCTTGAAGAGCGTGGCTTTATTCGACGCTTACCGCACCGTGCCCGTGCATTGGAAATCTTAAAACTTCCCGGGGCAAAAATGGCAGTAGAGAAAAACATCCCTGCCCCAGCCAATGACCAAATTTCCATACCTATGATGGGGAAAATTGCGGCAGGTGTCCCCATTGCCGCCCTTGAACATGACGGGCCAAAATTTAATGTGCCTGACGGTATGATTGGGCGCGGCGATCATTTTGCCCTAGAGGTTGAAGGTGAGTCTATGGTTGGCGCGGGGATATTAGATGGTGACATTGCCGTTATTCGCAAAGCCAATACTGCCCGTAACAACCAAATTGTCGTCGCCTATGTTGTAAGCAATGAGGAAGCGACCTTAAAGCGGCTTTATAAAACACCGGGCGGCATTGAATTGATTGCTGAAAACCCCGATTTTCCTACACGTACATTTGGCCCAGACCAAATCGAAGTTCAAGGCGTTCTTGTGGGGATTATTCGCAAATATCACTAACAAGTGTATCTATAGGCTTAAAACCATTTACCCTATTGAACAGCGTAGTTGGCACACCGCATTAGCCCCACGGCCTGTTCTGCCTAGATTTTGAATGTGCGTTTCGTATACTGATACCCTGCTTACCAATATAAATATCACGTGCACCACCGGTCATTAAATCTTTACGGTCAATTAAAAGTGCCGCGCACAGTCTTCGGGCCCGCACCCCAACATTACGGTTCGTGAGTACAACCAAATCGGAATCCATACAGGCTTCCTCGACACCTTCGGGCGCATTGACAATGCTAATTGTTTTACCTTTTAATTTTATGCGGCATGCTTGCATATCGCACAATGCTTCGGTTTCCTTGTAATTTTGGTATTCTGCCTGCCCGACACCCGCAGTTTCAACAAACCTGCCACGCCCAAACTTATCACCGCGCTTATTATCAACCCATAAAACATTAGCAGTTCCTGTATCCCAATATGCTATGCGTCCCGTGTCTGAAATCCGCATGTCCGCTCGCCCAATCCCGCTCCAGACAGCAAAGGAAGTCACCAGCAAAATCACACCGATAAATGCCGCCATTTTTTGACGGGCATAACCGCCAAAACAAAGCCCTATAAAGCCAAACCCAAACACACTAATGACCAGTCCATTGGCCCCTTTAATATGTAAAATGGCTAGCTTTCGGTTTGATATCCAATCTGCAACCATCAACACATAATCCAGTCCAAGCCCCATTATTTTGAGCGCGAAACCCTCAAGTCCAAAAGGCACGAGCAAAAGAGATAAAAAACCCGCAGGCATGACAATAAATGTAAATACGGGCATGGCAGCAAGATTTGCAAACAGGCCAAGCCGCGCAAATCGATGAAAATGCAAAGCCGCAAAGCCGCCCGTAGCAACGCCTGCCACAATACTCGTCACGGAAAGTCCAACAAAACCGTTGCGAAAACGCGAAAATAAACCAGTGGTGTGTTTGTATATTCTATGGTCCGCCCACGATCTATACACAACCACAAGTGCCGTTGTTGCAGCAAATGACATTTGAAACCCAGCGCTTAACAGACTTTCGGGGTGTAGCATAAGCGTCACCCCTGCCGCCACAGCAACAGACCGTAAAGACACGGCTCTACGGTTGAGGATAATGGCGGCAAACATAATAAAAGCCATGATAAAGGCCCGTTGGGTCGACACACTTGCCCCCGACAGTAATAAATAGGCGAACGCCGTAACTCCGCCAAGAAACGCGGCATATTTTCGCATATCATAACGCCGTGCCAATGGCCCCATCATAGCAAGAAGCAATGACGCTAGGCTATATACACCGCCCGCGAGCAATCCCATATGCAAGCCTGAAATTGCCAGCAGATGCGCCAAGCCTGACGCACGTAAACTTCGCTCTTGTGCATAAGGAATAGCAGACCTATCCCCTGTCAATAAGGCTGATTGTAAACCTGCCGTATTTGGCGGCGCGCTTTCTTGTATACGCCGCGACAAAGCAAACCTGAATATAACAAGCCGACGTTTTAATCTGTCCATTGTCGAAAGCGGCATAAGGGGTATGGTTTCAGGTTTTGAAATCGCAAATCCAAACCCACCAATTTTTTTATAATAAGCGGCACGTGCGGGGTCATATCCGTGTGTAAGCACGGGCCCCCTTGGGCCTCTTAAAACGGCCCTTATGCGAATGCTGTCCCCTGCATTGTGCTCATCTGGTTTCAAACGAATACGGACACGGTACGGTGTTTGCGCTACGGGCAAGTCTTTAATTGTCTGCACACGCATATAATAGTGCTGCAATGGGCCCGATTTATTGATGTTTTCTATCCATCCAGATACTTCATAAAACCGTTCCGAAGATGTTAAAATAGGTTGGGATACATTGTGTGTATGGAGCGCGCCGCGACTAAATCCAGCGATGCAAAATAATGCGAGCAACACCCATTCCCCCATACGAATATATTTACGTGCGAACACCAACCCTACCGCCATGCAAAGCAGCACAAGAAAACTCATCCACCAAAGCGGTTCTGCGGGCCATGCAAAATACACGCATATACCGAGTCCAAAAGCAGCAAGGCTCCACTCAAACTTCATCGGGCCAAGAAATGTATCTGAAATTTTAAAATCACCTATCAATATGTGCAAATATGCGTCAATAAAATCCGCAATCCCCTGATATAAATCTTGTTAGTCTTTGCGTCCGTCACGCGCTTCATGGTATGGTCGGCGTCAAAGAAACAATTTCCGATACAGGCCTTACAATGCACCATGCCAAAGTTGTAACACGTTTTGCACCCTCCCCAACAGGGTTTCTTCATATTGGCGGCGCACGCACGGCACTCTTTAATTACTATTTCGCCAAACACCATAATGGTCAATTCCGGCTTCGTGTTGAAGACACTGACAAAAAACGCTCCACCGACGCTGCAACCCAAGCTATTTTGGACGGCATGAACTGGCTTGGCCTTCACCATGACGGCGATATTATCTACCAAAGCCACAACGAGACACGGCATATAGAAGTTGCGCAAACTTTGCTCAACTCTGGCCACGCCTATAAATGTTACCTAACCCCTGAAGGGCAAGCCGAGGAACGGCAAGCCTCACGCGATGAAGGCCGTGCATTTCGCTCGCCTTACCGCGACAATAAAAACCCACCTGATGAAGACGCCCCTTATGTGGTGCGTTTTCGTGTACCAGATGGAAGCACCATTTTGGATGATGAAGTGCAGGGTAAAATTACTTGGAGTAATACGGATTTTGATGATTTGATTTTACTGCGCGCAAACGGTACGCCCGTATATATGCTCGCAGTTATCGTCGACGATCACGATATGGGTGTCACCCATGTTATTCGCGGCGATGACCATTTGGTCAATGGTGGGCGGCAAAAACTTATCTATGAAGCTTTAAACTGGGACGTTCCTATTTTTGCCCATGTCCCGCTTATTTTTGGCCCCGACGGGAAGAAACTTTCAAAACGTCACGGCGCGCTTGGTGTCGATGCTTATGCAGATATGGGATATATTCCAGCAGGTCTGAGAAACTACCTCACGCGCCTTGGTTGGGCACACGGGGATATGGAAGTTTTTAACGACGCGGACGCGGCCAAAGCTTTCACACTGGCAGGTATCAATAATTCCCCCGCGAGGCTCGACTTTGACAAAATGGCATATATAAACGGCCAGCATTTACAAACATGTGAAGTGAGCGACATTCTCACATATGGGAAGTCGTTTTTTGAAGATAAGAATGATGACCCATTGAACGACGCGCAAATGCAACGGCTTACACCTGCCATTTCGCACCTCACCAGTCGGGCCAAAACATTAATTGAACTTGCCGAACAAACCTTTTTTCTAACTCGTCAAAGACCTATTCCACTTACAGGCAAAGTAAAAAAACCACTAAAACCAGAGGCAGAACAAAGGCTTTTAGATTTACTTATTCAACTATCTGGGGTAGAAGAAAAACAATGGCACTGCGAACACATACAAAACCAACTGACATCTTACATACAAAAAGAAGACATTGGCTTTGGAAAAATCGGGCCACCATTACGTGCTTGCCTGACGGGAGGAGCTCCTTCCCCAGATTTAGCCTTAGTTTTAGAGCTACTCGGCAAGTCTGAAACATTGGCCCGCATTCAAGATTGCCTCGACGTATTTTATAAAAAAAATAAGGAATAAAGAGATATGGAAAATAAAATCAAACAAACAGGTACTGCACAACTGGTTATCGACGGCAAAACCTATGATCTCCCAATTTACTCTGGTTCCACGGGCCCAAGTGCAATTGATGTTCGCGCTTTATATAAACATACGGGGCATTTTACATTTGATACAGGCTACACGTCCACATGTAGTACAGAATCACAAATTACATTTATTGACGGCGGCAAAGGGCAACTCCTCTACCGTGGCTACCCCATTGAGCAATTGGCAGAACACTCAACATTTTTAGAAACTGCATATTTGTTGATGTACGGCGAGCTACCAAATCAGCAGCAGTCTAACGCATTCACCAATACAATTACCAATCACACAATGCTGCACGAGCAAATTGAGCGGTTCTTTAACGGCTTTCGGCGAGACGCTCACCCCATGGCAATGGTGTGCGGTACTGTTGGTGGGTTGTCAGCTTTCTACCATGACAGCCTTGACATAGAGGACAAGGCACAGCGCGATATATCTATGCACCGCTTGATCGCCAAAATGCCAACCATTGCCGCTCGCGCTTATAAATATGCCATTGGGCAACCAACAATTTATCCTGATAATTCATTGTCTTACTCTGAAAACTTCCTGAAAATGTGTTTTGCTGTTCCAGCCGAAAAATATGAAGTCAACCCTGTGATCGCAGACGCTATGGACAAGATATTTATCTTACATGCTGACCATGAGCAAAATGCATCTACCTCAACGGTACGCCTTGCAGGTTCATCAGGAGCCAACCCATTTGCATGTGTTGCCGCAGGTGTTGCCTGTCTTTGGGGGCCGTCACACGGCGGGGCCAATGAAGCGTGCCTTAATATGCTACAAGATATAGGAACCGTTGACCGTATTCCTGAATTTGTCGCCCGCGCCAAAGACAGGAACGACCCATTCCGCCTGATGGGTTTTGGTCACCGCGTTTATAAAAACTATGACCCGCGTGCCAAAGTCATGCAAAAAACCACGCATGCCGTTCTTGGTGAGTTGGGCATAAAAGACAGTCCTATTTTAGACATTGCTATGGAGCTTGAAAGAATCGCTCTTAACGATCCATATTTTGTTGAAAAGAAGCTTTACCCGAATGTAGATTTTTATTCTGGTATCGTACTCTCTGCACTTGGCTTTCCAACATCCATGTTTACTGTTTTATTTGCTCTGGCTCGGACAACGGGTTGGGTATCGCAATGGAACGAAATGTTAGAAGATAGTTCGCAACGCATTGGCAGGCCACGGCAGCTTTATACAGGCGCAACATCTCGTGATTATATACCTATCGCCAAGCGTTAACCTAACAATGTGATGATTGCGGCGGCGGTGCGCTGGCTTGATTGCCCTGCCGTCACTGCACTTTCCCCTTCTCGCATTGTTTTGACTGCGTGCAACAGATCTTTGCGTGCCTCTTTTCGTAGAGATGGGTTTTGCAAATATTGCAGTGCTGCGTGTGCCAAATTCTCACCTGTGCACTGGTTTTGTATAAACTCGGGCATCAATTCTTGGCCCATTGCAATATTCACAATGGAGGCATATTTAGGTTTATATAGGCGTTTGCCAATTTGGTAGGTTAACCAATTCAAACGATATGCCACAATTGTTGGTACACCTGCACATGCCAATTGTGTTGTTACTGTTCCCGAACAGGCAATACTCACATCGCCCAAAGCAAAACAATCAAGCTTTCGGTCTTCGCCCAGCATCAACACATCTTGCAATTCTGGATACTCTGTCGCCGCCGCCATCACATCCGTCGCTATGGTGTCTGATACAGGCGCAACAATTATCAATTTAGGTATTTTTTTCTTCAAAATACCGACGGTTTCTGCAAAGGGTTTTGCTAATGTTTGTATCTCCGACAACCTACTGCCAAATAACATGATTAAAACAGGAGCTGTCTTGGGGATACTATATTTCTTACGTAAACTATCTGCATCACCCGTATCATAGCTATCGTCAAAAACTGGGTTGCCAACATAGGTAACGTCCAATCCGTGGCGGGTGAAATACGGTGCGTCAAAAGAATGTATCGTCAGTAAATGGTCTACACCTTGGGCTAGGATTTTCGAACGACCCTCGCGCATGGCCCACACTTGCGGGGCAACATATTTGATGATTTTTCCGCTATAGCCCTTTTGTCGCAAGCGTTTAGCAACGCGCATCATAAATCCCCACGAGTCAATAAGCACACATGCATCTGCCCCAGACGCAATGATTGCTTGTGTCGTTTCAGATACCCGCTGCATGATAATGGGGTAAGATTTCAGTCCCTCCACAAATCCCAATATGGATAAGGGGCTAATATCAACCGGGCTTGTCACTCCGACTGCTTGCATCGCAGAACCACCAATACCTGATATTTTTATTGCGCTCTTTGTCTGCGTTCGTAGTGCACGGATAAGCTTTGCGCCCAACTCATCACCCGATTTTTCTGCTGCAACAATATAAATATGTCGCTCATTCATTACGCGTCCTTATGCCCCAATATAAATAGGCCAAGCCTGTCGGCGAGTTCACGGACAGCATTTATGTCCATCACAAAAGCTTTTTCAGCCTCAATAACAATGCCTGCTAAGCCAGCATTCGCGGCTAGTTTAACGGTTTGTGTGCCAATTGTTGGTAAATCAATGCGGTCTTCTTGTCCTGGCTTTAAACGCTTGGCGAGAACGCCTTGCTTGTTATCCTGACATCCACGAATACTATCTGGCAATTCCGCCACACGCATTAGCATCTTATCCGTGCCTTCTTGGGCTTCGACAGCTAGCACCAATCCATTACAGACTACACAGCCCTGCCCAATATCATGACTACCAATAACGGCTGCTATTTCACGAGCTTTTTGGATATCGCCTTGGTGTTGCGACTGCGGTTTTACATGCCCTAACACCCCTTCCTTCATTAGGACTGAGCCACATAAATCCTGCGGTGCAAGTATAGTAAAACCTTGTTTTTCAAATATCTCGACAACGACGCGCAGCAGTGCATCATCACCCTTCGCGGCAGCGGCAACAACTTTTGGTAATAATTTAATGCCGCCAAAGTCTGGTTTTAATGCTTTAAAATTTGGGCGACTAACATTTCCAGCCAATACAATGTGTGTGCAGTTTTGAGATTTCAGCACTTTAAAAAGGCGCCCAATTTCGCCAAAACCAAATTCTTGCACAGGATCAGTAAAATCTGACGTGTGTGCAAAGCCTTTTAAAGCCGCAACAAAAATATCATAACCTTGCTGTTGTGCACCAATAATCACTTCATGGGGTAATGCCCCTCCGCCCGCAATCAGCCCAATTTTAAATTGCTTGCTCACAAAATCTAATTTGGTGTCGGCATACAGATAGGGCGTTTATCTTGCGTTTTGATAAAATCAACGACCTCCATAACCAATTCATTTTCGGCATATAACCTTGCGGTATCCTCAAAACGCTCTTTGAACGTACCCTCATCAGCAAATAACAAACGGTAGGCAGAACGCAGGTCACGAATGGCCCGTCGGTCAAACCCACGCCGTTTTAAGCCAATGACATTAAGGCCCGTTAAGTTGGCTGTATTGCCTACAACAGAACCATAAGGAATAACGTCAGTTGTCACCGTTGCCATACCGCCAACGAAAGCATGGGACCCAATGCGTGTGTATTGATGAACAGCGCATAATCCGCCCAAAACCACATGGTCCCCTATGGTCACGCACCCCCCGACTTGAACACCATTGGAAAACACAACATGGTTTCCACATTGCCCTTCATGGGCCAAATGGGAGCCAACCATAAAGTAACAATCATCACCAACGACTGTATCAGGGCGACCAGTATCTGTGCCTGGATGAATGTTTACCAACTCCCTTAATATAGTGCGCGCCCCTATTTTTAGGCGCACATTACCGCCACTATGTTTGAAATCTTGTGGGGGATGACCAAGCGACACAAAGGGATATAATATGCAATCTTCACCTATTTCACTGTCCCCAGCAATGTTAACTTGGCTTACCAATTTAACATTTTTACCAAGTTTTACACGCGGCCCAACAACGCAAAGTGGTCCAATTTCGACGCCGTCATCTAATTGTGCTTTTTTGTCTACATACGCGGATGGGTGAATATTTACGCTCATCATTATCCCTTAAATATTCGTGCAATTGCATTGCAAAAGTTTTTATTATTTTGGCACTTTCATTGCAGAAAATCCAACACGTGCTACCAAATTCGAATTGACAATAGCATGTCCTTCAAACTTATACAAAAGGCTACGCTGTTTTACAATTCTTGCATATACACAAAGGGTTTCATTTGGATACACGGTTTTTTTAAACTTGGCTTTATCAATACCCGTAAAAGCAATGATTGATTCCTTTTGGTTAAAATGACCATTTAGTGCAGCTATTAATGCTCCAGCCTGAGCTATAGCTTCAACGATCATAACACCAGGCATGATTGGCTTATTTTGGAAATGTCCTTGAAAATAATGTGCGTCAGCATTGACTGTTTTTTCAGCCTGTATTTCCAAATCATTATACCCCAATACTTTATCAAGCATCAACATAGGTGGGCGATGTGGCAAATAGAGCATTATCTCTTTTATATCCATGTGCACAGGGTTCAGTGGAGAATGGCTTGAAAACTCCATAAGTTACTGCTGATCTTTTTTTATTTTTTTCTTAGGGCTTACTAGCTTTCTCAATGCACTTACTTGGCGCATATGTTGACGTACAGGCAAGGCCGGATAACCGCTCCAGATTTCACCCGCTGGAATATTGTGCATAGTTGCAGAATTTGCGGCTAATATTGCCCCATCACCAATCGTTATATGATCGGCAACTCCTGCCTTGCCTCCCATAACAACCCCATTTCCAATGTTACAGCTCCCTGAAATGCCCGTATGTGCTGCAAACATGCAATGCGCGCCAATATTATTATTGTGCCCAATTTGTACAAGATTATCAAATTTACAACCATCGCCAATTTTGGTGTCGCCAAACATGGCTCTGTCAATTGTTGTGAGGCATCCCACGCTTACATCATCACCAATGACAACACGTCCAACATGTGGAATATCAACACCGCCATTTGATGAGGCAGCAACCCCAAAACCTGCTCCTCCTATGACTGCACCGTGATGTATTTTGCAACGGTTACCGAGAACCGTAAACTCAATCACAACATTTGCGTCAATGATGCAATTATCCCCAATGATAACACCAGGCCCAATAACAGAATTGGGGCCAATTTTTGTATGCTCCCCAATTTGTACCCCTGCACCTATAACAACACCGCGGGCAATATGCACATTTTTGTAATCATAATTTTGAGCATTCCCGTAACCAAGGGGTTCATAAAGACGGTTCACCACATATGAAAAGTCTGCCCTCGGAAATTTTGAAGTAATGAATCGACTATCTAAACCTGATGCCTGTTTTATGGTCTTTTCATGTATAAAACATGCTAATGCCCCACATTCATCCAATTTTGATCGAATTTTTGTTGGCTCGAAATAACTAATATCCGAGGAACCAGCTTCAGATATTGGGGCTGCACTGTGAATAAGTAAATCATCAGATTGCATGTCTAATAATTTTACATCACGTTTTTCAAGAAGCTTGCTAAGTTTAATCGGACCAAGCCGTTTATAAAACCGCGTATCAACCATGGTTTAGCCCCCCAATCACTTTGCCTCATATAATTTACTTACATCAGGTGATCTATTTCGCTTTAGTTGGTAGTGCTTTACGAGGCAAGCGTTCACGAATAACACTAACAGTGCGCATTTGGCTATTTAACCTACTGATGACTGTACTTGTTATATCAATAGATTTGCCTGTATATATGACCATAGACCTATCAAGCAAGACATCGGCATTACGCTCTTTCACAATTGCTTGAAGAATGGTTTCAAGTTTTTTGTTGATTTTGAGCAATGCTTTTTGCTCGGTAACCTGCAATTCTTTCTTCTTATAGGCTTCGTCTAATTGTGATTTTTCTACTTTTTGTTTGAGAGTAACAGCTCGTTTTTGTAAATCAGGCCGTGATTTAAGGGCGGCAGCACTCATGTTTTTAAGTTCACTAACCAGCCTATCACGTTCACTAGTCAGTGGTGAAAACTGTGATTGCATTTCAGTTCCCATTTGCTTGGCAATCGATTGTAACTGCCTATTCACATGTTTACCAACATCAGAATCGCGCAAAACTTTGGCTTGATCGACAACCAAAACAGTGGATTGTGCAAATGCTGTGCTTGAAAACATAAAACTTGCAATAAGCATTGCCGCAAATGTGCGGCCAATATTGAGTATATTCATTTTAGAACCTTGTGCTTGTATTAAACTGGAATGATTTTCGTCTATCGAAATCTTCCTTCATTAGTGGTTTTGTAAAGTCGAAACGAATTGGGCCGAACGGAGAGTCCCAGAAGATACTAACACCAACGGTAGAACGGATGGCCAACTCATCTCTAACAAGTAAATTTGGGTTATTTGATATTTTAAATTCTTCATCTAATAATCCAACTGTACCTGCTTCGATAAACAAACTACCAAGAAGTGAGGAAATGCCAAGCGGAAAACTCACCTCAGCAGTGGCAATGCCGTAGGCATTCCCACCAAGTGCATTCCCACGTACTTGACTGCCATCTGCTGCAATTTGCACTACACGCGGCCCAATACCCGCATTATCAAACCCACGGAAGGTCGTCGAACCTTTAAAGAAACGATCATTTATTTGCACTCCATCACCGCCCCAGCCAGTGATATACCCACCCGATATTTTACCAGTAGCAACGACATCTTTAAAAATACCGTAATAGGTATTGGCTCTTAATTCTGTCCGCAAATATTTTACATCCCCACCCATACCTGCAAAATCTTGGGTAAGAAACACATCAAAACCGCGGGTCGGTGTGATTGGATCATTACGGCGGTCCCAACCAAATGTATAGCCAAGCACGGATGACAATCGATTATTATCTTGCAAACAAAGTTGAGGGTTTGAAAGAGTCAGTGAACGGGTGCATGCAACAGATTCTTGGCGCAGTGCGTAGCGCGCTTGAAGCGTTGTATATTCTGTCACCCTAAAACCTAATGTAACTTGCCCACCAATCCTTGTCGACCGGAAACCAGCTTCATCAAAGAAATCATTAGTAATATTAAACAATTCAATACCAGCGGCTAAATTTCTATTCAAAAACCGTGGTTCTGTAAACCGTAAGTCAATTTCTTGTCGGTTAGAGCTTGCCCGAACAACAAATCTTAATAGTTGCCCGCGGCCTCGTAAATTTCTCTGAGTAATAGAAAAATCTACCAAAAATGCATCTGCAGATGAAAAACCCGCACTAAAGGACAACTCTCCAGTTGGCTGTTCTTTTACTTTAACCTCAACAATCGCACGGTCTGGCGAAGCCCCTTGTGTTTCCGATATTTCAACTTCTTCAAAAAACCGCAATGCCCTCACACGGTTACGTGAACGATCTAATAAAATACGGTTGAAAGCATCCCCCTCAACCAACTCCATTTCGCGACGGATCACATAATCAAGCGTTGTGGTATTACCGACAATATCAATGCGTTCAATATATACACGTGGACCTTCTTTAAGTTTAAAAATAAGGTCAACTGTTTTTGTATCGCGGTTTCGTTTTATTTCTGGTTGAACATCAACAAAGGCATAACCTGATGCCCCTGCTGCAAAGGTTAGGCTATCAATTGCGCCCTCAACTTGACTGGATTTATAAATTTTTCCTGTTTTGATTGGCACAAAAGCTTTGAGGATATCCTTGTCTAAAGTGGTCTGTTGCGTATCAATTGAAATTTCACCCCACGTATATTCTTCGCCCTCATCAACAGTAAATGTAATGTAAAAATCCTTTTGATTTGGGACAAGTTTTGCAACCGCAGAGACAATCCTAAAATCAGCAAAACCTCTATCTGTATAGAATGTCCGAATTTGTTCACGGTCATATTCAAGACGGTTTGGATCATAATTATCATTTGATGTAAAAAATTTATACCAAATCGATTCTTTCGTCGCGAGCTGTTTTCTAAGGCGTCGATCAGAAAATTCATTGTTTCCGATAAAATTAATGCGTTTTACGCCTGTAACAGGTCCCTCAGTAATCTCAAAGATTAAATCGACCCGGTTTTGCTCTTGCTGTACAACCTTTGGCACAACAGTCGCCGCAAAACGCCCAGATTGACTGTATAAGTCTACTATACGCTGCACATCAGCTTGCACACGTGAGCGGGTAAATATTGCGCGCGGAGCAGCCTCTAATTCATCTGTAATTTTATCTGTTTTCAGTGCTTTATTGCCCTCGATAATCACACGGTTCAGGATAGGATTTTCAACAACGCGTATAATGATATCCCCGTCATTGGGCTCGATTAATACGTCTGCAAACAAACCCGTGGCAAATAGAGTTTTAATCGAAAGATCAATGCGTTGATCGCTATAACGATCGCCTGGTGCAATCAGTAAATAAGATGCAACCGTATTGGCTTCAACCCGTTGGTTGCCAATAACGCGGATCGATTTAATAAAATCTGGTTGCGCAGGCGGCGCAGCTTGCTCAGATTGTGCAGGCGCATCCTGTGCATATACAGAAATAGAAATATGCGCAGAAATAGCCACGAACATCATTGCAACAATAATGAACACAGGCCGTATATTGGCATAAAAATATGTCATTTGACGTCTCATATTTCCTCTAGCTTATCCCTTACGACCAAACAAATCAGCGACATAGCCTATATCGTTCCAAGTTAATACTAAAAACAGTGTAATGAGAACGGTAAAACCAGCTCTAAACCCTATTTCTTGCACCCGCTCGCTTAAAGGCCGCCGCATTATTGCTTCATAGCCATAGTAGAGCAAATGTCCACCATCTAAAACAGGAATTGGCATTAAATTTGCGAAACCTAAGGCCACAGACAATGAAGCCGCCAGAGCAAAGATATCATGCAACCATACCCGTGTTTTATGACCAACACTGCCTTCAACATTTGCGGCATCAGCACCTACCTTGCCAGTGATCGCCGCGATTTTCGCAATACTCCCCAGTGCTTTGCCGTTTTCTTTACCTGTAAAGATGCGCTTTATATAAAGCCCCGTACTGGCAAGAGAATTATAAACATCTTTGACACCCTTATGCCCTGCTTGCGAAAGAGAATAGCTTTTGTGTTCTACATTACGATTGGAAAACCCAATGCCAATTTCCCCACCAGAATATTTTCCGCCAATACCGTCTATTTTCTCAGTTCGCACGGGTGTGACCGTTAATTCTTTCATTTGATTATTACGCTCAACGGTCACGCGCAATGCTGTATCACTGCTCAAAACAATCGTTTGCACAACGTCTCTATACATGGGGGTTGGTTTGCCATTGATACTGATAAATTCATCACCGACCATGAACCCTGATTTTTGTGCAACACTCCCAGGTGCTACACTTGTAATTTTGGCCAAAAGCACATTATTGCCGTACAAAAATGCCAGGCTAGCAAACAAAAACACAGCCAATACAAAATTGGCCAATGGCCCCGCAGCAACGACAAGTACACGTTGATACAATGGCTTGAAATGCAGACAAGATTTCCAAGCATCTTTCCCGTATTTGCTTTCCATATCAGATTTAATTTGTGCGAGACGCTCCCTGTCTGGATTACTGGCCGCCCCCGCGTCCCCCATAAACTTCACATAACCGCCCAGTGGAATACGGCCTATGGCCCACTGTGTACCCGATTTCGCCTTCCACTTAACAATGGGGCGACCAAAACCAATGGAAAACTTTTCAACACTGACTTTAAAAAAACGCGCAACAGAATAATGTCCAAGTTCATGGATAAAGACCACAAGCCCCAAGACAAGAAAAAAACTGGCAGCACCAATCAGTGTATTAAACAATCCATGCAGCATATATTTTTAGCCCAAACACCATTTTTTCGCACGTATCCGCGCCCTGTTATCATATTCTTGTATATCACCTAGCGTATTCATAGGCTTAGTCAAACCTTGCTCGCTTATAAAGCTATTCAGCACATTGTCTATACACGCAGAAATTCCCAAAAAAGGAATGCTATCTTGGAGAAATGCAGCCACTGCAATTTCATTACTGGCATTAAGAACTGTAGACGCCGCCCCGCCGAGCCGCAAAGCTTCACGCGCAAGCTCAAGTGTTGGAAACAAATCTGCATTAGGAGCATAAAATTCAAGCTTACCTATTTCCACCAAATCAAGAGGTTTAACGGGTGCATGCATACGCCGCGGCCAGGCAAGCGCATATGCAATTGGCGTACGCATATCGGGCGAGCCCATTTGCGCAAGTACAGAGCCGTCAACATACTCAACCATGCTGTGCACGATTGATTGAGGGTGAATGACGATATCGATGTCCTCTTGCGGGCGGCCAAAGAGAAAACTAGCTTCGATAAGCTCCAAGCCTTTATTCATCAAGCTGGCTGAATCTATGGTGATTTTCGCCCCCATATCCCAAACAGGGTGCTTTAAGGCTTGTTCTTTTTTTACTTGTCTCAGTTGTTTTGCAGAAAATGTACGAAATGGGCCGCCTGAAGCTGTCAAAATAAGCTTAGTCACCTCCGCCCGCCGCTCTTGGTTTAAAACTTGGAAAATCGCATTGTGCTCTGAATCAACGGGGAGCAATGTCGCGCCGTATTTTTCAACACTTGCCATGAACAATTCACCCGCACACACCAAGCATTCTTTGTTGGCAAGCCCTATATGCGTGCCCTGCGCCACTGCCGCTAATGTAGGCTCCAGCCCCGCCGCACCAACAATTGCCGCCATAACAAAATCAGCAGGCCATGCACCTGCCTCTATCAGGGCTTCTCTACCAATGCCAATTTTTACACCACTGCCTTGAAGACGTTCCCGTAGAATACCTTCATGCCTTGGATCCGCGAGCACCACATATTCAGGTTTATATTGCAAGGCTTGCGTAGCCAATTTATCCGCATTGCTGTGTGCCGTAAGACATACAATTTTGAATTTTTGCGCGCCCGCATGAGAGATAAGACTAAGCGTACTCTCGCCTACTGACCCTGTTGAGCCTAATATGGTCACGCGTTTGCTCATTTATACAGACCACATCCCTGGCCATATAAGCAAGACAATGCTTGCGAGAATGACAGCAAACATCAGAGAATCCAGTCGGTCTAACAAACCGCCGTGCCCAGGTATCAAACCACCGGCATCTTTAACTTTTAATTTTCGCTTTATCGCAGACTCAAGCAAATCCCCCAGAACAGACGCAATCACAATCGGCACGGCAAACAACAAACCATGCAGGACACTAAACCCCGTTACGTAAGCTGCCAACATGCCCGTAAACGCCCCAAAAACCAGCCCTGAGATAAAACCCGACCACGTTTTATTAGGGCTTATGCGCGGCGCAAGTTTCGGGCCTTTGAACATCGAGCCGCCAAGATAGGCGAAACTATCCGCGGCAATAACAATAAGAATGACAAAAACAAGCTTGGCAAAGCCGGGTGAAGTAAAGCCTACAGTTTGGTTATCCATGCCCGTATCGCTACGAAGCCACAACATGGCTAGGCACGGTAGAATGATGTATATAACACCAAAACCCGCCCAGCCAGCACCGCCGCGACGTATCCGCTCTATAAATGCCAACACGCAACACCCGAGCATAATGCCAAGTGCCAAGTGCCAAGTGCCAATATTGGCAAGATATAGCGAGGCCCAAAGCCCAATGATCGGTAAAACGAGGGTGGGCGTTGAGAAATGAGTATCGGTCATGCGCACCCATTCCCAAATCATTCTAGCACCCAACAGCGCAATCATAGCCGCTATCAGCCCACCACCAAAATAAATTGGCAGGCCACATATTGCGACCAACACAATGCCAGATAATGCGCGCACACCCAGCGATTTAAACCTTTTGGGTTTTTCGCGCATGCTTACATCCTCCGCCATGATTTAAGCAACTTCTTCGGTATCGGCATTACCAAAACGGCGGTTTCTCTGTCTATATGCGTCAATCGCACCAAGAAAGTCTTGCGTGCTAAAGTCTGGCCACAATACGTCGGTAAAAACAAATTCGGCATAGGCCGCTTGCCATAAAAGAAAATTGCTGATCCGGTACTCACCACTTGTGCGGATCACCAAATCAGGCACGGGCAGCCCATCCGTATCGAGATAATGTGCAAAAACATCTTCCGTCAGTTCCTTTGGATCAATCCCATTACTTGCCACATCTTTTGCATAGGCTTGTGCCGCACGAATAATTTCATCACGCCCACCATAATTAAAGGCAATATTGAGAAAAAAGTTTGTATTGTCTTTTGTTGTGCTTTCAACATTATCAAGTATTGCCAACATGTCTTTGTTGAGCCCGTTGCGCGAACCAAGAATACGAATGCATACGCCGCGCTTATGTAGAGTTTGCAGATCATCGGCAACATATCGCCGTAATAGCCCGAACAATCCAGCGATTTCGGCTTTGGATCTTGACCAGTTTTCTGTTGAAAAGCTGTATAATGTCAAACACTTAACATTAATTTCTGAAGCAAATTCTACAATTTTGCGTACAGTTTTAACGCCCTCTTGATGCCCAAACAGGCGTGGTTTATGCCGCGCCTTCGCCCATCGCCCATTGCCGTCCATAATTATAGCAATATGAGTTGGCATGTTTTGTAAGTACGAAGCAGACATCACGCTTTATACCTATACCTGCATAATTTCTTCAACTTTGCTTTCTAAGGACTGGTCCACAGTGGCAATGTGATCATCAGTCGCTTTTTGCACGTCAGATGATGATTTTTTATGTTCATCTTCACTGATATCACCATCTTTTTCCATTGCCTTTAAAGTCTCCATACCGTCGCGCCGCACATTGCGAATTGCAATTTTTGCGCTCTCAGCATATGTCCCCGCAACTTTAGTTAAATCTCGGCGACGCTCTTCTGTTAATGCAGGCATAGGAATGCGCATGGTTTGGCCATCAACAACAGGGTTTATTCCCAAATTAGACTCGCGCAATGCGCGCTCTACCGCAGCAACGAGACTTTTATCCCATACATTCACCGTTAACATGCGAGGTTCAGGTACATTAACCGCCCCAACTTGATTAAGCGGCGTTTGCGTGCCGTACGCCTCAACGGTAACATTATCCAAAATCGCTGTGTGTGCACGCCCCGTACGTAAGCTCGCGAACTCTGTTTTAAGTGCATTTATTGCACCGTCCATACGGCGTTTAAGATCGCCAAGATCAAAATTTGTATCAGCCATGTGCGTCTCCTTTAATTTGCTTACCTTTTATATAGGGATTACACCCCAATTATGGTAGAGATACCTTTGCCTTGCAAGATTTCCCCAAAACTGCCTTTTTGTGATATAGAAAACACAATAATCGGAATGTTGTTTTCGCGCATCAATGTCACAGCCGATGCATCCATGACCCGCAAGTCTTTATTGATAACGTCAAGATAACTCAATTTTTCAAAACGTACCGCGTCCTTGTGGTGGGCAGGGTCTTTATCATATACCCCGTCAACTTTTGTACCTTTAAGCAGAGCGTCACACCCCATTTCAGCGGCGCGCAAGGCCGCAGCCGTATCGGTTGTGAAAAATGGGTTGCCCGTACCTGCGGCAAAGATAACAACCCGTCCTCGTTCCATATGGCGGCTAGCGCGGCGGCGAATATAAGGTTCACACACGGTTGTCATCGGGATCGCGGACATAACCCGTGTTTCAAGACCTATACGTTCAAGTGCACTTTGCATGGCAAGCGCATTCATAATGGTGGCTAACATGCCCATATAATCGGCTGTAGTGCGTTCTATACCTGCCGCAGAAGCTGACAGGCCGCGAAATATATTACCGCCGCCAATGACTAGGCCAATTTCCAGCCCCGCTGCATGTGCCGCAGCCACTTCCTCAGCTATTCGGCTGGTCATGGCCACATCTATCCCGAAGGACTGGCTGCCCATGAGTGCCTCACCCGATATTTTTAGTAAAACGCGGTTATATTTAATATTATCACCCATATTCATCCCCCATCACCGTACAAATGCGCATTTGCCGAACGACTCATTTAAGGGAATATAGCTGAGCTTTGCCTCCGCGTCTAAGGTTAGACGCGGAGAAAATGCATTAATATGCGTAAAAGTGCCTTTAAGCTCCGCCCATGGCCGCAACCTCAGCTGCAAAGCCTTCTTCTTTTTTCTCGATCCCCTCGCCAAGTTCCATACGTACAAAACCTGTCATTATGATTTCGGCTCCCAAAGATTTGGCTTCATCTTCAATCACCTTGCCAACAGTCCGCTCACCGTCCATGACAAAAATTTGGTTGAGCAATACAGACTCTTCGTAAAATTTACGAATACGGCCTTCTACCATTTTCTCAATGATGTTTTCTGGTTTACCAGATGCACGCGCCTGATCGCTTAATACAGTCCGCTCACGCTCTACCGTCGCAGGGTCAAGGTCTTCAACACTTAAAGACAACGGCGATGTTGCCGCCACATGCATAGCAATTTTCTTTCCCAAAGCCTGTAAAGCATCGGTATCACCTGTTGATTCCAACCCGATTAAAACACCAATACTGCCCAGACCCTCTGCCGTTGCGCCGTGCATATATGCAGCCACCACACCGTTATTGACACTCACTGACTGTGTGCGCCGCAAGCTCAAATTCTCACCGATTTTTGCGATCAATGCTGTGAGATATTCACTGACAGTGTTTCCTGCCTGCGTTTGAGATGCAGCCAATGCAACAACGTCGCCCTTTGCGGCAACTGCAAGGCTGGCAATTTCGCGAACCGCTGATTGAAACTCATCATTTCGCGCCACAAAGTCTGTTTCAGAATTCACTTCAACCAATGCACCTGTTGTGCCTTTGGTGGAAAATGCAACGAGGCCTTCGGAAGCCACGCGGCCAGATTTTTTTGTTGCTTTGGCAATACCTTTTTTACGCAGCCAATCAATCGCTGCTTCAATATTACCGTCCGCTTCGGTCAAAGCTTTCTTGCAGTCCATCATGCCTGCAGATGTTTTGTCACGTAGTTCTTTTACGAGTGCAGCTGTAATCTGAGCCATCTTACTCTCCATAAATATTATAGTTTAGCAAAGCCGTCTCTGCTTTACATGAAATATAGTGTGGGCTGTTCAAAAAACCAGCCCTCACCCGTGATATTTACGCTTCGGTTTTTGCAGCCTTAGCTTGATCAATTTTTGCCCGCGGTGGTTTGCCAGCAAGCAATTCATTGGCTTGTTCAACCCATTCACCGCTAACAATCTTACCTTTAAGGTCAAGTTTTTCGTTTAAAGCTTCAATGGCTTTGTCATCAAGAGCGCCAATTTGTGCAAATGTTGTGATGCCAGCAGAAACCAGTTTCTTTTCATATGTTGGGCCAACACCATCAATCAGAGAAATATCGTCAGCAGCTGGTTTCTCGGTCGCAACTGGTGCTTCAACAACAGGTTCAACTTCTTTTACCGCAGCAGGTGCAGGTTTCGCTTTTGGTGCAGGTTTTTCTTCAACTACTTCAGGCTTGGCTTCAACAGCTGCAGGTTTTTTTTCAACAGGTTCGAGTTTAACTTCTGGTTTCGGCTCAACAGCAATCGCCGTTTCAACCGGATTTTCCGCAGCGCCAATATCAACACCCGCAGAAACCGCATTTTCAGTCATACCGTCAAGCACAGCATCTGCCATAAGGTCGCAATACAGTGAAATCGCCCTCACCGCATCATCATTACCTGGAATTGGGAAATCTGCGTCTTCTGGATTACAATTTGAATCCAAAATAGCAACGATTGGAATACCGAGCTTTCGCGCTTCTTTGATGGCAATCGCTTCTTTGTTTGTATCGATAACAATCATTAAGTTTGGCGGCTTGCCCATATCCTTGATACCACCAAGTGCGCGGTCAAGTTTATCTTTTTCTCGTGTGAGCTTAAGAAGTTCTTTCTTAGTCAACCCTGTTTGGTCAGTTTCACCAAGCTTGCCTTCAAGTTCACGAAGACGCGCAATAGAATTAGAAATTGTTTGCCAATTGGTCAACATGCCGCCAAGCCAGCGGTGATTCACGTAATACTGCGCACAACGCGTAGCGGATTCTTTGATAACATCGGAGGCTTGACGTTTGGTGCCTACAAATAAAATGCGCCCACCACCCGCAGCAACGTCACGAACTTGCACCAAAGCTTGATGCAAAAGCGGTACTGTTTGAGATAAATCAAGAATATGTATGTTCGAGCGTGCGCCAAATATATATGGTGCCATTTTTGGGTTCCAACGATGGGTTTGATGTCCAAAGTGAATGCCTGCCTCAAGTAATTGACGCATAGAAAATTCTGGTAGTGCCATTGGTTTTTCTCCTTGTTCCGGTTGGCCAAGAGCGGGGTTGGAAAGTTTCACCTTTCACCGGAAGCGACATACCATAACACATGGTAGCCGAAACCCGCTCGCGAATTTATGCGCGGTATATATCACTTCAAAATGAAGTTGCAAGTGTTTTTGACCAGATTGGGCATATTAATACAGAGGGTTCAAAGACAGGGTCAAAGACAGGGTCAAAGACAGGTTCAAAATTTAAAACTCACTTATGCGCTCAACCCCCGTGACAGCTTTTAACGCAGACCGATATTTACTGTCCAGAGAATATTTTCCAGGTAACTTTAACGCGACCTCGCGTTTATCATCCAAAGGAATAACAATATGCATTTTTCCCTTAAATTGAGCATCGGGCGCGGCGTCAAGCCCTGCAATACAACGCTTTAAGGCCTGTAATGTTTCCTGATTACGTACATAGATATTTATCCCTTGAATACGTGGAGCGTGTTTATCTGGCGCAGACAAGCCATTATTTACGACCTCCATATCGGAGCTTTCCATAAACGAAACAGCATTTGCACTCATCCTAATTTCGCCTTCACGTAAATCCAATTTTACACGCAGCTCAAGCAAGTTTCCTGCTGTTAAATTATCGCGGTTAGCCCCCAACAACCCTTCGCCCATAAAAACTTCATACTCTCCCGTTGGATCGGACAAGTTCAGATAGGCGAATCTTTTACCTGTACGGCCAGAAATACGTTCTTGGCATTTATGCAGCACGCCCGCCATACGCACAATTTGACTTCGCCGCGCACTCTCATCCGAAATATCTTCAAACATTGTGAAATTGCGGCTCTGCAAAGCAGACAATTGCCTCTCCAGTGGATGCCCACTGATATAAAATCCAACAGCAGATAACTCTTCTTCGAGTTTTTTCACCAATTCCCATTTGTGCACCTGCGGCAAATCTGGTTCGGCCATAATTGTCTGCGTATCTCCAAACAGACTGTTTTGTGCGGAATTGCGTTCCGCCGCCGTCCGTGTTGATATGGCTTGCAAGATAGACGCCGATTTATAGGCACGTGCCCGATTTGGTTCAAGCGCGTCAAACGCCCCTGCCCGTGCCAGATTTTCATAGGCCCGCTTGTTAACAGAGCGCGCATCAACGCGGCGGGCAAAATCAAATATATCCTTGAAAGCTCCTCCCTGTTCGCGCACCTCAACTACGTGACGCATAGCTTCAACACCAACATTTTTAATCGCCCCCAGCGCATAGAGTAGTTTTCCGTCTTTGACCTCGAAATCAGCAAAACTGGTATTCACACACGGCAGAACAACATCCAATTTCATGCGCAACATTTCTTTGTGAAACAAAGCGAGCTTATCAACATTGGCAATATCAAGACTCATGGACGCCGCCATAAATTCAACAGGGTAATTAGCCTTGAGGTACGCAGTGCGGTAAGAGATCATTGCATAGGCAGCTGCGTGAGATTTGTTAAAGCCATAACCAGCAAATTCATTGACAAGTTCAAAAATATCACTGGCAAGTGCGCTCTTAACCCCGTTATTTTCAGCACCGTCTATGAATATAGACTTTTGACGTGCCATTTCTTCTTTGTCTTTTTTACCCATTGCACGGCGTAATATATCCGCGTCCCCTAAGGAGTATCCCGACAAGACTTGCGCAATCTGCATAACTTGTTCTTGGTAGATAATAATGCCGTACGTTTCTTTCAGTATCTCTTCTAGGCTCGGATGCGGATAGCTAATATTTTCTTCACCAAATTTTCGCTTGATATAACTATCAATATTTTTCATTGGCCCAGGACGGTACAGCGAGATCAACGCGGTCAGTTCCTCAATAGAATCTGGAGCCATTTTGCGCAAAGTATCGCGCATACCCGAACTCTCTAGCTGAAATACCCCTTGGGAGAGCCCCGCTGCCAACCCCTTATAAGACACTGCATCATCCAAAGGAATCGCGCCCATATCAACATCAATATTTTGTTGCTTTATATATTTGAGCGCACGGTCAATCACAGTTAAGGTTTTCAAACCTAAAAAGTCAAATTTCACCAATCCCGCTTTTTCCACCCATTTCATCGTAAACTGCGTGGCAGGAATATCAGAACGCGGATCAAGATACAAAGCCACAAGTTCATTAAGCGGTCTGTCCCCAATCACCACACCCGCAGCATGGGTAGAGGCGTTGCGGTAGAGGCCCTCAAGCTGCAAAGCCATATTTAAAAGCTCCGCAACCGCAGGCTCCTCGTCGCGAGCTTTGCGCAAATCTGGTTCGATTTTTATCGCTTCAGCCAGACTAACAGGGCTAGCAGGATTAGAGGGCACGAGTTTAGCCAACCGGTCAACCTGTCTGAGTGGCATTTGCAAGACACGGCCCACATCGCGCACAACCGCACGCGCTTGTAAGGTTCCGAAGGTGATAATGTGTGCAACTTGGTCAGCGCCATATTTTTCCTGTACATAGCGGATGACCTCACCGCGCCGTTCTTGACAAAAATCAATATCGAAATCAGGCATTGAGATACGTTCGGGATTCAAAAACCGCTCAAACAGCAAGCCATAGCGCAAAGGGTCCAAATCCGTTATTGTCAAAGCCCATGCCACAACTGAGCCAGCCCCCGACCCCCGCCCTGGCCCAACAGGTATATTTTGCTCCTTGGCCCATTTAATAAAATCGGCAACAATAAGGAAATACCCAGGAAAACCCATTTGCTTAATGACGTTCAATTCAAAGTCTAAACGCTCAAAATATTCATTTTTTGGGGCGGCAGGTTCAATATGCTGCAAGCGTGATTTCAATCCAGAATGTGCAAGTTCAGCCAATATCTCCGTCTCAGAACGGTCTCCATCGCTAAACCCTGGCAAAATAGGATCACGTTTTGGGCTGCGAAACGCACAACGCCTCGCAATATCAACAGTGTTTTCAATAGCTTCCGGGATATCTTTAAACAGTTCCAACATCTGCTCTGGTGATTTTAAATACGCTTCAACGCTCACATGGCGACGATCTGGCTCCAATATATAACTGCCCTCTGATATGGCCAACAAAGCATCATGGGCTTTATGCATATCCTTATCCAGAAAATAGGGCTCATTGGTCGCCACGAGGGGAAGGTTTAGCGCGTAAGCAAGGTCAATTAACTGTGGCTCCGCCTGTATCTCATTGGCAAGTCCATGCCGCTGCAATTCAACATAAAGACGCCCTTCAAACCATTGCGCCAACCTGCCAAGATAATCACTTGCTACGTCCAACTGGCCTTCACAAATTAATTGGTTTATAAATCCATCCCCGCCCCCCGTCAGGACAATCAAGCCTTTACTATGAGTTTGTAAATGAGAAAATTTAATATGCGGCATTTCTGTTGACTCTACGTCCAAGAAACAGGCACTGGATAATTTCATCAGGTTTTCATACCCGGTTTCGGATTGTGCAAGCACTACGATTGTGCCTGAAGTGCTTCGACCACCGTGTAGATCATATTGATCTGTACCTGTCTCAAGGCTCACACTAAGTGTGCACCCCATAATCGGTTGTATCCCCGCATTTGCTATTTTTTCTGAAAACTCAAGTGCCGCGCAAACATTGTTAGTATCCGTTAAACCAACGGCTGGAATTCGCCATTCCTTACACCTTTTAGCAAGGTCATCAATTTTAAGCGCGCCCTCTAGAATTGAATACGGCGTACGGCACCTCAAAGGTATAAATTTTGAAACCGCACGTGACATAGTGCCAAACCCCTAAAACTAACCGCTTAGCATCATCATCCACACGGTCATTGTTATCATAGCTCCCCCAAGTACCATCCCACTCGTAATATCAATAGCTAATTGTTTCATATATCCCTCTTTTTTTGTATAAAACACACTGTTCTTGTTTTGTTCTTATACAAGACAAAAGAAATATGTCAAGAACAACAGCAAAAATATGAGTATAGGCATCCGCAGTACGCACCAACTTGCAGAAACCCTTCAGTTTATATATGAAAAAGATGGTGCGGGCGGCCGGAATCGAACCGGCACTCCTATACAGGAACAAGATTTTAAGTCCTTTGCAACTATTATTATCTTATTGTTTTTATTGTATTATTTTTGGCTATTATCTCTTATGTGCGAATAAATGTGCGAAATATGGTATTTTATGCAAATGATTTTTCGCTCCCCTCAAACATATAAATAGCACCAAGCCAGTGGATTACTGTCGTAAGTTTGATTGTTTTGGCTTAATATGGCGGCAATACAGCTTATTTTCCCCTCAAAACAACGCATTTGACAAATTTACCTAAATTAGGTAATATAGGTATATGATTACTGAAAAAACCATACCGTCCACCAAGTTTCAAAACACGGCAGGACAGGCACTAGACGATGCCTTACAAGACCCTCTAGGCATTACTAGGCGTGGTCGCCTCACTCATGTTCTGCTCTCTGCGAGCGAATATGAACGCCTAAAGCGTAGAGATCAGCAAGCTTATGCAATTGCCAACCTCCCTTATGATATGGTTGATGCTCTTGCAAGTGCAACACCACCTGCTTGGACTGAAAAATACGACGACGAACTGCGCTAAATCATAAATGTCCATTCCCGATCCTGAACCTGGCCTCGTCATACGCTATAGTTATCTATGGCAATATGAAGCTGTTACTGGAAAAGAAGAAGGCACAAAAGACCGTCCTGTTGTGGTTGTCATTACCTTGAAAAACGAAGATGGGAAGAAAAGGGTAGCGGTCGTCCCGATAACTCATAGCCCACCCACAAAACCCGAAAATGCCCTTGGGCTCCCCGCACCAGTTAAAAAGCGCTTAGGATTGGATGATGAAGCCTCATGGATCGTTTTAACAGAGGTAAACGTCTTTACATGGCCGGGGCCAGACTTACGCCCCATAAGCCGTGAAAAACCTCTCAAAATGGCATTTGGTTACCTTCCTGCTCGCCTAACACAAATGATTATAGATCAGCTCCGCGCCAATAATAAACGCGGTGCAAAAATGGTAAAACGTACTGATTGATATTCGGGCTTAATAGAAGAAGATGGTGCGGGCGGCCGGAATCGAACCGGCACTCCTATACAGGAACAAGATTTTAAGTCTTGCGTGTCTACCAATTCCACCACGCCCGCATTGTGCATAGGGTATTGCTTCGGTAGGCGCGCAATATGGCAAACAAATTTTATATTACCAGTTAAAAATTGCCTCTGGGCCGATTTATTTGCATATAGGTGTGATGAAATTCAAATTCCCTCTTCTCGAAGGCCGTTTGGTAGAGCGGTACAAACGGTTCTTTGTGGATATTGAACTGTTGGATGGTTCAATGATTACCGCTCATTGCGCCAATACGGGGTCTATGGCCGGGTTAAAGGAGGCGGGTAACCGCGTTTGGGTGGAGCCAGCCCACAACCCGAAACGCAAGCTTCAATATGATTGGCGTATCGTTGAAGTGGGAAATACTTTGGTTGGTATTCATACAGCCATTCCCAATACGATCGTTGCGGAGGCTCTAAAAATTGGTAAAATACCAGAGCTGGCAGGCTATGACCATATTCGCAGAGAAGTGAAATATGGTCAAAATTCACGGGTAGATTTTTTACTGGCGTCAGAGGGGGAACCACCCTGCTATGTGGAGGTCAAAAGCATTACATTTTCGCGCACACAAGGCTTGGCCGAATTTCCTGATAGTCCGACTGAGAGAGGCACGAAGCATTTATGCGAATTACAAAGGATGGCAGAAGGTGGAGCGCGGGCCGTCATGCTCTACGTAATTCAGCGCACGGATTGCACCACATTTTCCATCGCCAAAGATGTAGACCCTGCATATGAGTTCGCCAGAACAAAAGCCCGTAGATCAGGGCTTGAGAGCCTCGCATATGCGTGTATGCTAACACCCAAAGAAATCAGCATATCCACACGTATACCTATACGAGATTAGAACCAAGCCATGACCCAAGCAGATGTAAAATATAGTGATGCCAATGCCGACGACTTTAGTCGTGACGGCAGTATAAAAATCCATACGGCGTCCGATTTTGACGGCATGCGAAAAGCTGGGAAACTAGCCGCGCAATGTCTGGACCTACTTGCGCCGCTCGTAAAACCGGGTGTGACAACTGAAACACTTGATAATACGGCGCGTGAATTTATCCTCGGTCACGACGCATTGCCTGCTTGCCTTGGCTATAGAGGCTATAAACACACAATATGCACATCGGTGAACCATGTGGTGTGTCACGGCATTCCTGCGCCGAAACCCCTCAAAAATGGTGATATTGTTAATATTGACGTGACTGTCATTGTGGACGGTTGGCACGGCGATACCTCGCGCATGTATCCCGTTGGCCAGATAAACCGCAAAGCAGAACGGCTTATCAACATCACCTATGACAGTTTAATGCTTGGTATTGCCGAGATCAAACCTGGAAATACAACGGGTGATATTGGCGCCGCTATTCAAGAATTTGCTGAAGGTGAGCGGTGCTCTATTGTTCAAGATTTTTGCGGGCACGGATTGGGGCGTTTGTTTCACGACGCGCCAAATATCTTGCATTTTGGCACGCGAGGACAAGGCGAAATTTTACGTGAGGGCATGTTTTTCACGGTCGAACCTATGATAAATTTAGGGCGTCCAGATTGTAAAGTATTATCCGATGGTTGGACGGCGGTTACCCGCGATAAAAAACTCACCGCACAGTTTGAGCACTCATTGGGCGTAACGGCAACGGGCGTTGAAATATTCACAAAATCCCCCGCGGGCCTAGACCGACCGCCATATATATAGATGGCCAAGAGCGAAAAACCAAAGAAACCAAAACCGCACTATCATGGGCACAGAGACCGACTGCGCGCACGTTTTCTTGAAGGCGGCGTTGACGCCCTTGCTGATTACGAACTGCTAGAACTATATTTATTTCGCTCTATCCCGCGCCGCGATGTTAAACCAATTGCCAAAGACTTGATTGCAAAATTTGGCACTTTTGCCGAAACCATCGCCGCGCCTATTTCGCTTTTGGCCGAAGTTAAAGGTATTAACGAAAAAACCGCACTAGATTTAAAAATACTGCAAGCGGGCGCAGTAACATTAGGTAAGCAAAATGTCATGCACCGCCCGATTTTATCTTCGTGGACAGCGTTATTGGATTATTGCCGTTCGGTTATGCAGTTTGAAAACAACGAACAATTTCGGGTTCTGTTTCTAGACCGCAAAAATCGACTGATTGCCGATGAAGTGCTAGGGCAAGGTACAATTGATCGCGCACCTGTCTACCCACGCGAAGTTATCAAGCGGGTGTTAGACCTAGGCGCGGCGGCAATCATACTGGCCCACAACCATCCATCTGGCGACCCAACACCGAGCGGCAGCGATATAGAGATGACCAATAATATCGTCACAGCCGCCAAAGCGATAAATGTAAGCGTCCATGACCATTTGATTATCGGACGAAATGATATTGCCAGTTTCAAAGCACTGGGTTTAATGTAAGTGCAAAAGGGGAATAAAATGACGGAAACTAAGAATTACAGAAAACTTGTTCTGCTTTTGCTGACCATTGTTTATGGATTTAATTTTATTGACCGCCAAATTCTCGGCATTCTCGCCCCCTTTATCCAAGCAGATTTGGGCCTTACCAACACCCAATTGGGTTTGCTGACGGGGTTGCTATTTGCCGCATTTTATACCTTAATCGCCATTCCTATAGCGTGGCTGGCAGACCGTTATAACCGGGTCTATATTGTCTCGACCGCCCTTGCCGTTTGGAGCGGGTTTACCGCCCTCACGGGATTTGCAAACAGCTTTTTACAACTTGGTCTGGCTCGTATGGGCGTTGGTGTCGGCGAAGCGGGCGGCAGTCCGCCGTCCCATTCCATTATTTCTGATCTGTACGCAAAGGAAGAACGCACCAAAGCCCTCGGCATTTATTCTCTGGGCATTCCATTTGGCATCATGTTTGCCTATTTTGTCGTCGCCGCCATTGCAGGAAAATCAGCAACAGATGTACCGTGGCGGCGTATTTTCATCTTGCTTGGTGTGGTTGGTATTGGCCTTGCGGTTATTGTGCGGCTTATCTTGCGCGAACCCGTGCGCGGTAGCATGGAAGCCCAGCAAGATACCGAAGCCGTTCGCGCACCGTTTTTTGACTCCCTTGCGACACTCCTGACCATTCGTTCGTGGTGGACAATGTGCTTAGGGATTTCAATTGCCTCATTTGTGGCCTATTCCCTGTCGGCCTTTCAAACCAAATATATCTTTGCCTTAGAGCCCGATTTCAATCTGCGCACATTGATGATTACCCTCGGCATTATCAACGGTATTGCCTATGCGGGCGGCACATTTATGGGCGGATACCTTGCCAATGCATGGGGCAAAAAAGAAGTGCGTGCTTATGCCTGGATACCTGCTATTTCTGTCGCCCTCGCATTTCCATTTATCATAGGGGCCCTATGGATTGGCACTGTGTGGACGCATCTTGTATTTATATCGGTTTTTTGGGTGTTCTTAGGCGTCTATCTTGGGCCAAGTTTTGCCATTGCCCAAACGCTGGCGCCCATACATATGCGTGCCATGTCTACGGCTTTATTCTTTTTCATCTTAAATATGATTGCTCTTGGTGGAGGGCCAACACTTACTGGCATTCTCATCGACCACTTCCTTGCGGAGCAAGACACACTATATGCCATTCGCTATGCATTCACTTGCGTAAGTGTTTTACTGCTTATTGCGTCTGGGTTCTTTCTTTACACTGCCAAACATCTTCCCAAAGATTGGGAAGATGCACAAAAACGCAACGAAGGATTGGCGTAGCCAATACGAAAAGGTATAATGAGGGTTTGGCAGAAGGCTCAACTTAGGTTAGGTAAGCTTCGAAATTTGAAAACACCATCAGAATAAAACAATAGAAAGTATAAACTCATGATCCCACGTTATGCCCGCCCCGAAATGGTTGATATTTGGTCACAGGCCAGCAAATACCGCATCTGGTTTGAAATTGAAGGCCATGCGTGTAACGCCTTGGCTGATTTGGGTGTGATCCCGCAAAGTGCCGCCAAAAATATTTGGGACAAAGGCAGTGCGGCAAAATTTTCCGTTGAAAAAATTGACGAAATCGAGCGTGAAGTCAAACATGACGTCATTGCCTTCCTCACCCATCTTGCCACATTTATTGGTGAGGACAGCCGGTTCGTCCATCAAGGCATGACATCATCAGATGTGCTCGATACAACTTTGTCCGTACAACTGGCCCGTGCTAGCGATATTTTACTGGTTGGCATGGACAGAGTTTTGGCGGCCCTAAAAAAACGTGCCCTCGAACATAAGCTTACCCCCACCATTGGCCGTAGCCACGGCATTCATGCAGAGCCAACCACATTTGGCCTGAAACTAGCGCAAGCCTACGCAGAATTTACCCGTTGCCGCGAAAGGTTGGTGACAGCGCGAACTGAAATTGCCACTTGCGCCATTTCAGGTGCAGTCGGTACATTTGCCAATATTGACCCAAAGGTGGAAGCTCATGTGGCGGACAAGCTTGGCTTGACCGTCGAGCCTATTTCCACACAAGTTATACCGCGTGATCGCCACGCCGCCTATTTTGCGACCCTCGCCGTCATCGCCAGTTCTATTGAACGCCTGGCCACAGAAATTCGCCACCTCCAACGTAGCGAAGTATTGGAAGTGGAAGAGTTTTTCTCTAAGGGCCAAAAAGGGTCCTCTGCCATGCCCCATAAGCGCAATCCTATTTTGACCGAAAACCTCACGGGTCTTGCTCGCCTCGTCCGTATGGCCGTAACTCCAGCTCTTGAAAATGTAGCCCTGTGGCATGAACGCGACATTTCCCATTCATCGGTTGAGCGCGGCATTGCACCTGATACCACTATCCATCTCGACTTTGCCTTGCACCGCCTTGCGGGTGTGATTGAAAACCTTGTTGTCTATAAGGACAATATGCTGGCCAATCTCAATAAACTTGGCGGCCTGCATAATTCTCAACGTGTATTGCTGGCTCTCACCCAAAAAGGGTCTAGCCGCGAAGATGCTTACAGCATTGTTCAGCGCAATGCCATGAAGACATGGCGGGGCGAAGGCGATTTCCAAAGCTTCCTCAAAGCAGATAACATGGTTAGCAAGTATTTAACAGATACCGAAATAGAGGATTTGTTTGATCTAGATTACCATTTTTCGCAAGTTGATGAAATTTTTTCCAGAATATTTTAACTGGAAGTTTCAACGATTTACCCATATTTAAACGCTTCATTTGCTTAAAGTAAATGAAGCGTTATCAATGCGTTGGCAAAATAATAACCATTTATCCTTACACAGTCCTCAATAATAAAAACAACAACACTTCAAGAGACTTTAGACAATTTAAGGATATTATCATGACTAAATTAACTGCTTTATTGGGCGCAGCCGTATTTACATTAACCTCAACACAAGCATTTGCTGCAGATGTATATGTTGTAAAATTCCGCGCAGATGACTGCCAAACATGTGCAAGCATGGAAAGCCAAATTAGCTCAGCTATGAGCATGGTCAACAGTGCAAATGTTAAAGAACTTACCATCGACACAACCAACGCACTCCAGTGGGAAAAAAGTGCACATACTGCATTTGATAGCAATATCGTTCCACAATTTAACAAATGGGTTGGTAAAACTGGTTTTGTTGCCGTTGTAGACGCCAAAACACGCCGTACTATTGGTTGTGTAAGTTCAAAAAATGATGTTTACGCAATGGCAAATTTCATTAAATCTGCCGCTGGCTTGCCAAGTGACCGTCAAGTTGCAAACCGTTCAGGACAATTTCGTTGCCCTGCTGCGCAAAATGTAGACACTGGTAAATAACTTACCACAATCACGCATATAAAGGCTCGGCCTCTCTCCAGATGAGAGCCCGAGCCTTTTTTGTGTTCACATTAAGTTTATGACGCGTGGTGTATAAATGATGTGCGGACGCAAGATCAGCGTTCTATATTATGCTCATTCGGTAAATTTTGGATACACCATGACGATAATGAAAAAATATATATTACGGCTTATTGCCATATTCATTGCCCCTCTACTTGCTTTTACGCTTGTGTCTTTGGCCAATGCGCAACAACGTCCAGATATGTATGTGGTTATGTTTCGGGCAGATTGGTGCGGACCATGTAAAATTGTCGAACCAAATTTAAAAAATGCGCTGTCTATCCTAAGAGATCCAAGCATTGAAGCGGTGACCATTGATATCACCAATTCTTACGTATCAGAGATCAGTGCCCACGCTGCCTTTGACCGCAATATTGTGCGCCAATATAATGAATGGATGGGGGTCACAGGGTTTGCGGCCATTATTGATGCGGATACAAAAAACACACTTGGATGTGTGAATATGACTTACGATGCCCAAACAATGGCGCGTCATATCAAAAATTTGAAAACGTTTGCACTCGCCAACCAAACCACATTTGACATGACCTGCCCTGCGCCTAACGATGTGTACCGGGGCTAGGCTAGCCCTTGTTTTCGTCCATAATTTGATTGCGCGCTTCTGTAAGTAATACGCTCATCCGGTCTCTAATTTCCACATCGGAAATATCATTACCTGCTGCAATCAGGTCTTGCTTGACCTTGCGAAACACATCCTCGTGCCCCACTTCTTCCATATCAGACTTAATCACTTCAACAGCGTAGGCTTTGGCATCTTCACCAGATTTACCCAAAATACCAGCAGCCCATAACCCCAACAATTTATTGCGACGTGCCATGAGTCTGAACTCTAATTGCGCGTCCAAAACAAGTTTTTGCTCAAAAGCCGCTTCACGATCATCAAAACTACCCATTATGTGCTCCATCATAATAAAATACGAACTCTTAGCTAGCAAGCCTCACTGCGGATTGCCAATAATAATTTCATATATTAACAATAAAAAGTCAATTTAATGCGTTCCCATCATTGAAGGTTTGACTGGCTGTGATAAAGTCCTCTTTTAAAAGGGGCGATTCGTCCCAATAGCTTCAAGAGCGCCCTATGAGTCGACGCAAAAAAATATATGAGGGTAAAGCCAAAATCCTCTATGAAGGCCCCAAAGCGGGAACACTTGTGCAGTATTTCAAAGATGATGCCACGGCCTTTAACGCGCAAAAAAAAGCGGTGTTAAACGGCAAAGGTGTTCTCAATAACCGTATTTCCGAGCATATTATGATTGCGCTTGAACGGATTGGCATTCCCACTCATTTTATCAAACGCCTCAACATGCGCGAACAATTGATAAAAAAAGTAGAAATTGTCCCCCTTGAAGTGATTTGCCGCAATGTGGCCGCGGGTTCTATTTGTAAAATGTTTGGCCTTGAAGAAGGCAAGCCTCTGCCGCGCTCCATCATTGAGTTTTGCTATAAAAAAGACGAACTGGGCGACCCGCTTGTCTGCGAGGAACATATATTGGTATTTGACTGGGCCACACCAGACGAAATTGACGCTATGACAAGCATGACCTTGCGCATAAATGACTTTCTGTGCGGTATGTTTGCTGCCATTGGTATTCGGCTTGTTGATTTTAAGGTGGAATTTGGCAGACATACAAATAAGAACGGCGAAGTTACGCTTATTCTGGCTGATGAAATTAGCCCGGATTCCTGCCGTCTCTGGGATATGGAGACAGATAAAAAACTCGACAAAGATCGTTTCCGCAGAGATTTAGGCGAAGTCACAGAAGCCTATACAGAAGTGGCGACGCGGCTGGGTATTTTAAAAAGCAACCCAACCACTGCGCCTACACTATCCATCGTTCCAAATGGAGATAAAAAATCATGAAAGCCATCATACACATCGGCCTAAAATCAGGCGTGCTTGACCCACAAGGCCGCACAATTGCCCGTTCTCTAACCCACCTTGGGTTTGAAGGTGTCACCAGTGCAAGGCAAGGAAAAATCATTGAACTTGAGCTGAACATCACAGACAAAGACGTGGCTGAAGCGCAAGTTAAAGACATGTGCGAGAAGTTGTTAGCCAATACGGTAATTGAAAATTACCAGTTTGAAATAGTCGAATAATTATAAATGTTTGATGACCCCCGCTCCTCATTCAAGGTAAGTATATGAAAACCGCAGTTATTGTATTCCCCGCCTCCAATTGCGATAGAGACGCCGCTGTTGCCTTGGAAAAAATATCGGGTCGCAGTGTCGATATGGTTTGGCACGAAGAAACCACATTACCTCCCGTAGATTTTGTCGTCATTCCGGGTGGGTTTTCATATGGAGATTATCTCCGCTCAGGCGCGATTGCAGCCCGCTCGCCGATCATGCAAGATATTATTAAAAAAGCCAATGGCGGTTTACCCGTTGCTGGATTTTGCAACGGGTTTCAAGTCCTCACAGAAAGCGGGCTTTTACCGGGGGCTTTAATGCGCAATAAAGGTTTGCGTTTTGTCTGTCGTCCACAAACTCTGACCATTCAAAACAACGCTTCCATGTTTACCAAAGCCTATAAAGACCAAAAAGAAATCACCATGCCAATTGCCCATTTTGACGGCAATTATTTTGCTGATGACGCGACCTTGGACGCATTGAAAAAAAATAAACAGATTATCTTTACCTATAAAGATAACCCCAATGGATCAGCAAAAGATATTGCTGGTATTTGCAATGAAGCAGGTAATGTACTTGGTATGATGCCGCACCCTGAACGCGCCATTGACAAGCTACACGGGGGCACGGACGGTCTCGGTTTATTCAAAAGCGTTTTGGAGGCATTACGATGAGTGCGCCCATGAAAATTACGCCAAAGGTCGTTGCTGAGCACGGCCTGTCCGTTTCAGAATACGAGATTATTTGCGATCGTTTGGGGCGCAAGCCCAACATTAACGAGCTTGGCATTTTTTCGGTGATGTGGTCGGAGCATTGCTCTTATAAATCATCTCGCCGTCATCTCGGCAAACTCTTGACCAAAGGCAAGCGGGTTATTCAGGGGCCTGGCGAGAATGCGGGTGTTATTGATATGGATGATGATGACGTCATTATTTTTAAAATGGAAAGCCACAATCACCCTTCTTATATTGAGCCTTACCAAGGGGCCGCCACAGGTGTTGGCGGCATTATGCGCGACGTCTTTACAATGGGCGCACGTCCAATTGCCAATATGAACGCCTTGCGGTTTGGCGATCCTTCACATTGGAAAACCAAAACCCTTGTTGCGGGCGTTGTTCACGGCATTGGCGGGTACGGCAATTGTGTGGGTGTGCCAACTGTTGGCGGCGAAACCAATTTCCATGCTGGTTATAATGGCAATATCTTGGTCAATGCCATGTGTGTCGGTCATGCCAAGAAAGATAAAGTGTTTTACTCCGCCGCCAAGGGTGTTGGCAATCCACTTTTTTATGTGGGTTCCAAAACAGGCAGGGACGGTATTCACGGTGCAACCATGGCCTCGGCTGAATTTGATGATGATAGCGATGCAAAACGTCCTACGGTACAAGTTGGCGACCCCTTTACAGAAAAATTATTGATCGAGGCCTGCCTTGAACTGATGGCAACTGACGCCATCATCGCCATTCAAGATATGGGGGCGGCTGGCCTTACCTCGTCTGCCATTGAAATGGCAGACAAAGGCGGGGTCGGCATACATATGAACCTCGACCGCGTGCCGCAACGCGAACCTGACATGACACCTTACGAAATGATGTTGTCTGAAAGTCAGGAGCGCATGCTTATGGTGCTAAAACCCGGCAAAGAAAACATTGCCATTGAAGTTTTTGAAAAATGGGACTTGGACGTTGCTGAAATTGGCAAGACAACTGATACGGGACGCCTTGTCCTCACCCATAAAAAGAAAAAAGTGTGCGATATCCCCATCGCGCCTCTCGCCGATGACGCACCAAACCTAGACCGCCCATACGACGTACCTCCAAAGCGTGATATATTAGAGCACAACACCATGTTTGATCCCATTGAGCGCGGTAGCAATTATAACGACGCACTCAAAACTCTGCTCAGCAGCCCCGACATTGCCTCCAAACGCTGGATATGGGAGCAATATGACCGTACTGTTTTGGGCGATACCTTGGACAGTTCTCAATCAGGCGGCGACGCGGCAGTTGTCCGCATTCACGGCACAAACAAAGCCGTTGCCATTAGCACGGACTGCACCCCGCGCTACTGTACAGCTGATCCTTTTGAAGGCGGCAAGCAGGCGGTGGCCGAAACATGGCGCAATATAACGTGCACGGGCGCACTGCCTATCGCAATCACGGATTGTCTGAATTTTGGCAATCCTGAACGCCCAGATATTATGGGACAATTTGTGTACGCCATTAACGGAATAAATGAGGCGTGCCGTGCTCTGGATTACCCTGTGGTATCGGGCAATGTATCATTGTATAACGAAACCAATGGTCAAGCTATCCCGCCAACGCCTGCAATTGGCGGCGTAGGATTAATTACCGACACCCAAAAACTGAGCACGATTGGGCGCGCTAAACCCGGCGATACGCTCATCCTTATCGGAGAGAGCAAAGGTTGGTTAGGGGCATCTTTATACGCGCATTTCGTTCTTGGCATGGGACAAGATGATAGCCCAATTTATGCACCGCCCCCTGTTGACCTCGCGGTCGAGAAATTAAATGGCGATTATGTCCGCCGCCTCATAAAAGACCGCCGCGTAACAGCGGCCCATGATTTATCAGACGGTGGGTTGGCTATAACGGCAGTAGAAATGGCGTTGGCCAATAATATGGGCCTTAGCTTAGCTGCTCATGCTGACTTGCCACTCTACGCGTGGCTATTTGGTGAAGACCAAGGTCGGTATTTGCTGTGCGTGGACGAATACAGCGTCAACCCTGTTGTTAGCACAGCGCATACCTTGGGCATTGCGGCCAAAGTCATCGGCAAAGTCGGCGGAGATAGTATTAGCTGCACAGGTGGGTTTGACATCTCGGTGAACGATGCCCATATGGTGCATGAGAACTGGTTGCCAGACTATATGGCTTCGTAGACACAAGGCAGACCCCATATGGCCATGCAAGCAGACGATATAATTTCAATGATAAAAAGCGATATCCCCGATGCGCAGGTTGAGCTTATCGACCTTGCAGGTGACGGCGATCATTACAAAGCCATTATTTCCAGCACTGTTTTTCAGGGAAAATCCCGTATTGCCCAGCACCAACTTGTTTACGCCGCCCTCAAAGGAAAAACGGGTGGTGAATTACATGCCCTCGCACTCGAAACAAAAGCTATTTAGGACACCATCATGACCAATCCAACTGCAAACCGTATCAAAGAAACTGTCAGCAATAACGACATTGTGCTGTATATGAAGGGCACGCCCACATTTCCGCAATGCGGGTTTTCGTCCACTGTCGTTCAAATTTTTGATTATCTTGGGGCACAATATGCATCTGTGAATGTACTCGAAGATGCAGACATTCGCCAAGGTGTTAAAGACTATAATAACTGGCCAACAGTGCCGCAAATCTTCGTCAAAGGCGAATTTGTTGGCGGGTGCGATATCATGAAAGAAATGTTTGAAACGGGTGAATTAAAGGCATTACTTGAAGACAAAGGTATTGCCCTGTCCGCGTAAATTTACCTTTCTTTAACCCAAACATCAAGATTAAGCCAAATTAAACGCATTCCTGCTATTCTACTGGGTCTTTGTAAGAGGAGATCATGAGTTTTAGTATAAGCCAAAGCAGAAGAACTGAGTCTTGGAAGCGTATTCTAGTCGAAGAGTCCGACCATAGCCTACAGGCACGCGGCGCAAAGCGTACGCGTACATTTCGGCGTATGTATCTCACGGTTTTCGTTTGGTTTTGTGTGCCTGTACTTTTATATGCAAGCCTGTTCTATGTTGGTGCTTTTATCAATATTGGCGAAATCCTAGGGGTTAGCAGCGCCAAACAAACCGAAAACGCTTTCTTTAATGTGACAAGGGTCAAGGCCGATAAAAAACCAAGTATCTTTACACCATTTATTGAAATTTTTAATGCAAATCGCGTGTATTTGCGCCACGGCCAATCTATTCAAGCCTATTACACACTCCCCGTTGGCACGCATGTTCGCCTTATTGTCAAGCAATGCAAATCTATACCAGTGGTAGAGGTTTTCAAATGTGACGAGATTGCCAATCAAGAAAAAAGAATACCGTACGGGAAAACAGGCACGGTAAATTTTACCGCCCAAGCGCCAGGGTTTTATTATTTTGAAGACATTATGACAAAATTGCCAAAAATGGGCCCCAAAGAGCAGGGTAAATATAAAATTATATGGCGCAGAATATAGAGCAAAAAAAAGGCCTCAATAAAGAGGCCTTTTTTAAATAATATTCAAATGCAATTAACGTGAATAGAATTCCACAACCAGATTTGGTTCCATCATCGCAGGATAAGGCACTTCGTCAAAACTTGGAATGCGCACATATGTGACCTTCATAACTTTTGGATCAAGATCAAGATATTCTGGAATTTCGCGCTCTGGGCTTTCCAAAGCTTCGAGAACTAAGGCCATTGTACGAGATTTTTCTCGCACTTCAATAACGTCGCCCACTTTACAACGATAAGAAGGAATATTGACCCGTTTGCCGTTCACAAGCACATGACCGTGATTAACAAATTGGCGGGCCGCAAAAACGGTTGGCACAAATTTCGTGCGGTAAACAATGGCGTCCAAGCGAGATTCTAAAAGACCGATTAGGTTTTCAGATGTATCCCCGCGTACGCGTGTGGCTTCATGGTAAATAGCGCGGAATTGTTTTTCCATAATGCTACCATAATAACCCTTAAGCTTTTGCTTGGCACGTAGCTGTGTACCGTAATCAGAAAGCTTACCACGGCGGTTTTGGCCGTGTTGCCCTGGTGGAAATGGGCGTTTATTAACAGGAGACTTAGGACGACCCCAGATATTTTCACCAACACGGCGATCAATTTTATATTTTGCGGAATGACGTTTAGACATGCTTCTAGCACCTATTTCGACGTGGCCCGGCCCCCCAGACTATCCAAAGGGCGATATTAACGGCGGCACCACACCAACCCGTACCCTTAAAGCTAAGGATGGGCGTCTTTTAGAGGAGAGGCGTGAGAAGTCAAGGTGTTAATGTGCTATATTCTATCGCCTTCAAACTATGATAAATTTTCCAATAGCAAATATCACTAACCAACAAAAAAATACGGTTATAGGTGCAAGTATAGCACCTAATATTGCAATCATTTTTTCCGAATTTGTTTTGGGTTTAATTACATAGTTTGCAAAAATTGTATCTTCATAAACTTTTGCAAATTTTTTCACGACGACCCATGCAGTAATAAAAATTACGCTAATAAAAATAAAAAGTAAAAAATAGTCAGAATTCATATCAGTTCAATAAACCGTATTATTAAGATAATATACAGTATATAAAAACTATATCAATTTTATGCAAGGTTGCGTCCGTGAATACTGATAAACAAAACAATAAAAACCTAATGATTAAGCTCTTTAAAAATTTTGCTTATGGGTTTGTTTCCTTTTTCTATATTTTCTCTCGCACCGTCGAAAAAATTGGCAATTCAGGAAGTTCAGGGCGTTCCGATTATAATATAGGCAGCCCACAATCAACTGTGCGCCCAGAATCTTACCGTAAAATGAAGCGGCGCAACAGGCTTATGCGTAAATTTGACCATAAAAGCGATCGTGAAAAATAAATTATAACTAGCCACCGTGCTATTCCTGTGACATCCGCAATATATGACAAGAAATTCCTCGCAACCTCAGCCAAACTCTGACGTTAAGCTCGGTTTAATCGCTGGGATTTCTGCCTATTTGATGTGGGGTTTTTTCCCTGTATATTTTAAGGCGGTTCAAGCCGTACCTGTGTTGGAAATATTGGCCTACCGTATTATTTGGGCCGTACCATTTGGTGCACTTATCATCTGGGCGCGCCGTCAATGGCCCGACGTTTGGCGGGCTCTGCGCACACCCAAAACCCTAGGGCTTCTCGCCTTGGCAGCATTTCTCATCGCTCTTAATTGGGCCGTTTATATTTGGGCGATACAGCGCGAACAAATTTTTCAAGCCAGCCTTGGTTATTATATCAATCCACTCATGTATGTTCTTATTGGGGTCGTCTTTCTTGGTGAGGGCCTGCGTAAATTACAATTGCTTGCTGTGGTCTCTGCGAGTATCGGCGTGGCTATCCTGACCATTGTGGGGGGACAATTCCCGTGGATTTCGCTTACACTCGCCATAAGTTTTACAGCCTACGGTGTCATTCGCAAGCAGATTAAAATTGGGGCCATGCCGGGCCTATTTGTGGAAACATTGGTGTTATTTCTACCCGCCGTTCTATATCTTGCGTGGCTCTCGTCGCAGGGCAGTTTAACATTTTTCACACTTGGCGCGGATATTAGCATTCTTCTGGTGCTCGCAGGGCCATTGACAGTTTTGCCATTGCTCGCCTTTGCCACTGCCGCCCGCAACCTCAAGCTTTCCACAATCGGGTTTTTGCAATTCATCGGCCCCAGCATTCAGTTTTTAACGGGTATTTATTACGGGGAAAACCTATCGCCCGCACACCTACTTTGCTTTGCCTTCATATGGACTGCCGTCGCCATATTTATTGTTGACGCCCTAAAGGTGGCAAGAAAAACAACGCCGACCTAATTCTTTTTACGCGCCTGCCCCCGTCCCATTACCAAGGCTTTAATCATGCCGCGCATGGTGCGGACTTCTTGCTTGGTCATATTTGCCCGCACGAATGGGGCGCGGATATTGCGTTTCATCAGTGCCGATTTTTGTTCTGGGTAGAAGAAACCTGATGCGTGCAACTCCGTTTCTAGGTGCTCCATCATACGCACCAGATCTTCTCGCTTTGCAGGTATTGTTTTTATGTCTTCAAACATTGGCGGCAGAGCTTGCCCCTCACTCGACGCCCAAATATAAGAAAACACACCAACGGCTTGGGCGAGGTTTAAGGACTGAAAAGCGGGGTTGATCGGATAAGTAAGTATGGCGTCCGCCAGCACCACATCATCATTGGTCAGGCCTGCTTTTTCTGGGCCAAATAATACACCCGTTTTGTGCCCGTCTTTTTGCCACTGCCGAAACTGCGCTCCAGCGTCTGTCGTTCCCATAACGGGAACTTCAAGCTCCCGTCTGCGCGCTGTCGCTGCCATAACGTAATTCAAATCAGATATGGCTTGTGAAGTCGTTTCATAGACCTTTGCATTCTCCAACACATGTATCGCCCCCGCCGCCATAGCGTCAGCGGCAGGATTGGGCCAACCATCACGCGGAGCGACAAGGCGAAGCTCTGCCAATCCAAAATTGAGCATGGCCCGCACGGAGCCGCCAATGTTCTCCCCAAGCTGTGGATTGACCAAAATAACAACTGGCGCAGGCGTTTTTTTCGGCGCTTGCGGGACAATATTGCCCATCTGGTCTTTTGTGGTTTTTCCCATAGCGTATATCTGTTCACTTTCTCATGTTTTTCACAAGCTAACCCTTTAAATTCATTACATGTGGTGGTATGAAACGTCAAAATTATTATTCCGCTTTGCGAAAAACAAAAAGAGGCAATTATGGCTAAGATCAAAGTAAAAAACCCGGTTATCGAACTCGACGGCGACGAAATGACACGGATCATTTGGGATATGATTAAAGAGCGCCTGATCCTGCCCTATCTTGATATTGATCTCCACTATTACGATCTTGGTATGAAGAGCCGCGACGACAGCGATGACCAAATCACCATTGACGCTGCCAACGCCATTAAAAAACATAATGTCGGTATTAAATGCGCGACAATTACTCCAGACGAGCAACGGGTTGAAGAATTTGGCCTCAAAAAAATGTGGAGATCACCAAATGGTACGATCCGCAATATTCTGGGCGGCGTAATTTTCCGCGAACCGATTGTCTGTAATAATGTGCCGCGCCTTGTCCCCGGGTGGACGCAGCCGATCGTCATTGCCCGCCATGCTTACGGCGACCAATATAAAGCCACAGACTTTCTTGTCCCCAGCAAAGGTAAAATGACCCTGAAATGGGAAGGCGAGAACGGCGACCTTATCGAAAAAGAAATTTTTGATTTCCCGTCCTCTGGCGTCGCTATGGGTATGTATAATCTGGACGATAAAATCGAAGACTTTGCTCGCGCCGTGCTTAATTATGGCCTCGTGCGCAAATGGCCTGTCTATCTTTCGACCAAAAATACAATCCTGAAAGCCTATGACGGACGTTTCAAGGATAAGTTCCAAGAAATTTATGACACAGAATTTGCTGAAAAATTCGCAGAATTTGGCGGCGAATATCAACATCGCCTCATCGACGATATGGTGGCCTGCGCCATGAAATGGAACGGCGGTTATATTTGGGCTTGTAAGAACTATGACGGCGATGTGCAGTCAGATACGGTTGCCCAAGGTTTTGGCTCGCTTGGCCTAATGACATCATTCCTGATGACGCCTGACGGTAAAACAATGGAATCAGAAGCCGCCCACGGCACAGTGACCCGCCATTACCGCAATCACCAAAAAGGTCTCTCCACATCAACCAACTCAACCGCCTCCATCTTTGCATGGACACGCGGCCTCGCCCACCGCGGCAAATTAGACGACAACCAAGCCTTGGTCGATTTCGCAGAAGGTCTAGAGCGCAGCACTATTGCTACAATCGAAGCCGGTCAAATGACCAAAGACTTAGCCCTCTTGGTAGGTGATAAACAAGGCTGGCTCTCCACAATGGGCTACCTCGAAGCGATTGCCGAGAATTTTGAACGGGCGATGTCGTAACAAAACACCCACATAACCTCCGCTTAAACCAAGTCACATTGGGCACTGTTAATATGCCTGCGTCTGTAGCTTTTTATAAAAACCTTGGTCTCACTCTTATTGTTGATAGTGTGCCGCGTTATTGTCGGTTTGAGTTTCCCAAAACGGGAGGTGCTGAACCTGCGACACTATCTTTACATGAAGTGGCGAGTGATTGGACAGCACCTCAAGATTGGCCCCTAATATATTTTGAAGTTGATGATTTGGATGCCTATTTCGCAGATATAAAGCTTACCCCGCTTGCGCCCGCCAAAACCCAAAGCTACCTCTGGAGAGAAACGGATATTCTCGATCCGTCTGGCAATAAAATTCGCCTTTTTCAAGCTGGTGAAAATAGGCGTTTCCCACCGTGGCGATTGCAAGAATAAATCCAACTTAGCATTTATTCGTTTTCCGTCGTCCACACGGCGAGTTCATTTCCACTTGGGTCGGTGAAGTGAAAACGGCGTCCGCCTGGGAATGAGAAGATTGGGACGGTGACGATACCACTTGCGGCCTCTACACTTTTTTGAGTGGCTTCCAAATCTTTGGTGTGGAGGACAACCAGTGCACCGTCTTTGCTCGGTTTTCTGTCAGATGCTCCGTCGAGACCACCGTCTATGCCCGCACCCTCAAAAGATGAATACGTAGGGCCGTAATCCACATATGTCCAGCCAAAGGCGTCTGCGTAAAACGCTTTGCTGGCCATCAAATCGGTGACAGGCAATTCAATATAATTGATTTTGGTTGACGTGCTCATATGTATATCTCCACTATCTTGGTCAGCCACATGCGTACAGGCCGTCACACATAGCATAAGGGCGCTCACCAACCAAATCCGCATATTTCTCTCACTAAAATTTCTATGTCGTCAGTTATAACACACACTTGGTCCAAACATGTCAGGAGACTATGCGCTTATTCCTGCTTTAATCGCAGCCAAAGCTGCATCTGCATTTTCAACCTGCGTACCGCCCGCCTGCGCCATATCAGGCCGTCCACCGCCGCGTCCGCCTACTTTTCCTGCGCCCAAATTTACCAGTGTGGCGGCATTATAATCTTTGGTCAGGTCAGACGTTACGCCAACAGCCACAGCGACCTTGCCCGCGTCAACCGCGACAAAGGCGACAATGCCCGAGCCTAATTTTTGTTTTTGCTCTTCAATCATAGTGCGCAGATCTTTGCCGCTTACACCTTGCAAAACACGTCCCACAAATTTGACACCATTTATATCTTCAGCGACGGATTCCCCGCCGCCGCCAAGTGCTAATTCTTTCTTCAGCTTGGAAACCTCTTTCTCTAGTTCTCGATTTTCTTTGGCCAAGGATAATATGCGCGTCGGCACGTCCGATATTTTTATTTTCAGGGCCTCCGCAGCCGATTTTGCAAAGTCTGCTTGCGTCTCAAGATAGTTGCGTGCGGCTTCGCCTGTCACCGCCTCTATACGGCGTATACCAGCCGCCACAGCGGACTCAGATGTGATTTTAAACAGGCCTATATCACCCGTACGCGCAACATGTGTACCTCCGCACAGCTCTACCGAATAGGGATGTTCTTCCCCCTCAGGAACATTACCAAGGGAAAATACGCTCACTTCATCTCCGTATTTTTCACCGAACAATGCCATTGCCCCCGCTTCAATCGCAGCGTCTGGCGCCATCAATTCGGTATGTGCTTCGCTATTTTCCAAAATCACTTGGTTCACCTGCGTTTCAATTTCGGAGATTTCCTCTGCTGTCACGCCCTTACCGTGGGAGAAGTCAAAACGGATACGTTCCCCGTCCACCATTTGCCCTTTTTGGGTAACGTGGGTTCCAAGCACCCGCCGCAAAGCTTCGTGAACCAGATGCGTGGCCGAGTGATTGCTCATGGTGGTGTGGCGATTGGCAGGGTTAACATGTAGGCGCGCCTCGTCGCCAATGTTAATATTTCCAGATGCGATTGTCCCGATGTGAACATGGAGATCACCAGCAAGTTTTTTAACGTCCGTAATATGTATTGTCGTCGTACCTATAACCGCACTGCCCGTATCACCTGCTTGGCCGCCGCTTTCCGCGTAAAACGGGGTTTGTTTGGTGATAAATGAAACTATATCTCCCTCTTGGGCAGTCTCGACGACTTGCCCTTCTTTGATAATTGTCAAAACCTCACTTGCCCCTGTTAGGCGTTCATAGCCTGTGAATTCCGTTGGGCCGTATTTCTCGCGCAGTTTTAGCCAAATAGCGTCTGAACCAGCGTCGCCCGAACCACTCCAATGGGCACGAGCCGTATCTTTTTGGATTTTCATGGCAGCGTCATAACCGTCCACATCCACGTCAATGCCTTTGGCGCGCAGGGCGTCTTGGGTAAGGTCGAGCGGGAATCCATAAGTGTCATAGAGTTTAAAGGCTACATCCCCAGGTAGGGTATCTCCGTCCTTTAGGTTTTCCGTGGCACTATCCAAAAGGGCCGTACCGCGCCCCAGTGTCTTGCGAAAGCGTTCTTCTTCTTCGAGCATTGTGGTTTCAATATTTTCTTGGGCACGTTTTAATTCACCAAAAGCGTCCCCCATTTCGTCCACCAAGGCAGGTACAAGCCTGTGCATGAGTGGTTCTGGCGTTCCCAATATGTGGGCGTGACGCATAGCGCGGCGCATGATACGGCGCAGCACATAGCCTCGCCCTTCTTTGGACGGGCTGATCCCGTCGGCAATTAAAAATGACGCAGAGCGCAGATGGTCAGCAATAACGCGGTGGGAGAACATCGCCTCGCCTTGGGCCTTGATTCTAGTTTCTTCCACACTGGCTGCGATGAGGTTTTTAAATAAATCTACATCGTAATTATTATGCACCCCTTGCAATATTGCCGCAATGCGTTCTAAGCCCATGCCAGTATCAATGGAGGGCTTTGGTAATTTCGTTTGTGTGCCGTCTGCAAATTTTTCGGTTTGCATAAATACGAGGTTCCAAATTTCGATAAACCTGTCCCCGTCCTCGTCTGGTGAACCTGGTGGGCCGCCCGCGATTTTATCGCCGTGGTCATAGAAAATTTCAGAGCACGGCCCGCACGGGCCTGTATCGCCCATGGCCCAAAAATTATCTGACGTGGCAATATTTATAATTTGGCTATCAGACACACCAGCTACTTTCTTCCAAATTGCGCGAGCTTCCCTGTCCGTATGGTACACCGTAATCAGGAGTTTATCTTTGGACAGGCCAAAATCTTTGGTCAGTAAATCCCACGCATATTTTATGGCCTCGTCTTTAAAATAATCACCAAATGAAAAATTGCCTAGCATTTCAAAAAACGTATGATGACGGGCCGTATAACCGACATTATCCAGGTCATTGTGCTTGCCCCCTGCCCGCACACACTTTTGCGACGAAACCGCACGAGAAAATGCAGGCGTTTCTGCGCCCGTGAACAGGTTTTTAAACTGCACCATGCCTGCATTGGTAAACAGCAAAGTCGGGTCATTACCGGGGACAAGCGGGCTAGACTTTACAACCCTGTGGTCATGGCCTTCAAAGAAGCCGAGGAATTGCTTTCGTATGTCGCGTAATGCCGTCATGTGATGTCCAATACATATATTGCTCCCCAACATATAAAATGGACGCCCAGCAGTGCCAAGCGCCCATTTGCAATATTACCCATTATTTTGAGAAATTTATGCCTCTAAAGCATCCTCTCCGTCTTTCCCGTCCTTCGGAACCAACAACTCTTCTTCAATCAAGCCTTCATTCATACGAATTTGCCGCTCTATACGGTCAGCCACTTCGGGATGCTCTAACAAGAACGCCCTCACATTTTCACGGCCCTGCCCAATACGCTCGTCATTATAGGAATACCAAGAACCTGATTTTTCAACCACGCCAGCCTTCACGCCCAAATCAATGATTTCACCCGTTTTTGAAATACCTTGCCCGTACATAATGTCAAATTCGACTTGGCGAAATGGCGGTGCGACTTTGTTTTTCACCACTTTTACCCGTGTCTGATTACCAATCACCTCGTCGCGGTATTTAATCGCCCCAATACGGCGAATATCAAGACGTACAGAGGAGTAAAACTTAAGCGCATTGCCGCCCGATGTTGTTTCTGGCGAGCCGTACATTACGCCAATTTTCATACGGATTTGGTTGATGAAAATCACCATACAGCCAGACTTTGAAATTGACCCTGTTAGTTTACGCAAGGCTTGGCTCATCAAGCGAGCTTGTAGACCTGGTAAACTATCGCCCATATCGCCTTCAAGTTCGGCACGCGGGGTTAATGCGGCCACAGAATCAATCACAAGAACGCTGATGGCCCCCGAACGCACCAATGTATCGGTAATTTCGAGAGCTTGCTCGCCAGTATCCGGTTGCGAAATCAGAAGTTCATTCACATCAACGCCCAAATTCGCCGCATATACAGGATCAAGCGCATGCTCCGCGTCGACAAATGCAGCCACGCCACCCGCTTTTTGCGCCTCGGCAATCACGTGTAAAGCCAATGTTGTTTTCCCAGAACTTTCTGGCCCGTAAATTTCAATGACGCGCCCTTGCGGAAGCCCGCCTATACCCAGTGCCACATCCAAACCAATAGAGCCCGTTGAAACTGCCTCAACATCCATATTTTGTTTTGCGCCAAGTTTCATCACCGAGCCCTTACCAAAAGCGCGGTCGATTTGACCGAGGGCCGCTTCGAGGGCTGCAGTTTTATTTGCGTCTTTGACTTTACCAACAACGGTCAGAGGTGTTCTATTTTTAGCCATGACAGGCTCCTTTTATATCAACAACCGGAGCCCCTCGGTTATTCAAAAAGTTATGGCTTCATTTTGTCGCAATATCTACTTTACAAGACGTGCGCAAATTGGACTGCCTGCACATCATGTACCCTGTTTGTTCTCAACGCGCAAGTAAAAAGAACAATTTGAGAACATTTTAATATACATTTGAATACATTATACTGTATTTAAATCAATACTGACTGGGTTTAAGGCAAGTTTCAAGGGTATTTAATATTTCGCTCGAAACGCCCGGCATTTTGATGGTTTTAAGCTTTGAGCGCTGTCCTGACATAAGCTCCATCGATGTTTTTGGTAATTTTAACTGCTTTGCAAAGAGCTTAATAGCCACCTGATTCGCCTTCCCTTATCAGGCAAGACCCGCACTCAATTTGCCTCACCAATCACCGATTTTACCTTCTCAGCCAATTGCACCAAGGTAAATGGTTTTGGTAAAAATGTAACGTCTGGTTCCTCGCCAAGTAAATCCGAGAACTCTTCTTGGGCATATCCTGAGATAAAGACAATCTGGGCGTCTCCAAGCAGGCTACGGCCTTTTTTCAATAAAGTTGGCCCGTCCATGCCAGGCATCATCACATCTGAAATCATCAAATCAAACACGTCACCACCCTCTTCTAAAATTTCAAAGGCTTCTTCCCCGTCGCACGCTTCAATAACTGTGTAGCCGCGCTTGCGCAGGGTTTTCGCGGCAATGGCGCGCACAGCGTCTTCGTCTTCAACGAATAAAATCTTGCCCTGCCCCGCAAGGTTAGCAGGTTTGACATGTTCAGGCGCACGCTTTTTGGGCGCTTGCGCGACGGCATCTCGCGTTCCAATTGGAATATACACACGAAAACATGTGCCTTTTCCGAGTGTGCTCTCGACGCGCAAATGTCCGCCCGATTGTTCAACAATGCCGTAGACAGTCGCAAGCCCTAATCCCGTGCCTTTGCCCTGTTCTTTCGTCGTAAAAAACGGCTCAAATATTTTCTTTTGTGTCTCAGCGCTCATACCCGTGCCTGTATCGGCCACTGCAATAATGACGAACCCACCGTCATCTGGCGCTGTTATATCATCTTGCTTATAATTTTCTGATGTCGCTAACGTCGATGTCAATGTGATAGTCCCAGGTTTTCCAACCTCGACCATTGCGTCGCGTGCATTGACGCATAAATTCATGAAAACCGTATCAAATTGGCTTTTATCCGCCAAAATCGGCGGCAAATCCCGACCGTGCACCACATCCAACTGAACACGTTCAACCATGACACGTTTGAGCATAATCGATAAATCAGATAAAACATCTGTCACATCAAGGGTTTCAACCCGCATGGTTTGTTTGCGTGAAAACGCAAGCAATTTACGCACCAAATCAGCAGAACGTGCTACGGTTTGGTTGATTTGCTGGAGTTCAGGATATGAGGGGTCGCCAATGGGATGGCGTCCCAAAAGCTCATCCGTATTGAGGCGTATCACCGTCAACAAATTATTGAAGTCGTGGGCAACACCACCCGCAAGTTGGCCAATCGCCTGCAATTTCTGCGATTGCATTAATCGGTCTTCAAGTTCTTTACGCTTGGATATATCGACCATATAGGCCAAATACCCACCCTCTGAATTATTAGAAAAATATACATTAACTTGGCAATTTTTTTCGCCAACCAATTGTAAATCGACCAAACTTGCATCCAAAGCCACGCCTTTTTCTAAAAACGCATCTAGGTCATCTGTGTGCACAAAAATATCTTTAAACAAAAGTGGCACATAACTTTTTTGCGCTATATCCTGACCGATCATTTTTGCAAACGCGGCATTTCCATCAAGAATATTTGCTTGTAACAAAACATCGGAATCAAGTTGAAAAACACCGAAAGGTGCATCCCCAAGCACATCAAGTCGCACTTTTCCAGCAAAATTTCCTTGTGTAAATGTGTTGTTCTTTCCTTCCGCTAGCTGCGCCTGTGTTTTTTCCATACGCGCACCAAGCCCTGAATGTCCATAAACTGCTACGCTTGCATATACATCACCAGATTCCATTGTTTGCCAAATGCCACACATTACCGTTGGAGAGACAACACCCTTAGCCGTTATAAGGCGCGTATCACTTCGCACAACACGACCAGGTGTTTTGATACTATCAAGTAAAATTTCCGGGTTTTCTATAAATGCGGCCATATTTTCGGGTATTTGCTCATCCTCAAACCCTAACCATTTACGCAAGGCTCCATTTATTTCTAATACATCTCCGCTGCCCTTAATCGAAAACAAGCCAATCGGCGCCTCGCCCAGCAATGACATATTACTAACAACATGTTCATCAGGTACAATAATTTGCCACAACTGCCCCTTATCAATATCTTTGACGCACACACGAAATGCTTTCAATCCATTTTCTGTCAAGATGCGAATGGTTTCTTCCCTATTCCCGGCACCTTTGGATGTTTGATGAAGGCGAAAAATAGCCGCCGATTGCTCTGTATCCGTTTTTGCAAATAACCTGTCAATGTGTGGAGGTTCACCTTCTAATGAAATAGAAACACCAAGTTCACATGCTAAATCCATATAGGGCACATTCGCCATTTTTGCTTGCCCATTTTGCATAATCAAGCTGGGTTGCGACAAGGCCATAAACCCTGCAGTCAACATTTGTGAATGCGCATCAAATTCAGCACTCGACATATTTATATGTTTACGCTGAATAATAATGGTCAAAAGGGCAATAATGGAAACAATTGTAGCGCCCACCAACAATATTAAGGCCGGCAGGCCCCACTTTTGTCCTTGCCATATGGCCAAGCACGCAGTTGCAATCGCCAGAATTGCGAACATTCCAATCCAAACAAGCCCAAGCCAATGTGTTTTCGATTCAGGCTTTTCTTTTTCATGACGAATCATTTTTTTCATACTCTTAGTTTATGCCTAAAAACAGTTAATGTGCTACAAACCATATACAAAGGCAGTATTACTCGCGGGTTTGTGTTAGAATTCTCTTGATTGAGGGTTTTCTTTGCGGTGCAAAATATGTATGTTTCTTTTATCAATTTTCTAATTCCATGAGGCATATATGTTCAATTTGCGAAAGCTGACTTTTTTCAGTGCAATGGTTATAGCGAGTATTTTTGCTAGTGCATGTTCGCAGCAACAAGCACAAACGAAAACACCAACAAAAAACGCCCATATTCAATCGGAAAGCCAGAAAATAAACGACTGGTTTGCGGCACGTTACCAAGACAGTCTCGCACGTTCTCCGCTCACACAAAGTTACCTTGGCATCAAAGACGCACAAGACAAGCTTGATGATGTATCCCAAGCGGCAACCGACGAAGAATTTGCACTCGGTCAGCACCTTGTCGTCAATATGAAAAGCCAGTTTAATTTTGACAGGCTGGATAAACAGTCAAAGATTTCTTACCGTTTGTTTGAGCACGACGCCCAGAACGGCAAAGCCAATCATGCCTTTGGTAGCCATAATTATGTATTCACCCATATGACAGGTGAACATACGGGCTTCCCTACCTTCATGATGAATTTTCACAGTGTCAGTTCGGTCAAAGACGCCGAAGCTTATATTGCCAGATTGGAAGCCGCGTCTCATTACCTCGGACAATTGCGCGCCCGCACAGAAACACAATACGCGCAAGGCATTCGCATGCCAAAATTTGTCTACCAAAAACTTATTACGGCATCACAAAATATCGTCACGGGCGCACCCTATGACCAAGGCGGTGACAGTCCGCTTTACGCTGATATCAAGAAAAAAATAAATGACTTAGACATAAGTGACGACGAAAAAACTGCGCTCATAGCGCGTGCCGAGAATGCGTTGCTCACATCCGTCCACCCCGCCTATACTGATTTAATTGCTATGTTTAAAACACAAGCCGCAACAGCTAGCAATGATGACGGAGCTTGGAAACTCCCAGACGGTGCCGCCTTTTATCAATCTCGCCTCAATCATTACACAACGACAACGCTGACCGCTGATGAAATCCACAGTATTGGCCTTGTCGAAGTTGCGCGCATCCAAGACGAAATGCGAAAAATCATGGTGCAAGTTGAGTTTAAAGGCAGCTTGCAAGACTTCTACACCCATTTACGCACTGACCCTAAATTTACCTATGCCAATGACGACACGGGTCGGGCAATATATATGAAAGAAGCGACCGCCATCATTGACAATATGAAAGGCAAGCTCGACGATTTATTTATCACAAAACCCAAAGCGGATATGATTGTCAAACGTGTCGAAATTTTTAGGCAAGACACAGCGTTCGGCGCATTTTACGACCAACCAGCTCTGGACGGCTCACGCCCAGGCACATATTTCATCAATTTAAAAGACGTGCGCGAGCAACCCATTTTCTTGATGCAAGCTCTCGCTTACCACGAAGGCATTCCAGGCCATCACATGCAAATCGCTATTGGCTTAGAGCTTGAAGACATACCCGAATTTCGCAAGCAAGGTGGTCACACCGCCTATGTTGAAGGTTGGGCACTCTACGCCGAAAGCATACCCGCAGAACTTGGTCTGTATACAGACCCCTATTCCGATTTTGGGCGGCTCTCTATGGAAATTTTTCGCGCCGCGCGCCTTGTTGTCGATACGGGTATCCATTCCAAAAAATGGACACGCGAGCAAGCCGTTCAGTATATGTTAAAAAATATCGCCAATCCAGAGGGTGACATTCGCGCCGAAATCGACCGTTATATTGTATGGCCGGGGCAAGCGACAGCTTACAAAATCGGCATGTTAAAAATTCAAGAGCTTAAGAAAAAAGCGCAGAGCGAACTTGGTAATAATTTCGATATTCGTAAATTTCACGATGTGGTACTGGCCAATGGCTCCGTGCCATTATCTATCCTAGAAGAATTGATCGATGAATACATCGCCACAGCAAAACAATAATCAGAAGTAACAATCAAAAACTACAAAGGGGAATATAATGAAAAATATTTTAATCATCACAACATGTATAATGGCACTTACCGCGTGCTCGCCCAAAACAGAGAGCACAGATACACCCACATCTGAAGTCAAAGCAACCAACACAACCACGCAAACCCAAAATGAAAGGTTGGATATTTGGTTTGAAAAAATGTTCACCCAAGCCATTCAACATTACCCGCAAACATTAACACAAATGGGCAGTAAAACTGATTATGACAAATGGAATAACCCTAGCAAAGCTTTCTTCTTAGATAGGCTTGACGCTGACAAAGACAATTTGGCCTATATCAAAGCGAATTTTAACCCTCAGGATTTGGACGAAAGCCACGCCCTATCCTACCGCCTCTATGTCAACGGCATCGAAGACGACCTGGCAACGGCTAAATACTGGGATTACGGCTACACATTTAACCAAATGTTTGGCGCGCAATCTGGCATTCCTACCTTTCTCCTCAACCAGCACCGTATTGGCTCTGTGCAAGACGCCAAGGATTATATTGCGCGGTTGGATGGTGTGCGCGATTACCTTGGGCAACACGTAGCCAATGCAAAATCACGCGCCGCCAAAGGCATTATGCCGCCGCTTTATGTATATGACCATGTCCTGCGCGATGCCCGCAATATCATTACTGGCGCGCCATTTGACGAAGGTAAATATTCTATTTTGCTTGCGGATTTTCAAACTAAGGTGAAAAAATTAAACCTGCCAAAAGACCAAGAACAAGAATTGTTTGAAGGCGCAATTACCGCTCTCCTCACATCGTTTAAACCTGCCTATGAAGGGCTAATTTCTGAAATGGAAAGCCAACAGGCACGGGCTTCAACTGACGACGGGGCTTGGAAATTGCCGAACGGGGCCGCCTATTACAAATCCCGCCTCAAGCAAATGACCACCACGGATATGACCGCCACAGAAATCCATAATCTTGGCCTGAGTGAAGTCGCCCGCATCCACGGAGAAATGCGCGACATCATGAAACAGGTTGGTTTTAAGGGCAGCTTACAAGAGTTCTTCACCCACCTAAAAACCGACCCTGCGCAAACCTATGAAGATTCGGTTGCAGGGCGCAAAGCTTATCTTAAACGGGCCGAGGAAATCATCAACGTGATGAAAACACGCCTTGATGATGTGTTTATGGTCAAACCCAAAGCTGACCTTGTGGTGAAACAGGTCGAAGCCTTTCGCGAAAAATCTGCTGGCAAAGCGTTTTACAATCGCCCAGCAATAGACGGTTCACGCCCTGGCATGTATTACGCCAATCTGTATAAAATTAGCGACATGCCCAAATACCAAATGGAAGCCCTCGCCTACCACGAAGGCATCCCAGGTCACCATATGCAAATCGCCATTCAACAAGAGCTCAAAAACATACCAAAGTTCCGTAAATTTAGCGGTGTGACCGCCTATAGCGAAGGCTGGGGATTATATTCCGAATATCTGCCCAAAGAAATGGGGTTTTACCAAGACCCGTATTCAGATTTTGGCCGCCTTGCCATGGAATTATGGCGGGCCGCTCGCTTGGTTGTAGACACGGGTATTCATGATAAAAAATGGACACGGGAAGAAGCGGTCGCATACCTTACCACCAATACACCTAACCCAGAAAATGACTGCATCAAAGCCATCGAGCGTTATATTGTCATGCCTGGCCAAGCAACTGCCTATAAAATCGGTATGTTAAAAATATTAGGTTTACGCGAAGACGCCAAAAAACGTCTCGGCGATAAATTCGACATTCGCGAATACCACAATGTCATCATAGCTTCAGGCCCAGTCCCTCTCAATATTATGGAAGAACGGGTCGAAGCTTGGGTGAAATCAAAAATGTAAGTTTCAAGTAGACCGGGAATAAACTACCGACCTACACGCTCGCCTTGTTCATGCATTTCTTGGGCTTCAAGGCTCAGCGTTGCAATGGGGCGAGCATCAAGCCTTGCTAGTCTAATCGGGTCACCTGTTTCTTGGCAATAGCCATATGAGCCATCGGTAATGCGGCCTAGAGCTTTGTCTATTTTGGCAATCAGCTTGCGTTGGCGATCTCGTGAACGCAATTCCAATTGCCTGTCCGCATTGGCCGCCGCCATATCTGCCACATCAGGATGAGATACACTTTCGCCTTGTAAAAACTCGATTGTGCCTTTTGTCTGGATGACAATATCTTGTTTCCAGTTTTCTAGCTTTTGTCTGAAATATTCTTGCTGGCGCACGCCCATAAATTTTTCATCATTAGAGGGCGCGTAATTTTTAGGAAGTTTTGTACGTTTTTTTGTCGTTTTAGCCATGTACAACTCCCTCGATTTTACGCCAATTCCAGCATTTCAATCAGGCCTATAACCGAGCTTGCGTATTGGGACAACAAAAATTTACATTTTTCAATATTGTATTTGCGGTTTAGTCCAAATATTAATACACAAGCTTAAACAGTGAGGATCATATGAAATTTTCAAGTACGGATAAATACGTCGCAACAGACGACTTACGTATTGCTGTCAACGCGGCGATTACACTGGAAAAACCACTGTTGATAAAAGGTGAGCCCGGTACGGGTAAAACGGTTTTGGCCGAAGAAATTACCACATCCCTTGGGACAGACCTACTCGAATGGAATATCAAATCCACAACTAAGGCTCAACAAGGGCTGTATGAATATGACGCTGTGGCCCGACTGCGCGACAGTCAGCTTGGAGACGACAAAGTTCACGATATTTCCAACTACATAAAAAAGGGCAAATTATGGGAAGCCTTTACCCACAAGACTCGCCCCGTCTTGCTCATTGACGAAATCGACAAAGCCGACATTGAGTTTCCAAACGACCTCTTGCACGAGCTTGACCGCATGCAGTTCCATGTCTACGAAACGGGCGAAACCATTGTCGCCAAACAACGCCCTATCATCCTCATCACGTCTAATAACGAAAAAGACCTCCCCGATGCATTTTTGCGCCGCTGCTTTTTTCATTATATCCAATTCCCCGATGAGCAGACCATGAAAAAAATTGTTGATGTGCATTTTCCAGATATCAAATCAAGATTAGTTGCAAATGCACTCAAGCGGTTTTACGCGGTGCGCGATGTTCCAGGGCTAAAGAAAAAACCATCCACATCAGAACTGCTAGATTGGCTAAAGCTGCTTATGGTCGAAGATATTGACCCTGAAACCCTGCGCGAAAACGACACAACAAAACTGATCCCGCCGCTCCACGGCGCACTCCTAAAAAACGAACAAGACGTACACCTATTTGAACGCTTGGCATTTTTATCAAGGCGACAAGGCTAAAACACCTCACACGCGTATTTGGCATGAATATTGCTCTTAAGAAACCATATGTTTCATTAGGAGATAAAATGCGCCTTTCACCCCTCACCTCTACTCTGTTTATTTCTGCAGCGACAATTATTTCTGGTTGCTCAGGGTTTGTTGGTAATGGTTTCAACTCCAACGGAACCAATCCTTATGCGCACGCTAGAGGCAATTCTGTATGCCCAAGAGGTATGCAGCCCATTATGGCGCCAAATGGTGTGCCCGCGTGCGCGCCCATACATGCGCTACGAGGCCCATATGGACAAAGAATGGCGCAAGGCGTTATCCTACCAGCACATGCGCCTTACGGACAAACCGTAAGAATGCCTGCTTACGGCGGAATGCCTGCCTATTACGGAACCCGGCCCCAACAAAAAGAAAGCGGTGCATATGCCACTTTGGGTGGTGTCGTATATGACGCTGGTTCCAAAAATAGATTTACCGAGGATTTAGGCGGCATTCAGGGACGGCTTGGTTATAATATTAACCGCTATCTGGGCGCTGAAATTGAAGGCTCTGTCGGTGTGAATAGCAAACAATATTTAGGGCCACGCAGAAGAATTACGTTCGATAGAAAAATTAAACACTCAGAAGCCGCTTTCGCAGTAGCCCGTCTGCCCGTTACCAAAAATGTGTCTGTTTTATTACGCGGCGGCTATCATAACACTAAGCTCGCCCTAAATCCGCGTTCGACACGTTTAACAACTGTAAATATCGAGGATGAGGGATTTGCATGGGGGCCAGGTATTGAATGGAAGTTAAGCCCGAAAAACTCCATCCGTGCCGATTACACCAATTACGATTTTACAATTCAGGATTTGGGCGCAGCTTCTGTGTCCTACGTTCGTAAATTTTAACGTCTTGCAAAATCCCAAACATCGGGAACGTCGGATAGCATATTTTCGTAATAGCTTTGAAACCCTGGCAATTTGACCTGATTTAAGAAAGACGAATAGGCGAGATAGCTTACCAAAAAACGCATGTCTTTGACCCACGGCGGCAATATGACGGGAGCGACTAATTTCCCGTTAGCTGCCAGTGCTGCCAAAGCGGGTACATCTTCTAAATCGAGCTTGCCGACAAATAACAAACGGATGAGGTCAGCGCGGCCCAATTTTGTGACTGTGCGCAGAAAATTATGCACCCGTAATAAGCCGTTTAGATATACCCCGTCTTTGGTAAAGGGTGCACCGCCGCTCATAACACCGCCGCGAAATACGCGCCGTGTATCTTCAAAGGCTTGATGCATGCCTTGGAATTTATCGTCATTTTGTGCCAAAAAATACCTGTAAACTTCGATAAAATCAGCTCCGTGAACTGACATGTCAATTGCAATCACTCGGTTGACCAAACGCCGAAAGCGCACAGGGTCCATTGCCCCCGTAATAATTTCGGCAAAAACTGCCAAGCCTTCCTGAATTTCCGTTGTCCCGGCATGAGCCGAACCTAGAATACGAAAGTCCTTTTGTGCGCGACCATTTAAGGCCGTGCCCACATGCACCAAGGCTTCGTGTTGTAAAAGTTGCGTTATATCAAGCGGCGCAAACCGTGCTTGCCCATTAATCCGTATACGCTTGGCCCCTGCCAACATCTTAGCCGATAAATCACCCTCAACACTAATTTTGGGAGTATTATTGGTAAAATGTTGGGTCAATTCGGGGGCAAGGCGTTTGGCAAATTCTTGCGCGTCAAATGTAGTGTCATCGCCGCCCATAACCAATTTATCATTGGCAAGCCCTGCTAGGGTTGCGTCCATATGACGCGCTAAATCTATGGTTCTGGTTTTGCCGTCCATCAGCACATGAGCGGGCGGACGGTAGAGCTGCGCGCTATATGTGTAAAATTCGGGTGTTCCCATGTTTTCGAGCATATTGGCCGCAATTTCTAAACTATCAGCGATACGCCCCAACCATGAAGATACGGGATGCTCACCACTGATTAAACCCCGAGCCTTTTGAATATATTCACGGCTCACTTGCCCATCAAATTTTGGGTAGGTCACGACGGGGAGTTTTTGCGCGTCCTTAGCAAAGAAATCTGTACGCACGGAGGGCGACCAACTTACTGAGCGCAGAATACGAATAGGTTTTTCGGCGGCCAGTAAATATTGAGCTGCTTCAAGCGCGTGCTCATGAGCAGTTTCGCCAAGCTGTTTCACATCTCCCCCGCTCATATTTCCACCTGTTCCCACCCACGCATTTGCCCCCGTAGCCAAGTGTATTGGCGTTTGGCAAATCGCCGCGTTTCGCGCATGGCAATCTGGGTTGCTTCTTCCAAACCTATCTCCCCGTCCAAATGCGCTATGAGTTCACGCAGGCCAATGGCCTTCATCGCTGGCAGATCATTTGCGAGATTTAAGGCGTGTATAGTTCGTGCTTCGGCCAGCCCCCCGCTCCCAATCATATCTGCAAACCTTGCATTGATCTTATCATATAAGTGCTCACGTTTTGGCAATAACACCCTGCCCCGCCATACACTGTGCGGCAGAATTGGTTTGGTGTTTTTTTGCCATACACTTAAGGGTTTTGGCGTGCCCAAAGCTACGCCGACAATCCGCAATAACCGTTGTGGGTCATCGCCCAATATTTTTTGCGCCGCCAACGGGTCGAGCCGCTCGGCTTCATTGCGCAGGGCGGCGATACCGTCATTATCCAAAATTGATTGGGCCGTTAGTTTTGCTGCATTCTCTGGCTCAGGGATATTGGCTAGCCCTTCGGTTAAGGCTTTAAAATACAAACCCGTACCGCCAACCAAAATCGGTGTTTTCCCGCGTGCCAAAATATCAATAATAAGGGGGTCAACATCGGCGAGCCATTTGCCCGTTGAATAGCGCACACTGGGCGCAATATGGCCGTATAAATGATGCGGAATGTTTTGCATATCTCTTTGCGTTGGACGCGCCGATAAAACCTGCAAACCAGAATAGACTTGCAGTGCATCGGCATTGATGATTTCGCCGCCGCATTTTTTGGCAAGCTTTAGCGCATAAGCACTCTTGCCGCTTGCCGTCGGGCCTGCAATACAGTGTATCAAAACAGTCATATGAGCACCGTAAACATGCACGCAGACAATTACCACAGCTTAACGCTGGTTTTAGAAAATCCGAGTCAAGATATCGCGGGTCAGTTGGCGACACTGCTCGCGGGTATTGATGGCCTGCAAGTGCAAGGCGTCACAGTGCTGTCACATGCGAAAGCCTTTGATATGTGCATTACGCCCTTACCCCATGCGCGCCACATCATTGAACACGCCCTGAAAAACAGTGGTATTAAAGCTGATTTTTGCATACAGCCTCAACAGGGCCGCAAGAAAAAACTCCTGATTTGCGATATGGACTCCACATTAATAGGCCAAGAATGCATTGATGAGTTGGCCGATTTTGCGGATGTCAAAGCCCGTGTATCAGACATTACTGAACGGGCCATGCGCGGCGAGTTGGATTTTGAAATGGCCTTAAAAGAGCGTGTGGGGCTATTAAAAGACTTACCACTTACCAAATTACAAACCTGTTTTGATGAACGCATCACGCTAAACGCAGGCGCAAAAACTCTGTGCAAAACCATGAAAGCGCACGGCGCGACAACAGTTATTGTATCAGGCGGATTTACATTTTTTACCAACCGCATTGCAAAACTAGCAGGGTTTGAGCATGACCATGCCAACACACTGATTGAAAACGGTAAAGTTTTAAGTGGCGCGGTCGGCATGCCAATATTGGGCCGAGACGCTAAAAAAGCTTCTCTTGAAAATTATAGCAAACCCCTAGGTGGCGCACAAAATGCCATTGCCATAGGAGACGGGGCCAATGATTTGGCTATGATTAAAGCGGCTGGCCTCGGTATTGCCTACCGCGCAAAGCCTATCGTCGCACGTGCTGCCCACTGTGCTATCAATTATACTGACCTAACTACGGCTCTGTATTTTCAAGGGTATAGTGAAAGTGAGTTTGTTAGCGGCTAAACATCCCATGTGTTGGCAACAAATCAACATACTCATTCCACTATTACCCCATTCTGTCACCCCAGACTTGATCTAGGGTCTGCCACATATTCCCAAGTTTGTATTAGCTACCAGATTCCAGCTTTCGCTGGAACGACATATATTTAGAATATGGGTGTCGAAAGTACCGCAACATATTCATTCCGCTTCACCCCACTCTGTCACCCCAGACTTGATCTGGGGTCTGGATACAGATGCATGGGTTAATGCTTGTACAAGATTCCAGCTTTCGCTGGAATGACATTTATTTAAAAGCTCTAAGACGTTGATTTTACTGAATAAAAATATGGATTACCGCCGCGCAGTACCAGTAAAATTACCAAACCACCATCTTCAGATGCCGTTTTCATTTTCTTGGTAAAATCTTCCGCGCTCGTAATGTCTTCTTGTGCCACTTCTATGATAATATCACCTTTGCGCAGCTTGCCTGATGCGTCTGATTTAATATCAACTTTAACCACGCGCACACCCGTAACATCATCATCAAGCTTATATTGCTTGCGCAGTTTCTCGCTGATTTCTTCGACTGTAATGCCGAGCGCACTGCCAGACACAACCACAGTTTCGCCTTTGGCTTTGTCCTTATCTATCTTTTTGACTTTTTCTTTTAAGCGTTCAATCACAACATCTACGGATTTACGCCTGCGTTTGCGGATATATTTTACCTCCAAAGGCGCGTCAATTTCGGCCTCTGCAATAATCCGAGCAAGCTTGGTGCTGTCCTCCAATTTCACACCACCAAGTGTCGTAATCAAATCACCGCGCTTAAGCCCTGCTTTTTCGGCGGGACTGCCTTCGGTCACGAAACGCACCAAGGCCCCGTACGGTGTTTTTAACTTATGAGCCTTGGCCATGTCAGGCGTTACTTTTTGAACACGCACGCCCAAAAACCCGCGCCGCGTTTCGCCAAATTCGCGCAATTGATCGACGACAGACGATGCCAAGTCCGAGGGAATGGAAAAACTAAGCCCAACACTAAACCCTGTTGGCGAAACAATGGCCGTGTTTACGCCAATAACATCGCCGTCCATATTAAATAACGGGCCGCCAGAATTGCCTTTGTTAATGGCCACGTCGGTTTGAATAAAGTCATCATAATTGGTCATGGAAATATTGCGGTGATTGGCAGAAACAATACCCGCCGCCACGGATGAACTATAGCCAAGCGGATTACCTATAGCGATCACCCATTCCCCAACTTGCGCAGAATTTGCCCCAGCAAAACTAACGAACGGCATGTCTTTGCCCGCTTCGATTTTCAAGAGGGCAATATCGGTTGATGGATCGCGGCCAATCAGTTCCGCCTCATAGCTTTCCCCGTCAGGGAAAGCGACTTCAATAGTGTCTGCCCCCTCAATCACATGGTTATTGGTGACAATATAGCCGCTTTTATCGATTACAAAACCAGAACCTAGCGAACGCGCAACACGGTTTTCGTCCCCGCCGCCAAAAAAATCATTAAAGCGTTCGAGCGGCGAGCCTTTTTTGTATTTTTGCACTTCAATTTCAATGTTTTGTGCTGTCGAAATGTTAACCACGGATGGCGACAACCGTTTCGATAATTCGACAAAACTGGCGGGTGTTCGGTACGCACTGCTGTCTTGTGCAAATGCCGCCGTGCCGACAGCGGCAATACTGGCTGTGCCAATAACAACTGCTAATCCTATAGTTCTTATGTGTGTGCGCACTGTCATAACAATCTCCGTTACTGGGCAATATAGCGCAAATTCACCTCAGGCCAAGATTAAATCTTGGCCATAATAGCTATCATTTTGGGATAAAGAAATAAACAATACCGACGCCGAGGCCCGCAATACAAAGCCCGACCACGCGCAAAACATGATCGGGCTGATTTTGCATATCACTCATGGCGCGTTTCATACCGCCTGGAAACAGGGCATAAAGCGCGCCCTCAATTAACATGCCGCCGCCAATAGCGATGACAAGTACGGATAACCATCCCGCCATTGTCAGGCCTTACCTGCGGCCACCTTTTTGACTATCTAGATAACTTAGGAAATCGCTGTCAGGTGACAACACATATGTCGTCCCCTTTGTCAGTCCTTTTTTATAGGCTTCCATAGATCTGTAAAAAGCGAAAAACTCAGGGTCGAGATTATAAGCTTTGGCATAAGTTGCATTTCGCTCCCCGTCGCCCTCACCTTTAGTGCGCTCGGCTTGTTCGCGGGCATTGGCCACGATGACGCGGGCTTGACGGATGGCATTATTTTCAATGCGCCTTTGCGCTTCCTTGCCTTGCTCGCGCAGCAGAGCCGCTTCCTTGTCCCGGTCGGCTATCATACGGTCAGACACAGAACGGGCAACTTGAGCAGGATAATCCGCCTTTTTAATACGCACATCTAGAACCTGAATACCATAGCCTTTATCTTTGGCCGTATTGTTAGCAATTTCTTGAATATCACTCATCAATTCGGCCCGTTTACCAGAGACGATGGTAATTGTATCCACTTTACCCAACACATCGCGCAAGGAAGATTCGATCACAGGTTTAAAGTTACGACGCAAGCGTTGCTTGGTTTTTGCTGATTTATAATACTGCACCGCGTCAGTAATCCGGTAGCGCACAAAGGCATCAACGAACAATGGGTTTTGATTTTTGTCCAAAATTTCTACAGGATCAAAATCCAATTCCAAATTGCGACGATCCAATGTCACCACAGTTTCAAGTGGTGATTTAAATTTAAGTCCCGCATCTGAATTTTCTGGATCCCAAGAGTTGACCACACGTTTGTATTCACCAAATTGCAAGATCAAAACCTGATCCCATTGCTTGACTGTGTAGGTGCAAGAATAAATCAATGCCAGCACAATGGCTGCAATAATTCCTAAAACGATACCACGCATTATTTGCCTCCCTTTTTAATCAACTGGTCAAGGGGTAAATACGGAACGACGCCGCTTCCTGCCCCTTCGTCGAGAATAATTTTATCTGAATTCTGGTAAACTTCTTCCATAGTTTCGAGGTACATACGTTGGCGGGTCACACGGGGTGCTGATTTATACTCTTTATAAATCGCCCTAAACCTGTCCGCGTCACCACGGCTTTCTGCGATCACAGCTTCTTTATAACCATTTGCTTCTTGAATAAGTTGGTCAGCGTCCGCATTGGCACGCGGGATCAACTCGTTTTCAAGACGGCGCCCAGCCAGAATACTTTGCTCCGCGTCTTGCTTAGCACTCACCACATCCAAGAAAGCTTTCAAAACATCTTTCGGGGCTTCGGCAGTCGTCAACTCGACTTTATCTACGGCAACACCAGATTCGTATTCATCGAGCATTTCTTGCATCAAGACTTGCACCTGCGCCCCCGCCGTATCACGGCCAGAGGTAATGAAAGTTTCAAGTTCTGTCTTGCCAACCACTTCGCGCATGGCGCTTTCGGCCACGTCCGATACCGCACTGGGCACATTTTCCACATTAAACACGTAATTAGCAGCGTCTTTAACCACCCAAATCACGGCGTAATCGACGCGGGCAATATTCTCGTCGCCAGTAAGCATGAGATTTTGCTGGGAGCCACCGCCAAAGGTAATGGTACGTTTAGTATCCATATCTACTTTGCGAATGGTCTCAATCGGGCTTGGGAGCTTAAAATGCAGGCCAGGCAATGTGGTTTGTTGATAGCGACCAAAGCGCATAACAACTGCCTGCTCTTGCTGGTCAACCGTGTACACACACGACATCAGGAGCATGACAAGGCCAATACCTGCTATGACGACTGGCATGGCAAGGCTAGGTTTGCCGCCCCCACCGCCGCGTTTTACCGGGCCTTTGCCGCCGCCAAATTGAGCTTTAAAACCACGTATCACATTATCAAGGTCAGCTTGCGGAGGTGCTTTACGCCCGCCTTTATTACCACTTGGCTTCTTGCCGCCATTACCCCAAGGACTATTGCCGCGATTACCGCCGCCAGATCCCCCAGAACTTCCCCCCGAGCTTCCCCATGGACTATTATTGTCAGGCATATTTTCTCCGTAAATTGATTTAATCTATATGTGGCGTTTATGCCCACTAATTTCAAGGGCAAAGGTGAAATGTGGCGGGGATGTTGGTGGATTGTTTCGCAGTTTTCCTATGTATTTCCTCACCCCATTTATGGGGGAGGTGCCCCAACGGGGCGGAGGGGGACAATGTTTCGGTAATTCTTCCTGCCTGCAAGCCTGTCCCCCTCCGACCGCTACGCGGCCACCTCCCCCATAAATGGGGTGAGGAATAAGACAATGATCTCACCTACGTTCATACACTTTAACCGTAAACGGGTAATCATCTTTTGGCGTTTTGGGGTAAGGGGTTTCTGACCTTAACACCCAATCACAGGCTAAAACAGCAGGGAAATGCGCATCGCCTTCGATCATAGCGTCCACCTCTGTCACATACATGCGGGTGATAAAGGGCAGCGCGAGTGCATATAGCTTGGCGCCGCCAATCAGCATCACCTCGTCCATACCGTTTTGCCCTGCCAACTCATAACCGCGCCCAATCATGTTGTGTAAATCATGATGTATTTCTGCGTCCTTGGCTTTAAATTTTGTGTCGCGGGTCAAAACCAGATTTGGACGCCCTGGCAGAGGGAATGGCAAACTCTCCCATGTCACTCGCCCCATCAATACGGGCTTGCCTAATGTGGTTTTTTTGAAAAACTGCAAATCCGATGATAATCGCCACGGCAAATCACCATCTACACCAATCACCCCATTGCGAGATTTTGCTACGATCAGGCTAAAATGTGGATTGGTGGACATGGGACGTATTCCTGTTAAACATGAGTTCATGAGCACATATAGCAAAAAAGAAACGGGTACAACAAGCCTCAGGTATGTGAAATATACATTACTGTACGTGATCTTGATCCCGTTTATCAATTGGTCATTTACATGGGCCCCTATGTGGGAGCTTCTGCCAAATTGGGCTTTTAACCCTGTCACTATCGTCACAGGACTTGTCCTCGTGGTACGAGATTTTGCCCAGCGCAAAATTGGTCATGAAGTATTAATCGCTATGGCCGTTGCACTCGGCTTGACTGCATTGGCCGCAGGGCCAGAACTGGCCCTTGCGAGCGGCGGCGCATTTGCCATTTCAGAGCTTGTCGACTGGGCACTATTCACATTCTCAAAATACAAATTATCCACTCGCGTCTTGCTCTCCAGTGCCCTCGCCGCTCCCTTGGATACAACCTTGTTTTTATACGGGGCTGGTTTTATTCGTGACGGGCAATTCACCGTACCAAATATCGCCATGTCGATTGCAGGTAAAATGCTCGGCGCATTGGTGATATGGTGGTTTTTAAAACGGCGGGAGGCTTTACAACCTACACAATAAATTGTCATTCCAGCGAAAGCTGGAATCCGGTACCAATTCCAAACTGACCACTTGTAACGAGATCCCAGATCAAGTCTGGGATGACAGTTATGGAGGAGGAAAGTAGATTTACCTAAACCGCAACCTTCGCTTTTATATGCGGCATCGGATCATAACCAGTGATTTTTACATCAGAAAATGTATAATCATACAATGACTTAACATCAGGGTTTAATGTAATTTTTGGCAAGGCACGTGGCTCGCGGGTCAGTTGTTTTTTGACTTGTTCAAAGTGGTTAGAGTAAATATGCACATCACCAAAACTATGAACAAAATCACCAACTTCCAAACCACATTCTTGGGCCATCATATAGGTAAGCAGCGCGTAGGAGGCGATATTAAACGGGACACCGAGGAATATATCAGCACTACGCTGATAGAGTTGGCAAGACAATTTCCCGTCTGCCACATGGAATTGAAACAAACAGTGACAAGGCGGCAAGGCCATCTCGTCAACATCGGATGGGTTCCACGCCGAGACAATATGACGCCGTGAATACGGGTTGGTTTTGATAGATTCTATAACATTTGATAACTGATCGATGACACGCCCGTCCGCCGTTTCCCACGCCCGCCACTGCTTGCCGTAAACAGGGCCAAGTTCACCGTCCGCGTCGGCCCACTCATCCCAAATCCGCACACCATTATCTTTCAAATATTTAATATTGGTATAGCCAGACATAAACCAAATCAGCTCATGAACAATGGATTTGATATGCAGTTTTTTGGTGGTCAGCATGGGGAAACCTTGCGCGAGGTCAAACCGCATTTGATAACCAAACACCCCACGTGTACCCGTGCCCGTCCGGTCAGAACGATCAACACCATTTTCCATTACGTGGCTTAAAAGGTCTAAATATTGTTTCATAGCACCACCTTAAGTGATTCTTGCGCTCGTGTCAGAAAAACTGTACCCTAAAAACAACATTGGAGGCGTATATGAAAAGAACCATTGGAATTGCGGTAATTGTCGGACTGGTTGTTGGTGTGGTTACGGGAATATTATTCAAAGTTGTCCCCGTTCTCGACAATTTGATCCCAGATAATTATAAATCAATAGTTATTGGCGCGATTGCGGGTGGAACCGCAGTTCTATTTTCACAAAAAAGCGCGGGCTCTAAAGATCATCCCAAACATCCAAAATAGCAGGCAAAACATCTGCACCCAATTTTCCAGACCGCTTTGGCGACCAGCCGTATGTGGCGTCTGGTATGTCTGCATTATCCTTAAATGGCATTTCCAAAGTCATGGACAGACAGTCATGAACTTGCGCTACATAATTGGTACACATGGTCAAATTAGCCGTGCCAGGCTCGTCTATTGAATAGCCAATCTTGGTTTGAAATTCTGGTGTCGACTTTTTATACGCATCCAAGAAACCCTTGAGACGTTTTGCATGTTTTTCATCAAATTTTTCAACACCTTCAGCTGCCGCAATAAAATTATAAGGCAAAGCCTCATCACCGTGCACATCTAGGCAAAAATCCACACCTGTTTTTTGCATCTCGGCCATAACAACATATACTTCTGGGCTGCGCTCCATGGTTGCAACTGTCCATTCGCGGTTTAAATTAGCCCCACATGCATTGGTGCGCAAATGTCCACGCTTGCTGCCGTCAGGGTTCATATTAGGCACAACATAAAACACACATTTCTCACGTAATTCCTGTGCAGTTTCGTTTTTATCATCGAGTAAAGCCCCAAAAAAACCTTCCATCCACCACTCTGCCATGCTTTCACCGGGATGCTGACGCGCAATCACCCATATTGATTTTTTCCCCGCCCCCGGCTTGCCAATGGTCAACATATCCAAATCTTGGCCATCCAAGGTTTTGCCAAGAACGGAATGTGCAACATCAGCGCTGTGGCTAGATTTTGCAATCAACTCATCATGCCGCTTCATTGTATAGGGGGCAAAATATGCATAAAAAATCTGGTCTTGCTCAGGTGTATGTTGAATAACAAGCGTACCGTTTTTATACTCTGTCGGTACGCGAAACCAATCTTCCCCATCATATGACGCACAGGCATTATAATCTTCCCAGCCCTCCGTAAATGCTGCACCTTTGGCGTTTTCAATGGTCATTACACACGCCTGCCCTTTGGCGCCGCTTAAACCATAATGAAACCATTGGTAAAAATCAGATTTGTTGTCTTTACGGATATCAAGACGGATATTGTCTGGCGTATCGCACGATAAACAGATGATATTTCCAGCGTCGAAATTACTTGTGATTTTCATGACCTACCCATTATTTTATTTTTATACTTCAAAATCATTGGGGAATATGGTCGCAGTGTGAATTGCATGAGCAACTTCAGAAAGGTCTAACCCTTTCCAAAACACTCGCCATTCCCCACTAACCTGCATACCATCACATATTTTTATGTACCAATGGTTAAAGGTATTGTCTTTTTTACATCGCCAAAAAAACCGTGGTGCAGCGTTTTCCAATGCGTGCCAAATATCCAGAGCGATTCCCTCACCTTGCGCTTCGCGCGTCACCCAAAATTTACTTAGATACGCAAGTCCAGACATGTCCATAACTATGGCCCCGCCTCTGTAATTTTTCTCGATACCTACCCATGTTACAGGTCTTACGAAATAATCACTGACAATACGCCGCTCAAATGCGCCTTCCATTGAGATACGTATCTTTTCCCTATCAAATCCCGCATATTCAGTTGCAGTTTTGATATTGACCCCGCGCCGCAAAAGCGTACCGCCGCCCTTGACCGTAAATAATTCAGTTAATAAATTCAAAGGTGATGCGATTACAAATGTGAGGTGGTGCTGCACATCCGTTGCCAGCACATCGACCAGATTAAGAAATTGCATTTGGCCCTTACTCAGAAGGTCAACGTCAAGATCATTTTTCACTCGGTCGATATTCACCACAGGTAATCGTTTGCCACCGACCCTAAATCCACCAGATGGTTGCAAAAAGATCACCTTTAATGGCTGCAACGCAATAATTAAGCTTTGTAAGTCCACTTTGCTTTCAGTGCCTGTACCTGCAGTATCCGTTAGCTCAAGCACTGCAAATTTTCCAGAACGGGTAATGTTGCACACACTCGGCATAAATTCATAAGATGCGCAATTCAACTTCGCATTGACAATTCCTGCCTTATCCAAAGCATTGCAAAGCCTTTGGGATTGAAAACGCACACTGGTGCTATCTGCGTCAAGCGCACCCACCAACAACACAGGCGTTAATTCCAAATCTGATAATATTTTTAAATCCGATATTAAAACCTCAAATAACGGGTTTTTTAGGCATCGTGGGTCAATAACAATGAGGGCAAATTTTTCTGGGTCTTGGTGTTGAAAAATTTTTGTATAAAACTGCGCCTCCTTTGGCGCACCAATGGCCTGTAAGCTTTTTAGTACAATATCTCGCACAGCCATAATTGATTCTGCATTCCCATTAATTTCGCCAATAGCCTTATAACAGCATGACCAAAAATTAAAAGTTGGAACTTCACCTCACAAATCCCGTTAACATAATGCCAGTTGGCGTTTATGATGTGAATTCTTAGCGTTAAAGTAGCATATATGGCCTTGCGGCAACCGCGTTCACCCGTTAAATATTTTATGGTTAATGAAAACCAAACGGGAGACCACTATGGCAAAAGCTGCAGACTATATGGACAATGTAAGAAAATATGATAGCGGGGCAAATGAAGCCGTTATTCAAAAAATATGTAATTATCTTGGCATTGCGCTGACGAATAAAGACTCGTCTCTTGTGTCATGCTCAGACCAAACTGAAATTGACCGTGTTGTAAACGGATATTGTGCCAAGAAATTGGGCCAATCCGCAAGTGATGCACAGGCTGCGTGTGAAGCCGTATGTGCAACCATGAAAGAAGACCGTATGAAGTCTCGTGTGACCTTCTACTATCTTCTGGCTAAAAGCTCTGGCGGCCTAGGTCAATTTGGCGGCTAGTCGCTAAAACACTTAAATTATAGAAGTCCTCGCCTTGCTTGCGGGGATTTTTTTTGCGTGAGTGGCAAAGCGGTCTTTCTTTTTAAACCATTACCCCCTATATATAACTTGCTGGCTTGCCAGCTATGACGATAAACGCGCGTATAATAAGCAGGCTGGACCCGGGGGCGGTACCCGGCGGCTCCACCATAGCTTCCCTCATTTGGGTGGTTTTGACGGGGCCGAAATAGAATCGACAGATGTGTAAAACCGTTAGCTTTCGTCCGGATTGGTACCGATAAATGCCTAATTACAGTAGTTGCAAATGACAACAATACTGAAGAGTTCGCTTTAGCTGCGTAAGCAGTTCGAGTAAATTCGACCTTAACTCCTAGCCCTTCAGACGGCTAGGCGGGCTTCGGAGGGTAGCTGGCAACAGAAACCCTCCACTTTTTTAGTATAATTCAAAGTCCACACGGTGAAGCTAGAGGCGGGGTCTTTGCATTTACATTATCTATAAACAAAACCTTATCGTGACGTAATTGCTCTACTTTTGTTAGCACTTCATCGGTCGTCATTACAGCATTCACGATATGAAACACCCAATCTATATCTTCTCGGTATTCTCTGTATTCGTTGGAATCAATCGCCCCTTCTGGCGTGAACCACATATTAAAATTGATCGACATTGGCACTTCGGGGTAGACATTTTTGCTATGACGCCCAAACTCTTTACCATCAACTGAGTACACGATTTCATCATTTGCAATTTGCATGACGAGCGTGTGCCACCCTTGTAGCGATCCAACATCAGTGGAAAATTCATTCACCTTTGTCCATGGCTCCAGTTGAAAGGTTTCCCAGCTTGTGGCCCACATGCTTAGTGGTTCCCCTCCCCAACCGCCATTTGGTAAATACTCAAAATCTGCTTCACTGTAATCCAAATCCATTGGTGCTTTAAGCGGACTAATGGCATAAAAAGTCTGGATTACCTCATCGCCATCAGGACCAACATTTGGTTGATTTCTAAAAAATACACGTGCAGCATACGTGCCTTCACGGTATTTACGTGCATGGCAAAATTGTGTGTGCTGGGTATTTTCTGCTGTGCCGTCAGTGAAAGATGTCATGCGTATGAAGCCGTTTTGCGCGCCCTCACCTTCTATGTGAAAGCTAATGCCGTCTTGGGACCAATTGGCATTTTTCACCCCAGGATGCCCAGTTTGGGTGCGAATTTTCCAACCATTATTTGAAAATTGTTCACTGCTTTCGTAATTAAAGTCATCAAACAGAATTTCAAACTTCGGCGTTTTATCACACGCACTCAGAACCATCGTCCCAATCACAGTCAGCAACAAGCATGAATTTTGCACCATAGATTTATACACGATACAGTTCCCCTTTATTTTTTGATATGCGTTTTGTATTATAATAAAAGCCAACCGATTGACAATACCTTTTATAGTACCATTTAAGATACCTATACAGAACCAATATTATTATATTCATAGTAATCTATACTCGAGTTTGCGATCGTTAATTCTCCGATAATCTTTATTGATATTTCACAAGGTTGCGATAGATTAGCGGAAAAATAATAAGATTTAGGAGACAAATCATTGTCACAAGATTTGATGAATTATGATAAAATGACGCAGCTTGCTTTGCGGGGCGTTGTACGCGACGCAATTCGCCGGGTGATCCGCGAAGACGGACTTCCTGGCGCGCATCATTTTTACATTACATTCCTGACCCGTTTCCCTGGTGTTGAGATTGACGGCACATTGGCTAAAAAATACGACGAAGAAATCACCATTGTCATTGAGCATCAATATTGGGACTTAAACGCCCATGCTGATAATTTTGAAGTCACCTTGAAATTTGGCGGCGTGCCAAAGTATTTATCAGTGCCCTATATGGCCATTACCCGCTTTCATGATCCAAGTGTTGGGTTTGCCATGCAGTTCGATCCACCCGAAGATATGCAAGGCGATACGTCTCTAGCGCCGCCTACACTTGCGCGTCTTAAGCCAGAACCAATACCAAAAACAAAAAATCCAAAGAAAACAAAGCCAAAAAAACCAACAGCTTCTAAAAACAAACCCACGGACGATGACCCAAAAAATACACCACCCAGCGGCGGTTCTGGCGCCAATGAGAACAAGGTCGTTAGTCTGGATGCTTTTCGTAAAAAATAACAAATTTTCCTATAACAGGGGTGTATTATGAGTAAGAAAGCAAGCAAAGATATGCGGGTTGAATCAGATAGTTTTGGCACATTAAAAGTTCCTGCGGATAAATATTACGGCGCGCAAACGGCGCGCTCTCTCATTAATTTCCCCATCGGTATAGAAATCATGCCAACAGCGGTTATTCGCGCTCTTGGCATTGTCAAACGCTCAGCCGCTCTTGCCAATAAGTCCCTAAAAAACCTTGACGCCAAACGCACCAAAGCCATTGTTCGGGCTGCCTCTGAGGTCGCCGAAGGCAAATTAGATGATAATTTCCCACTCTCCATCTGGCAAACTGGCTCTGGAACCCAGTCCAATATGAACGCCAATGAGGTGGTATCAAACCGCGCTATTGAGATATTAGGCGGCGTTATAGGCTCCAAAGACCCCGTACACCCCAATGACCATGTGAACCGTAGTCAATCCTCAAATGACGTATTCCCAACCGCTATGCATATTGCCGCCGCAGAAGAAATTCATCACAGCCTCCTCCCTGCTTTGCAAGTTTTGCGCAATGCGCTCAACGATAAATCTGGTGAATTTAAACGTATTATAAAAATTGGCCGCACCCATACCCAAGACGCAACCCCCGTTACCTTGGGTCAAGAATTTTCTGGCTATGTCGCCCAAATCGATAACGGCATTAAACGGGTTAAAAACGGCCTAAAAGAGCTTATGCCTCTCGCCCAAGGTGGTACGGCGGTGGGAACGGGCCTCAACGCCAAACCCGGTTTTGCCAAAGCTTTTGCTGATGAAGTGGCCGCCTATACTAAACTGCCGTTTAAAACCGCGCCCAATAAATTCGAAGCTCTCGCGGCGCATGACGCCTTTGTCTCGGCTCACGGCGCGCTCAATACCGTGGCTGCTAGCCTGTATAAAATTTCCAACGACATCCGTTTCCTCGCCTCTGGCCCACGTTCTGGCCTTGGCGAGATTAGCTTGCCAGCCAATGAACCTGGCTCGTCCATCATGCCGGGCAAAGTCAACCCTACCCAAGTCGAAGCCCTGACCATGGTTTGCACTCAAGTCATGGGTAATAACACCACTATGAGCATGGCAGGTAGCCAAGGGCATTTCGAGCTGAACGTCTACAAACCCGTGATGGTTTATAATATGATCCAGTCCATCCGCTTGCTGTCCGATACGTGCAATAGCTTCGCCGAGCGGTGTGTGGTCGGCATTACCGCCAATGAAGACCAGATAAAAGAACTGCTAAACCGCTCATTAATGCTGGTCACAGCCCTCGCCCCGACAATCGGCTATGATAATGCCACCAAAGTCGCAAAAACCGCCCATAAAAACGGCACAACCTTGCGCGTCGAGGCCGTGCGCCTAGGTTTCGTAACGGAAAAAGAGTTTGATAAAGTCGTGCGCCCTGAACTGATGATAAAACCAAGGTAATGAGAAGCAATTTAATCCAATTTGTCATTCCAGGATACGCTGGAATCTGAAACGTAAAAACGCTAAAAATGAGATTCCAGCTTTCGCTGGAATGACATTTGTTTTAAGATGTATTCATGACTGAAAATATCATCCATTTCAAATCAGCTAAGAAAAAAGCGAACTATGCCAAGAAAGAAACATTGGCCTCTGAAAATCGCAAAAAATTTGGCCGAAACAAGGCCGAAAAACGCATTGACAAGTTCAACAATGCCAAAGCCAAAACCCATCTTGATGACCGTAATATAGACAATGAATAAAGGCCGTCAAAAACGCTCACTGTCCATCCACGGGCACAGAACTTCAATTTCATTAGAGCCAGAATTTTGGGCGATCATAGATAAAGCCGCCGCCCATACCTCCCTCGCCGCATTCATCACTCAAATTGATGACCAACGCACGCATCAAGACAGCACCTACGGCCTCGCCGCCTACTTACGGCTTTGGGTTTTACGATATATTCAGAAAAAAATCTAATTGGCAAGACGTACATGTTTGCCTTATGTTCCTTCCATGTCTGCTACTGATTCTATGTCTATTTCCCAGCGTGCGCGGGCGTCTCTTATGGCGCAGCGTAGCCGTGCTTATTTGGACGGGTTAAACCCCGAACAGAAAGATGCCGTGTTGCATTTGGACGGGCCTATCCTCGTGCTCGCGGGAGCTGGCACAGGTAAGACGCGGGTGTTGACCTGCCGTCTCGCCCATATCTTGTCATTGGGCAAAGCCTATCCGTCGCAAATCTTATCTGTGACCTTTACCAATAAAGCGGCCAAAGAAATGCGTGTACGGGTTGGCGCATTAATCGGAACCGAAGTTGAAGGCCTGCCGTGGCTGGGGACATTCCATTCTATTGCCGCAAAAATCCTTCGCATTCACGCCGAACTTGTGGGTCTAAAATCTGCCTTTACCATATTGGATACGGACGACCAACTGCGCCTTCTCAAACAAATCCTAAAGGCCGAAAACATTGACGAAAAACGCTGGACACCGCGCCACCTCGCCAGCCTCATTGACGGCTGGAAAAACAAAGGCAAGACGCCAGATAAACTGAACGCTGGTGACGGGTTTAGTTTTGCAGGCGGGAAAGGCAAAGAGCTTTACACCATTTACCAAGCCCGCCTTAAAACTCTCAACGCCTGTGATTTTGGCGATCTTCTCCTCCATAACCTCACCATTTTTCAGACATACCCAGACGTACTCGCCAAATACCACGCCAAGTTTAAATATCTTCTGGTGGACGAGTATCAAGATACCAATGTTTGCCAATATCTGTGGTTGCGTCTGCTAGCTCAAGGATCGAAAAACCTGTGTGTTGTCGGTGATGATGACCAGTCTATTTACGGCTGGCGCGGGGCGGAAGTTGATAACATCTTGCGGTTTGAAAAAGATTTTCCGGGTGCAAAAGTGGTTCGCTTAGAGCGCAACTACCGCTCGACCGAGCACATACTCGCCTGCGCCTCTGGCCTCATCTCTGCCAATCAAGACAGGCTTGGCAAAACCCTATGGACAGACGAGAAAGGCGGCGAGAAAGTCATTGTCTCTGGCGTGTGGGACGGGGACGCCGAAGCTCGCGTAATTTGCGGCGAGATCGAAAACTGGAACAGTTTGGAACGCTCTTATAATGACTGCGCCGTGCTCGTGCGGGCGTCTCGGCAAATGCGTAGTTTTGAAGAACGGTTCATCGCTCTTGGCCTACCCTACCGCGTCATTGGTGGCCCCCGCTTTTTCGAGCGCGCCGAAATCCGCGATGCCCACGCCTACTTGCGGCTTGTACGCTCAGAAACTGACGACTTGGCGTTTGAGCGCATTGTCAATACGCCCAAGCGCGGTATTGGCGCAACTTCGGTACAAAAGCTGCAAATGGCGGCACGCGCAATGGGTATTAGCCTTGAGAAGGCCACACGGCAAATCATCAAAACAGACGAAATTCGCGGCAAGGCGCGCTCATCATTACGGGCGTTTTTGCTCGATGTTGACCGTTGGCGCCAAGACATGCGTACTATGTCACATACGCAACTCGCCGAAAAAATACTCGACGAAAGCGGCTATACCCAAATGTGGAAAGACGACAAAAACCCCAAAGCCGAAGGCCGCTTGGAAAACCTCAAAGAGCTGATACAGGCTATGGGCGAATTTGATACGCTGGACGCCTATATGGAGCATATCTCCTTGGTGCTCGACGCGGAAACGGGCGATGCTGAAGAACAAATTAGCTTGATGACCTTGCACGCCGCCAAAGGTTTGGAGTTCCCACTCGTGTTCTTACCAGGGTGGGAAGACGGCACATTCCCGTCGCAAAAATCCTTAGACGAAAGCGGCATGGCGGGGCTAGAGGAAGAACGCCGCCTCGCCTATGTGGGCATCACCCGCGCCCGTGAACGGGCCGAAATATACTTCGCCGCCAACCGCCAGATTTACGGCCAATGGCAAAGCGCAATTCCGTCAAGATTTATCGACGAGTTGCCCGCAGAGCACGTAGACGTAAAATCAGAAACAGGGTATTTTGAACAACAAAACACAGGCTATAACAAAAACTCCCAAAACTCTGCACAAGGCTTCGTCCAAAGCTTTGATAACCGCGCTTCATCAGCAGGCTGGAACCGCTACCAAAACAACAAACCCCGCACCATAGAAGGCAGCGCAACTCGCAAACCCACCAAAAACAAAGGCGCAAATTTCACAGTCGGGGAGCGCATCTTCCACCAAAAATTCGGCTACGGAAAAATAACCTCTGCGGACGGAAACAAACTAGACGTAGCCTTTGAAAAAGCAGGAAAAAAGAAAGTTTTGGACGGGTTTGTGGAGAAAGTTTAAGCGTATCATTATCGCGATTTAACCTTTTAGACTCTTATCCCATAGGGGAATACCACTATTTTTTACCGTTGAGACTTTCAATGCTAACATAGTTAAAAGCAGCTCACGAGTTACTTTTAACTACCATTCCCAATCAATATGATATGAAATACCTGGCTTTGGCTTTATAGCCCGCCACCAAATCCAAGTTTTATTATTGCCTTGGACTACATATGACTCTCGGTTCAGACGGTATCTGTTGCCGTCAGGGTCGTTGGCGAAGAACTCAATTTTTTTAAATGGCCTGTTTTCAGGAAATATTATCAAGTACTCTATTTCATCTGTAGGCACACGAACCTCATAACCAGCCCAAGACTGATCTTCTCCCTGAAAAGCATTCCAATAGGTTTTCTGATGCTGAATAATAAATTCAGATCCAACAGGATAATCAGTTACATCAAACTCGATTGTCCGCTTCTTTACAGAATAGGGACCAAATACACCTTCCCCAGTCGCATATACGGTCATTGGCGTATAGCTTTGAACAAAAACATCAAAACCACTTGTTGAGGCGGTCGCTTGAAAAATATCGGATTCGGTGACTTTTCTTATTTGGTGCGTAACATATTGAACCACGGCACTGTTGGGGGCAGTCAAGTGTAAAGACTCTAAATCCTTAAAGTTATTAAAATCAACGACAACCTTGTGTTTTACAATGTGAAACCCGTTACTATTGGCAACTGGCATATCTTCCTGACTAACGTTTTTACGCCCTTCTGAGACGTTTTGTTGTGGAATAGTTTTTTTCGCTCTATACTCCTGAACTTCCTTATTTAACTGTTCTAGGCCGAAAGCATCTAATGGAAGATGAACATCACCGTTGCTACGGTCTACTTGAAAAAATAAAGTAATGACCGCTAGTACAACTCCAATCGAACCAATTATTCCATAAACATGACCATAGTTTTCACTTAGTCTTTTTCCTACTCTCTTAACGAATGGAACTGTAGGAGTTTGCGGCGTATCGTCGGTCACAAGTTTGCCTAACTTGGGTCTTTTATTATCTAGTTCAGGCATATTCCCTCTTAACTCCTGCCAGCTAGTTTGCACTATTCACGAAAAATATTTGTTGGTCAATTGAAATCCCTCGCCAGTCCAATATACCATTTAACCTCCTCCTGCCCCCAAAGCAACCATGCCAAAAAATTACCTTGTTCGTTCATATGACGCAGGGTAATGTCATCTATTATGTTTATTCAGATTTTTCTTGGCTCTTTGTTGATTATTGCGACGATTGTTGTTGAGGTTTTTTGTTCAGTTGGTAGGCTCAAAATTAGGACTTATACTGTTAAAACAATAGCCAACCTGCGGTCAAAAATACTGGGAAAACAATCATTGTGCGGATCGCGAAAATTGTTAAAAGCTGCCAAAAATTTAAAGGTAAAGACGAATAGAGTATGAGCACACCCACTTCTGCCATGTAAATCAACTGACAAACCGAAAGTCCAGCCAAGATAAAACGCGACATATCACTTTCAATAGGTTTGGCCAGAAGTGCTGGTAGGAATTGATCGAAAAAACCCACAACAAATCCTGGAGCGACCTCTTTGGCCTCTGGGATTTTCAAGCCCTCCAAAAGAAAAGCGATGGGCGTGCTGATGATGTCAAATATGGGTGTATAAACAATAATAATGGCGGCTGTGGTAGCAATGGCCATGGCGGGCGCGATGACGCCAAAGACAACTTGCAAAGCTGCAAGCCATGCAGAGTTCAGATATTGCCTAGGCGAAGGCGCCGTCTCAGCACATTTCATGGCCTCGCGAACACTATTGGCCCAAATAGAACCTTGCGTGTCTTCGTCTTCATGAATTTGTTTGTCAACACCCGGAAAATACGTATCAGGAATACGGCTGAGCGGCGGCATACGGATTGTAATCAGGGCGGCGATCAAACAGGCGATTATCACAACCAAATACCAAGTAAAAAACATATGCTCCAACTGTGCAACACTGACCACGACCAATGCAAAGGGGATGGAAATAACGGAAAAATTGGCAGCAACGGCAGCAGATTCCCGTGCTGAATAATATCCGGTTTCGTATTGTTTGATAGTAATCAACAGGCCCACTGGCGCCGCCGATACAAAAGACGCAGTGGCATCTATAGCCGAGCGGCCCGGCAGATTAAATAAAAACCGAAAAGGCTTTTTAACCAGATTACCGATAAATTCCATAAAACCGTAATCAGTTAAAAAAGGAATGAAAAAACATGCGGTCGTCAGCGTGAACAATACGGGGATGCCAATATCATTAAATATGGCTTGGCCCGTATCTGCGCCGCGCACAAATTCCGGGCCGATACTGAAATAAATGCACAGGCCGTAAATCAACCCTAAAAAGCGTAGAAAAAACCACACAGGGCTTGTGTGGCATATGGCATAAAGAGATGGGCGGCTGTGTTTCCAATTTGGTTTTGCCAAAATGTAATACAAACTGCCTAGCGTGGACAGGCCAATCACCGCGATTAGAATACCCATAGCATAAGGCGCGAGGGGCTTGCGAATAAGGTCAACGATAACCGCGATTAAAATTGTTTTTTTACCCCCGTAAGCCACGGGAGTCAGAAACACAAGAATTCCAAAAAGTGAGGGTATAAGGAAGGTCAGAAAGACTTTCCAACTCACGGCTGTTTTCTTAATTGCTGTCACAATGAAAAGTACAGTGCACACGCAAACCAGTTCTGGTCTTTGACGTGTCTAGACATGATTCGTAATAGCAATGCGCGTCCCCAATTTTTCGAGAAACTACCATGCATATTTAAAAAAGTCATTAGGTATTCGGGTGCCACCTAATACCTGCCATCGCCCGCACAACAGGGACAAAAAAATTACCTTGTTCGTTCATATGACGCGTAGTAATATGATTTATTATGTTTATTCAGATTTTTATTGGGTCTTTGTTGATTATTGCGACGATTGTTGTTGAGGTTCTTTTTATTCAATTGGCGATTAAGAGCTTGCGGCGGTGGGGGGCGAGATATTTGGAGGCTCGTCAATTATTCCGTCAAATTATAGTTTTGTCGGCGGCGACATTATGGTTGCTTGCGGCCCTTAGCTTGGCCATTTGGATATGGGCATTTGCCTTTTGGCAGATGCATATTTTTGATACACTTGAGCGCGCCCTATATTTTTCTATGGTGGCCTTTACCACGCTTGGGTTTGGCGATATCACCCTGCCGCAAAACTGGCGGTTATTATCGGGCATGATTGCAGCCAACGGTCTTGTATTATTTGGGCTAAATACGGCGTTTCTCATTGAGATTTTACACCGTATTTTATCGACACATTGGCGGGATAATGATAGCTCGGATGATTAAATTATGACAGAGACACCCCCACCATTTGCCCTGTTTATTCGTGGGCCGAGCGACATTATATTTGCACTCTCAGACGTGCTTGGGTTCGAAATGGACATGCAGGCTTTGGCCGTATCGGTGTTTGAAGACGGGCCAAATACCATGCATGTACAGGCCTTATTTGCAACAACAGCCGAAGCACAGGCGTGTCAGTCTACATTAAACCTAGGCGGTCTTGAGCATTTCATCACCCAATTGCCTGACGAGGACTGGACGGCGAAATCACAAATGGGATTGCCGCCCGTCGAAGCAGGTAGGTTTTTTATTCACGGCGCCCATGACAGAGATAAAATCCCCGTGCACACGCCCTACCCGGTCCAAATTGACGCGGGTATTGCTTTTGGCACAGGGCATCACGGCACGACCAAAGGCTGCTTGCTTGCTTTAGAGGATTTAATCCGCCAACCACCCAGTAAAGTTAAAAAGCCGTTGGAAAATTACCCCAAACGTGTCTTGGACTTAGGATGTGGTTCTGGCGTGTTGGCCATTGCTGCCGCCAAAGCCATTAATATTGACGTGCTGGCTTCTGATATCGACCAAGACGCCGTTGACGTTACCTTGCACAATGCCAAAATCAATGGTGTCGGGAACAAAATCACCGCTGTTCAAGCAGAAGGCCTACCTAACGATACGAAATACAATCTTATCTTTGCCAATATATTAGCAGGCCCGCTTGTAGGCCTTGCGCCAAATATTGCCACAGCTTTGGCCACAGGCGGGCATGTGATATTGTCAGGCTTACTTGACGAACAAGCATATACATTAATCAAGGCCTATGAAGCGCAAAACCTAAGCCTCGTGCGCAGTGCCTCGCTTGCAGGATGGACAACTCTAACCATGCAAAAAACCTAATGTCATAAAAAATGCCCCGCTCACTTCTGAACGGGGCCGTATCTTGGGGGGGATACTAATTTTTGCGCAAATTAGATTGCGCGGCGGTCACGACGGCGGCTACGGGCCACGCGGCGGACAAGAAACTCTACATTGGCAGATGTTTTTACAATCGGCGCCAAACAAATTTCTGTTTTTACGCTGACTACCTCAGCAGGGTTAAAATATTTAGCCATAACGCTACTCCTTATTATTGCTTCACTTTTATTGCTTCACCATTGAAACGGTTTTATGAAACGATTTAATCTCGTGCTAACTATATGTGGTTATTTTGTCCCGAAGTGAACAGATAATTCGGCAAAGTAGATATGCATATACGCATAGATAAATATTAACAAAGGTTAATTTTGCACAGCTAATGAGCAAATATTTACCAAACGACTTGACCCTAACCCCTTAGAGATTAGTGTGTGCACACATAAAGGACTCAAAAAATGATACAAAATTTTGATGTGCAGGGCGGGCCAGAATTTGGACGCAAAAACCTTCCTAAACTCCGCAAATCTCTTATCCGTGCGGGTCTTGACGGCTTCCTCATTCCCCATGAGGATGAATACAACAATGAATATCTCCCAGAGTGTAATGAACGCTTGATGTGGGCCACGGGATTTACGGGTTCTGCGGGCGCAGCGGTCGTGATGGTTGACAAAGCCGCAATGTTTGTGGACGGACGTTACACATTGCAAGTCCGCGCCCAAGTGGACAAAGATTTATTTGACTTTTTTCGGTTAGAAGATGCAGGTGTGTGCACATGGCTCGCCGCAAACACAGCCAAAGGCGCAAAAATCGGGTATGATCCATTGCTTCACAGCCCAGATGCTTTAGCTCGTTACCGAAAATCAATTGAGAGTGCTGGTGGTAGTCTACACCCAACACCCCAAAACCCAATTGACCAAGCTTGGGAGAACCGCCCTGCGCTCCCCAAGGAAAAACTTTCCGTTCAACCCTTAGAGCTTGCAGGCATTGACCACGAAGCCAAGCGCATGCAAATCGCGCAAATTATTACGGACAAGGGCGCGGATACCGCCCTCATCACCGCCCCTGATTCCGTAGCATGGTTGCTTAATATACGCGGCGGTGACGTGATGTGTTCTCCACTGCCGCTTTCTAGCTTGTTATTACATGCCGACGGTAGCACGGAATTATTTATTGACCCCGACAAAATCACCGATGAACTGCGCACACATTTTGGCAATCAGGTCTCCATTTCCACCGAAGAAAAATTACCCGCACGCCTTGGCACATTAAAAGGCAAGACCGTGATGGTTGATCCGTCGCTCAGTTCTAGCTTTATATTCGGTACACTTGAAAATGCGGGTGCAAATATCGTGCGGACGATGGATCCTATCGCTTTGCCCAAAGCCCGTAAAAACAAAGCGGAAATTGCAGGAACAACCGCAGCCCATGTGCGCGACGGTGCAGCCGTGACAAAATTCCTGCATTGGCTCGCCACCCACGCCCAAGGCGGTCATGAGGACGAAATCAGTGCGGCGCAAAAACTAGAAGGGTTTCGCCACGACACAGGCCTGCTCAAAGACCTTAGTTTTGAAAGTATTTCTGGCGCAGGTTCTAACGGCGCCATCATACATTACCGCGTCAGCAAGGGTACAACCAAAATGCTAGAGCCCGGTTCGTTGTATCTTATTGATAGCGGTGGACAATATGTTGACGGTACAACCGATATCACCCGCACTGTAGCGATTGGGAAACCTAGCGACGAAATGTGCAAGTGTTTTACCTTGGTTTTAAAAGGCCATATCGCTCTGTCACAAGTACGGTTTCCAAAGGGCACAACAGGCCACGCACTCGATAGTCTTGCGCGTGCAGCACTTTGGGCCCACGGGCTTGATTATGACCACGGCACAGGCCACGGGGTTGGGGCCTATCTCGGTGTTCACGAGGGCCCACAACGTATTGCCAAAACGCCAAGCTCCATTCCGCTAGAGCACGGCATGATAGTCTCTAATGAACCTGGTTATTATAAAACGGGTGAATTTGGCATTCGCATTGAAAACCTACAATACGTTACCAAAGCGGCCCCTATTGAAGGCGGTGAGCGTAAAATGATGGGTTTTCGCACCCTCACCCTTGCCCCGATAGCGCGTGAATTAATCATCAAACAACTGCTAAATCCTGTTGAAATCGATTGGCTTAACGCTTACCACGCCCGTATATTAACGGAAATAGGGGCATTGGTTGATAATGATGTGCACGATTGGCTAAAACTTGCTTGCGCCCCATTATAGCAATGTAAAATGCGATGAGTAAAATTATACTGTGTGGATATGTTATTATACCTGCTCATGAATTGGATATGCTAAAGCAAGCGATGAAAGAGCAAATTCGCCTGACTTTGGCAGAACCAGGCTGTATAGAATTTACCATCACGCCTGACCCAAATAACCCGTGCCGGTTTTCTCTGTACGAAGAATTTGTTGACCAAGCCGCATTTGATTTTCACAAATTCCGCACCCGTAACAGCAAATGGCATACGGTGTCCCGAAATATCGAACGACATTTCAATATTATCGCTGCTTAATTATTTTATCAGCTCCAGCCACTGAATTTCCGTAAGCACGCCTACGCCCAAGCTTTGCGCCTTTTTAAGCTTAGACCCTGCCCCCGGCCCTGCGACCAGATAATCCGTGTTCTTGGACACGCTCCCAGAAACCTTAGCCCCCAAGCTTTGTGCCTTGGCTTTGGCCTCATCGCGGCTAAACAGTTCGAGCTTTCCTGTAAATACGACTGTCTTTCCTGATACAGGTCTGTTCGCACGTGGCGGCTCGGCGTCTTGCACATGAACCTGCGCAAGCAAAGCAATAACCACGTCAACATTTTGCGGCGCGTTTAAGAAATCCACAAGAGAACTTGCACATGCATCCCCCACACCGTCAATGGAAAGAAGTTCAGCCCAATCTTCGCCGATCTTTTCTTTGGCCTTGTTAATGGCGGTAAAAAATCTATCAAAACTCAGATAGTGTTTGGCAAGCAAATCAGCATTGCCGTGCCCAACATGGCGAATACCGAGCGCATATAAGAACCGTTGAAACGAAATGTTGCGCCGTGCATTGATCGCTGCAAATAAATTTTTTGCACTTGTCTCGCCCCACCCATCCCATTTTTCCAAGCGCATGATGTTGTTATTATCTTCGAGCTTGAAAATATCTGCGGGTGCTAACACTAAACCTTTTTCGTAAAATGCTTCGATTTGTTTAGCTCCCATTCCGTCAATGTCATATGCACGCCTTGAAACAAAATGTTTCAAACTTTCAATGGCTTGTGCGGGGCACTGCAAGCCATTTACACAGCGGCGCACCGCATCTTCTTTGCCCTTTTCGTCAATTTCACGCACCGCATTTGCGCCGCATATAGGACAATTATGCGGCACAAGAAATACTTGGCCGCGCCCTTTTCTATCTGGGTTCATCACTCGCAACACTTGCGGAATGACGTCGCCAGCGCGTTGAATTTCTACGCTGTCGCCAATACGAATATCCTTGCGGGCAATCTCGTCTTCATTGTGCAAGGTTGCATTTGATACCACCACCCCGCCAACTGTGACGGGGGCCAGCCGTGCAACTGGCGTCAAAGCACCCGTCCGTCCGACTTGAATATCGATTGCTTCAATCGTTGTCACCGCTTTTTCAGCCGCGAATTTATGAGCAATGGCCCAACGAGGGGCACGAGATACGAAGCCCAATCTTTCTTGTAAGAACAAATCATTGATCTTGTAAACAACCCCGTCAATGTCGTAGCCAAGGGCACTTCTTGTGGTGTCAATATGGGTATAATGAGCAATCAATAAATCCGCGCTCTCGCAAATTTTAGTCAGTGGGTTTATAGAAAAACCCCACGCACCAAGATTTTGCACCGCCTCAAATTGGCTGTGTGCAAGCGGCGCGCTTATCTCTCCCCAAGCATAAGCAAAAAACTGCAATGGCCGCCCTGCCGTTATGCGTGGGTCAATTTGCCGCAAGCTTCCCGCAGCCGCATTACGTGGGTTTTTATATGCTGATTTACCGTTTTTGACCTGCTCTGCGTTCATCGCCGCAAATTCTGCGTGGCCTATATATACTTCGCCGCGCACTTCCAAAACATCTGGCCAACCCGTACCCGTAAGCATGTGCGGCACATCTTTTAACGTCAATATATTGGCTGTGATATCCTCACCAATTCGGCCATCTCCGCGTGTGGCCGCGTGGATAAGTTTTCCGTTTTCGTAGCGAATACTTGCGGACAGCCCGTCAATCTTTGGTTCTGCTGTAAAGCTGATTTCGACGTCTTCGCCTATGTTCAAGAATTTACGCACTCGTACTACAAAACTATGCACATCCTCGTCATCAAATGCATTATCCAAGGATAGCATGGGTACGGCGTGGGTGATTTTTGCAAATTTCCCAGACGGCTTTGCTCCAATCTTTTGGCTCGGACTGTCTTTGGTTATCAGTTGTGGAAATTTTTCTTCAATCGCCAGTAATTCAACTCTTAGCGCGTCATAATCCGCGTCACTTATGCTCGGAGTATTTTTTTCGTAATATAAGGCGTCATTGACACGCATTTCTAAACTCAAAACATGTAATCGTAGCTTTGCCTGTGCTTCGCTTAAAGTATTTACGTCCGTCATGTGCCCTGCATAAGCTGCCGTGCCGCTGCGCGGGCTTCCTCGGAAACACTTTGCCCTGCTAGCATGCGGGCAATTTCTTCCGCACGCTCCTCCGCATTTAAAACATCAACACTGGTTATTGTTTGCGCATTTTTCGTCGTTTTGTGAATAAGCAATTGGTGATCTGCACAGGCTGCAACTTGCGGCGAATGGGTAACTACCAACACTTGTTCTTGCGCTGCGAGTGCCGATAACCGTTTGCCAACAGCGTCCGCCACAGCACCACCAACACCTGCATCTACTTCATCAAAAACCATCACCTTGCCGTTTTTATCAGCAGAGCGTCCAACCAGAGCCACTTTTATGGCAAGGGAAAACCGCGACAATTCACCGCCAGATGCAATTTTACCAAGCGGGCCGAAAGGCGTGCCAGGATTTGTGGATATTTCAAATATGATTTTATCCTGCCCGTGCGCAGTTGGTTCGCCCTGTCCGACAACAGTTTGGAACCGTGCATGTTGCATTTTTAAGGGCGGCAATTCGGCCATTACATTGTTATCAAGCCGTTTTGCCGCTTTTATACGCGCCTTGGTGAGCGTGTTCGCAATCTTGTCATAGTTTTTTTTAGCCATAGCAAGATTTACTTCTGCAGCTTCCAAATTTTCAGAAAATTGCGAAAGTGCCAAAAGTTCATCACCGAAATTTTGCCGCAACAGTGCCAATCCATTGACATCCACGTCATATTTTCTAGCGCACGCCCGTAAAGCAAATAACCTTTGTTCAATTGTGTCGAGCCGTCCCGGTTCAAATGTGAAAACATGTGCGGCATTATCAACGGCACTGCGCGCCTCATCAATTTCAATCAATGCTTTTTCCAGCGCAGTCGTCGCTTTTTGTAGGGCGGCAATATTTGGATTGTCGCTCTCGCCACCGATTTTTACCCGTACACGCTCCAAACCAGCGAGAGCTTGGCCAATTCTAGCTTCATATTCCCCCTCTCCCCGTAATGCTTGTTGCGCATGTGTTAATTCTGATACTGCGCCTTCCGCGTGTTGCAAGACGCGGCGCTCCGATGCGAGGCTTTCGTCTTCCCCCGCAGCAGGCGCAAGTCTGTCTAACTCCGCAATGGCGTGTTCGATATATTCTTTGTCCGCATCTGATTTACCCTGCCGTTCCACAAGATCGCCTACATGGGATTGTGCGATTTTTAAGTTTTCATAAGACTGAGCGCAGCTATCAACCACGCTCTGCAAACTTCCAAATGTATCCAAAAGCCCTCTATGGGTTGTTGCGTCTAACAGGCCTCGGCCATCATGCTGACCATGTACTTCCAGTACAAGCGCACCAATTTCTGCCAGTAGCTTTTGTCCAGTAGGGTTGTCATTAATATAAGCCCGCGAACGACCATCTATTGCAATGGATCGGCGCAACACCAAATCATCCCGACCATCAATCTCTATGTCAGCATCTTTTAAGAGCGCCCGTACCTTGTGATTGTCTGCAAGTGAAAAGCGAGCCGTGCAAACGGCTTTATCGGCCCCACTACGCACCAATGTTTTATCAGAACGTGCCCCCGTCGCCATGCCCAGTGCATCGAGGATGATGGATTTACCAGCCCCAGTTTCACCCGTCATGGCAATGAGGCCAGCCCCCAATTCCAAATCAAGGGTTTCGATAAGTACAACATTTCGAATGGAAATCTCGCTTAACATGTCGCCGCGCAATCCTTCCCTAGAAAAGGCGTTCCTTCAGGCGTCGCCAATAACCGCGTTCCCGCTCAACTTTAATCTCAGCGCTTAAATCAACACCGTATTTTGACAGAAGATTATAACTGTCATTATACCACTCACCAGTAGGGTAGTTATATCCGAGTACAGAACCTACTTGTTTGGCCTCACCAATGAGGCCAAGTGACACATAACTTTCGACTAAGCGGTGCATAGCTTCTTCGACTTGCGATGTTGTGTCGTACTTTTTGACAACATTTTTAAATCGACCAATAGCTGCCAAATGTTGATTTTGGCGTAAATACCAACGTCCAACATCCATTTCCTTACCCGCAAGATGGTCATGGGTCAGTTCGAGTTTCAGGCGGGCATCGCGTGCATAGTCTGAATCAGGATAACGCCTGACAACTTGTTGCAGGGCTGCTTCTGCCAAGACAGTCGTGCCTTGGTCTCTGCCAACATCAAAAATTTGGTTATAATGGCTAATTGCTATCAAGTAATAGGCATAGGGTGTTGAATCGCTCCCAGGATGAAGACTGATAAACCTTTGCGACGCCGCAATTGTTTCGTCATAATCACCAGAACTATAATGGGCAAATGCAGACATCAGCATGGAGCGGCGCGCCCAACGGGAAAATGGGTGCTGACGTTCAACCTCGTCAAAATACAATATTGCCCTATCATATCGATTTATATCCATCTGATTTACAGCATTATTATACAGTGCTTCGGCTGGTCGCTCTTCATAGGCCAGTTTTTCTTTCTTTTTTGAGCCAAATGTCGAACACCCACTCAAAACCAGTCCAGCCACGCAAATTGCAATAATTGGACGCCAAAAACGGCTATATCTGGCAAAAATAGTCATATATACCTGCAAAATTTTGTTCACATAACACTATATGCATGCAAACCAGATTCCTTGGCCCGCGTCAAATAGATAACGCTGCAATTTAAATTAAAACTTAGAAAGCCTGTCTTACAGTGCGGATACGGCTTCTTCAAGTGAAGATGTAGCGTCTTGTGTAGTCAAATGCGTATAACGCCACGCATCTTTTTGTGTGAATAAAGCTGCAAGAAGCTTGTGATTGAGCGCATGCCCCGCCCGTACACTTGTCACTTTGCCCAATATAGGGCCAGCCACATACAGATCACCTAAAAGATCCAAAGCTTTATGGCGCACAAATTCATCAGAAAAGCGCAAGCCACCAGGGTTCAAAACTTTGTCTCCATCCACAACAATTGCATTGTCATAAGACCCACCAAGGCTCAAACCAGATTCGCGCAGGGCGGCAACTTCGTGAGCACGAGCGAATGTACGCGCAGATGCAATCCGTTCGCGAAAAGATTCCACATCAGGGGCAATTTCAATGCGCTGACGCCCGATAATTTGTTCAGCAAAATCAATTGTAACGTCAAGGTATAATTGCATTGCTGGGTCAATGCGCGCATAGGCTTCACCCAATGTCACTTCAACAGACTTTAACACTTTAACATAGCGGCGAGGGGCAGGTTGTGACACCAACCCGACATGCTCAATGAGTTTTAAAAAGGGCTCTGCACTCCCGTCAAGCGCAGGGATTTCGCCGCTATTGACTTCAATGCGTAGATTATCAACACCACTCGCTGCCAAGGCAGCCATAAGATGTTCAATGGTAGCAATTGTTACACCTGCATCATTTTGAATTGTTGTACATTGCCTCGCATTACTAACCGCATGTGGATGTACGCAAATTTGGTTATCACGACCCGTAATATCCGTTCGCACAAATACAATCCCCGACCCAACAGGTGCAGGCTTTAATACGATCCTTACAGGCTTACCACCATGAAGTTCCACCCCCGCCGTCATAGCAGGTGCTTTCAGTGTAGCTTGTCTTTGTATTATATTTGCAGTCACGTTTAATATCTTTTCTTTGCTATGCACACAATTGCGGCATTTATACTTATGATAACGTGTCATACCTCAGACGAGTACAATGTAAAATTAAAGGTCTGTTACAATATGTTTCAACATATTAAACTATTGTAATTTAACAGTAATTTCATTGCAACATGGGACAAACACACACGCAAAAAGGCCTGTACAACAAGCCCTTTTTCTTCACAATTTTATAAAAATTTATTTATGTAAGCGACGAAGAAAGGATGGAATTTCCAATTCATCATCTATTTCTGCGCCAAACAAATCACCTGTGCCTTTAGGAGATGTGTCTTGCATTACCCGCGGCTCAGGCGCAGTCTTCTTGCGGCCAAAGAAACCCATAAGCGGCTTAACCACGGTTTGCGCAGACAAAGGTGGCAACGAAGTCTGTGCTTGCTGCACAGGCTCTGCTGCTGGCGTAGGCTCTGGGCGGTAATATTGATAACTCGGCGTCTCTTGTTGTACATTTTGCACAGCCACATCGGAAATTTCCTCGTGGTCATCAGGTATTATTTCCGAAATATCCACGGCTTCCTCATCAAAACTTTCCACAGGCGGTACAACAATATTTTCCGCAGACGGTGCGAGAATATTATGCCCATCCTCTGCTTGCACACCAGTAGCAACCACTGAAACACGTACAATACCGTCAAGTGAGCTATCTTCTGCAGACCCAACAATGATATTCGCTTCTGGGTCAACTTGTCCACGGATCAAGCTTGCCGCTTCATCAACTTCGTAAAGGGTTAAATCTGAGCCACCCGTGATATTAATCAACACACCTTTGGCGCCTTTTAGAGAAACGTCATCAAGTAGAGGGTTGGAAATAGCAGACTCTGCAGCTTCAATAGCACGGCGCTCTCCTGTCGCTTCTCCCGTTCCCATCATAGCCTTACCCATGCCGCCCATAACTGTACGCACATCGGCGAAATCCAAATTAATTTTTCCAGGTACAACCATAAGGTCAGAAATGCCCTTAACGCCTGAATTTAATATTTCGTCTGCCATAGCAAAGGCATCTGTCATCGTCGTGTTTTCTGTTGCCACACGGAATAAGTTTTGATTAGGGATCACCAATAGTGTATCCACACTGGCATTCAATTCCTCAATACCTGCTTCGGCAAGTTTCATGCGTTTCGAGCCTTCAAACTGGAAAGGCTTGGTGACAATGGCAACCGTAAGAATACCGCGCTCCCGTGCAGCATTTGCAATAATCGGCGCTGCGCCAGTGCCCGTACCGCCGCCCATACCAGCGGCCACAAATAACATATGCGCGCCGTCAAGATGCTCCATAATTTCTGCAAGAGAGTTTTCAGCAGCTTCAGCGCCAACTTGTGGCTGCATGCCCGCACCCAATCCTTGCGTAATGGCACTGCCCATTTGTATGCGGCGATCTGCTTTGGACAAAGCCAATGATTGCGCGTCCGTATTGGCGACAATAAATTCAACTCCGTTAAGTCCTGACGTAATCATATTATTGACAGCATTGCCCCCTGCCCCTCCAACGCCAATAACGACAATGCGCGGTTTTAACTCGACTGATCTTGGAAGGGATAAATTGATGCTCATAAGAAGGCTCACATTTATGGTTTGCAAATAATTAATGACAATCTCCCTCAAAACCATTTACCATCCGTTAATAACCAATGAAATAATAACCAATGAAATCCTTTTATTTTTTATGAGGGGCTTAAATTGTGAAAAGTAGCATATATAATTACCAACATTTGCCCCCAAAGTTACGGTTGTACGAAACAAACTGGCTTGGGCGTTGGCGACGTTATACCAAAGTTCATGCTTACAACCTTACGAAGGGCAAGCCCTTAAACTCCACAGTTTTGGGTAAATATTTGCATTATAATTAGGTAATACATACAAGAATCAGAAATTTTCTTTAAGCCATTTCAAAGACTTAGAAACATTCCCTCCCGTATATCTACGGGCACGAAACCGTTTTCCCGACAAATCTGGCGGCCCAATAATAATGTCAGAATTGCATTCAAATATTTGCTTAAGCAAGCCCGCTGCGACAGAAAAATCTGGCCCTGACATTGTATCTGAAAGTCCAAGCAAACTATGAGGACGACCAATACGTGCCCGTTTTTTAAAAATATATTCTGCCATTTGCGCAACCCCAGATAGCTCAGAAGCACCCCCCGTGAGCACAATTCTTCGTCCTGAAAATTCCTCAATACCCGCTGCAGAAAACCGGTCACGTAAAAGTTCCAATGTTTCTTCTACGCGTGAATGAATAATATTGGTCAATAAATTTAGAGGTTCGTGGTGCAACTCGTCCTGCGCCCCCATAGGCGGACACGGTATCATTTGCCCATCGTTTTCAGGGCTATCTAAAACCGAGCCGTAAAGAGTTTTGATCCGCTCTGCCGCTTCAAAAGGCGTTGTTAGTCCGCGCGCAATATCACTGGTAACATTTTGCCCACCCACGCCAAGTGAGTCAACAAAAACCAATGCTTGGTCTCGAAATACTGCCGCAGTCGTAATGCCGCCGCCCATGTCAATAAGTGTCACCCCTAAGTCTAACTCATCCTCAACTAGCACCCCTATGCCTGCGGCATATGGGGAGGACACCATGCTTGAAATGTGCAAATGACAGCGCTCGATACAGTGGGATAAATTTCGTAATACGCCTATCCCTGCGGTTACAAAATGCATATCCACGCCGAGTTTTTTGCCAAACATACCACGCGGGTCTTGAATACCGCGCTCTTCATCTACACTCCAATTGAGAGGCAACGCATGTAATACCGCATGGTCAGGCTCGCTAAACTCCATTAACGCCGTATCGACGACACGCTGTAAATCTTTTTCTGCCACTTCTGCACTTGTAAATTTTGTGTCCACATGAATATGGCGTGAGCGCATAGAACGGGTGGACACATTGACAACAACTGACGAAATCGCCAGTCCAGCAGACCGTTCAGCTTTTTCTACGGCGTGACGGATCGTATTTTCCGCTGCCTCCATATCAATTACAGCGCCATTACGAAGCCCGGCACTGGCGTGATAACCCGCACCTAAAATGCGAATACCAACACCAGGCTCCTCGCGTCCGATTAAACAGACGACCTTGCTTGATCCAATATCTAAAACAGCATGTATTTCTGGATTACTGAGACGTCTATTCGCCTTAAAAAAAGCCATTTTAGGCTCTCTTCTCCTTTGCTTTGGATGACGGACGCAAGAATAATCGTCCTTTTACACGCATATCAATACGCTCCAAATCACGGTCCAGAATATTATATTTTTCGTGGTAAATTGCCAAATTTTGCAAAGCGGCCTGCGGGTTTTCTTCTGGCAACATGATCCGCAAACCACTACCATTTAAAATCACATCCCACCGCCTTTCACTCACATAAACGATAGACTCCATACGATTTTGCACGGCATCAAAAGTGCTTAATATTTTAAGAAACCCGTGCGCCTGTTTTTCCGCCCCCTTGCCCACAATCATAGGAAGTTGGTAAAAATCAGAGGAATTTGCTGCAGAAATTGTCACCCCATTTGGGTCGACAATGTTAAATTTTCCGTTGTCTTGCCACATGGCAAATGGCCGCCGTTCATTAATATGCACAACAACGCGGTTGGGCCATAATCGGCGCACAACTGCATTTTCCACCCAGCTAAGGCTTTGTACACGGGCTTGCGCATTGGTGATATCCATATCAAAGAGATAATCACCAGCTTGCACACCAAGAGCGGCGCGCACTTGCGGTTCTGAAATCCGCCCCTCGCCAACAACGTCAACATATTTCACCACAAAACCCATATTCATCAGGCGTTGTTTCGTAAAATTTGCGCCAGAAGCCTGTAATGTTGGCATATAACCGCCAAGCCACAATGCGCCTGTGAAAATTGATAATGTCAATGCTACACCTGCCGTAGCAAGCCGCATTCTATGTTTTCGTGAATATCCAGCCGCCCGTACTTGTGCATTGGCCCAATTTTTCGCACCACTTAGGCCAGGTTTTAACGGGCTAATGCGGCGCGAACCTGCACCGCCTTTATTTGCAAAATTTCCTTTATGGGGAGCTTTTCTTTTTGCCATTTCTCGCAAACCTCATCATGCTCCGTGCCCTGTTATCTGGGATGCGAAGCGTCCTCAACAATCCAGCAGCAAAGCTGCTGAAAATCCACGCCCATATAATTTGCCTGTTCAGGGGCTAAAGACGTAGGCGTCATTCCAGGCTGAGTATTAAGCTCAAGCATTACGATTTTGTTTACTATATCGGTTTTTTTCGCATTTTTCTTTATGTTGGCATCATCATAGCGAAAATCACTGCGGGTCAGGCCACGACACCCCAAAGCATTATGGGCTAAAACGGCCCATTCCATACACATGTCGGAGGCTATTTTAGGAATATCGGCGGGTACAATATGGGTTGACCCCCCGTCTACGTATTTGGCCTCATAATCATAAAATGCAGTGTGCGCGATAATTTCTGTGACACAGAGTGCTTTGCCGTCCAAGACCGTGACCGTAAATTCACGGCCTCGCGCGAAAACTTCTGCCAACACATATTCACCCATTTTATCATTTGTCGCAACCTCAGTTGGTGGGCGACTGGCCCCTTCGGGCACGAGATAGACACCAACGCTAGAGCCTTGCGCGTTGGGTTTTATGACATATGGCGGTTTTAAAGTGTGCTGGCGAGCGGCAAGCTCCCTTGCTACCAATTTACCTTTCGGCACATTGATCCCCGCCGCTTTGCAGATTATTTTTGCTCTGTGTTTATCCATAGCAAGAGCAGACGCCATAACACCGCTATGGGTATAAGGCTTGCCGTACAAATCGAGCACACCTTGCACCCGCCCGTCTTCACCCCATTCGCCGTGCAGAGCATTAAAAACAATATCTGGCGACACCTCCTCAAGACGCTTCGCCAAATCATGACCCGCGTCTATTTTTACGACCTCATACCCTTCAAGGGATAAAGCATTTGCAACGGCGTCTCCAGAGACAAGCGAGACTTCGCGCTCGGCTGATAGCCCTCCCATTAACACTGCAATTTTTTTACTCATTTTGCGTCTCAATTCCGATGCGCCGAATTTCCCATTCCAGTTTCACACCTTGGCTATCTTGAACCATTTCGCGAATAGTTTTGCCTAAAGTTTCCAAATCTTTGGCCGTCGCATTGCCCGCATTTATCATGAAGTTACAATGCTTCTCTGACATTTGCGCGCCGCCAATTTTTAGGCCGCGTCCACCTGCCGCGTCAATGACTTGCCATGCCCCGCGACCGCCCGAAATTTCAGGGTCAGGATTTTTGAAAGTTGACCCACCGGTTTTCTCTTTTATAGGTTGGGATTGTTCTCGGTTACTGGTGATTTCGTCCATATGTTTCCTGATAATATCAGGGGCTTCAACACCGCCTTGAAAGACGGCTTCAACAAAAATAAATTCCGCATTTGCCCCGCAGTGTCGGTAGGAGTATTTCATGTCAGAAAGCGAAATAATATGCCGCCGACCACGGCGATCAAGGGCGATACATTCGACTAAAATATCTTTAGTTTCATGCCCATAACAGCCTGCATTCATGCGAAGTGCGCCGCCAATTGTCCCAGGAATACCCGCATAAAACGCCAAACCAGAAATACCTAATCCAGCTGCCTTCTTCGCCAATACCCCGTCGAGACATGCGGCTCCAACACGGATTTTATCCACGCCTATTTTCTCGACTTTGGCAAAGTTTGGGCCAAGGCGAATGGTAACGCCAGGCACACCCCCGTCTCGCACCAAAGTATTGGACGCGACACCCAGAATTTGCACGGGAATATCTTGCGGAATTTGCGGTAAAAACAAGGCCAAATCAGCCTCGTCCTTAGGCATGAAAAGCACTTGCGCTGCCCCGCCGACCCGCAACCATGTATAGGGAGCAAGAGCCACATTTTCGCGCAGGCTTCCTCGCACTTGCGGCAGTCTATCCAAAATGGACGGGAAGCTCAAAATTATATCTCTGCGAGTTTTTGTGGTAATTCATAGGCCCAATGTGTGATGTCGCCAGCCCCTAAAAATACCACCATATCGCCCTTTTTTAGGGTTTTGCGCAAGGTATTTGAAATTGTTTCACGTGAAACAATTTGCGCATTTCTGTGTCCATGCCGTGCCAAACCTTCAACCAAGCTTTGTGCGCTGACGCCTTCAATCGGGTCTTCCCCTGCCGCATATACATCGGTTACGTGAACGGCGTAGGCATCATTAAAACAGGTGCAAAATTCTTCAAATAAGTCTTGCAAACGCGAATATCTATGTGGTTGGACAATGGCGTGCACACGCCCAGAACAAACTTGCGTGGCGGCTTTTAGCACCGCCGAAATTTCAACAGGGTGATGACCATAATCATCTATGATTGTCACTCCGTTCCATTCACCTACTTTGCTAAAGCGGCGTTTCACCCCGCCAAACCCTTCAAGGGCTGAACGGACTTGCGCCTCGGTGATATCCAAAGCCCGCGCCACCGCAATCGCAGACAGAGCGTTTTGGGTGTTATGATCTCCTGCCATTGGCAAAAACAATCCAGGCCAACATTCCTCGCCTTTCCCGTCACGAAGTCGGAATATCACGTCAAATTTCACACCATTATTTTCATAGGATAAATTTTCAGCCCGCACATCTGCCTGCGCGTTAAATCCGTATGTAATCACCCGCCTGTCTGTAACGCGGCTGACTAGGTTTTGCACTTCGGGATGGTCAATACACAGCACCGCAAAACCGTAAAACGGCAAATTTTCGACAAAGGTATCAAAGGCAGCGCGCAGGGTATCAAAATCACCGTAATGCTCCATATGCTCAGGGTCAATATTGGTGACTATGGCAATTGTCGAAAACAGCTTGAGAAACGAACCATCGGACTCGTCCGCTTCTACCACCATCCATTTGCCTGCGCCCAATTTAGCATTGGCGCCGTAGGCATTGATAATACCGCCGTTAATCACCGTTGGATCAAGGCCGCCGCCCTCCATCAAAGCTGCCACCATAGAGGTGGTCGTGGTTTTGCCGTGGGTTCCGCCAACGGCAACCGCCCATTTTAGACGCATGAGCTCTGCGAGCATTTCTGCCCGCCTTACCACTGGAATGGAGAGAGAGCGGGCCTCAATCAATTCAGGGTTTTCGCCTTTGATAGCAGAGGAGACAACCAATGCTCCCGCCCCGTGAACCTGTTTGGCTTCGTGGCCTATATAGATATTTGCACCTAGTTTGCGCAGGCGCACCACATTCGGGTTTTCGCGCATGTCAGAACCTTGCACCTCATAGCCCAAATTGAGCATGACCTCGGCAATGCCGCTCATACCAATACCGCCAATACCCACGAAGTGAATCGGACCTGTTTCAAATGGCATTTGTGTTGGCATATGCGTCTTTCTATTGTCGTTGCGCGGTATCAACGACCAGTTGGGCCAAACGCTCTCCCGCGTCAAGTTTTGCTGCAGTGCGTGCAGAATGGGATGCGTTTTCAAGCCAGACCGAATCATTGAGTCTCTCCATAAGAATAGATTTTACTTTCTCAGGCGTAAACTCGAATTCGGGCAAAATATCGGCAGCTCCAAGGTCTTTTAAAGGCTGCGCATTCACCCGTTGGTGATCGTCCATAGCTATGGCCAGCGGGACAAGCAAAGACGGCAGGCCCATTGCCATTATTTCTGATACAGATGATGCTCCTGCACGGGCAATAATGTAATGTGCATCGGCGTAATGAGTTTCAATGTCGTCAAAGAACGGCGCACACTTTGCCTGCACGCCTGCCCTTGCATAAGTATCTTGCGCAAATGTCAGACTTTCCTCGCGAGTTTGTTGCACGACCCGCAACCGCTTTCGCAGGTCTTTTGGCAATAGAGTTATGGCCTTCGGCATTGTTTCACTTAATAGCCGCGCACCCAGACTACCACCCATAATGAACAGGTTTATTTGGCCCTTTGGTGGTTGATATTTTTGCTTTGACGCTTTTAATATCGGTGCACGCAAGGGATTGCCTAACACCTGCCAATTCGCGCCCTTGGGACGTTTTTGCAACACTTCAAACCCCGACACCACATGATTTGCTTTGGCGGCAAATATACGGTTCACCCGACCTAGCACAGCATTTTGCTCGTGCAATATTGTCGGCACAGCTAGGCTTTGCGCAGCTTTCATAGCAGGAAACGCTGGATAACCGCCAAAGCCAACAACAATATCGGGCTGCCATGATTTTATGAAAACCTTGGCCGTCTTTACACCCCGCCGTAGTTTCAAAATGCCCAATATAGCCCTGAGTGGCCTACGCGGGGATAAACTTGCTGCCTCCACTTGAATTTTGTGAGCGGCAGGAATATTCCCTGCGTGTTTAAGTCCCCGAATATCGGTCATCAGCGTAATATCCCACCCTTGAGATTTTAGCCGCTCTGCCAAGGCTTGCGCGGGAAACATATGCCCGCCCGTACCCCCTGCTGCCAATAATATTTTCACGATACACCAAACCCATATGCGCCAGGCCGTTTGCGCGTAAGTGCGAGGATTAACCCAGCGGAAAAGCACAAGGCCAACATGGACGAACCACCATATGAAATAAACGGAAGCGTCATACCTTTGGGGGGAACCATATTTAAGTTTACGGCGATATTTATCATGGCTTGCAAGCCAATCATCGTTGACAGACCTGCCACCGCCAATTGAGAAAAATGATTATTAAGATGCAGTGCATTGCGAAAATTACGCCCGACAAATGCGGCCAAAAGTAAGATAAGCCCAAGGGATAATACGAAGCCGAATTCTTCGACCGTAATAGCAAATATAAAATCCGTATGCCCATCGGGAACTTGGTATTTCACAGCCCCTTCCCCCGGCCCGCGTCCAAAAGCGCCGCCATTTGCAATCGCCTCTAAAGCTTTATCCGTCTGGTATGTATCCGCGTTTTGTGGGTTTAAAAATCGCTGCAACCTATCTTTGACATGAGGCAGAATATTATAAGCCCCAAATGCACCAAATACCGTAATTCCTGCTAGAACAGCCATCCACCGAATAGACAGACCTGCGTAGAAAAATACTGCGCCAAAGCAGAGCGTTAGTAAAAAGGATTGTCCAAAATCAGGTTGGCGTATCAAGAAAAATATTAAAACTGCATAAATAAAAAATACAATGAACACGCCAGGAAATTCCGGGTTTTTCGTACGCACGGAAAACATCCACGCGGCAAATACTATAAAGCCAGGTTTAGCAAATTCGGACGGTTGTAAAGAAAACGGGCCAATTTTAATCCACCGCACCGCACCTTTAACCTCATGGCCAATAAAAGGCAATGCTACCATAACAATCAATGCCCCTATCAGCGCGAGAACACCTATTCTGCGAGCATTGTTTACGCTAAATACTGAAACAATCAGCGCGCCAGCAACCCCTATACTTGCAAACAATACGTGTCGTTTCAAAAAACAATGTGTGCTCCCTGCGCGGCATAATTTCTCGGCAACAGGGCTGGCCGCCATAGACAATACAAGACCCGTAAGTATCAGGGCCAATAAAATACCGACCGTCATTCTATCTATGCTGCGCCACCATTCGAGCAGTGCGGATCTATCCGTTCGCGAACGGAGGTTCACGCAACACCTTTTTGAACATTGGCACTGCGTTTCTCTTGTTCATATAAATCAACAATCTCTAACGCCAGCGTGCGGAATGCATCTCCGCGCACTTCAAAATCTTTAAACTGATCAAAACTCGCACAGGCTGGTGATAATAAGATAACAGGGTTTTGGGCTTTCGAGGCCAGTGCGTCACGGGTTGCACATAAAATCGCCATGCGTAATTCGCCCGACACTTTCGCAGGAATTTTATTGGCTCTTAGAATTGCGCAATAATCATCAGCCGCCTCGCCAATAAGGTAAGCGCGGCTAATGTTTTTAAAATGAGGGGCCAAATTGTCTATGCCGCCAGATTTTGCCTGCCCGCCTGCAATCCAGTATATGTTGTCATAGGTCTTTAAGGCTTGCGCTGCCGCGTCAGCATTTGTGGCTTTGCTATCATTGACAAATTTTGCTGACCCCACATATCCGATATTTTCCATGCGGTGGGCAAGGCCAGGAAAGTTTAAAATCGCTTCGCCAATTGCTTTTGCGTCCAATCCCAAAGCTCGCACAGCCGCAAATGCAGCCGCTGCATTTTGCCAATTATGTTCACCGTCAAGGCCGTGTGCATGGGTGAGGTCTGCTATCATCTCGCAGCGTTTATCCATGACATTATAGAGCTTACCTTTGATAACACACACACCGCGCCCCAAAGAACGCCGTCCAGATATAGGATATACACGGCGATTGTTTTTAGCGGTCAAGCGTGTACACGCGGATTTTCCCTCCGGATTATCAACACCGACAATAGCAGCGTCTTCGCCGTTTTGGTTGTCAAATACGCGTAGCTTTATCTTCTCATAAGCTTTCATATCGCCGTGGCGGTCAAGGTGATCTGGTGTCAGGTTTAAAAATACTGCAGCATTTGCCTTTAACGTGTGCGTTCTCTCCAATTGATAAGACGATAGTTCTAAAATATAAAAGGCATTGCGGTGCATCGCATCGAGATCGAGAACACCACGACCAATATTACCGCCAATTTGCGCGTCCCGTCCACATTCATTGAGTATATGCCCGATCAAGCTCGTTGTTGTCGATTTGCCATTTGTCCCCGTAATCGTAATGACTTTGGGGCGGCGTTCGGGGGCACGCGCCGCGACTTCGCGGGCAAAAATTTCGATATCACAAATAATGGGAACACCAGCGTCTTTTGCACACTTGGCACTCCAGTGGGCTTTGGGTAGATCATGCGGCACGCCTGGCGAGAGCACCAACTCATCCACATCCTGCCAATCAACACTGTTTAAATCTGTGAGCTTCACCCCTTGCGCAGCAGCTCGGTTTCTGGTTTTTGCGTTATCATCCCACGCCAACACTTTTGCACCACCACTTTGTAAGGACAAAGCCGATACAATACCGCTACGCCCAAGCCCAAATACGGCGATGGTTTGTCCTTTAAATGTGCTGGCTTCAATCATAGCTATCTCAGTTTCAAAGTTGACAATCCGATCATGGCCAAAATCACGGCTATGATCCAAAAACGAATAACGATTGTGGGTTCTGCCCACCCTTTTTTCTCAAAATGATGGTGTATGGGCGCCATGCGAAATACGCGTTTCCCCGTCAATTTAAAGGACGCCACCTGCACGATAACTGACACCATTTCCAATACGAACAACCCGCCGATAATGGCAAGGACAATTTCGTGCTTGGTGGCAACAGCAGCACTGCCGAGCGCGCCGCCCAGTGCAAGCGAACCTGTATCGCCCATAAACACCATAGCAGGCGGAGCATTATACCATAAAAACCCTAAGCCAGCACCGATGAGCGACCCCAGAACAATCGTAATTTCTCCTGTGCCCGCAACATATGGAACACCAAGATAGGGCGCGTAAATCGCATGTCCTACAAGATAAGAAATGGCTGCAAAACTGGCCGCCGCGATCATGACAGGCACAATCGCCAACCCGTCCAGACCGTCTGTCATATTAACAGCATTGCTTGCTCCAACAATGACAATACAGCCAAAAGGCACGAAGAACATGCCGAGATTTATCAATGTATTTTTAAAGAACGGCAAGGCTAGCCCCATGCCGCTATGATTGGTCGCATTGGCGGACACTTGCGAAATGGCATATACGGCGAGTGCGGCAATTATAAATTCGAGAACTAATTTCGCCTTGCCACTAAATCCTTTTGGACTTTGCCGCGAAACTTTCAGATAATCATCAATAAAACCTATAAGTCCGAAACTCAGCGTTACCAACAGCACGATCCATAAATATGCATTGTGCAAATCTCCCCATAATAATGTGGATACAACCATCGAAACCAAAATAAGCAGGCCGCCCATTGTCGGCGTTCCTGCCTTTTCAATGATGTGGCTTTCAGGGCCATCGTCGCGAATGGGTTGGCCTTTGCCCTGTTTCATCCGCAAAACACGGATGAGTTTTGGGCCAAAGATAAATGCAATCAGCATAGAGGTCATAATCGCCCCGCCCGTACGAAACGAAATATAATTAAACAGATTAAATACCTGGTATTGTTCGGACAAGCCAGCTAGCCATTCATAAAACATTGGCATTATCTCCTTCATTTTGCGCACTCGCGTCATATGAGGACAAAGCATTTACCAATTGCCCCATGCCAGAAGCATTTGATCCTTTGACCATAATCACGTCATTGTTTTGTAAAATATTCTTCAAACCCAGCAGACACGCATCAGCGTTTTCAAACCAACCCGCCCGCATAGATTTGGGAAGTGTTTCGTCTAAAGCTTTCATACGAGAACCACAACAAATTACTTTATTGATGCCCGCATTTTTTAAATACTCCACAAGGCCAGCATGTAAGCTCAACTCATCTTCGCCCAGTTCTAACATATCGCCAAGCACGGCAATTTTTCTCTCAGAATACAAACCAAGTGCCGCAATTGCCGCCGCCATAGACATGGGGTTAGCATTATAACTTTCGTCAATAAGTGTCAGTTTATTTTTATCAATAACCAAGGATTTTATTGCGCCACGACCTGATAATTTATGCATATTTTTCAATGAATTAACAACAATATCTAATTTCATTCCAAGCTGCATTGCCACCAAGATTATACAGGCTGCATTGTCCACCCAGTGTTGTCCTGCAAGGGGAAGGTTTATATCTACATCCCGCTTACCAAGGCGCAGTATTGAACGGCTACCTGTTGGGGTTAGGTGGGTTTTTAGTATACGAACGTCAGCCTCTTCGTGCCAACCAAATGACACACTGCGCGGCGCATTTTTGGCGAGCAGGTGATAGTGTTCGCTATCCCTTGGCAAGATAGCCATACCGCCGTCAACAAGGCCTTCCAAAACTTCCGATTTGGCATGTGCGATAGCTTCAATATTTTCAAAATGCGCGAGATGGGCGGGTGCAATATTGGTAATGACGGCTATATCAGGGCGGACGATTTGGGTGAGTTCGGCGAGTTCGCCAGCGTGGTTCATCCCCATTTCAAAAATGCCGTAACGCGTATCTTGGGTCATGCCTGCCAACGTAAACGGCACACCCCAATGGTTGTTATACGATTTCACTGAGGCATGGGTTTTGCCAAATTCACGGCACATATGGGCTATCATTTCTTTGACACTCGTCTTGCCAACACTGCCCGTAACCGCAATGCGCTTGGCAGGTGAACGCTGCCGAGACGCCATAGCTAAACCTCGCAAAGCCGCCATGCTATCATCAACGATTAATGCGGGCGCGTCTGATATGGGGTGCTCAGACAGTACAGCACCCGCCCCTTTCTCAAAAGCCATTGGGATAAAATCATGACCATCACGAATATCTTTAAGCGGCACGAACAAATCACCAACCTGAAGACTGCGGGTGTCAATAGATATACCGCCTACCGACCATGTCCCTATCGCCTGACCACTGGTCGCAAGCGCGGCAGATTGATCTGTCCAAAGCGCGCTCATGAACACGCTGCCAATAGTGTCTTGGCCACCTCAACATCATTAAAGAGCAGAACTTCACCGCCAATAATTTGGCCCGTTTCGTGACCTTTACCTGCAATCACTAAGCAATCGCCTTTTTTGAGCAAGTCTATGCCCGTTTTTATAGCCAAGCTTCTATCACCAATATTTTGCGCCTCAGGACAACCAGCCATGACAGCTTTTCTAATCAACGCAGAATTTTCACTACGCGGATTATCGTCTGTAACAATGACAATATCTGCAAACTTGGCCGCAATCACACCCATTTTAGCACGCTTATCAGGATCACGGTCACCCCCACAGCCAAATACAACAACAATACGCCCCATTGTATGAGGGCGCACTCCGCGCAATAGTTTTTCCAATCCGTCAGGTGTATGAGCAAAATCAACAAAGACAGGCGCACCGTTTTTGGCACTGCCAGCTTTTTCCATACGCCCCGCAACACCGCGCACATGGGACAAAGCCTCCAGCGCGGTTTTTGGATCAACGCCTGTATTTACGGCCAAGCCCAAAGCGGACACAGCATTTAGCACTTGAAACTCACCCGCCAAGGGTAATTCAACTTTGTGATATTTTCCCGCCCAAACAAGCTCCAAACTTTGGCTGGCACTTCGTGGCGTAATCTCGGCGATGCGGATATCATCCCCTGCCCAACCAACTGACATAACGTCCAGCCCTGCTTGCACGGCTTTATCTGCCATGCGTTTCCCGTACGTACCGTCAACATTAATCACGGCAGGAATGCCTTTGGGCGCAAGCTCAGTAAACAGCCGCGCTTTCGCCGCAAAGTAATCGCCCATATCAGCATGGTAGTCAAAATGATCCTGCGTCAAATTGCTAAATCCAACAGCCGCAAGCTTAACACCGTCCAGCCGAAACTGCGAAAGCCCGTGCGAGGACGCTTCCATACCCGCATTGGTAATCCCGCCTTGTGCAAGGGTTTGCAAGGTTTGGTGCAAGGCCAATGCGTCTGGCGTCGTATGGGTAAGCGGCGTAACACCTGCATGTGTTGTCACGCCCAGCGTACCCAAACAGGCGGATTTTTTGCCTGCATAATTCCAAATTTGTCGCAAAAATTCAATGGTAGAACTTTTGCCATTTGTCCCCGTCATGGCCACCATTGTTTCAGGTTGCCCCGCGTAAAACCGCGCCGCACATTTTGCAAAGACTTGTCTTGGGTTTTCACACGCCACATAGGGGACGGGTAATTCCCCAAGCCCAGACAAGGATAAAACGGCACTCGCTCCGTTCTCTAAGGCGGATTTAACATAGTCCCGACCATCAACAATTTCGCCAGGTAGAGCCGCAAATAATGCGCCGCCGCTGACCTGTCTGCTATCGGCACTTAACTGACTAATCTCTGGGTCATCACCAATAGGCAGTATGAGCGGTTTGATGAGTTCAGACAATTTCATTGCCGACCACCTGATTTTAGCGGTGTCCGCGATGCAAGTTTTTTCTTCGGGTTATCCATAGTGCGCCGCACACCCAAAATGGGCGCAATGCGTTCGGCAACGCCGCCCGCCGTACGCGCTGCGTTCCAACCCGCACTGGCAAACCCATATGTATCTGCGGTTGATTTTGGCTCATCGTAAACAATAAACACCAAATAGGTTGGATCACTGTGTGGGAAAGCCGCTACAAATGAAGTGACAAGACGTTTCTTGTCATATTGTCCGTTCACAAGCTTTTCAGCAGTCCCCGTCTTTCCCATAATTTCATAACCGGAAACCCGCGCATTTTTACCTGTCCCGTCCGTGACCACATAGCGCATAATATCCCGTAGGAATTGCGAAGTATCTTGAGAAATAGCGCGGCGACCAATGGCTTCACTATTGATACCGCCTTGGCGTTTTAACAGTGTGGGTTGCACATAAAGTCCGCCGTTGAGCAAGGTTGATAAGGCGGTTGCTAGTGCCAACGGCGTCACTGAAATACCGTGTCCATAGGACACTGTTGCCGTGGTAATGTTTTGCCATTCGCGCGGCAATAAGGGCGACGCGCTTTCTTTTAACTCTATGGGTACACGTGAAAACAGGCCAAGACCACGTAATAATTCTTGTTGCTTACCTGCCCCTGCCCGCAGCGCTAATATGGCTGCACCCTTATTTGAAGATTTCGCCAATATATCCCATATATCCAAAGGCACACGGCTTGGATGGTCATCATGAATGGTCTTTTTTCGAATGACCAATTTATTTTGCACAGCTATGGTTTCTCCGTCTTTTATCACATTATTCTCTCGCGCCAATGCAATGGTAATCGGCTTGAAGGTTGAACCAAGTTCGTACACGGAAACTGAGGCATGATTGAGGAGAGATTGCGGCGAAGCTATGTTGAGTTGATTGGGATCATAATCGGGCAATGATGCCATCGCCAAAATTTCGCCGTTCTTAATATTCATGACAATACCACTTGCACTAAATGCTTGGAACTTTGTCATACCAAATCGCAATTCTTCGCTCAGCGCATGTTGAACGCCCATGTCGATGGAGAGTGTTTTGGGAGTGCTACTCTTTTCGGTGAGTGCTGCATCAAAAGCCCGTTCAGCCCCTGCTGTGCCGTTCATATCTATGTCGGTAAATCCCAAAACGTGCGCAGCTAACCGGCCCCTTGGGTACACACGTCGTGGTTCAATTTGAAAACTTAATTCTGGCAGGCCAAGCGCAAATGCAGCCTGCCGCTCTTTTGGTGTGAGGTTCCTCTGTATCCAGACGAATGATTTTCCAGAGGAAAGCCGTTCTTCAACAATTTCCGCGTCCAGTTCTGGCAGTACCGATATAATCGCTTCGGTTGATGCCACAGGGTCCCAGACTTTGCGCGGGTCGGCGTATAGGGAATATGTTTCAAGGGTAGTGGCCAGTAACGCACCGTGCCGGTCAACAATATCTGCGCGACGCTTTACCTGCTCTCCCACCATTTCTGAAAATACAGCAGGCGTACTAAACATCGACACCTGAGCGAGCCGCGCAACCAACATCAACAATACCAAACCAAAAATACATAGCCCCATGATAATACGTACCCGTGCTTGGCGAATGGACGCGTAATCCTCATCCTGCACATGAATACTGGGCGCGCTAGCGAAAAAAGGAGATGTTTGAGTGCTTTGCGGCAAAATAAGTGTTGGCAATAGCTTCATTTCCCCTCCCCCTCATCTACAGGCGCGACAATCTTTGGGATTTTGCCCATTGCTGCGTCCAAATCCAATGTTTGCTCGGCTTTGACAGGGTGTAATTTCAGATAGGTTTTTGCGAGTTTTTCTAATCTTTCTGGATTTTGCAAATGTGCAAGCTCTGCATTCATTATACGCACTTCGGCACGCTCTTGTTCTAACGCATGTTCCAAATATGTAACGCGGGCCTTCGCCTCTAATGCCCGGGTCTTAATCGCGAATAAGCAGACAATAAAAGCAATACCCATCAACACCAAGCCAACCCAAACCAATTTATGTGTTTTTCTCGACGCACCAGTATGGATAAAATACCTCATACAAGCCTCGATTCAAGTGCGGCAAGAGACGGCACATCAGGTACAATAAACCCAACACCACTATCTTCATCCACGGGCCAATTGTCTGCATGGGTGCGTATGCCAGACCGAAGACAGGCAGAGCGAGAGCGCGGGTTTTGTGACTGCTCCATTTTACTCGCCTTTACGCCAGAACGCTTGGTGAGTTTAAAGGGCGGCTTGGCAGTATTTATATCTTGCGGCGGCAAATACCGCGACCCAGAAATCACGTCACCACAACGTGCGCGCAAAAAGGATTTCACAATTCTATCTTCGAGAGAATGAAAACTGACAACCACCAAACGCCCGCCTGGTTTTAAAATACTCTCCGCTGCGATAAGCGCACGGTACAACTCTCCTAGCTCGTCATTTATATAGATACGCAAGGCTTGAAACACGCGGGTTGCAGGGTGTTTTTTTCCTGATTTTCCCAATGCATTGGTGATAATATCAGCAAGTTCTTGCGTCGTATCAATGGCAGATTTACCCCGCGCACGCATGATATAATCCGCACATCTCTTTGCACGTCTTTCCTCACCATATGCTTTAAATACTTCTACTAACTCTTTGTGTTCAAAGTTATTTATGACGTCACTAGCCCGTGGCCCGTGACCAGACATACGCATATCCAACGGCCCTTCGCGCATAAATGAAAATCCACGTTCACCTTGGTCGAGCTGCATTGAAGACACGCCTACATCAAGTACAATGCCGTCGAGAGATCGCACATCAAACACCTCGGCCATCTTAGAAAATTCTATTTGTTGAAACGCAAAACTGTCAGGGAATGCCCCCGCAATACGCTCAACATGCGAGCGCACATTTGGATCACGGTCAAGCCCAGTGACATGACACTTGGCCGCCTTTAATATCGCGCTTGTATACCCACCAGCACCGAACGTACCGTCCACATATTGCTCACCGTCCTTTGGCGATAGCGCATGCAACACTTCATCCATCAACACGGGGATATGGCTCATACCGCGCCCCCTTCCGTAGGTAGGTTTGGACGCCCAACTAAGCGCAAACGATGTCGATTTTCTTTGGCCATTTGCCGTGCATCAACAGATAGCATTTCGTATTTTTTAGGGTTCCAAATCTCAAAGCGGCGACCAAGCCCTATAAATGTAACTTGCCCATTTAACTGCGCATAATCTGCGAGTTCTTTTGGCAAAGACACCCGACCATTTGCATCAAAAGAAAGACGTCTACTTTCCGCAAATATAGTCCGCTCAAACGCAATGCGCGCATCGTCATAAGGGTCCATATTTTCAAGCAGAGCCTGATAGTCCAAAAGCAAAGCCATACCGCCGCCTTCAAGATATGGCCCGTCAAAGCTTGGCCACACGATAATACCGTCAAATACATTGGCGCCCTGCTGCCCGTTCGCGGCCACGACACTACGGAAATCCGCAGGCACGGAAACCCGCCCTTTGGCGTCAAGCGTATTGGTGTTTCGCGATAAGAACATTGCCACACCTCCCCGCAGCTATCATTTCATTACAAAAGGGATAACATGGGAATAGATGGGATACAATGCCAATTTAGTAAATAATTAAGCATAAATCATCATTTTGTGCTGTTTTAGATGCAAATTAGAGTGAAAATATTTCAATAAAGGTGATAATGGCCATTGCACAACTAATTGTAATGTTATACTCTTACAAAATGACACGCGCGCAACTTCATCAACATTTTAGCATCCTGCTTGTTGCATTCTTATTAATGCTACAGCTTTCCGTGAGCGCTCACGCCCTTGAACACAGCAACATACCCCACCAGCATGATGACAAGATATGCGCAATATCGCTTATCTCCGAAGAAGATGAATTTGACGATGTTATCATTCTACCACCATCAATATTATTAACAACAAGACCACCAAACTCGATTTTTAAATACCGAACACTTACGGCCCATAACCATTCACTGCCCATTGAAGTCAACACTCGCGAGCCACCACACCCATAAATCACACCCGCACTTTACAATGATAATAGCCACACGATGGCGCAATGATTTATGGAATTCACAATGTTTATTTACAATACGCGCATAACCTTTGCGCTTGCCCCAATATGGATGGGATTAACTCTAGTCACACATGATGCCTATGCACAAACCCGCGAAACACAAGACGAGATTATTGTTACAGGGTCAATGCTATCAACAACCAGCAATGAAAACTTGGTCGGCGTATCCATATTAACCAACGAAAAATTACAACAACGCATGTCTGGTTCATTAGGGGAAACCCTTAAATTCGAACCTGGCATTTCGTCTAGTTTTTTTGGCACAGGCGCATCTCGCCCGATCATAAGAGGGCAAGGGGGTTTACGTGTCTTATTGCTTGATAACGGCATTGGTTCGGTCGATGCGTCATCCGCTAGTCCAGACCACGCCGCAGCCGTTGAGCCCGCAATGGCGAACCGTATAGAAATTATTCGTGGATCAGGCTTACTGCGTTACGGCAGTGCCGCATCTGGCGGCGTGATTAATGTTATTGACGGGCGCATACCCGAGCACGTACCTGAGAGAAAAATTATTGGTAATACTCGCTTAGGCGCAAGCAGTGTGGATGATGGTTACGAGACCGCAATAGGTAGCGATATACATTTGGGAACCCTTGGGACTGGCGATATGGTCGCCCATGTTGAGCACACACACCGCGCAACACAAAACTATAATATTCCAAACTTTGCCCGCTCAAAAAACTTACGCGCTCAAGACCCACGCCAAGCAAATGCTGAGATAGCAAATACACTGCCCAATTCAGCAACACGTGCAACTAGCCGAGCAGCAGGCATATCTTATATCGGAGACAAACAATTTATCGGCATGGCCATCAAAGACTTAAACAGTCAATACGGCATTCCTGGCGGCGAAGGATCATCCATAAAACTGGCCCAAACACGGTATGATCTGCATTCCAACTTCGGTTTGGAAAACGAGGTGTTTGAGCGGGTTACCATATCTGGTGGCACCGGAAATTATGTGCACCAAGAACGAGAAGCGAGCGGAGAAATTGGCACAATTTTTAGAAATAAAGGGTTTGAAACCCGCCTTGAAATCTTTCAAAAACAACGCGGTGCGTTACAATCTGCCCACGGCATACAATACAAAAACCGTGAGTTTTCTGCCATTGGCGAAGAAGCCTTCGTCCCCCCAACAACCACAAATTTACTGGGCATATTCAGTTTTCACGAATATGATTTTGGTGATTTTCACCTCGAAGGCTCGGCACGCTATGAGCATGTAAAACACGAAGATAACGCGAAAAATATAATTAATTTCAATAATTTAAGCGGATCAATTGGTGTGGATTATCACTTCACAGATACAACAAAATTCGGCGGCACAATATTCCGCACACGGCGCGCCCCGACAACTGAAGAATTGTTTTCCAACGGGCCACATCTGGCAACAAACCAATTTGAAATCGGCGACCCAAATCTTGATAATGAAATTGCGGCAGGTATTGAATTTTCTCTGCGCTATAAGCAAAACAACAATCATATTACGGTCAATGCATTTTACACCGATTACACGGGTTATATTTTCGAGGCCTTAACGGGCGAGACGCAAACAACTGATGAGGGCGACATACTATCTATTGCCCGTTTCACAGCATCGGACGCCGTATTTAAGGGCTTTGAAATCGTGCTAGGTAAAGACTTAGGGCAATGGCATAATCTGGATATTCAAACAGAAGCATCTGTAGAGTATGTCAATGCACAGTTAGGCGGAGCCATAGCAGGAGTCCTGCCACGCATTCCCCCGCTCGGTGCAACATTGGCCATAAGTGCTAATAATGACAGTTGGGATTTGCGCACAGAACTGGAATATGCAGCAGGCCAAAATCAGGCAGCTTTTGGTGAATTGCCGACAGAAGCGTATATTCTATTCAACACATTTGTCGCCTACCATGTAAATGACAATGTTACCCTGCGTGTCTCTGGTCATAATCTCACCAATCAAGACGCCCGCCAGCACGCATCTTTCTTAAAAGAAAATGTTCCCCTACCAGGGCGAAATTTCAAGGCAAGTTTGTCCTTAAAGTTTTAAGCCATGCATGCCCTAAGAAATGAAATTGATGATACGCTATTGCCCCCTTCATCAGCCCCAGCATCCTCTTTAAGTCCCCGCACTTGATGCGGGGCCCATGCACTGGTTATGCGGTGATGTATATCAACAGTGTATGGACCACGGGTCAAGCCCGAGGACTGTGATGTTTTATTGTTGGATTATGCTAAATTTATCCACGCCCGTCACCCTAAGCTAAATTAATTTAACCCCCCCCATCACAGGCATTAAGCATGTGTAAGTTTGAGGCAGGGGTAAATAGCAGTATGTCAGTATTGCTAGAGGCATTAATAATGTATTTGCGGCATGACAAATTGTTGAGCTGAGCGTATAGCGGATTTATGTCACGCGCACACGAAACACACACTGTTCATACGCCCTCGAGCGCGAAAAGAAACGCCGTCGCCCTCGCACTGGCCCAAGCTTTTAGCGGTTCAATTGGGCCAATAGCGGTTTCAGTGGGCGCGTTATCTGGTGCTTATCTTTTAAGAGGTCAAGACCAGAGCCTTGCCACCCTACCCGCAGCCACTTACGCAGTCGGCGCAGCCATTTTTGCCATGCCCGTTTCCATACTGTGCCATAAATTTGGCCGCAGGATTGGTTTTATACTGGGCGCAATTCTTGGTATATTGGGCGCAGGCCTTGCATGCTTCACCTTATTAAATTCGCAGTTTTGGTTATTTTGTTTTGCCCTTCTCATCATTGGTGGCTCCAGTGCATTTGTGCAGCAATACAGATTTGCCGCCGCAGATCAGGGCAGTGACACGTTCAAAACCAAAGCTATTTCTTGGGTGATGATGGGCGGGATGTTGGCTGCAATCATCGGCCCGCAAACTGTCTTAAAAACCAAGGATATGTTTCTACCAATTCCATTTGCAGGTACATTTATCGGATTGATTGCCGTATTGTGCATTGGCATTGCCATATTATTATTTCTAAAACCCGTGACAAAAACCAGCAAAGAACATGCAACCATACAAGAAAGTACGCGCCCGCTAACAGAGATTATGAAACAACCCACCTTCTTTATTGCCCTACTGTGCGCCGTATCGTCCTATGCCCTCATGACCTTTATGATGACAGGTGCGCCGTTGGCCATGATCCATCATGGCCATAGCGAGCAAAATGCCATTATTGGCATTCAGTGGCATGTTATGGCCATGTTTGCCCCCAGCTTTTTTACGGGCGCATTGATTATTCGCTTTGGTAAAATTCCGATTATTGCCACTGGATTAGGCTTGCTAATATTGTGCGCAAGTGTCGCCATGAGCGGATTGACATTGTGGAATTTTTGGGTGTCCTTAATCTTGCTTGGCGTAGGTTGGAATTTCGGGTTTATCGGGGCCACGGCCCTGCTCGGGGAAAGCTACACCGCGCCAGAGAAAAACAAAGTACAGGGAACCCACGATACTATTTTATTTAGTTGCACAGCCAGTGCCGCACTTTTGTCAGGTGCAGTGTTTAATGCATTTGGATGGTCAGGTGTTGCCAGCGTTTTATATCCAATTGCGGGCCTCAGCCTATTGACGCTAATGTGGTTAAAGCGACGCCAAAAAGCGCGCGCACCGATGTGATACAATGGAAGTTTACTTACGGTTCACAATGCCAACAACTCTCGGCAATACTCACGTCAATACCGTTCATGCCAATAGGACTTCCTGGCGGCAAAGGCTTAGAGGGCGTGTCTGCCGCAACTGATTTTACAGGGCGGGTGTTAAAGCGTTTTATATCTTGCGTGAGTAGACTTCCTTGTGCACTTCGCTGCAATTTATCCAAGGCTATTTGTGCTTGCCCCCGAACAGATGCACTGGCAGAAGAGCCAATAATATCCATAAGCGCATATGCATATCGTGAACGCATCATGGTAACAATATTGCCTGTACGGGTATTCGGAGCTTGTTTTGATACATGCACGCGCACCGTTTCAAACAATTCTGCAAGGCCAAATTGCGCCGCGTCTCGGCGGTTAAATTCATCAATACGCGCTAGCCTGCGCGGGTGAAATAAAACACCGAATGTCATATTGACGGCACTTTGCGCGGCGGCTGTGAGGTCAAAGGCGGGAAGGGCAGAGCTGCCAAATTTTTCGCGGTTGCCAAAACCCGATAATGACGGGGTGAGGTAGGATAGCGTAGCATTTGATAAATCAAGCTCTTTTGGATCAATTGTACGCAATATTGCTGTGAGTGCGCGGCGTTGTTTTTGCGCTGGTACGATCTTAGCATGGGTCTGGGTATCGCTTGCCAAGGCATAGTTAAAAGACATGCCGCCCAGCACTTTGCCCGCCGCAGCGGTCTGGTAGCGGTGATAAAGATAAATTGGCACGATCACTTTATTAAGATCAGATACGGGCTGCCAGTCCTGCACACGCGAGAGATCAAAGTTATCAAGAGCAATGCGCCGCACATCCATAATATCGTCTAAAGCCTGCACGGGGTCGTCTCCATTGTCCCACACACTGCCGCGTGGATGACCAGCGCCAACTGAACGTCCATCAGAATCTGCCACATAAACAAGACCGTTTTGGGCGGCTGCTGTCACCAAGTCTTCGCGCTGCGCCCCGTCCAAATCCCCATAAAGCCACGTGGCGGTAAATTTATCCCATGTGCCAATACCCACACCATAACTGCCACTGAAATCGAGAGTTCCGTTGACGGCCTTCACATCTGGCGCAGGGTAATCCATCACTGATTGTTTGCCGTAACTGCTGGCAGCGAAATTATGGGCAAACCCAAGAGCATGACCAATTTCGTGAGCCGCAAGTTGACGAATTCTAGCAAGAGCCAGTTCTACGGGATCATCTGCCTCCCCCGTATTGGTCTTGCCTGTACCTGCTAAACCCTCGAAAATCATTCTGTCTTGACGTACGCGCAAGGAGCCAAGGTTAACATGGCCTTTGAGCATTTCTCCAGTTCGCGGATCAGACACGCCGCCGCCATATGACCAGCCACGGGTTTGGCGGTGTACCCACTGCACCACATTATAACGCACATCCAAAGGATGCGCCCCTTCGGGCAATATTTCAGCTCGGTACGCATCTTTATACCCCGCCGATTCAAAAGCTTGCCCCCACCACCGCGCCCCGTCAAGTAATGCAGAGCGCACGGGTTCAGGTGCACCGCTATCAATATAGAATATAATCGGATTTTTCACAGGCGACAATGCGGCGTCAGGGTCAGTTTTTTCTAACCTAAACCGCCGCGCCATACGCCGCTCTATAGTATCAGATAGGCCCGCGCTATAATCATAATATACCCGTTCGATTACGCCCGCACGCGGATCAGAGCGAAGTGGAGCGTAATCTGCATCTGGCAAGCGCACAAAAGAATGATGCTGGATTAAAGTGACATCGCTCCCATTTGCAGCAGTCGCAGACACTTCCCCGCCCGGTTTTGAAGATGTTAAGGTGAGGAATACATCCATTTCTACATTATCTGGAAAAGCGTATACCGCTTTGGTATCAATCAATGTGCGGTCTTTTGCCAAGTTGAAATTGCCTTGATCTGCGTCCTTTAAATATTGCACGAGGTTTAAGCCGTCGCGTTTTAGAAATGCACTTAGGTCAATAAGTATTTCACCATCCGCGCTTGTGGCCATGATATCGGTTGTGGCCATAAAAGAACGGGCAAAACTTTCCCGCACCGCTTTTTTCTCTTGTATATTGTCGCTGGTAGCGCGGTAGGTCATGTTTTGCGCTTCGATAATGACTTTGTTTCCAAGTACGCGAAACACAATGATTTGCCCATTTCCACCCCAACCCCGATCAAGTCCAACAGGATTAGAGCCAAGACCTGCAGTAAGCCGCATGGTGTAAATCATACGCAGTGCAACACCGTCTTGCTCGGGCTTTGGCAGTTTGGCCAAGACCTTACCGTCTTTTTCCCCCACATAAAGATCGATAAATCCAGCACGGTGATCCGAGCCACTTATCTGGGATGACAATGAATTTGAACTGGGTTTGGATACGAGCGACGGCCCCGAACAAGCCGTAACAATCAACACAAAAACCACAACAAAAAATATACGCATGTTCATTCCCCTTGTTTTTTGTAAGCATTACCCCACACGGTAATATTTGTCGAGTTTTTACACTGTGCGAAATTTTTCTTGACATGTAACCATATAGTTTCTTATATAAGAAACTATATGGTTACACATGAAGGTTTACACATGACAGAACAAGCCGTCTTTAGCGCCCTATCTCACCCAACGCGGCGTGCCATTATTGGCTTGCTTGCCAACCGTTCTCTCTCGGTTAATCAGATTAGTTCTCATTTCAAAATGAGCCGCCCTGCCGTCGCAAAACATCTCAAAATTTTGCAAGCGGGTGATATTATATCCGTCAAAGCAAAAGGGCGCGAACGGATAAATGCGCTTGAACCACTCACTTTAAAAAGCGTTGAAGACTGGCTTTCCCATTATAGCCATTTCTGGGACGCCAAGCTTGCCACGTTAAAATCCACGATCGAAAATCAATCCAAAACGGAGACAAAACCATGAGTAATACAAGCTTGGAAAAAACAATATTTATCGATTCAACACCAGAGAATGTCTGGCAATATCTTACCGACAAAAACAAGCTAGGCGAATGGTTCCATGCGGCGGATATCGACCTAGAACAAGGCGGTACATACAAGCTTTTAGGCGATGCGGGTAATAAAATCTGTTGGGGCAAAGTTATTGAAACAAATGCACCCAATCGCCTCGTTTACACATTTACTCATGACCACCTAAAGGGCGTAGAGACTACGGTTACATGGGAAATTTCACGCGTTCACGGCGGCACAATGTTAAAACTAACACATACAGGATTTGAAAACGCAGATGCTGATACATTCGACCTGCTGATTAGTCACGATAAAGGCTGGGACGATCATTTTGGACGCTTGCGGGAAAAGGCCGGAGTTAAGTAAATATCAGAGGGTCTGTAAGCCGGGTTCTGTACTTATTGCTAAGTGGTGACCATTCATCTAAGGCGGCGGTTGCCCGACGTCTTTAGCGACCTACCCGGACGACGACGTTAAAGCACGCCATATATCGTCCCTATTTGGTCTTGCTTCGGATGGGGTTTGCCTTGCCTGCTTTGTTACCAAACCAGCGGTGCGCTCTTACCACACCCTTTCACCCTTACCTTGAAAACAAGGCGGTCTACTCTCTGTGGCACTTTCCCTAAGGCGGGTTTTGAATTCCACCCCGCCAGGCGTTACCTGGCATCCTGCTTTAATGAAGCCCGGACTTTCCTCGAAGCTTACGCCTCGCGGCCACCCGACCCTCTGATATATCTCTTAAAGACTAAAAGCTTTTCAAGGTCAAGAATACAATAAAAAACCCACATTTACCCAGTGTAAACTATAAAATACACAAATTACATTTTTACTGTTATTTCCTATAGACATATACATGAAATAGACTATGTAAGCCACGCTTTCGCCTAATAAGCGAATATGTGATTCCGTTAAAATGGAATAAAATAGAATTACTGCACACAAGTTTCTTTATGATTTTTGTTTGTGGTAGGAAGCACGGTAGATATTGGTTGCCCCACATCAACCTACCCTGCCGTGCTTCCACTTTTCCTAAAATTCGCCAATTTCGTGATAATTTCCATCACCTGCACATCAAGATTTCCATCTAATTTTTCTGGCCGGTAGCGTCTTTGCAGAGCTTTAACTACCTTGACTGTAGGCATATCAAATACACCCGTATTGCCCAAGCCGTAACCAATGTATGACAATGCGGATTGAATAATTTTAATATGAGCATGTTCATCATTTTGCGTAAATAATACACGCTGGTCTTGAATATCCGCACGTACTGGCCAATAACCAACACCTTGCGCAGCTATACTTTCCCAAGGGAATTTCTCTCCAGGGTCTTGTTTGCGCGCAGGTGCAATATCGCTATGGGCAATAATATTCATAGGCTTTATAGAGCGGCGTTTTATAATATCTTGGCACAAAACGGCAACCGCATTAATCTGCACTTTTGGGAAATCTGGCAAACCATAATCATGACCACCATTAACAATTTCAATACCGATTGACGCTGAATTTATATTTGTCTCACCGCCCCAACTTGATACTCCCGCGTGCCAAGCGCGGCTTTCTTCATCCACCAATTGAAACACCTCGCCGTCTTCCGCCACCATATAATGGGCGCTGACTTTGGCCTGTTCGTCGCACATACGCGCCAATGCCGCCGCACCACTTTCCATGCCCGTATAATGCAACACCAACATAGTGATGGGCAATGTACGCTCGTCATAATTAGGTGATGGGGGTTGTGTAATGTTCACGATACTGGCTTGACCCTATGTTTGCCGCGCCTTGCAATAACATAAACACTGACCAAAATCAAAACGGCCCCAAAAATAAATTGCACGCCAAATGGTTCGCCCCGCATCAATACCCCAAGAACAACCGCCCAAAACGGTGTCATCAATGTGAGGGGTACAATCAAGCTGACATCATATTTTTTAAGCAGCCTAAAATACTGGCCATGTGCAATAATGGACGCGAGCACCGCTGTATACACAACCCCGACACCCATCTCCCATCCTGCGGCTTTGGCAAGTGCGAACTGATTGTCCTCAAACAGAAAGCTCAAAACCCCAAGAAGAGGCACAGCCAATACCCCCATCCATGCCAAGTATTGCCATGTGCTAATTTCGCCCACCCGTTTGATAAGAACTGACCCAACCGCCATAACAAAAAATGCGAAAACCACATAAATCAAACCCGCATCAAATGACAAACTTTGCGGGTCATATATCAAAATAATGACGCCAATAAGCGCCCCTAAAATACCCAATCCGCGCTTATACCCTATGTGTTCTTTCAAAAACACAACTGATAAAATCGTGGCAAATGGAATGAGCATTTGCGCAACTATTGAACCAGAGGATGCAGGCGCGGATTTAAGGCCTGTATATAAAAATGCCAAATGCAATGCACCTACACAAAGGGCCGCCAGACATAATACCCCGAACTTTTTAGGAAGTGGAAATAAAAATGGCGACATAAGTATGGCCAGCAAAGTAAACCTCGCACACGCAAAGAAAAATGGCGGTAAGGCTAGGTCTGTGAGCATCCATTTCGATAAAACGAAATTCCCACCCCAAATCAGGCAACACAGGCACAGAACAATAAAATCAGAAAACCGCATATGCCGCCATAACTCGTCTATACATCATAGGCTAGACAATTTTGGGAAAAACCAGTTTTAAAGCTTATTCGGTATCAACGCTCCACCCATCGGGTGTTTTATGGGCATCAAGTACAGGGCCAGTTTGTAAAGGGCCATCTTGTGTATTTTGTGGTTTACTAGGCTTTTTAAACGCTTCAGTGTTTTTTTGCATGTCATGAAATGCTTGATATTGTTGTTGCGCAGATTTGGGCATGAATGTGAAAAGCATGGGCTTTCCCGTAATTTTTGCCTTAAGCCACAAAACGCAAAATACAATTGCGCCAAATATAACGACCCCAATAATAATAAAGAATGCAAAAGCCGCAGATGCTGCAAGCATGAAAAACCCTGCAACGGCAGCAACGGCCACAAAGACCAACCGCAACAATGCTTGCAACGGATTTGGCGGGCCAGAAAGTGTGTGTCCTTGTGTCATAGCCTATATGTCGAGGTTTTATAGGCTTTCGTCAAGAGGGGGCGCATGACAATTTTGTTAATAATGTCTCTGCGCCCATATTTATATCTCACAACATACCGCGTGTATCGTATCCCAGATCAAGTCTGGGATGACAATGAGAAGTGAGCGGGGGAGAAGGAGAGTTTGAAATTTAGCCCCTATGCTCCACATCATCCCAGTCCTCGGGGCGGGCACGTGGTCCATACACTACCTAAGGCAGCGCACGGCACAACCAGCCTATGGACCCCGCATCAAGTGCGGGGACTGAGGGAATTTGTAAAACTCCTCATTGTCATTCCAGCGAAAGCTGGAATCTGATCACACGTTCACAATATGCCCTGTACATTCATATCCCATATCACGCCTAGGATGACATGGATTTTTGGGCATCCTCTTTACGTTGCCGCAAAATCTCTGCATAGGCTTTATTTATCATGGCCATTTTATAGGTGGCAAGTTTTTGTAACTCTTGCGGCAAGCCCCTTGCAACCAAACGATCTGGGTGATTGGCACTGGCCATTTCGCGGTAGGCTTTTTTCAAACCCACCTCTGAAACATCCTCGTCTACCCCCAAGATCAAGTGCGGGTCATCGGACGCTCGCCCCAAATGGGCAATGCGAATACGGGCAAATGTGCGCCTATCAAATTTGAATATTTGCCCTGTGGTTTCAAGAAACGCCATTTCCTCATCTGTTACGACACCGTCCGCAAGGGCAATGTGAAACAATCCGTCCAACACGTCTTCTAAAATATCGGTACGGCGTTTGTATTTTCGGTACACAATTTTGGCATAGGCCTCAAAACCAAGTGTGGTTTGGGCTGCCAAATTGAAAAACCTTGCAATCCCGTCTTCCGCTACCGTGTCTGCTTGAAACACATTTTTAAACGCGCAAATTTCGTCGCGACTGACCACCCCGTCCGCTTTGGCGAGCTTGGCCCCCAGCGCAATGAGAGCCGCTGCAACGCCAGCATCGCCAACATTTTTATCAAATGGGCTAAGCTCTTGGCGGCTCGGATCACCAGATGGTGGCCCAAACAACCGCGCCGCTGCGCCCAATATACGAAGTCCAAAATTCATATTAGGATATGTGCCTTAGTTTACGTCTGCACTCAAGAGGTCTCTTAGCTCGCGAAACTAGGGCGTGCCGTTTGGCCCGCTTGGTTGTTCGGTTTTCCAGTGCTTGCGGCAAACGGAGGCGTAAGTCTCTTCGCCGCCGATGACCACTTGTTCGCCTGATTTTACGGCTTTGCCGTTCTCGTCGAGCCTTAACACCATGCTGGCTTTACTGCCGCACCAGCAAATGGTTTTTATTTCGCGCAATCGGTCGGCAATGGCGAGGAGTTCGGCACTGCCTTCGAACAATTGCCCGCGAAAATCTGTACGCAGTCCGTAACAGAGAACGGGAATACTCAGATCGTCTGCCACGTCTGATAATTGGCGCACTTGTTCTTTACTCAGAAATTGCGCTTCATCAATGAGAATACAGCTAAGATGTTCGCGCTTATGCCGCTGCGATATCATCACGTAAACATTATCCGTACTGGTGAACACATCCGCTTTTTTATCAAGGCCAATGCGAGAGGCAATCACGCGCTTGCCTGCACGGTCATCAAGGGCTGCGGTTAACAGCATGGTATTCATGCCGCGCTCGATATAATTATAGCTACCTTGTAATAACAAGGTCGATTTGCCTGCGTTCATGGCGGAATAATTGAAATATAATTTTGCCAACAGGCTCTCCGAATCTCTTGATTGCTCATGTTTAACATGTGCGGCCCAGAGCGGCTATTTAAATGACAGAACCCCGTCATCTATTTTGCCCCAGCGGATGGTTTTATAGTCTTTCAAATAATTCTCAGGATTACGCCACGGTAAATGATCGCCTTGCTTGGGCAGTGCGTCCAATTTGCGCAGTAAATATCCAGATTGCAGCCCAACAATCGGCTCTTTCTCCATTTCCGCCTCTGGCAATACAGGCACGGCAATTTTATATTCGTGTGTCTGCATAAATTGCAAAAGCCGCACTATATAGCCACTGGTAAGATCGGCCTTAAGTGTCCAAGAGGCATTGGTATAGCCATATACAGCGGCAAAGTTTGGCACACCGCCAAACATCATACCTTTATAATTAACAAGGTCGCCTGGATTTGCCACAACCCCGTCTACATAGGTTTTTACACCGCCAAAAAATTGCACATCGAGCCCCGTAGCAGGAATGATAATATCGGCGTCAAGACTTGCACCTGATTTAAGCTTCACACCCGTTTTGGTGAATGTGTCAATATGGTCAGTAACAATAGAGGCCGAGCCGTCTTTTAAAACTTTGAATAAATCTGCGTCTGGTATCAGGCACAGCCGCTGATCCCACGGATTATATGTAGGGTTAAAATGCACGTCCACATCAACATCGCTCCCCGCTAGTTCTTCCACGGCCATATCTCGTAGAAAGCTTCGCACATCATCAGGTTTCGTGCGAGCTTTACGGAACATATAAATATTGAGCAGCACATTTTTCCACCGCGTCAATTTAAACGCCGCGCGCATAGGCATAATTTTACGTAGGAACTTTGCGATTTTATCCTCTGCAGGGCGCGTAAACACATAAGTAGGTGAGCGTTGGAGCATGGTGATATGGGATGTTTTATCTGCCATAGAAGGAACAATGGTTATGGCGGTTGCGCCGCTACCAATAACCAAAACTTTCTTATCCGCATAATCCAAATCCTCAGGCCAACTTTGCGGATGCACAACCTGCCCTTTATATTTTTCATAGCCTTTAAACTTTGGCACATAGCCGTGCTCATAATTATAATACCCCATGCAAGAGAGCAGGAAGTTACAACTCATTTGGAAACTTTTCCCGCTTGCAGTTTGCACAACATCAACGATCCAGCGGCTTTGTTGGCTATCCCAATTTACCTTTGTGACCCTGTGACCATAACGGATTTTTTTGTCGACCCCGTATTCTTCTGCCGTTTCTTTGAGGTAGTTCAAAATAGAATCAGCGCTGGCAATGTCTTTGCCTTCTGTCCACGGTTTAAATGCATAGCCAAATGTGTACATATCAGAATCAGAACGAATACCGGGGTATTTGAACAAATCCCACGTCCCGCCAAATGTTTCGCGGCCTTCAAGAATAACAAAGTCGCGCCCCGAACTACCGCCCTTGTTTTTCATCATCAAATGACAACCAGCACCTATGCCAGATATACCTGCGCCAATAATAATAACATTCACATGTTCCATAAAGTCCCCATTCTGATTATGTGATCTTAGCAACAGATAACAAAAAAGCAAAGCAAGCCAGTAATTCAATACTGCTTGGCACGTGTGCATTAATGTTGGGCACTGGGAAGCATTCAATCTTTCTAATCGCCAACATTGCCTCTATAGTTCACCAAATATAATAAGGGGACACGTTATGAGAACAAATATATTACCGTCAAAAACCCAAATAGGGATTATACTCAGCGGCATTTGTATTGCAGTGTTAACAGCGTGCTCAAGCCTACCCAAATCAGCATCTCATGTGGAAAAAACGGGGGCGGCAGGAATTCCCGCGCCTATCGCAGTTACGCCTCAGACCATGCGGGCAGAGCGAATAGACGCAGTGTTGCAGAAATTTGTTTCGCAAAACCTTGTGCCAGGTCTTTCGGTCGTCGTGTATGAAAAGGGCGTTGAGAGCTATTACGGGCAAGCAGGCATGCGCGACCGCGAAGCAGGAATTTCTCTGAACCGCTCTGATGTTGGGCGGTATTATTCAATGACCAAGCCTATTATTGGTGTTGGCTTGATGATGCTTTTTGAGGACGGGCGGTTTGAGCTTGATGACCCCATTGCGAAATATTTGCCAGAATATGTAGATTTAAAAGTTTATGCAGGCCAAAACTCCGATGGCAGTATGCAACTGACCAATCCGAAACGAGCCGTTACCATACGCGACCTTATGCGTCACACAGCAGGTATGACTTATGGACGCTTCTCGGATACACCCGTTGATAAGGCATACCGCAGCGTACAACTGTTACGCAGAGACGAAACCCTCGCGCAGTTTTCACAAAAAATGGGCAAACTACCCCTACTTGTAGAGCCAGGCGAAAAGTGGGTTTACAGCGTTGCCGTTGATGTGCAAGCGCGGCTCATCGAGGTGTTATCAGGCCAAACTGTGGGAGCGTATTTACACAAAAATATCTTCCAACCTCTGGACATGTCTCATACGGGTTTTGTTGTAAAGCCAGCAGATAAAGACAAATTCGGCCCCGCATATGTGGTGGATAAATCATCTGGCGCGCCAGTTCTTATTCGCTTAACAGACCAAAATGTAGGTGCAATTACGCAGGGTGCGGCCCTTCATATCGATAATATATATCTTAAAAAACAAGCCTTAGAAAGTGGTGGCGGTGGACTTGTCTCCACCCTTGATGATTATGTAAAATTTGTCAAAATGCTACGTGGTCACGGCATCGGTAATGGCAAAATACTCATCAAACCTGAAACCCTTGCTTTAATGCACCAAGATCATTTGCGCGGTATTGACAATGGACAACTCGACGCATCACTTGGTTTTGGCCTCGACTTTGCCGTCAAGATTAAACAAATCGATGATCCTTTAAGCCTCCCTCTCCCGACGGGTAGTTATTTTTGGGGTGGTCTCGCGGGAACGTATTTTTGGATTGACCCTACACATGATATATTTACGGTCATGCATATGCAGTTTATCAATCCACTCGACCCTAGTATTCGCAACGCCGTTGTTGGAGCTGTTTACGGAAAATAAATAAGTTCTAATCAGAGGACGTATGATCGGAAACAATCAACCATTGTCCATCTATTTTTTGCAATAGCAATGTGAATAATCCGCCAGGGTTGTCAGACTTGCGTTCCAGTCCCCACCGCGCAAAAACTTGCGCGTATTCAGGTGACAGCACTTTAATTTCAATATTGGTGAACGATAATTTTCCCATTGCGTCTTTATCAGGATAACGTGTTTTATAACCGTCAATGGTGGCTTGCCACCCCCGATTAATATTGCCGCCAGACGCAAACCGCAAGTCTTTGGACTTGATATAATATTCCATAAATTCATCAATATCGCCCGCGTTCCACGCCGCGTCTTGCACATGCAACATCTGTATAATTTCCGACTTTACGGCGTCTGTGTTAACCGATTTTGGTGCATCAGAACATGCCCCAAAAACCAGTGGAAGTATCAAAAAAACCATTTTCATAGATTGTAATTTCATAGCGATTATCACTCCTTTATGCAACGTAACACAAAGCGCCCATTTCATCAATGTAAGTTCAACGGCTAATTTTGAGTCATATGCTCGGCTGAAATATACCATTTTCCATTTACTTTTTGCATCAAAGTTGTGAAAAATCCATCCCGACTCTTTGTTTTATTATCCACCTGCCAGCGCGCAAATACATAGGCATATTCGGCTGACAGAGGATTAATTTCCACATCGCTAAAAGATAATACCCCCATCTCGCCTCTCTCAATATGGCGCTCGTAAAAATCTGCATGTAACGCATCCCAACCATGTAATGTTTGGCCACGAGCTACCATTTGCAATTCATCTGATTTAATATAATACCCAATAAATGCATCCAAATCCTCCGCATTCCACGCCGCGTCTTGCTCTAACAACATATGAGTGATTTCCGTTTTTATCACATCAGGGTCAAAAGATTTCGGGGTATCAGTGCAGGCGCAAAGTGTCAGCATAACACCCAATACAACACCCTTCACAAACTGTGTAATTAGTACCATAGAATCATTCCCCATGGATAACCTACCACACAAACTGAATAAGTATGCCGTGCATTATCATTTTACGGCGTATCTATTCCCATTTAACCAATTTTAGTTTTTTGAATTTTCTTGTGCAGTTCGTTAATTGTCATCAAGGCAGCCGAACCGTAGAGTTTGGTAAATTCTGGCGCGAAAATGCCTACGGCAACGGCAGGATCAAACCCAGCACGGGATTCTACAGAGTTTACATTTATACTTGTCGTACACGCAGACAAGCTAAGAATAAAATAAGAGGTAATGATAATATGTTAATATGCATAATTTTCTCCTATAATTCTATTAATATAGATATCTTTAGCGTTCGAACTTCATGAATTTTAATTTGCGCGGTAAGTCTGCATCGGGGCCGAGGCGGCGTTTTTTGTCTTCTATATAATCAGAAAACCCGCCTTCGAACCATTCCACATGGCTATCGCCTTCAAAGGCCAAGATGTGCGTACATATACGGTCGAGAAAGAAACGGTCATGGGAAATAATCACCGCGCAACCTGCAAAATGCTCAAGTGCCACTTCGAGGGCAGACAGGGTTTCCATATCCAAATCATTGGTTGGCTCATCGAGCAAAAGCAGGTTTGATGCTTTGGTCAACATTTTAGCAAGGTGAACGCGGTTACGCTCCCCGCCTGAAAGTTTGCCAACATTTTTTTGCTGGTCTGTGCCCTTAAAATTAAAAGCACCGACGTAGGCGCGAGAATTCATTTCGCGCTTGCCAAGATCGAGTATATCAACCCCGCCCGTAATTTCCTGCCAGACATTATTTTTTTGGTCAAGCGCGTCGCGGCTTTGGTCTACATAGCCAAGTTTAACCGTTTCGCCGACTTTAAATGTGCCTTTATCTGCCTGTTCACTGCCCGTAATCATTTTAAATAATGTGGTTTTACCTGCCCCGTTCGGGCCAATGACACCGACGATACCGCCGGGAGGAAGGCGAAAAGAAAGGTCTTTAATCAACAGTTTATCGCCAAAACCTTTTTCAATGTTTTCAGCTTCAACCACTAAATTCCCCAAGCGTGGCCCTAAAGGAATGCGGATTTCCGCTGCCCCTACGTTCTCTGTTTCCGCTGCGTCGCGCATAGCTTCGTAAGATTTAATCCGTGCTTTTGATTTGGCTTGGCGAGCTTTGGGGTTTGAGCGTATCCATTCAAGCTCGCGCTTTAAGGCACGCTCTTTAGCGTCCCCTTCGCGGCCCTCTTGTTTCATACGATCATGTTTTGACCCCGCCCATGAAGAGTAATTTCCTTCGTGGGGAAGCCCGCGACCTCGGTCAATTTCCAATGTCCAACTGGTGATATTATCCAAGAAATACCTATCATGAGTAATCAAAATAACCGCGCCCGTGTATTTCACAAGATAGTTTTCCAGCCACGCAACGGTTTCTGCGTCCAGATGATTGGTCGGCTCATCCATCAAAAGCAAATCTGGCTTTGACAGTAAGAGCTGACAAATGGCAATGCGCCGCGCTTCCCCGCCTGAGAGGTTCTCAACAGGCCAATCTTTGGGTGGGCAGCGTAGGGCTTGCATAGCCATCTCAATTTTACTGTCAATATCCCACGCATCATGGTTATCAACCTTCTCTTGCAAGGCGGTCATTTCTTCCATCAATTCGTCAGTATATTCTTCAGCCATTTTCATGGCCACTTCGTTATAGGCGTCAAATATTTTCTTGTCTTCACAACCAATAATGACATTGCCCCATACATCTTTCGTCTCGTCAAGGCGCGGCTCTTGGGCGAGGTATCCGATTTTGGCGCCCTCTGCCGCCCAATGTTCACCCGTGATATCTTGGTCAAGGCCCGCCATAATTTTCATCAAAGTTGATTTACCCGAACCATTAATGCCCACAAGACCAATTTTAGCGTCTGGATAAAAGGACAAATGGATATTATCGAGAATGGTTTTATTACCAAATTTCTTGGTCAAACCTTCCATATGGTAAATAAATTGACGCGCCATAAAGCACTCCGAAGCCTGTGTGAAAATGTGCGCAAGTTTTGCAACGCCTAACGCAAGAAAGCAAGCTGTTAGCCTATTTATTCATGCAAATATTTCTGTGGTGGTTTTAGCCGTCCCCAATGCCAATATCGCCAGCCCTCAAGTTTGACCCGTGGTTCATACACTGTTCAAGGCAAAGCGGGGCACAACCATATTATGGGCCCCGCATCAAGTGCGGGGACTGAGGGAGGATGCGGGGGCTGAGGGAGGATGCGGGGACTGGAAGATAGCGCGAGTCTACAAATACCAATGCACACTCACTCTCAATATATTACCCCCTTAATAAAAACCCTACCCTAAAATAAAGCGTATCATCTATGTTTAGGATTGTGGTTGTTAGCATAGGCGTATATGTAAGGTATTTAAGAGAGTTTGGGGGCAAAATTGGTTGCTGAATTTGGACAGATCACGCTTATTCTTGCATTGATTATTGCGGGCGCGCAGTCGGTTCTGCCTATGGTTGGTGCACATAAAAACGATCCGCGTCTCATGGCATTTGCAGACTGGGCCGCCCTCGCACAATTCATCCTCATTGCCGCCTCTTTTTGTGCATTGACCTATATTTTTATCCGCTCGGATTTTTCTGTCGAACTTGCCGCGCTTAATTCCCATACAAACAAACCTCTTTTATATAAAATCAGCGGGGTTTGGGGCAATCACGAAGGGTCTATGCTTTTTTGGGTGCTTATTTTAAGCGTTTACGGGGCTTGTGTTCCTGTGTTTGGCAAAGCTCTACCCATCAGTCTAAGGTCGCGCGCGCTTGCCGTGCAAGGCATGATTGGCGCAGGGTTTTTGGTATTCATCTTGTTTACCTCAAACCCTTTTTTGCGACTCAACCCTGTGCCGCCAAATGGTCAGGGGTTAAACCCGCTTTTACAAGACCCTGGCCTCGCCTTTCATCCGCCGTTTTTATACCTTGGCTATGTGGGTTTTTCTATGGCGTTTTCCTTCTCTGTAGCCGCATTAATCGAAGGCCGTGTTGACGCGGTATGGGCGCGGTGGCTTAGGCCGTGGGTGCTCATTGCTTGGTGTTTTCTCACCATTGGCATTACTATGGGTAGTATCTGGGCTTATTATGAACTGGGTTGGGGTGGCTGGTGGGGCTGGGACCCTGTTGAAAACGTGTCTTTTTTGCCGTGGTTGATCGGAACCGCCCTCTTGCATTCTATCTTGGTATTGGGCAAGCGGCACACCATGGCCAATTGGACGGTGCTTCTGGCGATCACCACATTTTCACTAAGTTTGGTTGGCACATTCGTCGTGCGCTCAGGTGTGCTCACCAGTGTGCATTCCTTTGCTGTTGATCCAGCGCGGGGCGTATATATTCTCATCTTACTGGGGATGTCCACAGGCGGTGCGCTTGGCCTTTATGCTTTACGCTCTCATACATTGCGCGGCAGCTCAGGCTTTGAGCTGCTCTCCAAAGAAGGTGGTTTGGTATTAAATAATTTGTTGCTTGTCGTGGCAACTGCCACCGTATTTTTGGGCACGTTCTACCCATTACTTGTCGAGGTGTTTTCAAAAAATAAAATTTCGGTGGGCGCGCCCTATTTTGACATCACCTTTGCCCCCGTCATGGTTGTGCTCATCATGTTTATGGGCATCGGGCCTATGGTGAAATGGCGCGTAGACAGCTTTGCCAATATCCGTCCACATCTTCTCAAATCTGGTTTTGTGATCTCGCTTGTGGCCTTAGGTGTTTATCTGTTTGGCAAATCTGTTCTCGGCGCGCTGACGATGGGTCTTGCTGCCCATTTATTTTACACCACGCTCATGGTCTTTGGCCGTAAAATCGGCTTTGGTAAATCTGGCGCTTGGCAACGCACCAAAGCGCAGCCCGCGAATGTCTATGGGTTTTTGTTTGGGCATCTTGGCATGGCGATTGCTATGGCGGGCATTGTTTCCATGTCAGTTTGGTTGGAAAAAGATGTAAAAATATTAAAGCTAGGTGAGAGCATGACAGTAGGCGGGTATGAATTTACCTTAATAACCATGCAACCTGGGGAAGTGGAAAACTACCAGTTTTTACAAGGTAGTGTTCTCGTGTCCAAAAACGAGAAACCTCTGGCCACACTACGCAGTGCGCGCAGGTTTTACCCTGTACGCGAAATGGTAACGACCGAGGCAGGCATCCAAGTCCGTCCTATGCGTAATCTATATGTAGGCATAGGGGACGGTGACGCGCAACAAGGTTGGGTTGTTAGGGCTTATATTCACCCGATGGTGTGCTGGATATGGCTCGGCGCATTGATGATGGCTTTGGCAGGTTTTGTGTCTTTGTTTGATTACCGTTCGCACGCAAGGCGAAAATCATGAAGGTTACGCTGAAAGGTTTAATCCCGCTCTGCCTGTTTATTCTGCTCGGCATTGCGCTTGCGATCGGATTAACGAAAGACCCGAACAGACTCCCCTCACAACTTATCGACCGCCCCTTTCCTGAATTTAACCTTCCTGACCTCCTAGACGAAACTCAAACCTTGGATAAGTCCTATCTCTTGGGTAAGGTAACATTGGTCAATATTTTTGGGTCGTGGTGTGTGGCCTGCGACCAAGAACATCCCATGTTAATTGCATTGTCGCGCAATAAAGAAATTGAAATCCTCGGTGTCGATTGGCGCGACACCCGCGAAAATGGTTTGGCGTGGCTGGCTCGGGGCGGTAATCCCTATTCACGTGTTGTGTTTGACGCACAGAGTAAATTGGCAATTGATCTTGGTGTCACAGGTGCGCCAGAGAGCTTTCTCGTCGATAAAAAAGGTCAAATTCGCTATAAATATATTGGCCCAATTACCCCAAGTGTTTGGCGAGAGGAATTAAAACCTTTGGTCTTAAGCCTAGAGGCTGAGTTATGAGATATTTCCTAAGCACTCTTTGTGTGGCAATGACCTTTATATTATTATGCGGACAAGCCTTGGCACAAAACGGGACAGTATCTGAACAGGACATAGAAATGCGCGCCAGAAATATCGGCGCGTCTTTGCGGTGTGTAGTGTGTCAAAACCAATCTATTGAAGAATCCAACGCCCCCCTCGCCGCCGATATGCGTTTTATGGTCAGAGAACACGTAAAAGCAGGCGAAACTGATGAGCAAATCATCGTATTTATGCGCGACCGCTACGGCGATTTTGTTTTGTTAAAACCTCCTTTGCAATCAAGTACACTTTTGTTGTGGTTAACGCCATTCGGCCTGCTATTCATGTTTTTCATATGGTATTTTTGGCAGACAAAACGCAAACCACGCGTAAAAACAAGTGTGCCGCTCAGTGATGAGGAAAACAAACAATTTTCACGATTTACAAGTAAACAAGGCGACAGATCATGATTTGGTTGTTAATGGGTATTTTGATTTTAGCAGTACTTCTGTTTGTTACAAAACCGCTCTACGAAAAAACCCCATCGCAATCTACTGTTGATACGGAGGTAGATGATTACCTCAATCAAATTGCCGATATTGACCAAAAAATTGCGGTAGGAACAGAAAACAACCCCGTTTTGGAAAGCGCAAAGATTGGATTGCAACGCGGGTTAATTTCACGCCAATCCAAAGTAACATTGCGAGATACAACACCGCCTGCCCTCCTGCTTGCTTCTTTTTTTGTGATATTCAGTTTTTCTACTCTTGGGCTTTATGCTTTATTGGGACGCCCAGAACTCACAGTTTCAGGTGCACTGCAAAAACCTATCGGCTTACAAAATAATGCAGATACACAAGTCTCTCCCAATATGTCACTCGAACAATTGGTTGTGCGGTTAGAGCAACGCTTGCAAACAAATGGTGATAATCTCGATGGGCAGTTACTCTTGGCGCGCAGCCTCATGAATTTGGGTCAATACGACAAGGCGGTAGCAGTTTATGAAAAAGCAGCCCAATTATCAAATCAAAGTCCAGAAATTTTAACTGAAATAACACAAGCAAAACAATTTATCATGCAAGCCTCAACGGGGAGCTTGCCTGCTACACTTGGCCCAAGCGCGGAAGATATAAATGCAGCAGCACAAATGAGCGCGACTGACCGTAATGCCATGATTGAAAACATGGTCGAAGGCTTGTCCCAAAAACTGAAAGACAATCCCAATGACGCATCTGGCTGGATAAGACTTTTGCGAGCACGGCGTGTGCTAGGGCAAGGCGAAAAAGCACAGGCAGAGATTAAGCGTATGCGCCAAGTTTTTAACGGCCAAGACGGTGTTATAGCCAATATCCTCAAAACCAGCGGTTGGATTGCAGATTAAGTTTTCTCGCGTATGTACCCGCAATACGTATTTTTACTATTATTAGCTTTAATTTTGCCCTATACTTTATCATATTAATCATAACACATAAGCAGGGGCACAATATGAGTGAAATTAAAGACAAAGATTTAGCAGCATTTATGAAGGGCGTCATTCGCCGCAATCCTGGGGAACCAGAGTTTCATCAAGCCGTGCACGAAGTTGCAATGGATATTGTTCCTTATATTAAGGACAAAGATCGCCTCAAAAAAATGCGTATTTTAGAGCGTATGACCGAACCAGATAGGATTGTTTCCTTTCGGGTTGTGTGGGAAGATGACGAGGGTAATATTCGTGTTAATCGCGGCTACCGCGTCCAGCAAAACAATTCAATTGGGCCATATAAAGGCGGCATTCGTTTTCATCCAACGGTTACACAAAGCGTGCTCAAGTTTTTGGCTTTTGAGCAAGTGCTTAAAAACAGTCTGACGGGCTTACCACTTGGCGGCGGCAAGGGCGGGGCTGATTTTAACCCCAAGGGAAAATCTGACCAAGAAGTTATGCGGTTTTGCCAAGCATTTATGACTGAACTCTCCAAATATATTGGCCCAAATACCGATGTGCCTGCGGGCGATATCGGTGTAGGGGGGCGTGAAGTTGGCTATATGTTTGGTCAATATAAACGTTTAACTGACCGTTTTGAAGGCGTGTTAACAGGTAAAGGCATTGAATTTGGCGGCAGTAATATCCGCCCCGAAGCCACAGGTTACGGCGTTGTCTATATGATGGAGTGCATGTTAGAGACCAAAGGTGACAGCCTTAAAGGAAAGCGTTGTCTCGTCTCTGGATCTGGTAATGTGGCAAGTTTTTGCGCGGAAAAACTTATTGAGCTCGGAGCAAAAGTTATTTCCATGTCTGACTCTGGCGGAACTATCTACGTAGAAGACGGATTAACCAAAGAAAATCTGGCATGGGTTATGGACCTCAAAAATGTACGTCATGGACGCATGTCTGAATGCGTAGAAGGATTTGGTGCCAAATACTACGAAGGCAATCGGCCTTGGGCCTTGGATTGCGACCTCGCATTTCCATGCGCCACACAAAACGAAATTGAAGCCGCAGATGCGCGTGCCCTTGTGAAAAATAATTGTATGGCAATTTCTGAAGGCGCTAATATGCCAAGTGATCCTGACGCAATCGACATTATTCGCGATTCAGGCATGATGCACGCCCCTTCCAAAGCTGCAAATGCGGGTGGTGTTGCAGTGTCTGGTTTAGAGATGAGCCAAAATAGCCTGCGCATGTCATGGTCTCGCGATGAAGTCGACGCCCATTTGAAAAAGATCATCACCAACATCCACACACAATGCGTGGACAAAGGCATACGCGGAGACGGCAGTGTGGATTATTTCAAAGGCGCAAATATTGCAGGGTTTGACAAAGTAGCGAACGCTATGCTTGCTTACGGTGCTATTTAAACTTTTACAAACAGCTGTGCTGAAACTAAAAAGCCCGCTCATATGAGCGGGCTTTTTAGTTTTACATAATGTTTTCCAAATCCAATGGAATGAAATTTTGGTGAGTCTATGGCGTGTTACCAGTCTGGCCATCTTCATGAGGCCAATCCATATCAGCAACAGGATTAAAAAACATAATCTCCCTTATGTCCAAATCAGGAGTTTCAAGGCTTTTCTTAATATGCTTTGGAAGTGCAAAAGGTTTGTAGCTTGCGCTGCCTACAGGTTTTGTTCGTAATGTATTACTAAATACCTCTAACAATGTATCTGAAACGAAACCAACTTCTAAGGGTGAAGCATCTCTACTTGGCACAAAGACCATTGATCCAGCCCGCCGCACGGTTACGGTTTGACCACCAGATGTGACACTAATCTCGCCTTTTCTATTTTTACCCGATCGGCCGCGACCTGGGCCGCGTAAAATAAATAAAGTCGCACCGTCACGGTCAACCTTGGTATTTGCATCAATTAACCCTTGCGCAATTGCATAGCGAATAGCATCCGAACCAACCAGACCTTCAACCATTGTGCCGCGCACCCCCATACTGGCAACAGGTGTATCAATGGTGACACTGTTCGGATTTGACTTTGAGATATTACCAGACATAAAACGGAACATGCCTTTTGCAACACTTGCCGTCATTGCATTTGCACTTGTCGCAGGATTATAAACAAATTTATCAATGGTCAAAACACAATCTGCCCCCACTGTAAACGTCGTTTGGTCTTTGAGCAAAACCTGCAAGCTACTACTATGGGCAGAATTGACTTCATCACCGATGCGAATTGAGTCTCTTACTGCAGCTTGTTGTGCACTTTGACCAGACATCTGCACAGTGACATTGCCTTTTACAGCTGAGTTCACACCGATAACTTCACCCGCAGCAAATGCTGTGTTGGAGAACGTAAGCAGGGCCAATGTGGTCGTGCTTAAAAATATTGATTTTGTAAATTTCATTTTTTGCCCCTAAAAATCGAAAATTAATTTAAGTTCTGCGCCAAAGTTTTCATAGTCTAACCCAGCAAAATTTGAATTACGGTTTAGATAAGTCAAACCGCCCTCTATAGCTATATTATTGGATTGAGAGCCCATATTGCTAAGTGGTACTCCAACGCTAATCCGGCCGCTAATATGATCGTCATCGCGTTTTACACCAGGAAATGCAGAATCATAATTCAACATACGGTAATCTGCCCGACCTTTTAGATAGACGCCACTTTCAAGTGTATTTTTGAAATCCACACCAAACCTAAGTCCGTTATAGGCAAAGTCTTTATTGGTTGCGCTCTTATCGTCATACCCAATGGAAGCCCCTATCACAGCATTGCCTGATAGCTTCTTTCGTATGGCGGCTAAAATTGAAACTTTATCACCAGAGCGCGTCGTTTCACCGAACGTAAAAGCAAGGTCTTTATAATCTTGATCGTAATATGCGCCGCTAAACATGAGTTTCGTATCAGAACTTATGTCTGTTGAAACACTAAGTTTTGGGCCAATCTGTGTCAGGTATTTAGAGCCACTCACGTAAACCACAACGGCTTGACCATCGAGTGCCCATGAAAAACCATCCGCCTTATTGCCAATACCAATATGCCCGCCAATTGTATCGTAATCAGCCTTGCTAAACTTTGTGTGGCGCAAAGTTTGCCCATTTACACCTGCACGAAAATTCAATCCAGAATCACCATTAAATGGTGCTGAGTAATTGAGTGTACCTTGGGCGAAAGCTGAGAGGTCGTCCTGGTTCGCAATCGCAAGAAATGTATCTGCAAGTGCGTTGCCCGAATTATTATCATAACGTACTCCCGTGACAACGCGACCCGTAAAACCACCATCACCTGTGCCCGAAGATACGGCTTCACCAAATTCGCCACGGTATATGGCGACTTGCTGGCGTTGACCCGCGTTAAGTGAGCGACTATCCAATATGTCAAGTTGCTGGTTTGCACCGATTTGGTCATCCAATCTATGAAGTACCAATGCGTAATACAACCGCGCTGAATCCCAATCTGGTTGCGCAAACAAAAGTCGTTCAAGCGTACCTGCTGCGGTAAGATAGTCACCTAACGCCGCCTGCTGACGCGCGTAATTTAAGTTAAGCTCTTCATTATCTGGTTGTGCATAAATTTGTTCAAATGTAATTTCTGGCCCCGTATATTCATCAGCCTGTGCACCGATTGATATACTCGTAAGCGCAACGGCAGCAACACCATTTAGCAAAAGGCATTTAGCCCGTGAAAGGAAAGTAAGTTTATTCAAGATTTCGCCCCTTTAATAGCACACGAGAACGCCTTGCCCAAGTGCACATGTCTATTAGTGAATCACTGATATATTATATTCAATATTTGTTCAAGAGATTATTTAAAAAACACGAAAGAGTGACATTGACTTGATATTTGGTGGGAATACATAGACTGTGAAAACAAGGGGCAGCCAAATGAAAATGAAATTACCCAATTGGATAAAGTTAAGCGCGAAGCAAAAAAAGGCGGCCATTCCAACACTCATTGGATTGTGTGTACCCCTGCTTATTGTTGCACTCTACATCGGAACACCAAGATTTTTAACACAAAGCACCGAGCTTTTATTTGATACATATCAGCGCTTAAGCCCCCGTGAGTACAAGCCCGATATGGGGGTGCGGGTTGTTGATATTGATGAAGAGAGTGTCAGGCGGTATGGCCAATGGCCGTGGCCACGTACAACAATGGCAAGGTTTAATCAAAACCTGACAGACGTTGGCGCGGCGGTGATTGCCTATGATATTGTATTTTCAGAAGTGGACAGAACATCACCAGAAAACCTAATAGAAGTGTTTCGAAATAATCCCAAAGCATCAGGTGACTTTGATAATATAAAATCTCTTACCAGCCATGACGAAGTATTTGCCAATGCTATCGGGCGTTCGAATGTGGTTACAGGTTTTTTTCTTTTAAATAAAGCCAACGACTCTCTGCCTATTCTCAAGGCAGGTACAAGTTATGGGGGTACGGACCCACGCGGTGCTTTGCCCGAATATTTTGGGGCACTCCGTTCATTACCAATTTTAGAAACACAAGCAAGTGGTGCCGGATCTTTGAGTTTCAAGCCAAAAGCTGACGGCATTGTACGGACGGCTCCTCTCTTGTCCCGGCTTGGGGGTAAGGTATATCCGTCATTATCTATTGAAGCCTTACGTGCCGTACAGGGTGCGGGAGCTTTTAAGATCAGGGGGAATGATGCAAGCGGTGAATCGTCCTCTGTACTTAAAGAAGTCGTTGCTTTGCGCGTTGGAGTATTTGAGTTTCCCACAACCAAGAACGGTGAGCTTCGGCTTCATTTCACCACAAACCAACCACAAAGAACCATACCCGCATGGAAAGTTATCGCCAATGATTCAGTAGATACCGCATGGAGGGAAAAAATAGCTGGCCATATTGTCTTTATAGGTACAAGTGCTGAAGGCCTCAAAGACATGATCGCGACGCCTGTTGAAGCGAGACTTGCAGGTGTCGAAGCTCATGCCCAAGTCGTAGAACAAATCTTGGGTGAACAATTCCTTGAGCGCCCAGATTGGGTCGTCGGTATGGAAGTGTATATCTTTATATTTTTAGGTATTGTTTTGGCACTGCTTTTACCGCGTCTTGGTGCTGCTAAAGGAGCTATACTCAGCATAGTGTTGGCAGGCGGCATGTTTTATAGCTCTTGGTATGCTTTTACAGATCATCAATTACTCCTAAACCCGATTTTGATTTTACTGGGCATTTTAACATCATATTTGCTGATAACCCTGTCCTCATTTTACCTAACTGAGACAGAACGCTCACGCATTCGCTCTGCGTTTTCCATGTATCTATCCCCGACCATGGTGAAAAAAGTCAGCGAAGACCCGGGCCTCCTCACCCTTGGCGGTGAAGAGCGCAATATGACGATTTTATTTTTGGATATTCGCGGGTTTTCCAAAATTTCTCACGGGCTTGAACCCAATGAAATTACCACGTTCCTCAATATTTTCCTCACCCCTATGACAAATATTTTGCAAGACGGGAAAGCAACAATTGATAAATATATTGGCGACGCCATTGTTGCTTTTTGGAATGCGCCGCTCGACGATCCTGAACACGAGAAAAATGCCGCCAAAGCTGTCATGGAAATGATGCGCAGTCTTGATGATCTTAACGAAAAATACATGGCCCAGTCAGAGGTAAAATGGCCCGATGATGTGCGTATGGGCATAGGTCTGAACACGGGCATATGTTGTGTAGGCAACCTCGGCTCAGAGCAACGGTTTTCTTATTCGATGATTGGCGACGCTGCCAACCTTGCTTCGCGTATTGAGGGACTGACCAAGCAATATAAAGTCCATGTACTCGTCGGCAATAGTACAGCAGAAAAAATTGAGAGCTTTGCCATTATTGAAGCAGACCTCATCCAAGTGGTGGGCCGCCCAACCCCTGAGCGCGTCTTTATTCTAGCTGGTGAAGAAAAAGAAGCAGCGACTGAGGATTACAAAGCCCTCATTCCTATCCATGAAAAGTTTTTGCAAGCCTACCGAGAACAAAATTGGAAAACCGCGGAAAACCTGATCCCAAAGCTTGAAAAACTCGCAAAGCCTCTTGATTTTCACGGTTATTATGATGTGATGCAAGACCGCATTAATGGCTATAAATCAAACCCTCCCCCCAAAGATTGGGGCGGTGTTTATGTGGCGACAAGTAAATAAACGCGAGCCCCAAGCTATATTACTTACCGTTTTACTTTTTTGGGCACAGCATGCTGCCAAGCCATTTCAAGTGCAGATTTTAGTTCGCTTATCTCAAGCGCAGATAGGATACACATTGTCCAGCCCTGTTTACCCCACGCATTATCAATAGGTGTGAAGGCTTCGGAGTGCATCATGCATTTTAGTTCTTGCTCATCGGGTGTAAATTTAAAATTAGCTGTTAGGCCGTCAGCCGCGAGGGTGACGTAATTGCGGTGCACACGAAATGCAGTGCGGTCAAAATGCGGTTTGAAACTGGTTCCTTCAAGCGCGCAAGCTATCTTTCTAAAGTCAGTTTCAGTTGCCATATTTTCCTAGTTCTGCGGGTTAAATTCCCAATCGCTATAATGCTCGGCAATCCTTCTAAACATAGTGAGGTTTTGCGCCATATAGCCTTCGCCTTTTTCGTCTGTGCTCATAAATTCGCGGTGAGCGGCGTTCTTGGCAATGACAATGCCTGCCTTCGGGTTGACGTAGATATATTGGCCATACACCCCGACGGCGTAATACTCCTCGTCCTCGTGCGGTGGTATCCACCATTGATAGCCGTAGCCAAAGGGCGCACCGTCTTCGGTCTCGTTGGTACTGCCTGCGGCGGCTGGAGGTGCGCTGTGGGTGGTGGAAGTTTTCACCCAATCACTAGGGATAATTTGCACATCCCCGCGCTTACCACCGTTTCTAAACAATTCACCAAATAGAGCGTAATCGCGAGTGCGCATATTGAGCCCTCCTAGGGCAAAGGCATTGCCCTTCCCGTCCGTAGAATAGGCAGCGTCTGCGCTGGCGCCAATTTTTGACCATAAATTTTCAACGAAATAATCTTGTAAACTCTGCCCTGTCGCTGCCCGCAACACCATTGAAATCACATGGGTATCTATGGAGCAATACTGCCAGTTCTGTCCTGCAGGGCGCGCAATGTTTGTTTGCTTCGCTGTAAATTTATCCAAAGACCCACCCAGACCCAACACCGTACCCATTTTGTTAATGTCAGATTTTGGATCGAGATAATCTTCGTTAAATTTTATCCCACTGGCCATATTCATAACATTACGCAAGGACACACCGTCATATGCGGAGCCTTTTAAGCTCGGCGCGTATTTTGTAACGGGATCATCAAGACTGTCAATGTCGCCATTCGCTAGTGCTAGCCCTGTCAAAGCAGAAACGAAAGACTTGCTCATCGACCACTAAATACGCAAATCCTCTGCGCCCGTACTTTTATAATAATCTTCAAAAACAATCGCCCCGTCTTTGACAACGACTAAGGCTGTGGTGTCGAGCTCTTTTAACATGGCAGTTGTGGATTTAGTGTTACCACGGTCCATATAAGTTTCGGGCAATGGGTTAAGTGCCGTAGGCCAAATATGTTCAACCCCACTTCGCTCAAGTTTGTCCGCAAAGAGGTTTTCGCTCATATGGGAAAAACTATGAACAATCTTGTCTGCGTCAAACATAGATTTTACACGTATGAGACGTTGGATATTGTTCCAATTCAAGATGAGCAAGAACACCCCAACAATCAAAACCCCCAACAATATTTTCACAAATATGCTCATTTAAATCCCCTTTATGTTATGATGCCTTGCAGTCGACCATCTATTTTTAGTGCCATTTCTAGCGCAGCGCGGCCCGCTTCGCCTGGCACTGCATTTGGTGTACCGTCGAGTACTGACGATGCAAAGGCTGATGTTGCGGCGCCCAGACTATCTAAGGCAAGTGGATGAGCGGCAAAGTCTTTGTTAAAACCAAACCCCGTATTATCTGTCAGTGCCTTTTTGCCAAAATCTATGCGCACCGTGCCGCTTGGATATGTAATGTCCATAATACGATGAAATTCAGGTTCGCACCGACTGGCCTCTAATCGCACCTTGCACGCCCCGTCAAATACGAGACAAGCACGGGCAGCATCTGGCATTTGAGAATACACACGCATAGACTCCCCGCGAATGCTGTCTGGTTTTCGCCCCATCAGCCACAAGGCCATATCAAGATCATGGGTCATCAAATCCAGCGTGACAGATACATCCGTCCCCCGTTGCGCCATAGGGCCAAACCGCGTGGCCGTAATGGAAAGTGGTTTTTCAGGTGTGTAATCAAGACCAATTGCGCGTGCCACAAACCGTTCTTGATGGCCCACCTGCAAGACGAGATTATTTTCTTTCGCAAGCCTGACCATAGTGGTGGCGGTTTCCAGATCAGACGCTATTGGCTTTTCCACCAACACATGCCGTCCTGCCCGCAATGCCGCCACAGCGATTGGGCCGTGGTGAATTGCGGTACATGCCACGATGACAGCGTCAACACCCGACAGCAAAGTGTTACAATTATCAAAAGCCCGCGTGTTATGCTTTTTGGCAGCAGCACGCACCCGGTCATGAGTGGGGTCAAAAATTCCGACGAAATCAAGGCGAGGATGAGCGGCGCATTTGGCCGCATGGTAATTGCCAAACACCCCTGCCCCGATCACACCAATTTTTAAACTATCCATGTTCAATTTTACCGTTCCAATAATTATTTGTATTTTTCCCTATTGCGCCGCTCCGTTCAAGTGCTAGTTTGGTTTATATGCAATTAATTGCTTAAGAAAAATTGATACGAAAAACTGGAGCGAACCATGACACTAACATCCCGCAATATGTGCCTAAAACAATATCCCAAAGGTACACCTACCTCTGGTGATTTTCAAATGACAACAACAGACGTTAAGCTAGCAGCTAGCGGCGAAATTACCGTGCGTAATCACTGGATGAGTGTCGATCCTTATATGCGCGGACGTATGACCGGCATTAAAACCTATATTGATCCCTTTGCACTCGGGCAGCCAATGGAAGGCGGTGCAGTTGGCGAAATTATTCAATCTGGGCATCCAGAGTTTAAAAAAGGTGATTGGGTTGTGACCATGCTGGGATGGCGCGAAGTTTTCACGGCCCCTGTCGACGAGCTTAAAAAAATGTTGCTTCAAAAAATTGATCCGGGCCTCATCCCGCCGCAAGCTTTCTTGGGACTAGCAGGCATGCCAGGCCTCACGGCTTACGCGGGGCTTTACAAAGTCGCAGGGTTTAAATCTGGTGAAACCGTGTTGGTTTCAGGGGCTGCAGGGGCCGTTGGATCGACGGTTTGCCAACTTGCCAAAGCCGACGGCGCCACTGTTGTTGGCCTTGCAGGGACGGACGAAAAGTGTAAATGGCTCGAATCACGTGGTGTAGATGTGGCAATTAACTACAAAACCTGCGGAAATATGACAAAAGCCTTGCAAAACGCCGCTCCCGGTGGATTTGACGTATATTTTGAAAATGTTGGCGGCGAAATGCTCGAAGCCGCTCTCAATACCATGAAAATGTTTGGCCGTATTGCGGCGTGTGGCATGATCTCTCAATATAATAACAACACCCCTGTAGCTGGCCCAAATAATCTTGTGATGATTGTTGGTAAATCTTTGAAAATACAAGGATTTATTGTATCCAACTACCAAAAATATGCACTTGAATATTTTGCCAAACTTGGCCCGCTTATGGCCGAAGGAAAATTGGTGCAACACGAGACAGTTCTTGACGGCATAGAGAATGCGGGCGAGGCTTTCTTGCGATTATTTAGTGGTGACAAACAAGGGAAGATGTTGGTCAAGCTCACGTAAACGTGCGTAAAACCGCATGTTTTTGCATGTTTTAACCTTGCGTTAACCATTGTAAGTCTCAATGTGTACACAATGATTCTGCACATTCTGCGCGGGACAAACACTAAGGGAGACACCCATGAACAAGAAAGAACTTATCGGCGCTATGGCTGAAGCATGTGGAACAACGCAAGCGCAGGCTGGCGAATTTGTTGATGCATTTACGGGTTGCGTCGTTGGCGAGCTTAAAGCTGGCAATGATGTAAACATGCCGGGCTTTGGCAAGTTTATTGCCAAGCACAGACCGTCACGCGAAATGCGCAATCCAGCGACAGGTAAAATGATGATGAGCAAAGCAAAAACATCAGCTCAGTTCAGACCATCGCTGGCCCTAAAAGACCTTTAAACTACACTCCCACGTATTTAAAGTTTTTCAAACCGCCTTGCAAATGCGAGGCGGTTTTTTGTTTTCTTTTTTCTTTGCTCCTCTATATTCACAAATGGGGGAGTTATGCCAAACAACAAAGAACAAAAACCACTAAAGGCCGATATTGCCAGTTTTGACAATTTTTTGGAAGATATGTTTGGCCTAAATATCAAGGGACTTAAAACTCTCTGGATTTGTTTCATAAATCCCAAGCGATATTATCAGGCTGCTTGGTCCACTGATTGGGAGGGAAAGTACACACCCTCTTTTCGGCTTTGGTTCACCATCATGGCCATAACATTTTTCTTTCAGTTTTTTTGGGGTGGGCATGATAGTAGTATGATTGAATCCTTTGCCAACCAAATAGAGAAAAACCCGAATCCATTGCCAGACGGTGTATCGCCAAAAACTGCAGCTATCGTTTTTTCAAAATGGTCTCTAGGTTTTTTACCAATCGCCAATGCAATAACACTGCTTACCCTCTCTGGGATTTATTTTGCTTGGAATCGCAAGACTCCATTTACCGTTAGGCAAAGAAACATTTTTGCCACAATTATTCCAAGTACTGCAATCTTGCTCTTTTTGATGATGTTTCAACGAACAATCAAGGCAGAACACATACTTACATTTACAGCAATTGTATCCGTACTAACTATCATAATCGATGGTATTACTGCCTATAGAGGCGCATTTGCCGACGCAAATAATACGGGTAGGCTATGGCGGTCTTGCTGTTTAGCAATCGCCATTGTGATTGCTGGCATAATTGCTTTGCTTATCTCCCAAGTCTTTGCAATGACCGCTATTGCGATCAGTTATTCTTAAACGGCGACGGCTGTAGGCGTACTCACACGGTTAGCCCGCAATTCCTCTGCAATCAAAAATGCAAGCTCCAATGCTTGATCTGCATTAAGACGCGGGTCGCAATGGGTGTGGTAGCGTGAGGATAAATCTTCTTCGCGCACGGCCCTTGCCCCGCCTATGCATTCGGTAACATTTTGCCCCGTCATTTCAAAATGTACCCCGCCCGGCCAGCAATCTTCGCTATGCAAGACCTGCATAAAGGTTTTTACTTCGGACAGTATCCAGTCAAATGGTCGCGTTTTATAACCTGAATCCGTTTTACGGGTATTACCGTGCATCGGGTCGCACGACCACACCACATGCCGCCCCTCTTTGTGAATACCGCGTGCGAGTGTAGGTAGTTCTTTGGCAATATTTTCGTGACCATAACGGGCAATCAATGTCAGACGCCCGGGTATGTTTTCAGGATTTAAAACATCGATCAAACGCAGCAATTCATCTTTGCCCAATTCTGGGCCAATTTTTATGGCGAGCGGGTTTTCCACTCCTTTTAGGAATTCCACATGCGCGCCGTCCAATTGACGGGTTCGGTTGCCAATCCACAGAAAATGCGCAGATGTATCATACCAACGTCCCGTCGTGCTATCAATGCGGGTCATGGCTTGCTCATAGCCAAGCAACAAGCCTTCATGACTGGTGTAGTATTCAGTCGAGGCCATTTGCGGCGTGCTTTCAGGTGTCACCCCGCACGCTTCCATAAAGTCCATGGCGTCGCTGATTTTATCGCAAAGCTCTTGGTAGCGTTGGGTTTGTTCGCTTTTTTGGGCAAATCCCAAAGTCCATTTGTGGATATTGCGAAGATTGGCATACCCACCTGTTGAAAACGCCCTTATTAAGTTTAAGGTTGAGGCGGCTTGACCATAAGCTTTTACAAGCCGCTCTGGGTCTGGTGTGCGGGCTTCGGGTGTAAAATCCATACCATTGATATTATCACCACGGTAACTCGGCAAAGTTATCCCGTCCCGTGTCTCGATGGGCGAAGAGCGCGGCTTGGCAAATTGCCCGGCAATACGGCCCACTTTCACAACGGGTTTACCGCCGCCGTACGTCAATACAACCGCCATTTGCATCATAATGCGAAACATATCGCGCAGATTATCAGGGTGAAATTCACGGAAACTCTCAGCGCAGTCCCCGCCCTGCATCAAAATAGATTTACCCAAAGCCACATCGCCTAAGCGTTTGGTCAACCGCCTTGCTTCGCCTGCAAACACCAAGGGGGGATAACCGCTTAAGGTCGCTTCCACATCCGCAAGATGCTTTGCATCAGGATAATCGTCTGGAATATGTTTGGCGGGTTTTTCACGCCAACTCGAAGGTGTCCATTTACTCATGATTGTGCCTTTGTATTCAAGATTATCATTAAAAGACGTGTCGCGCAGAAAAAGCAAGTAAAAAGGGCGAAAACCGGTATTTCCCCGAATGTTTTCCTCTTCCTCGCCTCTTGAGTACATATCCAACACACATTGTCACCCCAGCGAACGCTGGGGTCTCGCGAAATTGGAACGTAAGAGTTTGTTGCGGATTCCAGCTTTCGCTGGAATGACATAAAGGGGGATACACTAACTCTACTCAAGGAGAGGTTATGGATTTTCAGGCTTGTTGCGCCTTTAAACAAATGGTATTTTACACCATGAACTTACATTCCCCATATTTCTGGCTCGCCATCATCGGCGCGATTATATTCCCACTCATACGCTTACGTGGATTTTGGCCCTCACGCCCATATATAAAAGCCCTTATGGGCATGGCATTGGCACTCTATTGCCTCATTGCCCCCAACGCGCCAATTATTATTATGGCGATTGGCTTCGCATTATCTGCCCTTGGAGATTTTCTGCTCGACTTGCCAGACGATAAAGGCTTCACCCTTGGCCTATTCGCTTTTTTCGCCGCTCATATTGCATTTATCGTGTATTTATGGCCGCTAATGGTTCCGTTTCACCACTTTACCCTAATGGAGGTTTTGATTGTCATCATTACAATCCTCTCAAGTGCCATTTTTTATATCTGGCTAAAACCCTCATTGAGCAAAGACTTGATCGTGCCAGTTGCCGCTTATTCAACCGTAATCGCTCTCATGGGCATAATCGCTTTCACCACCACTGCGTCCCTGCTCATACCCCTAGGTGCACTCCTGTTCATCGCCTCTGACGTGGTCTTATCAATAGAAAAATTCAAATTCAAATTCTTGTGGGATAAAGAGATCAACTGGGCACTCTATGCGGGTGGTCAAATATTATTAGCAATTGGCGTTGTGAGCATAACTTAGTCTAACCATCACCAGTCCCCGCACTTGATGCGGGGCCTCTTCGACACAGTGTATGGCCTCGTATCAAGAGGCGAGGAAAACAACAAAGTCTATCTGTCATTCCAGCGAAAGCTGGAATCTGAAACTCGGCATATGTTGTTATGTATCGGATCCCAGATCAAGTCTGGGATGACTTATTTTTTTTGATGGTCGTAAACTCACCCAAACAAATATAGAAGCAGATAATATTTTAATCGCCAGAATTACCCAATCTCCAACAAACGAAAAACAAAGAATAATTGCAAACAAAATCGCAATTAGCCATTTGGGGTACGCAATTCTATTTTTCATGAAAAAATAGAGAGGATAAGCAATGATTGTGTAGAAAATCACAGCCAATATGGAACTCACTATGACCTCAGAAATTGCACCCGCAATTAACTGCGGGTCGGCTGTACCCAGCTCGATCATATCATAAACATCAGCTAACCCGTAACCAATCAAACCAACAGTACGAATGAGAATTACCAAAATTGCTGCGAGAAGCCAAAACAAAAAATAATGCAAAACTACTCGCACCTAAAGCGTTACCAACTCTTCAGCCAAAGTTGGATGCACGGCGCAGGTGGCGTCAAATTGTGCCTTTGTGAGGCCTGCTTTCACCGCAATGCCGACCGCTTGAATGATCTCTCCTGCGTAGTCGCCAACGATGTGAACACCGATGACTTTCTCTTTTTTTCCTGTGGTGAGCAGCTTCATGAAACAGCGGTGTTCGGAACCTGAGAGTAAGTTTTTCATGGGCCTGAAATCAGTTTTATAAACCTTGATATTTTTGTATTTTGCCCGCGCTTGCTGTTCGGATAACCCAACCGTGCCAACTGGTGGCATGGTAAAAACTGCGCTGGCGATATCGGAATGGTCATAGGCGGTCGGGTTATCTTTATAAACAGTTTCAACAAATGCCATGCCTTCGCGGATAGCAACGGGGGTCAGGTTAACTCGGTTGGTGACATCACCGACAGCGTAAATATGATCGACATTCGATTGCGAATATGCATCAACAATTACGGCCCCGCTACGATCTAATGTCACACCTGCTTTTTCAAGGCCAAGACTATCTGTGTTGGGAACGCGGCCTGTTGCCATCATAACAAGGTCGGTTCCCGCTTGAAAACCATCTTCGAATGTAACTTTAAGTCCACTTCCTATCCTATTGATAGATATGGGTGATTGTCCGTATTTTAGTTCAATGCCATTGCGCCTTTGGCCTGCATCAACGGCTTCCCTAACCTCGTCGTCAAACCCGCGCAGGATTTTATCACCCCGGTAAACTTGTGTAGTCTTGGCGCCAAGTCCTGCAAATATACCTGCAAATTCACAAGCAATATACCCGCCGCCAATCACCATCACCCGCTCTGGCAAATCGTCCAAATGAAAGACTTCATCAGAGGTAACCGCAAATTCTTGGCCAGGCATAGACGGCACAAAAGGTCGCCCGCCCGTAGCGATCAAAATATGTTTAGCGGTTATTTCACGGCCAGTTGTTGTGAGGCGCAAAGAATGCGGGCCTGTAAATTCGGCCCGCTCAGGAAAATAATCTGCGCCGTTACGCTCCAAAACGCCTTCATAAATATTCGACAAGCGGCTCAGTTCAGTTTGGATTTCGTCGCGCAAAACCCCCCAGTCAAATGACGCACCCTTGACAGTCCAACCATAGCCCGCACTTTCCTTAATTGCCTTGCCAAATTCTGCTCCGTAAACCAAATATTTCTTGGGTACACAGCCGCGAATAACACAGGTTCCCCCTGCCCGGTATTCTTCTGCTACCCCAACTTTTTTTCCCAATGCCGCCGCCATGCGCCCAGCCCGTACCCCGCCTGATCCAGCACCGATTACAAACAAATCATATTCATATTTACTCATGATACACTCCCAAACAAAGGCCTGTCACTCCAGCGTACGCTGGAGTCTCGCGAAATTTGAACACCTTAGCTTTCCTCAGATTCCAGCTTTCGCTGGAATGACATTGGGGTCGCTGCGCTCTCTCCGCGCCTCTTGTATTACTCACGAACAATCTCCACTATTTTTGCAATATCTTCCTCACCGACTATCAGAGTGTCTGCAAGATTGATAAACAGACCGTGCTCCATGACCCCTGGCAAAGATGCTAATAGGCTGCTCGTTAGAGCTGGATCGGGAATTTTTGTACAGGCACAGTCAAGAATATAGTTCTTCCCATCTGTTAATAGCGGCCCCGCGAGGTTTTTCTTACCAGATTTACTTGTGGTGATTTTCTTTTGCCGTAAGGTCGTGGAGGCAGTTTCGCAGCCAGATTGCATGAGGGCTGCATATATGCGCTCCGCCGTGAGTGCCATAGCAAATGGGTCAACTTCTACTGGCAGAGAAAACGCCCCCAAAGTCTTGACCATTTTTGATGCGTCAACAATTACTGCCATATGCTCAGACGCATCTGCGATAATTTTTTCGCGCAGCAGACACGCCCCGCCGCCTTTTATCATTTGAAAGTTTTCGTCAACCTCGTCCGCCCCGTCAATGGTCAGATGGATGCGTTCCACCTTGTCTGGGTTTAACAGCGGAACTTTAAATTTCTTGGCGCAAGCAGCCGTTGCCTTTGAAGTTGGCACACCCTTCACTTTAAAACCGTGACGAATTTTATCGCCCAAAAGTTCGATAAATATTTCAGCGGTCGAGCCTGAACCAAGGCCCAAAACCATGCCGTCCTCGACCATATCAAGAGCAGCAATTGCTGCATTCATTTTTGCTTTACTCATGATTTTTCCCCATTGTTTTTCTTTTTTCTTGCGCTTCTCTATACCGCTTGGCCCAGCCTTCTTTATTGACTTGTTGTGCCCGCCCTAAAGCCAATGCATCTCTTGGGACATCTTTGGTAATCACTCCGCCAGTGCCAAGATACGCACCTGCGCCAATAGTAACAGGCGCAATCAAAGAGGAATGAGTTCCGATAAATGCCCCTGCGCCAATCACAGTTTTATGTTTGTTATAACCGTCGTAATTACAGGTGATTGTGCCTGCGCCAATATTGACACCAGCCGCAATTTCTGCATCACCAATATATGATAAATGATTGATTTTACTACCCTTTCCTATGTTAGATTTTTTTACTTCGACAAAATTTCCTGCCTTGGAACCTTCCCCCATATTGGCCCCTGGCCGCAACCGTGCAAAAGGACCAATTTGTGAATCTCGGCCAATATGCGCACCTTCTAAATGACAAAACGGGTGAATAACAGCTCCTGTTTCCACCGTTACACCAACACCAAAAACCACGTTCGCGCCAATATCTGCGTCCGCTTCAATCTGTGTATCCCACGAAAAATATACACTTTTTGGGTCACGCAAAGTCACGCCATTTTCTAACATTTGAATGCGCATACGAGATTGAAAAGCTTGCTCTGCCAAAGCAAGGTCAGCACGGGAATTAACCCCCAACACTTCATCGGCAGACGCTCTTCCCTCGACACATATTTTTCCCATGTTACTTGTGATTTCCACCACGTCCGTTAAGTAAAATTCACTTTTAGAATTATCATTGGTAACTTTGGAAAGAGCCTTAAAAAGATGCGTGCAACTCGCGGCCAGCATACCAGAATTACACAAATCAACCGCCAGTTCATCAGGACTTGCTTCTTTGGCTTCAACTATTTTTGTAAGTTTATTATTCTTAAGTATCAAGCGCCCATAGGCCCCAGCTTCGTCTGGAACAAAACCGATGGCAACAGCGTCCGCCCCATTTTCTAATTTTTCAAATGCACCCAATACGGTTTGTTTTTGTATTAAGGGCGCGTCCGCGCACAATACGATTACGTGACCATCAAAGCCGTCCAAAGCCTGCTTTGCCGCGAGTACAGCATCAGCCGTCCCCAATTGAGGTTCTTGCACCGCAATGTCCATGCCCAGCGTTTCAGCCGCAATGCGCACATCGGTGTTTTGCTCACCAACCACACAGATTATTTTATCAATGCCAGAACTTCGCGCCAAATCCACAACCCAAGCCAGCAATGATCGTCCACCAATGTGGTGCAAGACTTTTGAGCGGGAGGACTTCATACGCGTGCTTTTCCCTGCGGCTAAAATCACTGCGGCGCGTTTTGGGGTGTGTGACATCAAAATTCCATTTCTTCTCAATTACAGCCTATAACGTGCCCACGGGAATGTAATAATAAAATTACCTTTAAATAGCCCTTGATTCGCACTTACGCTTACCTCAAAGAGTAACACGACACATAAAATACACAATTGGCGACATGAAACACAAGGACAATATCTTGGCTAGCGGGTTTAATACTCTTTCTTTAAGTTTTGATCTGGACGGTACGCTTGTTGACACTGCTCCAGATTTAATACGTGTGCTCAATTTGGTGATTGCCACAGAAGGCTTACAGCCCGTCAAACTTCAAGACGCACGCCTTTTGATCGGTTATGGATCCGCAGTCTTGATACAAAAAGCATATCAACAAAACAATATAGAATTAAACACGCAAAAAGCGCAAGATTTACGCAGGATGTTTTTACAAGAATATGCTGATGACATTGCACAGCTTTCACAACCCTATGCAGGTGTACCAGAAATTTTGGCAGAGCTTAAACGTGCAGGCGCGGATTTATCCGTTTGTACTAACAAACCAGGCTATCTCGCCCGCCCACTCTTGGAAAAATTAGGGCTAACCAAGTTTTTTACCCGCATTGTTGGATCAGATGACACCACATCGTGCAAGCCAGCCGCGCAACATATCTTTGATGCTATTGGGCATCGGGGCACACGTTCTGCTATCATGATCGGAGACGGCGCGCCTGATGTATACGCTGCAAAGGCTGCCAAGATACCCATAATATTAATGGGATATGGATATAGCCCCGTATCGGCACACAGCTTTGGAGCGGACGCTGTTCTTCGGTCATTCCGTGAACTGCCATCCGCTCTTCATCATATCTTGATGGCTAAAGCCTAAGCAAAGTTTTCGGTGCTGGCAGTTGGTACGCCATTGACCATGTTCGAACGCACATCTGTTCGCGCTGAGCGCATAGATGCCAAAAACGGCCCTTGCACTAAATTGATTGTTACTGGACGACCACGTTCAGCCCAATATGCTTCAATTTGTTCTTTAATGCGCAATGCGCCTTCACGTGTACAAAAATCACCAGTCATAATAACCTCATATAATATCGCTGACCGTCCCTGATAAGCGAACCTTAATTATCCCCTCGGACAGTTTGTATATAAGTAGGGCCATACACTTGAGCAAGTGCTAATATTGGCTTTTATTATAATTTTTGGTAAGGTTCTAAACTGGTATTACATTCATGTTAGGTTCAGAAATAGCTTTATTATCCGTATAGAAGGCGATTTATCAAGTTTTACCTTGCAAATACATGCAGTTAATATATTTGTTTATCTTATATTCATATCAAGGAACATTTATGTCATCCACTGGCGATAGAATTAAGAATGCACGTACAGCTCAAAACTTGTCACAAGTTGACCTGGCGCACATTACAAATGTGAGCCAACCAACGATTGCCAATTGGGAAAACAATTCGCACGTGCCAAGACAAGATGCACTCAATCGACTGTCTGGCATTTTAAAAGTTTCCACACATTGGCTCCTCAGTGGCGATAAGGATCAAGACGGCCTGACTCTGATCCCACAACAATACTTAGAAACGCCTATACAACACGTTCCTATTTATAGCTGGCCTACTTTTGATAAATTCTCTGAAAACGGCCTAGCACATGGGCCTAGCCATGATTATTTGACCATTTCAATATCCGCTCACCGTCCATTCGCCTTGCTCGCGCAAGACCTCGGTATGGCAACAATATTTCCAATTGGGTGCGCTATTATTTTTGACACACATATTGGAATACCCAAAACAGACCACTATTATCTATGTGCGAAAAGCCAAGACATTATTTTGCATCACTGGAAGAATACACCTTTGATGCAGGCAGAAAATCCACCCTCTCAAATTCTAGCAAAAGCACTCATGTCCGTCAGGCGTCATTAATCCGCGTACCATTTTGTGGTAAATGGTAGTGAGAAAAGTGAACTTGGATATGCGTGCAACATCATAGAGCGAACCTCCAACCATTGTGAATGTATTGCGCTCTTATTGTCTGATATACGTTTGATATCTCGGCTTAATTGAACCAATTTTTGCTGTATATCTTCAGACTTGGGAAAACGGTCGTGAAGTCGTCCGAGTTCAGCCCGAATTGCAGCTCGTAAAAAATCACGGGTTTGCGCATTTCCTGCCTTCATATCCAAGAACACAGAAAGTTCTTGCGTCAGGATAGCCATACGAAAATCCAACAATTCTATGTTCTTACTCATTGGTTGGGTACAGGCTTCAGAATTTAAGGCGCGCACATATGTAATCAGTGCATCTTTCACCATTTGGATTGGCGGTTCACCGTCAAATTCCTTCTCAACCAATCGCAGGATAAATTTTTCTTGAGCCTGCAATTCTTCACCCGTTTTGAGCTTTCGTGGTGTGGTCAAAGACGGGATAGGTTTTGGGTTAAATACATCGTCCCCAAGTGTGGTGCTAAAATGAAAATTGGTTACGTCCGCAGTTCCGGGATATTGGGACAGGCCCTCAATATAGAAATGATTATTTATATGCCCATTGGTATGACAGGCTTGGCAACTCATCCCGCGCCGCGCCGCTTGTCCACCAAGTAGGTACGGAGAACGGAACGCCGCTCGCCCCAGAATGGTACTACGCTGTTGATCTAAACGAATATCTTTACTTAAACATTCGGCAGGTTCAGATGTCAGCACTTCAATTTTATCCGCGCTTTGGTGCACCCATTGCAATATTTCTGGCGCGGCTGTGCCTGCATTATCGACTTGGCGATGAGACAGACTAGCGCAAGACACCGCCCCCAGTACCACACATACACCAAGACCAATATATATGTGTAACTTAGAAATTACGGCGCAAGATTTACAATCCACCCACGCAGTTCATCTTCCTCCACACAGCCAAATGCACAAATGTTCTCCAACGTGGCAAGTTGGATTTTTGCTTTTTCCATTTGTCCCGTTTCAACATATAATTCACCTAAATATTCATTGGCACCACGGTGTTGCGGGTCAACGGCAAGAGCAACAAGGTAATAGTGTTCCGCTTGTGTAAATAGTCCGAGCTTACGGTGTGAATAGCCCAAATAATTCATCACATCAGGATGTGGGCCATGTGTTGCCGCCAGAGTGTGAAGTTCATCAATAGCGTCTTGATAGCGAGCCTGATTAATCAGGGACACGGATTTAAAATATCCAAGGCCAGCATGTTGTTGACCACGCGGCGCAAAATAGGACTCTTGGGATTCATTATTGCCATCTAATATCATGCGTACGCCAGCTTGTGCTTTTTCAAGGTTTGCTTTATTCGCGCAGTTTGTTGTGACACATTTTGCCACCAGAGCGTCCAAATCACTTTGCACCTTATTGGCCTTATCAGTCTTACCCAATGCAACATAAGATTTCGCCAAGCCAATATGTGCGCCGCCTAAATTTTTATTATACCGCACCGCATTTTTATAATACCGTGCCGCTTTTTTATAATTATTGAGGCCCGAATGAGACGCGCCCATTAAAAAGTTAGTATTGGCATCTTTGCGAGCGACTTTTAAAACCTTGCCAAAAGCTTTTGTTGCTTTTTTATATTCTTTTTTCTCAAGGTATGCGCGGCCTTTGTTGTACTCAACGACAGGATCATATTGCGGGGCATTTGTACCGCCACTCATACCACCGCCTTCATTTCCTCCACCGCCTCCGCCGCCGCCAGAAGCATAAGCTGGCAATGTACTCAACGATAAGGCAGTTGCCAAACCAATGCCAAGGCATGTTTTTAATGAAAGTGTTGTAAAATTTCGAATAAACCGTTGCATAGATATCTCCTACGCACACTATACATAAAACATGGTAAAAATCAAAGTGACAAAGTTGTGAGCACCCAACCGAGCTTAATCGCTCATGGCTTCCAGATTTGCATTGGCTTGTTTGACCGCAGCTTCAAAACGGTCTTCTGCCGTAGAGAGATTTTTCTTTGGGTCTTTATAATAAGCAGTTTTTTTCATTAATTTCATCATTTGCTTGTTAAAAAACCGCCCCCAAAATTTCATGGGTCTATCAAAATCAAACAAGAGAATAACCCGCTCTTCGTCCGTATCATTCCACACTTCATGCTCGTACGTATCATCAAGCACAAAAACCTTACCTACCCGCCACGGTTTAATTTCGTCGCCCACACGAATACGGCATTTTTCGTATTCCTTGGGAATAATTAAACCAAGATGGGCCCGCAATATACCCTTGGTCACACCTTTATGGGCGGGAATATGGTAACCGGGAGCAAGGATTGAAAACCACGCCGTTTGCAAATTGGGGATGCTTTCAAGAAGCTTGGCCGAAACGGGCGTAAGGGCCGTATTTTTTTCAAGCCGCGTGCCAAAGCCAAACAACACAAATGTCTTCCACTGATTTTTCTTAGCAATCCTATATTGATCTGGCGACACATCTTCAAACCCTGGGATTACGTCGCGAAACTTCAATACGGCCTGAGCTTCTTTTTCGATCTCTTGCCAGTGGGATTCAAATTGCGCCAAAAAATCAAAATGGCTGTTGGCGACAAATGGTGTCGTTGGCACAAGCGATTGTTTCGTCTGAATGCGCGAAATGGTCAGGAGTAATTTCTTACCTATTTTTTTAATAAATCGGCGCCGCCCACCTGATATGGATTTGGGTCGTTGCGGGGCTGGAATGTCTTTGGTATTGGCCATGATATTACCTGAGTTTGGTCTCCACCTTATGCATATAATCTCGCGTAATGGGTAGATCATCTACCCGCTTGGAAAGCTGTATTTGAAAATTCATGTTCTTGCTATACCGAAATGAGTATTCACTGATAATAAGGTAAAATTCCCACATGCGGCAAAACCGCTCGTCCATCATCTTGGCCACTTTTACACGGTTTTTTTGAAACCGCCGCTCCCACTCAAGGCAAGTTTCAGCGTAATGCAAGCGCAGGATTTCAATATCGGTCGTCCACAGGCCCGATTTTTCGATCACCGCCATGGTTTCGGACAGTGCGGGGGAATATCCACCCGGGAAAATATATTTGCGTATCCAGCGCGCCGTAGACCCCGGCCCGCCCTTGCGTCCGATGGAATGCAAGAGCATTGTCCCGTCGTCGCTTAAGAGAGACGCTATTTTATCAAAAAACTCTTGGTAATGGGGTACGCCCACATGTTCAAACATACCCACCGAAACAATACGATCAAATGGGCCGTCAAGTTCGCGGTAATCTTTGAGTAAAATATCAACCTTGCCAGTAAGCCCTCGTTCTTTGACCCGCTGCACCGCCAATTTATGTTGTTGGGTAGACAAGGTTACGCCTGTCACGTGCACATCGAAATTCTCAGCCAAATACATAGCCGTACCGCCCCACCCGCAGCCAATATCAAGCACTTTATGTCCAGGTTTCAGGTCAAGCTTAGCTGCGATGTGGCGTTTTTTGGCAAGCTGTGCCTCCTCAAGGCTCATATCGGCGCGTTCGTAATAGGCGCAGGAATATTGCATGTCCTCATCTAAAAACAATTTATAAAAATCATTGGACAGATCGTAATGGTGTTCTACATTTTTACTGGCAGTCGCTTTGATATTACGTTGATGAAAGCGCTTCATTTTCTTATAAAATGTTCGCATACGTTTTTGATGCCCCTGCCCGCGTAAATTAGCGGCGTTGAGGGCGAATAATTTTAGAAAATCTCGAATAGTCCCGTTTTCAACTGTCAGTGTCCCGTCCATATAGGCTTCACCTGCTTTGAGTTCGGGATTTAAAAACAGGCTAGTGTAGAGCTTTTTATCATGCAGTTTTATACAAACATTTGGCGCGCCTCCGTCTTGACCAAAAACATGAGAATTTCCGCCCACGTCCAAAATCGTTAACTGACCCGTTTTGACAAACCGTGTCATCATAGTGCTGAGCATTTTCATAGATTTCTAATCCCACATTTGAATTTCAAGCCCATATGTCTCCACACACTTTATAAGACGCGGGCTTGGGTGTACGGCTATACCTACATCGGCCCACCGCAATATATCAAGATCAGATTTGCTATCTGAATACATTGTGATGTGAACGTCATTACGGTTGTAGTGAACGTCCTGAGACAAATAGTCTTTGACCATGGTCAATTTCCCAGCCCCGTAACAATTTTCACTGCCCAATGTTTTGGCAAGTCGGCCATCATCTGTGTAGAGCATTTTTGTGCACACAATTTCTGAAATGCCCAAACGCCGTGCAATCGGATCAACGATAAGGTCAACTGCCGCGCTTGCAATGACAATTCGGTCGCCCGCCTTGCGGTGTTTTTCAATGATGGATAAGGCTTGCGGGCGCAGTCCGTTTTCCACTTCATTATGCGCGAAGTCCTCCGCCATGCCTTCAAGTTCAGTGCGCGATCGCCCTGACAGTGTGCGCCGCATCATAGCTTCTTTTACATGTTCACGCGGTCCAAACCCCAACATATATAGCATTTGTGAAAACAATGTTTGTGCAATGAAAGGAATATATTTCAAAGGTTGATTGCGGATGCTGCCAACGACAAATCGCCCCCAAGTTCCCTTGAGTGTAAGGGTTTCGTCGAGGTCGAAAATCGCGATATTTTGCATTGGTTTTACCATTACAAACGCTTTGCCAATATACTCTCAACCAAAATTTTATCAGATGGTTTATCCACGTCAATTGCCGCCTCTGCATGGGACAACATGACATATTTAACGTTTATTTTCAGCTTATTAGAGGCATATTTAAATGCAAAATCTTTTGTCAAACTTCCACTCACATATTTAAGCAACATGCCGATACCAAGACGCCTTGCCAGCTTAATTGGTTTTTTGCGGTCATGCTGCGCCGCCCGCCAAAACTTAATTGCTTCCAAGCCGTTTTCATTTTTTACGTAAAACAAATTACACCCCGAAACATGATCGTCTTTAAACTTTAAATAGGTACGTTTTGTGGTTGGGTAGGCTGGCGCAATAACCGTTTTGCTAGCCAGACCAAGAGCAAAATCCGCGCCAGTTTCTTGTGCGCCTTTGATAAAATCTTCGACCATATCCAGCGTTAATAATGGATGGTCGCATGTGGTCACAAGAAAGGGGTATGGCAATCCAGCCTCGGCAGCAATGACAACACTCGACGCTGGCCCCGCCCCTGACGGGCTTTGATTTAAGGGCGCACTTAACAAAGATATATCCAAACCACTGACCCAATATGGTTTGGCAAGAGAGCGACTTGCTTCCAAGGCAGCAAATACATAATCAATCATGGGCTTGCCGAGCAAGGTGAGTAGGGCTTTCCACTTCACTCCAGCCTTAGCGCACAAAGGGTCTGTCACCCCTTGCCTTTGCCCTGCCAATATCAGCACATTGACCTTGCCCATTACGTTATGTCTTTCTCGTACATGCGGTAAGTTTTATAGGGCACGCCCTTGGCTTGCTCGATAATGCGGATCATGCTTTTGTTGTTTTCTAAAATCCACCCCATTTCAACATGGGTAAAGCCGCGCGCTCGCGCCCGTTCAAAAACTTTCTCACTTAAGAAAGCCGCCATCGCCAGCCCTGTGCGTTTGCGCTGAAACTCTTTGCGTACTCCCATCAGCGGAATACGCGCCGTTTTAAGCCCTTTGATCTTGAGGCGGTAAATCAATTTTGCCCAACCAAATGGCAATAATTTACCGTCCATGCCTTTGACCGCTTCATTCACATTGGGGATCATCAAGATAAAAGCCGCAGGCACGCCTTTATATTCACACACCCAGAAAAAATCGCGATTGATGAGCGGTTTAAGTTCGCCCGCCATGTGTTTAATCTGCACATCGGAAAACGGCACAAAGCCCCAATTATCCGACCATGCATCATTGAAAATCCCCATGGCCATTTGCACTTCTTCCATAAATTTGCCCTTACGCATGGGGCGAACAGTGATATTGGGGTCTTTCTTTATATAATTGGTCATAGTGGTGACAATTTTTGGCCGTGGGTAGCCGGCGTGCATGTCTGTCCAATAGGCATACATGTCAACGGCTTTGGTAAAGCCCATGTTTTCGAGGGTTTCGGGGTAATCTGGGCGGCCATAGGGCATCATTAACACGGGCGGCGTATCAAAACCGTCAACCAACAAGCCTACCTCTTCGTTTATACTAAAACTAAGCGGGCCAATGATGCGCTTCATACCTCGCTGTTTAAGCCAAGCCTCGGCAACACGTATCAGAGCGTGGCCAATTGCAGGGTCGTTCTCGGTGTCAAAAAATCCAAAATGCCCAGTGTCGTCGTTATGTAATGCCAAATGATGCGGGTTTTTAATGGCGGCTATACGGCCCACGACCGCGCCGTCTCTATGAGCAAGTAACAGTTGCGTTTCCAACCCGTCAAGCGCAGGATTTTTCTTTGGATCAATTTGCGTGGCTCGTTCAAACCGCAAAGGGGGCCGCCAATGAGGTTCACCCCGGTACACATCATATGGAAAATCTAAAAACTGCTTAAGCTGGGTTTTATCCGCAACGGCAATGACCGAAATAGAATTTTGCGTCATAAGGTAATGCTCTTTATGTATTTCCCAGTTGTGCTGTTTTATACAGGCAGGTTCAATAGTAAATGTTGCGCATTAAAAGGGCAAGAGTTATGATATCTTCGCAACAACTCTCAAGCACTCAAAGGCTGATTACATCTTGACCAAGGCCGTATTTTTTATAAACCCCCTGAGTTATAGTGTGATAAAACACGGCTCCATTCTCGCGGGAATTGCTAAAGAGCGTAATATACCCTGTTTTGAACTCCACAGTTTTGATACATTGGCAGAGCATATAAAAGATATTACAGCACAAAATGTGGACATTATATGCATTGAAGGCGGCGACGGGACAATTCACGGTGTGCTCAGCGCATGTCTTGAACATGCCTCACTTTTCACAACATTCCCCACATTTATTTTACTGTCTGGCGGCATGACCAATCTTATTGCCTCACAAATTGGTCTCAAAAAACCAACAGCCTTGCATATAGAAAAATTACTCAAAAACCCAAACGCAGGCATACGGGCAGACACACCTTTGTTAAATATTGGAATCAACGACCAAACCTATAGTGGGTTTTTATTCTCAACGGGCGCCCTGCCCACTGCCACTCGGTTTTGTTTGGACAAAATCCATACGAGCGGCATTACAGGCGCGGCGGCTGTACGCACGACTTTATTGCGGGTACTTTTTGGACGCGGTGATGATCGCAAAATTATTTTAGCGCCAACCCCATTTGTTTTGCACATAGACGATGATAAAATTGACGATGACCATATCACGAGCATGGCAACGACACTACCCGGCCTGATGATCGGCGTGCATCCATTTTGGGGCAAAGGAGAAAATACTGTACAGATCACACATGTGCGCGCAGGGGCGAAACGGCATATACGCAACATAGCGCGCATGTTTAAACGCACGCAGTCCAATAATGCCATCGCCAAATTAGCCCGTGACGGGTTTCGGTCGTGGTCGATAAATACAGCTCGTATTTATCATAGTGGGCCACTGGTACTGGACGGTGAATTTTTACCACAAACAAACGGGCCTATTTCCCTTTCGACCAGCCCGCTCATTTGTTTTTTAAGATAGAATTTTTATGACCACATCACTACTTGATATTCTAGAAACCGAACACATAAAACCGTCAAGAAATGTGTCCGCAATGTGTAATAAAATTATGGGTAAGCACGAAGGGCGTGTACAAGCCTTGCTGTTTTACGGCTCGTCTTTAAGGGCTATGAATGACCCAGATAAAATGCTCGATTTTTATGTGGTCGTGGATAGTTATTTTAAAACCCACGCAAATCCTGTGCGCGCACTGTTCAACGCCCTCATTCCGCCAGCCGTTTATTATCTTGAAAACAACAATGATGACGGCAGTCTTTCTACGTGTAAATACTCTGTTATTTCGATTGGTGCGTTCGAACGAAAAACCAGTAAAAAAGCCTTTCTTTCAATGGTATGGGGTAGGTTTTCTCAACCATGTGTATTGCTATTTCCAAAAGATGAAGCCACTCAGTCACGCATTCAAAATGCCCGTGTTAAAGCTGTCCACCATATGGCCGCAATCACCAGTCCTCTGGTGAAATCCCCGATCACTTCCATTGATTTTTGGGCACGTGGGTTTCGCGAAAGTTATAAAACCGAACTCCGCCCAGAAAGCTCCGAGACACGTTCGCAAGAAATTGTTACGCGTTATCAAGACAGGTATGACAAGATTATGCACGCCCTTTACGGCGTGCCAAATGCCAATAGGGAGTACACAATTCCAAGTGCTTCCTTAGCGCAAATTTTTGCGTGTAAATGGACGTGGGCGTGGCGGCGTATTTTAGGCAAACCTATGAATGCCGTGCGGGTTTTAAACAGTGCTTTTACTTTTAGCGGCGGGCTTGACTATGTGCTCCATAAACTAAAATCACATTCAGATGTCACCATAGATGTAAGCCCAAGCCAACGCCGCCATCCTATATTATGGTCGCCCGTACTCGCATGGAAACTTTACATGCGCGGCGCATTTAAATAATTACAAACACATATTTACTGGGCTGCGAGAGCTTCTTGCACACGGGCCAAAAGTGCGTCACCTTGGGAATGCAGCTCTGTAAATCCAGCCAATATAAGTTCAATATCTTCTTTGGAATGGGCTGCAGATAAGCTAATGCGCAACAAAGAACTAGATTGCGGTGTCCCAGGCGGCACAGCCAAGTTCACATAAATACCGTTTTCCATCAGCCAATTCCACTCAACCGCGGCCACCAATTCATTGGGGCGACGAATGGCAATAATCGGGCCAGCTTCTGCACATAATTCATAGCCAAGAGCCGTAAGGCCTGCGTGCAATTGCTCTGCGCGGTCTTGCAAGTTTTTGCGAAGCTCAGGCTTGGCCGCTATTTTACCCAAAGCCGCCCGCGCTGCCGCCACGTTGGAAGGTGTCGGCGAAGCCGTAAACATATATGCCCGCATTGCTTTGCGGGTGATTTCAAAGCCTTTATGACGTGATAGACAGAATCCCCCTATAGACGCGAGGCTTTTTGAAAATGTACCACTGATAAAATCAACGCGGTCAAGCACACCCTCTTCTTCAGCAAGGCCGCATCCTGTGGGGCCAAAAATACCGAACGAATGGGCTTCGTCGATATAAAGATATGCGCCGTGACGCTCACAAACCTCGACAAATTCTTTAATTGGGGCTTTATCTCCAAACATGGAATACATGCCTTCAATCACCACCAAGGCAACACCGTCTTCGATTTTACCTTGGCGAATGAGGCGTTTTTCCAAATCAGCAGGAGAGTTATGACGAAAACGAATTGTCGGAGCTGCGCTCAGGCGACATCCGTCAATAATGCAAGCATGGCTATCTGCATCAATAAACAGCACATCCTTTGGCCCTGCTAATGTTGCAATAGCTGCGAGATTGGTTTGATAGCCCGTAGAGAACACAACGGCACTTGCCATGCCAGAATGCTTGGCCAGTGCATTTTCCAAATCAACATGCTCATCATATGAACCATTGGCAATCCGTGAACCCGTTGTACCTGTGCCGTGTTTTTTTATGGCCTTTATTGACGCTTCCATACAATCAGGGTCGAATGTCAAGCCAAGGTAATTATTTGTTCCCGCCAATATGATTTCGCGGTTGCCGATAAGTCCCCGCGTTGCATTTAAGATATGGTCAAATTTTACGCCGAACGGATCAACACCCAGTGTTTGCACCACATTTGTACGCGACCTTAGCGTTGAAAACTTGTCAAAAATACCCATAAACGCGGCCTATGTATCCGCTGTTAATTGCATCACGGCATTCACAAGTTCGCCAACCGTTTTAATATCAGACACCATTTCCATCGGGATGGAGATATCATAAAAATCTTCAAGTCCCATAATCAAATCAAAGACAGCGGTCGAGTCAACTTCAAGGTCGGTCATTATGCCGCTTTGCTTACTGATGGTCTTGTTCTTGGGATTATAAGGCACGAGCAATTCACAAATTTTCTCATAAGCCGATTGGTGGGTTGGCGGTATTTCAGACATATATTTGGCCTTATTTGAGGTTATTCCTCATATATTGTTTTTTGTAATACTGAGCGCAAATCAGTTTCCGTTTGCAAATCAGCCTCGATACTCCAATCGTCATAAAGAAATTCACGCAATTTGCCTAGGGTTAAATGCCCTTTTCCCCATACACGTTTTGTTACACTTGTAATAGCACTCACTGCATATAATACGCTTAAGGGTAGAGGCATTACTTTTACAGGTTTTCCGCTAGCTTCAGCGCATACCCGAGCAAATTCCGACCAACTTATTCGGGCGCATGTTGACATGGAAATCGTTTTTCCGTCATGTCCCCCGGACAGGCAAGGGCCAATCAAAAAATCTGCCAAATCGTCCACATGAATAAGGCTAATCACCCGCTTTTTCCAATGCCTACCCCCTGGGCACGGCAGGAACCCTTTTCGTATAAGAGCATAAAACGGAGTTGTTGCTTTATCACCCGTACCAAACACAGCTGGTGCACGCACACATACGCCTTTCATTTTGCCAAGCTTTCTAGATAAACGCCCCTCACCAGCACGTTTCGATCCTGCGTAATCAGAAAGATGCGGGGCTCGCGCTGCCAATGACGATAAATACACAAATCGTTTCACACCTGCATTATTAGCAGCCAATGCCAAACTGCCAACAGCTTCGGCGTTCATAGCGTAATACGCATCTTTCGTGCGCGCCGTAACCACACCCGCCATGTGAATAACAATATCTGCACCAAATGTAAGCGCAACGTGGCTGGCTTCATTGCCAAGTTCACCCTCTATCCAGTTTATATGGTCTGATTGTATGGTTTTATTCAGGGATTGTGAGCGAACGAGTGCTTTTATGCGATATCCCCTATCAACGAGTTTTTGCATGACACGCCGCCCAACAAACCCTGTCGCACCCGTGAGTGCAACAATAGGCCTTACCTGTTGGTCATCCGTAAAGTTCATAAGCTCTTATTTAAGCGCGGGTGTTATCATCTGCAAGTGTAACGACTGCATCCGCCTGTAAATCGACGATTGCGCCCTTTAAGAATTTTTCGCGCACACGTGCACGGCTTAATTTCCCAGAAGAGGTAATAATCATTGTACTTCTTGGTACAAGGATCAGTTTTACAGGTGCGCCAATTTCCAACCGAATGGCAGAGCTCACCCCTGTATGAATTTCATCGAGCAATTGTTGGTCGCGTGTACGGCATTCAAGCAGCAAGATAATGTCTTTCTCGTCCCCACTGCCAATCGCAAATGAACAAGCCCGGCCACAACGACTAGGTGCAGCAGCTTGAGCGGCCCACTCAATGTCTTGTGGCCATATATTACGGCCATGCCATAAAATAAGATCCTTAAAACGCCCCGTGACCACAAGTTGATCCCCAAGCCAATATCCCAAATCCCCTGTATCTAACCAATTATCCTCGGTAAATGAAGCTTGCGTAGCCAAGGCATTGCGAAAATACCCAGGGGTGACGCTTGGCCCTTTAAAACAAATTCGCCCCACTTGCCTTTGCCCCATAATTTCGCCGTCAATGCTTCGTATTTCCAAGGTATGTTCAGGCATGACCACGCCACACGCTACAAATGTACGTTTATTTTCTTCAGGCGTGATATCTGAAGCAGGTATAGCCTCCCCCGTGCGTTCAAACCGATCCATATCTATCGTATCACGAATTAAACCCTGCCCCGCAGGAGAAAATGATACACCGAGTGTCGCTTCAGCCAGACCGTAACTCGCTTTAAAGCAATTTTCCTTAAACCCACTTGGCTCAAATGTGTCCGCAAAGGCTTTCAAGGGTTCTGGTTGCACCATATCCCCACCGATACCCGCGCCGCGCCAACATGATAAGTCTAACTCTCTATCTTGACGCCATCGACGAACACACAATTCATAACCAAAGGTCGGGCTATAGGAGATTGTCCCCTGGTGGTCACTGATTAACTGTAGCCATGTTATAGGGCGACGTGTGAAATCGGATGGGTCAAGGAAATCTATGGAAAGTTGCGCCATCATCGGCGCCAACATAAACCCAACCAAGCCCATATCATGATAAAGCGGCAACCAGGTTGTACATCTATCCCCTTCACCAACCATCAAGCCTCCTGGCCCAACAATTCCTCTACAATTTGCCGTCACTGTAGACTGGGTACCAATTATGCCTTTGGGAGAACTGGAACTTCCAGATGAATATTGTATATAGCATGGCCCATCTGCTTGGTGTGGCCGCAAATGATCTTGCTTGGGAAGTTGAAATACATTCTCAAAGCTTACAACAGGTACATCATGATCGTTCAAAGCAGAACTCATGATATTTTCCATGCCCACAGGTGTTAAAACTGCGCTAAAATCGCCTGTATCAGCCATTCGCTGCAATTGCCTTTCATAACTACCGCGCCCACCAAGGGTTACAGGTAAAGGTAGCGGAACAGGAATAACCCCTGCATATTGACAAGCAAAAAACAAAATAGCAAATTCAGGGCTGGTCACAGCAGCAAGGCCTACCCGGTCACCCTCTTCGCACAACCCAACAATGCGGTACGCGGCGTCAATGGCTCTTTCGCGTAATTCTTTATAACTCAATCTGGTTATTAATTTCCCACGGCTTGAGTAATAATTATACCCCGTATCGCATGTGGCCGCATATTCAAGCCCCGAAATGAGCGTATCAAAACATCCCAATACTAAAGGTTGCCCGCGATCCGTACTCGTTGGTAAACTCATATAATTATCCCCAAAGCAACACAGGAATGCCGCAATTAGCTCTTAATACCTTATTTGGCTTGAAAGTAAAGTCTGTGATATTCAACCACTTAACTCACGAAGTTGCGCGTTCATTATTGCAAATTTAGCCAATGTCCATCCCCCAGATGCACTCACCTTTGCAAACGTATCTTCATAGCTGGATACACTATGGGGATTTTGTTTTTCAAATGCATGAATAATCGTTTTGGTCGCGGCCCTTGCCGTACCACCATTTTCTATATGTAAGTGCGCTGCAGCCAGAGAAAGACTAGCTTGGACTGCGTAAAAATCCTCATCAATCCGTCTCTGCGCTAGGCCTTCCCAGTGGGTTTTTGGGGTTGTTTTCATAGACATTGTTCGCAGACGGTCAATTTTAAACCTACCACCAATATCGTAAAATAACTCAGCCGATTTACGGATAGGCCAACCCGTTATTTCACTTAAGGCAACTACGTCAAACCCTGAAGCAGAAGAGCGCAACAAGGCCACATCTTGGGCAAGGGATTGCGGGATACCAGAGCGAACAAACCGGCCAATCCGCGCAGAAACCCTACGGCTATCATAGCGAGACAAAACATCAATCCAACCCTCGTCAACATTTTTCAAGCCTTCGGTTCGACGCGCAATCCGCGCAGCAATCGGCTCATTTTCACCTCGCCTGACCAACCACCCAATTACTCTTTGTAATACGATAGCAATCTCTTCATGCAAACTCAGTTGAGCTTGTGCGCTCAATTTGTTATCGAGGTCGTTGATAGCTGTGCGGATTTTTTCGATTTGCAGCACATCATAGGCCACACTAAAAGCTTTGCTGATTTCGCCGACACTCGCATTTGTTTGTTCCGTCACCCGGGACATAAATAAAGGCCCGCCTACATCTATAATTTGATTACATAGACGCGAAATAATAATTTCGCGGCGAAGTCTATGTTGGGAAAGAGCTTTTGAAAACCCTTGCACAGCATTGGGGAAATAATCTTGCAGCGATTGCTTGTAATATGGGTCATCGGCGGTATCTGTGTCCATGAGATCATCAAATAGTTTAATTTTGGCATATGCGTTAAGCACGGCAATTTCAGGGCGGCTTAATTGACCATTTTGTTGGGCAATATTTTGCATGTCCACATGGCTCGGCAGGCCTTCGACCTCACGATCAAGGCGGCCCTCTTTTTCAAGAGCTTCCATGAACCTAATATAGGCATGATGGTCATCACTAGCTGTCATTTCAGCAAGGGATAGTGCGCCAGTTTGGTCGTAATTATGCTGTAATACCAATTCCGATACATCGTCTGTCATACTTGCCAGTAATTTCACACGGTTTTTTTCAAGCAATTCACCGCTGGCAATTGCGCCGCTGAGCAAGATTTTGATATTAACTTCATTGTCCGAACAATCAACACCCGCAGAATTGTCGATAGCGTCCGTATTAATCCGCCCGCCATTTTTGGCAAATTCAATACGCCCCGCTTGGGTCATGCCGAGATTTGCACCCTCGCCAACGACTTTTGCTTTCAAATCAGTTCCATTGATACGAATAGGATCATTGGCTTTATCGCGGACACGTCCATTACTTTCGCTACCCGATTTTACATATGTGCCAATACCGCCAAACCACAGCAGTTCACACGGGCTTTTTAGCAAAGCATGGATCAATTCATTTGGGGTCACGTCTTCATGTGACAGTCCTGTTAGTTTTTGAATTTCAGGTGTCAGCGTAATTGATTTTGCACCACGGGAGAAAATACCGCCGCCTTTGGAGATTAGTTTTTCATCAAAATCACGCCATGTTGAGCGCGGTACATCAAACATTCGTGCGCGTTCTTTAAATGTCGTTTTCGGGTTAGGGTCAGGATCAATAAAGATATCCCTATGATCGAAAGCGGCAAGCAGACGAATATGCTTTGAGAGCAGCATGCCATTACCAAACACATCCCCAGACATGTCGCCCACTCCAATAACGTCAAAGTTCTCCGATTGAATGTCTTTGTCCATTTCGCGGAAATGGCGTTTCACCGCCTCCCAACCGCCTTTGGCCGTAATGCCCATTGCCTTATGGTCATAGCCAACCGACCCACCAGAAGCAAAGGCGTCGCCGAGCCAAAATCCGTATTTATCTGCTATACCGTTAGCAATATCAGAAAATGTTGCCGTCCCTTTATCAGCTGCAACCACAAGATATGGATCAGGATCGTCCCAGCACACCACATCTTTAGGCGCAATTGTTCCCTTGCCTTTGTATGTGTCTGTTACATCCAGCATGCCGCTAATAAATTGCGTATATGAAGCGATACCTTCGGCCAAAAACGCGTCTCTATCACCACCTATTGGTAATTTTTTGGGATAAAATCCGCCCTTAGACCCAACAGGTACAATGACAGCATTTTTGACTTGCTGCGCCTTGACTAGGCCTAACACTTCCGTGCGAAAATCATCTCGGCGATCAGACCAACGCAGGCCGCCGCGTGCCACAGGGCCAAAACGCAAGTGCACACCCTCAACACGAGGTGACCAAACGAAAATTTCACGGAACGGTTTTGGCGCTGGTAAAGCCGTAATATTTTGCGAGTTAATTTTTAGCGATATATACGGATACGATTGACCATTTTCATTCTTCACAAAGAAATTCGTGCGCAACGATGCCGTTAACACACGTGTGAGCCTGCGCAACACTCTGTCGTGATCGAGCGATACAACGCCGTCTAATTGCGCAATAATATCCGTTTCTATGGCTTCGATTTTTTGCGTGCGTTTTTCCATAGAAATTTTTAACTCTGGATTGAATTTGCATTCAAACATGGCAAGCAGAAGCTTCGTAATTTTCGGATATTGAGCTAAGGCCTCTATTTGTACATTTTCTGATGGATCAAGTCCTGTTTGCTTGCGGTAACGTGCAATTAAACGCAGTACGGCCACACGGCGCCACCCTACGGATTGTGGCAAAATAAGTGCATTAAATCCGTCGTCTTCATTGCGGCCCTGCCAAATTGACAAAAATGCTTTTTCAAATATTTCGCCAAGCTCAGCTGTATTCTCGGCAGCAAAACCAAGGCGCATCTCGTAATCATGTATCCAGATATCGTCGTTATTTTTCAAAGCAATGCGGTATCCAGTGTCTTGTGCAACATGCAAACCCATATTTGAAAAAATCGGCATCACATCAGAGAGCTCCAAGCGTTGCTTCCACCGATAAAACTTAACACGAAATACGGTTTCTTCGTCACCATCAAGGCAGTATACACGTACCCCCATTGGGTTGCTGCTCGATATTTTTTCAACACATATTATATCATCTAAAGCCTCCACACCATTAAACACCGCACGGTAAGCAGTCGAGAATGCATCACTATAGTTTTGCAGTTCTGTAGTAATTGCCTTATTTTCATAAGTATCTGCGGCTGCATACAGGCTCGCTGACCAGGGCTGGCTTAATTTTGCAATTTCCTTTTCCAGCACCTCTATATCGGGGGTGAGGTAATTATCAGTGTCAAGGCCGATGATAAAATGCACGCGAGCTAGGGGCGAGTCGGAATATTGCGGGTAAAATGCAGAAACACGCCCGTTAAAAGCAAGGCGCAAATGCTGACCGATTTTTTGGCGCGTTACTGTATTATAATGTTCACGCGGTACATAAACCAGCACAGACACGAAGCGTTTGAACATGTCATGACGCACAAATACACGTGTTCGCGGTCGGTCATAAGCTTGTGCAACCCCACTAACAATACGAAACAAATCATCTTCCGAACTTTGGAACAACTCATCACGCGGGTAAGAATTTAATACAAACTCCAAACGCTTGGCATTATGAGAGCTTGGGCTAGCTCCGAAACGGTCAATGATTTGACTAACTTTACGACGAATAAGCGGTACATATTTAGGCGAACGCGCATATGCATCTGCTGTAAACAGACCCACAAACCGAGTTTCCCCCCGCACAACCCCTTCTGTATTATACTGTTTTACCGATATATAATCCATACGAACACGGCGGTGCACCCGTGACATCAAATTCGATTTTGCCACTTTTACGGGGTCTTTATCAGCCAAGAAGTCTTCAAAATTAGAAGATATATTGGCAGGTTCACTACTTTGGCGCAAAACCATCCTCGAATTATCGCGCAGCACACCCAAGCATGTTTTTTGTATCATATCTGGATGTGCGTAGTCGTATACGAAGCCTTTACCGCCGTTATTTTGGCTTGTACCCTGCTGATAATTATAAGTACGTGTTCCTAGCAGAACAAAATTGCCATCACGTATCCACATTAAAAATTCACACGCCTCGTCGAGTACGTCTTTGGCAACATCCCCGTGATGGGTAGATAATTCCGTTATGCTATCGTCTAACAAGGTCAGCATAGTTTTAAAATCAACCACGGCAATTTCCAAATCCGCCAAAGTTTCCTTAAGACCCGCTTGTAATTGCGCTCGCATTTGCTGGCTTTGTCCGCGTACAAGTACCTGCACCATAGATTCAGAAACGGCTTGGCCTTTTTGTGTCCAATTGCCTTTTTCACTGCGAAAACCTGAAACCACAGGATGAAACAATGCGATAATATCTAAGCCGTGTGCGGATATTTCGCCAATGATTGAATCAACCAAAAATCGCCTATCATCAGTAATAATCTCAATAACATCATATTTATTTGCAAATGAAGGAATGTCGTCAATAGCCCGCACATTAATAACGGCTTTCCCAATTTTTCGTATTTGCCCTAGCATCCAAAAATTACGCGCGAGCATGAGAAGCTCATCTTTTGTCAAAGCCACTGCATCATTTTGCGTGCTGTCATCATAGTATGATTTTAAAAACAACTCCGCACCAGGTTCAAACTCACCATTATGATGCCATGCCGTGTCGCCGACAGCAGCATTGACAAATTCTGGCTTTGTAAAATTCAACCTTGTCATTGTGAGCCCTTCTCATTTTGACACGAAGTACACTTACCTAAATATAGAATTTTACGATAAATAAAATACCAAACTTGCACATATTTTCGTGAATATGCCGTGTATTTAGACAATTGGGGATTTTTGTGCTATACTTACAACACAGGAGAGAATTGTGAGTGTAGAAAACCTATTAAAAACCAAAGGCAATAGCGTATACAGCGTGCAAAAAGACGCATCATTACGAGAGGCCATACATATTTTAAACACGCGCAATATTGGCGTTGTTCTGGTAACCGATAAAGGCGGCAAGCTCATCGGAATATTATCCGAACGCGACATTATTCGGCGCGCCCTTGTCCAAGAAACTGGGTTTCGAGATGAATCTGTGAGTAAAACCATGACGAAAAAAGTTATCAGTGTTGATTTGGGTGCAAGTGTGGACGATATCATGTCCCTCATGACACAATCACGTATCCGCCATGTGCCAGTGGTTGAAAATGAGAAGATTCGAGGGCTAATTTCAATTGGCGACGTTGTTAAGCGTATTATCGCGGATGCAGAAAATGAGGCTGCTTCACTGCGGGATTATATTAATACCGCCTGATACCTCCATTTTTAGCGGGGGTATTACCATTCCACACGGCGGCGTAAAAGTTTACGGCTGGAGTCAGCAATTATATACCTTGCAATCCAAAACTTAGTTTTGAACCTGCTCCGCCGCATATGATTATTCTTTTTTCTTTTCGCTCTCACGGGTCACGAGCAGGAGTTGAAATTTTGGATGTTCCCGCAATTTTGCGAGTTCTGGGTCTTTTAGTATTTCTTTTAAAGGGTATCCTGCGTCCAACGCGCGTTCCAACATAGTGATCGCTGTTTCAGGCTCATCCAGAAATCCATAAGTCATTGCGGCATAGAAAACTTCTAACATGGGCAAATCCGTATCAAAAGGCACACGAGCCAAAGTCTCTCTGGCAAGGTCAAACCGGCCAATGCTCGCGTTGAACATGGCATAACGGCAAATTAACATCGAATCTTTTGGATGTTTTTCAAGCCTGGCTTTCAAGAGCTGTAACGCCCGTTCCATAGCCGCCTTGGACTCAGCTTTTCGAGACGGAATTAAAGCGTAAATACCCGAAAGATTTGACCATTGTATATAGTTATGGGCGTCACCGATCTCAATCGCGCGTTTAAAAGCCGGAGCCGCCATTTCATAATGGCCCTGATTATATAGAGCATAACCCAAGTTATTTAAAAGAGCACCTGTCTCATTTACTTTTATACCTTTTTGTAAAACCTCGATCGCTTCTGCTGCTTTACCCTGAAACACTAAGGCGTTCGAAAGTGACAAATAGTTAATCGTGTTTTCCGGTCCTAATTCGAGGGCCTTTCTGAGCATCGCTTCCTGTTCAACAGAATCATTCATCAACTTGGCTAAAGATCCGGCATAGGCATAAGGCCAATCGTAATCCGGATACGCAATCATCATGCGGTCGACGATTTTTCGGGAGGCGTCGTATCGGCGCTCCCTCTCAAGTAATTTCGCCCGCCCTCGCAATGCAAATAAGTTGTCAGGTTCCAAAATATCTGCCTGATCGAAAAATTTATGGGCCTTTTCATAATCATCAGTTGATGTTGCGACCCAAGCGACAGCAATATTGGGCAAGGCAAGGTGCGGGCTAAGCTCAATTGACAATTTAGCGACTGATTGAGCCCGTTCAAGGACGGCCGGGTCCCTCTCTCGCCCAAAATATTCATTCAACAGTGCCAAAGCTAGTCCGGCCTGCGCGGACGCATGCTCCGGATCATCGGTCAAAATACCTGAAAACAGAACTTGTGCTTGAGGAATGGCGTCTTCGCGTGAAGAATGTTTGAGATGGTCAAGACCTGCTTCGATACGGACATTTGGTGCTCTGTCTGTGACCGACCGACCAAAAGGGCTGAGCCAAAGTGTGAGCCCTGCGGCCACGATCAATCCGACAACAGCGAATGCCCGAAATCCCAAACCTCTCGGTTTATCAAGGGGCGCAAGGTTTTGTGACACGGGATTGTCTGGGTCAGTCACCAAACCAACAGTTCCGTCTATTTCGGATAGTTGCGATTGCGCGTTTATGGCAACAGGCGGATTGTCATTTAGCGTAGCAATCAGGCGGTATCCCGTTCGGGGGATGGTTTCGATGTGGCTATGTTGTCCGCGCGTATCGCCTAAGGCCTTGCGCAATAGAGATATGGCGCGCGACAATCGCTCATCACCGCCAAATTCCACGCCCCAAACTTCGGTGATAAGCGTTTCACGGGTCATGACGGCATTCGGGTTCCTAGCGAGTACGGCCAGTAATGCCATGACCTTTGGTTCCATAGAAAATCGCCCTGCTGGCCCTTCTATAAAAAGCCCTTCGAAGTCTATGTTAGACTGTCCAATGTACATGCGCCCCCCGCTATTTTATACAAAGTTTAATAAACCAAAAGTCTACTCGTGGCAATAAAAAGGTAAATTCAGAAAAAAAATATAATAAGTTCATATAGTTAGCACGCCCTAAGAAATACCTAAGATCACAAATCAAATCTCCAACAGGACTAATTTATAGGCGGATGCAAGTTTGTCTTATCCCGAGAATCGGGAGAGGGGCGCAAGGTGGGTTCCGAACGAACATCTGGAACCCACGTCCTTCAAATTTAGTAAATCAATTTTGGAGACTATTATGACAAAAACCATCAATATAACAAGCCGGAGCCAGAAATTCTACTTAACAGGTTTGGCTTTTTTAATACTCGCAAGTACGTCAACTGGCGCGTCATCGACCGAAAATACCTTTAACGTAAAGATTGAACGCGCGTCCAGTGCTACAGTGCAAACGAGCTATGCGGCTATGAAAAAGCAGGCCAACAAATATTGCACGCGAGAATCCAGAAGAGTTAGTGATCGTGGTCTTCCCGGAAAACACAGACATGAATATGCCCGCAAATGTACTGATGAGGTTATGGGTAAGATCGTCGCCCAAATTAAAGATTCTGAACTGACTGCCTATCACAAGACTAGGACGTTACATGCTAAATTGGATGCCTCTAATACTTCAACTACCAATAACTAAAAACCAAAAACCTGTAACAAAAACGGAGCAAAATAATGGTAAATATTGATTTTATTTTTGCGTTACTACAAACATATGTAGCGTTCGTCGCATTTGCGACCATTGTAGCCACCCTAAGACAGTCTTTCGGTACACCGCTTACCCATTTTCAGTATATTTTGTTCCGGTTTTTTGTGGAGACTGGCCTTTTACATGTTATTTTATTGCTTGTACCGATCATGTTATTCAATCTATATGGCGATGAAGCCAAAGTTTGGTACTTGACAACCATCTTTATTGTAATTTTATGTTGTGTTTATTATCCCTCCTATGTAACGAGACGCCGAAAAGTAAAAAATATCCAAACCCCTGTTTTATCAAAAATGGTTATGATCGGATATGCAATCTCAATCGTCATGAATTTCTTGCTAATATTCGATCTCACGCCGTTTACTCCCTCCATGCTGACGATTTCCGTTTATTTCATGTGGAGCATGGTTGCCGTCATCCTGATTTTTCTGTCATTCCTGTCCACCTTCATCCATTTTGAAAATGGCGAAGAGTGAGTACAGTAAATGCGCTATAGTGCAGTTTAGTTTTATTATGGCATTGATTTTAAAATGACTTTTCCTTGCAAAGTTTCAAAAGGGAATCACCTTAAATAACCTGCTTACGCAAGCCACTTTTCAACCTTTATATGGGCTAAATCTATGCCATCTCTTTACGTATAAATTGCGCTCTAAATTGTGTCGGGCTTATTCCTGTTTGGCGTTTAAAGTGATGGCGGAAGGTTTCAGGGGTTTTGAGGCCTGTGATATCAGCAATTTTTTGGATATTCATATGCGTGGTTTCTAGCAAATCTTTTGCAAGGGCAATGCGTTCAAGGGTTAGCCACATATGAGGACTGTGCCCCGTTGCATCCTTGAAACGACGTTGCAATGTACGTGCAGACGCATGTGCCTCTCCTGCCATCCGTTCTATCCCCCACTCCTCATTGATACTTTCGCGAATTTTATCCATAAGTGGAGATATACTGCCGTGATTTGGCCCTAGCATAAATCCAGATGTATTCAAATTTTGCAAGCCTGTGTTTGCATTGGTCACACTAAAACGGCGCGCTATAATATCAGCCATTCCGTCGCCGTAATCTTCTTTGACAATCTGTAAACACATATTCACGCCAGATAATGTACCCCCAGAAGATAAAATATTATCATCCTCAACAAAGGGAGTGTTTTCTTGTATGTTTATTTGCGGATATTGCTTACGCAACGCTTCAATATAATGCCAATGGGTTGTCGCATTCTTCCCGTTTAAAAGACCGCACTGCGCCAGTACAAATACACCAGAACAGATAGAAGCCAATTTTACCCCAGCGCTATGTGCCGCAACCAAAGCCGGTTTGAGTGCATCTGGTATTTTTTCATCAGTGCCGCGCCAACCAGGAATCAAAATTAAATCAGCACTGCCCAAAGCCGCCAGATCACCACTGGCGTCAATTTTGACATTGCCTTCGCCAACTACAGGCGCTGGATCAATAGCGATAACTTGAAAATCATACCAATCTTCCAACCGTGCGTCAGACGATAAAAACACCTCTACAGCCAGACCGTAATCGAATATATTTAAGCCGTTATAGACAAGCACACACACTTTACGCACGTGCGCCCGGTTCGGTTTTACTTGATTTTGATCGGCAGTTGCAGCTGCACGATTGGCAATATTATTTGCCATATATTTCCCCCACTTTTTGCCCCAACACACACCAGATTTCCATTGGAAACCACGTCTTTCCACACACAAGACCTTGTTTTTAATAACGTATTTTTTTTCAATTAAAAGTCTATTTTACAGTTATTTTACAGTTGAGTACATCAGTATTCAAAAACACCGATTTTACCCAGTTGGTTTTACCGCTTAAATGGATATAAAGGGCTTATGAATACACATTTGACAGACCCATTTGGCAGAAAAATTACCTATTTACGCCTATCTTTGACAGATCGGTGTGATTTGCGGTGTTTTTACTGCATGGCAGAACACATGGTGTTTTTGCCCAAAAAGGACGTTTTAACCCTCGAAGAATTGGCCCATATTAGCGATGCATTTATCGCCAGAGGGGTGCGAAAAATTCGACTCACAGGCGGCGAACCACTCGTGCGAAAAGGGTTTATGCAAGTGGTTTCGCATTTATCCAAACATTTGGATGCAGGCAGAATTGACGAGATCACATTGACAACAAATGCCACGCAATTAGCCCGGTTCGCAGGCGATTTACACAGCGCAGGCGTGCGGCGTGTTAATATCTCTTTGGACAGCCTTGATCCAGATATTTTCAAGCGGATCACACGGGGTGGCAATCTCGACACAGTGTTAGGCGGCATTCACGCGGGGCTAGCGGCGGGGTTAAAATTAAAAATCAATACTGTGGCCTTAAAAAATGACAATGCGGACGAAATTCCAAAAATGGTCAAATGGGCCCACGCATTGGGAATGGATATGACCCTGATCGAAGTCATGCCAATGGGCGAAACGGGCGAAGACAGATTGGGTCAATTTATCCCTCTTACAGCCATTCGCGATACCCTCGAAGAAAACTGGGCTTTGTCCGATACAGATTTGAATACAGGCGGGCCTGCACGGTATGTGGATATCTCGCAAACGGGTGGTCGCCTCGGTTTTATCAGCCCACTTTCTCGTAATTTTTGTAGTGGATGCAACCGCGTGCGCGTGACCTGTACGGGCAAAATATTTATGTGCCTTGGCCAAAACGACCATGCGGACTTAAAATCTGCTTTGCGCTCACCAAACGGCGTAGAAGCTCTGGATGACTTACTCAACGAAGCAATATGTAGAAAACCTGAACGACACAATTTCGAAATCAAAGCACAAACAACACCCCCTGCCTCCACACGGCACATGTCGGTCACGGGCGGTTAACCGAGAATGCTATGAAGCTATTTTTGCTCGCATTATTTTTTATGACTGCCATGTTATATGCCAGCGTTGGCTTTGGCGGAGGTTCCACCTATACCGCTCTACTCGTCCTCACAGGCGCAAATTACCTTATCATTCCCATTATATCCCTGTGTTGCAATATTTTAGTGGTGAGCGGTAATAGCTTCCAATATCTGCGTAGCGGTTATGTTTCTTGGGCGCGCATATGGCCGTTCTTAGCCCTGTCTGTTCCCATGGCATGGCTCGGTGGTTTTATACATATTCCCAAAATATATTTCACGGGTCTGCTCGCCGTATCGCTGTTGTTTGCAGGACTTAGTCTTTTGCGAAAACGAGACACGGTTCAAGTGGGCGATACATCGATTCCCTTGCTCGTCTCTGCATTTATAGGAGCGGGCCTCGGTCTTTTGTCTGGTATTGTTGGTATTGGCGGCGGGATTTTTCTCGCCCCCATCTTGCATAAAATGTCATGGGGCAGCGCTAAGCATATTGCAGCCCTTTGCAGCCTGTTCATTTTGGTCAATTCCCTATCAGGCCTTACGGGTCAATTGATGAAACATGGCAGTTGGCAAATTATTCAAGACGTACAAAATTATTGGCTCTTATTGCCCATGGTGATGCTCGGCGGTTTTCTCGGCAACCGCTTGAGCATGACAATATTTTCAGAACACATTATTCGCAAACTGACAGCACTTCTCATATTATTTGTTGCCGCCCGTTTACTCTGGAAGTTTTATACCTTAGCTATGAGTTAGATCATGACCAACACAGTTTCAAAGATAAGAATTTTATATTTTGGGCGACTTAGCACAGCCGCTGGTCGCAATGAAGAATGTTTGGAATTGCCTTCTGATATCACCACAGTTAATGCGCTCAAAACATGGTTGAACGCACGGCACGACCTCGGAAGTTCGTTGCACGATCCAAGTATAAAAACCATGATAAATCAATCGCTTGCACACGGGAATGCATCTATAAATCACGCAAAAGAAATTGGGTTTTTACCGCCCGTTGGGGGCGGCTAATGGTGATGATTTTGGACTCTGGTTTTGACCCTGCACAACACGTGCAGCAGTTCACAACATCCTGCCCGTCCGCAGGTGCTATCACCAGTTTTCTGGGTCAAGTACGTAGCGAAGACGGAGCAGTCAACACACTGCATCTCCAATCTTATCCGGGCGTGACAGAGCAAGGCATTCAAACGGCAGAGGCCACAGCAATAGCACGCTGGTCATTGGTGGGCTGCCTTATCATCCACCGCATTGGCACACTGAAAATTGGCGAACCGATTGTGCTTGTGGCTACGGCGGCCAAGCACAGGCGGGATGCATTTGAAGCCTGTGATTTTTTAATGGACTATTTGAAAACAGAGGCCATATTCTGGAAACAACAAACGGGCGATAATGGCTCAGAGTGGATCGAACCACGCCCCGAAGATTATAACGATAACAAAAGATGGAGTTAGCCAATGCACGGTATCAATGAAAGCCTTCCCTTTACCCCCGTTAAGATTGCCGTTCTTGTGGTGAGCGACACACGCACTTTGGCCAATGACACATCAGGTGATTTATTGGTCCAAAGAGTGCAATCGGCCGGCCATGAACTGGCAGACAGAAAACTCTTGCGCGACGATGTTGACGCCATCCGTGCCCAAGTCAAAGCGTGGATTGATGATCCCTTAATCGACGCGGTTGTATCCAGCGGTGGCACGGGCCTTACGGGACGCGATATTACGCCCGAAGCCATTAGGCCCCTGTTTGAAAAAACCATCGACGGCTTCGCCCATGTTATGCATATGGTCAGTTTCCAAAGCGTTGGCACTTCCACAATGCAATCGCGCTCGTGTGCGGGTGTGGCAAATTCTACATTCATATTTGCCCTGCCAGGGTCCAACGGTGCGGTGAAAGACGGTTGGGATAAAATTATTTCCCTGCAACTTGATAGCCGCCATAAACCGTGCAACCTTATTGAGATCATGCCGCGCCTGAAAGAAGTCTAATATGAGCAATTCATTCACCCATTTTGATACGGACGGACGCGTCAATATGGTTGATGTTTCTGCCAAAGACACGACGCACCGTTTGGCCATTGCAACAGGGCGTGTGCGTATGAAGTCTGCGACACTTGCCTTGGTAAAGGCAGGAAATACAAAAAAAGGTGACGTGCTCACTATTGCCGAAATTGCAGGTATTATGGGGGCAAAGCGCACATCTGATCTCATTCCCCTGTGCCACCCTCTACCCCTTAGCAGTGCCAAAGTAGAAATCACTATTGACGACGCTCTACCCGGATTATCCGTATTGGCACGGGTAAAAACCACAGGGCAAACAGGGGTCGAAATGGAAGCGCTCACAGCCGTTTCTGTCGCGTGCCTCACTATTTACGACATGCTAAAAGCAGCAGACAAATCCATGTGTATCGAAAATATCGAACTATTGGAGAAAAGTGGCGGCAAATCTGGGCATTATAAAAATGCAGCCGACAGGCACAGCTATGCAAGAGGATAACCATGGCTAAGCTTATCAGTGTTCAGGCCGCCCACGATATTATCGCACGCAATGCAAGTCCACTTTCAACAGATATAATTCCGCTGAGGTCTGCACATGGCCACGTCCTTGCTCAAGATATACAGGCAAAGGTGACATTACCGCCACTGGGTGCGTCTGCTATGGATGGTTACGCAGTTAAACTTGAACCACACTACGCCCAAGGCGCAGTCTTTACACGCATCGGCGAAGCACCTGCGGGCGCGCCTTTTCAGGGCAGCGTCAAACAAGGTGAATGTGTCCGCATTTTTACAGGTGGAGCCGTACCAGACGGTGCAAATCACGTTATTATGCAAGAAAATGTAAGCGTTGACGGCAATAAAATTACATTGACGAAGCCCATTAGCCCCGCCTCCCATATTCGCAAAGCAGGTATTGATTTTAAAATTGGGGATATGGTTTTAAAGCAAGGGCACATGCTGGATGCTTACGGTATCGCTATGCTTGCTGCTACCAATCACGGTGAAGTGAAAGTGTTTAAACGGCCAAAAGTGGCCCTCATTGCCAATGGGGACGAACTTACCGAACCGGGGACAAATGCCAGTATCGGTAATGTCATAAGCTCCAATCCTTACGCCCTTGCCCCGCTTATTGAAAGCTGGGGCGCGCGCGCCGTATTTACGGGCATTTCCAAAGACGACCCCGCCGCTATTAAATCCCACATTGAGAGCCATGCAGACGCAGATATACTCGTCCCCATTGGCGGTGCGTCTGTTGGCGATCATGATTATATGCGCGGTGTCTTTGACCAACTCGGCCTTGCGCCTTTGTTTACAAAAATTGCCGTAAAACCCGGAAAACCAACATGGTTGGGTACACTGCCTTCTATTTCACGCGACAAGCAATATGTGCTCGGATTACCGGGCAATCCCGCCTCTGCATTGGTGTGCGCCCATATATTTTTAAAACCGCTCATCATGGCTCTTTGTGGCAATACCGCATCCGTACATACAACTGTCACAGCGCGCCTCACCGAAGCGATGAAACCCAATACATGGCGCAGTGAATATGTCAGGGCATGCGCAAAAATCAGCAAGGACGGCACACTGCGCGTGACCCCTTACCCAAGGCAAGACAGCTCTCTATTAACACCGTTTTTAAGTGCGAATTGCTTCCTTGTGCGCGCACCAGAAACACCTGCTTTGCACGTTGGTGACACAGTACAAATTTACCCGATTAAGCCAATTACCTAACGTAAGACGCGCCGTTAATATCCAGAGTTGCCCCCGTTGCGGATTTACAAAGGTCAGAGAGTAAAAAAGCGGTCAACGCCCCTATTTCGTCAGGGTCAGCAAATTTCCCGTGGGGTATTTCGGCAATCGCTGGGCCAAGAACGGCAGGATCGGTTGGCGCCATTTCCGTGTTAATCCAACCGGGTGCAAGTGCATAGACCTGAACACCGTCTTTGGCTGCACCTCTCGCCAGAGTTTTGGAAAATGATAACAAGCCCCCTTTAGAGGCCGCATATGCACAATGATCGACAGAATCGCCTCTGTGAGATGCACGGCTACATACATTAACAATACGCCCCTCGCCTGCCGCTTTAAAATCGCGCAGTGCCGCACGGCTTATATCGGCTGGTGCTTGTAAATTCACAGCCAGAACTATACCCCAAGCCTTAGCCCACTCATCTTCTGATCCGTAAGGGTCGGTTACAAAATCAAGGCCTGCATTATTGACAACCGCGTTAATTGGGCCAGCTTCTCGCACGGCCTTTTCCCACAAGCGCGTTCCTGCACCCGGCTGTGATAAATCTTCTTGAATGCAAGCAATAACATTGTCGCCTATATCAGCACACACGGCGTCCATAGCTGCTTTACTGCCATTATAATGGACAATGATTTTTGCACCGTAGGCCGCGCATGATTTTGCAATTGCTGCCCCGACCCCGCGAGACGCGCCTGTTACCAATACAGTTATATGATCCAATTTCATGTCAAATTCCTATGATAGAGAATGGGCCACATGATAAGCACGTAGCATATTTATTCTGTCATTAGCCAAATTACGTATATGATCCAAGCAATATTTCACCAAATCACAGTATTTTTTGAAATAATTTTCTTTTGGCAAAACCATTATGTGTGAACCCTATGCAATTATGTTCCTATGCGCCTGTCACATATCGTGTTAATCTCTTGCTTTACATAGGGGAATTTCACCGTGGAACATTCATTATCAAATACATCAATCGCTTTTTTAGGGTTTATAGCTCTCTTGCTCGCAACACTTTTACTGCTGGCAGGCTTGCGTACCAAATTAACATTAAACGGCAAGAAACGCGCCAATGATTTTGCGCCAACGGGCGAAGATGCTGGTGAGTTTTCCCGTAGGCTCGTGCGCGTTCACGCCAATATGTACGAATTTTTCCCAGTATATGGCGGCTTACTTCTCTTTGCACTGGCGACAGGGCAAACAGCCATTACCAATGGGCTTGCCCTGTTCTTCTTAGGCACTCGTGTTTTACAAGCCATTGTTCACCTAGCATCAACAAGCATTATGGCCGTACAAGTGCGTTTCTTCTTCTTCCTTGTACAGTTTTTTATTGCGATTTACTGGGTATTAAAATTCTTCGGTATTTTGGGATAGATACAACCACCTGCGTAACACATTTTACGCAATCCGTTCACGGGCCATTTCATCAGCGATTTCGTTGGTTGGGCGATTTGTATTCCCAGAAATTGTGACAATATCTTGAAGGGTTTGCGCTAAACCTTGCAGTTTTTCCTCGACCCAGTCGGGATTATAATACCCTTCTATTTCACCAGCTATATTGATGATACCGCCTCCATTTACCACGTAATCAGGACAATATAAAATATTACGGTCATGTAAATTTTGCCCCATATTCTCTGTATGGAGCTGGTTGTTTGCCGCCCCTGCAATAATGTCAAATTTCAACTGTTCAATGGTTTCCAAATTAATTGTCGCCCCTAAAGCGCACGGAGAATAAACATCCGCATTGGCACTGTAAATATCATCAGGCGCAACGATTTTTGCGCCAAATTGATGTTCTGCTGTCTTTAAGACGGCGGCGTTAATATCGGTGACAATCAGTTTCACACCAGCTTGGTCAAGGCGGCGGCATAAATCAAACCCCACATGTCCCAAACCTTGTACGGCAATCCTCACGCCTTTTAATGATGTGTTCAATTTCGTCTCTACTGCAAGTTTGATGCACCGAAACACACCGTCAGCCGTCACTGGCGAAGGGTCACCTGAAGCCGCTTTGCCTGCGTCAAGACCCGCTACGTATTTGGTTTGCGCGCTGACAAACCCCATATCTTGCGTCGTTACCCCCACATCTTCAGCCGTATAATAACGCCCACCAACGGCGTCAACGGCGCGGCCAAAGGCACTAAACAATGCTTGTCTGTCAAATTCACCTTTCGGACGCATTATGACAGCCTTGCCACCCCCCAAGTTCAAACCTGCCATTGCGTTCTTATAACTCATACCACGCGACAACCTCAGCACATCTGTCATAGCAGCTTGCGATGTATCATAAGACCATATGCGACACCCCCCAGCCGCAGGGCCGCGCCGCGTTGAATGTATTGCGATAATAGCTTTTAAGCCGCTTTTCGCATCTGTAAATGTGTGCACACTTTCATGATTGTCAAAATCAGTGTCATCAAAAATTGTCATGAATTATCCATTATGTTGATCGATACGAATCTTGTGACTTAGCAAGAATATTTGCAAACTATGCCTAAAGAATAGAAATTTAGTTTCTAAAATATATTAAATATGGAAAATTTTGGTATGAAAATACATTTTCTAGCATTAATCTCGCAGCTATTCAAAAAGCGTTCTTGCCCCTTCACTTGCTGCTTTTATCACACCGATTGTTATTGCTGCACCGCTGCCGTCTCCAATACCAAGTCCAAGGTTTAGCAAAGGCGTTTTCCCTATGCGGTCGAGTAATGCACCGTGAGCAGGTTCGGCTGTAACATGGGCGGCAAGGCAGTGATCCAACGCGCTGTCATCGAGTGCATGTAAAATTGCAGCCGCAGAACATACAGCATACCCATCAAGCAATACAGGGATTTTTTGATGTCTGGCGGCCAGAATAGCACCAACCATACCTGCCATATCTCTCCCCCCAAAGCACCGTAAAACTTCCAAAGGATCGCCCAATATATCTTTGTGAAAATGTGCGGCCTCTCCGACCGCTATAATACGCCTTTGCGCAGCTTCGCCCTTACCCCCAGCCCAATACTCTGCCGCTCCGCCGTATAGTCCCCGTGCAATACCCGCCGCCGCCGTTGCCGTACCAACCCCCGCATTGCCCAAGGCAATTAAATCTACATCCCCAGATACGACCTCCATGCCAAAGGCAATAGCCTGCGCACATTCGCGCACGGATAGGGACGGTTCCGTCCGCATGTCCCGGGCAGGTTCATCTATACCCATTTCGTAAATTTTATATGCAGCCCCTTGTGAACGGGCAATGCCGCGCACACCTGCCTGCCCATCTGCAACAAGCTTTAGTCTTTTTTTGGCAAGGGTCAGCGGGTCTTCACCGCTTACATATTGCATAACGCTATGTGTACCCACAAATAAAGCAACCAATGGATGGCTCAGGTATATATGACTAGGTTCGTACCAAGATGCCAACCAACTGACAATTTCATCTAACTGTCCCAAGGGTTTTAAGCCGCCAGACACATCTTCAAGTTTTGCCTGCATATTCATACGCCCGTCCTCATTTGCAGACGGCATTGTCGCAATCAAATTGCGAATATCATCAAATGGGCTGGCGTTAGTTTTTGACATAGATATGCATTATCACCATTTCAGGGATTAGCATCAACACAATTATTTGATAATTTCCCAACCTGAGTTTGATCTTCATAATTACGTAACGAGATATTTGTATGAACGCATATGAGTAATAATTTGATTCGAGATGCCGTTATTATAAGCGCCCTGTTCGCGGGGAGTTTTTTCGCCTATGTAAACCGTGATAGGCTTTATGAATACGCAGGTATTCACCCACAAGACATTGCGAATGCAAGAGAGCACGCACGTTCAAAATCAGAACCACCCCAAAGAGCGTTAACATCAAATGCGAACTTAACAGGGTATTCCGCAATAATAACGAAATCACCCGATGGGCAATATTGGGCACAGGCATTGGTCAATCATCAGCAAGTTCGGTTTTTAGTAGATACGGGTGCAAGCATAGTTGTGCTGACACCCGATGACGCACAAAAAGCAGGTCTTCGGCCTGATGATCTTGTCTATGATGTGGTCATGAATACTGCGGCGGGAGAAATCATGGCTGCCCACGTGGATATTGCCAGCATATCGGTAGAAAATGTAACCGTGCACAATGTGCGCGGGGTTGTGATTCCAACGGGCCTCACTCACTCACTACTCGGCATGAGTTATCTTGGCGAACTTCAAAAACTAGAAGTAACGCCCGAAGAGCTTGTACTAAGGCAATAATATTTTTCGGATCATATTGAGCGCAATGAGCGCCAAGCATATACCAAATATCATGCGTAGTTTCTTTTGACTAAGGCTGTGTGCAGCTTTCACACCAAGTGGCGCACATAAAAAACTCGTGATCGCAATACACACAAAACCAAGGAAATTTACATAACCAAGTGAAAATTCTGGCCTGCCAGAAATATTTCCCCCGCTGATGACATAGCCAATTGTCGCGGGAAGGCTTATGAAGAAACCTAAGGCCGCCGCCGTACCAATAGCGTGGTGAATTTTTTTATTACACAGCACCATCAATGTGACACCTATTGAGCCAAACCCGATACCCAATAAAGCACACAAACCGCCAAGAACACTTCCCGCTACAGGGGGAGCAAGCCCTCTTGGTACAGTGTCTGCCAGCTTCCAACTTGGGCGTCCAAATATAAATTGCAGGGCTATACCCAAGATAAACACAGCAAAAACAATTACCAAAGCCTCACCCGAAAGCCAGCTTGAAACCACGAGTGCCGCAAATAATGATCCAATGCTGATCCATATACCCCAACTCGCAATTGGGTTTTTGGGCCAAACCAATGCCCAGTCTACTGCTCCTCGTTTATGATGAGAATGGGCCGAACGTAGGGACGTTATCACGATTACAGCCATCGACGTTGCAACAGCGGTATGCATGCTCATGTCTTGGGAATACCCAAGAGCACTGAATGTATAATAAAGCGCAGGCACAATAATCGCCCCGCCGCCAATACCAAACAAGCCCGCACTGAACCCTGCAACAGCGCCAACAACCAGCAACGCAAGCCCCATATTTAAAAGATGTGGATCCATCACATCTCCTCGCGCACGGCTAGCAACGCGCCAAATGCTTGCTTAATTTTTTGTGAGGGCAGCATGGACGCGTCCGCTTCACTTAAGGCCCTGCGCCAAATACGTGCACCAATTTGCCCGTGATAAAGCCCCATAATATGGCGGGTCAATGCCTTGGTCGAAGGGTGTTTTTGCTCCATGCTTTGCGCATATTCAATGAGCAGCATGACAACTTCATCCCTTGAAATAACCTGCGGTATTTCGCCGTAAATACCCTCGTCAACGCCGCTTAATATCCACGGATTATGATAGGCTACCCGCCCGAACATTACCCCATCCAACCCTTGTGATACGTCCTTTGCTTGCGCCAAATTTTCCAATCCACCATTTAAGACAATCTGCAAATGCGGGTATTTTGATTTCATTTCTCGCACCAAATCATAATCGAGCGGCGGCACAGTGCGGTTATCTTTGGGACTAAGGCCATCCAACCACGCTTTGCGCGCATGGATGATAAAATGCTTACACCCTGCCCCGCTCACGGCTTCAATGAAGCGTGGCAAGGTCACACTTATTTCTTGCTCGTCAATCCCGATGCGACATTTTATGGTGACAGGAATATCCACCGCCCCTTGCATAGCCACAAAGCATTCCGCCACCAATTCAGGGTTGGCCATCAAACTCGCCCCAAATTGCCCTGACTGAACACGATCAGACGGACAACCCACATTCAAATTAATCTCGTCATAACCAAAGTCCGCGCCAATTTTAGAGGCTTGCGCCAATTTTTGTGGGTCAGACCCGCCAATTTGCAAAGCAACAGGATGCTCACATTCATTATACCCAATGAGGTAAGGCCTATCCCCATGAATAACCGCGTCCGCAACCACCATCTCAGTATAAAGAAGCGCACGCCGCGTGAGCATCCGGTGAAACACCCGACAATGCCGATCTGTCCAATCCATCATGGGTGCAACGGAGAATGTAAACCCTTGATTTATCATAGTTTTTTGTTATACTTCAATGACTTAAACCCGCCGTGTGCACTCGGAATATCCCGGTAAATCCCGCTAGTTCCCTGTAGTTCACTCTGGCACTGCACAGGAATCGCACACGTTATGGCAACTATTTTAAAACTCATGTCAGGTAACTTTCGCGTACAAATTAGAAGACGTGGACAATACGCCTCAAAAACCTTTCTTCGAAGAGCAGATGCTCAATCTTGGGCTTTAGAAGCAGAGCGCCGCGCCGATTGCGGGGAGCCTATAAATCCGCCCATAAATAATAAGACGTACCGCTTCCGTGATTTAATTGATTTACATATTGCGGATATGAAAGAAGTCCGCAAGCCCCTTCGCCGCTCCAAAGCATATTCTTTGAAAACCCTGCGCAAACAGCTTGGCAAACTCCCCCTAGAGAAAATGACGCGAGAACGCATTATTGAGTTTGGCCGAGGCCGCGCCAAGGACGGAGCAGGCCCCGCAACACTTGCCGCTGATGTTTGCTATATTCATACCATCATCACCCACGCCAGCGCCGTTCACGGCATTGATATTTCCAAAGAGGAAGTTGACCTCGCCCGCGTAGCTTTGCGCCGCCTTGGGTTGATAGGTCGCAGCCAAGAGCGAAACCGCCGCCCAACCCAAGACGAAATAGATAGCCTCATCACTTACTTTGAAAACAATGCCAAACAAAAAATCCCTGTTGACCGCATTGTCAAATTTGCGCTCGCCACAGCCATGCGCCAAAGCGAGATATGTAATATCGAATGGAGCGATGTTGATGCCCGCACCAGATGCGTGACCGTTCGCAACCGCAAAGACCCACGCAAAAAAGACGGTAACGATCAACGCGTCCCCCTCATTGACTTAACAGGATATGACGCTTGGGAAATCCTTGAGGAACAAAAGCCGTTTTCTCACAATCAAGGCCGCGTCTTTCCGTACAACGGCAGATCAGCAGGAACCGCTTTTCGCCGCGCTTGCCGAGAACTTGATATCAAAGACCTGCACTTTCACGACCTACGCCACGAAGCCACAAGCCGCTTGTTTGAATCTGGCTTATCCATAGAACGGGTTGCCCTCGTCACAGGCCACAAAGATTGGAAGATGCTAAAACGCTACACCCACCTAGACCCCGCAATCGTCTTTGCAAGACCACAGACGACCGTACAGCCCTACTTGTGAATAGATTGAAAGATTTTTTGACAGGGGGCGCTCATTGCTTATCCAACAAACGATTGACGCTCGCTTAAAAGGGGTGATTATGCTCAGATGAAACATAAATACTGTAGGTGACAGGTTGTGATCGCTCGCAAATTTTCAAAAGGGTAAGGAATAGAATGCTTGATATTACGGAACAAATCCGCGCAACCCCTCCAAATGTCTGGCTGACATCTTTCTATGGATTTAAGCCGGATGAGTGGGGGTGCGTAGGTTTTTCTCTGGCAGGGCAAAGAGAGAAATATCTAAACGAAACACAAAATGGGAACATAATTGTTATTTATGGGGCGAAGAATAAAGAAACGCCAGAAGATGAACGCGGTAAAGTTTTAGGTTTTATGCAAATGTCACGTGACATTGGCCATTCCCACCTATGGATTTCACCAATGCAAATCGAACGGAACAAAAGGTTGGGGCGTTTGGATAAATGGACGGATGCGGTAAAAGCCAAGCGCGCTTTTAAAATTGTGCCCGAAGACCGTCCTACCATCGAGGAGTTTGCGCCCACCACTTATAGCATCAATAACCTTCAACATGTTGGCTCCCAAGGGGTTCAGCTCCTGCCAGATGAGGCCATGAGATTGCTCGACTATGAATATGAGGAGCAATCTGTCTATGCGGAAAACCCACTTGCCGTCACGACGATCGCCAAGCTGCAACCCTCTAAAGGCGTGCCCGGAGCCAGTAAAAACTACACCGTGATTGTGGAACCAGACGGCCCAAAAGAGCTGTATATATTGCGACTGACTGGAAATAAATCACACTTTTTGGGCAGGCCTGCGTCAGAATTAGAGGGTCTTAAAATCATAAAAGTTGGCCTATCCAAGAGCCCACAATCCAGATGTGAGCATTTCAACTGGTCAATGCCTGAATGCGCATTTGAATGGAAAATTTTGACAACAACCCGACAGCACACGGGCGATATCTACGCTAATCAGGATATTGCTCTTGCAGGCGAGGATAAAATGAAAACTATCCTAGACGAGCATGGAAAAAGCCTAGACGGAGAATTCTTTCTCGCCCACCAAGATACAATCGATGAGGCATGGTTTTCAGGACGGCGTGCCGCTCTCACAAAAGCAAAAGAAAATTTATAACTCGTGAAAATCTTGAACTCACGTTTTGGAAGATGCTAAAACGCTACACCCACCTAGACCCCGCAATCGTCTTTGCAAGGCCACAGACGACCGTACAGCCCTATTCCCCGCCTGCGGCTTACTAACCCTTATTGCACACGAAATTATCGAAATTGAGCGTAAATTCTATTTTGCGCACACACCTAGAATCTCGGTAAAAAGCGGGGATATATAGGTGGTGTGTGCAGGGCAAGATAAAGGGCATGGCCCAAAATGGGCTAAGTCATTGTCTGCACATCATTTTTTTGGGCCAAAGCGAAAACGGGCTGGGACAGGCATTTCGCGCTATACCCCATAGCACCGAACAATACTACTGGGACAGGTAATTGCACTACCCGCAAAGTCACTGGAAATTCGAACTTTTCTTCCCCAAAAATCCGCGCAATTATCAAAAGGGATTGGACGGACTTATAGGGCAAGATAAAGGACTGGACCCAAAACGCCCTAAGTCATTCCCAGCACATCATTTTTTAGAGTCCACGCCAAATATGGAGAGTCCACACATTCCGCGCTATCCCCAATGGGGGCTACGAAAACCGAGAGTCCACTAAAATTTCCACTATCCCGCTATGTCCCGCTACCGCCCAGCAGTGCCCAATACGTCCCGATAATTTGCACACGGGATTATTTGGTTTGCACACAGGGAGTTATGCATAATTTACAGAAATACTTGGTAAGTTAATGCCGATTTTTTAAGATTAAAAACTACTATTTGTACAAGTCAGTCAACAACCGTTCAGCCTGTTCTAATACAATTTGAACAGCCCCATCTTGGAGGTCAGGAGGGTAGCCATATTTTTTCAAAATACGTTTTACCAACACACGCATTCTCGCACGCGCACTTTCGCGTTTATGCCAATCAACCGAAACATTTGACTGTAATGAGTTCAGGAGTTCATGCGCGATCAATCGCAACTGTTCATCCCCCATCGCTTCTATTGCGCTTTCGTTCTCGGCTAGTGCATCATAAAAAGCAACTTCTTGAGGAGACAATCCTTGCTCCTCACCGCGAGACCTAGCAGCTTGAATATCCTTGGCGAGGCCAATCAGTTCATTTATCATTTCTAAGGTTGAAATAGCATTGGCATGATACCGAGCAACGGCATCTTCTAGGCGTTTTGAAAAGGTGCGGCTTTCCACAACATTTGTCTTCTCTCTCGACTTTATTTCACCATTGAGTAATTTTTTTAAAGCTTCTAGTGCGAGATTTTTTCGTTTCATATTTTTTATGTCGGCCAGAAATTGGTCAGATAGAATTGATATATCTGGACTATCCATTCCGCACGCCCGCAAGACATCAACTATTTCGGATGAAGCCACGGCCTTATCAATAAGCTGCTGCACGGCAAAGGCCCGCGCTGCATCAAGTTTTCCTGTTGCGGTGGTTTTCACAAGTGAAGCTCTTACCGCCTGAAAAAAGCCAACATCATCACGAATTGCCGCTGCTTGGTCACTTGCTCCCGCAAGAGCAAAGGCAGTAGAGAGCTCTAGCACCAAATTCTGATAAACCTTATGTGCTGCCTTTTGCGCATCACCAGTAGGCGCTTTTTCAGCCTCTTTGCGCTGCCATGACAAAACCCAGTCAATCGCCCCGCCTAAGGCTCTTAGGCGTTCTTGCGGCGTACCAGATAGCCCAGTCTCATAATCAAACCCATGAAAGATAACCCGAACGCGCTCATAAAGCTCTTCCAAGACAGCAACTGCCTTTTCCTCGTCAATACCCGTTTTCTCTTGGTCTGACGGACTATAATCAGCCAGTGCTTTTTGTAAGTTCGACGCAATACCAATATAATCAACAATGAGACCGCCCGGCTTATTTTCAAACACGCGGTTTACGCGTGCGATTGCCTGCATGAGGCCATGACCGCGCATGGGCTTATCAATATACATGGTATGCATACACGGCGCGTCAAAACCCGTTAGCCACATATCGCGCACAATAACAAGTTTAAGCGTATCGTTCACATCTCTTGCCCGCTTTGCTAGATTATCACGGCGGCGTTTATTACCGATATGCTGCTGCCATTCTACAGGGTCAGAGGCCGAGCCAGACATGACAATTTTTACGCCCCCGCTCTCGTCGTCTTCCGTGTGCCAATCAGGGCGCAGAGAGATTATTTCGCCATAGAGCTTTACACAAATACGGCGGCTCATACATACAGCCATTGCCTTGCCGCCCAAGCCATCAATCCGCCGCTCCAAATGCACGACGAGATCAGAGGCGATTTGTTTAAGCCGTTTATCCGCCCCGACCAAAGCTTCAACGGTTGTCCATTTTGCTTTCAGTTTTTCTTTCTCAGCCAGCGTGTCATCTTCAACCATCGCTTCAACTTGGGTATCAATCAGCGGTTTGAGGTCTTCATTTAACTCTATCCTAGCAATGCGGCTTTCATAATAAATCGGTACGGTCGCCCCGTCTTCAACGGCGCGGGAAATATCATAAATATCAATATAGTCACCAAAGATGGCGGGTGTATTTCTATCCGTTCCCTCTACGGGCGTGCCTGTAAATCCAATGAATGACGCATTTGGCAGGGCTTGGCGGATATAATGAGCATAGCCATAGCGTTTAATGCCCGTTTTGCTATCAATTTTAGCGTCGAGACCATATTGGCTACGGTGCGCTTCATCAGCCATGATAATGACATTACGGCGGTTCGTGAGTTCAGGGAAAACTTCCTCGCCTTTTTCAGGAGAAAATTTTTGTACTGTCGTGAAAATCACGCCGCCAGCCGAGCGGTCGAGCAAGGCTTTTAACTCGGCGCGGTTCCCCGCTTGCTGTGGTTTTTGGCGAATGAGATCGCGGCAAAGACTAAAGGTCGCATGGAGTTGGTCATCTAAATCATTGCGGTCAGTGAGAACGACAATCGTAGGGTTTTTAAGCGCGGTGGATTGTACGGCAAGCCCCGCAAAGAACGCCATGAGCAAGCTTTTGCCAGAACCCTGCGTATGCCAAATAACGCCAATGCGTTTATCTCCGCCTTCGCCCGTAGCTCGCACCGCTTCGGACAACGCTTTTTGCGCGCCGTGATATTGGTGATAGCCCGCGACAATCTTAAACGGCCCGTCCCCCTGATCGCCAAATACGGTAAAATCACGGATGAGTTTTAGGAAAGTCGCTTTATCAAACACCCCCGCCAGTAATACATCCAGCTCAGGCGTACCAGCGGGCGGGTCTGTAATCCCGTCAATGGTGCGCCACGGCATGAAGCGTTCTTCATTGGCAGTTAGCGAGCCAATGCGCGCTTCTATGCCGTCAGATGTTATTAAAACCGCGTTAGTGCGAAACAGTGCGGGGATTTCCGCCTTATAGGTTTGTAGCTGATTAAACGCACTGGTCAGGGTGGCGTTTTCATCAGCAGGGTTTTTAAGCTCCAGCACGGCGAGCGGCAGACCATTGACAAAACAGACCATATCAGGGCGGCGATTATGGCGCGCCTCAATCACGGTAAATTGGTTGAGCACCAGCCAGTCATTCCCGTCTAAATCATCAAAATCAATCAGCCAAACCTTGCCGCCAACAATGCGGCCATCAGAGCTACGGTAATCAACATCAATTCCGTCCGTAATCAGGCGGTGCAGGCGGCGGTTTTCTTCGGTAAGGTTATGGGTTTCACTGGTCAGCACTTGTTTTAGCGCGTCAGCTATCGCCTCCTCGGGCATAGCGGGGTTTATGGCGGCCACCGCACGCTGTAAGCGCGGCACAAGAATAGCGTCCGAAAACGAAGCCCGCTGCGGCGCAGCCCCATCAGGCGCAACCGCCGCAGATGGTAAATACTGCCACCCCAAGGATTTTAAAGTCTCAATCCCAGCTTCTTCGACGTGATCTTCGCGAAAAGAGGTCATACGGCTTTCAGCCCTTTTACAGTTTCATATTGACTTTTTCTCATTTTCATCCTATATAGTCACTGTCTCATCTACCATGTGTAGAAGGAGCATTCGAAGCCGCCAAGCGAAAGCAAGGCGGCTTTAGTCTTTTATGGACGGGCCGCATCACGTTGTTTCCTTAATTGCCGCACCCTACCCGATTGCTCAGTACAGTAGGCTGTTTTCAATAAAAAATACCCATTCCGCTGTGCTAAAACAACCAAATATTCCTCCCTAAACCAGAGTAACACATTTCTCTCACCTCTATGCCTATTCGCCCACACGTCAATATCCGTATGCGTTTCACCATTCTCGATGACCCACCGCACCCACGGGAGCCGTTCACATCGCCGTAAATCGGGTGTTCTATCATCCTCAATTCGCCCCTCTTGTATCAAGTGCCAATAAGCAAACCATTGACCGTCTGTTTCTGGCATACGCCGACACGAAACATTCTGCCTTCGAAATTGAAGCCCCGCATTGGCAAGAGTTTGCCTAAATATGTCAACAAGCGCACGCTCATAGGCGGCCCAATCACCACCAAAATCAGAAAAAGGGAGCAGTACAGGCGGCATCAAGTTTTGCGCCCCTGTGATTCCCACATTAAAATATTAAACTTTACCGCAGCGAAACGCGACGTTTTCGTCAACGCATCTTCCCCTCGATCTTCTTTCAATATATTTATAATACTCATTTTTGCCGTACTTGTCGTAAGGCCGCGATTGGCATATGCTATTGCTCCAATGAGAATATCAGCTAATTGCAAAATCTCGCTTTCATGAGAGCGGATTTGCTGCACGCGGCGAATAGATTCGCGGTCATGGTCGTGAATTTTATTGGCGAGAACCTCTTGCAACTTTGCCATACGCTCGCCGCCGTGCGTGTCCTTAATGTCCAAGTAGAATTGATATTGATGCGGCGGGCTGACGATATATGACAAAAGCGTATAATACATTTTATAATACCAATCATCATGGCTTTGCCCATATTCTCCATGCCTTAAATCAGATTTTGTAGGGACAACAAGCCCCCGAAACCGCAGACCATCTTCGGTGAGATAGAGCCGCACTAAATCTTGATAAAAATCAATTTTTGCAGGAGACACTTTTGTCCACTTGGCTTCAAACGATGTGGGCAGACCGTGCCGAGTTTTGACAGCGCGAATATCGCGTGACAGCCGTTTAACCTGCGATGTTTCACAGCTTAACCCGCCCAGCACCATTACGTCGATATTGTCATTTTCAAGATAACAGCTTTCATCGCAATACACATTGATAGACCGAACATTGGTCATAACGTCTCCTCTCCAAACAAAGTCTCAAGCTCCGCAATGGCCGACCTGATTTTTGGGGCGGTGAAGTGGGGCTTGGTTAGTTTGGGTTTCCATTCGGGGTCGCTTGCTATGCCGTTTTGGATGGCGATTACATTTATTGCTGCGCCGCGTGAGCGCAATTCGTTCATGGCAAAATCTACTGTGGCGAGGCATTCAAATTCGTCACTGCTCTTGAATTTGAATTTTTGCATGATCCAAGTCAGAGCGTCTTGCAAATCATATTGCGTAATCAGACTGTCTATCTCAGAAATTTTTGACGCGGGTTTATTGCCTGTTCGGCCATTGATAAAAGCTTCGCGGATATATTTGCGTTGTATTGCAAGAGCATGACCGCCCGTATATCTCAATGCGCCGTCATAAGGCCCTGCTGCTTTTTTAGTTGTGGTGGCCAATGAGTGCGCCAAGCGTCGGCGCATGAAATACATGGCCTTTTGATAGCGGAAATTACCGACAACATAGCCGTCACCGTCAAAGGCGCGAATAATAGCCGCCACCATAACCGCATCGCGTTCAACCGATTTATCAGCAGGCAAGGTTTTGCGACCCAATAAATCCGTATTGAAAGGGATAACATTTGAGTTGTCGGATTGCACCGCAACCTCAACATCCCCCACCCGAATTTCACCAGACATGAGTTTGGGCAAAAGATAATCACGGGTTTCGGCTAGGGTTTGGTTTTCTGAGATAGATTGTAAAATTTTATCGAACATGACAGCGACCAAACTATGGTACGCATCTCTAACATCTATAGGAGATATTGCGACCTCATACTCCCGCATAACTTTCCAACTAGTTCGAGGCATTCTTGTGCCAGTTGACGCTTTATTCGTATATTCCACAAATATTTTAGATGATGCGCAAGCCGTTAGCCATTCACGATCTTCTTTTCGTTTTGAATCACAAACAACTATGTCAGTGGAACAAATACCGTCAACAGGAGCAATCCCTACTTTATGAAAGTACGGTCTCAATTTTCCAAATAAAGTTTGCCCCTTTAAGAATGCGGCTTTAGTTGATGTAACTTTTGGTGCGTAATCCCAACTTGCTAATGCTATCGAGCCTCGCGGCATATGCTCTAGGCCGATATATGGTGTCGTTGAAGGCACTTTGCTTGGGTCAACTTTGCTGCGCACATCACATGCTAAATCACCAAGCACCCCTTCCTCCCACCCCAAGGGCAGGTCGTTATCGCCGAAGGTGTCGGGGAAGAGGGCTGCGGTTTTTTTGGCTTTTTGTTTGTCTTTTATCAAGCCGCCGAGGATTTTTACGGGGTCTTTCTCACCGTTTTGTTTGCGCCGCACAGGCCCAAAATCAACGAACCAATCCTTAAACACAGCCTGTGCCATCCCCTCCAAAACCTCATTCATCTGACGATTGATTTCGATTTTGTTGTCGAGTGAAGAGAGGAGGTCGCCAATTAACCGTCGCTCGTCTGTTGAAAAATCATTAAGTTCAAAATCAGTCAATGCCTGCCACGGCACGCGTTGGCGGCCTGATGTCCCAAACATTCTTTTTTCTGCAAACTGCCTAAAAGCGGGTTCTCTCGTTACATAATATGCGAATGCCTCGTCCGATTTCATTTGTGCTCTTAACACTATAAATTCAGTTGATCCGCAAGCAACTTCATCATCTACTAATCCAGAAACAATAGCACCTTTCCCGTTTTCAAGACATGGCGTAATTCGAGCGAAAAGAGTATCCCCATTTCTAAATTTTGCACCGCCACCCCTATATGGTTTTGAAGCTATTTTATCGACAAATTTATTATTTATTGGCAGTGCCGCCATATCAATAAAAGGAACGTCACTACCCTTCTTGATAGTCTCTTTTGGATTAAACATAACAATATCTACAAGTTTCATGACGAAGCCTGCACAGATACTTTTACAGTTTTTTCTTCCACTTGCTCCGCTAAAAACCCCGCCATATTAACATATAAAAATGCTTCTTTCTTGCTTCGGCCAGATTGGCAGTTTAATTTCGACGTGTTGCGTTTTTTGGATTTTTGCAACATGTTTTCTTTATGTGTTACAAAAACAGGTGTTCTGCTAACATTTGCCAAAATACTATTATTGCAAACACTGGTCATTTACGCGCCGCCCAAATCTTTTAAAACTGACAGCAAGCCTTCAACACTGCCCGTTTCAAGGTAACGCTGGATTTCAATGACCATACGAATTTGTTTTGCCTGATAAGCAAGCTGGCGGTGCCGATTTTCAATGTGCTTACCAGAAATATTTGCATCAAGGGCTTCTGCCTCTTTCAGCAGTTTCCCAACCTCGGCACTGGTTTTTTCGTTCTCGAAGCCTTGTTTCTTTAGATGCTCTTTTATTGCAGACAGGCCCTCTGCCGCGATAGCATGCGCTTCATCGCGCACCGTGGTTTGCGCCGCAGGGTCGGCGATGGCATCTAAGACCCGCCCTAGTGCGGCATCCAATTTTGCCATCATGCCGTGGCGTATATCTGCGCCGAGCGGAAGAACTGCCCGTGGGTCAATAACTGCTGGCAAGTTTTGGCCTTTGGAGAGTGCCAACTGGTTACGGCGAGCTTCTACAAAAACCTTTACAATAAACCGTGATGCCGTGATTGCTCGTTCAGATTTCAACACTGTTGCAACCATAACAACGCCGTGCTCTGTAAACATCCACGGCGGTTTGCGCCTGCCCCCATGTTTTTTATCACTTGATGTCGCAATTTGCGACTTCAAGGCTAAATGTTCTTTTTTGGTAAGTTGAAAGGCAAAATCATTGCCAAATTTATCAGCATTGCGTTTAACTTGTTCGTTCAATCGTTTTGTCTCTACGTCAAATAATCCTGCAAGGTCAGAATCCATAACAACGGATTCACCCCGAAACACGAAAATTGGTGGAGCCGTCTTATCATCAAAAGCCAGAGGTGATTTTGGTTTAGTCATATGGCTCTCCTTTTGAGGTCACATTTTGTGACTTCAAAATTATGTGTTGTCTTGATGTCGCATTACGCGACTTCAAAATTGTAACGATCATTGCCCCACCCCCGATAGTTTTTCGCGGATAATCGCCGTTAGCCTGTCGCCCTCTTCAAATTGCTCGTCTAATTTGGCACGCAAGCCAGCAAATTTTTCTTCAAACGGGATGCCGTCGTCCTCTGCGGCGGCAGCACCGACATAACGGCCTGGGGTCAGGACAAAACCGTTCTTGGCAATTTCCTCTTTGATCGCTGATTTGCAAAACCCTGGCTCGTCTGCATAGGTTTTCAACTTCATTTTTTTTAGGTCGTCAGGCTTTGATCGCCAGCTATGATAAGCATCCGTTATTTTCGCCATATCTTCGTCGGAAAATTCGCGGGTGGTGCGATTGACCATATGGCCAAGATTACGCGCATCAATGAGCAGGATTTCGCCATTGCGGTCACGGTGGCCATTGGCGCTTTTATCGCGGGCCAGAAACCACAAACAGACAGGAATTTGAGTGGAGTAGAAAAGCTGCCCGGGTAGAGCTACCATGCAGTCCACTGCGTCCGCTTCGACCATGCGTTGGCGAATATCGCCCTCGCCCGAAGTTTGCGACGACATGGAACCATTGGCCAGCACCACCGCCGCCGTGCCGCGCGGGGCAAGGTGGTGATAAATATGGGACAGCCACGCAAAGTTGGCATTGCCTTTGGGCGGCGTGCCAAATTGCCACCGCATATCCTCGGCCAGACTTTCGCGCCACCAATCGGAGACATTAAACGGCGGATTGGCGAGGCAATAATCAAATTTCAAAGTTGGAAATTCGTCGCGAATGAAAGAACCTTCATTGTTCCAGCCAATGTCTGCATCAATGCCGCGCACAGCAAGGTTCATCTTTGCGAGTTTCCAAGTGGTATGATTTCGTTCTTGGCCGTAAATGGCAATATCGCGCACGCGCCCGCCATGCTCTTTGATAAATTGTTCTGACTGCACAAACATGCCGCCCGAACCGCAACATGGATCATATACGCGGCCTTGGTAAGGCTCCAGCATTTCCACAAGCACGCGCACAACGGAACGCGGCGTAAAAAACTCGCCGCCCCGCTTACCTTCTGCGCCCGCAAATTCCGATAGGAAATACTCATAGGCGCGGCCAAGCAAGTCTTTGGACGTATCGCCCTCATCGTGCATACCAATATCAGAGAACAGCATGACCAAATCGCCAATCATGGTTTTATCAAGGGCTTGGCGGCCATAGTTTTTAGGCAGAACACCCTTTAGCGTCGTCTCGTTGACTTTTTCAATGGCTTCCATTGCCGCGTCAATCAGACCGCCAATATTAACCTTCCGTTTGTCACCCGTTGCGGGGTCTGTGATTTCAAGATCGCGAACGCGGGCATTGGCTTTCAAATATGACCAACGGGCAATTTCTGGCACCCAAAACACATTTGCGGCAAGATATTCTTCGGGGTCTTCGGGGTCAGCGTATTCTTCGGTCTTTAATTTAGCATGCTGGCTATCGAATGCATCAGAAATATATTTTAGAAAAATCAGCCCTAAAGCCACATGTTTATACTCTGACGGCTCTAAATTACCGCGCAGCTTATCCGCTGCTTTGAACAGCTCGACTTCAAACCCTAAATCTGTACCAGACGCCACCACGTCCCCCTCACCTGATTCTGTATTCTTTTTGCGTGCAACTTAGGATGAACTTGGTACAGGTTCAATCGTTCATATGCCCGTATTTGCCCAGACAACGGGTTTCTAGAGTAGAATTTTGCCCTACAGACGGTTGCCCCGCCGCACCCAAAATAATGAAAATTATCAAACTATACCATGGGATTGGTTTATTTAATTCCCAGTTGATACAGTATATCTGTATTATTGAGCGATTTTATAAACCATCAATAATATATCACTCAGAAACAGAAAGCCTAGCGGCACCTCCAATACTAGGGTCGTTCCTACCCTCTTTTGCAAACAGAAAATTGGTTCCCCCTAAAGGTCTCCCCCAATTTTCGATTTGCAAAATTCACCCTCCCTTTGGAGGGGCTTGGCAAGCGGTTTGGGCAAGCCCAAACCGCATTTTGCGATTAGAATTTATGTGCCGATGGGATTTGTATTATTTCAATCAATTTAGCTATCAACTTATAGGTTGTTATACAAATTCAAATCGGTAACCTATAAGTTGATTATTTGGCAAATCAGGCATGAATCGCCCCCTCAAAACTTATCCCTAGAAGTACCTATTTATCCCGCTAATTCCCGCTATATCATTTTCTGTGTGCACATATTTTGCACACGAAATCGGCTAAGCCATTGTTTTATATGATAGTATCCTACCTATCCATCATGGGTGCAATGGCGAATGTAAACCCTTGATTTATCATAGTTTTTTGTTATACTTCAATGACATAAACCCGCCGTGTGCACTCGGAAGATCCCGGTATATTCCGCTAGTTCCCTTCATTAAAAAAGAATGGAGATCACTCTGGCACTGCACAGGAATCGCACACGTTATGGCAACACTTTTAAAACTCATGTCAGGTAACTTTCGCGTACAAATTAGAAGGCCCATAATCTTTCTTTCTGACAATACGTCTCAAAAACCGCATCAGGAAGAGCAGATGCGTAGGTCTTGTGACCCCAAAATATAAAAGCAAGCAGAGTGCCGCGCCGATTGCCCAAAACTATAAACTAGCCTATAAATCCGCCCATAAATAACAAGACATACCGCTTCCGTGACCAAATTGATTTACATATTGCGGATATGAGAAAGTTGCGCAAGCCCCTTCGCCGCTCCAAAGCATATTCTTTGAAAACCCTGCGCAAACAGCTTGGCAAACTTCCCCTAGAGCAAATGACACGCGAACGCATTATTGAGTTTGGCCGCAGCCACGCCAAAGGCGGAGCAGGCCTTGCAACACTTGCCGCCGATGTTTGTTATATTCATACCATCATCACCCACGCCTCAGCCGTTGGCTAGAGCCAAAATCCGATACTCAATATGCATTTACGTCCTTAAACTAAACAGCCTCCAATAAACTTGGGGTAGTTCACATATATGTGCGAATATTATTTTGAATTTAACATTACGGGATCCCCAAAACCGAGAGACTTTCCAAGGTATTGATGATGTCTATTTCTTTATTATTATTATCATAGCTCACAAACCCTAGGATTGATAAAAATGTGGTAGGCATTCGCGCATCAGTATCTCAGTATCTCAGTATCAGTGCAATTTTGGGAAATGAACCATGAAAATAATTTTTTACACATGTATAATAATGTGCCTAATGCTAATGGCTTGCGCTGAAAATAATCCCAAGATGGAAACGACTGAGCCAATCCATCTGGCGGTTGTTGGTCAAACATTAATAAAAATTGACCCACGTACCCATATGGATGAGCCACTCGCCAGTATAAGACCGATCCTTGCTTCGGCAGATATAGGGTTTACCAATTTTGAGATGGCGGTTGATCCATCCCAAAGTGGCCAGGACAATGATTGCAATATGCCCGATGATTATGTGACCATATTGGGCGAAAATAAAATCCCCCGCAATAAGCGCCCCGGCAATGTCAGTAACCCTCATGCGGTATCGGCGGATATCATGAATTTTCTCGCAGGTATGAATTTCAACTTGATGTCACTGGCCAATAATCATTCATGGGACCTAGGCACGTGCGGGGTCATGGCAACTATAGCGGCGGCCAAAAAAAATGGTGTCGCCCATGCTGGAGCAGGCGCTACAGCGCAGGATGCACTTGCGCCAGCTATAATTACAGTGAAGGGAAAACGCATTGCCCTGATCGCCACCACCACCAGCTTGGATGAGCGTGCATTATTACTGGGAAATATCAATGGCGTTTGGACTGGCAATGCGGATGACAGAAGGCAAAACCTTAAGGCCATAGCCGATGCGAGAAAAATCGCTGATTTTGTAATATATTATCAACATTTTCAGCTCGCCAACAGAGACTTTAGAAAGGTGTCAAAGGGCAAGAAAACAAAACACGGGCATTTATATATACCGTCCGTAGATGACTGGCAAACCGAGTTTGCCAAAGACGTAATTGATGCTGGGGCGGGATTATATATTGGTCATGGGCACAGAGGGTATGACGGCATAGAAATTTATAAGGGCCGCCCAATCATACGCCAATTCGGTGGGTTTGCCTATCAGGGTTTACAAAACCCTGGCTCTTATGACGGTGATTATGCCTTTTGGGGTCTGATCGGTGATTTAACCATTCAAGACGACACAATCACCCATATGGAATTTGTTCCGCTATCCTTAAATGAAGGTCAGGACCTATTTGAAAAACATGGCCGTAAGGGTTTTCTCACCCGCCGCGGTTATCCTGAACTTGCCAACGGCGCTCTGGCAACAGAAATATTGGAGCGTTTGCAAAATTTATCAACCCATTACGGCACTGAAATTACCATTAAAGGTGAACGGGCTTTCCTAGAGGTAAACACTCAAGAAAAACCTTGATAACACTCTACTATGATTCGGGCATATAAGGGCAGTTTAGCGTCCGTATTTTTTTAAAATTCTTCGCACATCATCAAGGGGTAATTTTTTTACGGTACGTGGTTTGCCCGTCAACATATTGGTACTCGTCATCGTTGTAGCCATAAAAAGAGAATTATAAATTGCTTCCTCTGTCGCTTCAATCGTGGCTTGAAATAATGGAGACATCCGCCCGTTTGGAAGCATGTCTATGGAGCTAACTTCCTTTTGTCTGGCGGGGGTTCGGCGCACACCTAAAGCCGTTGAAAAACTAATGACATAATCACCGCTGCCATTGGTCATGGACGTACCAGTTCGAGCCAGTCCTGAAAGTGCCCGCTTTGCCAGCCTACGCAAATTACGGTCAGATAACGGCGCATCGGTAGCGACAATAATCATGATTGACCCGTCTGCAATATCGCTATCAATTTCTTTCTTCAAATAATATTTACCCAGCTCCTCACCAACCGGTACGCCGTCAATTTGTAACACACCGCCGTAATTGGTTTGCACCAAGATGCCAACAGTGTACCCGCCCAAGGAAGCTGGTAACACCCGCGAAGAGGTCCCAATTCCCCCCTTCCAGCCAAATGCACCAGTGCCAGTACCTGCGCCAATGGAGCCTTCTTTAACTGGGCCAGTTTTTGCCATTTCTATGGATTTGATGATGATTTCAGGGGTAAGATGACGGCCACGAATATCATTTAGCTTGGCATCATTGGTTTCGCCAACAATCGCATTAATTGAGCGTAACTTCTCATTTCCCGTTTGTTTAAGCGTCCACTCCAAAATTGCATCTGCAGCGCGAGGCGTATTTAAAGTATTGGTTAAAACGATAGGTGTTTCAATTTCTCCCAGCTCGTGAATTTGGCTATAGCCAATCATTTTCCCAAACCCATTGCCAATTACAGCAGCAGCTGGAACTTTGTTCATAAATAAATTATCTCCGTGGGGTAAAATGGCGGTGGCGCCCGTTCTAATATATTTCCCTTTTATCAAAGTCACATGCCCGACTTTCACGCCTTTAACATCAGTAATAGCGTTATAAGTTCCCGGTTTTAATATCCCAGGCGATACCCCAATGTCTCGCGCCCGAATGCGTTCTTCTGTTGCATTCGCACTACAACATATTGTAAAAACGATTGTCAAAATAATATATAAATACCGAAACATATATCCCCTCACGCTCACTTATTTTGCGGTTAGCTACAAACAAGAACCAACTCATATGTTGCAAATACATGTGTATTGATAACATCTATTTGCTTCATATTTTTTTCATAATTACCTCCGCGATAAACTGCTATACATTATGAAATGTCAAGAGCATTTGAAACAGATTTATAGAAATGGTAAAAAATGAACAAATTTGTCGTTTTATATATGATGATATGCCTTGGCCTTCTTGCCGCTTGCAAACCCGTTGATAGCCAAAATAAAAGCGAAACTATACGCATCGGTATTGCTAGCTTTAAAATGGAAACCTGCACATTTTGCCCGCGTAAAACAGGTATAAAAGAATTTGAACATTACGGCCTTCCATTTACAGGTGATGATGTTTTAAACCACACTGGTGACGGGACGGTTGGCTTTGTTAATGCGGTGCGTGAATACGGGAATGTTGAAGTCGTTGGAATTTATGCCGTGCGAGATCCACTGGGCGGCAGTATGGGAAGCTGGGTCACAAAAGCGGCATTTGATAAATACAGTGCAGCCATCCTTGAACATTTAGCGAGTGCAGGCAAGCTTGATGCGATTTACTTACCCCTGCACGGCGGCATGGCAGCGGAGGGTATTGCCCGCCCAGAAGCAGAGCTTGCGCGCAGAATAAAAGAAAAATTCCCCAACACACCTATTGCAATCACTATGGATTTACATGGCAATGAAGATGCTGAACTCATGCAGCATGCTGATATTTTGCTCACCGTAAAACGATTTCCTCACTATGATTTCAACCTAATGGGCGAGCGGGCTGCGCGTCTGTTGATCCGCACGGTACGCGAAACTTATCAACCTGTTATGGCTGTACGCCGTCCCAATATTGCCTTTGCGACCGTGTACGGCGGCACACACCAAGGTGCGCCTCGCGACATTATGGAGAGAGCCCGAAGGTGGGAAAACCGATCCATTGACACCTATGTCTCAGTGTTTATGGGTTTTCCATTTGCCGACGTTGTTGATGTGGGCATGAGCGTATTTGTGATGACCAATGGAGACCAAGTTCTCGCAGATAAAATTGCTAACGATATGAATGCCTATATAAAATCGCGTAAACATAATTTTGAATATGATATTCCAAAATTGAGTGAAGGCATGTCGCAAGGTTATGCCTTTCTAGAAAATGGACACCATCCGATTGTTCTAGCCAATATGTCTGACCGATTAGGCGATGCTACCCACATCATGGATCAGTTGATAAAGCATAACGCCGAAAATTTTGTCATTGCTACAGTGCGAGACAAAAAGGCCATAGAGTATATACTTACAAATCATAAATTAGGAGACAAGGTAAGCATAGAACTGGGTGGACACACTTCCAATCTTGCAGGGCCACGGCAAACTATTTCTGGTACAGTTGATTTTATTGGCAAGTTCAATATTGGCGGCGCCATAAAGTCTGACCTTATTTCCATAAAATTTGGTGCAAATAATTACGTATTGCTCACACCAACCCGTTATCAAGTCACAACCCGTAAAATTTTGGATTACGCACAAATCCCTGTCGATAGTATGGATATTTTTGTGGTCAAATCCCGCAATCATTTCCGCAGAGGATTTATGGAAACTGGGCTTGCGAAAAAAGCAGTTGTGATTGACGCACCAGGCCACGGCCCCGCTGACATTGGGCAACTTGATTTTAAGAACATGCCAAAAAATACTTTTTCAAGATTCCTAGAACAATAGAGAGAACACCGATGCACCCCATGTTAAAACCTACTTGCGCATTGCTTGTACTGATCTGTATGCAACCCAATATCGCATATGCAAAAGAGTGCCCTGCGGACAATACTATAGATTATAGCCGCGCCATACAAAACAGCCAAAAGGCCGTACGCGCCTATATGAAAGACAAACACATTGTTGGTTTAACCATTGCCCTGTCCGTCTGTGATAAACTTGTTTGGTCGGAAGGCTTTGGCTACGCCGATGTTGAAAACCGGGTGCGCGTCACGACGAAAACAAAGTTTCGCATAGGCAGTGTCTCAAAAACCCTTACGGCTACGGCAATGATGCAATTGGTAGAACAAGGAAAGCTTGACCTGGATAAAGACGTGCGCGACTACCTTCCAAGGTTTCCAGTAAAAAAACATGATTTTACCACGCGTCAACTGGCGGGCCACCTCGCAGGTATTCGCCATTATAAAGGGAACGAATTTCGCATCAAGAAAAACTATTCTACCGTCACTAAAGGGCTAACAGTTTTCCAAGATGATCCACTTTTACACCCACCTGGATCTAAATATAAATACTCCAGTCATGGGTATAATTTACTCAGTGCGGTTGTTGAAAAAACATCTAGGCAGGATTTTCTAGGATATATGGACAAAAATATCTTTGCCCCCTTACATATGAACAATACTATTGCTGATTATAATACAGCCATAATTCCGCACCGCACCCGGTTTTACCGTACCAAAAAGAACGGCGTAACAGCCAATGCGCCTTATGTGGACAATAGCTATAAATGGGCATCTGGTGGGTTTTTATCCAACGCCGAAGATTTGATAATATTTGGCAATGCTATGCTTTATCACAAATTACTTAAGCCACAGTCATTTGAACAACTCACAACTTCCCAATCCACGACATCTGGTAAAAAAACCAATTACGGCATGGGTTGGAGTTCTAATTTTTTGGCAAAGTACAAAGACAATTTACAAAAATCATATGGTCGCTCTACGGCAAAGAAAATTTACGCGCCTCTCTTAGAGCAAAAATTTCTTGGACATTCAGGTGGTTCTGTCGGTGGGAAAACCTTGTTTTGGGTACAGCCCGATACAGGCATTGTTGTTGTCGCCATGTCAAATTCGAACGTCCCGCCATTGGTTGCCTTTCAAGTCAGTTCAGAATTTGTGAAAGAAATTAAAGACTAGACCAAAATTACTGCCTATACTCATAGCACTTAACATATTGCAAGCTTATGAGAATTAGACATATAGAAGTTTTTACCGCCGTATACACGATTGGTACTGTCTCGGGGGCCGCACGGTTTTTAAATGTTACCCAACCAACAGCCAGTAAAGTATTGATGAACGCCGAAGATGTATTGGGGTATAAACTGTTTATTCGCCTCGACGGAAAATTGATACCGACTCCAGAAGCCGATATTCTTTACAAAAAAACATCCCTGATTAACAAGCAATTACAGGCATTAAAAAACCTCTCAGAGAACCTCAAACAAGAGGCAAAAAGTAAAATTCGTATTGCCTGTGTCCCAGCCATTGGCATGGAGTTCTTGCCAAGGGCTATCTGTGAGTATCAAAAAAAATTCCCAAACCTCGAATTTGAATTACAAATTCATCAAAACCAAAATTTGATAAATTCTCTACATGAGTATGAAAAAGATATTGGCATTGTTTTTGACGGCGCAGATGTTCCAGGCACAACACAAATTCAACTGTGCAAGGGCCAATATGTATGTGTGTGCCCGCCTGATATTTTTCAAAATCAAAGCAGTGTTACTCTGCAAGACATTGTCCAGCAAAAAAATGTCATCAGTATTGAAAATAGCGGTCCCTTGGGACATTTGCTCAACACTATTTTTACGGACACTATTCCCACAACCAATAAGTCCCACATTACCGCTCAGACCTATCTCATGGCTAAAAACCTGGTGGCTCTTGGCTCTGGTATTGCAGTGATGGACGAATTTTCGGCTCAAACAACTCTCTATGGGGACGTGTGTGTAAAACCACTTTCTCCACTTTTGAAATATAATGTTTCGGCTATATACCTTGAACAAAACATTCCGTCTGTAGACGCAAAGAGTTTTATAAAGTTTTTCGCTAAATTTTTGAAGAAACAAGCCCTTACGACTTAAAGCGTGTTTGCTAGATATAGGTATAGCATTGGTGAATAAGGATCAAAATCTATTCATATATGCTGATTTTATACAGCGATTATACTGCCTATTAAATATAGCCATGAAAGCCGCTTAATGTTGAATATCAAAAAACCATATTTGCTATATCTTGGTAATGCGGCAAAACCTCTTGCCATTAAAACGGCCAGAGGAATTGTTGATTGGCGGCCCGAATTTTGTATTGGAGAATATAAATGCCGAGATAAAAAACTCTCCCTTGGGCTTAAGCAATTAACACCAAAAGAGGCCAAAGCCAAAGGCGCACAAACCTTTGTGATCGGCCTTGCCAATAGTGGCGGGGAAATATCTCAAGCTTGGATTCCTCATATCTTGCTAGCACTAGAGGCAGGCCTTGATATTGCGAGTGGGCTTCATCAAAAAATAAGCGACATTGAAGAGGTTCGGTATACCGCCCAAACACATAACTGCCACATTCATAACGTGCGCCATTACGAAGGTAATATACCCATTGGAAACGGCATAAAACGTAATGGCAATCGCATATTAACGGTCGGGACTGATTGCGCGGTTGGTAAAATGTACACGGCCCTAGCTATCGAACAGGAAATGAAAAAACAAGGGTTTGACGTTAGCTTTAAGGCTACAGGGCAAAGCGGATTATTACTGGCAGATGGCGGCATATGTATCGACGCAGTTATCGCTGATTTTATGTCTGGTGCTGTCGAAATTATTTCACCTAATGCTGACGATACGCACTGGGATATTATCGAAGGTCAAGGCTCCTTATTTAACCCCTCATTTGCGGGTGTCAGCACAGGATTGTTACACGGTGCACAGGCCGACTACCTCGTCATGTGTCACGAAGAAGGACGTGAAAACATTAAGGATTTAAAGGGCTATAAACTTCCCTCATTAAAAGACTGCATCCAAGCCAATCTTGATGTTGGCAGGCTTACAAATCCAAATGTAAAACTTGTAGGCATTTCTCTTAACTGCCGCAATATTGGAAAAGAAAGAGGCATGCTACGGATTAAACAAATCGAAGAGGAATTTGGTGTCCCTTGTTTTGACCCTATGATTACCGGGGCAGGCAATCTGGTAAAAACCCTATGAGCCAAGCCCTCTCCATCGAAATTACACCCGAAACATGGGAGCTTGATAAGCCCTTTGTAATTGCTCGAGGAAGCCGTACAGAAACAAGCGTGGTAAAAATCAGCATTCAAGACGGTCTATTTACGGGCCAAGGTGAAGCTGTACCTAATACGCGTTACGACGAAACGGTAAGCTCTACCACCGCAGAGGTAAAATCTATTTCCGCCAAATTACAAATGGGTATCGGGCGGGAAGAGTTGCAAAATTTAATGCCAGCAGGCGCTGCTCGTAATGCGGTTGATTGCGCCCTCTGGGACTTGGAAGCAAAACGCAAACATACCAGTGTCTCCCGCCTGTTAGATTTCCCCGAACCCAAGAACATCATCACTGTTCAAACTCTAAGTATAGATAGCCCTGCCAATATGGGCAAAGAGGCTTACAGTTTTAGAAGCTATCCAATCTTGAAGATTAAACTGGATAAAGACCACATTGCCTCGCGATTGCGCGCCGTGCACAAAAATGCACCGCGAGCAAAACTCTTGATTGATGCCAATGAAAGCTGGAACCTTGAAATTTTAGAAACTGTCATCAGAAAGACAGTCGACCTGCCGATTGTGATGATTGAGCAACCCTTAAAAGCTGGGCAGGACAAACTGCTTAAAAACTTTAAATCTCGCATTCCGATTGGCGCAGATGAGTCGTGTCATACCGTAGCTGACATCCCTCACCTCGCCCAATATTATGACGTCGTCAATATCAAACTGGATAAGAGCGGCGGCCTTACCGAAGCCGTAAAACTGGCAAACACAGCCAAACAATACGGGCTTGAAATCATGGTCGGCTGTATGGTGGGTACGTCCTTGTCAATGGCGCCAGGATTGGTACTCGCGACCCAAGCCAAATTCGTCGACCTTGACGGCCCCGCTCTCCTTAAACACGACCGTAAATTTGGCCTAAAAATGAAACATGGAATCATTGAAGGCTTAAATCCAAAACTCTGGGGTAGCGTGATTGCTTAACAACAAAAAAGAATGGAAAATCATGACCAATAAAAACGTGCTAATTTCACTATTATCTGCGGGGCTATTATGTGCCTGCACCTCTGTGGCGTCACCACCGAAACCAGACAATGACGCCGTACAAAACCAAGAAAATCAATATAGCGCGCAAATTGAAATTTTAAGACAAAACCCATCTGTTAAAACCGCAATTCAAAATATAGTTGCTACGCAAAAACGTGCGATTGATGATATGATATTGTTGACAGAAATTCCTGCCCCGCCATTTAAAGAGCAAAAACGCGCCAAGAAATTCGCCGACATGTTGCGAGAGTTGGGGCTTACGAATGTCACTATTGACACGGTAGGCAATGTCATTGCAAAACGCGCAGGGACTATAGGTAGCCAGACGGTGGCTTTAGTCGCGCATATGGATACTGTATTTCCCGAAGGCACGGATGTGCATGTTAAAATTGATGGCAATACCTACACAGCCCCCGGCATTGGCGATAATACACGCGGCATGGCTAGCTTGCTCGCTGTGGTTCGTGCTATGCAAAATGCCAATATCAAAACAAATGCCAACATCTTATTTATCGGGTCTGTGGGCGAAGAAGGGCTTGGCGACCTTAGAGGCGTGCGCAACTTATTTGAAAAGGGAAGGCCCAAAATTGACAGCTTTATCGCCATTGACGGAGGAAATACAAGCCGGTTGATCTACGGCGCCGTTGGCTCCCATCGATACCGCGTCACCTACCGTGGCCCTGGTGGACATTCTTGGGGTGCATATGGCGCGGCTAATCCGCACTATGCCTTAGGGCGAGCAATGGATAAAATGTCCAAACATGCTGGTAGTGGCTACACTACAAAACCGAAAGTAAGTGTAAGCGTTGGCAGAATTGGCGGCGGTACATCCATCAACTCCATTGCGTTTGAAAGCTGGATGGAAATTGACATGCGTTCAACAAATGCCGCAAAATTAACCGCAATGGACAAAACGGTTCAAAAGGCAATTCAACAAGCTCTTACTGAGGAAAATGCCAACCGCGTGCGGGGCCCCGCCCTAACCGTTGAGATCAAAAACATTGGTATTCGTCCCGCAGGAGTTGGCGATATCAATGGACCATTAGTGCAAAGATCTATAGCTGCCATGAAAAGTCTCGGCATTACATCAACTTTGAAAATGTCCTCTACCGACTCAAATATTCCAATTTCTTTGGGCATTCCTGCAATCACAATGAGCCGAGGCGGGAAGGGTTCAAACTCCCACTCTCCTGACGAATATTGGCAAGACATTGATACGCATATTGCAGTGCAAGGATTACTGTTAACGCTGGTCGCGCAAGCAGAGCAATCTAAATAGTATTACCAACATGAAGGAGTATCTCATGACCACCCATAAACATTTATCCAACCTAGGCGTTTTTCTCACCCTATTCGTAATATTGCTAAGCACAGTTTTTCTTGGGCAGGCTGAAGCCAAGAGCAGCAAAACTTTGCGAAAAGGAAAATCCTACATTATGTTTGATGGTTGGGCGGGGCCTAAGCTTAAAGTGTGGACATATAAGCCAAAAATAATCACACCCGATACGCCGATCATATTTGTGATGCACGGGGCCAGCCGTACGGCTGAAAATTACCGCAATAAATGGGCAGACCTTGCAAAGGATAATAAATTTATCCTTGTTGTCCCTGAATTTTCCAAGAAAAAATTTCCTAACTCCAGAACATATAATCTTGGTCATATTTATGATGAAAACGGCAATAAGCGCCCAAAAGAACTGTGGAGTTTTTCTGCCATTGAGCCTTTGTTTGATGACATCAAACGTCGCACTAACAACAACCAAACTGGCTACGGGATATTCGGGCATTCTGCAGGCGGTCAATTTGTCCACCGTTATGTATTTTTCATGCCAGAAGCCCGCATCACCACAGCGATTGCCGCTAACCCTGGTTGGTACACAATGCCCAATAAGGAAGAACAATTTCCTTATGGTTTTAAAGGCACATATATATCGCAAGCAGATATTCAAGCTGGCTATGCCAAAAATCTCATTGTACTTCTTGGGACACAAGATATTAAAACTAAATCTAGTAATTTACGCAAAACGCCTGAAGCCATGAAACAAGGCCCGCACCGCTTCGCCCGTGGAAAACATTATTTTACACATGCTAAGGCGTCAGCTAAAGCAAGTGGGGTTCCGTTTAACTGGCGGTTGATTTATGCACCTGATGTTGGTCATAGTAATACACAAATAGCCCCATATGCCGCCCCTATATTTGGGGATATTTCAAAGGTGAAAATGCAAAAAAAAATTAAGCTAACACATGGTGTAGACCCTACTGGGGAACACATTAGTATTTTATTTTTAGGGGATACAAGCCACGGCGACAATTACCAAGAAAGCTATGCCCGCAAAGGCCAAGGTAATATCCTCATTGAAAAAGGATATGAATATACACTTGCTAAACTTTCCCCTTTGTTAAAAGCGTCAGATTATGTAGTGGTCAATGTCGAAACCCCGCTCACCAACCTGAAAACATCTCCGAACTCAGAGAAAACGCCTCTTCACTGGTCAGATCCCAAACGCGCTGCGGCCTCGTATAAAAATAACAATTTTAGCGTCGTATCTTTGGCCAACAATCACGCTATGGATTATGGCTCGAAAGGACTAGAGGATACTTTACTCGCTTTAAAAAGTCAGAATATATCATCTTTTGGGGCGGGCCTGTCAGAAACCAGTGCCAATTCACCCCATGTTAAAACATTCGACCTTGGTAGTTGTAAAATAGACATGGCCATATTTGGTCGTTTTGATTACCGCAAAAGTTATGATGAAAAATATGATTTCTATGCCAAAGGCAATAATCCTGGCGCGGCACGTTTTGATGCAAAATCTTTAGCAAAGGATATTCGTGTCTTAAAGGCCAAAAATCCAAATATGTTGACGATTGTCTTTCCGCATTGGGGGCAAAATTATGTTTGGAAAAATAAACAACAAATAGAGAAAGCCAATATTTTAGCCAGGGCAGGTGTCGACTTAATCATTGGACACGGCGCACATACGGCTGGAGAAATTGAGCAAATTCGCGATACGCTTGTTATGTATAGTATAGGAAATTTTGCATTTAATTCTGGTGGACGATTTGGACGCAAACCCGACGTCCTCCCGATGAGTCTTATGGCTAGATTGATTATCACCAAAGACAATAAACCAGAGACAATACGCCTATATCCGATTTATAGTGATAATAAGGTAACAAAATTCCAACCAAGGTTTGTGAGTAATCAGGAATTTACAAGAGCGGTCAATACCATAGAAATGCGGTCAAACAACACCGTGAAATTTGGCACAGCAAAGGATAAATTTGGCCCCTATCTTGAAGTGCCCGTGAAAACGGTTAATTGTCGATAAGCTCTATAAAACACAGGAGTGTCAGGTTTAGCCTAGCAAATAATAATCAATATTTGCTAGGCTAAAACCGTCCTCCCCAGACCCCTTTAACTTGGTGATTATTTGGGTTTATCGTTCAAAAGATGCTCGCGCAAAAACGCAATCTGCGCGCCATATTTAAAACGTTTATTTCTTGATTTACTGACTTTATGCCCCTCATTAGCAAAAAGTAGGTATGATACATTCACTCCGTTTTTACGAATAGCCTTGACCATATCTTCTGCCTGTTGTTGAGGCACACGTGGGTCTTGCCCGCCCGCCATAATTAATACGGGTTTGGTAATTTTATGAGCATTTTGCAGGGGAGAAACTCTCTCAAAAAATGCTGCCACTTTCGGGTCGCGCTCATCGCCGTATTCCCGGCGACGATTGTCAACACGGTAAGGTTCGGTGTTTTTCATGAAAGAATGAAAATCTGTTACGCCCACTCGCGAAACCCCCGCCACAAACCGATCTGGATACATAGCAAGAGAGGCCAAGGACATATAGCCACCATATGATCCACCAATGATGACGACACGTCGGGAATCCAAATCTGGTTGGGTTTCAATCCAGTCTAATAATGCACCAATATCCTTGACGCTGTCTTGACGTTTAAAGACTTGGTCGAGACGTTCAAACTCATGTCCATATCCGTCCGAACCTCTGACATTGGGCCGCAAGGCGGCAATCCCCATTTGAGTGACAACATAATGATAAAACTTGTTATAACTCGGGCGGGCTTGTGAGGCAGGGCCACCGTGAGCCAAGATCACAACGGGCGCAGGGTTTGTCGCAGATGCCGTTTTGGGTTTGTAAGACAATAACGGAATACGGCGCAGCTTGCCATCCACCATATCAAAACTAGGATATGTTGTAATTTTTAGTGGTAGATTTGTAATATTTTGACCTGACTTAAAACCACCAGTCCAAGGCATAAATTTTTCACGTCTATTATCATACATTCCAGAGCGCGCAGGCACATTTGGCTGTGAGAGTTTGAGTGCCATTTTTTTACCATTAGGCGAAAAATAAGCGGACGAAATAACACCGGGTGATATTTTTGACGGGCCAGAAATAAGCTTCATAGCCACTGCATCAAGGACAATAATATGATCCAAGCCTGATTTATTAAGCAGAACAGCTATTCTAGTGCGGTCTTTTGAAACAATGAGTTTCTCAATATCCGCACCTAAATCACCGACCACATTCAATGTTTTGCCGCTCTGCCTATCATAGCGAAATAAGCCAATATAATTTTGGTCAGCACTTGTTGTATAAAAAACATAGCGACCGTCCGCTGAATAACTCGCATCGTTAATTGACGCCCCTAAGGTAAGTAAAACTTTTTCCGTACCCGTAGATAAATCATATTCTGATAATTTGTCCCCGTTTCTAAAGGGGGTGTCGGCCAGCAAATGTGTATCATCCGGATGGAAATCTTTAGGGTAGACTGGGGCACGTCCCTCATAAAGCTTCGTTGTTTTTTTGCCTGCGCATGTTTCTTGGTGAAATAATTTCCATACGCCTGACCGCGCTTTCGCGCTGGCATATGCCACATGATTATTCCCATTAGACATGGTTAGCGAACGATTATTTGCTCTACCTGTTGAAATTTTTTGTGGCGGTGTATTGGAATTAACGGCCAGAAACACAGCCGAATATTCATCCCCGTCCTCATCATCGGTAAATAGATAACCGCGCTCTCCGCACACATCGACTTGCTTAGCATTTTTTATACTGTGCTTCTTAAAGTCCAATAATTTAGTGAAATTTTTACCTTGCTTTTTAGAGCCATATAAATTTCCAGATTTCGAAAACCAAAGGCCCTTATCATAAGCATTCCAACCTTTGACCGAATAGGAATTTTGGGTTTTTAAATAATCCGCGTATTCCTCACCAATATATCGAATATCCGCCGACAGGTTTTCAAGGAATATATGTTTGCCGTAGGTTGTCCGCCCAGGTGTTTGCCTGTCCTGAGCCTGAGATATATTGCCCGTGAGCAGTAGTGGGAATATGATTGCTGTGATTAAAAAATATTTTTTCATATTCAACTTCCAATCAAAAATATAGGCCACATTGCAAAATATGGCCTATAAAAATTTAAGCAATGAACACTATTTTCTGTAATTAAATTAGAAACGCACTCGCGTGCCGAAAGTGAACGTACGACCATTAAATGTCGAATTATCATTAAAGGCACGAGTCTTACCACGTGTTTCAAACACGGACGGCTTTTGGCCTGTGTCGGTAAGGTCATTGGCTTCGAGATAGAAGGTGACGCGATTGAAAGGGCCAACTCTTTTAAACGTATATTCGACATCTAAGTCAATAAAGGTACGGCCCTGCTGGAATTGGCTAATGCCGAAAGCTTCGATTTCTTCTAACTGTACGCCAGAATTACGGTATGATAAATTCACTTCCAAACCCTTATAATCGTAAAACAGGGTTGCGTTATAAATAGCTTCTGGTGAATTAAAGAACGGGAATTCTTGGATCACATCATCGCCTGCATTAGCCAAACCAAGTTGCACCAGTGCGTCTGTCGCCCCTAATGTACCAAGGTTAATGTCTGTCTTAGACTTTGTAAAAGTTGCATTGCCAATCACACCAAAATGGGACAAAAAGCCTGGTAAATAATCAAATGCATGGAACACGCCTAACTCTATACCTTCAATAGTGGCTCTTCCTCCATTTTGGGCTTGGGAGATTGAATTTGAAAATCCAGGCAAGGCAGCAATCGCCTCAAATCCGCCCAACTGCTCAAGCAAGTCAAATCCATTTAAGCCTTGCAAATTTATACTTGCAAATAATGCGCCAGGATCAGCAACACTAGCCTGGTTCAGTTCTGCATCCGATACGAAAGAACTAAAGATAAAATCATCAATCTCTTTACGGAAGACCGCAATACTAAAAGCATTTTGCTTATCAGCATAATACTCAAATGAAATGTCAAAGTTTTTGGCATATGAGTTTCGCAAATCAGGATTACCCAGATCAAAAGACGCTCCGGCAAAAGTAATATCATTGATCGTCGCAGTCGCAATATCAACGCCGTCCGCCACGTCTATATTAAAATCCCCATCAATACGGCCAGCCAACAAATCAAATGTTGGACGCGCTATAGCTGTTGTATAGGCGGCTCTCAATTTCATTTTGTCCGAAATATTATAATTCAGGGCAATACGCGGCAGGAATTCGAAATTAGATGTTTCAGAAAGAACGCGTGCTGATTGTGGCGCGATCAAATTGACAGAGTCATCGGCCGTACCACTGGCAACATCGTCAAAATCAATGTCTACTGCAAATAATACGGAGCCCGCAAAATCCGCGTCATATTGTTCTATGCGCGCACCACCTACAACATCAAGCTTATTAAATGTCCACTTACCCTGAATATAGGCAGAAAGGAATTTTTCGCTAGCTTCAATGATTTCACTTTCACGTGGGTCTACTCCAGAAGCAAAGAACCCTTTTTCATAAGCGGCAAACATTTGGCGTAATGCGGCAGAATCGTATTGTGGAATGCCGACAAACCCTGAGGCCTTAAATGGATTACCAATAGGATCAAAACTAATGATATTGTTGGTGAGAAGTCCTAGGTCTCCAACCTGAACATTACTGTCCGACAACCCATTGGTTGCATCCGTGCCAAGAAATTCACCGTTCGGGCCAACAGTGTCATCAACAAAAGAAACGTCAATATCTCTGTCCAAATAATCCGAGGTCTCCCATTGCCCACCAAATTTTATATTTTGAAGAACGCCACCATTTTCTGAAAAATCACGGGTTAAATCTAGCCGTGCAGTATAGCGCGTGTTTTCACGGGAATCTTCTATCTCGTAATTAAAATCAGCGATTTCCCCACAAGAACTTCCACCGTCTTGACAAAATGGGTCAAGAGCTTCGAGGAATACAGTTTGGTTTAAGGGAACTGGCCCTGGGAACAATCCATTACCAATGCTTAAATCAAATGGCGCAAAGGAAATATCTCTTTCGTCCTGTGTACCTGTACCTGGAGAACTTGGGGTTTCTTCCAATTCCTGTTCAAAATTTATTTCTTTAAACGGACGATCACGATAGGCACGCGACCACCCCGCCGTTAAATTAATATCCCATTTTTCAAGCTTTGTTTCACTACGTAGGAATAGCCTAGTTTCGGTTTCTTCATCATCTTCAACCGCGCCGCGAAAATTGATCTCAGGATCGCGCCACGTATTCACGCCCCCGCGAAAATTGTTATCCACATCAAATTCGATTGTGTTCGTATCCTGTATATCCTTCTTCTCGTCGTGTCGCCCACCAAATGTGATCTTAGTCGTCGGTGAGACTTCCCAGTCAATATTCCCCGAGACCGTGATCTGGTCACGTTCAATATCGTCGTGGGTATAGTTAATTTGCTCAGTGTTAAAATTTCTAATATCGAGGAACTCGGTTGGGACAAGCTCCAAATCCCCTGTACCACTAAACGTAATCGGATTGCCATTTACATCATCTAAGGTAATATCTGCCAATAAATCAGGCACACTGGTTGCTGGGTTGATTTGGAAGCTAGTGATATAGCGTTTGCGGTAACGCGCACTCAAATTGATACCGACCGTGTCAGACAAATGTTTTGTTACCGTGCCGCCAAACCGGTAGCCATTTTTTTCCGCAAAACTATTATTGGTAATGCTGGCACTTGCGCTTGTTCTTTCTCTGCGGTCTAGTGCCCCCCGCGTTTTAATATCAATAATACCGCCAATACCTTCGGAGGCATGTTCGGGCAGAGGCGCTTTGATAACATCAATACTACTGACATTATTACCCGTGATTACATCCAAGGCCGAACGTCTAAATGTATCTGACGTGCCTGTTCTTAATCCATTATGCAGCACTGTATTATACTGGGCGTCCAAACCGCGAATTGAAATAAACTCCCCATCTCCTGAATTGTTATCGCGTTGAAAAGAAATGCCAGGAATACGGGCCAGAGCCTCACCAATATTATTGTCTGGAAAGCGGTCAGCTTGGTCAGCTGAAAGCGAGTCCATAATGGAGTCCGACTTGCGTTTCGTTTCCAAGGAATTTTCAATAGAACTGCGCACTCCCGTAACCACAATCTCATCGTCGTTCACTGTTGTAAGAGTAGACGGTTGAGTAATAACAGGCGTGTCAGGCGTGGTTTCTTGCCCGCTAGCCGTCATTGCCGTTGTAGATATGAGTAAAAGCGTCGATGCGCCCCCCAGTAATATTTTCTTTGAACTTGTCATGTGAATATTCCCCTCGTAGATAACAATCTGTAGATAACAATCTAATGGGGTTTGTAAAACCCAACGCAAACAGTTGGATTAATTCCCATATAAATATATGCACTTGTTGGATGCAATATGCTATGGAATGCACGTGTAGAAAAATGATATTTATTTATCATCTATAGCTTTTATCTATACCTACCATATAAAAACAATCGTATAGTATGGGTGCAATCAAAACTATCTGCTTAAATTAGTTCACTTAAATCTGCGATAATTCTGGTAATTTCCGCACGTGCATATTGCGCGAATTGTGCTTGTGCGGCTCGACGAGCTGGATCAGCTTCGTCTAAGTCTCCGATTACCACAATATTTTCATCATTGGTGAGATTGGCTGGGCCTGTATAATTGAAACTTCCAATGATCGTAACTTGGTCGTCTATGGTCATCAATTTGTGATGAATTTTCCCAACGCCTGTACCCGTTTTATTTTGAGAAAGGGTCACGCCACCATTTTTTAAAGTATCACGAGCTGCCCATTTTTGATTGGCGGCACGCCTATCCAAAACACCCGTTACTTGCACCCCAGCAATACGAGATAAAACCATAGCATCATCAATACCTGAGGATTTTGAAAATGTGAAAATTGCAAAATCAATATTTGTACGTGCCTTGTTCATTTGTTTTATGAATTCCATTTCAGGCATGTGGTCTGGCGCAAACAACGGCTTTATACGCACCTGTGATACGAAATGATCTTCCAAGGGTTTGCGCGGACGGTTTAAACTCCGTTTGCCAAATATCCCTTTTCGAATTTCCCTAAACTCGGCCAGATACGCCTTAGCCACCTTTACATCATCTATTGTCACGATGTGATTGAGATTTTTAGTTACGCCTGTTTTGGTAAAATTTGTCGAGCCTGTGAGTACGGACGATCTATCCCTGATGATGAATTTTTGATGAAATATTTGCGGATTATAATCGGCTTTGGCATCGATACCAACCCGTAAAACATTCATCAATAATTGCCGGTTAATCTCTAAACTACCTTTTGAATTTCCCCTCGGCGGTTTTGGTTCTTTAAGATAGTCTTGTTCCATAATCATTTGCACACTGACCCCCCGCAGCTTTGCGGCAATGATTGCGTCCGCTATCGGCGGATGGTCAAGTTCTTGAACGGATATTCGCAGCTGTTTTTGCGCACCATTTATGAATGTAAGTATCGCATTTTCAAGGGAGTCAGGTGCGCCCAAAGTATCGGGCCCCATATACATTGTAATATTTCCAACACTTATTGGCATGTGCACCTCCAAATCTGGTGCGTACACAATAGCACAACTTCGAATTGATAGCAAATGTCGCACATTATCAAATGTCGCACATTATAATGCGCAGCCTAGTTTTGTGTGCGCCGCAGCAATGATAAATCCAGCATGGCATCTTCTTCCGCCGCCTCACGTTTTTGCATTTCAACATAGTGTTGTTTCTTAGCCAAATCTTGCGCTGCCGTTAACTTAGCTTGCACTGTTTCCAAGTGCGCAAAAGAAGCTCCAATATCTTGGTCCAATTCGGGAAGTGTACAATATATATGCTCCAATGCATGGCGTTGGTGCGCGCACCAATGTTCGTACACGAGACCGTTCACCTGCCCATTTTGGGTTTTACCCATCTCAATAATATTGTTTTTAATGGCTTCAATATGAATAAGCGCGTCCACTTTTCGGCGCGTGGCCAGCGCAAGTGCGACTTCCGCTTGTTGTTTCAGCAGGCTAACTATGTTGAGGATATCTTTCATGCCTCCACCTTATGCCTCTGCGCGCGAAATTTTATCGGCGTAGTGAATAGCTGCTGCCACGGCTGCATATTGCTCACGCGGGATAATATCGCCAACCTCGGTGGTAGCAAATAGTGCCCGTGCACACGGCGGATCTTCGTGAATTGGCACGCCGGACATTGTCGCCCGCTCACGAATACGAAACGCCATATGATCTTTACCTTTGGCCACACATTTTGGTGCTTCCCCAGACTCTCGGTCCCACATCAGTGCTACAGAATAATGGGTTGGATTGACGATGATGACATTTGCCGACGTAACATCTTGCAGCATTGTACTTTGCGCAATTTCTTGAGCACGTTGACGCCGCCTTTGCTTCTGGTACGGATCGCCTTCATTTTCTTTGTTTTCGTCTCTTGCTTCTTGTACAGACATACGCATTTTTTGGCGGTGACGTATCCATTTGGCAGGATAATCAATGGCAGCGATAAATGCCGCCCCGATCAGAACATAAAAGATCAACTCTAGTGCTTTTTGCGCAAGCAGACCGGGCAAGAGCTTTGCAGACATGCCTGCATACGCGGGCAGAACTTCATATTCTTTATAAAAGAAAAAACTGGCAATGACCAAAATCACGACCAGCTTGGCAAAGCTTTTGAGAAATTCGCCCAACCCTCCTGGGCCATATTTTTTCTTAGCATTGGCGATGATAGACAATTTATTTAACTTGGGTTGCAGTTTTGACGGACTAAAAACCACTGCACGTTGACCGATTAATGACAAGACAACAAATAAAGCAGGAAGCGCGAAAAACGGGAATATGGAAATGGCAAGGCGGCCAAAAATGTGTGCCGTCAACCCACTGCCTTCGTCCATGAGTAGCCCGCCTGCAACGCGGTCTGGATACTCCAACATTGCCGCCAATGTGGTCAGCATATTTTTACTCACAACAGTGCCCAAAATAAGAATAGCCAACAACGTCCCGATATACATCATCACGGTGTGAATTTCCGTCGATTGGACAATATCGCCTTTGTCCCGCGCTTTTTTGAGTTTTTGTTCCGAAGCTTCGAGGGTTTTTTCCTGGCCTTCATTTTTATCATCAGACATATGCTAAAACCCCGCCATATGCGTATTATATTCACGCAACCACACGAGCAAAAGACCCGATACAGTCACGGCCAACAACACTATCCCCGCCCCCGTGATAAACGGCATGCCAACAAAGGACACCATCAATTGCGGCATGGCCTTATTGAGAAACCCAAGCATGAGGTTATAGACAAAATTGAGAAGTAGGAACGGTAAAGCCAGTCCCACAGCAAAGCCAAAAACTGCCGATACTTTTTCTGCCGCCCAATACGCAAGTTGACTTGTATCGGGCGCACTGCCCAGCGGGAATGTTTCAAATGTGCCCAGCAACATGCCAACCGCTTTGAAATGCAAATCCAAAGTTACCAGTAACGTCACCCCAGCCATGATTAACATAGTTGCAATGGTCGTATTGGGTTCAGACGTCATACCACCGCCAAACACTTGCGATAATGACAAGCTTTGCGAGGTAATCGAGCCTGCTATTTGCAAACCAAAAACCATAATGCGAAACGCAAACCCCAACACGAAACCGTGCACAACTTCTAGGCCAATGGCGATTGCCATTTGGTCTACCGCCCATTCTTGGCCAACTTGCACATCAATTAGCGGCGTTATTAGCCAGGTAATCATCAGTGCTGTGATCAAGCGAATGCGCGCGGGAATACCCGTTTCTCCGAGCCCTGGCAGAAGGAATACAAATACTGACATGCGCGTAAACACAGCCATAAGCGGGAAAATCAAATTGATATTTGCAAGGATAAATTCGCCTAAGGTTTGTAAACCTTCCATAAATCCACCTATGCCACGGCCAGAATGATTGGCCTCTCTGTTGGCGGTATTTCTTCAAAAGAAATGACGGGGTTGCGAATACCTTTGGCAGCCATGACGGTTTTGATAAACCGCCGCCGCCGCGCACTTGTTGCAATCGCAGCGTAATTGCCTTGGGACGCGGAGCTGTCCAACTTTTCGCCAACTGTAAGCGCAAGCCGTTTAAACTCATCAGGCGGCAAAGCGATATCAACACTGCCGCTTTCTTGTTTAATTTCGTGTTTAATAAACAGGCTTTCCCATTCAGGGCCAAGTTGCACCAAGGGCAAGCGTCCCTGATCGTCACGAATTTTTGCTATAAATTGGAAAGAAATACGTTGGCGTACACATTCTGTTATTTGCTCAACACTATTCATCACAGGCTTCACTTCGGCAATGGTTTCCATAATAAGCGGCATATTACGCATGGAAACGCGCTCGGTGAGCAATTGCCTTAGCACACCTTGCAATGTATCCATCGGCACTTTATCTGGAATGAACTCATCAATAATTTTCTTATTTGACGCAGCCCGCTGTTCGTCGCTAACATTTTTAAAGGCATCAAGGGTTTCGCGTAATGAACGCCGTGTAAGAAGCTTGGGAAAGTTAGCTTGTAGGACTTCAAGTAAATGGGTGGCCAATACCTCCTCAACTTCGATAACAGTTAAGCCGTGCATGACAAGCTCATCATGTTTGGATTTCTCAACCCAGCGCGCAGACGCGTTATACACAGGCTCCCGAAATGCAGTTCCCTCTATTTCAGGATGGTCGCCTTCTTCGAGCAACACCATCACATGGTTTGGTTTTAACATGCTTTTGGCAACTTCCGTGCCTTGAATATATATTTTATACTGATCTGCTTCTAGTTGTGCATTGTCGGTTAAGCGGACAGCAGGAAGAATGAACCCAAATTCCGTGGCAATGTATTTTCTGATTTTTTCAACGCGTTTGTCAAAACCCGTTTCTGCGTCCATAGCGATGGACACTAGCTCTTTTGACAGCACCAGGTGAATTTCGTCGAGATCCAAAACATCACCCATGGTTTTCTCAACCGGTATAATTTCTGGTGTTTCTTCGATCTTGGCCCTTTCCTCAGCCGCACGCAGGGCTTTATAGGCCACATATGCCGCGTACCCCAAGCCAATTGCGGCAGCGAGAAATGGTAAGAACGGAAGTCCAGGAAACAAAGCAAATATCAACATAACACCCGCAACCGCGCCGAGAGCGGCGGGATGAGCGGCAAATTGCTTAAACAAGGCCTTATCAACAGTGCCTTCGCCTTTACCTTTGGCAAGGAGTAAAGCTGCGGACACAGAAATAATCACGGCGGGGATTTGTGAGACCAAACCGTCCCCAACTGTGAGAATAGAATAATTGGTCATGGCGTCACTAAAGCTGACTTTGTGCACGCCAATACCAATAGCTATACCTGCGATTAAATTGAGCAAGGTAATCAACAAACCTGCAATGGCGTCGCCTTTCACAAATTTTGAAACACCGTCGAGAGAGCCAAGAAACGCGGTTTCTTCTTGCTCTGTTTTACGGCGCAAGCTCGCCTCTTCATGTGATATCGCACCTGCAGCTAAATCTGAATCAATAGCAAGCTGTTTGCCAGGCATGGCGTCCAAAGCAAACCGTGCTCCAACCTCAGCCATACGGCCCGCACCTTTGGTAATCACCATAAAGTTAACAATCACAAGCACGGTAAACACAATCAAGCCCAAGGCCAAATCTCCGCCCATGATAAATTTGGCAAAACCTTCAATCACTCCGCCCGCCGCGTCCGTACCCGTATGCCCCTGCCCAATGATTAATTTGGTCGAGGAGATATTGAGAGATAATCTGAGAAGAAGTGAGGCCAATAACACCGCAGGAAAAGAAGAAAAATCTAGAGGTTTTTCAATGAATAAGGTCAGCATGAATATAAGAATGGCAAATGCAAATGACACGGTGAGGCCAATATCCAAAACCCAACTTGGCACGGGCAATATCATCATCACAATGATGGTAATCAATGCCAATGCAAACAGAACCGTCGGGTTATACAGATTTGCGAAACTTAATTTCGGCACGACCCCACCTTAACTTTGTGCGATCACAGGTAGAACCTGACTGTCAAACAAACTCACAACAATGCGGGTCATATATCCAGCCGACATAAAAAATACGACGAGCATGACGGCAAGTTTTGGCACGAATGTTAATGTCATTTCTTGGATTGACGTTAATGCTTGTAAGAGGCCAATGATTAGCCCCACAACCAAGGCCGCCGTTAACAACGGCATGGCCATCATCGCAGCCCCCCAAAGAAACTCGCGCAGTGCAGTTAAAAGCTCTCCCTCGGTCATAAGTCGTCCTAAACTGGCATCCGTAATAATTCTTGATATGCTTCCACGACCCTGTTTCGCACGGTCACAGCTGTCTCAAGTGCCATCTCAGCAGTTGCCATAGCTTCGACAACTGAATGGGCATCAGCTTGACCTACGCTTGCCGCCTGAACCGTTTTTTCAACATTTTCAAAGACTTTTGAGAACTCTTCAACGCCTTTGGTTAACTGGTTCTTCTCTTCTGAACCTGAGAGCTGCTTGGTATCAGGCGCAATGGCTTTTTGCGCGGTTTGGTAATGACGTAAAGCACCTAATGCTGCAGGTTGCATAATTTTCTCCTATCGCCGCATCAAATCAAGCAAGCCTCGGTACATGGTTTTTGCTTGTTGGAATGTGGTAAGATTTGCTTCATATGACCGACTGGCCTCACGCGCATCTGCCATTTCGATCATCATATCTACATTCGATAACGTGACATAGCCTTGTTCATCGGCCAAAGGGTGGGCCGGGTCAAACTCCACCGTGCCTTTACGTGTATCCAAAGAAATATCGGCAACGCTTAATTTATCGCCTCCCACTTGTGCATCATAGGCATTTTCAAATGTAATGAGCTTGCGCTTATAGCCGTGCGTGTCTGCATTGGATAAGTTTTCGCTAACCACGCGCATACGAGTCGATTGCGCTCGCATGCCTTGCGTCGCGGCAGCCATTGCAGCAGATATTGAATTATTTCCCATGAAAGCCTCCTGCTCATATTCGGGTTACTTCACTTATAATACGCCTCTTGCGTTGACGTCTTATATATTTTTACCAATCGCCATTTTCATCATATCAAGTGTCTTGCGGTAAATTGCCAATGCCATTTCGTGCTCACCCACAGCCTCGGCAGAGGTTAGCATTTGCTCTTCTAAAGAAACCGTATTGCCACTTGACGACTCAGCACCACTTGATTCTAATAATTTGGACGCCGAAACGAGTTCAGAAATATCTTTTTGTTCACTCACGGCTTTTGCATAAAGGTCAGAAAATTTTTCAACTTCTTGTGCTTTAAACCCAGGCGTGTCAGCATTGGCTATATTCTTAGCGATGACGCCATGTTTACGCGCAGCGTGGGACGCCATTGCGGATACATTCTTTAGAATCGCCAAATCATTTAACATAAATTCTTTCTAAAAAAACGTGGTTAACGAATACCTAATATTTAGCGGTATATGTTAAAGAAACTGTTAATTTCACCTGCATAAAGATAGACATTTCGCCCATGCAAACTCAATTTGAAGTCACAATAACCGAACATTTACCCACAAGCCCTTGCGCCTATTGGGGAAAGATTACCCGCCTGTCTGCGCAAATGGTGACAATTGACGGGCTGAGTGCTCTTGCCAGCATTGGCGATATCATTGAGATGCAAGGGCGGGGCGGGCATTGTGTATTTGGCGAAATTATCACCCTGACACCAAGCGAAGCCATCGCCACCGCTTACGGAGATGTTAGTGGATTAACCACAGGTTCGAGGGTTATTTACCACGGACAAACAGACCCTCGCCCTGACGCATCGTGGATTGGCAAAGTTCTTGACCATTCAGGGCGTATACAAGACGGATCATTGCCAGAACAAGGCCTAACCCCCGCGCCCTTAAAAGCAAAACCTCCCTCCACAATGCGCAAAGCTATTGGCAAAAGATTAGACACTGGCATCGCGGCTATAGATACATTTCTTCCTCTGTGCCAAGGCCAACGCACAGGGCTTTTTGCTGGCTCAGGCGTCGGCAAATCAAGCCTCTTGGCAGAGCTAACAAAAGGCACGAACGCCGACATTGTTATTCTCGCACTTGTCGGGGAACGTGGGCGTGAAGTCAGAGGCTTTACCGAAGATACACTCGGCGCGCAAGGCATGAAAAAATCCATCGTAATCGTCGCAACATCCGATGAACCCCCTGCCCTCAAATTACGGGCCGCCTACCTTGCTATGGCAACGGCGGAGTATTTCCGCGACCAAGGTTTGCAAGTCTTGTTATTGTTTGACTCCCTCACACGGTTTGCCGAAGCCCACCGCTCGGTTGCCTTAAGTGCGGGCGAAACGCCGTCCTTGCGCGCTTTCCCGCCCTCCACTTTCCAAGCCCTCGCAGGCCTGTGTGAGCGGGCTGGCCCCGGTGTTGACGGCAAAGGCGATATAACCGCCGTGTTTAGCGTACTTGTTGCAGGCTCCAATATGGAAGAACCTGTTGCCGATATGGTGCGCGGCATTTTGGACGGGCATGTGGTGCTCGACCGAACCATTGCAGAGCGCGGACGGTATCCCGCTATCGATATACGGCGCAGTGTCTCCCGCGCCCTACCCGATTGCGCCAGTGAAGATGAAAACCAATATTTAAGCCGTGGGCGCAAATTAATCGGCGCGTACGAAGACGCCCGCTCTCTCATACAAGCGGGGCTTTACCAAAGTGGAAGCGATTTTTTATTGGACGAAGCCGTGCTTAAATACGCATCGTTAGACAATTTCATTAGCCTGACCCAGCAAGGTGGCGCGCAAGACGCATTTGCTACGCTTTCAGGTATTTTGGCAGAAGATGACAGGATAGATGATAATTTAGCCGAGGAAAATTAAACCTACGAGTTTGAAATCAGCAAGTTAAGGATACCCTGACTGCCAAAACCACCACCGAGTAATGATAGGGCTGTAAATCCTGGAGTTAATGGGCTGGGGCCATTATTAAGCTGTTCTCTCAATTGATAACGCCTAATAGCAGTATCTACATTCTCAGGGTCTAAAAACACTTTAATACCGCTCCCGCCAAACAATTGTTTGGCCTTATCGATCAAAGTATCTTTTTGCTTATCAATATCAATTTGTGAAAACGCTGAGGGGAGATTAAACGCCGCCTCAATCACTTGCCGCACAGGTTCTGAACCTAACACACGAAACCAACCCGCATTGTCGCTTAAATCCTGATTTGCCAACTCAGTAATCTCCCGCTTAAAATTGAGAGCGAGCCGCATACTTGGATCTGAATCCCCAACGGCTTCTTCAAATTGAAGCGTAAGGAATTTATCAGTTATGTCATTTATACGGTTCGTTGTTGGCACAAAACCGCCTTCATTGCCAAAAGAAAACGTCTTTGCAAATTCCACATAATCAGAATTACCCAGCCGATTTGCAAAGGACCTGGGATCAAATGTGCCGCCGTCTAGCACCGTGCGTACAAAGGCTTGCTTGTTTAACTCGTCAGAAAGCCCAAATGCACCAAGTGCCACCGCCAGCAAACGGCGATCGCCAACAAATTCGGCAGTTGTCGTTACATTACCGATATTTTCTTTAAAATAATCAATTTCGCGCTGTAAATCTGGGGATTTGTTAAATTGCTCCTGCTGTCTTGCCTGCGTGCGCTCGATAAAACGCCATCCCGCAAGACCGCCCAAAGGAACAACAGGCGCGAAGGGCATTAGCTTGCCTCTGCCATTTCTGGTGCTTGATTTTCATTTTTGGGTGCAAGCAATTGTGCTTCCGCAACAAATACATGCTTTAAACTGCACAGTACGGAGTAAAATCGACCTAATTGAGCCGCCGTTATCGCTTTGGTCAATTTTTCGCTGACTGCCGTTTTTTCAAATATTTTTTCTAGTGTGGTCAGAGAACTAATAAGCTCTTCCCCACTATTTTCCACAGGTGCGTCGCCTGATAATATTAGCTGTGCTTGATAATATGCATGGCGTACGGGTGTGTTAATTTCGTTTGGATGCAGGCAATCACTGATGCGCAGTACATTTACGGAACTGTCTGGCAAATGAATTTGCCCGCGTTTATCACCATTTTGGACAAGCGCGCCATTGACGAGAAATTTTTCATTCGCTTTCAAGCTAAGAACAAGGCCGGCCATTATGCTGCCTCCTCGTTTTTATGAGCTTCAAGTTGCATACGCTTTCCTGCAATGATAGATTTATTGATCTCGATCAACACATCGGGTGTGGCGTCGCCTTCGAGCACTTTTTTGCTGTGGATACGGGTGAATTCAGCCAAATATATCAGGCCATTTCTTAGCTCCAAGGGCAAAGTATTGCCTTCATGGGTCATATCGAGAAATAAAAGGTTCCAGAGTTTTGAATTGTCGTTCAAGGCTTCTGCCAAGGTCGTAAATCCGCCTGGAACTTCTGGGTCTGCCGCCGAGAGGCGCCCGGTAATTTCGGTAAATATCTTTAGCTCCAGCTCTGTTTCTGTCGCCACGTTTTGTTGAGATTTTGCATAGCCTCTCTTGGCCATTTCTGATGCATACATACTTTCGAATCCTTCTAAAGCAAGTTAATATTGTGTTGGAGCGGGTATGCCCCGCTCCAACCTATAAATACTAAGCCTTAAGACTATCTAAAGAGAGATAGAAGTGACTGAGGTGCTTGGTTAGCGATTGAAAGCGCTTGTACGCCCAATTGCTGCTGAACCTGCAAAGACTGAAGACGCGCAGACGCTTCTTCCATATCCGCATCAACCATTGCGCCAATACCAACTTTCATCGCATCCATCAAAGAATTCACGAATTCACCTTGAATATCGATACGCTTTTGTGATGAACCAAAGCCTGAAGCCGCGTCAATCGCAGTTGTCAATAGGGCATCAATTGCACCAAGAGCAGATGTCGCACCAGATTCAGTTGCAACAGTTAGCGTATTCAAAGAAGAAAGACCGCCACCATATGTACCGTCTTCTGTTTGACCAGCAACTGCAAAGGCAATGCTTCCAACGCCGCCGTTAGTAACAGATACAGTAGGTGTACCTGTAGTCGGATCGGCAACAGTTGTAAGATCAACGGTTACATTTGCAATACCTTCAGCATCAATCGCAGCTTTTACACCTGTAGCAACATCATTAAGAGTATCACCTTCACGTGCTACATAATTTACAGTAGAACTACCAATTGTGAACGAATAGCTATCACCCGCAGATGTTGTACCCGCTGTGAAAGTAAGTGTTTCAGTGGCAGCCGCAGCAATTGCTGTATCTGATGCAGCAACAGACGTTGCACCTGCAATTGTAGAACCAGTACCCAATGTAAGAGCACCTGTTTCCAAGTTTGAACGAGAAACATTGATATTACTTGCTGTAACGCCGCTTGACGTACGGTCAAGTGAAGCTAGAACGTCAATAGAACCGCCACCTTTAAGAAGGTTTTGGCCATTAAACTGGGCAGCACCAACAATTGTGTCGATTTGGCTCTTAAGAGCAGCAACGTCAGTTTGGATCTTTGAACGGTCAACATTGTCTTCTTGAGCAGAAACAATAAGGCCTTTCATTTCAGTAAGAATGTCAACAACTTGTTCTGAAGCAGCACGAGCAACACCAACAGTAGCTGAACCAAGGTTCAAGCTATCAGAGATTTTGTCAAATGATGCGACGTCAGAAGACATTACAGTAGAAATCGCATATACAGCAGCATTGTCTCTTGCACTTGAAACTTTTTTACCAGTTGAGATTTCGTTTTGTACTTGGTTCATGCCCTTATTGATACCCCGAAGAGTTTCTAGAGCTACCATAGCACTTGAGTTTGTTAATATACTAGACATAGGTTTTCCTTTTATAATTATGCCCTCAGCACAATTGCCTCGGGCTTATCCCGCTTCCACCATTCCCACGTGTCGGAAAGCAAAATTGCAAGCGGTCAAACTTGCAATACCTACATCATCCTGATGTAATCCTGCATTGCTGCAGCACAATCCTCTTGGATCGTTAGGGTCAATATGGGATAAAAAGGATAAATTTACATTAACGGGGTGCGCTTTTTTCAAAACACCAAGTTTTATTGCCATTTACCACAACTTAAACGGCAAAAATTGACAGCAATATAAAAAAATAGAATTACAATAGAGCCAGAACAAATTATCTTCTGGCTCTATATTTTAATTTATAGAGAATTAGTTTCTAAAGAGCGTAAGTAAAGCTTGTGGCGCTTGGTTAGCGATCGACAAGGACTGAACGCCCAATTGCTGCTGAACCTGCAAAGACTGAAGACGCGCAGACGCTTCTTCCATGTCTGCATCAACCATAGCACCAATACCGACCTTCATCGCGTCCATCAATGATGTCACAAATTCGTCTTGCATACCAATCCGTTTTTGCGCAGAACCAAAACTAGCCGCCGCGTCAATCGAAGTAGATAGCAAGCCTTCGATAGAAGCGAGCGCAGCTGTTGCACCAACTTCATTAGCAACGGTAAGCGTATTCAAAGAAGAAAGACCGCCACCATATGTGCCGCCTTCTGTTTGACCAGCAACTGCAAAGGCAATGCTTCCGCCCCCACCGTTAGTCACAGACACAACAGGTGTACCTGTAGTTGGATCGGCAACTGTTGTAAGATCAACGGTTACATTTGCAATACCTTCAGCATCAATCGCAGCTTTTACACCTGTAGCAACATCATTAAGAGTATCACCTTCACGCGCAACATAATTTACAGTAGAACTACCAATTGTAAACGAATAGCTATCACCCGCAGATGTTGTACCCGCTGTGAAAGTCAAGGTTTGAGTGGCAGTCGTAGCAATAGTAGCCGCTGACGCAGCAACAGATGTTGCACCTGAAATTGTAGCACCCGTACCCAATGTAAGAGCACCTGTTTCCAAGTTTGAACGAGAAACATTGATATTACTTGCTGTAACGCTGCCATCTGAAGCACGATCAAGTGAAGCAAGAAAGCTAACCGCCCCGCCACCTTTGAGTAAGTTTGAACCATTAAATTGAGCAGACCCTACGATTGTATCGATTTGACTTTTAAGAGCTGCAACGTCAGTTTGGATTTTTGAACGGTCAACATTGTCTTCTTGAGCAGAAACAATAAGGCCCTTCATTTGCGTCAAAATATCAACGATTTGCTCTGAGGCGGCACGTGCCACACCTACAGTCGCAGACCCCAAGTTTAAACTATCTGAAATTTTATCAAAAGAAGACACATCAGACGACATGACCGTCGAGATCGCATATACAGCAGCGTTATCTTTCGCGCTTGATACTTTCTTGCCAGTTGAAATTTCGTTTTGCACCTGGCCTAGACTCTTATTGACACCCCGAAGAGTTTCAAGGGCTACCATCGCGCTGGAGTTTGTTAAAATACTCGACATACACTTTCCTTTTTAAATAACGCCGATGGCAAAATTACCTTGGCGCGTAAACATCCCAACACCAAGAAAGCGATTACAGGCAGCTCGCATCTTGCCTGTTTTCACATCATCCTGATGCAACGCTGCTATCACACAGCGCGACCCTACTGGATCGTTATGGTTAATTTCCTATGAAAAGGATAAATTATGGTTAACAGAAACAAAACTTTTCTAAACAGACTTTTCGCGCCCGACAGCCTCCTCGTGAAAATACACATCACGCCCTGCCCGACCATAGACACCCACTTGCGCGCCTTGCGACCTAATCTTATCCACGCGCATTTGCGCAGACTTAATGCCATTAAAAACACTTTTGAGCAAAACACCGTTTTCAATGCTTAATTTATGCAGGCGTCCCAACTGCGGCTCCAAGGATTTAATTGCGCCTGGCTGATCTAACTGAGACACCATCAAATTTAACTGGGTGAGGCCACTGGTTTTTTGCAAAGTAAAATCTTCAAAGCGGTGATATTCACCATTTCGCAATGCTTTTACCTCTGCTTTTAGAATATAAAACAGTTCAGATATTTTTGAATTACAATCGGCCAAGGTCGCCATAATCGCCTCCCTTTTTTTCTATATACTTATAAATTTTTTCTGCGATACCAAAGCCGCCGCTCTCGGTGATGTCCTCTGCAATGCTTTCCATATAAAACTGGGAAAAACTAGCAACGTCTTCCCCGCCTGCCGCAGTCAGTGCTTTTGCAAGTCCGCTATAACTTAGCATTTGCGCGATAAATGAGGCCTCAAATTTTTGGGCGGTCGCCCATGCTTCCTCGTCTTTTGGCGCGTCTTCTACAACACTATTTTTTTGAACAGATGTTGGCGCAACTTGGCGAGGCGGTTTTGGGGCCGATAACGGAGAATATGTAAAAAGCGAATCCATGTCCAAGCTGTAAAGCATCATGCATTAATGATGGGTTAAGCATATTTGTTTATGTGATCTTCATATGAACGGATTTCTAAACGCATCGACGGATATGGTGTTTGCTTCCCCTGCCTCTGCTACGAAAGTAGAAAACGGCAGTGTGAGTGCATCTCACACCCCCAACCCAGACACGGCCACAGAGCACGGCGAAACCGCCTTGCCAAAAAACGGCTTCGCAGATTACCTCGTAGAAATTGACAATATAGACGCCCCCCTCCCTTACGAAATTGAATTGCCATTAGAGGGCGCAAACACAACAAATGACTCTCAACCCCCAACTCTTTCAAGTGAGGAATTACTTGCCATTAAGGTAGAAGAGGCTGAGACAAAGCTGGCCCGTATCCGAGAAGCTATAATAACCACCCCATCCGCGCACCCTGACATTAACGCAGGTAATGTGCATATCGGCACATCGAACAATTTAACTATACTGCCAACACCCGTAACCACAAATACACGAGACATTGACGCTCAGACTACGGATATTCTTGCCAAGCCAAAATCAACGATAACAGCAACAAAGCCAGCCGTAGAGGGCTTAACGGCAGCATCTATTTCTACAGAAAATATAATCACAGAAACGTCCAAACCAGATTTAATTGCCAACACCAAACCAAAGCCATTTGAAATTGATCCAGAAATTTTTGACGAACTCCAATCTGCGCGGCGCGTTGGTAGAGAAAACAACACACATATCCAATCTAATTTTGCAGGGATTAGCGACGCAAAAAACCTCCGTCACCCTCGTGCACATTTTGAAATAAAAGGCAATATTGCAAGTACCGTGCAAGCTTTCACATCAGAAATATCACCAACGTCAGTGGATATTCGTGCTCCAGAAATTGACACGCAATCTGCGCTATCTAAACCTACGGGGAAACCTGCAGTCAATATTCCGCCGTCCGTACAGCACGCCGCCATGCAACAAGTTACCGACGCGCTTATCAAGCGCACAGAAAAAACGGGAGATATTGTTGTCCGCCTCGACCCCGCCGAGTTGGGGAAAGTCAATATCACCTTTACATTTGAAAAAGCAGGCAGTGTAACGGCCCATGTTGTTGCAGATACGGTCAGCACAACGGCTATATTACGTGACCGGGCAGATATGTTACTAGTCCAATTAAAACAAAGTGGGTTTGACGACGTAAACCTTAGCTTTGATACGCAAAATAACGACCAGAATGAAAAAGGTTTCGGCGCGCAATTTTCTCATCATGATAAGTCCGGACGCGACCAAAATACGCGACCCAAAATATTTGACATTGCTGCAGTTGAAACACAAAATATGTTACAAAAAACAACAATGGCCTCTGCAAAACATATGTTTGAACGCGATACAATTGATCTCAAATTATAGGAGTATATTATGCCCATTACTGACAGTGTAAATTTACTGAACACCCAAACATCAACGGCAGTAAAAGAAAGACTCCTTGAGCTGAGCAAGTCCAGATCAGCGGAAGGTGATGAAAAAATTACGACGCCAGAGACAAGCGCATCAACAACCCCTCTTACTGACTCTACCAACTCAGTCAGTGATGTATCCGAACAATTTGATACGTTTTTACAACTTCTTACAGCGCAAATCGAAAACCAAGACCCCTTAGCGCCTTTGGATTCCACTCAGTTCGTGGAACAACTTGCAACGTTCTCAGGGCTAGAACTGCAAGCAACGGCCAATAATTCGTTGACTCAAATTGCCCAACTATTAACACGGCAAATCGCTCTAGATGAAGCCCATGATCGGCACACTGCGGATACGCAAAGCCTTTAACCCAAAAATACAATTCTAAAAAAAATGGGAAAAATTTTTCTATTGTTCCTGACGTGACAGGTCGAGGATAAGAACATTTTTTACACCCGATTCCAGCACATGCTTCGTCGCAGATAACAAACTATCCCTAATGTGGTCATAGGTTTCTGTATTGGTTAAGTCTCCTGTAAACAGACCATTATGAGATAATGCCATAAGTTCGCGCATGAGAGCATCACGTAGTTTTGGCTCGAAAATATGTATATTTTCAGGCGAATCTGCATCTATTTCAAGGTTTAAGTTGAGAAGAACTAGGGATTCAATCTTTCCCCCTTTAACCACAGGCACGACAAATTGTCGCTTAAACTTAAGATATGAAATAGCCGCAGAACTCGCGCCATCCTCATCGCCATCATCTGCGCCATGCCCGCCCTTCTTTTTCTTTTTCTTCTTCGTCTTTTTTCCATGACCATCATCTTTTTTACCGTGGTCGGATTTCACAGATTTTCCGTGACTGTCTTTACCTTTCTTAGTGACTTCGCTGGCATGTGCATCTTCACCGCCAGAGCTCTTACCGCGAATAAAGTCCGCACCGAAACCGCCAAGAATAACGACACCAATTAACATTACTGGAAAAAGAATTTTACCGATCATTTTGACCTCTTAGCATTTAACTATTAATTTTTTCCTAGAACGGCAGTAATTTACCCAAAAGCTTGCTGCCAATTTTCGGCTTCACAGTATTTGTAATTTGCCCTTGGCCGCCGTAAAAAATGCGCGCCTCAGCAATTTTGTCATATGTTACAGTATTTAACCTTGAGATATCTTGCACACGTACCAGCCCCGTGACTTGCAAATGGCGCACTTCATTATTGACCATAATTTCTTGCCGGCCAACCAGCCCCAAATATCCATTTGGCAAGACCGCATTAACTCGTGCCGCAAGCCGTAAAGTCATCTTCTCCTTACGCGATACGCTGCCTTTGCCTGTCAAGTTCCTCACTTTGGAGATATCCACGGCAGGGCTTAATGTTGCGCCCGAAGGCAAAATCCCATTGGCGATTTGCGGCAAACCAAAGAACGAATTCACGCCAAGATTATCTGAATATGAGCGATTGGTTTTTACATTATTTTCAAGTTCTGCTTCTTCGTCGAGTTCAATGACGACCGTCAAAATATCTCCGAGTTGGTTGGCACGCCTATCGCCAAATAAGGATTTAGGGCTACTGCTCCACAAAGACGTCAAACGTGATGCAGGGCGCACCATATCGTGCCCAATACCTGCATATCTGTTATCATGCATTGCCGTTTCAGAATACCGCCCCGGCATAGGAGCATCTTCCATTTTCCAATTTGTGGGTAAAGAATTTGGCGCGTGCATGACCTTTGCAGAACTACAGCCCGTCAATACAATTGCTGATACCGACACCAACATCATCACTATATTCGTTTTCATTTAATTTACCTTTACCGTATCAGAACTACTAATAATTCCGGTTACTTTTTTTCGTGAACTCATGTTCATTACACTAATGCTATCACCCAGAACCCCGGCCCCAAGTGCGCGCCCCTTCGCAGTAAGTCGCATGGTTCCGTACGTATAAACCATAGTCACAGACGTGTTACGTTTCACCAAAATTGGTGGGCCAATATATGACTTGGCAATCGTCCGTCCCGGGTAAATTGTACGCCGCAACTCCGATCCGATATATGCAGCCCGCACTTCCGCAAAATTTTCTCCAACACTCAGTTTTATACTGACGTCTTCATCCGTTAATACCGTGCCCTTTTTAAGCATTGCATTTGCCGTAACAATTTCGGCACTCGCTGAAAAAGAAAATGCAAGCGCAATAGTGAAACATATAATAAAACGCGCCATATTATCTCAACCTTGTTACCGCAGAGTACATTTCGTCTGCGGCCGAAATCACTTTAGAATTCAGCTCATAGCCACGCTGGGCTTCGATAAGTTCAGAAATTTCTTCAACAACGTCCACACCCGAATCTTCCAAATAGCCTTGGCGCATAATTCCGACGCCTTCGGTTCCAGCCTCTCCAGTTTGCGGGCTGCCCGAAGCATCTGTCTCTTTAAACAAATTACCGCCAAGAGCTTCCAAGCCTTTTTCATTTACAAAGGTTGTCAACGAAATTGTGCCAATGCTTTGCCCAGAAACCGCATTGTCAAAAAAGGCAAGAACCTCGCCGTCAAAACTAATTTCTATCTGCCTAGCTTCTCGTGGAATGGTAATATTATCAGCCAGTGCAAACCCGTCTGCATTGACCATTAAGCCTTCGCCATTGCGGTTAAATTTGCCGTCCCGCGTATAAGCAGAATCGCCACTTGGCAGGGTAATTTCAAAATAACCACGTCCCTCGATGGCCAGATCCAAATCACCGCCCGTTGGACTGACCGCGCCTTGGACAATTTGCATCGATACGGTTGTTGGCCGTACGCCCATACCCATTTGGATACCCGCAGGAACAATCTCACCTGTTTGCGACGAAAGCGCACCAGGCGTTTGTTCTTGAATATAGAGCAAGTCAGCAAATTCTGCTGTGCGGGGGGCGTATGCCGTTGTGCTCATATTGGCGATATTGTGGGCGATGACATCAACGCGCATTTGCTGCGCCGCCATGCCTGTTGCCGCTATTTTTAAAGCGTTCATAATATACTCCTTCCTAGAGTATTGTTAAGGCACTACGCATCTTACGTATTGCCTGCCTTCATATTTAGACCACAGCTTGCCGAATAGCCGAGATCACCTTGCTTAATCTTTCATCGTCGAGGTCAACCAATTTTTGGCCTGCCTCATAGCTTCTTTGCACTTCAATCATGCGGGCTATTTCGTGCACAGGGTTTACGTTTGATCCCTCTAAAAACCCTTGCAACACGCGTACTTCGTCAAGCGGCCTTGCGCCGTTTTTGGCTTCCCACAAATTATCACCAATACGCGCTAAATCTTCTTGCGGCGCGCCGAGAACACCAATCCGTCCGACTGGATTTCCGTCCGCACTGATTGTACCGTCGCCCGCTATGGAAATTACATTAGCTTCGGACGGGATTTGTATCTGACTGCCCGCATCGTCCAATACCTGATAACCAGAAGGCGTGATTAATGTCCCCTCCCTGTTAGTCATAAAATTACCAGCTCTGGTGAGACGTTCGCCTTCAGGCGTACCCACGCTAAAAAAACCCTCGCCGTCAATAGCCAAGTCAAATGTACCACCTGTGCGACTAATATCACCTGACGTAAAATCACTAAAATGCGCACCCAGACGCCCAATGGACGTGCTATCTTGAATACTATGCAGTCCGTCTTGGCGTTGTGCCTGCCCCTGCGCTTTCACAAATTCAGTAAAAACAGCCCCCTCGCGGCGATAACCAACAGTACTCACATTGGCGATATTATTGGCGATCATATCCAGTTCTTTTAACAGACCTGATTGGCGCGAAATATTGATATAACTTGAATTATTCATCCTTCACATATTCCTTTATGGTCTCGATATCATTATCTAAAAATGTTTGCAGAGCTTGAAAGTCCCTCGCATTTTTGGCGCGGTTTGACGCTATCAAATGCGGGGACGGCACACTGAGCGCGGCGGCAAGCCTTGCCTTTAGTTTTTGTGATGCATCAATTGTTTTACCGTCTTTGCTATGTTGGGCATTCACATCATCAATGGTTTGTTTGGCCAAAGACCACTGTCCATTTTTCCAAGTCTGGTGCGCGGCAATTTGCAAAGCTTTTTCGTTATCAGGCATGCCGCGCAAAATATCCATCGCCTGTTTAGGTTGGTTTTTCTCAAATGCGGATTGCACTTTCTCAGCTTCAAAGTTTGCGCCGCTAAACGCTCTTGCAGGCAATTTTGATTTCAAATTCTCAGGCAAGTCTACAGCCAATTGCCTTAAGACATGCAGGTCAAGCCGCCCCCATTGCTCTACGGGCAAGATACGCGGCGCGAGTTCTGATAACTCCAAATCCAAACTGGCACTGATACCGTCGCGCCGCAGGGGAAAACCATCTGCGAGGGCATCAAAAAATATTTGTTCGCGCAGCAATGTATTAAGCGCGTAGAGCTTACGTCTTACATTGTCACCCGTAAGGTAGACCTGCATACGCTCACTGACCCGCACAACACTGTTCGTGTACAAAATATCTGACGGCAAGAACTTTTCTTTTGTCATGCCAATGGCTTGGTCAAGCTTATCCGTTGCCACAAAAAATTCAATTTTTTGGGCCAGCGCTTGCTTGCCCTCTGGATGTTGTGAAAACACATGAACCGCACCATTTAAATCTTCCTCGAAGTCAGCATATGGAGCAACACCGCCATCAATTTGTTTTTTCGCAAGAACTTGTAATGCGCGCACTTGAAACATGCCGTCCTTTTGTGCCAATGCACTTAATATAAAGGTTGAATGGGCCTCACTTTCCTCGCGTAAATACAGCGCTTTAAAAAATTTTGCCTCATCATCAAAAATGATTGGATTCTCATCAGTAGACTGTAAATCTTCTAGAAATAGCAAGTATTTTCCACTCGCATTATTATCCCCGTGCCGTACAGCGTGAATACCGAAACGCTTTGCCATAATAATAGCTAAAGCTTGAGGCAGTGCCGCAATTTGCTCATTTTGCGATTTTGTAAGATGTATTTTTTCTGTGCCGTCAAATTGAATTTTTGCAAAATCTGCCCACAAAGCAGCACCAACGTGACACTCTGCTTGTGCGGATAACAACGCAACATCCCCGTCTTTTACCAGCCCCCCAACTGCCCGCCCCATCGCATTGAGGACACGTTCTTCATTGCCGTTTAAATACGACGCATAGTCTTGGGCCTCCTCGCCAAATCCAAGCCCGAGGTATGCCATAACTAACAAACGAGCCTTATGCTTATCAATTTCGTCTGGCCCTGTTACAATCGCGTTCTTTATCGCTGTTAAGGCGTGATAATCAGATACATGTACGCTGCGAGGAAAAGAAAATATTTCCGCGTCAACACACGTGGACTCTACCACAAACGGTATTTTTTTCGCAACGTCTACGTCGTGAGGTTCATTTTTCTTATCGGGATCAACATCTTCAAAATCATGAGCAACAGCGGACTTAATCAATGCATTTAATTTTTTTTGCGCCCCAGACAAATCATTTTTCTGCGTGGTTACTTGTGGTTCATCTTCAGGACTAGCAAAGCTGGTCGTAGCAGTTAATGCCAACATTCCGATCAAAACATATGCTAGCAATCTTATCATCAAGCCGCCTGCTTTAACGCTTTAAGAGACTCTTCGATTTCAGCAAAACTGGGGCGTTGATGCACGGGCGCACTGCGGCGCGCAACTTCAACGCATATGGCCGTTGGGTTTTTGTGCAAACTGGAAACCAAAACCTCACGAATAAGGGCGTAAAAATAATGATCTTGCTCACGCAAAGTTTGTACTTTTGCCGACATCGGGCCAACAAATGCATAGGCCAAGAACACACCTAAAAACGTACCCACAAGCGCGCTGCCAATCATCGCGCCCAAAATAGCAGGCGGCTGGTCAATTGAACCCATGGTTTTGATAATACCCAAAACCGCAGCAACAATCCCCAAGGCAGGCAAGGCATCCGCCATGCTTTGCAAGGCATGGGCGCCGTGCATACTATCTTCCTTCATGCTCTCCAGCTGCTTATCTAGCAATTCTTCAACCTGATACACATCATCAAAATTCATAATCATCGAGCGAATGGTATCGCAAATAAGCTCGACGAATGCTTTGTTTTTAAGAATTTTTGGATACTCTTGAAAAAGGCTAGACTCTTCTGGATTTTCGATATGGGCTTCAATTTCAACAGGGCTTTCACGTGAAATACGTACAAGCTCATGCATCAAACACAGCAAGTCATTGTAGTCGGATTTTTTCCACTTAGCCCCTTTGAACACCGATCCTATATCGCCAAATGTCTGCTTAATAGCGTGCATATCATTGCCCACCAAAAACGCACCAAAGGCCGAGCCACCAATGATTATCATTTCGTGTGGGGCGGCATGGGTAATCACATCAAGCTTGCCGCCTGCCAACAAAAATCCACCGAACACCATAATGAATGTAAGAATAATACCAACAATTGAAGTCATAAGCTTATTTTCCGTATCTAGTTATACCCATGATTACACGAAGTATGGTTAATAAACCCTTTCGCAGCACACGTAGTTACGCAATATAACGCAACAATATTATTAATAATTATGGAAGATTTACGCGTGTAACAGTGTGTCAAAATCGGACAAGAAGCCAGGGTCTATATCATCAAGCAACTTAACTGCCTTATTCGACTTGGCCATGCCCAGTGTTGAGGTAGCAAGACTAACTAGGCCAGACTTTGTTTCTGTACTCACACTTAAATGCCGATGGGACGCGCCAGGCAGAACGAGCGTCTGCCCAAGTTCTAGGCGTGTACAATCGGCGACAGACATGTTGAGAACTTCGACAATTACTTTTAAAGAAAGTGACGACTGCAAAACCGTTCCGTGCATATGTGTGGCCCAAGGGTCATCTGGGTCGATTGTAATAGCACCACCACCAGATTGCAAAGCTATAGACATAGTATCGGCCATCAAAGCTGACAGCAAAAAAGTGACGCTAAAGGGTGTTTTTGTTTTTTTAGCAGGGCCATCAACAGGCGTAAACGGTAAATTTAATTGCACCCATTTTTCACTTTCATCAATACCATTTATATCTGAAAGCCCTATACAACGGTGAGTAATGCGCAAAGATGCACTGCCCTCACCTAGCAATTCTTTGAAAGCGCGCAAGGCATTATCAACAACGGGTCGCAAAAGCACCAAATCTAGCAAGCCCAACGGTTTGGATTTTTCGCCTTTTTTTACTTTTGCGCCAAGTTTGCGCTCACTAATCGACTGGGCGAGTTCTTGAGAAATATGTATAATGGCCAATTGTGGCTGGTCTTCCGTCCCAATAACAAAGCAAGGTTCCGTTTCAGCAACATTTTTAAGGATGACTTTATATTGACCTGTTGCAACCAAAGGCGTGGCTGGTTTAAAGGGGGATTGCAAAAAAGGTTGAACGCATTCTAAAAGCACATCATGTACACCACACATTTTCTCGCCCAAGACTGCATAGGTAACTGGCACAGAAGACACCGTAGACATTTTTTTTGCGAGTATGCTCATACTTAATCTTTCATCCTAAAAGATACCATTTTTTAACCATAAAAATTACGCAAACCCTAACCACGTTCCTTACGTGACTATTTAGCATTTTCGCATAACTTCCCTCTTGTCAGTAGTTCTTATAAATTTACAGCAGGTTAATAGAAAATGAGTGAAGCCGTACAACCGATCATTATTCGCCGGAAGAAGGTTTATAAAGTCGCGGGCGGACACCACGGCGGTGCGTGGAAAGTAGCCTATGCTGACTTTGTGACAGCGATGATGGCATTCTTCCTTATGATGTGGTTGCTGGGCGCAACGACGGAAGACCAACGCAAAGGTATTTCCGAATATTTCAATCCAGACATTCCATTAGCGGCTGTCTCTGGCGGTGGTGCAAATGCTCTGAATGGTGACAGCATGTTTACTGAGCAAACCAAAGCCCGTAACGGCACAGGCTCGACAAGTGATAAAAGTCAGGCTGACGCGGCGACGCCTAAAGAATTGGCAGAGCAGCGCGAAAAAGAAATCGCAGAAGCCAATCTTGAAGCCCTTAACAAAGCCTTGGCCGATGCAGGCGCAGATATATCCGAACATATGCAAATCAAAATGACGCCCGAAGGCCTGATGATTGAGCTCATTGACAGTGACGCCGACCCATTATTTAAAATTGGCGGCTCCAAACCATCGCCACTGCTGGAAACCCTTATCCAAATCGTAGCCTCGTCCTTCCAAGATGTCCCCAATAACGTAAAAATTGTTGGTCACACAGATAGTCGCTCATATAATGGCGGTGCGAGCTATTCCAATTGGGAACTTTCCACAGACCGTGCAAATATGGCGCGCAGATTGATGATTACCAACAATTTCACACCAAGGCAAATTGTCGAAGTATCTGGAAGAGCAGACACAGATCATATGGTTGACGATGGATTAGCTGCACAAAATCGTAGAATTTCGATCACCATATTAAAATAAAAACTTTGGAAACAATAGCGTCTCTGGTGGCTATATTTGTGCCTCAAGGACTTGCGCTAAATCCTTAAAACTTACACTTAAATTTTTATTAACTAAGAACTGCTAGGGCTTAATCGTCATTTTTAGTAATATTAGTTTAGGATAAACTTATGTCAATATCTTCTGCCCTCAACGCTAGCGTTGCGGGGTTGCAGGTCAATGCAACGCGCTTGGCCACAATCTCCGACAATATCGCAAATTCTGCCACAATCGGTTACAAACGTAGCGATGTGGATTTCTCCTCCTTGGTAATCAATCAACGCTCCAGTGTTTATTCTGCTGGTGGTGTACAGGCCCAAGCCTATAAAGAAATATCAAGCGAAGGCGCGCTTATCGGCACAGGTAATTCAACAGATATTTCGGTAAATGGACGCGGCCTCATACCCGTTACCGACAAATTTGGTGTCAACGAAACTGCGTCTCAACGTAAATTATTATTGGTTCCAACGGGTTCATTTGCCGCCGATCAAAATGGGTTCTTGCAAACCAAAAGCGGGCTGCAGCTATTGGGTTGGCCAGCAGATGCAAGCGGCAATGTTTCTGAAGTAAGCAGAGACAGTACGACAGCCCTCGTGCCTGTAAACGTCAATGTCAGTCAGTTTACTTCATCACCCACCAATGAAATCAACCTCGGTGTTAATTTACCTGCAAATAGTTCACTTGCTGGCGCGTCTGGGGATGCTTTTTCTCTTCCCGTTGAGTATTTTGATAATTTGGGTAAGGCGCAAACTCTTACCTTTAAATTTACCCCAAATGTCAGCGCGCCTGGCCCACGTAATAGCTGGAGCGTTGAAGTTTTTGACGGTGCAAGTGCGACGCCAGCCACTGCCATATCCGATTTTACAGTCACTTTTAATGACACATCATCAAATGGTGGTTCCATTGCATCAGTAACGTCAGGCGCAGGTGCAAGTTATGACGCTGTCACAGGCAAAGTCACCTTTAGTGTCGTAAAGGGACCTATGAACATCTTTATCGGCAAACCCAATGATAATTCAGGCCTTACACAATTAGCCGCAGATTTTTCTCCAAGCAATGTGAAAAAAGACGGCGGTCCAATTGGGGATTTGAAATCCGTAGCCATTGATGACAAAGGTTTCTTGGAAGCCATTTACGATTCAGGGTTTCGGCGCGTTCTCTATCAAATACCAGTAGCAGACGTGCCAAATGTCAACGGACTTAAAGCAGAAAGCAATCAGGCTTTTACAATTTCACAAGAAAGTGGTGGCGTATATTTTTGGGACAGTGGTTCTGGGCCAGTTGGCGGCATTGCAAGTTTTGCGTTGATGCAATCTAATACTGATGTTGCAACAGAGCTTACCAATTTGATTGAAACGCAACGCGCTTATTCGTCGAATGCTAAAATTGTACAAACCGTTGATGAGATGTTGCAAGAAACAACCAATCTGAAACGCTAGGCTAGTCTAATATGACACTTACTTCGGCATTATCATCTGCCAATTCTGGCCTTGCTGCAACGGCAAGGCGAGCGGGCGTCACGGCAAGCAATATTGCCAATGCATCTACGCCCGGCTATGTACGCAGAGAGCTTGTGGTTGGTGAGAATGTACTTGGCGGCATTGGTCAAGGTGTGCGAGTTGTTGGTATTGAGCGCACCCAAGACCTTGCACTATCACGCGAGACACGCCTCGCATCTGGTGCAGCGGCGCAGTCAAATGTGATTGCCAAAGCCTATACAGATTTAAACCGGGAAATGGGTTTGCCTGGCGATAGTTTCGGCTTGTTTGCGGCCTATCAAGATGTGGAAACCACCTTACGTGAGCTTGCTGTAACGCCGGAATCATTCGCCAACCAAAACGCTGCATTTAATAGTCTCAATGCGCTCACAACGCAATTTAGTGAGCTGCATAGGGTTGGTATTACCCAACGCGAAAACGCCGATCATGCCATCGCCCGATCCGTACAAGATGTAAATGCAAACCTTCACAAAATTGCCGAGCTAAACCTACAGATAACAGGCAGTGTCGGGCAAGACACCACAGCTCTTGAAGATCAACGGCAACTTATTTTGAATGAATTGTCACAAGTCATCCCAATAAAAACCTATTATAGAGACAGTGGTCAATTAGAAATTTCGACAAAGGAAGGTGTGTTTTTGCTCACAGGCAAAGTCCATGAGATAAACTTCACCCCGTCAGGCGTTATCCCCGCAGGTGCAACATATGATCCAAGCGGCGGGTTCTTATCTGGTCTTAAAGTTGGCGAACAGGATATAACACCTGGCAGTGGTGCCTTTGGTATCAGTTCAGGGAATCTAGGCGGGTATTTCACAGTCCGCGATAAAGTTGCCCCCGATTTTCTATCCCAACTCGATAATTTAGCCGCAGATATTATCAACCGTTTTTCAGGCTCTAGCGTTGACCCAACCAATGGTGCGGCGGCGGCTGGTATCTTCACAGATAATGGCAATGCCGTTGATCCGCTCAACATTGTCGGAATTGCAAGTCGTTTGCGAGTCAATGCTGCCATCGACCCAAATCAAGGCGGTTCTCCGACTCGCTTAAGAGACGGCATTGGCGCGGTAACAACGGGCCCAACTGGTAATTCTGATATACTCAATAATTTACTCAATGCATTTACAAAATCCAGTGCTGCGCCAACAGGATCAGGCTTACTTGGCGCGCATACATCATCGGAACTGGCGGCTGGACTATCCAGCCTCATTGGTGAAGCACGGGTTAATGCAGACGCTGTTGCCGCATCAACACTGAGCCGTGCAACCATTTTAGCAGACACGGAATTGGCAAAAACAGGCGTTGATACGGACGCTGAAATGCAAGTTCTTTTACTGATAGAGCAATCCTACGCAGCCAATGCGCGGGTTATTCAGACCATTGATGAAATGCTCGATATTTTGATGAATTTATAGGTGGCGATATGTTACTAACTGCGTTTCCAGATTTACTCAATTTTCAAAAACGTACCCGTATCGCCAGCGATATCAAAGCACGTCTCGAACAAACGTCTATTGAAGCCGTAACAGGCAAGCGCGAAGACGTGACCAAGGCGGTTAATGGCAATATTGGCGGCGTGCATCTTTTGCAAAAAGCTTTGGACGATATCGAGCAAGACAAGCGGATCAATTCGCTTACTGGTTCTCGCCTTGCCCTGACAAATACGGCACTGTCTTCTATTCGGACTGTTATTGACGGCCTCGGAACCTCAGGCATTATTGCGGTGAGCAATCAAGATGCTTTCACATTGGCAACCATTGCTGACCAAGCTGAATCTGACCTTCGCAATACGATATCGCTTTTAAACACGTCCCACGGTAGCCGCAAATTATTTTCTGGTGACGCAACAGACAAAAGCCCGCTTGCCTCACCCGATGCGCTACTCGCAGATGTACGGGCTATTATTCAAGCCAACCCAGATCCAACCGATGTGCAAACGGCTCTCGATACTTATTTTAACGACCCTGCGGGCGGGTTTGCCACCAATATTTACCAAGGCGGCGCAAATGACGCCCCTGCAAGTTTTCTTGCAGATGGGTCGAAAATAAAATTCCCAATTCGCGCTGACAACCAAACCTTGCGCGATACAATGCGCGGCCTTGCGATTATGGCCGTCACAAAAGATAGCGGTCACAGCATTGATAGCACACAGTTCAAAGACATATTTACCCAAGGTACGGATGCAATATCGCGAAGTACAGAAGCCATCATCCAACTTGAAAGCCGAATTGGAGTTTCAGAAGGTTTGATTGAAAAAGCTGACGAACAACAGCGCGCCGAAAGCCTTAGCTTGGGAACAGCCATCAATGGTTTGATCGGACGCGATCAATTTGACGCCGCAACGGAGCTTAAACAATTAGAGGCACAGCTCGAAGCATCATACCTTGTAACCTCGCGCCTTTCAAACTTACGTTTAACCAATTTTCTTCGGTGAATTATGAAAATATTTGTCTCTACATTATTGTGCGTGTGCATGGCTTTATGCGGCAGTCTTACAACGGCCTACGCGCAAGTAAAGGTTAAAGACCTTGTTGATATTGAAGGGGTGCGCGGCAATGATCTTGTGGGCTACGGCTTGGTTATTGGCCTTGACGGTAGTGGGGATACCATCCGCAATTCACCCTATACGGAAGAAGCCTTATCCAATTTGTTAGAACGTCTTGGTGTCAATATTCAAGGTAGTGATTTTCGCCCAAATAATGTCGCCGCCGTAATTGTAACAGCAAGCCTCCCCCCATTTGCACGAGTCGGCTCACGCATTGACATTAGTGTGTCTTCGATTGGCGATGCGAAAAACCTCGCGGGCGGCACACTTGTTATGACGCCTCTCAATGCCGCAGATGGCCAAGTTTACGCTGTCGCCCAAGGCAGTGTGCTTATCAGTGGTTTTAAAGCTGAAGGCCCAGGCGCGTCTGTCACAGAAGGTGTGCCAACATCAGCAACCATCCCAGGAGGCGCGAGAATCGAAAAAGAAATCGGGTTTGAATTTGGTAAAATGCGCTCTATTCGCCTTGCCCTGCGCGCACCCGATTTTACAACTGCGGGACGCATTGAAAACATTATCAATACGAAATTTGGTAGACCGTTAGCGCGCATGCTCGATTCAGGTACAGTTGAGCTTGACCTCACCAATACACAGCGCTCACCAGCATCTATTCTAGCGTCTGTTGAAAATTACGCTCTGATGCCTGCACAAAAAGCCAAAGTCGTTATCGATCAGCGCTCTGGGACAATTGTACTGGGTACGAATGTAAAAGTGTCCGCCGTCGCGATTGCAAAAGGCAGTTTATCGATTACCATTGCCGAAGCCCCACTTGTATCTCAACCCAACCCATTTGCGCCAGGCGAAACCATTGCCGTACCGCGCACATCTATCTCGGTGAATGACGGGCAACCTGGGAATATCGCCTTGATAAAAAGTAATGTCACTTTGCCAGATTTGGTCGCAGGCCTGAACGCCCTTGGGGTCAGTCCACGCGAAATGATTGATATTCTCAAAGCCATGAAAACGGCGGGTGCATTACACGCAGAGCTGGTCTTACAATAAATGATTGAGAGTAAGCTTAGCTCTTATTCAGCGTCGTCTTCCGACATTGGTTCTAAGTTTATATCCATTTCAAAGTCTGCCATAGACGTCTCTTCTGTGGCTTCTATATAGGCAATTGTTCCCGCTTTTTCGAGGCCTGAGATAAATGACATCATGGCAATAATAGCTGCCTCCCCCTCCTTTTCACTCATCGCAGCAACTGCACCCACATCTTCTTTGTACTGCTCGGCCATGCGTTGGGAAATATTACCGTATAAAAACCCAACCGTCATAGGATCACTCTCATCACCCGCCTTAAGAGCTTGTAAGAGCAATTTATTATCCATATCGCGAAAAATAATCGGGATAGCGGTTTTGGGTAAGCGGGTTGGCAAATCTTCAAATGTCAACATACCTCGGCGAATACGCTCGGCTTGCTCAGGGTTTTTTTCTTCGATAATTTCCATGAGGCGATCCCGCCTCCCTCTTGGCAAGACCCCCATAACATCTGACATGAACGATGCAGAGTCCGTATTTTCCTCGCCCGCTTCTTCCGTCAACATTTCAATCTCAATGACCTCGGCAATGGCAGCCAATGTATCCGCGTCCGCGTCACTGCCTTCAGACATAAGATACCCGCCCGTTTCTGCGGCGCCGTCTGAAAGCTCCCCCAAAATCTCGCCCGCTTTTACTGGCGATAAATTGGAAAGCACAATATTAATAACTTCAGGCCGTTGGATATTGAGATAATCAGCAATATCTGCTGCTGATTTTTCGCCAAGTTTTTCCCAAATTTTCACCACCTTATCATTCCCTGAAATCACAGGCGGGGCAGATTTAAACAATTTATTCGCTCTGTCTGTATCAAGTAAGCTTGCGGCCAATTCCCGCGCCTTCTTTTCACCGCCGCGAAAACTGCCGTTTCTTGCATTCATATCAGTAACAAAATCAGCAACTGTCGCGAGGATCACATTACGCGGTACAAGGTTTATACTTTGCATCGCGGTGACGAATGCCCGCATATGGCGCTCTTCAATTGCATTAATCAGAGGCTTTGCATCTTCTGCTCCCAAGAGCGCAATAATGATCGCCGCCTTTTGCATGCGCGATAAATTATTTGCGTCCCGCTGGGCCTGTGCAACTGATGGATCAGTCGATTGTCTTGATTGGGCAAGCATTAGCTATATCCTGTAATGAGAGCTTCGGTAATTTTCATCCAGCCATCTGCAACAACAAAGAAGGCTAGTTTAAACGGCAAGGACACAACGGCAGGCGGAACCATCATCATCCCCATCGCCATCAATACGGACGCCACAATGAGATCAATAATGAGAAATGGCAGGAAGATTACAAAGCCAATTTGAAACCCGCGTTTAATTTCTGACAACATGAACGCTGTAACCAACAAAGAGAAAGGCGTTGTCTCGTCCAGGTTATAATTGCGCGTCGGCATAGTATCAGCGAGCCTTTGTACGGCGTCACTTGGTACACGCTTTTCCATGAATGTACGAAAGGGGGCCAATGTGCGTTCCGTGGCTTGGATTTCAGTAATTTCCCCGTTCATATACGGGTCAAGCCCCTCGTCCCAACTTTGGGAAAATACGGGTTGCATAATGAAAAACGTCAAAAACATAGCCAGCCCCATAATCATCATATTGGGGGGTGATTGTTGCAAGCCAATCGCTTGGCGTAAAAAGGAAAACACAATAATGATAAAGGGCAAACAGGTAATCATCATCGCAATGCCTGGCGCAAGGCTCAGCACAGTTACGATTAAGAACAATTGAATAATACGTGCGTTGAGCGCAATACCTTCGAGTTGGGCAACCTCACCCAAAAGGTCAGCAGGCGTCGTCGGATCTGGCACTTGGCCAAAGGCACTGCCTACCAACATAAAAACTGCCGCCAGCCAAATGCCGCCAAAAATACAAATATGGTATTTGTTTAATTTCATTGCAAAGTATCTTCAGACACATCGACAATTTCCGTGAGCTGCACGCCAATTTCGCCCGTTTCTGGATTGGTTTCTATAAGTTCCCCGCGTGCAATCACACGGTTATTAATCACAAGGTCAACGGGGTCTTCCAATTTACAATCGAGGGTAATGAGAGAATCTCGTTTCATTTGCAAAAGCTCGCCAATGGTCGGCTGTGCCGTGCCAATAACCACCTGCACATTAACCGACAACGCGTAGATAGACCGTTTGTACTGATTGCCGTCATCTTGGTCACGCCGCTCTTGTACAGGGGCTTGCGCACCATCATTTTTATCAACTTGGGTTTTCTTTGCTGCTTTTGCCATCTTGGACTCCTCAATCTTATTATGTGTCTTGTGCAAGCAATGCCAAACATTGCGTCACGGCGCCGTCAATATCGATTTTTGCACCGCCGCTTTGCCAATTGGCCTTCACTGCCGTGCCCATGAGAGTTTCGTCTGGTTCAATAATAAAACCTGGTAGATCAGAGCCTGATGCCTCCAATTTATCGACAATGTTTTGTAAATGCGGGGTGTAGGCAAGGCTTGATTTTAATTTAATCTGGCCATTTAAGACCTGCCCTGAAATTTGGTTGATGAAATGATTGATTTCCTCGCCCGCACTCTTTTCTGCCAAACGCGGCAATACACTGCGTAGTATTCCCGCAATTGTACGGCTGTGGCTGTCTTGAATATCTTTACCGAGATTTGATACGTGCATTTGCAGTCCGTTGACCAAATCCGTAATGACTTGTAAATGTTGTGCCCCTTCTTGCTGGGCCAATTCGCGGCCTTCTTTTATGCCTTGTGCATATGTTTTATTAACTTCACGCGCTGTTGGTAGGCCGTCAATTTGCGAAAACCTTTGATGAAAAACATCAAGATCTTCCAGTGAAGGCGCATCTTCGTCATATGTACCGTCGACAATACCGCCGACAATAAACGGGTCTAATTTATCAAAAACCTTGGTTTTGGGCATCGCACTCATACAATTATTTGCTCTCTAAACTTAATGTGCTTACGCAATTTTTTGTTGTTTAAATTCCATTCCCGTTTCAGGGCTAGCGTCAAGCCATGAACTGAGCAATGCCGCCGCTTCATTGGGGTTATCTTGCGTGACTTGCTTTAATATATTCATAGGATCATCAGCTATTTCGTTCGAGTCAGCTGAACCTAACGCCCCGCCACTGACAGCCGCCTCAAGCGCGCCCGTTGGCATTAATTCCATTGGCAACAAGCCGCCCTCACTTACATTTCCTTGCGGGGTAAACATTGGACGTACAACAAACATGCCGAGTATCAAGGCAATTAAACCCAAGAAACCTGCCTGCACCATACTCCATAAATATTGATCGAGAAATTGTTGCATCAAACTGGGAGCTTCGACCGCGCCTGTAATATCTGGTTTTTGAAATGGGAAACTTTTTAAGGTCAATACGTCGCCCTGCTCGGCGTTAATTCCCGCCGATGCCAAAGCAAGCTCTTGCAAGGAGGCCAATTCTTCGGCTGTCCTCGCTTGCGAAGTTTCCACACCATTCGCGTCAACAAGTGTTATATCATTGACTAAAATCGCAACAGTCATGCGTTTAATCGCTCCCGGTAAAATTTCCGTATTTCGCACCAATTCAGAAACTTCATATTGTATAGTTTCTGTTGTGCCGCCGCGATTGGTGCTGGATGTTGACCCTCTAGCCCCGTCCCCTTCGGGTAGATTGCTAGCCACAGTGACCGCGCCGCCTTGACCTGAGCTTGTATCCGTAGTTTCGCTTGTCGTTTGTGATTTCACCACACGACGATCAGGATCAAATGTGCGTTCAACCGTTGTTTCGTGGATGCGGTTTACATCCAACGTCACACTCACACGCGCATTCCCACTGCCAACGCGGGCTTCTAGAAGTGAAAGCAAATTTACCTTGATCGCCGATGCACGTTCAATCTCGTCCGTCGCGCCTGATGACCGCCCGGCGACCATTGCGCCTGCACTGCCAGGACCAGCAACAATGCCTGTACGCGCATCAATGACAACAACATCATCTGGCGTTAAACCTGCAACCGACAGAGCGGTCAAGTATTGCACTGCCTTTGCTGCCTGCAAACTCAAGCCGCTGGTCGTACTTACGGTTACTGACGCAGACTGGGCGGCAGGCGCTCTGGAAAAGCTTGCCCGCTTGGTTGTCCCCAAATGCACACGGGCTTTGGTGACATTTGGCAGGCCTAAAATTGTCCGCCCCAGCTCACCCTCTTTTGCCCGCCAATAGGCCGTATTGAACATATCGGACGTCATGGCGAAGCTGTTGACATTGTCAAATAATTCATACCCAGCCATACTTTGGCGCGGCAAGCCCTCCTTAGCTAACTCCATACGCAAAGCATCACGGCGGCTTGCCTCTGCATAAATAGCAGAACCACGCACTTCAAAAGCGACGTTTTTGGCGGCAAGCTCAGCAACAACTTCACCTGCAACTTGACCATCTAGCCCTGAATACAAAAGATCCAGCCTAGGTTTCATTGTTTGTTTGGTCAGTAAGGTCATCGCAAAAATTGTTGCGACAACGGATATGATAGCAATGATTTGTTTTTGCCACTGTAAAGACTTAAAAGCTACAAACGCATTCATGCGTGACCCTCTCCCATTCCTTGGTGTTTTTCTACGTCATCTTGACTAGCGTATTGATAAGTTAAAAGGTCTTAAGAAAGTATTTACCATGACGGGTTTACAGACAGATAATTGCGTTCGTGTATTCAATTGGCAGGAAGCCTCATGAAAAAGCCTAAAAAAGAGAAAAAACCTAAAAAAGTCAAAGCCAAAAAAGACGGCGACGGCTCTGGCAAAAAGGGCGGCATGCTTGGCAAATTGGCACTTGTTGTAACCATGGGAGCCACCTCATTTTGCACGGTTTTCTTTATGCCCCGCGACGAGATTGTTATGCCCGAACATGAAGCCGTCGAATCACACGAAACCACGGGTGAATTTGTCGAACCAGAACCAATTGCCACCGCTTTTCTTGATATGACTTCCTTTACAGTTTCTCTAAAAGATCGCCAACGCGTCCTTCGTCTTGGCGTTAGTCTTGAAACGCCAGAAAATATGGTAGAATTCATTGATCCCAATGACCCGCAATTACGCGATGCCTTTATGGGCTATTTAAGTGCCATCGGTATGGAGCAGGTTGAAGACGCGGCTTTCCTTGTTCGCCTGCGCTCACAATTGACCCGCCGCGCCCGTTTTGTCCTTGGGGAAGGAAATGTGCAAAACGTCCTCATAACAGATTTTTTGGTGCGCTGATATGGATCAATATTTTTCACCAGATCATGTTTTTGATATCGCCCTTATTTTTATATCTGGCTTTGCCGTGTTTTACTGCTGGCTTCTCAGCCGCCGACTCAGACGCTTACAAAATTTGGAGACAGGGCTTGGCGCTTCGATTGTTTCTTTAACAAATGCCATTACCAAAACCAATCAAGCAGCTCTTGAAGCACGCCAATCTACTGTTGAAACTGTGCAAACTTTAAAGGGGCTTTTGCGCAGTGCCGAAGATACACTGCCGCAAATCGAAGCCCGCCTTGAAAGTTTACGCAATAGTCACCGCAAAGCACAAAACAAGCAAGACGAGCTCAATTCTATACTTGAAAAAACAGTTGATCCGGCTTTGGAAAACGCCCGTGCCACATCAAAATCATTACTGGAAATTGTTTCTGAAGTTCAGAAATACGAACTGAAAACCAAAAAAGGAACAGCAGCATGAAAACGCGCATTCTCCCTGTTTTAAGTGTTCTTTTTGCTGTTGTTTTGGTCAGCAGGTCTATTGCTCTATCTAGCGAAGTTAGCACAGCCAAAAAAGTTGCAGTTGCAGAGACTGCAAAAATAAATGCAGCACAAACATCCCAACGCGAAGACACGCAACAATGCCTCACAGGGGATGTGCTTCTGAGCGTCAACAAGAAAATGGAAGTGCTTAAACAACGCGAAGCAGAAATGGCCGAACAAGAAAGCGCTTTTTCTGCCATCAAAACCCGATTGCAAAAAGAATTGGCCGTGGTCGAAGCCGCCAAGAACGAACTTGCCAAACAAACCCATACGCGTAGCGAAATTGCTCAAGGCGACATTGTTCATCTAACCACAATGTACGCCACCATGAAACCAAAGCAGGCCGCACAGATTTTCAATAGAATGGATCCGAAATTTGCCGCAGGCTTTATCCGCGAAATGAAAGGTGGGCAAGCAGGATTGATCTTGGCGGCAATGGATACGAAAAAAGCCTACGAAATTAGCCTTGTGATCGCCAGTCGTTACGCGCAATACAGGCCGCGAGCCGATGCAAACCTACCCTAAAGATTTTTTGCGTGGTGATTGAGGTGATCGTCAATAAAACTTGCAATGAAATAATAAGAATGGTCATAGCCACGTTGTAATCTTAGTGTTAACGCCTGTCCAACTTCCGTACATGCCACTTTAAATAGCTCTGGCCTTAATTGTTCCTCCAAGAAACTATCATCCGTGCCTTGGTCAATCAAAATATGCGCGGTGCTGGGCGATTTTTTGACCAATTCTGCTGCGTCATAGGCTTTCCACGCGTCCTCGTTACCACCCAAATAGCCACGAAATGCCTTTTGCCCCCACGGGACTTGCGAGGGTGAGGTGATAGGCGCGAAAGCTGAACAGGTTTTAAAAAGATCAGGGTTTTTTAGGTGTAAGATAATCGCCCCGTGCCCACCCATTGAATGCCCACTAATGCCAATTTTATTTGGATTAACTTGAAAATTTTCACACATCCATGCGGTCAATTCGTCGCGGATATATGTATCCATATGGTAGCTTTTCGCCCAAGGCTGGCGCGTAGCATCCAAATAAAACCCCGCTCCTTTTCCAAAATCATAACTGTCCTTATCATCAGGAACATCGTCCCCGCGAGGACTGGTATCTGGCGCAATCAGTATCAATCCAAGTTCAGCTGCCACCCGCTGCGCGCCCGCTTTAGCGGTAAAATTATCCTCGGTACAGGTAAGCCCCGACAACCAAACCACAGCAGGACAAGGCCCTTCTTTAGCCTGAGGCGGTACATAAACAGCCACCCGCATATCACAATCACACGCCTCAGAGCGGTGCGCATAAACAAACTGCGTCCCACCAAACATTTTATTTTCAGATATTAGAGTCATTCTTCATCCACTTCAAATCGGCCTGTTTCCTTGTTTTTGAAAAACCGGGAGCCTGTAGGCTCATCTATAAGATGTAACCAACTATCATCTACATTTAACACTTTCCCCAAGGCAATATATTCAGATTTTTCATCTGAATATTCTTTATCTGTCATTTTTGCCACTTCCCCATGAATACGCCACCCGCTATCAGGATGCTTATCTTCTTCGTGGGTCATGTCAGGCTTTTCTCTATACAGAAAAGCAACGGGAATATTTCTATCTATTACACACGAGTCAACTAAACATCTATCCCATTTTTGTTTACTAACTTCTTTTTTAAATTGTTGTTCTTTATCAGGATTTTTCCATTGATAATCAATAATATGAAAAAGCTCGAACTGTACTTCGTCGCCACATTTCAACTGTGGTATATCAATGGGGTCACTATTTAACGTGCCGATAAGATTACTTTCATGAATACTTGTAATCTTAACCCACATTCTTTCAGCACCATACTCTTTACTAACAGGCAGCCCTCTAAAAATTATCTTTACTAAATCACCTAACTCAACACTACTAATACGGTCATCACTAGGGAGAAAGAATGTGTAGGGAGATTTACAATAAATTGGACGCGGATCATCAATTTCATAACGACCCAACCGCTTACGGTACAATTCGCTTATTTTCCTTATTACTCCCACCTAAAACTCCACAACACTCCGGATACTCTCCCCCTTATGCATCAAATCAAACGCCTTATTTATATCTTCGAGCGGCATTTTGTGGGTGATGAGATCGTCTATGTTGATGCGGCCTTCCATATACATGTCTACTATGCCTGGCACGTCTGTGCGGCCTCTGGCGCCGCCAAATGCTGTGCCTCGCCATGAGCGGCCTGTGACTAGCTGGAAGGGGCGGGTCGAGATTTCTTTGCCTGCGCCTGCCACGCCGATGATGATGCTTTCGCCCCAGCCTTTATGACAAGCTTCGAGTGCTACGCGCATCACGTCCGTATTGCCTATGCACTCGAATGTGTAGTCTGCGCCGCCGCCTGTTAGCTCTATTAAATGTCCTGTAAGGTCGCCTTTGACATCACTTGGGTTTACGAAATGGGTCATGCCGAATTTACGGGCCATAGCTTCGCGTGCAGGATTCAGGTCAACACCTACAATTTGCTTTGCCCCGATCATCTTCAAGCCTTGCAAAACATTCAATCCAATACCGCCCAAGCCAAAGACAATACAAGCCGTATTTGGCTCAACCTTGGCCGTATAAATCACCGCGCCAATGCCCGTGGTTACCCCGCATCCGATATAACACACCTTATCAAACGGCGCGTCTTTGCGGATTTTAGCTAGGGACACTTCGGGCAAAACTGTGAAATTAGAAAATGTCGAACACCCCATGTAATGCAAAACGGATTTGCCGTTATAGCTAAAGCGCGATGTACCGTTGGGCATAACGCCCCGCCCTTGAGTTTCGCGCACAGATTGGCACAAATTGGTTTTGGGGTGCAGACAATAATCACACTCGCGGCACTCAGCGGTGTAGAGCGGAATCACATGGTCGCCGACTTCGAGCGAGGTCACGCCCTTGCCAATTTCTCGGACAATCCCTGCGCCTTCGTGACCAAGAATGGCTGGGAACGCCCCTTCTGGATCATCACCCGACAGGGTGAAAGCGTCAGTATGACAAATACCCGTTGCCATAATTTCAACCAACACTTCACCCGCTCTCGGGCCATCAACATCAATTTCGTCAATAATCAGTGGACTTCCCGCTTTAATGGCAATGGCTGCGCGTGATTTCATGGGTAACTCCTTGTTTATGTGTACGGAACGTAGGGTGTATGTCCGCCAAACTCAATAATTTGTTTGGTGAATGTTTATTATTTGCTATGCTATGTGAAACACTTAGGAGAAACCCATGAAAGCCGCCTTGCTCTGCACTGCTCTATTGTTAACAGCTTGCGGCAAACCCGCGTCTCTGGATCAAAACACTGATAAAGTTACAACGGAAACTGTGAAACTATATGCACTAGAATGTGGGCGCATCGATATGCTTGATCTCAGTATTTTCGCGAGCAATGGGGCTTACGACGGGCAAACAAATAAGGCGGTTAGCAGTTGTTATCTTATTCGCCACCCTAAAGGCGATCTTCTTTGGGATACAGGGCTGCCTGACGCTCTAAACGCTCTGCCAGACGGCATGACCAATGGGCCTTTTCGTGTATCAGTTCCCAACACTCTGGCAGGGCAATTGGCCGAGCTTGGCGTGACCAATGAAAGCCTTGATTACCTGTCTATCTCCCACAGTCATTTTGACCATGCGGGCAATGCAGGCACATATAACAAGGCGATTTTCATCGTCAATACGACAGAACTTACTCATATGTTTAGGGATGAAGCCCGTGCCGATACGCAAACCTTCCCCGCTTTTAGCGCGCTAGAAGCATCTGAGAAAATCACATTTACAGACGAGCATGATGTCTTTGGCGACGGTAGCGTTACCATCATCGATACATCTGGTCACACACCTGGGCATACTGTGTTAAAAGTAGAGCTTGCAAATTCTGGCACTATCTTGCTTACGGGCGATTTATACCACTTAAACCGGTCCCGCGAACTTCGCACGGTTCCTGTTTTTAATACGGACGAAGCGCAAACCTTGCGCTCTATGGACAAATTTGAAGCTTTGGCGGAGAGAACCAACGCACGTGTCATCATTCAACATTCAGCGGAAGATTTTGAAGCCCTGCCCAAGCCGCCAAAATATCTGGATTAGATCCGCCTGTAATCGTTAATTTACCGTGCTTAAATTCCGTGGTATATATGCAAAAAGAGGAAATTTTATGCGTATATTTACTAAGCTAGCCATAACAGGTTTACTACTCGCCACATCGGCCTGCACGACTGTGCCAGACCCCGCGAAAGTATGCTCTGCGGAATGGGTCGCGCCGCGTGCAGAGCGGGCCATGAGTGATTTTAAACGCGATACACGCTCCATTTTTCGCAAATTAAAGAAAACAGGCAACAAGCTTCAGGACGGTGGTAAAATCGGCCCCTTGCAAATGTTTTCCTTGATGAATTCCCTAAGTAGCCTTGGTAAAAAACTTGAAAATGGCCGCGCCATGCGCGATATGCGCACATTGGCTAAAACCTGTGATAATCCACAATTGATAAAAAATGCCATGACAGATTTCATGCGTCAGCAAGGTATTGACGAGAAATTTATCCAGTTCTTGAACGGGTTTGAAGCCTATACTCGGCTTTTGGAAACAGGTGAAATACCAGATATTAAAGCCTAGTCAGCACCGAATAAAGCCTATAAAAGCCTCAACATTGAGGAGATAATATCATGCGTTTTTGCGTCGCCGCGTTGTATCATTTTACCAGATTACCCGATTACACGTCCCTGCGTGCGCCCTTACAAGATATGTGTGATTTACTGGACATTAAAGGCACATTACTCTTGGCCCACGAAGGTATAAACGGCACAATTGCTGGCACTGACCATGCGATTTCCCAAATCCTCACATTTCTAAAAGCCGACCCACGGTTGACAACACTCGACCATAAAACATCCCGCGCTAAAACCATGCCGTTTTACCGCATGAAAGTGCGTTTAAAAAAAGAGATCGTTACCATGGGCGTAGAGGGTGTTGACCCCAACGAAATTGTTGGCACATATGTTGACCCTAAGGATTGGAACGCACTCATCAGCGACCCCGATACAGTCCTGATTGACACACGCAATGATTATGAAGTTGATATTGGCACGTTCAAAGGGGCCATAAATCCACAAACCGATACATTTCGCGAGTTTCCAAAGTGGGTGACAGACAATAAAGACCGCCTGAAAAAACCCAAAGTCGCCATGTTTTGCACAGGTGGTATTCGGTGCGAAAAAGCCAGCGCATTTATGAAGGCCAAAGGGTATGACGAGGTATATCATTTGAAGGGCGGCATTTTGAAATACCTAGAAACCATCCCCAAAAAAGACAGCACATGGGAGGGAGAATGTTTCGTATTTGACCAACGTGTTGCCGTTGGTCACGGTCTAAAGCAAGGCAAATATGACCAATGCTTTGCCTGTCGTTACCCGATTACCGAAGACACCAAACAATCCCCGCTTTATATCAAAGGTGTGGCGTGCCCGCGCTGTCACAATAAAATGTCTGAGGACCAACGGGTCAGATTTTCCGAGCGGCAAAAACAAATCGCACTGGCCAAACAACGAGGTCAGGCGCATTTGGGCCGTAAAGGTGGCCAGCGCGTATGAATATTCTCTATTCCTTCCGCCGTTGTCCCTATGCCATGCGCGCACGCATGGCCTTATTGGTTAGCGGGGTAGAATATGAGCACCGCGAGATTTTACTGCGAGACAAACCCGCGCATATGTTAGCCGCCTCCCCCAAAGCAACCGTTCCCGTGCTTATCCTCGGCGACCATGTGATTGACGAGAGCTTTGACATTATGCTGTGGGCGTTGAGGCAAAACGACCATAAGAACTGGCTCGCGCCTGACTTTCCCAACATGCTCAGCCTTATTAATACCGTCACAGGTGATTTCAAACACCATCTTGACCGCTATAAATACGCAAGCCGTTACGCACAAGATGAAAACCGAGCCAGTATTGACCTGACCCACCGTAAGCAAGCCTGCGAAGTTCTGGCCAATTTTGAAAACATTTTATCCACGCAAACTTACCTAATGGGCGACAATCCAAGTCTTGCAGATTACGCCATTTTCCCATTTATCAGACAGTTTTCAAATGTCGAGCGGGACTGGTGGAACGCGCCGCAATTTCCAGCAATCCATGCGTGGCTCGAAGGTTTATTAAACTCAGATATTTTTCAAACCATTATGCAAAAGCACCCTGTCTGGACGCCTAAAACAGATGAACCGCTGCCCGTAGAGCCATAACAATCAACACTACAGATGCCAATGCAAATATGCTAAAGCGAGCCATGACTTTATTGCTTGTCACTTGCACAAGCGAATGGATCACCCGCAGAGCCACATATCCCCACGCTAACATAGCATATAAATGATCGCCTTGAGCGGTCAGGGATAGATAAAACATCAGGGCGTAAAAAATTACCGGTTGTTCGTGTAAATGATTGTAATTATCTGCCGCATTGGTCGCATTTTTGGGCATTTTTCCCCACAGAGTTGGATCTTCGATAAATTTTTGTGGGTTTTTGTGGATCGCATTCATCGCAGGAATACGGCGTTTATACATCAACGCCCACATAACAAATGTCCACAATATAAGCACCAATACTGGCGTTAAAAATTCATGCATAATACCCTCCTAGTTTTCAACATTGAAAATGTTTACGGGTTCAATGTCAAGACTCACATAAACTCAATAAAATACCGCGAATATACATTTACCTCGCAAGCTTGCTTGGTTAGTGTTGCACAAATCAAATTTGGAGCCCTGCATGTATATTTCAAAATCCGTCTTACTCACCGCCACCGCACTTAACCTCATTTTGGGCGGCTGCAATGCTCCCAAAACTGACGCAGCTGCTCCAATGGTAAAAACCACCGTGCAAACAATTATCAAACATGACAAATTCACCTATTCAAATTACGACCACGTTCGCATTACCCATCTTGATTTGGATTTGGATGTGAAGTTTGATCAACATGTGTTGGAAGGCATGGCGACACTGGATTTTAAGCGGGTCGGCACACAAACGGGGCAATTGGTGCTCGATACACGTGGATTGCTTATCAAGGCTGTTGCCCTGCAAAACGCAGATGGTCAGTGGACACCCGCCGAGCACGCTCTTGGAAATGCAGACCCTATTATGGGGGCTAAGCTCACCATTCAAATCGGCGACGCGGCGACGAAAGTACGTATTGCTTACCGTACCAGTCCCGAAGCTGAGGGCTTGCAATGGCTACCGCCAGAGCAAACGGCTGGCAAGAAACATCCTTATCTTTTCTCCCAAGCCCAAGCCATTAACACCCGCACCATCGCGCCCCTGCAAGACACACCCGCCGTGCGTATTACCTATACGGCCACCTTGCGCACACCGCCTGAGCTTTTGGCCTTGATGAGCGCAGAGCAAGACCCTGACGGAATTTTGGACGGAGAATATCATTTTAATATGCCCCAACCTATCCCGCCCTATCTTCTAGCCATTGCCGTAGGCGACATAAAATTTAAAGCCATCAATGACCATATTGGGGTCTATGCAGAGCAATATATTCTGGACGCCTCTGTCGCCGAATTTGAAGATACTCCGCTTATGGAAGCCTCTAATGCCAAATTTTACGGCCCCTACCGTTGGGGGCGTTATGACCTCATTGTACTCCCACCCAGCTTCCCTTACGGTGGCATGGAAAACCCGCGCCTGTCCTTTATGACCCCCACATTAATCGCTGGCGACAAAAGCCTGACCAATGTGGTGGCCCATGAATTGGCTCACTCTTGGTCTGGCAATCTGGTGACCAATTCCAATTGGCGCGACGCTTGGCTCAATGAAGGGTTTACCTCCTATGTTGAAAACCGGGTTATGGAAGATTTATACGGAGAAAGGCGCGCCGTTATGGAGCAAGCTTTGAGCCTTGCAGATTTAAAGCGGGATATTGCAGGGGCGACACGCCCAGAATTGACCCAGCTTAAACTACCCGTCGACATGGCCCATACGGACGAGGCTTTCAGTCAAGTTTCTTACGTAAAAGGTCAGTTTTTCTTGATGTTTTTGGAAGAACGCTTCGGGCGCAAAAACTTCGATGCTTTCTTAAAGAAATATTTCGACCATTTTGCCTTCCAAAGCATCACCACAGAGGATTTTATTAAATATCTGCATGACGAACTGCATATCAGCCAACCAGACGCTCTCACTACGGCAGAACTGAAAGAATGGATATATCAACCGGGATTACCCAAAACGGCTAAAAAACCAGTATCTGATGCCTTTGCCAAAGTAAAAGCCCAGCAAGCAGATTGGCTAGCTGGCAATATCACGGCGGCGCAATTAAAAACAGAAAAATGGTCTACCCATGAATGGTTACATTTTTTAAACACACTGCCCGCAGACCTATCGCACGCCCAATTTGGCGCGCTTGATACAGCATTTTCCCTCTCAGGCACACAAAATGCTGAAACCGCTTTTGCTTGGTATATGCAAACCATTCGGGGCAATTACGCGCCTGCGGACGCGGCACTAGATAATTTCTTTATGACCGTAGGGCGCGGCAAATTCATTTACCGCCTATACGGGGAACTTGCCAAAACACCCGCAGGCAAAGCACGAGCAGAGGCAGTTTTTGCCAAAGCCAAAGCAGGCTATAACCCCATCGCCCAACGCCGTATCAGTGATATTTTAAGTCAGTAAATAATCGCTTCATGGGGTTGGTAAAGCACGGAAAACATACGCACCGTCTTTGACATTAATGTCAGGCGGTGCACTGTGTGCTTCAAACCAATCCCAGCCCTGTTTTAAATTTTTCCAAAACTCATAATTTAGATTTTCGCTAGTTTGCGCAAGATTGGCATTTGTCATGGGAAAAGGAAAACTATGTACACGCACAACCCCTTGTCCGTTTTTCATTGCGGCGTTAACCAGAGTATAAATCACCTCAATCCCTGCGTCGGTCATAGCATAGCAACCTATTGAAACACAGTTTCCGTGGATCATGAGATAGTCCCCCGTTCGCCCTTTGGCTCTATCATAGGCATTGGGGTAACCAAGGTTTAGACTTAGGTGATAAGATGACCACGGATTAAGACTACCTGCCGTTAAATAATAAAACCCTTCAGGGGATTGCCGGTCTCCAGTTTGCATTTTTGGCCCCTGCATGCCGGACGCGGCACAAACCTTACTGGTTTTATAGAGTGAATATTTCCCGTCACCACCCGCAACATAAATTTCTATTACACCACCCAACAAAGAACCAAGCCTAGGGGCATCAGATTTTATGATTCGCAAAAAAATTGAACCACCAAGTTTTAGATTTTTAGCGTGAAGATCAGCTTCTAGAAATGGAGCGGTTTTATTGATCGCCACCTTGCTCCGTGCTGATTCTGGCATTGGTTTTGCGTTAGCCACTAGAGCACAAGCAGAAAACAATAACAAAGAAATGAATAGTTTTATGACCACAACATAAATGAACGGTCAATTATGGCGGAAATAAGGCAATTTTGTTCAGCTAGCATTCAACGCCCATCTCTATAAAGGGGGTACGTGATGTCCCCGCTGTCCAATTCTCCCCCTTGAGATTGGTCACAAAATGAGTGACCGACAGTACACGTAGCAAGGCGGATGAAGACTGTTTTCTCTCTCTCACAGTCTTCTCCGCCTTGTCTTTTATGCATTCCCGGTCGCTACGCTCCTCGCCTCTTTATACATTTCCGGTCGCTACGCTCATCGCCTCTTTATACATTCCCGGTCGCTACGCTCATCGCCTCTTTATACATTCCCGGTCGCTACGCTCATCGCCTCTTTATACATTCCCGGTCGCTACGCTCATCGCCTCTTTATACATTCCCGGTCGCTACGCTCATCGCCTCTTTATACATTCCCGGTCGCTACGCTCATCGCCTCTTTATACATTCCCGGTCGCTACGCTCATCGCCTCTTTATACATTCCCGGTCGCTACGCTCATCGCCTCTTTATACATTCCCGGTCGCTACGCTCATCGCCTCTTTATACATTCCCGGTCGCTACGCTCATCGCCTCTTTATACATTCCCGGTCGCTACGCTCATCGCCTCTTTATACATTCCCGGTCGCTACGCTCATCGCCTCTTTATACATTCCCGGTCGCTACGCTCATCGCCTCTTTATACATTCCCGGTCGCTACGCTCATCGCCTCTTTATACATTCCCGGTCGCTACGCTCATCGCCTCTTTATACATTCCCGGTCGCTACGCTCATCGCCTCTTTATACATTCCCGGTCGCTACGCTCATCGCCTCTTTATACATTCCCGGTCGCTACGCTCATCGCCTCTTTATACATTCCCGGTCGCTACGCTCATCGCCTCTTTATACATTCCCGGTCGCTACGCTCATCGCCTCTTTATACATTCCCGGTCGCTACGCTCATCGCCTCTTTATACATTCCCGGTCGCTACGCTCATCGCCTCTTTATACATTCCCGGTCGCTACGCTCATCGCCTCTTTATACATTCCCGGTCGCTACGCTCATCGCCTCTTGTTTATACATTCCCGGTCGCTACGCTCATCGCCTCTTGTTTATACATTCCCGGTCGCTACGCTCCTCGCCTCTTGTTTATGCATTCCCAAACAAAACACTGTCACCCCAGACTTGATCTGGGGTCCCGCGAAATTAAAACACCTTTGCTTGTCTCGGATTCCAGCTTTCGCTGGAATGACTAGGTGTGGGGGGGGCTGGGTGTTTCGCGCCTCTTGGATACATTCCCAGTCAGAGCTACGCTTTTCCGCGCGTCTTGTTTATACATTCCTACGTAGCCGTAGAAAACAAATCGACACATCTTAACCTCTCCCTAGTGGGAGAGGTGCGCGGGTAGCGCGGTGAGGGGGTATGCTTTTTCTATATTTGAGATCATGTTTTCAACATCATATCCCCTCACCTCAATCCTCTCCCCATGGGAGAGGAGGTAGATTTGAGCTTTGACTCGTACTTTCACCTCACTGTCATCCCAGACTTGATCTGGGATCCGACAATTAACAACATGTGCCTAGTTTCAGATTCCAGCTTTCGCTGGAATGACATATATGGGTTAAGTGCCACTTAATGAGTTAAGTGCCTCGTGGATGGCTTTCCTTCCCACAACACTAAGTCCCCGTACTTGATACGAGGTCCATACATTGGTTATTAGAGTAGAAAATCAGCAGTATATGGACCACGGGTTCGTGCCGAGGACTGTAGGTTTATGGATGAAAATTTTTCACATATCCACATAAAGCTGTCATCCCAGACTTGATCTGGGATCCGGTACTAAACAACATGTGTTTAGTTTCAGATTTCAGCGTTCGTTGGAATGACAATAATTACTTACTTATTAGTATCTTTATACGCTAGCTTTGCTATCTGCTGGAATGCGGAGCATTTGGCCGACATAGATTTTATCAGGGTGCTTTAGCATCGGGCGGTTGGCTTCATAGATTTCCATATAACGGCTGCCTTTGCCGTAAAATTTCTTGGACACCCCCCACAATGTATCACCACTAACGATTTCGTAAAATTGCGATGCGGTACCGTCGTCGCTGCTGCCTGCTTCGTCTTGCACTTCCCCGACGCCGTTTACATTGCCCACGGCCAGAATGATTTTTTCTTTCATTTCTTGGGAGACAGCATTGCCCGTAATCGTGACTTTGCCTTCGTCGTCCACATGAATATCCATACCTTTGGAATCCAGTCCCAAATCACTGACTTCTTTTTCAAGAATATCTTTGCCCTTTTTGCCTTTAAACAGGCCTTTTAATTTCCGTCCCGCAGCTTTCGCAAATATCATTGCTCCAAACATATTTCTCTCCTTTTAAATTCACCGAATCAGGATTTATCCTGCCATAATTCTATCTTTATACCCTCTGGGTCTAAAAACCAACCAAAGACCCCATAGCCTTCATCAGATATCTCGCCAATAATTTTGGCGCCGCCTGCCTTCGCTTTGCCAAGCATAGCAGGCACATCATCAACCCGCAAATTTATCATAAACCGCTCCGTTGACGGTGCAAAGTAATCCGTGTCGTGTTTAAACGGGCTTATCAGCGTAAAACTTTTGCCGTCACTTGGCCATTCCATAGAATTCCATTCAGAAATGTCCACGCCCATATGGGTTTTCCACCACTGCGTATATGCTTTGGTGTCTTTACAGCGAATAAACACACCGCCTACGCCTAATATTTTTGCCATATTGCCCCCGTTTATATTTATGTTATTGTTCTTATGATAAATACATATTTCCCTTTATCAAGTCTTGGCCTTTGGCTTTGGGCATTGTATAATACAAGGGAATCTATTGGCTTTTCATCTTTGAGGCATATTATGACAGCACTTTCAGAACTGGTTTTTTCAGGCGTTCGCGTTTTTGGTCTCTTTACCATCGACCCAGCCCTCCTCGCTTTCTTTATCGCTGCCATTCTTTTTGGTGGACTGAATTTGCTAGAATACAAAAAATTCTGGTAAGGTTGATTTTTTGACACCCGTACTTATTCCGTTTTTGCTCCTCGTCGCAGGTGTAATGCTTTTGCTTTGGGCGGGCGATTGGCTTGTGCGCGGAGCGGCAGCACTCGCCAGCAAATGGGGCATTCCGCCGCTTATTGTTGGCCTCACCATTGTTGCCTTTGGTACATCTGCACCTGAACTTGTTGTTAGCATTCAAGCCGTTCTAAGAGGTGCGAGCGAGCTTGCGATTGGTAATGTTATTGGCTCAAACATCGCCAATGTACTACTTGTTTTGGGCGTACCTGCCGTCATTATGGCCATTCCAACTAATGTGGCAGGGGTGGCGCGCAATTCTGCCGTCGCGGTATTTGCAGCACTGGTCTTGATAATTCTCATGTTCTTTCCCGGCCCACTTGTATTTTGGCACGGGGCTATTTTATTTGGCGGTATTGTCATCTATTTGTTGTGGATGTTTGGCTTGGCCAAATCTGGTTCCGACGACCCTGCCTTGCACGACATGGCCGATGTGGACCAAATGGAAGGCTTGCCCAAACATATGGGCGTAACCATATTTTTCATTTTATTTGGCATTGTCGGCCTTGCATTTGGCGGCAATCTTATTGTCTCCAACGCAACCATTATTGCAAAATCACTTGGGGTCAGCGAAGCCATGATTGGCCTGACCATCGTAGCCATTGGCACGTCCCTACCCGAACTGGCAACCGTTCTTGTGGCGGCGTGGCGCGGACAAACTGACATGGCCATTGGCAATGTGCTGGGTTCCAACGTATTTAATATTTTTGCCGTTATGGGGGCCGCCGCCCTGACTGGCCCCGTACATATTCCAGATGGCTTCCTTGTCTTTGATGTCTGGGTGATGTTGGCTTCCATTGTCGCCCTCACCCTCTTCATATTGCGCCGCACACCCATTAGCCGCAAAACAGGTATTGTCTTCCTCTTGGGCTATGCATTTTTTATCGCCGCGACTATTAAAGCTTCGCTTGGTGCGTAAAACTTGAGACCTAGCCGTAGTCGTGATAGCGTGACGACATGACAAAATCCGTATTGATAACTGGCGCAGGTAACCGTATTGGCAAAGCATTGGCCGAAGGCCTATCCAAAGACGGATGGGCCGTTGCTATTCACTACAACCGCTCAAAAAAATCTGCACAGGATTTAGCGGCAAAGCTGGAGAATGCTGTTGCAGTGCAGGCAAATTTAAATGTGCCCTCAGAACTGGCAACACTGATTTCCCGTGCTAGCGAAGCACTGGGTCAGCCACTCGGCGCCCTGATAAACAATGCCTCAACATATACGCCAGATACCGCCAATGATTTTACAGGCACACTTTTTGACCACCATATGACCGTCAATGTAAAAGCACCTCTGCTCTTGTCCCAACATTTCGCAGATGCGCTCCCACATGATAAAACGGGCACAATCATCAATATGATTGACCAACGGGTGCTCAAACCAAGCCCTGATTATTTCAGTTATGCTGTGTCAAAATCCGCGCTCTACGCGGCCACGAAAACCCTCGCCCAAAGCTTGGCCCCGCGCATTCGCGTGTGTGCCATTGGCCCCGGCCCAACCCTGCAAAATACCCACCAAAGCACGCAAGCATTTAACGCAGAGATTGACGCAACCCTGTTAAAAACAGGCTCGCCGCCAAGCGCCATTCTGCATGCCGTACGCTATCTTTTATCTGCTGACGTTGTCACGGGGCAAATGATATGTGTTGACGGCGGCGAACATTTAATTTTCTAGAAGGTTTTTTATGTCCTACAAATCCAGTACAAAAATATATGTCAAAAACTTGGAAGTGTTGGCCTCTATTGGCGTGCATCCACACGAGCACGAAACCACTCAACCTATTATCATCAGCGTTGAACTGGATATGGGAAACCTGCCTGCTCCCGATGATGACCGGCTCGCCGAAACTCTAGATTACAGCGTAGTTGCTGATACGGCGGCAAGTTTCGCCCAAGAAGCCCATGTGCAATTGGTGGAAACCCTCGCCGCCCGCATCGCAAATTGGGCCTTGGATACTGACCCACGTGTTATTGCGTGCACTGTAAACATCGCCAAACCCCACGCCTTGATTAATGCTGATTTTGCGGGCGTTGAAATACGATTAAGTCGGGATGACTAAAGACAAGAAACCAGTCATTACTGGCCCTGAACGTATTTTAGAATACGTAAAGACTCTCACAGGAAAACCGGGTGTTTACCGTATGTTTGGTGATAACGGCCAGCTTCTCTATGTGGGTAAGGCCAAAGACCTTAAAAAACGGGTGCAAGCCTATACAAAATATGATCGCCACCCCGTGCGTATCAAACGCATGATACGCGCAACAAACTCGATGGAATTCGTGGTCACAAATAGCGAGACGGAAGCCCTCCTGCTTGAAGCCAGCCTGATTAAAAAACTAAAGCCTCACTATAATATCCTCCTGCGCGACGACAAAAGCTTTCCCTATATCCTCATGCGCACCGACCACAGGGCGGCGCAATTGATGAAGCACAGGGGCAAGCAATCAAAACCGGGGCAATATTATGGGCCATTTGCCTCTGCCTCTGCGGTCAACCGCACCCTCGATACATTACAGCGCGCCTTTTTACTGCGCACCTGTTCTGACAGTGTTTATGAAAACCGCACACGGCCATGTATGTTGCACCAAATTAAACGGTGCGCCGCGCCATGTACTGGCGAGATTAGTTTGAAGGATTACGCCGCCCTCAACCACGAAGCCTCTGATTTTCTGTCTGGAAATTCGGAAATATTGCGGGCCAAATTGCAAAAACGCATGGCCAAAGCCTCCGCAAGGCAGGACTTTGAACAGGCGGCTGACCTACGCGACCGCCTGCAAGCTATGGCCTATGTCAGCTCTGGTAACACCCATGTGACGCCCCGCACATTTAAAGACGCCGATATTGCTGCCGTCCACATGCAAGGCGGGCAAGCCTGTGTGCAGGTATTTTTCTTTCGCGCAGGTCAAAATTGGGGCAGTAATGCCTATTTCCCTCGCCACAGCAAAGACGCTGATACTGCCAGTATTTTAGATGCGTTCTTGGCGCAATTCTACCTCGGGAAACCCATTCCAAAACAAGTGTTTGTCAATGAAGATTTGCCTCATAAAACTCTGCTCGAAGCGGCATTATCTGAGCGTAAAAACGGCAGTTTTAAAATTTTCAAACCCCAGCGCGGCGAAAAGCACGATATTGTCGGCCTGGCCAAGAAAAATGCCAGTGAAGCGCTCGCTCGTAAAATGGCCGAAACCGCGTCTCAAGACAAACTCCTCGCAGGTATCGCAGAGGTGTTTGGTATGGACGCCCCGCCCCAACGCATTGAAGTCTATGACAACAGCCATATTCAAGGCACGAATGCGGTCGGTGCATTTATTGTCGCGGGCCAAGACGGGTTTTTAAAACGCGAATACCGCACCTTTAACATCAAAGATATGACCACAAAACCGGGTGATGATTATGCCATGATGCGCGAAGTTATGCGCCGCAGATTTTCAAGACTGTTAAAAGATGACACACTGGTATGGCCTGACCTCCTTCTGATTGACGGCGGCAAAGGGCAATTGAGCGTTGTCGCGGACATACTCGGCGAACTTGGCGTACTTGCGCGCACCACATTGGTCGCCATTGCCAAGGGGCCAGACAGGAATGCAGGCCGCGAGAGCTTTCATATGCAGGGTCGTCCAGAATTTACCCTGCCCCAACGCACACCCGTTTTATACTACCTGCAAAGACTGCGCGACGAGGCCCACCGTTTTGCCATTGGCACTCACCGCGCCAAACGTAAAAAACAGATGCATACCAACCCGCTAGATGCTATTGAGGGTATCGGACCTAACCGAAAAAAGGCACTTTTGCATTATTTTGGCTCGGCAAAAAGCGTTGCCCAAGCAGCGGTAGACGATTTAACACGCGTAGAGGGGGTAAGCAAAACGCTTGCAAAAACAATCCATGACCACTTCAACACCTAACAATACGGCGGCGGCGCAAGACGGCGCACAAACTAACGGCGCACTTGCTGACGCACTTACCTTAGTGCGGGTGGTATTAACGCCGCTTATTATGTTTATTATTGTCAAAGCGTGGTCAGCCAAGCCTGATGACCCGATGGGGTTTGTCTCGCTCGACTTAAGGCTTGTTCTGTTGGCGTCAATATTATTTGTTATTGCCGCCATCACCGATGTGCTTGATGATTATATTGGCGGTGACGGACAAGAAAAACGACGGTTTTTAGGCTGGTTTGACGATATTGCAGATTCCGTTCTCATTGGTGGTACGCTCCTCGCACTCTTGTGGGTGACTTACCAAGCAGGGCTTTTACACTGGAGCTTTGCCGTCCCCGCATTTACCCTCATCGGGCGCGACCTTGTTATTGGTATTTTTAAAGGTGCTAACTTATCAAAATTCGGATTTTTAGAAACCAAATTGGGCGATATGAAAAGTGCTTTGGCAATGTTTGGCGGCTGTATTTTGGTCGCCTCCCCATGGCTCTCCAATTTCTTTGATGGACTGCGTGCAGGTGGCGGTGCCGAAACCGCGCTAAATGTCTATAATAATGCCTCCCCGCTCATCTGGAATATTGGGCTGGTAGCATTATGGATTGCCGCTTTGCTCTCCATCATCACAGGCTTTAAATTACTCACAGCAAAAACCCCAAAGGGCGATACACAAACATGAGTGCAGCACAAAAACGGCACACATTTTACTGGCTTCCCAACGCGCTTACTTTGGGCCGCATTGCCCTTATTCCGATTCTCATAGGCGGAATATTGGCTGTTGGGCATAATTTGCAAAACCCATTCAATGCCCCTAAATTCGTAATTACCCTGTTTGCAATATGCGCCCTTACCGATTTTTTGGATGGGTATTTTGCCAGAAAATGGAATTTGGTTTCAGATTTCGGTCGTATGCTCGACCCCATTGCCGACAAATTACTTGTGGCAGGTTGTCTCATTGCCTTCATGATAAATTTTGGGCCACACTGGTGGTTCATTGCCCCGTCAATCGCGATTATTTTTCGCGATATTTTCATCAGCGGAACCCGCGAACATGCGGCAAATTCAAACATTATTTTACCGCCCACAAAATTAGCAAAATGGAAAACGGCAGCTGAAATGCTGGCAATATTTTTATTTTTATTGACCTTTAATACTAATGAGAATGCGCATATTTTCACACATATAGGACTAGGGTTTTTGTGGCTCGCAGCATGTCTATCCCTCTACACTGGACTACACTATATACGGGCTACATTTCGCTAGAGTTTAAGTTTTCGGCGCACAAGACGGTCATAATCTTCAACCATATTTTCACTAATTGTGCTCGGCTTATAGTGTATGCCTTCAATTTCGCGTACGGGGGTAATTTCTGCCGCCGTACCAACAATGAACACTTCCGAGAATGTGCCCAACTCATCTGGCCATATATCGCGGGCGTGTACTTTTATGCCTCGGTGTTTGGCCAAAGCCAATACGGTTTTGCGGGTAATACCGTCGAGCAAAATATCATTGGTCGGCGTGTGTAATTCTCCGTCTTTAATAAAGAAAATATGCGCGCCCGTACATTCAGCAATACGGCCTTTGTAATCGAGCATCAGCGCGTCATCAAAACCTTTGTCGGTTGAGGTATGTTTGGCCAATGTGCAAATCATATACAGGCCAGCACCTTTGGCTTTGCACGGAATAGTATCAGGTGCAGGGCGCTTCCATTCGGCCATACACAGACGTATGCCCTTCATTTTGTCGGCAAAATAATCGCCCCATGCCCACACTGCAATGGCAAGATGAATTGTATTGGCTTGCGCCGCCACCCCCATTTGCTCACTGCCGCGCCACGCCAATGGCCGCACATAAGCAGAGCCAAGGCCAGATTTTGCGAGTGTTTCTTTGCAAGCCGCGTCAATTTGCGTAGCCGTATAGGGAAGTTCATAGCCAAGATGTCTCGCTGAATTGACAAGACGTTTGCTGTGGTCACTTAAGGCGAAAATTTCACCGTCATAAGCACGGTCACCCTCAAATACACCAGACCCATAATGGAGAGAATGGGTCAGTACATGCACTTTGGCATCGCGCCAATCGACGAATTCGCCGTCCATCCAGATATATCCGTCCCGATCATGAAAAGCTGCATCTGTCATAACTCACGTCCTACCTCATTATTGTCATTACCAGATTCCAGCTTTCGCTGGAATGACAAAGCAATATTTACATTTATTTATATTTCAAAACCATCATTTCCGCTTTTGTAGGGCTTGTGTCAATATGAATTCGGGTTAGAAATAGCCTATGGAAAACGAAACACCGTTAAATACCATGCAAGATGCTCATTTGCTTGTCGTTGATGATGATGACCGCATACGCGAACTGCTCAAACGCTTTCTTGGCCGCAATGGTTTTCGGGTGTCAACAGCGGCAAATACTGTGGAAGCACGGCATTTGATGAAAAGCTTAGCTTTTGATCTGCTCGTGCTTGACGTCATGATGCCTGGTGAAGACGGGTTTTCATTAACCCAAGCTTTGCGTAAAATCGACAATATCCCCATAATTTTGCTCACAGCACGTGGGGCCGCCAGTGACCGCATAAAAGGCCTTAAGCTAGGGGCAGATGATTATCTGTCCAAACCGTTTGAACCGGAAGAATTGGTATTGCGGATAAAGTCCATATTAAAACGACAATCCACCCAACCCCGTTCGCATAAAATAAAATTTGGCGATTGGGTTTTTGATGTGAACCGTAACCTTCTCACACAAAATGGGGTGCAGGTACATTTGACAACGGGCGAAAATGTTTTGTTATCAACATTCGCCCGCAGTATTGGCAGCGTCATTAACCGCCATGCGCTGGCCCAACAAATCCAAACAAAAAGTGAGCGGGCCGTTGACGTTCAAATCACAAGGCTTCGGCGCAAATTAGAACCTGACCCCGCAAACCCCGTATTTCTTGTCACCGTGCGCAACCGTGGATACCGCCTGCAAGCAGAGCCGTATGATGAATAATCCTGATAATGATATCACACAAAAACCGTGGCTTAACCGGCATTTGCCTCAAAGCCTGTTTGGACGCGCCTTGCTTATTATTATGCTGCCCATCGCCCTCATGCAGATCATTGTTGCCTTTATCTTTTTTAGCTCGCACTGGCAAACCGTAACCAGCAGTCTTTCAAATAGTGTCGCGGCTGATGTATCCGTCGCCCACGCTTTATATCTGCAATCACCTAGCGAAGACCATGCGAAAATACTCGATGAAATGCTTCGCCCAAACATGCAATTATCTGTGAAACTTGAACGCGGGGATCAATTACCAAAAGCCCAACGCAAGGCGTTCTTTTCCTCGCTGGACAAAACATTGCGCCGTGCTCTGGCACAGAACATAGACACGCCGTATTGGTTTGATACCACCAGATATCCTAACCATATTGATATCAGGCTTGAAGTAGAAGCAGGCGTGTTAAAATTTATTGTTCCGCGAGAGCGGGTCTTTGCACCAACAGGTTATGTATTTTTATTCTGGCTTATTATGACGACTGTTCTGCTCAGTCTTGTAAGTATTTTATTTATTCTCAACCAAGCCCGCCCCATTGTTAAACTTGCCGCGGCAGCAGAGAATTTTGGCAAAGGGCGCGGTATTGGCAAATACAAGCCCTCTGGCGCGTCCGAAGTGCGACAAGCTGGCGCCGCATTTTTGCAAATGCGAGAGCGTATACTGCGCCATGTCCAACAACGCACAACCTTGCTGGCGGGGGTCAGCCATGATCTGCGCACACCGCTTACTAGGTTAAAACTGCATTTATCTATGACGCAAGAAAATGCAGAAACCCAAGCTGCAAAAAATGATGTGAAGGACATGGAAATGATGCTGGATGGGTATTTAGATTTTGCCCGCGATGCAGCCGAAGAAGATATCAAGCAAACCAATATAGGCCGCATTTTCACCGCACTTGTCAAAACACACAATGACCCAAAACCCAGCCTCGTAACATCTGGGGATTTAACCTTCAACATGCGCCCAATGGCCATGAAACGCGCTCTGGCGAATTTAATTGGTAATGCTGTCAGTTATGGAAATGCTGTTGATATACGCGTTAACGGCACGGCAAAAAAAGAAATTACCCTCACCATTGATGATGACGGCCCAGGCATTGCAAAAACCAGCCGTGCGGAAGCTCTCAAACCGTTTAGCCGCCTCGATACATCACGCAACCAAAACAGAGAAGGCGTCGGGCTTGGGCTTTCCATCGCTAATGATGTGATACAGGCGCACGGCGGCACTTTACAATTACAAGACAGTCAAATGGGTGGTTTGCGCTGTCTGATTACCTTGCCGCGCTAAGCATTCGGCTTATGACCGCCAAGCTCGCGCGATCTCTGGTACGCAGCTTTCACGGCTTTTCGTAATATTGGAACTAACCCGTCTTCTGCCATTAATACCTCCAACGCTGCCTGTGTTGTCCCGCCTTTAGACGTGACCGCAAGCCGCAACTCAGTGGCATCTTTATCGCTACGCTCAAGCATAAAGCCTGACCCTGCAACTGTTTGTCGGGCCAAGTCTCTGGCAAGACCGCTCGGAAGCCCGAGTTTTATACCCGCCGCTTCTAAGGCTTCGGTTAAGTAAAACACATAGGCTGGCCCAGAACCTGATACGGCGGTGACCATGTCGATTTGGCGTTCGCTTTCAAGTTTCACAACCCTACCCCCAGCTTTGAGGCATATTTCGGCCAAATCTATATGCTGAGCCGTCACATTTTTACTGCCAATATAGGCTGTAATACCCATTCCGTAAGCACACGGCGCATTGGGCATAGCTCTGATGAGTGGACGTACAGGTAAAACTTCGGCTAAATTCTCAAGCGTGATGCCCGCCATGATCGAGATTACCAATACATCTTTTGGCAAAGCCTTGGCCAAATCTGGGCCAAGCTTGGTAAATAATTGCGGCTTAATGGCGAGCAAGCAGACTTTCAAGCCGCTTGCGGAACCTTTGGTTAAACGGTTTGAAAACTTCGCCCCAAGATCCAAAGCTTTTTTCGCCGCCTCGCCAGGCGCAGGATCAATTATCAGTATTTGCTCAGGTTTTAGAGCCGCCTTGCTTTCATCTATCCAGCCTGACAAGAGCGCGCCGCCCATATGCCCTGCCCCGATGAGGGCATGGGTAGTGGAGGAAAGTTTACCGCGTGCCATAAAATCTTCCCTAAATTATTTTAACTGTGAGCGGCTAAATCCAAAAGAGCCGAATTTAAAGCTTCCTCAGGGCTTTTCCCCGCCCACACAACATATTGACACGCGGGATAACCTCGTTCAGCAGCGTCTAGGGCTGCGCATAACAACGCCATAGCTTGCTCGACTTTCACCACAGCCCCGCCAGATAAATTCAGCGTATTGCGGTAAACAAGAGCACTGTCCTTATCCCAAAAATCAAAATGCCCACTGATGAGACGTTCGTTGAGTAAGGACAACAAGCGGCAAATTTCATCGGAACGCCCGCCAGGGCTACGCCCTTCAAATAATAAATACAGGCTAATTTGTTCACTGCTGGGCGTCCACACCAAGGACACATCATGATCGCACCACAGCCCGCCAAGGGAAATATGTAACTCATCAACAGACACGCGCTCAAAATCATAATGCTCAGCAATTGACAACCGCTCAAACACATCAAGAGGGTTGGGCCGTATCGCCGCCGCATTTTTAAGGGACGGACTCGGCCTTAAACACATATCTTCAGAATATTTCGTCACCACATCGCGCCCATATCAAATCCACTATCCACTATATCGACGCGCCAACGCCAAAGATCGATTCTTAGCTACATGTTACGCGACCGGGTAGCCTGCGCAATATATGGTGGAAAGATTAGTGTTGATAACTATATTTAGTAGGTGCAGGTATAATGTGATTATTTGACTTGTTTTTTCAAAGTCTTGATAGCCCTATCCATTTTTTTAATTTGGGATTTCAAATCCGCAATTTCTGCCTGCGCACTGGAAGCCATCATTTTAACCGCTTCAAACTCGTCACGGCTGACCAAATCCATATTGGCAATAAATGTATCGGCCCGTGCACGGGCTGCCACACGTACTTCGTCGCCAACCCCCTTGGCAGCCCCAAATGCATTGGTCATTAAATTAGCAAGATCGTCAAATGTGGCAGATTTGGTTTGCATGATAGGCTCCTAATGACTTGGCTTATGCGCTATTGCGTATATAACACATTTGCATGCAAGAAAACAATAAAGAGCATTTATGATTATACGCCTTATGAACGCCGTCCCCTTTCCAGACTGGATCAGCGATACAATTTTTACAATCGGGCCTGTGTCCGTAAGATGGTACGGACTTGCCTATGTAGTCAGTTTGTTTTTGGCATTTTTTTACGCCAAGCGTACATGTGCCAAAACTGACATTTGGCAACCGACAGCTAAACAAGCCGATCCAGCCTTGATTCCCAATGCGCGCATGCTTGAAGATTTCATGTTCTTTTGCCTGCTTGGAATTATTATCGGCGGGCGTATCGGTTCAATCTTGCTTTATAATACCGCAGATTACATTGCAGACCCAATCCGTATTTTCAAAGTTTGGGAAGGTGGCATGGCTTTTCACGGCGGCTTCCTTGGCGTATGCGCCGCCACGATTTACTTGGCAAAAACCCGTAAAATTCCCTTAATGCGCGTGGCAGATTTGGCCGCCATTTCCGCCCCTATTGGGCCAGGACTTGTGCGCCTCGCCAATTTCGTCAACCAAGAACTCTATGGCCGCGAAACCGATGTACCGTGGGGCGTAATCTTTCGTAGCCCCCAAGGGTTTTTGCTCAATCCCCGCCACCCCAGCCAATTATACGAAAGTTTCCTTGAAGGTTTTGTGATCTTCGCCGTCTTGTGGCTTGCAAGTCGTAAATTTAAAGCCCTGACCAAACCTGGCTTGTGTACGGGATTGTTCCTTCTGATGTACGGAACATTTCGTATACTAGTGGAAAATGTAAGAGAACCAGATGCAGAATTGTTTGGCCCACTCACACGCGGCATGGCCTATTCCTTGCCTATGGTGATTGCTGGTATTCTAGTAATTTTATGGGCTTCAAAACGCCCATCTGTCGCCCCTTTACGTCCCGCCGAAGCCAAAGATGCAAAGCCTTAAACAGCGGATCATCCGCCATATCAGAGACACAGGCCCGATGAATATCGCCAGCTATATGTCCTGGTGCTTGCTCGACCCTACCCAAGGGTATTACCCAACCCGCGATCCGCTTGGTGTTGACGGAGACTTCATTACCGCACCTGAAATCAGTCAAATGTTTGGCGAAGTTTTAGGCCTGTGGCTGATCCATGCATGGCGAAATATGGGCAGTCCGACAACCGTGCAATTGGTCGAATATGGCCCCGGTCGCGGGATAATGATGAGCGACATTTTGCGCACAGCACGTCTGGACAAAGGCTTCTTTGCCGCCGTGCGCCTGACCCTGATCGAAACCTCTGCCGCCCTCGAAGCCAAGCAGGGCGAACATTTGGGTGGTTGCGGTGTCCCCGTGCAGTGGGCAAGTCGTGTTGAGAATGTGCCCGCTGGCCCCACATTGGTTATCGGCAATGAATATCTCGACTGCCTGCCCATTCGCCAATTCATTATGAAAGACAGGTTTAAAGGCTCAGACGGCTGGCATGAACGCATGATTGATATTCACCCACAAAACCCTGATAAGCTTATCTATACAATCGCCAACGCCCCCATTTCTACCATCGACCAAAGCTTCCTGCCCCCGGGTATTGAGGATACCAAAACCGATGATCTTATAGAGTTAAACCTAGGCATGGGGCAAATCGTGGACAGCTTAAAATCTCGATTTTCCGTCCATGCAGGGGCTGCTTTGTTTATCGATTACGGCCCTGACGTAACTGAATTTGGCGATACGTTTCAAGCCATTATTAAACACGAAAAAACATATCCATTGGACGCACCAGGCCTTGCCGACCTCACGGCGCGGGTGAATTTTGCACATCTTGCCCAACTCGCGCAAAATGCAGAGCTGGACGTATATGGCCCCTGCCCCCAAAGTGGGTTTTTATCTCGCCTTGGCATTGAAGTGCGCGCAGTTTCTTTGACACGGGCAAACCCAGATACTAAAGAAAAAATTGCCAGACAACTCCACAGACTAACGGACGCAAGCGAAATGGGGCATTTGTTTAAAGCCGTCGCCATACAGTCCAAAGATTTAGCCCCGCCTTTGGGGTTTGAGACTGGCTCGTGAAAAACCCGTCTTTTATAACCGCGCCCATTCTTGGTGATATTGCAAGCATCAGTCACGGTTTTTTTGGTAAGCACGGCGGGGTTTCAACGGGGCAATATACAAGCCTCAATACAGGCTATGGCTCTGATGATAAGCCTGATGATATTACCGAAAACCGAAAACGTGTAGCAAACACACTCGGTGCAAACCCGTCACATCTCTTGTCCGTGCACCAACATCACAGCACAGACGTAAAAATAGTCACCACACCTGATAATATATGGGACAATCAAAATCCGCCCAAAGCAGACGCAATCGTTACCAGTATTGCAGGCATTGCCTGCTCTGCACTCGCCGCTGACTGCGCGCCTGTTTTATTCGTTGACCCAAAAGTTCGTATCATTGGCGCTGCCCATGCAGGGTGGCGCGGCGCACTCGGCGGCATTACAGACGAAACGATTAAAGCCATGCTTAGCCTTGGGGCCAAGCGGGAAAATATATGTGCCGCCATTGGCCCTTGCATCAGCCAAAAACATTTTGAAGTCGGCCCTGAATTTGTTGATCTATTTATGACAGAGCACAGCAGTGCAGTTTCTCTATTCGTCGAGGGTAAAAATTACCGCTCTCATTTTGACATCAAAACCTATTTGGTTCGAAAATTATTAAGAGCTGGCATCACACAAGCCGAGGCATTCCCTGCGTGTAGTTACGGCCAACAAACCGACTATTTCAGTTACCGGTATAATTCCCACAACGGAATTTCAGACTATGGCCGAAATATTTCGGCAATAATGCTAAAAACTGACGGGTAAGGCTTTCCCACACCAAACATCTCTGCTAGAGCACGATTACATACAAAAAAATATCACAGGTGATTCTCCATGAAACTTCTTAGCGGCACGGCCAGTCTCGAACTTTCACAAAACATTGCAGATGTGTTGGATGTTCCCCTGACCAAAGTTAATATTGAACGCTTTCGCGATCAAGAGATTTTCGTACGGATTAACGAAAATGTACGTGGCGAGGATATCTTTATCATTCTCTCAACCTCGGCCCCCGCCAATGATAATTTGATGGAACTTCTGATTATTATTGACGCGCTTGTGCGGGCATCGGCTGAACGGATTACCGCCGTTGTTCCTTATTACGGATACGCCAGACAAGACCGTAAATCAGGTGGGCGCACGCCGATTTCAGCAAAACTTGTCGCAAATCTCATCACCAAAGCAGGTGCAGACAGAGTGCTCACCCTTGATCTCCACGCAGGGCAAATTCAGGGTTTCTTTGATATTCCAACAGACAATCTTTTCGCCCAACCCGTGTTTGAAGCCGATATCAAAAGCGAATATTCACGCAAAGAACGCGGCAATATCATGTTTGTTTCGCCAGATACAGGCGGTGTTGTGCGGACACGCGCACTGGCCAAGCGGTTTGAAGCCGACATTGCCATCATCGACAAACGCCGCCCAAAAGCAGGCGAGAGCGAAGTGATGAATGTGATTGGCGACGTTAAGGGACGTTCGTGCATCATCCTTGACGATATTATCGATAGCGGCGGCACGCTGTGTAACGCTGCCAAAGCTTTGATGGAATACGGGGCCAAAGATGTTTCCGCCTATATTACCCACGGGGTTTTGTCCGACCCTGCGGTGGAGAGCATCACCAATTCCGTCATGAAAGAAGTGGTAATTACCGACACAATAACCCAGCCAGACGCGGTTAAAAAGTGCAAAAAAATCCGCGCCGTCTCCGTCGCCACCCTCATGGGAGAAGCCATACGCCGCATCTCAAACGACGAAAGCGTCAGCAAGCTATTTGATTAGCAAAGGTGCACACCAAGAGCTGAATTTACTGTAAATTTCAGCGTATCTAGTGCTTGCGTATCTGTTAGCATTGCACTATATAACGCGCACGAAATTCAAAATACCGCTTTGCACATTGCGTATGCCTATTAATATGGGTATTTACGGGACGAGTGAAGGTCAAAAGGACGAAGAAAATGGCAGATATTATTCTAGACGTTGATGTACGTGAACTCACAGGCACAGGCGGCGCACGCGCTGTTCGCCGCGCTGGGCTTATTCCTGGCATTATTTACGGGGGCGGTGAAGATTCTGTGACAATTTCACTAAAACAAAATGAAGTGCGAAAAGCGATCAACTCTGGAAATTTCATTTCCAAAATGATTAAGCTTTCCCACAAAGGTAAAGAGCAATTTGCCATTGCCCACGACATTCAATTTCACCCCGTCAAAGATACGCCAGAGCATATTGATTTTTACCGCGTGAAAGAAGACACTGTCATCACGGTTGAAGTCAAAGTGCATTTTATTGGCGAAGATATTTGTCCTGGCCTCAAAGAAGGCGGCACGCTCAATGTTGTGCGCTATACAATCGAAGTTAATTGTCCTGCGGGCAAAATTCCTGATTCTATTGAAATTGATCTTAGTGCTCTTGAAATGGGTGACAGCTTGCACATGTCAGAAATTACCCTTCCCGAAGGTGTGACCTCTGCCATTACCGACCGTGACCCAACAATTCTAACCGTTGTTGCCTCACGCGGCGAAAGCGAAGACGAGGTCGAAGGCGAAGAAGAAGGCGAAGAATTGGCTGAGGGCGAAGAAGCTGCTGAAGGCGAAGCCACAGAAACTGAAGGAGAAGCTTAATCAAGCTTCTCACTTGGTTGCTTTCCCCTAAACCCAAAAAACTGGAGAGGCCAATGTTGTTAATTGTTGGCCTCGGTAATCCCGGTGAAAAATACAAAGACAATCGCCACAATATTGGCTTTATGGCCGTAGACAATATTGCTAATTTTCACAATTTTGGCCCTGAAAAATCAAAATTCGGCGGCGCACTGCGCGAAGGCTATATTGAAACACCCAATGGGCGTGTCAAAGCCCTCGCCCTCAAACCCATGACATTTATGAACGAATCAGGTCGAAGCGTACAAAAAGTGACCCAGTTTTATAAAATCCCTTTGGATAAAATTATCGTCTTCCACGACGAACTTGATTTGGAGGCGGGTAAATTTCGCATGAAGCTTGGCGGCGGCATCGCGGGCCACAACGGGCTGCGCTCGATCAAACAAATGATTGGCGGAGATTTTCACCGTGCACGCATGGGCATTGACCACCCGGGTCACAAAGACAAAGTTCACTCGCACGTCCTGTCAGATTTTGCCAAATCCGAACGAGACTGGGTAAACGCCCTTACCGACGCCTGCGCGCGTGCATCCGATTTATTGGCTGTAGGCGAGCTTAATAAATACCAAACCAAGGTCAATCATCTGGCCCCTGCACCCTCTGCCAAGCCTAGAAGAAATTGAAGAATAGGAATTAAGCCATGGGATTTAAATGCGCCATTGTCGGACTGCCAAATGTCGGGAAATCGACCCTGTTTAATGCTCTCACCCAAACCGCGTCAGCCCAAGCGGAAAATTATCCGTTTTGCACCATAGAGCCCAATGTGGGCGAGGTGGCTGTGCCCGAAAGCCGCCTGCCGATAATCGCAGATATCGGCGGCTCCAAAGAACAAATCCCCGCCCGCATGAACTTTGTCGATATTGCAGGCCTTGTGCGCGGTGCGTCCCAAGGCGAAGGACTTGGCAATCAATTTCTGTCTAACATCAGAGAAACCGACGCCATCGCCTATGTGCTGCGCTGTTTTGACGACGAAGACGTGACCCATGTGGAGGGCAAAATCGACCCACTCGCCGACCTCGAAACCGTGCAAACGGAACTGATGCTGGCCGATATGGAAAGTTTGGAAAAACGCAGCCCTGCCCTCGCCAAAAAAGCCAAGAACGGCGACAAGGAAGCCATTCTCACGCTTAAATTAATCGATATTGCTATGGCCCAGCTCAATGCAGGCCACCCTGCCCGCAACGCAGATATTGACAAAGACGACCGAGGCGCGTGGCGTATGTTGCAACTGCTCACCGCCAAACCCGTGCTATACGTGGCCAATGTAGACGAAGACAGCGCCGCCACTGGCAATGCTTATTCCGAAACAGTCTTTGCCCACGCCAAAGCCGAAAATGCACAAGCCGTGGTCATTTCCGCCCAAATTGAAAGTGAAATTGCCCTACTTGATAATGACGAACGCGTAGAGTATTTAGACGCACTCGGCCTGACCGAACCGGGCCTTAACCGCATGATCCAAACAGGATATAAATTATTAGGCCTCGAAACCTATTTCACCGTCGGCCCCAAAGAAGCCCGTGCGTGGACATTCCACGAAGGTTGGAGCGCACCACGCTGCGCAGGCGTTATCCATACGGATTTCGAACGCGGTTTTATCAAAGCCGAAACCACCGCTTACGCCGATTTTGTAGAACACGGCGGTGAGTTAGGCGCCAAAGACGCAGGAAAAACCCGCCAAGAAGGAAAAACCTATATCGTCCAAGACGGCGACATCATGCATTTCAAATTTAACGTATAACGACGAAATCCACAGAGCGAATGCGCTCACCGTAAAACCGTTTTGACGAATCAAGCAGGTATGTACCGGCCACTAAGCTTTCCCGCCTTTGATAATGCGTAAGCTAGGCTTACCTTTTGGCGGCGCAGATGGCTCATCTTCCACCATGTCGTCTTCTATATGCCTGACGCGGGGTTTGAAGTTGGATTTGTTTTTGAAGCTTGAGCGGGGTTTGAAACCGCTTTGTTTTTTGCGTCCTGGAGCCTGTTTGCCCCCATCTTTTTTATTGAAGTCTTTTATTTTGCGGCGCATTTGGGCGAGAACTTGTTTTTGCCGCATGGAGAGAGCATCGGACGCGCCGCCTTTTGTGCGGTCGGCGAATGCGGCGTCGTATTTATCGAGGCGTTCGTCAACTGAGGTGATAAATTCATCTTCCCAATCGGTAATCTCGCCTAAGTCTTCGAGTTGCTGCTTGGCTTTTTTAAGGTGACGCTGGGCAGTTCTGGCTCTGCGTATCCGCGCCTTGGCATCTTTCTCGCGGCGTTTTTCCACATCAACATCACGGGCAAGTTGCTCTTGTTGCCATTTATATTTTGGATCATCAGGATTGTCGCCGCTCAGAACACCCTACCCTTCGCCGGCGTCCATATAAAGCTCGATCAGAGCTTCTTGGTCGGCCCGTTCTGACGCTTCGATTTTACGCAGGGCAATCACCTTACGTACGATTTTGGTATCGAGGCCAAATGTTTTAACTTCTGCATATACTTCACGAATATCCGCCGTCAATTCAGTCTTTTCAGCTTCCAAGCGTTCAATACGCGCAAAAAACTGCTTTAGTTTTTCCCGTGTGGCTTCGCCCATGCTCTCGGCGCGTTGTTCATCTGTAATCATGTCTGTCTCCAAATTTGCGTTAACTTAGCCGCGCCCCCCAATATGATGCAAGCTTAATAAAACATTGTTGTGGATTGAATTTCGGTTAAACTGCGTTTCAGGGAGAACATTATGAACATCACACAATATTTTACTAGCACGCTTTCAATTTTTGCTTTGCTGGCCACAAGTGCGTGCACGCCGCGCACACCCGACACACCCCAAACCCCAACGCCGCCGCGCACCGAACAACCTCACGACACCCAAGCCTATAAAATGGATTGGACTGCGGCCTGTCCAACGCAAGGGGTTTGGACAATGGCCATGCACGGGGGCGCAGGTGTAATCGTCAAGAAAAATTTCAGCGCAAAGCGCGAGCAAGCCTATAGAGATACACTGTCTGCCGTGCTGTCAAACGGCGAGACAATGTTGCGCGGCGGGGCAAGTGCCCTAGACGTTGTAGAGATAAGTGTGCGCAAAATGGAAAATGATCCCAAGTTTAATTCTGGCAAGGGGGCCGTATTTTCAGCCGCTGGCATAAACGAAATGGACGCGGCCATCATGGACGGGCGCGACCGTAATGCAGGCACAATTGCCAGCGTCACCCATGTTAAAAACCCTATCAGTTTGGCCCGCAAGGTTATGGACAATTCTCGACATGTTATGTTGATTAGCGAGGGTGCGGAAATTTTTGCCAAAACTCAAAACATTGAATTGGTAGACCGCGATTATTTTTACACACAAAGCCGTTGGGATAGCTTGCAAAATGTACTGGCTAAAAAACAAGGCAGTATTACCCCGTCTACCAAATACGGAACTGTCGGCGTTGTCGTCAAAGATGCATGCGGCAATTTGGCTGCTGGTACATCAACGGGCGGCTTAACCGCCAAGGAATTTGGACGGGTTGGCGATACGCCCATTATTGGCGCGGGAACTTACGCAGATAACCGCTATTGCGCTGTCTCGGCCACTGGCACAGGCGAGTTCTTCATTCGCGCCACTATTGCCCGCGACGTTTGTGCGCGGCGCGAGTTTTTGGGCGAAAGTTTGCAAACGGCTATGGACACTATCATCCACGGCACTCTGGCAGATATGGGCGGAGACGGTGGCATTGTTGCGCTTGATAATGAAGGTAATTTTGCCTTTAGTTTTAATACAGAAGGCATGTATAGAGGCAGTGTGACACATAACACCCCCGTATCTGTACAAATTTTCAAAGATAATTAGAAGGACAATTAGAAAGCATTGCATATGAAAAAGAGTTTGAAAATCTTATTGGGATGCCTTGTCATTGGCGCGCTCGCAGGGGGAATATTTTTCTTTAAAATCCTTCCCGTTAATGTGGACAAGAAAATGAATGTGGTGATAGCACACACGCCTTACGTCGTGTCCGCAAAAGCCAAAACTTTGCACGCAACACTGCGCGTGGCCGATTTGCACGCAGATACCTTGCTGTGGAAACGTGACCCTACCAAGCGGCAAACACGCGGGCAAACCGATTTTCCACGCCTGCGCGAAGGTGGTGTTGCCTTGCAGGTATTTGCCACTGTTACCTTTGTACCCAAGGGCTTAAATGAAAACAGCAATACTTCTGATAACGACCAAATGTCGCTTTTAACCATTGCACAAGGCTGGCCAAAGCGTACCCACCATTCCATTTTAGAACGTGCGCTTTATCAATCCGAACGATTGCACACTGCGCAAGACGCGGCGAACGGCGATTTCGTTATTGCCAAAACCAAAAGAGATTTAAGGGCCGCACTCAAATCCCGTGCAAGTAATAAAAATAAACTCGTAGGGGTTCTTGCCACTGAAGGCGCACATCCCTTAGAAGGCAAATTGGAAAATATCGATACGCTCTACAGTGCAGGTTTTCGCATGATGGGATTGCAACATTTCTTTGACAATAAACTTGGCGGTTCCTTGCACGGGGTATCCAAAGCGGGTTTGACCCCATTTGGCAAGCAGGCTGTACTGGCCATGGTTGATAAAAACATCATGCTCGATGTGGCCCATTCTTCCGTCAAAACTGTCGAAGACGTCTTGGCATTAACGGACGCGCCTATGGTCATATCCCATACGGGCATTGTCAGCCTATGTAACCACCCCAAGCGCAACATTCCTGACCGCCTTATGCACCAAATTACGGAGCGCGGCGGGCTTATTGGGGTTGGCTATTGGGAAATGGCGGTTTGCGATACCTCGCCGAGCGGTGTTGCCAAAATGCTTATCCACGGAGCTAAAACATTTGGTGTTGACCATATCGCCCTTGGATCAGATTTTGACGGGGCCGTAACAACTGCATTTGATACGTCTGAGCTGGCAGCCCTCACGGACGCGCTTCTAAAACATGGCATGTCCGCGCAGGATATCGCAAAAATTATGGGCGAGAACCAAATCGCATATTTCTTAAAACATCTACCGGAGTAAATAATGTTCAAAAATATACTAATCGGCAGCACCCTGATACTGTCGGCATGTGAAGCGAAAAACACTGATATAGCGACGCCTAAAGAGCCCGAAAACAAGGCTGTTGGCAGTGCTTATAAAACACCAAATTACGACATCAACACGGCAATTGCTGTTGTCAAAAGCTTATCCTCTGATGATTTTGAAGGCCGCGCAGTTGACAGTGTTGGCGGGGCAAAGGCTCGTGCATACCTAAAAACTGAAATCGCCAAGCTGAATGTATTCCCCAGCATACAAGAGCAAAACTTTTCATTTTCCTCCCGTGGCAATGCAGAAGGAAAATCCATCAACGGCGTCAATCTCATTGGTACGATTGACGGGAAAACCCCAGGCCAAGGGCCAATATTACTGATAACGGCCCATTATGACCACCTCGGCACGCGCAATGGCAAGGTCTATAACGGGGCTGACGATAATGCATCTGGTTCAGGTGCGCTTTTTGCAATCACGCAAAGCTTCGCGTCACATGCGCCAAAACACGACGTGCAAATTATATGGCTAGACGGTGAAGAACGCGGATTACAAGGCGCGCACGCTGTCGTAAAATCTGGCGCACTTAACGGACGAGCTGTGTTTAACCTGAACTTGGATATGATCGGGCAAAGTACCAAGAACGAGCTTTATGCATCGGGTATATACCACACACCCACCTTGAAACCCTTTATGAAACTTGCCGCCATTGGTACGGGGTTAAACTTAAGTTTTGGTCATGACCGCCCCGAACAAGGCGCTAACGATTGGACATCGCAATCTGACCACGGCGTGTTTCACAATGCAGGCATTCCCTATATTTATTTCGGCGTGGAAGACCATCCCTATTATCACAAGCCAACCGATACATTCGAGGTTTTTCCCGTAAAGTTTTACGAAAAATCGATCAAAACCATTGTCAATGCCGCCCATATTTTAGATGAAAATTTACAAGACCTCGCCAAGCCCGCGAAATAATGGAATGGGTTGTTTATATTCTGCGCTGCAAAGACGGGAGCCTATATACAGGTGTCACCAATAATATGGACAAACGCCTACAAGCACACAATAACGGCAAGGGAGCTAAATACACCAAAACACGACGGCCTGTTGTTTTGGTATATGAAGAAAGCGCACCCGACCGCAGCGCGGCGCAAATCCGCGAGGCGCAGATTAAGAAATTATCACGGGTTGAAAAAATAGATTTAGTTGCGGGAAAATAAAACTTGTAAATATGTCATCCCAGACTTGATTTGGGATCTCGTCAGATGTTTCAGAAATATTCTTAGCAACAGCAACTCCATATGTAACAGGGGGATCCCAGATCAAGTCTGGGATGACATGAGGAATATGGTCGAAAATTAAAGTGCTTTGCCGAGCGCACTTTCTTTGAGGAACTCGACCCGTTCTTTAATTTCTTCGTGCTCTGGATATAGTTTATGGGCTTCGTTATAAGCCTCAAAAGCCTCGTCTGGCTTGCCTAGTTTTTCTAAAATATTGCCTAGCGTCCAGAGAGCGTAAAAATGCCGTGGCTCCAACCGCAAGCTTTGCGTAATTTCAGCCACCGCCCTGTTTAAATCGCCTTCTTCAATGGCAAGCCGTGCTGAGCGTGACCAGCCTTCAGAGTATTCTGGCTGCAAACGGGTCACATGGTCAAACATGCGCCTCGCCAGTTTTTTATCACCACGCGCTTGCGCGGAAATGCCGCGCAAAAGCACAAAATCAACGGACGCGCTGCCAGATTGTAAAAATACAGCCCATATTTCTTCTGCAATTAATTTACCCGCGTCCGCGTCAGGCGCATATTTTAATTTCAAGAACAACGGGCCTAACATTTCCGCCCGTCCCGCCTCAGAACGCACGGTTAAATCCTTGTTCACCTCAGGTGTAGGCTCTTGGGTCGTAGATGTAGTCGCCTCTGGTTCTGTTTTGGGGAGAGGAAGTTCCGGAACTTCAATCTCTGGCCCCTCAAGTTTGGGAGCTGGGATATCTGTTTGTGGGACTTCTTGTGCAAAAACACTCATTCCAAAACAGGTACAAACTAAAGTAAAAAATAGGGTACGCATAAATGTAAAATGACGCCCCGCGCACATGAATGCAAGAGGCGTCATCATTTTCTTTTTGTCATAAATGGATTGTGGACACCCCCACACGCAATTTAGCCTTGCCTCAAGTTAACCTTGGCGAGCCTTAAAACGTGGGTTGGTTTTGTTAATAACATACATGCGACCTTTACGGCGCACAAGTTGACAATCCCGGTGACGGTTTTTCAAAGATTTTAAAGAACTACGGACTTTCATGGCTCTACCTATTTTTATGGGCCGTATATATAAAGGCCCGTTATTCTGAATTTGATGGCGGAACCTAAAAGGACATATGGGGGAAGTCAAGAGCGTTTCCCGCCTTTATCGACATGGTTTTTCACATAATTACAGCAAATTTAGTAACTTGCCCTAGCCAATATTGCTACGGCTTGCTAGAATCGTCCTATGTTGAAAATATTTACCGTTTTATCCCTCCTTTGCGCAGTGTCCATCGTTGCGTGCGCCAGCGCACCAACACCTAAATACACACAAAAACCTACCACAAATAAACCCACCCTACGCACAGCACAAAACACGGTTAAATCTACAACCCCAATCAGCCAAGCCCAGCAATTTTCCGCATGGAAAAAAGATTTCACTACCCGCGCTATCGCCAAAAATTATGCCCCCAATTTGGTGCATTCTGTCATCAATGAGGCGCAAATTAATCCCAAAGCCATCGAGCGCAATAAAACCCAACCCGAATTTTCCAAACCAATTTGGAGCTATGTAGACGGCGCGGCTTCTGCCCTACGTGTGAACAATGGCCGTGATAAACTCAGCACCAGCAAAGCTCTATTTGACGAACTTGAAACACGCTACCATGTGGACCGCAATATTTTGACGGCCATATGGGGATTGGAATCAGCCTACGGCAAGATTCTCGGCACACATGATATTATCGATTCTCTTGCCACATTCGCCTTTCAAGGGCGCCGGAAATCCTTCGGCGAAGCTCAACTCTTTGCCGTGCTTGATCTTTTGACCAGCGGCGCCATTCGCAAAGATCAATTAACCGGTTCATGGGCGGGCGCTATGGGCATGACCCAATTCATCCCCGCCACATTTCGTGATTACGGGGTCGATTATTACGGCGACGGCAATAAAGACATTTGGGCCAGTGCAGGCGACGCGCTTGGCTCTGCGGCCTATTATCTGTCGCGGCACGGCTGGCGCATGGAAGAACCCGTATTTGCTGAAGTCATACTCCCAAAAGGATTTGACTACGGCCTTGCGAACGGAACAAAGCGCACGGTTTCTAGCTGGACAACTATGGGTGTGCGCGATGTGAACGGTAAAAACTGGTCACGGGCCGCTATGTTCCTAGAAACTAAATTGCTGATCCCCGCAGGGGCAAATGGCCCCACCTTTCTGACGTTTAAAAACTTTGACGTGATTAAAAAATACAACAATTCTACCAGTTACGCACTTGGCATTACCGTGCTGGCCAAAAGCTACCAAGGCCAAACTGCCATTGTCCGCGATTGGCCACGGGGCGACAATCCCATATCATTTACTGACAAACAAAACATGCAGCGCGCCCTGACCCGTCAAGGTTTTGATACCAAAGGTGTAGACGGGCAAATCGGCCCCAATTCCCGCCGCGCCATCCGTGCCTGGCAAAAAGCCAACGGCTACCCCGCAGACGGATACGTGGAAAAAACATTGCTCAAGAAAATTTTGACAAAATAAGTGACCAAACCATAGGATAGTTGTGCGGCGTACTGCTAAAATAGTGAATGGGCCACGGGTCAAACCCGAGGACTGTGGGGAATATAGAACACATAGCTTTAAACTTTAGCCCTCAACCCCAATAATTCTTAGCCCTCGCTCCTCCCTCAGTCCCCGCACTTGATACGGGGTCCATAGGGTGGTTCAGCGATGCGTTGCCTTGGGTAGTGTATGGGCCCCACATCAAGTGCGGGGACTGGTGAGGTGTGTGCGGGGACTGAGTGTGTTGGTGATGTGCTAACTTATCCACGCCCACCAAACCTCGCTTATAATGAAATTGTTCCCCCCTCACAGACGTCAGGCTAGTGTAGGTTTAATGACGAAGACATGCGCGCATGCAAGATAGGTTAAATAATTTGTACAACCGTATACGCGCCGCCTAAGAGCGCAACAAACGCGACTGGTATTTGTCCCTTGCCAAAGATTGACCATAAGTCGCAAATATAAAACCCATCCCAATAAAATCTGCACGACAAATCCCTATACAATTACAATTCACCACCTTAGACAATTGATATGATACCTCTACCCAAACCCATAGCCGGACGCCGCGCGCCGCGCCCGAAACTGGCCGCGACCGTTGTGTTGTTGCGTAATACTGGCAAAAACACAGAAATTCTTATGGGTAAACGCTCGGCAAAACATGATTTTTTGCCCAATGTTTATGTGTTTCCAGGCGGGCGGGTTGATCCATGTGACAGCATTGCTCCAGCCCTTGGGGGCATGCTTGCGCGCACCCGCACGATTTTGGAAAATGCCATGACACCACGCCGTGCTCGCGCCTGTGTGCTTGCGGCGGTGCGCGAAACATTTGAGGAAACCTCTCTGATACTCGGAGAAAAAACACAAACTTCAAAAGTAAATTGCGGCCCGTCATGGCAGGATTTTCATGCACATGGTTATTTGCCTGTACTCGACAATATTGAGGTTTTTGCACGTGCTATCACCCCGCCCTATCATGACAAGCGTTTTGACACTTGGTTCTTTCTCGCCCGCCTTGATACGCAAACTGCAAACCGCCCGTTTCAAAACAGTGCTGAACTTGTTGACACAAATTGGTTCACATTCGCACAGCTCGAAAAGCTAGATACCCACAGAGCAACGCAAATGATGCTAAAACAGCTCGCTATATATTTGGCCCAAGACAAACCAGAAAAAAATGTGTTTTTCTCCTGCGTACGGCACGGTAAATTTAACTTCTCGCGCTACCCATCATGACCGATACCGCCCTCACCACTGCTGAAAAGCAAGGCATTATTACGGCCATTGCATGCACGGCCGCCATTGCACTGGCTTGGGGTCTGTCCTCGCCGTTGATTAGCCAGCATTTGGAACGCATGACAGGTTCTGGGGTTTTGCTCGGATGGCTTATTTCTTTGGCCGCAGTCGCCACTATTTTGGCCACGCCCTTTGTCCCCAAATTGATGAGTAATTATAATCCGCGCTCAGTGATTATTATATGCCTGCTCCTTGGGACACTCACCATTCCTGCTCTTAAAATATTCATGCATCCCGCAGCTTGGTTTTTGATAAAATTTTTTGGTGCATGTGTGTTTACGGTGGTTTTTGTGATTGCAGAAATTTGGATCAATCAACTGGCCCCTGAACATTTACGAGGCCGTATTATGGGCATGTACGGCGCGGCTCTCGCAGGCGGCATGGGCATTGGGAGCGGACTTGCTGTGCTAACGGGCATTGATGGCTGGATGCCATTTTTGATTTGCACGGCGATTCATCTATCGGCGGTATTGCCATTTTATCTCTTTCGGCACGCACAAGGTATTGAGCCGACGCCAAAAGAAGAGGCGCACTTCCTGATAATTTTTAAAATTATGGCGGCGGCACCTGCAATTATGGTGTGCGGTGTGGTTTTTGGGGCCATTGAGCAAAGTATGATGTATTTTCTGCCCGTTTATGATACCCGCCTTGGCCATACAGAACATATGGCGCGGATTTTGCTTTTGATTGCGGCGGTTGGCAATGCCTTGTTCCAATTTCCAATGGGTGTGTTAGCGGATAAAATGAACAGGGATAGGCTCAGTATTATTCTCATGTCTATTGCTTGCTTTGGCCCACTCCTGATGGTTCTTGCTGGCAGTCATTTTGCTTTACTTGCCACACTTGCATTCTTCTATATCGGCTTAACCACCGCCCTTTATACTGTAGGTCTCGTCCAATTGGGTGAGCGGTTTAAGGGCCATAAACTCGCGGCGGCCAATGCAGGTTTTATTGTGGCTTACGGGATTGGCTCGCTCATTACCCCGCCGCTAGCAGGGAAAATGATGGATATTTACAATCCACAAGGTTTCTTGTGGACAATGACGGCTTTAGGGTTTTGTGGGCTTTGTGTAGTAATGGTGCGGCGTCTGCGTTTTAACCGTTGACACAAGCTATTTCCTGTCTTATTTCCGCGCACTAAGATTAAATAAATAGGACATAGTCATGGCGAAGCCAACCACAGTAAAAATCCGTTTAAACTCAACAGCAGGCACTGGATATTTCTACGTCACACGGAAAAATGCACGCACAATGACCGATAAAATGGTGAAAAAGAAATACGACCCCGTTGTTCGCAAACACGTAGATTTCAAAGAAGGTAAAATTAAGTAATTCTTACCGAAAAAACTACATCTAAGCTGCTTTTTGTGCCTGCGCACCTTCGACACGGTTTCGACCTTTGTGCTTCGCTTTATACAAGGCATCATCTGCGCGCTTAAACACATCACGGAATTTATCTCCTGCGTAAACTTCAGCAACGCCAGCACTCACAGCAATATCAAAAGCTTGCCCATCTACATGAATTGATGTGCCCCCGACTAAAGACCGTATCCGGTCAGCAGCCAACAAAGCAGCACCTTGGTCCGTGTCTGGCATTGCGATGACAAACTCTTCGCCGCCGTAACGACTAACAATATCAATACTACGCATATTAGATACCAAGCGTGCTGCAATTTCTTGCAGCACGATATCACCTGTATCATGGCCGAGGATGTCATTGACCCGTTTGAAATGATCGACATCAAATATAACAATACTAAAGGGTGTTCCGCTTTCTTGTAAATCATCAAATAAAGGTGCAATTGAACGATCAAAATAACGGCGGTTACCTAAGCCTGTGAGTGGATCGGTGACCACCATTTCAAGGCTTTCGTTGAAATCTTCCTTGAGACTATCAGCGTAAAACTTTCGCCTTAATTGCGTATTGGCCCGCGCCAGTAATTCTTGCCGTTCAACGGGGCGCATCAAAGTATCATTAATGCCAATATCATATGCCCGCACCAATTGCGCTTGTTCTTCTGGGTTGCCAATTGCTAAAATAGGAATATCACGGGTTTGTGCATTTGAACGCATACGCGCACAAAGTCGCAAACCATCAAACTTATCTGACGTTAGGTTGATAATTACCAGATCCATATTCTTTAAAGATTGTTCAAGTGCACATTTGAGGTCAGTTTCAAATATGATTTCATGCATACCCAATAATGGTTCTGCCATTTTTTCCATAACACGCACATGATCGTCAATAATCAACACCCTGCCTTTACGCTTATCCAGTTGATCTAGGATTGGCCGTGAGCTTTCTATAGAATGTCCAGTGTGGCTTAAGAGTTGATCTGTCACCATTTTCAACCGTAACAAAGATTTAACCCGCGCCATCAAGTTAAAATCGTCAATTGGCTTTGTGATAAAATCGTCTGCGCCCGCTTTGAGCCCGCGAATACGGTCTTTGGTTTCTTCCAAAGCCGTCACCATAATAATGGGAATATGCCAAGTCGCTGGATTGCTTTTTAAGCGTGTGCAGGCTTCAAACCCATTCATGCCCGGCATCATGGCATCGAGCAGTATTAAATCCAGTTTTTCCGTTTCAGCAATTTCGAGAGCTTTTACCGCGCTCATAGCCGTAACAACATCATAATATTGTGCAGCCAGCTTCACTTCCAACAGATGTAAATTGGGAGCCAGATCATCAACAATGAGGATACGTGCGCTCACGCCCTGTCCCTAACCCAAAAACTTGCGAATCGTTGCAAGGAATGACGAAACAGCAATGGGCTTTGAAATATAGGCCTGACAACCACCATCGCGGATACGTTTTTCATCCCCCTTCATGGCAAAGGCTGTCACAGCAACTACGGGAATTTCTGCGAGGTTCTTGTCATTTTTAATCCATTTCGTCACTTCAAGCCCAGAAACCTCAGGCAGTTGAATGTCCATAAGGATCAAATCAGGTTTATATTTTTTTGCAATTGCAATGGCTTTCAGGCCTTCGCGTGTTTCGCGAGTCTCATACCCATGCGCTCCCAACAGGTCAGAGAACAGCTTCATATTCAGCTCATTGTCTTCGACTATCAATATTTTCTTGGGTATCGCTTGCAACATATCACCATTTCACCAATTCGTGCTTAAGCACTTTTTTTGACTTCTGACAGTAAACACCAATACTGTTAAATAACAGTGTCCAAGCCAGTAACCATTTGTTAAAAGAACGTATCACGAACATAATAAAAAACCGTAAACAAAAATATGACAATATCGAATCATAACAATTCAGGCTTATGCCGCGATTGTGGCGCAGATGTGGCACAGAATGCGGAGCAATGCCCCATATGTAGCTCATACCGCCTCCTTCACCACCCTGAACTCCACCATCTTTCCATTGCGCATATTGATTGTGACGCCTTTTTTGCTGCCGTGGAAAAAAGGGATGACCCTAGCCTTGCTGACAAGCCTGTTATTATTGGCGGCGGGACACGCGGCGTTGTGGCAGCCGCATGTTATAATGCGCGTGTATACGGTGTGCATTCAGCCATGCCCATGTTTAAAGCCTTAAAAGCCTGTCCGAACGCCGTTGTCATTCGCGGCAATCATAACAAATATTCACAAGAGGGTGCGCGTATAAAAGCCATTATGCGCGAGTATACCCCGCTTGTGCAGTCACTATCGATTGACGAAGCTTTTTTAGACCTCACAGGAACCAAGCGACTGCACAATAGCTCGCCCGCCCTGACACTCATAAAAATACAAAGCAGAATAACCACAGAAATTGGTATAACCGTCAGTGTAGGTCTATCATATAATAAATTCCTCGCCAAAACCGCATCCGATTTGGACAAGCCCAATGGGTTCGCCGTTCTTGGTAAAGCAGAAGCTTTAGACTTTTTAACAGACAAACCTGTTGGCTTTATCTTCGGTGTTGGCCCTGCATTTACAAAAACACTTAACAAAGCTGGCATCATAAGCATTGCAGATGTCAGAAAGAATTCGGACAAAGATATGATGCAAAAGTTTGGTGAAGCGGGGCTTCGCTTGGCCAAATTAGCCCGCGCCGAAGATCACCGCCCCGTCAAAGTGGGCAGTGCGCGCAAAAGCATTTCCACCGAGATCACATTCAATACAGACATTGGCGACGCAAATGCGCTAACAGATCGGCTCTGGCAAGTCTGCGAGAAAACAGCGAATAGAGCCAAGGCTAAAAACATGGCAGGATATGTGGTCACCTTAAAGCTAAAAACCAATCAATTTAAGTCCATCACCCGCAGACGCACTTTGCTCGAACCCGTGCAACTTGCCGATATTATTTTCCAGACCACACTGCCTTTATTGCAGGCTGAAATATCACCTACCAAAAAATACCGTCTTATTGGTGTCGGCATTTCTACACTCTGCGCGCCCATAGGCGACGCAGCAGATTTGCTTGATCCCAAAGCCCAAAAACGCAGAATTGCCGAACGTGCCAGCGATAAGGCGTGCGAAAAATTTGGCACAGACGCCGTAATGACGGGACGAACTTTAAGGCGAAAAATAAAATCAAAACCTAAGAAAGCAGATGATTAAGGGCTTTATTTTTTGGCATACATGTCAAAATAGGCATAACTCATGTCAGTGGGAATATTATCTGCGTGGCGCCAATACCCGGCACTGTCCGTGTTGAGTACAGCCCCGTCACCATTAACAATAAACACAGTCGGCGTGCCTGATATTTGGTCTACACCAAAGCGTTGCGACACGGCTCTGTTTTCAGTTCTTTGGCCAGGCCTCGTCCCCGCACTGACATAAACTAACTCGTAATTATCTGCGATCAAAGTTTGAAATTTGGGTTTGTCAAAACGAGCAGCAAGCCCACGGCTATCATGACACCAATTGGCGCCTATGACGATCAAGGCCTTCGTACCGCGTTGCTTGGCCCTTGCTAAGGCGGCGTCTACATCTACCATAGAATTGGTATCAGCGTTATAGAGTCGATAATCTGTGTGCATTTTCGCATATTTAGATTTTCCTTTGGGCACTGTCGTTTTGGTTTCTTGAACAGCGTTTTGCGCATAGGCACATGCGCTCAACGCGCTCACAGCTATAAGAACAATCATAAATTTACGCATATATATCTCCTCTTTTATAAGGGCTTAGCATAGGTTAGGTTTAAATCCCAATACAAAGATAAAGAGCCATTATGCCGTTCCCAATTTTACCATTTCTCTTTCGCAAGCGTAAGCAAATTCCCATTTTGCCTCCGCCGAACACAGTGACTACAGACCTTCATTCTTCATTGGTCAAGCGGCATTTTTATAACGAGGCAGGCTTTCAAACCTATGCGAGTTTTTTTGCGCATTGGCAGGGCGTAATCACGGCAGGGCATGTGATGACAGAGTGTGGCAACCGCATGCCGCCATTTGCTACGGGCCAAAGGCACTGTTGGCCGAGTGGTCTTGACGCAGCACTGCTTGGCTGCACGCTCCCAAAAAACTGCCCCCCAGACCCTAAGCCAAACCAAGCAATCACATGCATAGGCTACCCTGCAGGATCATCTCATGCTTCCGTACGAGAAGCCCAAGTTTACATGCAAAGGCCCAACACGCCCGATGTTTGGATTGCACGGATCATCACACCCGATGAACCTGTCGTCACAGGTATGAGCGGCGGCGTTGTTATGGGCCAAAGCAACCAACCCGTTGGCGTTCTTATTACCCGCAACTCACCTGCTGATCTTAATAATGACCGCGATCCAGACGAAAGTTTTGACTTTGTTTCGCTAGCAGGTATTTGGCGGGCCATCACGAAGGAAGAAAGTTTTGTCTAAACACCCTAAAAATATATCTCTCGATGTTCTGATAATTGGCGCAGGGTTTTCGGGTATTTGTGCGGCTATAAAATTGCGCGAGGCGGGTATTGATAATTTCATTATTGCTGAAAAAACAGGCGGCATCAGCGGCACTTGGTTTGACAACGCCTACCCTGGAGCGGCGTGCGATGTGCCCTCACACCTCTATTCATTTTCCTTTGCCCCCAACCCCAATTGGAGCCGCCGCTTTTCACCTGCGCCAGAAATTCGCCGTTACGTTGAAAAGACTGTGACGGATTATGACATACAAAAACATATTAGACCACATACACATATTGTATCGGCTGTATTTGACACACGCAAAGCCCTCTGGAACGTCATAGACAAAAACGGAACCACATACAGCGCAAGGTTTGTCATCGCTAGTGTTGCTATTCTGGGAACACCGCAACTGCCTAGTATCAAAGGGATCAACAATTTTAACGGCCCCGCCTTTCACTCTGCACGCTGGGATCACGACGTTGATATACAAGACAAACGCATTGCAATTATTGGCAGTGCCGCCAGTGCTTTGCAAATTACCCCGCAAATCGCCAAGACCGCCGCCCATGTCAGCGTGTTTCAACGCACCGCCAATTATGTCATCCCCAGAGGTGACCGTGCCTACACTAAGTTTGAAAAATTCTTCTTTCGCACATTGCCGTGGACAATGAAATTTCCAAGATGGTGGATGTATCTGTATTTGGATAATCTGTTTTATCACAATTTTCGCCAAGGCAGTTTTATCAATAAATTCCTCACGAAAATGGCGGCATGGTCGCGTAAAAAACTAATCCGTGACCCTGAGTTGCGCGCCTCACTTACCCCAGATTATGCAATGGGATGTAAGCGGGTATTACTCTCGGACAATTATTATCAAGCCCTTCAACGGGAAAATGTAACTGTCATAACAGATAAAATAAAAGCGGTTACGCCTTTAGGTATTCAAACAACCCAACGCGACATACAAGCAGATATTTTGGTCTATGCGACAGGCTTTGCATCAACCAATTTCCTCACCAGTATTGAAATGGACGGGATTCACGGCGGCACTTTAAAGCAATGGCGAGAGAACCCGAAAGCCTTGCGCGGTTTGATTATTGAAAACATACCCAACGCATTTTTCTTGCTCGGGCCAAATACAAATCTTGGGCATTCCTCTATGATTTTGATGATAGAGGCGCAGGTCAAATATATGGTGCAAGCCGTAAAATCTGTACCCAAAGGGGCCTATATCAATGTTAAACCAGAAGCGATGAAACGCTATAATGAAGGTTTACAAGCCAAGCTTTCAAACTCGGTTTGGGCAACAGGCTGCGCCTCGTGGTATAAAACCGCAGACGGCACAATCCCAACCATGTGGCCTTACCAAACATCGCGGTTTGCCAAAATGATGCGTAAATTCCATATGAGCGAATTTGATATGATGGGTAAATATTAAACCCCAACATCACATTATATTTACCACATATTTACCACCCTAGCCTTGTCCCTCAGTGGACATTTCCCTATACTCACTACAAGGGGAGATATCTATGTTTGTTGATAATCACGGGCTTTTAATCGAAAAAGTAAACGGCCAGCACAAAAATACACCAAAACCAATTGTAAATTTAAGTCGGCGAAAATTTTTGGGCGGCACAGGTACAATGGTTATCGGTCTCACCCTTGCAGCCGCGTGTACACCTGCCAGTGAATTCCCAGATATCGAAGCATTTTCTGGCCCCTCACCTCTCACCAAAGTTAAAGGCGGCGACGCCACCCCGTCGCTATTTATTAGCATAGATGCTGACGGCAAGATTAACGTAACCTGTCACCGCTCCGAAATGGGGCAGCAAACATGGACATCTATGACCCAAATTTTGGCAGACGAAATGGAAGCCAATTGGGACGATATCGAAATCATTCAAGCCATTGGCCATCCCCGTTACGGCTCCCAGAATACGGATGGTTCGACGTCTGTGCGCAATAACTTCCACAGGTTACGGGTCACAGGCGGAGCTATGCGCACCATGTTAGAGCGCGCTGCGGCAAAATTGTGGCAAGTTGAGCCTTCTGAATGCGCCGCAAAACTTGGGTTTGTGCATCACACCAAAAGCAAGAAAAAAGTAGGCTACGGCACATTAGCAGAATTTGCTGGCAAGCTGCCCATTCCCGCAGAAAACGAAATTACGCTCAAATCCCGTGACCAATGGCGATATATTGGCAAAGCCACCCCGTCCCTTACCGTGCCTAAAATCGTACACGGGCAAGGACAATTTGGTCAAGATGTGCGCCTGCCAGATATGCTCTACGCCGTCATCGCACGTCCACCGCAAGTGGGCGGCAAAGTTAAATCTGTAAATGATGCCGCCTGCCTCGCATCATCTGGTGTACTGCGCACCTTCAAGCTACCTGACGGGACAACCCCTGCCGTGTTTAATCCGCTCGGCGGCATTGCGGTCATTGCCAGTGATACTTGGTCTGCCATACAAGGGCGCAAGGCCTTAAAAATTGACTGGGACGTAGGGCCAAATGCAGGGCATTCCTCCAAAGCCTTTGCCAAGCAAATGCAAGCCAATGCGCGCAAACCCGGCGAGGTGCGGCGCAACCGGGGCGACGCAGCTACGGCTCTTGCCACAGCAGACACACGCATTACGGCAGAATACTACGCCGCCCACCTTTCTCAATCACCAATGGAACCACCTGCCGCCACAGCCCGCTGGACTGGCGGCAAAGTGGAATGCTGGACATGTACACAAAATCCGCAAGCGGCGCGTTCAACCGTGGCGCAGGTTTGCGGCATTGACCCAGAAGACGTGACAGTAAATGTGACGTGGCTCGGCGGCGGGTTTGGCCGCAAGTCAAAACCTGATTATGTGGCCGAAGCCGCTCTTATTGCCCGCGAACTTGGCAAACCTGTCAAGGTGATTTGGACACGCGAAGACGATATCCAACACGGGTATTTTCATTCCGTGTGCGCGCAATATATGGAAGCGGGTCTTGATAACAAAGGCAAGTGCACGGCCTTGCTGCACCGTTCGGTTTTCCCAACCATTAGTTCTACATTCGCCGCAGGTGCAGACAGCCCCTCCAACGGGGAAATGGGCATGGGGGCCAGTGACAACCCTTTTGACATTCCCAACATCCGACTCGAATCTGGTAAGGCCAAAGGCCATATCAGGATTGGTTGGTTACGCTCGGTTGCCAATGTGTACCATGCATTTGCCGTACAAAGTTTCGCGGCTGAAATGGCCCACGCCGCAGGCCGCGACCAAAAAGATTACCTCTTAGAGCTGTTCGGCGCACCCCGCCATTACGACCCCAATACAGAAGGGGCAAAATACGGCAATTACGGCGGCACGAAAGAAGAGTTTCCAATCGATACGGCGCGGCTAGCAAATGTCACACGCACGGTTGCGAAAATGGCCAAATGGGGCCGCACATTACCCAAAGGTCACGGTATTGGCATTGCCACCCACCGCGCCTTTCTCACCTATGTCTCCACCGCCATTGAAGTGGCCGTCGACCCGCAAGGCAAGCTGACCATAGTCGGTGTGTGGACTGCCATTGACGCAGGGACAGTGGTCAATCCAGGGCACACCATTTCCCAAGTCGAAGGCGGAACCATTTTCGGTCTCTCAAACGCGCTTTACGGCGCAATCACTGTAGAGAACGGCATTGTTGAACAGAAAAATTTCCCAGATTGGCGGGTGATGCGCATGTCCGAAGCGCCGCGAAGCTTTGAAGTTCACATCGTTGATTCGAACGCACCGCCAGGCGGGGTGGGCGAGCCACCAACACCGCCCGCAGCCCCAGCTCTTGCCAATGCGATTTTTGACGCAACAGGTGTGCGTCTGCGCGCATTGCCACTGATTGGCCCCGACCGCGATACATTAGCGTTATAAAGGATTTATGATGACTGTTACACTCAACATTAATGGTAAAAACCACAGCGTCAACGCCAGCGAAGGCACGCCCCTGCTATGGGTGCTGCGCGACCATCTCGGCATGACAGGTACAAAATTTGGCTGCGGCGTGGCCCAGTGCGGCGCCTGCACTGTGCATGTAGACGACACACCTGTGCGTGCGTGTATTACGGCTCATGATGACCTCGAAGGCGCGAAAATTACTACCATTGAAGGTAAAACTGGCAAAGCCGCACAAGCTATTCGCAAAGCATGGCAAGCTATAGATGTACCCCAATGCGGGTATTGCCAATCAGGGCAAATCATGTCCGCTGTTGCTCTGTTGGAAGAAACCCCCAAACCCACAGACAAAGATATTGACGACGCCATGAGCGGTAATATTTGCCGGTGCGCCACTTACATGAAAATCAGGCAAGCCATTAAGGACGCGTCCAGCTCTTTATAAAGCACACGTCACAATATGCTCGCCAATAATCCACCAGACTTTCATCACCCTGCCGATGTTATCGCCTTTGTAAAACACAAACAGGATAAGAATATACCCTGCGCCCTGTTGGTGATTACTGATATTGAAGGCGGAACATTACGGGCTCGTGGTTCCTTAATGGCCATCTGTGCACACGGCGAGGTCGCAGGATATATATCCAACGGATGTATAGACGCGGATATAATCAACCACGCCCAAAGTGCCCTTATATCAAACCAAAGCATCCATTTACATTACGGCGAAAACTCTCCGTTTAAAGACATTCAACTTGCGTGCGGCGGTAGTCTTAAAATTCTTATACTGCCCGCCCCAAACGCGGAAATCATTAAGCTTGCAAACCATGCTTTAACTGCACGTAATGACTTTGATTTGGTATTTGAAAAATCGGGAAAATTAACATGCCCTTCCGCCCAAACGCCACAAACAAATTGGGAGGGCGAGCAGTTTCACGTCACATATACGCCCAAGTTAAAACTGCGTATTATCGGGCGCGGCGCGCACGTTAAAAGTCTAAGCCTGCTTGGTCAACAATCCGGGTTTGAGATTGTCATCCAATCTCCTGAGGAAAACTTCAAAGCCCTAGCGGATACTAACGCCGCAATAAAATTTGAACACCTTAGTACACCTGATGCAGAAATCGCCTTAACTGACGACCCGTGGACTGCTGTCGTCTTTTTGTTTCATGACCATGCATGGGAGAGTGTATTGTTAAAGCAAGCTTTGAGCGGGCCTGCCTTTTATATTGGCGCGCTTGGCAGTAAAAGCACACATAAATTACGGTGCGAAACGCTGGAGGGTATGGGCGCCACCTCGTACAATATTAAAAAAATTCACGCCCCAATTGGCCTTATCCCCGCTATGCGTAACGCGGGGCTTATTGCTATTTCCACACTGGCAGAAATATTAGATGTGGCGCAAAAGGCAGGTAAATTGTGAAGCCCGAAGACTGCACAGTGGTTATTCTTGCTAGCGGAAATTCCAAACGGTTTGGGGACGATGATAAACTCATGACCAATGTTTTGGGCAAGCCGCTTTTCGCCCATAGCCTTGAAATGGCCAAAACCATTCAGTTCGCCCACCATCTTGCTGTGATACAAAATCACCAAGCCTTGGCATGCCTATGTGAACAGGCGGGCTATGACGTCATCACCAATAACGCCCCGCACAAAGGGCGCGGTCATGCACTTATGCTCGCCGCCAAAACCACACTGTCTTTGGAGTGTGCAAACCTCTGTGTCCTGCTGGCGGATATGCCTTTCGTCAATGAAAAGCATGTGCTCACAATGCTAGAACACGCCACAACACCTGTCACCATCAGCACATATAAAGCCGTCCACATGCCGCCCGTCATATTTTCTGGTCCCACGCTCAAAGCACTTGCAAATTCTACGCCGAGAAACACAGTCATAAAAACAGCAATTGTCACAGACATTCCACTCTCCAAACACAGTGCGCAAGATATTGATACGCGCACTGATTTATCCAATCTGGAAAAACAAGAGGCGCGAAAGGGTGAGCCTGACAGGGAAATATAAAGGTGGAGGTGAGAGGAAGCCTGGAGGCAGGCCGCGCTCCAGCTGGCCTTTGCTACGGCTATGATATGGTCAAAGGCGAAGAACGCGGCCGCAGAACCATCAACCAAGAACAAGCGGAAATCATTCGCCGTATTATGCGAGAATATATAGAAGGAAAGTCGCCAAAAACCATCGCCAAAGGCCTAAATGCAAACGGCATCCGCTCAGCGCGGGGCGGCAATTGGCAGGCCTCAGCGATTAATGGCAACCGTAAGCGGGCAAGCGGGATTTTGGAAAACCCTATTTATATGGGCAAGCGGGTCTTTGGACGCCAAATTTACAAAAAAGACCCAATGACGGGAAAAACCGTAGCAAAGGACGCCCCCAAAGAGGAATGGCTCTACAAAAATGTACCGCAGCTGGCGATTGTTTCAAAACAACTTTGGGAGCAAGTCAGGGCCAGAAAAGATATTGTGCGGCCAAACCTCAATCAATCCCACCGTCCAAAATATCTATTGAGCGGGTTGTTAAAATGCGGGGCTTGCGGCGGGCCGTATTCAATCATTCAAAAAAACCGATATGGATGTTCTCACCGCCGCACCAGAGGCACGTGTGAAAATGCGCTGCGGATCACAGGCAGTGACGCCGAAAACAGAGTATTGGCCGCAATCGGCAAATATTTGCGAGACCCCGAATATATCCAAACCTTCATCCGCGCCTACAAAGAGGAATGGGAAAGGCTAAACGGCAACAAAAATAATGACCGCACCAGAGTTTCCACCGCGATCACAAGGTGCAACTTGCAAATCAACAATATCCTCGGCGTGATCGAACGCAGCCAAAGTGTGGCATTACTGGATAGACTCTCCGCCAGAGAAGCCGAATTGAAGAAATTATAGAATCAGTACGCCCAGATACCCCAAGCAGCAAAACAACCCGCTGCGAACAACTTGGCAGCAAGATGGGCAAAATGTCTCCGCCAGATCAAAACCCACGTACTACAAGAAGAAATCACCCAAGCCGCAGAAATCCTAAGAAGCATCATCCAAAAAGCCACAATCAACCCAATTCAAGGCCAAAACTATGACCTAAAATTGAGTGTGTCGATGGTGGGTGAGGAGGGACTTGAACCCCCGACCAGCCGGTTATGAGCCGGCGGCTCTAACCAGCTGAGCTACTCACCCCCAATTGGCCTAATGCGCGCTATATAGCGCGGGGCTTACCCAATGAAAAGCCCTAAGTGTAATTCCGAGTTCGCTAAAATATGAATTTGTGCTAGGATTTTAATAATTGGTGTATTTAGGGCTATTTCGTGCCACAATCCTGCAACAAAGGAATATATTATGAGAAAGTTTATCTTACTAACCGCAAGTATTATGGCGATATCTTGCTCGCCTGTCAGTGCTCATGACGGCACACCTTCCACCCACCACGCAATGGCAGAGGGAAAACTGTATGTATCCGCTACAGGCCACGCGGCCCAAGCCCCTGACCAAGCCAGTGTATCTGCCGGTGTCGTCACCCAAGCACCAACGGCAGGAGCGGCCATGGCGCAAAATGCAACCCAAATGACCAGTGCTTTTGCTGCCCTCAAAAAAGCAGACATTGCGGCTCGTAATATCACCACCTCGCAAATGTCCTTACAGCCCCAATATAACTACGAAAACCGCAAAGCACCGCGCATTACGGGTTATCAGGTACGCAATACGGTGACGGCGAAAACCTATGATTTGGACAATGTTGGCCCTATGCTCGATGCTCTGGTGAGTGCAGGTGTTAACAACATCAACGGTGTAACTTTTTCAATAAAAGACAGCAAATCCGCCAAAGACAAAGCCCGCCTTGACGCCATTTCTGAAGCGCGCGAAAAGGCTGAGAATATGGCTAAGGCTGCTGGGGTTCGCCTTGGTAAAGTCTTGGATATTCGCGAAAGTTCGAGTGCTAGGCCGCAGCCCACTATGTATATGGCACGCTCTATGGAAGCCGCTGACAGCACGCCAATATCGGCAGGTGAACAAACTTTAAGTGTAACAGTAAATATTACCTACGCACTTGACCAATAGGCCTTGAAAGCAAGCATAATTAAGTTCGAGTATGAAACCAGATTCCAGCATACGCTGGAATGACAATAAGACGTTTAAACAAATTTTCGTTTAGTCCCCCGCACACTCTCTCTCTCTCAGTCCCCGCACTTGATGCGGGGTCCATAGAATAATTGCGCGGCGCGCTGTCTTGAGCAGTGTATGGACCACGGGTCAAGCCCGAGGACTGTAGGTGCGAGAATGGTTGGAATTTATGCATAGATTTCCTTCCATTCCCTTCACTGTCATCCCAGACTTGATCTGGGATCTGAACACACGCTCAAAGTTTAAGTGTAAAATCAGGTTTCAGCTGGAGTTTATCCCCGCGAAGACTAGAGCTAGAATGACAGTAAGTGAGGTATATATACAGGCCCTAATTCAACTTGGGCATGACCACATCGTTGTTTTCGTCCAAAAGTACAACATTGGGCGCGTAATTACGGGCTTTTTCGATGTCCATTTGGCAATAAGTGATAATGATAATCTTATCGCCAATTTGCACACGCCGCGCCGCAGCACCGTTTAAGCCAAAGGTTTTGGAGCCGCGCGGGGCTTTGATAGCGTAAGTGGTAAACCGTTCACCATTGGTGATATTGAGAATATCAACTTGCTCATTGGGAAGGATTCCACTGCGCTCTAGGAGGTCAGTATCAATGGAAATGGAACCTTCATAGTGCAAATCCGCCTGCGTAACCGTAGCACGGTGAATTTTGCCCTTCATCATGGTAACTTTCACGGACGCTTCCTCCAAATGGCCGCAAACATTTCGCGGGCCTCTACACTGCATATAAGTATTCTAACACAAATTACAAATCAGTGAAGGTGCAAGATTGCATATCTGTTATTTGGCGTTCATAATGAAGCCGAGCAAGCAATACGAGGATTTATGAAAACCCTAATCATTCCGTTTACAATATCCGTTCTACTTATGGGCGCGTGTCAGCAAAAAGACAGTTTTGCACCAAAGCCTGAAATGATGGGGCGGACGGATATGGCCCAATCTGAAATGAAGATGGGAGCCCCCGTGCGGGCGCAAAGCCAGCCTAATAATAGCGCGCTTTTGCTGGCTTACCGCTATCATTTCAACTTCGCGATACCTTCAAACGCCTTGGAATCCGTATCACAAAAAGCCATTGATACGTGCGCGTCAGCAGGCATGGACAAATGTCGCGTCGTAAACTCATCGCTCAACAGATATGATGATGATAATATCAGCGCCAATATTGAACTGAGGGTCGCGCCTGACTGGTTTGAAAATTTCAAACGTGGGCTGGTCAGTGACAGCGATACTGCTGGCGGAAAATTGACAGGGTCAAATGTGAGTTCCGAAGATTTGACCATTGCTATAAGTGACAATGACGCCAAATTGAACGCGCTAAAAACCTTGCGGTCACGCCTACATGGGCTTCTCGAAACCAAGGGCAACGCGCTTAAGGATATCATTGCGGTGGAGCGTGAATTGGCACGAGTACAAGGCCAAATAGAAGGCAGTACGGCACGCTTGCGGGTATTGCGCACACGAGTGAGCATGTCGCAAGTGCACTTAAGTTACGAAACAAAATCCGTTGCCGCTAGCCGTTCTTCTTTCACGCCGATTAAACGGGCATTACATGATTTTATAGGGACGGTGGCTCAAGGTTTCGCAGGTGTTATTCGTTTTATTGCTTTCATACTGCCGTGGCTTGTGATCGGCATTCCGTTATTATGGCTATTACGGCGTATATGGCGACGGCGAAAAACAAAGAACACATAAAGATATAATTTATGAGATTTGGGGAACATTTTTTAGATGAACTAAAAGCCCGCGTTCGTGTATCGGACGTGGTGGGTAAGCACGTCAAATTAAAAAGAAAAGGTCGTGAATTTGAGGCCCTCTCTCCCTTTACCAATGAAAAAACACCTAGTTTTTTTGTCAATGACGAGAAAGGGTTTTATCATTGCTTCTCCAGCGGTAAGCACGGCGATATCATATCCTTTCTTATGGAAATTGAAGGCCTGTCTTTTCCTGAAAGTGTGGAGCGCATTGCAGGTATCGCGGGCATGGACATGCCCGCAGTTGACCCCGAAGCTGAAAAACGGGCGGAAGACAATAAAAAAACCATCAACTGGATTGAACAAGCCCAACACTTTTATGAAAAATCCCTTCGCCGTGATATTGGTAAAGACGCACGAGCTTATCTGAAAACGCGTGGATTGACGCAGGAGGACTGCAAGCGGTTTGGCATTGGTTATGCGCCTGATAGCTTTGATGCCCTGCGCGGTGAACTCACCCAAGCGGGGGCACATCTTGACCGCCTCGTCGAAGCAGGGCTTTTGATTAAACCCGATGACACGAACAAAACACCTTGGGACAGATTTCGCCACCGTATTATGTTCCCTATCTCTGATCCCCGTGGGCGGCTCATTGCCTTTGGCGGACGGGCACTTAAAAAAGACGAAAAAGCCAAATACCTCAATTCCCCCGAGACGAATTTATTTCACAAAGGCAAATTGCTCTACCGTTACCCCGAAGCCCGCAAAGCTTTGCACGCGCCAGGGAACGGCGCGCGCGGGCTTATTGTCGCCGAAGGGTATATGGATGTTATTGCTTTGGCTAAGGCTGGGTTTTCACATGCAGTTGCCCCTTTGGGAACAGCCCTGACCGAAGATCAATTGGTGCTTTTATGGCGCGCAGGGCCAGAGCCTATTTTATGCTTTGACGGCGATAAAGCGGGCCTTAGGGCTGCATTTCGATCAGTAGAGCGCGCACTTCCCCTGCTAACTCCGACACAAACCTTGCGCTTTGCACTGCTGCCAGACGGCAAAGACCCTGACGATCTTATATCCGAAAAAGGGCCAAGTGCCATGGGGGAGATATTAGAGGGGGCTATTTCCTGTGTAGATATGTTGTGGCGCAGAGAAGTGGACGCCGAACGCCTCGACAGCCCTGAAGCAAAAGCCGGCCTTAAAGACCGTATTTTTGCAGCTTTGCGCGAAATTAAACACTCTGGCGTTCAAGAACAGTATAAAACATCGCTCTTAGCTAAATTTGACGCAGAATTTGGCCGCCCCAAATGGACACCAAACCACACAGGTAAGCCGTGGCACGCCAAACAAAAAGCATCGAAGACCCAAGAACAAAAAATGCAAGCTGATTCGTTACGACTATCGCGCGAAAAACGCATAATCGGCGCCATTCTGGAATGGCCTTCCCTGCTAGAGCATGTAGATCAAACGCTATTTGGCCTAGAGTTTCAGGCTGTCAACTGCACAAATCTACAAAATAGCCTTTTAAACTACTGGAAAGACACAATATCTGTTGATAAACGCGCACTTCATGCCCATATAGAAGAAGACGGCTTTGCAGCAGTGTTAAAAACCTTCAAACGCGATAGAAATCTGCTGATTTCAGGGTTTGGTGGCCGTGACGCGGACTTTAAACACCGCACCAAAACATGGCTTGCAGAAGCACAGGCTCTAGAGGGCCACACACGCGGGCACATGGCGCGCAAAGAAACAAGAGGACGGGTGGCAGATTCCATTCGTTCTGAAAATACTGACGCCCTGCGGCGTCTCATGCGTTCTTCTCACGAAGAGCGGTAATAACATCGCAAGCATATGCTTGCATATTTACAGGTTTCAAAACACTCTTTTGGGTGTTCATGGAACCTATTGGCGTTGAATAGAGTATTTGTTACAAATACTCTCATTGGAGATTATATCTATGGCAAAGGCCACAACAAAAAAAGCGACAGCAAAAAAAGCTAGTGTCAAAAAGGCAGTTGCAAAAAAAGCCACTGTGAAAAAAACCAAAGCTTCAAAAGCAAAAAGCAAAACCGTTGAAACCGAAATTGTTGCACAACCTGTAGCACCAAAGGTAAAAACAAGCCTATTGGACATGGAAAACCCAGACGTCAAACGCATGATTGCTGTTGCGAAAAAAAGTGGGCTTCTGGCCACAACTGAACTGAACAAACACATTCTCACTGACAATGTATCTCCAGAACAAATCGAAGTGACCTTGGCACAATTATCAGACCTCGGCATTTCTGTTGTTGATGATAAAGATCAAGGGGATACCTCCCGCAACACATTGGTAAAAGCGGACACGCGCGTTGTAAAAGGCGGCAATTCCAAAGATGAGCTTGACCGCACGGACGATCCAGTACGTATGTATCTTCGCGAAATGGGCACGGTTGAATTGCTCTCACGCGAGGGTGAAATTGCTATTGCCAAGCGTATCGAAGCCGGTCGTGACACCATGATTAAAGGCCTGTGCGAAAGTGCCCTGACCTTTGAAGCCATTATGGTTTGGCGCGAAGAATTGGAAGAAGGCAATATTTTACTACGCGATATCATCGATCTCGACAGCACATATAATCTTTCCATAGGCAATGTTCAGGTTGATAATTCTGCGGCAGCCGTGCGCCGTGAAAAGATTGAACGCGGCGAAATTGAACTTGATGAAGAAGAGAAAAAGGCTGCATTAGCTGTTCCCGTAAAAGAAGAAGAGCCCAAACACGCCGAAGGCGAAAAAACACTCGAAGATGACGACGAGGAAGAAGAAGACGAAAAAGTAAATCTATCTATGGCCGCAATGGAGGCAGAGCTTCGTGACAGTGTCTTTGATATCTTAAACGCAATTTCTAAAGATTTTACCCGCTTCCAAAAATTACAACAAATGCTGATTCGTGCACGTTTGAAAGGTAAATCCCTACAAAAGCCCCAACATACTGAATACGATAAAATTCAAGACAAAATTATTGATGAGTTGAAATCCTTGCACCTCAACAATGCACGGATCGAAGCACTTGTTGAGCAGCTTTACGCTATTAACAAACGTCTTATTGGTCTTGAAGGCAAATTAATGCGCCTTGCTGACGGCAATGGTGTTCCTAGGCAAGAATTTTTGGCAACATATCTCGGCAGCGAACTTAACCCAAATTGGTTGATCGACCTTAAAGGCAAATCTGAAGCTTGGGACCGATTTATCGGGCGCGAACACATTACCATTGAAAAAATTCGCAGCGAAATCGCTATTCAAGCCCAAGAAACGGGCGTACCCGTTGATGAATTTCGCCGCATTGTTCAAACTGTACAAAAGGGCGAGCGCGAAGCCAGACAAGCCAAAAAAGAAATGGTCGAAGCCAATCTACGCTTGGTCATTTCAATCGCCAAAAAATACACCAATCGCGGCTTGCAATTTCTTGACCTCATTCAAGAAGGAAACATCGGCCTGATGAAAGCCGTTGATAAATTTGAGTATCGGCGCGGCTATAAATTCTCCACCTATGCCACATGGTGGATCCGCCAAGCCATCACTCGCTCTATCGCCGACCAAGCGCGCACTATTCGTATTCCAGTGCATATGATCGAAACTATCAATAAAATTGTGCGTACATCCCGTCAAATCTTGCACGAAATTGGCCGCGAACCAACGCCCGAAGAGCTGTCTGCAAAACTCGCAATGCCTTTGGAAAAAGTCCGTAAGGTGATGAAAATTGCCAAAGAGCCAATTAGTCTCGAAACGCCGATTGGCGACGAAGAAGATAGTCAACTTGGTGATTTTATCGAAGATAAAAACTCAATCCTGCCAATTGATGCTGCCATCCAATCCAACCTTCGCGAAACCACCACACGTGTTCTCGCTAGTTTGACACCCCGCGAAGAACGTGTACTGCGCATGCGTTTTGGTATCGGCATGAACACAGATCACACCTTAGAAGAGGTCGGCCAGCAGTTCTCCGTCACCCGCGAACGCATCAGACAAATCGAAGCCAAAGCTTTGCGAAAGTTAAAGCATCCAAGCCGCTCAAGAAAACTCCGAAGCTTCTTGGATCAGTAGGATACTGGGACATAAAAAAGTTACAAAACTAACTCGTGAACACACATTTTTTTCAATAAAAACAGTTGCAAGGGCAGTGCTAAATAATGAGCTTGCTTTGTCTTATTCAAAATCAGCCAATCGTTTGCAAATGCCGAATAAAACGGGGCAAGGGCTTGGCCCCAACTGTGAAGGGCTTGGCCCTAACTGTGTATGAACCACGGGTCAAGCCCGAGGACTAGGAAGTATTGGAAGCTTAACCCGCCAAAATCGCCTTTACTGCAACTCCTGCTTGCCCCATGTCCATGCGGCCAGCAAATTCTGATTTTAATTTGCCCATGACCTTGCCCATGTCTTTGAGACATGTTGCATCGAGGGCGTCTACGGCAGCTTTTACCGCTGCGCTCAACTCATCAGCGCTCAAGGCTTTGGGCATATATTTTTTAATCACATCAATTTCACCGCGTTCACGTTCTGCGAGTTCTGGGCGACCATTGTCTTCGTATATAGTGGCACTTTCTTGACGTTGCTTCACCATTTTAGCCAAAAGAGACAACACTTCGGCGTCGTCAATACCGTCAGGGCGGTCTTCGGCACGAGCTGCTATATCGCGGTCTTTAATGGCTGCATTTACCAGCCGTAAGGTTGATAAAGCCAATTTATCCTTAGCTTTCATGGCGGTTTTAATACCGTCCAATATATCTGTTCGTAAGGTCATTATATTCCTTTGCGGCACCACATATTATTTATGTGTCGCCAATTCTAATTTGTGTCTTCACACATTATTTCACCTCATTGCCTCTATATCAAGGAAATTGTCTTGACGGGCAATTGCGGCACGCTTAATTTCTGATCGTTTATATGTGAGTCTAAACGCTTCGGAAAGCGGGTATCTATGAAGAACCAAGCCAAAAATCAAGATAAAAACACACACATACCAACGGGCGTACTGGTTTTGGCGAGCGGTCAGGTCTTTCACGGACATGGATGCGGCTCAGTTGGCGATGCCGTAGGCGAAGTCTGCTTTAATACGGCCATGACAGGATATCAAGAAATCTTGACAGACCCTTCCTATGCCTCGCAAATTATCTGCTTTACCTTCCCTCATATTGGCAATACAGGCACAAATGCTGAGGACGAAGAAGCTGCCTGTTCACGGGCAGAGACCGCAGCAAAAGGCGTCATTTTTCGCGAAAAAATAAGCACCCCGTCAAGTTGGAGAGCCAAATCCCATCTCGGTGATTGGCTTGTTAAACGCGGTATCATTGGCTTATCTGGCATTGATACACGCGCACTTACCGTTCATATCCGCGAACACGGCATGCCCAACGGCGTTATTGCTCACCATCCAAAGGGCGAATTTAATATCCCTGCCCTGACCAAAAAAGCGACAGAGTGGAACGGCCTGGTCGGTGCAGATTTGGCAAATGATGTGTGTACGACGCAAAATTACGACTGGCAAGAAACCCGCTGGATACGCGAACAGGGCCACGGGACACTGACTGGCAAAGCCAAACATGTTGTAGTGATTGATTACGGGGTGAAGCGAAATATTCTCCGCTCTCTAGCAAGTGCAGATATGAAATCCACTGTGGTTCCTGCTGATATGTGTGCGGCAAATATCCTCGCTAAAAAACCAAACGGGATTGTACTTTCCAATGGGCCTGGCGACCCAGAAGCTACGGGTGAATATTCCATACCCATTATCCGCGAGCTTGTTGAGAGCGGCGTCCCCATATTTGGCATTTGCCTTGGCCACCAGATGTTAGCTCTAGCACTGGGTGCAAAAACAGTAAAAATGGCCCAAGGCCACCACGGGGCTAATCACCCTGTCAAAGATTTTGAAACAGGCAAGGTTGAAATCGTCTCTATGAATCACGGCTTTGCCGTTGACGGCAATAGCCTACCCAAAGGTGTTTCTGAGACTCACAAATCCCTATTTGACGGCTCGAACTGCGGATTACGCCTCGACGGAAAACCCGTCTTTTCCGTACAACATCACCCCGAAGCCAGCCCTGGCCCTAAAGACAGTTTCTACATATTTGAAAGGTTTGCCGAGGCACTTTAAATGGGTGCAGTGTTTGCGCGCAGCCAAGCATCTAGTTTGTCGAAATTCATTTCACCTGTTTCGTACAAATTGATGAGGAATGTCCAAACTTCATCCGCGCTTGCCGTTATCTCTAATCCATTAATCAGCAAAAACGTATCCGTTACGGCAAATGCTGTGCGCTTATTGCCATCAACAAAGGGATGGTTTTGTGACAGGCTTTCCCAAAGGGCCGCCGCCTCTTCTACCAGATCATTGTAATAACCAGATTGTGGACGAAACAACGCGGCCTGTAATTGCCCCATGTCGCGCACTCCACTTGCGCCCCCAAAACGGCTCAATTGATCGTCATGGAAGGAAAATACGTCCTCCATAGACAAGTAATGACGTATCATTTTGCGAGTTTTTCATATAGCGGTGTAAAACGAGTCAGGCTTTTCTCATAGGCCAATTTTACTTCGGGGCGCATTTTATACCCCAGTTTATCATCAAGTAATTTTTGAATAGCCTCTTCAATCAAAGCCTGAATTTGCCTACCTTCCGATTTGGCAAGCCTGCGTAAATCAGCCAACAATACTTTATCCACTTGGGTAGCAAATTTTTCGCGGTTTACCGTCATCGCAATCTCCATAAATTTCATGACATTTCTTGATATATCATGAAACATCAAGAAATGTCAAGATTGACTGAAAGAAGGCTACTTAATTGGCAATATTATTGCGGCAGTTTTGGTTGTAAATATTAATGGCTTCTGGCATCCACTCCTGAAACTGAGCGATGCGGGTTTCTGCGGCGGGATGAGTTGACGAGAACTCTGGCGGAGTTTTCCCGCCACTCGCCGCCTTCATGCGCTCCCATAATTTAGGTGCTTCGCGAGGATCATAACAAGCCCGCGCCATCAATACCAAGCCAATATAATCGGCCTCTGATTCGTGATTTCTGGAAAACGGCAGTGCAAATCCATATTTCGAAACACCGCCAAACACACCCATGACTGCTCGTTGCGCGCCAATATCCATACCGCCTGCGCCCATAGAAACACCTGCACCAACAATGCGTTGCAGGTTTTGTTGGGCCATACGTTCCGCACCGTGGTGAGCCAGTGCATGACCTATTTCGTGTCCCATGATAGCAGCAAGGCCGTCATCATTAGCCGCCACAGGGATAATACCTGTATAGATAGCTGTATATCCACCGGGCAAAGCAAAGGCATTGACTTGCGGTGCGTCGATCACATTAAAAGCCCACTGAAACCCAGGGTCTTCGGGGGCAGCAGCCTTAGCTATATCAACGCCAATATTGCGAACTTTTTCAAATATAGGCCCTGATTGTAGCACTTGTCCGCGGCTATCATTGAGAATTTGCTTATAAGACTGCAAACCAAGTTGCATTTCAGCAGCAGGCTTCATGGTCCGCAATTGCTTGCGGCCTGTAAATGGTACAGATTTTTGGTTGGCCATATAATAAAGCCCTGCGCCAATGGCAAAAATCAGCATGATTTTCCAACGAAAACCACCGCCTCTGCGCCCCAAAGTACGACGCCCCATGCCCATTTGCCGTGCCCCAAGATTACTGCGTGTTGTATAAACTGATCCTCTGCGCATGCCGTACCTCCTATTTATACTAAAATTGCCTATTATAAACAGTTTTACAAGCACGAATGCTTGTAAAAGCTAACGCAGATGATTATGCATATGAAGTTTTGTGTTTTTAGCAGATTCTCTGCAAATCAGGTGCACCTATGGGTAAAAGAACAGACATTCAGTCCATTCTGATAATCGGGGCTGGCCCAATCATTATTGGGCAAGCCTGTGAATTTGATTATAGCGGTGTGCAAGCCTGTAAAGCTCTCAAAGATGAGGGTTACCGCGTTGTTCTGGTAAACTCCAACCCAGCCACGATCATGACCGATCCGAGCATGGCTGATGCAACCTATATAGAGCCGATTACCCCCGAATTTGTTGAAAAAATCATCGTCAAAGAACGCCCAGACGCTCTACTGCCGACAATGGGCGGGCAAACAGCTCTTAACACAGCCCTTAAGCTAGAAGAATTGGGCGTGCTTAAAAAATACGGTGTCGAGATGATCGGGGCCAATGCAGATGTGATTGACAAGGCAGAAAACCGAGAGCGGTTTCGCGATGCCATGGTAAAAATCGGGCTTGAAAACCCAAAAGCATTTATCATCAGCGCGCCAGATGGGGATGTAAATGCAGGCGTTGTTGAAGCTTTGCGCAAATTACCCGAAACGGGCTTGCCGGCCATTATTCGCCCTGCCTTTACTATGGGCGGGACGGGCGGCGGTGTTGCTTATAATATTGAAGAGTTCGAGCATTTTATTCGCTCTGGCCTGACCGCCTCTCCCACCAACCAAGTGCTTGTCGATGAAAGCCTGTTGGGGTGGAAAGAGTTCGAGATGGAAGTGGTGCGCGACAAAGCGGACAATTGCATTATTATTTGCGCCATTGAAAACATTGACCCCATGGGCGTGCACACAGGCGACAGCATCACTGTTGCCCCTGCCCTGACCCTCACCGACAAAGAATACCAAACCATGCGCGATGCTTCAATTGCCGTATTGCGCGAAATCGGTGTGGAAACTGGCGGCTCCAACGTGCAATTTGGTATGGACCCCGAAACGGGACGCATGGTGGTGATTGAAATGAACCCGCGTGTATCGCGCTCTTCTGCTCTCGCCTCCAAAGCAACAGGTTTCCCCATCGCAAAAATCGCCGCCAAGCTTGCGGTCGGTTATACATTGGACGAGCTTGATAATGATATTACAGGAGCCACACCTGCTGCGTTCGAGCCAACACTTGATTATGTAGTGACAAAAATTCCGCGATTTGCTTTTGAAAAATTCCCAGGCTCCGAACCTCTCCTTACAACATCAATGAAATCAGTTGGCGAAGTCATGGCCATTGGACGTAATTTCAAGGAAAGCATGCAAAAGGCTCTCCGGTCACTCGAAACGGATTTAACCGGGTTTGACGAAATTGAAATTGATAATACATCAGACGATCCCAACACATTGATACGCAAAGAATTGGCCAAGCAAACACCTGACCGCTTACGCGTTGTCGCCCAAGCCTTTCGCGGTGGGTTTTCAGTGTCCACTATTAACGAAATTACGGGGATTGATCCGTGGTTTTTAAGGCAAATCGAAGACATTATTCACACGGAAGCACATATAAAATCGAACGGATTGCCACAAGACCGTGAAACAATGCGCAGTTTGAAAATGGACGGGTTTTCCGATATGCGGCTTGGTATATTATCGGGCCAAAGTGAACACGCAGTCCGCAAACACCGCCGCAATTTAAATGTGAGGCCCGTTTACAAACGGGTTGATACGTGCGCAGCTGAATTTGCCGCCAAGACGCCGTATATGTATTCCACATATGAAACCCCCTCTTTTGGCGATACACCTGAATGCGAGAGCAATCCATCAGACCGTAAAAAAGTTATCATTCTAGGCGGCGGCCCCAACCGTATTGGTCAAGGTATAGAATTTGATTATTGTTGTTGTCACGCCGCCTATGCACTCGGGGAAATCGGTATTGAAAGCATTATGGTCAATTGCAATCCTGAAACGGTCTCCACTGATTACGATACTTCAGACCGGTTGTACTTTGAGCCACTGACCGAAGAAGACGTGTTGGAGCTTATTGAAACAGAACGTAGCAATGGCGAGCTTCTGGGCGTTATTGTACAATACGGTGGCCAAACCCCTCTGAAACTTGCAGAGGCCTTAGAGGACAACAACGTACCCCTCCTCGGCACAGAGAGAGACGCGATTGATTTAGCTGAAGACAGGGAGAGATTTAAAGCCTTGTTGGAAGAATTGGATTTGCTACAACCCAAAAATGCCATCGCCCGTACGGACGAAGAAGCCGCCATTGCAGCGCGCCAAGTGGGTTATCCTGTCGTGCTTCGCCCTAGTTTTGTGTTGGGTGGACGGGCCATGGAAATCGTTGAAAACGAGGCAGACCTTCGCCGTTATGTACGTGAGGCGGTAAAGGTTTCAGGAAAATCACCACTTCTCATCGACCAATATTTACGCGACGCCATCGAAGTTGATGTGGACGCCATTTGTGACGGAAAGGACGTATTTGTTGCCGCCGTTATGGAGCATATCGAAGAAGCGGGTGTGCATAGCGGCGACAGCGCCTGCTCCCTGCCACCTTATTCCTTAAGTGACAAAATCATCAAAGAGCTTGAACGCCAAACCCATTTGCTCGCCAAAGCTCTGGGCGTAGTTGGATTGATGAACGTCCAATACGCGGTTAAAGGTGAGGATATTTATCTGATCGAGGTCAACCCACGGGCATCACGCACCGTACCATTTGTCGCCAAGGCCATTGGCATTCCCGTTGCTAATATTGCCGCCAAAGTCATGGCTGGACATACACTTTCTAAGTTTGATCTTACCAAACGCCCACGAGCTAAATTTGCCGTCAAAGAAGCCGTCTTTCCTTTTGCGCGGTTCCCTGGTGTAGATACGGTACTTGGCCCAGAAATGCGTTCCACGGGCGAAATCATGGGACTTGCCGATAGTTTTGGCCTAGCCTTTGCCAAATCGCAACTTGGTGGCGGGGTCACGTTACCAAGCTCTGGCACAGTCTTTATTTCAGTTAAAGACGGGGATAAACTATCAATGCTTCCTGTAGCAAAAGACCTAATCAAACTTGGGTTTAACATTATCGCAACGGGTGGGACGGCCAAATTTTTACACACTCAAGGCATTGCCGTAGCACCCATCAAAAAAGTCTATGAAGGGCGCCCCCATATTGTTGATGCCATCAAAAACGGCGAAGTCGATTTGGTTTTTAACACCACATGGGGCAAGCAATCGCAAAAAGACAGCTCTTCCCTGCGCCGGGCTGCATTGGAAGGCAAAGTACCGTATTTCACCACTGCCTCTGGCGCACGGGCAGCATTTGCCGCGATTTGCGACCTTGCAAAGCTGAATTACGACGTTATTTGTTTGCAAGACGCGAGCTAAATACACACCTCTCCCCCTAGCTGATTAATCCACTTGCAATCTCGGGGCCATATCCTTATGTTGCCGCCTCTTGTAAACCTAGCAATGCGGATGCTGAGTTATGGTTATCAAGTTATGAATTCTTAAGATTTACAATGGATACATAGGTTATGCAAAAATTTCCAATGACAATAGCGGGTCATGCGGCCCTAGAAACAGAGTTAAAACAGTTAAAAACTGTTGAACGCCCCGTGATTATCAATGCAATTGCCGTTGCCCGTGACCACGGCGATCTTAAAGAAAATGCTGAATATCATGCAGCCAAAGAAAAACAGGGCTTTATTGAAGGTCGCATTCAGGAACTTGAAACAAAAATGTCACTGGCACAAATTATTGATATTACAAAAATGAACGGCGATAGAGTTGTATTCGGAGCAACGATTACGATCGTCAATGAAGATACTGACGAGGAAAGCACCTACCAAATTGTTGGTGAAGATGAAGCCAATATCAAAGACGGTAAAATTTCCATCACAGCTCCCCTTGCCCGCGCCATGATCGGCAAAGAGGTTGGCGACGTATTTGAAGTGCATGCTCCTAGCGGTGCTAAGGGGTATGAAATTCTTGATATCACTTTCAAGTAATGCACGCGCCCATACATTGCTGGGTATTAAGCGATGGACGACGCGGTATTGAAAATCAAGCATTGGGCCTCGCACAAGCCCTCTCGCGTTTACATGACACAGACATTACGCGGCATGTTTTAACCTCCCGTGGGATGTTCAAATCCCTACCATCGCGCGTGCAATCAGCATTACAAAGACAGCCTAAAAATTACGGGTTAAATGCCCCCTACCCACAAATAGCCATCGGGTGCGGGCGACAAGCCATTGCCCCGTTATTGGCACTCAAAAAAACTTTGGGCAACCATATATTCACCGTCTATGTGCAAAACCCTCGCATAAACCCCAAGAATTTTGACCTGGTGATTGCCCCCGAACATGACAATATTCATGGCCCCAATGTTAAAACCATGATCGGATCACCCAACCGTATCACCCAAGATTTATTAAAATCAGAAGCTTTAAAATTCTCAAAACAGCTCAAAGTACTTCCGCGTCCACGCGCTGTGTTCTTACTGGGCGGCACATCAAAAACCCACAAATTCACCCCAATCATCCACGCACAACATATGGAAACAATCACGCAACTCTTGGAACTAGGTGGATCAATCATGATAACAGCCTCGCGGCGCACCCCAGAATGGGTGCGTGCTGATTATCAAAAACTTGACAATAAACACCCGCAGGTTTGGTATTGGGACAGTATCTCTGAGCAAAACCATGATAATCCGTATTTTGCATTTATCGGAAGTGCGGATATGGTATTTGTGACCGAAGACAGCACAAATATGCTTACAGAAGCTTGCGCAAGCGGCAAACCTGTTTATGCCTTACCAATGGCTGGCAATGCAAAAAAATTCAAACATCTATACGCAGCATTAAAAACACGGTGTCACCTAAAACCTTTCTCTGGCGTAATCGAAAATCACACGTATGGGCCCTTGGACGAAACGGCACGCATGGCCAAATTACTGCTGACCCGATTTCAAAAAACCTAAGCATTTTACATCTCGCGGCTTGCTAAATATGCTCACCCACATTACGTAGATACCGACAACATTAAAAGAGATTATATGACAGATTGCATTCACCACAAAGTTCTCATTATTGGCTCTGGCCCTGCGGGGTATACAGCCGCCGTTTACGCTGCCCGGGCCATGTTAGAACCCGCAATCGTGGCAGGGATGCAACCTGGCGGTCAATTGACGATCACCACTGATGTTGAGAATTATCCGGGTTTTCCCGAAATTCAAGGCCCAGAACTTATGGAGCATTTCAAAACCCACGCCCTTAAATTTGGCACGAAAATATATGAAGATCTCATCACAGATGTGGATTTTTCCACCCGCCCGTTTAAAATGACAGGTGATACGGGCACGCTGTATACGGCGGACGCAGTCATCATTGCCACGGGCGCGCAAGCCAAATGGATTGGCCTACCGTCCGAAGAATACTTCCAAGGGTTTGGCGTTTCTGCGTGTGCCACATGTGACGGGTTTTTCTATAGAGACAAAGAAGTCATCGTGGTAGGCGGCGGCAATACGGCGGTTGAAGAAGCTCTATTTCTCACAAATTTTGCTAGCAAAGTTATCCTTGTGCATCGCCGCGATAACCTGCGTTCTGAAAAGATTTTGCAAAACCGCCTCTTTGAAAATCCAAAAGTGGAAATTCTTTGGGACACAACATTGGTAGAAATTCTTGGCGACGAAATGCCCAAGGGCGTCACAGGCGCACGACTTAAAAACGTCAACACGGGCGAAGTTTTTGACCGCGATATTCACGGTGTCTTTATTGCTATTGGCCATAAGCCTTCGACAGAAGTGTTTAAGGGTCACGTAAAAATGAATGCTGGTGGCTATATTGAAACGGCGCCTGACAGCACAGCAACAGATATTCCCGGAGTATTTGCAGCGGGCGACGTAAGCGACGAAACATTCCGCCAAGCCGTGACAGCGGCGGGGCTGGGCTGTATGGGCGCACTCGAAGCAGAGCGTTGGCTCACTGAACACGGACATGCGGAGGATTAATGCCAGACAGTCTGGATTGGGATAAATTAAAGACTTTCCACGCTGCCGCGGAAACAGGCTCATTGACAGCCGCCGCCGCCAGACTGCGCATTTCCCAATCAGCTGTGAGCCGACAAATTTCGGCCTTGGAGCATCAGTTAAAAGCGCCGTTATTTCATCGTCATGCCAGAGGCCTTACCTTAACGGAGCAAGGCCGCATCTTGTTTAAATCTGCACATGACATGGCCCACCAAGCCGCACTCGCCCAAGCAAATGTTATTGATTCTCAAGATAAACCCCAAGGCACAGTTCGCGTCTCAGCACCAATTTCACTTGGGGCAAACTGGCTTATTTCCCTTCTACCAAAATTTATAAAAACTTACCCACTCATACAAGTACAACTCATTTTAGAAGATGAAGAGCATGATTTATCAGCATTTGACGTAGACTGCGCCCTTCGCCCTTGGCCTTCAACACAAGGTGATGTTATTGAACGCAAACTGGGTACAATCTCACAAAGCCTTTACGCTTCTCATAATTATCTGGCCAAACACGGCGCGCCGCAAAGTGTGCGCGATTTGGACAATCATGCGGTCGTGGCCTTTGGCGACCTCATTCCTGGCCTGTTAAATTCAACCAACTGGGCCTTAGAAATAGGCAGGGCCGAAGGTAAGCCTCGCTCTCCCATTATTGCTGTTAACAATCTACACGGCATTATGCGCGCAGCAGAGGCCGATATTGGCATCGTCGGTATTCCAGACTATATGGTCGCTATGTCACGCAGACTTGTGCGCGTCCTGCCACAAGTAAACGGTGACCCATTTGATGTTTATTTCGTTTATCCATCAGAAATGCGCGGCTCTACCCGCGTAAAAGTCTTCCGCGAATTTCTTATGCGCGCCGCAAAAGAGTGGAAAACCATGCAGTAGTTATGCATTTATGCATAGAAGGTGTGACATATTGTCTCTGCACAGGGTGAATAAAATATACTATATAATATTTATCAAGTGATTGATGCATCCCCTGCGTCTCATTTGATAAACCGCTTACAATTCCTCCCCGAATAGTAATGCGAAGACTTCGCTGAGCCTCTTGAATAAAGAGTGCTCAGCTTTTTTTTTGCAAGCAATTATTAACCATCTTCACCTATCATAACCCTCTAGGTTCTTGTGGGGCATGGTTATGGATAATTTATGGACAATACTGACGCCACCCCAATTGTTAAGGGTGAAATAATGGACGGGCAAGCCATAGACAGCTCTCGCATCATACCTAATATGGAAGCTGAGTGTTTTCAAATTCTAGATGAAGCTCTTGATGTCGGCATAGCTATATTTGATGAAAACCTCAATTATATCTATATTAACCGACACGCTGCCAAATCCATGCAACTTAAACCAGGGCAATTAAGTGCTGGAGATCCGTTAAGTAAAGCCCATTCCGTAATGATCGAAAACAATGTTGTAGATGTTGAAGTGCTGGAACGTAAAAAAATATCCTCCAAAGCACTCAAATCATCTTATAAAGATGGGATATCAGGTTCGCGAGATTTACTCCTATTTAAAGATGGGACCTCACAACGACTTAGCCGAAAGCATACTAAAAATGGCTATACAATCTCTCTAAACCAAGACGTGACACAACTCGTTCAACAAGAGGAGATGTTACAAAAATCTCTCGAACTCGGGCGTTCAGGATATTGGATATATGATTTTAGGCGTAAAAAAATCGAAATTAGTACATCCATGAGCGCGATTTTTTCCAAACAGGAAATCGACTTAATTTATGCTAAGGGTATCTTATCAGTCATCCATCCAGATGATCGCCATACCTTTAAAACGGCGTTGACCAAAATGGGGAGTTCACGTGATACAATTGATTTTACATGTCGCAATATCGCAGGTGAGAAATGGTACCGCACAACAGGTAGCTCTGAACGAGACCAACACGGTAAACTTATTCGCCTTAGATCTTTCGTAAAAGATATTACCGAAGAAACCTTGCAAGCCCAAGAACTTGAACGTGCCAAAGATGAGGCAATTGCTGCCAGCATTGCCAAATCCGAATTTCTCGCCAATATGAGTCACGAAATTCGCACGCCAATGAACGGCGTATTGGGCATGGCAGAACTCCTCGCAGAAACTGACATTGATGACCGCCAACGAGAATTTATTAAAGTCATCAATCAATCCTCAAATGCTTTATTGACCATCATTAACGATATTCTTGATTTCTCTAAAATTGAAGCTGGCGCATTTGAACTAGACCCCATGCCCTTCAATCTTCGCGATTCCTTAGATGATGTTGCATCTTTGCTAAAAATAAAAGTGCAGGAAAAAAATCTTGAACTGATTATTGATTATCCGCCTGGTATGGAAAGTTTATTTGTTGGCGATGCTGGCCGCTTACGTCAAATTATCATGAACCTCATTGGCAATGCTATTAAATTTACCGATGCAGGGCATATTCTTATTGATGTAGGTGTAAAAAAATATTCAGAAAACAGAGCTGAGCTTAAAATTGACATTACTGATACGGGTATTGGCATTGAGCCAGAAAAACTTGGCAATATCTTTGAAAAATTTACTCAAGCTGACAATAGTACAACCCGTGTATACGGCGGCACTGGGCTAGGCCTGAGTATTTCCAAGCGCATAATTGAGCTTATGGGCGGGCATTTATCAGTCAGTTCAGTATTTGGGTCAGGTTCCACTTTTAGTTTCACTGTGCCCATCCCCATAGATACGGCTGCCGACCGCAAACCAAAAGACACGACAAATTTGAACGGTTTACGGGCATTAATCGTTGACGACATCGACATTAACCGAAATATTTTAAGCGAGCGACTTAAATCTTGGCGCATGAGTTCCACAACAGCCAAAGATTCCATTGATGCATTGACAGCTATAAAACAAGCTCGGGATGAAAACAGGCCCTTTGACGTCATTTTGCTCGATTATCAAATGCCTGGTATGAACGGAGAAGAATTGGCGAAAATGCTGTCCAATATGGACTCAATCCCAACAACGCCGATTATCATGCTGTCATCGTGTGACCAAATTCTCTCAACGTCAGAACTACAAGCCATTGGTATTGATGTGTTCTTGATGAAACCCGTGCGAGAAACACAACTCCACAAACATTTGGTTCAGTTGATGTCTGAGAAAAAACAGGCAATACCTCAAACCCAAGACGTTGAATCTCGCGCTGTTCCAGCAACCACTTGTTTGCTACCCAATGAAACAGTTAGCAAAACACGTATATTAGTAGCTGAAGACTTCCCACTTAATCAAGATGTTGTGCGTTTGATGTTGGAGGATTCTGATTATGAGCCCATATTTGCCAATAACGGCAAACTTGCCGTAGATATGTTCCAAGCAAGCCCTGCGAGTTATGCTGCCATACTCATGGATATCTCTATGCCCGTCATGGATGGGTATGAGGCCGCTGAGCGTATCCATGCCTATCAAGCAATGGAAGGTCAACAACTTGTCCCAATTATTGCACTAACTGGTCACGCGCTTAAACATGACCGCGATAAATGCTTGGAAGCTAGCATGAATGATTACCTGACCAAACCTGTAAAACGTGAAAAACTTATTCGCGTGCTAGATAAATGGACTCAAAAACAGGCCGCATTTGCACAAAGTGCTTAACTGGCGGTTGCCCGTAGCATCCAAGCAGTTTTTTCGTGCAATGTAATACGCGGCGTGACCACGTCTGACGTAGCATCATCACCGATTTCCTCAGCAATCCTAAGCACATATCGCGCAGTCTTAGCCACTTGCTCATGTCCTTGTGCAAGAGTTTTAACCATTATTTGCCAATCTGGTTGTCCTGTTTCTTCGGATATAGAGCTTAATTTTGTGAAGTCTGCATATGACCCTGGCGCGTAATGCCCCAATGCGCGAATACGTTCTGCCAATTCATCAACCGCCGTCCACATTTCAGTATATTGTTCCATAAATTGTATATGCAAAGATTGAAAATGCGGCCCCTCGACATTCCAATGATAGCCATGTGTTTTTAGGTATAATGTATATGTGTCCGCGAGTAATTTGCTTAAAGCCTGCGCTGATTTTACGCGGTCTTGCTTTGAAATCCCAATATCAATATCCATTTTTTCTCTCTTTTTTAGAATTATTCTAAATATAAGAAGTTTATATCTTCAATCAAGGGGCTTGCGCGGTATTTTATGAAACTTTCTCAAAAAACTCTTGTATACGCGTGCAAGCCGTTTCAAGTGAGCGCATATCCGTTGCGTAGGAAATACGAAAAAACGGGGAACAATGAAACGCACTGCCGGGCACAAGGGCAACATGTGCTTCTGCCAACAATGCGGTCGCAATGTCTATATCTGACGTTAACAATTGACCACCAGAACTTGTTTTCCCGATTATATCACTACAATTAGGGAACACATAAAACGCACCATTTGGCATGGCACATGTGATACCCTTTGCCTTACCCAACCCCGCCACAACAAGGTCACGGCGAGTTTGAAAAATCAAATTTCGCTCTGCAATAAATTCTTGGGGGCCATTGAGTGCTGCCACAGACGCCCATTGGCTGATTGTACATGCATTAGACGTTGTTTGCGCCATGACTTTCGCCATCAATTTAATCAACCATTCTGGCCCTGCCCCATATCCAATCCGCCACCCTGTCATTGCGTAAGCTTTTGACAAGCCGTTCATTGTGAGAGTGCGCGCATACATATCAGGCGCAATTTCTGCGATTGTGGAAAATGCATTTCCATCATAAAGCACATGCTCATATATATCATCTGTCAAAATCATCACATGTGGATGCTGCCGCAAAACCTCAGCCAACGCCCCCAACTCAGACGCGCTATAGAGCATGCCCGTTGGGTTAGACGGAGAATTAATAACTAGCCATTTGGTTTTTGGGGTAATAGCAGCTTGCAAGGCCGCAGCCGTTAATTTGAAATTATGCTCTTGCGTACACGCAACAATAATAGGCGTCCCCCCTGCCAGCATGACCATTTCGGGATACGATACCCAGCAGGGCGCAGGAATAATGACTTCATCGCCAGCATTAAGCGTTGCGACAAGAGCATTATAAATAATTGCCTTGCCACCTGGCGCAACACTAATTTGTTCTGGTGAATAATCCAGATTATTATCACGCTTAAGTTTCGCACAAATGGCTACTTTGAGCTCGGGAATACCGTCTATGTTCGTGTATTTTGTTTTCCCGGCTTGTATAGCATCCATTGCGGCTCGTTTTATATGCTCAGGCGTATCAAAATCAGGTTCTCCTGCGCCAAGACCAATAACGTCGATACCACGTGCACGCATCTCGCGGGCCTTTTGGGTTACAGCAATTGTGGCCGACGCCTGTACACGGGCAAGGTTTTGTGACGACAAATTTTGTTTGCTCATAATCAACACCTTCCAATGAAGACAGCTTACCTAGCATTAATTGGGGCGGCAGGCTAATATTACTGAAATTTAAGTGCACAAATGCCTAAATATGAGGGAAAATCTCGACATATGACTTTGAAACCTTAGAGTCCCAACAACAAAGCAATCAAATTGGTGGTTGCTATCAACAAATGAGTATGTGTGCAATTTCCCGATAGTTTTTCTCCCTATCTTGACCCAGAACCCATCGCCGATTTTTTCGACGACCTCGGTCAACGTGTCAGCACAACACTCGCACTTGCCATCGCTGTCCATATTGGCTTGTTTATGATGTTGAAATTACAATTTAACCTGCCGAACCTCCCCGATGAACCAGAACCCATTAAAATCCAAATCATAAGTTTTGAACTAGAGCCTGAAATCATTCCTGAGGGACCCCCCGAACTCAGACCAACTGTGCCAGACCCAGCCCAAGCTCCAACACCAAGAGCCAAGCCAAAACCACCACCTCAACCTCAGCCCGAGCCTGATATTATTCCTGAACCGGAACCAATTCCAGAACCTATTCCTGAGCCTATTATTGAACCAGAGCCTGTCATCATACCTCCGCAGACAGAAATCTTGGTATCAGAGACAATAGAGCCTGAGCCTGAACCTATTGTTGAACCTTTGCCCATACCCGAACCGCCCATACAAGAATTAACTCCTGAACCTATTGTAGAACCACTGCCTGAACCTATTATCGAAATATTCGAACCACTTCCTGAACCCATTATTGAACCAACTCCAGAGCCAACACCTGCGCCGACTATAGAAATATTCGAACCTATACCTGAACCCATTATTGAAATATTTGAACCAGAACCTATACCTGAGCCTTTACCTGAACCAATAGAAGACTTACCCCCTACCCCCGTCATTACCGAAACACCAATATCTGGCCTCGCAACGGAAGAGCTTGTTCCCGAACCTATAGAAGAACCACCCGCGCCAATTGTTGAAGAAATAATTGTCGAGCCAATCGTTGAAACACTGCCTGTTCCAGAACCTGCCCCCCTGCCCGAAATTGAACCAGAAGTGGTTGAGCCTGAACTGCCTGTAACCATCACAACAACACCGACAATACTGGCATCACCTGATGCACCCATTACCGATGAAGAGGAACAGCTTGCCATACCAAGCACGCAAGCCACACCTTTAGAAACCATATTGCAAAATGCCCAACCTAAATCTGGTGGCGGTAATCAAGGCCAAATCCCGATTGGTGCACCGCCTAGCGGAGGGACGCGGCCTTCTAATCCTGGAACGAAAGGTTGGACACTTGATCCAGGATCATGGGGCGACGAACCTGGCAAAGGGTATAAGGGTTTAATACTTGACATTCGTTGCCGCGAGGCAGGGCGCACCCATGAAGATTGCCCAGAATACTTAAGCAAAAACCAAGGGCGTAACGCGGCAGGGTTTGAAACCTTCGGTGCACACACCCCAAGAGGCACAACAACAACCAAACAATCCAGAACCATGAATATGGACTCGTCAATTTTTCAAGGCGGAACCTACGGCGGGCCCAGTGCTGCCATGGGAGGCCGCAAAACTGGCGGCAATTCTGACGATAATACGGGTAGCCCATCGACCAGTGTCTTGGACGATACCTATTTGCCGCAATATGACCTCAGCATCCCTATGCCAAATGGGGGGCCAACAAGCGGACGTGTCCGCGATGTTTTTGGCAATCCTAAGCCTGCACCTTGGACACTTCAACCTGATCTTCCTACCCTACCAGAAGTCGAGGATGACTTTAAATCCCTTATCTTAAAGCCCAAGCAAAAACCTGATGGCTAACGCTCGGTTTTTGTATACACTGAAGCAAATAATGAATGGAGATATAATGGATTGGATGACAAAATTCACCCATTCAGGGCTGAACCTTTTTGCGATTGTATTTGTCAGCATTGCTGCTGCATTGGTTCTACTCATTATCATTTTCTTTGTTATCGACATTACCCAAACCAAAGACAGTGTGCGGCGTAATTATCCTGTACTCGGACGGTTTCGCAATTTACTTGCCGAGCTTGGTACATTTTTTCGCCAATATTTCTTTGCCCTCGACCGCGAAGAAATGCCCTTTAACCGTGCCGAGAGGGATTGGATAAATCATGTCAGCAAAAAAGGCTCCGAGACAGTTCCCTTTGGCTCGACCCGCCGCCTGACCGCTGGGGCCGTAATTTTTGCCAATGGCATGTTCCCTAAAATGGAAGATGAACACACCGAGCACAAACCGAAATTAATCGGCAAAGATACGCCCAACCCTTACCAGCCCAAAAGCTTTTTCAATATTTCAGCCATGAGTTACGGCTCTTTATCAAAGCCTGCCGTGCGCGCTTTATCTCGCGGCGCAAAGATGGGCGAATGCTGGCTAAACACAGGTGAAGGCGGGGTGTCGCCTTATCATCTTGAGGGCGAATGCGACCTTGTTTACCAACTCGGCACAGCCAAATTTGGCGCACGTCATGCAGACGGGAGTTTAAACGTGGAAGCCCTTACAAAAATCTGTGAGAACCCCAACATTAAAATGATCGAGATCAAGCTCAGCCAAGGGGCAAAGCCTGGCAAGGGCGGCATTTTACCTGCCCTCAAGGTCACAGAAGAAATTGCCAAAATACGCGGCATACCTGTTGGCAAAGCCGCTATCTCGCCCAACCGTCATGTGGAAGCAAAAAATGCCGCCGAGCTTTTGGATTTAATCGCCCATGTGCGCGAAGTATCAGGGCGGCCCACTGGCATTAAAATGGTCATTGGCAATCTTGCTACATTGGGCGATTTTATCAAGGCCATCAAAAAGCGAGGCGTGAAAAGCGCGCCTGATTTTATCACCTTGGACGGCGGCGACGGGGGTACGGGTGCTGCGCCCATGCCTTTGATTGACAATATGGGACTGACCATTCGCGAAAGTCTGCCTGCAACCATTGACGCTCTTAACCGCGCAGGTTTGAGAGAGCGCGTCCGCGTCATCGCTACGGGAAAATTAATTACACCTGCTGAAGTCGCGTGGGCTTTTTGTGCTGGCGCAGATTTTGTCAGCTCTGCCCGTGGGTTTATGTTTGCACTTGGGTGTATTCAGGCCATGAAGTGCAACCAAAACACCTGTCCCACAGGGATCACCACCCATGACAAACGCTTACAACGCGGGCTTAACCCAGACAATAAAGCTGTGCGCGTTAAAAATTTCGTAAAAACCATGCGCTATGAAGTGGCTATGATCGCCCATTCTTGCGGGGTAGACCATCCCAATGCCCTCACCCGTGACCATGCCTTGATCGTGAAAACAGGTGGGCAGTCCGTGCCTTTGTCACACATATATCCAAATATTAGAAAACCCTCATGACCCATAAAAAAACCCAAGTTGACAATATTGACGATTTGCAAAAAGACATTGCAGGCACGCACAGGTTTGCCAAGCGTGCCCATAATATTGCGCCAGACATTATCGCAAATGATTGGCAAAGCTTGCAAGACAATGGTTATGTCATGATAAAAAACCTGATCTCTGACCAAGACTGCGCAGACATCAAACAAGAACTCGAACCTCTCCTCACACACACGGGCCGCAATGCTTTTGAAGGCCTAAAAACCCAACGGGTGTATTCCACAATTACCAAAACCCGCATTTGCGATACGCTTGTCACCCACCCGCGAATATTAGCCTTACTTGACCGCATGTTCATGGCAAATTATTTATTGTCTCAATTACAAGTGATAAATATTTTACCCGGTGAAAACGCGCAATATCTGCACGCCGATGATAGTTTTTACCCTGTTCCCCGCCCACGTCCACCACTGGGAGCCGCAACGATTTGGGCCATTGATGATTTCACAGCAGAGAACGGAGCCACCCACCTTATCCCCAACAGTCAACATTGGGGCAGTCGTAGACCGACGGGCGATGATACAAAGATACAAGCCGTCATGCCGAAAGGCAGTGTGATATTTTACGGCGGCACGCTTTGGCACGGCGGCGGGGCCAACAACAGCCAAAATGACAGACTGGCCATAACAGCCCAGTACTGCGAACCTTGGGTGAGGCAACAAGAAAACTTTGGCATGGGCACGCCTAAATCTTTGGTAAAATCTTTATCGCCTGAGATGCAAAGCCTGCTCGGGTATTCCATACTCCCACCCTATATCGGTATGGTTGACGGTGTGCATCCCCTGCGCTTGTTAGAAGATAAGTAAATCAGAATTAGTATTTCTTAGCCTGAACAACTTTAGCCTCTATGGTGTCCTCACCAAGAAGTTTTACCGCTTCAATGCGGTGCAGACCTTCCACCAATACATAACGGTCTTTGCCAAGGCGCACATAAATGGGAACCAACAAACCATTTTCCAAAATATCTTCAGCCAAAGGTTCAATCTTTTCGACCTCTAGCGTTTTACGCTTAGCCGTTGGCACATAAATTTTCTCAAGCGGGATATCTACGATTCTCATAGATTTATAATAAGGTATTTCTTGACCGACGCCAAGAGGAGGTTTTACAAAGCCTTATGAAACATTACGCTGTGCAACCTCCTGCTATCATCAGCCTGCCAATCGTCGGGAGTGCAGACACATTCCCTGTACGCCGTATTTATTGCGTTGGTAAGAATTACAAAAAGCATATTGCCGAAATGGGCGGAGACGTCAAACGCTCCACCCCCGTATTTTTCACCAAAAGCCGCGAAACCATTGTGCACCATAACAGCAAAATTCCCTTCCCGCCCCAAACACAAAACTTACATTATGAGGTGGAATTACTTGTAGCTATGGGCGGGCCAAGTGAAATTTTTGGCTACGGCACGGCTATAGATATGACGAGGCGCGATATACAGGCACTGGCAAAATCCAAAAATAGTCCGTGGGACATGGCCAAGAACTTTGACCACAGCGCCCCTTGTTCTGCTCTCATCTTAGCAAAGCAAGCACCTGACCTAAGCCAAGCAAAAATTACGCTCCATAAAAACGAAACCTGTATGCAAAGCTCCACTCTGGACAATATGATTTGGTCTGTCGCCGAAATCATCACCCATTTATCAGCAAGTGTTAGCTTGCGCGCTGGCGATCTTATTTTAACAGGTACGCCAGAAGGTGTTGGCCCCGTTGTGGTTGGTGACACAATCATCGGAGAGATAGACGGCCTACCACCAATCCAAGTGAGTTATATTGATGCCTGATTATATTTTACACAATTATTTTAATAGCACGACCTCTGTACGTGTGCGCGTTGCACTGGCAATGAAAGGCCTAGCATATAAACATAAAACCTACGCACTGCTGCCCAATGAACATAAAAGCGCGGTCTATCTTAAGCTTAACCCTCAAGGCTTGGTTCCGTCCCTAGAAATTGGCGGTAAAACCATCATCACCCAATCTATGGCGATTTTAGAGTATTTAGACGAGGCTCACCCAGAGCCGCCATTGCTACCCAAAGACGCTCTTGGGCGCGCCCGTGTGCGGTCTTTATCGCACATCATAAGTGTTGATATTCACCCAATTAACAATCTGCGGATATTGCGCTATTTGGAAAGCAAATTTGGCGCAGACGCAATTGCTAAAAAGAAATGGTTTCACCAATGGGCCTGCGCAGGGTTTGCAGCTCTTGAAACACGGCTCACAAATGAGCCAGAAACAGGGTTATTTTGTCATGGTGACAACCCGACAATGGCCGATATATGCCTGTATGGGCAGATGTTTAACAATATCAAATTCGGTATTGATATGGATGCATATCCGACAATAATGCGGATTTATGAAACCTATAAAACCCTAAAACCCTTTCAAGACGCCGCCCCGCAAAATCAACCTGACGCCACATAAAGGCCAATTATGCTAAAGAAAATTTTCCTCTCCCTGTTCACCCTACTTGGCCTTGGACTTGCCTATCTTTTGTTTTGGCCAGTCCCCATTCAACCCCATGCTTGGGACGCACCAATTTGCAAAGGCTATGTGGGGGAATTCACGCCCAATATGGATTTGGCGGGCCTAAAAACATTGGCCATTGGCAATCACCACGCCCCAGAGGATGTGGATGGCCGCGTGGAAGACGGGCAGTGGATGATATACACTTCGACCCAGAGCGGCAATATTATCAAAATCAATACAGCCGATAATACACACAGTGTATATGCAAATACGAACGGTGTGCCTTTGGGTTTGCAATTTGACGCACATGACAATCTTATTGTCGCGGACGCCCACAAAGGCCTGTTAAAAATTGACGCACGCAAAAATATTACTGTGCTGACTGACAACGCAGACGGTGTCCCGATACTGTTTGCGGACGAACTTGATATTGCAGCAGACGGCAAGATATATTTCTCAGATGCCTCAACAAAATTTGGTGCAAAAGCATCGGGCAGTACACTTGCAGGCAGCTTGCTTGAATTGATGGAGCACGGCAAAACGGGCCGAGTGCTTGTCTATAATCCTGCAGATCAAAGCACACACATCATTGCCGATAATATGAGCTTTCCCAACGGCATTGCCATGTGCCCTGATGATGCATGCGTGCTTGTGGCAGAAACGGGAACATATAGCATTCGGCGGATTTGGCTTAAGGGACTGCGCGCAGGAACCACCGACACCATATTAGAAAATCTGCCAGGTTTTCCAGATAACATAAATCGTGGCCAAGATGGACGTTACTGGATAGGCCTCACCAGTCCCCGCTCAACACCGCTTGATAAATTATCAGCCAAACCGTTTATGCGCAAAGTCGTGCAACGCCTGCCCGCAAGCTTGCGACCCAAGGCCGAAAACTACGGTTTCGTATTTGCCATTGATTATAACGGAAAAATTCTCGCCCAATATCAAGACCCAAGTGGTGGATATCCCCTCACAACAGGCGCGACAGAACTCGGTGATGGATGGCTCTATATTTCAAGCCTTAGTGCTATAGAGTTGGGCCGTAAAAGCTTAAAAAATGCGCGGTTTAAATAAGCCGTGCTTGTATTTTAAGCGACCCCGTGCCGTGAAAATTTTTCGGATAATAAATCCAGTGTGACCGCCCAAGCACGGCGTTCCGAGCGTTCATTATACTGCATGCCGTGTTTAGGATCATTGGCGTCAGCCATCATAAATGCATGGGCCGTGCCGCCAAACCCAAGAATTTGCCAATCACATTTAGCAACAGTTAATTCCTCGGCCAAAGCGATAACTGTACCAGGCTTTGCCAGTGGATCGTCCCAACCATGTAAGGCCAGCACGCTGGCTTTAATTTTTTTCGCAGGCAAATCATTACCGTTAAACAGGCCGTGAAAACTAATGGCCGCCGCAAGGTCGATGCCTGAACGTGCCAGATCAAGCGCACATAGACCACCAAAGCAAAATCCCATAATCGCAATTGCTTTTTCGTCCACTTGCTCAAAACTTTGCGCCGCTGTGTAAGCCGCTTTCAACCGCTTTAGCAGCATTTTACGGTCATTTAAAAATGGCATCATCAAGGCCTGATTTTCCTCTGGGCTATCCCCCGTTTGCCCTTCTCCGTACACATCAATGGCAAAACCAACATAACCTTGCGCCGCCATTTGCACGGCTTTGTCGTGAGTAAATGCGCCACATCCCCCCCATGCAGGGGCAAGCAAGACGCAAGGCTTTGGGTTAGCATAGCTCTCGTCCCACGCCATATAACCAACGCACTTGGTCTTGCCGTCCATATATTCAACGGGTTTGGTTGTAATATTCATGACAATGTCCTTTGAGGTTAGAATTTTGATCTTATAATGCGAAAATGAACTGGGTACAATGGATAGCTGCATGCTGCATTGATGCCATATTGCGCAATAGTTTTGGCACTAGGACGGTTCTTGAGGGTCACGTGATAGGGGCGGAACTGTTTTAGCTTGTGCCAGCTTCACACGGATTTTTGCGCCGTCCACAACACGATTATTTATCGCCTTAATAGCCGCCTTTGCATCCCCAGATTTAGGCATTTCTACAAAGCCAAACCCCTTAGACGCGCCGCTCTCCTTATCCAAAACCAAATTACAAGACTGCACAGTCCCAAAGGAGGAAAATAACGCACTCAGATTTTCTTCGGTCGTCATACGCGCCAAATTTCGAACAAGTATTTTCATGGGCTTCCTTGAGATTATTAGCTTGGTATGTAGAGGTAGCCTTATAGAAGGTGTGAACTGAGAGCACAATGGCCAACACAACAACTATAAGGGATTTTACTCTACTCCCAAATCAGCTTCCGTCTTCGCCCTGACTTCATCAAGAGTGACGTCGGGGGCGAGTTCACTTACACGGAATTTTTCACTTCCTGCCCGTGAAAAAACACCGAGGTCGGTGATTACCATTGCGATGCAGTTTTGGCCTGTGAGTGGCAGGGTGCAGGATTTTAAGAATTTGCTCGCGCCTGCGCGGTTGGTGTGATCCATGGTGACAATGCAGCGTTTTACACCTGCTACCAAATCCATAGCTCCGCCCATGCCCTTAATCATTTTTCCTGGGATCATCCAGTTGGCGATATCTCCGTTTTCGGCCACTTCCATTGCGCCGAGGATTGACAGATCGATATGGCCGCCGCGTATCATGGCGAAACTATCGGCTGAATTGAAATAACTTGAACGGCGCAGTCCTGTAATGGTTTGCTTGCCTGCATTAATCAGGTCAGCATCTTCCTCGCCCTCATATGGAAATGGCCCCATGCCGAGCATACCGTTTTCACTTTGCAAGGTAACGTCCACCCCGTCGGGAATATAATTGGCCACGAGCGTGGGAATACCAATACCCAAATTCACGTAAAACCCGTCTTTCAGTTCTTGGGCGGCACGGCGCGCCATATCGTCTCTGCTCCAAGCCATTATGTACTCCTTTGGCGGGTCATAATATTTTCAATGCGTTTTTCACATTTTGCTTGAATGATGCGCTGAACAAAAATACCTGGGGTATGGATAAAATTAGGATCAATTTCGCCAACTTCGACCAATTCATCAACTTCAACCACAGTGACTTTGCCCGCCGTTGCCATCATCGGATTAAAATTACGAGCAGTTTTGTTAAATTGCAAATTACCTTGGGTGTCCCCGCGCCATGCTTTTACCAAAGCCACATCACAAGTTAGCCCCGTTTCCATTATATAGGTTTCACCGTCAAATTCGCGGGTGGGCTTGCCTTCTGCGATCACTGTGCCCACGCCCGTCTTTGTGTAAAAACCTGGAATGCCAGCCCCACCTGCCCGAATGCGTTCAGCCAGCGTGCCTTGCGGGTTAAATTCCAAATCTAGTTCTTTGGCTAAAAACTGACGCTCGAATTCTTTGTTCTCGCCCACATAAGACGAGATCATTTTCTTGATTTGCCGTGTTTCCAACAAGAGGCCAAGCCCGAACCCGTCAACACCTGCATTATTAGAAATCGCAGTGATATTTTGCGCGCCGCTACCACGCAAAGCACCTATCAAGTTTTCGGGAAGACCGCACAGGCCAAACCCACCGCTCATGACAGTCATGCCGTCAAATGTAAGGCCCGCGAGTGCCTCTTTCGCTGTGTTATAAACCTTGCCCATAATTCACCCTCTGTGTTTCAAGGGTTAGTACTAACGGGTCAATTCCTAACTGCCAATAGCAATATATTGGGATTTACTATTTTAGCCCCTCAAGCGTCTTTTTAGCCTCTTTCAGCCCATCGATTTTAACAGCCAGCTCTAAGTGCTTACGCGCCGCGTCCATGTCAGCAGTTTGCTGATACAACAGACCCAGTTGGTAGTTAGCATGGGCAATATAAGTCTTATTTTCATGGCCCGTTTTGATAAAACTCAGAAATGCCGCCTTGCCCTTTTCGTGTTCAAAGTTACCCAATTGTGCCATTTTACCGATTTGATATTGGCAATTTAATTCTTCAGGTTTGACCCGAACGCACGCCTCGTAATGTGTCATCGCAAGCGGGTATTCCTTCTCTATAAAGGCCATTTTTCCCCGCAGTATGTGACCACGCAAAACATCCTTTTTTGCAATTTTTTCTATGAGGTTGCGGGCGATTTTCTTGTCACCGCCAACAATACCTGGTGCGCGCATATGGAATTGAACAAGCCCCTCCATAGCGTCCAAATTTTCAGGGTCAAGTTCCAATGAGTGCTCCATTGATATCTTAATTTTTTTGGCAAGTCCCATCTTTTTCAATTGACCCACTTGGTCAATACGCCCTGCATAGGCTTCTGTAAGCAAAAGGCTCATTTCAATCGTGTCTTCACCCTGTTTTTGGGCTTTGGTGATAATTTTTGCCGCAGATTTATACTCCTCGGATTTTACGAGCGTGTGTGCTTTTTCATAGGCTTCGCTCTTATTTGCATCTGCATGAGCAAATATCGAAATGACCATCATCATAATAACAAATATTGCCAATACAGCATTTCGGCGCTTAAATATAGAATGATTGATAGTCATAGTAAAATCCTCCTTAGAAGCTCCGACCCTAAAAGAATTCATGCCCCATAACAATATGGCAGCGCATGAAAGCTTGGTAACAATGGCGGCCAACACGGTAATTACGCCAAGCCTTCGCAATCTTAAGACAATATTAGCCATATTTTCTGATAATAACTGCGCAAAATATTATTTTATGACCTTGGAGGTTATTATGCGCAGTTCCGCCCTATTACTGATGGTAGCAAGTTCACTGGTGCTGGCCAATTGTGCCTCGTCACAAAGCAATCCAATTTATCAACAAACTACCAAATATAAGGCCACAAATCCTTACGCAGGCAATACGGCTGTTGTGACACAAGCGAGCATTCAAACCCAAGACGCTGTACCGGTGCGTTACGTTACACAAACAAACACGGCATGCTTGTCCAAAGAATCAAATCGCAAAATCGTTGGCACACTCGCAGGCGGTGCTATTGGCGCACTTGCAGGCCGTAAACTTGGAGGTGACAATAAAACGCTCGGCACGATTGCAGGAGCAGGTATTGGCGGCGCGGTTGGTTACGGCATTGCAGATAAATCTATTCGGTGCGACCCTGTTGGTATCGCGCAAAACCCAACCTTACAAGAAACCGTACCAAGCCGTGATATTTACCAAGCATCAACAAAACAAATACCGCACCAAGAATTAAGTGAGGCCTCACAAATCATAACACCTAGCATTGAAGAAAACACGGCCAGCCTTGGCGAAGCAGGCACACCTGGATATTACGCGGTGCAAGGCACTGAAAACACCCTCGCCCCTATCGAAGCACAATTGGCCATTCCAACCATCACACCAAAACCAGCCATTATTGCGCCAGCTTCTATCAACATACGCCGTCACATGGTAATTTCTGGTGATACGGTGTATAGCTTGGCCCGAACTTCATGTATCAGTGTTGCAAAATTAAAGCAGGTCAATAATATCAATGATGAGTTTTACATCCGTGTGGGTGACGAAATTACATTACCGCCCTCACATTGTATAGAATAACGGTTTTCATTCCGCTCACTTTCCCATAAAAGGAAATCAAGGGTGGAATATTATGCGTAAACGTCTCGCTAAAATCGTTGCAACTGTCGGGCCAGCAAGTGCCGCGCCGAGCAATCTCAAGCTATTACACGAAATCGGCGTTGACGCCTTTCGTCTCAATTTCTCGCACGGCTCCCACGAAGACCACGCAAAGGCCATCAAAGCCATCAGAGAAGTGGAAAAATCCAGTGGTCAACCAATTGCAATTATTGCTGATATGCAAGGCCCAAAACTCCGCGTTGGTACATTTAAAAATGGGCAAATTGAACTCCGCTATGGTGACAGTATTGACATAGAGATTAGCGGCGAACCAGGCCGTGACGGATTGATACGCCTACCCCATCCTGAACTTTTGCAAGCCTTAAAACCTGACCACATATTGAAATTTGATGACGGCAAATTAATGGTGACGATTACGGAAGTCTATAAAACAGGTCTTAAGGCAAAGGTGAATGTCCCTGGTATTTTAAAAAACAAAAAGGGCATTAATGTTATTGGCGCGGTGCTGCCCATGTCTGCCATGACAGACAAAGACCGTGTTGATATGGCCTTTGCTCTGTCACAAAATGTCGATTTTATTGCACTGTCATTTGTCCAATCCACACAAGACGTTATTGAAGCCAAAGATATCATCGGTGATAGGGCAAAACTCATCGTCAAAATTGAAAAACCGTCTGCCGTAGACAATATAGAAGCTATTTTAAAGCTGACAGATGCGGTCATGGTTGCACGCGGCGACCTTGGGGTTGAGCTAGCCCTTGAGCAAGTCCCCGTTGTACAGCGTAAAATTATCACCACGGCCCGCGCTCTTGGCAAACCGGTTATTGTCGCCACACACATGCTAGAAAGCATGATTGACGCGCCCACCCCCACCCGCGCCGAAGCCTCCGATGTTGCCACGGCCATTTACCAAGGTGCGGACGCAGTTATGTTATCAGCGGAAACTGCTGTTGGCCGTCACCCTGCAACGGCTGTGGCCATCATGGACCGCATTATCTCTGCAGCCGAAGGCGATCCTACATATCCAGATTATTATACGCGTACACTCCTGCGACCCAAAGGCACAGTTAACGATGCTATTAGTCAATCCGTGCGCGGTATTGCCGAAGTTCTAAGCTGTAAAGCCGTATTAGGATTTACGAAATCAGGGTCAACAGTGCAACGCATTGCCCGTGAGCGCCCACCATGTCCAATTATTGGCCTTACCCCCGAAGCACGTGTTGCGTCGCGCCTAGCACTCACATGGGGAGTAACACCCATAGTTATGAGCGATCCAAAAAGTTTTGATGACATGCTTGGCACAACACAGCGTGTGGCCAAGGAACACGCTGGAGCCGTCCCGGGTGATAAAATAATCATCACTGCAGGCATCCCATTTGGGCGCCCAGGAACAACCGATACACTCAAAATCGCCACCATAGATTAGGAAATTTTATGCCACAGTTTTTTAGCAGTACCGGTACAAGCCGGCTCGAAACTATTTGATTTTTACGCAACAACAAACCAAAATATAAGAGATAATATTATGAAATTTTTAGCCAATATCATGACCACTTTCGTCGCCCTTAGTCATTTAGGATTTCTCGTTTTGGAGATGTTTCTTTGGAATACCCCCACGGGCCGTAAAATCTTTGACACGACAGAAGCATTCTCCGCAGCCTCTGCCCCGCTTGCTGCTAACCAAGGGCTTTACAACGGATTCTTAGCCGCAGGTCTCATTTGGGGGCTTTTATCAAAACGCACGGACATAAAGATTTTCTTTCTGTGTTGTGTGATTGTCGCTGGCATATTTGGCGGCTTTACGGCCAGCACGTCTATATTTTATATGCAGGCTCTCCCAGCAGCAATTGCCCTTATACTGGTTTGGTTATCTGTAAAAAAATCAGCTTAACCATTCCGCAGCGTGAGGCGGGTTGTCTTCGAGCCACCTAGCTTTGCCGTTTTCGATAACAAGGATTTCTTCCCATTTGGCCCCAACACCGTCTTTGCCGTAATGAGGCTCAACCAACCAAAGGCCGTCCGTTGGCGTATGCTGGCTAGCCTTTTGCCTACTCCACAAAGAGTTTTGCGTTTTCAAACCTAGGTTGGCCAATTTGTTTTTGGTTATGAACCATGCAAGTGTTGCTCCGTCAAACCCCTTAAGTCGCCAACTTTTAACCCCCATACGCCACCGACCAGCACGATGCCCGAGCACCTCACCGGGGTGTTTTTCGTGGGCACTTTCATAACCCCCCGTTTTGGCGCGCATATACACATCACGAGCAATTTCATCAAAAAAAGCCCCTGCATTCACCGCGTCCAAAATAAGGGCGCGTTCTTTTATCAAATCACGCATCATCGCTGTATGTTTGGGATTTTCTCCAAAACAAAAACTATAACTGGTATCAACAAGGTAGCCGCTAAATAGCGGTGAAGCATCGAGAATAACACTATCATTTTTTTTGAGTATTTTGCGTTTAGGGAAAAAATTCCCCACTGTCCAATCACCCGGCAATGCCGTGCGTTCTCCAAAAAGTGCCACAGGTAGATGAAAGAAATTCCCAGCTCCTGCTGCGCGGTATTTCATCATAAGCGTGCGCGCAACAACTTTTTCGTCCATCCCCGCTTCAAGGCTCTTCGCCGTATCGGTCAGAATCGAAAATGACAGTTTTTGTAGCTCTAGGAATTTTTCCAATTCTTGTGTTGAAAAATTTCTTGTTTTAAAAAACATATTTAGAGGAGCTCAGGGTCAACAGTGCGCTGTACGACGGTTTTTACGGTTAACCCTTGCACAATGATCGAGAAAATCACCACGCCGTAAGTGGCTGCCAAAATAACTGGCTTGGCGGCAACCGTTGCGGGTAATGATAATGCAAGCGCAACGGAGATACCGCCGCGCAATCCTCCCCATGTCAGTACAGGGATAGCTCCTTTGGTGAATTTTTTGAAAATACCTAAAAATTTTAACGGAATGGATACGGCAATATAGCGGGCCAACAACACCAAAGGAATTGTCATGATAACCAATAAAATAGCTGTGCCCGGATTGAGTTGATCGCCCAAAATTAAAAGCTCCAAACCGATGAGCAAAAATAAAACCGAGTTTAAAATTTCGTCAATCATCTCCCAAAAACTAAATAAATAGGTACGGGTCTTTTCGCTCATGGCGAATTCTGCGCCCTTATTGCCAATGAGAAGCCCCGCTATGACCACAGAAATCGGGCCTGAAAGATGATGCCCAAACATATGAATACGTCCCGCCAGCGCGTAAGTGCCTGCAACAATGCCGAGCGTAATTAAAATTTCAATGGCGTGCTCATCAATCATCGACATGGCTTTATAGCCCAAATAACCTGTGACGAAACCAAGTACGGCCCCGCCAATGGCTTCGACCACAAATAATTGCGCCACATCTATTACGCCCATTGCGTGTTCGCCGTGCCCACCGCCCAGCGCAATCGCCACGATAATAGTGAACACCACCACGCCGACCCCGTCATTAAACAGGCTTTCCCCTGCAATTTTAGCTTCGAGTTCGCGGGGCATAGTTACCGTTTTTAAAATGGATAAGACTGCCACAGGATCTGTCGGGCTAATTAGCGCACCAAATACCAAGGCCCAAATAAACGGAATTTCAAGTCCGACTAAATTTGCAATATAATAAAACCCAACCCCGACAATAGCTGTGGAAACCAGAACACCAATAGTTGCCATCAATCCAATGGCCCAACGCCGCGATTTTAAGAATGCCATGTCTACATGTAGCGCACCTGCAAAGAGCAAAAAGGCCAACATACCGTTCATCACTGTTTCGTTAAAATCGATCTGACCAATAGCAGATTTCACCACTTGGGTAAGACCAAGGGCTGGAAATAAAAACTCAAGCCCGATCAGTACAAATGACGCCACCAAAGCCATTATCAATAGGCCGATGGTATGGGGCAGTTTTAAAAAGGCGTGATTGATCCAGCCAAAGAGTGCCGAGAGCACCAACATCATGGCCGCAATTTCAAATAATGTTAACATGCATTCCCCTTAAATTATAAAGGGTATAGCAAACCCGCGCCAAAGGGCAAAGCCTTATGACAAACAGTAAATCTTATTTAATCTGTCTGATCGTCATCTAAATCTAACCACCACTTAATCACACCTAATGGTACTTGAAAATGTTGTTCTGGAGTTTCCATTTCTTCATTATCTGGACTAAGAAATTTCACAATATAATTATGAATTTTATCTTTTGGTATTAAAACACTACACGCAAACACATTTGCTTGAAATTCATGAATCGCTTTTATATTCGGGTTATTATAATTACCATTATCCGTAGAAAAATAGGCGCGATTGTCATCGATTCCTCCATTAATTAGGTGTTTATGGAAAACGAAGTGCCCAAGTTCATGTGCCATTGTAAACCGTTTCCATTCGTCAGAATCATTTTGATTGACAGAAATCTTAAACGAGTCATCGGGCAGTCTCTCAATTTGGCCAACAATAGAATTGTCCAAATTTGCATTCTCATCGAGTTCAATTTTTTCATCTTTAATTAAGCGAGCAATATCCACTGAACTTCCATTGTATGCGTTATAGAATTTATCAATTATGTCACTCATCGAACTGTCCTTCATCATATGGCTTTTTAAAGCGTTGCAACTCTTGATTTGTAATGTCTTTCCAGAACCTGGATTGTAATTCGTTAGGTTTTTCACTAGGGTTTTTAATTTTAGGCCTATCTCCTTCATCGTGGATAGATACAAGTCCTAACTCTCGAGCTTTAGCATGTATCAGAGCCACGACATTTGGTGTCTGAATAATCTCTGCGAGCAATAGCTTGCCTTCATCAGTATGTAAATACTTCGTTAAGAAACTCTTTATTTCACACGGCCCCTCATCAGACATGAAATTTTTCGCTTCCCTTTTCGCTGCAGAGCGTAACATCCAAAACCCAATAAACGCGAGAAATATTAGCAGGGTTTGCAAAATTGTTAAAGAAATACTGATTGCGTTCCAACTCTCACCCTCTATTTGTTCAAGATTGTTCAAAGTAAAAGTAGCCATAAAGAAGCTAAATACTGAGACAAGAGCACCTAGAGAGCTCAGTTCCCACAAACTTCTCTCTTTGTCTAATCTGTTATTACTCTTGTAGTTCATTGATTCCCTGCTTCAATTTAGAATTACGATATTGCCCTCTTAACGTCAATAGACTCGTAAAGAAACGGCGAGCAAAACCTACTGAACCATAGTCCGCACTCCGATAGATTTTATTATGCTTGCCGCGTCATACACATTGTCCGCAGATGACCCCGCGCTGCCGCCTAATATAATTTCCATGCTGGATGTCACTTTATTGCCGCCAAGGGCGCGGCCAAGGTCATTTATGTTAATGCCTACCCCGACATTTGTACGTGTTCCGCGTCGGTAGCCACCATTGCCAATGCCGACACCGACCGATGTTGATACGGGAGAGCGCCGCACTTGGTCGCCTTGCGTACCCGCACCGATAACGCGAAAATGGCTATACCCCTGTTCAGTGGCAATTTCGGCGGCCCGCAGCAAAGCAAGATTTCGTGCTTCTTCGGCATTTTTGCCAGTAAAGCTTACGTGGAACCGCGTTTTTTCGATTTGCTGGCTATAAAAGCCCAAACCACCGTCTTGAGCGGGGCCATAAGCCGTTGGCCCTGTTACGCACGCGCTCAACGCCGTAGCCGCGAGCAAAGATATAAGAACATTTTTCATAAATATTTCCCTTCCATGCTTCTCTATACACGAAAACACCTGAAAGGGAAAATCACGATTGCATGTGTTACTCAGGTGCACTCATGGAAAAGAAATTACATTTATTGCCGTCAGGGTCGCGGAAATAGCCTGCGTAAAACCCGCCGTCTCCCCGTGGCCCCGCTGGGCCTGCGCAAGTCGCGCCCAATTCGATGGCTTTGGCATACATTTTATCCACTGTCCCTGTGTCTGGCACACTAAAGGCCGTCATGCCGCCATTGCCAACACTTGCATCATTTCCGTCATGGGGGCGGCATATGGAAAAGGCGGGTTGGCCTGGAGCAACAGCCCACGCAATAAACTTACCCTCGTCTTGCATCATACGCGCTGCGCCCAGTTCACCGAGTAATGCGTCGTAAAAAGCCGCCGTAACGTCGAATTTATTGGTTCCCACCATTTGATAACCGATCATTTCCATCTCCAATTAAATTATTAATAGCCAGACTATAGCTTGATTTTTGCACCTGACCTAATTTATATATGCATGGACGCTATTTCAATATTTTGGGACGCATATGCCCGCCAGATATACCATTGATGAAATTTTAACGCCGCTGGCGCTAGCGGTGATTATTGACAATAAAGTCCGCGACCCAGAAATGTCTGAATTTGTCATGCAAACGGAAGGCATGCTTGAAGCCATGGATGATTTAGACTCTTTATCGCCAAAAGATATATTAAACTGGTTCCGCGCTCATGAAGAAGAGCTTGTTTCTGCCATGAAACGCAAGGGGAAAAATACATTTATCCTCAAATCTCTCACTCGGTTTAAGGGCAATGAGGCTCTGATCGAATCCATGTATGACGCCATGCTTGCCATCTCTATTTCTGATAAAGAATACCACACAGACGAGAGCGAGCTTATAAGATCAGCAGCGTCTCTGTGGGGCTATGTGCGCCCACCCTTTAAAGTCGGCAACAAGGACTAAGTGTGGACATTGCTCTTTATCTCTCTTTTGTGGGATTTTCTCTTGCCGCTGCCTTTAGCCCAGGGCCAAACAATCTCATGCTTATGTCCTCTGGAGCACTTTTTGGGTTTCGCAAAACCTTGCCCCACATAACAGGTGTCGCCGTCGGGTTTAACATTCTTATGTTGTGCGCCCTTCTTGGTATGGGCGTAGTGATCGAACAATTTCCATGGATATTAACAATTGTCAAAACCATTGGCGCAATATGGCTTGCGTGGATGGGCGTAAAGTTTTTTCTCGCCGCCACTAAAAACCCCAAGCTAAGCACCACAGATGCGAAACCAAAAGCACAGTCCCGCCCTTTCAAATTTTATGAGGCGGTTCTCTTTCAGTGGGTCAACCCAAAATCCGTAATTATGGCATTACTAGCCGCCAGTGCGTATTCAATACTGTCAGACAATTTATACGTGCGGATACTGCTGATTTGCGGCACGTTCCTTGCGACTGGGTTTGCATCGGCTGGCACATGGGCAATCGCAGGCAATGCGCTAAACGCCCTCATGTCGAAAGGACGTTCTGCTATTATTCTCAATATAATCATGGGTCTGCTTTTATTTGCCACAGCTCTTATGATTGTGACTGCAAAAACACATATATAGATGTATGACTAAAGAATACCGTCGGACTTCCGCGATGCTTTTTTACGCTCGTGTTCTAGAAGGTAGCGTTTACGGATACGAATGGACTCAGGTGTCACTTCCACAAGCTCATCATCATTGATAAATTCAAGCGAGTATTCGAGCGTAGTTTCAATCGGCGTCACCAACACAACGGCCTCGTCCGTACCCGACGCACGAATATTGGTCAGCTGCTTACCCTTAACCGGATTGACCACCAAATCGTTTTCACGAGCATGAATACCAATCACCATGCCTTCATAAACAGGGGTTTGATGCCCGACAAACATCTTGCCTCGGTCTTGCAAATTAAACAAAGCAAAGGCCACGGCTGTGCCCGTATGTTTGGAGACAAGCACGCCTTTTGAACGGCGGCCAATACCCGCCTCGACGCGCGGTGCATATTTATCAAACACATGGTATAAAAGTCCAGAGCCTGATGTGGCGGTTAGGAATTCTGACCGAAAACCAATAATACCGCGTGTGGGAATATCATAATCAAGACGTACGCGCCCTTGGCCATCTGGAACCATGTCTTTCAGTTGGCCTTTACGACTACCCAAACGCTCCATGATTGTACCTTGATGTTCAAGTTCAACATCAACGGTTAGCGTTTCCCAAGGTTCGCAAAGTACACCATCAATAGTTTTGTTAATCACTTGCGGGCGGGATATCGCAAGCTCAAAGTTCTCACGGCGCATGTTTTCAATCAGAATAGAAAGATGTAATTCACCACGGCCAGAAACCCTGAATTTATCGGCGTCTTCAAGTTGCTCAACTCTAAGGGCCACGTTATGGATCAATTCTTTTTGCAAACGGTCATTGATATTGCGAGAGGTTACATATTTACCCTCGCGGCCAGCAAATGGGCTATCATTAACCTGAAACGTCATAGAAATAGTTGGTTCGTCCACAGACAGAGGCGGCAGGTTTTCTACTTTGTCAGGATTACAAATCACATCAGAAATTCCCAGATTGTCAATGCCAGTAAAACAGGCAATATCACCTGCTTTTACTTCGTCCATTTCAACGCGCTCAAGACCCATAAAGCCAAATGGTTGCAAGACTTTGGCTTTGCGTTGTTTATCATCGGGAGAAATAACAATAACATTTTGGTTGCGGCGCAAGGTTCCGCGCACCACTCGGCCAATGCCGATCACGCCCGTATAGGAGCTATAATCAAGCGCACTAATTTGCAGTTGCAAACCACCGCTCGGATCAACATTTGGTATAGGCGTATGGTCAACAATGGTTTGAAACAGCGGCGCCATGTCTGTGCCCACATCTTCGGATGTTAAGCTGGCCCAGCCATTAAGGGCAGAGGCAAATACTACTGGGAAATCAAGTTGTTCATCAGTAGCGCCGAGACGGTCAAACAAATCAAATGTTTGGTCGACCACCCAATCAGGGCGCGCGCCGACACGGTCAATTTTATTAACCACAACAATGGGGTTTAGGCCTTGGGCCAATGCTTTCTTGGTAACAAATGAAGTTTGCGGCATCGGGCCTTCGACCGCGTCCACCAACAAAACCACACTATCGACCATGGAGAGCACGCGCTCCACTTCGCCGCCAAAGTCCGCATGCCCTGGGGTATCAACGATATTAATACGCCATTCTGTGTTCTCTCCGTCTGTCCATTTAATCGCTGTGTTTTTAGCGAGGATGGTAATGCCGCGCTCTCGCTCGATATCGCCGCTATCCATAACCCGTTCTTGCAACTGGCCACGCTCATCAAGCGTACCAGACTGGCGCAAGAGCTTATCCACCAAAGTGGTTTTACCATGGTCAACGTGGGCAACAATTGCCACATTGCGCAGCGTTTTAATATAATCAGACATGGCGGAATTTCCGTTACAATTACTTTTCGCCCCCTTTAGGGGGAAAACACCCATATGGCTAGGGTTATTTGCATGATTATATCAAGCTCATTTCGCCACAGTCAATTGGGTCAAGATTTTTTCTAGCATGGCTAATTCACTCTGTGATAATTTTGCCCGTAAATTGCTGTCCGCTCGGTTGGCGGTTGGCACGATTTTTTTAAATAATTTCCGCCCCGCCGAGGTGAGGCAAAGCGACGAAACGCGGCCATCATTTTGTATAGCTTGGCGTTTTACCAACTTTCTCTCGACCAAGTTTTTTATGGCCCGACTGAGGGTGGTTTTATCCATCATGGTTTTATTGGAAATCTCTTGCGCCGTCATATCGCCTACGCTTCCGAGTACCGCCAGAACTCGCCATTGTGTACGGGTAATCTTAAAGGGCGCATATTCTTGGGCCAAGCTTTGCGAAACCGTATTGGTAACAAGGGAAAGCTGGTAAGGTAAAAATTTATCCAAATTAAACGTCATATATTATAGTTGCATAAGCAACTTGTTTATGCAACATCTACTTAAGATAAGGAGAATCTCATGGGTAACACCCCAACAACACACGGCTTTCACCATGTGGCATACCGCTGCAAAGACGCCAAGGAAACGGTCGCGTTTTACACCAAAATGCTCGGCATGGGATTTAAACTGGCCATTGCGGAGGACCATGTGCCCTCTACGGGGGAATATGATCCCTATATGCATATTTTTCTTGACGCAGGCGGTGACAATGTTTTGGCGTTCTTCGAACTTCCTAACCAAGCTGATATGGGGCGTGACCGCAACACCCCGCGCTGGGTGCAACATATTGCCCTTCGCGTTGAAAGCCTTGAGGCTTTGTTGGAGGCTAAAACCCATCTTGAGAGCCACGGCCTCGACGTGCTTGGCCCCACTCATCACGGCATTTTCAAGTCGATTTATTTCTTTGATCCTAATGGACACAGGCTTGAACTCTGCGCCGATATTGGTACACCTGCACAGCTTGCAGAGTTAAAAGACGTCGCCCCTGAAATGCTCGATGAATGGGCAAAAACCAAAAAAGCACCCCGCCACGCAGCGTGGTTACACGAAATAAAAGATAAGGAATAAACATGAAACTTGCTTCTTTAAAACACGGTCGCGATGGCCACTTGGTGATTGTGAGCCGCGATCTTAAAACGGCTGTTGACGCTGGCGAAATCGCCGCCACCATGCAAAATGCACTGGACAATTGGGACGTTGTTGAGCCGCTATTACAGGTGCAATATGACCGTCTCAACAAAGGCGAGGGAGACTTTTTTACCTTTGTTCCTGAAGTCTGCGCCTCGCCCCTACCGCGTGCTTTTCAATGGCTAGACGGTTCTGCTTATATCAATCATGTGGAACTTGTGCGTAAAGCCAGAAACGCTGAAGTACCTGAAAGCTTCTATTCTGATCCCCTCATGTACCAAGGCGCTTCCGACACCTTCATAGGCCCTATGGACCCTATCGTCGCTGTGTCTGAAGATCACGGTATTGATTTTGAAGCTGAAGTTGTGGTCATCACCGATGACGTGCCTATGGATGTTTCCGAACGCAAAGCCAAAGATCATATCAAGCTCATAATGTTGGTTGATGATGTTTCCTTGCGCGGTCTTATCCCCAATGAACTTCGCAAAGGCTTTGGCTTTGTTAACGGCAAAGCATCCTCCGCATTCTCGCCTGTCGCCGTAACGCCTGATGAGCTTGGCACAGCGTGGAAAGGTTCGAAAGTGCATTTACCGCTCTTGGTAAATTACAACGACAAGCCCTTTGGCAAAACCAACGCTGGTGTGGACATGACATTTAACTTCTCGAAACTAGTCGCTCACGCCGCCAAAACCCGCAAATTATGCGCAGGTACAATCATTGGCTCGGGAACCGTATCCAACCAAGGCAAAAACAGCGACCCTGGCAAAAAAGTCGAAGACGGCGGGCTTGGCTATTCTTGCATTGCAGAAATCCGTATGATCGAGACCATTCAAAACGGCAAAGCGTCCACACAATTCATGAAATTTGGCGACCGCGTTTCCATTGAAATGAATGATAAGTCTGGCAATTCCATTTTTGGCAAGATTGACCATATTGTGGAAAAATACAAAAAATAAGTCGGAAGTTATTTTCATCCATTTATATACGGCTTTAAATACACGGTTTCAATTCGCCTTTACAGTGGTGAGTGAGGTTGCGGAGCGATGAGCAATTGCCGGCCTGCAAAATCGAGGACAAAATCGCGACCCGCCATTAAGTCCACTCCCGTAATCACCAGTGGGTGCTTGCCGTAAGCATTGATGGGGAGCTTGTCAAAATCCATAATCAACAATTCATGATTTCGCAATCTCACGCCGCCAACTTTTAATCTGTTCAAACGAATACGCATGCTTGGTTTAAATGTACCAACAGCCCCTTGCACCACCCAGTCCGTGCGCAGGCGATGTTTGTAATTTCCAAGCTCAATCCCTTTGACGCTTTTCCAGTTTATGGTTGTAAAGCTCGCACCCGTATCCAAAAGCGTTGGAATATAATACCCGCCAATTTCAGCGCGGGTAAAAAACAAACCGTAATCTTCACCAGTATATGGATTGGGCAAGAGTTTTATTTTTTTCCAAAATTGGTATTTGGCGCTGTCAGTATGGCCACCTTGCTCTATCATCATTTGCTTATCGTGATGGGTGAATGCTAACACCAAACCCGCAAATACGTCTAAGCCCAAAATCCCGTCAATTGTTTCAACGGTATCGCGCCAATCTTCCAGCACAACAACCATGTGTTGTGTAAAGGTTTCTCCCGCAAAATTTAAATTTTGCAATACCGCAGTGGGCCGCAAGCCAGAATCGACAATGCCATTGATAAATACCTCGGCGTTATCTCTTGTTTCAAGACCAAGTGTCTTGCGGGTTTTTTCAAAAATACTCGTGCGCGTCGCCGCCGTATCTATCATAAATCTAAACGGGCCTTGGCCGTTAATATGAACATCAATAACGTATTGCCCCGCCGCCATGCGCTCAAATTTGGTGCTGGCTTTAGTGTTGGGGTTGGCCAATACGGGAGGCGCGAGGAGCACGCCCGCAAAACACAACAAAAGACAAAATTTGCCCACAAACCAAGCCGATTTGGCAATTGTTTTTACATATATCACAGAGACTCCTCCGAACCAAAGAGACTGTACCCGCCAAGATTAACACATCCTCCTACACATGACCAGAGCAGGCACTACGGCTCTAGGCCATAAGAGCGCATGGTTTTTTCAATTTTCGATATATAAAACTGTGCCTTTTGTTCGCGAAACACCGCAAAGGCCTCCCGAAAACATACCTACGCCGCATCTTTTTTCCCTTGCGCCCACAAGGCCAGGCCCAGGTTTTCCTGCGTCCCGGCCCAAGCCATAGGAGCTTTGGCACGGGTGCGCTCTAACAGAGCATTTTCATAGGCGGCAATGGCTTGCTCAAGTGCCCCTTCCGTACCTCGCTCGCCCATGACCTGATAGACACCGCCGAGGTTGTTGTGCAATCCTGCCCAACGGGTTTCTTGCCCTTTGCTAGCACGGTTATTTTCCGTGGAAATATAACCGATTGCGAATTGGTATAATTTAACAGCGCGCTTTGCAAAATGGGGGTCGCCGCCGATTTCGTAACGCTCCCGCCCTATATCCCCTCCGTTCCAAAGCCAATCCACCGCCTTCACTTCATCAATGGTTACTGTGGTTTGCGCGGCCTGTTCATATAGGGAAATGGCGGCGTCAAAATCTAGGCGGGCGGCGGCTATGGCCGCGCGGTCTGCCAAGAGTGTGGCGCGGTCTTTGGCTGCTTTTTCAAACTGGCCCAAGAGTTCTTTGTCAATTTCTAGTAATAAAGCTTCAGCTTCGTCCAATTTTGCCTTTTCAAACAGCGCCAATGCCTGTTTACGCTTGGCTTCTAATTTCGGGGTAAGGCCGATAGATTGGGACAATTGCGCTTTACCATCTATATAGCGCCCTAAAGCCATGCCAATTTCCGCTTCCCAATTTTTCTCGGGAATGTCAGATTTCAACAAAGCGACAGCCAGATATTTAGGGTAATAATCGCCAATATCTGTTTTGTGGTAACCAACTAAAATACCGTCCTCGATCATTTTTGTAATCGCATCCAGTTTTTTACTGTTCTTATCAACTGCCGTTTTGATTTCCTTATTCTGATCCAAGATCATATCGAGTTTCGTATCAGTCTTGTCATTTTGTTTGATGATTGTCTCGGTGTTTTCTTCTATCCGGCTTAACCGCTTCGCCATATTATCTTGCTAAGCGGCTATATTAGGAGACACACTGCCCATCATACCTCGTTCTTGGGCCGCCATTGCCGATTGGCCTGCCAAAACAAGAATTGACATGGTGAACATCATCATAGCGGCAACACATGGAACGGCCCATCTGCGTCTATGTTTTGGTTTGAAAATTGACAGCAATACAAACCCACACACCGCCAAACCGCAAATAAACGCTGCCGTCTTTGTCCATGGTCCAAACAATGTTGTCATATCCTCGACAATCCCAAGCACCAAAACGCCAAGGCTCATCCAACCATTATGGCGTTTCACCATGCGACCACCGTCTTCGCCAAGCAAGCGCGTGGAGAGGTTTTGAAAGCGGGTCTTCAAATTGATTTTGGGTTTCACGGGGCGAGTGTGTTCAGGTAAAACTGACTGCGGAGTCTCAGGCGTTTTAACCTGCTCAGTATTTTTGCCAGATTGTTCCAAATACGCCTCCTGCTCAATAGAAAAATTTTTACTGCATATTACGGTAAATAACATGGTGCGACCAAACCCCAACTCTGTCAGGAGGTGTTCTGTTTTTGTTGTAATTATTGAAGCCTTTGCTATCTTAGCATTATGACCAACCCATCTGAAATAAGAGAAGCATCTGCTGCGTTTTTGAGTGCGCAAAAAATATGGGCTCCCCATCGCCCTGAGCGTCCTGAGAAGATGGACGGAGGGAAAGCGTTTCGGTTGGTTTCGGAGTTTGAACCCAAGGGCGACCAGCCTTATGCCATTAAAGAGCTTTGTGCTAACCTAGGCCAAGGCGAACGCAATCAAGTGCTCTTGGGTGTAACGGGGTCTGGCAAGACGTTCACCATGGCCAAAGTGATTGAGCAAACCCAACGCCCTGCCCTTATTTTGGCCCCCAACAAAACCTTGGCGGCCCAACTCTACGGCGAGTTCAAATCATTTTTTCCAGATAATGCGGTTGAATATTTCGTGTCTTATTATGATTATTATCAACCCGAGGCCTATGTGCCGCGTACAGATACTTTTATTGAAAAAGACAGCAGTGTGAATGAGCAAATCGACCGTATGCGCCACGCCGCAACGCGGGCTATTTTGGAGCGTGACGACGTGATTATCGTGGCCTCTGTATCGTGTATTTACGGTATTGGTTCGGTGGAAACCTATACGGAGATGACCACGGATATTCGGGTTGGCGACGGGCTTGATCCGCGCCAGTTAATGACTGAGCTCGTAGCTATGCAATATACCCGCAACGACATTGCCTTTGCCCGTGGTTGCTTTCGCGTGCGCGGCGATTGCGTCGAAGTTTTCCCCGCCCATTTGGACGATCAAGCATGGCGCATTGATTTTTTTGGTGATGAAATTGACAGTATTACCGCCTTTGATCCGCTCACGGGTAAAACCCAAACCAAGCTTGAATGCGTGCGGATTTATGCCAATTCACATTATGTCACGCCCCGCCCCACCATTCAAACGGCGGCCAAACATATCAAGCGTGACCTCGCGGTTCAGCTTGCACAATTTGAGGCAGAGGGGAAACTCCTTGAAGCTCAACGCCTATCCCAACGCACAGAATTTGATTTGGAAATGATTGCAGCGAGTGGGTTTTGTACGGGTATTGAAAATTATAGCCGCTACCTCACAGGCCGCAACCCAGGTGAACCCCCACCAACCCTGTTTGAATATCTACCTGAAAACTGCCTGCTATTTTGTGATGAGAGCCACGTGAGTGTGCCGCAAATTGGCGGCATGTCCAAAGGAGATATGAGCCGTAAATCCACCCTCGCCGCGCACGGGTTTCGCTTGCCGTCCTGCATTGATAACCGCCCGTTAAAATTTGAAGAATGGGACGTCATGCGGCCTCAATCTGTTTATGTTTCCGCCACGCCTGGTGATTGGGAACTCAACCAGACCGAGGGCGTGTTCGTTGAACAAATCATTCGCCCGACAGGACTGATTGATCCACCCGTTGAAGTACGCCCCGTGGCCAAAGACGGGGCTAGCCAAATTGATGATGTGATAAATGAAGTCCGCAAAACCGCAAAGAATGGCTATCGTTCACTGGTCACCACCCTAACCAAAAAAATGTCTGAAGACCTAACCGAATATATGCACGACCAAGGTATTCGTGTGCGCTATATGCACAGCGATATCGATACATTAGAGCGCATAGACATTATCCGCGATCTTAGACTGGGTGTGTTTGACGTGCTCATTGGCATTAACTTGTTACGCGAAGGTTTGGATATACCAGAATGTGCATTTGTTGGTATTTTGGACGCGGATAAAGAAGGCTTCTTGCGCAGCGAGACCTCGATGATCCAAACCATTGGTCGCGCCGCCCGTAACGCTGAAGCCAAAGTGGTGCTTTACGCAGATAAAATTACGGGCTCTATGCAGCGCGCAATGGACGAAACTGATCGCCGCCGTAAAATTCAACATGCTCACAATATTAAACACGGCATTACCCCGACAACAATTGCGCGCGGCGTCATTGACATTGTTGGCGACAGCGAGGAAGCGGGGCGTATAAAAGCCGAGTCTGAGCGTTATACACCAACAGGACAAATCAAGAAAAAATACTTAAACGAAGTCGCGGAAGACGGTGCTGTCTTTATCGGTCAAAACTTAACGGCCATATTAACTGATCTTGAAAACCGCATGTTCATTGCAGCAGAGAACCTTGAATTTGAGGAAGCGGCGAAATTGCGTGATGAAATAAAAAAATTAACGACAAATTGATTCGTAAAAAGTGAACATTATTCATCGCCACACTCACATTCTTTGCGTGTATAATATATTTTTTCTTTTCCAATTTTACTTACCACATTGCATGATTAATATTTTAATACGCATTTTCAATGGGTTGGAAAAATACAAAGGTACATATTAACAACAATATATACAATTTATAGAATTTATATATTTTTTTACAACTATTTGTAGATTATTTACTTTTACAGTTATATAAGCATATGACGGCGCGAGTTTCCCAATAACAATACGCTGTCACAGGTAGCGCAATGCCCTAGCTACCAAAAGATGAATTGGTCATTGTTCTCGCTATCATCCCGACGAGAATAATGGCCAATCATCAACTAGCCTATATTCCACATAACGTCATGACCTCGGAGTAAATAAAGAGCAATCATAGCCCCTAAGGTTGGTATAGCGGCCAAGAACAAATGGTTGTAGCTATCCAAAAACGGCATAAGTGTTTGCCATGTAAACAGTGTACCCACAGCATGCAAAACCATCACCAAACCATAGCTCATCCGTTTCTTAAACCCCAAAACAAATGCGAGCAAAAGAAGTGCCCACCCAATGCCGATTCCATAAGACATGGTATGCGATAAATTTTTTACGTGGTAAAAGTGTGCGAAAATCTTGGCTGTTGTTTCAGGCTTGGTAAATTTTTCGATGACCCAGGGCAATAAAAACAAGGCTAAACTTACACGCAATATCAATAAAGATAGTGGCAATTTCGACGGTGTCGTCAATTGTGTGGTTTCGGTATTCATAATTCACTCCCATAATTGATGGGCACAGAATAATTTACCCAAACCTCTCGTTCAAGACAACTCTTTGTGAAACCAGAAAGCCGTTTAGCCCACTTGACCATTGAGCCGGGCCTTGGCTCGCGGCGCACCTAATAATGGCAAGAGCTTATCCATTGCTGGCCCGCGCGCCCGCCCTGTTAAGGCCATACGCAATGGCAGGAACAAAGCTTTACCTTTACGCCCAGTTTTGTCTTTCACTAACCCGACCCAATTTGACCATGTATTTTCATCTAAGATTTCGGGGAGCAGTTCAGCCGCTTGCTGGCAATACGCCACGTCTTCCGCAGCAATTTGCCCTTGCATGGGCGCGTGAATGACCGTTGACCACCCCGCCGCGTCACCGAGTTTAGTTAAATTTGCACGTACCAAATCCCAAAACTGTTGATTGGCGGGAATACCCATATTTGAAAGTCTATCTTTAACATCTAAAAACGGCATGTCATTGAGCAAACGGGCGTTTAAATGTTCGAGTTCTTGCTCATCGAACCGCGCAGGCGCACGGCCAATTTTAGAGAAGGCAAATTCCTCTGTTAATTGAGCCGTACTTAACCGTACTTCGATAGGGTCTGACGTGCCAATTTTAGCCAGCAGGCTACATATGGCCAAAGGCTCAATGCCTTGCTCGCGTAATTGATCCATAGAGAGGGAGCCAAGCCGTTTGGAAAGCCCTTTTCCGTCTTTGCCAACAAGTAACGGTGTGTGGGCAAATGAAGGCAATGCCCCGCCCCCTAAAAATTCCGTTAGGGCTTCAAAAATTTCGATTTGCGCTCCCGAATTGGTAACGTGATCTTCGCCGCGAATAATATGGGTGATTTTAGCGTCAATGTCGTCAACCACACTTGGCAAAGTATAAAGATATGAGCCGTCAGCGCGGATCAAAACGGGATCAGAAATAGAGCCTGTATCTATAGATTGTCGCCCTCGTACCACATCGTCCCAAACCGCTGGGCCGCCCGTAAGTTTAAACCGCCAATGAGGTTTTCGCCCATCCGCTTCGTAAGCCGTAATTTGTTCTGGTGTCAAAGACAGTGCATCGCGGTTATAGATCGGCGGCTTACTTTGGGCCCGCAGTATTTTGCGTTGCCTATCGAGTTCTTCCGACGTTTCGTAACATGGATATAGCCGCCCAGACTCGCGTAAATATTTGGCCGCCGCGTCGTAACGGTCAAACCGTTCAGACTGTTTAAAACTATCGCCCCATTCCATCCCGAGCCAACGTAAATCTTCTTTAATACCGTCTTCATAAGCCTGAGTGGAGCGTACCGTATCCGTATCGTCAATACGCAAAACAAATGTCCCGCCTTCAGAACGTGCAAACAACCAATTTACCAAGGCAGTGCGTACATTCCCCACATGTAATTTTCCTGTAGGCGACGGGGCAAAACGAACAATGGGTTTCATGACGTGTCTTTCTTATGTGAGAGCGTATCTCTAAATTTATTGGTCAGCGGGTAACGGCGGTCTCGGCCAAAGGCTTGATTGCCAAGCTTAACACCTGGTGGTGATTGATTGCGTTTATATTCGTTCATATAGAGCAGATTTTGTATGCGCTTTACTGTTTCGGGCTTATGCCCACGCTTCACCAATGCGTCCAGCGATATTTCGCCGTCAACAAGCCCGCGTAATATATCATCAAGAATGTCATATGGCGGCAAGCTGTCTTGGTCCGTTTGATCGTCTCGCAATTCAGCGGACGGAGGCTTGGTAATAATACGTTTGGGAATTGGGTGTGTGCTTCCTTTAACCCAGTCAGGTTTGTTCTTATTTCGCCACTTCATCAAGGCAAAAACCTCGGTTTTATAAAGGTCTTTAAGCGGGTTATAGCCGCCGCACATATCCCCGTACAAAGTTGCATACCCTACAGCCATCTCGGATTTATTACCCGTGGTAATCAACATATGGCCAAATTTATTTGATAATGCCATCAAGGTGACGGCCCGAATTCTGGACTGTAAATTTTCCTCTGTGGTGTCGCTTTCAAGCCCTTCAAACTGTGGTGCTAACATGCCCGTAAATGCCCCTACCGCGTCACCAATTTGGATAATATCGTACCGACAGCCCAGAGCCTTGGCGCAAGATTTTGCGTCTTCAAGACTGTCACTGGATGTGTATTTTGATGGCAACATCACGCACCATACGTTCTCTGGCCCTAGGGTATCAGCCGCGATACACGCCGCCATTGCGCTGTCAATTCCGCCTGACATACCAAGCACCACCTGCGAAAATCCGTTTTTGTGAATATAGTCACCAAGACCCATCGCCATAGCGCGCCAATCTGCTTCATATCCTTTGAGTTGCGGCTCTTGTTTTGCTTGTTTACATGTCCAGACACCGTTTTGTTTTTCCCAGGTTGCAAGGTCAAAATCTTCTTCAAAACTTGCCAGCGTTTGCACATACTCTCCCATGCCATTCATTGAAAAAGAAGAACCGTCAAATGCAAGCTCATCCTGCCCGCCCAATTGATTGACATATATCATCGGCAAGCCCGTATTTTCAATTCGTGCACGGGCAACTGTTTCGCGTTGCCAATGGGCGTTTCTGCGCCACGGCGAACCATTGGGTGAGATTAAAATTTCCGCCCCTTGCGCAGCCAAATGCTCACACACCCCTTCGTGCCAAATATCTTCACAGATCGGCACACCAATTTTCACGCCTTTATACACAATTGGCGTGGGGAGTGGGCCGCTATTAAATACCCGTTTTTCGTCAAATACACCGTAATTGGGCAAGTTGTGTTTGAGGCGAATATCGGTAATTTCGCCGCCCTGCATAAACAACACCGCACTATATAAAAGGCCAGATTTTCCGTGCTCCCCATCCCCGTACCAAGGCGAGCTAAACACCACCGCAGGCCCGTCTTTCGTATGTGCAACAAAACTACGCGTCCGCGCCATACATTCTCGAACAGCAGAAGGTTTTAGCAGTAAATCTTCGGCAGGATATCCAATGACAATGCATTCAGGCAGCACCACAATATCAGACTCAACAGATTTGGCCTGTTCATAAGCGGCGCGCACTTTTTCCATATTACCAACAAGATCGCCAATTGTCGGGTTGAGTTGCACAGTGGCTATTTTTAAAGTCTTTACCATAATAAGGTTCTAGAATGGGAATGCCTGCGCCGCAACATAGCATTGCGTCAAAACAATATTAATTCACAACTTGCAATCCACCCATGCCCAAGCAAATATAGGCGTTTATTTGGAGTCAGAGATGAAAACTGAAATGCCTGTGATTACGCGGTTGAAAGATTATACCGTTCCTGCTTACACCATAGACAGTCTTTACCTTGATTTTTATTTGGATGTTAAAAGCACAATCATTAAGTCAAAAATGGTCGTGCGCCGCACAGCAAAAACCCAATCCGACTTTCACCTAGACGGCGTGGATATTAATTTACTGTCCGTGAAAATTGACGAAAAACCAGTGGCAAAGAAGAACATCAAACGCACCAAAATGGGTATTACTCTGACAAATTTGCCCGAAAAGTTTACTCTCGACATTAAAACCACGTGCAATCCAACAGCCAACACACAATTGATGGGGCTTTATGTGTCGGGTGGACGTTTTTGCACCCAGTGCGAAGCCGAAGGGTTTCGCCGTATTACCTACTTCCCAGATAGGCCAGATGTGTTGACCATTTATCATGTGCGCATAGAAGCCGATAAGAAAACCTATCCAATATTGTTATCAAATGGGAATTGCCTTGAGCAAGGCGATCTCCCCAAAGGACGACATTTCGCACTTTGGCATGACCCCTTCCCCAAGCCTTGTTATCTTTTCGCGCTCGTGGCGGGGGAGTTCGATACGGTGAGCGACAGTTTCACCACCATGAGCGGCCGCAATATCCCACTTGATATATATGTGGACACAGGGGATGCACCCCGCGCACATTACGCTATGGACGCATTAAAACGCGCTATGAAATGGGACGAAGACGCCTTTGGTCGGGAATATGATCTTGACCGGTTCATGGTGGTTGCCGTGCGTGATTTCAATTTCGGGGCCATGGAAAACAAAGGCTTGAACATATTCAATTCCTCCTTACTACTCGCAGACGAAGCCAGTGCAACTGACATGAATTTCGAGCTGATCGAAAGTGTCATTGCCCACGAGTATTTTCACAATTGGACGGGTAACCGCATTACCTGCCGCGATTGGTTTCAACTGTGCCTCAAAGAAGGGTTTACGGTTTTTCGCGATCAGGAATTTTCCGCAGATCAACGCGGGGCCGCCTTGCAACGCATCAAAGATGTCCGTGCCTTGCGCGCCAGACAATTCCCAGAAGATGCAGGCCCGCTCGCCCATCCCGTGCGGCCCGCCAGTTATATGAAAATCGACAATTTCTATACGGCTACTATTTACGAGAAAGGCGCGGAACTTATCCGCATGTTAAAAACATTGCTTGGTGATAAAGTGTTTCGCAGTGCCTGTGATTATTACTTTGAAACTCTTGACGGCACAGCCGCAACTATCGAACAATTTATTGCTTGTTTTGAACACATCAGCGGGCAAGATTTATCACAATTTATGCTGTGGTACGAGCAAGCAGGCACGCCAAATATCACCGTTACAACGCACTATGACCAGAAGGCAAAAACATTTGATATTAAGTTGTCCCAATCAACACCACCAACACAAGGACAAGTCCACAAAAAACCTCTTCTCATACCAATCAAAATGGGGCTCCTAGACAGCACAGGCAAAAACTTTGGAGCGCAAACCCTCATCTTTAAAACAAAGAATATGGATGTGCGTTATGACAAGATAAAATCAGAACCAACACTCTCTATTTTTCAAAAATTTTCAGCACCTATAAACCTCAATTACCAACCAGACTTGCACCACCGCCTCATCCAAATGCAATTTGATACGGACTTATTTAACCGTTGGGAAGCTGGGCAGGCATTGGCACGTGATATATTGATAGATATGTCGCGATGTATTGAAAACGGAACCGTCCCAAAAAACCACAAAGCAATGCAAAGCTACACCAAGGCAATTGTTGCAATCATCAAAAATGAAAACATTGGTATGGGGTTTAAAACCTTGGTCATGTCGCAACCACTGGACAGCAGTATTGTGCAAGCATGTTATACGCAAAACAAAAATGGCATAGACCCACTTGCCGTTTATCAAGCTGGCAAAATGTTACGGCGTGCTATAGCAAAAACTGGTGAGCGCGATATTGAATATCTCTACGCACAACTTGCCAAACCTATCCCTTTTACCCCTGATTCTGACGGCGCCGGAAGACGGGCTTTACGCAATATTTGCCTGTCATATTTATCACAATTACCGCACTCAAAAGCACAAAATCTTGCACAAATCCAACTGAGTAGCGCAACGAATATGACAGAGGAATTATCGGGGTTGATGACATTAGTGAAAATTGGCGGCGAGCATGCAAGCACGGCCCTAGACACCTTTCATCAAAAGTGGCGACACAACCCGCTTGTGATTGACAAATGGTTTGCGGTCAGCGCACAGTTAGAAGGATATAATGCGCTTGATAAAATCAGCCAATTAACCAATCATCCTAGCTATGTAAATGCTAATCCAAACCGAGTGCGCGCGCTCATTGGGAGTTTCACCAGTGCAAACCCTACAGTTTTTCATGCGATTGACGGGTCAGGCTATAGGTTTCTTACTGATAACATACTGGCAATGGACAAACGCAATCCGCAACTCGCGGCACGCCTACTGGGTAGTTTTAGTATGTTGAATACATTAGACTGCACTCGAAAATATTTGATGAGAGCAGAATTAACGCGTATTTTACACAATAAACCATCAACAAATGTGCTAGAGATCGCAACGAAATCTTTAGGAGATTGATGTATAAAGACCTATGACTGATCTTAAAATTATCTCCAATTCAAAACACGCTCCCGACCTTGAAACCGAACATGGGTTTCGCGCGCATATCTTGCAAAATCGACATACAATTATGCGTCAACCTGTTGTGTGTTTAAAAACAAATGACATTTTACATCATGAATGGCTTGTCCGTTTTGATAGTGATACAGGACTTGAACGGATTTTACGCCCAGCCGAAATAAGCGGTGCAATCTCTGAGTTGGATATTTCCATGTTGCAGCATGCCATCAAAGCCTTAAATACTGCGCCCAAACGAGCCGCCATTGCGGTTAACCTCTCAGGTGCAAGCTTCACAGATCCAGCCTTTGAACGAAACCTTTTTTCTACCCTTGCGCACTTAAAAATACACCCATCTCAACTTTTGTTTGAATTAACCGAAACATGGAATTTGGACGATTTAAAATCTGTCACGCGTATCTTAAACATATTACGTGAACGTGGGCATAGTCTGTGTCTCGATGATGTGGGCGCAGGCGCAGCATCGTTACGGTATTTACGAGCATTACCAGCTGATTGGTTGAAAATTGATGGTGAATTCATTATCGGAGCAGCCACAAATGCCCAAGAACTATGTGTATTACAAGCGGTTTTAGGTTTGAGAGACGGGTTGGGTGTTCGCTTTATTGCCGAAGGTATAGAGACGGAGCAATTGCTTACATTTACCAAAAATATTGGTTTTGATGCTGTACAAGGCTATATGCTAGGTGCGCCAGAACCAGAAAATGCAGCATAACCCATAATTTATGAGCATTTTTGTCGACTTTATTAACATTCCTCACTTATCATAAAACTGATTCGTTATATTGAGGATTCTGTGCTAAATTCCAGCAAACCACCATATCAAAGAATGGCACCTCCTGCACCAACAGGGCGAAGACATATACCGCCCCAAATACCCACACGTCATCGGCAGCAATTACAGAGATCACATCCGCAAATGCGACCATCTCATACCAATTCGACCATTCGTCACACCAATCACCCGCAAAACACGGCCGCAAAAAGAACTCAATTGAGTACGCCTGTGCAAACCCACAACAATGATGCCCATAAGAGTTTCCAAATCAATATTGACAAGCAATCTGGTCGCCTGATGATGCTCGTAACCCTAGCATTTTTAATTTTCTATGTTCTTGTTGTTTCCTCAAAACTTTTTGCAGATTATAACAATAGCAAAAATACAGCACGGTCAGAGCACCAAACCCATACGCGCAATGATGCAACCCATATTTCTACAGCGATTAACAACAGTATTATCTGGATCAACAATGGATTAAGTGAAGGTGCAAATCCCGCTCAAGCTGCGCGGTTAATCACAAAGTCCCCGCAAATTTCGGCAACTGTTATTCTTGATGCAAAAAATAGGATAATTGCTCAAGAGCCAAGCACCGCAGGTTTTTTGTCTAAAACCTCCCTAAAAGGGATAAAGGGAAACAAATTTGAAATCACATCAATTATTGCGCCAAATGGTAGCATCACGCCCATTATTATCAAAAAAACGGGGAATTACTTCACGGTTGCAGCATTGGCTACAAATGCTTTGCTGAGCAAATACGGAAAAGAGCCTTCCTTTTCAAAAACAGCTCTTATTTCCTCATCGGGGCGTGCGATCGACGGAGATGCCCAACTCGGAACAACAGGTGCACAAGATTGGTACAATCTAAGCAATTCAGATTTCAAGCGCATTACCATGTCCGTTACGACAATCATAGAGAGTTTAAAAATAACCAATACCAACTACCGCCTGGTCAGCGTACGCATCCCAAACTCAGATCTCATTTTGCTGCAAGCAAAGCCAAAAACCGAAGCATCCATCTTAAAGTCCAATATTACTTTATTCACAATTTTGTTTTTTGGCATATGTTTAGTTGCTGGCCTATTATTAAATTCACTATACAAACAATTACGCTCAACTCGGAATATTCAACAACAAACTGAAATATCCCAACAAAGATATCAAGCTGCGGTTGAAGGGGATCGCGGTGGTATATGGGAATTGGATATTCCCAATAACAATGCATATATTAGTGCCTCCCTATCCAACTTATTAGGCTTACCCCGTCAAGAACATCTTATGCCGATTCCACAATTTTTAAACTTGTTCCACCCTAATGAACGGGATAAGTTTTTTTCCATTGCACGGCGTGCCCATGTCCAAGGTGAGTTTGATGTTGACGTCACTGTTGCGCACCTGCCAATGATTTTACAATGCCGAGGACGCCCCTCAACACGTTCGGACCGTGGGTTTAAACGCGTTATTGTCGGCGTTGCATTAGATATCACGGAGCAACGCAATTCTCAAAAACGCTTAAAAGCGGCTGAAGCACGCCTACATAACGCTTTAAGTTCCATGACAAATTCCTTTATCGTCTGGGATAATATGAACAGACTAGTTTTGTGGAATATAAAATTTGAAGATTTTTTTGGGTTGGAACCAAATACTTTAAAAACAGGGCTAGACCATGCAAATGTAGCGTATTTGGCCCAACCCGCCATCGCTGAAACCATTGTACATAATGACAATTCGGAATGGGCGGAAATGAAGCTTAAAGATGGACGTTGGATACGTTATATCGAAACACCAACTGCCGAAGGAGGGCGGGTCAGTATTGGTACAGATATTACCGAAATTCGCATGCGCGAGGCTGAACTCAGCGAAAACAGTGCCGCTCTTAAAAATACTGTTGATGTACTACGAAAATCCCAAGACCGTATCTTTGAATTGGCAGAAGGGTATGAGCAAGAAAAAATTCGCGCCGAAGAAGCCAATCAATCCAAAACTGATTTTCTTGCAAGTATGAGCCACGAACTCCGCACACCCCTAAACGCTATTAACGGATTTTCCGACATTATGAAAAAGGAAATGTTTGGCCCATTAGGTGATCCGCGCTATAAAGAATATATCGGAGACATATTATTTTCTGGCCAACATCTCTTGGCCCTCATCAATGATATTTTGGATATGTCCAAAATTGAAGCTGGTAAAATGTCCCTCAATACAGAAATCATTTTCATGCACGAAATGATCGCTCAAGTTGGTCGCATTATTAGGGGGCGCGCCGAAGAAGCTCAGCTTAATTTAGATATATCAACACAAGATGTTCACGAAATAGAAGCCGACCCAAGGGCCGTTAAACAAATCCTTATCAACCTTCTAACGAATGCAATAAAGTTCACTCCCGTCGGCGGCACGGTTGGCATTGAGCTTGTTGAAAAGAAAACTGGTATTGTGATTAAAGTTAAGGATTCTGGCATAGGTATTTCCGCTGATAACATTGACAGGCTGGCAAAACCATTTGAACAAGTCATCGATACTGACAATAAACATAAAGAGGGAACAGGCCTTGGCCTCGCCCTCTCTAAATCCCTGATCGAGTTGCATGGTGGTAACTTTAAAATAGAAAGTGTGCTTGGCGAAGGCACAACTGTTATTTTCTCATTACCCAACACCCCCATTCGGCAAGCTGAAGAACCAAATAACCACGATGTGCGGCAGGAAATATCACGCCTTGCCCAAGATATAGCAGAAGTATTGGCCGACGATGAGAACCGCGATAGTGCCAAAGACACAAATACAAATCCATATGTGCAAGCGCACACACCGCCTAACCCTCAAAATGTGACAGCGCCACCACCGATGCAAGCCCCGAATGACCGCACTGCGGCTTAACGCAAATGCACAGACGTTTAACTGTCACTAGTTTTAAGTAATGATCTTTACAAAAAGCTCTTTTACAGTCTCATGCCAAAGCTTATATTCATGCGTGAATGCATTAAAACTTTCAAAACCAACACAATTTGCAATGAGCTTACGAACACCAATGGGCAGCATTTCGGTTGTAAATACACCTCCAACAGCGACAGATTTGAGTTGTAAAATTACATGATACCGAGAGCTTATTTCGCACAACACTTTAGCGTCTTCATCTGAAATCCATTTCTCACGTGCTGCGTGTGCGAGCATGTCTTGTGTTCTTTGTAAGTGCAAGCTATTTGTCTTATAGGGTTTATGTTTTAGCATTAAATACTGGGCAATAAATTCGATATCTCTTAACCCACCTTTAATATTTTTAATATCCCACAATCCGCGTTCCGGTTTTTCATTTTGCAAACGCAAATGCATATCCAAAACATCATGAGCGAGCTTTCCTTTGAAATCTTTTTGTAAAAGAGCTGAGCTCACTTGATTTTTTACCGTAGTTTTAAACTGGCCGGATGAGGCTGAAATTACGCGCGCTCTGCTCAAGGCCATATATTCCCAAGTCCAAGCTTGGTCCTTATAATATTTTTGAAAGGCACGAAATGAAACGGCCAATGGCCCTGAACGCCCAGAAGGTCGCAATGCCATATCAACTTCATATAAGCCTCCTTCAGATGTCACGCTAGATAATGCGGTCACCAGCCTTTTCGCTAACTTGTTATACACTCCATTTGGATCACCTTTGGCAATCGTTTTTTCACCTGCCTGAGGTTTAACACCAGAAGCTTCGTAGATGAGCATCAAATCAATATCGGAGCGAAGCGTCATTTCCTGACCACCGAGTTTGCCCAGAGCGAGTACTGCGTATTCACCGTCTATACGCCCATAAAGACGCTCAACCTCTTGTACTGCTTTGGGCAGTAATGCTTCGATTGCAGCCTGTGCCACCGTCGAGAATATTTCTCCCGATTTTTCTATTTGCTGCGAACGTAAAATACTGGCGGTCAAGTTGAACTGGTCTTCATGTACATGTCGCCGAATAATATCTAATGATGTTTCAAAGTCTGTATCATCTCTTACAAGGCCCAAATACTGCTGCCCAGATACCTCAATTGTTTGGGTTAAAAAATTTGGCTCAACCATTGCGTCAATGAGCGCAGGCTGTTTTGCAAGGGTTTGTGTAAGGCGCGGAGCTATAGCAAGTAAATCGATCAAAGAAGCCAATGTATCTGGTTTATTTGCCAGCAGTGAAAACATTGAAACACCCGCATTGAGGTTTTCTATGAATGTAGAAAAATTAAAAAATGCTGTATCTGCTAAGCCTGTTGCACCACACGCTTCTATGATCCGAGGTGCAAGTCTGGTGAGTAATTCCCGTGCTCTTGGTGTGCGCGTTGCCCGTATGCGTCCGCCAAGCCAATTGACCATCGTTTTCCAGACATCATCCCCACGCAAAAACCCATATGATTCCAATGTGTGAAGTGTGGAGTCTTCTATCTCCACACCCGTGAACACCAAATTACCTTGTGCCGCAGACAGATCCTCTTCACCAGGAAAAAGGTTTGTGTAATGGCTATGTACTCGCGCAAAAACTTCGGTGAGTCCAAGCTCAAATTTTTCAACATTCGCTTGCCCACTCAAATAGCTCAGGCACAATTTGTGTACGGTATCAATTGGCCACACATGTGTTTGCCTATCTTCATACATTTGAATGCGGTGTTCAAGGTCACGCAAAGCGGCATAGTCACTTTTGAGTTGCGCGGCAATATCGGCGTCTGCATACCCGCCTTGCGATAAAGCATCTAACACATCAACAGTACGGGATGTGCGTAGGTTTTTATTGCGCCCCCCTAAAATCAATTGCTGAACTTGCGCGTAAAATTCTATCTCGCGAATACCGCCAAGCCCAAGTTTAACATCATGCCCAGAAACACATAAATCCTTTAACGAAGCTTGTCCCTGAATTTGCCGTTTAATCGCGTGAATATCTGTAATGGCCGCGTAATCCAAACTGCGCCGCCAAATAAAAGGCGTGAGCACAGTATCTATAAACATGTCTGCCGCCTGCTGATCGCCTCCGCAAAAGCGGGCCTTTATCATAGCTGCACGTTCCCAATTTTGCCCCAATGTCTCGTAATAGCGTTCCGCAGTTAATGTGGAAACTGCCACAGCATTTGCTCTCGGATCAGGTCGCAGTCGTAAATCCGTCCGAAATACATATCCGTCAGGCGTGACTTCATCAAAACCCCGCATAAGTTTTTTTACAAACCGAACCAAAATACGCTCTGCTTTATCAGGGTTTGGTAATTTGATATGGTCGGGATCATAAAAAACGATAAGGTCAATATCGCTGGAATAATTCAGCTCTTGGCCACCGTATTTTCCAAGAGCCAAAACAAATAAACCAGGTACGGCTCCTCTTTCATTTCCCGCAAACTCCATTTCAATGGCAACACAATTAATCAGCGCGGCCATTGCTAAATCTGTAAAATCACTTAGAGCACGAGTGACATGTTCCCATGTCCACACACCTGCCAAATCACAAAGAGCTGCGAGCAAGTGAATTTGTTGTTTAATGTGGCGTAAGTTTTTACACAAACCTTCATACGAAGACGGTTTTATTTGCGCGGCCAGATCAGTAAAAATACGTTCTGGTGAGTGTGTCTGTAAATCAGTAATTACATGTGGCCAACACTGACACAATTTATCCAAATAAGGCGCATTTGCGCGAGCGGATGCAACAATATTTTCTATGGATTTTTGATTGTTGGCATCTAAACTCTCAGAACCGACAGGAAGAATGTGTACTATACGATCTACAAATAATGCATGGGTATCAACATCAACCATCACGTACGCTTATATTTTGGAAATACTAAAGCCGCTCGCAAACCTGGCAATGAGCTGCCTTCATCACCAGGCCCGTCTGTTAATTCAAATGCTGCGCCGTGCAAATCAGCTACAGCTTCAACCAATGATAACCCCAAACCACTCCCTGGTTGCGTGCGGCTTTTTTCCAGCCTGACAAAACGCTCTTTCACGCGTTCGCGGTCTTCAAGGGGTATGCCTGTTCCTGTATCCGTAATCGAGATTTCCGTACGCCCAGAACTGATTTTACGCAAGCGCACCGTAATCGCTCCCCCAGTCGGGGTATACTTAATCGCATTTTCTACCAAATTGGAAACGGCTTGCGAGAGCAAGCCACGATCTGCTCTAATTTTATGCTTACCAACAAGTTCCAATGCAAAGTCAAGACCAGCCTCTTCACATGAAGGCTCATATAACTCTGCAATATCTTCCAATAAAGATTGTGGGTTAAGCGCAATGAGCATTTCTCTACGCTCACCAGCTTCAAGTCTTGCAATACGCAGCACGGAATCAAATGTGCGCAGCAATTCGCCCGCGTCTTGGGAAGCAGAAAATAAAGCTTCACGTGCCGTTTGATCTTTTATCTCCGAGCCCGCATTTTCAAGGCGTGTTCGCAAACGTGTTAAAGGCGAACGAAGATCATGAGCAATACTGTCCCCAGCGTAGCGCATGGCTTGCATAAGGCGGTCAATATGGTCGAGCATAGCGTTTAAATGCTCTGCCAAAACATCAAGCTCGTCACCGCTTTCATTACGGATAACACGCTGTTTTAAATCCCCTGCCCGTACATCCGTTGCCAGTTTATTAAAGGCCCCAATACGCCGCGAAAAGCGCCGCGACATGATAATGCCTGACACGATCCCTAAAGATAGAGCCAGCGCCATAGAAACAAAGAGTGCACGCGTAATCCTTTCGGCGGGCGCCATAATCGATTCCACATCCCGGGCCACAAAAAGCCCAACGCCTGGCGCTAAAATTTTAAATTTTGCCCGCCCTCTATGCGCAACCCTATCCTGAGCATCATTTTCATCTCCAGTTTTTTGAATTTCATAGACAAATTTTAAGGCATTCGTATCACTAAACCCAAATAGTTTTTGCCACCACATCTTTTCTTTCTCATCCGTGAAAGATGGTTGAACAAACAACGTACCCGTAGGGTTACCCCTATTGTCATAATAATAAAGCCTGTCAGTTCCAGGCTGTATCATACGCGGAATAATAACCGACGTTAAGGCGTTTGGGTCATCTGGATTAAACAGTTCAGAAAGCTCTATTACTTCCGCTTGCAATTCTTTATCTACCTCGCGCAAGGCAGAAGTCACGGTTGCATAATATATATAATTCAAGACAACTATCGATGACGCCACAAACAAAGCAGCGGCAATCATCGAGAGACGGAAAGCCGAGTTTTTAAACAAGCGTTTTATGGACGTTAACATAATATACTTGTTACAAAATGTGCTTATACCTGCAAGCGATATCCTGCACCGCGCACGGTGTGAAGCATCGGCATATCGAACTCTTTATCAATTTTTGCACGCAAGCGCGAAATGTGCACGTCGATAACATTTGTTTGGGGGTCAAAATGATAATCCCATACTTTTTCAAGCAACATGGTGCGTGTTACAACCTTGCCGGCATGTCGCATCAAACATTCTAGAAGACGAAACTCTCGTGGTTGCAGAAGTATTTTTTGGCCTTCACGCTTAACTGTTCTCGCTAATAAATCCATTTCCAAATCACCAGCTTTTAATTTTGTCACGGCAGCACTTGGATCCACACGCCTGCTAATGGCTTCCACACGTGCGAGCAGTTCTGTAAAGGAATAGGGCTTGGCAAGGTAATCATCCCCGCCAGCGCGCAAACCTTCTACGCGGTGATCGACTTCGCCGAGTGCGGAAAGAATAAGAACAGGCGTGGTATCACCATCCTCGCGCAAGGCTGATAATAAGGACAGCCCATCGCGTTTTGGCAACATGCGGTCTAAAATCAATGCATCATAATCTGCCGCCTTCGCCATCTCAAGACCAAGCTCGCCGTCAACTGCAAGGTCAACAACATGGCCAGCTTCCATAAGACCTTTACGTACATATTCTGCGGCGATTTCGTCATCTTCAACTACTAATATACGCATAATTATTTCCTTTTAACTTAGTTTAGAGAGATAGAGGTATAGGTTTCACTGCCATTAATCGTGCGAACAAGTAAAACCAGAGAGCGACTGTTCGATTTTTTTAAAACCTGAATTGTGTTGCGAAAGGCACGGACACTGGCAATGGCTTTATCATTGGCCTTTAAAATCACCATGCCTGCTTTAATGCCTTTTTTTGCAGCATTACTGCCTGGCGCAACGGCCTCAACATAGACGCCCACTTGGTCGCGGCGCATGCCTATACTATCACGAAAAGACGCGCTCAAATCAACCAATGAAAGCCCTGTATTATACATACTGTTTGCGGACGGCGGCGGCGGGGCGGTTGTTGACGGCGTACCGCCGCCGCCAAATGTATTACCCGTTGCAATGACCAATTGGTCTTTAAGGGACGGGCGTTCTGAAATAATAACTTTGATTTCTTGCTCAAGGATAGCATCATTTCTTTCAATTTCAAAGCGTGCTTGATCTCCTGCTCTGAGCTTTGCAATCGCACGGGTTGCTTCTGTTGCGCTTCGGATCGCCATATTATTAACCCGCAATATTATATCATCAACTTTCATGCCTGCGCGGTCAGCAGGACTGCCAGCACCAATTGAAATTATGGACGCACCGCGCCGAAAAACTTCCCCGCTTTCGTCCTTGACGGCGTCGCGTAAAGACGCTCCTAAAAACCCACGGTTTACTTTTCCGTACTTTATTAAATCTGCAGCAATATCTTCAGCCAAATAATGCGGAATAACAAAGGCAATGCCAACGCTCGCACCTGTCGGAGAATAAATGGCAGAATTAACACCAATCACTTGCCCTTCAAGGCTAAATAATGGCCCGCCAGAATTACCGCGATTAACAGTGGCATCTGTTTGCATGTAATCCACATATGAACCAGAATCGACGCGCTCCCGACCAATGGCGGAAATGATACCAACACTTGAAGACTGACCAATACCAAATGGATTGCCAATCGCCAAAGCCCAGTCGCCGATACGAACCGTATCCCCGTGGTGAAATTCCACATAGTCAAAAGTGCGCTTTGCTTGAATTTGCAAAACCGCAATATCCGTTTCGTGGTCAGTGCCAATAATACGAGCTTCAAACTCTTCACCATTGGCAAAATCAACGGTGATTTTATCGCCACCCTCAATCACATGAAAATTTGTAACAATTTTTCCGTCTGGCGTTACGATAAAACCTGAGCCTTGCCCTTCTGTGGAATCTTGTTCGGGATGCCCCGCAGAAGCGCCCCCTGTTATCACCCTGATATTTACAACAGCAGGACTAACATGCTCGATGAGATCAGCCAATGATTTTGGCAAGCCTTTCGCACCGGGCATGCCTAATGGCCGCGCGAATGTATTTTGCCCAAGGCTTAATATACTTACAAACATGCATAGAAAAGCAGCACGGAAAATCGTGTTCATAGCGTTCAAAGGTTTTCGTGAGATACTCATCACACAGACTCCGTCATTCATATTATATTGCACAACCGCATCTAACACGATTCTTTCCAAAACATGACAAAATAGTCATGTTACTATCACCATGCCTGATTAACTGTTTAATTTAAATATCAGTAACAAATTATTTTTTGGCATTTCCATAGTCGAGGTTAAACCTAGCCCAGCATCTGCAAATATATGCTTAACGGATTCTAAAGTTCTCACACCCCATTCAGAATTTCGACGTTTTAAGGACATGTCAAATTCCACGTTGGTCGGTGCGCTACCCGTTTTTAGCAAAAACGGTCCATATACACACACCAAACCATCTCGCTGCAATAGATTTTTCGCCCCAAGAGCCAAACCTAATGTTGCCGCCCACGGGGAAATATGAATCATATTTGCGCAAAATATAGTATTCTTTTTTGGCATGCCCTGCCACCAATTATCTTCTGTCATATCAAGTGTCAGTGAAGTCGGCATTTGTGTAGGGTAATCATTTATACATGCATTTTGACTCATAAGAGACACTTCATCAATATCGGACATTTGCCACATAATATCTGGGCGTAACGCACACATATGAACCGCGTGCTGACCCGTACCAGAGGCGATTTCCAAGACATGTGCATTTTGCGGTATAATGTCCTGTAATATATGACCAATAGCCTCACTATTTCGCTGTGCAGACGGCGAGATAAGCTTTTGGCCCTCTTGCGTTCGACTTTCAAGGTGCACAGGTAGTTTCGGCCTATTTGGAGATTTCACAGCGCCGCCACCACGCTCGGCAATATTAAAATTGTTCGCAAACCACCAAGTGGAGATTCTGCCAATGCCAGCGATCCTTTATATGCTTTTGCCAGATCATCAACAATGGAAAGACCAAACCCACTACCCGACACAGCTTCATCCAGCCTCATCCCGCGCTTTAACACTGTTTCGTAATCTGCTGCTGGCAGGCCAGTCCCATTGTCATCAACGACAAGACGTAATTGCCCGTCACTTTCTTGCAGTATTTCGGCTGTGACATGAATCTCAGAGCGCGTCCATTTACATGCATTGTCCATAAGATTGCCTATCATTTCCTCAAGGTCACGTTTTTCGCCGCGAAACATCAATTTGTCATCAATTGAGATTTGAATATCCAAATCCTTATCTCTATAAATCCGTGGTAAAGTACGAGCAAGGCTCGCCACAGTTTCTATTACCAATGTTTTTTCGCCTATGCTTTGACCACGTACCGCAGCACGGGCACGGCGCAAATGATGGTCAACTTGGCGTGACATTTCTTCGGATTGACGTGCAATTAATTTAGCAAATTTCGTATTTTTTCCGTCTGCTTCATTAACCAACACGGCCAATGGTGTTTTTAGCGCATGGGCAAGATTGCCCACATGAGTGCGGGCATAATCCACGACTTCTTTATTATGGCCAATCAGTACATTTAATTCGTCTGCGAGCGGTTTTATTTCCGAAGGGTACGAGCCTTGCACAGATGCAGCGCGGCCTTGACGTACATCTGCTACGCGCTCTGTTAAGTCAAATAATGGCCGCAGCCCCATACGCACTTGCATAAATATAGCGGCTGACAATCCCATACCGATCACGGACATTAAGCCCAAGGCAAGAAATGAAAACTGTCCCACTGCCTTTGTCGCAGGACGCCGATCTGCGGCGGTAACGATGACAACTGGCTTATCTGTACCTGGGAAAATCACAGACTGTGCGGCAAGTCGCAAAGGTTCATTATCTGGCCCTTGGGCACTAGAGCGCACAACATCGCCATTTTGTTTCTGAATTTTTTGCACGTCGGGCGCAGGCAAAACAAGCGTCGCACCATAGAGGGACGGCGATCTCATAATTGGCTCCAACCGCCCATCTTCTTGCAATGTTCCGATGAGCCAATAACGCCCCGACAAAGCCCTTTGATAACTTGGGTCAATTGGTTCGCGTGTTAAAATAAGTTTGTCATCTTCGGGGTTGGTATCCACATATGCAATGAGAGACGAAATTGTATTGACCAATGGATCGTCAAAAATCTTGTAAGTAGAAGCACGGTAAAACAGTATAAGAGACAGGGCCGTTACGAGTAGAGCCGGGACTGCCCACAATGCTGCACTGCGTACCAATCGCCAAACAAGCGAGCCACTTTCGACCGCTTGACCCATGTCGGTATGAAGAGCTTTATGGCTCAATCCCTAAGCCTCACCCTTGCTCGGATCAAGCAGACGGTAGCCAAGCCCTCTCACAGTTTCAATACGTTTCACACCAATTTTACGGCGAAGGCGCCCCACAAAAACTTCGATTGTATTGGAATCCCTATCGAAATCTTGATCGTAGATATGTTCCACAAGTTCTGTACGCGAAATCACCCGCCCCACATGCATGGCCATATAAGACAATAGACGAAATTCGTGTGACGTAAGTTTTATCGGCATGCCGTCAACAAATGCACGGGCTGAGCGGTTGTCGACCATCAACCCGCCTATATCAATTGTATCCGTTGTATGACCAGCAGCGCGGCGCACCAAAGCCCGCAAACGTGCGAGTAATTCTTCGGTATGAAACGGCTTGGTCAGGTAATCATCTGCGCCTGCATCAAACCCAGACACCTTTTCGCTCCACTGATCGCGAGCCGTCAGAATAATCACAGGAAATTTTTTACCGTCCGCCCGCCATTTTTGCAAAATGCTAATGCCGTCAATGACGGGCAGGCCGAGATCAAGCACAACCGCGTCATATGGCTCCGTGTCACCTAAAAAATGACCTTCCTCACCGTCATTGGCAATATCAACGGCGTAGCCAGCATCTTTGAGGGCTTCACCAAGTTGGCGGGAAAGATCGGGATCGTCTTCAACAATTAATATACGCATATTGATACCTCTGAATGTTTCAGAGTTAATTTCTCACCTAGCGGGGCCTTGCGTCAACAGAAACATCAACAATTTTGCCATTTTTTAGCTGAAGACGCACAATATATCGGTTTCCCCGCAATTGCACATTGATAAACCGCGCACCAGGATAACGACGCATAGCAATCGATTTGGCTTGGCTGGCGGACATACGGCGCGCAACTCTTTGCTGAGCATATTGGACAAGGGTATCTGACCGTTGCGTTTTTGCGTTCAAATCCACACGAGGAGAGAGAATATAGCTAAGGCTTTCCTGATCCGCACGCACTTCACGCGCATGCACAGAAACCGCAGGCAGGCTTACGCCTACCAGTATACATGCCAAAAATATATGTCTCATGTGTTTCATAATGAAGTATATGTAACCTAATACCCCTGAATGCAATCTGAATAAAGCATTCAGATACGGTATATTCTGCGCTCATGCTTAATATTGTATGACGCGGCGCGGATCCTCCTGCTTTGTTGATTTAACGGCTTTTTGCAAGTTTTTGGCTATAGACTTCGGTAAAACAATCATCAAACGCACCAATAAGTCACCATTTTCACCAGTTTTGGAAGCGATACCCTTGCCTTTTAAGCGCAATGTTTTTCCAGAACTCGTACCTGCGGCTATTTTGAGGCTTAGTTTTCCTGTTGGTGTCGGAACCTCAATTTTTGCGCCCAAAACCGCTTCTTCAAGAGTAATCGGTAAATCCAAACGCAAATGATTACCGTCTCGCTTTAAATATTTATGAGGCTTCACTTTCACAGTGATTTTTGCATCTCCATTTGGCCCGCCCCCGACGCCCGCAGAGCCTTTACTGCGCAAACGCAAGACGGCGTCATCATTTGTACCAGCGGGAATAGAAATTTTCAGGGATTTCCCGTCCGACATACGCACATGTTTCACCGTACCAGCGACAGCTTCTGGTAAGTTAATTTCAAGTTGATAGCGAATATCTGCACCCTTTTGAGCCTGCGTGCGGCGGGTAAATGGATGGCCCGTACGCCCGCCCATTTGCATGCCAAACAGGGAGGAGAACAAATCGGCCATATCGCCGTTTCCCATGTCAGCCTGCCCCATGCCGCCTTGCCCCATGCCGCCACCAGCACCACCAGCAAATGGGTTTTTCTGGTTGCCAGAGGCATCCACCTTGCCCGTATCGTATTGGGCACGCAGTTTTTTATCAGACAACAAAGCATTGGCCGCAGAAATTTCCTTAAATTTTTCCGCAGAAGCCTTATTGCCCTTATTCACATCAGGGTGATATTTTTTGGCCAAACTGCGGTAAGCCTTGCGGATTTCCCCGTCATCCGCACCTCGTTTCACGCCAAGAATTTTATATGGATCTTTCGCCACGCACATGTCTCCTACCCTCTCTATGTAAGAGAAGTTATTGAAAGTGCAAGTAGGCAAAAAATTGGTTTATTAAGTAATTTTATCGTTGTTTAAATAACATCATAGCCGCAAATGCGCCCTTATGTCTTCTATCAACCGCTGACAAATCATCTATGGCTCTTTGAGCCGAATATATTTTTGCTTCAACATCCGCTTTATTAAAGTTGGCTGTTGGATCATAATCAGCACTATGTCTTGTTTCCTGCATTGTACGAAAATAACTTGCAAAATTTACAATTCCTAACGGGAAAGCATAGTTGGGATCAACACATTTTTGACAAGCCGTTTGTGCAAACCTGTGATTAATTGCTCGGTACGTTTGCCGCCATGCTCTCTCACATCTTTCAGGTGAATCTGTACCAATAAAATTATCAGCACAAACTTCACATAAAGCGTGGAACATTGCATAATATGCAGTACTAACAGCGCGCCTCAAATCTGCTTGGCGCGGGCGCTTCTTTGTCCTGCGAACCAGAGTGCTTGCCGTTTGCATGAGGCCTTTACTTAAGCGTGCTCGCGTAATAACTGATTCCTTGCAATATGTGGCAAAATCACAGGATATCTTTGCTCACCACTGTCTCTAATTGTGCGCATAGCCGATTGTACAAGGCTGTACATAATATCTTTCGGCATTCGCCTTTTTGATAAAGACAAAATCACTTCAACCTCAAGCGTATCTTCTCCAGTTTCAGTAGAGATTGGTATTATTTTTACCGAATGCACTTTAAGTTCAAGATCGTTTTCAACAGCAAAGGCAACTGCCTCCTGTAATTCTTTCAATCTTTGTTCTATGTTCACAAATTTACCCATTTTATGTTAAACTAATATACCATTATCTATATTGTTATTTTCGTATTACATATATGTGGATCACATCCCTCTTTGTATATACCATCTTATGAATATAACTATAACATTTGTCAAACCGAGTTTTATTATAATAGCACACCCAACGTATTCATTAAAACATTATCTCTATATCTTGCGCCGCGCCACGACCAAAGCTCTGCGACATTTGCGTGACTGATATTGTTATATTGCCAAGCGGAGTTCCGTAGAAAGTTTCGAGTTCAGATATGGGAATATGTAGGTTGGTGTTGGTGATTGATTTGGTCGCTAGAACGGTGGTTCCGTCCATAAAATCAACTTCATAAGCCTCACTTTCCTCGCCCAGCGGCACATCAAGAGAAGTCCAATCATCACCGCCTGTGCGCGTTCGCCTTATCCATGTGATATTCACATTACTGCCCATTTTTTCAGCGGTTATATGGACAGGTGAAAGCGGGCGTAAATGCGCCGCCTGATAATCAAAGCTAATGGTTTCTGTCTCTGCGCGCCCATCACTGTCGATACTTATTTCTACCTCACCCCCGCGCAAAGCAGGGTTAATCGGCAAGTCTCGCAAGCCTTGCCGCAAATACACAATGGTTGCGCCAGAAGGCACATTTGCGTCCATATCGGCATCGCTGCCATAAAGTCCGCGCAGAAATGTGCGAATACGAAAAACATGTGGAGCTATCAGTTCAACATTTTGGCATTGGAAAATTTCCCATCCCGTAGACGTTTGCACGGCCAATAAATTGCCCCCAGCTAAAAAGCCTTCGTCCGTAAGAGACGATAATGTGACACCTGGCAATTTTATATCAAGGCTCGGGCCATTGTCATATCTCCCCACAGGGCCAGATGCAAAATCTTGCACCGTATCGCCGACAACAATGGGAGCATTTGTTTCAACTTCAGAACCGTTACTTATGCCAAATACCGTCTGAACCCAAGGTGACAGTGCCGCGCCAACAAGCGGGCCTTGGCGCGTTATGTCGTCATCAAAATTGGCAATATCAAGCGCAATGCCTTCGGGGGCGGAAACCCAATTCGGCCTTGCACTCACATCAGGCGTAGCACCGCTCACAATGTGCAATCCTTCTGGCAAGGTACTTTGTGCGCGGTATGTACGCGCGGCCAAACCTTCCACATCATTGATTTGCCAAACTCCGTCTTGCCCCTCAATTTGTACAACATCGCCAGCTTCCAATGCCAAATGCATTGGCGGTAAAGCAAATGTCAAAGTTGCAATATTATGATGGCTTTGTGCCAAAATATTCTCGGCTATGTTTTTAGCTTGTGCAGTGTCCAAAACCAGAGGTGCTTGCACGTCAATAATCCCGACGGTTTTCGCCAATAAATTGCGCGCTGTAAGTGAGCCTGCTTGATAGTCCTGCCCTTGCTCAATAAAGCTCACACGCACATCTTTGGGGCGGGCTTCGATATCTTGACGCGCTACCGTAAGCACGGCCCCGTTTTGCCCCGCTTCGACCATTATGTCCCTGTTGAGGGCAATCGGGTTTTGCGTTCCCTTTGATGCAAAGGCCAATCCTTGCGCTTGCTCGGTAAGGTCAAATCCGTAAATCTGGCTTAGCGGCGTTAAGGCCGCCCGCGCACTCATAGGGCGGTCTAGGACATAGCCGCTTACCATGCCTTGTACCAAATCCACATCAGGCGCAGGACTGCCACTGGCAATGGTCAATTCAGAAACAATATCGGCAAGGCCCACAAGCCCCGTGCGGCCATTGACCCAATGGCCCGTCTGCCAATTATCCCCGTCTGACCAAATATCGAGGCGTGCTGGAAAATCAGGAAAAGGGCGTGCGTCCCAACACCAAATATGGGCGTGGGCCATATCAACCATTTGGCCTGTATAGACAGTGGACAATGGGTTGTTACTCGCGTCATTCCAATAGCCAATAAAGGCTTCAATATAACGGCGCTGAATAAGATCGTCCCGCGTACCCGTTGAATAATAAGGTGCGTAACTCTCGGAACTTTTTGGGTCCCAAAACACATTGGGCTGGTTAGCTCCTTTATCAATGGCAGGGCAGCCAATTTCCGTAAACCAAATCGGTTTTGACTTGGGAACCCATGCGGTCGACGTCGATAATTCCTGCCCGTTCACGCGCTCATAATGCGGCTCGCTCCACCAATTTTTGATATCTTTATAGCGAAACACCCACGGCTTACCCGCCAGTCCATCAGTAATGGGCGTGCGGATTTGTGCGTCGCGATCAGACGCGTTGGCATAATACCAATCATAACCCTCGCCGCCTTCCATATTCGCGCTAAGATATGCATGGTCATAAATATTTGCCGCAATGTTTTCATCCAAATGCCCACCCGTACCGCGCCAATCTGACAGCGGGAAATAAGCATCTATACCCACAGCGTCAATATTTGGGTCGGCCCATAAGGGGTCGAGGTGAAAACGGACTTCGCCGCTACCGTCTGCAGGTTGATGGCCAAAATATTCTGACCAGTCCGCGGCATAGGTAAGTTGTGTACCGCCCCCAAGAACACTGCGTACATCTGCTGCCAAGGTTTTAAACCCCGCAACAGCGGGATATGTATTTCCTGCGCCTCGCACCGTCGTTAATCCGCGCATTTCTGAGCCGATAATAAAACTATCCACCCCGCCAGCGGCTTTGACCAAATGGGCATAGTGCAAAACCATACGGCGGTATGAATGCTCACTGCCACTAAAGGACACATTTTGACCATTCGTGGAAAAATCACCGTTTTGTGCCGCCCCAAAAAACGCTTGAACTTGCGTTGATGCTGCAGCCGTCTTGTCAACTGTCCCCACGTATTCGGGCGCAGGGTGGCACGTAATGCGCCCGCGCCACGGAAATACGGGTTGTGCATTGCCGCCGTACGGGTTTGGCAATGTATTACCTGCTGGTACATCCATCAATATGAAGGGATAAAAACTGACTTTAAACCCACGTGCTTTTAACATCTGCACCGCCTCTACAACAGACGCGTCCGAAGGTGTTCCGCCGTACACGGGCCTGTCATTTTCTTTGGAAATTTCATATGCCGTTTGCCGCGTTTCACCCCCCACCTGCCAAGCTGCTGGTTTTAGCGTTCGTTCAATCGCTTCCACACCGGGACGCAGTTCACACTGCCCTGCCCGTAAGTCATTGCCAAACCAACTGACGACCAATGTTACGGCTTTGCACTTTGGCAATTGTGCCTGTAATTGGTCAATGCCCGCTTCGATGTCTGCACTGCCCGTTAAGTTGTTCATATTAATGGGGCGGCTGGTTCCTGGCCCTAAGCGTTCTTCGGTAATGGTTGTGCCGTAGGCAAATTCACCAGAACCTGGAATGAGGTCCACACCTGTGATTAAATCTTCAAGACGTGGTTGGTTGTTTGTGCGCTTTGGACTGCGAATGATTTCAAAATTAAGTTGCGGTAGGCGCGCACCAAAATCATCAATAGGCATATCTTCAAACACCATATAGGCCGTGCCCCTAAAGCTAGGCACATTTTCACCTTCAATTTCGGCTATTAATGGGTCAGGGTTTTGTTCTTGCGTTCCCAAATATAGCCGCGTGTTTAAACCAGACGTTTCCAAAGCCTGCCCATTGGCCCATATTTGTCCAATGCCTAAAATTTCGCCTTCGCATAACCCAACAGCAAAACTAAGTGTATAGTTGTATTTTTTAATGCGCGGCCCGCCGCCCTTACCGCCCTGTTTTTCTTCTGTCACATGTTCATATACGCGGGCCGCCCAAATCACTTGCCCCGTAATACGCGCCCGTCCAAAAACGCGAGCCATGGGCGCGCCGTCACGTGACGATTGAATATGTAAAGTGTCAAGTCGCGGGCCTTCGATAACGCGGTTGTTAAATGCATTCGTAATGGCTTGGTTTGCATAAGAAATTGCAATGCGCCCGCCCGTGCGCAACAAAGCTTGCCCAAAAGATTTCGCGCCAGTTAAAATGAGGTTTGACATAAATTAATCGCTAATATGAGGAAATGAATAGGCAAAGGCACGGCGGCCCAGCCAAAACGGGGCCAGAAATGATTTGGTGACTGCGCGGCCCCAATAGGCATGAACGATCAAATTTTCAGGTAATATAATCGCCAAATGTTTGGCAGGTACACCCACCTGCATACGAAAGAGGAGAACATCTGCTGGCTGCGTTTTGCGCAAATCAATCGGTGTCAAATATGTGTCTGCCGCCTGTTTTAAAATTTCTTCTGCGCCTGTTTCCGCCCAATCGGGAGTATAAGGTGGCGGGGTTATGGGTTCGTCCTTATAAAAGGTTCGCCATACACCTCGCACCAACCCAAGGCAGTCACACCCCGCACCTTTGGTACTGGCTTGATGACGATAGGGCGTTCCTAGCCACGTTAAGGCTTCATGGCAAATGGCACGGCGGGTTATAAAATTGCTCATGTTTTATACCGCGAGCGACCATCTTTTACGTCCCCCTCTCGCGGGGCTGCATAGCTCGCGTCATCGCCTATCAAATACGGGAAGCCCCTAAAATTTTCGACATTATCAAATTGGTTTTCACAAGCACTCAGCGTGTGCGGACACACCGTACCACTTGGATATTGTGCCAAATCAATACCACATTTTTCACTGCCAAATTCAACATCGCATTGCCTTGAAAACACGCGGCCTGTCGCGCGTTCTAGCAGGGCTGCGGGGCCAACAAGTTCGGCCTCAAACTGTTCATCCCGAAGTGTTATACCTCCAATTTGGCCACTCCATATATGTGCCGATATAGTTGTATCTTGCCAATTGACCCTGTGAATTTCTATACCTGCGCCATCGTATAAACCTGCGTCAATATCCGCCTTGGCAATGTGGTCGGAACTGAGCGTGCCAAGCACGGCACTGTTATCAAGAGAAAACCCTAGGCGTTGCTCAATTTCACTTGCGCCAAATCCAGAACTTGCCTGATAGGTTTGACCATTAACCACAACATCGCAGTCATGATCCGTAAAGCCCATAACCGCACCGTCTTTGCGGTTAAGTTTCCACACCCAACACAGCGTCGTACAATCTTGCTCAATATGGGTTTTGAAATCTTGCGAAAACGCACGCATTATGAACCCACCGCCGTCACAAGTTCAAGTAGTGGTACGTGCACGGCTCCACCTGCGCCAAAGCTTTCTAGCGATACATTGAGATGATCGATATCAAAGCGAACAGGCACATCAAATTTAAACCCAGCCGTTATAGAAACGCCATTTGTTGGCGGGCTATTAAATGTAACAATGCCGTTATCATCATCAACCACAAAGCCACTTGTTTCAGTTCCGCCGAGTGCAATCACGACAGAGTTTTGCACAGGTTTTGTGATCTGCCTCTGCCAGTTTCCTTGTGTATCTCCGTAAGTTTTTACCAATTGCCACTGCGTTTGCGTACCGTCTCCAATACCGAGAATTTGGTCAGTCCCATTTGGAATATTTCCTGTTGGTGCAGAATTATTGTCCACGGGATCACGGAAGCGAAATCCGTATAATTGCCCACGCCGTGCTTCAAAAAATGCAATGAGCACACGCACATCGTCCAAACTTTTTATGCCAATTCCTGCGTCATAACGGCGGCGCGAATGTGCACGGGCAGTGTTTCTTTGCTCATGACCATTTGCCAGCGTGACTATATCTGTTTGTCTTTGCGGGCCACCACTTGCGCCAAATGCTAGAGGTAATGGAAATTGTACATCATGAAATGCAGGCATGTTATTGTCCTATGAATTGATTGTTTTGCGTTACGTAAATTTTTGACCTTGGGCGACAGCGCGAGCGAGAGAGGCCGAAATTTGGCCTTGGCTTTTTTGAAAACTACCCGCGTCATTCACCCCTGATATATTCATCACCACACTGATGGGATTAAGCGGTGACTGTCCGTTGCCGCTTGCCCCAAGCCCGCCCTTCAAAGCAGATTCTAGCGGGCCAATAAGCAGCTCTTGGATCGCAATACTGGCAAGGTCGCGAGAAATGGCGGCTGCCATATCGCGCACACTAAATTCGCCAGAACGGGCAGCACTTTCCAAAGCTTGCGCCATACGTTTTCCAGCGACTTCAAAATACTCTGCCGCCGCGTCCGCAGAGGACTTGGCTGGCCCTTGCGCGAAATCATTTAAGGCTTGCGCCGCTTTATCCGTGTTCATTATCATTCTTTCTATCTGGAAATTCTTGCATCAATTCTTGCAAACTTTGTCGGCTGACACCTTGGTGCTTTGTATGCGCCATTAAGACCATCCAATCGCGTATGGACATGTCCCAAAACGCAGATGGTGACAGACCTAAGCCCCGCACAGCATAACCAAGCCAAAGATCAAATGGCCATTCAGTCATAATCCTTACCTCCAAAATTTAATTCAAAAACCTGGGTAATGGCGTGCATGAATTCTGCAGGTCTAGCCTTTCGTGCAATAGCTGAAATGTCTACCGCCCCTGACATGCAAGGGGAGGGAAATGCAGGACGCAGCAGACATTCCAACACAACGAACGCATGATTTACGCTCGCTTTATCAACTGAGAAACGTCTGAGTTTCTCAGCCAATTCCAACGGGCCGTTGACGCCCAATCTTTGGTCAATTTCAGCCAAAGCGCCAAGGGTTAGGCGCAAAATATAGGTGGTATCACCTATGACAAACAGCACATCACCACGGCAATACCCCATCATTTACAACGCGGAAAACGTAGTTAGGCCCGCTGACACCAAATTAATTTCATAACTGGCTTCGCCGTTATATGTGCCCGCATAATTTAAACTCTGGACGAGAAACTTACCCTCAATGATTCCAAAATCTGGTAATATGAGTTGGTAGTCTTCCTGTGTTTGCCCAAAAAAACTAGTACGTATCAGCGCGTCAGAAGCCGCATTGTTAAAAATACCTTCGCCAGATATTTCAACGGATTTCACACCGCTACCGGGCAAAAGTTCGCGCCATGCATCTTCACTTTCGCTATGGGTAATATCAATGGTTTTTGCATTAAATTTCAAATTTTTTGTGCGCAACCCAGCAATGGTAATATAATTGCCTTGGCTATCTTTCATTTTAATGAGCATATTTCGCCCGCTTTGTGCTGCCATTTTTTACTCCGTCAATGGTTGTGTGGTGACTTGCAAACGCAATACGCCGTGCAATGTGCGCCCATCTGGGGCGCGAAAATTATCGCTAAATATAATGTGCGCGCTGATAATATGGGCCGCGCTTAACTGTAGATTTCCATTCTCGACCACATATGAAACCGCCGATAGCCCACTTAAAATCTCTGCGCGTCCAGAGTAGCGCGACCAGATATGAAGCGTCAAAGTATGCGCCGTCATTGGCGTATCGTCCCCGCCTACATCTTCGCTACGCATCGGGCCATAACTTAAATACGGGTAGATAGGGTCTGTGGGCGGATGGTCGTAAAGACGAGCTGGATCACCCAATATGCTTTGCACCGTAATATTGGCACTGAGTGTGCTGTGGATGGATTTCGCAAGTTCAATGGCTTGGTTATTGTCACTCATTGTTGTTCCTCCTCGCAAATAAGATGCAAGCGTTCTCGGCGCGTATCTGGGTCTGACGAGGTCAAAACCCGCAAGGTGATATCGCCCCATAAAAGCCGCGCACGTTCTGGAAACCCTGCCTGCCACCGGATGATAACAAGATATGTTTTGGTAATGGCGACGCGTCCGTTTTCACTGCGCTCACGCGTTACTTTTGGTGCGATATGCGCCCAAGCTTGCCCATATAAAACCCAACTGGTTTGCACCCCTCCAAAATCGTCAGGGTTTGTTTGCGGGATATAGATACTAATGCGTGTGCGTAAATTTCCAATCATAGTCGCACCCAGCGGTACGGCATCAGCAACGCGTCAACCATCATGGGGACAGGGAGGCTTTCTGCCCCGTCTCTATGTTCATAGTGCTGTGCTAAAAGTAACAAAACCGCCTGTTTGATCGGTAAAGGAACATCCGCAGGGTCGTCGCCGTAGCCCGCGTTAAACTCTATTTCTATACTGGCAAATTCGGCAAGGTAATCACTCCAACGTACATTCTCATTTAAGTGAATTTCACCTGGGTCACGCCGTGTACTGACACTGTAATCACTGGCTGGAATATCAACCGCCTGATCGTTTTCTGCAATGAGGCTAAGCCGCAAAACTGCCAATAAAGGCGGCCTTGGCAAGACAAGGCAATGACCGTTCGGACATGCCCCTTTGTAAACATAGGTGCGCCGTATTAATGTACGCCCGATAATGCTCTCGACTTGCAATCTTGCAGTCGAGATTAAGTCAGTTATCAAGCCGTCTTCATGTGTGCCGTCAACGCGCAAAAATGTTTTCGCGTAAGTCAGATCAACGGGTTCAACAACTGGCGGGACCAAATCTATAAGGGCCATAATTACCTCTTAAGTGGAAGGAAAATTGGGGTGGAAAGTGGTTGCCCCGCATATGCGGAGCAACCATAAATCAATTTAAGAGCTTGCGAATTTCAACAGTTTGACGGCATTGAAATCCTGAACACCGCCGCCAACACGCTTGGTTGTATAAAACAACACATGCGGTTTGGCAGAATATGGATCGCGCAACACACGCACACCTTGGCGGTCAACAATTAGGTAACCACGACGGAAATCACCAAAGGCAATTGACGTGCTGTCAGAGCTCACATCTGGCATGTCTTCAATTTCCACAACAGGATAACCAAGAAGCGTAGACGGTTGACCCGCAGCATTTGCAGCTTGCCAAATATAATTACCGTCTGCGTCTTTAAACTTACGCAGCGCACTCAGTGTGCGGCGGTTCATCATGAAATTGGCATTGGCGCGGTAGCGCGTATCCGGTGCGTAAATCAAATCAATCAGCGCGTCGATAGGGTCACTTGCGTCAAAATCACCGTCCGTACCCGTAGCCACATACCCAATATTTCCCCACGTATGAGAACCATTGGCAACAGATGTGTAATCCAAAATACCTTTGGGTTTGTTGGTTCCGTTGCCAAGTGTGAAGGCCTGGGTTTCTTGCGCAGCAAACACATCGCGGACTTCATCTGCGAGCCATTGGTCAACATCAGCCCCGCCGTCATCAAGCAACATTTGCGTGGCTGCTGGCATCGCGTAAAGCTCACCAACAGGGAAATCGATGAGGTCGAGTTGCGGCGCAGTGGTTTCGGGGCGCGACGTTGTTTCGCCAGCCCAACCAGACGCCATACCGCCTTTGCTAATTGGTTTTTTAAAGAGGACCGAGCTTACATTACGAATACTGGAAATGGCGCGAAACGGCGAACTTTCAGCCAGAGCACGTTCAATACGGCTTTCGGTTTCAACAGGGGCAATATAGCCGCCTTCTGCGTCCACACTGGTGACAGATTTGCCTTCGAGTGACATCAGCGCACTGCCGTCGCCCGTACGTATATATGACGTCCAGGCGGATTTTGCTTCTGGGTTTTGCACTGTGCTTGGGGACGCATTACCAAGAGCTGGTTGCGCCGTTTTGATCGCCAAGCGTTCAAGCCGTTGTGATTGCTGTTCTAAGGACGCATTGATACGATCCACTTTTTCACCTAGCAATATATCGGCAGAGCTTTTGGCCTCAATCTCGTTTAAGCGTAGGTCATTGGCGTCTTTAAAAGCCGCAAATGTCGTGGAAAAATCAGCTTGCGCATTTCTCAGTTCAGCAGAGTGTGCCATTTTCGTTTCTTTCTTTAGTTTTGTTTTGGGGATGCTCACATTGTACTCCTTCGTGAGGTTGTTGTTAAAGTTTGGGGCTCGTCAATTTGGGTAATGCGCGCAGAACGCAACATAGGGAAGGCGACGATCGAGACCTCCCAAAGATCAATTTCAAGCAGTTCACGCCCATTTTTTTGCGCATGAAAACGCACAGGTCGATATCCAATGGACAGACCGCTTAAGGCATATGATTTCACCAAACGCGCAAGTCTATCCACACGCGGGACACCTAAAAACAGTTCGCCAGAAACAAAGAGGCCTGAGCGGTCTTCAAAAACACGGTTCCATACACCGATGGGTTCTTTGGTTTCGTGACCAAACAACATGGGAATTGTCTTGGTGTTGCATTGTAATATACTGGCTGAAAACGCGCCGCGACGCACAATGTCTCCGCTTAAATCACGGGTGTTAAACACACTTGCATAGCCAGATATTTTCAAAGTTTCATCAGCCGCATCAAGGCTATAATCATATGGTTTTGTCATATATTTTTCTAATCATTTTCAATATTTAAAGACCGCATATACGGTTGGTCATATTCAGTTTTTCGGGGTATCAAGCCTGTGTTCAATCCGTGCAAGGGATTGACGGGCCATATTCATTTGTTCTTCAAGGCGTACCATGCGCTCTGCCATTTGCGGCGAATGCGCGACAGAAATTTCAACAGCTTGTAAGCGCGCTTCCGCCGCACCGCCCCACATCAATGCGCCAGCCGTTTGCACCGCAAGCGCAAAAATAATACCCAAGCTCACCGTTTTTTCCAATTTAAAACCGCTCATGATTCAGGCTCCACACCGCGTGATTGAACCACCGTATCACCGAGAACCGGCAGGCCTGCAAGCGCACGTTTTTCTGCGGTGGTCATAAATTCTATGTCTTTTAGGCGGCTCCACAGAGACACTCTTTCCGATGCCAAAACAGGGATTTCGTCGAGGTCGGCATGTATACTGAGACCGTCACCAAACCACGGCCCAAGCCATGCGTTGAGACTATCCGCCGTCTTGCTGACCAGCGGCAGTATTGTTTGCCGCCAAAATGCTAGGTTTGCTTCTTTGTAATTTGCGTAGGTATTGTCCCCCGGAATGCCGAGCAACATTGGCGGCACACCAAAGGCCAGCGCAATTTCTCTTGCTGCTTCGCGGCGCGCATTGATAAAATCCATATCCGTTGGCGATAAACTCATGGCTTTCCAGTCAAGTCCACCTTCGAGGAGTAAGGGGCGTCCCGCAGCCCTTGCGCCAGAATGGTTTGTTTCCAGCTCCGTTTTTAACCGCGTAAATTGTTCATCACTTAATCTGTCTTGACCGCCACTGCCTTTATAAACCAACGCCCCACTTGGACGGGCGGAATTATCCAGCAAAGACTTTGTCCACACCCCGCCTGCATTGTGCACATCAACCGCTTGCGCTGCCGCTTCAAGTGGCGAGAAACCGTATATGTCATCACCAGGATGAAACAGCTTCATATGATGGATAGCCGAGCGGCCACTGAGCATGTCCGCAGTATATCGGCGCGTTTTACCGCCCACCTGATATTCCCAAGCAATGGGCCAACCATCTTGCCCCGTAACAGCCCGCATACGGTCTGGACGTAGAACAAATAGTGCCGTGGGCATGTCTTCAACCAATAAGGCTTCAAGATATGCATTACCGTTCAGCTGTAGATACCCGTAGTGGGCTTCAAAAAACTCTGCGCGGGAAAGCTTCGGGCTTGGTCGTTGCAAAAGAGACTGCACGGGGTCAGTTTCTGCACACATCCCGTCTCTACGTGCACAAAAAGGCACAGACGCTGCCGCCTCTGCAATCAGGCGCACGCACCGATATGCAACGGCATTTCTTTGGTAACCCTCGCGCATCAAGGCCGAATAATTACGGTCTGTCCAATGTGCCCGCCCTGCAAGTTGTAAGGCAACGAGTTGTGAGCCGTGCTGATTTGTCGTATTTGACTTTGTTTGATGAGCGCGTGAAAACGCCGTACGCAACCAAGGTTTCATATTTACATCCCAATTTTGCCCAAATTTGAGCATCGGTTATAGATAGGTTCAATTCATGAGGCCGTATGGTTTTCACCAAACTTACGACCATGAACTTAATCTATCCCAAGACCTAAGGGTGGGGATGTATCTGTTAGATTATTTTATAATGCGTTGTTTTAAAAGGGTAATTACGCAGCACCTTTGAGGGAAAGTGTTGCATGTCCCTCTTCAAGACCTGCATATTTCAGTGCAAGTTTATATTGCTTTCGTGTTTGCGTACGTAGGTTTTCCGCCCCCAATAAAGACGCTATCGTGATGGCACTGCGGTATGCCAATATTGCATGTTCAAGGGCGCGCATATCAACTTCATTAGAACCCACAGACAATAACACGTCGCCAAGTTTCTTTTGAATATGTGCATTTTCTATGGGCGCACTATCTTGATGATATAATTCTTCGGTCGCCCGCAATGCTTTTACGGCACCGATAAGTGGTTCAATATCGCCAGTTTCACTTGCCAAAACAATCATTTTAAGCGCCATCTCGCGGTTTAAGTGTGCAAGAGCGACCTTGGTTTGCGTATGTTTTTGACGTAAAAAAAACTTATTTTTCTTAAGCATATTAACCTCCGAGCAAATATTCTAAGCGTCGATCCTGACGATTAGCTCCAACACAATTGGATATTTTGCACACCTAATATGAGCTATCGTGGTTAAAATTGATTTAAGACACAGGGTAAATATTTTATGAAGATTTAGCGTTTTGGATTTCTCGCCAAATTGCCCGTACGCTGGTTTGAAAGATTTCCCCCGTTTGCACGCGGTATAATTTTAAACCTGCATTGGTAAATATACCGTCTTTAAAACCGTCCACCATTACCGCTTCTTTGGAAGTATGCGCGCTGCCGTCTAGTTCAATAGCGCACATAAATAATCCATTATCGTCACAAATCACAAAATCCACATGACGGCTTTTAATCCGCCCTCGGTACTGCCAGTGTTTTTGTGTATCCTTTATTTGACGGCGCACTTGCAACACGTCTTCTAACCTAACTTTGGTGAAAACATGGAATCCATCAGGTTTTTGCTTCATCAACGCGTGAAAAAATCTGTTCTCAGAACGGTTTGCAAAAATATTTGAGCGGACTTCATAAGCCATTAAAGTTGTGGCATCAGCTGGTTTGGAACGTGGTACTTGCCAAGATTTCCCAAAGAAAGCAAAAGCCAAAATAGCAAAGAAACACAATGTGACGATGATTTCGATCATGGCTTAAATGTGCAAGAAAACCATATCATCGGCAAGCCTTTATACTTAAATTATAACGCCCTTACCCGTGGGCTCGTTCGTGGCGTGAGTAGTAAATCGGTTACAGCCCACACGAGCGCATCGGCTCTATCAGGGCTTTTCCCAGATGCATACCCACCGATACCGAGCGCGCAAAGTTCATCTTCAAGTTTAGCAAACCCGCCAATATGTTTAACCCGCCCTTGCTCATACAGGGCCGCAACGGGTTCGGCGCGTGCACTTTTACTTTTGGATGCATAAACCGTGCGAATTGTTATATCGGCGTCAATTGCATTAAATACGCTTTTGACCATTTCGCCGCCTTGATTAACTTCAATGAGAACATAATCCGCGTCCCATTTTTCCCACAAAACCAAAACATGTTTTGCCCACCGCTCTGGCGACAAGCCTTGTACGGTTGCGTCGTGCAAAATATACGCTTTCGCATCGCGCCCATACCCCGTCCTGCCGACAATAAGTATACCGCAACTATCTGCCCGTGCCCCGCTACTCACAGGTGGATCGATGGCAATCACAATTTTTTCAAACACAGGCGTTTCTTTGACCAATGACGCATCTATCATTTTACGTGTCCAAAGCGCGCCTTCAATATCGTCAAGTATCTCGCCGTTCAGTTCTTGCCGCCCAAGCCGCGTACCGCCATATGTATCAAATATCGCGCGTAAGAACACGGGTGACAGATGGGCCTGATTTGCTTGCGTGCTGGCTTTTCTCGTGACCACATTAGGTTCTGACATTAATTTACGCAGCGCCGCTATGGGGCGCGGTGTGCTGGTGATAACTAATCTTGGGTGTGTACCTAAGCGCAAACCAAAGCGCAGGTTTGACAAGGTTTCTTCTGCGTAGCCCCAAGCACAAAATTCATCGGCCCATGCCGCGTCAAATTGCGGGCCACGTAAACCGTCTGGATCTTCCGCCGAATACACATGCCCCACCGCACCATTGGGCCAAATGAGGCGTCGCCGCGAGCTTTCATACCGTGGTTTTTCACTGGGCATGCCTATATTTTTAAGGCCGCTCTCGCCTTCAATCATCACCTCGCGAGCATCGGAATAGGTCGGCGCAACCAAAGCAATGCGCCGTGCACCCTGCCGCACTTGCGACCGTATCCATTCTGCACCTGCACGGGTCTTCCCTGCCCCGCGCCCACCAAGAAATATCCAAATCACCCAATCGCCATCTGGCGCAATTTGTTCAGGGCGAGCGGCATGCAGCCAATGTGTATCAAGGGCTGTCTGGTCGCTCCTTCGCAAGGCCTTCATCAGCAAGCTTTGGGTCTTCGGCTGCGCGCAAGCGATTATAGAGGCTGTTAAGTCGGTCTTGGATAATGCGCATTTCGTCGTCATTCGGTGGGGGGATTTTGTCATAAGGCGTATGGGTATTCTCATGTTGTAATTGGCTGAGCGCTGCTTGTTGGGTGTCGTATTCATCAATGATTTGAGTGAGCTTAAACAGCGCAGTGAGTGCCTTACTACGGCGTTCTATTTCCACGCCCTTCATACCGCCCAAATCAATTTCAATGCCGGCCAGTTCCGCACGTATTTTGACGCGCAAACTGTGTGTGTCTTGTGATGGGTTTAATAAGGAAGGGGCTTTACTCATACCCTCACTATGAGGCAATCTCACAAGGTGAGGATAAAATACCGTACTTAATCATCTTGCGGGGAAACATCAGGCTCACCGGGCCATATAACAATATGTTTTTGATGATCGTCTTCGTCAATATCAACTTCATTATATGTAGCACCTTGAACGCTCATACCAACATCGTGAATGGTTTGCTTTGATCCACTGACCAAATGATGCCAATCAAATAAATCTTGCCCATTAGCAATCAATCGGTAAGCGCAAGTATGGGGCATCCATTTTAACACGCCTGCATTTTGCGCCGTCAATTGCACACAATCAGGCACATGAATTGTGCGGTTTTTATAATCGCCACACCGGCATGTATCCTTGTTAAATAATTTACAACTGACGTCCGTTACATAAATTGCGCCCGTGTCTTCGTCTTCCATGCGAATACAGCAGCACTTTCCACATCCATCACACAAGCTTTCCCATTCTTGCTTGTTCATCTGCTCCATAGATTTTGTTTTCCAAAACATATCGGTCATTTTTGGGCTTTCTGTGTTTTCCTAGTAAATTATTCATCTCAATTTGGTCATATTGCTATGTTATTTGTTGCAAATCCAACTGGGCAAACCTCTTTATAAGGGGTAAAGAGAACATATGTACACCTTTAGAGCAGATATTGGCGCTGCCAATGATAACAAAACAAAGCGCAAACGTCGCTGGTTTTGGGGTGTTCTACTTGTACTGTTAATTACAATAATCATTGGCTATGTTGAAGGAAAACGATATTTTCTTGCTGGCCTACCCGAACTACCAACAAAACAATCTATGTGGGAAATGAATGTTCAACCCAATATCACATTATTGGATAAAGATGGTATAGTCATTGGTCACCGTGGGCCGTATTATGGACGGCCTTTAAAACTCACTGAAATTCCTGAATATCTTAGTGACGCCTTTCTCGCAATCGAAGATCAAAGATTCTATGAACACCCAGGTATTGACCGCAAAGCGATTATTCGTGCCGTTTTGGAAAATGCCAAAGCAGGGCGAAAGGTACAAGGCGGTTCAACCCTGACCCAACAATTGGTCAAGAACATGGTGCTATCGCCTGAAAAAACCTATAAGCGTAAATTCCAAGAAATGTGGCTTGCTTATAAAATGGAGCAGGCTTTGACAAAGCCCGAAATATTGGAGCTTTATCTTAACCGTATTGACTTGGGGAACCGCGCTTACGGCGTTGAAGCTGCGGCCCAACGATATTTTCAAAAATCAGCAGTGCAATTGACTTTGGCTGAATCCGCAATTCTCGCCGCACTGCCAAAAGCACCGAGCGCATATGATCCAACGAAGCATCCAATTGCCTCTCAAGACCGTGCTCGGCTCGTCTTACACGAAATGATGATACAAGGGAAAATTTCTCCTGCGGAGATGTCGGACGCCGAACTCAACCCAGCTCAAATCATCGACAACCAATTGAACTATATTAACGACAATACATTGGGGCATGTGTTTGATATGATTTCTGAAGAAGTAGCTGGATTAATAGGTTCCAAAACGCAAGACCTCATTGTTCGTACAACCATCGATCCGAAATTGCAAAAAAATGCACTCCTTGCAATCTCAACAATTATTGAGAAAAACGAGAAGCGAAAGAAAGTTAGCGAAGGCGCGTTGGTTAGTATCGAGACCGAGACGGGAGCAGTTAGAGCCTTAGTAGGGGGGCGCAATTATCAAAGCAGTAAATTTAACCGTGCCACGCAAGCCATGCGCCAGCCTGGGTCATCCTTCAAAGCATTCGTCTATGCAGCTGCTCTGGAGGCAGGATTAACACCTGGTACTGTGCGCATTGACGAACCTATTAATATTGCGGGCTGGCAACCTGGCAATTATTCTAACCGTTATAGAGGCCCTATGACACTCCGTGCAGCTCTTAGGCTTTCTATTAACACAATTGCAGCCCAAGTCGGCGCAGAAATTGGCCCCGATAAAATCGTGGAACTTGCACACCGTTTTGGCATTACGGCCAAACTAGGCGCACATTATTCCATTGCCCTCGGCGCAGCCGAAGTCAATTTACTGGATATGACATCTGCCTATATGGTTTTTGCTAATGAAGGCGTACGGCGTCCTCCATATTTGATTGAACACATTAGCGATACGGCCAATATAGAATTATATAGCCGCAAGCAAATGACGCCAGAACGGGTATATGCCCTCCCCTATGCCAGGCAAATGACCAGCATGTTGCAAGACGTAATTAACAGCGGAACTGGGCACGGGGCCCGACTTGGCAAACGGCAGGCTGGCGGCAAAACAGGGACGTCACAAGATTACCGCGATGCATGGTTTATTGGCTTTACGGCCGATTATACAACGGGTGTTTGGCTCGGCAATGACGACAATTCGCCAACGCGTAAAATCACGGGTGGCCTCTTACCTGTTGATACGTGGAAAATGTTTATGCTGAAAGCACACAAAGGTAAAAAGCGGCGCCCTCTCCAAACCCCTGATCCCTTTATTAATGACGCGAAAACACAAGTCATCGTAAAGTTTTACCAAAATTTGGGTGAGGAATTCATAACTGAACGCAATCTTGCCAACGGACTTAAGCCACAATCTGCATCTATAAACACAAATACAACATCTCAATAAGACCACCATATTCTTGCAAAGAATTAATTTTACCGCCATTATAAATTAAACCATTCTTATCCAAGGTTATGTATTCTACGTCGTGAAAGTAGAGCGCTCATGACATATATTTCAACAATAAAATTAACAACAGCAATTATATTTTTTACAAGCATAATAGGCATAACCCCATACGCAGCGGCATTAAACGATGCAGATTCTGATGACGGGGTATACCAAGAAACGACCGTATCGTCATTCGAAGAATGCTCAGCACTGTGTAAAGCTGACAAAAACTGTAGAGGCGCAGAAGCACAACAACCAGACACGCGATACCCTATCATGCAGTGCTTTCTTAATAACGGCTTTGGGGTAAAATCGCCATTCCCCAATATACCGCCAACACCACTTAATCTCGTAATAGCTCTTGCTGATTTTAATGCCTACCGCATACAAATGGGCTTACAGCCTGTCGTGCTCAACGAAAAACTCAACACGGCATCTTTCATTCACGCCCGAGACCTTGCCGCGCACGGTAATATTTCACATACAGGCAGTGACGGTTCACATCACGGGGAGCGTGTACAGCGTCAGGGGTATGAATTTTCTATCGCCGCTGAAAATGTAGCAACTGGGCAAAAAAGTTGGGAAAAGGTATTTAAAGCGTGGCAAGATAGTCCTGGTCACAATGAAAACTTATTGCGGAGTGACGTCACAGAATTTGGCATCGCCCTCGTCTATGACCCTCATACGCGGTATCAAACCTATTGGGCCATGCTTGTCGCCGCGCCATTATATCCCAACACATATAAATCACGCGCAACACGGATACAAAAACCAAGCCACTAGTGTTAACAAACCGCTAACGTCTTTTGGGCACTCTATAACAAATGATTCGTTTTGGAGAATTTGTATGCGCCGTATTGATAAAATAACCATTATTAGCCTTGCTATTAGCAGCCCGTTTTTACTTATGTCCATTGCCCTAGCTGCGGACCAAAACACCTACCGTGCTGGCACGCCTTACTTAAAAACAGTTGCCAATCATCATACCCAGTGCGAAAGCCAATGTTCGGGTGACGCGGCGTGTCGAAGTTGGAATTTCATTCGCCCCAACGCAGGCGCAGCCTCTGGGATTTGTGAACTGAACACACGGGCGGCAACACCCGTTCCTAGTCGTTTCGCCATGAGTGGTATTGTCAATACAAGCGCAGGATTAGCGAACAACAAAATTGTATTGGCGGGTACAAATACTATCCGTGTTGGTACACCTTCCGCACCTAAACCAAGAATTATTCCCAACCAAGCCCGCCGAACAATCGTTAAACGCCAACCTGTCCCCACGCAAAAAATAACGCAAAATGCTAACTTCACACGCCCCTTAGCCCAACGACCACAAATACCCAAGCAGCAACAGCCACAACGCCTCACGCCTGAACAGGCTTACTATCGCCAACAATATTTAGCTTATCAGCGGCAACAAACGGCACGCCAACAACAAAATCAACGCAGACAACAGCCCATGCAACAACAGTCAGTGCTGCAACAGCCGCCCCGCCAAGTCAATGCCCCCAGACAAATGCAAGAGCAGCCAACACGTCAACCACAACAACTCATGCGCCCTCAACCCTCATTATATGGTTCGCTGCATGATGATTTAACGCAGAATATGACAGCTGTCCCGCGCCCTAAAACTGCACCTGATACTCCCGCTAATGCAGACTCGCCACTCGCAACCAGTCGGGCTGTGCCAACCAAACCCGTTGTGACTCAACCCTTAAAGACCCCTATTCCATCTGAATTGGTTGGCGGTTAAACAGCTCGCCTTACTTTACTTTTCGTAATACCTGTTTAGCGCCATGGAGACTAAGCCGTCCCCAAGCAAACATAACAAAAACAACAAATGCCGCGCTAACACCAAGCAGCAAAGCATTTGCCACCGTTTCAATATCTTGCCCTAAAATAACAAGAACAGATTGCGCGCCTGATAAAGCGGCAATCCCGCCTAAAAATGCCCAAAAACCCATCCAATAAAATTTGACAAGCGTGCAGCGTTGCACGACTTTAATGGCTGGCAACCAAAATAATGCGACCACACCCACTGTGATAAAAAACATAATCATTGCTGGAATTAATTGTGCTGACATGAAGCATCCTTTGGGTCATTGTTGCAGTGCAACATACCAAAGCAAGGATCGGGCCAGTTCCTGACCTACGCTCAAATAAATACTATTTTAAAGTCGTTCTTTTTTAAAGCCGTTCTTTAACTTTCAAAAATCTAATCTCTGGGTTTTTATCTTGTGCGTAAGATATATCCCATGCGGATTTGGCCAGTAAAACAGGTGCGCCGTCTAGGTCTTCTGCCATAGAAGCTTGGTTTTTATCAGCAAATGCTTTTATTACATCGGCGTCTCCAGATAGCCAACGTGCCGTTTGGTAGAGTGCTTTCTCAAACACCACCTCAAGATTATATTCTGTTTTGATCCGCTCGGCCATCACATCAATTTGCAAACTGCCCACGGCCCCAACAATCATATCTGACCCCATAACGGGGCGAAACAATTGCGTCACCCCTTCTTCGGCCAAGCTTTCCAATGCTTTGCGTAAATGTTTTGCTTTGAGCGGATCAGATAACCGCGCGCGGCGCAGTATTTCTGGGGCAAAATTTGGAATACCTGCAAATTGTATTTTTCCGCCTTCAGATAAGCTATCCCCAACACGCAGCGCACCGTGATTGGGCACACCAATAACATCGCCCGCATAGGCATTATCTGCTATCTCTCTATCTTGAGCGAAGAACAAAATAGGATTATGCACAGAAATCGTTTTATTTCCTGTCGTTTTTAGCTTCATACCGCGTTTGAAAACGCCAGAGCAAAGCCGTAAAAATGCAACACGGTCACGGTGATTTGGGTCCATATTGGCTTGAACTTTAAAAACAAAACCAGACACTTCTTTATCTTGTGGCTGTATAAATATCTCGCCCCCGTTTTTCAATGCTTTTTCCGCTTGTGGCCCGGGTGCTATTTCTGCCAATGCATTGATAAGTTCCAAAACACCAAATTTTCGCAATGCAGAGCCAAAATATACAGGCGTCATATGACCTTCGAGGAATGATTGAAGTTTAAACTCGCCGTACTCCCGTGCAAGTTCGGTCTCTTCAATACACTCATTATATAGGTCATCATCATCAACAAATGCGCGCATTTCATCGCTGTTAAAAGCAAGTGCTTTGCCGTGTTCACCACCGCTTGAAAACGGTAAAAATTCATTGGCCTGCAAGTCCGTCAAACCGCGAAACCGGCGGCCACTGGCACATGGCCACTGCATCGGGATTACGTCCAAGGCCAATTTATCTTCAATTTCCGACAAAAGATCAAAAATATCTTGCGCTTCACGGTCTAATTTATTGATAAAAGTCAGGATGGGAATATCGCGGAGGCGGCAGACCTCAAAGAGTTTCAAGGTTTGCGGCTCTATGCCTTTCGCCGCGTCGAGCACCATCACCGCGCAGTCCGCCGCTGTTAATGTCCTGTAGGTGTCCTCAGAAAAGTCCTCATGGCCTGGTGTATCTAGTAGATTAAAAATCAAATCTTTATGCTCGAATGTCATCACAGATGAGGATACAGAAATACCGCGTTCTTGCTCAATCTTCATCCAATCCGATTGTGTACGCCGCCTTTGCCCACGCGCAGCCACTTGCCCTGCAGCGTGGATTGCACCTGCTGATAGCAACATGTTTTCCGTTAAGGTGGTTTTACCCGCATCAGGATGGGAAATTATCGCAAATACGCGCCTGCGATCAGACTGGTTCATTATCGTTTCTTTCTGAAAATCAATTCAAACATGACATACTGCCCATAGCCGCTCAAAACAAGCCTTATTGCCCTTTCACTCTTGCTTCTCTACTGGCTCCGTAAGGAAATGCCGCCCCCGCTTATCTTCGATTTCAATAATCCATATATCAGGATCGATTGCCTTTCGCTTGACCAGCAAGCTATCAATGTCTTTCTCGCACAATGGGCCTTTAGGAAGCCATACGCGCTCCCCTGACATATTGCGTATAGGACGGTAAAGCTGTGCTTGCCCGTCTAGTGTACAAACCTTAACCAAGGCAGCCCCCGCATCTCCGTCCCCCTTTTTCACCAAAAACGCATATGCGCCGCCAATTTCTGCGCGGCGGATCAGCGCATAAGCCCAAATCGACGTTTTTAGCTCAGGCATCATACATTCACTTCACGGCAAATGCCGCCCTTTTCACTGTTTTGCCTTGATTGGCATAAGCCTTGCTTAGCTTACAGAGCATTTACCTTAAAAGGCTTCATTATGTCCCATATTAAACAAAACGCAGCAAGAAAGAACAAAAGTTTGCGCATTTTGCTCATCGGCAGCCTGTTTATTGCCTTATTTGGGTTCATTGACGTATTTGCAAGCGCGGCACATGCAGCAACCAATAAAGGTCGCACCCATTCCGCAAACCCCTCATATGTACTCAAATCAAATCTCGCGGATTTATCACACTCAGATACCGCAATCCTTGACTGGCACACGCAAAGTTACGAAATTACCTTCAACATGCCTGCTCATGATTGGTATGAAAATTTGGATTTATTTTTAAGCGCACTCCCCGAAGGCAATGTCAGCAGGCGAACGCCACTACTCATTAGCTATAACGGTGCGGCTCCCATTGCTCTGAACGGTAAAGGCGCGCAGTTTGACGCTCATATTCGCCTTGACCCGTCTCGCATTCGTATCAATCACAACACAATAAAAATCACTTACCAAACACCCTCTGATGCGGACTGCTTAACGTCTGCACACGGGAAATGGGTGTTGGATTTATCACGCTCTAAGTTGGTTGTTAAGGCACGGGCCAAAGGGCGTAAGTTTCATATTTCAGATGTTGAACCAAGGCTAACCCATCCAATGACAGCGCCAAAGCGCGTCGCACTCATTGCAAAGGGTACGCAAAAATTTGCCCTCGAAGCCATACTCGCGCAAGGTATCGCGCAACGTACACATGATTTACCCAACTTTAAATTCACGCCCGCAAATGCTGACTTTACAGTTTTAATCGGGACAAATAAACAAATCCGTTCTCTCGTCAAAAACAAAAATCATTTGGATGCTAATCGCCCAAGTATTTTTATGGACGCCAGCATAAAGCCCAAATTGGTCCTCAGCGCGCCCAACGAAGCACAAGTCATGGAATTGGCACGGGCATTTTCAACATTTCATCTTCCTGTCACGCACAGCGCAGATATATCTATATTTGACTTATATTCTGGACAAAAACTACAATCCAAACCCACACTTTCTAACGACACATACCGCGTTTCTGAAATCGGTGATGTAAGTTTTACACCGTCATGGCACACGCAAGCCGCTAGGATAAATTTTAATGTTCAAGATGCACATGCAAGCTCTGGTCTACTTACATTGGACATTGCCACTCAGACAAACCCCAATTCCAAATCACGCTTGGATGTACAGCTAAATGGACATTCTCTTGGCTATACACTGCTCAATAAAGCCCAAAAACGTGTGTCATTTGATATCGCAGACGGACACTTTAAGCCTGCGAATAACATGCTAACAATAACGCCCAAATTCACCAATGCAGACACTGGCAATGCATGTATTGCGCAACAAGCAATGCCTACAGTTTTGGTGAGTAAGGCTTCAAAGTTTACCATTGAAAAAACGCGAGCAACGCCAAGAATGGATTTATCCCACCTTGCTGCAAATGGGTTACCATTTCACCCATCTACTGATAGTTTGACTATGGTATTAACGGCTAAATCCGCAAAAGACCGTGCAGCGACCTTACAGTTTCTTGGGTTTGCCGCGCAGCAATTTGGCCCACAATGGGTGGATGCACATTATGTTACACAACTCCCTAAAGATGAAAACTTGGATGATAATATTTTCATGATAGGGCCAGGCATTGCACTCAACTCCGCGCTATCCACCACTGCACCTCAAGGGCTAAAACTTGCGCTAAAAGGTCGAGCCTTAACAGGGCCAAGCACAATCAAAATAGCTTCATTAGAGCGGCATGCCTCTCTTGACGGTGCCAAAAGCTTTCAAATTGCGGCCCGTAGTTTGAATGCACAGTCTCGGATAAAATCTGGAGGCGTCGCCGCCATTTTTCCGTCCCCATATACAGACGGCAAGTTTATTGGCGTTATCACGACAACATATGGCGCAAATTTTGAAAATACCCTGAGAACGCTTACACATATGACCCACTGGAATGCATTGCAAGGCAGTGTGACCCGTTGGAATAACACCTCAGTATTGATGGCCCAAATTTCTACGCCCCTTGCAGGCGAAATACTTGATACAAAACCGAAGCAATCCATACCGCAATACTTTGCCAATATGAAGACAAAGACACTCGCCTGGTTTTCTAATATTTCTTTTCCGAAAAAACAAATAAAACATGCACGCAGTCATCACTTAGACACTGACATGGTCACAACCTCCACTCGTTTACCAAAACTACGTGGCGCAATACAAGTTTTACCAACACCTGATTTAAATTCTCATGTGCGGAGCATTCATGTGGATGCATTTCAGCGCCCAATTTTCCCCAAATTTGCAAACATAAAATCAGATGTACAATCGCAGTTTAGCGCACTACGTATTTCCTTTGCAGATGCAAAATATAATGTAATGCCCGCCGCCATTTCTAAACACAAACTGCTTGATACCATAAAACATAACCGTCTCATGTGGTTGTTTTTATTGGCAGGGCTAGGTTATTTTTTAATCGGGTTTGCGTCACCAAAATCTGCGGGGCCGAAGTAAACTCATGAGCCTTCGCTGTCTCGATCAAGCTTAACTTTTTTTTGCACAGGCAAATAAATATTAACACTGGTTCCAGCCCCAGGGTGACTTGTCATAGCAAAGCGGCCTTTGTGGAGTTCTACCAAGTTTTTGACAAGTGATAACCCAAGGCCACTCCCGCGTGCATCCACCAAACGAGCATTTTGCGTTTGACTATACGCCGTGCCAATATGTGCAATTTCGCTTGCACTCATGCCCATACCATTATCCTCAACACCTATATTCAAAACGTCGGATACAATTTTAGCTGAAACGACGACGCGCCCACCTTTTGGGGTAAACTTGATTGCATTGCTGAGTAAGTTTAGTAAAATTTGCCGCACGGCCCGACGGTCTGCCTCAACGAGCAAATCATGTTTTACATCAATATCAGCAGAAAGGGTGAGTTCAACGGCATCTGCAGAAGGTTGCACCATCTTCAAACTGCTGCGAATAACATCCGCTATATCAAATTTATCATAATGCAATTCATATTTTCCCGCCTCAACTTTTGACATATCAAGAACATCACCAATCAAATCGAGCATATGTTGGCCGCTATCATGGATCAAATTTGCATATTCAGCATATTTTCCTGGCAACGGCCCAAACAAGCGAGACCGCATCATATCTGAAAATCCAATTATTGCATTAAGTGGTGTACGCAATTCATGGCTAACACCTGCAAAAAACAAAGTTTTTTCAGTAGATTCTTTATGAGCTTCATTTTGAGCGGCCTCTAACCGCCGTACTTTCAATTGAATGTCCGTACAATCAGACGCGATTATATGTATAGAGTTATCTTGTTGGGGAAAAATATTTAACGCAATATATCCATCTGCATGCTCTGCATTTGGTAGTGAGGTGACCACTCCTGTTAATACAGTATTACTCTCAAACACTTTAGGGATTTTCTCATAAATATCTTCATCATCAAAAGAAGAGCACAACGTATCCATTGAAAGTGTACCGATATCCTTCTTTTCTAAGGAGAAAAGCGACATAGCAGATTGTGTTGCACTTTCTAAAACCCTGTTTTTAGAAAATTTCAATGCAGCGTTCGAATAAGTATTGGCAAAATCAACCTGTGGGGTCAATGCTGAATTTAGATTTTCAACGTTTGCATTCTCATTGCGTTCTGCTTTACTCGCAGTGAAGAACATTGCGCCAATCATGAACGAAATTGTTGCTGCTATCCCTGTAGTTGCGCCCCAGTTCAATTGTTGCATATTTGCAATTGGCTCTGGTAAATACCCATATCTATGCAAGATAAAAACAAGGCCTGCAAACAATGCGCTCAGCACGGTAGCTTCCACAACTTTTTCGCGTTTAAATAAAGCAGCTACAAGGGGAGCACAAAGAAATAAAAATGCCATCGGCATAATCGCGATCGCCAAACACGCTGCGATTGCCAATGCTATCCAACACATAATAATAAAAACTTGTGCCCACTCTTTATTGGCCAATGGCCATAATAAAATACCAATACATGCAGGGAGTATACTTAAACCAGCATAAGGTAGGATGGTTGAAGCCGCGATACCTTTGAACCACGCAGCGACAAATGCAGCAAAGATAGCACCTATCCAAATTAGGCTTGCCAATGGCAACCCACGGTTTTCATAATAACTCAAAACAATCGCCTCATAAATAAATTGCATTTACGTAAACATTTTACCACACAACTAGAGTTTCAGCAAAAATGTAAGTATTTTCGTGTTATAGGTGAAAAATATAAGGAAAAACACCTATAGATTAATACCCTGTGGCAGCACAATCGGCTTGCTGAAAAATGCACTGCATTCTCTTGCACATCTAGCTTGACGCGCTTATGTGTATCTTATGACATATCCTGAAAATATTCAAAATATGATTGATGATTTTTCGTTCCTTGATGATTGGGAAAACCGATATATGCATGTTATCGAAATGGGTAAAGCTCTTACACCTTTAACGGATGCAGAGCGGTGTTTTGACAATAAAGTAAATGGATGTGTAAGCCAAGTTTGGTTGGTCACAACAAAAAAAACCTCAACTCAAAACTCAAAAACACAATATTTATTTTACCATGGAGACAGCGATGCCCATATTGTTAAAGGTTTGGTTGCTATCGTTATTCAAATATTTTCAGGGCGCACTCCTCAAGATATTACCCATATAAATGCAATCAATATTATAGAAGAACTCGGGTTATCAGAACATTTATCTACACAACGATCCAATGGCCTGCATGCCATGATTTCACGCATTCAAAGTGACGCGCACAATATGCAACTTGAAAAACCTAACTTGCTGCCATAATAAATCACAGTTTCTATATTTGGTTTGACAATGTTATATCACCATTCACCCCATTTTTTTCCAACACATTTGGCACGGGGGCGCGGTCTAAAAAAACTTCGAGGCGGACCAATTTTTCATCAAAATAAGGATCTTCACGGCAATCCTCAATTACATTACACGCATAACTAACTGTGCTTCGGTCACGATCAAAGGCTCTGGCTACACGCGATAAATTTATCTGATAAACCACGTGCACCAAATACATTGAAACCTGTCTGGCAAAGCTAAGGTGCGACGGCCCTTTTGTTTTACTAAACATTCGTGGACTCGCCACGCCAAACTCTATCGCCACAATTGCCGCAACAAGTTGAGCTAAAGCCAAATCACTATTTATTTTCTTCATCATCAATAATCCCTCATCTAATACGGGTAATATATATTTATATATCGATGTGAGGATTATATTCCTATTTTAAGTATGAGAATACCTGTGCATAAAATCTCATAAACTGCTAAATATTGAAGTAAGTAGTTGATTTATGCGGTTATTTTTTCACATGCATCTTGTATATGTCCAAGTTCTGCAAAGCTTATCATTGCGTCATAACCGAGGATCATTGATACATTTCTTCCATCATTTGACAATGGCAACCGTATCCAAAACTGTGCAAGGTGAGAACGAGAGGGTGTTCCTGGGCGGGTCAAACCAACAGAGGGACGGGCGAGGCCCTGCACACGATTTAAGACCCTATTCCAATATTGACACCGATCACCGATTGGTAATTCATCAATATATTTTCCCGTAATTTCACAATCATATAAATCCCAAAACCCAGTACCTGCAAGATGATATTTAAAACGCACCTGTTTTGACTTTGTGCACGTTTTTACTAAACTAATCATCGGGAGCTGTTCGCGAATTTCTGTAGGGTTAATATCGTGGTGACTAGGTAGACACCCATCGCGACACTTTGATCGCCAATAATCATATAAATACTGCTGCTCTGGCAATATCATTTGATGACGTAACGCTCTTCCTGCTAACATATTCCCCCCTCGGAACAGATTAATGAATCGTTACTATTCATTATTTTGGGGAAATAAAAAGTGAGGCATTATAATAATATTGTAAATACAACCAATATAGGTGATTTTTAATATCGGAACCGATTCAAACGCTGGTGGAGTTCTTCTTGGCTAGGATTTACCCAAGCCTGTTCGTTTTGCGAGTCGAGAGCGTTCACGAGAATAGTTTTTCGCCACCATAGGGTAATCAGGTGGTAATCCCCATTTTTCGCGGTAGGCTTTGGGGGTTAATTCAAATTTTGTACGCAAGTGCCGTTTGAGAGATTTATATTTTTTCCCGTCCTCAAGGCAGATGATATAATCATCAGTGACGGATGTCTCTGGTGCAACAGCGGGTATAAGTGGCTCCGATTGCACCATACTTTGGTCACTAATAGCATCAATCATACTCGCATATACAGATGTTACCAATCCAGCTAGCTCATCTGCTTGCAAGGAGTTATTGCTGACATAAGCCGACACGACATCCACCGCAAGTTCCAGAATATCTTCTTTTTGGCGATTAATGTTATCGGAAGTATCTGTGCTGATCATTGACACCCCTAGAAAAAATACACACTAATAAGTGTAGCTGCCAAGAGTCCGGCTGTTAATACGGCAGCAATGCCGCTAGGGGCGTCTTGGCTAAATGTCCCTGCTGGACTAAAAACTTGATATAAACGCTGCCCAATACTATCAAAGAAAGCTTTGAATACAAATTTTATTTGGGCACCAAGACGTGTCCACATTGCATCAATCCATTTTAATAAACCCAGACCAAGCCGTCGATATGTCCAATCAAAATCCAGAATTTGTGCCCTTCGTTCTGGTGGATATAACCCAAACCGCTTAAGAAGTGTAAAGGCAAACATTGCCCCCATCAAAAGTTGCATTTGAAATACCACATGATCCCACGTATACGGCACAAATGCCGCGTCGCCTGCGACTTCCTGAGGTAGCATATTGTATAACAATTGATAACCGCCCCAAGGCCATGCCAGATAAATACAAAGAAATGCAGCAATGCCCATAGCTACCAACATATTCCACGGCGCTTCTTGAGGGCGTTTGCCACTGTCATGTGCGAAAAATGCAAAATACGGAACCTTAATACCACTATGTTCTAACACTCCCGCTGAGGCAAAGAGCAACATGACAAATACCACATAATGATGCTCTTCAAACATGGCAGCTATAATCATGGATTTTGAAATAAACCCGCCCATCATCGGGAAGGCAGAAATTGATCCTGCCCCGATTATGCAAAACAATGTAGTCAACGGCATGGTGCGAAACAACCCACCAAGCTCTGATGCTTTCACTGTTCCGACGCGGTGAAGTACTGCCCCCATGCTCATAAACAACAGCCCTTTAAACAAAATATCGACCACAACGTGAGCCGCCACTCCGTTAAGAGCGAGGCTGGAGCCAATACCAATCCCTGCTACCATAAACCCGAGTTGGTTGTTCAAACTATAGGACAAAACCTTGCGTAAATCGTTTTCAAGTACAGCAAAAAATACGGGGAATACTGTCATCACGCCGCCAATATAAATCAACATTTCTGTACCCGCAAAACCTCGTGCCAATGCATAAATCGCAAGCTTGGTTGTAAAGACAGACAAGATGACCGTTCCCGTTACACTGGATTTTGGATACGCGTCTTGTATCCAGTTATGGAGCATCGGGAAGCCAGCTTTAATCCCGAATGCAAGCAGCATTAATTTACCGCCTGGCGCGTCTATGCCAATATGGTTAAATGCATATGAGCCCGTTTCTTTGCCGTAAATTAGTGCGCCTACCAATAGCAAAACACCAGACAGCACATGCATAGCAAGGTAGCGCATACCAGCAGGGTAAGCTTCTTTGCCGCCGCGCCACACAATAAACACTGACGATAATGCCAATAACTCCCAGAACATAAACAAGGTAATCAGGTCACCCGCAAATACGGCACCTATCCCCGCCCCCGTATAAATCAGCGCGCTAGTATCGGTGATTTTACATTTTTCGTGCAGAGCAAATATACCGTTCAATATGCCTGCAAATGCAAAAATATTGCCCCAAATCCAGCTCAACGGATCGATACGTAATGTGGTAAGCTCAACCCCACCAACGCTAAAATAGCCGCCTATATATTCATTTGCACCACTGGCCCCAGCCTGTAAATAAATCATGTTCAGTGCTATAAGAGCGAGCGTAGGCGCGCCTATCATCAGGGTTTTGCGGCCCATATAAGACGGCATAAATGCCGCGAAAATACCTGCGAAAATGAGAATAAATGCAGGGCTAAAAGACAAGAAGAAATTAATCATCATCGCCCTCCCCGTAATAATCTTCCTTGCGCGATAAAAGCTTGAATAATGGCCACGCAGCCAAAACAACAAAGCTATAGGCAACAAAGCCAATCAGTGTGTAAGAGGCAAAGAAGTCCCAAGGTGCGGGGTGATGTAAGGGGTGAAAATACCCAAGCACAGAAAATAAAATCAGGCCAAGCGCAGGGACAAAAATAAAGTTTTTAATCACTTTCTCATTGCCCAACCATAAAAATGGCACGGCCAAGGGATGGGCTTCTGTGCGTTCCTTAAGCTGTTTTGCACTCAGTTGTTTTTGATTATCAGGTTTTTGCTTTGCCATTACAAACCTCCACTTAAAGACGGTGGCAGAATTGGTTTTAGATATTCAACAATAGGGTTAATTGCAAAAAATAAAGCAAATGCACCTAAGGCCGTAAACACAGGTGCAAACCGTACCAAACGATATTTCTTCAAATTCTTTGCAATTTTTGCATCCGCTTTTACGTCGTCAGGTTCGAGTAAAAATCCGCGCATGGCAACAGGGATAAGATAGGCAACATTGAGCAATGAAGAAATTACCAGTGCGGCCAATAAAACCTGCTTACCAGAATGCAAAGTCCCTAACATCAAATAGTATTTGGGCCATGAACCGCCCATAGGCGGCAGACCTATGATTGAAAGAGAGCCTACTAAAAATGCGCCGAACACCCACGGCATGGTACGGCCAAGCCCGTTTAGCGAACTAATATTGGTGCGGTGCGTCGCCGTGTAAATAGCACCCGCACACATGAACAATGTTATTTTCCCCCATGCATGCATGATGATTTGCACAGCTCCGCCCATGATCGCAAAAGGTGTGGCCAACATTGCCCCGAATGTAATATAAGCCAGTTGACTAATGGTGGAATAAGCGAGCCTTGCTTTCAAATTGTCCTTCCGCAAAGCAATAATCGAGGCCAACACAATGGTAATCGCCGCTATCCAGCACAAAATCGTACTGGCTGATGTTTGCCCTGCGAGCTCTATCCCGAACACATACACCACCACTTTTAACATGGTGAATACACCCGCTTTAACTACAGCAACAGCATGCAATAATGCACTAACAGGCGTTGGCGCAACCATCGCATTTGGGAGCCAAGGGTGGATGGGCATGAGGGCTGCCTTGCCAATACCGAAGGCAAACAAAAACAATAATATACTCGCGGCTGTCAAACTAAAACCAGATGGAAACAGCCCGCCAACTTGAAAGTCCGTCGTCCCTGCCAACACATGGGTTCCGACCACAGCGGGCAAGAGCAGGCCAAGTGAGGTCGCCATTAAGATGAGCAAATAAATACGCCCACCTCTTTTTGCTTTTGCATCCCCTTTATGAGTTACAAGCGGGAATGTGGACAAGGTCAAAACTTCATAAAATACAAATAATGTGATAAGATTACCCGCACTGGCAATCCCCATAACGGCAAAAATTGCGATCGCAACACAGGTATAAAACCGCGTTTGGTTCTTTTCTTTATTGCCGCGCATATAGCCAATGGTAAAAACCGTATTGACCAACCAGAGCGAACTGGCAATCGCAGCAAAAACCGCGCCCAATGGTTCCAACATCAATTTTAATTCAAAGCTACCTGCAAATTGAATGAGGAACAATTCTGGCCTGTTCTCGGAACTCAGCCCCACATGCCGTACCAAATAAATGACATTGGCAAGAAGTAAAACACCCGCCACACCCGTTACGGCTTCACGCACATTGGGCCATTTTCCCGCAAATGGGATAAACAAAGCTGCAAGAGCAGGAATGGCCAGTAATAGGGTCATAGATAATTCAGGTGTCATTTCAATGCCCTCCACCGTTGGGAACATTCACGATTGGGCCACCGCCGAGCACATGTGCAGCAGCCTCTGCCACATGTGTTGTCCACTCGGCATTAATACCAAATACAATGGTTGAGAGTGCAAGTATCCACAGGGGAATCAGCATCATCAATGGAGCTTCATTTTTAGCAACCTTCGCCGCCCCTTGCTTGGGCACATCTTGAAAATAAGCCTGTTCGATAAGGCGGCCAATATAAATAATGGCAAGAATTGAAGTGACAACAATCACCCCAATGGCCCACCACCACCCGTTTTCAGCCGCTGCTTGTACCAAGGCAAGCTTCGAGACAAACCCTGCCGTACCGGGCACACCAATAAGTGACAGCCCAACAATGGTAAAGCCCGCCATTGTCCACGGCATTGTCTTACCAAGACCGCGCATATCAGAGACTTGTGTAATACCGAATCTATACCAAAATGCCCCGACAGCTAAAAACAAAGCGCCTTTCATAATGGCGTGATTAATGAGATGCAAATAGCCAGCAGTTAATCCCAATGTTGTTGCCATGCCAATGCCAAGCAGCATATAGCCAATTTGTGCTATGGACGAAAATGCGAGAACGCGCCGAATATCATTTTGGAAAATAGCTTGCAAGCTGGCAACCAACATACCGATGATGCCAACACCTGCAAATATATACATAAATAATTTTGCCACAAAACTCCAACTTGGGTCAAACACGGTAAAGCTAAACCGCAAGAGCAGGTAGAGAGCCGCCTTGGTTGCTGTTGCAGCGAGGAATGCCGTGACAAAACTCGGCGCATATGCATATGCACCCGGTAACCACGTGTGGAGTGGGAACATAGCGAGTTTTAACCCAAGACCAACAATGATAAATGCAAAGGCGAGCCGTGTCACACGACTGTCAGCCCCGCTTTCTTGTAAAACCCGCGCAATATCCATCATATTTAATGTGCCCGTTTGCATATAGAGAAACCCAATGCCAATGACAAAAAAGGTTGCGCCAATACTCCCCATTATCAAATAATTATATGCAGATGTTAACGCCCGCCGATCCCGCGATGCGCCCATAGAAACAAGCACATATGTTGACAAAGACGAGACTTCCAAAAAGACGAATACATTAAATGCATCCCCCGTTGTGACCATGCCCAGCAGCCCTGCAAAGCAGATGAGGAATGCCGCGTAAAATGGTGCGCGTTTTTTAGGTTCAACTTCAGCGACCACACTTGGCAGAGCGTATAATGTACATAAAACAGCAATGACAGAGATAAGCAGCAATATTGGTGCACTTAGCGCGTCAATATAATAAGCAATGCCAATCGGTGGTTGCCACCCCCCCATAGCATAATCAACAGGGCCCGTTGATAGCACTTGCATTAATATTCCAAATGCCAACACTGCGCACACAATAACTGTAGCAAACACACTGGCCCAGGCAATTTTTTCTGTGAGAGCATGTCTGCTCGGCAGTATTGCGACAAGAACTGCCATCATAAGCGGTAAAACTACGAGCAAAGCTGGCCCGTGGGTCACTATCCATTCGGGGAAAAAGTGCGACACACTGCTCATGACTGCGCGGCCCTTTCAACACGGTCACAATAATCCAATCCATCAATTTCGTCTTCTTCAATGGTTCCGTAGGTTTCGCGTATCCGCACCACCAAGGCAAGGCCAATGGCCAATGTTGCAACACCAACAACGATGGCTGTGAGTATCAAAACATGGGGAAGTGGGTTTGAATAAATTACATCTGTCGTATGAGAAATTGCCTCATGTCCTGCCTCAGTGACGTTTTGCTGCGCGGCTCCCGCAACTTGCTCACCGTCATGTCCACCTCCGTGCCCCGTTTTAAATTCACTTGGGTCGATGATGGGCGGTTGCCCACCGCTGACTTTGCCAATACTAATATATAATAAAAAAACGGACGTTTGAAACACACTTAATCCCACTAATTTTTTAATCATATTACTGGACGCAAAAACCACATACAGCCCTGTCATCATCAAGACGACAACAACGATGTAGTTATAATGTAAGAACCAAGCACTCATTACCAATCCTCGTCTGACAGTTCAGGCACACGACTAGCAAATGCATAAAAGATGGCAAGCATGGCAGACGCCACCGTAAAGAGCACACCTAATTCCACAGAAAATATACCCCAATGTTGGCCTGCCGCGTGGGTGCTCTCTGGTGCAAATTGTGTGTAGTCAAGAAAGTTTCCGCCCAGCACCCAAGTGGCAACACCCGTACCGCCGTAAATCAACACACCCAAAGACATGCCGATACGCACCCACGACGGCGGCACGGCTTTTTTTGCAGCTTCTATGCCAAAAATAAGGGCATATAATATGATAGCAGCGGCAAATATAACGCCCGCTTGAAAACCACCGCCAGGGCCAAAATCTCCGTGAAATTGTACATAAAGAGCGAAAACCGCAATCAACGGGATCAGCATTTTTGCTACAACTCTTAAAATGATATGCGGGTTCATGGTTTTGCTCCCCCATTTTTCATCTTTGGTGTTTGTTTTTTTAGCTTCTTTGTCGTCCGCACCTTGGTTTTTGTATATGCAAATACCGTTTTGCCTTCATGTTTTGCCTTTGGCGTAGTTGTCCCACCGCCAATATTTCGTCCATTGGGTTTTGCTCGCCATTGACCCGCATTGCCATTTAACCCCAACAACAGCAAAACACCTAGCCCCGCCGTAAAGATAACGACAGTTTCCCCAAATGTGTCATAACCCCGATAACTCGCAAGCACGGCAGTCACCACATTTGGCAAGAATATTTCATGCTTTGTGGCCTCTATATATTCGGCCCCAATATAAGCATTTGCAGGTGACATTGCGTCCCCATAAGCTGGCATATCGCCGATAGCGTAAAACATCGCAAAGCCAGTAGCGACGACAATCAATAACGGTCCAAGTTTTTGCTTTACGGGAATAGGTTTTGCATCCCTGTCCGTTAACAACATTGCACCTAACATCAGCACCGTTGAAATACCTGCACCAACTGCGGCTTCAGTAAATGCAACATCGACGGCATCGAGGGAGACGAACCAAACAGCAGATAACAATGAGTACACACCTTGTAACATTACAATCGCAAATAAAGACCGCATACGCACAACAGCAAAGGCTACGATAAGCAACATTGTCATAAGACCAATATTTAAAAATAGTACAGGCGTAAAATGCATTAGCGCGCCTTCTCTTTATTTCCCTTGGCACTGGCTTCTATCTCTGATGGGCTAAGCGATCTAAATTTACCAAGCAAGGGCTTTAGGCCCGCATGGTGAGCAGCATTTGCAACGGCGTGCGACGCCGTTGGTGATGTTAAAAACAACAAAAATCCGATGAGAAGTAATTTCAAACTTGTTTGCGACAGCCCCGCCTGAACCATTAATCCCAAAATAACAAATTCTGCGCCCAATGTATCTGTCATGCCCGCTGCGTGCATACGCGTATAAAAATCAGGAAGTCTCAGCACACCAATGGCTCCCGCGAGAACAAAAAATATACCGCTTGCGATGAGCGAACTGCTGAGTAAAACTTGTAATATTTCTAGGGTCATTGACGCCGCCCTCGTGCCACTCTTCCTGTTTTCACGGCTACTTTATCTACATGTATAGTATCAAGTGAGAGTGACAGGGCTTTATATCTAAAGAATTTCAACACGGCTATTGTAGCGATAAAGTTCATGAGCGCGTATAAAATAGCAATGTCCACACCATCAGAGCGGCCAATAATTAATGAAAATACGCATAAAAACAGCACCGTCTTGGTTCCAAATGAATTCACCGCTAAAATTCTATCATATAGGCTAGGCCCACTTAACAATCTACCGAGCAACATCGCCATACCAATCAAAAGAAAGAAAGCTGCGCTGACATTAAGATAGTACAGAAACTGCATCATTTGCGCACCTTCCTTTTCTGAGTTGATTTTGCTTTCGAGGCTACACTGTGTAAATTTTTCATCGGGTCTCCTACGGCTTTACCAGAACGAATACCCATTTGGTTAAATCCTTCGACCCCAGTCAACTCATCTAGCAGCGCATGAACAAGGATTTGTCCATCTTGCATTTCCACTGAAATTGTACCAGGTGTAAGCGTAATAGAATTTGCAAACACTGTCTTACCCATATCCGTACTATGGGGCATATCAACTTTAAAAACGGACGGAGAAATCTGCATATCTGGATTGAGCACGGCTTTCACCACCGACATATTCGCTTTCACAATTTCTTTAAACAACCAAGCGTAATACCCAAGAGCTTTTCCATGTAAGTAAGGCACAGTCTCCCCGTCTAGCAATTTCATACGTGCCGTTAAACCAACAACAACCAGCACAGAAATTCCGCCAGTGACAAACAATACTGTATTATCAAAATACCCAGAGAGTGTCAGCCAATACAAAGCCAAAACCAGTAAAAGTACGAATGCCGATTTTACCATATCTTCCCCAAGTTATTATTAGGAAGACCATAGCGGTAATCAAAAGTCGGGCCAAGCCAAATGCGCTATGTTTTTAAAAATATTTTTCTTGACATGCCTGGAAAACGGCTAAGGAAACGGCTTAGGTAATTATTTGCGATTCCCAAATACAAGGGCGGCTGTAATAGCAGCAGCACCAAAATCCTCTTCTTTAGGAATGACGCCACGCTTAATATATTGCAAAACCTCTGGCGTAAGCGAGGAGGTTAACGACCAATTCCAATACCCTAATACAGTTTGGGCATTATCGGTAGAAATCGTATCATACACACGAATGGCATTTTGCAGCTGCGGGTCAATTGACCCATCTTCCATAATTTCATTGCGCTTTAAAGCCCGCCACAACTTATCTATACAATTACGCTTCAACCCAGGTGCCTTACATAATACTGCAATGGCTTCCCCACCTTCATCTGCCATGATTTGCGCCCCTGTTGCGGGTTTAATTCCTGCCATATAAGAAATTTCCTCTGCAATTTCGCGTGTCATACCTTCGCGTTCGGCAGTTTCAATCGCCTCTTCAAGACCATCGAAGCGAGACCGTGCAATAGCGGCGCGATTACGCTGCCTCCGTTCAATAAATTGTAGAGCTTTACGCACCGCTGCATCATTCCAGCCTTCAGACGCTGCTTGAGGATATAAATCCGCACAACTTTGTTGCAGTACGGCGCGTGTCACACCAAAACGCTGTAAAATTTGTTTCCGGTTTATTGCGTCCGCCCACCAAAACATCGTCAATCCATGGGATGGTCGTAATTCATCACGTTTACACAGCAATTTCACATAAGGTTGATGCTGACGCGAAACCGTTAGAATCCGCTGAATAGCAGTTTCAGAAAAATTAGCGCCCTGGTTTTTCAAGAGGGTCTCTACAACATCTTCTTCTAAAAACTCGGCCAAAACATCAACGACCGCATCCGAAATTTTACGTCTTTGAGCCAATACCTTACGATGTTCAATAGACACTTTGCGGATAATTTGAATAAGGTCTGAATCTGTTAAACTCTTACTTTCTTCCAATATATATTTTGCAACTTCAATGTTGTCTTTCGCCAAAATAATCAAAATTGTGCGAGGGGCTTCATTGAGCATGACCAAACGCTTTGCAACACTTGCACGCATCTGAATATCGGCATCGCGTAACAACTCTACCAACACGTCGCCTGCCATATGTCGCTCTTGGGGGGGTAATTGTGATGCTGGAATGCAAATAACATCGGACAAGCGTTTTACCAATGCACGGCGCACCATGCTGGGAGGGGCTTCCCCGCCAATTTCCTCTACTAAGTCAAGTGCCTTTACAGCAGACATGCCATATCCTCGTGTTTTTCACATGTTTGTACGAAACCTAGTAGTATTCTATTAACCAAGCGTATATGAAATGTGATCTAATTTACGCATAAACCCCACAAAACTAGGAACATTGTATAGTAATGCCATTCGATACTCAGAAATTTACCGCACCAAGGGCCAAAATAATACCTATAACCACCACGCAAATGGGGCGCACACGTGTGGATAATTATGCATGGCTAAAAGATGAAAACTGGCAAAAAGTCATGGATGATCCGCGCTTGCTTGATACTGACATTCGCCAACACCTCGACAATGAGAACACATATTGCACAGATTTAATGGCTGGCACCAAAGAGTTACAAGCATTGCTGTTTGAAGAAATAAAAGGGCGGATCAAAGATGATGATGCGACTGTCCCTGCGCCTGACGGCCCATATGAATACGGGGAAAGATACCGCAAGGGCGATCAACATGGCCTGTATTTCCGCACCCCGCGAAACAACCCCGATGCACAAGAAGAAATACTATTTGATGCAGAAACTCTTGCAAAATCAATGAAATCAGACGGGCATAAATTTTTTAGTATTGGCACATGCCAACATAGCGATGACCACGAATCCTTCGCATATTCCGTCGATTTAAATGGTGCAGAGCGGTACATCATTTACATTATCGATATTCATACGCAAACCTCCATTTGCAAACCAATTGAAAATACAACGGGTGATTTTGAGTGGGCGAAAGATAATAAGACCATATTTTGGGTCGAACGCGATGAAAACAACAGGCCTTGTAAAATATACCGGAAAAATATTTTTGAACCCCAATCAAAAGCCATTTTAGTATATACAGAATCTGATCCGGGTTTTTTCATTTCAGTCGCGAGATCAGATACAGGCGCATTTATAGAGATCATGTGTAATGACCATACAAGCTCTGAGACATGGCTGATCCCCGCACATATTCCAGACCAAGCGCCCATTTGCGCAGAACCACGTCAAGCCTTACGCGAATACACATTTCACGATCATGATAGTGATTTTTATGTTCTGACAAATGCTGGCGAAGCCACTGATTTTAAAGTCATGAGAACCACTCAAACCAAGGCTGCGGCGCACCATTGGCAAGACTATATTCCCCATACATCGGGGACACTGATATTGGGCATTGAAACCTATGCAGGCTTTCTTGTCAGGTTAGAGCGGGTCAACGCATTACCATGTATTGTCATTCGCGACCTTGTGACCAATACCGAACACACCATACGTTTTGAAGAAAATGCATATGCACTCGGCTTATTAGGGGGATATGAATTTCATACACAGTGGCTACGGTTTTCCTATTCGTCCCCAACCACACCAAGCCAAATATTTGACTATAATATGAAAACCCATGAACGGGTGTTGCGCAAAACAACCAAAATCCCATCTGGGCACAACGAAGGTGATTACCAAACCCACCGTATAAATATCAAAGCGCGGGACGGTGAGTACATACCTGTAACCATCATTATGAAAAAAGGCTTTCAACAAAACGGCTTATCTCCATGCCTTCTCTATGGATATGGGTCTTACGGCATTACGATCCCTGCGGGTTTTCGCGCCAATATTCTTTCTCTGATTGATAGAGGTTTTGTCTACGTTATTGCCCATGTTCGCGGCAGCATGGCCAAAGGATATGATTGGTACACACAAGGTAAATTGGGTAAAAAACAGGCTACATTTGACGATTTCATTGACGTGGCCAACGCGGTCATAGACCTCGGCTATACAAGCACGGGGAAAATTATTGCTCACGGCGGATCTGCTGGCGGGTTGCTTGTTGGCGCAGCACTAAATCAAGCACCTCATCTGTTTGGCGGCGTTATTGCTGCCGTTCCTTTCGTCGATGTACTCAACACAATGAGCGACGACAGCCTACCTTTAACACCACCAGAATGGCCCGAATGGGGAAATCCATTGGTCAGCGAAGTTGATTATGACCAAATCGCAACCTATTGCCCTTATACCAATGTTACCAATCAGGATTACCCACCAGTTTTAATAACCGCAGGGCTTACCGACCCCCGTGTCACCTACTGGGAACCCGCAAAATGGGCTGCTAAATTGCGAGAACACCAAAATGCAAGTGCACCAATTTTACTGCGAACAAATATGGACGCAGGGCATCAAGGCGAATCCGGTCGCTATGACGCGCTCAAAGAAGTCGCATTTGAATATGCATTCGCTCTGAAAGTATCAGGTATAACCACCTAATTTCACCACACATCATTCAGGGAGTATTTTACCGTATTCATCTCTCAACACAAATGTGATCTGCGTTTCCACACCTTTTCGAATAACGGACGCGCCATTGAATATTTTTGGTTTATATTTCCATTTTTGCACAGACTTGCTAGAGGCACGCGCAAATATAGATGCACTGCAATAGATCACAGCAATATTAATCGGTTGCCCGTTCGCACTCACATCAAACTTGACATTACAATGCCCTGATTTTTCGGCAGGTGGCGGCATAATCGGAGCAATCCGAACCAGTGGTTGTGAATCAACATCGCTTACAGCTAATGTAAATGGCTGACGTTTTAATTTCATGGGCGCCATGACAGGAATTACATCGTCAAAAGGGATAAATGTTTCCTTTGGTAAGTGTGGTGCTTTGATCGCAAGTTTTGGCCGTAGTGGTGGTAGGTTTACAGTTTTCAACACCGGCGGTTCTCGCTTTTCAATTAACTTTACCTCTTCTGGCACACTATTGATTTGGTAATTTTCCACCTCGACCTTTTCTTGCGGCACGAATGAAACCTTAATGAGGTTTGCCATCAATATCCCAAGCCCAGCAGTCACAATAAACGCACCTGGCCCACTCATCACATACCGTATTCGTATAGACATAATTTCTCCCAATTACTATTTATGGGATATTATAACATATATTAATTATTAAAGCAATAATATAACATTACTTTTAATTACTATTTTACGATGATATTGGTGTTCATATTACAAAATACCATAAAAAAACCCAGCCTGTTGGCTGGGTTAAATTACATTATTTTTTATATCACATAGAAGAAAGAATCTATTCGCTTGCCTCTACTGCTCTGCGGTATTTGGCATCATAAGCAGGTTTGTAAGCCATGCATGATTGATCGTCTAAAACGAATTTTCCAGCAAATACCATGTTCGAATAGGCTTGCCTAATCGCAATGTTGCACTGCTCAACTTTAACATTTCTTTCAAATTCACAACGGCTCTCTACGGCCTGCCCCTCAGCCTTAATGAATTTTTTCCATTTCCGAGCATTACCCGCCTCGCTTGAAGAAATTGGCACATTATCAAATGCGGCGATGGCTTGAACGCGTTTTGCAGACCAAGGTGCATTCTTTTTCTGCTCCTCGCTCATATTGCATTTAATACGGTCCTCACCTGCCGCATTATCATAGCGACAATTGGCAATAAGTACCCAAGCCTTACCTTGATCGAACCCTCGCTCCATCGCTTTTTTAAAGGCTTGTTCTGACTTTTGACATTGTCCCTCGTTAAACAGAGCTTCGCCAAGATCTGCATATAGCTTAGCTTTCCCAGACGATGCGGCTGCTTTTTCTAAAATTGGCACAGCACGTTTATACTCGCGTGCTTGTCGTAATAAATCTGACAATTGAACCAATTTATCAGATGTTTGCGTAATACGCCCTGCATTCATTTCGCGTTCTAAAATTTGTGCTGCCTGATAAGGCATATCATAAAAACTATAGTATTGAACAATTTTGGCAAGATCTGATTCTGTCGAATATGCGCCACCAAGATAAAGCATTTTACTAACCTCAAACGCCTCTTTTTCGCGCCCTCCTTGTACAAGCATAGAAGCCCAAGCATCCCAGAGGGTTTTGTCTTCTGGCCAACGGTTAATCATCTGCAAAACAATATCGGACTGTTTACCTGGCATGTTCAAATTGCTATACAGAAAGTTCAACAGATCATAATGCTTTCTTTCCTTTGGGCGCGCAGCATTAAACCAGCGTTGTGCCCAAGGCAGTGCACGAGAATATTGTTCCGCCTGCACCCAAGCAGATACCAGCATATCCACATGTGCTGGTGTTAACTGACCTCCCGCACGGTTCCAGTCTTCCAACATTTGTGCCCCGCGAACATATTGTTCATTACCAATAAGCAGTTGCGCAATATTAACGCGCAAAGCAGATGCTTCGTTAGGCAAAAGTCCCCCCGCATTAATCGCCGCTTCAAATGCATTAATAGCAGGGTTGTACTGATTAATTTCATAATAACTTGAACCCAGCATTTGGTTGATAATAGAGCGCTCATAAGGGTTAATGTTTGGCAAAGCCAATGCGCGTTGCAATTCAGGAATAGCCGCAGAAAACTGATCAGCTCCCATAAATTCTTGCGCTTTTAGAACAATTTCCCCTGTTTTGGAGCTAAATTGACGCCCTTCTATAGGCTGCTCTTGATTGTTATTCCGCCCTGTTCTTTGTGCATAAGCTGTATCAACTGTCATGGCGGCAAAACCACCACTGACAATCAATGCAAGCGCACTGTTTTTCAAAAATTGTTTCAAAGTCATGCGTGAAGCTTCATAGGTTTTCATTGATTTTCTCACATCAGTTTTCATAATTCTAAACTCGGTTCAGACTGTCAGATGACAATGCATGCCCATTACTATTCAGGAATAAGTTTTCCACGTTCATCTGCCAATTTATAAGTAATTTGCGATTCCACGCCCGTTCGCGCAACAGGGCGTCCATCTTGGATTTTCGGTTGGTATTTCCATTTTTGCACAGATTTAATCGACGATCTTTTAAACACACTGCTTGAGCAATATGTCGATATCACGTTAAACGGTTGACCTTCAGGACTTACGTCAAATCTTACTTTGCAATGTCCAGATTTTTCTGCACGTGGCGGCATAATTGGCGGAATACGTACAAGTGGTTGCGCGTCACGGTCACTTACCGCAATCGAAAAGCTTTTTCGGTCAAGTTTCGGTGTTTCAAACTTAGGGATAGCGCCTTCAAGAGAGGCAATCGCAACAGTTGGCTGCGCTGCTTGTTGCCGTTCAATTTGCGGCGGCGGCGGCGGTGTCACAACTTGGCGAATTTTTGCAATTTTGGTTTCCCGTACAGCGACTTTGATATCTTCAACTTTTGGATTAATCTCAAAACTAGCTGTTTCAACCTTGTCCTGCGGTTTAAAATCACCTTTAATCAAGACCATCATCATGACAAATAAAGAAAACGTAACAAATGCCGCAATCGCTGTTCCTAAAACCCAACGTACAATCATATTCATATCAGTCTCCTAATCCGTTGAAATGCGTGTGTTAATGGCAAGTTCCGTTAGCAATTCCTGAACGGCCATAACCGTACCAACATGTGCTTCCCTATCGCCAATAATAATAGCGTCGGCTTTTGGGTTCTCATCACGCATGGCGAGAATAATCGGGCGAATTTCATTTATTGAGTAAGGCTGTTTATCAATCCAAACCTCATCTTCACCGTTCACTGCAATTAAGATACCTGGCGTCCAATCTACTTCCGTCGTCGTTTCTGGACGAAGAGGATCTATACCTGGCGTTTTTACAAATACAGAAGTTACAATGAAGAAAATAAGCAAAATAAACACGACATCAAGCATGGGTGTCATGTTCAATTCCGTATCTTCGCCATCAATTTCAATTCTACTACGTCTTGCCATAATGTTACCTTATCACACTTTATTGAGGATTGCAAGTTTATACTTCACCCACCAAAAACACCTCTACCCATCAGGGATAATTTCAATTTTTGTCGGTAGACCCTTTTGATCGAAACTATCTTTCAAAAATACTAAATTGCCGTGCTTTGCCGACTCACTCACACGCAAAATAATATTTGCACCTGGTTTTTCACCGAGCGTGCCCTCAACAACCAAAGCCACACGGTCACATTCCGTACTATTATTATCAACACTACACTGGTTTCGCGCATCGACATAAACAACAATAGCCGGTTTAGGGTCTGGATTATTGTCCTGATCAGGCGGTACAGGCGGCTGGGTTAAATCAATACCTTGTTCACTCAGGAATGTCGCGGTCACAATGAAGAAAATCAACATGATGAACACGATATCCAGCATTGGTGTCATATCAATATCTGAATCATCAACACCCTTTTTGCGTATACGCCGTCTCATTACACATCCCCAATTTCTAAACTATCCGCAAAGAGCGCGGTTTCGCGTTTACTGCGCCTATCCAGTTGATTTGAAAAATACAAGCCAGACAGCGCAGACACCATACCAGCCATAGTCGGAATGGTTGCTTTAAATACGCCACCCGCCATCAACCGTGCATTTGATGATCCTGACAAGGCCATAACATCAAACACCTCAATCATGCCTGTTACTGTGCCCAAAAGACCAAGTAATGGCGCAATAGCAACTAATGTTTTGATAATTCCAATGTTTTGATCTGTTTTTGCTTTAACTTGCGAGATTAAGTCATCACGGATTGCCCGAGAACGCCACGAGCGTGTATCGTTGCGCGATGTCCATTCACTTGCGAGCCGTTTTTTCAATGGTTTATGAGCAAAGTAATAATAAGAATATCTCTCCATAATAAACGACCACATAAAAAACGTCGCAATCATGATGACGAACAATACGTTCCCACCTGTTCCGAGGAAGTCTTGCAATCCCTCATAGGCTATCTTCGGGTTGAGCCATTCTGGCATAACATACCTTTTCTAACTATTGGATTGGGTTAAAAAACCACCCAACTCTGATTGCAAACAATTAGCCCTGAACGTGTCAGGGCCAATAGAAATTAACCGCGACGGCTCTCAACATGGCGCGCAACAATACCTGCAGATTGCTCTTCCAGCGTACCTTGCACACCTCGCGCCAAAGACGCACAGAAACTATGTAAGATAAGAAGCGGAATAGCAGCGATCAAACCAAGCATAGTCGTAACAAGAGCTTCGGAAATACCACCAGCCATCAATTGTGGGTCGCCTGTACCGTAAATCATCATAGCCTGGAAGGTTTTAATCATACCTGTAACCGTACCAAGCAAGCCTAACAATGGCGCAATACCTGCACCAAGTTTCAAGAAATTCAAGCCAAATTCTAGTTTTGGGCTTTCTTTCAAGATGGCCTCATCAAGGCGTAACTCGATGATTTCCTCATCTTTATCTTTAACCTCTTCATAGGCCATCATAACACGGCCCAAAGGATTGCCTTTGGACGGTTGAGCTTTCTTACGCTGAGCTTTCACTGCCGTAGACGTCAAGAACAACATAACAATCCGCAACAAGCCTAAAATCACACCAAAGATTGCCAAACCGACAATGATAAGCCCGATTTTACCGCCTTGCGCAATACGCTCTTGTGTGTCAGGAACGCGCTCAAATGATTTCAGCAAACTACCACGCGTTGGATCAACTGGAGCAAACACGACATGTCCAGCACCTGCATTAACAACAGCATTCGCAGCCTTACTTACGACGCCACCTGGCTGACGCGGCAATGTTGTTAAAGCAAGCACGCCTTCTTTTTTAGGTGCGGCATATTCTAGGAAATCTGCACCGCTTTTTGTAAAGACAGAGAATGCACCAACGCGGGTGACTTCTACCTCTGCACCGTCATTCAAATTGTTGACACCTGCTGTAAATGTTGCCACTTGGCGCTGATATTTAATTTCATCAAGCATGGATTTCCAAATCGTATTTAGCTCATCCGTATTCGGTAGAGCCTTGGATTCTGCAACACGCCCAAGGACATTTGTCCGTGTTGGGTATTGCGCAGAAATTAAAGAGCTATCGAGGGTTGCTTTAAATTCACCAGCTTTCGAGCGGGCCAAACCAAACACTTCGCGAAATTCACCTTGTGCACTTGCGAGTTGGCCTTCTAGTGCAGAAACACGACGCTCATTGGCATCAAATGTAGACTGCACACTTCTTGCTTGTCGCTCAAGCCCAGCAAGCTCTGCACGTGCGCTGCTTAATTTAGAAGATTGCGTATCTCTGCGCGCTTTAAATTCAGCCTCGCGTTTCGCATTTTCTTGCTGCGTTTTTGCAGAATCTGACCTCACCTGCTGCAACAATGCATCAATCGAAGCTATCTGCCCACTCGCAGGACTGCTCATAAGTATAGCCGCACTCATTGTGAACGCCGCAATTTTTGTCATTTTTTTCATAGTATTACTCATTTTTTACATCCCCAACTTTAATTTGCGCCAACAACGGGCGCGAGAACCAATTTCGGTGCAGCTTCACCCTTCGCCACACGAATAGCTTGACGTATTTCAAGGGCTTGATTGCCATCAACTGACTTCCAAGATTTTGACCCAAGATCATAGTATCCGATTTCACTTTCGTCTTTCGCCATATAAACAAGAGAAACACGACCGTAGCGTAGGTAATTAACCTTCATACCAGATTTTGTTGGATGTGCCCCCTCATAACTATCTAAGCCCTGTCCGTAGGATACTTCGATTTTATACGCATTTAACACCTGACGGTACTGTTCAACAGGTGTAACATTCGGACTTGCCAACGCATCTTTCACACGCTGAATACGCGCGCGACGCTCATCAACCATAAATGGCAAATCGGCCTCTATAGAATCTTCGATTGCAACAGTCATGCGCAACATCATCGGCGCCATGCCTTGTTTAATGGCCTCAACAGTATCCAACTGACGCCCTAAAGATGTCAACTCGGCCTTTTGAGACTCCAAATAAATATCCTGCTGATCAACGAAAAGCTTAATATTATCGATTTGCTGTAAGACAGCCCGATAATCACGAATCATTGTGTCCGCTTCATCATCCAGTCTTTCAACCCGTTGCTGTGATGCCGCACTTGCGGCTGAGGAGCTTTTGGCTACTTGCATGGCCCTGTCTAGTGACTGAGCATGCGCTGGTAGCGTAAACACCAGTGATGCAGCACCTATCAGTAACACGTGTTTAGCGATTGAAGTTTTCGACATGTCTTCCTTCCGATCTCGTTTCAATTAAGAGCCTCACAGACCACCTGCAACGCGATGTTTTGGCGGATCACCCACCGTTAACGCCTTTCGGCAAAAAATTAAGGCGAATGCGTCACGGGAGCCATCACGACACCTGTTGCAACCTCACCATAAGATATACGAATAGCGCGGCGAATACTTGCATCCGCACCTTTGACTGACACCCACTCACCTTGTTCGAGGTCATAGCGAAGCGGATCCACACCATCCAGCCCCAAGTAGACAAGTGCTGCACGGCCATAACGCAGATAGTCCCCATCAAAAATTTCAATCGGCAAACCCGTTTTTTCGTCCATTTTTAGACTGCCATCTTCTTCTTTTTCATATCGATCATCACCTTGCCTAATCGTCGGGCTCACAGGGTGATTGCCTTTATAGGCCTCCAAGCTTTGGCCATAATTGACTTCGATTTTATAGACATTCAGGGCATTGCGATATTTTTCACCAATAGACACTTTGTCATCTTCAACAAGATTTTTTAGCCTCTGAAATCGTGCCAGCCGTTCATCTTTTTTAAAGGGAAAATCTGCTGCAATTTCACGACCAATGCCAGCAACCATTTTTTCGATCATCGGCAAAACAGCTTTTTTCGTTTCTCCCAAACCATCAAGTTGAGCGTTCAGAGCACTTATCTCCTCACTGAAATGGTCAACAAACACTTTTTGGTGGGCAATATTAATTTTTTGATCTGCAATTTGTTGTAACAATATATGATAAGCTTGCTCATTTACAGCCGCACTTTGCGCAGATGCATTCGGCGCAACATACATGCACGCGACGCCTGCAACCAAAAGCATACCAGATGTAATCTTCACCACACATCACTCCCGAATTTCTAGCCGCGCAACTCAACAGCAGGCGATCTTTTTATTATTCTTGCCATACGCTTACACGGCTCACAAGCGTTAATCAATCATTAGGATGTATCAAAATACGTTTTTTTTATTTTTTTTTAATAATATCCACAGTAAAGCAAGGTTCGCGACTTTGGTTTCACGGAAAATTGATTACTGCACATGCACAGAGACAGGCTTGGTTGGGGCGGCTGGGTTCGAACCAACGATCACGGGATCAAAACCCGATGCCTTACCACTTGGCTACGCCCCAAAAGCGCACAGACACGCACATATGTGAACATCTGATAAGAGGCGCTTAGTATCGTCTCTCCGACATAATTGCAACGGGATTTTGCTCTTGAGCATGAGATTTTTTCACCATGTTTCAAAATCTCCACCTCACCTCACATTTTTCTTTTCATATAACTTGAAAAATGACAACAAAAACTGACCAAAAGCACCTAATGTGCAAATAATTATCGTTTATCGAGAAACCCTTTGTCATACTCATTTTTTATGCTTAGTATCTCATTTGGATTTTGCTTTGCAATAAGGTTTTTCATGCGTCAGTTTTTCATCTCCCTTCTTGGATCCATCGTTGGGTTTTTCATCGCCATGTTTTTGGTTATGTTTCTTATTTTTGGTATGATTGGTGTCGCGGCAAGCTCACTGGGCAAAAAAGATTCCAAAGCACATTCATCTACCGTACTCACACTAGATTTGCGCAAACAAATGCGCGACCACGGCGGGAACAATAATTTGTTTGGAAACGCGTCCACATCACTTGTGTCTACGGTACGCGCTTTAGCGCGGGCAAAAAACGACGATAAAATCAAAGGCCTATTTATCCGCGCGACTGGCGGCGGCATGTCGTCTCAACAAGCCGAAGAACTGCGCCTAGCTATTCTTGATTTCCGCAGCGCAGGTAAATTTGTAATTGCCCACGCTCAAGGGTTTGAAAGTCCCTCACTTTCCGCATATATGGCTGTGGCGGCAGCAGATGAAATATGGCTACAAGACACGACTGGCTTTGCAATCGCAGGCATGCGTGCAGAAATCGAGTTTTTAGGCGGTGTATTTGATAAATTTGAGGTGAAACCAGAATTTATACAATTTCACGAATACAAAAACGCTGTGAATTCTTACACAAAAACTGGCTTAACGGAACCACACCGTGAAGCCATGACAGCTCTTTTACAATCCTTGATGGACACAAATGTTGCACATATCGCAACAGACCGAGGCATAACAGAACAAACCGTTCGTACATTCTTACAAAATGCGCCCCACAGCGCAGAAACCGCAAAAGAGCACAAGTTCGTGACTACGCTTGGACATTATGCCAGTGCCCGTGATTACGCGAAAAAGAAAGCTGGTGGTGACAATACCACGTTCCAAAGTATTTCTAACTACGGAGTGGGCACAAGCACTGGCCCCGTAATTGCCTTTATTGGCGGTCAAGGTGCGGTCGTCACAGGGAATTCGTCTGATGGCAGTAATCCATTTAGTAACAGTCTCACCATGGGCGGGGATACAATATCAGAAGCCTTCATTAAGGCCGCAAAAAACGATGCTGTCAAAGCCATTGTCTTTCGCGTCAGCTCGCCAGGCGGCTCGCCCGCAGCGTCCGACCAAATATGGGACGCAGTCAACCGCGCAAAAGAAGCGGGCAAACCTGTTGTCATTAGCATGGGGCAATACGCCGCGTCAGGCGGATATTACGTCGCAGCGAACGCAGATAAAATTGTTGCTATGCCAACAACAATCACAGGATCAATCGGTGTGTTTGGCGGTAAAATAATGTTGCGCGATGCATTTGCAAAATTTGGTTATAATGTAGAAGCCATCAATCTTGGTGGTGAATACGGCTCGGTTTATTCGGCATTTGAGCCATGGAACCAAGCCAATAGAGAAGCTTACCGCCAGTCACTCGAAAACATTTATGTAGATTTCACCACACGCGTAGCAGATGGGCGCGACATCCCTCTAGAGCGTGTCCGCGAAATTGCAAAAGGGCGTGTATGGACTGGTGCACAAGCCAAGGATATTGGTCTCGTTGACGAACTTGGCGGTATTATGAAAGCTATCGATGTTGCCAAGGAGCTTGCCAATATTGACGCGAGCACAAGTGTTCGCATTAAGAAATACCCCCGTGACCTCACACCAACCGAGCAATTGGAACAGATGTTCAATGTCACCGCAGATGCAAGTGCTAATTTGGAACAATTACGTCTGCTTACGCAAAGTAGTGAGTTTCAAGCCATGCTGCAAGCAAGGGCAAAATTAAAGCAAGGGCAAGAACTAAAAGCGCGACTTCCCAAAATCCAATAATGGAAAGCCGCGCTTTTTATAAGTTTAGTATATTAGGCTTTTAGAACTTACATTTGTTCTCAAAAAAGTCGAATAGCTCTGGATACCACTGCATGTTTTGCTCATACTTCAATGGGCTATGGCGCATACCTTTAATCTCGACGTATTTCACGTCTAGCTTTTTCTTTTTTGCAGCCTTAACAAACCAACGGCTTTGGTCGACGGGCACAGTGACATCTAGATTACCGTGCACAATAAGCATCGGCATTTTAACATTATCAATTTTCTGTAATGCAGATGCGCCTGTGATCGTAGGTTGCTGATACTTTCGCAAATACCTACTACCAGACAAACCTCCTCTGATTTTACCAATATCACTAATACCAGCCCCAGCAACGGAACAGTTAAATATACTGTTATCTCGCGTCGCTGCAACAAATGCCGCATATCCACCATAGCTCCAACCAAAGAAGCCAAGTTTGGATTTATCAACAAGCCCATTTTTAGTAAAATGTAAGATCGCATCTTCCATATCATTTTGCATGGCAAGGCCCCATTGATTGTCACCTGCAAGCCAATGATCCAACCCAAGTCCAGTAGAGCCACGGTAATTAGGCTGAACAACAACATATCCACGGTTAGCCAACATTTGTGCCCAACTATCATATCCGAAATAATCACGTACCCAAGGCCCGCCATGCGGCATAACTATGCCTGGAAATGGACCAGCACCTTGCGGTGTTGTAACCAAAACTTGAACTTCTCGACCATCACGCGCTTTGACAGATACGCCTTTCGTATGCGCTAAGTCCTTAGATTTAATATCTGGCTCAATACTGGCAATTTTGGCCGCAACACCATTTTTAATCATATAATAATCACCAGGTATACGCGGCCCACTTACATTGAATAAGATTGTCTTTTTATCGTCTGAGACCTTGGAAAAAGACACATTATTATTTGGAAAAGATTTTTCGATACTTGCGTAAAGCGCACCCACTTCTTGGTCAAAATAATAGCGTTCTCGCTTGAACTTTCCAGCATATGTAAAGCCAACTAGTTTTTGTCGGTCTGCAGGTCGTGCCGAAACCAACGCACCCAAGGTGTCCAGTCCAGTCTCTGAAAACAGTTCTTTTTTACTGTTTGGACGTCGAATATCAATTTCATATATTTTTTGATTATTTCCACCTGGCGTGTCCATAGAGACGAGAGCAACATTCGGTCTTTTCTCATCATAAAATCCGAGAAAGGAGAACCGTTGACGTTTTCGCGCGTCAAGCGCACCAACTTCAATCCAGTCGGTTTGTCCCTTTATCCGGGCAACGCTAACAACACGCGGGCCATTAGGATCATATGTTGTTGCGGTTCGAGCTTCGCCGTCCCAATCAAAGCCAAATCCACCGTAACGCGTATTGCCTTTTAAAATGGGTGTACGTACACCCGTTTCCACATTGACCTTATAGTAATTTGTATTTTGATTACTGCCTTCGCTAAACCACATAATGATATGCTTTGGATCACCGTCTAGACGGCTTGATATCCCACCATTTCCAATAGCCGCCATACGCGCAGCGGCGCCGCCGCCGCGTTTAGAAACAGTTTTACTATCGAGAAGCGGAGTAGCTTTATTTGTTTTCACATTAAAAGATAGAATACGCGGCACAGCAATTTTGTCATTTGCCTTTTTTTCTTCGCGAATAAAGTAAATGACTAGGTGATCGTTCCCAACCCAAAAAAGAGAAAGGGGTTGTAATTTCTTACCCGTGTCCAAATTCTTAAGTGTTTTACCAGGGTTTGCAGTATCAAATGTAACGACGTTATAATAGGCCCCTCGTTTTTTTCTTTGCAGCATGGCGATATGCTTACCATCATCACTCATACTCACATTGCTAACAACAGCCGTGTCTGCCCAGACGTCTACGGGTATTGTTTTGCCAGTAACTGGCGCTGCACTTAACCAACTCACGGCAATCAAAATTACCACTAAATACAAATTTCGCATTATTTATTTCCTCTTGAAATGTAAGGTAAAATGTTTCTCTCTCTACGCGTATATAGGATTTATGTATCTTTGTACATGTTTCCATACATACAAAAAAGGGCCCGCCAAAGCGAGCCCCTCTTATTCGTGACTTAAATCAATTTAGAATGATTTTTGAACTGAAAGCGTAAAGCGACGTCCAAAGATATCATGTCCACATGACACACAGACATTGGCAAGGCCAACATTTCCGTCAATAAGGTCCATTTTATCAAATACATTTGTTACACCACCGCGGAAAACCCACGTATCGGCTCTATAGGTCGCGAACAAATCATGCTGCCAGTAATGGCCAACAAATTCTTTCTCGATACAGCCAGGAATTGGTGTTGCTCCAGGAGTAGTATTACACACATCCAAATCACTACCACTTGTATCAGGCGAATCGATTAGGTCACTGACGAAACGCGCGCGCCATGTAACGCCAACGTCTTTATATCCAAGCCTAACTGTTGATACAGCTTGATAATCAGGGAAACCGCCAGCAAAGGTAAGGTCGCCAAGGTTATCATTTGGATTACCATCATTCAAAACATCCTCTTTATTTTCAAGAGATTGTGTGAACAAAAGATTCCAATCCAGATCAATACTGTCATCCAAACCAAGTTGTGTGATTTCATAGCCAAAGCGCATATTCACGTCATAACCACGAGATGTTGTCGGCCCAAGGTTAATTGATGCTTCGTTAACAGCAACCAAAATACCATTTGGGTCACGCGTTTGGAAAGCACACAATGGATCTGATAAACCAACGGATTCAAAACAATCACTCAAAATTTGACCGCGTGTTAACTGCCCAATAGAACCTTCAACTTCATAATCAAAATATGTGGCTTTTAATGATAGATCAAATTGGTCAAACCAAGGTTGATCAGCCGTAAAGCCTGCAAAGAATGCTTTTGATGTTTCAGGACTGGTTGCGATATTACCAAAGTTACCAAAGGCAACAGGTGTTGTCGTAAATGCCAGACCTGCTGTACCTTGACCAACTGAACCAAGTGTTGTTGGGTCTAACCCAAGCGCACGACAGTTAGCAAGAAGTGTTGCGCTACGTGTATCCAATGATGCATCATACGTGTTTATACCGCCAGTTCTGTCAATCATAAAGCCAGAAACGATACATGGATCGGCACGGCTTGTCACAACAAAGACGGTACCAGTACCAAATTGTTCGCCCGTATCTGGCGCACGGAATGAAGTACCATAACCGCCCTGGAAACTCAGCCAATCATTTGGTGCCCACTCACCTTTAACTTGGTAAGTAATATCAGAACCCGCAAATTGCTCTTCTGTCCAGCGTAATGCACCTTCAATAGAAAGAGATTTTGCAAATGGTTGATCTTCAAGAAGCGGCAAGCTTAACTCGGTAAATAGTTCGCGTATCCAACGCTCACCAGTGGAACCAGCGTCGGCATCAACACCCGCCAGTAGACCTAGTCTTAGGTTATCACCTGGTGTCGTTTTCACTTGGTCAGTACGGTATTCCGCACCTAGCAAGAGCTGAGCTGTACCACCTTGTTTGAAGTTATAGATATCACCAGTTACAAAACCACCAGCAATGATTTGCTCTACTTCGGTCTGCACTACAGCACCACCATAAGCAAAATCATTTTCTTGCTGCGTATCAAAACGCCCAGTTTCCATGAACCCTGCTGTGAATGGGTTTAGCGGAATACAAGCAACAGGTGAACGGCTTTGCGCCAAGCCAAAGAACGAAGGACCAGAAGGCGTTGTACATGTGACATTACCAAATGCATCCGTTGTGCCAGCAAGACCAGCAACCAAATGCTCTTCTAGGAAGAAACCGCCACGTCTTTGGAAACCATTTGAACGGTGGGCGGAAATGAATGTTTCATATGTCCAGCTATCGCCCAAAATATTCGCGTCACCTCTCATACCAGCAACCATGCGGAAAAGATCAATTTCTTGACGCACATCATTTAACTGAGGAATAACCAACAAACCAGGTGCCCCAAATGGGTTAAACGGTGTGGCTGCTGTATACGCCAGCACTTCTTGACCACTTGACTGCGCTTCTAGCTGACGGCTTGAATACATGCCTTCCATAAAGAAGGTGTGACCATTATAAAGGTCATACTCGCCTGTCGTAAACATCGTAAAGCGTGATACTTCTGGCAAATACGAGTCACCAAAATCACCAGCAAAGCCGTGGATATCAGGGTCATTTCCTGGACGGAAGAAGTTACCAGGGCGTAAGAAGAAATCTGTACCTGGAACCTGCGCATACCGACCACCGCTATCATGGCTAATCACAGTGCCAAGGCCGGCAACAATGTTGAACCGCCCTGCAAACCCGTCACATTTTCTGACTTGGCTACCATCAGGAAGAACACCAATACTAACATCACAAAGCTGACCATCTGTTGTTCCAACGATGTCTCTTAGCACTTCTCTGTTTTCGATTTCTTCAGAAAAATTATATTCTGCAGCAAAACCAAGGAAACCACGGTCATTATTGACGCCCATAGTCACAGAACCAATCGTTGATTGTCCCCAACCATGCTCACCCATTTGATTGGTAAGTGCAAGTTCAACACCATCAAAATCAGAACGCATGATATAGTTAACAACACCAGCAATCGCATCTGAACCATAAACCGAAGACGCACCGTCAAGTAAGATTTCTGTACGTTCAATTAAAGAACCAGGGATCATACTGATATCTGTATTGGCAGGAGCACCACCAACACCGATTGGACCAAAACGGCGACCATTAATCAACACGAGTGAACGTGCACGGCCCGTAACGCTTGAACCCAAACCGCGAAGCGATGGGCTTACATTACCAATTGTTGTAAAGGCTTGCTGTAAGCCACCATTAAAGGCTGTTGAGATACCAACTGTATTTTGCTGCCCTGAAACAACTGTTGTGTTTGACAAAATATCCTGAGCGTTCACCAAGCCCAAATCACGAGCCGTTTCCCCGTCAACAACCTGCAAAGGCGAAACACTGGAAAAAGACGTTTTCTTCATCCGAGAACCCGTAACAACAATGACGTCGCCTTCTTCTTCCTCTTCAACATCTGTCGTGTTGATAAGCTCAACAGGCGTATCTGCTGTTTGCGCATATGCGCTTACTGTAACGCCCGTAAATGCAAAACCTGCGATAATCGTAGACTGCAATAGTTTCTCTAATAATGTATTTTTCACTTAAAACCCCTTCAAACTGGCTTTTTGTTTATGATTACGCCATATTACATTTGCAACATAGCACCATTATCCCACAAAAATCTCGTGAGAGTTAGTGCGTCAATAACCATTACTTAAAATTAATACAAGGATTCATTCCCTGTTAAGGCTATCATTTTTCATTATTTTTATCGCTGTTGCAAAAATACACACCTTTCTTTATTAAACGATCCCCTATAGACCAACATTTGATACTAAAATACCATACAATGGAGTTCTTTTATGAAGCACGCAACAATCATCTCAATCGGCCTGCTCTCTTTGACAATAGTTTCGTCATCCGCAAATGCTGCTGACAACAAAAATACAAACGCCGATTCTCCATTATCTTTTTTATATGAATGCGCTGAAATTAGTGATGTAGAACAACGACTTAAGTGCTATGATACAAAGGTTGGCAGACTACGTATTGCCGAACAAAACAAAGAAATTGTTGCCGTTGATGTCAAGGTCGCACAAAAAATCAAGAAAGAAGCCTTTGGGTTTCACATGCCCTCCCTAGGAAAGCTTGGACTGCCCAAACTTGGTTCCGACAAAAACATCGACGCCGTGACCCTAAAAGTCAAGTCCATACGTACTGCTGCCTTCAAACACATCATCACTCTAGAGAATGGGCAAGTGTGGAAAGAAGTGGGGCCCCACCAAAAACGTCTACCTAAAGGGGACTTAACAGCTATTATTAAATCCAAAACACTCGGCAGTTTTATGCTTTCCCTTAATAACGGTAAATATACCTCAGGGGCAATGCGCGTACGCAGAATGAGATAGCTTGCTGATTACAATCCCCCATTACATATATAAATAAGAGGTTTCATGCCTTCTTGGTTTAATGATTTTGAGATCAAGAGGCGGACGATCTTGGTTAAGGCGACGGGCGCAAGGCTCCAGCTGGACTGGGAAATTGTGCGCGAAGCTTTGTCTTGGTTTCCTTTTTTCATCGTTGAGAAATTTAAGAAATTCCTGAGGGTGTTTTCGCGTAAATCACCTCTAAAAATTGCCTTTATGCCGATTGTCCCGAGACCTTGGTATATGCTGTGGATGAGCGTACACCGTGCCGATATGAGAATCGTCGCTAATCCTGACGCGGCAGATGCCATTTTTTTCTTTGAAGACCAGACCATATCAACCCCACCGCCACTTTCAGATGCCTCGGTAAAAAAATCTTTCAATTTTAGCTGTCATGATATTTCCAAGTCACATGTCGGCAAGGTTTTTGAGCGCGTTTTTGGCTATGCCCTCGCGGTTGATCCACAAACCTACCACGGCTCCATCGTTGTAAAATCAGAAACCAACGGCCTGCACGACGGCTATACTGCCCAAGCTCCCGTGCCTAAAGAAGAAGACATGGCCTATCAGGTACTCATAGACAATACCGTAGACGGTGAATGGGTGGAGGATATACGTTGCCCGATTGTAGGAGGTGATATTGAGCTTGTCTTTGTTAAACGACGCCCGCTCACGAACCGCTTCGCAAACTTTAACACGAATGTGACTTTGCAGTTACCCGAAGACCTTTTAAGTAAGGGTGAAAGGCTAAAGCTGAAACAATTTGCCGCCGCTATGGGGCTAGATTGGGGCGGTATGGATGTCTTGCGCAATAAAAACGACGGAAGGATATATGTTGTAGATGTCAATAAAACCGATATGGGGCCGCCGATCTCCCTGTCTTTGAGAGATAAGAGCACGGCAACGACTATATTAACGCAACAACTCGTAAGGCTTATTGAAAACAAAATAACGGAAAACCAAACACATACCAAATGATACCATTTATTAGAGATTTTGAATTTGAATACGCTAAGCCCGAACAGCTTAGCCCGCTTGTTACCCGTGTAACCGCCAACAATCCTGGGCCTTTCACATTCACAGGAACAGGTGTTTTTATCGTTGGTACGGACGAGGTTTGCATCATTGACCCTGGCCCCGTGACACCTGAACACATTGCGGCAATAGACACAGCACTCGACGGCAAAACATTGGCCCATGTCCTTGTCACTCACCACCATATTGACCATTCACCCCTCGCCGCACCATTGGCCAAAAAACATGGCTGTAAAGTTTACGGCTACGGGCGACAACTCTTGCCACCCGACGGCGGAGAGGTGCGTATGGAGGCTGGAGACGACCTTTCTTTTAAGCCTGACGTGGAAATCAGAGACGGGCATATGTTTAAAGGCAAAGACTGGACAATTAAGGCCATTCATACACCTGGTCACACATCAAACCATATGTGTTACGCGCTCGCAGAGGAAAACACGTTATTTTCTGGCGATCATATCATGGGATGGTCAACAAGTGTCGTCAGCCCGCCTGACGGCAATATGGGCGATTATTTGCGAGGGCTAGAGATAGTTAAGGACAAAAATTTCGATATTATTCGCCCGACCCACGGCCCGGCGATCACAAAGGTCAAGCCATTTGTCCAAGCCTATATTGACCATCGGCACGACAGAGAAGAACAAATCAGAACGGCTCTTGCCAAAGGCATCACCGACATTAAAGACATGGTGCTGGAAATCTATACTGATCTTGACAAACGTCTATATCCCGCAGCAGCCCTAAGCGTTCTGTCCCACATCATCCATATGTGCGAAAAAGGCAGTGTAAAATCGACTGGGAAATTTACACTCAAAGACAGGTATTCGCTCGTTTGATCTTATGATCCAAGTTTCTTGCTAAACTTACGAATACGGTCGGCATTGGCCCCAATATCTGACCCACCAACGCGGCTAATTGAGCGCACGTCAACTTTCGAGCCACCGCCGTTCCCAGAGCGCACACGAATAACAACATCATCCTTAAACCCAAACCACATGGTGACTGCCGTGGCTTCGATAATGCCTGTCTGCGGTGATTGTGACGCAATCGTCCAGCCCATTGATTTTGCCGTTGCTAATGCCTGGTTAAAAGCGACGTCAGGCGCATCACTTAACACCATTGTTTGTATATCAGGGTAAGCACCAATTTGTAGTTCAGACACAAGTTTGCCCGTACTCCTTTCTTTCTTACCAGCATAATCCAAAGTGTTACTTTTATCACCGCGCTGGCCAATAATTACCTGCGTAAATGTTGGCACGTCTTGCGTGTCTGTTGTAATATCGTGGATAAACGGCAGGCTGCCTGCTTTCTTTTGAATGCTTTTCCCGTAACCCATGCCTGCAAGCGGGACGGCCAATGCTAGCACAGATACCAACCAGCCTTTGCGCGGTTTGAGTAGAATACTTAATAACAATGCGATCCCTGCAATAATGAGCGTCGCAAACAACAACTTCGTTCCGTACCCTCTGACCAATGTACCAAATGCAAAACGCCAGTCCCACATGCCAAATCTTGCACCCAACGCGGAAACAGCAAAGAACACAGGTGTAAAGACTGCCAACACAACGGCCAGCTTCGTCAACCATTTTCTCAATGTGATAATTTTTTTCATCAGTACTTCCCTTTAAAATCCAAGCCTTATTGACAAAGGCCTGTTATTTTATCAAATCAAATATCTGTGATTATTTACAAGGTAACGATACAACCAAGTTTGGAAAATATCAGACCTTAGTCAACATAAAGTAAGCAAGTGCAACAACAAAAATCAAACCGATCCAAAACCTGAGCGACCCTTTATCACCGCGCGCGCCCCAATCAGACCGCCCTTTATTGCCTGCCCTGATGATACCAACATTCTTGCGGCTGTGAATGGTTTGTTCCATTTTACTGTTTTCACGCACGTCTCTGAGGTCGCGCTTGCGGACATGTTCTTGATGGCCTTTTGGAAAAGCACTGCTCGCATCCCGGTTATGCAAGCGTTTATGGGCCGTATTTCTCGCCCCAGAATGCCCATATTTATCCTGAATTTGCGTGTGGGTTTGACCCCATGTTTTTTGTGTTATTTGCGCTGCACGTTTAATTTTTTTACTGGATTTTTTATTGGCCTTAGTTGCCCAAGGGATAAGAAAGAAAAGCACAAATATAATAATAAAAAAACTCATAAACCTATCCTATATGTTTTTTTGCCCTAGTCTAGTACCTGCCTTGAGGCACAAGAAGGGGCACAGGGGTAGCACCGAAACGATTGTGTTGGCGTAAGATATGAGGTATGGTGGTATATGCCTAAATTTGCACGCATTATCATTCCAAATAATTTCGGTAACTGTGACCGTAATTCAAAGGCTTAATTCGGTAGCTGTCACCGTAATTGAAAGACTTTATCAACACCCCCACTGTCACCGCAATTGCATTTAAGTGGAGCAAAGTTTTCAAAATATCAATCATCTCCAAGATAATCGGCCAGTAACTTTGTTGCTTCCGAGTTACCTGCCCAATCTAATCGCGCATGTGCACCTCTTTCTATCAACATGCGAACCATTTCAATATCTCTCCAGTCCCCCCCCACTGCATTTTGAAGCTTGTATCTGGTCAAACCACCCTGACGACTTTCGAAGCCCTCATCAATATCGGCTCCTGCATCTAATAGAGCTTTTGCAATATTTACGTCTGATGTAACCTCAAATGCTGAACCATGAGTGCCTTTGTGGGCAACGTCAGCACCGGCTTTTAGCAATGAAAGTACGATAAGTTCATTATTGTTATGAGCAGCTATATTGTTATAAGCAGTCAGATAGTTATCAGCAGTCATATTGTTACGAGCAGTCAGACCGTAATGAGCAATCATTTTCTTATAAGTAGTCTGCCCGTTATTAGCAGCTATTGTTAGTGGAGATTCCTGTGAATAAATATATCCTCCAGTATTTCTCGCTTCCTCAATGCAATTGGGGTTAAATCCGGCATCGAGGAATTGATTTACCGTATCCAAGTCATTGTTCTTTACTGCGGCAAAAAATTCACGATGAATTTTTGGCCCCCGCCCAATTAACTGAGAAATTCGTAATTTTATTTTTCTTATGACAGTTTTCATCTTACTTCTCATAGGCTTATATCTGTAACAAATATAGAGAATACTGAGACAATAAGTATATTATTACGGTGTTCTTATGGTGACTGGGGGGGGGTGTTAATTACGTAATTACGGTGACAGTAACCGAAACTGTTGAGGTTTATCGGAATATGAGGTAAGGGTGTTGTATTATTTAGGGGTGCTGTTTCCGCCATTCAAGGCACTACCGCATAGGCTGTAATTCAAGATTTGGGGAATTTTCTATCCATGTAGGACATGGTGGAAATGTGGCTCTATATTGTTGATTATTATTGCGCAATGGTCGGGGTATATATTCCTATTTCCATGTGGATAATTTTAACATCCCGCAAATTGTTTCATGTGAAACATTTTTTATTCCACATTTGCCTCACCAATGATTAAGGATAAAGCCGTTTGGTTTTCCACGCATCTGTCGTCTGCTCACGCTCAAATACTAACCGATCATGCAGCCGAAATGGTTTATCGCGCCAAAATTCGATTTGCCTAGGCTCTACGCGCCAACCTTTCCACCCGGGCGGTAAGGGCACGGTCGTACCCTCAAATTTAGTTTTAAGCTCGCCCATTGCTTTTTCAAAAACCCCACGGTTTTTCATGGGTTTTGATTGCTTTGAGGCCCATGCTCCAATTTGACTATCCCGCGCACGGGTGGCAAAATAAGTCCCAATTTCCGCCTTACTGACCATGGTCACCTCCCCGCGAATACGCACTTGACGCCGCAAAGATTTCCAATGAAAATTAAGAGCCGCCTTATTATTGGCTCGCAATTGCTGTCCTTTTGCGCTGTTTTTATGGGAATAAAACACAAAGCCTTTTGCGTCGAACCCTTTAAGTAACACCATACGCACATCGGGCAGGTCGTCTACGTCCACAGTTGCCACAGCCATAGCATTGGCATCATTTTCTTCTTTCAATTTTGCCTCCTCCAGCCAATCCGCAAACAAAGAAATCGGGTCTTCTCGGTCAAATATAGGTGTTTTATTTGCATCCATTTGCGCCTTATAAACGACATTACGCTCATACGCTGATGTGCTTGGTGTTGGCGGGATCACAGATTTGGTCATAAGGGCATCACACACTAAGAGATTTAAATATATATGGTTTTTACAATATTATTTACCCGTTAACCATGCTTATTAGCAAGATATTTACAACGTCTCTATACACAATATTAGTATAATAATTAAAGTGAATGGGAAACGATATGACGCGCCACGAAGCCGTTATGACATTGGGGTTAAATATGACCGCACGCGAGGCCGATATCCGCACCGCGTGGCGCGCCAAAGCCAAGTTTTACCATCCCGATAGTCCGTACGGCAATATGTCAGCCTTTATCAAATGCAAACAAGCGTTCGAAACCCTCGTCCCCCCTGCCCCGCAAGCTATTCGCGTAAGAGCAGGTGCACGCGCTTTTTAGGCTTGTGCTTTAAAATGCCTGCATTAGTCTAAAATACAAGAGGCGCGGAAGGCCGTAGGCCTGACAGGGAATGCATAATGTCAGATAATACATTTGGAAAACTGTTCAGATTCACCAGTTGGGGCGAAAGCCACGGCCCTGCGATTGGTTGTGTTGTTGATGGGTGTCCACCTGGAGTTTCCCTAACCGAAGCGGACATCCAGAAATATTTGGATCAACGCAGACCCGGTACATCCAAATTTGTCACCCAACGCCAAGAAGCCGACACAGTCAAAATCCTCTCGGGCGTGTTTGAAGACGAAGACACGGACGGGCCGCGTACAACGGGAACCCCCATAAGCCTTCTGATCGAAAATACAGATCAACGCTCCAAAGATTACACCGAGATCAAAGACCGCTATAGGCCGGGCCACGCCGATTTTACCTATGACGCCAAATACGGGTTTCGCGATTACCGTGGAGGTGGGCGTTCCTCTGCTCGCGAAACTGCCATGCGCGTGGCAGCGGGGGCAATTGCCCGTAAAATATTAGGAGACACCATCCAAATCCGTGGCTGTCTTATCCAAATTGGCACCAAGATGATTAACGGGGAGAATTGGGATTGGGACGAGATTGGCAATAATCCATTTTTTTGCCCTGACAAAAATATGGCAAGTAAGTGGGAAAGCTATCTGGACGACTTGCGCAAGGACGGCAATTCCGTCGGCGCAATTGTTGAGGTGCACGCTAGCGGTGTTCCTGCGGGATGGGGCGCACCTGTTTACGGCAAGCTTGATACAGATATCGCCGCAGGATTGATGTCGATTAACGCCGCCAAAGGCGTGGAAATAGGCGCAGGGTTTTCTGCCGCTGCTTTCACAGGTGTCGAAAACGCAGACGAAATTCGCATGGAAGACGGCAAGCCAAAATTCCTAACCAATCATGCAGGCGGCATATTGGGCGGCATATCCAACGGCGACACCATCGTGGCGCGCATGGCCATCAAACCCACTTCGTCTATCCTCACCCCTGTTCGCTCTATCACCAGAGACGGAAAAGAAATCACCATCCGCACCAAAGGCCGCCACGACCCCTGCGTCGGCATCCGCGCCGTCCCCGTAGCCGAAGCCATGCTCGCGTGCGTACTGGCAGATCATATGCTCAGGCATCGCGGACAGATTGGGTGATTTGGGCATATAATGAAGACCATTCTCATCATTGGTGGTTATGGGCAATTTGGTGGCAGGTTGGCACAACGGCTGCGTGGCATTCCTGATCTCAAAGTAATAGTCGCAGGTCGTACACTCAAAAAAGCACAAATTCTGTGCCAAAAATACGGCGGCAATCTTACCCCCGCCGCATTTGATTTAAACCAGAATTTGGATGCACAATTATCCCAACTCAATCCTTGGAGTGTTGTCGATGCTACAGGGCCGTTTCAACCAATCTTTACCTCTGGCTACCCACTTGCAAAAGCCTGCATAAAGCGCGCCATACATTACATAGATTTATCAGATAGCGGCGCGTTCACATTGGGGATCACTTCGCTTCACAAACAAGCACTACAGGCAAATATATGCATAATAAGCGGCGCAAGTTCTGTACCCGCGCTGTCATCTGCCGTTGTTGACGCAGCCAAAAAGGACTTCTCCTCTATGGATTCTATAGAAGGCGGAATATCACCCGGCGGCAAAATAGATATCGGTATGTCGGTAACACAAGCCGTTTTATCCTACCTTGGCAAACCATTAAAAGTATTTCGTGGTGGCACGTGGGAAAGCGAAACAGGCTATAGTCGCATACACAAACACACCATTGCTTTACAGGGCCAAAAACCTCTACATCGATGGTTTGGACTGTGCGATGCGCCTGACCTTCTCTTATTTCCAGACCATTACCTGGGCGTAAAAACCGTGCGGTTTTACGGATCGCAAGAATTATGGATTATTCCTCAAAGCCTGCGGTGTCTGGCATGGTTACAACAACGCGGCATCGTCAAAACCCTTGAAGCCCGTGCACCTTTTTTTCGCTGGTGGGGAACTAGGTTGGGGAAATTTGCCAGCGAGCGCGGCGGAATGTACATGCAGATAAAAGGGCGAGACCAAAGCGGCACGCCGTCATGTTTACAATGGAACCTGATTGCAGAGAACGGCGACGGGCCATTTATCCCAATCCTTGCCGCTGAAATACTGATTAAACGCTGGATTGAAAATAACCCTCAATCTGGTGCACGCAGTGCCGTCAGTGAAATCAAATTATCTGAATTTCACCACGCTTTTCAAAGCCTTTCAATTAAGTCAGGTTTTTCCAAGCCGCAGCTAAGTCCACCATTATTCCAAAAAGTTCTGGGCGCACATTACGGTGCATTACCCCCCGCTTTGCAAGACGGGCATGATGTAAATTCGTATAAAACCATGCGGGGGCGCGTTGACGTTATACGCGGTACAAACCTGCTTACCCATCTTATGGCAAATATGGTTGGGTTTGCCAAAACCAAAACCGATGTCCCTATATCTGTCACCATGGATGTGAGGGGCAACAGCGAGGTATGGACGCGCACGATTGGCGCAACGCAATTTAAATCCGTGCTCTCTCCCGGTTTAAAGCCATGTGAAATTTACGAACAATTTGGCCCCATTAAATTCAAAATGCATTTTCACGTTGAGAATGGCAGGCTATATTATGATATTGTGTCAGCCAAAATATTGGGCATGCCCTTACCAAAATTTCTTAGCCCCAAATCCATCACCCATGAACGGGAAGAAAACGGTAGGTTTATTTTTGACGTGGAAATAATCTTACCACTCCTTGGCCGTTTAATTGCCTATAAAGGCTGGCTTGCACACCAAACATGAACACAAAATAAACTTCGTCCTCAGAAACGGTTCAGAGGGGTTTCTCTATAAGGGAATCATTCAAGGACACCCGCCGAGGCAATACCGCCAACATCGGAACCTTTTAAAAACGGAGTTAGCTATGAAAACGCTCACAACCCTTCGCAGTGCGGCCCTCGCAACATTTGCTGTTGCCGCCGTTTCTCTCCCAACTCTGGCGCAAGCGGCAGAATACAATAATGGCTATTACAATCCAAATGCCGAATGTAAGTCAAAAGAGAATGACGCCCAGTTAATCGGTGGCCTTCTTGGGGCTATCGCAGGCGGTGTTATCGGTTCGCAAGTATCTGGCAATGGCGCACGTACGGAAGGCTCCGCTGTTGGCGCCGTTCTTGGTGGTCTTGCTGGCGCAGGTATTGGTGATGAAAGCGTCGATTGTAACAAACGTCGCCGCCGTGCCTATACAAGTAACCGTGGATATCAGCGTACAACACCTGTTGTCCATAACCGCACGGTAATCACACGCCGCGTCCACCAACCAACCCGCAATTATGGTCGCAATAATGGCTACCAAAACGCTGGATACAATCAAGGTTATAACAGGAATGATCGTTATTACAGAAATGATCGTTATAACCAGAGAGGTCACCGCCATGACAGCAATTGTCGCCACGACGGATATAATGATGGATATGGTTATAATGACGGCAAGCGCGCAGCCCTTCAGAATGTGCGGTACCGGTTACAGGAGCTTCGTCAAAAAAACCGCCGGTTAGAACGCCGCGTCTATAACGACCCGTATAATTACCGGTTAAAAGAGCGTCTTGACTGGGTTTGTAATGAAATCGCCCGTCTGGAACGTAAAGAGCGCCGTTTATCACGCAAAGTACGTCACCAAAACAGACGGTATTACTAAGCTAAATTATGAGATTAAAAACAGGCCCGGAGTTTTCTGGGCCTGTTTTGTATTGTGCATTTCTTTTCTCTCGCGTTTTCGGCATTAAACTTGCACCTCACCGTAACAAGATGAAAACAATCCCGTAATGGGACATTGTTTTGTGCCTATACAACTCATACTTTGCGGGAGAGCAAAATGAAATATACATCCCTATCCATCGCAGCTATCGCGACTGCATTATTGTTACCAACAACAGCGTCTGCACAAGTTTTTGGTAATCCATTTAATGGGCCCACTATTATTGGCGCAGGTCTTGGCGGGGCTCTAGGGTCAAATTTAGCCGCAAATGGTGTGAAGCAGGAAGGTGCAGCCTTAGGCGCAATTGCTGGCGGCTTAGCAGGTTCTGCCTATGCAAACCGCTCAAGCCGTTATGGGAGCCGGTATCCCGGCTTTAACCGCGCAGGAAATTCTGGCCTTCGCGGTGCAGGAATTGGCGCGGTTCTTGGCGGGGTTATTGGATCGCAAGTCTCTGGTAATGGTGCACGCACAGAAGGGTCTGCCATTGGCGCCGTACTTGGCGGGCTTGCAGGATACGGTATGGCAAACCGTTCAAACGGATTTAATGGCCGTTCTTCACGTTATGGGTATTCATCCTCACAATACGGTACATTTGGCGGTAACACTATGCCCCCTGTCCCTTATGCCGCACCTATATCATTCCCAGCTCCACAATACATTGCTGGACCACAATTTATTAGCCAGCAGAGCTACACAATACCTGCGACAACCAGACATGTGTACCACACAACGCCAACGCCTGCACCAATTACAAATATTTCGCATGTGTATCATGCAGCACCAACACCTGCACCGATTATCAATCGTGTGATCCATCACCGAGCAGCACCACAAGCACCACAGATCATTAATAAAGTTATTCACCATCAAGCTCCTGCTATGCAGCCTGAAGTTAAGACTGTGCATGTATATAAATATGAGCAAGCACCTACACATAGTCGACTGAATATTGCGCCTTCTCTAACAACACTCCCCACACCACGCTCAGACGAACTTTATTGCTATGCTGGATCCAACAAACGCTATGATTCAAAGGGACGTGAAGTTACATCAAGCGGCACTTGCGGGTAAATGACATTTGAATGCACTCCAAATCTCTCATTAATGTAATGTTATTACCTTTTGTCTTCAGCGTGTGTTCATGTTAGAAGTGTTAACAAATGACTACGTTATGAAGATCACATTAGGAGAGCACATGAAACATGTATTCAAATATATTGCAGCCGCAGCCTTAGTTTTAGCAACACCTATGACCGCAAATGCCCATGAAAATGGCTATTCACATCGCCATCAGTCAAATAGTAATGACCAGCTAGCTGGCGGCTTAATCGGCGCCGTAGTTGGCGGCGTTATTGGTTCTCAGGTTTCTGGGAACGGCGCCCGCACTGAAGGTTCAGCCATCGGTGCGATCGTAGGCGGCCTTGCAGGTGCAGCCATCGCGAGCGACGGTAATAACAATAATTATTACAGAAACTCAAATCGAAGATATAATAACACTAATTATTACCGAAATTCAAACCGAGGGTATAATAATAGTAGTTACTATAATAATGGATATTACAATAACTCTCCGCGCTATAGCCAACCTTATTACAATAACTCATATTACGGCAGTTCATACGGCAACAATAGCTATTATGCCCCACGGCCAGTTTATACCAGCCCTCCGTCATATTATTACGGGAATGGTGGATATTACAGCAGACCAAGGTCAGGCGTAAGCATTTCCATCGGGTCTGGTGGTGGATATTACGGTGGTAGGCGGCATCATCGCCCAAGACACCATCATACATCATATTGCCATCATTAAGGCGCAATACATTACCTAAAAAGCGGGCTTTTAGTCCGCTTTTTTTATCGCCTCATACGTGCTTTGCTATGTAAAAACACACCCGCTTCGTGCGCACCTTTGTAGTGTGCATTCCTATGTGTAGTATGTGCAGACGTCATGAATAGGTGTAATTATGAAAAAAATATGGATTATAACTCTTCTGCTTGCAATATTTGGAGCGTCTACGACTGCAACAGCAGGGCACATAAAAACGACCAATACCTACCAAGTTGAAAATGGCGTAAAAGTATATAGGCACGGGCCAACACAGGCACAAAAAGCTGCCAACCAGCGCAATTTAGCAATTGAAATTGCAACGCAAAGACAGCGTGCTCACCACCAAGCACAACAAGCCCGCATGCAGCAATCCAGTTATGAAAACGGGTTTGCCCAAGGGTTTAAAAACGGCGTTCAGGCAACACAAAATCTACAACGCAACGCCTATCCAAAACGCCGCAGATATGGACGTCGGTATTCGACCGGGTTTTATGGTACGCAATTTGGCTTTCATGGACGCCCCGTTAATTTAGGCCCAAGCCGCCGATTTCCACGCCGCTAGCTTTTCGCACATAAAATAAATACAATCCGCAATACGTTAGGCCAGTGAAGAAAAACTTGCCATATCACGACCGATGACAGAGAACACTTTCTCAACAATCGCCTGTGCGTCAAGCCCCGCCTGTTTATACATATTCTCTGGTGTATCTTGATCCATGAAGATATCGGGTAGCACCATGGAGCGCACTTTTAACCCGCGGTCAAGCCGCCCGCTTTCAGCCAACTCTTGCATAACAAATGAGCCAAACCCGCCAATTGCGCCTTCTTCAATAGTAATTAGAACTTCATGTTCATCGGCGAGCCTACGTACCAAATCCTTATCCAGAGGCTTAGCAAAACGGGCATCGGCAACTGTGGTTGACAGGCCAAGCGCGTCTAAATCTTTAGCTGCTATCAAGGCTTCACCAAGCCGTGTGCCAAAGGAGAGAATAGCAATATTTGTCCCTTGCTTAACAATTCTGCCCTTGCCAATTTCAAGAGGCTTAATGGTCTTGGGCATAGCAATGCCAGTAGCCTCACCTCGCGGAAACCGAAAAGCACTAGGCCTGTCATCTATGGCTGCCGACGTCGCAACCATGCGCGTTAATTCCACCTCGTCAGCCGCCGCCATAAGCACCACGCCCGGCAAAGCCCCAATATAGCCAATATCAAATGCCCCCGCGTGTGTCGGCCCGTCCGCGCCCACCAATCCTGCGCGGTCAATGGCAAAGCGTACAGGCAGGTCTTGAATGGCTACGTCATGAACGAGTTGGTCATAACCGCGCTGTAAAAATGTCGAATATAGCGCGCAAAACGGCTTCATACCGTCTGCAGCTAACCCTGCGGCAAAGGTGACAGCGTGTTGCTCGGCAATGCCCACATCAAAGCAACGACCTGGGAATTTATCGGCAAATAAATTAAGCCCCGTCCCCCCTGGCATAGCCGCCGTAATCGCAACGATTTTTTCGTCCTTGTCAGCCTCTGCTATCAAAGCATCAGCAAATACCCGCGTGTATGACGGTGCTTTGGCGACAGATTTGCTCTGCACGCCTGTCACCACATTAAATTTAGACACACCGTGGTATTTATCAGCCGCGTCTTCGGCGGGTTTATAGCCTTTACCTTTTTGCGTCACAACATGCACAAGGATTGGCCCGTCTTTCATGGCCTTGACGTTTTTTAGCACAGGCAATAGATGATCCAAATCATGACCATCAACGGGGCCAACATAATAAAACCCAAGTTCTTCAAACCATGTGCCGCCCGTCATCATGCCGCGTGTATATTCTTCGGCCTTGCGCGCTGTCGATTTAATCGGACGCGGCATATTTTCAACCATGCCTTTGGCAAAGCCGCGAAACTTACGGTATCCGCGAGACGACACCATTTTGGCAAGGTGGGCTGACATCGCCCCGACAGGGGGCGCAATGGACATATCATTATCGTTTAAAATCACAATCATGCGTGCGTCCATACCGCCCGCATTATTCATGGCTTCATATGCCATACCCGCCGACATAGATCCATCGCCAATGACAGATATCACATGGTTATCTTCGCCTTGCAAATCCCGCGCTACGGCAAAGCCAAGCCCTGCCGAAATTGATGTGGCCGCGTGACCTGCGCCAAACGCATCATATTCACTTTCTTTGCGCTTGGCAAAACCCGACAGACCACCACCTTTGCGCAAACTACGCATGCGGTCTTTGCGGCCTGTTAAAATTTTATGTGGATAGCATTGATGGCTGACGTCCCAGATAATTTTATCTTTTGGGGCGTCAAATACATGGTGCAAAGCAACAGTGAGTTCTACAACCCCGAGGCCAGCCCCCAAATGCCCACCCGTAACGGAAACCACGTCAATCATTTCAGCGCGCACTTCGCCCGCCAATTGTTTTAACTGCTCGGCAGAGAACCCGTGTATATCTTGGGGCAATGTCACACCGTCCAAAAGTTGAGCTTTTTGTAACATAGTCTCGTTACCTATTTCCGTTTTGCGCAAAAATGTGCCACATTCATATCAGTTGATACTGCATCTTAATGATGCATGCATCTATTTCTTTCGATTCAGAACAAAATCTACACATCCACACAAAACCGACGCATCTTGCCCGTAAGAAGACAGGGCTTGCTTAGCCTCCTCTCCCAGTATTTCGGCGCGTTTTTTTGCGCCGCCAAGCCCATATATGGAAACAAATGTGGCCTTTCCAAGACCTGCGTCCTTACCAGCCGCTTTGCCCATTTCCACCGCGTCACCTTCCGTATCCAGTATATCGTCAGTAATTTGAAATACCAAGCCAAGCGCATTTGCGTAGCACACGAGGTTTTTAACATCCCCAGTTTTCGCCCCACCCAAACGCCCGCCTGCTTCAACGGCGTACCGGATTAACGCACCGGTCTTTAAGGTTTGGAGATAGGTAATTAAAGCTTCGTCTTGTTGATGATCTGCTGCAGTTATGTCGATAACTTGCCCGCCAATCATGCCGTGTGATCCAGCGGCCTTGGCTAGCCCCGAAATTGCACCAAGCCTTAAGGCTGCACTTTTGTGTATCTCGCGTCTTGCCATGATCTCGAACGCGAAGGTGAGTAAGGCATCCCCCGCAAGGACGGCAAGTGCTTCGCCGTATGCCTTGTGAACAGTCGGCTTGCTGCGCCGAAGATCATCGTCATCCATACACGGCAGGTCATCGTGTATGAGGGAATAGACATGCACACATTCCAGTGCCGCCGCTGCTAGCAAAACGCCGCCATTTTCAGACTTCTCACAACCAAACATTCGTGCCGTTTCGGTCAGCAAAAAAGGACGTAACCGCTTACCACCGCCAAGAACGGCGTAGCGCATGGCGTGCATAATTTGTGCTTGCGGCCCTTCTGGTATGGGTAATATTCCATCCAAAACATCCTCCATTTGTGTTTGGATGGTGGTTAATCTGGTTTCAAATAAAGACATTTATCCTAACTATCACCGTCAAATGGTTCCGTATGCACAGAACCATCATTACCAAGTACAATTTTATCGACTTTTAACTGTGCGGTTTTCAATTTACCTTCGCAATGTTTTTTAAGCTTTGCACCGCGCTCATAAACATCAATGCTTTCTTCTAGCGGCGCATCTCCGCGCTCTAGGCGCGCAACGATTGCTTCCAATTCGCTTAAGGCATCTTCAAAACTTAGGGTCTTAATGTCAGACATTTTCTTTTTCCTCTGTTCGTCGTTCATAACGGCGATAGCTCCAGTGCAAATCACCATGATCTTCAACACATTTAAATCCGTGCTGTAAAAGTACAGGACGGATCATACGGTTAAACCAACCGTGGGCCGCAACAAATAACATTTTACCGCCGCTTGCCTCCGCTGACAATACATCGGCTGCTTTTTTCGCGCGCACGCGTGCTTGTTTTTGCGACTCACCTTCACCAGAAAACCCCAAACACCAAGAGAGCCGCGCAAGCACCCCCCAAGTGGTAGGCTTTAATCTGATATACCCAAGGTTTGGCGGCGGCAGAGGTGCTTCAACCAACAAAGGCTCCAAACACTTGACTTTCCGCCCAAGAGCACGCTCTGCCGTTTCAATGGCGCGAGGCAAAGTGCTGGCGATAACTTTATCAGCTTGCGAAGCCAAATCTTTGATAATTTTAGGGGCGTCCTGCCCCGGTTTTAATCCCGCCTCGTCATACAGCCGCCACCAGTATTTATACCCACGCCAGTTTAACCGTACCTGCCGTGATAAGTCTGGCTCACCGTGGCGGGCAAGTATGATAACATCGATTTTTTTCATTTTACACGACACATAATGCTACATTCTCAAGAATGCACGGCGACCCGGACATTGCAGCCCCTCTTCTTTCTTACACCGTTTTGTCGAAAATACCATATATTCCGCCCGCCCAATCAAATGGTCAAAAGGCACAAAACCTGGCCCACCTGGGGCGCGACTATCTTCGGAATTATCTCTATTATCTCCCATGAAAAAGAATTTTTCCTGCGGAATTACATACGGCCCTTTATCATCTAGACGGTCAAAATCGCTGCGCTCATAAATCCAGTGCGGAGCTTTTTCGCCGCCTACTTGTTCTTTATATTTGGCCACTTGCGCGACAAACCCACGGTGTTCACGGTATGAAAACTCGCTTTCTAAAACCCGCTCCACCAATTTATTGTTAATATAAAGCCGCCCTTTTTTAGTTTCAATACGGTCACCGGGCATGCCCACCAACCGCTTTATCATCACAATGCCAGATTTAGGATTGCGAAACACAGCGACATCACCGCGCTTGGGCATTTTACCAAACACACGCCCATCTTTCAAAAATGGTAATTTATGCATGCCAAAAATAAGCGAGTGGCGGCTAAACCCATAGGAGAACTTATTCACATATAAATGGTCGCCAACTTCCAAAGTCGGTTGCATGCTTTCAGACGGAATTTTATAATGTCCAAAGACAAAATTGAAAAACACAAAAATAAACGCGATCAAGCCAAGTAGAAACTTCACTTCTTCAATAACAATCTCTCGGACAGATTTTTTCGAAGTTTCACCTTGTGATGTTTCGCTGTCAGTTTTTTGTTGTCGTGACATATTCATCCTTATTATGCGCAGGCCTTTATCTATGAAAATTTTATACAATACAATCAAATATCTTTCCTGTAATATACGATCATGAAAAAAATAAAATTTCTACTGATTTACCTGTATTGTTGTAGTCTTTCGGCGTGCTTTACACCGCCCAATAGTGACCCTGTCAATGTGGCTAATGGCAATTACACCCTAGACCCTGCCCACACCAGCATTATTTGGCGAATAAAACATGCAGGCTTATCAAATTACACGGCCCGTTTTGATAAAATCAGCGGGGTTTTAAGCTTTGATCCGCAACATCCTGAAAATTCGCAAATCGACATTCGGGTTGTTACAGCAAGTGTGAATACGGGTGATCCCGAATTTGACGCAGAAATTGGCCTTAAAGGAAAGTACTTTGACGGGAAAGATCACCCTGAAATTAGATTTGTGTCAACAACGATTAACCTCACAGGGAAAAACACGGGTATTATTACTGGCAATTTGTCCTTTCGCGGGCAAACTCATCCTGTCAGCTTAAGAGCCGTCTTTAACGGCGCGGGTAAATCTTTTGGGCACAAAGGCCAAACCCTCGGGTTTTCAGCCACCGCCAGTTTCAAACGCTCAGACTTTGGCCTCTCAACCCTTATACCATTTGGCATTGCAGACGAGGTAAATTTGGCAATCGAAACCGAGTTTAACGAAAACTAAGTAATGGCTACAATCTTACGCGCACATCAGTCAGGTTATAAAAAAGCCACAACATTACTTGAAACAGGCAAATGCATTGCCCTGCCCACGGAAACCATTTACGGTCTCGCTGCACGCGCAGATAGTGATAAAGCTGTCTCCGAAATATTTACAGTCAAAAACAGGCCCATGACGCGCCCTTTAAGCATATGCATATTCTCCCCTGCGCAAGCACAGGGTATTTGCCAAATTTCTCCCTTGGCAGCGACACTCATAAAAGCCTTTTGGCCCGGGCCACTCACCTTGGTAATGCCTCTAAAACAAGATGCCAAAATTAGCCAACTTGCCAATGCACATCTCCCCAGTATTGGCCTAAGATGTCCGGATATTGCGTGGCGAAAAGCACTGCCAAGCTTGGGGTTTCACACACCGCTTGCCTTGACCAGTGCTAATATTTCAGGCCGCTCCAATTGCCTAACCACGCAAGACGTGAACACCCAAATTGGCGCTAAGATTCCACTGATTATTGACGGCGGGTCTTGTAAGAATAAAATAGCGTCTACCGTTATTTCTATAAATGGAGATAAGGCAAAATTGCTGCGCGCAGGTGCTCTCAATCCAGATAGTTTCGCGCCTTACGGTATTGATTGGCAAAGCTCGTGAGCATTCAAAACGCCGTCAAAGATATTAAAGCCAAACTCCCCGCAAGCATATGGCAAGCTGACGCAGATATTACCGCGCCGTATTTACAAGAATGGCGCGGACGTTGGCAAGGCAATACACCTCTGTTTGTACGTCCACACACCACACAAGACGTGGCGCAAATTGTTAAAATATGTGCACAGCACAAAGCCCCTATTACTGTACAAGGCGGCAATACAGGACTGGTTGGCGGGCAAATTCCGCAAGGGGAAATTTTACTATCCACACAAAGGCTTAACAATATTCGCGGCGCGAATTTCGACGAAATGAGCATGATTTGTGAAGCAGGTGTGACCCTTCAAGACGCACAAACCGCAGCCACAAATATCGGTTTAAAATTCCCCTTAAGCCTCGCCTCGCAAGGGTCGTGCACCATTGGCGGTAATTTATCCACCAACGCAGGCGGTGTGCATGTACTTAAATACGGAACTGCCAAAGAGCTGGTGTTTGGGGTCGAAGCCGTACTGCCCAACGGCGAAATTTACAACGGGCTTACATCTTTGCGCAAAGACAACACTGGCTTTGACATCAACAAGATTTTACTTGGTGCAGAAGGCACACTTGGGATTATCACGGCAGCAAGTCTTAAACTGTTCCCCGCGCCCAAAGAAACTGTCCGCGTGATGGCAGCCCTTAATTCTCCCAAGCACGCACTACAATTATTAAACATGGTGCGTATCGGCAATCATTTATCTATGTTCGAAATTTTCCCTAAACTTGGCATGGATTATGTCACCACACATATTCCCAATACGCGCTCACCATTTGCGCAAAACCATCCGTGGTACGCCTTGCTAGATTGGGAATTTGATATTGCGGAGCAAGCGCAAGGCTTTGCAGAGAACATATGTGAGCAGGCAGCAGAGCAAGACCTGATCCAAGACGCCGTCATTGCCACAAGTAACGCACAATCAGAGTCCTTACTTGCCCTGCGCGAAAATTTATCCGCCGCGCAAAAACCTATCGGCGCAACCATTAAGCACGATATTACCGTACCTATTTCTCGTGTTCCAGACTTTATTATCCAAGCTGATAATGTCGTAAAATCACATATACCACATTGCCGCCCTCTCCCCTTTGGTCATTTTGGTGATGGCAATATTCATTATAACATCGGCCAACCCAAGGATATGGACGGGGCTAAATTTATGGCAATGGAAACACATATCAACAACATTGTATATGATATTGTTGACGGGCTTGGCGGGTCTATATCGGCTGAACACGGCATTGGTATTTTAAAGAAAGACCAACTGGCCCGCCGCGCCGACCCTGCAAAATTACATATTATGAAAACAATCAAGACAGGGCTTGATCCTGATGCTATTCTAAACCCACGTAATATTTTTATATAGAGATTGCTATGCTGACCCTTTTATCACCCGCAAAAAAACTGAACCTGAAGCAAGGCGCAAACCTGATCGAACCAAGCATGCCGTCTTTGCTAACTGATACAGAAAAACTGGCACGGACAGCAAAAACACAAACGGCGGGTGATCTTAAAAAACTGATGAAATTATCCGATAATCTAGCCGAGCTTAATGCGCAGCGGTTTAAAGCTTTTCGTTTGAATGGCCGTAGCAATAGTGCAAAACCCGCCGCCTTTACCTTCGATGGTAATGTGTACGAGGGTCTAGACATTGCTACATTTTCAAAAACCGATCTCAATTACGCACAAGACCATTTGCGGATATTATCGGGCCTTTACGGAAGTTTGCGCCCTATGGACAGCATTCAGCCTTATAGACTTGAAATGGGGACACGGCTAAAAACGGGGCGCGGGGCAAACCTCTACCAATTTTGGGGTACAAAAATCGCAGATAAATTGATGGTAGACACACAAACTCACACAGATAAAACCATTTTGAATTTGGCCTCCAATGAGTATTTTAAAGCGGTTGATAAAAAGGCAATGAACGCGCCTATTATCGAAGCCAAATTCCTCAACATCAAAGATGGTCAGGCCAGAAACCTAATGTATTACGCCAAATACGCCCGCGGCCTCATGGCGCGTTGGGTCATGCAAAACCAAATCGAAAATGCAAATGATCTCTTGGCCTTTAACCTAGACGGATATAAAATCAGCAAGCGCGAGAGCAGTGAAACGCAACTCATTTTCACCCGCAAACAACCACCACCAAAAACATAATGTATGTCATTCCAGCGAAAGCTGGAATCTCGCACTTTCACACACACGCCAAACCAGCGAGATCTCAGATCAAGTCTGGGATGACAAGTATATTAGAAATTTAATCCACTACACCTAAAATCAGCAAGCGCGAGAGCAGTGAAACGCAACTCATTTTCACCCGTAAACAACCACCACCAAAAACATAATGTATGTCATTCCAGCGAAAGCTGGAATCTCGCACTTTCACACACACGCCAAACCAGAGATATCCCAGATCAAGTCTGGGATGACAAGTATGTTAAAAGCTAATCCACCACTTTTAAAATCAAATTGTCTCCTTGTGATCGCCCTGAATTGACGGCACGAGAGACTTCGTGAAAATCCAAATCATCGCTGCCGAGTATAGTTTCCATTACCCTTTCAGACTTAATATCGGGGTCAAGCCAATTTTGCCACTGATCCACTGGCAATCTAACTGGCATGCGGTGGTGCAAATGTTTGATCGGGCCGACCGCAGGGGTGGTCAGAATTGTAAAACTCAGCAAAGTAATGCCCTCGTCCACATGCCATTGATCCCAAAGCCCCGCACAGGCACTTAAGCCTTCTTGTTTCGGGTGAATATAAAACGGGGTTTTGGGCGAACTTACGCCCTCCCACTCATACCATCCGTGCATAGGAACGAGTGCGCGGCGGCGTTTCCACGGCGTACGAAAACTGGCCTTTTCGTGGGCAGTTTCAACACGTGCATTAAATAGCGGGCGACCTTCTGGCATTTCTGTGCGCCAATGTGGGTGTAGTCCCCAGCGCATCGGCACGATTGTGCGCGCACCTTGTCCATTTAGCGCAATCACGGGCGCAACGATCCCTGGGGCCATGTTCCAATTTGGCTCCCACGTCCACAAACCGTCATGTGCGGGCAAGCCTGCAAAATAATCTGCAATTTCTTTAAGCGTCGCCGCCAACACATATCGTCCGCACATAAAACCCGCCTAACATAATTGATGATAAAAAGGGATGACGAATTTGGTATTTACGCGTAAAAAGATTTTATGATCCGTATTTTTCTCACTTTATTCGTATTTGCATCAATATGCGCCCCACACACGGCCTATGCGCAAGCAAAAAAAGCCGATACGCAAACGGCTCTCGATCAAGCGCAAAACCGTATTGATAAAAACATGGTCACCATGAGTAATTTGGTTGAAGCCTTGGTTAACAATCTAGGGCAATTACATTATTTACGCACATTATGTTTTGATAATGACGACCAAAGATGGCGAGAAACAGCGGCAGCTATGATGGATATTGAGACGCCCAAAGAAGGAACCCAGCGCAGTCAATTGATCCGTGCCTTTAATGCTGGATATTACGAACAAAAAGAACGCTATGAAAACTGTAATAATAAAGTCGCCGTAGACGTTGCTGCCTTGGCTGAAAATGGCCGCCGCCTGTCCGTCATGCTCAGCGACCCTTACCGAGAAAGACAAGAGTGAAAACACACAATAAAACCGACCGCCTCATCATTCGCCAACCCGATGATTGGCATGTGCATGTGCGCGACGGCGAAATGCTAGAAGCAGTCGCCAATTATACAGCCCGTCAATGCGGGCGGGCAATTATTATGCCTAATTTACCAACGCCTATTACCAGTGTCGAAACGGCAAAATCCTACCGTGACCGCATATTAAAAGCTGTTAATCCCGCGCTAAATTTCACCCCTCTCATGACCTGCTACCTCACCGACAGTATTGATCCAAATGAAATCAAAACAGGGTTTGAGCAAGGCGTATTTACAGCTTGCAAATTATACCCCGCCAACGCCACAACCAATTCATCACACGGTGTCACGGATATTGGCAATATCACCGCGGCCCTTGAAACCATGCAGCGCATGGGCATGCCGCTACTGGTGCACGGCGAAGTTACCGATAGCGATATTGATATTTTTGACCGCGAAGCGGTTTTCATTGAGCGCACAATGTTCAAACTTATCGCTCAATTCCCAGACTTAAAAACCGTGTTTGAGCATATCACCACCAAAAACGCAGTAGATTTTGTCAATGCGGCGAGTTCCAATGTGGCAGCCACCATCACACCGCATCACCTCGTCTATAACCGTAACGCAATCTTTGCAGGCGGTATCAACCCGCACCTCTATTGCTTGCCTGTCGCCAAGCGGGAAGTGCATAGATTGGCCTTGCGAAAAGCTGCCACATCGGGTTCACCCAAATTCTTCATGGGCACAGACTCTGCCCCGCACACAATTGAAAACAAACAATCTGCGTGCGGCTGTGCGGGTGTATTTAACGCACCATACGCCATTGAAAGTTACGCGCAGACATTTGACGAAGACAATGCACTGGAAAAACTAGAAGGCTTTGCCAGTCTACACGGGCCACGTTTTTACGGCCTTAAACCCAATGTCCGTAAAATATTATTGGAACGCGAAAGCACGAAAGTTCCCAAAACCCTCGACGTTATGAATACCAAAATCATCCCGTTCCACAGTGGCGAAACACTGGATTGGCATTTCGCAGGATTTGCCTAATGCCCATTGCCAAATTAGACCGCACCATAATTTTGATTACAGGTGAAAATGTCGAGGACTTCTTAAACGGCTTAACAACCAACTCCCTTGGAGATAACATTACATTTACCGCCCTCCTCACCCCGCAAGGCAAAATCATTGCCGACTTTTTTGTACATAAGTTGGGCGAAGGTCTTGTTCTGGAAACCCCTGATAAATTTGGCAAGACACTGCTTATGCGCCTAAAAATGTATAAATTACGAGCTGCCATAGACATTACAGATATCAGTGATGATTATTTTATTTATGCCTTGTGGGACGGGGAAGGTAATGTGGGGCAAGCTGACCCGCGTCTCAAAGCGCTTGGCAATCGCTTGCTCACTGACGACTTGCTAAGCACTGAAAGCAGCGCGGAAGATTATGACAGTCACCGCTTGTCGCTCGGCGTTCCTGATAGCACGTGGGATTTCGAGACACAAACTACATTTCCCGCCGATATGAACATGGATGTGCTGCACGGTGTTGATTACAAAAAGGGCTGTTTTATTGGTCAAGAAGTGGTCAGCCGCATGCACCGCAAAACCAATGTGCGCAAACGCATGTGCGCCGTCACACTGTCTGGCGCAGCACAAGCTGGCGATGACATTATGGCAGGTACTATTAAAGTCGGCAAACTCAACCATGTCAGGAGTGACCACGGGATCGCCCTGATCCGCCTTGACCGCCTCGCTAAAGCAAAGCAAACTCCGACCGTTAATGACCACACTGTGATAATTACGGAGCCAAGCCATGACACATAACCCTGATCTCCCCCGTTGTGGATGGGTTCCGAACGGCGACGAACTTTATTGCAATTATCACGACACGGAATGGGGCGTGCCTAATTATGATAGTAAATCCCTATTCTCCAAATTGATCCAAGACGGCATGCAAGCGGGGCTAGCATGGATTACAATTTTGCGAAAACGCGAAACCATTTTAGAAGCCTTTGACGGCCTTGACCCTGATATTATCGCTCATTACACCGATAAAGACCGCGAGCGTTTGCTCGGGAATCCAGGCATTATCCGCTCGAAACTTAAAATCAATGCCGCCATTTCTAATGCCCAAATTTACATCAAAATGCGCGACGAAGAAGGCATTGATTTTAGCCAATATCTCTGGGACTTTGTCGGTGGTAAGCCTATTCAAAATACATGGAAAGTTCAAAAAGAAGTGCCCGTGGATAGTAGCGAGAGCATTGCCATGGCCAAGGACCTAAAGAAACGTGGATATAAATTCACTGGCCCTGTCATCATATATGCGTTTATGCAGGCAGTCGGCATGATTAACGATCATGAGACGGATTGCCATTGTTATGAAAGATGTAAAAATTATGAAACCACGCTTTAAATTATCACTACTTATCGTATTTTTTGGTATATCCACCCTCCTCACTGCCTGCCAAACGGCAGATAAGCAAACGGTAGAACACCGGAAACAAGAGCTTTGTAGGAATATTGAAACCCGCAATATGCCACAATGTTCTGGCAATTATTCTCCAGAAATTCCACCTCTTTAGGCAACAAACACCTAAACAAAAAAAGTGACTAGCGCACGCGGTTTATATCAGTATTATGCCGAATTAATTTTAGGGATATATAGTGACAGCTCTCATCAGTGCAACGGGTCTTTGGACTCCGAAAGATAGCATTTCCAATCATGAACTCGTAACTGCATTTAATGCATGGTCAGATAATTGGAACGCAGAGCACGCAGAAGCAATTGCCAGCGGAACTCTGGAAGCCAAGCCTAAGTCCAATGTCGATTTTATTGTCAAAGCGTCAGGTATAAAATCACGATTCGTGATCTCCAAAGACCCAATTTTAGACCCCAAGATCATGGCTCCGCGCATCCCTGAACGCCCGAACGACCAAATATCTGTTCTGGCAGAAATTGCCGTAAATGCCGCTAAAGACGCGCTTAATAAAGTGGGGCGCAAGGCGGGCGATATAGACGCGGTAATCGTCGCCTGTTCAAACTTACAGCGCGGCTACCCCGCTATTGCGGTCGAAGTTCAAGACGCGCTAGGTGCTGGCGGGTTTGCCTTTGATATGAATGTTGCCTGCTCATCTGCCACCTTCGGCATTGAAACGGCGCGTGGATTAATTGCCAGCGGGCAAGCAAAATCCGTGCTTGTGTGTAATCCAGAAATTTGCTCTGGCCACTTAAACTTCAAAGACCGCGATAGCCATTTCATCTTTGGCGACGTGGCCACCGCTATATTGGTCGAAGACGAAAGCATTGCCCCCAAAGGCGCATGGGAAATTCTAGGCTCCAAACTCGTCACCCAATTTTCCAATAATATCCGTAATAATTTCGGCTTCCTCAACAACGCAGCTCCCGAAGGCATTGGCGAGGATGACAAGCTATTTAAACAAAATGGCCGCAGCGTGTTTAAAGAAGTCGTGCCTCTCGTGGCCGAATTAATTAAAACAGAATTGGAACGTACAGGCGTAAAAACCAACCACGTCAAACGCATGTGGCTCCACCAAGCCAACCTCTCCATGAACACATTGATTTCCAAAAAAGTCATGGGCAAAGACGTGGATATGAACATGGCTCCGGTTGTGTTAGACGAATACGCCAACACAAGCTCCGCCGGCTCCATCATTGCCTTTGACAAACACAGCAGCGATTTCAAAACCGGCGACACAGGCCTCATATGTTCCTTCGGCGCAGGCTATAGCGCAGGTGTAATTATCGTACGTAAGACCTAATGGCTAAAAACAAACAACATAAACCAAAACCCAAAATACATGCTTTCATTGATGCTCAGAATGTTTTTCAAGCAACGCAAAAACAAGGTTGGCAGTTAGATCTAAAAAAATTCCGCATCTACCTTGCAGATAAACATGGTGTGACCGACGCATTTTACTTTATTGGCTATGTGCCCAGAAACCAACATTTATACGCAATAATTCAAAGAGCAGGTTTCATCTTATAGTTCAAAGATGTTGCCACTTTGCCAGATGGAAGTATCAAAGGCAATGTCGATGTAAATTTAACCCTCCATGCCACCGACACAATAAATGATTATGACCTAGCCATGCTTGTATCTGCAGACGGTGATTTTTACCCACTCATTCAATATTGGAAGCGTAAAGGGAAATTTAAAGCCATATTATCACCAGCAAAAATAGCGCAAACCTCAAGTTTTTTAAAGCGGGATGCACAGGGCAAGATTTCTTTCATGCCAAATATGATACATAAGCTTAAAAGATGAGTTTCAAACAAAAGAAAAGGCCACTTAAGGACTAACCCTTTCAGTGACCTTTTCCATAATGATTGCCTATTTTATAACTACTTTTGTAGTAATTGTCAAGGGAAACGTAACACGGTACGTTACATAAATACATACGGAAAGGTTAGCTGATAAGGTGAAAAGGACGATTAACAGCATCCCACCCCGTGCATGGCAACGCATGTTATCTGGGCGTCGGCTCGACCTGCTCGATCCCTCCCCCTTTGATATTGAAATAGAAGACATTGCGCTTGGGCTTGCAAGGGTGGCGCGGTGGAATGGGCAGACATCTGGGGATCATGCATTTTCTGTGGCAGAACACTCGGTCATCGTCGAAAAATTGTTTGCTATTCTCAATCCCAAATCCAGCCAGCAAGACAAATTAACTGCACTCCTCCACGACGCGGCGGAATATGTAATCGGGGATATGATTTCGCCGTTTAAAACTGCCCTTGGTCTTGATTATAAGGAGTTTGAGTTGCGTCTCGAAACCGCCGTGCATATCCGCTTTAGCTTGCCAACAACCCCCAGCCCCACTCTCGCCAAAGCCATCAAAAAAGCCGACATATATTGCGCCTATTTCGAAGCCGTACAAATCGCAGGTTTTACAACTGCCGAGGCCGACAAATATTTCACCAAACCACCCGGTGATATTCGCATTAAAATCATCCCTTTATCAGTGGTTGACGCAGAGAATTTATTCCTGCAAAGATTTGCACAACTAAGTTGTTAACCCCCAACATTACTTTAGCTGGCATTTTTTCGCAATAATTCTCCACATTACGGCACTTCACTTGAATTCGTCTATATCGTTGTTTATTCTTGACATCACGGACTGAACGTTATAGAAGAATTATACAAGCAACCACTTATGGAGCAAATGATGACAGAAAAACAGCCAACCTGGACACAAAAAAGACAACAAATGACGCAAGCTGCGACGAGGAAATTGAATAGCATGGGGTATTTTTTGGAAAAAATACCAGAACGCGGGCTTTCCAATAAATGGAATTATAAAATAGATGGGAAAATTGGCAAAATTGCCATCCGAACCACGCAAGATCGATGGTTTGCATTCCCCAGCTTGCAAAACGGATGGAAAACTCTTGATGAAGTCGATTTGGTTGTAGTCGTTTCCGTTGACAGTAAGGATGCGCCTAAACGTTTTGAGGTTTACCTCTTTGATGCTGAAGAAGTTCGTGAGCGTTTTAATAAAAGTAGGCTAGCGCGACGTAACGCAGGAATGACTATACGAGAAAATTACGGAATGTGGGTAGGGTTGGATAAATTTGACCACACTCATCCGCCGCATGTCGGTTCGGGGCTTGGAGAAAAATACCCACCGATTGATATTGTCAACATATTACTCCCTGACACAAAAACACCCGATGCAAAAACTGTCACTGAACCTACTGACGAAAAAAGCACAAAATCAGTAGCTAATATTGTTGAAACAGCCAAATATGAAATTTCAGTCGTAACTAGCATTCCTGTTGAGCAAATATCAATTGAATTAAAGTTCGATTACTAATTTCACGGCTTGGAATAAGCGCCCCCTCCCCCTATATATAGTGGGGAGGGGGAGCAATATATGACTGAGCTTTTAAATAATTGGGAAAATGGTCGCTGGATCGGGCAAACCCTCGAAGTTGAGAACGGGGTTTGCGCTGTGCCGCAATCGCCCGCCGCCGCCGACCTGCCCTATACGGACGAAGTTAAGAAAGCCACAGACCATCTCTACGACGAGGTTAGCGACTTTATCCCCAAATTTGAATGGCCCGCTTACGCCGTGCTTGTTCACGGTATCAACACTCTCAAAAAACAAAAGAACGCCGTTATCCTCGCCCATAATTATATGACGCCAGATATCTACGCCCTCGTCGGGGATTATAAAGGTGACAGCCTAGGCCTCGCTATCGAAGCCACCAAAACCAGTGCCGATATTATTGTGCAAGCAGGTGTGCATTTCATGGCAGAAACGTCCAAAATTCTTTGCCCAGAAAAGACAGTTCTAATCCCTTCCATGCGCGCAGGATGTTCTCTAGCCTCTTCCATAACGGGCGACGACATGCGCCTAATCAAGCAAAAATATCCGGGTATTCCTGTGGTGACATATGTCAACACGACTGCTGACGTAAAAGCCGAAACCGATATTTGCTGTACCAGCTCCAACGCAGTGCAGGTAGTTGAGAGCCTAGGTGTATCGAAAGTCATCATGGCACCCGACGAATTTCTCGCCAAAAATGTTGCCAATATGACGGGCGTGGAAGTGATTGCGTGGCATGGTCGCTGCGAAGTCCACGCAAGGTTTAGCGCCGAAGACGTGAGAGAAATGCGCGAACGCTGGCCCAATGTAAAAGTCCTCGCCCATCCTGAATGTCCGCCAGATGTGGTGGCCGAGTCCGATTTTACAGGCTCCACCAAAGCCATGTCTGATTATGTGAGCGAAAGAAAACCCAAAAACGTCGTACTGCTGACGGAATGTTCAATGTCGGACAATGTCGCCATGGCCAATCCAGACGTAGATTTCGTGCGCCCCTGCAATCTCTGCCCCCACATGAAACGCATCACTCTACAAAATATTTATGACTGTCTTCGGTTTGAACAACACGAAGTAAAAGTCCCCAAACGCATCGCCAAAAAAGCCAAGCGAGCAGTCCAAAGAATGATAGACCTCCCCGCCCCAGGCATAAAAGGCCACTTTGATCCAAAAGCGGCGCATAAAGATATTAAGGTGATTTAATGTTTAAAATTGATAAAGAGAATAATAAAATTTCTGCACTGAACGTACGAAGTTTCGCAGAATTGGGATTCAAAGAAAGGCAACATTTACAAGAATGGATTGCGCAGGAACCAAGTTGCTTAGGAGAAGAGTTACTTATTATTCAGAAGGAGTTTGCAGGGTTTTCCGATACAAAAGAAAGACTGGACCTTTTGGCTTTAGATAAGAACGGCTCTTTAGTAATAATCGAAAACAAACTGGACGACACTGGTAAAGATGTAACATGGCAAGCTTTAAAATACGCGTCATATTGCTCGAGCTTGACAACTTATCAAATAACAAAAATTTTTCAAGATTTTCTAGGTAAGGATGAAAATGCTGAAGATGAACTTACAGAGTTTTTAGATGAAGAAGACTTCGATGACATTACGCTTAATAAGGGCTTTTCCCAAAGAATTTTCCTAATCGCGGCCAACTTTAGAAAGGAAGTCACGTCTACAGTTTTATGGCTTGCTAATTTCAAGGTCAAAGTAAAATGTTTTAAAGTCACACCTTATTCAATGGGCGAAAACCTATTTTTGAATTTAGAACAAATCATTCCAACTAAGGATGCTGAAGATTACACCATTGGTCTAGCTGACAAGGCCCAGGATGAAATTTCTGGAATCTCTAAAGAAAGTAATAGACACACCATACGACGGCAATTTTGGTCAAAAGCACTAGACGCTTCAAACAATAAAATGCCAATTTTTCAAAATAGAAGCACCACAAAAGATAGTTGGATCGGGGCTGGATCAGGTGTGAAAGATATTATTTATATATACTCTGCTATCAAAACTTATTCTCGCGCAGAAATATATATCAGAACAGAAAATCGAGAGGAAACACTACTAATTTTTGATCAATTATTTGTTAAAAAAATTGAATTAGAAAAAATATTTGGTGGAAAACTCATATGGGAAAGAGAAACTGCAAAAGGATCTGGCTGTCGCATTAAAGCGGAACAAAATGGAAATATTTACGATAAAGACCAATGGCCTGACATGATTGATTTTATGGTTGATGCTATGGCACGGCTGGAAGCAGCATTTCGCAACCCATTGAAAAGTATAAAAAATAAGTCCACCCTCTGAGGGCTACTAGCCCTCATAACAACACAAGTCCTCGGACTTGATCCGAGGTCCATGCGGTGTATCGAGCTTATGCGTTTCATGAAATCAGCAGTGTATGGACCCCGCATCGAGTGCGGGGACTGGAGGAATGGATAGTTTGAAGTAATAATATTTATCTACCCTCGCTTCATTCTCTCAAAAAAATAATTCAAGTCCTCTCCTTGGGGAGAGGATTTAGGTGAGGGGAGGTTTTTCTTGGCGGTTTTGAACTATCATACCCCCTCACCCGGGCTTTGCCCAACCTCACCCCAAAGGAGAGGTTATGAAAGCTAGCTTTCATTTGCTCCCTCTCCTCTCACCTGCTAACAGTGGTTTTTATATTAAGGGGTTTACCGTTTATGCCGCTCGGGGATTTAGAGACAACGAAACTACCTGCTGGATCTGTGCTCATCGTTGGCGCGGGGTTGGCGGGGCTATTCATGGCTATGAAGCTTAGCCCGCGCCCTGTGTTTATTTTAACGTCTCGCCGCAGTGTTAAGGGGGCCGCGAGCGCATGGGCGCAAGGGGGGATTGCGTCTGCCATTGGCAAGGGCGACACGCCTGCAGATCATGCGCGCGATACGATTATCGCGGGTGACGGCTTGGTGGACGAACGCATTGCCAATATCCTCGCCTCCGAAGGGCCTGACCGCGTGCGCGATCTTGAAGCCTACGGCGTTGAATTTGATAAAGACGAGAACGGGGAATTCTTATTTGGGCTGGAAGCCGCCCATGACCGTGCCCGCGTTGCCAAGGTCAAGGGCGACTTGGCGGGCCGTGCCATTATTGAAATCATGGTCGAGCAAGCCAAACAAGCAGGCCACATTACCGCGCTTATTGGTTGGCGCGCAGAAAGTTTATTACCAGACGGCAATGGCGGCATCGCTGGAGCCATGGCCCGCAAAGATGACGGATCATTAATGGCCATTGACGCTGATATTACCGTCATGGCAACTGGTGGCGTGGGCGGATTATTTGCCGTGACCACCAATCCACGTACGGCACGCGGTGATGCTATTGGCATGGCGGCAGTACACGGCGCCATTATCCGCGACCCTGAATTTGTACAATTTCATCCCACCGCCATTGATATAGGCCGTGACCCTGCTCCGCTCGCCACAGAAGCTTTGCGCGGGGACGGGGCAATCCTAACCGATAAGAATGGAATGCGGTTTATGGACAACTATCACAAAGACGGGGAACTGGCCCCACGTGATGATGTCAGCCGCGCCGTATTTGCACAGATACAAAAGGGGAGGCCGCCGTTCCTCGATTGCCGCAAAGCCATTGGTTCGCATTTTCCAGATGAATTTCCGACCGTGTTTGAGAGTTGTATGAGTGCAGGCATTGACCCGCGGGACAGCCTCATTCCCATCGCCCCTGCCCTGCATTACCATATGGGCGGGTTGATGACTGATGATGTTGGACGGACAAATATCGCAGGGCTTTACGCCATTGGTGAATGCGCTGCCGTTGGTGTACACGGGGCCAACCGCCTTGCCAGTAATTCGCTGCTTGAAGCTTGCGTGTTTGGGAACCGCGCTGCAAATGCTATTTTGGACGACGAAATAACCCGCCGTAAAGCCCAAGGCATAAGACCGCAACCTTGGCTTTCTATGACGCCCGAAGTTAGCACAATTTTGCGAAATGCTATGACTGCCTATTGCGGAGTGTTGCGCAATGGCAAAGATTTAACCAAATTAATGGGCGTTATTGAAAACCTAGTAGACCGTGTTGGCCCTGCCAATCCTCTGATTGCCGCCCGTTTGATTGCGGCAGGGGCATTGGCCCGCGAAGAAAGTCGGGGTGGCCACAGCCGCACAGATTATACGGGCGAGAACACACCGCCCCGCTCAACCATTCTCACCTATGACATGTTGGACTAACTATGAACACTTTGCCCCCACTGCCGCAAATTATTATCGAGCCCATGGTGCGCCGCGCCCTTGAAGAAGATTTTGGCACGGGCGGCGATCTCACCTCCAACCTGCTCGTACCAGAAACCGCTACAGCCAAGCTTTATTTCAAAGCCAGAGGCACAGGGATTATTTCAGGCATGGAAGCAGCCCGTATCACCTTCGCGCTCGTGGATACACATGTAGATTTCACCGTGCAGCACGGTGACGGATCGCCCGTGCGTAAAGGCACGGTCATTGCTACGATAGAAGGCCCCGTCCGCTCTATGCTTATGGCGGAACGGGTAGCCCTTAATTTCTTGGGCCGCATGTCGGGCATTGCCACACTGACCGCCAAATATGTCAAAGCCGTGCGCCCGCATAATGTGCGTATCGCCGCCACACGCAAAACTACGCCGGGCCTAAGGGCGTTAGAAAAACGGGCAGTTTTAAACGGTGGTGGACATACACACCGAGGGTCGCTGTCTGACGCCATCATGGTCAAGGACAATCATGTGGCCCTCGCTGGTGGTATAGAAAACGCGGTCAAAGCGATTATGGCAGGAGCCGATCATATGACCAAAGTCTCCATAGAAGTCGATACCGTGGCCCAGTTCAAAAAAGTCCTCAAACACCGCCCAGATGTTATCTTGCTCGATAATATGACGCTGGAAAACCTACGAACCTGCGTAAAACTTAACAAAGGCAAAGTCACTTTAGAAGCCTCAGGCGGGGTTAACCTACGTACAGTCGCAGGCATCGCCGCCACAGGTGTAAACGTAATCTCCATAGGCGCCCTTACCCACTCAGCGATGAATTTCGATATAGGGTTGGACGCTTAGTTTAATGAAAAATCTTCATCTTAGTATTGGTGTGCTTGGTATCATTGCGTTTTTGTTGACTGGGCAATATATGGATATTGTCCATAACCATTTAAAAAACATGCCTGATGCCTTGCGTATGGAATACCGTTCCGTACATATTTATATTTTGTTTAGCGCCATACTAAATGTTGTACTTGGCACATATTACCGCTTGTTTACGCACAGGTTAATTTCATTAGTTCAGCACCTGGCATCCATAATTTTTCTGATCCTGCCTGTGCTGTTTTTAATAAGTTTCTTTAGCGATATAACCGTAAATGGAATTGAGCGGCCAATGGCGAGAAACGGGATTTACTTGGCTTTATTAGCAGCAACACTCACCCTTTGCATTTCCATTGCCAAATATGTAACGGATAAAAAACAAGTCAAAACTTAGGTGGGGATGTATAGTTTCTAAACACCCTTCTTGTCCCCGTATCAGGTGCGGAGTTCATATAATCTCAAACTTGATCTTGCGGTAATAGGGTATGGACCCCGGATCAAGTCCGAGGACTGTGTAAGTAGTAACTGTTTTATATGTGTATTTAACCCTTAGGCGTAATACGTAAAATTTTGCCGTCTATCGCATCATCCAAAACAACAAGCAGCGCACCATCGACTGCTGTTTTTACGTCGCGAATGCGGGCTTCCAAATCATGGAGTAGGGTTTCTTCGCCGATAAATTTTTCACCGTCCAAATCAATTCTGCGCAGGTCTTGGGAGGCAAGTCCGCCGACGAATGCATCGCCGTTCCACATCGGAAACATATCACCTCGGTAAATCATCAGGCTTGAGGGGGCGACGGAAGGAACCCAGTCTTTGATAAATTCTTGTGTACCTGCGTAGGTTTTATGCGGCGTAATTTTTGCGCCGTTATAATCAACGCCCGTTGTCGCCAATGGCCAGCCGTAATTGGCGCCCGCTGTGATAATATTAAGCTCGTCCCCGCCCTTTGGCCCGTGCTCTGTCGCCCATAACACACCACTCACCTTGTCATAATAAAGGCCTTGGACATTGCGGTGACCAAGAGAATAAATCTCTGGACGTACGCCGCTCATGCCAACAAATGGATTATTGTTTGGCACGGAACCATCTGTGTGAATGCGAATAATTTTACCAAGATGGGAATTTTTATCTTGGGCGGCTTCGCGGTAAGCAAAGCCTTCGCCTAAGCTTAAAACCAAACTGCCGTCTCTTAGAAATGCAATGCGTCCACCAAAATGCGACGCCGTATCTTTGGTTGGACTGGCTTGGAAAATATCTTTCCCATCCACCAATTTATTGCCAACAAGACGCGCTTTAAACAAGGCGGTATGGTTGGATTTTTTTGTGCCCTTTGCATAAGAAAGATAAACCGTCTGGTCTGCAAGGTAATTCGGAGACAAAGCAATTTCAAACAATCCCCCCTGCTGATCTACATATATATCAGTAGGCAGGCCCGTAATATCAACTGTCTTTCCGCTCGGCAAAACATGTTTAAGACTGCCCGTTCTTTCTGTGACGAGGTAAGTATTACCGTCAAGAGATGCCACACTCCACGGCGCACTCAGCCCGTCTGCTAGGGTTTGCACATGAAATTTAGAAGACGCATGTTTTGGTAAGTCGGGGGCGATTTGTTTGTCGGCACATGCCGTTAGCAATACTGCCAGTCCCAATATTTTGACATTTATTATATTTATCACGGAGCACTCCTATATTGACCAACACGACTATCTTAGTTCACAATGGGTCAAAGAGAAAGGGAAACACTATGCGTACATTCTTATTTTACACCCGTGCTTTCTTCGCAAGCCTTATTGTTGCCACTGGCTTAGCATCCATATTCTCAACCCAATTTGTTATTGCTGGCCTCAAAAACGCAGGCGCACATGTAGATATGGGACAAAGGATTTCAATGACACAATATGACCTCATCAATATGGGGCCGCGTTATGGTTTCTTTATTCTGATCGGACTTGCAATCGCGTTTCTCGCTGCGCACTTAATTCACCGTCAGGTCAAAAAGAAACGCCCCTTGATATATATCCTCGCAGGGGCGGCATGCTTTATTGTCATGCTCTACCTCATGAAGGCCGTGTTTTTTGGTGTGCCGATTATCGGCGGGGCACGCTCAATTCTTGGCCTTAGCTTTCAAGCCCTAGCAGGCGGTATTGCAGGATATTTATTTGCTAAATTGACAACGCCAAAACCAATCGTTTAAGGCGCGACACTCACAGCTAAGGCGCGACACTGACTGTGCGAAGTTGAATTCTTCGCGGCAAGAAACGGTAAAATACATGGCTGTCATATTGTCTGGTTTGACGTAGAAGCGGCGCCCATTTTGGCGACACATCCACTGTGTGATAATGAGTTGCTCGGCGGGTCATAGGGCCACTCGCGCCAACCATCATATGGATAGCCGTTTGCTGTGATTTTTCCCAATATTTTCCGTAAGGAAGCTTCGCGGTTGAACCATCGCAAGCAAATGAAAATTGACAGCCTGTTGTGCGCTCCGCACCTTCATAAACAACACCGCACACCGTATTTGGGAAATGCTTGTTTTTCACTCGGTTTAAGACAACTTCAGCAACGGCTTTGCGTCCTGCACTTTTTTCAGAACGCGCTTCGTAATACACAGCTTCAGACAAACACTGAAGCTCACGCCCGGCAAATTTTGATTGCGCAATAAGATCGCGAGCACTCGGTACAACGTCCTGTGTTAGGCGCAAATCAAGCATATAAGGGTTTGAAATTGTCGCGTCCATGTAATTGCCAACCAATTGCGTCACCAATGAAGAACTATATTCTCCGTCAAGGCCAGCGTCTTGAAAGGCCTGTGCGCGGGACTGCCAACGGGCTTGTTCTTTAAGTTGGGCAGATGCATTGGCAAGCTTGGGCAAGCCAAGCACGGCCAGTAGGCTTACCCCAAGGGCAAGGCTCCAACCTAACGCAATTTTATATCCATTCATCATCTCGGTTCTTTCTATACACCTCAACTGATTCGATCCAGCATGCAGATAGTGTCTTAATAGATAATTTACAAGTGCAATTAGCCGTATGGATTAGAAACCACACCCTAATGAAGCTAGCTCTGCAATTTTTATGCTAAACCCCCTGATTTATGCAAAATATTGCCGAATTTATACGATATTATGGTTAACAGGGCTTAAATTCGCCATTTACGGTTATTTAAAATTTCTCAAGAATCGCGGCTTGTGCAGCGGCTAAACGCGCAATTGGTACACGGTAGGGTGAGCAAGATACGTAATTTAGGCCAATATTATGGCAAAACGCAATCGAATCAGGGTCACCGCCATGTTCGCCGCAAATCCCCAGTTTAATATCAGGGCGGGTTTTTTGCCCGCGTTTAACCGCAATTTTCAGTAAATCCCCGACGCCGTCTTGGTCAAGTGTAGCAAATGGGTCTTTATCCATAATCCCTTGGGCCACATAATCAGGCAAAAACTTGCCTGCGTCATCACGGGACAAACCAAATGTTGTTTGGGTTAGATCATTAGTTCCAAAGGAGAAAAACGCGGCATGAACGGCAATTTCGCCAGCACGCAAGGCTGCACGCGGCAATTCGATCATGGTCCCGATCACGTAATTCACCTGTTTCCCACTTGTGGCTTGCACAGATTTTACCACATTTTCAATCACGTCCTTGAGGATTTTCAGCTCTTTTTCCGATGAAATCAGCGGGATCATTATTTCTGCCACAGGCTCAATTCCTGTTTCGTCCGCAACCAGTGCCTGAGCTTCAAAAATAGCACGGGCTTGCATTTCGTATATTTCAGGATATGAAATCCCCAAACGACAGCCTCTGTGACCAAGCATAGGATTGGTTTCGTGCAAGTCTTTGGCACGCATTAACAGCTCTCGTACAGGCAAACCAGTCGCCAGTGCAACAGCTTTTACGTCTTCCTCGCTTTGGGGTAAAAATTCGTGCAACGGCGGGTCAAGCAAACGTATTGTACAGGGTAATCCTCCCATAATACGAAATATTGCCGCGAAATCCTCGCGTTGCACGGGCAAGATTTTATCCAGTGCTGCCACCCTGCCTTCTTTGGTTTCAGCCAAAATCATTTCGCGAAAATGGGCTAGGCGAGAAGCTTCAAAAAACATATGCTCCGTGCGGCACAGGCCAATGCCTTCAGCGCCGAACCCTTTGGCGGTTTCCACGTCCAAAGGCGTTTCCGCATTACATCTTACGCCTAAAGTTCGGGCTTCGTCTGCCCAGCTCATAAGGGTTGAAAAACCACCACTCATTTCAGGTTGTACCATATCAACTGTGCCTGCAAACACTTGTCCGCTTGCCCCGTCCACCGTGATAATATCGCCTTTTTTGACAATCCGCCCCGCAACACTAAATTGCTCGGCATCATAATCAATCCGCACACTGCCCGCGCCCGAAACACACGGCGTTCCCATGCCGCGCGCCACAACTGCGGCGTGGGATGTCATACCGCCCCGTGCCGTTACAATGGCTTGGGCGGCGTGCATGCCGTGAATGTCTTCTGGACTGGTTTCCGTGCGTACCAATATAACTTTGTGTCCCGCCTTGTTGAGAGCTTCCGCCTCGTCGGAACTAAATACAACCTCCCCCGTGGCAGCTCCTGGTGAAGCTGGCAAACCTGTCGCCACCAAATCACGGGGTGCGTCAGGGTCAAGAGTTGGATGCAATAATTGATCTAGTGACATAGGCTCGACACGCAGGACGGCTTCGCTCTGGCTAATCATGCCAGTCCCCGCCATTTCTACAGCAATTTTTAAGGCGGCCTTGGCCGTACGTTTTCCACTGCGGGTTTGTAACATCCATAATTTTCCCCGCTCGACGGTAAATTCAATATCTTGCATATCGCGGTAATGGGTTTCTAGACGCGCAAAAACTGCGGCGAGTTCTTGGTAAACTTCGGGCAAAGCTTCTTCCATGCTCGGCTCGCTTTCCCCCATTTCAAGGCGCGATTTTTTGGTTAAGGTTTGCGGCGTACGTATCCCCGCTACAACGTCCTCGCCTTGAGCATTAATCAAATACTCTCCGTAATAGGCATTCTCGCCCGTACTCGGATCGCGGGTAAAGGCAACACCTGTTGCAGACGTATCGCCCATATTGCCAAACACCATAGCCTGCACATTAACAGCCGTACCCCAAGAGGCTGGAATATCTTGCAAGCGGCGATAGACAATAGCGCGGTCATTCATCCAGCTTTCAAACACGGCAGAAATCGCGCCCCAAAGCTGTTCGGTCGGGTCTTGCGGGAAGTCCTGCCCCAATTCGGATTTAACGGCAGCTTTATAGTCATCGATCAAAACGGTCCAATTATCAGCCGACATTTCAGTGTCGGAATAATAACCATTATCGTCTTTGTGACGCTCTAAAATATCTTCAAATTCGTGGTGGCTCATGCCCAACACCACATTGGAATACATCTGAATAAAACGGCGATAACTATCAAGCGCAAACCGGCGATCGCCCGACAGGTTTTCAAGCCCTTTGACCGTTATATCGTTTAGGCCAAGGTTAAGCACCGTGTCCATCATACCGGGCATAGAGGCCCGCGCACCAGAGCGTACGGAAAGTAATAGCGGGTTATTAGCATCGCCCAAAACTTTGCCCGTCTTTTTTTCCAGCGCCATGCCAGCCGCTTTCACTTGGTTTTTTAGTGTTGCAGGGTAGTTTTTTTCGTTGTCATTATAGTGCACGCAAACTTCGGTGGTTAGCGTAAAACCCGGCGGGACAGGCAGGTCGAGGCTGGCCATTTCAGCAAGGTTCGCGCCCTTACCGCCAAGCAAGTTCTTATCAGCCGCACAACCGTCCGTTTGGTTGCCACCAAATTCATAAACATGTTTAGTCATGGTAAGTTATCTCCCCTCACCCTCGCTCCGCTCGACCTCTCCCCAAAGGAGAGGTGAGAAAACTTCGTTTTCTTCGGGCACAACAAGCTTAACCTCTCCTTTGGGGAGAGGTGCGGAGGCGCGCGGTGAGGGGATATACTGTTTCACAATCACCCCTCAACCATATCAAAATCAGCAATGGTTCCCGCCAAAGCCCTAACGTCCATCAACAAACCAAGGCGGTTTTCCCGCTCTAACCTATCCTCAGACACCACCATGATATTATCAAAAAACCCGTCAATAGGGGCACGAAGTTTAGATAACCCAACCAAAGCCTGCGCATATTCCCCACCATCAAGCGCACTCTCAATCAAAGGCCTAACCTCACCAATCACAGCAAACAAAGCCGCTTCCTCAGGCGTGTTTCCTTTGCCAGTTTTCACAACAGGCAAAGCCGCTTTCTTGGCCTCAGCTTTCAAAATATTAGAAGCCCGCTTATACCCCGCCAAAAGGTTGGTTCCGTCGTCTGTTGAGAGGAAAGCCTGCAAAGCCTCCGTGCGCTTTGAAATATCAACAAGATCGTCCCCACCGAGCGCAAATACCGCGTCAATAATGTCATATTTAACACCTTGGTCGCGGAAAATTCCCTTAAGCCTTTCCTTAAGAAAAGAAGGTAGATCATTTAAATTTTTCTCAAAAATTCGACCATACTCATCAGCATTCATTTTCTCTATGAGTGTCTCCCGAGTATTTTCAACTCCGACTGCCATTACCAGATCATTGACTGCTTCTTGGCCATATGTGTCCAACACCCCTGCATTTAAAATATTTTGAATATCATAACATGCAAGATAAATAGCACGACCATATTCCTTACCGTTTTTGAAGTTTAGCGTTATATCATTCTCCAAAATAATTCGCACAACACCAAGGGCCGCCCGCCTTAGCGCAAATGGATCTTTTGAGCCTGTTGGTTTTTCGTCTACGGCCCAGAAGCCTACGAGCGTGTCTAATTTATCGGCGAGGGCCACAGCAACTGCGACAGGGTTGGTTGGTACAGCGTCGCTTGGGCCTTGGGGTTTGTAGTGATGTTCTATGGCGACGGCTATGTCTTGGTGGTTGGTTTTGGTGAAAGCCCCCTCCGACTTCCGCTGCGCTCCAGCCACCTCCCCCGCTATCGCGGTGGAGGAATTCTCTGCTTTTGCTCCACCACTTGTGGGGGAACTGGGCGCGAAGCGGTCTGAGGGGGCGGGCGTTAGCCCGTGTTCACACTCATACATCAACCGCCCAATTTGGCCTTGCAAGCTCGTAAATTCTACCACCATATTTGTTACAAGATCGCACTTGGCAAGTCTTGCGGCGGCTTCTGCTTTGTCAGGATCAGCGCCGACTTTGGGGGCAAGTTCACGGGCGAGCGCGGCAACTCGTTCTGATTTATCTCTAATACTGCCAAGCTTTTTATGAAAAATCACACCGTCTAATTTGTCGTAATTATCAATCAGTTTTGTTTTGGCGTCTTCACTTTGGAAAAACTCCGCGTCCGCCAATCGGGCCGAGAGAACGCGGCTATTGCCCTTGGCGATTTCCTTGCCACCGTCAGGCGCAATCTGGTTGGCAACCACAATAAAATGCGGTGCGAGCTTGCCAGTTTTGGGATCACGCACTGCGAAATATTTTTGATGGGTGCGCATGGAAAGCTTAATCACTTCGCTAGGCAGTTCCAAAAAACTCGGTTCCATATCACCCAAAATCACTACGGGCCACTCTACCAGTCCCGCCACTTCGGATAGCAAACCCTCGTCCTCAACCAGTTCCAACCCTGCCTTGGCACAGGCAGATTTTGCATCTTTTAAAATAATATCCTTACGGCCCTGGGCCGCCAAAATCACATGGCCTTGGCCTTCGAGTTTTTGCCTGAAATCGGCAAAATGTTTCACGTGAAACATTTGTGTTCCCATACGTCTATGACCGCTTGTGGTGTCACCAGTTTCAAAACCATTGACATTAAACGGCACAATTTTTCCGTCCAGCAAGCACAAGAGAGATTGCAGGGGCCGCACCCAGCGAAAACTGGTCGTGCCTGACTTCATAGATTTTGGCCACGGGAATTTCGCCATGACTTCGGGTAAAGCCTGTGCAATTAACTCGCCTGCATCCCCGCCCTTGGTTTCCAGCATTGCCACATAATATTCGCCTTTTTTATCAGTGCGGATTTCAGCTTGGGAAATATCAGTTAAACCAGCACCGCGCATAAATCCAGCGAGAGCTTGCTCTGGCGCAGAGGTGCGAGGCCCCTTTCGTTCCTCAGAAACATCGGGGGAACGAAGCGGCACATCGGCTACGAATACCAACCGTCTTGGGCCTGTAAAAATTTGTTGGTCAGAAACCGCAAGTCCTGATTTTTTCAAAGCGTCCGACACCATACGACCCAAATTATCGCCCGCTTTTTCCTGCATCCGCGCCGGGATTTCCTCGCACATTATTTCAAACAAAAGCTCGGCCATTACCTCGCCTCCGCTCTTGCTTTTTCGCCTGCCACCCAAGCTTCAGCACACCCTTTGGAGAGGTCTCGTATGGCCTTAATAAAGCGGGCGCGGTCGGTTGGAGATATAACGCCACGCGCATCAAGGAGGTTAAAACAATGCCCTGCTTTAAGAGCGTGGTCATAGGCGGGAAGTGGTAATGGTGGGTCAAGTTCGAGCAAAGCTTTGCATTGTTCTTGTGCGCCCTCAAACCAGTTTTGCAAACGCTCGACGTCCGCGTGTTCAAAGTTAAACTTAGATTGCTCGACTTCGTTTTGGTGAAAGACATCGCCGTAGCTTACACCGTCATTATTATAGGCCAGATCGTAAACACTTTCGACACCCTGCACATACATGGCGAGGCGTTCAAGACCGTAAGTCAGCTCGCCCGAAACCATATCCACATCAAGGCCGCCGACTTGTTGAAAATAGGTAAATTGGGAAACTTCCATACCGTCACACCAAACCTCCCAGCCAAGCCCCCACGCGCCAACAGTTGGGTTTTCCCAATCATCTTCGACAAATCTAATATCGTGTAAATCCATATCAATGCCAATGGCCTCAAGAGAGCCAAGATATAAATCTTGGATATTGGGCGGGTTGGGTTTTAGGATAACTTGGAATTGGTAGTAATGTTGCAAGCGGTTGGGGTTCTCCCCGTAACGGCCATCGGCTGGGCGGCGGCTTGGCTGCACATAGGCTGCCTTCCACGGCTTTGGGCCGAGTGATTTTAGTACGGTTGCTGGGTGGAGTGTCCCCGCGCCCACTTCCATGTCGTAAGGCTGCAAAATCGCACAACCTTGCTCGCTCCAATAGCTTTGGAGGGTGAGGATTAAATCCTGAAATGAAAGCGGCGGCTTGGCCATGAGAATCTCTATATCATAGTGGGTATTGATACCGAAACTATGAACTGGGAGAGATAAAATCAAGCAGGTAATTTTAGTTATTTCAGTCCATATAGCTTATTCTTTAAAAGACAAAATAGGGGATGATTAAATATATATCACGACTACACGACATACGTTGTCATCCCAGACTTGATCTGGGATCTCGTCCGTTATGCCAAGTTAAAATTATGAAAATGAGGGATTGTTGTAAATGTCGAGATCCCGCATCAAGTGCGGGATGACACAAAAATAAAAACATGGGTGAGATATACGAGAGTCCGAGGGCTTACAGGCTAAGTCTCGCCGCCCCATTTATAATTTCCATCACTTCCACCGTGAACTTCTCAGCACTTTCCCGTTCATGCAAAACAAGAGCTGGCAAGAGTGCGGTTTCACTTTGCACCCCTTTGCGAAATTGGACAATAACGCGCTTGGCATGGTCATCTGCAAAAGAATGAATAGGCAATATTTTGATACGCCCAGCCTTGTTTGCGAGCGCGGCCAGAACTTTCTCCACCCCATCCGCACGGTAAATCAATGTGCCAACGCCTCTTGGCTTTAACATGAGCAGTATAGCCCCAATCCAATCTTCAATGCCGAGAGATTTTTTGTTAACGAAGGACGGGGCTTTAGCTTTTGACATACGCACAGCGGCCCGCTTGTCAAAATAGGGAGGGTTGGTAAAAACCTGATCGAACTTCAAATGCCAGTCTTTGGGCAAGGCCCGAATAGAACCTTCAATGATTGCTATGTTTTTGTGCCCGCCCGTATTTTTACGCGACAAGACCAACATATCTGCACTGCGCTCTAGGCCTGTAAATTGACAGTCGGGATTTTGATGAGCGGCAAGCAAGGTGACGATGCCACTGCCAACTCCCAATTCTAAAAAATGCTCGCGGGGTTTCCCTGAAAGGCTAGCCGCCAATAACACGGCGTCAGTACCCGCCCTATAACCTGCCTTGGGTTGGAAAACCGTCACGTGACCATCAAAGAATTTGGCCTCGATTATGTCCACAATTCTTTTTCCAGGCCTGCTTCTACTAAAACCGTCCGTGCCTCTTCCTCGTCGTCTTCCAACACGAGTAAACGCCGAGGGATTGCACCAACGGAGCCGTCCAAAATACTTGCATGAGTATCTGCAATGAAACAAGCGATGTCCGCGCCCTTTAAAACCGTTTCGGCAAAGTTCAAAGTAATCGGATTATTGGTTTTAATTATAGCAATCATAGGTTAGAAGGATAAACCAGTTTTTCGCGTTGGGCGAGCAATAAATCATGACCACGAGATATTAAGTGACGGCCATAAAAAAACAAACCCCGCCGAGCCTATCGCCAATTGAGCAATTATTGCACTTGGCGAATAAAGACATGGCGGCGGTTGATACAATCATATTAGCGCGCATGCAAAGCTCTGTTGGCATGATACCAGACTTGGCCGAGCATTTGGTCAGCGCAGGCGGAAAGCGTTTGCGCCCACTCCTGACCATCGCCAGTGCGCATTTATGTGGCTACACAGGAAATGGTCATCACAAACTCGCAGCCGCTGTAGAATTTATTCACTCCGCCACGCTTCTGCACGACGATGTGGTTGACATAAGCGCCAAACGACGCGGCAAGAAAACTGCCAATCTCATTTGGGGTAATGCACCTAGTATTTTGGTTGGCGATTTTCTCTTTGCCCGTGCTTTTAATCTTATGGTGGAAACCGGATCAATGGGCGCGCTCGATATTCTCTCAACGGCGTCGAGTGTTATTGCCGAAGGGGAAGTGCAACAGCTTGCGGCCTTGCGCGATATTGACATGAGCAAAAATACTTACCTTGAAATTATCACTGCAAAAACTGCGGCTCTCTTTGCCGCCGCCGCCGAAGTATCGCCTGCACTCGCAAATACATCTTTACAACAACGCAAGGCTTTACGCACTTACGGCCAAGAGTTGGGCATAGCATTTCAATTGGTTGATGACGTGCTTGATTACGGCGGGTTTGAGCTTTCCCTTGGCAAGACCATTGGCGATGATTTTCGCGAAGGGAAAATGACACTGCCGATCATTCATGCGTACCAAAGTGCGCAAGAAACAAAAGACGAAATTGCCGTGCTGTTTTGGCAACGGGTGATTACCAATCTTGACCAACGAGATGTTGATTTGAAAAATGCATTACACCTGTTGCAAAAAACCAACGCGCTCAACATCAGCCTTGATACGGCGAGAGCCCATAGTGCGCGGGCCATTAAAGCCTTAAAACCATTTGCGCCCAGCCCGTGGAAAACGGCCCTTACTGATTTGGCGGCATTTGTTGTTGACCGCGTTCACTAGCTTGTAAATTCTGATGTATAACTAGGTAAATCATCGACATGGCACACACCCAAAGCATGAAGAAAAATATCGATAGTATCAGGCCAAAATAAACACTGCTCCATACAATCAACGCCATAAACATACTCGCAAGCACATATAGTAAGCTCGCTGATATATGCGAATGTCCTGCTTGTACGAGGCGTTGATATATATGTGTTTTATGAGGGGCAAGTAATGGTTCAGACCGCTTGGCCCGTAATAACATAGTCAGCAATACATCGGTAAGGAAGGGCAATATAAGTAGTGGCCCAACATATAACAAACCTGATTGAGGTTGCTCAGCAATTAACAACAACGTACAAACTGCAAACACAAACCCCGTAAACAATGCACCTATATCTCCGCAAAATATGCGTGCGTTCGGACGTGCATTATAGGGGAGAAATCCCAACAGTCCTGCAACCATCAATATGGAAAGCACCGCAGATGTTAAAGCCCCGACTTGGATTGACACGGCACAAAGCCCCGCAAAAGCCACCGTCATGACCAGCCCCATTAAACCGTTAATACCGTCCATAAAATTAACCGCATTTGTCACAACAAACACCCATAATATGGCCCCACATATGCCGAGCCAAATTGGGATGGGAACGGCAATCATTGCCAAAGGTAATGTGGACGGTGCACCGCAAATATATACGGCTAAGCACGACAAAACCAATAACCAAAAAAACTTCAATTTGGGCCTTAAACTGCGTACATCATCAAACAATCCCAAGAGTGCAACAGCCAATGCCAACGCGCCAATTTGTGCCAATATATTATGCCCTCCCGTATCTGGATAATATAGTGACAGTGCCAGCAGACCACTCCCCAAGCCCGCGACAAGCCCGACACCCCCTGCTGTTGGAATAGGTGCTTTATGGTTCGAACGCATCACAGGCGTATCCAGCAAGCCTGCTTTAATCATGAAACCACTCAATGCCAATGACGTGAAAAATGCAAATGCAGCCAAGTGCAATAGACCATATATGACGTGCTCAAAACTCACGACGCGTCTCCAAGCAATGTCGGTACACACCAATAATCTGGATGCTTTTCCTTAATTGCGCACACCGCTGCATGTGCCTGTTTTCGTGTGTCAAAAATACCAAAACACGTAGCACCAGAACCAGACATGCGAGCAAGTTGGCAGCCATTTTGTGCATTTATCAGTGTGATGACATCTTGAATGACAGGTGCAATCCCGATGACAGTTTCTTGCAAATCATTGCGCCCTGCTTTGGCCATGCCGAGTAAAGTCCCGCCTTGCGTTGGAAAATCCGAAGATGTGCCGCGTGCATCAAAAGCTTTAAAAATTTCTGCTGTGCTGATCTCAATTCCTGGATTGACCAAAACTGCATTGAGTTGCCCTAGCTTAGGCAGAGGGGTGAGAATTTCGCCAATACCTTCCATAATACAGGTTTGCGCCAAGTAACACACAGGTACATCTGCGCCGATTTCCAAAAGCATGCTATCCAGAGAAGCCTCTGCTTTGCCATTTATGTTTTGCAATAAATGCACCGCTGCAGCGGCGTCCGCACTACCTCCGCCAATCCCAGAAGATATAGGTAAGTTCTTGGTGAGGCGGTAAGCAAGTTTTATATGAATGCCATTGACCAAGGCCGTATTTTGCGCGGCTTTAAAAACTAAATTGTCTTCGCCGCACAAAAGACCGTTGGCAAATGGCCCTTCTATATCCAGACTGAATGTATCACTCAGTTTTGCTTCCAGCACGTCGCCAATATCAGCGAAAACCACAAGGCTGTGCAAGGGATGAAAACCTTCCATGCCTTTACACCCCACGTGCAGTGTGAGATTAATTTTTGCGCGGGCTAACATGGTATGAATTTGGCTGCCAGTAGACACTTATTGAAGGCTGGCCGCTGCACGAAGGCCGCCTTTTAATTTGGCCTTAATAATACGAATTTCTTTATCCGTTGGATCAAGGCCAAGTGCCCGTTGCCATTGATAACCTGCCTCGCGGGTGCGGCCTAATTTCCAATACACATCCCCCAGATGGTCAACAATGGTTGCGCTTGACGGAGAACGCTCCACCGCGTCTTCCAATTTCATACGAGCTTCGCCGTATTGACCGAGTTTATAATGCGCCCATCCTAGGCTATCAATGATCGCACCACTGCGCGGTTGAAGTGCCACGGCTTGACGTATGAGCGAAAATGCTTTTGTTAATTCCACCCCTTTATCCACCCATGTGTATCCGAGATAGTTCAAGGCATCGGCATTTTTAGGTTGGTGCTTGAGCACAAATTCAAATTCTGTAACGGCCTCTTGCCACCGATCAAGCCGCTCCAAACAAATACCTCGAATATAACGAGGTTGCGGATTGTCCTTCAACTCTTGGGCGGACATGCCCGCAATTAATGTGTCATAATACGGAAGTGCCGCCGCATAATCTTCCAAGATCAAATAAGCCCGACCCAGCGCATCTTGTGTAATGCGTGATGGGTGAGAATTATGAATTGTTTTGAGTTTTTGAAGAGCCGCGTCGTTGTCGTCTTTATCAAATAATATACTGGCTTCGGATAACCTTGCCGATATATTGTAAGGCGAGGTTTCTGAAATATTGCTATATTGAAGCATGGCATCTTCATTACGGTTTACATCCTCTAATACACTGCCCAAGAACAACCTGGCTTTGTCATTTTCTGGATCAAGCACCAAAGCAAGACGCAAAAACATTTCCGCCGCCTCGTATTGCTTTTGCACAGCGTAATACCCAAATGCGGGCTCGGTCAGGGCTCGTGACGCGGATTGCGCAGGTGTAAGTTTGGTGGTTATGGTTTTATCAGCTTTAATCGCGTCAATATACAAACGTACTGGCCCCGTAAGTGCGCCGTCATTATCTTTGGCAAATTTACCGAGTTTTGCCAGAGCTTTGTCTTTTTCCCCGCGCGCCATGTCAAAACGCACTTGGGACAAAACGGATTCGATGGCAGATACCCCGATCTCGTCTATTTCTTCAAACAATGCGCCCGCATGCTTCGCGTCATCCAGTTGAGCGTAAAGTTTTGCCTTTTGTAAACTGCCGATCAGCTCGAAATACTTACCGCCTTCAAGTTCGGTAAATGTGGTCAGAGCCGTATCCGTATTGCCAAGCCCCACTTGCACCCAGCCGCGCATCAAAGCATTAATGCCGCCCATGCCGACACTTTCGTCCGTTGTGCCAAAATGTGTTAATGCCTGTTTATATTTGGTCTTTGAAAACGCATGCGCCCCTAAAATCGCCCGCGATAACCCGTCAAATGCGTCCAGTGCTTGCACTTCAATCGCCAATGTGCGCGCAAGCGGCATTTCGCCTGCACTTAAGGCCGACGCCATAGCCTTGCGACCCAAAATTAAATCTTCTGGTTTGCGGGCAAAGGCGCGTGAATAATACGCGGCACGAGAATGGGCATCTCCCAAATGATTGGCATAACTGGCCGCCACATAATCCCCATATAAACGCGCAGATGGGCTGATGATATTGCCGTTTCTGGAATAAGAGCTTTGCCCCTCCCCTCCAGACGTGCTGGCACAGCCCGGTAAAGTACTGAGCAAAGCAAGTGTTAGGAACGCATTTTTTAAAATCATCATTATCTATACTTCTACATATTTGGGTAATTGGGGCCGCCGCCGCCTTCTGGCACGGCCCATGTTATATTCTGGCTTGGGTCTTTAATATCACAGGTTTTGCAATGCACACAGTTTTGCGTGTTGATCTGAAAACGCGGATTAGAACCATCATCATCGCTCAAGATTTCGTAAACTCCAGCAGGGCAATACCTTTGCGCAGGTTCAGCCCATTTTGGAAGGTTGATGGTGATCGGAATATTGGCGTCCGCAAGCTTTAAATGACAAGGTTGTTCTTCTTCGTGATTGGTCGCGGAAAAACTCACATTGGTTAAGCGGTCAAAAGACAGTACACCGTCTGGTTTCGGGTATTCAATTTTCGTAAAGTCGCTAGCCTCTCCTGTGGCCTGCGCGTCAGTTTTACCGTGCTTTAATGTGCCAAATAAATTGAACTTAAATATAGTGGCAAACCACATATCCATACCGCCCAGTATCATGCCGCCAAGCGTGGTTCCGTATTTGGCATTTAAGGGTGCAACATTGCGAACCCGTTTTAAATCCTTACCAATCGGCCCTGAACGAAGCTCTGTGTCATAAGCGCTTAACTCGTCAGATGCACGCTCCGCTTTGATGGCCGCATATGTCGCTTCCGCAGCCGCCTTGCCAGAGAGCATAGCGTTATGATTGCCTTTAATACGCGGTAAGTTCACCAAGCCTGCTGAACACCCAAGCAGTGCGCCGCCGGGGAAAACTGTTTTTGGAATAGACTGAAACCCGCCTTTGGTAACAACTCGCGCGCCGTAAGACACCCGCTTACCGCCTTCTAACACCTTGGCAATCATAGGGTGATGTTTCCAGCGTTGAAATTCCATATAAGGATAGAGATGCGGGTTTTTATAACTGAGGTCGATAATATAGCCCACATAAACTTGGTTGTTTTCGAGGTGATACATAAACGAACCACCGCCCGTTTTATTATCCAAAGGCCAACCCGACGTATGGGTTACTTGACCAAGCACATGGTTTTCAGGTTTTACTTCCCATATTTCTTTAAGGCCAATACCAAATTTTGGTGCGTCGCAATCTGCGTCCAAATTAAATTTTTCAGTGACTTGTTTGGTTAAAGACCCGCGTGCACCTTCTGCGAGGAATACATATTTCCCGTGCAGTTCCATACCGGGTTCGTACCCGTCGCCGTCGGTTTTATCGGCGCGCCCCCTACCAAATTCGCCAGCGACAACGCCTTTTACGGCTCCGTTTTCGTCATACACCAGTTCAGAACAGGCCATGCCCGGAAATACTTCCACGCCCAAGCCTTCGGCTTGTTCGGCCATCCAACGGCAAATATTGCCCATAGAGACAATATAGTTACCGTGATTGTTCATCAACGGCGGCATGATAAAATTGGGGATGGTTTTTGCGCCCGTCTTGGTTAGGGACAAAAAACGGTCCTGTTTCACTTTGGTGTGCAGAGGTGCGCCCTTATCTTTCCAATCAGGAATAAGCGCGTCAAGCCCGCACGGATCAAGCACCGCACCTGATAAAATATGCGCGCCAACTTCGGAACCTTTTTCCAACACAACAACACTGATATGGTCACCGCCAAGTTGTTTAAGACGAATAGCCGCAGACAGGCCCGCTGGCCCCGCCCCGACAATAACCACATCATAATCCATGCTTTCGCGTATCGACATATTATAGACCCTTATTGTACTGGCAACATGCACTTAAACTAAGCACTATCCAACCTGTAAATCAGTGTTAAACTGTACATCCCGCGAGGTAAAGCGTTTGGGCAATAATTTACGCGCCTTTTTAAAAGTGAATATATGGAATTACCAACAACATTAGGCTGGGAAGAATGGGTGTCACTGCCAGACCTCGCCCTGCCTGCTATCAAAACCAAGATCGATACAGGTGCACGCACATCGGCCCTGCACGCTGTCGCCATCGAACCATTTGGTAGCGAGAAAAACCCGCAAGTGCGCTTTATCATGCATCCCAATCCAGACGACCCATCACTGGAAATTGTCTGTTCTGCCAAAGTCATTGATCGCCGCATTGTGGTAAGCTCTAACGGGACAAGCGAATCGCGTTTTGTCATTGCCTCCTCTATTCAAATTGGAGAGGTACTCTGGCCAATCAATATTACGCTCACCAACCGCGAAACTATGGGGTACCGCATGTTACTGGGACGTTCTGCCATACCAGAAGACATGCAAATCATTCCCACGAGTTCTTTTTTACAACCGCAACTCTCCTATGATTTGTATAAAAAAAGACGGCGTAAAAATAAAACCAGACGACCCTTGCGCATTGGTATTCTCACCCAAGAACCGCATAATTACTCCAACAGGCACCTCATCGCCGCCGCCGAAGCACGTGGTCATGTGATTGAATGCATCGAAACCAGCCGCTGCTATATGGCCATAAATAACCACTCCCCCGCCGTGCATTATGACGGTAAGGCACTGCCCCGTTTTGACGCGATTATTCCGCGTATTGGCACACGCATGACATTTTACGGCATGGCGGTTGTGCGCCAATTTGAAATGATGGGGGTTTATGTGCTCAATTCCGCAGCCGCCATTGGTGCGTCTCGCGATAAACTTCTGGCCCACCAAATGCTGGCCCAACACAAATTGGGCATGCCCAATACGGCCTTTGCCATGACGTCTCGCGATACCAAGGGCATTATCGATTTGGCTGGCGGTGCGCCAGTTGTGGTAAAACTTCTATCAAGCACACAAGGCAAGGGCGTGGTGTTGGCCGAAACCAAAAAAGCCGCCGAAGCTCTGGTTGATGCCTTTCGCGGCCTTGATGCCCATTTTCTTGTGCAAGAATTTGTCAAAGAGGCGAGCGGCACGGACATACGGTTATTTGTGGTTGACGGCAAAGTTGTTGGCGCCATTCAGCGCACTGCGCAACCGGGTGAATTTCGCTCCAACCTCCACCAAGGCGGCAGCGCAAAACAAGTCCGAACCACCAAAGAAGAGCGCAAAGCCGCCATCAAAGCCGCCCGCGTTCTCAAATTAAATGTAGCAGGGGTTGACCTTTTGCGCAGCGATACTGGCCCCAAAATACTGGAAGTTAATTCATCCCCCGGTTTGCAAGGCATTGAAAAAGCCACAGGCAAAGACATTGCCGCCATTATCATACAATCTATTGAAGCCAATGTCCGTTCCGTGGTACATCTGGTTCCCTGATGGACACGGATACACAACACAGTTTAAAAACCGCCCTAAAAGCCACACAAAGCTGGTGGCAAGATATGGGTGTGGAAACGCCAAATGTACCCCCTACGCCCAAACGCACAACACATTCGCCAAGCCAAGCCAAGATCAAAACACTCGTGAGCCAACCAGATCCCGCCCCTAACTTCAGCGACCAAATTGCGACGGCCACAGCCCTTGCCAAATCAGCACCGACACTGGAAGCTTTCAAAACCGTTCTGGAAAATTATGACGTGGGAAGTCTCAGCGATTTTGCCAAAAACATGGTATTTGCACGCGGCAATCCAAAGGCCGAAATCATGGCCATTGGCGAAGCCCCCGGTGTTCAAGAAGACGAAACGGGAAAACCCTTTGTCGGCCCAGCAGGGCAACTCTTGGATAAAATGTTTGCCGCAATCGGCTTGGGCGAAAAAAATCTATATATTACCAATGTGTGTAATTGGCGACCACCAAATAACCGTAACCCTACTGAGGATGAATTGGCACTTTGCGCCCCATTCATCACCCGCCATATGGAACTCGTCGCCCCAAAAATAATCGTCATTATCGGCGGCGTTTCCCTGCAAGCCTTAACAGGAAAAACAGGCATTATGAAAGCCAGAGGCCAGTGGCAAGAGCTCAGTATAGGCGGCAATAAAACCCCCGCCATGCCCCTCTACCACCCAGCATTCCTCTTAAAACGCCCAGAGCTAAAAAAAGACGCATGGCGGGATTTACTGGCAATAAAAGCACGAATAGACAGCAAATAACCCACACGCACGATGGGTGCACGAGCATATTCACCCACTGATTTAAGCTGCTTGGGGGGCGATTGTGTTGAAAAACACCGTTGTTGAGTGGCCTTTAGTCGGGGTTTAATTTTAGGCATACTGCCCCGATGTCTATGCGGGGCTTGGTTTTAGGCTCTGTATGTGGAGTTTTGCCATCTTGCGCAGGTTCTGGGCGGTTGCGGCAAGGAGGAACTCGTCATTGGCTCCGGTGGGGCCGCGTAGTCGCAATCGGTCGAGTTTGAGAATACTTTTGAGATGAGCGAACAGCATCTCGACTTTTTTGCGCTCATCTCTGGAGACTTGGTATTCATCGGTTAGCGCGATAGCGCGAGCACGGTCACGAGCCGCTTCATAAATAGAGCGCGGCACTTTTCGCAGGGGCTCTTTCGGGCAACATATGGGCTTGAGGACGCACCCGCTACAGTCAGATGTTTTGGCTCTGTAACGATAGGTGTTATCTTTGGGCGGCTTGGCTTTGGCCGCTCGTCCTTTTGTGCGGAAACGTTTGAGGCGTTTGCCGCCAGGGCATGTATAGTGGTCTTGCTCGGCGTCATAAATAAAATCATCTCTGGAGAAGCTGCCGTCTTTACGTTTGGACTTATCAAATACCGGAATGTGTGGTTCGATACCTTTCTCCTCCACCAGCCAGTTGAGCATGGCAGCCGTGCCGTAGGCCGTATCACCCGATAGACGCTTGGGCACAATCCCGTAAGTCTTCTCTACGCGGTCTATCATTGTGCGCGTAACGGTGACCTCTGCGGGGCGAAGTGCTGTCGAGCCTTCAACATCCACGATAACCGCGTTCTCGCAATCTATCAGATAGTTAGTAGAATAGGAATAATATGCGCGGCCAGAACGGAATGTTCGTGTCCACCGAGAGGCTGGATCAACGGGTGACAAAAATTTTGGTGCTGTAGGCGTGGTTCCGCCAAAGGCGGCATCGTCAAGCGTTTCAATATATTCTTTCACTGCGCGGCGGTGCATCACATCTTCTGGCAAGCCTTTTGAGCCCTTATCGCCTTTAGCCCGATTGGCATTGGCTTCTATCGTGCTGGCATCAACAGCAAAAGCCTCGCCGCCAACCAGACCTTCGGCGATACATCTGTGAACCGTGGCCTCAAATACATGCCGCAATAAATTGCTGTCACGGAAACGGCCATGCCTATTTTTGGAAAAGGTTGAATGGTCGGGAACCTCGCTTTCAAGTCCCAATTTGCAAAACCAACGGTAAGCTAGATTAAGATGTACTTCCTCGCAAAGTCGTCGCTCGGAACGAATACCAAAGCAATAGCCGACAATCAGCATTCTAATCATAAGCTCTGGATCAATGGATGGGCGGCCCGTGCTGCTGTAAGAAGACCGTAAATGATCGCGCACAAATCCGAGGTCAACAAACATATCAATCGACCGCAACAAATGATCGTCTGGCACATGGCTCTCAAGATTAAACTGATAAAACAAGCTATCCTGACTTTCCTGCCGTGCGCCCATCATAACCCAATCTCCGCTTTAACTAAGCCGATTGAATCAGAAGACGAAAACGATTGCAAGCAAGAGTTTTTCAACACAATCGCGGCAGAAGGAGCCGTTAGAATTGTCAGGTTTAAAGTCGACTATGAGGCAATGCTTTGTCACAAAACATTGACGGAATCACTCAGTCGATATTTGATCTCGTAGGCCTTACAACTTGTTTCTCTTTTTAAATTATTGTAGTGACACTAGAACATGCGATTTTTGTACTTCACAATTACTTCTTTTTTACTGCTTGGCGCTTGCAGCTTTCAAAACTCGCCTAAACATATCTTAGGGCCTGGACCCGTACAGGCTGTTATATTCCTGCCTAATACGATTTCTAAACCAGACCGTTTTGAATACGGCTCTGTGTTCAATTCTGACAATACTGAGTTTTATTTTGGTGTGCAAAATGATGGCTGGTCAGATATTCGAATGATACGCCGAACGGGGGATGGCTGGAGTGAGCCTAAGATAGTTATTGGGTCACCGGATTTTTCAGCTAACGACCCATTTTTATCCAATGATGAAAGCAGGCTGTATTTTATTTCGCCAAGAGAGCAACAATACGATATTGGATATGCGACACGAACAGCCGAAGGTGGTTGGGGAAAGCCCGAGTTTTCACCCACGCCAATCAATAGCAATGATAACGAATATTATATTTCATTTTCTCAAGACGGAAGCATGGTGTTCGCCTCTGATAGGAATGCGACCGAGCGAGGGGACTTTGATATCTATTTAGCTCGACGAAATGGTGAACGCTACCTACCAGAAATTGCTTTTCCTAAGACAATAAATACAAATGGGTATGAAGCCGATGCCTTTATAGCACCTGATGAAAGTTATTTGATCTTTAGCTCAAATAGAAAAGAGGGCCTTGGACGAGGTGATTTATATATAAGTTTCGCTTTAGATGATGGGGGTTGGACGCAAGCCATATCTATGGGCGACACAATTAACTCAAACGGACATGAATTGTGTCCGTTCGTGAGTTTGGATGGTCGCTATTTTTTCTTCACAAGCCGTGAAGACATATATTGGGTGGACGCAGGTATTATAGAAACATTCCGACCTGCTAACAGGAAAAAACCATGAAGTCGTGGGATTTGATAGGTTTGTTATTTATTATCACGGCTTGTACGTCGCCCGAAGAACCTATGGTTTTAGAGTCACCTCAAAAAACAGCTGAAGCATTAAAACCATATGTGTCCGTTTCTGGGCCCAATGTTCTTCTTGAAAACGCTTTGGTTTTTGTTGGCGATGGAAAGCCTCCATTACCAAACCATTCAATTTTAATTTCAGGTGAAATAATTTCTGCGATTGGACCTGCTGACAGCATAACTCCGCCAAAGAGCACCCGCATTATCGACTTGAAAGGCTACTCAGTCATGCCGGGAATTATTGGCTTGCATAACCATACACATATGCCCGGTGTCACTTTAATGAAATATACTGCGCCACGGCTTTATCTCGCAGCCGGCGTAACAACAATACAAACCACAGGAAGCGCGAATGCGTTAGGTGAAATAGAACTTGCACGCCTAATTGATAATGGAGACGTTCCTGGTCCCACCATATTCCCAACGGCTCCCTATATAACTGGGCCGAACGGCAATGCCGTTATGGATAAACCTGTCACTGAGACCGAAGCTCGAACTTTTGTAAGAACTTGGGCCGCAAACGGGGTAACTTGGTTTAAGCTCTATCGGCACACAGACCCAAAAATTGCGAAAATCATCATTGATGAAGCGCATGCCCTAAACCTAAAAGTGACAGGGCATTTGTGCTCGATTACATTTCGTGAAGCAGCCCTTTTGGGGATTGATAGTATTGAGCATGGTTTTAATGCTGCGACAGACTTTGTAGATGATAAACCTGTTGGGGAATGCGGAGGTTCGCGAAAGTCCAAAATCAATCTGGATATGAAGGGCAAGGAAGTCTCGGAGCTCATTCAAGTTCTTGTAAGAGAAGATGTGACTTTAACATCGACGCTGGCAATTCTGGAATCTGGTTTTGCTTATCGTCCGCAGGCAGAAATGCGCGCGTTAAAAGCTATGTCTCCCGAAAGCGTAAAAAGATATGAAGCCAGACAAGTACAAATTAAAGAACGTCCCTCCACGACCTCAACGCCAAGTTATTGGAATCGTATCGTTCAATTTGAACGCCAATTTGTAGCAGCAGGTGGTCATCTTGTAGCAGGGCCAGATACTGGGCGTCATGTTTTACCAGGCTTCGGCGATCAACGAAATTTTGAACTATTTGTAGAAAGTGGTTTTACAGTGCCGCAAGCTGTTCAAATTATGACGCATAACGGGGCGGTAACGCTTGGAGTTGGTGAGAATGTAGGACTGCTAAAAACTAACTATCAAGCTGACTTAATCATTATGCCCGGCGATTTAATGTCAGACCCATCGACCTTAAAATTTGCTAAGATTGTTTTCAAAAAAGGTATTGGTTACGATCCACAAAAACTCCTTTTAGATGTTGAAGGTAAAGTCGGACTTCCAGAGTGATTTAATCAAAAATGAAATCTATTTTTAATGTCTCCTTTGTAGGATAAACCTGCCCTTAAGCTTTATTCATCACCAGGCGCAGGGCCTCTTTATTATCTACATCGGTGAGAGTTCGTAAATATGTTGTGGAACCGTGTATTTTTGCTTGAATGTCTTTCAAGGTTTTGGGGTGTGACCATCTTATATTTTCAAACATAGATTTGGGAGCGGGGCCGTTTAGCCCCATGAGCCAGAAACCACCGTCACTGGCTGGGCCAAAGACTGCGGTGTTGGTTTTTAGGGCTTTAAACCCTGCTGCGATATCACGGGAACATTGTTGCGGCGTATCAGTTCCGATCACGATAAGTGGGCCTTTGTGGGTGTAAATTTTGGCGAGCCTGTCGCTTAAATCTCCACCTCCTTGCGCGGTGCGCGGAAGCTGCGCGGGCCAGACGCTGCCGTAAGTCGATGATATTTTATCATCAGGCGTCACATAGAGAACCGTATCCCATCTTGGGTCGGTGCAATTCCTTATGATTTTAGCGCACATGGCGCGGTAAATTCTCCATGCATGGACGCGGCCAATTCCCGCTGCCAATCTTGTTTTGGCTTTGCCCATAATCGGGGCTTTGGTGAATATAATGAGCAGCGGTTTCATTTATAATACCGCTGTTTTAACATATCCCTATCCGCGCCCAATATATAACGGATCAACAGACCCAGATTTTTAAACCCTGTGCGCAGATAACCCCTTCGTTGATAACGCGCCGCAGATGTTAAAATTTCAGCAGATAATGCACGTAATCTTTGCCGCCCCAAAGTGCGAATGATGTCAACATCTTCAAACAAGTCTACATTTTGAAATCCGCCTATATGGTCATACAAAGTGCGAGAGATAAGCAAGCCTTGATCCCCGTACGGCAGAGAAAAAAGAACACACCGTACCCGAACAAAAAAGGCTAGCAATGTTGGGCCAAATCCTTTTGCGTCCAAGCCATAGCGAAAATACGCCGCTTTTTGCGGATAATTTTTCATATGCTGCGCCGAGGCCTCCAACCAGTTGTCTGGCAAGATTGTATCCGCGTGTAGGAATAAATACCAATCATCTGCGCTGTGAGAAACAGCCGCCCAGCGCGCCCCCCGCGCCAATTGCCAGCCTCGGCCTTTGCAACCAATAGCCAAACGCATACCCGCTGATAGCGCGCTCAATACCGTACCGTCTTGCGAACCCCCATCGCTGATAACAATATCGCCCCCATACCCATCCAATTGCGAAAGCAAATGCGGTAAATGCTCTTGGGCATTTAAGGTCGGTATAACAATGGATAACATGTTGGTTTTGTCTGCTGTTTAAGCCCCAAGCGCAAGCCTAAATACAAGCATAAAAAAACCCTGATATTAATCAGGGTTTTTTCTTATTACGTTGGTCTTCAGTTTTATTGACCGCCAAGTAATTTCGCCGCAGCGTCCTTCGCTTTTTTCTCAGCCGCTTTCTTGGCTTCATCTTTGGCCACATCAACCAATACTTCCGTCGTGCTTTTTCCACCGTCCAATATTTTATTTTTCAAAAGCGCAGTGCCTGCTTTTTCCTTTAAGGAGCCCGATGTTTTTATATTTCCAACTTTGCCAATGACTGAAGACAAGGGCGTCGTCGCAGTTTTAGCAACTGGTTTTTTCTCAAGTGGCACGAGGCAAAAATCGCCAATCCGTGTTTTGCGCGTGTTTTCTTTTTTACAGGCATGCACACCTTTAATTTCGCCCGCATATTCAACCCCTTGAAATTCTTCAGGAACAACAGGGACAAGACAGTGCGAAACACCTTGCAAATCCATAACTGAACCGTCTTGGGCTGTACATTCGGCCGCTGAACTTACCGTCACGCCTTCGGCAAATGCCGATGTTGAAACCGCAAAAATAAGAGCTACGCTCGCAAGCCCGCAACCAATTTTTCTCAATGTCATTTTGAACTCCTTCATATCTGTGTTTTCTTTTAGCAAAAAACTTTGACTAAAAAAAGACCTTTAACTGTAATTTTCTGTAAGTAAGCTGAACAGATATGAAAATGAGCAAGAATCAGGCCAATTTACCCGATTGGCAGCATGAAAATATGTATAATGGCCCCGTTGCAGGTGTGGACGAGGCTGGGCGTGGGCCTTTGGCTGGCCCAGTGGTCGCATCTGCCGTTATTCTTGACCCTGCTCATATTCCCGAAGGCCTGAATGACAGCAAGAAACTATCAGATAAAAAATTAGCATTTTTATATACTGAAATTGTCAAAGTCGCCCATGTGGGTATTGGTATGGCAGAACCCCAAGAAATCGACAATATCAATATATTGGCCGCAACCATGACGGCTATGCAGCGCGCCGTACTTGATTTACCCACCCAGCTCATTGCCGTATTGGTAGACGGCAATCGCGCTCCCAAATTTAACATACCTTGTCAGACTATAATAAAGGGCGACGCGAAAAGTCTCTCTATCGCCGCCGCCTCTATTATCGCCAAGGTCACCCGTGACCGATTAATGGCACAGGCAGATTTACGTTTTCCGGGCTATGGGCATACTGGCCATAAAGGATATCCAACCAAAGCCCACAGAGAGGCACTCTTGCGCATTGGAGCCTCCCCCATTCACCGCCGTAGCTACGCGCCCGTCAAGGCCGTGTTAACCAAGGTAAATAAATAGTAAATATGTGCGAGTTACAAAGACTTACGTGCAATCTTAAACTTTTGTGAATCATTTTCACCGACCCTTGTCCTTTAACTGATTCGTCTCTGTATGTGCAGAGCTTTAAGGGCATAACAAAAATGACAAAACTCCCCCTCAACCAAATCATTCAAGGCAATTGTGTCGACCTTATGGACGCATTGCCAGAGAACAGTGTTGATTTGGTATTTGCTGACCCACCTTATAATTTGCAGCTCGGCGGCAATCTAAACCGCCCTGATAATTCCGTAGTCAACGGAGTGACCGAGGAATGGGACCGCTTTGATACAATGGATGCTTACGACCTATTCACCCATGATTGGCTAAATGCGGCGCGGCGTATCCTCAAACCCAACGGCGCCATTTGGGTGATCGGCAGTTATCATAATATTTTCCGTGTTGGCGGTATTTTGCAAGACCAAGGCTTTTGGATCAGAAATGATATTATCTGGCGCAAAACCAATCCCATGCCCAATTTTCGCGGCACACGCTTTACCAATGCCCACGAAACTTTGATCTGGGCCACGCAAACCGAAGATGCCAAACCTACATTTAACTATGACGCCATGAAAATGATGAACGACGGGGTGCAAATGCGCTCTGACTGGACATTACCAATTTGTACGGGCAAGGAGCGGATTAAAAAATCAGACGGAACCAAAGCCCATCCAACCCAAAAACCGGAAAGCCTTTTGCACCGCGTTATTTTGTCCACATCAAATCCTGGTGATGTCATTGTTGATCCGTTCTTTGGCTCTGGCACAACGGGCGCAGTTACCAAAAAACTAGGACGCCATTTTATTGGGTTTGAGCGCGAAGAAGAATATATTATTCATGCACGCCGCCGCATTGACAAGATTAAAACGGGCAGTGGCGTCGCCCTCAAAGTCACCCCCTCAAAACGGGCCGAACCTCGTGTACCCTTTGGCACATTGATAGAGCGCGGCATGTTAAATCCGGGCGACACGCTGTATTCTCCCAATGGCCGTATCACAGCCAGCGTGCGCGCAGACGGCTCACTCGCCGTTCCTGATGCGAGCGGCTCCATTCACAAAATCGGGGCCCATGTACAAAAAGCGCCCGCCTGTAATGGCTGGACGTTTTGGCATTTTGAGCAAAGCAATGGCCGTACCAGTTCTCTTGTACCCATAGACATATTGCGCGCCGAAATCCGCAAAGACATGCCCGCAACAGTTTAACTATGCTGTCATCCTAACCACACTGTCATCCCAGATTTAATCTGGGATCTCGCAGGGCAATGCAGGCTTTCAGTTTTTAATTTAACATCGTGTAAACCCCACCGAGATCCCGTATCAAGTACGGGATGACATTAGTGTTAAGAGCTATGTGTTCGTGGGTTCAGATTGTGCAATCTTCACGGTTTTGCGCATTAAGCTTGGTAGAGCATAGTCATCCAATCGGCTAATATCCGCCCATATGCCGCCACCAGTCTCCGCACATTCGGCTACAAAAACTTTCAGCTGCAAAGTAAAATGGGTGAACACGTGTTTGACTTGTTGCTCACACATTTGCCAATTACGGGGTATTGGTGCGTGTGCCAAAAGGGTGTCAACCGCCTGTTGTTGCGCACTCCATTCAGTTGTCGGGAGTTGCATCATACCCCCGAGCAAGCCTTTATCGGGGCGGCGTTGCAAAAGGATTTTGCCGTCACTTTCCAAATAAAATACGGCGCCGTACCGCAGTGGCGATTTTTTCTTTTTGGTTCTTTTGGGATAAGTCGCCGTTTTATTTGCGCGGTAAGCTTGGCAGGCAAAACCCCAAGGGCATTCACCGCATTTCGGGTCTTTAGGCTTGCACACTTGCGATCCCAAATCCATCAAAGCTTGTCCATAATCCCCTGCCCGCTTCGGGTCGGCAATTTTTCCTGCAAGGTCACGAATTTCCGCTTTGGCCTTGGGCAGTGGTGTGTCCACCATGCGCAGGCGCGCTATTACCCGCTCAACATTTCCGTCCACCACATTGGTTGGCTCTCCGTAGCAAATACTGGCAATGGCGGCGGCAGTATACGGCCCTATGCCCGGTAATTTCAGCAGTTCTGACTCTGTGTTTGGAAATACACCACCAAAATCGCGCGTTATCACCCCTGCACACGCATGCAAATTTCGCGCCCGTGCATAATAGCCAAGCCCAGCCCACGCCGCCATAACTGTATCGCGTGGTGCTACCGCGAGGTCTTCAACGTATGGCCAGTTTTGTAAAAATTTATACCAATACGGAGCCGCAGCAGTGACCGTAGTTTGTTGGCACATGATTTCTGAAAGCCAGATTTTATACGGGTCGACCACCATGCCAACAGCGCGGTCTTCGGGGCGAATGCGCCACGGCAAACGCCGCCCATACTGGTCATAATGAGCGAGAAGACTGGCTCTTAGCTTGGATATTTCTTGCGAAGTCTTCATGATAATTGTCTGGACGAAACGAACATAATGAGTGAGTGTGCCCTGATGAGCGACCTGCGTAAATCCCAAAGTGAAAAATCTGCGAAAAGCAGCCGTACTCACGCGGCAATCACGCGCTATCTGGAACGCAATCGGGGCAATCGCCAATACCGCCACGCACCAAGTGCAGGCTGGTCTACGGGCAAAGTTTTAAAACCTCTGACCAAAAAGTTTGGTGCGGGGCGCAATGCGCTGCAAGGTCACTGGCCAGAAATTGTTGGCGAAAAATGGGCCAAGCTGTCGCGGCCAATGGCTATTCGCGGGACGAAAACGGACAAAACCCTTGTGATCGAAGCCAAAGGCCCCGTTGCCGCTCTGATGCAGGCCAATTCGGGGCAATATCTCGCCAAAATTAATCAATTCCTTGGCCAAGGGGCAATTACCAAAATCATTGTTAAACAAGGCTATGTTATAAAAACAAATACACCTCCAACGCCGCCAACACCCCAATCCACAACGCATATGCGTTCAACACTAGAAAACACCACACAAAATAGGTTACAACAGGCCTTAGATAATCTTGGCAATAAGGTAAAAACCCGCAAACGGACACAATAATTGGATCGTATCATGAATTTTCGTAAACAGGTTTTATCACTTACCGCTCTGCTATTTTGTATAGGACAAGCGGGAATTACGGCAGCGCAGTCTACGTCTATGCTTCCACAGGATCAACAATACTCTGCCTTTGATCCGCAATCATTATCCATGTCAGGCGCGTTTTCAGAACTACCAGCGGATCATGTCTTGGGCGAAAAAGACGCGCCGATCACCATGATTATCTACGCCTCTATTACCTGCCCCCATTGCGCCTACTGGTTCACAGGCGTTTGGCCCGATATTAAAGCCAATTATGTGGACACAGGTAAATTGCGTATTGTCTACCGCGAATTTATCACTGCGCCAGCACAACTGGCCTTTGCAGGTTTTCAAATCGCCAATTGCGCCCCCGAAGACCAATATTTTTCCTTGATTGAACACCAGATGAAAGAACAGGACAATATTTTCAAAACCGTCCAAGACGGAAAAGGGCTGGAGACATATTTGGCAATCGCGAAAATGGCGGGGCTTGAAAATGAGCAGGAAATGAACACCTGCTTTGACAACAAAGAAGGTCGTGACCGCATGGACTTGGCTATGAAATTAGCCACAGAAGCCGAGATTCCAGCCGTTCCCGGTTTCATCGTTAACGGCAGTACATATAAGGACAGCGCAGACTATCTGCCCCTCACCAAGTATTTTGAAAGCCTGCTCACCCAAGAGTTCTCAGCCATGCCAAAATAACAAACGAGCTATCCACAATAAAACCTTAACAAATCCTTTATAAATTCTTGCCATTACTGGCTAAATTGGGAGACTACACCATGACTATATTTTTTCGTGCTGATTCGTTGATAAAATCTGCTGTGCTCGGCCTTGGGGCCGCGCTCTTGCTTGGTGCTTGCGGTGATAAAAACTCCGCCACCTCCACCAAGGCCGCAACAGGTGGGCGTAGTGTTTACGAAACCCCGACAGATCATGCTTTGGGCGATGCCAATGCACCTATCACAATTGTTGAATATGCCTCTGTTACATGTCCTCATTGTGCCACATGGAGCTTGACCGTATTTCCAGACATTCAAAAGAAATATATTGAAACAGGCAAAGTGCGTTATGTTTTTCGCGAATTTCCAACCCCGCCCGTTGATTTGGCCAATGCAGGGCATCTCTTGGCCAATTGCGCCGCCGAAGATAAGTTTTTTGACCTCTTGCACGTCCAGTTTCAACGCCAAGTACAGATTAGAACATCACGCGATATAAAAGGTGAATTTATCAAGCTTGCCAAATCTGCTGGCATGACCGAAGCCGATTTTAATGCCTGCATGGTTAATCAGGCAGAAATTGACCGCTTGCAAGCTGTCATTGTGGCTGGATACGACGCAGGTGTAATCGGCACGCCTACATTTTTCATCAATGGTACAATGTATAATATCCGCGAAATGTTCACTTTAGAGCAGTTTGAAGAATTATTTGCTAAAATTCTTGGCGAACCTATACCTGAAACATCCAAAACACCTGACACTGAAAAATCAGGTCACTAGGGGCGTCTATGGGGTCATTGCGTTTCAATTTCATAAAACTGGTTGGTTTCAAATCCTTTGTTGAGCCAACCAATTTTCAAATTGAACCGGGCCTTACGGGGGTTGTCGGCCCAAATGGATGTGGTAAATCCAATCTATTAGAGGCGATCCGTTGGGTCATGGGGGCCAATTCCGCCAAAGCCATGCGCGGCAGTGCCATGGATGATGTGATCTTTAACGGCACAAAAACCAGGCCAGGGCGCGGACAGGCCAGTGTCACCCTGACCATTGATAATAGTGACCGCATCGCCCCGCCTATGTTTAATGATGATGAAGTGCTGGAAATTACCCGCACTATCACCAAAGGCGCAGGCTCTAAATATAAAGTCAACGGCAAGACCGTGCGGGCGAAAGATGTGCAACTCCTGTTTGCCGATGCATCAACAGGCGCCAACTCCCCTGCCCTCGTCCGCCAAGGCCAGATTAACGAACTTATTTCGGCCAAGCCCTCTAATCGCCGCCGCATATTAGAAGAAGCTGCGGGCATTTCGGGCCTGCACACACGCCGCCACGAAGCAGAGCTAAGACTGCGCGCAGCTGAAAATAATCTTGACCGGCTCGAAGATGTGCTAGGACAAATTGAAAGCCAGCTTTTATCTTTGCGCAGACAATCAAGACAAGCGGCACGATATAAACGGCTTGCTGGTGAAATCCGTGAGTATAAAGCCCTGCTTTGGCTCAAGCGTTGGGAACATGCGCTTGAAGCCCTCGGTACGAATGCTAAAGATTTACAAGACGCGGAAGCTAAAGTTCAAGAGCTAACGGGGCAAGTCGCCAGTGCGTCAACAGAAGTGGCTAACCTCACCTCTGGACTTGAACCACACCGCGAAGAACAAATTATAGCCGCCGCCGTGTGCGGGCGACTGAACGCAGCCAAAGAAGCCTTGGATAATGACGCAAATGCGGCCCAAAGCGAGATTAAAAAACTGGAAACCCGCCTAACTTTCTTAAAGGGCGACATTGAACGCGAGGACGGCATTGTCATTGACGCAGATAATGCGGGCCATAAATTACAATCCGAGTTTGAAGAATTAAAAGCTGTTAAAGACATTAGCGGGGCTGTTGCAAATGCAAAAACACTGGCCACAAATGCAATCAATGCGCGTACAGTTCTCGAAACCGAAGTTACTGAACTGACCCGTAAGAGTGCCAATTTTGCAGCACAAAAATCCAGTGCGGAGCGTGAATGCAGCGAGCTTGAAACCCGCGCCGTCAATCTTACCCGCGAAATGGATAGTCTTGCGCAAAGCTTAGAAACCCTAGAACAGGCAGGCAAAGGGGCGGGCGCACAAAACCTGTTTTCCGCCTCCCTCTCCCAAGCCCTGACCTCTCTTCAAGACGCCAAAAAAATTGAACAAAACGCCAGTGCCAATAAACAAATATGTGAAGACAAAGAGCGCACAGCCCGCGAACACTTAAACATTGCCAAACAAGCTATGTCAGAGGCCAGTGCTAATAAAAATGCACTACGCTCAATCGTTGACGCGGGGCGCAGTGATGATGACAATAATTGGGTATCCGCTCTTGAAAATATCACTGTAAAAAAGGGTTATGAAGCTGCACTCGCTGCCGCATTTGGTGATGATTTGGACGCAGGTTTTGGCGACGATATTCCCCTGCGTTGGGGCGGGGCCAATGCGCCTAAAACCCAATTACCAGTAGGAATAAAATCACTGGCAGAATATGTGAAAGCCCCCAAAGAACTTGCCGCACGCCTTAGCCAAATTGGTTTAGTTGCGCAAAATGATGGCCCACATATTGCCGAAAAACTGCAAGCGGGGCAACGCCTTGTCAGCACACAAGGCGATTTATGGCGCTGGGACGGATTTTGCGCCTCTGGCGACCTGCCTTCAACTGCCGCCGTGAAACTTGAAAATATCAATAGGCTTGCAGACATAGAAGCAAAATTGCCCGAATTAACAGTCCAAGCCGAGGCCGCAAAAGCGGTGTGGGAAACAGCAAAACAAACGCGCCAAACGGCGGACGATGCGGCGCGTAAGACACGACAGGTGCTACCTGACTTGGAACGTGCTGAACGCGAGGCTCAAAATCATCTGAGCCGCTTTGAGACCGATCAAGCCAGACGTGGAGAGCAAAAAACCGCACTTATAGATCGTCAAAACCGCCAAGAGGTTGAACATAAAGACGTGGTTACACGTCTGGAAAAAGCCAAAGTTGAACTTGCTAGCACCTCTGATAATCAAGCATTAGAAGATCAGTTAACGATAGCGAATACATCACTCAACGATGCGCGCAGCGAAGCTGACGAAACCAGCGGCGCCTATAGAAGTCTAAAAAATGAAACCGAAGCCCGCGCCGAACGTCTGCAAAGCGTCGAGCAAGATATTGCTGACTGGCAAGCCCGCGCCCACAAAGCCAAAGACCGCATCACAAGCCTGCAAGGGCGCGAGGCGGAAACAGCAATGGCATTACAAGCGGCCAATGACAGCCCCGATGAATTTGCCCAGCGCCAACAAACATTATTATCTGAACTGAGCGAAGCCGAAACGCGGCGCAATACTGCCAGTGACGCCCTTGCCAAAATCGAGACAGAACTCCGCACGGCGGACGGGCACTTGCGCACTACCGAGCAAGCCCTCGGCACGGCCCGCGAAGAACGTGCTGGCGCGCAAGCCCGCAATATTGCGGCTGGCGAGCGCAAAGAAGACATCGAGGCCCGAATCCAAGAAACCCTGTCTTGCGCACCCAATGAGCTTAAATCTCAACTCGAAGAGCTTAGCCCTGACAGTAAAATGGTCGAGCACGATATTGAGAGAAAACTTGAACGCCTCACCCGCGAGCGTGAAAATATGGGCGCGGTTAATCTGCGCGCCGACGAAGAGGCCAATGAACAAGAACAGCGACTTTCCGCCCTTACGGATGAGCGACAAGACTTAACCGCAGCAATTGCCCGCCTACGCGAAGGCATTGAAAGCCTGAATTCCGAAGGACGCGAACGTCTCCTCAAAGCATTTGACGTGGTCAATGGCCATTTTGGTCGTTTGTTTACGACGCTATTTGGTGGCGGCATTGCGTCCTTGGCCCTCACCGAATCAGATGATCCGCTCGAAGCTGGACTGGAAGTATTGGTAAGCCCGCCAGGTAAAAAACTGGGATCCATGTCTTTGATGTCAGGCGGCGAGCAAGCTTTGACCGCAACGGCGTTAATTTTCGCCGTATTCTTGTCAAATCCCGCCCCGATTTGCGTGCTAGACGAGGTCGACGCGCCTTTGGACGATGCCAATGTAGAGCGGTATTGCAATCTACTGGACGCCATGTGCGAGCAAACCCCGACAAAATTCATCATTATCACCCATAACGCCGTAACAATGGCCCGTATGGACAGATTATTTGGCGTAACAATGGCCGAAAAAGGCGTCTCACAACTGATTTCTATTGCGCTCGGCGAAGCCGAAAAATTAACCGCCTAGAGGCCGATACGAAACCCAACGTGTTTCCCATGAAACAAAATATGTAAAAAATTATTTTACTGCATTATTTCAATGGGTTAGATACGCCTAACATTGGTTGACACTGCCAAGGCCTAAGCGTAAGTTGCGCGCGTTTGGTGGGGTTCCACCTGATGAGTCGATAGCACTGCCAAAAGGTCATAATTTGCCTTCAGATCAGAATCATACAGACACACTTGAAGCATTTGGCGAAAAGGTCAAAGCGGCTCAAGATGCGCATGATCCCGATATTGAACACGAAAAAACCGGTTGGGCCGTCGGCGTTCGGTACGCTAGCGAGTTTTCTGCCTCCGTTATTGTTGGTGGAATGCTGGGTTGGGCAGTCGATCATTTTGCCAATACTGTGCCGTGGGGTATGTTAATTGGTATAATATTGGGATTTATAGCGGGTACACGTAATATTGTGCGACTTGCCAAAGAAATGAGTGTAGACGAAAACTAGCTTTACGTTTACCAAGGTTTTAAGCGGAAATGTCCGCAAAGGTTTAAGGGGCCAGTCATGGCAGCAGATGGTTTAGATCCGATTGCACAGTTCGAGATACATAAAATCTTTGAACTCTCAGTAGGAAAATACGACATTAGCTTCACCAATTCGTCTTTGATGATGAGCATCGGTGCGGGCCTGATCTGCCTATTCCTATTTATGGGAACCTCTAAACGCTCCATTATCCCGGGCCGCCTACAATCCATGGCCGAAATTTCTTACGAATTTGTCGCAGATATGATCCGTTCAACGGCAGGGCGCGATGGACTTAAATTCTTCCCGTTCATCTACGCTCTGTTTATGTTCATTCTTTTCGCCAATATCCTTGGCCTAGTCCCGTTCTTTTTCACAACCACCTCCCATATTATCGTGACCTTCGCACTAGCTATGTCCGTAATGACGACGGTTCTTGTGGTGGGTATCTGGAAACACGGTTTTAAGTTCCTCAAACTATTTGTACCAGAAGGTGTGCCTATCGTTATTTTACCATTGGTAGTATTACTCGAACTTATCTCCTTCCTGTCACGCCCGTTTTCGCACGGCATTCGGCTTTGGGCCAATATGCTTGCTGGACACATCATGCTGAAACTTTTTGCTGGTTTCATTATTATGTTATTCTTGGCCTTAAGCGGCCCCCTAAAAATCGCAGCCATTGCGCCGTTTATTATGACTGTTGCGCTCATGCCACTCGAAATTCTCGTAGCCTTCTTGCAAGCCTATGTATTTGCCATTCTAACCAGTGTGTATATTAATGACGCACTTCATCCAGGTCACTAAGTAAGAACATTAAACCAAAACGACACTAACTTTAACTGCTAAACCCAATAGGAGAATTATCATGGAACCAGAAGCAGCAAAACTAATCGGTGCAGGCCTTGCCTGTTCAGGTATGATCGGCGCAGGCGTTGGCCTTGGCCACATTTTTGGCAATTATCTATCTGCCGCCATTCGTAATCCATCTGCCGCTAAAGGCCAGTTTGGTAATTTAATCTTCGGCTTTGCCGTGACAGAAGCCCTCGGCATTTTCTCATTGTTGATCGCTTTCTTGTTGATCTACGCTGTTTAAAAACAACGCATAAGGATAAGTGCGATGAATATGTTTACCGTCTTTATGGCAGGCTCTACTGCCGCAGGTGAAGCTGTTGCCGAACATGGGAGCGGGATTTTTCCGCCCTTAAACACGGCCACCTATTCGTCGCAACTTTTCTGGCTATTTGTTATCTTTGGCGCGTTGCTATTTTTACTCGCCAAAGTTCTACTCCCTCGCTTGGGCGGTATATTAGAAGATCGTTCGCACCGTATCGCAGATGATCTCGACAGTGCTGCACGTATGCAAAGGGAAGCGGAAGCGGCTGAACTTTCTTATGAGCAGTCTCTCAAAGACGCGCGTGCCAAAGCGCATAATGTGGCGGAAACAACACGCGCCAGTGTAAACGCTGAAATCGAAACCGAGATGGAAGCTGCCGAACTAGACTTTGTCAAGCAAATGGAAACGGCTGAGCTCAAAATTCGCAATACCCGGGAAAAGGCACTGGCCAATGTTGACGCTATAGCCGCCGATACAGCCAAGTCTTTGGTGGAAAAACTCTTTGCTGGTAAGGTCACACTGGCTACGGCTAGCAAGGCCGTAAAAGCTAACAACTAGGAAGCCGTCATGTATTTTGATTTTAGTTTTGCACATCCAACCATTTGGGTATTTCTAGCACTTGTCCTCGTTATTGGTGCTGCCATATACAAAGGCATTCACAAGGTCATGGGCAAAGCCTTGGATGACCGCGCTGACGTCATCCGCAAGCAACTTGATGATGCGCGTACCTTGCGCGAAGAAGCTCAAGTTTTACTGGCCTCTTATCAGCGCAAACAAATCGAAGCTGAAGAACAGGCTAAATCCATTGTTGAACAGGCCCGAAAAGATGCTGAAAATATGGCGAAACAAGCTCGCAGCGACCTTAAAGAACGCTTAGCCCGCCGCGCGGAACTGGCTGAGGCTAAAATCGCCAATGCCGAAATTCAAGCCATGGCAGATGTCAAAGCTCGCGCTGTTGATCTGGCCACACAAGCTGCCGAACAACTTATCAAAGATCAGTTCAAAGCCACAGATCATAACGCCTTGATTAAAGACGGTATTGCCCAAATGGGTAAGGTTTTGAACTAGGCTAAAATCCACTCATTGGTAAATATTTCGTCATTCCAGCGAAAGCTGGAATCTGAAACAAACTCAAAATTGACAATATAAAACCAGACTCCAGATCACGTCTAGAGTGACACAAATGGGTTATCAAAATTTTGCTATTAAAATCAAAATTCTTTACGCCACACCACTAAGTCCCCGTACTTGATACGGGGTCCATACTATCTCCACTACATGTGTTAACCCAGCCATCCTATGGGCCCCGGACTAAATCCGGGGACTAGTCGTGTGTTTTTATTCAGTTTCAGCCCGCCACCGCAAAATAGGTTTACGCGCTGCCCGCGTTTCGTCTAGCCTGCGCAGGGGGGCATATATTGGGGCTTGTTTGAACATTTCGGTTTCGCCTGCTTTGGCTTTTAAAGCCAGCGAGCGCATGACGGCAATAAAGCGGTCAAGCTCTGCCTTGCTTTCGGACTCGGTGGGCTCAATTAACATAGCCCCGTGAACGACCAATGGGAAATACATGGTCATGGGGTGATAGCCCTCGTCAATCATAGCCTTGGCGAAATCGAGGGTATCAACATCTGTCCCCGCGAGGAAACTGTCATCAAACAAAGCCTCGTGCATACATACACCGCCGTACGCAGGGGACATAACGTCACTTAAAGATGCTTGTACATAATTAGCATTGAGCACCGCGTCTTCGGTTGCTTGTTTCAAGCCGTCACTGCCGTGGCTCAGCATATAGCTAAGAGCACGAGTGAACATACCCATTTGCCCATGAAAAGCGGTCATGCGGCCAAAGCTTTCACTGCCTTCAATGTTTTCAACGAGACTATATGCGCCCCCTTTTTTGACCACATAAGGCACAGGTGCAAATGGAACAAGAGCGTCTGACAAGACGGTCGGGCCAGACCCTGGGCCACCGCCGCCGTGGGGGGTGGAAAAGGTTTTATGCAAATTAAGATGCATAGCGTCAATACCCAGATCGCCCGGACGTACCCGCCCGACAAGCGCGTTAAAATTCGCCCCGTCACAATAAAAATAGCCACCTACCCCGTGGATCAACTTGGCGATTTCAATAATATCGCGCTCAAACAGGCCGCACGTATTGGGGTTGGTTAACATGATCCCTGCAACATCATCACCGAGCTTGGATTTCAGCGCGTCCATATCCACACGGCCATCACCCATTGCAGGAATAGAATCAATACTAAATCCGCACTGCACGGCTGTCGCAGGGTTGGTTCCGTGGGCGGATTCGGGCACAAGCACACGGCGTTTATGGTCTGCTCCTTTGGCGTCCAAGGCAGCGCGAATGGCCATCATGCCACACATTTCCCCGTGCGCGCCCGCTTTGGGCGACATGGCAACGGCGGGCATGCCTGTTAACTTGCAAATCCAATCGGCAAGTTCGTCCATCAACTCCAGAGCGCCTTGCACTGTGCTTTGGGGTTGCAAAGGATGAATATCGGCAAAACCGGGCAGGCGCGCCATTTTTTCATTCAAGCGCGGATTGTGTTTCATAGTGCAAGAGCCAAGCGGATACACACCCAGATCAATGGCAAAGTTTTTTTGTGAAAGACGCACATAATGACGCATCACTTCTGGCTCTGACAGACCGGGCAAACCGATTTCACTTGTCCGTTCCATACCACCAAGGCGCGGCTTTGTGCCTTTTAGAGCAGGGAAATCCACCCCTGTTCTGCGCGGTGTTCCTACTTCAAAGATTAAGAGTTCGCGTTGAGACAAACCTTTATTCCCCGATACAGTTTCCACATTGATAGATGTGCTAACTTCAGGTGTTGTAGATCGACCTTGCGCATTCATGCTCATGACAAAGCCTCCGTTAGGGTAGTCACAAAGGCGGCAATATCAGCATCCGTATTGATTTCCGTGGCACAGACAATCAAGAGATCATCTTGGTCATCCATAAGACGGGAGGCGTGTAATCCACCCAGTACATCTTTTTTCAACATAGCGTCCACGACATTTTTAGCGGGCTTTGAAAGACGCAAGGTAAATTCGTTAAAGAAGTTTTCCGTAACCAGTTCCACCCCGTCAATTGCGCTTAAGGCGTCCGCCAATTGGCAAGCTTTTTCGTGGTTTAACATGGCAAGGGTGCGAAGCCCCGACTCGCCCAGCAAGCTCATATGAATAGAGAAGGCCACCGTACACAGGCCTGAATTTGTGCAAATATTCGACGTAGCTTTCTCGCGCCTGATATGTTGTTCGCGAGTGGAAAGGGTCAACACATAGCCGCGCTGTCCATCTGCGTCGACAGTTTCGCCGCACACACGGCCCGGCATTTGCCGCACTAATTTTTGACGACAGGCAAAAAGTCCCACATATGGCCCACCGTAATTGAGGCCCACACCAATGGATTGTCCTTCGCCGACCACAATATCAGCCCCCATCTCGCCAGGGCTTTTAATGGCGCCGAGCGCAACTGGTTCGGTAAATACAGCAATCAGAAGTGCGCCAACTTCGTGGGCCGCTTCTGCGTAAGGTTCAAGGTCAATAATTTCGCCAAATACATTTGGCGACTGCACGACAATGGCGGCAATATCTTTATCCAAATCTTTTAAAACGCTGCCGTCTTGGTTGGGCGCACACGGATCAGTCCGCAATGTAATCTCTTGGTATTTACATACGTTTGTACAAACCGCGCTGTAGTGAGGGTGCACCCCACTGGCGATATAGACTTTCTTGCGCCGCTTTACACGAGCCGCCATCAACACGGCTTCACCGCAGGCGGTCGATCCGTCATACATGGACGCATTGGCAACGTCCATACCCGTGAGCATGGCCACTTGGGTTTGGAACTCAAATAAAACCTGTAATGTACCTTGGGAAATTTCGGGTTGGTAGGGGGTATAGGCTGTCAAAAACTCGGAACGCTGAATGAGGTGGTCAACGGTTGCTGGCACATGGTGACGGTAAGCCCCTGCTCCAATAAAGAACGGCCCCGCACCAGCGGCACGGTTTTTTGTGGCCAGCGCAGTCAGGTGTGTATCCACTTCTGCTTCCGTTTTGTGGGTGGGTACATCGATAAGCGCATCAAGCCGTGCAGTTTTCGGCACATCTTCAAACAAATTGTCAATTGACTCTACGCCAACTACGCCGAGCATGGCGTCGCGGTCGTTTGTATTTAATGGTAAATATCTCATATATCTTAACCCTTATATAGGAGGTAAAAAAGTGTGGCGGCGATTGGTAAAGCCGCTAAATCGACAAGCGCGATTTTTCGAAGCGGGCCACCCATCTGGTTATGAAAAAGGCAAAAAAGTATGAAAGCACTCATACTTAGACTTGCCCCGATTAAAGCAGGCCATCTTACGGCCTGATTATGCGCGGCCAAGGCACATGCCGCGCCCACAAGACCAAGTAAAAGCGCACGATGTTGCAAAAGTACGATTTGCGTTTTATCATCTGGAACAACGCCGTACAATTTTGTAATTTGGCTCGGTAAAAGCGCCGCAATCATCGGCACCAAATGACCCAAGGCCAACATCCAAAACAATATTGGAATAAGTTTCATGATTGACTAGTCCTTAATGAACGCTTTATACGCAGCTTCGTCCATCATGCCGTCCAGTTCAGATGTATCTGACAATTTGACTTTAAAAAACCAGCCTTCGCCTTCAGCGTCTGAATTGACGGTTTCTGGCGCGTCTTCTAGTGCCTCATTGACAGCCGTAATGGTTCCAGAAACGGGAGCGTAAACTTCACTCGCCGCTTTTACGGACTCGACAACTGCCGCGTCGTCACCTTTTTCAAACTCGGCACCCGTTTCTGGCAATTCGACAAAGACAATGTCGCCCAGTTGCTTGGCCGCGTGAGTAGAAACCCCCACAGTGGCAATATCCCCGTCCAGTTTTATCCATTCATGATCTTGCGTATATTTCATTTTAGTCTCCTTTAGTGTTTTTTGATTTCTTAACATTATTTCCCCTCACCACGCTGCCGCGCACCTCTCCCAAAAGGAGAGGTTAAGCCGTTTCAACACAGAAAACGAAGTTTTCTCACCTCTCCTTTGGGGAGAGGTCGAGCGAAGCGAGGGTGAGGGGATATAGTTTTTGATTGTATCACCCTCTATAAAAATTATTGGGCACAAATGGTAATTTCACCGTCTTTGCTGGTTTAGCTTTGCCGCGAATAACCAACCTTACATCCGTGCCAGATTTAGCATATCGCCGTTTCACATACCCCATCGCAACTGGCCCACCGTAGCTCGGGCCAAACCCGCCAGAGGTTATAACGCCAATGTCTTTACCGTCCATGTTTTGTATGATGGTTCCTTCGCGAGCTGGGGCACGGCCTTCGGGCTCTATGCCAACACGGCGGCGGGGTGGGCGTTCCGCCAAATCCTTCTGCACCCGAGCAGCACCCAAAAAACCACCTTCTTCGCGGCGATGTTTTTGAATTGACCATGTAAAGCCCGCCTCAATCGGTGAGGTTGTTGTATCAATATCATGACCGTAAAGACAAAGCCCAGCCTCTAAGCGCAGACTATCTCTTGCCCCCAGACCAATCATTTCAACCTCGGGGTTGGACATAAACAGTTCGCACATTTCCACCACGTCCGTGTGTTTAACCGCGATTTCGTAGCCATCCTCGCCCGTGTACCCAGAGCGGGAAATATGACACCACATGCCGTTTAGCTCGATATCAAGGGACGACATAAAGGGCATGGTTGCAGCTTCTGGCAAATATTTTGATACCACATCCACAGCTTTTGGGCCTTGCAGAGCGATCAGCGACATATCGTCCAGTATCTTGAGCTGCACCCCTTCTGGCATATGTTTTTCGATATGAGCAAAATCATCTGTTTTACAGCCCGCATTGACCACCAGATATACCCAATGTTGATGGCCATTAAGCCCAAGGCGGCTAACCATAAGATCGTCCAATATGCCCCCGTCAGCGTTTAAAAATTGCGTATAGCGTTGCTGTCCAGGCTCCAAAGATTTCACATCGCAAGGCACAATTTTTTCTAGTGCCTTGGCCGCCGTACCGAACGTCCCGTCCTTTGCGATTAAAAAGGCCTGCCCCATGTGAGACACATCAAACAGGCCAGCATGTTCGCGGCAATGTAAATGCTCTTTCATCACGCCAAGTGGATATTGCACAGGCATCATATAGCCCGCAAAGGGAACCATTTTAGCACCCTGTGCCACATGGAAATCATAAAGAGCGGTTTTGTTTATTTCTTCGCCTGACATACTACACCTACAGTCAAGCAAATGCCTGACCCCAAATGCCCCGCTGTCGTCAGACCTGAGAGTTTCACGTCGTGTCGCCTGACACTTCGCTTACGCCTTCGGTGGGAAGATCGCTCTTCCGCTTTCCAGCTTTTTGTATTTCAAGCGGTCCCTGTTGCCTGAGAGTTTCCGGGACATTGCTCCTTCGGCGATTGGAGACTAGCCCCAATTCTCTCCCGCAAGAAATATATGGCCTTGAATCACAGTATCCAAGTTGAGGCTAAAATAATAGAAAAATTAACAGAGTCAAACCTTATTCATACACAATTACGTTATGGTGACGCGGTTTTTATATTTTTGGCTTACGGGCAATCATTTCAACTGGGGCAATCATGCCCGCCGAAATATTGCCTACCATATTCTGAATTTTCTCAGCCGTACTTGCTTGCATCAACGTGTGCAGGCCAAGGGGCGGCGGGCCTCCATTTGCTTGTGCATTGGCTTTCATTTTTGCAAAAAACGCAAGTGCAAAATCGCGGCGGCTGGTTGGCCCCTCAACTTCAAACCCAGCCATAACCAATGCCTGCATATATTGCGTCTCGCTTGAGAGATGACTGGTGGCAATGCCTTGCGCCCACGGCACGGGATAGCTCAGCTCCTCCTCACCTGTTTTCATAATATCATAAATCCCAAACTGGGCCCCAGGTTTTAGAATGCGAAATACTTCTGTAAACAATGCCTGTTTATCTGGAATATTCATTCCTACATGCATCATATAAGCTCCATCAAAACACGCATCAGCAAAGGACATTTCCAATGCATTTTCGCACTGCAAAATGACTTGTTTTTCAAAACCCACCCATGCATTTAAAACTTTGCCCGTTTCAATATATTCTTGGGTCAGGTCAATACCTGTTACCTGCGCACCCGTTGTGTGCGCGCTAAACCGCGCACCACCACCAAGGCCACAGCCAATATCTAGCACATGCATATTTTTCCCAAAACCGAGCTGACATAGAAAATGCTCGCTAGCCGTACGTCCGCCAATATGAAACTCATCGACAGGCGCAAGGTCATGAATATTAACATTTTTCGGGGTTTTACCAAGCTTACTAAGAGCGGTTTTTATCGCAACCAGTAAATTCCCATGCTCATAGTGTTTCGCAACATCTTTATCATGTGTCATATTCGCCCTTTATTCATGATTACATCCGCTCTGGTGTTTCTATGCCTAATATATCGAGACCTAGGGTTAGTTGCCTCAGGGTAAGTTCACATAATGCCAGTCGTGATGATTTGGTTTGGGGCGGAACATCGTCCGCTAATACATGACAATCTGCGTAGAATTTAGAGTAACTTTGAGCGAGATTATACACATGCTCACACAAAATATGTGGCATACGTTTTGCCTCTGCATGGGCGAGGGCACGGTTAAAACTGTCCAAGATCAACACTAAGTTCTTTTCAGTTTGTGCCTTTGGGAGAATTTTTCCAGACACAACATCCATTTTTTTTGCTTTGCGCAATATAGATTTTATCCGCACGGACGCATACAGAAGATACGGCCCCGTTTTGCCCTCAAATGAGGTAAACCGTTCCAGATCAAATATATAATTGGTGGTACGAACATTTTGCAGGTCTGAGAATTTAATAGCAGCAAGGCCAATCTTGCGCGCAATTTCGGCCCGCTCTGCCTCGTCCATATCCTGCGCAAGCCCCGCTTCCGACAGACGGCTTGCAGCGGCGGCGTGTGCTTGGGTCAGTAAATCAGACAAGCGCATAACACCGCCTGCGCGGGTGCGAAATCTTTTGCCGTCCTTGCCGTTTACCGTGCCAAATTTTATGTGCTCTAGTCCGTCTCTTGGAAATAATCCCGTTTTGCCAGCGGCGCGGTAGACTTGTTCAAAATGCGACGACTGACCAAAATCCACCACATACAAAATCACATCAGGGTTTAAGTTGTCGCGGCGGTCTTGGATGGTAGCCAAATCGGTGGTGGCATAGAGCGCGGCCCCTGCCCGCGAGATGAGAATCAGCGGCGGCAAGTCTTTTTTATCCGTCTCTTCGGCCACGCGAATAATCAAGGCTCCATCGCTTTCCTCGGCAAACCCATCTGCCTTAAATTTTTCCACCATGGGTGCAATGAGCGGATCTACAGCAGCTTCGCCCTTCCATAAATCAAAATGCACACCAAGTGCGCCAAAATCTTTTTTCAGGGCTTCAATAGACACATTGATGAAATGGTTAAGCAAAGCGCGGTATCCCGCCCGTCCCGCTTGCAGTTCTGATGTTGCGGTACGGGATCGCTCCATGCGGGCTGCGTCTTCCTTGGCTTTACCACTCGCAAGCGGGTAAATCCGAGCTAAATCATCGATAGTTACAGGCGTATCTATTGGGTAATTTCCCGTAAAATTCACGTCAAAATACACGAGGTCAGGCTGTTCTTCTGCTAGCTCGGTAATCAAATGACCCATTTGCAAACCCCAGTCACCAAGATGAATGTCGCTGACCACATCATGACCACGAAAGCGCAAAAGTCGTTGTAGGCAGTCCCCGATTACAGATGAACGCAAATGCCCCACATGCATAGGCTTGGCCACATTCGGCCCACCAAAATCAACAATGATTTTTTGCAAAGTGTCTGCATGGCGCGCACCTGTTGTCGCACTAGCTGCCAACGCATTGCTTCTTGCTTGTATTAAAGCGTCTGAAGGGGTTAGGTTGATAAACCCAGGCCCACCAATGCTCATCTCTTTAAAATCAGAATTACCGCGCAGTTTTTCTACAATTGCCGCCGCAATATCACGCGGAGATTTCTTGGCAATTTTCGCTGCCGCTAATGCGCCATTACATTGAAACGGCGCCATATCTGGCTTGCCCGACGCAACAACCAAACCAAGGTCACGAGATAGATCGCAAGCTTGAAACGCTGCCTGCACATGCATATTTAAGGTTTGTAAAACCGACAAAGACATGGGGCTTAATTCTGGCCCGCAGATACACGGAACCGCTTTCCGTCAGCATTAAATGCGACTTGCTCCGGTGTGAGTTCAAATCCGACAATGATTTCAAAATTGGCTCCAGACGTACCCTCTGTCGCCCGCGGTATAATAATTTCACCAATAGTTTCTGTTGCCCGTACTACGCCCTCTCCTTCTGGAAAAGTAATTGTAATGGGAAACACTTGTTTGTTAATCACGTCAATGTTTTTACGAGTCACGGCCACATAATACTCATAGGTCGCCGTTCTGCCAACAGCAGCAGGGCCACGACCAAATGCAATTTGCATTGTTACATCAGCATTTATCGGCTGCTCACCAACATAACGACACAGACTGCGTACTTTCTCTATTTCGGCTGTGTAGCCAACATTGGCATATGATTCTGTGCCTTTAAATTCTACCAAACGTGATGTTTCGTACAGAGCAAATGCTTCAGGACACGGGCCAGAGTTTTTTTGGCCAGCCTCGCCGACATCAAAAACTTCTTTTGCCGTACGACAAGCGGTGAGATTGGTTAATGACAACCCAATAACAGCCACAAGGCACACTGTTGACTTTAATGATGAGATATTCATGCTATTCCTATTCATGCCTATATGAAAATGATAGGCAAATCATACTAAATCCTGCTACATGTCTTATCGGCAATCCTTGCCATACGCAACAACTAGGCGTACCCCTTGTGAAATTTTAATGTCAATTGAGAAAATGTCCCATAATACAAACCCAAACCTCCCCAAACTCAATGTCTTACTCGCCTCCCCGCGTGGATTTTGCGCAGGCGTTGATAGGGCCATCCAAATCGTAGAGCAAACCTTAGCCAAATTTGGCCCGCCCGTATATGTTCGCCACGAAATTGTCCATAACCGGCACGTAGTCGAGCGTCTTGAAGGCATGGGGGCGATATTTGTTGATACACTCACACAGTGCCCTGATGACCGCCCCGTTGTCTTTTCTGCTCACGGCGTACCCAAAAGCGTACCAAAGGCAGCGAGGAAGCGTAATATGGTTTATTTGGACGCCACATGCCCACTTGTTTCCAAAGTCCATATCGAAGCCCAAAGGCATTTTGACCAAGGGCGAGAAATTTTACTGATCGGCCATAAGGGACACCCAGAAGTGATCGGAACCATGGGGCAATTGGGAGAAGGCGCGATTCAACTCATCGAGACATGTGCCGACGCACAGAGTTACCAAGCAAAAAACCCTGACAATATTGCGCTTGTCACCCAAACCACCTTGTCAGTTGATGATACAGCAGAGATTGTTTCCGTTTTAAAAACACGGTTCCCAGAGATGTTTATGCCGCACAAAGAAGATATTTGTTACGCAACAACCAATCGGCAGGCAGCAGTGAAAGCGATTGCACAAAAATGTGACGTTTTACTGGTAATCGGAGGGAATAATTCTTCTAACTCACTGCGCCTCGTGGAAGTGGGCAAGAAAGCTGGTGCACAAAATGCTGTGCTTATTGCCGATGCAACACACATTGATTGGCAAATGATTGCTGGGGCGCAAACGGTAGGTGTATCAGCAGGCGCGAGTGCACCAGAGAATTTAACTGATGGTGTTATTGCCGCCCTAAAACAACACTATGATATTACTTTAGAGCATGTTGAAGTTACGAAAGAAGATATTGTCTTTCGTCTGCCTCGCCTTTTACGAGAAAACACCAATGCCTAGAGCTCAGAAAACACAAGTTTTGACCATTTATACGGATGGGGCGTGCTCAGGCAATCCTGGCCCTGGGGGATGGGGCGCGCTTCTTATCTACGAAGGACGTGAAAAAGAGCTTTTTGGCGGTAAGCCTGACACAACTAATAACCGCATGGAGTTGATGGCGGCTATCGAAGCCCTACGCAGTTTAAAATCCAATTTCAGCGGTGATATTATTATCTGGACCGACAGCGTCTATGTTAAAGACGGCATCACAAAATGGATACACGGTTGGAAGAAACGGGGATGGCGTAAGGCCGATAAAAAACCCGTCCTCAATAAAGATTTATGGCAAGATCTAGATGCCCAAGTAAATGATAAAACCATTGAATGGAAATGGGTCAAAGGCCATGCAGGAGTAGAAGGCAATGAACGTGCCGACGAACTGGCAAGGCGCGGCATTCCAAATCGAAATAACCACTTAGAATAAAATAATGTCATCCCAGACTTGATCTGGTATCCGAATACACGCTCCTGAGTTCGAGAATGAAACCAGATTTCAGCTGGAGTTTACCCCTACGAAAGTTGGGGCTGGAATGACATATTATAGTAAAAATACAGGCTCTAAAGCGGTACAACGTCCAGCGTTGTACCTGTTACAGAGGCGATTTTTAACTCGTCTCCTGCTTTGACTTCACCAGATTCCATACGGGCGCGCCACTGGGTATCCCCGACTTGCACGCGGCCACGACCTGTTTCAAAATCCGCAATTGCCCGTACCCGCATGCCGACCATAGAACGGGCGCGGTCATTAAGATCAGACGGCTCCCCGCCCTGCATTTTTGGACGAAGGTGGGTATGACCCACATACATCAACACGGCTGTAAGAATGGAGAATAGTAAAAGCTGCATTTGCCAATCCAGTACGGGGGCAATGAACATAATAATGCCAACGATCATGGCAGCTGCGGCAATCCACAGCATATACATGGTTCCCGTTAGCACTTCGAGAATGAGCAGGGCAAAACCGATCATCAACCAGCGCGCGCCGTTCATACCTTCGAGAAATTGTAATATTACATTGGGTTCGGCGTTCATATTATTTACCTTTCTTGCCAGCTTTAAGCAATGCGTCCAGACCACCAACTGTCGAGGCCAGTGCAGATAGCTCTGCGGGCACAATAACCGTGCTTTGGTTGGGAGATGTTGCGAGAGCTTTAAAGGCCGCTACATAATCTTGGGCGACAAAGTAATTAATCGCGTTCACATCGCCTTTAGCAATAGCGGTTGAGACCATTTCTGTGGCTTTGGCTTCGGCCAAGGCTTCTCGCTCGCGGGCTTCCGCGTCTAAGAAAGCAGATTCTTTGCGTCCCTCCGCTTCGCGGATGGCAGATACTTTTTCACCTTCGGCCACCAAAATCGCAGCTTGCTTTGCGCCTTCCGCCGTTAAAATCTCAGCCCGTTTTTCCCGCTCAGCAATCATTTGCTTGTTCATGGCTTGGGTAATATCGTGGGGCGGGGACAGGTCTTTAATTTCGATACGGGTGACTTTTGTACCCCACGAATCCGTTGCTGCGTCAATCACGCCTAATAATTTGGCGTTAATCACGTCACGCTTTGATAGCACTTCGTCCAAATCCATTGAGCCAACCACTGTCCGCACATTGGTCAAGCATAGGTTTTTAATGGCATTATCAAGATTGTTGACTTCATAAGCCGCTTGGCGCGCATCAATGACTTGAATAAAAACCACCGCGTCCGCAGTGACCATGGCATTATCTTTGGTAATTACGTCTTGAGACGGAATATCAATGACCCGCTCACGCATATTCATTTTATAGCCAATAGCGTCGATGAACGGCATGAGGATTGTTAAGCCCGGTTTTAGGGTTCGGGTGTAACGGCCAAATCTTTCAATGGTAAATTCCATGCCCTGGGGTACGGTTTTTACCGTCTTGATTAAAACAACCAAAGCCACAATAGCTAATAATATTACTGGTGCATATTCCATAATTTTCTCTCTCTCATATTTGTTGAATGTCTAACACAGTGTAGGCGAAATACCTAATGTCGTTTAAGCGGGGTAGATTTTGTGCACATCTATATAGCGCACATGTAAACCCCATTTTTCTTCGTGTAATTTCACCGCGCTCAAAATAAGACTGTCCACGGTGTCTGCACTCGAAAGTATGTCGGTTTGGTCCATTGATTTGACCAGTTTGCCCATTTCCATATCAAATTTTTGGCGAATACTGTCGTCACTATCGCCCGTTTCATATGCCAATTTATAGGTATCGGTTACGCTGACATAAATATCAGCACTGCCGTTAATCTCTGCATTATCTTTGGTTTTAAGCCCTGCAAATTGCACGTCGACTTTACGTTCGCGCATATTCACTTTATAGCCGACTTTATCGATGAACGGCGTAATTATTGCCAGTCCCGGTTTTAGGGTTTTCGTATACCGCCCAAATCTTTCGACTGTATATTCCATGCCTTCAGGCACAGTTTTAATGGCGCTCATAAAGGTGAGGGCGACAAGTAATAAAAAGACAAGTGAAAATAACGGTATAAAAACCTCCTAATAAGAAACTAAAACTAAAGCTGGCCAAGCATATGGTCAACTGACGAGACTTTAAATTCGCCAGGTGCTTCCACATTCAAAACTTCAACCACCCCGTCGTTGACAATCATGGAATAGCGTTGGGCCCGTTTGCCCATGCCAAATCCACTGCCGTCAAATGACAGGCCAATGGCATCAGAAAATGTACCGTTTCCGTCCGCCAGCATGGTGACGTCCGCGCCAACTTTTTGGTCTTTGCCCCAAGCAGCCATAACAAATACATCATTGACCGATATACAGGCAATGCTGTCGATACCTTTGGCCCGAAGTGCATTTGCCTGCTCTTTAAATCCAGGTAAATGGTGGGCTGAACATGTGGGCGTAAATGCCCCAGGGACAGATACGAGCGCGACACGCTTGCCTGCAAATATATCGTCTGTTGATAATGGTTCTGGGCCGTCTGCCCTCATTGTCATAAGGGTTGCCTCTGGTAATGTCTCGCCAATTTTTATTGTCATGTATCTCTCCCTTTCATTTAATATGGGGTGGGTTTGCAAAATTTCAAGGTGTGCATGTCCAGCTTTCAATCTTCGAATATATTTCCCTGCTTGATTTTTGGCCCCATAACGCGCACAGCTTACCCTATGACCTTAAGCGCGCAAAGCAAAAATCCAACAGACGTGGAAGAGCAAGACGGATATCTTGCAGGTCAATTCCTTATTGCCAGCCCTGCCATGCAAGACCCACGGTTTAGAGATGCGGTGATTTATATATGCGTCCACGATGATGAACAGGCTATGGGCATTATCATTAACAAACCAAAACCTGATTTGAAGCTTTCTACCATGCTGCCGCATCTCGGCGTAAAGGGAGATGTGACTAACAAAGACAGCCAAGTTTTATACGGCGGGCCAGTTGAAACGGAGCGGGGGTTTGTTCTCCATTCCCGCGATTTTTTCCATCTCGATACTTCCCTGCCTCTCAGCCCCACCTTGGCACTGAGCACCAGTAAAAATATTTTAACGGCGCTGGTCAATGAAAATTCACCTAAGCGTGCCGTGCTCGCCCTTGGCTATGCGGGTTGGGATTCTGGCCAATTGGAGGACGAAATTAAAAACAATGGTTGGCTGGTATCGCCCGCCGATGAGCAGATAATTTTTGCGGACAATCCTGACGGAAAATGGAAACAAGCTCTTGCGGGCTTGGGCATCAGCCCTGAATTGTTATCTGCACAGGCGGGAAGTGCCTAAGGCATATCAATCACTCGACAATTTGGCGTAAATCAAATGGTCGCGCCATTGCCCGTCAATTTTTAACATGCCGCGCGCAATGCCTTCTTGGGCAAACCCATTTTTCTCTAACAATTTAATCGAAGCGATATTTTCCGCCCGTACAGCCGCTTCGATTCGGTGCAAGTCTAAATCTTCAAATGCAAACCGAAGTACGGCCCGTACTGCAGCGCGGGCAAATCCATTGCGCGCATATTTTTCGCCGACCCAATAGCCAATATGTGCGCTGCGCGATGACCCACGTTTTACTGATGTGAGGTTACATGCGCCAACCAAGCGTTCGTCCCCTGCTCGAAAGATATGAAAGGGGTAGCCCGTACCATTGGCGGTCATTGTTTTGAATTTATCCAACCGGCTGCGGTATGATGTGCGCGACAAGTGCGCGTCGTCCCATTTTGGCTCCCACGGTTTAAGATAGTCTTTGTTGTCGCGCCTAAGCGCACCCCATTCTTCAAAATCCGCCCATTTGGGTGCGCGCAGGTTTACACCACCCCCGATACAAGGTTCATATAGGGACGCAGGAATGTGGGCTCGTTTTAGCATATTATTTTTTTTCAAACCTCAACCGCCCCTGCTTTTTATGCACGAGGAAATATATTATCAACAAAATCAAAGCAAAACTATACCATGTCAACATATAATCGAGGTGGTTATTTGGGATATCTGGAATACGCACAGGCAGGTCATCCACCGATTTTATGTGCTCAACATGGTCAATATAATAGGTAATCGCAATTGTGCCGTTGTCGCTCCAATCCAAAACCTCTGGGCTTGCATTAAAGGCAAACCAGCGGTTGGTTTTGACATCACTTTTTGGAATTGTCCAATTGGGTTTTTGCACAAGGCGCACATAGCCAATCACCTGCTTTTCGCCGACGATTGTTTTTGGTGGATTATCTTTTTGCACTTCCGTAAATTCCCGCCCGGCAATATATGCGCTGTTTGCATCCACGCTCATGGGTTGATAAAGCCGCCACGTAAACGCTTTGCCATTTGAGCCCATGAGATGAAACGGCGCGCCAGAATTTAAAGGCGGCACGGCGAAATTTGCCTGCAAGGACACACGGCGAAAATCAATGGGTTTCCCTTGCGCCAAAAGTTGATTAATGCCGCTTAAGGAACCAAGCGGCTCTGCGTGGGCGGCTTGTTCAATTTCAGCTAATATTCTCGTCTTCCACGCCAAGCGTTGATATTGCCATGTGCCGAGCCACAATAATATGCCAAGGCAGATGAGGGTCACAACTGTGAGCCACGGCATGGGGTTAAATTTAATTTTCATCACGGTCGTCGAGCTCACCAGGGGCGGCTTTATTGATAATTTGTAGGGCAAACATCATGCCCCTAAAGGGACGCAGCAAAGCAAGGCATACGCCAATAATTGCAGGCACAAAGATAAGCAATGTTAGCCAAATGGGCGCGTCGAGTTTAATTTGAAACGCCAATGCTAATGGCACAACGATTATGGACGCGAGCAAAATCACAAATACCGCAGGGCCGTCCGCCACATCATTGCTATGATAATCAAACCCGCAAGATTGACATTCACGGGCAAATTTTAGGTAGCCATCAAACAACGGTCCTTCAAGGCATTCGGGACATCGGCCTCGAAAACCTGCGTTTAAAATTTTTGAATTGTCGCGAGTAACAGGGTCAGACATGCCCCTTAACCCATTGCGAACACAACATAGACGAAGGTAAATAAGAACAGCCACACCACATCAACAAAATGCCAATACCAAGCAGCAGCCTCGAAGCCGAAATGTTGATCTTTTGTCATGCCGCCAGCGCGAAGGCGAAGCCAGATGACAAACAGGAAGATTGCGCCGATTAAAACGTGCAAGCCGTGGAAACCTGTGGCGAGGAAAAAGGTCGAGCCGTAAACATTGCTGTCCAGCCAGAACCCATGGGTATCTTTGTGAGCAAAGGCTTCTACGTATTCCACCGCTTGCAGACCAATAAAAAATACGCCTAGCAAGACGGTTAAAATAAGGCCCGTACTCGCAGACTTTCTATCGCCTTTAACAAGTGCATGATGAGCCCATGTTACGGTTGTGCCTGATAACAACAAAACCAATGTATTTAACAAGGGAATATCCCATGCATTAATAGAAGAAATGGCCTGTCCACCAGCGTTCAAACCGTAGCCCTCCGCATATGTGCCAGCACTTTCCAAAACGTCAGTATTCCAACTTGAGCGGATTTTGTGATATAGGCCAAATTCAAAGAACATCCAGAACCAACCGACAAAAAACATCACTTCTTGCATAATAAAGAAAATCATACCGTAGCGCAGGCCGATTTGCACAACAGGCGTATGGTCACCGTCCGCGCCTTCTTTGGCCACGTCGCGCCACCAGCCGATCATGACAAATGTCGCCATGAGACAGCCTAGCAAAAGAATAATCCACCCGCCGTTAGATACTTTGTCTTCGCCAAACATATCCATGCCGCGAGAAAACAAAAATTCCATCAATCCGTTGGGATGCTCAGCGTTGCGCGGATATAACCCTGCAAAAAAAGCAACCATGCCAGTGCCCCATATGGTAGCGGCAATGCCAGCCAAAAACGGCCACGGGCTTGGTGGTAAAAGGTGATAATCATGTTCTACAGCGTGGTCAGACATATGTCCTCCAAAAGTGATTTGTTAAAGCTATAGCTTGAGCGGTCATTTGCGGCAATATGCTTAAAGCTTTTTTTTCCTCTATTTTGTCGTTTTTATCGGGTTTACCCCGCAATACCCTATTGGGATAAGGTTACGCCCGTCATTTCTTGCAAACGCTTCTCGCGCTCCACAGATGTATAGGCATCATCGCCCGGATTTTCCACATTATGAAATGTGTATGATAGGGTAATTGTTTTTATCTCGTCCAAGCGTTCGTCCTCTACAATCAGTGGATCAACGAAAAACAACACGGGCATACGCACTTCCTCGCCGGGCTCTAATCTCTGCTCGGTAAAGCAAAAGCATTCCAGTTTTGAAAAATACGGGGCCGCCTTTATGGGCGAAACATTATAGCTCGCCGTGCCAACAACCGCATATTGTGAATTGTTTTTGGCCGTGTAAAACGCCAGCACATTTTGCCCCACATTAACGGTCAATGACACCTCTTCAGGCTTGAACGTCCACGGTAAATCACTACGGGTATTGGCATCAAAACGTACTGTTATTTTACGGTCTAGAACTGTCGTACTCGCCACTTCAGCCACCCGCGTTGTGCCCGCATAGCCCGTGACTTTGCAAAAAGTATCGTAAAGCGGTTTGGAGGCAAACCCTAGTCCCAACATGGAAAGTGCAACACCCGCCAAAACCATACTGGTTTTGCGGTGTGGAGATGTGCTGGTGTGTTCGCCGCCTTGGGTCATATTATTTGAAATACCCCATTTTTAACAACATCACCCAAAAAACTAAACCAACCCACCCAAGCAAGCCAATAGCAATTGCCCGGTTGCGTTTTTTACGCGCGCGTAATTCCTCGCATGTAGGCTCTACATAATTTTCAATAATAGGGTTCATTGGATCAGAGATTGGATCAGACATTTGGGCTAACCTTTTAAAATATGCGCCAATGCCAAAATAGCAAAGAGCGCGAACAGATATACAATTGAATAGGCAAAGAGATTGCGCGCAGCCCTATCTCCTGCACGCACCGCGTATAATGAAGCCTCGTCATTTGGCGCGGCTGTTTCGCCAGCCTTAGAACGCCAAACCTTAAATGCGAGCGCAACAAAGCCAAGGTTGAGCAGACCAGCAATACCTATATAAAGCGGCGAGCCTAGGGTGGTAAAGCCTACAGCAATACATGTTATGGCCAGGACCAGTGCGTAGAGCAATATTTGCAAACGTGTGGATTTTGCGCCCCTTACATTGGGCATCATGGGGATATTGGCCTTGCCGTAATCCCCTTGTTTATACAGAGCCAAGGCCCAAAAATGCGGCGGTGTCCACAGGAAGATAATCAGAAACAATAAAATGCTTTCAGGCGTCACGGCTTGCACCAACATGTCCAAAGACATAGGGTCAGCAGATACACCGCCCGCCGCTGCCGCGTAGCCAACCATCGGCGGGAACGCGCCCGCCGCGCCGCCAATAACAATGTTTTGCGGCGTGGCCCGTTTTAGCCACATGGTGTAGATCGCCATATAATAGAAAATAGTAAAGGCGAGCAGTGCTCCTGCGTAATAATTGGACGCCAGCGACAGGCCGATTACTGAAAACGCGCTCATAAACACCCCAAATGCCAAGACGCTGGACGGGGACATTTTACCTGCTGGCAATGGGCGTTTTTTGGTGCGGCTCATAACCGCGTCAATATCGCGGTCATACCACATATTGAGAGCACCAGCACCGCCTGCGCCAACGGCAATGCAAAACACGGATACAAGTGCCAGTACGGGGTTCATAGAACCAGGCGCGCAGATAAGGCCCGCGAGAGCCGTAAATACCACAAGTGACATAACGCGTGGTTTCATCAAGGCATAAAAATCCCGAGGTTCCGCCAGACCAAGACCTGCCCCCAAAGTCCCTGCACTGCCTTGCAAGCCAAAAGCCGCGTCCGTTACAGACGCGGCTTTTGGTGTTGCCATATGTGTTGCAATGCCGCTCACTATTTTATGCGCGGCAATGTGTTAAATTGATGATAGGGCGGCGGGGACGGTAATGTCCATTCGAGGGTATTTGCGCCCTCACCCCAATAATTATCAGCCGCTTTGCGTTTTACAATAAAAGCTTCGATCACCCAAATAAGGAAGAAGGCAACGCCAACCAAAGTAACTATTGCACCCATAGAGGAAACTTTATTCCACATTTCAAATTCGGCTGGATAATCCACATAACGGCGCGGCATGCCCTGCATTCCGAGGAAATGCTGCGGCATAAATACCATGTTCACTCCGACAAAGAAGAACCAGAAATGTGCGGCTGCCAGCCATTTATTATAAAGATAGCCAGACATTTTACCAAACCAATATGTAAAGCCTGCAAACAATCCAAATACGGCCCCCATAGACAGCACATAATGGAAATGCGCCACAACGAAATAAGTATCGTGCACGGTATGGTCATAACCAGGATTGGCCAAAGCCACACCCGTTACGCCGCCAATGACAAATAAGAAGATAAAGGCAAGTGCCCACTGCATTGGAATGGTGTAGCGAAGGGAGCCGCCCCACATTGTCGCTAGCCACGAGAAGATTTTAATCCCCGTTGGTACAGCAATGATGAGTGTTGCCGCCAAGAAATAAGCTTTCAAATCCACGTCCATACCAACCGTATACATATGGTGGGCCCAAACCACGAAGCCGACCACGCCAATAGACACCATAGCATAGGCCATGCCAAGGTAGCCAAAAATAGGTTTGCGGCTAAAGGTCGAGATGATGTGGGAAATAATGCCAAAGGCTGGCAAGATCATAATGTAAACCTCAGGATGGCCAAAGAACCAGAACAAATGCTGGAACATTTCAGGGTCACCGCCCTTGGCCGCGTCAAAGAAACCTGTGGCCGCATTACGGTCAGTAAAGAGCATAAATAAAGCCGCCGCCAAAACTGGCAAAGCGAGCAGAAGCAAGAAGGCCGTAACCAATGTACCCCACGCAAAGAGCGGCATTTTGTGCATGGTCATGCCCGGTGCGCGCATATTAAGGATGGTGGTAATAAAGTTAATCGCGCCAAAAATAGACGAGAAACCAGCCGCCAAAAGGCCAATAATTACAAAGTCAAAAGCTGGCCCCGGATGGCCAGAGGTTGAGAGCGGTGGATACATTACCCACGAACCCGCAAACCCATCGCCCGACGCCCCGCCCGGAACAAACATAGAAATTATTAAGCACACCAAGGCCGTTGGCAGTAACCAAAACGACAGATTATTAAGACGCGGAAAGGCCATATCAGGCGCGCCAATCATCAAGGGTACAAACCAATTGCCAAACCCGCCAATGAGCGACGGCATAACCAAAAAGAAAATCATCAACAGGCCGTGCATAGAGACATACATGTTAAATGCATGCGGGTTTTGGAAATACTGGAAACCGGGTTCTGCCAATTCCATGCGCATCATGAAGGATAAATACCCTCCGATAAGGCCAGAAATAATACCAAAAATCAGATACAGTGTACCAATGTCTTTATGATTGGTAGAAAAAAACCAACGGGCAAAAAACCCTGGTTTACCGTCATCATATGAGCCTGACATCAAACCCTCCTATTTCAGTGTGGCAGTGTGCGTGCCAGCTGTATTGTTTTGTGAATATTGTGTGGTAAAACTACCGCCATTGGCAATCCAGCGTTTAAATTCGGCCTTGGATACCACTTTAACTTCAATGGGCATAAAGGCGTGGTTTACACCGCAAATTTCGGAACATTGCCCGTAATATGTTCCCTCTTCGCCGGCGTTTACTTTAAACCAAGTCTCGTTAATACGTCCCGGAACCGCATCAATTTTAATGCCAAATTGCGGTACGGCAAAGGCGTGAATATTATTATTGGACGTCACCAAAACTTTTACCACCGTATCAACAGGCACAACAAGTGCGGCGTCTGTTGCCAAAAGATATGGCCGTCCGTCAAGACGGGGTTCAGATGCGGGGCGGGCGTCAATTTTTGCGATAATTTGCGCATGACTTAGAACATTACCCTTGCCGTCATTTTTTTCCGTATGGGGAATGTCGACAATATTGGAAATATAACTGTCCACATCATCGGCGTTATCAGGATATGAATATTCCCAATTCCACGTATTGCCAGTAGCTTTAACCACAAGGCCTGCTTCTGGCACATTATCGGCAAAATACAGCAAGCGCATGCTGGGCACGGCCAAAACCATCAAAATAATTACAGGGACGAGTGTCCACACCACTTCGAGCATGGTATTATGAGATGTGGTGGAAGGCTCTGGATTGGCTTTTTCCCGAAAACGCACCATGATAAAAATCATCAGTGCCAAGACAATAACCACAATCCCGACCATCAACCAGACAAGACCAACATTAAATGACGCCACCATGTCCATGACAGGCGTGACCGAGCGTTGATAGCCAATCTCGCCGTTGGTCGGGCCATTGTGATTGCTTTGGGCAAATGCCGCAGTTGCGAGAGACAGTGTCCCCCCTATACCAAACAGTCCAAGACCGCATTTTTTAATTAAAGGCGAAAAACCCATAACCCCCTCACTTCTCTACTTTACCTAAGTTGATAAAATCAATTTCGTACAATCTAAACAAATAGACAGATTGTAGCCATGAATATGGCTTAAAAGCTTGCAAGACAAGCCATTAATCGGGCAAAGAGTAGAAACTTACATAAATTTTCTAACAGGCCGTCAAAATATGAACGATTTTATCTTTAGCGATTGTGATTTAAGCCGCAAAACAGCCCAAAACATTACGGACGAGGCCTTGCGCGGTGTTGACGACGGGGAATTGTTCCTCGAACGGGGCGCGAGCGAGTCCCTAACCTTTGATGATGGGCGCCTCAAAACCGCTAATTTCGATACCAGTCGCGGCTTTGGGCTGCGCTGTGTGGCGGGCGAGACCACGGGCTTTGCCCAAGGCACGGATATGACAGAGGCGGCCTTGCGCCGCGCACTAGAGGCCGTATCCCTTGCCAAAGCAGGATATGTTGCCCCAAGTGCGGCTTACCCAGCCCCCAAACGCACCAATACAAAATTATATCCAGATATCGACCCCGTATCTGACCCTGCATTTGGCCCCAAGGTCGAACTTCTCCAAACAATAGATGCATATTGCCGGGCCGTAAACCCGCATGTGGTGCAAGTCAGCATTAGCTTATCTGCCAACCGGCGCGCTATTTCTATTTTGCGTAGCGGCGGCGAGCGTTATGACGACATTCGCCCCCTCGTGCGCCTATCCATTTCCGTCACCGTGGAAAAAGACGGTAAGCGCGAAAACGGCTATGCGGGTACGGGCGGACGTGCATCATATGCCGACTTCATTGGCGAAGAAAACTGGAAAACCTTGGCCAATGAAGCCGTACGCGGCGCGCTGGTCAATATCCGCGCTGTCCCCGCCCCTGCTGGCACAATGGACGTTGTACTTGGCCCCGGTTGGCCCGGTGTTTTGCTCCACGAAGCTATCGGGCACGGGCTTGAGGGCGATTTTAACCGCAAGGGCACGTCGGCGTTTACGGGCATGATTGGCCAGCGCATCGCCGCCAAAGGCGTCACCGTAGTAGACGACGGCACGCTGGCAGGTTTGCGCGGCTCACTGACGATTGACGACGAAGGCACACCAACTGAGCGCACAGTCTTAATCGAGGACGGGATTTTAAAGGGCTATATGCAAGACCGGATGAATGCTAGGTTGATGGGTGTCTCCCCTACGGGTAATGGACGGCGTGAAAATTTTGCCCACGCGCCCATGCCCCGCATGACCAACACATTTATGCTTGGCGGCAATATGGACGCGGACGAAATCATTAACGATTTAAAAGACGGTGTCTACGCGCCCAATTTTGGCGGCGGTCAGGTGGATATCACCTCTGGTAAATTCGTCTTTCAGTGCACAGAAGCTTATATGGTTAGAAACGGAAAAATCGAAGAACCTATCAAAGGCGCAACCCTCATAGGCGACGGCCCCACAGTCCTCACCCAAATCAAACATATCGGCAACGACATGGAACTCGACCCCGGCATAGGCGTCTGCGGAAAAGGCGGCCAAGGCGTCCCTGTAGGCGTCGGCCAACCGACTTTGTATGTGGAAAACCTCACCGTTGGCGGCAGTGCGGTTTAGTTTAGATGAGTGCTTTCATTGCTATCCAAGGACATATAATTATGAATACCATTTCCCCGCACCTCAAGCCCGAAAACCAGAGCATGTCTTTACGAAAATTTCTTACTATAGAGATTATTGTCTCTGCGATTATTAATGGTGGGTTTGGGGTTTTATTTGGTTGGTTATTGGGGAGAAGTGTACAGTCCATCCCTTTTTCGGGCGCGGGCGGTCTTGTGCCAGATGTGTTGGCAACGACATTTATCACAGGGTTTTTGACCACATGTATTGTGACACCGATCTTGCGGGGCCGCATTAAAAAATGGGGCGTGGACGGTGGTCAACCGCGAACGGCACAATATAGCGGCAGTGGATATATGAAATACTTGCCGCAAAATCTTTGGGCGCGAGCACTTACCGTTGGCCTAATGTGTATGGCCATTTTATCACCCATAGTATTGGGCGCACTGCACCTGAGCAATATCGCCCCCTTATCATCACACAATTTTATCTGGCTCAAAGGGCTTTACGGCGCATGTATCGGCAGCTTGCTGACGCCATTTGTTTTCCTACCCATGCTTGCCGGAAAAATAAAATAAAACAAATGATCTATCTATATAGTGCCCACCCCGAGGACTGTGGGTGTATATTGGGTGTGGTGTGCTAAACGCATATACGCCATACACCATATTGTGAGTGCTCCTGAGGTTAAACCATGTTATATGTACCAATAGAATAAGGAGACACCATGATTGATCTATATACATCTGCGACCCCTAATGGCTGGAAGGCGAGTATAACCCTCGAAGAGTTGGGCATGCCCTACACCGTTAAAGCTTTGGATATTTCCTCCAATGTGCAAAAGGAAGACTGGTTTTTAAAGATCAATCCCAATGGGCGTATTCCTGCGATTGTTGACCGTGACAATGACGATTTCGCCGTATTTGAAAGCGGCGCGCTCATGATATATTTGGCTGAAAAATCGGGCAAGCTTATGCCAAGCGATGTCAAAGGACGATCTTTGGTTATCCAATGGTTGATGTTTCAAATGGGCGGTATTGGCCCGATGATGGGGCAAGCCAATGTGTTTTACCGCTATTTCCCTGAAAAAATTCAAGCAGCAATTGACCGTTACCAAAACGAAAGTGCGCGTTTATTTGGTGTGCTGGACGGTAGGTTGAAAGACAATGAATATTTGGCAGGTGATTATTCCATCGCAGACATTGCCAATTTTTCTTGGGTACGGATTTTTGAATGGTCGGGAATTGATATTGCGCCGTTTCCACATCTTATTCGTTGGCTGGAGCAAATATCAAAACGCCCCGCTGTCATCGCAGGGTTGAATGTACCCTATAACCTCGAAGAGCGCATGAAGGAACAACAAGAAAACGAAGAAAAATTTAAAGAAAATGCCCGCAAAATGCTGGTTGGAAAAGACGGTTAATGGGGTTTTATAATCGCCATGTTTTACCGCGTCTCTTGGATTGTGCATGCGGCGGTAAACCTATACGTAAGCAACGCGAAAAAATCGTGCCGCTAGCTTACGGCAATGTTGTGGAAATCGGCATTGGCTCTGGGCATAACCTTCCCTTTTACGACCAAAGTAAAATCACCAAATTAACAGGCATTGATCCTGACGAAAATGTGTGGAAACGATCTGCTAAAAAACGGGCCGTGTTTCATAAACCCTTGGAACGTCTGGGATTGTCTGGTGAAAATATACCGCTCGCGGACACGTCCGCCGATACCGTCATTGTCACCTACTCGCTGTGTACCATTCCTGATCCCGTAAAAGCTTTAAAAGAAATGAAGCGCATTCTCAAATCAAAAGGCCAGCTTTTGTTTTGTGAACACGGCAAAGCCCCTGAAGACAATATCCAAAAATGGCAGGCGCGTATTGATCCTTTGTGGAGTAAAATATCTGGCGGCTGTTATACGGGCCGCGATATACCTGCATTTCTGGACGCGGCAGGGTTTAAAGTGAGCAATATGGAACAAGACTATATCCCGGGGCCAAAACCACTTTGTTATAATTATTGGGGGACGGCTGAGCCAAATCATTAACCCTCGCCGCCAACAAAATAATTGTCATCCCAGACTTGATCTGGGATCTGCCACACGCGCCCAAGTTTTAACGTGAAACCGGATTCCAGCTTTCGCTGGAATGACATGTGAAAAATAGCATTGTGTCTAAAACACCCGCTTTTTAATCTTGGGTAAGTCTTCAAATTGGCCTGCACGTTTTTGGGCTTTGGCGCCCATGGCTTCCATCATTTCTGGCGGGCTGAGGAAACTGGCATTCCAAAGACCAATTTGAGCCAGCGCGTCACCCGTCGTGTGGTCACGGGCATAGGTAATGGCTTGCTTACATCCATAAACCGACAAGGGCGGATTGGCAGCAATTTCAGTGGCAATGTCCATAACGCCTTTCAACATGCTTTCGTGGTCAGTATAGACGGCGTTGACAAGCCCGTGTTTATCGGCTTCCTCTGCGCCCATTTTACGCCCTGTATAGGCAAGTTCGCGCACGACACCTTCGGGGATCAAATTACAAATACGCGGGAACGTACCCACGTCCGCCGTCATACCGACTTTAATCTCGTAAATAGTAAAAAATGCATCCTTGGTGGCGTAGCGCATATCGCAGGCGGTAATCATATCAACCCCTGCCCCGTAACACCCCCCTTGCACCGCCGCCAATACAGGCAAGCGACAATTTTCTAGGGCGTTAAATGCATCTTGCAAATATTGTAATTTGGCAAGAAACGCCGCCCCGTAAGTCGGGTGATTTTTGTCATTACCGTCAACGACACCTTCTGCCAACATGGTAATATCAATGCCCGCACTAAAATGCGGCCCAGTAGAGGAGATCACGATCACCCGTGCCCGTACATTTTCGTCAATATCTTTGACAACACGCGGCAATTCAGCCCAAAAATCTGCACCCATTGCGTTGCGTTTATCGGGTTGGTTTAAAATGATATGCGCAATGTCATTTTCAATGTGTAGTGTGATGCTTTTGGTATCCATGCCCTGCTCCTATAATGTAAACAACTGACCTTTGTCTGGACTGGCTTGTCCGTCAAGTAAGATATGATAGGCCGAAACAAGATCAGCTTGACCTTGATAGCTTTCAACATCAAGCCATGTTTTTGCACTTTCGCAAAACGGCAACCAACACGCGCTCATTTTTTGCGCAAACCCTGCACCGCCCCAATCGGCTATGCGTTTTTTGGCTTGGTCAGGTGCAAAAAACATAGACGGCGGCGCACCTGCTGATATTTTTGGTGGACGTGCTCCTTGCCAATGAGATTTCCCAACCATGCAATTATAGACAATATCGGCGCCAAAGTGCGTATATAATTGTCCATTTACACTGCCGTTTCCAGCCATATCAATCAGGGCGGTTTTTACGCCTGTTTGCAGGCTGGCAATATCGTCATAACTGACAACATCATCGTAAAACCCCGTACCTTCAACAAAGGAAATGTTTTTATCCGACGTAAGTCCTACCAGATTTACCCCGCCCCGTTTCTTAAGGCAAAACCCTGTCCCCAATGCAGTTTTTGAAGACGCGCTTATAATGATGACTTGCTCTGCACCAAAGAAAGTATTTTCTGCAAAAAAATCATCAATCAAAAAAGATGTGGTAAAAAGAGGGCGTAAGATTGGTTGCAGCATTTCTAGGTTTTTTGTAAAGGAAGGATCAGCATGTGTAAGAATATATGTGTTATAAATAGCATGCAGCCCAAGCCTATGCTCTACGCCGTCTTGAAAACCCATAGGCGTTATTTTTTCGGGCTTAATATCTATGGTTTGCGCAATCGGGAAAAATCCGTAAATTTGCGTGCCAACAGCAATTTCCTTGCATTTACTTTCCACAATTGTGCCGTACCCCCATACGGGCATGCGCCCCATTTCAGGTTTACCCATACCATATTTCTGTGGGTCAAAAAACTTCCAATAGCCAATGAGGTCTCCTACAGCCATATAGGTAATATTATTGGCGGTCAGAGCAAAGGGACCAATGGCAACGCGCACACAGCCATTCGCCAGTTTTGTCTTTGGTTGATTGACAATCTCTATGGTGGAAAAATCAGACCGATTTACAAGTAGCGTTTCGTTCATATCAATACCCCCGCATCACTTTAGTGGGTACGGCGTCAAATACGGCGTCGGGCACGAAGAAATCCCCCGCGAGTTGACCGTCATATCCGGGTGCATATTGCGCAAAATCCGTCATGCCTTCTGCGCGCATAAATTGTTCATCCACGACAAAATTACCCGTAAAGTGTTTGGGGTCTTTGATAAGCATCATATGGGCGCAATCAGACAAAATTTCAGGCGTACGGCTCATTTTAGCCATTTGGTCACCGCCCAGTACATTGCGTACCGCCGCCGTATCAATGGCTGTCAGCGGCCACATAGAGTTCACGCCAATGCCAAACGGTTTAAATTCTTCTGCCATGCCCAGCGTGCACATGGACATGCCGTATTTGGCCATTGTATAGGCCGTGTGGTTTTTGAACCATTTGGGCGACATATCAAGAGGCGGTGATAAATTTAGAATATGCGCGTGGTCGCTGTTTTTAAGGTGGGGCAGACAAGTTTTCGAGAGTAAAAACGTACCCCTTGCATTGACTTGGTTCATCAGGTCATAACGCTTCATGGACGTTAATTCTGTTCCCGTTAAAGAGATTGCACTGGCATTGTTTATACAAATATCGATACCGCCAAATTTTTCCACGGTCGCGTCCACAACGCTTTGCACATTTTTCTCGTCGCGCACATCGCAAATAAGCGGCAATGCCTGCCCACCCGCTGCTTCTATTTCTTTGGCCGCCGAGTAAATCGTCCCGGGTAGCTTGGGATGTGGTTCCGCCGTTTTCGCAGCAATGGCAATATTTGCACCGTCTTTAGCAGCGCGAAGGGCAATGGCAAGACCTATACCGCGTGAGCCGCCAGACATAAGAAGTGTTTTACCTTTTAAAAATTTTAACGCTGGCATTTGCATACTCCCCTGTTTTCGGTGTAGATAGACGTTCAGTTTTTTATACTATGCACATAATTGCATAACAAAGTCGATGGATATTTATGGCCCTAGCCGAAGCAATTCTTGTTTGCCTGACAGACCGCCCCATGAGCGGCTATGATTTGGCCAAAACCTTTGATGCCAGCATCGGGTTTTTCTGGCGGGCAAGCCACCAACAAGTCTACCGCGAACTAGCCCGTCTACGCGACCGCGAACTTGTGGAAAGTACAGAAGTTGAACAACAAGGCAAACCCAACCGTATTGTCCACACACTTACACAGACGGGCGAAGAAGCCATTCATAGCTGGTCACTAAAGCCTTGCAAAATGCCGTCGGTAAAAGACGAGCTTTTGGTGAAATTTTACGCGCTCGAAACAATCGACATTCCTGCATTTCAAGAACAACTCGGCGTGCGGGTCGACCAACACCGCGCCAAATTGACAGCTTACGTCCGCATCAAAGAACGGTTTTATGACGGCAGAACCCTGACAACAGCACAAAAAGGAAAATTAATTGCGCTAACAATGGGTATCAGTAACGAAACAGAAGTGATAGGGTCTTTGGAGGCATCCCTCGTGATGCTAAAAGACGCTGTCGAAAACAAATAATAGGATAAGCATATGGCCAACGCAACAACCAATTCCTTAGTGAAAATGCTCGCTGGAAAAACAGCAATATTTCTTGTGTTCATCGCGGCTATATTTGCGCTCACTCAAATGGTTTCGTGCTCCCCTAAAGCACAAGATAACACGACGACAATCTATGTGGTGCGGCACGCAGAAAAACTAACGGGGCCAGACGTTGGGCGCGACCCTGAATTATCCGGTGCTGGGAAAGAACGGGCCAATGTTTTGGCGCAACTCCTCAAAGATAAAAACATCACCCACATTCATTCGTCTAATTATATCCGCACAAGAAATACGGGCGCGCCATTGGCAACTATCATGGGTATAGAGATCGAACTTTATGACCCTCGCGACCTCGCAGGTCTTGCGAAAACCATTAAAGCACAATCAATTGACGGCGCGCATCATTTGGTAGTGGGACACAGCAATACATCAGCCGAAACCGTTCTCGCACTTGGCGGGGAGGCCACTGGCAAGCCAATTTACGAGGCCACAGAATATGACCGCCTTTACAAAGTTGAAATTTCAGACAACGGCATAGACACCAAACTCACTCGTTACGGCGTTCGGTATATCGAAAAATAAATGACACATTTGGAGCTTGGCCAAAAATGGCGGTTTTGGATTGACCGAGGCGGGACGTTTACAGATATTGTCGCCCGTGGGCCAGATGATGTTCTACAAACAAAAAAATTGCTGTCTGAAAATCCTGAAAACTACGCGGACGCCGCTCTTGAAGGTATGCGGCAATTTTTGAATGCTCCGCAAAATACGCCTCTGCCAAGCCGTAAAATCCACAGTGTTAAAATGGGAACCACTGTTGCGACCAACGCCTTATTAGAACGCAAGGGCGAAGCGACACTGCTCGCCATTACGGCAGGACTGCGCGACGTATTGGAAATCGGAACTCAAGCCAGAGACGATATTTTTGCACTCAATATTTTAAAGCCTGCGCCTTTATATCAAGACTTAATTGAGGTGGACGAACGACTGTCAGCCCGTGGCGATGTCATAACACCCCTAAACTTGGGAAAAGTACGGCAGGATTTACGAGTCGCCTATAATGCGGGTTACCGCGCACTGGCCGTCGTATTGCTACATGCCTATAAAAACCCCGAACATGAACTGCAAATCGCACAGGTCGCTCGCGAAATCGGCTTTACGCAAACGTCCACATCGCACGAAGCCAACGCCCTGATAAAAATGGTTCCTCGCGGAGAAACGTGCGTTGTCGATGCATATCTCTCGCCGATATTAAAACGCTATATTGGAAAAATCACACAGGCACTTGGTGGTCAAGACATTGATTGCGACGGGCCAGATATATTGTTTATGCAATCGTCGGGCGGCCTTACCAAAGCAGGTTATTTTCGCGGCCAAAACGCCGTGTTATCCGGCCCAGCGGGTGGGGTTATCGGGGCGGTTCGCACAGCGCAGCAAGCAGGGTTTAATAAAATTATCGGATTTGATATGGGCGGCACATCAACCGATGTGTGTCATTACGCAGGTCAGTACGAGCGCAGTTTTTCTAGTAAAATTGCAGGCATACGCCTGTGTGCGCCTATGCTTGAAATCCACACCATCGCTGCAGGCGGCGGTTCGGTTTTAGCCTATGACGGGGAGCGTTACCAAGTGGGGCCAAAGTCAGCAGGGGCCAATCCTGGGCCAGCCTGTTACCGGCGCGGCGGGCCTTTAAGTGTCACAGATATCAACGCGACCCTTGGAAAATTACATCCCGATTTTTTCCCATCTATATTTGGCCCTCAACAAAACCAAACCCTCGATATAAACGCTGCAAAAACCGCGTTCAAAACCATAGCCCATGCCAGCAATAAAATCATTGAAGAGACAGCGGAGGGCTTTTTGTCCATCGCTGTTGACCATATGGTGCGGGCAATTAAAACCATATCAACCCAACGCGGTACGGGTTTGGACGGCTATACCCTCGCCTGTTTTGGTGGTGCTGGCGGGCAACATGTGTGCTTGGTTGCAGAGAAACTGGGCATTACCTCTATCTTCATTCATCCACTTGCTGGTGTGCTGTCAGCTTACGGTATGGGGCTTGCCGATATTTCCAAGCACGTACAAAAAACCGTTAACTTGCCAATTAAGGATGCAGCAGCCGCACAAAATATTGCCGAAGAACTCGCACATAACGGGTATGAAAACCTCATTCAGCAAGGCGTGAGGGTAAATGAAATCAAACAAATATTAACGGCCCATATGCGCTATGATGGTTCGGACACTGTACTCCCTATTGTCTTTAGCAAAGCCCTCAAACACAATTTTGAAACTGCCCACCGTGCCCGTTTTAGCTTTATTGATACTGAAAAAAATATATTCATTGAGAGCGTATCCGCACATGTTTACGGCGGCAGTGACCCCTTACAAAAAATGGAAAATACAACGGCACAACACACATCTACACCTGTGCAATCCACAACACGGTTTTACACCAAAGGGAAATGGCAGGATGCACACATTTATCACCGTGAACAATTAAAAATAGGACAGATCATTTGTGGCCCCGCAATTATTTTAGATGCAGGTGGAACAAATATTATTGAACCAAATTGGCAAGCGGTTCTCACTGACGAGATGAATTTACACCTGACGTTTCATCAACACTCCCCAGAGGAAAATATATTAATCACCTCACATGACATTGTGCGTGATCCAGTTCGCTTAGAAATTTTCAATAATTTATTTATGTCAATCGCTGAGCAGATGGGAGCTGTTTTGCAAAACACGGCCAGCTCGGTAAATATCAAAGAGCGACTTGATTTCTCCTGTGCTATTTTTGATGCCCAAGGTGGCCTAGTTGCCAATGCCCCGCACATGCCTGTGCATATCGGCTCTATGGATGCCAGCCTACGCGCCCTGTTAAAATCAGGATTACCCATGTCAGCAGGTGATAGTTTCGTTCACAACAATCCTTACGACGGCGGCACGCATTTGCCCGATATCAATGTCATTACACCCGTGTTTTCCGAGGGCGGCGGGGAAATATTATTCTTCGTGGCCAGTCGCGGACACCATGCCGACATTGGCGGCATTGCCCCTGGGTCAATGTCCCCCCTAGCCGTAAATATCGTCCAAGAAGGCGTGGTTATCGATTGTATGCATTTGGTGACGGGCGGGAAATTTTTACAAGACGAGATCAAACACGTCCTCACAACTGCAAAGTACCCAGCTCGCAATCCAGAGCAAAATATTGCGGACTTAAAAGCCCAACTCGCAGCCAATGCCAAGGGCGCTCACGAGTTATTATCCATTTGCGAAACATATGGCCTCGCAACCGTGCGCGCCTATATGGGGTTTTGCCAAGATAACGGTGAGGAAAGTGTGCGCCGTGCACTCGCCAATTTAAAAGACTGCACATTTCGCTATGAACTTGACCAAGGTTGCGAGATATGTGTGAGCATTCGTGTTGATACACGTGCGCGAAGTGCAGTCATTGATTTTGCAGGCACAAGTCCACAACGGGATGATAATTTTAACGCGCCGATTGCCGTCACTCACGCCGCCGTTCTCTATGTTTTTCGCTGTCTTGTTGGATCTGATATTCCGCTTAATGCGGGATGCTTACGCCCACTGGATATTCGTGTGCCAGACGGATGTATGTTGCGCCCCGCCCATCCTGCCGCCATAGTTGCTGGCAATGTAGAGTTGAGCCAAGCCGTCACCAATGCACTCTTTGGCGCACTCGGCGTGCTGGGCTCCTCCCAAGGCACCATGAATAATCTCACATTTGGCAATGACACTTATCAGTATTACGAAACCATTTGTTCAGGCGCGCCCGCTGGCCCTGGCTTTCACGGCAGTTCTGCTGTGCAAACCCACATGACCAACTCACACCTAACCGACCCTGAAATATTGGAACTGCGCTATCCTGTACGGGTTAAAACATTCGAGATCATGCGCGGCTCTGGCGGTAAGGGGCAATGGCATGCAGGCGACGGGGTGAAACGCACACTGACGTTTTTAGAAGATATGGAGTGCGCTATATTATCAGGCAATCGCCGTGTGCCTTGCGCGGGTAGTTTTGGCGGACAAGATGGACGGCTGGGGGCAAATACCATTTTAAAAGCCGACGGCACGCATATTGCGCTAGGGGGATGTGACCGTGCTGATCTTGTGGCAGGTGACAGCATATCTATTGAAACACCTACGGGCGGCGGCTATGGTAAGCGGGAAAAATAACGAGACAAATATGGTAACAGCAATAATCGGCGGCACAGGCATTTATGATTTAGGCGGTGCATCTTTGCAAGAAGAACCCATTGATACGCCGTTCGGCCCTGTCAATCTCATGCGCAGTGAAGCCTGTATTTTTCTAAACAGGCACGCCCCCAACCACAGTATCCCACCCCACAGCATCAACACCCGCGCCAATATCAAAGCCCTTGAAATTTTAGGTGTGAAGCGGGTAATTGGTATATTTGCTGTTGGGCTCATCCATCAAAGTTTTGACCTTGCCGTACCCATTATTTTGGATGATTTCATCGACCTTTCATCTGGCCGCGACCATACGTTTTTTGACACGCTCACACATGCGGAAGGGCATGTGGAAATGAGCACACCTTTTTGCCCGGCCCTGCGCCAAGCCCTCGCGGACGCTGCCGGCAAACGCGGTGTGCAAACCCATCGGGGCGGCGTTTATGGATGTACCAATGGGCCAAGGTTTGAAACCCCTGCTGAAATTCGTATGCTCCGCACACTCGGCGCGGATATGGTCGGCATGACGCTCTGTCCTGAATTACCGTTGGCCCGTGAGCTTGGCATGAGTTACGGGGCCGTAGCCCTGCCGCTGAATTGGGGGGCAGGCATAGAAAAAAGCATTCAATTTTATGGTGGCGATATCAAACCCATACAAAAAGACATTTTGCAAATTGTGCTAGACGCACTTGACCAAACCCATGACAATGATTGCACCCCTGCCAAAATCCTTGGGTAGTTTAAAATTTACTTTCAAAATCTAAGAACCGTTGGTCGAGCTTGGTGAGCAGTGCCGTTTTGGTTGTTTCGTCAACAAAAGCATATTTCAAACTATTATATGTTGTCGTTTTTAACTGGGCGTAACTTAACCCTTGTTCGGTCACGGCTCGCATATATTCATGGGTCAGGTCAATCCGTGCCACCCCCTCGTCGTCCGTTGAGAACGCCAGTGGTACGCCTGCGTCTTGATAAATACGGGTGGGATGTGCGTCTTCTTTCACACCCAAAATAATATCGCTTGAGGTCAAGTTAATCTCTACCAAAATTTCGTTATTGGCCATGTATTTCAGCAAGTCTTTATACCCGTCCTCAAACACTATATCCGTGCCGTGCCCAATGCGCTTTGCATAGGCGATATGTACGGCGTCGTGAATGTGAGAGCGTAATTCTTTAGGCGCAACCAAGCCAAGCCACAGCTCGCCAGCGTGCAGGGATATATTGCGCGGCCCCAATGTTTCGTACAAATACGCGATTTGTTCCATGTGTAAGCCGTAATCTCGCAGGGCAATAAAATCATCTTCAGGGGCCACAAGATTTGTGCCAACATAGCGCGGGTCTGCTTGCATCAAATGCCATCCAAAAATTGTATGGGCAAATACGGCGGACGCAGGCAGTGTACGAATAGGTTGATGCAAAAACCTTATTTCAACCTCGCATCCCAATTGCGCAGATTGCGTGTCGCAACCAAGCAGTTCGTTCTTACGGATAAGACCTGCATCTATTCCCGCCTTTGCCCGCGCTAACATCTCAGGTAATGCCTTACCAAATGGCCCCGCCATCAGACTTTCATAATCAGTCTGCGGCTCGCCTGTCATCGGGTGCGCGCCCACCATTGGTAAAATTGTTTCAAATAATTCGACCGTGTGGAGCAATTCAAGATAGCCAATATTTTGCCGCCCTGCACGGTTGGCTGTTTCGGCCAGCATATCCCCAAACCGGTGCGGCATTGCCGTAAATGATGAAAATGTACGAAAAAATTGATCGTGACCAGACCAACCATCTTTAGGCACAAAATCGCGGACAGAAAAACGGTCAATTAATGCGTTTCGCAAAACCTGATTTCCTGCCAGTGCAGATTTTGCGTCTAAATTTACACCGCACCCTGCCTCGGTTGGGAATCGTATGGCCAAAGCTTTGGTATCAATACACATGCCGTCTTCTACGGCCCATGCAAGCCAACTTTCAGGATAAACCGCCCCAACAAGATGAGTATGCAAATCCCCACCCTTTGGCATGTCTTGTAAAAAGGCGCGCAAGAGAATGTCATTGTCTTTTACGCTGTCAAACTTTGCAGCTACGCCCTTTTTTGGCGCGTCATATGTTTGCGCCCCACAAGAGGCCAACAACACCCCTAACCCCAACACCAATACATTTTTAAAAATATTCATAACCATAACCATACCCGCTCTTATCAAAAAGGCAGGGCCACATCCATTTTTATTTCTTTGAGCACCACATTAGAGCGTACCTGGCGCACACCTGAAAGACGCATTAAAAACCCGTCCAAAAAATGATTGTAGCTTTCAATATCTTTTGTCACGATTCGCAAATGATAATCCGCGTCACCCGTTGTTGCCAAACATTCCAGAATTTCTGGACGCCGCTGCACGCTTTTGACAAAATTGCGCACATTATCTGCGTCGTGGCGATCTAGGCTAACATACAGAATTGCTGAAAATATATGCCCCGTTTTCTCGCGGTCAACCAGAGCACAATATTTCGTAATCACACCCGATGCTTCCAACGCCTTGACCCGCCGCCAACAGGCAGAGGCCGACATGCCAACATCGCTGGCAAGTTGTTGATTGCTAAGCCGTCCACCACCTTGCAAAGCTTTCAGTATTTTTTCATCTTGCGCTTCCATATGGCTATTCTTACCATAAATTTTATATATATGGCAATATAAATCATATTTACCAATTTTATGGGGATATTTGACAAGTTCTTACGTCGTAAAATGATAAGTTAATGGGTATGACAGATTTTTCCTACACACTTGATGATAAATACACCCACACATCAGGGCGTGTGTTTTTAACGGGCACACAAGCCTTGGTCCGTATTGCCCTTGACCAAAGCCGCCGCGATAAGCAAGCAGGCTTGAATACGGCAGGCTTTATCTCAGGCTACCGTGGCTCGCCACTTGGCAGTTACGATTTGGAACTATGGCGCGCCAAAGAACACCTAGAAACACACGACATAGATTTTCTGCCTGCTGTTAATGAAGACCTCGCCGCCACCGCCATTTTGGGGACACAGCAAGTCGAAAGCGACCCCGACAAAACCGTCGATGGGGTGTTCGGGATTTGGTACGGCAAAGGGCCTGGCATTGACCGCGCTGGCGACGCCCTTAAACACGGCAATGCTTACGGCTCATCACCTACAGGCGGGGCTTTGGTAATCGCAGGCGATGACCACGGCTGTGTATCTTCGTCCATGGGCCATCAATCCGACGTGGCTTTCATGACGTTTTTCATGCCCATTTTAAACCCTGCCTCCATCGAGGAGTATCTCAGTTTTGGCGAATACGGATTTGCTCTATCCCGATACAGCGGCATGTGGGTTGGGTTTAAGGCCGTGTCTGAAACCGTCGAAGCCGCCCAGTCCGTTAACATTCCAAACCCACGTGTTTTTAAAACACCTAAACACGCATTGCCAGAAACGGGCCTGCATTACCGCTGGCCCGACCTGCCTGGCCCACAAATTGAAGAACGATTGGCGGCAAAAAAACGGGCCGTCCTCGCCTTTGCCCAAGCCAACCCAATTGACAAGGTGATTTATAATCACAAAGCTAGTTTTGGTATTGTTACCACAGGTAAAGGACATTTAGACACACTGGAAGCTCTGCGTCTATTGGGTCTCAATAAAACCGCGTGTAAAAAATTGGGTATCGACATTTACAAAGTTGGCATGGTTTGGCCCCTAGAAGGTCTGGGTGCAACCGCATTTGCAAAAGGTAAAACGGAACTGTTTATTGTCGAAGAAAAACGCGGCATTATTGAAAGTCAGTTTAAAGAATATTTCTACGACCACCCCGGTTCTAAGCCAAAATTAATGGTCGGAAAATATGACGACAAGGGCAAACCGCTTTTACCGTGGACGGGCGAGTTATCGCCGTTACAAATCGCTCATGCACTGGCAACGCGTTTGGATAAACACTTCAAAGGACATGGCTTTAAAAGAACGGCTGCTAAATTGTGTCTAACCGATCAAGAAAAAATGGGTGATTACCAAACACGTCGCACCCCGTATTTCTGCTCTGGTTGTCCACATAACACCTCAACAAAAGTACCCGAAGGTTCGCAAGCTCTGGCGGGGATTGGCTGTCACTTTATGGCCAGTTGGATGGACAGGGAAACCACGTCGCTTATTCAAATGGGCGGCGAAGGGGTCAATTGGATCCCGCGTTCGCGCTATAACGGAGCTAAGCATATTTTCCAAAACTTGGGCGAAGGCACATATTACCATTCAGGTTCAATGGCCATCAGGCAAGCGCAAGCGGCTGGCATTAATATCACTTATAAAATCTTGTATAATGACGCTGTTGCCATGACAGGTGGCCAGCCTGTTGACGGCCCTGTCAGCGTTTTGGCCATTGCCCACAGTGTCCGCGCCGAAGGCATTGAAACCATTGTCCTCGTTTCAGATCACCCTGAAAAATTTAGCGATGCCAATTTCCCAAGCGGCATTTCCATTCACCACCGAGACGCGCTCGACCAAGTACAACGAGATTTACGCAAAGTGAAAGGCGTCAGTATTCTTATTTATGAGCAAGCATGCGCCACAGAAAAACGCAAACGCCGCAAACGTGGATTGCTGGATGACCCTGCCAAGTTTGTTGTCATTAATGAACTTGTTTGCGAAGGGTGTGGGGATTGTTCGGTCGCGTCCAATTGTCTTTCCGTCGAACCATTAGAGACAGAATTTGGCCGCAAACGACAGATCAACCAAAACACATGCAATAAAGATTTTTCATGTGTAGACGGGTTTTGCCCTAGCTTTGTCACTGTTGAAGGTGGCAAACGCCGACGCGCCAAAGCCAAGCTAGTTACCGCCGATTTTGACGCCAAGCTAAAAGCATTACCAACGCCAAAACTCCCTTCACTCGACTCCCCATTTGATCTGTTGGTCACGGGTGTAGGCGGCACGGGCGTGGTGACTGTGGGCGCGCTTATTACCATGGCGGCACACCTTGAAAACAAAGGCACAAGCGTGCTCGACTTTACAGGGTTTGCCCAAAAATTTGGGCCTGTGTTGAGCTATATCCGTATAGGCGGTACACCCGAAATGCTCAACCAAGTACGCATAGACGAAGGGCAAGCGGACGCACTGCTTGGCTGTGATCTTGTGGTCAGCAGTTCCGAACAAGCCATGAAGACCTACGCCCACGGAAAAACCAAAGCCGTAGTCAATGCTGCCCATATGCCAACGGGCGGATTTACCCGCGACCCTGATATGCAATTGCAATCAGATACTCGGTTTTTATCTTTGAAAAAAGCTGTAGGCGTGGACAATCTCGGTAGCTTTGATACAAATACTGCGTCTGAAAAACTCATGGGCAATTCGGTTTATGCTAATGTCATGATGATGGGTATGGCGTGGCAACAAGGTCTCATTCCTGTTAGCTTCGATGCACTCATGCAAGCAATTGAGCTGAACGGCGTTGCGCCAGAGGCCAATAAAACTGCCTTTTCTTGGGGACGTATTGCTGCCCACGATCCAGACTTTATCCGCAAACAGCTTAATCCAAACCCTGCACCAAAAGAAAGTTTGGAAGCTATGATTGAAAAGCGGGCCTTATTTCTCGCAAGTTATCAAAACGCTGGGTGGGCCAACCGTTATCACAGCGCCATAGAGAAGGTAAAAACCAATACATCTGGTTTGAAGTCTGACGCCTTTATCCAAGCGTCCGCCAAATCGCTGTTTAAACTGATGAGTTACAAGGATGAATATGAAGTGGGACGTTTGCACACAGGCCGTGCATTTTCCGCGAAAATCTCAGGCCAATTTGAGGGTGATTTCAAACTGAAATACCACCTTGCTCCGCCGACATTAAACGTAGATATGGATGCACGCGGACGCCCCAAGAAAAAAACCTTTGGCCCGTGGATGGTGCACGGATTTAAAGTTTTGGCAAAACTTAAAGGCTTGCGCGGCACGCCATTTGACATTTTTGGTTATTCAGATGAACGCAAAATGGAGCGCGCACTTATCCCTTGGTTTGAAAATATTCTTGCACAATTGAGAGGTAATATTAATGCGAAAAATCAGAACGAGGCTATCGCTATTGTTGAACTGGTGATGAAAATACGCGGATACGGGCCTGTGAAAGACGAGTCTGTTGCCCGTATTAAGCCAGAAATTGAACGACGTGTAAAAACTCTATTGAGCTAATGATCTAGGGACGGCCCAACCTCGCCGCGCACATGCGGCCAAAACTGTATTTCGGAGCAAGCAAGCAATGGTCATGGGGCCAACGCCACCTGGCACAGGGGTAATGGCAGATGCATTTTCTTGCGCTGCAGCGTAGTCTACATCGCCAACCAATTTGGTCGGACGTTTTGCATTTTTCGCCGTATTCGCCACGCGGTTAATTCCCACATCAATCACGACAGCCCCCTTTTTAATCCAATCGCCTTTTATCATCAAAGGCCGACCGACAGCCGCAACAAGAATATCAGCACTGCGGCACACTGCGGCCAAATCCTTAGTGCGCGAGTGAGCAATGGTGACTGTGCAGTTTTGTTCCAAGAATAAAAAAGCCGCAGGTTTGCCCACGAGTATTGACCGCCCAACAATAACACAATGCTTGCCAGACAAGCCCTCGCCTTGTGCTTCAAGTGCGTGCTTGGCCAAAATCACACTGCCAACAGGGGTACATGGGCGCAAACCTTCACGACCAAGGGATAAGCGTCCTGCACTGATTTCCGTAAGACCGTCCACATCCTTAGTCGGATCAATTTCGCCAATGACACGGTTGGTATTAATGTGTTTGGGCAAAGGGAGTTGCACCAGAATGCCGTCAACATCTGGATCAGCATTTAAACTTTTCACCAATTTAACCAACGTGTTTTCATCCACATCGTTGGACAATTTATGTTCAAGTGAACGCATGCCTGCCTCGCGGGTAAATTTATGTTTGTTACGCACATACACTTGTGAGGCGGGGTCTTCGCCTACTAAAACAACTGCCAAAGTAGGGGCATATTTATAGACTGAAATTAATTCCGCCACAGACTTTGTCACCGATGCTCGTACACCTTTAGCAATCTCTTTACCGTCAATGAGGGAAGCACTCGTCATGAAGCATCCTATAATATACTATTGGTGATCATATATTTTGTCAGGGTATCCCGCACGAAAATCAAGCCAAAAATTAACACAATCGGTGAAAGATCAAGACCGCCAATTGCAGGTAGAACACGCCGTATGGGTGCTATAACAGGCTCTACTAATGCATGAAGGACAGATAAAATATTGCCAACCATTGGATTTCGCGGATTGATAACGCCAAACATTTGCAGCCAACTTGCGACCACCCAAGCCAAAATAATAATTTGGTATAAGCCAATAATGTTGAGTATTAAATTTATCACTGCATAGGACATATTGTCTCCGTTTTTCCTTATGTAAGGGCTTTGGGCATACGTTGCAAGTATTGCCTAGTGCAACAAGCCAAATACACCTTTTACACCGTCGATAACAAATTGAGTGGCGAGAGCTGCTAGTAAAAACCCAAGCACACGGGTCAGCACATTGGTAAAGGTTTTCCCCATGATTTTCATGAGCCAGCCTGCTACTAGGAACGAGAGCAAGCTAATGAACAACACCGCACCAAGCGCTGACATTATCGCCACTTGGTCGGCAATGTTTTCACTGCCCGACATTAACAGCAATAAAGACGCAATTGTACCCGGCCCTGCAATCATCGGTATACCCATGGGAAATACTGAAATGTCCTCTGGGTTTTCGATTTCTTCTAAGGCTTCTTCTGCACGACTTTCACGATTTTCGGTGCGCTTTTCAAACACCATTTGCAAGGCAATGATAAACAGCATTATACCGCCCGCAATCCGCAAGGCGTCAAAATCAATGTGAAGCGCGCCAAATATCTGTTCGCCAAAAAAAGCAAATACAAACAAAATCCCCGCAGCCACGGCAACGGATTTAAACGCCATCACACGTTGGTGGCGCTTGGACGTGCCTCGGGTGAGAGTTGCAAAAATCGGCGCGCACCCTGGCGGGTCGATAATGACGAATAAAACCGCAAAGGCGGACATGAAAAGTTCAAAATTAAACATGCCTCCATGTATCCTTTAAGCGCATTTGACGCAAGTCAAACAACCAAGGCCATATTGTTTTAGCCTGTCATAAATACTTGTATTTTTCGTCATAAAACTGTTATGGCCCAATTGTACTGAGAGCGCACAACAACATAGGAACGCTTAAATGACAATATTTTTTAACATTACCCGTCTTTCAACCATAGGGTTTATCGCACTATATACCACACACACAGCACTGGCAGATGAAGCAAGCCCATGGACACTTTTTCACGGCGCACCAAAATATAAAGACGCAGACGGGAATTATATGAAGCTTCGGGGACGTATATTTTGGGACGTCGCCCGCTTAAACGAAACGCCTATTGGCGGCACAAGGCGCAACATTGACGCCGATGAATTTCGCACAGCTAGGGTTGGTGTTGAAGGCCAATATAAAAAATTTAAATATGTCGGCGAAATTGATTTTGCAGGTGGCAAGACCACTTATAAAGACGTCAATATCACCTATAAAGGCCCCATAGCCATCAAAGTCGGGCAAATGAAAACCAGCAATTCCATGGAGGAGCAAACTTCGTCACGCCACATCAGTTTTATAGAACGTGGCATGGTGACAGACGCCTTGGGGCTTGATCGACGCCTTGGGGTAATCCTGTCAAAGTCTGGCAAAAATTATAGTGCTTCTGCGGGTGTATTTGGCAATTCCATTAACGGGGCACAAAACGGCGCACCAACAAATACGGTCTGGTCAGCACGCACGACCTATGCCCCTATTATGGATAAAAACCGTATTGTGCACTTTGGTGCGTCTTTGCGCCACACCGACAAAGACGCAGGCACACCCAAACGCTCGGCCCGTTGGGGGTCACATCTTGCTACAGAAAAGATTAAACCAAGAATTGGCGGAGATGCATTGTTCATTGGACTGGAAGCCGCAGCAATTATGGGGCCATTTCACGCCCACGCAGAACATATGCAAGAGAGCGGCAATATTGGCAGTGCCAAAGGCAGCTTTATTCAAGCTGGGTATTTCCTAACGGGAGAAAGCCGCACTTACAAAGCCAGCGCAGGGAAATTTGACCGGACGAAACCAAGCCGCCCCCTCTCCAAAGGCGGCTACGGCGCGCTGGAATTATTGGCCCGTTTTGATATCCTAGACGCGCGCAAAGCTGGCGACGAAAAAGCCAATGCCTACACGCTCGGCGCCACTTGGTATCCAGAAAGTCATTTGCGGGTGAAAATAAATTACACAGACACCAGCGCCGATACATTCGGAGCCAATGGACTTTATATGCGTGTGCAAATGGATTGGTAGCCTATCTCACATATTATTTATAAGCCGCCCCTTGAGGGTGGTTTTTTATTGGTCTAGTATTACGTATCTTTTGGGAGAGTAGTATGAAAACGATATTTACATATAGCATTTCGGGATTAAGCGCATTTGTATTGCTTTCGTGCTCAGCAAACACCACTGCACCACAAGACCAATTCATGCAAAACTTGCAAGATTTGTGCGGCAAAGCCTTTGCGGGTAAATTGGTCAGCACTGACGCTGCCGACGACGACCTTGCAGGTCAACCTATGGTCATGCACATACGCTCGTGTACGGACACAGAAATTCAAATTCCTTTTTATGTTGGTGATGACCGTTCCCGCACATGGATATTGACAAAAACAGATGCAGGCCTGCGCCTTAAACATCGCCATAACCACGAAGACGGAACAGCGGACGGGGTCAGCATGTACGGCGGAAACACCACCCACGCAGGGTCAATCACAGTTCAAGAATTCCCCGTTGACCAAGAGTCTGTTGATATGTTTGTCAAGGAAGGCTTAAACGTATCTGTTACAAATATTTGGTCCGTGCAATTAACCGATACGCTCTACACCTACGAAATGCGCCGCAAAGGACGATTGTTCCGCGTTGAGTTCGATTTAAGCAAAGCCGTCCCAACCCCACAAAAACCTTGGTGATATGCAAAATTAGCAAAGCGAAATACTCACTGAACCAATTGCATTACCTACCGTGTTTATGATTGCCGTGGACACCCTCCCTTTGTTAAATGCAATATCGCAAAGAAGAGCAAAAAGCACGCCCACATATATCAAATATCCAAACCCCATATAGTCATTATAAATAATTGTGAAAAACCAATTTTGGCCAAATATATAAATTCCAATGCTGATGAATGTGGAAATCAATAACAAGCCTGCGGGTAAATATAAATGTCGAATGGCACGTCTTTTCACAATGCTCACAATAAAGACAATTGCGAATAATAGAGCATTTACCCCAAAAAATATTCGCAAATCCATTGTTAAACGGGACAGGACTTCGTGATATTTTCCAACTATGAAATCATTTATACGCTTGGATGACAGTCCTAATTTTTCTATTTTTGTCTTATAACTACTTTTAATTTTCTCTGTCCATTCTTGCTTGGCATTACAATCAAGTCTACACATGGACGCAATCACACTTGCTACCATTTCAGGAACTTTTGCGTCTAGTTGAGATTGTGCAGTATCAATTTCTTTTTGATATTTTTTCTTCAAGTATTTAAGTTTTTCTGTGTATTTTTCCCCAATAATATTTTTTGAGAACTCATTGCTTCTCTCAGAAAATTCTTTTTCAATTTGCATTTTAATAAAATTTTGCCCTACCCGTTCCACACTCTGAGGCACTCCAAATGTAAAGCCAAAAAGTGCTCCAAAGAATAAACTTCCAATAATGCTGATACTCAATAATGCTATTTTAAACATAAGTGCCTCTCACTTAACATGCAATTATACTTCACCGGCCCGTCTTGACAAACCGTCCAAGCCTGCGCACGGTTTTTTTGAATATCCGCCACGGGGCACTGGCGAGTTTTAGGGCGCGGCGGGCACGGCGCCAACGCTTGCGGCGTTTTGGTTCGGCTTCTGGCACAAGCAGACTAACAAAATCTGCAGCCACTTTTTTCCATGCGTATTTTTTAGCGTGTTTTGCAGCGTCGCTCCGCTTTAAATCCAAACAAGCAAGGCAAGCCACACGTAAATCTTCGTCCACTATTCCCGCTTTAGAATTCGGTATAATATCAATGGGGCCGTGCACGGGGTAGGCAGCCACAGGCGTTCCCGTTGCCATAGCTTCGATAATAACCAACCCAAAGGTATCGGTTTTTGACGGAAACACCATGACGTCCGCATCCCCGTAATGACGAGCCAATTCTGCCCCGTGCTTTGCGCCTGTAAACACGGCTTTATCTTTATATTTTTTTTGAAGAGCCGCCATTTGTGGCCCTTCCCCAACGACGACTTTTGTGCCGGATAAATTTAATTCCAAAAAATCTTCAATATTTTTTTCAACTGCCAACCGCCCCACATTGACAAAAATTGGCCTCTCAAGGCCCTCATATACATCTTCGCCGTAATCATCGGTTTTTGCAAATCGTGCTTTAGGGTTAAATTGGGTTAGGTCTACGCCTCGTGCCCAAGGTGCAAGGTTATCAAATGCTTTTGCCTGCAAAAATTCCACCATCGACGGAGTCGTCACCATAATCCGCCCACCCGCATTATGAAAACTGCGTACGAATTTATAACCAAGTGACAGAGGCATAAAGGGAAACCGGGCATGGATGTATTCTGGGAATTTCGTATGGTAGCTGGTGGTAAAGGGCATGCCCCATTTCAAACACAATGCCCGTGCCGCCCAACCAAGCGGCCCTTCGGTCGCGATATGCACGGCGTCAGGCCCAAAAAGCACAAGCCTGCGTTCCACTTCACGCTTGGCAAATAGAGCTATTTTAATATCGGGGTATGTTGGAAGTGGCATGGTCAAAAAACCATCTGACGGTGCGATGACCTCGACAATATGCCCCGATTTTTCGCACTCTTGCACGGTTGTTAACAAGGTACGCACCACCCCGTTCATTTGCGGTTTCCACGCATCTGTCACCAATAGAATTTTCATTCGCGTATCACGCTCCCCTACCCCTCAACCATAAACAAGCGGAGAGATAAACGCCAATACAAAATTTATAGGCAATAAAAAAGGCGAGGTTTCCCCCGCCTTCTTAATAATATTTTCTTCAGTTTACAAAGCAGCCAATTTATCCTCGCCCTTAGCAAGCAGATAATAAAACGTAACACGACATTTATTTTTGTCATCTTTCATGGTTTCGCAAACAGCCATAACTTTGGCGTCAAGTTCTGCGTCGTCACCTGTTAGTTCCAGCTTTTTCTTAAGCCAGCTATCACGCACAGTGTTGCGTTCTGTTTCGTCTGAACAAGCCACAAGAGACGCGTCTTTGGAATTTAAGGCAATGCCAAGGTGGTTGACAATTTTCTTAACCACATCTTCACTTGCGTCCGCGTCGTATTTTTTCACAGTCTCGAAATATTTGATGTGACGAGGTTCTTTTTCTTCCTCAGTAGCAGGCGCAGTTTCTTCGGCTGGGGCTTCTTCTTTCACGTCCTCAGCAGGTGCGGCTTCTGCCGCAGCTTTTGCGGCTTCTTTGGCTTCAGCGGCAGCCGCTTTTTCAGCTTCTTTGGCTTCAGCTTCGGCAATTTTAGCTGCTGCAGCAGCTTCCTTGGCAGCTTCTTTGGCATCCGCGTCTGCTATTTTACGCGCTTCAACGCGTTCTTTTTGCGACTCGATCATTTCAAGGGCTTTAGCGCCCGGTTTGCCTTTAATCGGGTTATTACCGTGCTTCCATTCCCAAAGACCAGCGGCGCCTAAGAAACGTGCTACGCGCTCTGTTGGGCGTGCGCCTTTGGCAAGCCATTCTTTGATTTTATCAGCGTCCAAAATCACGCGGTTTTCGTCGTCTTTTGGTAGCATAGGATTGTAAGAACCCACCCGCTCAATATAGCGGCCATCACGCGGTGCGCGAGCGTCTGCAATCACAACGCGGTAATATGGTCTTTTCTTTGCCCCGTGACGGGCCAATCTGATTTTTAATGACATAGTTTTCTTCCTTTTTTAAGTTCTGCCTATTGTTGTAAATTCGTTATTTCTTTTTCTTGTATTATTTCTTCTTCTTGCGTTATTTTTTCTTCTTGCGTTATTTTTTCTTCTTGCGTTATTTTTTCTTGGGGCCGCCAAGACCGGGTAGACCTCCGCCTAGACCCGGCAATCCACCGCCGCCCAAACCTTTTCCGAGGCCTGGCAATTTAGCCCCACCCATTTTCTTTTGCATATCGGCGATCATTTTTGGATCAATGTCGCCAAGACCGCCCATATCCCCGCCCGACATATCAGGCATACCGCCGCCGCCCATCATATTGCCCATCATGCCTTTCATGCCGCCTTTACCCATTTTCTTCATCATGTCAGACATTTGGCGGTGCATTTTTAGCAGCTTATTGACGTCTTGCACTTGCATGCCAGAGCCTTTGGCAATCCGCTTTTTACGAGACGCTTTTAGGAGCGCAGGCTTGCGGCGTTCTTCGGGTGTCATAGAATAAATAATCGCTTGTTGACGGGCCAGAAGTTTATCTTCGCCCCCACCCATAGCGTCCATGGCTTTGCGCATTTTACCCATGCCAGGCATCAATTTCATCAAGCCGCCCATGCCGCCCATTTTGTTGATTTGGCCGAGTTGTTTGGCAAGATCGTCCAGATCAAACTTGCCCTTCTCCATTTTCTTAGCCAGTTGTTCGGCCTCTTTTTGGTCGATGACTGCGGAGGCTTTTTCCACCAGAGAGACAATATCACCTTGGCCCAAAATACGGCCCGCGATCCGTTCCGCATCGAACGCCTCAAGCCCGCTTAGTTTCTCGCCTGTACCCAAAAACTTAATCGGCAAACCTGTGACAGCCCGCATAGACAGAGCCGCCCCGCCGCGCCCGTCCCCGTCAATACGGGTCAGCACAAGACCTGTTAGGGGCAGACGGTCATGAAAACGTCTTGCCGTTTCAACCGCGTCTTGGCCAGTCAGAGCGTCAGCCACAAGCAGAGTTTCTATTGGATTGGTCGCGGCGGCAATATCTGCAACTTCGTCCATCAATTCGTCATTAAGCGTTGTGCGGCCAGCCGTATCGAGGAACACAACATCAAAGCCGCCAAGCTTGCCCGCCTCCATAGCGCGTTTGGCAATTTGCAAGGCAGTTTGGCCATCAACAATCGGTAAGAAATCCACACCCGCTTGCTCTGCCAGAATTTTTAGTTGCTCCATCGCCGCAGGGCGTCTTGTATCGAGGGATGCTAGGAGAACTTTTTTCTTTAATCGGGTGCGAAGGTAGAGTGCTAATTTGCCAGATGTGGTCGTCTTACCAGAGCCTTGCAGACCTGCCATTAAAATCGCGGCAGGAGGCTTCGCGTTTAAATTCAGCAGGGAAGACGCAGGTGGCTCTTCGCCCTCCCCTACCTTGCCGCCGAGCATATCAACCAGCGCGTCATGGACAATTTTGACAACCTGCTGACCGGGTTTGATAGAGCGCACGATTTTTTCGCCAACCGCTTGCTCTTTAACCTGCGCCACAAAATTTTTGACAACAGGCAAGGCAACATCAGCCTCTAGCAGAGCAATGCGAATTTCGCGCATAGCGGCATCAACATCCTTGTCCGACAAAGAGCCTTTGCCAGTGAGGTTGTCAAATACACCGCCGAGGCGGTCTGATAGAGCTTCAAACATTCGTGTTCGTTCCAAATCCAAACTCCATACGCAAAAGCCCCGATGAGCGATAACGCCGATCAGGGGACTTCGTCACCATCGTCCCAAAATGGGTGTCGCAGTGAACGAAGCGCAAATACATTTGCGCGAAGAATGAGCGGCTTATAGGGGGGCGTGGGGGGCGTGTCAAATGATTATGCATTTGCGAATTTTACATCCCCTCACCTCAACCCACCATCATGTCATTCCAGCGCAAGCTGGAATCCGGGACAAGCTCCAGTGTTTCAATGCGCGCGAGACCCCAGCTTTCGCTGGGGTGACAGTGGGTGTAGAGGATGTACCTTAAAGGCGGAAAATTTTATGGCAAACAATATTATTTACCGTCCGCCTCACGAATTTTCAAAGCTTTGATAAAAGCGGGGCGGCGGCACACACGTTTGAAATAGTCCTCGACCCGACCTTTCGGGATATCAAACCCGCAAAATTTAGCCCAGCCATAGCATTGACCAAGCAAAATATCAGGCACTGTAAATGTTTCGCCCATGACATATTTGTTATCGCCGAGCCGTTCACCAAGCCCGTGCATGGCCCGTTTAAACTCGCGCGCGCAAGCGGGTTTAATTTCGGGCACTCGTATTTCTTCTGGGTATAGGAAATCATTTTTTGACCACACCCAACACGGTTGATCCACCTCGTCCACGGCAAATTGCACCCAGCTATCCATTTTGGCCCGCTCAATCGAACCTGCTGGATAGGTCATCTCGCCGTGTTTATCCGCAAGAAATTGGCAAATCGCCACACTATCAATAATAACATCATCGCCAACGAGCAGCGCAGGAACCTTCCCAGTCGGATTGTATTTCTTAGCCTCATCACTACCAGGTGCCAAAGGCATAATCTCATACACAACCCCCAATTCCTCCAAACACCAAATCACACGAATAGCCCGCGTTTGCGGCGATCCAATTAAAGTATACATATTTCTCTCCTGAAAACTTGCCTCACCTTGAACAATATTTGTATAACATAATAATCACAATGTGTTGAGAGGGACTGAATTTGGGAAAGCTTTGGCAAAGACCAGAACAAATGCTCGCCCTAGAATTATATTGCCGAACACCATTTGGTAAAATACATAGTCGAAACCCAGACATTATGAGTTTGGCAAAAATATTAGATCGAACATCTGCATCTGTATCGTTAAAAATGGCAAATTTCGCTGCACTAGACCCTACCATAGACCGCAAAGGTATGGTGAATTATAGTAAATCTGATGCAATTATATGGGAAGAATTTTTCGATAACCCTACGGCCTTCCTATCGCAGGTAGAAAGACAACACGCGTATAATTTGAATCAATCATATGAGTTTTCAACGCCGTCCATACGTGAGGAGTTTAGAGAAGGTACAGATGTTTTAGTGCAAGCTAAATCGAGACGCCACCAAGATTTTTTTCGCCGTATGCTGATTTCAACATATGGTGGCAAATGTGCTTTAACATCTATTGCCCAACCAGAATTATTGATCGCAAGCCATATTAAACCTTGGTCAGTAGATAAAAAAGCACGGCTCAACCCAAGAAATGGAATTTTACTCAATTCCTTGCATGATAGAGCATTTGATAAGGGACTGATTTCTTTTAGTGATAATATGGATTTACTCATCTCAAAAAATTTAAACCTTAGTGAAATAGCAAAACCATTTTTTGAAAACAGTAAATTTGAAACACCAGAAAAATTCCACCCAAACCCCATTTTTTTACAGTACCATAGAGAAGTAATTTTCGAAAAAGGATTAAAATGCGCGAGTTAATAAATGCTAATATATTGACGGGAAACCCACCTATCACAGCCAATGTTTTGACTGAACAATACCAAAACATTCTATCCCGTGCCTATAAGAGCCCTGCCGAATTTATGTCGGCGGCCTGGAAACAAGCCAATACTAACAATAAATTTCTAAAGGGGAAAATATTTTAATCCCTGATTGAATGTTTACTTTACAGAGAAAATATAAAGCCGCTTTATGTAAGAACAGTATTTCCTTTCATTCCCAACGTTACGTTCGATCTTGTTCTTTATGCGCAAGATGTTGGTCCGATAGTTTTGTCTATTAAAACTAGCCTGCGGGAACGATATAAACAAGCTGACCTCGAAGGTATGTTCTTGCGTAATGTTCACAGGAAGGCCAAAAGTTATCTCATTACTATGGACGCGAAAGCGGCGAATAGCGTCAACCAGAAGATAAGCACTGGACATGTCTTGGGTTTAGATAAAGTCATTTATGCGGGAGGCGATGATCTAACTCAGCTCATTGATGAGCTTAAAAAATATACATTCATCAAACCTCCCATGATTGAGGTCATGACAGCAGCGCGTATTGTACAATGACAGTCCTCGGGCTTGACCCGTGGTCTATACACTGTTTGGGACGGTGTATTGTCTAGCCAGTGTCTGGCTCCGCATCAAGTGCGGAGACGAGCAGTGATAATCCTAATGCCTAAAGTGTCGCATGCCTGTGAATATCATGGCGAGGTCTGCTTCGTTGGCGGCCTCTATGACTTCGTCGTCGCGGATTGAACCGCCCGGTTGGATGACGGCTGTGGCGCCTGCTTTGGCGGCGGCTAGCAATCCGTCTGCGAAGGGGAAGAAGGCGTCTGACGCAACCACGCAACCTTTGGTGCGAGGCTCGTCCCACCCTGCAGCCGCTTGCGCGTCATCTGCTTTTCGGGCGGCAATTCTTGCACTGTCAATGCGGCTCATTTGGCCTGCGCCAACCCCTGCCGTCGAGCCGTCTTTGACGTAAATAATGGCGTTTGATTTCACGTGTTTGGCGACTTTCCATGCAAACAGCATATCGCTTATTTCGGACTCGGTTGGTTTGCGTTTGCTCACGATTTTTAAATCACTGTCTGGCACATAACCATTGTCGCGATCTTGGAGTAAAAACCCACCTGCCACATTGCGCATGGTCATGCTAGGGTCTTTGGGGTTTGGTAGACCGCCAGAGATTAACACCCGAACATTTTTCTTTTTGGCAAAGATAGCCAGCGCGTCTTCGTCAGCTTCGGGTGCGATTACAACTTCGGTAAACACTTTGGAAATTGCTTTGGCCGTTTTCACATCGAGCCTACCATTGAGGGCCACTATGCCGCCAAAGGCGGATACGGGGTCGCAAGCAAGGGCGGCTTTATAGGCGGCAATGAAACTATCCCCTTGGGCGACGCCGCAGGGGTTAGCGTGTTTAATAATTGCCACAGCAGGCTTGGCCCCGTCCTTATGCGCGCCAAATTCTGCCACCAATTCAAAGGCCGCGTCTGTGTCGTTGATATTGTTATAAGAAAGCTCTTTGCCTTGCACTTGGCGGGCCGTTGCCACGCCGAGACGAGACGAGCCATCTGTGTAAAAGGCGGCCTTTTGGTGCGGGTTTTCGCCGTAGCGAAGGCGTTGTTTAAGCTTGCCGCCTTGCGCGTAAAAGCTGGGCGCACTATCGCCTAACTGATCCGCAAACCACCCAGATATTTGCGCGTCATATTGCGCCGTACGTGCATAGGATTTATGAGCTAGTTTTTGCCGCGTTGCGTAGGTTGTTTGGCCATCGTACTTGTCCATATCGGCAAGTACGGCGTCCACATCATCCGCGCCCACACAGACACACACATGTTTATGGTTTTTCGCCGCAGCGCGGATCATGGCAGGCCCGCCAATATCTATATTTTCAACACACGCCGCGTAATCCCCGCCCGCCGCAACGGTTTGCGCGAATGGATAGAGATTAACCACAAGCAGATCAATGGCGGGAATATTATGGTCGACCATCGACGCCATATGATGAGCGATATCGCGGTCAGCCAGCAGGCCGCCGTGCACGCTCGGGTGCAGTGTTTTTACGCGTCCATTCATCATTTCCGGAAAGCCGGTAATCGACGCCACTTCAGTCACCTCCATGCCAGCGTCTTTGATGGCTTTATAAGTTCCGCCAGTAGAGATCAGCCGCACACCGCGCTGTGATAAGGCTTTCGCTTGATCGATTAATCTGGACTTGTCTGATACGGAGAGAAGGGCGGTTTTGATAGGGGTGAGCAATTGAGACATTGAATGCTTTCTGATGATTACATGTGGGGGAATCATATTCCCACACCAATCTCTCCGCTAGCATGGTTTTTAAACCTAGGAAAGCCCACCATTTGGTTTATACGCAGGTATAAGGGTGGCTAGGGCTTTTTTCACAGCTTTACGGTCGCGTTGATTGGCGGCAACTAGCAATTTATCGACGCGGCTATTCACCGAGTGTGGATCATTTACCCAGCCCGTAAATCTGTAAATACCGTCAACATATGTGGTCTCCAAATTTTCTTCTTCATTGGTCAGCGTTTCGGTAAGCTTTTCACCTGGTCGCAATCCCGTATATGTAATCTTGATATCGCGCTCTGGTACAAAACCACGCAAACGAATAAGCTGCCTTGCTAGTCGAGCTATGTTCACGGGCTCTCCCATATCCAAAACATAAATAGCCGACACTTCTTTACGCTGTCCACCATTGAGAGCCGCAGCTTGCAGCACCAGTGCGGCGGCTTCTTCTGTTGTCATAAAAAACCGCGTAGCATCTTTATGTGTTACCGTCACAGGTCCACCGTTTTCTATTTGACGTTCAAATAAGGGTACAACAGATCCATTCGATGCCAGCACATTACCAAAACGTACGGCTGAGGCTGAAATATTCGCCTCATTCATGGCCGTTGCCATGGTTAGCATTTCGGCGATACGCTTGCTCACCCCCATGATATTTTCAGGGCTAACAGCCTTGTCTGTAGAGATCAGCGTGAAACTTTCTACCTTATGCTTCATGGCCATAGAGATGACCGTATTGGTTCCCCCCACATTGGTCAAAACGGCCTTTATAGGGTTTGCCTCCATCAAAGGCACATGTTTAAGTGCGGCTGCATGCAAAATAACGTGAGGTGTTTCACGAGAAAATATTTCGTCCATGTGAATATCATCACAAACATTGGCTAAGTATACCGAATATGACAATCCGTCGTGCTCGCGTAATTCCTGATCGATAGAATATAAATTCATTTCAGAGGCATCGATTAGCGTCATATGTTTGGGGCCAAAACTCGCGACCTGTCTTGCAAGTTCAGACCCTATTGTTCCCCCAGCGCCCGTAATGAGTACTGTTTTGCCAGTAACCATCCGCCTAACAGGCGACATATCCAGTGCTTTTGCATTACGGCCAATAAGATCTGCCGTTTCGAATGGGGTGAGTACATCCTGACGTCCAGGTCGCATACGCACCAAGGATGTTCCCATATTGGACGCAAGTTTTACAAGTTCACGGGCTTGTTTTTTGTCTGTACGCGTATCAACCAAGATGAGCGTGGGTTTCTTTCCGTGTAAATTTTCAATATCAGTGACCACACCTCGTATATCGTCTAAATTTCCAAGTACGGGTATGCTGCGAATAGAACGGCCTTTATGCCCGCCTTCGGTCTCGATGAGCCCACGTATGGCATAGGCATGTTCATGCTGTTTTTGGGTTTCATCACGAATATAATCATTTAATATTTTTGATCGTCCAATCAGAATAGCAGGTGGATTATTGCTCACATTCCCGCGAAACAATGTCCGGATATCGCCATTACGGTAAAACACAACCAAGGCTCGGCTTAATATCAAAAGAACAAAGAAGAGTGCGCCCCCTAAAAATGGTGCTGAGCGTGGGAAATGATTGGCACGGTCAAAAAACAAAAATAATATCACTGGCGTCAATAAACTTGCCAAAACAACAGAACCGAGTAGTGTTCTGACATCATCAAATGACATATATCGCCATACGGCTTTGTTTGCGCGGGTCAATACCCAGATGAACAAACATGACACAGCAAAAACAATGGCAGCACGCATGTCGATGCTATCAGGTGCAAATTTACCTTCATACACATAACGAATGCGCATGATAGCGTACATGCTTACGCCGCCTAATATCACATCATATAATGTTAATATTGCTGTTGTGAGCCAAGGGGCATATTTGTTTGTCAATGTTTTTGCCACTCTACACAATGCCCATTCGTTTAAATGACCATCTTACACGGTTAGATCGCGTCTGACCATCTCCATCTCCGTACGCGTGGCCAGAAATTACAATTTGTTCGCACCTAATCGGTTTATTGCCATCTGCGAGATATACAGATTTCTCCAAACGCAATGGCCCCGCATCTGTGCGGAAACGCCACCCATAGCCGCCATTTTGTATCAAAAGCGCACTTTTTTGATCTTGCGCCAAGGTCACTTTGACATCAGGGTGTAAATGAAACCGAATTTGAAAGGGAATTTCTTCTGAAATAATAGGCGCGGCTCCTAATGGTACAAACAAGCGGTCCTCGCCGCGAATATCCCTACCGAGTATATCCATATATATACGGCGTTGATGTGTAAGCCCGTACTGCGCGCAATACCCGTCATGACTGGCCTCTAACCATGTCCCCGCTTCTTGCTCCTTACGTATACAGTTAACCGGGCCTGCAGACTGCGAAATAGCATGACCTAACGCCCGTGCTACCAGACCTGCATCCAATATTCCTCCCACGTCTTGTTGATTGAGTATAAGCGTTGAATGTGCCGCAGTGCCGCGCATGGGTTGACGCCAATGCTGTGGTTGGTCATTATTCCACCCACAATTAACCACCAACCGCCCTGCATCAGTGGCGAGTTCAAATGAGAGCGGGGCAATATGCGCCTCAATATCATATGGCCGCGGTGGAGACCCGCCCACATCTATCATCAATACAGTCCCATTTTGGTCTAAGCGTTGATATTTTGTATGCGGAGCATACCCAAAAGGTTTGGACGTGATATTGCGGCGTTTTGTTATTTTTTTTAATAGGAAGTTTTGGCCAGTTCCTCCGCCATTAAAGCCAAATGATCCACCATCAGGTGTCGCAAAAAAATTCCGCATTGGATATAAACGATCAATGGCTCTTCTGATTTCCTTAGAACCTTCCAAGCCTTGCCGTTCCAAAACACTTTCTACAGATATCAATATTTCGAGTGCCTGTGCCACCATTTCTGGATTACGGCTAATATGGCCACCATCTGGAAGAATTTGTATTTCAATTTCGTCATCAAGAAGATCAAGCCCCCTGTTCAAATACAGATCACGCTGATCTGAAAAGCACACGCCGCTCATCACAAGACATGCCGCTGCTTTTAACCGTAATATTCCAGCAGGTGTGCGTTTATACGTGGATCGCAATCGTTTTATTTGCCGGTAAAGACTTGCGCGTCGTGCGGCACCGCTTGGTTGATCTGTATCTTCGGATAATAAAACTCGCCAATTGACAAGCCAATTATAAATCCGTTCTACCAATATTGTATTGCCCCAAGCATAGGCATTCCACTTGCCAAAACTTGCAGTCCAACTGTCGCATAATTGGCAAGCTCTTTCACATACTTTCTTTGTGATCTGTGGTGATTTTTTGAGCAATTTTCCATCGGACATAATTGCAGAAAGATCACTCAGCCAATGAAAACTATGTAGCTTATGTGCAAATGGTTTTGATGGTGCTGGTATTACCCAAGGATTACCCTGCGTGCCAACATCTAGACTTTGACTACCAAGAACAAACCGCCCATCTAAAATTTTCAAACCATGAGCAGAATTACCAACATGGATATTTTCGGGAAAAACTGTGAATGAAGGTGGTTTGGAAACATGGAGACCCAAGGCGCGGGCAGGGCCACCTAGTTCCACCGCCATGCGGCGATAAGATGCACTTGCAATCGCAGCCACTTTCTCAAATGCTCCAATACGCCTCGTCATATTCCCCTCTAAGAACACCCTATAATTTTACTTATCAGTCTGTTGTGAGTGAGGCAAGCCTCCAACTTCATACATAAACAAACCCCGCACTGCCAAGCAGAACGGGGTTTGTCTTTATTCTTAAATTTCCAAAGTTCAAATTCTCATTTGAACGATAAACACCAGCTATCTTATTTACGAATTGGCAAATATGTAATTGGCGGTGTATAGGTTGCAGGCGGTACATATCCTGTATTTGTATTGTTATAAATCGTTACGCCTGCACCTTCCATACATGTACCGTCACCATTTGGTGTTGTCCCAGCAGGGCAAGGCATGGCTTCGCCTGTATACCCAGATGAGCCCGTATATGTAGAAGTTGTGGTACTAGAGAAATCATATGTGCTACCAGATTGCATACAGCTTCCATCACCAGCAGCTGTTGTACCTGAAGGACAAGGTACTCTTTCTCCAGAAGAATAACTCGGCGTTGTCACAGTCGTTGTGGAATAATCATATCCCCCACCTGTTTCCATACAGCTTCCGTCACCATTTGGTGTTGTGCCTGATGGACAGGCGACAGGGTTACCATATGTGGTTGCTGGTGGTGTATATGCAGGTGTAGGCTGAGTGTAAGTTTGCGCTGGTTGCGGGTTGCAATTCATACCGCTAACAGCCGAACAATCCGTATAAACCACACCTGGGCTTACCGTTTGGCCACCAATAACTTGTTGCCCGCCATAAACAGGGGCTGCAACAGCTGGACCGCATGGCCCTGCTTGACAGGCATTACCACCACTTTCATAATCGTAAACACTACCGTATCGGCTTGACCCATTTTGACCAGAAGCACAGGCTGTTAACGTCAGTCCTGCTATACACGTCACGGCGAGTAGGCCGTTTTTAAGAATTAAAGCATTGCTCATTAGAGACTCCCATATTGAAACACTTATGCCATCATTTGCAATAACCAGGCCAATATACATACCCTTTTTACCGCGAATTAAGGCCAATCTAGAGATTTATGCTTAACAGCGTGTAAACCTCGCAACGAAAAAACCGTCCATACCGCCCTTTTCTTGCAAAAAATGCGGCAAAACCCTCAAATGTCCCTCAGTATTGATAGATTCGGGCACATCAGAGATGTCTTCCTCTAATATGCAATTATGTCGAAAATTAGTCCTATTTTTCATGAATTTGGCGATTTGCTCTTCATTTTCTCGCGTCTGAAGCGAACATGTGCAATATATAAGCGTACCGCCTGGGCGAACGTGTCGCGCCGCTGCCATAAGCAGTTTTTCTTGTAAACGCATAAGGCTTGCCACATCCGCTGGCGATTTTGAATAAATAACGTCTGGTCGTCTGCGAAATGTACCCGTAGCTGAACATGGCGCGTCCAAAATCACGCAATCAAAACCGCCTCCTTTTAGGTTTTCTGGGTCCTTCCACCGCAATACATCCGCCACGACCACATTTGCACTTAAATTGACACGGGCTAGGTTTTCATGCACGCGCTGCAATCGTGTTTCGTTTTTATCAAGGGCTGTTACGTGCGCGCCTGCCGCTGCCAATTGCATTGTTTTCCCGCCAGGGGCGGCGCAAAGGTCAAGAACACGTTTGCCTTTTACATCTCCAAGCAATTTTACAGGCAAGCTCGCGGATATATCTTGCACCCACCATGCCCCGTCTACAAACCCTGGAAGACGCGTAACATCTCCTATTTTGTCCCGCCGAAGCGTACCTGTTGGCAAAATTTGTGCATCTAATGTCTCTGCCCACAATTTCACATCATCTTTCACCGATATATCAAGCGGCGGATCTTGTGTGAGCATATTTGCCATCGCCCGTGTTGTTTGCGCGCCGTACGCATCTTCCCAAGATAGGCGCAACCAAGTCGGTAAGTTATCCAAAGGACGTGTCTGCGCTAACAATGTATCTCCTTGCTCAGATACGCGGCGCAAAACCGCATTGGCCATGCCTGCCGCACGCATTGTTTTCTTTGACCGTTTGAGAAGCGAAACGGCTGCGTCAACCACTGCGTGGGGCGGCGTATCCAAAAATAAAATTTGCGCTGCACCTGTTCGCAATACGGACAGCACATAGCTCGGCGGTTCCTTTTTAATAAAGGGGGCTAACACTTTATCAATTTGCCCCATCCTGCGTAAAACCGTTGCGGAAATGAGCCGCGCAAACCCTCTGTCGCGCGCTTCGAGTTGATCGAATAAAGCTTGACCGCTAAGCGCAATATCAAGAGGGGTCAATTTCTCCAATACCTCTTGCACAGCGCGAGCCGCAACATAGCGCGCACCGTGTTTAGGTGTTTTCTTCGCAGATTTTTGTTGTGTATTCTGGTTCATGGCGACCCGTTAACACGCCCCTGTGCAAATGCCTAATTATTTACGCGGACCTAACACTTATGCTTAACAACGGCTAAAGGCGGTTTTAATGATATTTTAGCCCATATCACCTATACATTGTTTCGTGGTGAGACTGAGCAAATTTGTTCGGGCTTGCCAAAACCTTGAGTTTGCAGTTAATGTGAGAAAGGTTTGGTAATCAGCGGTAAGGAGGCTTTGAATGACAAATCCTCCCCATGCTGCGCCTGGGAAAATACTGTCTGATAATGCTCGCCGAGCATTGGAAGAAGCTACCCTGCGCCGCAAATCTGGAGAGCACTCCAGCCTTGCAGATACCAAGCCCCGTCCAACAGAAACCGCAGGCCCCAAGGGGGTTGAACCCACGCGCTACGGCGATTGGGAACGTGGTGGTATTACCTATGATTTTTAGAGCCATGCTCTGAAATTTTTAAGTAGAACTTCTTATCAACCCATATGTGGATTGGCTGGAACCTGAAGACAGGTACAGCATTGGATTTTGGTGGGTTTGGGCACATGCGCAAACCAATTTATTTGGGAGAGCGCATATGCGTATCAATCGTTTCGTTACAATCGCCATCGGCGGTGTTTTATTTGCTGGGGTGAGTTCATCAGCACATGCAGGATGTTTTAGTGGGAATACAAATAGTTGCGCACCAACATTTAAAGCCCATCCAGCACCTGTGTACCAAGCTGCCCCGATACATACATATGGACAAGCACCATATGGTTACCTCAAAAATTTCGGATATAAAAACACGCCCAATGTCAACATTATGCGTTTGCACAGCCAAGCACCTGTTGTTGGTTTAAGTGATCGCCCTGTTCAGTTTAGTGGCGGATGCAATCCAAATTCAACTGTATATTGCCGTGCACCCCAAGGCGTACCTTTTGTAAGCGCACCTAAAGTTGCAAGACCTGTTAGTGTTACACTTTATCCAAAACCTGCACCATATGTTGCACCTGTTATGCCTACACCGCAACCAATGCGCGGTAATGTCATCGGCAATGTAGTTACAGGGCAATATAGCTATCAGCCACAAGGCGGTGGTCAGTATTGGGAAAAAACATCTGGCCCAACAATTGTTGGTGGCCTGCCTGCAACACAGATATTATGTCGCCGTGAAGCCCCGCGCCCTGCCCCTGTGAATGTACGCGTTGTCAGCCCCGTTATCGGTGTGCCGCAACCCGTGCCAACACCTGTGCCGTATCCAGTATATACGCCAGTATGTCGCAGTGCCAATGTACCGACACTTGCGGGTGGCCCTGTGCATTCAGGTGCAAGCCGTTACGGTAGTCGTTGGACATATTAAGACCATCAAACACAATCAAAACTTACGTTCAGCCCGCTAAAACGGGCTGAACTTGTTTTATGAGAATAAGTTTATCAAAAAACAAAAATCGCCCAATAAGGGAAGTGACTTGCATAAACCACTTTATATGTGCGTTTTGAGGGTTACATATATTTAGGAGACATAAATTATGCGTATTTCAACATCAATGTTGAGCATAGGCTTTACAGTAACAAGCCTTATGGCCCTCAGCACAACAGCATTTGCGTCTTGTGGCAGCAATAATAATTACTGCCGGTCAGCCTCACATACCGTGACATCTCCAGCTTATTCGTCCACAACCTCATATGGTGGACATTATACAGGGGCGACCCATTACGGTGCGAGCACAGCCAATTGCCCCGCAGGAACCCGCCCTTCATCTGACGGAACATGTCTTGTTACTGGGAATGGTTCTACGTATTTTGGATCGACACGTTCTGTAAGTTCTCACCGCAATAGTTCACATACATATTCATCAGGGCATTCATATACCCGTTCGAGCCCTTTGAACAGTTTCACACATCATACGCGCCCAACAAGCCGTAGAGCGATTGCCACTGTGTCAAGCAGCAGTATGTCAAGCGGTGAAGCTAGTCATCGTTATGGTAGCGGTTCAATATCACGTAGCTATACTGACGGCGCAAATACAATCGTACCTTTTAGCACAGCAACAACCAATATCGCGTCGCACCGCCTCTCAGGCATGGGCAGCAATGAATTTCTCAGCCCAACCACATGCCCAGTCAGTGTATATAATCCAAATGGCGGCAAGGTTTTAGGATGTTATTCTGTTTCCAAACCTGCACCTGTACGCAGACATGTGCAAGTCTACACACCACGCGTACACACAGTACGTGTTGTGCGCCCGATCATTTATGTACGCTATCCTGTTCCCGTACCTGTACCGTTTCCTGTTTATCAGCAAGCACCTGTATATAATAATTATGCTGGCGGATGCTCTGGATTTGCGACACGTTACGGTGCAAATTGGCCCGGCAGACCTTGTGGTTAGTCTTTAAAATTTCAATGTGAAAAAGCGGGTCGTGACCCGCTTTTTTTATGCGCGCATATTCTCTAAAATAGCGTATGCCGCCTGCTTAGGGTCGTCAGCTTGGGTAATCGGGCGGCCAACCACAATATGTGACGCGCCGCTCGCAAGGGCTTTACTAGGTGTGGCGATACGTTTTTGGTCGCCCCTATCCCCGCCAATCATCCGCACGCCAGGTGTGACAATTAAAAAATCTTTTGGCACAATAGCTCTGATTTTTTCAGCTTCAAGCGGCGAGGAAATCACCCCGTCCACCCCTGCGTTTACGGCTTGGCGTACACGGTGCAGCACCAATTCTTCCGTCTTCATAAAAAAGCCCATATCCAACAGACCTGCATCATCCAGCGAGGTCAATACCGTCACGGCCATAATCTTGAGGCGTGATGCCCCTCGCCCCCGCGCCGCCGCTGCCATAACGTCAGGCGTTGCATGAACGGTCAGTAAATCAGCCCCCATAGGCGCAATGCTAGCCACTGCTTTTTCTACTGTTGCACCAATATCGTGAAGCTTAAAATCAAAGAACACATTTTTACCCTGTGCAATTAATTCTTGGCCAAATTCCGTGCCGCCAAGGGGTAAAAGCTGCAAACCTATTTTGTAAGAAACAACACTGTCGTCTAGTCTGTTCACCAGTGCTCGTGCTTCATCTATCATCGGCACATCTAAGGCAACATATAAACGTGGATCAGAAGTCATGCTTACCCTCTATTATCCTTTACGGATTTTATCAGAATTTTTGTTCATCAAATGCAAGGCCATTTTATCTGGCAAAAGACGTACTGCCATAGCAATCATCTTGTTAGTACGGCCCGGGATATGCACAGCTTTGTTGCGCTCTAATGCAAGGAAGCCGCTTAACGCCACATCTTGCGCGTCCATCCACATCCAGTCTGGTAATTTACTCACCGCACCACGTGTGTTATTGACATCATGAAATTCACTTATGGTAAAGCCTGGGCACAGTGCCGAAACCTTGACACCCTTGCCTTGCATTTCAAGGTTTAAGGATTGGGAAAATTTAATCAGATATGATTTCACGGCGCTATAGAGCGTATGTCCGCGAGAACCGGGAATATGCCCTGCAAGGCTGGCCACATTGATAATCCGCCCAAAGCCGCGCCTACTCATGCCCCCGAGCACCAAATGGGTCATTTCTGTGGGCGCTTCAAGCATCAAGGTGATAAAATCTTTATGGGCTTGCCATTCATTATCCAAAAACTGACCTGTCAATCCGTGCCCTGCATTATTGACCAAGCCGTCTACGTGTACGCCTTTTTTATCCAGCCGTGCCAATATATCAACACATGCTCCAGACTTGGAAAGGTCGGCGGGCAATATATGACTTTGCGTGCCAAATTCGGATTTTAATTGCTTGGCCAGTTTCACCATGGGAGCTTCGCGCCGTGCCGTTAATGCCAAGTCCCAGCCTGCATTCGCGAATTCCCATGCCAGTGCCGCGCCAATACCCGCTGACGCCCCCGTTATTAAGCAGAGCGGTTTTTTGGATACAGGTTTTGTTTTTTGTTTTTTTGCCATGTCTTTAACTACGCACTTCACACGACTTGAGCAAGGCAGAATCCACTACTCATTTACCATACACCACACTATGCCATCACAAGCTAGTGATGTGACGAGATTACAATGTCACCCTATGTGATGAACAACCTTGTTATAAAATATTTGAGGCGAATGGTCTGTATCAGAACCCGTTTGGGATTTACTGGACACCGCTCTCGCACACATCGGCCCTGTGCCTGTGCTTTTGGAAAGAGACGGTAATCTTCCTGCATTTACAGAGCTTTTAGCCGAACATAACCGCGCACAGCTTGCTTTTAATAAAACCCCCTCCCTCTCATCGATAATGATGGGATGAGTAATATGCAAAAATATATGCACGCCATGTCCGAAGTTATCACAGGCCCTGACAGGGAATGAAAACAAGAGGCGTGAAAGGGCGAAGCCCTGACAGGGAATAAATAACAAGAGACGTGAAAGGGCCTATTGGCCTGATAAGGAATTTAAGAAAATGGTGGGCGATACTGGGATTGAACCAGTGACCCCTACAATGTCAATGTAGTGCTCTCCCACTGAGCTAATCGCCCTTATTTTAAGGCCTTATGTCAGGCCATAGATAAGAACAGCGGATATACGCCACCCATAGGGCAAGAGCAATAGAAAATGCTAGGCGGCAATGAGTTTATCTACCTCTTGCACCAATTGGCGCAGGTGCACAGGTTTGGACAAGACCGTCGCACTCGCTGCTGTGTTTGGGTCTTGTTTAGCAACAGCAGAAAACCCCGTAATGAACATGATTTTAATACCTGGAGATAAAACTTCGGCTTGTTTTGCCAGCTCTACCCCGTCAAGGCCTGGCATCATGATGTCGGTGAGCAAGAGGTCAAATGCGCCGTCAGCAAATTTAAGGGCGCGCAAGGCCCGCTCCCCGTCACTACATGCAATCACATGATGACCTGCTTTTTCCAACGCTTTTTCAAAAAAGCACCGCATTGCATCGTCATCTTCTGCATATAAAATTGTTGCCATAACGGTCCCTATCAAATTTATTTCGCTATTTGTTCTCATATGCCCTAATATGGAACATATAAGTACGTGAAGATGTATGACTTGCACAAAGCTCGCCAAGTGAATGTGTGTGAACTCTTACGCCATGAGCCTTAAGGAAATGTTGCATGTGGACATTTAATCGACAAAAAAACAAACCAACTCCTCTTTTGCGCATTAAGCAGCGGGCAAATCAGATTTCGTACGAAAAACAAACCTTAGCAGCATTTACCAAAGCTTATGAACTGTTTACGCCAACAATTGCCACGTCCCCCTTCATTGTCTGTTCTCCACATTCTGGACGCCATTACCCGCCCAGCTTCCTCAAACAAACACAGCTTCCCCTTGAAAAATTACGCATTTCTGAAGACAGCTATATTGACCAACTTATCCTGCCATTCGCGAAATATAACCTCCCCATATTACACGCTCTTTCCCCGCGATGTTATGTTGACGTCAACCGCAGCAGCGATGAGCTTCCCGCAGATTGCCTCACGAATGAACAACAACACATCCTAAGTGCACGTGCAAAGTCGGGCCTTGGCGTTATCCCCACATGTATTGCTCAAAACCTTTATATTTACCCCTATGCGTTGACGCGCAAGCAAGTTCAAGCGAGGCTCGACCGCCTTTATCACCCTTACCACGCAGTTCTTAGGGAATTAATCAACCGCACCAAAACCAAATTCGGGCGGGCCATTGTTCTGGATTTTCACTCTATGCCAGGCAAATTAATTAGCGGGCAAACCCGCGCTGATTTTATTTTAGGAAACCAACACGGCGGGGCGTGTCATCCCAAGACAATTGATATGTTGCATCATACTCTTTGCACACTTGGATATAGTGTGGTGAGAAACACGCCCTATGCAGGTGGGTTCATTACGCAACATTACGGTCAACCACACACAGACGTCGAAGTGATACAAATCGAAATCAACAAAGACTTATACCTAAACTCGCGCACCATTGCGCCACATGCGGGTATGGATATTTTGCAAACCAATATAAATTCGGTCATCTTGAGTATGATAGAAACTCTCAGTACAGATATTGATATTGCCGCGCAATAATCACCCTCAGTCAAAAAAAATGGCCGCACGCATGCGGCCCAGTTTGAAGGGGAGGATGTAGCTCTCGCTACACTTTAGATATGAGGCAATTATCCCTTTTTACAACCCATATGGAGAAAATGTAATCTTTATACCTGTGTTAATTTGAAACACTTATGTGCGTAAACCTCCTTAACCGTACCAAATAGGGGATTTTTCTTCCCTATATAGGTGAACAACCCACGTATGAATTGGCACGGCTCTTGCTCTCCTCTTAAGCGAGTGAAAACAGTTTGGCAATTTCGCCTATTGCAATATGCAACACATACATGAGCACAATATGACAAATGAAATTGATTTATATGTAGGCAAACGCCTCCGCCGTCGCCGTCGCCTTCTAGGGCTAACACAACAAGGCTTAGCGGTACAAATCGGTATCCGCTTTCAACAAATTCAAAAATATGAATGCGGGGCCAACCGGGTAAGTGCTAGCCGTTTATTCGAGCTATCAGAAGCCCTAAGCGTGCCTGTTCAACATTTTTATGAGGGATTGTCCGAACATGATCCCATCACAGGCACGCCGAGCAAAACATGTCTTGCACCCGATATTTTGTCGAAAAAAGAAACTATGGATTTGGTGCGTGCTTATTATTCAATGGGAGAAATGCCGCGTAAACATTTGCTCGATTTGGCAAAATCTCTTGAAGCCGCATCTAAAATGGCAGTTTCTGCGTAAAACTATATCTATGCTAAAAATCATGGGCGTGTTAAGAACACGTCCATGACTTACGCACCAAAACAGCTGCTAAACCGACTGGCAACCGCCCGAAAAATTGCTGACGGTGCGCGGCTTATCACCTTACCTGCTTTCAAATCTGATATTACCGCAGACAATAAAAATGCAAATTCTAGCACACAATCAGAATTTGACCCTGTTACAAAAACCGATATCACCACAGAAAAATTCTTACGCGAGAAGATCGAAAATGCATTCCCTGATGATGGCATTTACGGGGAAGAGCTGCGCGACAAACCTGCAAATAATCACTGGACATGGACGCTTGATCCCATTGACGGCACGCGAGGATTTGTAGCTGGTGTTCCCGTTTGGAGTACGCTCATCGCTGTGTGTTATAATGAGAAGCCCCTCATTGGCATTATCGATCTGCCTGCCTTGGATGAACGCTATATTGGATGTATAGACGGGAAAAATTCAAAATCCTGGAAAGAAGCAGACGGCATGACCACGCCTTTAAAAACCCGGAAATGTGTACGATTAAACGATGTTATATTAGGATGTACGGAGCCTATGGCCATGTTTTCAGCAGGGCAAAAAGCCGCTTACGAAATGATCCGCCGCACCGCTAAATTCTCACGACTTGGTCTTGATGCTTATGGCTATGCTTTGGTTGCCAGCGGCAAGATGGATATGATCCTTGAGGCCAGTATGAAGCCTTATGATATTTTAGCCCTCATTCCTGTTGTTGAAGGGGCGGGCGGGAAAATCACCAATTGGCACGGTGGAGGCGATTTCCAAGACGGCAAAGTCGCCTGTGCTGGTGATCCTGATATCCTTATCCAAGCCTACCCCTATTTAAAACGGGCTATGGATTAGGCATGTTTTGCTAAATCGCATTCTTTTTCAAAAAACTATCAAAACCGGCCCAGAACTGATCGCGAAATTCATCACGTTCAAGTAACACTTCGTGAAATGCACCAGCAACATTCATAAAATCTGCCTGAGCGTCTTGGGCAAATTTTTGGTTCGATTGTGGAGTGACAATTGAATCTGCACCGCACGCAACCACGAGAGTAGGAATGTTTAAATGTTGGGCATTGTCATTGACAAATTTCATGGCCCGAATAGCTGCGCTTATCCAACCAAAGGTGGGCGCGCCCACACGCATGCGTTGATGATTTTCAAAATAAGTTGCCCAGAGCTGATACCGATTAGGATCTGAAGTTAATTTATTGGTGCGAAAAGGAACAGGCTGCCCATTTCTTTGGGCCTGAAAGGGTAAATTATGGTGGCTAAAACCTACCCAAGAAAAGAACCTAACCGCCTTGCTCATAAAAGATGTGTCAATATCTTGGAAGCCGAGCATTGGCGCCGTAAATACACAGGCTGCGGGGTTTAGTCGCCCTGTCAGTACAGATTGCAAACCAATTGTCCCGCCCATTGAATGACCCATCAATACATGTGGGCGCGGCAGATCGTTTTGGAAAGCTTGCACAACACATGCCAAATCATCACAATAGTCTTCAAAATCATCCACATATGACTTCATAGGATCATTAAGTAAGCGCGTCGACAGCCCTTGCCCGCGTGGGTCAATAATTATGACCGCGAACCCGCGCTTAATAAAATCATCCGCAGTTTCGAAATATTTTTCAATAAATTCCGTACGCCCAGGTTGGAATATGATGCTTCCACGGGCATTAACGCGCCCTGCTGGGGCCGTCATTACCCGCAATTTAATATTTTTATTTTGTAGATAATGAAAAGACGCCCCTAAGGGCACATCTACCCCTTCTAACCGAACGACATCACCTGGCGTTATTTTATAGCTCATAACATCATCACAATCGGGACACCCCTTTTGTGGTTACATAGAGCTGAATAGTTTTTGCAAACCCATAGCGACTGACATATCGCCCGCAACTTTTAATTTACCGGACATGAAAGCCATCATCGGGTCTAAATCGCCAGAAGCTAGGGAAATGAAATCATCTTTGGTAACACTGATTGTGCAATCTGCGTCAGCGTCTTCTCCGCTGACCTCTGTACCAGAGGCAAATACAACACCGTCATCACCGAAATCAAATTTTACGGATTTATCAAGCCCGCCAGCCGCAGTGACAGCGTCTTGCATTTTAGCGATAATGTCTTCATTGGTCATGCGGGTCTCCTTAATATGCATATAATTGTATATATGGAGGGTTAGGACGGGAAAATCCAGTCCTAACCCTCATAATTTAAGGAAAACTTCGTAATAAAGGTTTTATTTTGGTTTGCGGAATTTAAGAGTAAAGCGGTCAGACTCGCCAATCGCCTCATATTTTGCCGCGTCAAACCCAGCAGGCGTTTCTTTGCCCCGATCAGAGGTCGCGCTCACTGGCGGCAATGTCCACACACCGAATGGATGATCGGCACTGTCTTTTGGATTGGCATTAATTTCGCTTGATCCAATATATTCAAATCCAGCTGCAGCCGCCAATGCTTTTACATAACTTGCTTGCACATAACCATCGCGGCTGTTTAAATCTTGCTCGCCTGATTCTGGCAAACGATGTTCGACAATTCCTAATATACCGCCTGGTTTAAGTGCTGTATAAAAATCTGCAAAGGCTTTATCAACGAATTTGCGACCAATCCAGCTATGAACATTGCGGAAAGACAGTACCAAATCTGCTTGACCATTAGAAATTACGGCAGAATCGGCACTAAAATCGACAACACTCACATTGCCGTAAACGTCAGTATTACCGCCAAAGTTTTCTTTAAATCTGCTACTCGCACCTGCTGCGATATATGTGCCGTCTGTTGCTTTAAGATAAGGTGCAATCACATTCGTGTACCACCCGCCGCCAGGATAAACTTCAACAACCGTTTGGCCAGAAGCCAAGCCAAAGAACGCCAATGTCTCTTTTGGATGACGGAACACATCCCGTTCACCCTGATCTTCGCGCCAATCGCCGGCCAAAACCGCATCAATAGGTGCAATTTTCATGCTTGAAGCCATTTTTTCTGGTGTTTTTGTTTCAATACTTTGCCCTGCACAGGCTGACAATAACATTGAACTTGTAAGTGCTGCTGTCATTAATGAGATATGTAATTTCATGAGTATTCCTCGCATTTTTAAATATGCTTCTATATAGGCAATAAAACACTGGCGAGCAAAGGAAATGCGCCACTATCACAGGCTTGTGACCGCTCACCACGCTATATGCGCCATACAGCCCCATAACTTGACAGCTCAAAAACCCTCCCCATGTAAAGCATGAGGATGCCGTTTTGGGTCCTTTAACGTGAAGTGCAAACAACATTGCTTTGAAAGGATGTTAACATGAACTACGATTTTACCCCCCTAAGCCGCTCATTTATTGGTTTTGACCGTATGGCTAACCTTATTGATAATGCCGCCAAATTCTCTGGTGCGCAAAGCTACCCCCCTTATAATATTACGCAAGTTAGCGAAGATGGCTACCTTATCGAACTGGCATTGGCTGGGTTTGGCGAAGACGATCTCTCACTTGAAACACATGAAAATGTCCTGACCGTCATTGGTACAAAAGCTGCAAATGACGAAAGCACGGGTGAGTATTTACACCGCGGTATTGCTGAGCGCGGGTTTGAACGCCGTTTCCAACTGGCCGACCATGTGCTGGTAATAGGAGCTAGCCTTGAAAACGGTCTGTTGCGCATAAGCCTAAAGCGAGAACTACCAGAGTCCATGAGGCCGCGCAAAATTGCCATTACCCAAGGTGACGAAAACTTAATAATTTCGAAACCTTCCCGTAAGCGCAAAGCTGCTTAAATATACTCTAAGGCGTTGAGACAGTTTCTTTATGTCACTCCTACCTCTCCCTTCCCCCCTAGGGTCAGGTTACGACATTTAAGAAGCCTTATCCGCTTAAGAGCTGCGACGCTTTGCAATTCCTCCCCCAGCAGGGCGTCGCAGTTTTCTTATTTCAAGGAATTAATGGACATAAAAAAACCGCTCACAAGGAGCGGTTTTTAATGATAAATAGTAACGTGTTTTATGCGTCAGGCGCAGGAGCGTCTTCAATTTCTTCTGGAAATTCTTCAATCGCAGGCAGTGCAGCTGCACGTTCTTCAAGCACTGTTTTATCACGCTCAGTAGCCAATTTTTGGTATTTGCGTAAATTCGCGCCTGTACCAGCAGGGATCAAGCGGCCCACAATGACGTTTTCTTTCAAGCCCTCAAGCATATCTTCTTTGCCGTTCACGGATGCATCTGTCAGCACACGTGTGGTTTCTTGGAAAGACGCCGCCGAAATAAATGATCGCGTTTGCAAGCTTGCTTTGGTAATGCCTTGCAAAACAGGACGGCTCACCGCTGGTGATTTATTCTTATCACGCTCTAACAATGCTGCATTGACTTCAGCAAATTCAATACGGTCAAGTTGTTCACCGCGCAATAAACTGGTATCGCATGGATCTATCACTTCAACTTTTTGCAACATTTGCCGGACAATCACTTCAATATGTTTGTCATTGATCGGCACGCCTTGGAGACGGTAAACGGCCTGTACTTCATTGACCAAATAATCAGCCAAAGCTTCAACACCCATAATATCGAGAATATCACTCGGCGAAGGATTACCGTCGATAAGGTAATCACCTTTTACAACCCGGTCGCCTTCGCGCACAGTCATATGCTTACCTTTGGCGATGAGGTATTGAGAAGCCTCAATATTTTCATCATCAGGTGTAATTTGAATACGGCGTTTGTTTTTATAATCGCGGACAAATTCAATTTTCCCGTCCATATCTGCGATCACAGCTTCGTCTTTCGGATGCCGTGCTTCAAACAATTCTGCCACACGCGGCAAACCACCCGTAATATCGCGCTGGGTCGCCCCGCCTTTGGCAATACGTGCCAACACATCGCCAGGCTCTACCATATCGTCATCATTTACTGACAATATCGCACCAACGGCTAACATATAGGACGCAATATTTCCATTTGCCGTTTTTACAGGTTCGCCGTTTTTGTCTTGAACAACGACCATTGGCTGGATTTCACTGCCCTTGGACGACGCACGCCAATCGACAACGACTTTGTTAGTAATGCCTGTTTCCTCGTCAATTTCTTCGCGAATGGAAACACCTTCAACAAGGTCAACAAGCTTAATAGATCCGCTAACTTCGGTAAGAATTGGTTCAGCATATGGATCCCACTCGGCCAATTTGTCACCGCGTTTAGCTTTTGAACCTTCTTTGGCATCCAAGCGGCTTCCATAAGAAACTTTATAGGCTTCAAGTTCCTTACCGTCTTTGCCCTGAATAGCAATTTGCATATTGCGACCCATAACAATGTATTGCCCAGTACGGCCTTTCACAACATTGCCGCGAATATGTACAATTTTACCTTCATTGGAACATTCAATAGCTGATTTATCAGACACTGACGCTGTACCGCCAATATGGAAAGTCCGCATGGTTAGTTGCGTTCCAGGCTCACCGATAGATTGAGCTGCAATCACGCCAACCGCTTCGCCCATATTGACTTTTGTACCGCGCGCTAGGTCACGACCATAACAGCTTGTACAAATACCAATTGTTGTTTCACACGTAAGTGGTGAGCGGGTTTGCGCGTCTTGCAACCCACTCTCATCGATGACCAGTGCAATATCTTCGTCAACATAAGTATTGGCAGGGAACATAATATCACCCGTTTGCGGATTAATTAAATCCTCGGCACAGGTTCTACCCAGCATACGTTCGCCAAGTGAGACAACCACGTCACCACCGTCAACAACAGGGGTGAGGCGAATACCGTCAGACGTTCCACAATCTTGTTCATTGACGACACAGTCTTGGGCCACGTCAACAAGGCGGCGGGTCAAATACCCAGAGTTGGCCGTTTTAAGGGCCGTATCAGCAAGACCTTTACGCGCACCATGGGTGGAGTTAAAGTATTCAAGAACCGACAGGCCTTCTTTAAAGTTTGAAATGATCGGTGTTTCGATAATTTCACCAGAAGGCTTAGCCATAAGACCGCGCATACCGGCAAGTTGTTTCATTTGGTTTTTAGAACCACGTGCTCCACTATCGGCCATCATAAAGACCGAATTAATCATTTTGCGTGGTTTGGCGGCCTCGTCCATCATGGCATCCGCCACTTTGTCCGTACATTTTGACCACGCATCAACAACTTTGTTGTATTTCTCACCTTTGGTAATCAGACCTTCGGCGTATTGCTGCTCGAATGCATCAACGTCAGTCTGTGTTTTATCAACCAAAATCTTCTTGGCCGCAGGAATAATCATATCATCCTTACCAAAGGAAATACCCGCAGCAGCAGCTTCGTTAAAGCCGAGCCCCATAATTTTATCACAGAAAATCACAGTCGCCTTTTGACCCGCATGGCGGTGAACATCTTCGATCACCTTACCAATGGCCTTTTTGGACAAGGCTTGATTAATCATGGAGTAATGCAGTTGCGTATGTCGCGGTAAATATTCGGCCACCATCATACGGCCAGCCGTCGTCTCTGCAAGTTCTTGGATAATCGTGCCGTCCTCTTGCAAGACATCAAAACGGCCTTTAATCTTCGTGTGCATCGTAATGTGCTTACCGTCAAGAGCCGCTTCAAGCTCACCCATATTTGCTATGGTACGCCCCTCGCCTTTTTCGCCGTCAACGGCCAAAGACATATAGTAAAGACCCAAAACAATATCTTGAGACGGTACAATAACAGGTTTGCCATTGGACGGGGACAAAATATTATTTGTCGACATCATTAACACACGCGCTTCAAGCTGTGCTTCAATAGATAACGGTACATGAACCGCCATTTGGTCACCATCAAAGTCGGCGTTAAAAGCTGTACATACAAGAGGATGTAAGCGAATGGCTTTACCTTCTGTCAGTACAGGTTCAAAGGCTTGAATGCCGAGCCTATGCAGTGTTGGCGCACGGTTAAGCAAAATCGGGTGTTCGCGGATCACTTCGTCCAAAATATCCCAAACTTCAGGGCGTTGTTTTTCAACTATTTTTTTAGACTGTTTCACAGTTCCCGAAAGACCTTTGGCATCAAGGCGTGCATAAATAAATGGTTTGAACAGCTCAAGTGCCATTTTCTTTGGCATACCACATTGATGCAGCCTCAATTCAGGGCCAACCACAATTACGGAACGGCCAGAATAATCCACCCGCTTACCCAGCAAATTTTGACGAAAACGCCCTTGCTTACCTTTAAGCATATCAGACATGGATTTAAGGGGGCGTTTATTGGCCCCTGTAATCACACGGCCACGGCGACCATTGTCAAAGAGTGCATCAACAGACTCTTGTAGCATACGCTTTTCATTGCGCACAATAATATCAGGTGCACGTAGCTCGATAAGACGTTTTAAGCGGTTGTTACGGTTAATGACACGGCGATAAAGATCGTTCAAATCAGACGTGGCAAACCGTCCACCATCGAGGGGGACTAATGGGCGTAGCTCTGGCGGTATCACAGGAACCACCGTCATAATCATCCATTCTGGACGGTTACCAGAATGAATAAACGCTTCTAAAAGTTTAAGACGTTTTTGGTATTTTTTAAGCTTTAGTTCTGAACCCGTTTCGCCCATGTCAAAACGCACGCGTTCGACTTCGGCTTCAAGGTCAAGTCCCATCAACATTTCGCGCACAGCTTCCGCGCCAATACCAGCCGTAAAGCTGTCTTCGCCAAATTCAGTTTGCGCGTCCAAATGTTCTTCCTCTGACAAAAGTTGACGCTCGGTCAAGGAGGTTAGTCCAGGCTCTGTAATTACAAAGCTTTCAAAATATAAAATTCGCTCAACTTGTTTTAAGGTAATATCGAGCATGGTCGCAATGCGCGACGGTAGGGATTTCAAAAACCAGATATGGGCAACAGGTGCAGCAAGTTCAATATGGCCCATGCGTTCACGGCGAACCCGAGACACAGTGACTTCAACACCACATTTCTCGCAAACAACGCCTTTATATTTCATGCGCTTATATTTACCGCACAAGCATTCGTAATCTTTCATCGGGCCAAAAATACGCGAACAGAACAGGCCGTCTTTTTCAGGTTTAAATGTCCGGTAGTTAATGGTTTCAGGCTTGCGAATTTCGCCAAATGACCAGCTTAAAATCTTCTCTGGACTGGCCAAAGAAATGCGAATGCGATCAAAACTCGGGCCTTCTTGGGCCGGATTGAAAATGTTCATGACCTCTTGGTTCATGGTATTCTCCTTAAACTATGTGAGCCGTTTTACGGGCTCAAAAAAACAAAGTGAACGACTAGCCTTAACCGTTCGTGAGTTCAATATTTAGGCCCAGAGAACGAATCTCTTTAATCAGCACGTTAAAACTTTCTGGTATGCCAGCTTCAAATGCGTCGTCGCCCCGTACAATAGACTCGTAGACTTTCGTACGGCCCGCAACATCATCGGATTTAACCGTCAGCATTTCTTGCAATGTGTACGCAGCCCCGTAAGCTTCAAGTGCCCAGACTTCCATCTCACCAAATCTCTGACCACCAAATTGCGCTTTACCGCCAAGAGGTTGTTGGGTGACGAGGGAGTATGGCCCAATAGAACGGGCATGGATTTTATCATCGACCAAATGGTGCAGTTTCAGCAAATATTTATAACCAACCGTCACAGGGCGAGTAAAGGTTTCGCCCGTGCGCCCATCGGTCAAGATTTCCTGACCTGAATGGGTAAGCCCTGCGCCTTCAAGCATCTCAACAATATCGTCTTCATGTGCGCCGTCAAATACTGGCGTTGCAATCGGTACACCGCTTGTCAAATTACCAGCAAGTTCGACCAATTCATCGTTTTTACGCGGCAGGGTTATATCCCCATATGCATTTTCCAAAGAAAGTTTAAGCGGTGTCATATCACCGTTTAGACGGTAAGTTTGCAAGGCGTCATCGATGAGTTTCCCCATACCCGAACAAGCCCAACCCAAATGGGTTTCCAAAATTTGTCCGATATTCATCCGCGACGGAACGCCCAGCGGATTCAGCACAATATCAACGGCCTGACCGTTCGATAAATACGGCATATCTTCAACAGGATTGATTTTAGAAATCACACCTTTATTGCCGTGACGCCCCGCCATTTTATCGCCTGGCTGCAATTTACGTTTCACTGCCACAAATACTTTGACCATTTTCATGACACCTGGCGCGAGATCATCACCACGTTGTAGTTTATCAACCTTGTCTTCAAAGCGCGCATCAAGTGTGGCTTTGGACGTATCATATTGAATTTTCAAGGCTTCAAGTTCGCCAATAGTTTTCTCGTCATCAACGCCAATCCGCCACCAATCACTGCGCGGAATTTCAGACAATGTTTCTTCGGTGATAGGCCCTTTCTTAAACCCACGCGGGCCAGAAACGGCTTTACCGCCGAGCAATGTACTTTGCACATGGTTGAAAATATTACGTTCCAAAATGGAAAGCTCATCATCTCTATCTTTGCCGAGACTTTCGATTTCTTCGCGTTCAATTTGCAAGGCGCGTTCGTCTTTTTCTACGCCGTGGCGGTTAAACACCCGTACTTCGACAACTGTACCAGATGATCCCGGTGACATCTTAAGAGATGTATCGCGAACGTCAGATGCTTTTTCACCAAAGATAGCCCGGAGAAGTTTTTCCTCTGGTGTCATTGGCGACTCGCCTTTTGGCGTCACTTTACCAACTAGAATATCACCTGCATGCACTTCCGCGCCCACAGCCACAATCCCAGCTTCATCCAAATTACGCAGAGCTTCCTCGCCGACATTTGGAATATCGCGGGTAATTTCCTCAGGCCCAAGCTTGGTATCGCGGGCCATAACGGAAAACTCTTCAAGGTGAAGAGAGGTGTAAACATCATCGCGCACAATACGTTCAGAAATAAGAATACTATCCTCATAGTTAAATCCACTCCACGGCATAAACGCCACAAGCACGTTTTTACCAAGCGCAAGTTCACCAAGTTGTGTGGACGGGCCGTCGGCAATAATATCGCCAGATTTAATCACATCACCAACTTTCACAAGCGGCTTTTGATTGATACATGTGCTTTGGTTCGAGCGTTGGAATTTCAATAGATTATAAATATCCACACCAGATTTCGTCAGGTCTGTTTCTTTATTGGCACGGACAACAATCCGTCTCGCGTCAACTTGCTCAACAATACCTTCGCGCTTAGCCGCAATAGTTGCACCTGAATCCAGAGCAACAATTGATTCCATACCCGTACCCACAAGCGGAGCTTCTGCTATGAGAAGCGGCACAGCTTGGCGCATCATATTGGATCCCATCAAGGCGCGGTTGGCATCATCATGTTCCAAAAACGGAATCAAAGACGTCGCTACAGACACAAGTTGCTTTGGCGATACATCAATAAAATCAATGCCGTCACGCTCCACCAGTGTCACATCACCGCGCACACGACAAGTGATAAAATCACCAACCAATATGCTATTTGCGTCAACTTCGGCATTGGCTTGGGCAATGGTAAAACGTGCCTCTTCCATAGCAGAAATATACTGCACATCATTGGTCACTTTGCCTTTAACAACTTTGCGGTACGGGCTTTCAATAAAGCCGTATTTGTTAATCCGCGCATGCGTTGCGAGCGAGTTAATCAGGCCAATATTTGGCCCCTCAGGTGTTTCAATCGGACAGATACGACCATAATGCGTTGGATGCACATCGCGTACTTCAAAACCAGCACGTTCGCGTGTTAGACCACCAGGCCCAAGCGCAGACAGGCGGCGTTTATGGGTAATCTCTGATAATGGATTTGTTTGGTCCATAAATTGAGAAAGCTGGGAGCTACCAAAAAACTCACGTACTACGGCGGCAGCAGGTTTTGCGTTAATAAGGTCGTGGGGCATAACTGTCTCAATATCGACGGACGTCATGCGTTCTTTAATGGCGCGTTCCATACGCAACAGACCAATACGGTATTGGTTTTGCATCAACTCGCCAACTGAACGTACACGGCGATTACCAAGGTTATCAATATCGTCAACTTGGCCAATACCGTCTTTTAACTTCACCAACGTATCCACTACACCCAGCAAATCTTCTCTGCGCAGTACGCGGATATCGTCATCACATTCAATATTCAAGCGCATATTCATTTTCACACGCCCCACGGCTGATAAGTCGTAACGCTCAGGTTCAAAGAACATGCTTTGGAACAATGCATCTGCTGTTTCTGGTGTCGGCGGTTCACCTGGGCGCATAACCCGATAAATATCAACCAATGCACCGTCGCGGCTGTCATTTTTATCAGCAGCCAAGGTATTGCGAATAAATGGCCCGACATTGATATGGTCAATGTTCAAAACAGACAATTCTGTAATGCCAGCTTCATTAATTTGCTCAATAGCCTCCACGCTTAATTCATCAGCGGCCTCGGCGTAAATCTCGCCTGTCTTGACATTGACAATATCTTCAGCGGCAAAACGCTCGGCCAATTCTTCATCAGAAATAAGAACGGTTTTAAGTCCATTTTCAGCTAATTTCTTAGCACCACGTTTGGTCAATTTACGTCCCGCAGGTGCAAGTGTTTCGCCCGTTTTGGCATCAACCAAATCGCGCAGTAATTTCGAACCTTTATAGGTGTCTGCCGCAAATGGTAGCATCCAGCCATTTTTGGATTTATTACGCTTATACGTAATTTTGGAGTAAAACTCTTCCAAAATATCTTCTTTGCTCATGCCAAGTGCGTAAAACACTGTGGTGGCAGGGAGTTTACGCTTGCGGTCAATCCGCACATATAAAATGTCTTTGGCATCAAATTCAAAATCGAGCCATGAGCCACGGTAAGGAATAATACGGGCAGAATGCAAAATTTTACCAGAAGAATGGCTTTTGCCCTTATCATGGTCAAAAAATACGCCAGGTGATCTGTGCATTTGAGACACGATAACCCGCTCAGTACCGTTAATGATAAATGTACCCTTTTGCGTCATCAACGGCATGTCGCCCATATATACTTCTTGCTCTTTGATATCTTTGACAGAACGCGCGCCGGTATCGTCATCAAAATCAAACACAACAAGTCGGATTTTAACTTTGAGAGGCGCAGCATATGTGATGTCGCGCTGTTGACATTCTTCTTCGTCAAATTTTGGTTTATCAAAGGCAAATGACACATATTCGAGTACAGCCCGATCTGAAAAATCCCGTACAGGGAAAACCGATGTAAACACACCGTTCATTCCGTTATCACCACGGTCTTCGTGGGGCACTTCCATTTGCAAAAATTGCTTATAAGAAGATTTCTGGACTTCAATCAGGTTTGGCATACGGATTACATCCGGAATACGGCCAAAGCTTTTGCGAATACGTTTCTTGCCAGTAAATGTGAGCGACATCAAATACACCTTTACATTACGAAAGAAGGAAACCTAAAGCCCCCGCTTTCAAAAAAAATCTGTAGGATTTACCCTGTTCCTGTCAGCACACTTTTTAGCTAGCGCAAGCTGGTTCTCGGTGCGCAATTTCTTGCGCACCGAGAGATAGGCTATTTAACTTCAGCGGTCGCGCCAGCTGCTTCCAGCTTGGCTTTGATCTCTTCAGCTTCTTCCTTAGGCACGCCTTCTTTGACAGCCTTAGGCGCCGCTTCAACCAAGTCTTTGGCTTCTTTGAGGCCAAGACCCGTAATAGAACGGACTTCTTTAATCACATTGATTTTCTTTTCACCAAATGACGCAAGAATTACGTCAAATTCGGTTTTCTCAGCAGCAGCTTCGCCGCCGCCAGCAGCAGGGCCGGCAACTGCAACTGCAGCCGCGGCTTTGATGCCGTTTTCTTCAAGAATATCATTGAGTTCTTTTGCTTCCATGATGGTAAGACCCATCAATTCTTTTGCAAGTTTAGCTACATCAGCCATTTTAGTTTCCTTTGGTTAGTTAGTTTACTTAGTTAGTTTCAGTTCGAAGATGCGGGCCTGACATTAAGCCGCTGCTTGCTCCCCAATGACACCAATAGCTCCCGCAAGGGCGCTCCCTGGTGCATTAAGGCGCGAACCAATCTCTGAAGCTTGACCAAGTAGCCTTGAGGCCACCATGCCAATAAGTTCTTCGCGCGATGGTAGTTTGGACAATGCCTCAATACCAGATACGTCAAAGATCTCTTCACCCATAAAGCCGCCCAAGATGTTGAATAAATCACTACCTTTTGCAAATTTTACGGTCACTTTCGGCGCACTAATGACTTCCTCAGCGTAAGCAATTGCCACGGGCCCTTTAAAGAGCTCAGCAACACCTTCGCCGGGTTTACCTTTGAGTGCGATTTTAGCGAGACGGTTTTTAACAATTTTGATCGTTGCGCCGTTTTCACGTAATTGCGCGCGCAGATCTGTCAGTTCCGCAACTGTCATGCCTGAGTATTCAGCCATGACAACGGACCCGGAATTATCAAAAATGCCTTCCAGCACCTTAATCATTTCCTGTTTTTGTATTCGATCCATTGCGGTCTCCCTGTTATGGTAACCCCCCATGGGCTACCTTCAGTGCACCGACATTCCCCCAAAAGGGCAAATACCAGTGCGGTTGTCTGTCCCAGGGCTTCGAACCAAATCTAGAGCGCAATGCGCCAAATTTGGTTTTATGCTCTGTCTCACACGGGCGTCAATTAAGCTGGTCCATTATAGTTTGGCCAGCACCTGTGATCTCGGACACTTCAAAATGTTTCACGTGAAACATTTTGAGCATTAACGGGCTATTGTTGCCAACAACCCGCCAAATTCTTTAATACGCCACCGCTTCCGATGGGTCAATTTTAACGCCAGGGCCCATTGTAGAGCTCAGCGAAACACGTTTCATAAATGTGCCTTTAGCACCTGTTGGCTTGGCTTTCATGATCGCGCCCAAAAAGGCTTTTACATTGTCAGCCAGTGCGGTTTCGCTAAAGCTAGCTTTGCCAATACCTGCATGAATAATACCAGATTTTTCAACGCGAAATTCTACCGCGCCGCCTTTGGCGTCTTTAACAGCCTTAGCAACATCTGGCGTCACCGTACCCACTTTCGGGTTTGGCATCATACCTTTGGGGCCAAGAATTTGTCCAAGACGACCAACCAGTGGCATCATATCTGGACTGGCAATCACACGATCAAAATCCATTTCGCCCGCTTGAATTTTTGCTACCAAATCTTCAGCGCCAACAATATCTGCGCCAGCGGCCAAAGCTTCTTCAGCCTTCGCATCTTTTGCAAATACAGCAACACGCACAGAACGTCCTGTACCACTTGGTAGCAGACATACACCGCGCACCATTTGGTCAGCGTGGCGAGGGTCAACACCCAAATTAATCGCAATTTCTATGGTTTCGTCAAATTTTGCCGTGGCATTACCTTTGACCAAACCAACTGCGTCGTTCACATTATAATTCGTTTCGCGGTTAATTTTTGCACGGGCCGCAACCGTTCTTTTACCATGTTTTGCCATGACCTACTCCGTAACCTCAAAGCCCATTGAACGGGCAGACCCAGCAATAATTTTTTGCGCCTGATCCAGATCATTGGCACTTAAATCAACGAATTTCAGCTCAGCGATTTCGCGGCACTGTTTCATTGTAACCGTGGCTGCAATAATACGGCCAGGTTCGGTTGAACCAGATTTCAAGCCAGCTGCCTTTTTCAAATAATAAGACGCAGGTGGGGTTTTAATCTCGAACGTAAAGGATTTATCCGCATAAACAGTAATGATCGTTGGAATAGGAATAGATTTTTCCATATCCGCTGTTTTTGCATTAAATGCCTTGGTAAATTCCATAATATTTACACCACGTTGACCAAGGGCTGGCCCAAGTGGTGGAGACGGGTTGGCTGTGCCCGCCGGGACCATCAATTTGATGTATCCTTCAATCTTCTTTGCCATGTTTCACTCCAATTCTGGCCTAGGCCCAATGCCTAAACCTTAAGTGTGTCCGTGGTCGGGTTAAGTACTGGACTTAGCACCACCTCCCACAAACGCTTACATACTAGGTCTGTTTTTCGACCTGCGTATATTCCAATTCGACGGGGGTTCCCCGTCCAAAAATATTTATCAACACCTTCAGGCGTTCATGTTCTTCGTCAATGTCTTCCACTGTACCTTCAAAGGATTGGAAATGCCCATCAACAACTTTAACCACTTCACCAATTTCAAAGATAATGGTTGAACGCGGCGCGTCTTCTGCTTCGGCGATTTGCCCAACAATGCGCTGCACTTCTTTTTCAGATACTGGCATTGGCTTGCTAGCAGATCCCAAAAATCCACTTACCTTTGGTGTGTTCTTTACCAGATGATAAACCTCATCCGTCAAGTCCATTTTCACCAAGACATAACCCGGAAAATATTTACGCTCGCTCTCAACCTTACGGCCACGGCGAATTTCCACAATTTGCTCTGTTGGCACGAGGATTTCTTCAAACAAATGCGCCAAGCCTTTACGCTCGCTTTCGTTCTCTAAGCTTTCCTTTACCCGCTTCTCAAAATTTGAGTGCGCTTGCACGATATACCATTTAGCCGCCATGATCTATCCTCCGCCGCCAGCACCGGGGTTTTTAGCCGTCCCGATATTGAGCAAAAACTGCGTACCATTGGCAGCAAACCAATCTACAAAAAAGAAGAAAATGCCAAATAGCACCATCAAAATCAAAACAAGTATGGTTGTAATCATAGTTTCGCGAGGCGTCGGCCAGACAACCTTACGGCCTTCCTGACGCACTTGCCCGAAATACTTAACCAATCCAACTTTTGCTTTTTTATCAGCCATATTATCCGTTTACTTCTTTACCTTTAGTGGCATTTACCTTTAGTGGCAGAGGTGGAGAGACTCGAACTCACGACCCTCGGTTTTGGAGACCGATGCTCTACCAACTGAGCTACACCTCTATATTCACAAACGACCCCATTATCAGGGCCGCCTTAATTCCTTTACTCTACAATTTTAGAGACAACACCGGCGCCGACTGTGCGGCCACCTTCGCGGATAGCGAAGCGGAGCTTCTCTTCCATTGCGATGGGCACGATCAGCTCTACATTGACTTCAACATTATCACCAGGCATCACCATTTCAACGCCGCTTTTAAGCGTCACAACGCCAGTCACATCCGTAGTACGGAAGTAAAATTGTGGACGATAATTGGTGAAAAACGGTGTATGGCGTCCGCCTTCTTCTTTGGTCAAGATATATGCTTCGCCAACGAATTTCTTGTGCGGGTTCACTGAACCTGGCTTACAAAGAACCTGTCCACGTTCAACTTTTTCGCGCTCAATACCACGGATCAATGCGCCGATATTATCGCCCGCTTCTCCGCGATCAAGCAGTTTGCGGAACATTTCAACACCTGTACATGTGGTGGTTTGCGTGTCTTTGATACCAACGATTTCAATACTATCACCAACATTGATAACGCCGCGCTCGACCCGGCCCGTAACAACTGTACCGCGACCAGAAATTGAGAACACGTCCTCAATAGGAAGCAAGAACGGCTGATCAATAGCGCGTTCAGGCTGCGGGATATATTCGTCAACAGCCGCCATTAGCTTTTTAATACTCTCTTCGCCAATCTCAGGCGTTTTGCCTTCCATGGCAGCCAGTGCAGAACCTGCAATAATTGGCAGATCATCACCCGGATAATCATAAGAGTTAAGCAGCTCACGAATTTCCATTTCAACAAGTTCAAGCAATTCTTCGTCATCAACTTGGTCAACCTTATTCATGTAAACAACAAGGGCAGGAACACCAACTTGGCGCGCCAGCAAGATATGTTCGCGGGTTTGCGGCATCGGGCCGTCAGCAGCGTTAACCACCAAAATAGCGCCGTCCATTTGGGCCGCGCCCGTAATCATGTTTTTCACATAATCCGCATGTCCCGGACAATCCACATGAGCGTAGTGACGGGCTTCGGTTTCGTATTCAACGTGAGCGGTCGAAATGGTAATGCCGCGCGCTTTTTCTTCCGGCGCACCATCGATTTCGTCATAAGCTTTAAAATCACCAAAATACTTGGTAATCGCAGCCGTCAATGTGGTCTTACCATGATCAACATGACCAATCGTACCAATATTAGCATGCGGCTTCGTACGTTCAAATTTCTCTTTAGCCATTTTTTCACTCTTTAGTTATGCCCTTAATTTTTAGTGGGCCGGTTAAGCCTCGTTCCATTGAGGCAAAATTTAAATTCTATATGGTCACCAAACTTGAAAAATCAAGCTTGGAGCGGGTAGCGGGAATCGAACCCGCATAGTCAGCTTGGAAGGCTGCTGTATTACCATTATACTATACCCGCCGCCTAAGTAGTGGTGGAGGGGATTGGATTCGAACCAATGTACACATAAGTGATCAGATTTACAGTCTGACGCCTTTAACCACTCGGCCACCCCTCCTTTTTACAACTCGCTAACAAAACACCTATTACAACTCGCTAACAAAACGCCTATAATCGTACATATAGCGTACAAATAAGCCGTTTTAAAAAAAATCCTTTCTTCAAACAAAAAACACTCTGAAAATGGCTAGGCTATGCTATAGCTTGACCACACAGAGGTAATGTTCCTAAATCTGGAGGCGGAATATAGAGATGTCGAACACAACACGCAATAGCAATTATCGGCAAAAACCGAGAAAAAACACTAATAACTCGAGTAATTCAGACACGGCTGACACAAACCCTAAAAACAAGGGTTTTAAGGCCCGTAAATCCAAAAATATGCGTCCAGAACGCTCAAAGGGCATGAAAACACACGGCGATATCCGCCAACCACGGCAAAATCCTCGCAATAATACCGAATCCAAAGGTTCAAACACCTGGATATGGGGTGTGCATGCGGGAGAAGCCGCTCTGAACAACCCAAAACGCACCCTCCATAAAATCCTTATGAGCCCCAGATGTGCTGAACGCTTAAACATTGATCCGTCGCGCCCCGTACGCGGCACACCTATTGAGATTACGCCGCCTGCTGAACTCGACGCTCTGCTACCTGAAGGGGCCGCTCATCAAGGCATTGCGCTGGCTTGCGCGCCTTTGCCCGCACAATCGCTCTACGACATTGCCGATGATGCTAAAGGCTTGCTGATTATCCTCGACCAAATCACCGACCCGCATAATGTTGGGGCAATTTTCAGACTGGCCAAAGCTTTCGGTGCAAAGGCCGTCATCATGCAATCACGCAACGCCCCACCGCTTACAGGTGCAACTGCTAAAGTTGCCGTTGGCACAATCGAAACAGTGCCCCATATTCACGTGACCAATATCGCCAACACCCTGCTAGAGCTACAAAAAATGAATTGGCGCGTGACGGGTCTTGCGGGTGAAGCCAATATCACCTTGGAGCAAGCCTTTCAAAACGCAGACGCCGAAGTCTTGGTACTGGGCGCAGAAGGCCCAGGCCTTCGCAAACGTGTACGTGATTGCTGCGACCAACTGGCCAAAATTCCCATGCCCGGCGGGGCCGAGAGCCTCAATGTCTCTACTGCCGCCGCTATTGCGCTGTATGAGGCGGTAAGGACACAATAAAACTCTAGTTAAATATATCGCCAATGGGCTGTAATGGGTCTTCGCCAAAACGGTTTGGGCCAGATGTTCCGCGTAAACACATAAATACGATCACGACAATACCACCAACATATGGTATAAAGCTTAGCAGGTAAAACCATCCTGATTTATCCTGATCGTGAAAGCGACGTACAGTAACCGCAATGCCTGGAATAATATTTATCAATAAAAATAGGCCCACAGGTGCAAATGCCATAAACATTGCACTTCCACTGGGATCCCCGCCAGACACTCCAAACATCATAAACATTGGCACGATCAATACGATTACCAAAATAAAATTAAAAAGCTGCACCCACCAGTATTCTGAACGACTTGACCGTGTTGCAAAATCAAAATACCGCCCATAAAACGACTTAATCGCTTCTACAAAATCCATAATTCTCTCCTAAAAAAACAAAAAGGCCGCCCCAATTGGAACGGCCTTGTTTAAACTTCATATGCCCCAAATACGTATACCCTATGCAGGGCCGTATTGATTTTCCTCTGGATCGTGTGGGAAAAACTTATTCACACCCCATGCAATGGCGTAGCTTAAGATAGCACTGCCAATGGCTGACGGAATAGCTATTTTCTTAGCCATAGCCTGACCCGCTTCCATACTGCCCTTAAATATTGAGCCAATATCACCAGATTCAGCCGCTTCCATAGCCGCTTTTTGTATTTCCGCCTGCATATCCCCTGCAAACATTGAAGTAATAACACTGCTCATAATCATTGATAATACAACCATGACCACAACAACAGCAACTGTCATCCAACCTGATTTGCCTGCGTCATGAAAGCGTTTGACGAGAAGCACAATCCAGCACCAGATCATGACGATACCAAGTATCCCTAGCATCCCAAGTGCAGAACTAATCAGTGGTAGCAGTGTCAACACGGCACTGATAATGATTAAAATAATAACCCCGCGCATAAAGTCCGCCGGATTAATCCGCCCACTTGGTGAAAATAGTAAATTGCCCATAAATTTCTCCCTCATTTAATTATGATATTAACATATTAGCCGTGTTTGCGGGTAAAACAAGGGAAATTATGGACTAGGTATTATCGGCGCCGCCAAACCGAGCAGACCATTCTTCTACTTGCTCGTCTTCTATCTTTGCAAAAAGTACATCAGGGGCGGAGATTTTTAGGCCGTGCGGGAGGGCGTTTAGGGCTGCTTTGATTTGGGTGTTCCAGTCTGTATCACCAAATGTCCATGTTCGGTTTACTTTTGGAATATTTATGGCGTCCAGAATTTTGTCAGCCGCGTCTGGAATAATCGCCTGCGCCAAAACACCAAACAGAGCCACAAGATTTAGCCCGATGCGCGTGCCCATAGCCGCTTGGTCTATATTGGTTTTATAATGTGTCCACGGAGCGGCTTGAGTTAAGTATTCATTACCTGCCGCCCAAATAGCGCGGGTCTCGGAGGCTGCTTTGCGAAACTCCATGGCTTCGTAACAGGCAATCAATTTGGGAATACGCGCACTAAGTTCGTCCACTAGCCAATCTTCAGCTTCGCCCCACTCGCCGCCACTTGGAACTTTCCCGTCAAACTTCCCAACTGCGTATTTGGTAATACGGTTGACGAAATTACCCAACACATTGGCCAGATCAGAATTAATTCGTGCTTGAAAATCTTCAAATGTAAAGCCTGCGTCTGATCCTTCGGGTGCATTGGCGATGAGATGCCAACGCCAATAATCAGAAGGGGCGATCTCTATGGCGGCGTCCATGAACACACCGCGCTTCTGGCTGGTTGAAAACTTGCCCCCATACCATGTCACCCAGTTAAAGGCTTTTAATTTATCAACCAATTTCCAAGGCTCGCCCGACCCAATGATCGTGGTCGGAAAAGAAAGCGTATGAAAGGCCACATTATCCTTACCCATAAATTGCACGTAAGACACATCATCTGCACCCTTGTCGGTGCGCCACCAACGGGCCCAGTCATTACCGCTTTGTTTGGCCCAATCTTGGGTGGCCGAAATATAAGCAATCGGGGCGTCAAACCAGACATAGAAAACTTTATCCGCAAACCCGTCTCGTACCTTGCCTGCGTGGGCCACGGGTATACCCCAACTCAAATCACGAGTAATCGAACGGTCACGCAAGCCTTCATCGAGCCATTTATAGGCGATGGATGTTGCCAGTGCAGGCCAACCATTTGACTTATCAATCCAAGCCCGCAAGCGGTTAGCCATCTCAGATTGCTTGAGATAGAGATGATTGGTATCACGAATTTCAACATTTTTAGAACCCGACAAGGCCGAATACGGATCAACCAGATCAACAGGGTCAAGCAGACGCCCGCAATTATCACATTGATCCCCCCTCGCTTTTTCGTATTTACAAGACGGGCATGTGCCCTCCACATAACGGTCAGGCAGGAAACGCTCATCATCGACACTGTAAACCTGTTGCGAGACGCGCTCTTCCATCAAACCTTGCCGCTCTAATTGATGGGCAAAATATTGGGTGAGTTTATAATTGGCTTCACTGCTGGAGCGACCAAAATAATCATAGGACAGATTAAAATTCGCGCCCGCTCGCTTTTGCGCTTCGTGCATTTGGTCACAATATTTTGCTACGGAAATTCCAGCAGCCTGTGCCGCCAATTCAGCAGGCGTGCCGTGTTCATCAGTTGCACAGATATAAAGCACTTCATGGCCCAACAAACGCATTGCCCGTGCATACACATCAGCGGGCAACATAGAGCCAGCCAAATTGCCAAGATGCTTGACCCCGTTAATATAAGGAAGCGCAGATGTGATGAGAATACGTGCCATAATGAACCTAAATATACCTTCCCTGTTTCCTAATACTTTGGTGGAAACTTGCAAGCACCTTGTCACGTCCCGCGCATATTTGCCACATTTGTCTCTTTATGCTATGCAGTCGTCAGAGCCATAAGGCCACAACACAAAGGGGAGGCACATATGCCAAAAATTTTCGGAACATCACTGGTGGGAATACTCGCCGCAACCATCGCTTTTTATATGGTAGGGTTTCTATGGTACGGGATTGTTTTTAACGATCAATGGATGGTCGCCAACGGCATCGCCGAAGCAGCCGCCAAAGCCCACGCAGAGCAAATGGGGCCAATGATGTATGTCTGGGGTCTTGTCGTCACATTAGCCCAGGTTTTAGGATTAGCCTATATTCTCAATCATGCCAGCGCGTCTTTGTTGGTAACATGTGCAAAAATCGGCGCCATTATAGCCGTGCTGATCGCTCTGCCGCTCATGGCGTATTCTGTGCTGTATGAAGGCCGTTCCGTAAACGCACTTTGGATTGATCTTGGCCACATTCTTATTGGCTATATCATCGCCTGTGCAGTCCTCAGCTTCTTTCGGGGTAAAGACGCCATTGGTGATTAATCGTCGACATATGTAAACGTCATTTCTAAGTTTAAGGCGGCAAATATGCCGCCTTATTTTTTCACATAAATTACATTTCCGCTCTTGCAATTTTCTTAAGAGCACAGTAACACCCGTGCGCTAGACATAAACATGTCTGCCCCTATAGCTCAGCTGGTAGAGCACCTGATTTGTAATCAGGGGGTCCGTGGTTCGAGTCCGCGTGGGGGCACCATTTCTTCAACAAAATCAATGACTTAGGCGAAATCGAGACTTCCTTAGAAGTCCCGCATTTGCTTTCACACTCGTTACACACTATTGCCTATATCAAATACAGGCTAATATGATGGAAAAACACTCAATAATAGACGGTAAGGTTCACCTTTATAAGCGTGAACGTAGTCGGTTAGCCACTGATATAGCCCCCTTGAAATATGAACATGAAATAAATAGAGTGTTCAGTACCGGGTCAGTGTGGTTGGCGTATCAACCTTGAAACATTGAGGGAGGATAGAATGAATAATATAGTCAAAGGAATTGCTCTATCTTTTATGATAGCACTGTCGGCATGTGGTGAAGTACAGGCGGATGACAAGAAAGCAAAAATTTCTGAAGAAATGAGTGCATCTATTGATGAAAAACTTGTTGAGCAGAAAGGTCAACGTGCTTATAATGGTTTTGCTTGGTCTTTGTATCAAGAAGAAGAAGTTATTGTTGCAGTATTTCAACGAACCCCACTCGAAAATCAACTTGGTGGAATTGAAACCGCAATCGAAAAACGTATGCATAAGTTCACATTAGAACAAGCTAAAAATGTGGTACGTCTTGCAAAGAAACATTCGCCTTATCCCGAAGTTCACAAGCTAATTGATGGGCTGCCAGATGCGGTGCAAGAATATCAAAATGCCCTGTCTAATAAAAACAAATGCAAAACATTATCGTCTAAAGTTAAAGATGGGCCGACCCCAAGCATTGGTGAACACAAATCTATATTGAAACAAGCAGAGCGTTATAAATGTGAGGACTTGGTATTTACTTTGCAGGTATATATCGCTGCATATAAATATGACCAAAAGTAATTTTTTCTCAACCAGTTTGTTCGTCTTTTTTATGTGAAATCTATATATTATTAAAGTGAGTATTTTTATATAGAGGGAAATGCCAAACTGGCATTTCTTGTGTGCCAAATATGCCGTTCTTGAAGTGTCAAATTGGCACCTCTGGGAACGCCACTATTTTTTCTTTTTTATGGTCATGTGGAGTTCGTAAACATTCACTTTTCCAAGTCCGCGCCTCTTGGTCGTAATGAAACCTTTTCCCTCTAATTCCTTGTTATATCGAACGACACTCCGAACGCCCATTCCCGCGTCACTCGCCAAAGTCTTTTGACCGGGGAAACAGTGATTATCGCTCCAAGCATATAGGCCAGCAAGGGTAATATCTATACCGATTAGAAAGGCGGTCAGAAACATCACATCCGCTCGGCCTTTGCCGCGTCCAGTGCATCGGGTAGCAATTCATTTGCGACTTGGGATAAGTAGGCGTTGTCACTATCTGGATAATTGGCTTCTATTCCCCATAGGCTCGCCGCATGGTCGGTGAGTTCGGTTTCACCAATGGTAACCGATAGGATTATGCCGCAATAAAACCAGTCGTCATTAAGCCATGCCGCCATGACGGACTCGGCCTTGGCCTGTTGCTCGTCATAGCGTTTGCGCCATCCATTACCGTCGCCGATATATCCTGCGGCATTTGGGTCTAGGCTTGGCCAAAATCCGCAGTCGCGTTCGTCAGGTTTATCAATAGTATCATCATGGGCAATTCTTGCCGTGACGGTATAGTCTCCAGTATCAACGCTTATGCTATCGCCAAGGCAAACATAGGTTTGAAATTTCTCTGTAAAACTCATGCTACCCTCCGCATATCAAAACCCGCTTTGTCACAAAAGGTGATTAGTTTTGCGGTGTCCTCACCTGTGAGGTCGTCGCCTAAATGCCTATAAATCGAGCCTTGGCGCAATGCCGAATTACGCTTAACCACATGGCTCCACCGATACGGGCCATTTCCATCCTCACGGGGTTTTACCTGATAACGCGCCATGATTACGCCGTTCCGAAAATATGGATTTCATCATGGGCGATTTCGATGGTGAATATGTCACCTGACATTTCCATGTCGCGCCCCATTGCGGCGTAGTCGATATAATTGACAAGATGGGTTGGGATTTCCATGCCCATATCTTCGGCTAGGCTTTGTGCGTAATCCTCTAGGCTTCCAAACTCGCCCCAATAATTATCAAAGGCGGTCTTTGCATCGTCCAAATCGCCGCCAAAATGCTCAAGCAATTTACCGCCTAGCGCTACGTGTTCGGTGATAAATTCGGCTAGGTTTGCTATGCGCTCAAAGCTATCCCATTCGGAAATAGGCGCATCTTCAAAACCCTCATAATCATGGATTGCCCATTCTTCCGTGTCAGGCTCCGAAGAATTTGCGAGCATGGTTTTGACTTCGCTATGGATATGGTTCTCGCCAAGTGTCGCGTCTATCCATCGGCCATGTAATGAGCCGTTATTGTAGGCGGCAAGACAGGCCACATAAATACGAATGGGGTTAGTTTCGCGGGTTTCCAGTTCTGGTAAGGCCATCGGTTTGTCTCCAATGCCTGCCCAAAATGCACCTGCCAATCAGACGCAAAACAATTCCCCCCGCAGGGGGCGGGGGTGGGCGGCAAGGAGGCCATCAGGCGGCGGGCATTCAGGGGATGGTGCAAGGGTTTTGGTAGGACGGCGCGGGCGGACTTAAACGATTTTATGCCAAAGCCCTTGCAGCGTCACCGCCCGCTGCCAGACTGGCCGTCCGCCCACCCCCGCCGCCCGAGGAGGGAAACTTAAAATGGAATGCCGACGCGCAGCGGCGCTTCGTGCAAGGCGAAGCCGCGCAGGCGTCAGGGATCAAAGCCTGAAAGGTGGAGACAAGCGAAGCTCTTGCGTAGCGCAGGATCCATTCACGCGAGCCCGGCGCGGCTAGCCGCGAGACGCCGGTATGACTGAACAACTGCGCTCCTAATAAAATTTATTCACTTACCCCAAATGCAACCAATATATCATTTCCGATACGTTTGGGGCGATGCGTTTCACTACTGATACAGCACCATGTTGATACAGCACTGGCAATAATATTTTCGCCCCTCTTTATAACTGTATTGTACGTAACTCGAACTTTTTTTATTTCTTGTATAGTTACCTCAGCAATGAGGTTGTCTTTCAAAAAAGCTTCTCTAATATAATCAATTTCGTGGCGCAGAGCCATCCAAAGGTATCGAGATTGCAAGTCACCATTTGCAAATTCTTTCCAATGAGCCACGACAGCATGTTGAACCCATTTAATATAGGAAGCGTTATTTACATGTGAGAGGTCATCAATGTCATCATCGTGAATGGAAATTGAAAATTCGTATTTATCCGTAACCATATTGTGATGTGCCCCTAGATTTATAGACACCTTGTTACTTCATTTTGTTGCCATCTCGAACTGAGCAGGTGACAACATCCCGCACTTACCATGTTTTCGCCGCGAGTTATAGAACATTTCGATGTAATCGAACACGTCCTGCCGTGCGAGCTGCCGTGTTTTGTAAGTCTTGCGCCTGATTCGCTCGGTTTTAAGCAGATGGAAGAAGCTTTCAGCGACCGCGTTGTCGTAACAATTCCCGCGCCGACTCATACTAGCTTCTAGATTATGCGCAGCTAAGAATGATTGCCACTCCGCACTTGTAAACTGGCTGCCTTGGTCGGAATGGACTATCACTTTAGCCTTCGGTTTGCGTCTCCACACGGCCATCAATAATGCGTTCAGAGCAAGGCTTGTTTGCATTCTCCCGTTCATAGACCAACCAACAACACGGCGTGAATACAGGTCGATAACAACGGCCAAAAACAGCCATCCTTCGTGGGTTTTGATATAAGTAATATCTGTCACCCAAACACTATCTGGCGCAGCCACATCAAAGTTCTGTTGCAATTGATTAGCCGCCACAATAGATGGCTTCGTGCCATGCTTACCAGGGCAGCGTTTATAGCCAACTTGCGCCCTCAGGCCGCACTTTTGCATAAGCTTAGCGACCGTATTAGGTGCGCAAGTCTCGCCCATATCAAGTAGGTCGTGATGAACCTTGCGGTAGCCATACACGCAGCCGCTCTCCAGCCATGACTGCTTGAGGGTCTGCCCCTTGGGTATAAGCCCAGTGAGGCGCCGTTGACGCTTAGCCATTTTACTCAGGCCAGATTTAAGCCATGCATAAAACCCGCTCGGATGCACACGCAAAACACGGCACATAGCACGGATAGAAAACTCCATGCGGTGCGCTTTGATAAAGGCGTACTTCACTTGGCCTGCTTTGCGAAGTACACCGTGGCCTTTTTTAGGATATCGCGCTCCTCAGTCACGCGGCGAAGCTCTGCCTTTAGGCGGCGGATCTCGCCCGCTTCCTCGTTCTTCGGCTCTGGTTCATTCTGGTGAAACTTGCCAATCCAATCATACAGAGACTTGGTGCAAATCCCCAGCCGCTCCGACACATCTTTGACCGAATACCGTGCTCTTTAACCTACACAATAACGTCCCGTTTGAACTCATCCGCATACCGTATTCTCTTATCCATTTGTCATTCTCCTTGCTTCCAATTATAACAAACAAGGTGTCTACAAATCTAGGGGCACATCAATACAGGTAAGGTCATACCAATGAAGTTTGCTTTGATGCGTTGTATACAACTCGGCATTTATAAACAGCAATTGACGATTACATCTCTACAACCTAATTTATTGATCAGTTGATATTTTTGCATTCCGTTAACGACAAACCTCAATACATTAAAGCTCCTGATTAAATTTATACCGCCAACGTATTTGAGTTTACCTGACTGATGCACGCTTGATTGTATAGCTCACTTCATCTGATAGTATTTGCCCAAATGTGTATGCCTCTGCACCTGCCGCAGGAGGGGGAACTTTAATGCTTTGAATTTTTCGAACAATGTCCATGCCAGCCGTCACCTTACCGAAAGCGGCAAACCCTTGGCCATCTGGATTGCGCAGCCCCCCGAAATCCAATGCGGGTTGGTCATTGATACAAATAAAAAATTCACTTGTCGCGGTACCTGGTGCAAGACGCCCCATTGAAATGACACCGTCACTATGTTTTATGCCCGTGTATTGTGTTGTTTCATGAAAAATTGCTGGATATTGCGATTTTTCTTCCATGCCATTCCCACCTTGAATAACTTCAATTTTTACATTGTTCTGTTCTTGGTTATCCAAACGAACAACACGATAGAAGCTCGCATTCTTATAAGCATCATTGTCCACATATTTTAGAAAATTAGCAACCGTGATTGGAGCTTGCTTTGGATAAAGTTCAAGGTAAATATCCCCATAAGATGTTGTCATCACGACATTTATGGTCGGCTTGGTTGTAGATGCTGCACAGCCGCTTAAGACTATACATGTAAAGAACAAAGTGGAAATATAAGTAATTATCTTAAAGTATTTTAACATAGTTTTCCTCGTATTAGTTGACGTTTGAGCGTATAATTTTACCTGACTTTATCAGTGTATGTATGTGTCGTCCATCTTCGGTGAATGCACTCAAATCATCAAACGGATTTTTGGACATGAGAAGGATATCTGCAATTGCACCTTCTTTTATGATGCCTAATATGCCTGAACGGTTTAAAAGCTTTGCATTTACTGATGTTGCAGATTTCAATATTTCAAACGGAGTTTGTACTTCTTTCCTAATTTGAAATTCATCACATTGATAGCAATGCATATCACCAAGGAGATCTGTACCAAAACCAATATCTACTTCATGATTGTTTGCATTTTCCAAAGCGCTCAGCCCCGCTTTGGCAACTGTTTCCAACTTCTCCATACCGTTTAGGCCTAATCCATATTCAAGGCCATGTTGTTTCAATGCCCGATAGGTAACGAGCGTTGGAACGAGAAAACTTTTATTCTTAGCCATAATTTTTGCAGTTGAACACCTTAAAAAATTCCCGTGTTCTACGGAACGAATACCAAGTTTGACCGCTCTTTCAATTTGCTCGTCCATATAAAGATGAGCCATAACATAGCTTTTACGTCTTTGTGCCTCTGTAACAGCAATTTGGATTTCACCATCAGTAAATTGATTGAGCCAAACGGGATCATGAGGGGAAGAAACGCCCCCGTTTAACATGAGTTTTAATTGATGGGCGCCTTTGCGAAATTCTTCGCGCACAGCTTTTCTCATTTCATCACATCCATCAACAACCTTCACGTAATGCGATTGATGGGTCGTACACAGGCAGGGGTTATCATGATTTAAAGCCCGCATTTCCCCATGACCACCTGTTTGTGTTATCGGGCGACCTGAAAAGAAAATACGCGGTCCTTTAATAAGACCACACTCAACGGCATGTGCTAATCCAAAGTCCGCCCCCCCAGCATCCCGAACTGTTGTGAAACCGCGATTTAGACTATTATTTAATAGCTTAGTCGCCGCAGGATAAAGAAGCGATGGCGGCATTGCATGAGATTTATAACCAGCAACCTGCACTAAAGTAGCGTGGTAATGTGCATCAATGAGACCTGGCATAAGCAACAAGCCTTTTGCATCTATTGAGCGTGCATCCTTACAACTGATTGGCGAATGAGAAATTTCAATAATTTTCCCATCACCAATAAGTATATGATGATTTTCAAACAACTCTGGTTGTACACCATCGAAAATATCGACATTTTTTATGATTATCGTCGGCATTCAAACCTCACGAGATGATGAATATAATGCCGCAAGAGAGTAATTTTTACCTTCTTACGACATATTTTTTCCCGTAAACACTATTTCCAAATACTGTCAAACTGCATATTCACACCAATATAAATTGTACGCCCTGCATAACCCTGTCGGCCAGAAGAGCTATTTAATGACGCCCGTACTTTATCTGGAAGCTCATTCGTAAGATTGCGAATCCCAGCATAAACATGAGCAGTTTCTCTTAGCTGATACCCAACTTGAACATCATGATTGATAAAAGCTTTCACAAATGGTTCATCAATTATATTTGCGGCGTTCTCGCGCTGTGCATTAATAAGTGGAGAGCGCAAAATTTGGCTGTGATAGTTAACACCATAGTTCACATCCCAGTTTTGGAAACGCCAATTCAGGTCACCACTTAGCACCCAATTTGGAGACGATCCACCTGTTGCCGTGTTAAAGAGCCCTTTATCATCGACAAGAATTGGTAATTCGCTCTTTTGTACCAACAATTTATCAAGATATGTACCGTTCAATCCAAGTTTAAAATCTCCATAGCCATTAATTTCAAGTCCGTAATTGGCGCTAAATTCTATACCTGCTGTTTGAATTTCAGCCACATTCACAGATTGAAGCTCTACAAAATTTGCCGCGCCCGTCGTAGAATCACGACCGAGGAGAGAGCAAAATACATTGTTAAGCGTTGCTGAATCATAACATGAATTAAAGATAGCTGTAATATTTGGCGTAATCACTGCGTCTTCAATTTTTATGTCAAAATAATCAACAGATAAAGAAAATCTATTTATAAAACTTGGTTGCCAAATAAACCCTACTGTTTTTGTTTTAGCAACTTCTTCTTTTAAATCAGGGCTCCCACCTGAAAGACCAGGAAAGAATATACCCAAAAGCGGTTGAAAGGTTGTGGGGTCAACGCCTAAAGCATTAAGTTCCGTGGCACAGTTGGCCGCACGTGTTGATGAACCAAGATTGATATTGTTAATATGACATGGATCCTCTGCAAGGCTTAAAGAAATACTTGTTTGCGGGGTGAAAAGCTCTCCAATATTTGGAGCGCGAACTGCCGATGAAATTGTGCCGCGAATGGAAAGACTATCTACAGGCTCCCATATTGCACCTATTTTCCATGTGCTTGTTGTGCCGATTGTAGAATAATCAGAATATCTATAGGCTCCATCGACGGTGAGTTCATTCAAAAATGTGCCCGCATCTTTAAAAATAGGCATGGAAACTTCACCAAACACTTCTTTGACATCAAACTCCCCAGCTAAGTCTGCACCTGAATTAAATGCAACTTGTTGGGCCGTACTTGAAAGAGCATCAAATTTGGAATCAACTTTTTCCTTCCGGTATTCACCCCCAACAACAAAATCAATGGCGCCGCCTGGTAATTCATAAATGGCCCCACTATCACCTGCTAAATATCCATTTATGACAGTTTGCGTATTTTTTGCTGTATTTGAGGTTGCCTGAAAAATCCAATCAATGGCCGCCTGATTAGAGGCATTGTCGGTCGTAAACGGATTATAAGCAAGACATCCGCTATTTGCGCCTGGTGTAAAGGTTGAAGCACCCTGGGAACTATCAAATGATGTGGTAATAAAATCACCTGGCAAGGAGTTAAAACTTGCAGGGTCAAGATTACTACGGCAAACGATATTACCTGCGCCGTCATCAACCGCGTCTATTGCAGCAATATAGCGGTCAAACATTTTGTTATTTGCAATCGTTTCATGTCTTTTTGATTTGCCAAAATTCGCGGAAACATCATAGCGAAGATGATTGGAAATATCACCTTTTGCTCCTAATAAAATGCGATGCGTTTTCTTGTTAACATCACGGTTGTTAAACCCTGCATCCAAATCCCAGCGATTAAAAAATATCGGACCACCATACCCAAGGGTATTAATTTCGTCAAAAACGGCAGTTGGTAAAAAGGCGTTATCCAGTTTTACTTGGCTCCCTACTGTTAAGGAATGCTGCGCCGCAATTTCCGTATCAACATCGGCGTAATTTATGCTAATATATGGTTGAAACCCCTCAGAGACGTCATAATGAGCCCTGGCAGAAAAAACATGGCGCTCATTGCCTGGACGTATCCCATTGGCAAACAGAATGAAATTTGGGATGCCGTCACCGCCAATTTCACCTGTTCCAGCAAAGCTACCGATATTCGTTCCATGTCTAAAGGCAGTGCCATCACCATTAAACCCGCTACTAAAAATGTTAAATGGATCTATAAGGGCCCCGCCATTTGTAAAAAAACTTTCATTTGTACCCTGTGCGAGAACAAATTGTGGAACCGTGCCATTTTGATTGTTGATCCGCTCAAAAAGGTCCACTCCAGCTTGTGGCCTCGCAGTTGCCAATGTAATCGGGCGCTTCCCGTAGGTATAACTCGCCGCTACATTAGCCCGATCATCGGCAAAATTGTGCCCTGCTGTCAGTGAATATTGTTGATCAGAAAAATCACCATGTTGTGCGTCGCCGTATTGGGCATTCAGTGCAAGGCCCTCAAAATCTTTTTTCAATATAAAATTGACGACACCAGTCACAGCATCAGCACCATAAATAGCGGAAACCCCACCTGTAAGAACGTCAACCCGTTCAATCATGGCAAGCGGAATGGAGTTTGTATCAACGGCAGAAGACCCTACCGAACCACTTACAAAACGGTGGCCATCAACTAAGGTCAATGTTCTATTCGTCCCCAAATTTCGTAAATTTAGAAAGTTTTCACCGTCACTTACTTCGTCTTCTCCAGAAGACCCCACTAAAGAACCGACTTCTGCGACAATATCTTGAATACTTGTTTTCCCCGTTTGGGAAATTGCGAGACTATCAATTGATGTGATCGGGTTTGCTCCCGCAAGGTTTGGGTTTTGTATACGCGACCCTGTGACCACAATTTCATCTTGTATACTTTGCTGGGCAAAAGAATAAGTCGAATAACTTGATGTCAATACGACGAATAACGTCGTTAGTGCTGTTGTGTGGTATAAGGATTTTGTATTAGCATTAGCATTTCCATTTGATCGTTTACTCATTATTGTTCCCTCATAAATTAGTTCCCATGTGATACGAGAATTTTTATTCGTATTTATAAGGTTATCAGAAACAATATTCCTATAATGATGATATTGAGCAAATAAATGATGGGATATTCATTTATTGTGACCATTTTTCCATTTACCGTAGATCTTTTGGCAAATAACCAAAATGACGTTTAAAGGCTGATGTGAAATTTGTTGGGTAGTCATAACCAAGTTTTTCAGAAACAAGTGATATACTTAAATTCCTATCCTTTAGATATTCTCGTGCTTTATTCATACGGTATTCTTGACAAAATTTAAAAATAGATGTTCCAAAAATACACCTAAATTCTTTACATAATGTACTGCGGTTTAAACCAACTTCCTTCGAAAGGACCTCGATAGTTGGGGGAGATTTATAATTTTCAATTAACAAGGCTTGTGCACGGTAAATTTTATTTTTAAGCGTAATTTTTGGTGCAGGCAAGATTGGTGTAGCTTCATAATCTTCCTCAATTTCTTGGAATAAACGACAGATCATTTCTGCAACTTTTGCTTCCGTAAACAACCTTCGTCTTGCCCCTGAATAAGGCATATTAAGTAAATCCATGACAATATTAATTAAGCCTGAGGACAAAGGGAAATTATAGAGGTGCTTGTTAAGTTTCCGCCCAAAAACCACATCATCTAGTAATGGCGGAATTTTCCCCCTATCAATTTTGAAGTTTTGAATGAGGAGTTCCGGGGTTATATGGATTGTCACAGAACATAAATGTGTATCACTGCCAATCATTAAATTAAATTCTGCATCTTGTTTTGCGAAAAGAAAGGAAGCACATGCTTGCGGAATTTTGATTTCACCTACATTGTGAAAATCAAACCTTAAATTACCTGATAAAACGAATCTGATGGTCAGATCGTCTTGCTTACATAAAATGGGTTGAGAGTAGTTTGAATGATACAAACCATCAACAAGACAAATAAGCATATTATCTGCGGGACGATAAAGCTCCCAATACCCAATCCCATGATTTTCATCCAAATCCAGATGAACGCCATCATCCGTATCGCAAAAATTTCGAATAATAGGAAACTTATATTGTTCAGGCGTTTCTAAAAATGCTTCGTTAAACCCTTGATAAATTCGATTTATGTCTTCATGTGACGGATTTTGCATACCGTAATTATAGATGAATATTTTTACAACATTCAAGGGCTAGTTTACAATCATTTCTGCTATCACTGATTCTTACCATTTTGAAATTATGGGAGCATGCAAAAATATACCTTATTTAATGGGGCTGTAACTCATCAGCATTAATGACAGATCAATAAGCAAATTTTGCCCGTTTATTTGTAGAAACTGTTCATACGGAGTGGGACTGTCTCAATGTTTACTTGAAAGACACTAAAGCATTGTTGAGGTCATACTGGACTTGCTTCAATAAAGTGGAGAGTGTTTGGGTTTAGTTTTCTATCATCTCATATTTTATCGGGCTTGTATATGCACAAGCAGAATGCCGCCTGACGGGGTTGTAAAACCCGTCAATGTATTGACCTATTTCTGACAAAGCCTGAGCCCGCGTGTGGAATGTCATTCTCCATACTAGCTCTGATTTAATTGTTTTGAAGAAAGTCTCCACAACTGCATTGTACCCAAGGGGCAGGCTCTCATAGCAATTACCTTTGCTAGACATTGACGACACAGCGCCAATTTGTGCAAGCCTGTCGCGGTACTCATAAGCACAATATTGTGACCCTCTATCGGAATGGTGGATTAAACCTGGCGGCGGGCGGCGAAGCGCAATGGCTCGGTTCAACGCCTCCAAAGGCAGGGATACCTTCATACGAGGTCCTGCTGACCATCCAATAATTCGCCGCGAATATAAATCCATAACAATCGCTAAGTAGACCCAGCCTTCTTTTGTCCAGATATAACTCATATCAACCGCCCAAGATGTATTCGCAGTGGCAGGCGAGAACTTCCGGGCAAGGTGATTGTGGGCAAGGTGGACATGCCAACCCCTAAGTCTTCGGCCACCTGCCGTATCGTCCGACCGCTGTCTCGGCTTAGCCGAACGGCCTCACGCCGAAACTCCTTCGTAAAGCTCGTCTGTATCCTGTCATGTGTATCTCCCAATCTACAGGAAACACTCTCCACTTTATTGAAGCAAGTCCACTAGTTCTCCTGTCTCTGGATCAGTCACTTGGCGCAATGTCTCTTGTTTGAGGTCACTCGAAGTAACAATTCCTCGTAATTTCTTTATATCGGCGGCACTAAATACCCCAGCGGCTTCTACTTGGACTAACACTGGTGCAAAGGTTTCACTCATTGTAGCAGCGCCAAGGTCAAAATTTGAGGCACTCACGATCTGATCAAACGCATTGCGGTTAAACAACAAAATATACTCGACCGCATAGCCGTATCTGGCTCGGCTTTGGTGCAAGAAAAGCTAGAAAGTGAGATTGGGGAACTTGAATCTGTTATAACGGACGCTAAAAAACAAAGGGCAAAGCTAAGCCTTAGAGAAGAACAAATAGAGCAGTTTTTTCATAAAGCTAAAACTCGACTGGAACACCCACGTAAATATGTGGAAAAGGCTAAGACGAAAGCAGAAATCGAAAAACCATGGGAAACAATTTTTACAAGTTCGCCAACTATTCAAGATTTGAAATCTGGAACACCTCAATTGACGCTCCTATACAGGCTTAACCGTGACTTTCACGAGGACAAAAAACAGTTGGTTGCGCACCTGTCCCTGCACTGGAACACCTTTGTTGAAGAGGTTGTTGTTATGTTGAACGTATAAATCAGGCTTTCTTACCAAATCTTACCATGTAGGTTGGTGAGTAAGTGATTACCCGTACCCACAAATACCCATAAAATTGTCCGTAAATGTCCGCAAAACGAGTATCTGATTATTATTCTAGTTGTTAACCTTGCAAATCTACCATTATATTTACCATTTACATGGTTAATTTGGTATCGGCGCATGTTTTTCATAAATAATTGCAAATCCGTTCATATTTCATGGACTGCGCATGTTTTTCATGTATCATACTTACACGCAAACACTATTCACAGATAGCCGAAGTTATTCATGACCAAATTAACTAGCCAACATTATTCAGAACCTATAGAGGTATTCCGAGAACAAAGATTACCAGAAGCCGCAATACTTGTGGGGTATTCAGCTCTAATAGCAACATATAATTTGCAAATCCCTTTACCTCGATCTTTAAGTGCTATTGGGTCACGTCACACGGTTTATTCAAAAGATGGATGGAACATCAAAACCCCACGCCATAAATCTAGTCCTACACTAGAGGCTCAACTCACTTTTGCTCTCAAATATGAGGGAATAGACTTAGTAGTCCTTAAGTCTTTGTTTTTGGGGGTTGAAGCGAAAGCTATTGAGGCTGTTGTAAAAGCTAAGCCCTCTAGCCAATATTCTCGTCGAATATGGTTTTTGTATGAATGGCTAATGGGGAAAGCTCTAAATTTACCAAATGCAGAAAACAAAAAAATTGCTTACGTAAATGTGCTTGATGAGAAACAACAATTTGGAACTAAGGGGGTAAATTCTCCCCGACATCGTGTTCGAAACAATTTACTTGGAACACCTGATTTTTGCCCCCTCGTTTTCAAAACTAAAAAACTTGTGCGTTTCATTGAGAAAGATTTAGAAGCCAAAGCAAAAACCGTTATTTCTAAAATTCCCAAAGGAGTAATGGCCAGAACAGCGGCATTTTTACTCTTAAAAGATTCCAAGTCTAGCTATGCCATTGAGGGAGAATCTCCTCCACAAGACCGAATTCAGAGATGGGGTCGAGCTATAGGTCAAGCTGGTAAGCAAGCTCTCGATATTGAAGAGTTTTTACGACTACAAAAGATTGTCATTGGAGACCAACGATTTATCAAAATGGGCATTCGAGATGATAATGGGTTTATTGGCGAGCGTGAACGTGACACGGGTTACCCCTTACCTGTACATATCAGTGCTCGTCATGAAGATTTAAACTCCTTAATGCAAGGACTGATAGCCTTTGATCAAGGAGCCTCAAAGCAATTAGATGCCGTGCTATCTGCCACTGTGCTTTCATTCGGATTTGTTTATATTCACCCTTTCTTCGACGGCAATGGTCGAATTCACCGCTATCTAATACATCATGTATTATCGCAAAACGGCTTCAATCCTGTTGGGGTTACTTTCCCTGTGTCTGCCGCCATATTAGAACGAATAGACGACTATATTCTCACTCTTGAATCATACTCAAAACGCTGCCTACCCTGTATCGACTGGAAAGCTAGGAAAGATGGAAACGTAGAAGTCTTAAATGACACACTCGATTTCTATCGATATTTTGACGCTACTCCACAGGCTGAATTCTTATATGCCTGTGTAGAAAAAACTATTGAAGAAGATTTACCCAATGAAGCGGCTTACTTACAAAAATACGACAACTTCAAAAACCAAGTCGATAACTTTTTGGACATGTCAGACCGTCAGGTAGATTTGCTTTTCCGTTTCATGAGACAGAACAATGGCAAGCTATCGAAACGAGCCTTAGAAAAAGAGTTTGTATCTCTGACAGACAAGGAAGTTTCCACACTTGAAGAAATTTTTGACGAGCAGGATTTCAAGTAGCCCAAAAGTAGCCGCAAAATGGCCGATATGATTCACTCAAAAAACACTTAAAACCCTGTCATAGACAGAGTTCTAAAGAAATTGGCTGCGCACCTATCCCTGCACTGGAACACCTTTGTAGAGGAATTTGAACATGCGCTTAATGTTTAATCACCATCAGCATTGAGACCACGAACGATAATTATATTACTGTCACGCCCACCTTGATTTATCGTATTTATACCAGGAACATAGGCGAGGACATCAGAAATATTTGCAAAGCCCTACTCTTCTATTTTTGCTTCACTCATCGCTGAAATATTGATCGGAACATCCTGAACAGTTCCCGCTCGCCGCGTCGCCGTTACAATGATTTCATCATCAGTTTGTGCCATGGCGGTAAGTGGCAAGACGCTAGCGATTGTGGCTAAAGCCGTTGAATATAAAAATACTTGTCTCATCTTGGATGTCATTTAATTTCCCTTTTTATCCTGTGTCGAGCCCTATGAGTCGTCGAGCACACGGTTAAACATCACATGTTAGAGATAGAACCGAACACAGCAATAATCATGGCTAAATACAAACATTGGTATTTGTAAATATAAAGGAAATTGTCGTCATTTCCCGATATTAATCTCAGTTAAGAAATCTCAATCATTTTGGATTGCATTGACAATCATAAGGCTGGTAATGAGGTTATGTGTTTTTAACAAACTGTACACCGAGCTGTCCGTCTTCATATAAAATGAGACAGATTTAAGCCTGAGCTAAGCGAGAGTTTGCTCACCTCTGTTGATTTATATTAGGCGACGGCTTTGCGGTATTGCAAGCGTCGATGTTCGATAGTTTGTTTTTTGATCCTTTCCCTTTTGTTTAAAATTGATTGCGCTCGCCCGAAGTAGGCATCAGCAGGTGTGACGTTTTTCAGGCTTTCGTGGTAACGTTCATGATTATAGTACTCCACAAAGTTTTCGATTTGCCGCTCAAGGTCTCCGGGTAAAAAGTAGTGCTCCAGCAATATCCTGTTCTTGAGCGTCTGATGCCAGCGTTCTATTTTGCCTTGGGTTTGCGGATGATAGGGTGCTCCGCGCACATGGCTCATGCCCTGGTCTTTGATGTAATTTGCCAACTCACCAGAGATGTAACTGGCGCCATTATCGGATAGCAAGCGTGGTTTGTGTACGACATTGACTTGATCACAGCCCGAAGCTTCAAGCGCCATATTTAGCGTGTCTGTCACATCAGAAGTCTTCATCGTGCTGCACAGCTTCCAACTGATGATGTAACGCGAGTAGTCATCAAGGATAGTCGATAGGTACATCCAGCCCCAACCAATGATCTTAAAGTAGGTGAAGTCGGTCTGCCACATCTGGTTTATCGCCGTTGTCTTGTCTTTGAACTCACTGGCCGCTTTCATGACAATGAAGGCAGGGCTAGAGATCAGGTCGTGAGCCTTTAGAAGGCGGTATACCGAGCTTTCTGATACAAAATAGCCTTTGGTATCGGTAAATCGCACAGCCAGTTCACGCGGACTCAGCTCTGTTTCGTCAAGCGCCATATCCAGTAGTTCGCAGCGTATCTTGTCAGGAATACGGTTCCATACCAGGCGTGGCAGTGGCGCGCGGTCCACAAGTCCGTCTTCGCCATGTTCCAGATACCGATCGTACCACCGATAAAAGGTTGGCCTTGGAACGCCCAACTTATCCAGCGTCCACTTGGCAGGGCGCTGTGAGCGCTCCACCAAACGGATGATCTCAAGCTTCTCTGATGCAGGATATCTCATGCGTCGTCGCCCCCATCCCCTATCATGCTTTTTTTAAGCAAGCGGAGCTCAAGTGTTTGCTCGGCGATAACTTCCTTCATGTTACGGGCTTCTGAACGTAAACCTTTGACTTCAGAGGTGTTGGCTTGGCGAACAATATCACCTGCCAGACGTTTTTTGCCAGCTTCCATAAAGTCCTTTGACCATTTGTAGTACAAGCCTTGGGCGATGCCTTCTTGGCGGCATAGTTCGGCAATACTCGCCTCGCCGCGAAGGCCATCCAGCACGATGCGGATCTTCTCCTCAGCCGAATACTGCTTACGGGTTTTACGTTTGATGTCTTTTACAATCCGCTCACCGGCTGATTGCTTACTCGTTCTTGTATGTCTCATCTGTCTCTCCGTGAGATACAAGATGAACAAAAACTCTCGCTTAGCCCAGACTTAAATCTGTCTCATAAGCGTTGACGTCAGACAATGGTCTGAACTCGCAAATCACACGTTGTGAAGAGTATGCGAGCTATAAGGGCTATCAAATAGCTAAGGTATTTAAGGATGACATATCGGGCGGCTTAATTGATCGTCCAGCCATGAAAGAAATGCTAAGTTACTTACGTCAGAACAATAACAATCCTCATGTGGTTATCATTGATGATATTAGCCGCCTTGCTCGTGGCCTAGAAGCACATATTGAACTTCGCTCAAACATAGCTGATGCCAGCGGTATTTTAGAAAGCCCATCCATAGAATTTGGTGAAGATTCAGATTCACAACTCGTAGAAAACCTCCTGGCCGTAGTCTCTCAACATCAAAGACAAAAGAACGGTGAGCAAACCAAGAATAGAATGCGCGCCCGTACCATGAACGGTTATTGGGTGTTTGCTGCCCCTTTAGGGTTCCGCTATGAGCGCAAACCAGAACATGGCAAAATTGTTGTACCTCATGAGCCTATGGCAAGTGTAATCAAAGAAGCCCTAGAAGGTTTCGCCTCTGGTCGTTTTGAAACCCAAGCCGAAGTTCTACATTATTTTGAAGACCTTCCTTACTTCCCAAGAGATGCACGGGGTTATATCCGCTTCCAACGGATCAAAGATATTCTTACCAATCCGCTTTATGCTGGCATGATCTCTGTGCCTAAATGGGATATTTCTATGCGTGTGGGTAAACATGACGGATTGATCTCACTTGAGACATTTCAAAAAATACAAACAAGGCTTGCTACAAAAGCTATTGCACCCAAACGCAAAGACATTAATGCAGATTTTGTTCTGCGTGGTTTTGTAAGCTGCGGAGATTGCGGTTCATCACTGACTGCGTGTTGGTCTAAAGGCTATAGCAAGAAATACCCGTATTATCTTTGTCATGATAGGAAGTGTGAGAGCTACGGTAAGTCCATACGCCGTGATAAGATGGAACAAGAGTTCATCACTGTCATAAACTCGCTACAGCCTTCTAAGGAGCTAATAGCTATAGGTGCTGACTTGTTTAAAGATGCTTGGGAACAGTTTCGTACACATATGGCGAACCAAAATAAAAACGTAGAGAAAGAAATCAGTAAACTAGGGAAAACTATAGACGGTTTTCTGAACCGCATTGTTGAAACAGATAGCCACAATGTTATAAAAGCTTATGAAGAAAAGATAACAAAGCTGGAAACACAAAAGCTGATATTGGCGGACAAACTTGTTCAAGATGGTCAAAAATGCAAGCCCTTTGACGAGTCAGTTAGAACTGCTGTTGAATTTTTGTTAAACCCTTCAAAGTTATGGGTTTTAGGCAATATGGAAGAGAAGAGAACGGTACTAAAACTCGCATTTGGCAAGCAACTAGCCTATAGCAAAAAAACAGGGTTTAGAACTGCTTCACCGAGCCTACCTTTTCAAATAATTCAAGGGCTTAGCAGTGATATAGGGAGTCTGTCATCATCAATTGGTAATATGGTGCGGCCGAGAAGACTCGAACTTCCACGGGTTTTACCCCACAGCGACCTCAACGCTGCGCGTCTACCAATTCCGCCACGGCCGCACGATGAGTGAGGAGCGCAGTAACAAACTTAAGCCTCTTTGCAAAGTAAAATCTGCATCGAGCCTACACCTTGATTTTTGTGTAAAAACCTATCATGTGAATATTATGAATACTGCACCTTCCATATATAACGATACACCCGTTATGTGTAAAATATCGCGCACCCCCATACCCTATCAGGATGCGTTGGATTATATGGAAAAAAAAGTGACACAGATTACTCAAGGGCAAGCCAAAGAAACTCTTTGGTTGTTAGAACACCCCGCTCTTTATACGGCGGGTACGAGTGCGCGACCTATTGACCTTGTTGATCCCGAGCGTTTTCCTGTTTTTAAAACCGGACGTGGTGGGCAATATACTTACCACGGGCCTGGGCAACGGGTTGGGTATATTATGCTCGATTTGAAAAAACGCAGGCGCGACGTGCGGCGCTATGTGCACGGTTTGGAAACTCTTACCATTAACACATTAGCGGATTTTGGCGTGCACGCTGATCGCCGTGACGGACGGGTTGGTGTTTGGGTGGATATGCCGGGTGGGTCTGAAGCCAAAATCGCGGCCATTGGTGTGCGTATTCGAAAATGGGTAAGCTATCACGGGATTTCGATTAACGTGGGCCCTGATCTTTCGCATTTTGAAGGCATTGTGCCGTGCGGTATATCCGAACACGGCGTTACTAGCCTGCACGCCCTAGGCGTGAATATCAGCATGGATGAATTGGACACGGCATTGTTACACAACTTCACAAAGCTGTTTGGCCCCGTTCGGTCTTAGTCAAATGTGTCAAACTCTGCGTCCACATGCGGGATGGTTTTATCGCCGATATAAAGGGCAAGCAGGCTCGACAAAAGACTGGAAATTGTGATGGGTAGTCTTAAGGGTAAGCTCATGGCTTCAATGCGATGCATATATTCGGTTTGGGTAAGTTCGCCCGACATTTGTTGTGCGATAATTTCCAAAATTCACCGCCGCCGAAAGTGAACAATACGGTCATTGTGGCAATCATGAGAATGACACCGTAAATCACAATATATAATAATATCATCCAGCCAGATTTACCGCCCGTCCGCAGGCGTTTTAGCCATATGCATACCCACGGATAGAGCAAGAAAATCGACAGTGTGCCAAAGACCGCCCCCAATGCTTGGCTGAGCATTTGGGTCATGCTAAACCCTGTACCTATGAGGATGAGGATAAACCCAGCTTTGATGAATGCGTCCGAACCGATACGTCCATTGGGTGAAAACAATAAATTTTGCATTATGTTCCTAGCTTCAAGGCGGGGCCATATCTATTTTGCACACTCTGACCAGGCTTTAACCCAAGCCACAATGTAAACACGAGCGGAGCAATCAAAAGCAAGGGGCCAATTTTTGGTAAATTGGCAGATAGTCGATCTTGGTATATTTGGTGGACATGTTTCATAAATTTTGGATCGTTCTGCTTGTCAGGGTTTTGCATGATTGTATCAAAATATTCAAGGCCTCCGAAGTTGAGCATAACAAATATAGCGATGATGAGCACCAATGCAAACATACCCATTAAGGCCCATGTGCTGCGCCCTAAATCGTGCAATCTTTTGCCAAATACACAAAATATAATGTGGATATTTAACATCATTAATCCGAGGGCCAAGAAAAAGTTGACCGAGTTTTCCCCTGTTTTTTGGAACCATAAATATTGTGCTGCGTAGAATATACACCACACGGCAAACCCTAGCAAAAATGTTTGGCGCCCTATCCGTCCACGCGGTGATACAAAAAGTGAATATGGTAATTTCATGTTAATATCCTTTAATACCGCGTCCTTTTGACAAGGATTAACCCTATATTCAAGCCACAAAGTATATAACGGCATTAAATATGCACAAAGGACATATCATGGCCAAGCCTCTCACCACTGCACCCCGTTTACGCCTCGGCGTAATCGCCCTTTGCGTCTTGAGTATATCTGGGTGCGAGCGCACAGAGGCCGCTTTGACGGAAACAGATACGCAAGGCACAGTGCCTAAAGCTGTCTCTCAACAACACACAGCACCTACTGTGCCTGCAATACAACACATAAAGCCAAATACAGTTCAAATGGCCGCGCAAACACCTAGGCCTCGCATTATTAAAACCACGCCATTTCCCGTGAAAAGATGCATGAATATGGGCAATGCGCTGGAAGCCCCTGTTGAGGGTGAATGGGGTTATAAAATCAGGGCGAAAGATTTTAGCATTGTTGCCAGAGCAGGCTTTGATACGGTCCGCATCCCTATTCGCTGGTCTACCCATGCTAGCCACCGTGTACCCTACACAATTGACCCGCAATTCATGACCCGTGTGCAGACTTTGGTCGGGCAAGCCCAAAACGCAGGGCTAGGCGTCATTATCGATGTTCATCATTATGACGCCCTCACCCAAAATCCGGCCCGTGAACAAAAGCGGTTCTTGGCAATATGGGCGCAAATTTCCACAGGTTTTGCCCGTGCACCGTCAAATGTATATTTTGAAATTCTCAACGAACCAAAAGACAATCTTGTTACCAGCAAAATGAACCCGCTTTACGCCAAGGCACTCGCGACAATTCGCCGTACCAATCCAACCCGCAAAGTGATTATTGGCGGCTATCCGTGGAACAGCTTGGAAAGCATGGAAGAGGTCAATTGGCCAAATGACCGCAATATTGTCGCAACCTTTCATTATTACGGGCCCCACGCATTTACCCACCAAGGGGCCGAGTGGTCAGACCCTGTTATGCCAATGGGTGTGCATTGGGGTAGCAAGGCCGATATGAAAGAGCTTCGCAGATCCTTTGCCCGCGCTAAGAAATTTGCCACTGCGTCTGGATTGCCCGTTTTTGTTGGCGAATTTGGCGTAATTGACAAAGTGCCATTGGCCCAGCGCAATCACTGGACGAAAATCCAGAGACAGTCCATGGAAGCGCACGGATTTAGCTGGTGCGCGTGGGATTTTACGGGTGCATTTAAATCATACGACATGCCCCGTGAACGCTGGCTCCCGGGTGTTTTGGATGCTTACACAGGACGTTAAAGATTGCACGCCTGCCCATGCCTGTTAAACACATGCTATGTCAAAGCCGCCGATACCGCTAACCGCCCCGCCGCCGCCTGATCTGGGTTGGTCACGAGACGGCGTGCCTACGTCAAAAGATTATGACGATATTTATTTTTCCGCGGACGGAGGGCTTGCAGAAACTAAAGCCGTGTTTTTGCAAGGTTGCGGCTTGCCAAATGCTTGGGAGAATAGTGATGTTTTCACCGTTGGCGAGCTTGGCTTTGGCTCTGGGTTAAATTTTTTAGCCGCGTGGGATGTATGGCAAAAAACGGCCAAGTCCTCGCAGCAGCTTCATTTTTTATCTATCGAAGCCCATCCGTGGACAGCACAGGATTTGCAAAAAGCACTGTCTCACTTCCCAGAGTTAAAACCATTATGGGAACAGCTTATTCAAATATGGCCGGGGCAAGTTAAGGGTCTACACCGCATTCATTTTGGCAATGTACATCTCACTCTGTTTCATATGGGCGCGGGAAATGCCCTTAACGTCATGGATGCCCAAGTCAATGCATGGTTCCTAGACGGATTTTCTCCGTCAAAAAATCCACATATGTGGTCGGACGCAATCTTTAAATCCATTGCCTCTCTCTCCACCCCGCATGCGCGGTTGGCCACATTCACGGTCGCAGGGCATGTGCGGCACGGCCTGAGTGAGGCGGGGTTTAGTATTGAGAAAAAACCTGGCTTTGGCCGCAAGAGAGAACGGCTAGAAGCCGTGTATTCAAAACCTGTCCGCGCCCACAGCCAACACAATCAACAACCCCCAATACTTATTGGCGGCGGCATTGCAGGCGCATCTCTCGCCAAAGCATATATGCGGCGCGGGATTAAACCCATATCAATCGATCCTGAAATTGATCTTGCAAGTGCTGCCAGTGGCAATCCTTGCGCCCTAGTTATGCCGCGACTTGATTTGCAAGACAGGCCAGAATCAAGGTTTTTTCTCTCTGCTTATCTGTATGCGGTGCGTCAATACAGAGAAACAAATGCCGTTTTAAAAACGGGTATTTGCCAAATTGCCAAGTCTGAGAATGAAGTAAAACGGTTTACAAAATTGATGGCGCAAGCCCACTTACCGCCGCACCATATGCAAGACGTGTCTCGTCAAGATATAGAACAATTGGCAGGCATGCCATTATGTGAACACAGCAGCGGCTTATATTTTCCCCGTGCTTTGCTGATAAATCCAAAAGAAATTATCGACAATTGGCTGCAAAGCTGTACCCGCATACAACATAAAGTAACGGCTATAAATAAGGTTGGAGACACGTGGCAAGTTTTGGGTGACAACGGCCTAACCCTCGGACAATCTCAAACGGTTTTTATCTGTGCTGGGGCAAATATTCTCGACCTCACATCACTGGACGTACGTTTTACCCGTGGACAAATTTGTTGGGGAAATAGCAATACTATTCCCAAAACGCCTCTTATATCAGAAGGATATGCCGCGCCTTATAAGGACGGTCTTTTGCTAGGGGCAACACATGCTCATGTTAGCGCAGGGCAGGACAATAAAATACGCTTAGATGAGACACACGAAAATATATCTCAGTATGAAAACCTCACGGGTCAAAAAATTATAGGTACGCCTTGGCAGGCCAGAGCCGCCGTGCGCGTTACCACCAAAGATACACTACCTATTTCAGCGCAAATTAAAGACGGTTTATATGTGATGAGCGGGCTAGGTGCGCGTGGGTTTATGATGGCCCCATTGCTGGGTGAAGCTTTGGCGTGCCAAGCACTTGGGGAACCATCGCCATTGTGCAAACAAACAATGACGCGGTTTACACCGAAATAAAAATGCGCTCTGGAGCGAGAGAGAAATCCTGATCCAGAGCGCACCCTCACAATACAAACCTACCAGTTGGGGGGAAGGATTTGTATTGGTTTGAAGGGTTCGTTTTAATCTATCATGCGCGGCGTTTGGGCATGCCATACATATTTTTACCTAGTTTACTCACCATTTCTTACATGCACATCACCAGCTCCGCTGTCACTTGTGTGCAGATCACCCGAAGGTCTGTAGATGGTTACGTCGCTCGCGCCGCTGGCCCGTGCCTCAGCATTTTTTGAACGTCCTTTGTAGACAACATCGCTGGCGCCAGATGCACGAATTTCAAGTTCGCCGACATCCCCTCCGTCAATAGTAACATCACCGCTACCATCAGCACGGATGTAGAGATCGCCACCACTAACGGAGAGGACTTCAAAGTCTGAAGCACCGTTGCCTTCATAGTGCAACCCGCCGCCGATATTACCAATGTCTAAATCGCCTGCGCCGCTTGCATCAATATCTGCAAAGCCCGCAATATCGCCAAGCTCTAAGTCACCACTTCCAGACACATGTATATGTGCACTCGCAACATTTTGGGCCGTAAAATCGCCCGCACCTGACACGGATATATCGGCGGGACCAACATTTCCCATTTCCACATCCCCAGAGCCTGAAATACTCAGATCAAGCTGTCCGTTCACATCGCCAAATGTTATATTTCCGCACGATGTAATATGTAGATCGGCTGATCCGATTGTATCAACATCGCCAAAAATTACTGATTTATTGATGATAAGATGTGTATTCTCAGGGGCACTAATTTTTATTTTAGGATATGTACTTATATCTTTATAACCGCCAGAGCGTTTTAAATATTTCCAGCTCCCTATGTCGACTTTAACGCTAGCGCGTTTCGTTTTACAATGCGCGTTGTTGATTTTATAGCCGCCGTCAACCCATACACCGTCCTGACGTGCGTCATACTTCACGCCGTCCGCATCAGTAATGGTAATTTTATCGTAATTGCCAGTGACCACATCGACCGTGCCAATAAAGTTTTCGATTTTTAAAGTCGGACCTTCTTGGGCCAATACAGGACTTGCTAAAAGTGCAAGACAAGCCGTGGATCCTAAAATTTTATATACATTACGCATGTTTCTCTCTTTGTTTATATTTTGGTATTTAAAAATTAATTGTAAGGCTTCGTTGGTCTTTGAGATCAATTTTTAATGATAATTTTGCATGGGTGTCCAAATGTGCTTGAAACCCATTTCCATTGCCACTTTCTATGCGTATGGGGCCGGCGGCGAACTCCATGCCCGTTGGTGTCAATCCGCTGACGGCACTTGTGCCGACAACGCCTGTTCCAAATAAGCTGATGATAATTAATTTACTTAACATTGTGTCCTCCTTTTACGACTATTGTCGTACTTTGTTTTAATTTCTTAACGACATCTGTCGCACGTGTCAAATTTTATGTGTTTAAAAGCTTGGCCAGTTTATCTGGCCAAGCTGGTTCTTAACTTTCTAGGTCGCGAAAATCGCGGCGTAGTTGCCATTCGCTTGATGTAATGGATTTCTCCAAATCTTGTAGGCGGGTTTCAAGTGAGCGAAACTTACCTTTTACATCCCGAAAACTAGTCGTACTTCGAATAGGTTCCGTTGGGTTTTTGCGGTGTGCCCGCCGTGCTTTGCGAGCTTGTCTGTATTCACGCTTGTACGGGGCGCGGTTATCGCTTGGAATAAATATCCACAAAAGAAAGTAAATAAATAAAGGTACGCCCATAAACATAATGGCGGCGACATAGGCGATCCGTACAATAATAGGATCAATATCGAAATAGTCTCCAAGGCCCGCACAGACACCGCCAAACACGCCGTCTATTTTGTTACGGCGAAGTCTTTTACCTCCGCGTGAGCTGTCAATACTTGTTTCTTCGCTTTCCCACTTGCCCCATTGATCGGTCCAAGTTTCGCGACGTTTATAATTAGATCGTTTTGTCATTTTTCTCTCTCCAATTTGGCACTTCATCGTCAAGAATGTCTTCTAAAACATTCACTCTTTGGTCGAGGATGTCTGCGATGCGCGACATCCTCTCCAGTTCTGCCATTTGATCTCCACTCATATGATCCATCATCCGTTCTTTGTGCTTGAAATATGATTTCAACATTCCGGCACCTATACCCATGACAATGGCGACAATCGGGATCATTAAGGCTAACACTCCTTCTTCCATAATATATTCTCTCTCAATTGGTTAGACGTTATGTGTCTCTTATTTAGATGCAATCTTTTTAGCCGTTTTACCAATACTCTTTTTAAGAGCGTCAAGTTCGGCTTCAACAGCCTCGCCAGCTTCTAGTTCTGCAAATTGGCTCTCTAGGCTCTGCCCACTGCCCAAATCAAAGGCTTCAACATGGGATTCGAGCTCGTCGACTTTACGCTCCATACGCTCATAACGGGCCAAAGCATCGTCAACTTTGTTTGTCGTCATATGGGTGCGCATTTTAATTTGGTTGTTAGCCACTGTGCCGCGCATCATCAAAGATTTGTGCTTAGCTTTGGCTTCGTCAAGTTTGGTTTGCAATTTTGACAAATCAGAATCTGCTTTGGAAACTGCTTCGTCAAGAATATCAATTTCTTTGCGTACGACTTCTGCCATTTGCTCAGATTGTTGTTTGGCTTGTACGGCGCCGCGTGCAAGATCTTCGCGGTTTTTACCAAGGGCAAGCTCTGCTTTTTCGCCCCATTCGGCGGCACGGCGTTCATAGCTTTCGGCTTTGCGTTTCAGTTCTTTCTTCTCGGCGATATTGCGCGCCGCAGATGTACGAACTTCAACAAGTGTATCTTCCATTTCCTGAATGATAAGTCTTGCGATTTTTTCAGGGTTCTCTGCCTTCTCAATCATTGAATTTAGATTGGAATTGATGATGTCGCCCATGCGTGAAAAAATTCCCATTTTGATCTCCTAGTTTGGTTTATAGTAAAGTTGATTAAAAGTTAAATTAAAAAATTGTTGCGATGATATAGCCTGCGAGGAAAAATCCCCAGCACTCTAATTTGCGGGTGCTGAGATATTTTACGAACCGCCAAAACTTTCCTGTGAAACTTTGGCGGTCTCTGATGCGGCTTTCAAAATCGAATGTGTCCCGGTTGCTCATAGTAACCTCTAAATTCCAAGGCCACTGAATGTGAAACCACTTACGCGGTGACCACGAGCTGCAGCACGGCGGCGGCGGCGTAGGTGACGAACTGGTGCACTTACTTCGGCAAGCGGTGTAAATGTGTCATCAATGTCATGTGTACGAAAAGTCATTTTTTCTCTCTTTCTTATGGCTTCGGTGGGGGGAGCGTAATTGCTGTCCTAGGCCGGTATTCATGTGCCACCGTAATTGGCGGTATGCCCAATACATTGCAACGACCGTGCCAGTTTTGTGTTAATCATATAAGCTGTTGTATTCATTGGGTTATTGAATTTTTTTGATGATTCAGTAAATATTTACTTCGTTTTTTATACTATTTTTTAGTATATTTAACTTATCATATATGGTATATTTAACCATTATGGCAACAATACCACCACAATTAATCGGCGGATCCCCCGCTTGGCTGGCAACACTCGACCAGATATCAGGCAGTGCGGCCCTAGACCGCTCTATGTTGGTGGTCGGGGAACGCGGTACAGGTAAAGAGCTTGTTGCCGCCCGCCTGCATTTCCTATCACCGCGCTGGGAGCAAACATATGTAACGGTAAATTGCGCCGCTCTTTCTGATGAACTCCTAGATTCAGAATTGTTTGGTCACGAGGCTGGCGCCTTTACGGGTGCATCCAAACGCAGACTTGGGCGGTTCGAGAGGGCTGATAAGGGCACATTGTTCTTGGACGAAATCGCAACTGCCAGTGCACGGGTACAAGAAAAACTATTACGGGTCATAGAATACGGCGAATTTGAACGGTTAGGCGGAGAGCAAACCCTAAAAATAGACGTCCGCGTCATTGGTGCTACTAATATAGACCTCCCCGCTGCCGTCAAAGCGGGTGATTTTCGCGCTGATCTGTTGGACAGACTGGCCTTTGACGTCATCACCCTCCCCCCTCTACGGGTACGCCACGCAGATATAATGCCTTTGGCCGAACATTTTGGCAAAGGCATGGCGGTGGAACTTGGCGCAGACAGCTTCCCAGGCTTTACCCAAGACGTTTATGAGTTTTTAATGGGTCATGAATGGCCCGGTAATGTGCGCGAGCTTAAAAATGTAGTTGAGCGGTCGGTTGGGCGCACATTTAACGAGCAAAATGCGCTCAACACACCAATCGCTCAAATTAACCTCGACCCATTCGAAGCCCCGTGGCGTCTTGGCCAAGAGGAGCTCCAAAGTGAAGACACCACCGAAAACCCTAAACCCCTCACATCACAAGCAGTCGGAACAGATTTTACTACACGCACCTTTGCCTATGAACTCGGCATCATCAATGAAGCTCTATCATTTGCAAAAAATCATCAAGGCAAGGCGGCCAAATACCTAGGCCTCAGCTATCACCAGTTTCGCGGATTGCTTAGAAAACACGGTCTTAGGAAATAACTGCCACCTCATATACAACAATGTCATTCCAGCGAAAGCTGGAATCCCGACCTTTGCATGATCCATCATTTAGATTCCAGCTTTCGCTGGAATGACAAAAAGGGGTGTTTGTTACGTTTCTTCGTTGCGCTGTCCCCTAATTATAATAGGCGCGTTCATCTTCAAGTCGTAAACCCTATGTTTAATGTCTTGTGATAAATATCGTGCATAGACGGAACGAAAATGAGCACACAAAAACAATTTATGACGGATTTACGACACATTCAAGACAGGCGCAGTGAGAGCCGCGCAGGTGATGACAGGCGCGTCGGTGAACGCAGCATCGATTTTTGCGGTACAAGTTTTGACCTTATATCCCCCGTACAAACCTTAGAACGCTGTAAAGAAGTAAGCGACACACACAGCTTTCGCTATCTTGTCACGCCAAATGTAGATCATGTGGTGCGCCTCAACAAACAACCCAAATTATATGGCCCACTTTATAACAGCGCGTGGATATCCGTATGTGATAGTCGCATTTTGCAGCTCTTGGCAAAACGCTCGGGTGTTGATTTACATGTTGTGCCTGGCTCTGACCTGACAGCGCAACTCTTTGACAATGTGATTACAAAGGACGAGCCTGTAAATGTAATCGGCGGCGACGACGACGTAATTGCCAAGGTTAAAGCGCGCTACGGCCTGACCAAGCTTAATCATCATCAACCACCAATGGGCCTTCGCAACAAGCCCCATGAAGTGCGTGCCTGTGCCAAATTCATATCTGAACACCCTGCGCGGTATACATTTATATGCGTGGGCTCACCACAACAAGAAATGATTGCCGTGACTGCCCAGCACAACAAAGATTGCGTCGGGCTTGGCCTTTGCGTGGGTGCAAGCCTTGATTTTCTGGCAGGCAAACAAAAACGCGCACCCAAATGGATGCAAAATGCACGACTTGAATGGCTATACCGTCTCACTTCTGAGCCAAAGCGTATGTGGAAACGTTATCTCGTTGAAGGGCCAAAAATATTTTTAATTTGGCGACGATGGCTAAAAACCCAATAGGCATTCGCGCTAATTATTTTGTGAATTTACGCATAGCATGGCTGTAAATTTCTCGGCGTTAATCGCAATATCGTCTTCGCCAATTTGGTCAAATGGGTCTTCTAGGTGATCTTGTATATTATCGAGACCGACCAAAATTATAGCAAATAAAGTGGGCATGGCATATATAAGAACAGGGTGATAACTGCCCGCTTCGTGGGCGAAATACGGCCCGTACAAAATAGGCAGCATGACAATAAAAAAATCACTAAAAGCACGGAGCGTGCGCGGGGTGCGGTATTGATAAATGTGCTTAATGCTCTCAAAGGCATTCATCATTTTGGCAATATATTGGTTACAACGTGAACACTCGCCGCTTGGCAAACCGTCACGGCGCATATCTTTGACAAATATTGAAAGATCGGAAAAAGAGCAGTACACGACTTCTTCATGCTGTGACAAATCTGCAATTTTACCTTTAAAGAGATCACTGCATCCGTGCAACAATCCACTTAAAATATTTTGTACACGGGCCTTATTTTTATCCGTATTTTCCCCGTCTGGGTTCCAATCACGTGCTGCGTAATATAATGCCCGCCCCATGGCTTTCAGAGCTCCGTATTCTTTCAAAGCATTTTCTCGGCGCTTATAAGCATGACCAATAGAAAACACGATCGGGAAAATAACCGCCGTTGATATAATGGTAAGCGGAAAATCGGCCTTTACATTATACCGCAAACAATACCACGTCGAAACAATTGCAGCGGCGGCTATGATGAGGCTTTTAAAATTAATAATTAAAAATATGGACGTTAAATTTCGCATACCGCCAAGATAAACAAAGTCAGCAAAGCGGCAAGTTATTTCTTGCATATAAAACCCACAAGCGTTAGTGACCCTGTGTTGGTGCTCGCAAGGGCCTAACAGGGAAGCCTGTGTAAGTCAGGCACTGCACCCGCAGCTGTAAGCGGCGAGATGCTCACACAAGTCACTGCATTTGCGGGAAGACGTGAACATCATTCGAGCCGTAAGTCAGAAGACCTGCCAACACCGTCGCCAGCGCGACTTGGGCGGGTTTGTACCAAGACGCATGGAACTTCCCTTTTTTATAAAGGGCCACATGACGACATAATTGAAACCTGCGTAGTCCTCACATGAGTCACGCTTATTTATGGAGTCGTCATGAGACGCTTACTACTATCCGCTGCTGTTGCAGCACTTTTCCCCTTGAACGCAATGGCATGCGACGAAACAGATGAAAACTGCATCGTCTTAATTCACCCTTTACCAGAATCACACGTGATTGCCGTAGGAACAAGAATAGATAAAATTCGCACTGATTGGGTCACCGCACCATCTAGCCTCATTACTGAAGACGAAATAACCGCACGTGGACAAGCTTATATTGCTGATCTTTTGCGTACTATTCCTGGCGCGTCTGTTAACCGCTCTGGGCCTGCGGGTGGCCTTACCCAACTCCGATTGCGCGGTACAGAAGCTAATCACGTACTTGTTTTGGTGGACGGCATAGAGGTTTCCAATCCCAACACGGGCGAGTTTGATTTTGCCTCGTTGCGCGGGGAAGACGTCATTAAGATCGAAGTCTTGCGCGGCGAGCAATCCGCTCTTTGGGGTAGCGACGCGATTGGTGGTGTTGTCAATATTATCACCCGCGCTGGCAATACAGGTGAAGGCTGGAGAGCCTCTGTAGAAGCCGGAAGCTTTGGTACAGCAGAAGGACAAGTGTCGGCGGTTATTCCGATTGGAGACGCCGCATTGTCAGTAAACGGCAATGTATTTACCACGGACGGCTATGACGTATCGGGCTTGAACGGAGAAAAAGACGGGGCCAAAAGCCGCGCTCTTAACATTGGCCTTAACGATGTTGAACTTGGCGCGGTGGCTTTTAGCGGTAAGTTTTCTACTTCTCACGCTATCTCTCAATTTGATTCAGATACCAATTTTAACGGACGACTTAACGATACCCGTTCAGAGGTTGAAACCAACACCAATACGGGCCGTGTATCGGCACGCTTTAAGCTAGCAGGGTTTGAAAATTTGGTTAACTTTAGCCTGACAGACACCAACCAATTCACCACAGGTACAAGTTTTCGCAATGATACAACTGGTAAACGCACGCAACTTAACTGGGCGGTAGAAAAATCGTGGGACGCCCATAATTTAACGGTGCTTGCAGAAACCGAGACAGAAAGCTTCTCTAACTTCGGCGGCGCAAATGCTGGGCAAAATCAAAACGAGAGCATTCGCAATCACGCCCTTGCTGCTGATTATCGTTATCACCAAAATGCGCTCACATTGACAGCTTCTGCACGGCAGGACTTTAATGACAGGTTTGAAGACGCCGCCACATGGCGTGTCGGGGCAGGTTATGCCTTAGAAGATATTGGTGGTCGCTTGCGGGCATCATTTGGCACAGGTGTTAAAAACCCAAGCATGACAGAACTCTTTGGTTTCTTCCCCGCATTTTTTGTCGGCAATTCAAACCTTATTCCTGAACGCTCACAAGGGTTTGATATTGGCTATGACCAGAAACTTGGCGAATTTAATTTCAGTATTGATTATTTTCGTTCTGACCTGGAAAACGAAATCTTTACAGACTTTGGTGTTTTCCCGTCCACGGCGCGTAACCGCAATACCAAAAGTAAACGCGAGGGCGTGGAGCTTGAGTTGCGCGGTAACATAAATGATGTGTTGTCGTTGCGTGGTTCTGCTACATTTTTGGATACAAAAGAAAACGGCGTCAAAGAAATTCGCCGCCCCAGTTTTCTCGCCAGCACAACCCTAACATGGACACCGATTGAGCCGTTAAACTTCACCCTATCCGCAGACCATACGGGCAGCCAAATCGATAGCGATTTTGCCAGCTTCCCAGCGACGCGTGTAACCCTTGACGCCTTCACACTGATCGGCTTGAATGCACGCTATAAAGTAAGTGACATTGTGACGCTTTCACTGCGCGGGGACAATCTACTGGACGAGACCTACCAAGAAGTCATCGGTTACGCCTCACAAGGCAGGGGAATTTATGCGGGTATTTCTGCTGATTTTTAGCGCGCTCGCGCTTATGGGAGCAGACGGGGCGACGCCAAAACGTGTCGCCTCAACTTCCCTGTGCGGGGATAGTTATGTAATCTCTATGGCCTCTCCCAACGATATTTTGGCATTGTCTTGGCAATCGGGTGACGGTTTATCTGCCGCGACAAAATCCATGCGCGGTAAGCCAAAGGCATGGGACGATGCTGAGCGGCTCTTATCCCTCAAGCCCTCACTTGTGGTTTTTGGAGCGGGTGAAGGTGAAATTGCCAAGCCTTTATTGGATAAAGCAGGCATTGCTCATATGAATATTACGTGGGGCGAAGATTTTGACGCCGTGATAAATAATCAGAAAACCTTGGGCCACGCCTTGGGTTTTGATGAAAGAATATCTCCGTATATTTTTCCGAAGGTCGAAAAACCATCTCTACCAAAACCGACACTATTATATCTTTCCAGCTCTGGCGCGACAGCTGGGCCTGGCACTTATATTGACGCGGCCATTCAACATGCAGGCGGTACAAATATTACCACCAAGACGGGATGGCACACACCTGACCCTGAACACTTAGTTGCCTTAAAGCCTGACCTTATCATCACCTCATTTTTCAAAGATAGCTATGCCAGCGTCAACGAAGCAGGGCTGCGCAATACGGTGTTGCAAAATAAAATCCGCGCGACACCTAGCGTAAATGTGCCCGGTAAATTATGGCCATGTGCAGGGCCAGATATTTACGAGGCTAGCAATTTGATCGCAGATGCCATTGCGGAGCTACCCCAATGAAATTAACACTCTTGATATTCTTATGCCTATGCACGGCTTTGGCGTCCATAAGCATTGGCGCGCTACATATCCCTTTGCCTGAAATCATCCCCGCAGTGTTGGGGCACGGCACAGACACCCATGTTACGATTATACAAGATTTACGCCTGCCGCGCACCCTCTTGGCCTTGATCATTGGCGCAGGGCTTGGGGCCAGCGGTGCAGCCTTGCAAGGCTATACCCGCAACCCACTGGCTGACCCTGGCATATTGGGGTTTTCAGCTACGGCTGCTTTGGGCGCAGTGTGCGCTTTATATTTTGGCATGCGCGCACTGGTAACGCCTATGGCTCTGCTTGGTGCTGGGCTTGGCGCAGTTTTAATTCTCGCAGTAACAGGGCGCAGAAAAAGCGCGAACCTACTCATTCTTGCTGGTGTTGGCATCGGCGCATTGGCAACTGCGCTTACAGGCTTGATTATGAATTTCGCGCCCAATCCGTGGGCTATATCTGAAATCGTTTATTGGTTGATGGGGAGTTTGAGACATGCAAGTTTTGACAATGCCGCCCTATGCTTCGCGCTCACCGCATTCGGTTTGGGGGCATTATTATGGACAGGGCCAGACCTGCGCACATTAAGTCTCGGCGAAGATACGGCCACAAGCCTTGGTGTTTCTTTGAGGAAAGTACGGGTCTTACTTGTGCTCGGTGTCGCGCTGTGTGTCGGAAGCGGCGTTGCTGTGGCTGGGGCGATCGGGTTTATTGGCCTGTTTGTACCCCATATTATCAGAGCCATTTTTAGCGCAGACCCTGCCAAGCTTATCCCCCTATCTGCACTCGGCGGGGCTGGGTTTTTAACCCTTGCAGATATTCTTACCCGCGTGCTTTCAGGGCAAGGTACAATTATTTACCTCGGTATTTTAACCGCACTCATCGGCGCGCCGTTCTTTATTTGGATTGCTGTGCGGGAAGGAAAATCGTGAAACTTGAACTTACAGGTCTTTCCGTAGCATATGCAGGCGCACCCGTTTTACACGGGTTAAATGCACAGGTGCACGGCGGAGAATTTATTGGCCTTGTCGGGCCCAATGGGTCTGGAAAATCGTGCTTGCTCAAAACCATTGCAGGTATTTTACATCCGCACGCAGGTTCCGTGCATGTGGGCGGGGAAAACATTCACCGCGAAGATGCAAAATCTCGCGCACGCACCCTAAGCTACCTCGCGCAAGATAAAACCGCACACTGGCCCTTGCCTGTGCGTGGTTTAATCGCTCTTGGCCGTGCGCCCTACCGTGGTCATTTAGGACGCTTAAGTCCGCAAGATAAATTGGCCATAGACAATGCCGTGCGCGCCGCACATTGCACAGATTTGCAAGACCGCCGTTTTAATCAATTAAGTGGCGGCGAGCAAATGCGTGTTCATCTGGCCCGTGCCCTTGCCGTTGACGCACCCGTGCTCATAGCCGATGAGCCCAATACCGCCCTTGATCCCTATTACCAAATTTCGCTGATGAACACATTATCCGCCCAAGCAAAAAACGGTAAAACCATCATTACCAGCCTGCACGATTTACCGTTGGCCAAGCAGTTTTGCAGCCGCATTTGGGTGTTGCACGAAGGCGCATTGATACATGACAGCAGCCCCAAAAATGCCCTTAACAAAGACGTGCTGGCGCAGGTCTTTAAGGTCAGCAAAACCAACCAAGGTTGGGTTATTCCTACGCCGTAAATACCAATGAAAAACTCACAGGCACAATCGGCGTTATTGACGGCAACTTGGCAAGGTCTTGCAATATCTCTAGACCTTCTGATAAACCGAATTCATCCGCATGCACGAGAATAGGCACGCTGGTTTCAACAAGTACCTTAAGATGTGGCGCGAGTGCCAGTTTGCAATCTCTCAAAAATCAGTCCCGATACTTATTGTAAGTTGAAATAAACAATAAAGCATCACGACTTGGCATGAAAAAGTATCCACCGCCTTTCATGGTGATGAATGATTGCAAGTTAGTTATGGTTTGGTCTCGCCCTGGCGTTTGCATTGTATAGCCTTGGTCGCGGCGCGCATTTTGTCCTGCAATAGGATCTATTTCATTACTTAACCCGTGAAATGTTGTCGATCCCACCCATGTTTGTTGAACAAATTCAAACTGTCTTTGAATGTTTGCATTTAAGCACATGAAAAATGTACCCGTTTTTACAACCCCATTCTCATCCGTTTCAGTATATGCACGCCCGCGACGTAACAATCTATGCCGATTGCTAATGTCCAATTCTTCTTCTGCGTCAGGGTTCAAACTATCGCGTGGGAATGAGCGGCGTATATGCGAGCCATATGGACACGCATGTCCTTGTGGGTCATCCCGCCCATATAAAAATTCGTTATCAAAATCGCTCAAGTTATAACTTTTACCCGAATTCAGTAATTGCAAACTACCGTCAGCATTTTGTATAGTCTTTACAGGATCAGAAACCAATGGACGACCATCATGCCAGCGCCCCATAAGCTTGGCTTCTATTGTGAGCGCCGCATTTTTTTTTCTTTTTTCAAAATGATTTGATCCAAGAACATCATCATCTCTCGCTTGAAATTCTTGAGGGTAGACTTCCTCTGCTTTAATCATGCTCGCCTCATGGAACCCTTTAACATTTTGTTCTAGTTGGCGAATAACTAAATAGGTTCCATTGCGCCCAAGGTCTCGTAATTCGTCGTGCCCGTCCTCCTGGAACCAAGGGTATTTTTGAGGTTGACTTCGTGGTATCGCAGGAAGAATATTGCCTGCGTCCCTAGTGGTTTCAATTTGCGGCGACGGTGGAAAAAACCCGCGATTATCTTTATATCCCAATACAAACTCTCCAGGTTTAGCCAAATGTATGGAATTTGGATTTCGTGCCGCACGCACCGTACCACGAATAATCGGATTTGAAATCCCGTCCACAAACCCGAATGGCTCTTTGGCCAATCCGCCAGGGTTTTTCTTTGGATCAGGTTCAACAAAATCAATTTTATGATACCTCAACCCTGTGAGCAATATTTGGTGTTCCTTTAGCAACTCATTTAATGCGCCTTTAGTCGATGCATGCAGCAAGAGAACCGCTTGTGTTGGGTCTTTTACCTTGCCCCAAGTCCAGTTTTTTATTGCACTATCGCCCTCATCTCCCAACATTTTTGTTCGCGTGCTATTATTCATACCGAGCACAAATGCACTTGAAAACTTAACGGCCTTAGGCTCCCCGTCTAATTCTTCTGACCCAGTCCATTTTATATTTGGGTTTAAATCTTGTCCAAACCCCGCAGACCTTAAGCCGTCTGCGGAAAGTGCAAGATATGTAGCGTGGTTATGCGGTGCAATTTCACCATATGTAATATCAGATTTAATGGCCGTTAGCCAAGTTTGAAAAGCTCCATTTGCCATACCATCTTCACTTGCCGTATTATTTTTAATCACAAGGCAGCAGCCAAAGCCAAGTTTCTTCGATCCGCCAAATACGAGACTTTGAATTTGGTCGGTTTGCAATGCATGCTCTGGGCGAGTAACTGAGTTAAATAAATCAAGCCATGCTTCTGCGTCACTGGCAGATTTTATTCGCGCAAGACCATCCCGAATAAGGGCGTTCCTTCGAATTTGTTCAACGCTTAAATCATCATATGCGGAATACCAAAACGGCGTTGGCCGCATAGAACCACGCGCCCACCTGATGAAACGGTCACCATCCTCAGCACCCTCATTGAAAATATTACTGACCTTTGGGTAACCCACACAATGGCTCCACGCCCCATTTAGCGGCGCGCCCAGCTTGGTAATAAAATCTTCTAAATAACTTTCAAAACTACCATCATAATTTGATGCAAAGATGTAATTATTCGTTCGCGGCAAATGTATCCAGCGTGCATAATGTACCGTAGAAACTGAACCCAAGTCTCCAGGGCGAACACGGCCCTTTTGCATAGCAGTCAACATAACCTTAAGGGCGAGCGGAAGGGTGATGCGCCTGCGAAATTGCTCTGGAACTAACCGCGTCACGCTCATCATATGATTGTGGACAGGCGTTTGGTTTTCTCTTTGCATAATCTCGTCAATGACATTAAGCTCAGCATCACTATCATGCGGTGTGTTATTTTTCTCTGAAATGGCGAGCAACCACCAAAGTAGCAATGCAATTACCCCAACAACTACCAATACAATAGGAATAGCTATACCAAATGAGAACAATATCTCGGTCAGTTTTTCTCGGACGGCTTCTATTGTGTTTGGTTTGGTGGTTTGCAAAAATGGAACTACATCTACGATCCATTCGCTTATCAGTCCCCGTGGTTGCCTTGTCATATTAAACGCAAATGAAATGAGTAGGGATACAATGCCTGCGTGCCACAAATATGTAAACCTAGGGTGCTTTGTACTCACCATGACAGGCGTTAACTTCAAGTATAATGTGCATATAACCAAGCCCGCAAAAGCTGGAATAGCCGCCACCATTAAAAATAATAAGAGGGCGGATTTACCAAAATCAGATATAGGTTGGCCTGATAGAAATGACGTGATAAAAATTATAATATATAGAACGGCCAATATAATATAATATGTTAGCGTGCTGTTTATAAATTTGAATGTGGGAAAGCTAGAATTAAAGGCATATAGAAATGCTACTAATATAGCTGAAAAAATCAAAGGGAAGAATATGATGTCCGAGAGTTGAGCCGCCAAAAACCGGTTTAAAACATCGAATTTCTCACCATTAAATTCCGTAGGCATACAGAATAATGCCATTTGTTGCAAACATATCGTACCAAACAAAACAATCATCATATAAAAAACCACATACCCTGAAAAAGAGTTCGAATATAATTTGGAAGCAATACGGCCCCTCATATACCACAATCCCAATGTTCCTATGGCCGCCACCAAAAATAAGTGGTTGAATTTGATAAGCTGGTTTTCATATTGCAGTGAATTTATTGAAAACTCGGTTTTTAAAAACGATAATTCTACGGGACTGCCATCTAGGGTAAAATTTGAGATTGCAGGCAAATATAATAGTATAAAAAAAGCGATGATAAACCAAAACATACGCCCCATTGTTCGCAGGCGAAACCATGGTATAGCATTTGCCAACATGGTCATAATGACCGTAAAAGCAAATGATAGCGCTGTGATTGTATATAATCGACCTGCGTTTAAATATAAATACCGAGTAGGGTTTTTCGCAGTATCTTGCTCAAGAAGGAATGGGAATTTTATCACCTGATCTGTTGATATACATTCCTTCACCCCTTCGCAAATTTTTGTGAGTGTATCACCATCATAGCCAAATAAAACATTCCACATGGTTGCGGCAATCGCTAAATAAATAACGGTGATAATCGCGACAAATGAATGTGGGAATAATTTCGTTGCTACTGCCACCGCGCTCCATTGTTCTCGCCACGGGGATTTTAACTTGTCAGAAAATGTAGGGGCTTTAGAATTATCAAGTACCCAACGCACAGACTCCATATCATCACTATTTTCTACTTGGTCATTCATATCTTTTAAAATTTGGTGCGCTGGTGCATCGCCCATAACCCTCATAGATTTATCTGTATCACTTATCGGTGCGTTCAGTCTCTCCCCAACAAAATTTGCGAGCTTCTGCTCCGCCTTAATGCGCTTAACGCTCAAGCCGTCCGTTCCTGTAAAGGCAATGCCAGTGCACCACTTACTGTTATAAAATTCTGACCAAAAGTTTTGCTTTAATTCATAAGCATTGTTAAATAAATGTTGCCGCAACTTTTCTGACGCCAACTTTGTTTCAGTTATGCATCCACCCGTTACATATATTTCTTTTAAGGTATCGCCTAGATTGTCACACAAACTATCAATGCCCTGTTCTTGTGTACCGTCGACGCTCATTTCTAAGAATAAATAATCTGGTTCCTTGCGTCCCACGCCCTCAATTACATGTATGGAAATGAAATGGAGTGTCTCCATATTTTTCAACCGAGAAGAAATGCTCTCTTCAGGCGGATTCCCCATTTTTTGCAATAAATTTTGTACTTCAGCAAACCTATCTGGATGTTCAGATGACTTGGGTATTTCAGAGCAAATACTCACCAAAGTTTGCGGCAACTCCTCTTTTGGCACATCAAAGGTCATCATCAGAGCATCAGGAATTATTGCAAAATTTGTTACGTAGGGCTTGGACTTTTTAACGGGCCGTAAATTATCAAATTCTTCAAGACCCTTCAACATAGATTTTAATAAAGCCCGTGCCCAGTATTGGCCAAAACACGGATGTGTATTGTTGGAGGGTTGAAATGTATTTGGCTGTGCTTCGTTAAGACCAAATGTAAGATAATCTTCTTGATTGCGTTTTGGAGCACCTTTAGAAAAATCAGAAAACTCTTCAGGGTTTTCAAACACGCGAGGGTCTTTGCACGCATGCTCAATTAACAAACAAATCATGTCCCCCGGTTTGATATTATGACCATGTATGGTGATAGGTTTTTTTGCCGTGCGGTATACCAATTTAGTAGGTGTATCTAGGCGTAAAGCTTCATCAAGTACTATGTTACCTTTTTCCGCCAAAAGATTATTAAAGCGAACCAACCCAATATTATTTTCATAAAGCGTATTCATAATGTTGGCAAAAGCCATGCTCGTGGTAAAATGCATGGCCCCAATAAACTCCAACATAATACCCTGCACATATAAGTTATATTGTTCGGGGGATATATCAGAGAATTGACTCTCCACTTTTTTCAACCGACTTAAGAGTGAATTTTTATTTTCATTACTCTCTTCTTTATATGATTTTTTTATTTGCTTTCTAAATTTCCCTGATGCCCACTGGGAAAGCTTTGACAAGTAATTTTTTCGATTATCTTCATTAAAAAAAATATTACCAAAAATCATTTGAGACCACAATGTTAACTCCATTGCAGGTGTTTTATTTTTCTTTAAATTAATAATTCCCAGCTTGAATAAATTGCGCGCTTCAATAAATAATCGCAGCCAAACAGATGGTTTTTTTGGCATTTTCATACCTAGCCACTCTGCTGAGGCAAGATATGGGATCACATAGCCATACTCTCTTATAGCGTTAAAATAACCATTACCTCTTTTGTTTCGCTGTAGGTCATTCACAGCAATATCTGTGGAGCGACAAGCAAGTGTTTCTATTTCTGACTGTATAGTCCGTCCTTGCTTAGGGGTAACAGCCATCGCCTTACGAAGAATTTCCCATTGCTGTTTTTGCTCATCTGTCGCTTTTCCGAGAAAAAAGCGTTCATCCCCCATGCCATTTTTCAAATTATCGTCATACATAGACAAATCTACATCATCTTTATATTGTCCCTGCAATACATCTTTAACATCCTGATGTTGTGCCAAATAGTAAATATTTTTTTCGGAAAACTTGTCTTTTTTCAAGAGAGTATACTTTATACACGCCCTATTTTTATCACTTAATATTTCATCACCGATTGCTTTAATGAATTTTGGTTTTAGTGATTTTTTACCCTCTTTCGGAATTGTGATACTCACAGTCATCATTCTTACCCCTCAAATAAGATTCTAAGTAAAACAATACACAACAATCAATATTAAATCCGTGATATAGATCACGGAAGTTTATAATTTTTGCAATGCAGTGCGGCATTTCTTTTCTAAGGGACGCATTGCGCATTGCTCTGCAAATTTAAGCGCCTTGCCAAAATATTCTTGGGCGAGTGGACCATCATTTTTTGATTCAAGGGCCAATATCCCTAAATTATAATTGCCATAAGCTGAATGCACGGGGTCACCAGCGTTTTGCGACGACTTTAATGCCATTTCCATCATTACATGTGCTTGCTGATAATGGCACTTATGTTTTTCAAGCTGTGCTTGTGCCGTATAGACATAAAATTTTCCAGAATTTTTCTGGCGATCAAGAATGCCCGATGAGAGTTCTTGCTCTAACATTATTTCTGCAAGATCAATCTCTCCCGTAGCAATAAGAACCGACGCTCTCCACCCACAAATTGACGCCCATGGGCTTAAATATAAATTTCGCTCTGCAATATCATAAGCGCGCGTCAAAGCTTCAAGAGCTTGAGGATAATGCGCCGTTCTATACAAGCGGTAGCCAAGAGCCATATCACAAAACATTTTTGAATATTCATGGTTTTCATCACATGCCGTTTTGTATGCAGTGGCCCAAAATTGTTTGGAAGCCTCATAATCACCAATATCTACGCAATGCCAGCTTGCAAAAGTACCATACATAACACTTGGTATATTAATCGTACGTCCAAATCGTTTTGCAGCCTGTTTTCCCTCAAATTTGGATAATAACGACGTTAATTGCTGTATTGATAGTTTAATATTTCCAGTTGCATGATTAATATTGGCAAGAATAAACCGTGTATAGGCAGATAATGGAAAATAACCTATATCATGCGCCATATCATTTGCATGTTGGGCCAGCTTAAGCACATCGGAGCTTCCCCCCACCCACTTTATGACCGCAATATTACACAATACGAGCACTTTGTTAACATCGTCCATATTAATTTGCTGTTCAATCGCTTGCTCATAGACTTCCAAAAGCTCATTTTCACGTGCTAACTGATGGAAGGCATCAAAGGTTTTTAGTGCGAACAACACTTTCCGATGTTGCGCTTGCTCGCCAATTTTATTGCATACCTCGATGGCTTCATAATATAAATCACTCGCTGTCTTAACCGCAGACTGTCCAATAGCATCGCCGCAGGCTTGCCACAAATGGTCCAGTGCTTGCTCATAGTTTTCCGCGAGCATCGCATGACGTGCCAAAACTTGCGGTATAACAACATCCGCATTTTTCTCTTGTGACAAACTTTTATAAATAGCTGCATGAATTTGGCGGCTCTCGTCACGTAGTAAACTATTGTGGCAAACTTCTTGATAAAGTTGATGTTCAAAAACCAAATGCTCTCGTTGATTATAATGCAAGATATTGGCAGTGATTACATCGGTAAGCATTGTGTTAAAACTGGCCGTATCAACACCTAACGCATTCTGCAGGCGATCTTTAGATTGACGATTACCAATTGCACTTGCGTATTTTACTAACTTTAAGCTCGGTGGAGATAGTGTATCAATCCGTTGCCGTAACAATGGTTCTAACGCGAGCGGCATAATATCAAAAGCATGAGCTATTTGAGACGGCTTTGAAAACTCTACAAGGGCCAATGGCAATCCATTTGAGCGGGTCAGGATAGTTTCAATCATATTTGGGTCAGCACCGTCCCCTATATTTTTCCCAACTAAGGTATATGAATCCTCACGGGATAAAGCATGCAGTTCAATTTTTACACATGCCATGTTTCTAGCCATTGTGCTGTTCTTTGGGCGACTGGTCACTATTAATGAAAATGACGCATTATCTAAAACTTCAACAACGTGCTGTAAACACCGCAGGCTTTCATAATCAGCATCGTGAACATCCTCAACAATAAACACTAAAGGGCTATGTTGGGTCGTTTGTTTTATGAGGGCAACGAAACTGTTTTGTAGGGCATTTTGCTTATCATCCACAGGCACATCCCACTTTACCATAGCTTGAGCATCGGCCGATAACAGCAGTTTCATGGCTATAATTTGCGTTTGTGTTAAATTAATATCACCGAGTAAGGTGGAAATCTCTACCGTTTTATCTCTATCACCTCTGTGAATAATTTTATTGGCAAGTATAGATAATAAGTAAAATGGAATGTTTTTATATGCACCTATTCCGTTAACAATTTCTACTCTCATATTCTTTTGAATTGCGGCTAACTCTGCCGCATACATCAGGCGGCTTTTGCCGATTCCTGCTTCACCGATGACGCATAGCGCACCATTTTCATTTTTCTGATCGCCGCTTAAAAATGACTTTATTATTTGCAATTCAGGTTGTCTCCCAACAAGATTATGCTGCTTTCGCATACCTAAAGCATAAGTATTTCTAAAGTCTTGGCCAATCGACAACACTTCATAAAGCTTAGCTTGCTCTTGTTCTGTATTTATATTTACGCTTTTTATTTCACGCAACTGCGCATGTTCTGCAATGAGGTCTGCCGTCACTGCAGAAACGGTAACACTGTTAGCATTAGCATCTTTTTCAATTTTCGCGGCCATGTGAGCAGCGGCCCCGACTGTATCCAATCCCCCACCAAAATCGTTTTTTTGCCAACGAACAATCACATATCCGGAATCTATGCCAACGCGAATTTTTGCTCTAGGTAAATGGGAAGAAACGGGTTCATCTTTGATTGATCTTACAACTTCCAACCCAGATAATGCAGCTCTCAAAGCGTGATCTTCTTGGCTATGAGTTGCACCAAATACCGCCTTGATACCGTCCCCATTTACGCCGAGTACTTTACCGCCGTAAGCATGAATAGCCCGCACCATTTTATGAATATGGGTGTCTAAAAAATCTACGGCATCGTCTGGGTCTAATGCAGAAATGATATTGGTGGAATCAACAATATCTGTGTACACAATGCTAACAGCCCTGCGCGTAGCCTGATTGTACTGAGCAGGCTGCTCAGCAATAAATCCATCATCCAAAATGTTATTAATGCGCTCCCCCAGCTCCCCGTAAGCATTACTGTATACAAGAAAACTACAAAAGTGCAAATTTTTATTCTACAATGGCGACCTAATAAGGGAACACATACTTACACAGCAAAAAAATCACCGTATTTCACCATCTATTCTTTGCCGAGCTTATTCTTCTATCCGTTTTACCAACGCCTTGCGGTTGGTAATGATGAGTTTGCGGTTTTGGCGGCGAACAATACCTTGGCTCTCAAAGATCGTAATGATGCGCGATATGGTTTCTCGCTTCACATTTAAAAAACGGGCAATCTCAGAAATCGAGTCTTTAGATGTTAGCGGGTATTCCTTATTCGTATTTGGACTAGAAGGCGCACGGTTTAAAAGTTCACGCGCCAGACGCGTCGATACACGTTTAACCACCAATTCATGAGTTAAGTGCGTGGCAACACCTAACCGCCGCACCATGTCTTTCAAAAAAACCATAGAAATTTCAGGGTTTTTGCTAAGAATGTCTATAAAATGATGTTGTGAGAGGCTGGCAATTTTTGTTTTCTTGGTGGTAGTCACATTTGCTGACCTTGGATTGCCGCTAATGGCTGCCATTTCGCCAAATGTCCAACCTGCCGTATGCGTATTATGCCACACTTCGCTTCCTGAAACCGAAACAGACGTGATTTTCACTTCACCGTCCAAGATAAAATAGACGCAATCATCACCATCCCCTTCATTCACAACAAGAGTTTTGGACGCATAGGTTTTAATTGTGGCGTTTTTGTGTAGTGCCTTACACATACGAATTGGATCACTAAAAGCTTTAAATTCGTTTTCCAATCAATCCCCCCAGATACATGCCCATATAAATTACGAGTCGTTTTTATAATTACCCATTTCAGGTGAAACATACAAGCTTTACTATTCTAGCACGGGTATTTTGCACTGTAATTACAACCAATCTTAAATTATTTTTCCCAAGTATACGGTTGTTTTTGGCAGGTTTTGTATCTTTTTTTCAAAAATATACAAAGACCGTGACTACCGTCACAGACTCTTAAATTAAGAGTTTGTTAAGGTCTGCCCAACTTGAGCAATGCGCCGATTGCGATAGTCATCACAAAGGCGCGCGGCATTAATTTTTATGAGCGGGGGGCGCTATGTGGGATTTTAATAATAACAAACGCCAAATCTGGTGTGCGAATATGGCCATAGGTGCGGTCGTTTTTGGTACTGCTGTTTTTAGCAAAGCCATTGTGCCATTTGCCCATGCGGTTGACACAATCACCATTCCCGTAACAGGCACGGTTGAAAGTGCATGCGCCGTTGAAACGGCCAGTGCCAATTTAAACCTTGGTGAGCTATCACGTGCAGGCGTCTTGCAATTCCCCGTCGTTTTGCGGTGCAATGCGCCCTTTAGCTATAAGATGGTATCACTTAACGGCGGCCTGTCTTTACAAAATCCAGAAACGGCGAGGGTGATCGCAGGCTCGCAAGCTTTTGAAAGTTTCGTGCCCTATACTCTGTCTGCCAATATTCCCACGGACGTTGGTACGATTGCCGATACCTGCACAAGCAGCGCCATTAAAACGGGCGCGGATAATTGTGCCTTTACACATTCTGGTACGGGCGTTGCCCTGCCATCAACAGCCCAATTCGAGTTGGTTTGGCAAGAGCTGGACACCCAACTCTTAAGCGGAAGCTATACAGACCAGCTTACCATAACCTTTGCGGTGCGACCATGACGCCGAGATATGACATGCATAATATGCAGGCCGTATCTATGGTCGCCCGCACTTTTATTGAACGGAAAGTGAGAGACGGCGAATTCTCACGGGCCGCTTCAAGCGGCCCGGCCCTCGAACCGGGCCGCACCTTTATTTGCCAAAATACACAACAGACAGATGAAAGCCGTCGAGGCCGCAACGCATCTGCAAACCCGGTGAATACTTCACCAACAACCGGTGAATTTTCACCAATGACTACTTTAACCAACATCTTGAAAGGATAATATCATGTTAAAGAAAACACTCACTCACGGCGCAGCTTTGGCGCTTCTCATCTCGTCTTCATTCGTTGCACACGCTGCACCGTCTGCAAGCTCAACGGTTACCATAAATGGTTCTGTAGCTCCTACATGTACCATGTCTTTGGCCGCAGCATCATCAGGTGATGTTAATGCAAGTTTTGGATCAAATAAGATTGCAATTACAAACCTTGCTAACGCTACAACTGCTGTATCAACAGATGCAAGCACAGTTTTGTCTTTTGACGGCATGTGTAATTATGCACACAATATGTCCATCGGTTCTGCCAATGGCGGCATGACACATGACGCTTCAGTAACTGTTGTTGCTGGTAGTGGAGCTTTCGATAATCTTGTTGAATATGATGTTTCTGTTGCTTGGGCAAATACGGTTAGTCTTGATGCTGATGGCGGAGCTGCTGTAACGGCAACAGACGCACCAGGCGGCGCATATTCTGCAACTGGTGTAGCTGTAACCTTTAACTTTGACAATAATGGCGGTACTGATCCGCTATTGTCAGGTGATTATACAGATACAATCACTCTGAAATTAGGCGCAACAATTTAAGGCGTTTATGATGAGCTTTCATTTTCACATACGGGTATTCATATCAGGATTGGCATTGATTATCTCAATGCCACATTCTGCCACCGCCTCGCCGACTGTCGAAGAAGGCACGCGGCTTGGCGGTAGCGTAACTGATATGTGCCGTTTGGCAGCACCTATTGCTGTCGGCGGCGGTGTGAATGCAAGTTTCGTGAATGTCGGGACGGGAGCAAGCCAAGTACAAATATCAACCTTGGCTAGCGACGAGGACGCGGTGCTAAACCCCGCCTCTATCTCTCTCGACTTCAACGCGACCTGTAATTACGCCCATTCCGTCACTTTGCAATCGCAAAAAGGCGGTTTGAAAAATGAAGATCCGAGTGCAACAGGTGGAACGGGATTTCGTCTCTTGGCGGGCTATGCAGCCACGCTAATATGGGGCGGCATTTCCCAAGATTTAAACATTGCGGGGGCGCCTGGCGTCAACACAGTTTTAAATCAGGGAGGGGCAACACACGGCATTTTGTCGTTGTTAATCCAGATACCTGGCGGGGGCGACCCCTTGGTATCAGGTGCTTATTCCGACCTACTTGTTCTCGAATTTGGAAGCGCATTATGAATTTTAATTTCAACACAAATGAAAGGAGAAAGTCATGACTATACAAAAATGGCTTTTAGCAACCGCAATTGTAGCACTGCTTCCGATCACTAGCTTTGCAGCTAGTAGTGACGATGATAGCGTTGCAATTAACGGCTCTGTTGCCGTCACCTGTACTTTGGGTGTTCCAACGCAGGTCATAGCAGTTGACGCGTCTTTGGATGCAGGGGCGACATCAACAAGTGCAACCCTAACTTTTCCAAATATCGCTGATCCAGCTAATGCTCAATATACGGGCTTTGGTGATGTGGTAAAACTGAAGTTTGCTGGCATGTGTAATTACGCTGCCACTTTGGGCATTCAAACCACAGGCGGCAGTTTGGTTAATTCCAATGCGGCCAATGTACCTGTAGCAGGCTCATTGCCGTTTGCTGACAAGGTGAACTACCAAGCCTCTGCAGCGTGGAACGGTACAGGTCCAAACTTTACCACAAACGGTACACCGGGTTTGAAAAATAACCATGCCAAAACAGGGGCACTTTTAGCCGATATCGATTTAACGATATCGCTTGATCTGCCAAATGTTGGCAGCGGCGCACCTATGCTCGCTGGTGACTATACGGACACAATGACAATCCAAGTCGGAGCGGCATTGTAAACATTAAGCATGGCCGCTTTTGCGGCCATGCCAATCTTATTCGAGGAGGAAACCATGTTATTATTATCAAAATTTAAAATCGCCATTTTAATTCTTATCAGTGTCATCAGCTTGATGGCTACATCAATCGCCGCTGCCATGAGCGTAAGCCCAATTGTCATCGATTTATCGGTCACGGGACGCAATGCGCGCAACCAAATTAGTGTTATCAATACGCTGACCTATGATCTCCCCGTCGAGATCAATGTCAGCGAAGTTTATGTGGATGAAAACGGGGTGACATCCACCAAAGACGTCGGTGAAGATAACTTTATGATCTTCCCGCCCCAAGCCTTAATCAAGCCAGGGGCCACCCAAGTGTTTCGGGTGCAATGGGTTGGTGAGCCAATTGACGAAAGCAAAAGTTATATTTTTTCCGTCGCCCAACTGCCCGTCGAACTTGATAAAGGGGTATCAGGTATCCAGCTTTTGTATAACTTCCAAGTGGTGGTCAATGTGGCCCCCTTGCAAGGCAAGCCTGCTTTGGAACTTTTAGAAACTGACATAGAAATTGACAAAGACGGTGTAGCTCATCCTGTCTTGATGTTAGAAAATGATAGCAATGTTCATTCCTACCTAAGTGCCACCCGTTTGCGCCTTGAAATGAAAAACGAACAAGGCAAATCCATATGGAAAAAAACCTATAATCCAGGTGAACTTGGTCAAAGCGTAGGCCTTGGTCTTGTTCAACCAGGTAAAAAACGCCGCATGGTATTGCCGTTTGAACTTCCTGAAAACACAGGTAAAATCACCGCTAGTATTCGCTATATGGGGCGTAAATAGCCATGACCAAGCGGCATTCCTTACTCCTTGGCACATGTTTGTTGACCGCAAGTCCTGCGTTTGCGGCAACAACAGCTACGCACTATGTGCCGACAACCCAGCACCATTTTGCCAAAATCGGCGAGACACTACCCTCTATTGCAAAGCAGTACGGGGTCAAAGTGCAAGTGATTAGAAACTTCAACGGTCTGCCAAAAGGAGCCGTTTTACACACAGATCAGATGATCTCTATTCCGCTTGTAAAATTGGTATCAACCACACAAGAAATACCCGTAAAAAAACTAGAAAAATTGGCCAATAAACCAATAAAACTTGCGGATGCCAGTCCAGTAATTACCAACCCAGTAACTGTTCAAAAAACACCAAAGCCATCACCAGATCAGCCATCACCAAATGAACCTTCACAATCAGAACCCGTACAAACAGCCGACCTCGCGTCGGACATCAAGAATGCAATGTCACCCAAGTACAACCCTACTGGCAAAGATTTATCCCTAGTCGTGCCCTTAAAGGAAAGACAATTTTACTTGGGCGACATTGCGCTTTCGATTAGCAAAGATGATGTGCTCAGCGTGCCTATTGATGACCTCATACGCTTGGTATCTCCACTGGTAAATGAAGACGCTATTGCAAGCCTTAGAGCTAAGGCAGATGCCAACAACATGATTTCTATATCAGAGGTAGAAACAACAGGGTTTACCTTACGCTATGATCCAGGCCTGCTGGAGCTTTCCATTTCCCTTCCCGTCAGCGCACGGCAACGCAAAGGGTTTTCCATTGCCAACCTTGACCGAGAGGCCAGAGGGAATTTTGCCACACCTGAAAACTTTAGCTTAGGCCTCACGGGGCGCACATCCTTTGATTATGTCCACAAGGGCGGGCAAACGGGTCTGGTAGATCCTTTTGTCGATTTAAATCTTTTTGGGCGTTTGGGAAATATTGCTTACGAAACTGAGGGTTTTTATAATAGCACAAACAATGCATTTTCTCGGCGTGGTTCACGGTTGATTTATGACGACCTTAACCGCGCCATCCGTTACTCAGCGGGCGATGTGCGCCCGCTCACACGCGGATTTCAAACGTCCGTCGATACACTTGGCATTTCCATTTCTCGTGTATTTTCTACCTTGCAACCCTTGCGCTCTATTCGTCCACGCGGCGAGCGTTCGTTTGAGTTAACCGAGCAAGGTTTTGTGGAAATATTTATCAATGGCCGACCCGTACGCCGCTTGCGCCTTGACGCAGGTACATATGACCTGACTGACTTCCCCTTCGTGTCAGGGTCAAATGATGTACGTGTCGTCATTGAGACAGACGCGGGAGAAAAAGAAGAACTGGCCTTTAATCTGTTTTTTGACCAAACCATGTTGGAGCCAGGTACAAATGAGTTTTCCTTCACAGCAGGTATCGCCGCCCCTTTGTCACAAGGCAGTCCAGATTATGATTTTGACCGCCCGATCTTGACAGGGTTTTACAGACGCGGTCTATCTGATAAACTTACCCTCGGGGCAAATATTCAAGCTGACGAGGATACAGGCGTATTTGGACTGGAGTCCATTTGGTCATCCCCAATAGGTGCGGTGCGCAACCAAGCCGCCTTTAGCCGCATAAATGACACAGTTGATTTTGCCGCAAGTCTTGATTTTGAGCGTACATTTACCAGCCAAACAAGCCAAGAGGCCAATAGTCAAAAACGAAGTCGCCTCGGTATTTCCCTAGATTATACAGGGCAAAATTTTGGCCGTATGGGGACATTGCTGCCCAATAACCGCTTTTCATTAGAAGCGGCGGCAAATTATAGCTGGGATATTACCCAAGGCATGAACGCAGCGGTCGGTGTCGATTATGCTATGGGGCGGGGCACGCAAAAAGATACCTACGGCGTCGAGGCCCGCATTGGTTGGCGAATGGCATCAAATACGGGTGTTAATCTGGTTTTGCGTTACGATGATGACAACACCAATAAAGGCTTTGGCGCATTTCTCACATTATCGCGCCGCTTTGGGCAAAATCAATTTGCACGAGCCTCCTACGATACCCGCAATCAACGTAGCACATTATCCTATACACGTTCTGGCAACCGCAACCGCAAGGATTGGAGCTTCAATGCCGATCTGGAGCGGGCGAAACAAGATACAGCCTTAAACGCTGATTTATCATATCTTGCCAACAGCGCAGAAATTGGCCTTGCTCACCGTGCAGCCCTTGCCAATAACGGCGGCATTACCGATCAACGCACGTCTCTACGTCTTGCCAGTACCCTCGCATTTGCAGGGGGCAGTTTTGCATTTGGTCGCCCAGGAAGCGGCAGTTTTGCCATTGTCGCCCCCCACCAAAGCTTAAAAGGCACACGCATTCGGCTTGACCCAGATGATGACAAAGAATATTCCCGCTCTGGGCTTTCTGGCAATGCCGTAACCACCCAAATCAGTTCATATTCCAAATCCACCCTTAAATACGATGTGGACGATCTGCCGATTGGCTATGATCTTGGCGACGGTAATTTCGACCTGCTCGCACCTCTACATGCCGGCTATAAATTAGTCGTTGGTTCTGATTATTCTATTTCGGTTCTCGGGATTTTAGTCAATGAATACGACGAACCCGTACCCTACCTAACCGGTGTCGCAGAAATGATTTCAGGCGACGAAACCAAATCCGTACAAATTTTCACCAATAAATCTGGCCGTTTCGGTGAGGCGTTTAAACAAGGCACATGGCGCATCACCCTCAACACATCGCCAAAAACCGTCTATGAATTTACCATCCCAAAGTCCGCAACCGGACTTTACCGAGCGGGTACATTAAAACCCAAAGGAGACAAGTAATGTTTAAACGAATACTCTTTGGGCTACTTACATTTTCAGCAACGGTTGCACTTCACCTAAACGCAAATGCTACGCAATTAATTTGTGGATATGTCACTAGTATGAATATCCCATCCTTCACCTATGATCCCTCACAAGCCAGTGATACAATCGTTAACATGCAAATGTATATATATGAGCGAAGACCTCCTTCGCGGGGCAATACAGGCACTGTATGTAATCAAGCCTACGCCGCTAAATTGTTTACGTGGAGTGAAGAGGGCAATGCAAAACCAACCATAGGCGGGCTTGAATATGAAATTATCGCACCCAATAGCGCAAATATTGCCCATCCAAGCCAGCCTATAGGTGTGCCTTCGCAACATTACGCCGAGTCTATCAGTAATTCACAGCGGAATATTCAAATGCAATTACGTATCCCTGCGGGTCAAAACATTAGCGGTGGCAATCATAATGGCAGAGTATATTGGGATCAAAGACGCTCAACACGCGAATGCACCACTTCTCGGGGTCGCTATTGGCATGGTTGGTGGGGTGGTGGACATTACCATTACTACACAAATTACAATAATTGTGGGCCATTCACGACAACCAACATACAAAGCAATCGCTTTGTCAACATAACCGTGCCCGATACCATGTCCCTGAACATCGCAGGCGCAGGTGTCAATAAAACTTTGGATTTTGGTGAATTGCATGCGGGTGATACAAAAAATGTCAATATCCAAGCCCGTGCCACGTCTAAGTTTAAAATCGGATTTACCTCCGAGATGGGCGGGTCGCTAAAACTAAACGGAGATGATGCATCCACATGGAGTATTCCCTATGTAGCCACCCTTGACGGCACGCCCATAACCGATAGCGCGCCTTATATCAACAATGCGAGTAGCGGTACGAGCGGCAGTGATCTGTCATTACCGTTCATTGTCACCATAGGCGATATGACCGACAAACGGGCCGGAACCTATTCAGACATCATTACCTTGAAAATAGAGCGCGTGCTCTAATTAACGCGCTTCAATGCGAATAGATACAGAACCAGAAATCGGCGCGTTGGTGGTCAGCACAAGATTGCGCGTCACCAAAGCAGGGTTGGAACTCTCTACCAATACCGCATTGCCAGACGCATTAAACACCACAGGCACGCCAGCAACGCGCATAACCGCACCGCTCAGCTCGGCTCCGCCCTCTGCAATTATTTTGTATCCGCTAGCAGAATTACAAAACTCACGCATAGTACCAAAATTATAAGTATTATTGGTAACCAAAACAGGTTGCGCCGAGAATTTCACATGACAAACCGTCGGCACAAAGCCTGAAATCCGAACGCTATGGCGTCCAGCGTCTGCACTCGCAAGGCTCGATCCTATGCTTGTGCCTATTAAAGAAAGGGCGGCGAATCCCATAAATAATTTTGAATTAATCATTATAGTCTCCGTATGTTTGAAAGCACACCATAACGCGCAAGTCTTAAAAATACGGCTAAATTCAAGGTTAATAATTGGAAAATACAAACAACACTCCCATTAACCCCGCTCCGAAGGCAGAGGTCGCGCGTTCGAATCGCGCCGGGTGCACCATTTTTATCCTTATATATCAATGACTTACCTGCGTTGAGGTAATTTGTGAAAAATCCATAATCATTAAAAGGTACCACATAGGTACCACACCAAAGTGTCCTACAGAGTACTAGACTGTGCTTACATGTACTGTTGTACTATCTGCCAAGCCCTCTATTGCGGCTGCGAAGCTCCCAACTGATAGAGCCTGACAAGCTGCGGCCCGTAATTTGGCGGCCCCGATAATGCATCATTTATCCGGCTACGGGACTTAGTTGAATACATAACTTAGGTATTTAGCTTGCAATATATATCAGTAAAAGTTTCCCTCATCAAAATAAAAGTTTCGCTATCAATGGAAAATGAATACCCACCTGTTTTAGTATCTGGTGGGTACCTTAAATGTTGGTCCATCAAATTAGGCTTAAATGTTGCGATATGACTCTCGTACATTTGTTTTTCGCCAATATTTAGAGCACAAGGTTCATAATCAGAAAAATCAAATGGGTGTTCTATACGGAATTCATCTTTTGGGTATATGCCGTTATATTCTGAATGCAATTTCCCGATATCATGCGTTCTTCCAACAGATTGGTTCTTTTTTAAAATTGCATATTTAAGGAATAACTCTAGAGCATGGTAAAGTTGATATGCAACTGCATTTTGATACTCGCCAGTTTGATGCTCGCCAGTCTTATCTTTGTGCCTTGCCGCAACTTCACCGACCTTTAAATACGCTATACTCATCTGAAAGTACGACTCAAATTTTTTTTCCAATCTCATCCCCTTAATAAGCCAATTTTCGTTGATAGGGTCGACTATCTGCCAAGCCCTCTATTGCGGCTGCGAAGCTCCCAACTGATAGAGCCTGACAAGCTGCGGCCTGTAATTTGGCGGCCCCGATAGCGTTCCATTACATCGCGCCACGGTACGAGGTAAAACGCCCTCTGCGTTTCTATAACCGCATGCGGCCCAGATGCCAATTCCAATTTTTCTGTATAGCGCCCGCTAATCTGCATATCGGGATATTGTTCTTTGAACATTTTGCCTGTCTCGGCAGCCCTCTGCTCGCCTAGCCGCTCAACTTCCCTGCGCCGCAATATTATTTTAAAATTTTTTAGAAAGTCAACCTTGTCGCCACCCACTACATTTGCCAGCTTTTGTTCTATGAGCCATGCTTGGCGATAGGCGACAGCATCATGAAGGTCAATTCCGAAACCCTGCATGCGGCCTGCTTCGCGCCACGCATCCGAACTAAAACCCTGCACCATATTATCGAGCAAGGTGCAGCCATCACTCGCAAGCTGTTGCTCTAAATTAAATTGTGAGAGAAGCGTTAGTTTTGAGCCCTTATTTTGGGCGCGGTCATAGGCAAGCACCTTATCTTCAAAATCATCTGGGATATGCCAGAATGCCACGCCTTGCTCTTTGACTATCCCTGCGGCTTCCAATGCCTTTAGCCTGCGTCTGTGTGCGGTCACATGGTCTCTTGCCTTGTCATACAGTTTCATAATGACCTCGGTGAGGTGGGTTTGCTCGCTATATATGCCCTTGTCGCAAAATCTAAGAATAGTCTTATCCACTTGGCGCAGCTTGTACGGCTCTATTTTGACGATTGCGCCTATTCTGGCTTCGCCAACTCTTGTACGTCCGCCAACGTCCACGGCATGCACTTGCCCGTCAACGCCGTCCACAATAAGGCGCAAGCGGCCAGACATTTCATCTCCCGCCAAGCCCTTGCCAATGACGCGGCCAATTACAGCTTCCTTTAGAACCTGATTGTGCAGTACGGCTTGCCGATCTATGCCGTGTTTGTTCATAGCGCGGTGGATGGATTTGATAATGTCGCCGCGCTCACTAAGTGCTTTTAATGTGCTGCGCATATCTGGGCGTAAATTCCAACGCCCTTTCTCTACTTCATGGGCTAGTCCCATATCGCGCAAATGTTTTACCCTGCCCATAAGCACATGACGGTTTACCCCGTCCCAATCATTGGGCGGTAAGTCATACCCGTTTGGGGTTAAGTCCACGATATTGTGTTTGATATTTATTTTCTCTAATTGCCTATCAAGATGCGTGTACCGCTCGGCCCGAACTTCATTAAACCTTTCCTCTGAGATTTCCAATTCGCTTTTCATGCCCAAATATTTTGTAGCAATTTCTCGCGCTCGCCCTCTTATGCCCCCAGAGATATAATCCCCTGCAATATTGAGTATTTTCCCATCATCGGTTTCGCCGCGAATAATAATATGAACATGCGGATGGGCCGTGTCGTAATGATTGACAGCAACCCAATCGAGCCGTGTTTGCAAATCCGCTTGCATCTTTCCCATCAAGTCTCTGGTGTAAGGCGTAAGGTCGCCAATATCTACGCCGTCCTCTGGGCTCACGATAAGCCTAAACTGATGCTTGTCACCTCGGCCCCTAAAACTCTGCTCGCCGCGTTTCAAAAAATCCTTTGCATCAAGGTCTTTTCCATAAGGGCCATAAAGTCGCGCTTTGCGTTCCGTCTCCACAGGCCTGCCATAATCATCACGACTGTGTTCAATGTCTGTGCCTTCGCGCTGCAAGTACTTTAGATGGGCATAAGCAAGGCGGCTTCCCTTTGCGATATTTGGCCCGCGCATTTTTATCACGCGGACTTTGACAATTACGCGGCGCGAACGAAACCGCATACCGCCTTCTTTGAGATAGGAGTAACCGCCAATGTTGGGCAGAGCGGCTCGTCCTCGCCCCCTCGCATTAAAACGGCCTGTACGCGGTCTTGCCCTAACAAAGCTCCCAGAATTATCTTTTGGTGATTTCCCCGTGCGCGGACTGCCTTGCCGTGCTTCGCGTTTTTCAATGATGAAATCTTCTTTTTCCATACCCCATTATTGCAAATTACACGCCCCGAGTCTTGAGGTTTAGAGGGAGTTAAATTGAGGGTACAGGGTACTAGAGGGTGCTTACAGGTGTTTTGCAAAATTTTAAAAACTAATAAAAGCCAAAATGAGTTACCTAAAAGGTGGGCCCAAAGTGGGCCACAATTTCAATCGTAAAAACAAGGCGTTAGCCGAAAGAAGGGCCAGAATGGCATTTCGCTTTATCTTGCTATACCTCCCCTTTCTTTCTTTTTCTTTCTTCCTGCCCAAAAACCGCTCAAAAAAACGCCCACCTAACTCACAAGAAGGACCAACGGAAAACCAAAGCTCTTGTTGATTGAGCAATTTTCTTAGGCTAGTCTAGATTTGGAGATAGGCATTTTATTAACCATACCAGCCTATGTCTTGCAAAGCCGACTTCAAAGGGGAATATGACACGGCTTTGAATTTCAAATTTTTATACTGGGTTTATTACTGACATGGCGACTGCGGCAAAAATTAAAGCAATACTGCAAACGGCGCTAGCTGGCGATGATGAACGCCTGTATGTTGTGGCTATGCAGTTAGCGGCAGAAGAGGCTCGCAAGGGACACGGAAAATTTGCACAAGATATTAAAGAATTGATAGATGCCGCAAAATCTAAAAAAAGTTCTGTTAGACGAACTGGCGGCATTATTCCAATGGTGCGTCCCAAAGGTGACTTATCATCCTTATTCACAGTAAAATACCCTGACGAATTACTTTCGGATATGGTACTCGATAATCCAACAAAACAAAAACTCAAAAAAGTAATTACAGAACAAAGGCAACGTCATAAAATTCTAGCCTACGGGTTAAGCCCTCGGTCCAAACTATTATTGATTGGACCGCCAGGTTCGGGAAAGACGATGACCGCTTCTGCGCTGGCTGGAGAATTAAATGTACCACTCTTCACCATTCGCCTAGAAAGCGTGATAACCAAATTTATGGGTGAGACGGCATCCAAACTTCGGCTCGTGTTCGACTCCATTCTTGAAACCCGTGGCGTTTATTTATTTGATGAATTTGATGCTCTGGGTGGCAAGCGTGACGCAGGGAACGACATTGGAGAAATAAGGCGAGTCCTTAACTCTTTCCTCCAATTCCTAGAAGAAGAAACGCCGAATAGTTTAGTTCTCGCTGCTACAAATTACCCAGACTTATTAGATCCCGCATTATTTCGTAGGTTCGATGATGTCATTCACTATAAAATGCCTGATGGAAAACTAGCTATCAAAGTGCTTCGTTCTAAACTTGCATCTCTCGATACACAAAAAGTCGAGTGGGATGCTTTGGTGAAAAGCTGCCAAGGTCTGTCTCATTCAGAATTAGTCCGTGCGGCGGAAAATGCTCTAAAAGACGCAATTTTGAATGATAAATCATCTATTTGCACTAAAGATATTATAATGGCACTTGATGCACGGCATATAACGAGTTGATAATGCGACCATGTCGCGTGATTCTCAAAAACTAAGCCATCTATTTTATCCTGTTCAACCAACGGGTACACCATTCCAAAAAAGAACGGGGCGCGGGCCAACCACTCCTTTACCCCCACGCAATAGAGGAGCGCATGGCCAAGGGTTGAAAACAGCATATTCAGGCGCCCTTACGAAAGCCGAGCAACATGTTGCAGAACGATTGGCAGGTGCCACTGAAAGCATGGTTGGATACTACCTTGAATTTTCATTGCGGCCAGATGAGTGGGAAATACTAAAAAGTTTGGATTCTAGTGGTGTAGAGTTGGTTTCAGTAAAACAGTTAGAGGGAGATGGTAATATCTTAGCGACAGCGTTTATTCCCAAAAACAAATCTGCCGCTTTAGAAAATAAAATCACGAAATATATTACTGAAGACACAAAACCTAGAACCGAAGGCGGCATTCCCAAACCTCGGAATGCAAAATTAGTGGAAGCAATAGATTCCATAGACCTTGGTCAACTTCAATCTCTCTGGCAAGATTCGGCTGACACATTCCCCGCAGAAAACGAGACTATTTGGTGGGAGGTTTGGCTTCCAATTCGAGAAGACCGATTACAACTATTTTATGATGGCCTTACTGAATACGACATTTCCTTTAAAGACGGAAGACTCACATTTCCTGACCGAATCGTTATCATGGTGAACGCCACACCAATTCTAATGGATAAATTGATGTGGCAATCGGGGGCCATAGCTGAACTAAGAAGGGTTAAAGTAAATTCGGGGTTCTTTTTGGCGTTAAATAATGAGGAACAACTCGAATGGATTGAAGATTTAGTCGCACGCATAATTATCAATCAAGACACCCCCATTCGTATTTGCTTGTTTGATACGGGGGTTAATAGGGGACATAGTCTTTTAAGTGACGCTTTGTCTGAAGCTGATATGACCGCATACTCACCAGACTGGCCAATTGAAGATGTTGGAGAGGGAAAGCACGGAACATTGATGGCTGGCTTAAGCGTTTATGGGGATTTGAGTGACCCACTTAGCCATACTGAAGAAATCCAAATCAACCATAAACTTGAATCTATAAGGATACTGCCCCCAAGAGATATTAACCCACCCGATTTATACGGTGTAATTACTCAAGAGAGCATTTCAAGAATTGAAACTATTAACCCCAATTACACTCGGTGTTTTTGTATGGCTATAACTTCAGACTTTGACGTGGACCGTGGCAAACCTAGTGCGTGGTCGGCTGCAATAGATCAATCTATTTTCAATTTTGACCGACCTTCATCTCCTCGTTTGTTTTTAGTGTCTGCTGGCAATATTCGAGATTTTTCTGCTAATGGTGACTACCTCACTGCATGCGATATTTCACAAGTTGAAGACCCTGCGCAAGCATGGAACGCATTAACGATTGGAGCTTACACTGAAAAAGATGTCATAGAAGACCCTACTTTTCAGGAATGGGTTTCTGGCGCATCAAGTGGGGCATTGTCTCCAGTTAGCAGAACATCCGTAACGTGGGATAGGCGAAATTGGCCCATCAAACCCGAAGTTGTTTTCGAAGGCGGAAATTGGGCGAAAAACCCAAATACAGAAAATCCATATTGGGAGCCTATAGCAGAGTTGGGCTTACTCACCACGCATCATGCTATATCAAATCGCCAACTTAGTGTTATGGATGGGACAAGTGCATCAACCGCACTGGCAGCAAAGTTTGTGGCAGAATTACAAGCTGCATATCCTGAAACATGGGCAGAGACGATAAGGGGCATGGTAATTCATTCAGCAGAATGGACTCCGCAAATGATAACAAGCCTTAATGCGTGTCATGGAAAAACAGATCGAGCTAACCAGCTTCGTAGATTTGGATATGGTGTACCTTCTAGCGAAAAAGCACTGTGGAGTGCTTCAAATGACCTAACGCTTATTATTGAATCTGAAATTCAACCCTTCATTCAAGCGCGCACAGGTGACCCCAAAATTAATGTGATGAATTTGCATGCTTTACCTTGGCCGACTGCCGAGCTTCAGAGATTAGGTGCAGCCAATATAAAATTGAAAGTAACACTATCATACTTTGTTGAGCCCAACCCGTCCGAGCGCGGGTATAGAAATAAATTCACTTATCAATCACACGGTCTTAGGTTTAACTTAAAAAGAGCGGGAGAAACATTGGCGCAATTCACAAGCCGTATAAATAAAGCGGATGAAGACAATGCCACAGGCGGACTCAATTTTACTGGTGGCACGACCAATGAAGATAACTGGAAAATTGGTTCTAACACTCGCGATGTGGGTTCGATTCATTGTGATATATGGGAAGGCAGCGCTGCTGACTTGGCCGACCGAGAAGCCATAGCCATCTATCCTGTCGGTGGATGGTGGAAATATTTAAAAAACCATGGAAAAGCAAACTCTAACGCACGTTACTCATTGATATTGTCAATAGAAACAGACGAACAAGAAGCCGACTTATACGCACATATAAACGCCATAATTCAGACAGAAATTGCTGCCACAATTGAGGTTTAAGAATGGCGAACTCATGAAAATCAATATTCCAAAAAACCTGCCCACATCCTGTTGGTTTTTTTAGAACGAGACCAATAACATATGATAACTGAAACCGACTTTTTTAGCATAGTGAAAAGCAATCCAATTAACGAAGAACTTTTGTATCGCTTGCCCGATTTACAACTCCCCCAGTGTTATTTAACCGCTGGTAGTTTGTTCCAAACAGTCTGGAACTTTAAATCTGGACAAGCCTCCACTTGGGGTATGAAAGATTATGATATATTCTACTTTGATGATGATTTATCATGGGAAGCAGAAAATTTGGTCATTCAACGTACACAAAAACTTCTAGGTGATATGAAACACCCAATAGAAGTTAGGAATCAAGCGCGAGTTCATTTATGGTACCAGAAACGGTTTGGTTGTAAAATCCAACCATTGCAGTCCAGTCAGGGCGGCATAGATACTTTTTTAATACAGTGCACTCAAATAGGTATAGAGGTCGCAACTGGGAATCTTTACGCGCCGGATGGTTTTACAAATCTTTGGGCAGGTAAATTGCAAATGAATCCAGCAAATCCTAATAAAAATCTATTCGAAGCTAAAGCGAACTCCTATATTGAAAGATGGCCATGGTTGCAATGTATTGCATAGATGCTGTTGTTACTTACAACCGCGCATCAATCACAAGTACGGCTTGTTATCAACAATACTTCGTGTATTTAAATATTAACAACCAAACACAAAAGTTGATTTAGTTTTATTATAAATTTATCGCCTACGACCTAACAAAAAGCCTAAGGGGGGCAACTGATGGTTAATGCTAGAAAGTTATTTATTAAAAACAAACAATCTCCAATTTGAACCGCCCCGGGTTTACCGGAGGCTGTTTAGTTTAACTTATGCGGCCTTTGCCGGTTTGTCCAGTGCTGCGTAATAATTCTCCTCTGCTTCGGCGGGCGGGATGTTACCGATTGGCCCTAATATTCGTTTGTGATTAAACCAATCTACCCATTTGAGGGTTTCAAATTCGACGGCTTCAAATGATTTCCACGGGCCTTGCCGGTGGATGAGCTCAGCCTTGTACAGGCCGTTAATTGTCTCAGCCAAGGCATTGTCGTAACTATCGCCAACACTGCCGACCGATGGCTCTATGCCAGCTTCGGCCAGACGTTCCGTATATTTAATCGAGACATACTGACTACCCCGATCACTGTGATGAACGAGGCCAGATTTATGAATTGGTTGCCGTTCGTGCAACGCTTGCTCAAGTGCATCCAGAACAAACTGCGTATGCGGTGTTCGGCTGACACGCCAGCCGACAATCCGGCGGGCAAAGGCGTCAATGATAAAAGCGACATAAACAAAGCCTGCCCATGTGGAGACATAAGTAAAATCAGATACCCAGAGTACATTGGGAGTAGGTGCCTTAAACTGTCTGTTCACCAGATCCCGTGGGCATACCTCCGCCTTGTTACTAAAGGTGGTTTTCTGGCTTTTACCCCGTATAACGCCGCGTATACCCAGTTCTCGCATTAGTCTTGCGACCGTACATCGTGCCACGGTATGACCCTCTCTACGCATTTGATGCCAGACTTTGCGCACACCATAGACCTTGCGATTGTTCTTAAATACGCGCTCGATCTCTGGCTTCAAAACAACGTCACGCTTTGCCCGTGCGGACAATTTGGACGGATCATGTCGTGCTGCTAGGCGGGCATAATATGTCGACGGGGCAATCGGTAAGGTTTTACAGATTGGCTCGACCCCGTAATCACCACGGTGGTCATCAATAAATTTTGTCATCGCTTGAACGGGCGGTCGAGCTCCGCCTGGGCAAAATACGCTGATGCCTTACGCAGTATCTCATTGGCTTGTCGAAGCTCGCGGTTCTCGCGTTCCAAAGCTTTGACCTTATCGGCTACATCCGTCGGAACGCCCGCCCGCGAACCGCTATCAACTTCGCGGCGCTTGACCCAACTACTTAATGTTTGTGGTACACATCCAATCTTGGCGGAAATCGACGTGATCGCCGCCCAACGGGACGAGTAATCACCCTCGTTCTCTAGCACCATCCGAACGGCTCGCGCACGCACTTCAAGTGAAAATCTGTTTCTCGTATTGTTCATAATGGCTCCTGTTACTATAGATTAGGAGCCTCCGGTAAACCCGGGGCGGTTCAATTCGAGAATGTCCAAACCTTGACCAATTAGATGATGAATTAGCTGAAAACTATCATACTATGGGAAACAAACTATTCTTATATGTGAACACTAAATTCTCCCCTGAACAAATCAAGCTTATCGGGCAATGTTTACAAGATGAAACCCCAATCCACATTCATGGCGTTCACATGGATTATTTACCATATTGTTTGCAACAAAACAACCTGACGCAAATTCCATTTGCAGATGGCAGTTATATCCTCGGAAGGCGGCATAAAAACAGCAAGAAGAAATCATTTAATTACAAGAGGCCCTTTTTTATAAAAACAATATCTTCGAGCACTCAAGAGGAGAGGGTTCTGTTAATTACATTTCCTTCTGAAGAATATCTAAATCAATATTCTGAATTATTGTATGCGTTTATAAAATTAGGTCTACAACAAATAATAACTCCAATAGAACAAAATGTTGCCGACGTAGAAAATAAATATAATTCGAAGTTTGGCCTAACTAAAACTAAAGCACAAGAAAGGCTAAGGTGGTTTTTAAACGCAAAGCCACTCAAACAATACTTCTATCCCGATTTTTTCAACCAAATAACGAGTTGGTCAGGGCTGGATGCACTAGTTGATAGCAATTGGGTGCTGAAAGGAGATATATTAGTAATCGGTTATGTGGAGCAACTGAGAGAACGTCTTTTATCTATATATGGATTCGAAGATTTGGAAAATAAAACTAACTTTACATATTTTGGAGTGGAAAATATGTATGGAATTTCTGTCCTCTTATCCCCTAGGCAAAAGAAACGACTAGTATTATTAGGGTGCAAGCACTCCTTTTGGGGTAAAACAGCTGCTAAAATTGTAGAACCATTGATGCGCGCAGGGGTAAAAGAAATAGTGTATTTTGCAAAGGCAGGAACGACTACGGGGCTCACCTTTTCCAAAGAGGGTGCAGACCCAAATAAGCATTTCATAAATATTATTGGCACTAATTATTACATTTGGGAAGATGTAGCTGGCACCAAACACGGTGAAACTCGGCAAGTAGATGTGGATGGAAAACAGTTAGTATCCTCACTGGCTGAGGACTTTCAAGAACATGAATCAATGTCACACCTTTCTGTTCCTAGTGTTGTTGGGGAAGACGCCAAGCAACGTGAATCATATAGTAAGGTGAACCCTGCCAGTATTGACAATGAAATTTCTTACATTGCTGAAACAATTGCTGACTACAAAAAGATGAACCCAAAAACTGATATTCACTTTACCTGCATCCACCTAATGACAGACTTAGTAACATCAAGAATTAGCATGTCACACTCAACAGATGGCGGTCTTGACGAAGACGAACTTAACCAAAAAAGTAAGTTAGATTTTTTTGATAAAACGGCAAAAAACATTCGCAACCATGTTGGAAAGAATGGTGTGATACATGATGATAAAACGCAACCCGTTCCATTGCAATTAAAAATTAATCACGTTGGTTCAATCATTCAACACAACGCCAGTTCTTCCGTTGACACTATCCTAAGTGATGGTTTTTCTTCAAAGACGGCAAGAGAAATCATTAGTCTTTTCAATCTGGAATCTAATGATGGCTCGTACTTATCACGCTTAGTCGATGCGGCCGCCAATGAACCTATTGTAGTTTCGGGCGAGTCAGGTGTTGGAAAATCAGTCTTAGCCGAAGCGTCATTCGTTTTATTGCGACATAAATATGAGTTAAACGTGATTGCAAAACCGCCAATCTATATCAATTTGAGCAGTTACGAAAAGAAATTAATTAAAGGCGGCATAAGCCCAGAGAAAATTTTTGCTAACATCGTTGCAAAAATACACCAATCATTAATTATTCAAGGTCCTTCCACGATCCTATTTGATGGAATAGATGAACTATCATCTTTTAAGAATCTATTTACTAGATACTTGCAAGAGCAATTGCGAAACGCTGAATTTAAGAAGTGCGCTATCGTCTTTTTTTGCCGTCGTTATAGGTCTAAACATACTGCATCAGACGATAATATTAAGGTGATGGGATTAGACATTAATGCTCGGCATTATTTTGTCATTGGGCACGATGGCACCAAAGCATTTAATACCAGTGAGAGGCAATTAAAGCTATCCCAAATTTTATCGCTGATTACATCAACTCCTCTTGAAACCATTCAAGCTGCTCGAGAAGAAATTAAAACACAGCCTGAGTTTTCAGTTAACTTAAGACTACTTCACCTGATTAGCAAACAATTCGAAACGGATGTTGAACGACTTTCATTCGTAGATTTTTTCTTTGGTTTTTTTAGAGAATACATTAGTGACAATCTTGGAAATGCAGATGTTGACCGGCTTTTTGAAAAAGCATCAAAATTTGCATTTGAATTTCTTATTGAGGGAGAAGAATCCTTATCATCTTCTTCAGAAGATACTTTATGCAAACGTATAGCAACGCAAAGCGTTGAAATGTTATGCTTCCTTGCCGCAAGTTACTTAGACAAACAAATATTTGACATAGAAAATTACCAAACAAACCGTGTTTTTCCGCATTTAATAAATAAATACTCCAAAGATTTAATGCAAAAAAGAAATGCAAACAGCGTGTTTGAAACAATAAAAAAAGCTCTAGACACAGATGAGACAGGCTTAAGGTACAGAGGGTTTCTCACATATTTATTAGGAAGGTTGAATGAACCACGCTTGAAAAACAAATGCATTACTTTAATCAAGCAACAGTTCACTAAGTTAAATGATTCTTCTGACGAAGAAACTCTACCTGTTGAAGAAATTGATGGCATACCTTTAAGCTTAACTTTCGAAAGGTCCATTGACATAAGTTTGATTTACTTAGGGATATCATCAGAGGCTTACATTAAAAAGCTGGTGGAAAACCCAGAAGCAGATGCGGTAAACCGAGGATTTCATTTAGCCTATTACGGTGATTATAATTATTTCAAACATCCCGACATGCTAAAAAGAGATGATTGCAGCGTTGATTTTGTGAATACAAAAAATAGTTTGATTAAGAATATCACTGACTCATCCAATCCTAGCAATACAAATTTGGCCGTATACACTCTTTTTTCTTTAGGATACTCTAGACATGCTAATGCAAATGTTAATGCGACTGATACCACTCAAGAGTTGGTCAATTTGGCCAATGATGTCATCTTAAAAAATAATGCAATATTTGACCATGTTCAACTATATGTTGAGTCTTGTTTGAAATATTTCGAATCACCTTTCCCACCAGACATTTACTTTGTTCGAAACACATTAAAATTAAAACAGCACAAGCGCGCTGGTTGGACTAGTAAAAAGTTAGGTCGGCAGGTGCTCAACTCTGAATCTGTGCAAGCCCATATCGGATATGCGGCATATCTTGCTTCCGTATATTTACCTGAAACAAACCAACGAGATATATTAATTGAGCTCTATAATACTGAATTCGCTAACTATGATAAGTACACAATATTAAGAATGATTTTAATTCATGATATAGGTGAATACGAAAAAGGGGATATCGCTTCACCTATGAAAACTGAGCCAAACCGAAAAGCAGAAAGAGATGCTGCCAGCATGATGCGCATTTTACCACGGAGTGAACGTAAAATAAGAGTCCTCAATTATGCAGATGATGCGTTTGACTTATGGGAAGATTTTGAAAAAGGCCGAACAATAAATGCAAAAATTGCTCGTGACATTGACCGCATAGAGTGTCTCGTGCAGCTTGAGTTCTATTTGTCCAAAGAGTCAACGAAAATTAATGACGCGGATAGTTTTTGGCAAGATGTATATAATAGCATTCAGACAGATTTGGGTAGGCAGTTAGTAAGCCTCATTTGTGAGAAAAAATGAATGTGCTACACAGATATCTTTGAAGATAATTAGCGACGTTCATTTTTTATAACTCTGCAAATTGCTAGAGATCATTTCGGCGGCTTGTTGTAGGGAGCTTTCTGTAAGATGGGCGTAGCGGGCGGTTGTGGATGGTTGGGTGTGACCTAGCAATGCGCCGATTATTGGCAAGCTAAGGCCATTTGAAGCGGCTATGCTAGCAAAATTATGGCGTAGGTCGTGTAGGCGTACATCTTCTATTTTGGCTTCTTTACGGACTTTGCTCCACACTTTGGGTGTTCCCACATAATGGCCGTCGGTGCGGCTAGATGCGAAAACAAATTTGGAGGAGTGTAATCTCGGCACATTGTCGATAATATCTAATGCCGCTTTTGATACAGGAATAATCTTTGCCCCTGTCTTACTTTTGGAAAAAGCAATAAACCCGCGCTCGAAATCTATCTCTGCCCACTCCAAGCCCTCAATCTCTCCCTTTCTGCAACCTGTTAGCATAAGCAGGCGAATGACTGTGCAGCCAATTTCATAAGTGGATAGCATTTCCAGTTCTTGCAGAGCGCGTTCTAAACGCCCTTGCTCGTCCTTAGTTAGGAACCTTTGTATTTGCCGTGACGGCGTAACCCGAATGCCCGCTGCTGGGTTAAGCACAATTATATTCTCCCGCACACCAAATCCAAGGATAGTAGATAAGATACGGACGGTCTTGGATGACGTACCTTCACCGCCCGTAACTTTCGCTATTCCGCGTTTCTTTGTTTTCTTGACCATTGCCGTTTTCCCCTTGGCAATGTCGTCCCTTAGCCTCTCAATCATTTTCGTGGTCAATTCCACAACGGGTATATTTCCGATTAGCGGATTGATATGCCGCTTAATGCGCCCTGCATCATTGGCGATATTCTTGGGGCTTCTTAGGGTGCCATACCGCGCCCCGCGCATTCTTGAACGCGGCGCTTCTTCCTCAAGCCAACGCTGGGCTAATTCAGCTACGGTAATCATGGCTTCTTTGGCGTCTGCTTCGGCTTTTATTCTTTTGACTTTCGTGGCGACAATATCTTCGCCTAATTGCATTTTGGCAATGGCTTCAAACGCAAGCCTTCGCGCCACAACAAGATTGATGGTAGGGTAAGAGCCAAGCGTAACTTTGCGCTGTTTTGCCAAACGCCCAGAGCCTATACGCTTCTTAACGATAAAAGAACGCTTGCCGCTCGGATAAAACCGAATCCCAAACCCCGCGAGTGCAGCATCCCAAATGGTAATGTCTTTTTCGCCGCATTCGTATTTATCAATAAAGCGCGATGTTAGTTTAATGATTTTGCTCATAATGCCCTCCGTCTAAATTTAGGAATAAAATCCACGGTACCACATAGGTACCACCGTATTTAGTAGTGCAGGGTACTAGAGGGAGTCTTAAATGTCAATAATACCGCGTTTTACTGGCTATAAGGACATACAGGGTAGTAGGCGGTATGTTGTATTTTTGGGCTCCGAAGGCAGAGGTCGAGTGTTCGAATCGCGCCGGGTGCACCATTTTTACCAGTAAAATCAATAGCTTAGAGATTTTCAAATACTTACTCATACCAAAAATTCTCTCGAGGTAGCACCAGGGTAGCACGAGAAGGTGAAGTCTGGGGTATTTGAGGGAATTTTGAGGATAGAGAATATGATTGTGGGCTTCTTTAAAATATGTGATATCTATGATAAAAATCGCAATGTTTACCTTTTTGGTATTGCATGACAGAAGACCTCCCAAATATGAAACTTCACTGGCAAGCCGGTTTCATATTTGGGAGGTCTTCTGTCATTAGCTTACAATTTGCGCTAAAGCTACCCGTCTGGAAGACGGGGGGTTTAGACCGCAAAAGTGGATACTAAAAACACTCTCGTCATCTCGTAAATTCTTTTCACATTTGCCCCATGCGCACCAGACGCCCAGGCCGTGCACGTGTTACTTCGTCATTGGCAATGACTTGCTCGCCCGCAACAAAGCTGGCGCGGTAGCCCGTCACGCCTTGCAACAAGCGTTGCCCACCTGCTGGCAAATCTTTTACCATAACAGGCACTTGCAGTTCAAGCCTGTCATAATCAATAATGTTTATGTCAGCTTTTAACCCGACTTTAATGCGCCCTCTATCGGTGAGCCCCAAATAATCCGCACCGTCAGCCGTCAGCATTTGCACGGCTCGCGGCACGCTGACTTGTTTAGATTTTCGGTCGCGTGTCCAGTGGGATAGCAAATAAGTCGGGAAGCTGGCATCACAAATATACCCCACATGTGCGCCGCCGTCCGTGAGGCCCGGCAAGGCAAGTGGGTGGGTCATCATGGTATGCACAGCGTCGTAATTCATATCCGTGTAATTATAAATCGGGAAATAGATCAAAGCCTTGCCCCCGTCTTCAAGCATCCAATCATATAGCACAGACCAGACGCTCACCCCCGTTCGTTCGGCCTGCGCCGCTGCAGAGCTAGCGTAGCTTTGTTCATAATTCACCTTACCTGAACCATCGGGCGCAAGTTTAAACATTTTCCCTGCGATTTGCTCCGTCATAGCAATCATAATGTCGGTCATGGGCGGAACCGACGTGCCTGTTCCTGCCAATTTAATCGGCGTCTCGGCCAGCATTTTTTCTTTCAGTTTCGGGTCGCTCATGCGCTCTACACGTTGCTCAAATGATAAGTCAGCGATTTCAATATAACTCGGGAAAGCCATCAAAGGATGAAATGTGGATTGCAGTCCAAGGAACAGGCCTATACCGCGCGGGGCCGCTTGCAGGCGTAAGTCCACACCGTCTTTTTGCAAGTCTTCTGCCCGTTTGATAATTTTTTTCCAATGATCTGGCACAAGGTCTCTTTGCATCAATGTCATAGAAGCTTTGTGGCCGGGGGCGGCGCGGAAGAATGTTTCTAAAATATCAAACTCTTGGTCGAATTGATCGCCGGGGCGTTCTTGGTCAAAATCATTGACCGCGTGCAAAACCCCGTAATCAAAACCATTAAAGGCCTTGGCAATGCCTGCAAGTTCGTCGGGATGGGCTTCACTGGTTGGTGTCCACGCCCCGTCAGAACTGCGGTGGGCATCTGAACGCCCCGTTGAAAACCCAACTGCGCCCGCCGCCAACGCCTCACGGGTCAGGTCTTGCATATCTTGAATATCTTGCACGCTTGCGCACTCGTCAAATACGGCGCGGTCGCCCATAACAAATACCCGCAAGGGATCGTGGGGCACCATAGCCAAAAAATCTACCGTGTGCGGGATCGCGTCCAGCGCGTCCATATACTCAGGGAAGCTTTCCCAGTCCCACGTCAATCCTTCTGCCAAGGCCGTACCCGGAATATCCTCCACACCTTCCATTAGCTTGATAAGTTTTTCGTGGTCTGTTTTACGGCACGGCGCAAACCCCACCCCGCAATTGCCCATAACAATGGTCGTCACCCCGTGATTGACAGAGGGTTTCATTTCCTCGTCCCAACTTATTTGGCCGTCATAATGCGTATGCAGATCAATAAAACCCGGTGTGACCATAAGGCCTTTTGCATCAAATTTCTGCTTTGCATCGCCAACGCACGGGCCAATTTCAACGATTACCCCGTCTTTAATGGCAAGATTAGCGGTGTATGATTCACCGCCATCACCATCAATAATCGTTCCGCCCGTTATTTTTATATCAAACATAATACACCCATTTTTTGTCATTCCAGCGAAAGCTGGAATCTCACCTTTTATTGCACGTTCAATCTTTTAGATTCCAACGTATCCTGGAATGACAGGCTTAGATTGCCTTTTTATCTGCCAACCTGAACATCCATACCACACATCCACCACCAATTAAATGCCACAAACCCCACATGCCCGTGATCGCTGTCGCCCCGCCAAGGCCCGAAATTTGTGTTAGCAAAATAACAAATCCAAGGGCAGAGTTTTGAATACCTATTTCAAAAGTAAGAGCGCGGCGCGTCGGCACATCTGCGCCTGTTAACAGCCCCGTTGTATAACCTAGCCCCAAAGCCAACGCATTGTGCAAGGCCACCAAGGGAATAACCAGTACGGCCAGCTTTGGCAGTAAATCTCGGTATTGGTAAAACCCCAAGATAACGATTGCGAGCATGCCCAGTGCGCCAATCATGCCAAATGGTTTTTGCAAGCGCGCCGCCAATTTCGGTGCTTTCCAGACCACCAACATACCCAGTACAATCGGCAAGGCTAAAATCATCAAAGTTTGCAATAAGAAACTCAGCACATCAAAATCTATATGGGTCAAAAGGGCTCGCGTTGGGCCATAAAGTGATAACCAAAACAAAATAGAAATCGGCGTAATCAGCGCAGCCGCTAACGCGGAACTTGCCGTAAGCGACACCGACAAAGCCGTATTTGCCCGCCCAAAGAGAGCAAACAAATTGGACACATTACCGCCGGGACAACAGGCGACCAAGATCATGCCAAGTGCCAAGCTCGGCGCAGGGTTTATTGCGTAAACAAGACCAAGAGTGAGCAAAGGCAGGCCAATGATTTGCGCCAATACACCTGCAAAATAATGCTTCGGGTCAGTTTTAAAAAAAGCAAAATGGGAGGGCTTTAACCCCAAAGCCACAGCAAACATCATCAAGGCCAGCATAAACATAAGCACAGGTTTAGTCGCGTCGCCAAGCTCGAAAACCAAATTGTCCAATTCTACAATGTTCACAGTGCCCCCTTCTCATTTTTCATAGAAGGTTTCGCTGTAAAAATCATCTTATTTCTCTATTCAAATCTGTTTATACCGTTATAAGCCCCTGCATGGCCCCACCGATTTTAACATTGAAAAATATTCATTTGTCCTTTGGCTCAACGCCCCTGATCGAGGGTGCGGAATTTACGGTTGAGCCCAGCGCACGTATGTGTCTTGTTGGACGTAATGGGTCTGGCAAATCAACACTACTTAAAATCGCGGCGGGCATCACCGAGCCCGATGAAGGCGAGCGGTTTTTAAAACCAGGAACCACCGTGCGCTATATGCACCAAGAACCAGATTTATCCACCTTTAAAACCTTAAGTGAATATATTGCGGGCGGCCTCGAAGGGGCAGATGACGGCTATAGATTACATTATCTTATGGACGCGCTCGGTCTTGACGGAAATGCCAATCCTAACAATATTTCAGGCGGAGAAGCGCGCCGCGCCGCGCTCGCCCGTGCACTTGCTTCAGAACCTGACCTTCTCATGCTCGATGAGCCCACCAATCATCTCGACCTCCCCATTATTGAATGGCTTGAGGGAGAGCTATCTACTTATAAAGGCGCGTTGATCTTGATTTCCCATGATAGACGATTTCTCTCCAAATTAACCCGCGAAACCATCTGGGTGGACAGGGGCGAAACCAGACAGATTAATAAAGGCTTCGGCGTTTTTGAAGACTGGCGCGATAATTTCTTGGAACAAGAACAACTCGACCGCCACAAGCTGTCTCGTAAAATCGAACGTGAGCAACACTGGGTTGTGCACGGGGTTTCTGGCCGCCGCAAACGAAATGTGCGCCGCTTGAAAGAACTTGGCAATCTACGATCTGAAAAACGAAACGAAAAACAATCAGTCGGCAAAGCCAATATCAGTGTCACCGAAGGGCAAACATCGGGCAAGCTTGTCGCCAAGCTTGACCATGTGAGCAAAGCGTTTGGCGATAAGCTTATCATTGATAATTTCTCCACCCGCATTGCGCGTGGTGACCGCATTGGCATATTGGGGCCAAATGGTAGTGGTAAAACCACCTTGCTAAAACTCATCATGGGACAATTAGAACCTGACGACGGCATCATCAAACTTGGCACGAATTTGCAATCCCTTGTGCTTGACCAAAAACGAGAAGGACTTGATCCAAACGTCACACTTAAGGACGCGCTTACGGGCGGTGGCGGCGACAGCGTTATGGTCGGTGATATCCAAAAACATGTTATCGGGTATATGAAGGATTTTTTGTTCCTCCCAGAACAACAACGCACACCTATCCACAGATTATCAGGCGGTGAACGGGCGCGCTTGGAGCTAGCACGCGGTTTGCGCCTGCCGTCAAACCTGTTGATACTTGATGAGCCTACCAATGATCTGGACTTGGAAACTCTTGATTTGTTGCAAGAGCTCATCGCTGATTATAAAGGTACAGTTTTACTGGTTTCACATGATAGAGATTTTCTTGACCGTACGGTAAACTCAACCATTGCCTATGAGGGAGACGCCCATTGGCAGGAATATGCGGGCGGATACACGGATATGACCCGTCAACGCGGGCATGGGGTTGTCAGTGCAAAGAAAGAACGGGGTGGTAAGAACACGTCTAAATCCAATACAGATAAGAACACAGTAAAGCCCAAGCTCAGCTATAAACATAAATTTGCACTGGAAACATTGCCAAAAACAATGGTAGCGCTGGAAGCCGAAATTGCAGCCATAAACCTCAAACTTTCAGATCCAGAATATTATGCCAAAGACCCAGACGGGTTTACACAATCTATTACTGACCTCGACATCGCCCAAACTAAATTGGAAACATGTGAAGAAGAATGGATGGAGTTGGAGATTTTAAAGGAAGTGGCTGAGATTTAAACTACCCCCTCTAGTCCTCGGGCTTGACCCGGAGTCCACTTACCGCTCCATTGTATGGACCCCAGATCAAGCCCGGGGACTACGGTATAATTATTATTCTATCAACCTTGCGCCTTCATCAGAGCGGGGCAATAAGGGCGGTATCCCACCTGTTTCGTGGTCCACATGAATTTCCGTATTGCTCTTACCGCCAAATTCAAGACGGTAAGCAATGAAAGATGTGGCTGGCGATTGGGAAACCACGGAGCTATCACTCGTGATGATTAATTGCTGGGTGGGGAAATAAGCTGTACCGATAATCCGCAATCCCCCGCCTGATTTTATTTGGCTTTTCCCTGTTGGCAATTTTGCTTTTTTTCCCAGTTTTTTTATGTCCGGTATTTGGTAAAATACGACACCTGCATAGGGGCCCGTGCTTGGGGCCTTCAAACTCACTTGCGCATCACCTTCAATACTGAGCGTCCCCTTTTTCCCGCTCAAAATAAGCGTCACATTATTCCCTACAGCGGCTGCGTATTTTTTAAATTCCAACTTGCCTTTGATAATATATGTACCAGGCGAAAAGCGAATATTTACACCTTCGATTTTAAGACCTTTGCAATATGTGCCAGGCTCCAAGACTGTATCCGTGCCAACAATATCATCCAACGCCCCTACAATTTGCACGCTATCATTATTTCCTTTTAGTTTCTTAACGTCCACACACGGCCCGTCTTCTGGCGGGGTCAATTTGGCATATGGATCAGCCACAGGTGAACATGCATGTTTGATAAGTGGTAAAAATTCACCGCGACTTATACCGCCAACACAAAATGAATGAGCAATAGGCGGGATCACCACATCTGACACTATAGCCAAATCATGGGTTGAATTGACCTGCACCGAACAGGCGGGCGAGTTAAATACGGCCTTGTCTTTAAATTCAATGGCCCGCTCGCCCGTTGGATCAAGAGCCAATACGCAAATAATATCTGAGCGTGTTAAAACGGCAGTGGCTGTGTCTTTAACCTGCACAGCGTCCATGCCTGCCACCCCGCCAATTAAAGTGGAAACAGACGATGTGCCCACAATGGACACCTGTTCACGGCTGGCCTGTATTTGCAATTGAACAGGCACGTCGCCAAAATAGTTTTTACGAAAGACTTCGTCCGCATATGCTGCCCGTTCGCCTTGGGTAAGGTTGGCTGGAATAACGGCTGCAAGGGCCGCCGCGTCTAAAGCTGCGGAAATACTCGTTTTTTTACCGAGTGCCTTATTGAGGTCAATCACATACCCCATAATCAGCACAAGCGGCAAAGCAAATAGAGCAAACATGACAATAAATTGCCCTGTTTCATCGCGTATATAGCGCGCCGTCCATTTTTTTAGCTCTTTGCTCACCAAATTTACCCCACATATCGATTGATATGCATCTATATTAGGCGAAAACCCTGCATAAAGAATTTAAAAGCATGGTAAAAAAAATATGAAATTAAGGTGTGATTTTGCTAGCATTGACAATGATATGGATGTCAACTTTATGCCCCACATCAGCGTCACTTTTCCACATACCACGCCCCACATCATAATCGCGGCGGCTGAGGCTAAAGCTACCTTCCATATGTGCCGTGGCATTTTCAATATGCAATGTAAAAGGCAAAACGATATCTTTAGTCACGCCGCGCAAAGTCAAACTGCCTTTGGCTTGATAGGTCTCATCTTGTATATGGATAAATTCACGGCTTTCAAAAATGGCCTTCGGGAATGATTTAACAAAGAACCAATCCTTACCAGGCAGAGCTTCTGTACGCTCCACTTCGCCCGCTTCAACACTGGACAGATCAATTGTCGCTATGACTTTTGATCCTGCCAGATCATCTGCGTTAAATTTTATCTGAGTGTCGAACCGCGCAAATGAACCTTCAAAATTTTCTCCATCATATACAGCGGTAAATTTTACTGAACTGTCGGCAAGTTTCGTCTGCCAATTTGGATGTATACCCGTTGTCGCCTGCCCGCTAACTTGCGCCAATGCACCTTGGTCAGAACACCCGCCAAATGCCAATACCGCCATCAAATATAGTATACGCATAACCTAACCCTCTTTATTTTTACCAAGAGACGGCATCATACGGGCTAAAATATCCTTGCCCGCACGGTGGTGTTTTATTGCTGCTGCAACGTGTAATAAGATCAAAGCAATGGCAATATAGGCGAGTTTTTCGTGGGCGTTTTCAAAAAACTCATGCACATCATGTTTTGGTTCTTTGTCCAAATGCTGCCAAAACGGAAGTTCTGGCAGGGGAATGGCGTTAAACAGTTTTGACGGGAAACGCGACGTAGACACAATGCCCCAACCGATAAGCGGCATAGCGATCATAAACACATAAAAGAACACATGCACGGCCTTTGCCAGCAGTTTTGGCAGGCCTGTGATCTCAGACGGCAATGCGGGTGGTTTATGGGTTAACCGCCACACCAAACGCACCACAGATAATACAAGCACAAGCAGCCCAAGGGTTTTATGCCAGTTAAATACCATCAGCTTAAGTGATAAATTCTCATTGGGTATTTTGCCCATTAATAGTCCAACCACCAACAGACAGATGATTAAAATAGCGATCGCCCAATGCAGACGAATAGCCGTCTTTGTATATGTAGTTGCGCTCATGACGCTCCCCTTTCGTTACACCAAATAATATGTGGATTTATTTATCTTTGTAAAACTCGGCAGAAATGGCAATGGTCACTTCATCGCCAACAAAGGGGACATATTTACCAAGTGCAAAATCAGAGCGCAATAATGTGCCGTGCCCTTCAACACCAATAGCAGGTGATTTCCCGTCTGCGGTTCCCACCAATGTTACGTCAAAACTTAATGGTTTTGTTACGCCCATCATTGTCAAATCGCCGTTCATTGTGCCTGCTGTTGCACTTGTGCGGGTGAAACTTGTGGATGTGAATGTTATGTCTGGATTGTCAGCCGTGTTGAAGAAATCCGCACTGTTTAAATGATCGTCAAATTTGGCCACGCCGCTATCTATATTTGCAGCCTTAATATTGACAGTGATTTGTGAATTTTCAGGATGACCAGCGTCCAATGTTAATTTGGCATCAACGTCATTAAAACGAAGTTGCGGATTTGACAGGCCTTTGTGAAGATAACTAAAGGTCACATACCCGTGCCCCGTATCCATTGTGTAATTGCCAGACGGCACGGCCAAAGCCTCATATTGCATTGTATCCGTGCCTGTAGTTTCGTGCTTTGCATTCGCTTCGCTGCCTGAACAAGACATAAGCGAACACGCGGCGGCTCCAACCAATAATGTTTTTGAAAATCTTCCTAAAATACGCATAATATTCTCCATGTGGTGCTCACCAATTACATCCTCTATCATAAGAGCCGCGTATTACCTAGAGAGCGGCGGATAAAATATCTGTCACAATCATGTGAGATTTTTTATATAAAGTGCATCTATATGCCCCACGTGCATCGTCTAAGAAGTAAGACCATAAAAAAAAGGAGAATATTATGGAAGGCATTTTCGCAATAATTGGGATTTTTGGCGGCATTCCCCTAAGTATCTGGATCATATTACATAATAGGTATAAAACCAGAGCCAAGTCTGCAGAATTGGTGCAAGCCATGATCGTTAATGAAAAAGACGTTACACCTGAGATGGTAAAAGCTATTGGGTTTACCCCCAAACGCACCCATGCAGATTTACGTACTGGGTTGATAATACTCGCATTTGGTATCGCCTTATTCTTATTTGGCAGGGTCATTCCAGAAGACGAAGCAGCAATCGTATTTGGCGGACTTGCAATGTTCCCAATTTTTATTGCGACTGCATTTTTATTGTTCTGGTATTTCGTATCACGTAAAGACGAAACCTAGTTTTTGCCATCGGCGGGAGATCATAACAACAAGCGTCTCTTCGAGACGCTTGTACATGCCCACCAAGGGCATATTCGTGCATTCTTGCGCAGGCTGTGTAAAAACACGGCCTTAGCCGACGATTTAGCACAGGAAACTTTCCTGCGCGCTTACCAAAAGCTCGGCACGCTCACAGATAAAGACGCGGCAAAATCTTGGTTGTTTCAAATCGCTTACCGGATTTTCTTAGATTATATCCGCAAAGAGAACCGTCGCAGGAATATTGACGACCAGAGGCAACATGCTGAGACAGAACCACCACAAACCACACCCGGCATAAAAATGGATGTTGAGCAGGCGATGAATGCCCTGCCCGACGACCAACGGGCCGCAATCATGCTGTGTCTATCTTACGGATTTAGTCATTCACAGGCGGCCACAGCGTTAGGACAACCCCTTGGCACGGTTAAATCTCATATCACACGCGGAAAAATCACCTTGAGGGCTTTCCTTCGCGCTTACGAAAGGGCATAACGGTATGATGCACGATAATTTTGATGATAAAATGTTTAAAGATTTGCTCGGTGATTACGCAGCCCCGCTTGCAGATGACGGCTTTAGCCGTTCGGTTATGGCGGGCTTACCCCAGCGCGACAAAGTTGAAAACAAGCTTCGGTCCGTCTTTATCAGCACAGGGGCCATCATTGGCGGCGGCATTGCTGCGGCGCAAATCCCTGCTGTGTGGGGCTATATTTCAGGTGTGAAATTGCCAACACTTACCGTGCCAAATGTGGATATAGCTCAGCTGGAAACTGCTGCCTCGTCTAGCCCGTCTTACATTCTTATCGCGGCGGGCCTTATGGCCTTGATGGTTTTTTGGCTCGGCAGCGCGCTTTTACTTGAGAACGATATTTGACATCCAAAATCGTCATACAGGCAAGCGATTTCGTAGCGAACCCAAATGCAGATTTTAAACTGAGTGAGCGCAATACCCGCACCAATATTTTTAAAAACAAAAAACAAGCCCGCTCCCATATTAAAACCGAATCCAAACGGATTGCGCAATTGGCTCACAAACTTTATGCGCAAAGCACGCAGTCTTTACTGATCGTTTTACAAGGCATGGATACCAGCGGCAAGGACGGAACCATTGCCGCTATGTTTTCGCGCACCCCGCCCCTCAATTTGCGGGTTGAAACCTTTAAAAAACCATCCAAAACCGAACTTGCTCATGACTATCTTTGGCGCGTGCATAATGTTTGCCCAAAAAAAGGTAATATTACCGTGTTTAACCGCTCCCATTACGAGGATGTGTTGGTTGTGAAAGTACGCAAATTTGCTCCCAAAGATAAAATCGAACAACGCTATGAACAGATCAATGCATTTGAAAAACACTTGAGCGAGAACGGCACGAAAGTGCTCAAATTCATGCTCAATGTTTCAAAAGACGAGCAAGCCGTGCGCCTCAATGAACGCCTCACCGAGCCACATAAATTTTGGAAGTTCAACCCCGGCGATCTGGAAGACCGGCAGTTGTGGCCCGCATTTATGGACGCCTACGAAACCATGATTGACCGCACTTCAACACCCTATGCGCCGTGGCACATCATCCCGTCTGACAGCCGCGCCAAACGCGGCGCCATTATCAGCTCTATTGTCCGCCAAACCCTCACTGACATGGATCCAAATTACCCAAAGGCCGAATTTGGGATAGATGATTTCTTAATAAAGTAACTGGTGATTTTGTAATCTTTGGCAACTAATAATATGCTAAACAACAATATAGTTTTGGAACATACCGCACCTCAAAAAAAATTTTTTTCAGTTTCAACTTGCTATTATAAACACATGTTGTATTAGCACGTTAACACATTAACTCACACCATGATTGATATGCACAAGGTATGAAAATATGCAAACACTCACAAAATCTGCTGCAATCTTGCACCGTAAGGATTTGGCGCAGGTTTTAAGTGCAATAAAAACGGCAGAAGACATGGAAAGTTTTTTGGTTGATTTGTGCACACCTGCAGAGCTTCGTGCATTGTCCGAGCGTTGGCATGTGGCCCAAATCCTTGACACAGGCGAAATGTCCTACCGCGATATCAATGCCAAGACAGGCGTGAGCACAACCACGATTGGCAGGGTCGCACGGTTTTTAAACGAAGAACCTCACCAAGGATACCGCACCGTATTAGATCGTCAAAAGAAAGCAAAAACATGACCAACAGATTACGCATTGTCATACAAAAAAAGGGCCGCCTTGCGGATGAAAGCTTTGCAGCCCTTAAAAAATGTGGCCTGAGTTTTACGGTGCGCGGTGACGGATTATTGGCACGTGTCAAAAACATGCCCATTGATTTATTACTGGTCAGGGACGACGATATCCCAAATTTCGTCTCCAACGGTGCAAGCGATTTGGGGATCGTTGGCGAAAACGTGTTAAGAGAAGAAATGTTCAGCGCAAATAACCCTGTGTCGGCAACAATTGAAAGACGGCTTGGGTTTTCGCGGTGTAAGCTGTGCCTAGCCGCTGTAAAAAACGGACCGATCAAAACCGTACAAGATTTAGACGGCATGAAAATTGCCACAACCTACCCTGGGATTTTGCAAAACTATTTGGCGGGCGCAGGCATTGTCGCTGACTGCGTAGAGATGAAAGGGGCCGTAGAACTTGCGCCGCGTATAGAGATTGCCCCCGCTATCTGCGACCTGGTATCCTCTGGCGCAACACTGGAAGCCAATGGACTTGAAGCCTTTGTAACTATATTTGATAGCCAAGCCGTATTGATAAAATCAAGTCATACTTTAAGCCCCGAAAAGCAAGATACATATGACAGATTACTGCGCAGGCTTGACGGTGTTATCCGCTCCAAGGACTCGAAATATATTATGCTCAACGCGCCAAAATCACAAATCGCAAATATCTCTAAAATCCTCCCAGGTTCAGACGCGCCGACTATTATCCCGCTGGGTGGTAATGACGACCTTGTTGCCGTTCAAGCCGTGTGTACGGAGAATGTATTCTGGGAAACTTTGGAAGACCTGCAATCCGCTGGCGCACGTTCCATCCTTGTACTGCCCATTGAAAAAATGATGGGCTAATGATGCAAACCCTTATCTGGTCACAACTCAACACGTCCCAAAAAGCGGCAGCATTATCGCGGCCCAGTATGGCCGCCAATGTTGATGTCAGCGAAGTTTTGGAAAATGTACGCACGCAAGGTGACAAAGCTCTGCTGTCTTACACCGAGAAATTTGACGGTGTGAAATTACAAAGTTTAAAAGTGCCGCAAGAAAAACTTAAAACCGCGTGGGACAATTTACCCGCCCCTGACAAAGCCGCCATGCACATGGCCAAAGCCAATATTGAAACATATCACAAAGCCCAAATGCCCAAAACTATCCACCTAGAAACCATGTCCGGGGTGATGTGCTCACGCGAACCAAGGCCGTTAGATAGTGCGGGCTTGTATGTACCGGGCGGAACCGCCCCTTTGTTATCAAGCTTGATGATGCTGGCCATTCCTGCAAAAATCGCAGGGGTTAAAAAGATAATCGTCACAACGCCACCGCAAAAAGATGGGGAAATTGCAGACGTATTACTGGCCTGCGCCTATATGTGCGGGGTGGAACATATTTACCGTGTTGGCGGGGCGCAAGCCATTGCCGCTCTTGCTTACGGCACAGAAACGATCCCAAAAGTGGTAAAAATATTTGGCCCCGGCAATGCATATGTGGCCGCCGCCAAAGCACAGCTTGCCACGAAATTGGGCGGGCCTGCCATTGATCTCCCCGCAGGGCCAAGCGAAGTTATGGTGCTCGCAGACGACACTGCCAACCCCGCTTTCATTGCCGCTGACCTATTGGCGCAAGCGGAACACGACGTATTGGCACAGGTTATATGTATTTGTCGTTCATCCAAATATGCCAAAAATATTCAAACTGAACTGAACGCGCAGCTTAAAGATTTACCTCGCAAAGATATTGCATCTCAAGCTTTGCAACACGGGCGGATTTTGGTCGTTGACGGCGCAAATGACATGTTGGATATTGTCAATCTTTACGCGCCTGAGCACCTTATCGTCCAAACCAAAAACCCGCAAAGTCTCATGCCCAAAATCCGCAATGCAGGTTCTGTTTTCTTAGGTCCGTGGACACCCGAGTCGGTTGGTGATTATGCCAGCGGAACCAATCACACCTTGCCAACTTACGGAGCTGCCAAAGCATACAGCGGGATTGTGCTAGAAAGCTTTATGAAATTTATCAGCGTACAAACACTGACACGCGGCGGGTTAGCCGCTCTTGGCCCAAGCGTTGAACGACTGGCCCAAATGGAAGGGCTAGAAGCCCACCGCCGCGCAGTCAGTATCAGACTAGAAAGCGACACCATATCATGACCTTAAAATGGCCAAACAATATTGCCCGTAAATCCGTACGTGACCTCATTCCTTATAGCGCGCGCGGGGGCACAACAGGGGCATTGCATCTTGATGCCAATGAAAGCCCGTGGGCGCCACCGCCTGTCATGGGGGCGGATAATTATAACCGCTATAGCGCGCAACAACCCGCGCATTTGCGGGCGCGGCTAGCTGATCTTTACGGCACACAAGCGAAACGCATTATGGTTGGGCGCGGTGCAGATGAAGCCATTGAAATTTTGGTGCGTACATTTTGTGAAGCAGGGCAAGATGCAATTATAACCTGTCCACCTACATTTGATTATTTTGAAATTTGCGCCAATATCCAAGGCGCACATACGATCAATATCCCTTTAAATCCTGATTTTTCCGTCAATGAAAAAAGCATACGTTCGGCAATTACCCGCACGGATAAAACTGTAAAAATCATTTCTTTGTGTTCGCCAAATAACCCGACAGGAAATGCAACTGATCCAAAAATCGTGAGTGCTCTCTGCAAAGATTTCCCTGATATCTTAGTGGTGATAGATGAAGCCTACGCAGAATTTTCAGATCAAAAAAGTTTTACCAAACTGCAAAGAGGTTATCCGAACCTCATCATAATACGCACATTATCCAAAGCATATTCACTCGCAGGTGTGCGGCTGGGCGTAGCCATAGCAGACCCGCGCATAATTGATTTAATGCTAAAAGTCCTCCCGCCATACCCCGTACCACAACCCGTAGAAGATGCTGTCATGGCCGCATTATCACCAGCAGCCATGCCCATCCATGATGCCCGAATAGCGCTGCTTTTATCTGAGCGGTCACGCATGAAGCAGCAGCTAGAACGCTCGTCATTTGTCGAGTTAATCTATCCGTCACAAACAAACTTTTTGTTATTTAAGGTAAAAGACAGCAAGGTGCTTTTGCAAAATTTACAAAAATCCAATGTTAAGATTAGAGATTTTAGAAAATCTATTCCAAATATTTTGCGCATCAGTATTGGTTCGCCTGAGCAAAACAATATTGCGCTGGCCGCATTTGGTGTCCCTGTGCTTGCAAATAAAAATATACGCATTGGCGAGGCTCACCGCGCAACCAAGGAAACCAATATTGCCGTGCGGGTAAATTTGGACGACCCGTCTGGCACACAGATTAATACGGGCAATGGATTTTACGATCACATGCTGGGGTCTCTGGCAAAACATGGTGGGTTTGGTCTGGTGCTGAGCTGTGAAGGCGACACACATATTGACGCCCACCACACCATAGAGGACTGCGCGCTTACCCTTGGCACAGCCCTTAAAAATGCCCTCGGCAATAAGGCAGGCATTGGGCGGTTCGGATTTATTATGGCTATGGACGAAACCCAAGCCAAAATTGCTATTGATCTTTCGGGCCGTGCCGCCATGACATTTACAGGGGATTTCCCCACTGACCACGCAGGCAATTTCCCTGCCGAAATGTGTCCACACTTTTTTGAAAGCCTGTCGCAAACATTAGGGGCCGCCATTCAAATTGACGTGCGCGGAGAAAATACTCACCATATGATCGAAGCCTGTTTTAAAGGCTTGGGCCGCGCCTTGAGGCCCGCATTTAAACGTGACGGCGACGCTATCCCGTCTACCAAGGGCGTGCTATAATGTCTGTTGTTATTGTCGATACGGGGTGCGCCAATCTTGCCTCTGTCGGCTTTGCATTTGCCCGCCTCGGTGTGGATACAATTACCACCCAAGACGCCAAAATCATTCAAAGTGCTGACCGTATTATCCTGCCGGGTGTGGGTTCGGCTGGCTACGCGATGGCACAATTAAAGACGCGGGGTTTGCTGGAAACACTTAAAGCTTTAACCATGCCGGTGCTGGGGATATGTCTTGGTATGCAATTGCTGTTTGAAAAATCTGACGAGGGCAATGTGGACGGTTTGGGGTTGATAAAAGGCGCAATTACGAAGCTCGATACCCATGAATTGCCGAGCCCCCATATGGGTTGGAACCGCCTAGAAAATCTGCAAGACGACCCTTTACTCGGCGGTATAGCAGAGGGCGAATACGCCTATTTCGTACACTCATACGCCGCCCCGATAAATGCGCGCACACTGGCTAGCACCACACACGGTACGGGGTTTAGTGCAATCATCAAACAGGGCAATATATATGGATGCCAATTTCACCCCGAACGGTCTGGGAAAACAGGGACGCGCATTCTCGCAAATTTTGCCAAGGTAGTATTATGATATTTCCTGCAATTGACCTTATGGGCGGTAAATGTGTGCGCCTGTTCCAAGGTGATTTTAACCAACGTACGGACTACAGTGTTTCGCCCGTTGACATGGCCAAAAACTTTGCCGAGGCAGGCGCAAAGTGGATACACATTGTGGACTTGGACGGGGCAAAATCTGAACAAAGCCAACAGGCGGAACTTATCACCAGGATTGCCAAACATGCAGGCCTTAAGGTGCAAACGGGTGGCGGCTTACGCAATATATCCCAAATACAAAAACTGTTAGCAGGCGGTGTTTCGCGTGTGGTGATAGGCTCTCTCGCTGTTAGCAATCCTACGCAGGTTAAACACTGGATATCAGAACTTGGCCCTGATAAATTTACGCTGGCGTTAGACATTAACATCGACGCGCACGGCACACCTCGGCCCGCCTTGCGTGGCTGGCAAGACACCTCGCCCAAAACACTTTGGCAGGTGATCGACGGCTATATCAACACAGGTGTGAAATCCGTACTCGTCACCGACATTGCAAAAGACGGGGTGTTGCAAGGCGCCAACACCCAGCTTTATCAAGACTTTATCAGCCGCTACCCAAGCCTCAACCTTATCACGTCAGGCGGGGTGGGTTCGCTCGCCAATGTGCGCGCTTTAAAAGCTTTAAACCCCGCAGGCATTATCATTGGCAAAGCCCTTTACGAAAACAAATTCACCCTTGCGCAGGCCATAGCATGTTAGCGCGCCGTATCATTCCCTGCCTTGATGTTAAAGACGGCGTGGTTGTCAAAGGCGTGCAGTTTCGTAACCACGAAGTTGTTGGCGATATTTTAGATTTGGCCAAGCGTTACGCTGACCAAGGTGCGGACGAACTTGTGTTTTACGACATTACCGCCAGCACAGACGTTCGCACGATTGACAGCTCTTGGGTGGCCAAAGTTTCGCAAGTCCTCGATATTCCTTTTTGCGTAGCAGGCGGTATTAAAACAATTGAAACTGCGCGGATAAGACTAGAGCAAGGGGCCGATAAAATCTCCATAAACTCCCCCGCCCTGATGCGGCCTGATTTGATTGATGAACTGAGCAGTGCTTTTGGCCGCCAATGTATTGTTGTTGGGGTGGATAGTTTTTACGACGGGGAAACCTACCGCGTAAAATCCCACACGGGCGACGCGGGGAAAACCCGCGAAACGGGGCGTGAAACCATGAACTGGATACAAGAGGCCGTGGAGCGCGGGGCAGGCGAAATCGTGCTCAATTGCATGAACAAAGACGGGGTACGCACGGGCTATGATATCGCACAACTTAAGCAAGCGCGGGCCATATGTTCTGTACCGCTAATTGCCTCTGGCGGCGCGGGGGAGGTATCCCACTTCGCCGACGCGTTTAAACAAGCAGACGTAGACGGCGCGCTAGCCGCCAGTGTATTCCATAAAAATATCCTACCCATCCCAGAATTAAAAACGGCACTTAAATCATCAGGTATAGAGATACGCATATGAACATTGATTTTAAAAAAGGCGGCGGGCTTGTGCCTGCAATCGTGCAAAACGCCGATACGTTACAAGTCCTCATGCTTGGCTATATGAATGAAGAGGCCGTTGCCGCCACGCGAGAAATTGGCCTCGTGACCTTCTATAGTCGCTCTCGAAAAACCCTATGGCAAAAGGGCGAGACCTCTGGCAACACCCTCAAATTTATCGACATGAAACTTGATTGTGACAATGACACATTACTGGTCACAGCAATCCCCGCTGGCCCCACATGCCACGAGGGAACCATATCGTGCTTTGGAAAAGACGGCGCACAAGGCTATGGCTGGCTAGCAGATTTAAGCACTCTCATCGAAACCCGAAAAACCGCAAACCCAAAAACCTCCTACACCGCCGCTCTCCTCCAAGGCCCCCTCACCCGCACCGCCCAAAAACTAGGCGAAGAAGGCGTGGAGACGGTCATCGCAGCACTGGTGCAAACGGATAAAGAGTTAATCAGCGAGTCCGCCGATCTTCTCTACCACCTTATGGTATTGTTGGCGGTGAAAGGGTTGGGGGTTAGGGATGTTGTTGCTGAACTTAAATCCCGTCGGCATTAGTGCTTTGTGGGCAGAAGTGTGCATTGGAGTAATTCCGTTCTCCATGTTTTGAAAAGAGGTTTCGTTCAATTTTTTTAAGACGTTGTATTTTTCAATTTTCGAGCGATAAAAAACATACCAGTCCCCGTACTTGATACGGGGTCCATGCGCTGTTGCGGCGGAGTGGGGCTTTATTCTCATAGAGGCCCCGCATCAAGTGCGGGGACGGAAGGTTAAGTGGATTTAATAAAACCACACTGTCATTCCAGCGAAAGCTGGAATCTCAAACAATCTGAAGCTCTCATGTAGCATCGGGATCCCAGATCAAGTCTGGGATGACAATATATGTTTACTGAATTTTAAAATTTCTCCCAACACATACCCGTCCCCGTACTTGAGTACGAGGCCCATACGCTGTTGCGGCGGAGTGGGCCTTCATCTCCGTTGACGCCCCTCAATACGTTGTGTAGCGTGACCCCAAATTTTAAAGGGTTAAGCTGATGAACATTGCTGACGGTGCGGCTTCAGGCGCGTATAAGGTAAATTCGCTTAGTGGGTTGGACGCGGCCAATGCTGTTGACGGCGTTTTACTTTGGGACCCTGTACGGTCAATTTGGAACATGTCCATATTGACGACCGCACTTATTCTAGCTCCGTTGACGTTTTCCTGGAGTGCCCTCGTGGTTTTTCTTTTGCTCTCAGGAGCAACGCTTTGCATTGGGCATTCTGTTGGATTTCACCGTCGACTCATTCATCAAAGCTTCGAATGTCCAAAGTGGCTTGAAAGATTTATGATTTGGGTAGGTGTCCTTGTTGGTATGGGTGGGCCTATATGGACAATCGGGCTACATGATTTACGCGATTGGGCCCAACGACAACCAAACTGTCATTGGTTTTTACGGCACGGAAAGCCAGTTTTAGTTGATGGGTTCTATTATCTCAACTTTAAGCTCAAACTAAAAAACCCGCCTAATTTCAACCCAGGTCCAGGAATAAGCGATGACAAGTTTTACCTGTTTCTCCAACGCACATGGATGTTGCATCAAATCCCACTTGCCATACTACTCTTTGTTTTCGGTGGTTGGTCATGGGTGGTTTGGGGTATCTTTGTACGCGTTGCAGCTTGCTTTACGATGCATTGGTATATCGCCCATATTGCTCATACAGGCGGCCCACAAGACTGGTCGGTCGATGACGCAGCTATACAAGGATATAACGCCCCTTGGCTCGCCATTCCGACAGTAGGTGAAAGCTGGCATAGTAACCACCATGCATTTCCAGCATCCGCTCGACATGGGCTGTACAAGGGGCAAATTGATATTGGATATAATTTCATCCAAGTTCTGGCTTGGCTAGGCCTCGCAAAAAACATTAAATTGCCAGAGAACCTTCCGGCGCGAGAAGGTCTCACAGCTGAAAGCGAGCATGCTAAAGAAGTTGCTAAAGCCCTATATAAGTAAGTTTTTAATCTTAGGGTTTACGCACCCATCCCCATTACTGGGGACGGGAAGTTAAAGGGGTTTGGCAAAACCACATTGTCATTCCAGCGAAAGCTGGAATGACAATGTGAAGCTCTCTTGTAACGTCGGGATCCCAGATCAAGTCTGGAATGACAATATATGTTAATTGAGTTTTCAAACCCAAAAGCAATACCTCCCAACACACACTCGTCCCCGCACCTGATGCGGGGTCCATACGCTGTTGCGGCGGGAAGGTGCTTTATATTTGTAGGGGCCCCGCATCAGGTGCGGGGACTGGTGTTATTTCGGGGTGCAGGCTCTCAATGCTCAGCTTGCGCAACCGCTTTCATCGCCTTATTGATCGCCTTTACAATCTTGGTTATGTCCTCATCACTTAACGCCGAACACAAGAACCATGCTTCAAACTGTGAGGGGGGGAGGAAGACGTCTGCGTTTATCATGGCCCAGAAAAAAATTGCGAATTTTTTGGTGTCTGATGTTTGGGCGCTGGCGAAATTGGTCACTTGGGTTTTGGTGAAAAACGGGTTTATCATAGAACCAAACCTATTAACGACAAGGTCAACATTGTGCCGTTTGGCGGCGGTGAGTAGTGCGTCCTCTATTGTCTTGGCATCGCCTTCAAATTTTGCAAATGGGTTTTGATCTCTAAGTTCGGACAGGGTTGCAATCCCCGCGGCCATGGCTATTGGATTGCCTGATAATGTGCCTGCTTGGTACATTTCGCCCAAGGGGGCTACCATTTCCATAATTTCGTTTCTGGCTCCATATGCGCCAACAGGGAAACCACCGCCAATGATTTTACCAAGACAGGTGATGTCGGCTTCGACGCCCAAAAGTTCATGGGCCGTGCCAAATTTTGAGCGAAATCCTGTCATGACTTCGTCAACGATGAGCAGAGCACCATTGGCTGTGCACAACGATTTAAGTTCTTGTAAAAACCCATCTTCGGGTAGCACGACGCCCATATTTCCCGCAATCGGTTCAATGATAATGCCAGCGATATCGTTGTGGGCGGCGAAGTGTTTTTTCACACTGTCCAGATCATTATAATTGGCAATTAAGGTGTTGGCGACGGCGGCGTCTGGCACGCCTTTGGAGCCAGGTAAGCTAAGCGTAGCAAGACCAGAACCAGCCGCGATGAGAAGACTGTCGGCGTGGCCATGATAGCAGCCAGAAAATTTGATGATTTTGTCGCGACCTGTGAAAGCACGGGCCAGGCGAATGGCACTAAACACCGCTTCTGTACCTGAATTGACAAGGCGAACTTTGTCCATACCGGGCACGGCAGCGCATAAAATTTTTGCCAGTTTAATTTCTGACTTAGTCGACGCGCCAAAGGAATAGCCTTTGATTAGGGCTTTGCGGATATTGCGGCGCACCCGTCCGTGCCTGTGGCCCAAAATCATCGGGCCATATGACAAAACCAGATCAATATATTCATTGCCGTCAACGTCGATAATTTTGCTGCCGTCGGCGCGCTCTATAAACAAAGGATTGCCGCCCACAGAGGCAAAGGCGCGCACGGGTGAATTCACCGCCCCGACCAAGTTTTTAAGGCCAGCTTGGTAGAGTTTTTCAGATTTTGTGTGTTTCATTTATGTCTCGGTTTTTAAAATTCGTGCCATGTCTTTGGCAAAATAAGTGATGATAATATTGGCGCCAGCCCGCTTCATGGATAGCAAGCTCTCGGTCATAACCGCGTCCCCGTCAATCCAATTTTTGGCCGCCGCCGCCTTAATCATGGCATACTCGCCGCTGACATTATAGCACGCAATTGGCACGTCGAAATTGTCACGAAGATGCGCGACAATATCAAGGTAGGACATGGCAGGTTTGACCATGAGAATGTCTGCGCCTTCTAGCTCGTCATAGCTGGCCTTTAACAGGCCTTCGCGAGCATTGGCAGTATCCATTTGGTATGATTTGCGGTCGCCAGAGCTGGGCGCGCTATCGACCGCGTCCCGAAACGGGCCGTAAAATGCAGATGCATATTTGACGCTGTAGGCCATAATCGGCAGATTGACATATCCAGCCTCATCGAGAGCCGTACGGACAGTTTCCACTGTGCCGTCCAACATGCCAGAGGGCGCAACCATATCCACACCCGCTCGCGCATGGGACAGCACTTGCTTGGCGAGATTGTCTAAACTTGCGTCGTTATCAAGTACATCCCCGTCCAAAACACCGCAATGACCGTGGTCGGTATATTCACAAAAACACACATCGCTGATGACATATAAATCTGGGTAATTGGCTTTTATAAACCGTATGGCTTTTTGAATAATACCTGCGTCGTCCCATGTGGAACTGCCCTGTGCGTCTTTAACATCTGGAATACCAAACAATAAAACCGCAGGAATACCGAGCGAGACAACCTCGTCTAATTCTTCGGAAATACGGTCAAGCGACCAGTTTTTTATCCCTGGCATGGAGGGAATACCGCGCGCAATATCTGCGCCTTCTTGAATAAATAGCGGATAAACAAAATCATCAACACGCAAATGATGTTCGCGCACCAATGCCCGTATGTTTTTTGTCGCCCGCAAGCGCCTGGTTCTTTGCATATTGAGTTTAGGCATAATATTTATTCACCATATATAATACGTGCTCGATTGTCGGCTGCTTCGCTGTCATGACATTTTTAAAATATGTCCGTGCCTCGTGCGCTGTGGTCTCTCCAATACAAAATGCCGCTTTATCTGCGGAATTGTTTTGCACATAACTACGGACACCCGAAGGGCTATAAAATAAAACGCCCGCGAAATCACTATCTATTTTACGACCCGTATAGCGCGTGGCGTAAGACGGAATTTCCGTGACCTTAATATGGTGACGCGCAAGGATATCTGGTAATTCATCACGTCTTGCCGTGCTACAAAAATAAGTGATGGCACGCCCCGCCATATTTTTTGAAAGATACGCCGCCAGTTCACGGGCACTGGGCGCAGTATATAATACCCGTCCTAGCCTTTCTTCTACCAAGGCTTTGGTTTTACTGCCCACACAATAAATATTTTTAAACCGTAAGTTTAAGCGCGGAAAACTGGTCAGCAATGCCCGCACTGTTGCTTGGCTGGTAATAATCATACTGTCCGTACGCACGGCTTCGGGCGGGATATCTAAAAACTCCGTCTTGATAAAATCAAGCCCTTCAACCTGTACGGTTTTCCCCGTCATCCTGAGTTGGGCATCCGTTAGTTTACGCGTGGAAATAATTGTAACAGGGCTATCATCAGATACGGCAGGCTTAGTATTTTTCTTTTTAATCTCAATCAGCGGGCTTTTAACTTTTTTTTTAGCCCCTTTTTTGGCTCTCGTTTTAACCGCCTTACTAACAGGTGCTTTGGCTCTTTTGGCAATATTTTTGGCAATGTCGTCACGTTTCTTCGCATCTGCCAATATGATTTCGCGCCCGCCTTCGGAGATAATGACTTGCGCGCATTCACTGCCCAAAGAACCTGCTTCGTCAAGCTTTACCGTTTTGGAAACTTCACGTTTTTCCTGTCCGTCAATACTGAGCAATATACCTGTAAATTCAATGTGCTTGGCCCCAAGCTTGCTTTTACTGATAACGGCAAGCGCACCTATTGGCGCGGTGCATCCACCTTCAAGTGTGCGTAAAAAATCCCGTTCAATGCGCGTACATATTTCGCTGTCTCCGTGGTTTAATGTGGCGCATGCAGCGCGGCAAATGGCATCGTCTTCGCGGACGCACATCATAATCGCGCCTTGGGCAGGAGCGGGGATCATCCAATCTAGCACGCGGTGGTTTTGCGGTAATTTACCAAGCCGTTCCAACCCTGCACCCGCAAATACGGCCCCGTTCCAATCACTGTCTTCTAGTTTTTGCAGACGGGTATTTACATTGCCGCGCAAGTTTACGACCATATGTTTTTCGTGCCGTGATAACCATTGGGCCTTACGGCGCAAACTCCCCGTCGCGATCACACCGTCGTATTTGGTCAATACATTTTTTGCGTCTTTATAGACCAGCACATCATAAGCAACATGCCGTTCTAACACGGCGGCTTGCACAATGCCTTTCGGTAATAAGGTCGGCACATCTTTCATAGAATGCACGGCAATATCCACATCATTTTTGAGCAGGGCTACATCAAGGCTTTTGGTAAAAATGCCTGTAACCCCCATTTCGTACAACGGCTTTTCAAGCTCTATATCCCCTGCCGATTTCACAGGCACGAGCACGGCTTCATAGCCCAAGGCTTCCAGTTCTGTTTTTACTTTATTTGCTTGCCACAGTGCCAACTCGCTCTCGCGTGTGCCAATACGTATGGGGCTAGATTTACTCATCTAGGGCCGTATCCAGTTGGAAAATACTGGCAATAAAATTGATACTTTCCGCTTGCGAAGTTCGGTTTTCTTTCAAGTGATTGGCAAAACGATTGGTAATTTTTTGGACAATTTTGTCAGATAAAATATCAGCTTGCTCAGGATTAAAGTCAGCGGACTTCTTCTTTTGCGTGGTAATTTCTTGCGCGGCTATGTGTTTTAACTTTTCTCGCAGGGCTTTGACAACGGGAGCGAACTTACGGGTTTCAAGCCACGCATTAAATTCCGCTTCAACCTCAACAATAATGGCTTCCGCTTGCGGGATTTCAGCGCGGCGTTTTATTATCGCCGCGTCCGTAATTTGTGAAAGCTCGTCCAAATGCACCACAGTTACGTGCTCGCAATCACTGACACCCGAAGCCACATTTGCAGGAATACTTAAATCCAAAATGAGTAGGTTTTTAGACGGCTTAATCATCTGCTTTGACACCGTAGGTTCATTGGCTCCCGTTGCAACAATTAAAATATCGGCCGTTTTAATTTCAGTTTCCAAATCATCATAATCTTTGACACATAAATCAAATTTACCGCCAATTTCCTCAGCACTTGTTTTCGTACGGTTGATAAGAGTGATGCGGCTGTTTTTGGTGTGCTTAATCAAATTCTCACATGTGTTGCGACCAATATCTCCTGTGCCGAACAAAAGAATATTTTTATTGGCAACATTTTGTACACTGTTTAAAATATATTGCACCGAGGCAAAGGCAACAGATGTTGCGCCTGTTGTAATTTTTGTTTCCGTTTTTACCCGTTTGCTAGCTTGGGTGACAAAACCCAGTAGACGTTCAAGATATGTGCTGTGCAGGCCATTGTCTTTTGAGAACATAAATCCCTGCCGCAATTGGCTAATGATTTCAAAATCACCGAGAATTTGACTGTCTAACCCCGCGCCAACTTTGAACATATGCGATACGGCTTCATGGTTTTTATAGACACTGCCCACCTCTTGAAACACTTCAAGCGAGCCATCCGAATATTCACACAACAGTTTAATCAGTTGGAACGGATGCTCGGCGAACCCGTATATTTCCGTACGGTTGCACGTAGACAGCACAAAAACATCATGTATGCCTGCGGTTTTGGCCCCATCTAAAAGTTTTTTTTGCTGATCGTGCCCCAAGGCAAATTTACCCCGTACGTCCACATTGGCATCCCGAAAGCTAATGCCAACGCAGTAAAACGAAGTATATATTATGTTGTTTTCGCGCTTCATCGCAGCCTTCTACGCCCTCGTCATTTCTAATAGCGAAACCTCTATCACGCTTTGTTGCGGTGTGTAAGAAAAAATACAGGTTTCATTAGTTTTTTAAAGTGTATGACCGCGCTTGATCGTGATGATTTAATCTCTATGTATGGTCTATGAAATATCACAATTTGCAGACGAAACCATGACAAAAAAAATAAACCCGAATGCCCCAACATCTGAGCGTGTTTTGGCCACTCAGCATTATACCGACAAGTTGTTTTCCTTTAGCCTCACCCGCCCCGCAGGGTTTCGCTTTCGCAGTGGTGAATTTATTATGCTGGGCTTGATGGGGGAGAAAAACGGTAAACCTAAACCGCTCTTGCGGGCATATTCTATTGCCAGCCCTGCGTGGGATGACAAACTTGATTTTTATTCCATCAAAGTCCCTGATGGCCCTTTGACATCAAAACTACAAAATATTCAAATTGGTGACCATGTGTTGCTCGGAAAAAAACCTGTGGGAACCTTGGTTTTGGACGCGCTTTTACCCGGCAAACGCTTGTTTATGTTCTCAACAGGCACGGGCGTCGCTCCCTTTGCCAGCCTGATCCGTGACCCTGATGTGTATGAAAATTTCGATCACGTGATCCTCACCCATACCTGTCGCGACGTTGCTGAACTTGCCTACAGTAAAGAACTGGTAAAATCTGTGCATGAGCATGAGTTTTTAGGCGATATGGTAGCGGATAAATTAATACATATCACCAGCGTCACCCGCGAAGATTACCCTCTTAAAGGCCGTATTACCGATCTTTTAAAATCGGGTGAATTGTTTGAACATGTGGACGGCGGCCCGCTTGATCCCAAAACTGACCGGGTGATGATTTGCGGGTCTATGGACATGACCCAAGACACAAAAATATTGGTGGAAAGTTTTGGCCTGAAAGAAGGTTCTAACTCTGCCCCTGCTGATTTTGTTATTGAAAAGGCATTTGTCGGTTAACAACGAAATCTAAACCCAGTCTCTGGGGTTTTCCAAGGCCTCAACCAATTTAGCCTCGGCACTGCCTGTCTCTGGCGTATGGTTATAATGCCACTGCACATGTTTGGGCAGGGACATCAAAATGCTCTCAATACGACCATTGGTTTTCAGGCCAAATAACGTACCCTTGTCGTGAATGAGGTTAAACTCCACATAACGGCCTCTGCGAATTTCCTGCCATGTTTTTTGTTCGGGCGTAAATGGCAAATCTTTACGGGCTTTGACAATCGGAACGTAAGCTTCGCAAAAACTATCTCCGACTTCGGTGACAAAATCGTACCAATTTTGCATTGAACGTGTATCTGTCTTTTTAAGGTAATCAAAAAACAGCCCGCCAATACCGCGACCTTCGCCCCTGTGGGCATTGTAAAAATATTCATCACAGCGGGCCTTATATTTTGGGTAAAAGCTTTTGTCATGCTTGTCACATACGGTTTTACAGATTTGGTGAAAATGCACCGCGTCTTCGTCAAACAGATAATAAGGGGTCAAGTCTTGCCCGCCGCCAAACCAGTTATCAACGGTTTCGCCGTCTTGGTTATACATTTCAAAATACCGCCAATTGGCATGGGTTGTCGGAACCATCGGGCTGTGAGGGTGCAGCACCATAGACAGGCCACAGGCGTAAAAATTGGCGTTTTTTACACCGAAATATTCTTGCATACTCTCAGGCAATTTCCCGTGCACGGCGGATACATTGACCCCGCCTTTTTCAAACACATTACCGTCTTGAATGACGCAAGTGCGCCCGCCCCCGCCACCTGGTCGCTGCCAAATATCATCCTCAAATTTAGCCTTACCATCAACATCTTCGAGGGCGCGGCAAATGGTATTTTGCAAGCCGTCAATATAGGCTTTAAATTTTGTTTTCATCATCAACCTTCATAGTCTTTCACAGCGTCTATAAAGGCTTTGGCATTGTCCACATTGATATAGGGCAAAATACCGTGCCCTAAATTGACAATATAGCGGTCTTTACCAAATTCGTCGATCATGGCGTGTACCATTTTGCGGATTTCAGATGGGGGCGATAACAGCCGCGACGGATCAAAATTACCCTGCAAAGTGATTTTCCCGCCCGTAAGCGTGCGCGCCGTTTTGGGGGCACATGTCCAATCAACTCCAAGGGCCGCCGCGCCGCTTTGTGCCATTGTGTCCAGCGCAAACCAACATCCTTTGCCAAACACAATCACAGGCGCATGATCTTTGAGTGCTTCAATGATTTGGTTGATATATTGCCACGAAAATTCTTGGTAATCAGTTGGCGATAACATGCCGCCCCAACTGTCAAATATTTGCACCGCGTCTACCCCCGCCCGCACTTTGCCTTTCAAATAGGCAATGGTGGTGTCGGTGATTTTTTGCAAAAGTTCATGGGCGGTCTTTGGTTCCGTAAAACATAGTTTCTTGGCCAAATCAAATGTCTTACTGCCTTGGCCCTGCACCACATAACACAATATCGTCCAAGGCGAGCCGGCAAAACCAATCAGGGGAACTTCGTCTTCAAGCTTTTCCTTGGTCAGTTTAATCGCGTCAAACACATATGATAATGTCTCGTCCACATCCGGAACAATAACCGCGCCTGCTGCTTTTTGATCCCGCACAGGGTTGGGCAGGTAGGGGCCAAAATCAGGCTTCATCTGTACTTCAATATTCATGGCTTGAGGTATGACCAAAATGTCCGAGAATAAAATTGCCGCGTCCATACCGTAACGCCGTATGGGTTGCACGGTAATTTCACTGGCCAGTTCAGGGGTTTGACAGCGGGTGAAAAAATCATATTTTTCGCGTAAGGCAATAAATTCAGGCAAGTACCGACCTGCTTGACGCATCATCCACACAGGGGGACGGGTAACACTTTCGCCTTTTAAAGCTTGAAGGAACAGAGTATTTTTTATCATGGGGTTTCGCAAATCATTAAACTAGGTTTGCGGATTACCTACACCAAATTTTAAAAAGCTTCCATTGTTTTATGAAAAGTCTTACATATTTATATTATGCATTTTCTATACGCAAAATCCGTTCATATCATCTTTGTCGTCACGTGGTTTACAGGGCTTTTTTACAGTGTGCGCCTGTTTATTTATTACGCCGAGGCCGAAAAAAAAGCGGACGATGTAAAAACCATATTGCAAGCGCAGTATAAAATCATGAGTAAGAGATTGTGGTATATCATCACCTGGCCCAGTGCACTTATCACGGCCATCTCCGCCGTATATATGTTGGTGCAAACCCCAGACGTTCTTAAAATGCCGTGGCTGCATATGAAACTTGGTTTTGTTGGACTGCTATATCTGTATCATTTTAAATGCCACAGTATTTATAAGCAATTGCAAAGCGGAACGCTGAAATACAGTCCAACGAAACTGCGCATATGGAACGAAGTGGCTACGGTCTTGCTATTTGCCATTGTGTTTATTGTTGTGCTTAAAAGCGCGGTCAATTGGGTGTACGGCGTTTTGGGTTTACTTATCCTCTCCTTTGCGCTTATGTTCGCCGTCAAAGCCTATAAAAAAGGGCGACAACGGGGGGAAGACGGTGTCAAAGAACCAAAGACCAAAGACAGTAAAAACCATTAGTCCACAGGCTGTGGACGCTTACTGGAAAGCCAATATTTCTCTCATGCTCAAACTGCTAGGGGTTTGGGCCTTTGTCTCCTTTGGGTGCGGGATTGTGTTTAGGCCCTTCTTAGACCAATTTCATATTGGCGGCGCGCCGCTTGGTTTTTGGTTTGCCCAACAAGGTTCTATCTATGTATTCCTTATTCTGGTGCTGATTTACATCCGCAAAATGGATACCATCGAAGCCGCCCACGGCGTTTCTGAAGACGAGGATTAAGTCGTGGACGCAAGTTTTTGGACATGGTTTTTCGTCGTTACGAGTTTTAGCCTCTATATCGGTATTGCGATTTGGGCGCGAGCGAAATCCACCGATGATTTTTACGTGGCTGGTCACGACGTACCGCCGCTGATTAACGGCATGGCCACTGCCGCCGACTGGATGAGTGCCGCAAGCTTTATCTCAATGGCAGGCCTCATTGCTTTTATGGGGTACGGCGGCTCGGTCTACCTCATGGGGTGGACGGGCGGTTATGTTTTGCTTGCCCTATTATTTGCACCCTATCTGCGTAAGTTCGGGAAATTTACCGTGCCCGATTTTGTTGGCGACCGCTATTATTCAGACACGGCCCGCACCATCGCGGCCCTGTGCGCGCTATTTATTTCATTTACCTATATCGCTGGACAAATGAAAGGCGTGGGCGTTGCCTTCTCGCGCTTTTTGGGATTACCGTTCGAGTGGGGCGTGATTATCGGTATGGGAATTGTATTTTTCTATGCAGTCCTTGGCGGCATGAAAGGCATTACTTACACTCAAGTAGCCCAGTATTGCGTGTTGATATTTGCCTATCTTGTACCTGCAATCTTCATTTCGCTGATGATTACAGGTAATCCCGTGCCGCAACTTGGGTTTATCTCAAATATCAAGGGCGAAGAAATTTCCATGTTGGCCAAGCTTAACCAAACCGTGACAGAGCTTGGGTTTACCGCCTATACCAGTGCGGACAAAAGCATGGTTGATATGTTTTTTATTACGCTGGCCTTGATGGTGGGTACGGCAGGCCTACCTCATGTTATCATTCGTTTCTTTACGGTTCCTTCTGCAGCTGGTGCACGTAAATCAGCGGGGTGGGCGTTATTTTTTATCGCTCTTTTGTATACCACGGCCCCTGCGGTCGGCGCATTTTCTCGCATGAACTTTATTGATACGGTCAACGAGTCCACTTACGAAACGACGGACGCGCAAGAAAAGGCAACACCTGAATGGTTTAAAGACTGGGAAAAAACGGGACTGCTCAGCTGGGAAGATAAAAACGGCGACGGTAAATTACAGCGCCGCGCAGGGGAGGCCAATGAAGTAACGGTGAACCGCGACATTATGGTGCTCGCCAACCCACAAATTGCCGGCCTGCCAGGCTGGGTGGTTGGACTTGTAGTTGCAGGCGGACTGGCCGCCGCCTTATCTACGGCAGCGGGGTTGTTACTGGTCATATCGTCTTCTGTCAGTCACGATATAGGCCGCAAATTACTGTTTAAAAATATGACAGACAAACAAGAACTGCGCATGGCGAGAGGGGCGGCGGCTGTCGCCGTTGTATTAGCAGGGTTGCTCGGCATATATCCACTCGGCTTTGTCGCCCAAGTGGTAGCTTTCGCCTTTGGGCTGGCGGCGGCCAGTTTCTTTCCTATTCTCCTGCTCGGTATTTTTGATAAACGCATGAACAAAGAAGGGGCCATTGTCGGCATGTTGACGGGCATATTATTTACGGCGGGCTATATTATCTATTTCAAATTCATCAACCCGTCCGCCAATACGGCCAACAATTGGCTATTTGGTATCTCGCCTGAAGGCATTGGCGGCATCGGTATGATGCTTAACTTTATTGCCTCCCTTGTGATGTCGCGGCTCACTCCCGCCCCGCCGCAATATGTGCAAGACATGGTTGATGATATTCGCATACCGACTGGCTATCAAATTAAACACGAAACAAAAACGGGGTAATATACTATGCATAAAAAAATCATTCTCTCTACGCTCACACTTGTACTCTTAAGCGCATGTGCGACGACCAATAAACCAACTCAAATACCAACTCAAATCGTTGAAACATCTCAGGCCAAACCTGTAACGGCGCCAACACAATATAAAACACTCGTGTACGGGGAGCAAAAACCTTTGGTGTGTAATATACCTTATCCCGCCAAAGGCGCACTTGAAGATCGCCCCAATTTGCAAACCATGTGGGAAAATTATCTCTATGACCGCCCTGAAGGTATTTGGAGTGAAATTGGCGGCTTTGTTGAAGTTAACGGCAATCTCCCCTTGGATCAAGGCCAATGGACAAATGCCTGCACGGTGCGTCTTTCTCATATGCTGAATAAAGCGGGGCATAAAATCCCGAGAAACGGAAATAAGACAGTAAGCGGTGGCAATAAGGATCAATATTATTACCGCGTTTCTGACCTTGAAGCTTATCTTGAGGAGGCGTTTGGCGAACCAGATGTGGCCATCACAGACGGGTCGGGTAATAGTTTTGATCTGCCGAGTGAACCGGGTATAGTGCTAATGGATTTCCCCAATGCAGGCTTTACAGGCCATGTGACCATATGGAACGGAGCGGGCACTGTTGACGGGGCCAATATCGGAGGATACCGGGTTTTGTTTTGGAAGCTACCTTGCTTTATTCCAGCAGATAGAAGCACGTCAGTTGCCAGTATAAATACGGGTAATGCCAGTAAATACCTTACGCCTTAATGAACGGTATTTTCTGCAAGTTTTGATGCGGGCATAAAACGAAAATGTCCGTTGATAGGCGCGTTAAATAAGAGATCGTCTTCGACAACTCCTGCACCAATATTGTGAATGATAAGCGGTGTACCCCAGCTTGATTTTTTATCTGACACAATACCAATATGGGCAACCCGCCCCCCAAGCCGCCAAGAGACAATATCGCCTGGTTGGTAATCTTCCGCTTTTTTGGTAATGGGCAAAGCTGCACCACGGCGCTTCAGGTAACGCTCAAGGTTTGGCACACGCCTATGGTCAATATTTTTATCAGGCCGCTTAAGCCCCCAGTTTTTAGGGTAGGATTTGAAATGACCGCGCATGTCTTCATGCACGGCTTTTTGAAAATCGAAGCCGAATGCCGTGCGGTATGTACGAATGACCACATCAGTACATACGCCCGTATCAGAGGCAACATCCCCACCCGGATAGCTTAATTTCACATATTTAGGATCATAGCGGACGGATAATAAGGTACGTTGTTGGGCCGTGTGCACAACAACATCGGCAGACGACGCTGCATATGCATAAACACCACTACAAAACAGTGTTGAGAAAGCCAAAATACTGGTCATAAAAATACGCATAAGGCGTGCTTATAATGGGTAATGATTAAACAAGACATAAGCAATGTCATGAAATTACCTACAGAATACAGTAAGGTTTGAAATATTATTGCGTGGTCAAAACACCAATACAAGCGCAGCAAGTGCTGCCGCGCCAAAAACAAACACGTCTATTTGCGGGCTTTTTGGCTTGAGGCGGTAACACCGACGTACGAAATGCTGGCAATTATCCGCATATAAACGGTAATTATCCCCAAGCCGCGTGCGCGCATGAGCAAGGGCAACATGTGGCGAAATATCCGATAACGGCCCAATATTGGAAATCTTACGCCCTGCAGAAAATGCATGAACACTTTCTTCAATGACCCGTCCATTGCGGCGAGAATTTGAAATGACTGTGCCCTCGTCTGTATAAATACCTTCGTGGACAACCACGCCGTAAACCGTTACCCGCAATACATCGCCCAATTGATATGATATATGTGTATTCATACCTTATTGATAAACAATAAGGTATGAATTGCAAGCCCCTAATTAATCACCCTCAGAAAAACTGAAATTCAGCTTAGAGCCGTGCTCTACCACATCAAAAAACCTATCTTTTTCTGATTTGGATAAGCGGTCGTGATTGCGGATAAATTGAGTTGTTTTGTTGGAGCGTAGAGTTTTGGCATCACCTTTGACACAGGCGGCCTTATAGGTTTGGCCGTTTACTCTTGTTTTTACAATGATTGGTTTTGCGTTTCTGGCAAATGAACTGTCTGCGCACCGTGTGGCTAATGTCTTATATGTTCCCACAAGGGTTTTTATTTTTTGCTCAAATTCTTCGCCAAAACTGTCCTCCATATACTTGCCAAAGGTCTCCATTTTTGATTCAAATTTGGCTTCAAAAGCTTCACTGTCAATTTCGAAATTCTCCGCCCATTTTGCAATGGCTTTCATATCAAAACCATCGGGTAATGCAGATATATCTATACCATCCGCAGGAAGAGTGAACACCAATTTACCATTCTTTTTTTCATATTTAAACTGATTGTAATCAAGTTTTGATAAAGCTTTTATTTTTGAAAAATCTTTGAGGTCAGCCCACTCAACAAGCTCAGCTAAACCTTCCATAGATGAAAAATTCACATCCTTGATGTTTTCAACCCAATCTTCCAGACCAAGATCATCTGCGGATGTGTTAAGAACAACAATACGGCGGTCTTTAATCTCCTTACCGTCAAGAATGAAATGGTCATTATCAAAACTCATTTGCGTTTTATGTTGTGCGGGGTGGGCGAGGCTATTCGCGGAAACCAACACAGCTGCACTGCCAAATAAGCAGACAAGTGTTGTACCTAGGAGGCGGGTTTTAAAATTAGGGGTAGCATTTTGCATGAGAATAAACCTTTCTTTCATGGAATGGGTAAGTGGCAAGCTGGCCACAAGATTGCGCTGGGGAACAGCTTTGGAATTTTGTACAACTTTGAGTAAAACGGCACTATAGTCATGGGCACTAACGACCCCACCGCGCAAGACATCAGCGTCACACGCGGCTTCTTGGTCTGAACGAAAAGCACGCAGTGCGTAATATGCAACGGGGTTAAACCATTGTAAGGCTACAAAAATATGCGCAATTTGCAAAGCCCAGAGATCAAGCCGCTTAATATGGGTGAATTCATGGGCGAGCATGGCACTCTGTTCATCTTGCGTATAGTCATTTTCAAACCAGCTTGGTAAAAGAACGCGTGGACGGTACAGCCCTGTTACAAACGGGCTACTCGACACTGTGCTGAGCACAATATCTGGCATGTGTGATAATTTTGCCTGTTGCATTTGCTGTTGAGATAAAGACTGCAAGGATTTTGTTGCGGGTTTCGCATTGTCGGCAATAATTTTAGAAAATTTATTTTGACGATAAAACAAAATTACCAATCCAGTAATAATGCCAACCACCCACACAGCCAAAAATATATTAACCCAGGACACAGGCAGTGTTTGTGCGTGCTGCAAGGGCGTTGATAGTGTCTGCCCGTCGCCCAATTGAGGACCTTGCAGCACACCAATTTTTTCCACTTGGTTTGTTAGTGTGGGGGGAATTGTGGCCAGCGTTTGACCGAACGCCGTTTCAGCTACGTTCCACGACATCCATTGTTTCGGTAGGGGCGGCATGATAAACCTAATGACAGGAATAGCCCATAGCGCATACCCTGCCTTAGCTCCAAATTTTCTGGAAATAGGCTTTCGCAAAAACAAGACAATACCGAGCAGCACTGTTGTTGCTAATAATGTTTGTAAAGCCATAACAATGTCAGAATTTATAAGTGCATAAATCATTTCTTCAAGGCCTCCAACAATTGTTCAAGCTCTTGAATATCTTCGTCGCTTAACCCTTTGGCATCAGCAAAATGAGCAACGAGCGGCGCAGCGCGGCCTGCAAAGACCCGGTCAACAAACCGTGTGGCTGCCTGTTTGCGGTAATCATTTTTTTGAATTACAGGTGTGTATAAATATTTACGCCCATCAATTTCCGTCGCCAACGCCCCTTTTTCAACCAACCGCGACAACAAAGATTTTACCGTATGCACGCTCCATGATTTATCGGCGCGCAGAACTTCAAACACACGCACGGCACTGATATTGGGCGCGCCCCAAAGCACATGCATAACATCAAGTTCAGCCTCTGTAATATGCATTCTCGTGTCTCCTTTATAGTGCCCGCAATAGTGTTTGCGGTGCGATTACACATGTAGTTATAGATATGACTACATGTGTAGTCAACCCCCCTTCCCAAGAATGTGCGAATATAAAAAGAAAAGTCTTTGCAAATGTGGGGATATCAGACACTGCCTATACCCATAACTCTCACCTAAAAACAATTATTACCAATAATTACACTTATTGAAGCATATTTGCCCTTATACAGATAAATACTAGAATTATTACGCAAATTAGCTTGCGCCTTTCTGTTTTCTTCCGTAAACACTAAAATGAATACACATTGGAAAAGATTCATATGTACCGTATATTTATAAATAATTTCAAAAACACCTCCCTTACGAGCACTCGCAGTGCGCGCACTAAACCTGTCTCCACACGTCGCCTTCTCCTCGTGGTGGGTGTAGAAATTATAAATATTGGCAACACAAGCGGGATGTAAATTTAGAATATGAATTTTACCACCCGCTCCCTAAACAGAGCGGGTTTTTTTTTGGAAGGAACAACAAAAGGCGAGGCACATAAAAACCAATTTGTCATTCTAGCGAAAGCTGGAATCTAAAAGATTGAATATGTGACCAGATTCCAGCTTTCGCTAGAATGACAATAATGTTGTAGAGTAGAAAATGACGAAAAACAGTGACGCAATTTTGAAAGGCAATGCCCGCGCCCCCGCCCGCGCTATGATGCGAGCTGCGGGTATGGGAGACGCTGATTTCGACAAACCGATTATTGCCGTGTTTAACACATGGACCAATATGGGCCCGTGCAATATGGACTTGGATAAATTGGCTGTCCCTGTCCGTGCAGGGATTAGGGCGGCTGGCGGCTGGCCAGTTGACTTTAATGCTATCGCGATTTCTGACGGCATTACAATGGGTAGTGAGGGCATGCGGGCCAGCCTTATGTCTCGCGAAGTGATCGCAGATAGTATTGAACTCGCCGTACGCGGGCATTCCCTAGACGGTGTTATTGTTTTGGTGGGCTGCGACAAAACCATTCCTGCTGCGGCAATGGCCTTGGCGCGCATGAATGTACCGGGCTTGATTGTTTACGGTGGTTCTATCAAACCCGGCCATCACAAAGGCAAAGACCTCTCCGTCCAAGATGTGTTCGAAGCGGTTGGCGCACACGCGGCGCAATTGATTGGCGACGCAGAATTTGAAGCGGTCGAAAAATCTGCATGTCCAGGCGCAGGGGCGTGCGGGGGGCAATTTACAGCTAATTCTATGGCTATGGCCATGACATTTTTGGGGCTTTCCCCTATGGGGCTTAACGATATCCCCGCCACGTCAGACGCCAAAAATGACGCAGCATTTAAAGCAGGCGAAACCCTCATGGACGCAGTGCGTGAAAACCGCCTGCCGCGCCAAATGATTACCGATAATGCGCTTCGCAATGCGGTCACTGCTATGACGGCAACTGCCGCATCAACCAATGCGATTTTACACTTACTCGCTATTGCAAGAGAAGCTGGCGTTAAATTTGACATAGATGTATTTGACGAGATTTCCCGCACCACCCCTGTGATTGGGGATTTGAAACCGGGCGGACAATATATGGCATTCGATCTATACGAGGCTGGAGGCTCCGCCCTTGTCGGCAAACGCTTAAAAGATGATGGACGGTTGTTGACTGCCACCACAATTACAGGCCGCTCTATATTTGATGAAGTTGACGACGCGGTTGAAGCCAAGAGCCAAAAAGTCGTGCGTACATTCGGTGCGCCCGTTAAATCTCGCGGCGGTTACGGCATTCTCTACGGCGACCTTGCTCCTGAAGGTTGCGTTGTAAAACTTGCAGGCCACGGCGCACTGCAATTTAGCGGCCCCGCCCGTGTATTTAATAGCGAAGAAGAATGCTTTGCCGTCGTTGAAGCAGGAGGCATCCATAAAGGTGACGTTATTATCATCAAAAATGAAGGCCCGTGCGGTGGCCCCGGTATGCGCGAAATGCTGGCGGTAACGGCGGCTCTTGTCGGTCAAAACCTCATTGATGATGTGGCTTTGATTACGGATGGTCGGTTTAGCGGCGCGTCTTACGGCTTCGTCATTGGTCATGTAGCTCCGGAAGCCGCCCACGGCGGCCCGATTGCCTTCGTTAATGACGGCGACATGGTATCTATCGACGTTGAAGCCCGCACCATTAATGTAGCGGCTGATTTGAAAACCCGTGCCCAAGGGTGGACGCCCCTAGCGCCAAAATACAAAAGCGGCGCTTATGCCAAATACGCCAAACTCGTCGGGTCAGCCTCCAAAGGCGCCCTCACCAGTTTTCCATTTTCCAACACTTAAAAGAGAGACTAAAATGACCTTACAAATTTCCTATGATAAAGACTGTGATCTTTCGATCATCAAATCCAAAAAAGTTTGCATAATTGGCTTTGGAAGCCAAGGCCACGCCCATGCGCTAAATCTCAAAGACAGCGGCGTTGACGTTATTGTTGGCTTGCCAGAAACATCTGCAACCCGCAAAAAAGTTATTGCTGGCGGGCTTGAAGTCAAAACACCTGCTGAGGCCGTGAAAGGCGCAGATATTGTCATGCTGCTTGCGCCCGACGAATTCCAAGCCAAGATTTACCGCGAAGATATTGAGCCAAATATCAAAGAAGGCGCAGCCCTTGCCTTTGGCCACGGCTTTGCCATTCATTACGGGCAAGTCATGCCGCGCCGTGATCTTGACGTGATTATGGTTGCACCAAAAGCCCCCGGTCATACGGTGCGTTCTGAATTTGCCGCAGGGCGCGGCATCCCCGATCTTATCGCCGTATTTCAAGATGCCAATTCAGGCTTTGCCATAGAGCTTGCCAAATCATACGCCTCGGCTATAGGCGGTGGCCGCACCGCCATAATTCACACAACCTTCAAAGACGAAACTGAAACCGATTTGTTTGGTGAGCAGGCCGTCTTGTGCGGCGGTGCGGTCGAACTTGTTAAAATGGGTTTTGAGACTTTGGTCGAAGCTGGCTACGCGCCTGAGCTTGCCTATTTTGAATGTTTGCACGAACTTAAACTCATCGTCGACCTGATGTATGAAGGCGGCATTGCCGACATGAATTACTCCATTTCTAACAATGCAGAATACGGGGAATATGTAACGGGAAATAAAGTAATAAATGAACAGTCCCGCGAAGCCATGCGCGAAGCTCTTAAGAGTATTCAAAACGGTGACTACGCCAAAAACTTTATCCTCGAAGGCTCGCTCGGCTACCCAAGCATGACGGCAAGACGTCGCAACAATGCCGCTCACCTTATCGAAACAACGGGCGCTAGTCTTCGTGATATGATGCCGTGGATTCAGGCTGGTAAGGTTATTGATAAAGATAAGAACTGATGGACAAACAATATATTCCCTCACCGCGCTGTCGCGCACCTCTCCCTAAAGGAGAGGTTAAGATAGACGCGCCCAAAGAAAACGTAGTTTTCTCACCTCTCCTCTGGGGAGAGGTCGAGCGTAGCGAGGGTGAGGGGAAATATTGTCGGCAAGGAATTCCCACATGACCCACCCAGCAAAATCAGGTGCGCAGCTTTTACTCGATAGCTTAAAAGAACAAGGCGTGGAAATAATTTTTGGCTATCCAGGCGGGGCGATAATGCCTGTCTATGACGCACTGCCAAAATCTGGGTTGAAACATATTTTGGGACGTCACGAACAAGGCTGTGCCATGGCCGCCATTGGCTATGCACGAGCAACAGGAAAAACAGGGACTTGCCTCGCAACCTCTGGCCCCGGCGCAACCAATCTTGTCACAGGTATCGCGGAGGCTTACCTCGATAGTGTGCCAGTTGTCTTTATTACAGGTCAGGTTCCCTCAAACCTCATGGGGACAGATGCCTTTCAAGAAGTGGATATATTTGGCATCACCCTGCCCGTGGTCAAACACAGCTATATCGCCCGTGATCCTGCAGACATTCCTGGCATGATTGAAGAAGCTTATTATATTGCACGTGAGGGTCGCCCGGGCCCCGTACTGATTGACCTGCCCAAAGACGTCGCCAATGCTGTCACCACAGAGCGGCATAGATGGCGTCCCTATCCAAAAGTAAAACCCCTTATGGGCAGTTCTGAGCATATTAAAACCTGCGAAGACATGATCCGTGTTGCTAAAAAACCTTTGTTTTATATTGGCGGCGGTATTGCGCAAGGGGACGGGGTTAAAGAGCTTAGAGGTCTTGTGGAACGCACAGAAATTCCTGTGGTCTCCACCCTAAAAGGGTTAGGCGCCATGCCGTCCGACCATCCGCATTTCCTTGGCATGCTCGGCATGCACGGACTTAAAGCCGCCAACTTTGCCGTGCAAGAAGCTGATCTGTTAATCGTTGCTGGCGCACGCTTTGATGACCGCGCTACGGGCAAACTCGACACCTTTGCTCCGCACGCAAAAATCATTCATATGGACATAGATATTGCCGAGATTAACAAATTGCGAAAGGCCGATATCTGGCTCGAGGGGAGTCTCAAGAAAAATCTCGCCGCGCTTAATCCTGGAAAATCTAATGCAGATGAGTGGCGCACTTTATGCTATAGTCGCCGCGAGAAATTTGCGTGGGATTATGAGGCTGCGCAAATAAACGTGAAAAGCGGCGGGGTCTATGCGCCCAAACTCTTGCACGACCTCACACGCCGCGCTCCTGAAAATGCGATTATCACTTGCGATGTAGGTCAGCACCAAATGTGGACAGCCCAGCATTGTTACTTTGATGACCCAAAAGACCACATCACGTCTGGCGGTCTTGGCACAATGGGGTTTGGGGTTCCTGCGGGCCTTGGCGCGCAACTTGGTTGTCCCGACCGCACGGTGATTACAGTCTCGGGAGATGGTTCCATCATGATGAATATTCAGGAATTGGCCACTCTAAACCGTTACCAAATTCCGTTAAAAATCGTCCTGCTCGATAACGGTGTGCTCGGCATGGTGCGGCAATGGCAAGAAGTGTTCTTTGACGAAAACTATTCGGAAGTTGATCTCTATGACAATCCCGATTTCGCAGAACTGGCACGAGCCTTCCAAATCGACGCTTTCACAGTGACAAAACAAAACCAAGTCGACGCAGGCATAGACAAGCTATTGGCAGCAAAAGGCCCAACTCTCATGCACGTAAAAATCAGCGCCAACGAAAACGTCTGGCCCCTCGTCCCCCCAGGCCGAAGTAACGCCGATATGATGGAGAGGTAGAATGAAACCCAATAACAATCACCATTCCGCTCATACCCGCGCAGGCGGGTATCCAGTACAAACACCCAACTGGACTCCCGCCTACGCGGGAGTGAGCGGATTGGTGGAAATAAGGAGGTAAAATAATGAAACCAAAATTCATCGTAAAAGCCCTTAGGGTAATGGCTATAGGATTAGCAATTGTAATTTGCTTGGGCTTCGTAAGTACCGCTCAACTGTTCGATTCTCATGATGGAAGTATGTCGCTCATAGCATATACAATGGTATTTAGTATGTTCATTTTTACCCCGCTATCTTTGATTCTTGTGTGCTTAGGAATGGCCCATTTATTAGAAGGTAATGGAGATAAGCAATGACCAACCTACAAGCAGATAAAACCTTTGAACGCTCTGGTGTTTCTGGGAAATTGAAGATCGTTTTGCAGGATGTTTCTGGGACGTTGTTGCGTACCTTAGGCACGATTGAGCGCAGAGGGTATGATTACCGTGATGTGCATTGTACACAGCGGGTGGACGGGGATTTTGATTTACTGGTGGCGATCGAAGACTTGGGTGGGCCGCGCAATTTGGAAACTTTGTGTAAGCAATTAGAGCGGCTTTATAATGTGGTTTCGGCGGAAAAGGTCGGGCGGCGTTCACGAGCAGAGTGGGCGTAATGGTTCACCACCTATTCTGTCATTCCAGCGAAAGCTGGAATTCCGATAGTCGAGTGTAGAGAACTAGCAAGCGGCGAGATCCCAGATCAAGTCTGGGATGACAATAGTTAAAGGCAAGAGAATGAAGAACTATATGTACCGAGCAAAGAGAGGCAAGGCCAAGTGGCCGTCGGCGCTTATGCGCCGTACCCGCGTAGGCGTCAGCGTAGCTGACTGCCGTGAGCGAAATTGAGAGGTAAAATCATGACCAACCACGTTAAAATTTTTGACACCACGCTTCGCGACGGCGAGCAAGCCCCAGGGTTTTCTATGGGCGGGGAACAGAAGCTCCGCTTGGCGCGAGCCTTATCCAATCTCGGCGTTGATATTATCGAGGCAGGTTTTGCCATAGCGTCCCCAGGCGACTTTGAAGCTGTGCAGGCCATTGCGCGCGAAATCACAGATACAACCATTTGCTCATTGGCACGCTGTAATTCTAGCGATATTCACGCGGCTGGTGACGCCATTTCACTCGCCAAAAAATCACGTATTCATGTGTTCATTGCTACTTCACCTTTGCACCGTGAATACAAATTAAAAATGAGCAAGGATGACGTGTTAGAGCGCGCTATAAAAAGCATTGGTCACGCGCTTGAATATACTGACGACGTAGAATTTTCTGCCGAAGACGCTATTCGTACGGAACGGGGTTATCTTAAAACCGTTGTTGAAGCCGCTATTGCAGCGGGGGCGCGCACAATTAATATCCCAGACACGGTTGGCTATACAACGCCTGAAGAAATACAGAATTTGTTTCACTTTCTCACCACAGAAATAGAGGGTGCAAACAAGACGGTATTTTCTACCCATTGCCATGATGACCTTGGTCTTGCGGTTGCTAATTCTTTGGCTGCCGTGCGGGGCGGGGCGCGGCAAATCGAATGTGCTATGAACGGTATTGGCGAGAGAGCGGGAAATTGTGCTCTTGAAGAAGTAGCAATGGCCCTGCGCACACGCCATGATTTTTTCGGACTTGACACCAATATCAATTCGCAAAAAATTAATATGGTTTCAAAAATGCTCTCCTCCATTACGGGTAATCCCGTAGCGCGCAACAAAGCCATAGTTGGCAAAAATGCCTTTGCCCACGAAAGCGGCATTCACCAACACGGCATGCTGGCTAACCGTGAAACCTACGAAATTATGAAACCCGAAGACATTGGACTTAAAAAAGACAATTTGGTGCTGGGGAAGCATTCTGGACGCGCTGCGCTTAAACATCGTGCCGAGAAACTTGGCTTTACCTTGTCTGACAATCAACTCGCATCCGTCTTTGTTGACTTTAAAGCTTTAGCAGATGAAAAACGCGAAGTCTTTGACGCTGACATCGAATCTCTTATTATGGGAGAAGCCATTAGCACGAGCGGCCCCTGGGCTATTGACAGTCTGTATGTGAGTGCAGGTTCTGACGCAGATAAATCACCAGAAGCAAGCATCCAACTTTCCCATCAAGATGGTCGGGTAGTGAAGGGCAAGAAAAGCGCGAGCGGCCCTGTAAACGCCGTGCTTAACGCCATCAATGCTTTGACAGATTATGATTTACAGCTCGATAGTTTTTCCGCCCGCAGTGTCACCCAAGGCGAAGACGCTATGGCAGAAGCTGACGTTCGGGTCAGTACAAAATTTGAAAGTTATCACGGGCGTGGCACGTCAACCGATACCATCCTTGCCACCGCCCTTGCTTATTTGGACGTGATTAACCGCATTGAGCGGCGGGCGGGGCGGCTTGGCGGCGAGCAACAAAAAATAGCGGCACAACACTGATGGTAAAATCTTTGTTTGATAAAGTATGGGAAAAACATGTGGTCGTTGCGGAAGCAGCAAGTAATCCTGCGACTTTGTATATTGACCTACACTTAATCCACGAAGTCACGAGCCCTCAAGCATTCTCTGCACTGAAACAGCGAGGTTTAAAAGTCAAATGCCCAGGTAAAACTCTGGCCACAATCGATCATTCCACCCCGACAATGTTAGACGCAAATGGCAAACCACTTTACGTAAATATACAAGCTAAAAAACAAGTTGACCTTTTACTTGAAAATACGAAAATCCACAACATCACCACCCACGGTTGGGATAGTGAACATAGAGGTATTGTGCACGTTATGGGGCCAGAACTTGGCGCAACAAGACCCGGCATGACCATTGTCTGCGGCGATAGTCACACCTCGACCCACGGCGCGTTCGGGGCTTTGGCGTTTGGTATCGGTACAACCCAAGTCGGGCATGTACTGGCGACTCAATGCATCTTGATGCGTAAACCTAAATCCATGTTGATTGATGTTCAAGGCGAACTCGCCAAAGGCGTCACTGCCAAAGATGTAATCCTTGCTATTATTGCACGAATAGGTGTCGGCGGCGGCACGGGGCATGTGTTGGAATACAGAGGTGAGTGCTTTGAGAATATGAGTATGGATGAACGCATGACCGTGTGTAATATGTCCATTGAAGCTGGCGCAAGGGCGGGCATGATTGCGCCTGACCAAACTACATTTAACTATCTTGAGGGCCGCGAATATACGCCTAAGGGCGAAGCATTTGAAACGGCTTGCGCGGCGTGGGCCGCGCTTAAATCTGATGAGAAGTGTACATATGACAAGATGGTCATCATGCAAGCAGCCGACATTCGCCCGATGGTGACCTACGGAACCCATCCCGGTATGGCAATGCCAATTGATGCAAATATTCCGCAAGCAGTGGACGCAGCAGAAGAAAATGCGCTTTCCTATATGGGGGTAGTGGCAGGCACGGAAATTCTGGGTCGTAAAATTGATGTGGTTTTTATCGGCTCTTGCACCAATTCAAGATTAAGTGATCTGCGGTGTGCTGCCTCTTATTTCAAAAACAAACAAGTGGCAAACCATGTTCGCGCTATCATTGTCGCGGGCTCAGAGCCGATTAAAAAACAGGCGGAAGCGGAAGGTTTGCACGATATTTTCACCAAAGCAGGTGCGCAGTGGCGTGAACCGGGGTGTTCGATGTGCATCGGGATGAACGGCGATATTGGCAAGCCCGGTGAATTGATTGTCTCTACATCCAATCGTAATTTTGCGGGCCGCCAAGGGCCTAATGTTCGTACGATTTTGGCCTCCCCCGCCACGGCAGCGGCCAGTGCAATCACAGGCGTAGTCACTGATCCACGCAGCTTAAATACAGGGAGCGCGTCATGAGTTTTGATCCCGTAAAATCCATCACCTCCACCACGCTGGTATTGCCTGCGGCAAATATTGATACGGACCAAATCATTCCTGCTCGCTTCCTAACCGTTACGGACAGAGAAGGTCTTGGGAAATTAGCTTTTCATGATTGGCGCTACGAAAAGGATGGCAGCGAGACGGAGCATATTCTCAATACCGACGCGGCAAAAGCCTGCCAAATTCTTGTGGCGGGCCATAATTTTGGTTGCGGATCATCTCGCGAACACGCGCCGTGGGCCTTGCATGATTACGGGTTTCGTGCAGTTATTAGCAGCGAAATTGCTGATATATTTCACGCCAATTCTCTCAAGAACGGTCTCCTCCCCATCGTCATCGAAAAATCCGCTCATCAATGGTTACTCGACCACCCGGGTGAAAGTGTTGAAATTGATCTGGAGAAACAAGAAGTGCGCCTGCCAAAAAACGGCGGAACATATAGTTTTAACATCGACCCTTTTTCCAAACATTGCTTAACACACGGCATGGACGAAATGGATTATTTAAGCGACCAAAAGAGCGCCATTGCCGCTTACGAGAAAAACCTATGATTATTAATTTCACATATTTGCCCGGCGACGGGATTGGCCCTGAAATCGGCATGGCGGCTTTGCTTGTATTGGACGCGATCGCGCAGAAATTTGGTCATAGTTTGGACATAGAAGAACACTTAATCGGCGGCATTGCCATTGATAAAGTAGGGACGCCTTTGCCCGCAAAAACTCTGGCTTCGGCCCAAAAAACCAAAGCTATTTTACTGGGCGCGGTCGGCGGGCCGAAATGGGATCATCTTCAAGGTGCGGAGCGGCCAGAACTTGGCGGGTTATTACCTCTTAGGAAAACTTTGCAGCTTTATGCCAATGTTCGCCCCGCTAAACCTTACGCTGCTCTTTTGGACGCGGCCCCTATAAAGCCTGAATACTTAGAGGGTGTGGATTTCGTAATTATGCGCGAGCTAACGGGCGGAATTTATTTCGGCGATAAAGGTCGTGATAATCTGGGTGCTTATGATGAGTGCCGCTATAGTGCACCTGAAATTAAGCGTATTGCCGTACGCGCTTTTGAGTTTGCGCGTACCCGCCGCCGCAAAGTGACCAGTGTTGATAAATCCAATGTTCTGGAAACCTCTCGCCTATGGCGGGAAGTGGTCAACGAAGTGGCCAAAGATTATCCAGATGTGGAGCTAGAACACACATTGGTTGACGCAATGGCCATGCACATGCTGTCGCGGGGCAAAGACTTTGACGTGATCCTGACCGAAAATATGTTTGGTGATATCCTCACAGATGAGGCCGCCATGCTTTGCGGTTCAATGGGAGTTATTCCTTCGGCCTCTTTGGGCGCAGGAACTCTTGGCCTATTTGAGCCTATCCACGGCAGCGCACCTGATATTGCAGGCAAGGGCCTCGCCAACCCCATTGCCATGATTTTATCTGCCGCATGGATGCTCCGCAGTTGTTTTGACTTAGCGCAAGAGGCAGAGACCATCGAAAGTGCAGTTGAGCAAGCCCTAAATTTAGGTCAATGCACCGTCGATATTGGCGGCACGCTGTCCACTACGGAAATCGCGGACACGATTGCACAATATGTCGATTAGCCTTCAAGACATATCAAAACTAATAGACACAGCCGATGTTTACGGCTTGGCAAAACGCACGCCTTTGGAACGCGCTGATGTATTGTCATATGCCCTCGGAAAAGAAATATTTTTAAAGCGCGAGGATATGCAATCCGTATTTTCCTTTAAAATCAGAGGTGCGGCCAACCGTATTGCCAAGCTAACCCAAACAGAATTAGCATGTGGTGTTGTCGCGGCCAGTGCAGGCAATCACGCTCAGGGAATAGCGGCGGCGGCACAGTATTATAAAACTAAGGCAGTTATTTTCATGCCTGTAACCACGCCTGAAATAAAAACCAAAGCCGTACTTGCCAAGGGTGCAGAGATTAAGTTGATTGGCGATAGTTACGACGACGCTTGCGCGGCGGCCCTTGAATATGCACGCAAGGCTGGAGCCGTGTTTATTCACCCCTTTGACGAAAGTGATGTGATTGCAGGGCAAGGGACGATTGGCAAAGAAATTTTAGAAAACTGCCAAACCCCGCCTGCCGCGATTTATATTCCTGTAGGCGGTGGCGGCCTTATTTCAGGCATTGGTGCTTATGTAAAAACCCATAGCCCTGACACAAAAATTATTGCCGTCGAACCGATAGGGGCTGCCACGCTCAAAACCTCTTTGCAAACGGGGTTGCCCACTGCCTTGGATACCATTGACGGATTTGCTGACGGGGTTGCCGTTAAAATTATTGGCACAAATACGCTTAAAATCACCCAAGCAATTAAGCCTGAATGTATGCTGGTAAGTAATGACGAAATTTGCGCGGCGGCGCGAGATATTTTCGAGCAAACCCGCACGGTGGTCGAACCTGCAGGAGCTTTGGCTTTAGCAGGTTTACTCAAACATGCCCGCGAAGGTAAAGCACCAAATGGTCAATGTATCGTCATTGTTACAGGAGCTAATGTAAATTATGACCGCATAGGTTATATGGTGGAACGGGCCGAACTTGGCGCGGGCGGCGAGATTTTACTGGCTGCCACATTGCCCGAAACTCCGGGCGCATTTTTAAATTTTTGCCAAGTCCTTGGTGACCACAGCGTGACTGAATTTAATTACAGATATGCCAACACCGAAACTGCACATGTGCTGGTGGGAATAAAAATAAAGTCAGAAACTGACCGCGCGCGAATCATAAAAAACTTACAAGAGCAAAGCATTTCAGTCACTGATCTCAGTGACAACCCGCTAGCCAAGGATCATTTGCGACATATGGTTGGCGGCAAAGCTTCTGCCAGCGTAGAGGAACGGATTTATAGTTTTGAATTTCCAGAACGCCCCGGTGCACTGCGAAGTTTCCTTGAAACTTTGGCTGGAAAATGGAATATTTCCCTGTTCCATTACCGCAATCACGGCGCGTCCACGGGGCAAGTTCTCTGTGGGTTTCAAATTCCAAATGGAGACGCGCAAGACCTCGAACACAGCTTACACAAAACGGGGTTTTCATTGAAAGATGAAACAAAGAACCCTGCTTACCAATATTTTTTAAAACACGACGGATAGATGATGACAGAAAACATGCTAAAATTTGTGGACATAAGTACCAAAATGCCGAGCAAGCGAACGGCCAAATCTCGCCGCGAAGATTTTGCTGAAATTTACGGAGATTTCTTAAAACAAAAAGCAGACGAACAGGCTTCGCGCTGCTCCCAGTGCGGCGTGCCCTTTTGTCAAAATGCATGTCCGCTTCATAATAATATTCCAGATTGGTTGATGCTCACAGCCGAAGGGCAACTCCAAAATGCATATAATACAGCCGCCGCCACCAATTTCATGCCCGAAATTTGCGGCCGCATTTGCCCCCAAGATAGGCTGTGCGAAGGCTCGTGTGTCATCGAACAGTCTGGCCACGGCACGGTGACCATCGGCGCAGTTGAACGCTACCTCACAGATACGGCTTGGGACGAAGGATGGGTAGAACCACTTGCACCGCCCCAAGAACGGCCCTTAAGTGTCGGCATTGTCGGGGCGGGGCCAGCGGGTCTTGCCACGGCAGAGGCCTTGCGCATACATGGCTGGCAAGTCACTATTTATGACCGCCATGACCGCGCAGGCGGACTGTTGATGTACGGTATTCCTAATTTCAAATTAGATAAAAAAATCGTTGCGCGGCGCATCAAACGACTTGAAGACGGCGGCGTGAAATTTGTTCTGGGTACCGAAATTGGCAAAGACATAAGCTTGGCTGATTTGCAAAAACAACACCAAGCCATCTTACTGGCCACGGGTGTATATAATGCCCGCGCCCTGACCGTACCGGGGTGTGGTCATGACGGCGTAATCGAAGCCCTGCCTTACCTAATCCAATCCAACAAGCGCGGGCTTGGTGATAAAGTTAAGGATGAAACCGCTAAAGACAAACATGTTGTGGTGATTGGCGGCGGTGATACGGCTATGGATTGTGTGCGTACAGCCGTGCGCCAAGGGGCAAAATCTGTGTCTTGCATGTATAGACGCGACGAAATTAACATGCCGGGTTCGGCCCGCGAAACACATAACGCCAAAGAAGAAGGTGTTCATTTTGAATGGCTCGCCGCGCCCAAAGCCGTATACGATAAAAACGGCAAAATCGAATATGTAAAAACATCTCGCATGCGGCTTGGGCAAAAAGACAGCTCTGGACGGCAAAGTTTCTCGGAAGTCGAAGGGGCCGATTTTAATATGAAAGCTGATTTGGTTATACAGGCCTTAGGCTTCACGCCAGAGGACATGCACGCAATTTGCCCCGACCTTAAACTGACCCGTTGGCAGACCATTAAAACCCACCCAACACGGTTTGAAACCAGTGTACCGGGGGTGTTTGCCGCAGGCGATATTGTAAGAGGTGCAAGCCTTGTGGTTTGGGCCATCCGCGAGGGTATGGACGCGGCTTCTGCAATGCACGAATATCTAAATGCAGTAATACTGACACAAAAAAAGAGAGCCATATGAGCAATATTCACAAAGGCCATAATATTCACAAAGGCCAGTGCCTGTGCGGGGCGGTAAAATTTGAAACCCCTACCCCCTCTCATATTGATGCTTGCCATTGCAAAATGTGTCAAAACTGGACGGGTAGTTTTTTCATTGGCGCAGATTTTAGGGACGGCATTACCATCACCAATGACGAAGGTCTAGTTTGGTACGAAAGTTCAAATTGGGCCAAGCGCGGGTTTTGTAAAACCTGTGGATCAAGTCTATTTTACTGCTTGAAAGATTATGACAAGTTTTGGGCAGTTTCGGCTGGATGCCTAAATTTACCCACAAGTACAAAACTATCCAAGGAAATATTTATTGACGAAAAGCCAGACTATTATGCGTTATCTGGCCAGCATTTAAGACAAACTGGTGCAGAGTTTCTTGCCAGCCTAAAAAAGAGTAATGATGATGACTGATTGGAAAACGAAATACGAAACTGGTAGAGACAAGCTCATCAAGAGCCGCGCTTACGATCCAATGGACGAACACGATGCATGCGGCGTTGGTCTTGTGGCCAGTACGGACGGGAGCGCCAAGCGCGAAATCGTTGATATGGCTCTGCAAGCCCTCAAAAATGTTTGGCACAGGGGCGCGGTGGACGCTGACGGGAAAACGGGCGACGGGGCAGGTATCCTTCTTGATATCCCGCGCGCCTTTTTTAAAGAAAAAATTGAACACACGGGCCATAAACTCTCAAAACATAAAATTGCTATCGGCATGATTTTTCTGCCCCGCACAGATTACAGCGCCCAAGACGCAGCCCGTACCATTGTCGAGTCTGAATTACTGCGCGCAGGGTTTTATCTTTATGGTTGGCGGCAAGTGCCAATTAATGTGGACGTGATTGGACAAAAAGCAGCCGACACCCGCCCTGCCATCGAGCAAGTGATGTTTCGCGCACCCGCGTCATACGATACGGATAAGCTAGAGCGTGAGCTTTATATTGTGCGGCGCCGCATTGAAAAACGCGCCATCGCCGCTGCCTTGCCGAGTTTTTATGTGTGTTCGTTATCAGGCAAAACCATTTCTTATAAAGGCATGTTCCTCGCCCAAGACATTGATACATTCTATCCAGACCTCGCCGACAATCGCTTTACCTCGCGAGCCGCCCTCTACCATCAACGCTATTCCACCAATACGTTCCCTCAATGGTGGCTAGCCCAACCTTTTCGCATGATTGCCCATAACGGCGAGATTAATACGGTCAAAGCCAATACCAATTTCATGAAAAGTCACGAAATTAAAATGGCCTCCCATGCCTTTGGTCGCCGCGCCGAAGACGTAAAACCCATCATCCAGAAAGGCTCGTCTGATAGCGCGTCTTTGGACAGTGTGTTCGAGCTTTTGGTGCGGGCTGGACGCTCTGCACCGCTGGCTAAAACCCTGCTCATCCCCGAAGCTTATTCTAAGCGGGGAGATTTGATGCCTGAAAAATGGCGACATTTTTACGAATATTGCAACGCGGTGATGGAACCGTGGGACGGGCCAGCGGCTCTGGTAGCCTTTGATGGCCGCTGGGTTATGGCAGGTCTTGACCGTAGCGGCCTGCGCCCACTGCGCTTTGCGCTCAATGATAAAGGTATTTTAGCCGTTGGTTCCGAAACGGGTGTATGCCCCATGGACGAGAGCACTATTATTCACAAAGGCGCCATTAAACCAGGCCGCCTTATCGCGGTTGATTTGGACGCAGGACAATTCTTTGATACCGACGAAATACTGGATACGCTTTCATCTGCACAGCCCTATGAGGCATGGCTTAAAAACGTCAAAAACTTGGATGACAAATTAGCAGGCCCAGAGCCTAAACCCGTGTGGAGCGGCGATGCATTAACCCGTCGCCAATTGGCCGTTGGCCAAAATCTTGAAGACTTGCGTCTGATCTTAGCCCCCCTCACCGAGAACGGCAAAGAAGGTATTGGCTCCATGGGCGACGATACACCGTTGGCCGTGTTGTCTGATGTCTACCGACCATTATCACATTTTTTCAGACAAAAATTTAGCCAAGTCACCAACCCACCCATAGACCCTTTGCGCGAAACCCGCGTTATGGGCCTGAAAACTCGCTTTCGGAATTTACGTAATATTTTGTCCGAAGGCCCAGACCAAACCGACGAAATGTATGTGCTCGATAGCCCCGTTATGACCAACGGCATGTATAACCGTTATAAGGATATGATCGGGGAAAATTGCGCAGTCATTGATTGTACCTTCACCCTGCCAAAACCAGGGTCGCGGCGCGGCAGTGCTTTAAAAAAGCTACTCAAACATATCAATAGGCAAGCTGAACAGGCGGCGCGTGACGGCATTGAAAACATTATTTTAACTGATGAAAACCAATCTGAAACGCGGGCCAGTGCCCCGATTATTTTGTGCGTGGGCGGGGTGCACACCCATCTTGTCGCCCAAGGTTTACGCTCGTCTTGCTCAATCATTGTTCGCTCGTCTGAGTGCCTCGACACCCATTATTTTGCCGTGCTTATTGGTGCAGGTGCGACTGTGGTCAATGCCTATCTCACCCAAGACATTATTGCAGACCGTGCCAAGAACGGCTTGATAAATCTCACCCAAGACCAAGCCATTGCCAATTACAAAAAAGCTATTGACCAAGGCTTATTAAAAATTATTTCCAAAATGGGCATTTCGGTTATTTCTTCATTTCGGGGCGGCAATAATTTTGAAGCTCTTGGCTTGTCCCGTTCATTGGTTGATGAGCATTTCCCGGGCATGACTTCGCGGATTTCAGGAATTGGGCTTTCAGGGCTTGAAAAGAAAATTCTTGAAAATCACACGAAGGCTTTTGCCAACGCGCTCAGTGCCCTGCCTATCGGTGGATTTTACCGCGTGCGCAATAAGAGCGAACGCCACGCATATGACGCACAAATGATGAAGCTATTACAAACTGCCGTGCGCGAAGGCGATTACACGCTCTACAAAGAATTTTGCACCTATATGAATGCAAAAGACCCGATCCAAATTAGGGATTTGCTCGACTTTAAATCCAAAAATAAATCTATCCCCGTGCGCCATGTTGAAAACGTCAATGAAATTCGCAAACGGTTTTGCACACCCGGCATGTCCTTGGGCGCATTATCCCCCGAAGCCCACGGCACGCTTAACATCGCCATGAACCGTATTGGGGCCAAATCCGTATCGGGCGAAGGCGGGGAGGACAGTGCGCGCTACACTCCATTACCCAACGGCGACAATGCCAATTCAGCCGTCAAGCAAATCGCCTCTGGACGCTTCGGAGTTACAGCGGAGTATTTAAACCAATGCCGCGAAATCGAGATTAAAGTGGCCCAAGGTGCAAAACCTGGGGAAGGCGGGCAACTCCCAGGATTTAAAGTCACGGAAATGATTGCCAAACTGCGCCACGCAACACCGGGTGTTACCCTGATTAGCCCTCCGCCGCACCACGATATTTATTCCATCGAAGATTTGGCCCAATTAATCTACGATCTTAAACAGATCAACCCTCGCGCCCGTGTCTGTGTTAAACTGGTGGCCAGTGCAGGCATTGGCACGATTGCCGCAGGGGTCGCCAAAGCCAAAGCTGATATTATTTTAATCGCAGGACATAACGGCGGCACAGGGGCAACGCCCTATACCAGTCTTAAATATGCAGGTTCGCCGTGGGAGTTGGGCTTGTCAGAAGTCCAGCAAATTCTCACCCTCAATAATTTGCGCGACCAAATTACCTTGCGTACTGACGGCGGCTTAAAAACAGGCCGCGATATTGTTATTGCGGCCATGTTAGGCGCGGAAGAATACGGCGTCGGCACATTGGCACTTGTTGCCCTTGGCTGTTTGATTGTTCGTCAATGCCACAGCAATACGTGCCCCGTTGGTATTTGCACACAAAATGAAGATTTACGGGCTAAATTTGCAGGCAAGCCAGAGCATATCATTAATCTCATGACATTTATTGCCGAAGATGTGCGCGAAATCTTGGCAAGCCTCGGTGTGCGCTCCTTAAGTGAAATCATCGGGCGGTCTGATATGTTGGCGCAAGTGTCTAGGGGCGCGGAGCATCTGGACGATCTGGATCTAAATGCAGTGCTCGCGCGGGTGGATACAAAACCCGTCAAAGATACACGTCACATGCGCAATGAAGTCCCTGACGCACTGGACATACAAATCTTGCGCGACGGCAAGCAGGTATTTGAACACGGAGAAAAGACCGAGCTTACCTATTCCGTACAAAATACCCAGCGGGCCATTGGCACACGGTGCTCAAGTCATATCTACCAAAAATTTGGCAAAGAAGGATTACCAGACGGGCAACTTACCATCCGACTGCGCGGCTCTGCTGGTCAGTCACTCGGCGCATTTGCCATGCAAGGCCTGCGGATCATTATTGACGGGGATGCCAATGATTATGTGGGCAAAGGTTTATCAGGCGCAGAAATTTTCCTCAGCCCTCAAGGGCAAAGTAAAATTGATGTTCATACCAGTTCTATCATTGGCAATACATGTCTCTACGGCGCGACCTCTGGCACATTGCTGGCGGCGGGGCGAGCCGGGGAACGCTTTGCTGTGCGTAACTCTGGGGCAAACGGCGTCATTGAAGGGTGCGGAACCAATGGCTGCGAGTACATGACAGGCGGTACAGTGGTGATCCTCGGCGATGTTGGTGATAATTTCGCCGCAGGCATGACAGGCGGCATGGCTTTTGTCTATGACGATAAAGACGTGTTTGACAAAGCCGTCAATGATGACAGTGTAGTTTGGCAAAGACTGTCGAGCATACATTGGGAAAACAATCTCAAAAGCTTAATCGCTGCGCATGCGCAACATACCAAATCAGATTTTGCCAAAACCTTACTGCGGGAATGGCAATATGAGCGCGGTAAATTTTGGCAAATTATTCCCAAAGAGATGCTTTCAAGACTGGAGTATCCTTTAAAAGACGTCGCTTAATCGGTAAAACGTATTTCCCTTGCGTTTCATCCACATATATCCACAGAAAAAAAGCTTGGCGTGGCGCGGTTTTGCCTTATGGTTAAGGACAATATTCGCTGCGCCGTTGGCTTATCGGCACATATATAAGAAATAGGTTAGTTATGAAATTTTCAATGGAACGCGCAAGCTTGCTCTCGGCTCTCGGTCATGTGCAAAATGTGGTGGAGCGGCGAAATACTATCCCGATCCTCTCCAATGTATTGATGAGCGCCCAAGACGGCAACGTACATTTCACCGCCACTGATCTGGATATCGAAATTACCGAGGCGGCAAGTGGTAATATATCTGCGCCTGGTGATGTTACCGCTCCCGCCCATACATTATATGATATTGCGCGCAAGCTCCCTGACGGGTCTGAAGTGTCCTTGATGATTGGTGCGGATGGACGCCTAGAAGTTGACGCAGGACGTTCACATTTCACCTTGCCGCTTTTACCGCCCGGTGATTTTCCAAAAATGACCGCCGACGGGTTTACCCATAATTTCACACTGCCCACAGCAGACCTTACGCGGCTTATCGATAAAACCCGTTTCGCCATTTCCACAGAGGAAACCCGCTATTATCTTAACGGTATTTATTTCCACAGTGCTGAAGGCAAATTACGCACCGTAGCCACAGATGGCCACCGCCTCGCCTTAGCAGATATGCCACTACCCGACGGGGCAGATGGCCTACCTGGTATTATTATTCCGCGCAAAACCGTGGCAGAGCTGCGCCGTTTGATCGACGGGTGTGATACGGGCATAGACATATCCGTCTCAGAATCCAAAATCAGGTTCAAAGTCGGCTCTGCCGTTCTTACATCCAAACTCATTGACGGCACATTCCCAGATTATGACCGTGTTATTCCCAAAGGGAATGACAAAGAGTTGGTGATTGACAACAAGGTCTTTGCCGCCGCTGTAGACAGAGTTGCCACCATTTCGGCTGAAAAATCACGCTCCATAAAATTGACCTTGGAAAAAGACAGCCTTGCTCTAGCAGTTAACAATCCTGAACACGGGGATGCCAATGAAGACCTCATGGTGGATTATGACGACGAAGCCTTGGAAATTGGATTTAACGCCAAATATCTATTGGACGTAACCACGCAAATCGAAGGGCGAGATATTCATTTTTACTTATCAGACCCAGCCGCTCCCGCATTGGTAAAAGACACCGAAGACCCAGGGGCATTATTTGTTTTAATGCCGCTGCGTGTATAGACGTCTTTCGTGGCAAATGCGCCGTTTATACAAAATCTGTTTTTAACCGAATTTCGCTCTTACCCATCCTTAGAGGCCCAGTTTGATGGCCGTCCTGTTGTGCTATTTGGTGAAAACGGGACAGGGAAAACCAACTTACTGGAAGCTATTTCCCTGCTCTCGCCCGGGCGAGGTTTGCGCCGCGCCAAACTGACAGATATGGCAAGGCAAGACGGTAATACTACGGCCGATCAATGGGCAATCTCGGTAAAACTTGCGGGAGGGGCGCACGGCAATGACGACGAACCTCCCCTGAAAATTGGCACAGGGCAAATTCCCAATGCACCCAACCGTCGCCAAATCCGCATCAACGGCGAGAATGCTAGCGGTACACAATTGGCCAAATGCTTGACGGTCAATTGGCTCACCCCTGCCCAAGACAGATTGTTTAGCGGCGCGCCAGCAGAACGCCGTAAATTTCTAGACCGCCTCTGCCTTATTCACGCACCAGCACATGGACGCACAAGCTTGGTGTACGAAAAATCTCGCGCAGAACGCGGACGTTTATTTCAGGACAATATTGATGATGCCTATTGGTTTGACGCCATTGAAACCGATATGGCAGAAAAAGCAGCCCTTATCGCCAAAGCCCGCTGGCAGACTATGTGTAAATTACAAGACGAAATTGAGAACAATAGCCGCGACAGTGTGTTTCCAAAAGCCGTGCTGACCTTGGACGGCGAAGCGGAAAATCTTTACGTCGACGGTAAAGACGAAACGGAAGTTTTTGAGTTTATCAAAGTGCAATTGCAAAAAGACAGACCTATAGATCGCCGCGCAGGGCGCACCTTGCGCGGAATACATAAAAGCGATCTGTGTGTCACCCATATGGAAAAAAATATGCCAGCAGCAAACTGTTCTACGGGCGAGCAAAAAGCCCTTTTAATAAGCTTGATCCTTGCCCATGCACGGTCACAAACAAAGCGCAAGCCTATCTTGCTACTCGACGAAGTGGCCGCCCATCTCGACGCAAACCGCAGGGCAGCTTTAACCGAGGATTTACTGGCGCTCAAAACCCAAGTTTTTCTCACGGGTACTGACGCAAACCTATTCTCTGCCTTTGGGGAGCGCGCCCAAATGTTTAAAGTTGAGGACGCCAAACTCATCCCTCAATAAGTGCGCCACGCGTCCTTTAGGTGTAAAATACGCATGCGGGGCAATATGAATACTGCGTCCAACCGCACGCACAATTCGTGCAAGTTTTCATGTTGTTCTTGGTAATATGATCCAGCCGCTTCTATGCGTTTTATACTGACGCCGTGCAAAGCGTCGTGGGCATTTTGCAAATTATTTCTTTGCTTAACTTCGACGATGACCAACGTACCGCCTCTACGAGCGACAATGTCTACCTCGCCAAATACACACCGGTAGCGCATTTCAAGAATACGATATCCCTTTAAACGCAACCACAATGACGCCAGTAACTCGGCGCGGCGGCCTCTGCGTTCTGCGTGTTGTCGGGCGTTAGTTTTCATTTTTCATACGAATGGCCAACATATAAATATCACGTTTTTTATGACCTGACAGACTGGCAATTTCCTCACTGGCACGTTTCACACCAATATCTTTAATACGTTCGCCCAATGCCTCCTCGATCTGTGCGGTGTCCCAAATGCGTGTCTCTTGCGGTGGGCCGATGAGCACAACAATTTCGCCGCGTAATTTCACACCCACAAGCCTGTCAATCATTTCGATCAGAGAACCACGCAAAACCTCTTCGTATTTTTTCGTCAACTCGCGTGCCACTGCCACAGGGCGGTCACCATATATTGTCAGGGCGTCTTGAAGCATATTGGAGAGCCGTCCTGCACTTTCGTAAAACACCAAAGTCGCAGGCACATCTTGAAAACTACGCAGAGCTGTTTGCCGCGCTCCTTGTTTTGCAGGCAAAAACCCTGCAAACATGAATTTATCACACGGCAAACCCGACACAACCAAACCGCTGAGCGCCGCGCTTGCACCTGGCACGGCTATAATATCGAGCTCAGCCTCAATGCACGCTTTGGCCAATTTATAACCAGGGTCTGACACCATTGGTGTGCCCGCATCTGATATCAGCGCGACCGCTTCCCCGCTTTGAATACGCGACACTAAATTTGGTACACGCTTTGCCGCATTATGGTCATGATAGGCCGATAGAGATGTTTTGAGGCCATATGCGCTTAACAGTTTTTTGCTGGTGCGTGTGTCCTCGGCCAAGACCAGATCAGCACTGGCCAATATATCAAGGGCACGTAAACTTATGTCTCGTAAATTACCAATCGGTGTTGATACCAAATATAGTCCCGCAGGCAAAGATGATACCTGCACAGACAGCGCATTGATATCTTGCGGTTTGTCGTTTGGGCTTATAGACTTGTCATCAATTACTTTGGGCACAGGGCGTCCATGATATAAAGGTTGTTTTATGAATGTGTATCCAATTTTAAAGACGAAAGCGAGCCTGTTTCCATATCTCAAAGCTTTTTTAGCTCTGCTGATCGGGACGGTCTTACTCAGTGCGTGCGAAACAACACCCAATCCTTCAGGGCAAAACTACCCCGGTAATTATCCGCCGCCCGTTATTGATACGCCAACGCCTGATAAACCTGCGCAAGAAACACCCAGCAAAGACGTAAAAAATACCGACCCCGAAGAGAATACGAATACCTCTGGCTCCACACCCACCTTCTTGGATGAAGAGCGCGTCAAGCGTGTGGCTATTATTTTGCCATTTTCTGCCACATCTGAACGCCTGCGCGACGAGGCTAATTCCATGTTACGCTCTGCTGAACTGGCTCTTTTTTCTCGCGAAGATAGCGATATATTGCTCATGCCATTTGACAGCAAAGGTACGACCGACGGCGCAAAAAATGCAGCGCAGCAAGCCGTAAATCAAAACGTAGATATCATACTTGGCCCTATTTTAGCAGGTTCAGTTAAAGCGTCCGGCAATGTTGCTCGTAAAACAAAAACGCCGCTCATCGCATTTTCCACAGATACATCTGTGGCCAGAGACGGCGTTTATCTGCTCAGTTTCCCGCCTGAAGCCGAGATTAAACGCGTAATGGAATTTGTCGCCAGTTCAGGCGCACGTAAATTTGCCTTCCTTGGGCCCGACTCGCAGTACGGAAAACGTGTGCTCAGCGCCTATGCAAAATCTGTTGCAGATATTGACGGCGTCATGAACGGGGTTGAGATTTACCAAGGCAATGACATTACGGTGATGCAAGAACCCGCACGTAAATTGGCCAAACTTTATACGGATACTCAATTGCAAAATGAGGCCAATAACGACCCCAATGGCGAAGCCGCATTTCATGTTGTCCTGTTGCCAGAAGGCGGCACGGCACTGCGTTCTCTTGCTCCGTTATTGCCGTTTTTTGAAGAAAATATCAACGCATCGACCGTACAGTTTATGGGCACTGGCTTATGGAATAGAGGCGACATTGTGCGCGAACCTGCGCTGCGCGGCGGCATATTTGCAGGCCCAGACTTGGACGGGCAAAAAGCATTTACAGCCAATTACGACGCTGTCTACGGCGAGGAACCTTCACGCTTGGCCTCGCTCGCCTATGACGGCCTTAACATTGCGGTCTTTGTCGCGGACGGTAGCCCAAAAACCCGCACCAAACGCCTCACTGACCCATCTGGGTTTTTTGGTGTAGACGGCTTGGTACGCTTTACAGCTTACGGCATACCTGAGCGCGGACTTGCTGTTTACCAGATTAAAGGCGGACGATTTATCATTATTGACCCTGCGCCCAAATCAAGCGGTGACGCATTTTAAACTGGGTTCATATAAACTTTCTGTCTCTTCTCTTTTACGCGAGTAAAAGCTCATGACTGATATAGTCCAAAACCAAACGCCCTTTATGGGTCGCTGTAAGACTATCATGTGTAAGGGATAACAATCCTGCGTGGATAAAATCTTTGAGTATTTTTGGGTTTAAATCGTGCCCAGAAATATCTGTGTAACGGCGCAGTGAAATCCCTGAACTGATCCGCAGACCCATCAATACATACTCCTGCCCCCACGCCTTATTATCCAGCGTGTCGTGTGTGACCATGCCGTGTCCATTGCTGTTCACATTGGCAATATAGTTTTGCGGTGTGCGGGCACATATGGTTGCGGCGCGCGCGCCGTGCTTTGTTATCCGCCCATGCGCCCCTGGCCCAACGCCAATATAATCGCCGCCCTGCCAGTACAGCAGATTATGACGGGAACGTGCCGTTTTAGTTGTGGCAAAGTTAGACACTTCATATTGAAAAAACCCAGCACGGCTTAAAACCTCCACTCCCGATTCATATAAATCCGCACTTAAATCGCTGTCCACTGCCTTATTTTGTCCACGCATTTCTGCACGAGCAAAAGCAGTGCGCTCTTCTATGCTCAACTGATAGGCCGATATATGGGACACACCCGCCCCAATAGCTGTGTCCAAATCTCGCCGCCATGCTTCTAAATTCTGCCCCACCCAACCATAGATTAAATCCGCAGAAACACGCGGCATAATGTCCACGGCTTGTGTCAGAGCCCGCAAACTTTGCTGACCATTATGATCGCGCCCCAGAAATGCGAGCACATCATTATCAAAACTTTGCACGCCGATAGACAAACGCTCAATCCCCACCTCCCGCCATTTTTCAAGACTGGTTTTTGAAATGTCGCAAGGATTGGCTTCAAGCCCAATTTCCAAATTATCAGCACTGCCCCATAAACCCACAGCCTTATCAATAATACGCTGCATATTTTTGGCCCTCAGCAATGACGGTGTACCGCCGCCAAAATGTATACTCGTTAGCACACGCGCCCCACTCATCTCGCGCCAATATTGTAAGTCGGTGAGGATTGCTGCCATTAATTCCATTTGCGTATCCGGTTTATTTTTATAGACATTAAAATCACAATAAGGGCAAATCCGTGTGCAATACGGCCAATGCACATATAAACCAATGCGCTCCATTAGGCGGAAAACCAGGCTTTTATAAATTTGGCAAAGGCATCGGCCCGGTGGCTTTTGGCATGTTTTTCCTGTTGATCAATTTGCGCAAATGTTTGCCTATCTCCAGTCGCCCTAAATATAGGATCATAGCCAAATCCTTTTGTGCCGCGCGGTGGCCAAACAATATTTCCCTCTACCTTGCCTTCATAAATATGGGTTTTGCCGTCTGGGAATGACAAAGCGAGTGCACAGATAAATTGTGCAGTTTTTGCTCCGCCAACAGCTTTCATCTCTTCATAAACTCTCGCCATAGCGAAATTAAAATCCCGCCCACCTTCTGGTAATTCGCCCCAGCGCGCAGAATAAATACCGGGCGCGCCGCCCAAAGCATCAACTGCCAGACCGCTATCATCTGCCAGCGCAATCATATGGCTCGCCTGCGATGCCGCCCGTGCTTTAAGCGCAGCATTTTGCGCGAATGTCACGCCTGTTTCTTCAGGTTCTGGCAGGCCCAGCTCACTAGCGCTTAACGTCGTCACGCCAAATGGGGCCAATAAATCGCGAATTTCTCTGACTTTGCCCTCATTATGAGAGGCAACAACCAGTTTTGTAACTTTAGAGTGCATAGGGTTTCCATATTAAATAATCGACTGACATATATATTATTGTTTTCAATTTCCCAAGATAATTGACGGGAAACATATAGATAGCATGTTTATCCTTGCAATTGGCGGCATTATTGTTTATCGATATATTAGGTAAGCGCAAATACGGGACGCATGGGAACAACATGAATGTAGAACCAATATACCCAACAGATGGCCATACGGGAGCTCCGAGTCGCCCGACAGCATTTTTAGGGCGCCTGATTACGGTCTTATGGTGGGCAACCTGGGCTGTTTTGACCATATTTATCATTGTTTTACTCTGCGCGTTACTGGCCTTCTTTGGCGTCGAGCCTCTAAAAACCCAATTGTTTGCCGATATTTCCCCACTTACCGTTAGCATATCGTCCTTTAGCATGCTGATAGGCGCCGGCGCATTTATCATTATTTTGAAGCAATTGCGTGCCATTTGCCAAACATTGGAATCTGGTGATCCGTTCGTGCCACAAAACGCACACAGACTACGCACGATTTGGATTGCCGTCGCCATTGCTGAAATACTGCGTCTCTTATCAGGCGTCCTTCTGTCAGGCTTAATTTCAAAAGGGCAAACAGCCGGAAATGCGACAGAACTTACTCTTGATTTTCGGTTTTCGGTTTGGTTTCTCGTCTTTACCTTTATCATCTTTACCGAAGTATTTCGCGAAGGCACAGGCCTGCGCCAAGAACAGAAATTGACGGTATAATATGGCCATTCGCGTAAATCTCGACCGTATCCTTGTTGACCGCCGCATGTCACTGACCGAGCTTGCTGACCGTGTCGGTATTACACTGGCCAATCTGTCAATCCTAAAAACAGGTAAGGCACGCGCCGTACGGTTTTCCACTCTTGCAGCCTTGTGCCGAGAGCTAAATTGCCAACCTGCTGACCTGTTAATGTATGAACCTGACGAGCTAGTTGATACCATTAAAGCGGCAGAATAATTCTCGGTTTGAAAATATCAAGTCCTCGGGACGGGCACGTGGTCCATACACTGGTTAAGACATGCACAACGGAATAACTATAGACCCCGCATCAAGTGCGGGGACTGTGGGAGTGAGTTGGAAAAAATAAACGTTATGTTTTAATGGCCGCCAATTGCGCGACGCAAAGTTCATCAACGCCTTTTCCCGCGAGTTTCATAAGTTGTGAAAATTCATCTGGGGAAAAGGGCGTGTCTTCGGCACTGACTTGAATTTCAATTATACCCCCTGTGCCGCTGAGGACAAAATTAGCATCAGCTTGGGCAGCACTGTCTTCGGTGTATTCAAGGTCGAGCCGACATGAACCATCAACAATACCGCAAGACACAGCAGCAATTTGGTCGGTAATAGGATCGTGTTCGAGCACGCCTTCTGACATCAGATAATTGGTTGCTAATTTAAGAGCCACCCATGCCCCCGTAATCGAGGCCGTGCGTGTGCCGCCGTCTGCTTGGATGACGTCGCAATCGAGGACGATTTGCCGCTCGCCCAGTTTTTTAAAATCTACGCCCGCCCGCAGAGCGCGCCCGATCAGGCGTTGGATTTCCATTGTCCGCCCGCCCTGTCCGCCGCGTGCGGCTTCGCGGCGCATGCGGGTATGGGTGGCCCGTGGCAACATGCCGTATTCAGCCGTCACCCAACCCTTGCCGCGCCCCTTCATCCAACGCGGTACATTTTCGTCAATACTCGCCGTGCACAGCACATGCGTGCCTCCGCACTTAATCAAGCAAGACCCTTCGGCGTAAGGCGACACCCCTGTTTGAATTGAAATAGAACGCAGTTCATCGAGAGCACGGGAATGGGGACGCAAAGAAGTCATGGGCAAGCCTTTTTATAAATACCAAAAACACTTAACCCACACGCCAAACCTTGTAAAAGCCTTTATGGGAGTTTAAGGGAAATAAGTTTGCCGGCTTTGTCAAATTTTGGCGCAAGGCCGCTGTCTTGCATGAGCGATGATAAAAATCGTTTTGGGTCTTCGACGTTCTCACGTGTTAACATTTTTAATCGCGCAATAATAGATTTCGACGCACCCAGTTTTTCCATCGTTGCAAAATAATCAACCTGTGTATATTCACGCGTGTTTTTGATATCCGCCAACATAATGTTCCAAAAATCAAACAGGCTATGATCTGTGAGCGCGCCATCTGTTATTTGCGCCATAATATCCCCGCATGCATATGGGATATTATATTTTCCTTTTCGGGCTGCTTCTGTCAGCTTCCCCTTTTGAAGATAATCCGTACATTCCTCAAATTCCTCCCAGTATTCATCATTAATATAAGCTTGGTTCACAAGTCCTTGCAAAGACAAAACGTCATTCGCCATCGCATTGGCCGCCCCTTCATTTATCCAGGCATGATCTAAGTTATCGAGATGAATTTTTAGCCTAGTTTGGAATAGATGGGCAATTTCGTGGGCAAAAAACCAATGTAGTTCTTGCAAAATTTTGTCATTAGATTTGACCAATTTCTGCCCTGATACTTCCAAAGCAAGCATATTCCCAAGTGCCCCGCCCTTCATCGAATACCCAGGTGCGTCAAAGCCACGAGAAGAAAACAAGATGGTCGACCTTGTCGGAAGTCCTTCACCCCATAAATTTCTATAGCCTTCATATATTTTTATGAGATCCTCATCAAACCTTTCCGTTAACCACTGCGGCAACCCAGGATCAATGACGCCAGAAAAATCCTGACCTTGCGTGATTTCAGCGCGCCCAACATATATATAGCGCCCCTCCCCTGCACCAACACTTTGGTCAAGTGCCTCACCGTGCTCAACATTGCCGTCATTAATCATCGGTGTATCAGATAGTATTCTGACATTATGGCCTTCTTGCTCCCCCTGCCAATTTTCAATATCACCCATAAGGCTGAGAATTTCGTCTTTATCTTGGACATTAAGAACTTCGAATTGACCCGTATAGACAGCCATACCGCCATCACTAAAAGGAATAAAAGGGGTATAATCGCGGCGAACTTTACCTGTAAAAGGTTCAATTTTAAAACTGGCTGTTTTTGAAGGTGTCTTAAAAACAAGAGCATCAAAGCCCTCTATGCGCTCTAAAGATACATTGGGGATAAGACTTGCCCACGTTTTTAAACGGTAATCATTTTCAGATCGCGCAAAAATAACAATTTTTTGCACTGTAGGAAAAGTATAATCAACTTGCCACAAACCATCTTCACGCGCCTGAACCGTTACAGAAATAACAGGCGCATTGTCAGCGTCTATTACGTCGCTGTTTTCGGTGTCTTTTGGCGCACACCCCGTAGACAGTAAAATTATCACTATCAAAAATAATAATACCCGCATATTCCCCCACTTTTTCACACGACATTACTTCCCATATGCATATTCACAAGTTAAAAGACATTCATGAGTTTTCTGTCTTCATCCCTTTCGCTGTCAGACCTTGATACCCGTGCACGCGCTGTGTTTAAGACGATTGTCGAGACTTATTTGGATACGGGCGCGCCCGTTGGCTCGCGTACATTGTCGCAAATTAGCGGTGGGGTATCGGCGGCAACCATCCGTAATACAATGGCAGACCTTGCTGCGTTGGGTTTATTGTCATCTGCCCATATAAGTGCGGGGCGTATGCCAACCCATCAGGGGCTTCGGTTGTTTGTGGACGGTCTTTTGGAAATTGGCGACATAAACCACAAAGAACGCGCCGCTATAGACGCACAGTTTAAAGAGCCAGATACCCATGTGGAAACCATGCTCGAACAGGCCTCCCAATCTTTGGCAGGACTTGCAGGTGGGGCCGGGCTTGTACTTGCACCCGAACAATCGGGAGCACTGCGCCACGTAGAATTTGTTGGCCTTGACGCGGGCCAAGCTTTGGCAGTTTTAGTCTACCAAGACGGGCATGTGGAAAACCGAATTATGAGTTTGCCAGCTGGTCTCATCCCTGCCGCCTTGGAGCAAGCAGGAAATTATCTTTCAAGCCGCCTAAAAGGTAAACGCCTTGGCGAAACTCGCGACGATATCTTAAAAGAAATCGCAACAGGCCAAGCCGAACTGGACGCCGCCGCGAGTGCATTGGTCACACAAGGTATTGCCAATTGGAGTGGGGATAAAAAAAATACACATATGCGCAATTTAATTGTCCGTGGACGGGCCCAGCTCCTTGACAATCAAGACATGCATACCGATTTAGAACGTATAAGGTTATTGTTTGAAGATTTGGAAAGAAAAGAAGAGTTGATATCTTTGCTCGATAGCGCGGAAACTGCTGAGGGTGTGAAAATATTCATCGGGGCTGAGAACCCGCTATTTAGTTTATCAGGCTCTAGCATGGTGGTCGCGCCTTACAGAGGCAGCGACCAAACCATCATTGGCGCAGTCGGCGTTATTGGCCCAACACGTCTAAATTATGCACGGGTGATACCAATGGTCGATTATACAGCAAATCTTGTCGGTCGCCTCTTGCAAAAAAAGTGAATGAACAATAAAGAGAACAACGCATTATATTTAAGGTCACAACATGACAGATACAAAACCTGAAACAAAACCAGATCTCGACGGTCTCCCGACCAATGCAGAACTGGACGCACTGCAAGCAGAAATTGACACGGCGACCAAAACTGTCGACGAAATCCCCGTATTGAGCGAAGCGGAGCAGGTGGCGCAAGAGGTCGAAACCTTAAAAACAGAACTGGCCGCCATGAAAGATCAAGCCTTGCGCGCTATGGCTGAAACCGAAAATGTCAAAAAACGGTCTGAGCGCGAAACCAAAGCAGCAGGCATATATGCAGTGGAACGCTTTGCCGCCGATATGTTGTCAGTCTCTGACAACCTTGGCCGTGCCCTTAGCACGATTGACGATAAGGCACGCGGTGATTTAGGTGCAAATGCGAAAAACCTACTTGAAGGTATTGAGCTGACTGAAAAAGAACTCATGGCCGTTTTTGCGCGGCACGGCATTAAATCCGTGCCTGGTAAAGGCTCAAAATTTGACCCCAATGTGCACCAAGCCGTGGCACAAATTCCGTCGTCTGAAATCAAAGGCGATGTGGCAGAACTTATGCAAACAGGTTTTACACTGGGCGAGCGTACATTGCGCGCCGCTATGGTCGCTGTCTCCACTGGCCCTGCCAAATCATAAATCTCATATCCGTGATTTGCATTTACAGCATTTCTCTATATAAGAAGGCGTGGGCACAAGATCCATGCAATTTAACAAGGGGAAATCTATGGCTGGTGAAAATGATAAATGGGAAATGTATGAAGACAAACGCGGCGAACACCGCTGGCGCCGCAAGGCTAGCAATGGTAATATTGTAGGCGCAGCGTGCGAAGGTTATACGCAAAAAGCAGCATGCAAAGCCAATGCGGAGCGTCACGGCATGGGCGGCAACCCAAAGGGTCTGGGCAGTAAAGACAAATGGGATATTTACCAAGATAAAAAGGGTGAATACCGCTGGAGACGTACGGCTGTAAACGGCGAGGTCACAGGCGCAAGCTCTGAAGGCTATAACAAAAAAGCCGACTGCAAATCCAACGCAGAGCGCAACGGAATGTAGGGTATATCCTATATCAAAATAACGAACCGCTCATGCTACATGAGCGGTTTTTTTTAATATGTTTGGCCCGTTATATTTGTCGAGGGAAAAATAAAATAATGGGAATGCATGAGTATGATTTTTGAAATAACAACCCAAATCCTTGACCCCGTTGCAGCCACAGAGGTTTGGATGCAGACCATGTCGGCGGAAGAGACCGCAAGATCAGATGCTTATTTTCAAGGTGGATATTGGTTGATTTTATGGAATTTCTTAATCGGAATATTTGTGGCTTGGCTTTTACTCGGTAAAAAGCGAGCGGCACGCCTTCGAGATGTGCTCGCGACCAAGCTGCCCACGGTTTTGGCCACACCCGCTTTTGTTTTTTTGTATATCCTCATCACCAGTCTTTTGGTTTTTCCTATGACTTTATATCAAGGTTTTTTTCGGGAAAAACAATATGGCTTAATGAACTTGTCTCTTGGTGGCTGGATAGGAGAACACATGATTGGACTCGGTTTTGCGCTGATCTTTGGTACACTCGCGGTTTGGGGGCTTTTTGCCCTCATCCGCAAACTCGGCAATGCTTGGCGCTGGTGGGGTACAGGGGCGAGTATGGTATTTTTAGCCTTTATCTTGCTCATCTCACCCGTTTTCATTGCGCCCTTATTTAATGATTATTACCCGATGAAAGACGGGCCGCTGAAAACGCAAATCCTGGCCATGGCAGATGCCAATGGCGTTCCCGTTGATAATGTTTATGTATTTGATATTTCCAAACAAACCAACAAAGTCACCGCCAATGTATCGGGATTTTTGGGAACCACACGGATTTCCTTGTCTGATACCCTCCTCGTCCGCACCTCGCCAGAAAGTGTTAAATCCGTTATGGGGCACGAAATTGGCCATTATGTTCTGGGGCATACGCGCACCATGTTGGTATATTTTGGTCTGGTTTTGTTGTTTGGCTTTATGTTCACTCATTTTACATATGCATGGGCGCGAAAGAGGTGGGGCGGGAAATGGGGGATTGGAAAAATTGGCGACATAGCAGGCTTGCCGCTTTTCATGGCCTGCCTTTCAGTTTATTTTTTATTGGCCACCCCCTTGGTCAACTCCATTATTCGTATGGATGAAGTCGAGGCCGATATTTTTGGCCTCAATGCATCCGCCGAACCAGACGGAAATGCGGCTGTGGATATGATGCTCGGTGAATACCGAAAAATGCGGCCTGGGAAATGGGAAGAAATTATTTTCTTTGACCATCCAGCGGGTTATAACCGCGTGCTAATGGCCATGCGTTGGAAAGCCGCTCACCAGATCATTGATGACAACCCTCTACCAGATAAGCATAAATAAAAATGACAGACACCCCCAATGATGACCTCGCGAAAATGCTCGATCAAGCCAGTGCCGAAATGATGGCGGGTGACCCAATTGTGCGCAAAGCCTTTAGTGTGGGATTGCTGGCTGCTGACCTATTTGTGCCAGTTTACCAAACCGAGGACGAGCAAGCGCAAGCTGGCGGGATCAGTTTGCAAGCGGTCAATATTGACGATACCCCCCATGTTTTGCTATTCTCTTCTATCGAAAAATTGGGGGAGTTTATGGACGCAGGCACGCGCTATGCTTGCGCCTCTGGTCTCGATATCTTAAGCCAAATCAGACACAGCTTTGCCATTTTAAACCCAGGCCCTGATGGCCGCGCCTTGGCCCCAGATGACATTGCAGAAATTCTTGGCAAGCCTGAACCAACGCCCCATGTGCATGGCCCGAATTGCGGGCACGATCATTAAATCGGGCACGATCATTAAATAAGGGCATGAAAATTTCCTTGCTTTAGTATTGTTCCTGTTGTATCCCTACATCAAATGGTACAATAGAGAAGTTTAATATTTATGGAAATCACAATCGATATAGAGTGCGAAATACCTATGTTCACCCAGTTGATCGTGCAAATTAAACAGGCTGTGCTAAGCGGAGCAATTAAGCCTGGAGACGGGCTCCCCTCCATTCGCCAATTAGCTGCCGACCTAGGGTTAAACAATAAAACCATAGCCAAAGCCTATCGCCTCTTAGAGCGAGACGCCGTCATCCAAACAAAAGGATATCGCGGCACATTTATTCATCCCGAAGCCAAGGCCAATAGTAGTGTAGATTTGTCAGGATGGATGTCACGTCACCTGACTGAGACAATAGAAAAATTTAAAAATGCGGGCATAACAGACAGCGAAATTCGTATCGCATTTGGCGATGTTATGAACGGCCGCATTACCACCCCATTCAAAAATTAGGAGATTAATATGTTTGTCGAGATTATTTTTTACGCCGTTTTCATAAGTCAGATTTTTCTGATCTCCTATCACTACCCCAAAAAAACATATGATAGAAACGCCTATGTATTTAACACATATCCAGCCAGTGAATATCCCAAACTGTACGGGCATTCAAAATATATAGACGCGGTAGGCGAGCTTAAAAAAGCCACACGGCGGTATTTGCGCATAAACTATGCTATTGCTTTACTTGGAGTAGGGGTTTTACTGGCGATGGTTTTGAGCGGCTACAAGCCGAGTAGCATTAAGGAAAACGAGAATATTTTGCTTGTTGTGTTTTACTTTTTATTGCAAAGCATACCCCATATCATGGCTGAAATCAGCGCACATAAATGGTATAAACACATGCGAAATACTGATAGGCCAAGCACACGCAAAGCTGAATTGCACCCCCGAAAATTGTTTGATTTTATCTCGCCATTCTCTTTAGCATTTGCCGTTTTGGCTTTTGCTATGTGGTTGGTATATTATCTTTATAATAAAGGGCTTGGTACGGCTTGGGATTGGCAATCCTACATTACCATTTTCGTCATGGTCGGATTAAATTTTGTCTTGATAGCTCTTGGGTATCGGTATTTACGCGGCGCAAAACTAGATCCCCACCAGGCTCGTGCAGACCATCATAAATTCACAGGTATCATACTTAGGATTTTTGTATTTGCCATCATTTTGATGAGTTTGCAACTGACTATGTTTGACGGGATCAACCAAAATGGATGGGACATGTTTGAGCCTGCTGCCATGAGCTTGTGTTTTCAACTCGCGGTATTCTTTGGAATCGGTGAACTCCTTCGCAGCTTCAAAATAGAAAATATTGATTTTAGCGTCTATAAAAAAGAAACGGGCGCAAGCCCTGTATGAGAGCCCGACTAACCTTGGCCCGCAATCCATTTTTTATAGCGCTTGGTCAGGCCGTTTAAGCGGATACGGTCTTTGACCAAAGACACGGCGGGGCTTGCGCCCGCTCTCGGCGGTTTACCGACGGCCATAAGGTGGAGTTGGGTTTTTGTGTGGGCCATGACGGCGAGGGCAGCGAGCATTTTATTTTTCCACTTAACGGCTGGCCAGTGGATTTCCACATTCTGATTGTCTTGCCACTGGTTGGGAAGATTGGGCGCATAGGCCAAAGCCCGCGCTATACCAATCACGTCGACACTGCCCGTGCCGAGTGCCATATTGGCGGTGGCAAGTTTTGTCACGCCGCCCGTCACCATCAACGGCATTTTAGCCAATTTGGCAATGTCTTTGGCAAATTCTATGAAATACATTTCGCGCACGAGTGTGCTGGATTTGTCTTGGGTTGTGCCTTGCATAGCAGGGGATTCGTAGCTTCCCCCTGACAGTTCCACCATATCTATTTTCTCGGCGTTTAACCATTTCACTACTTGTTTTGCATCGTCCACATCATACCCGCCCTTTTGAAAGTCAGCGGAATTTAGTTTGACCATGACACTAAACCCTGGCGATACATTGGCGCGAATAGCTCGCGCAATTTCGAGCAAGAACCGCGCACGGTTCTTAAGGCTCCCACCCCAGCCGTCATCTCTGAAATTGGTAAGCGGGGATAAAAATTGACTAACCAAATATCCGTGCGCTCCGTGAATTTGCACCCCGTCAAACCCGCAAGCCTCGGCTTGTTTTGCGGTTGTTGCAAAACGCGTGATGATTTTTTTTACCTCGTCGCCGCTTAAGGCGTGGGCTGTATCAAACATTTTTTCAAATCCGGGGATATTGACCTTTGTGGCGGACGCAGAGACAGGCCACTGCTCCTGACCAGCAAATACCTGCCGCCCGGGATGGCTGATCTGCATGACCAAATGCCCGCCGCCGGATTTAGCGGCCTTAGCCCAAGTTTCAAACCGTTGCTTAACGCCTGCCGTTTCAAATGTCCCCGCTTGCAAGACCACCGCCCCTGGCCCCGTCAAAGCATTGGGCGCTACCATCACATTACCAGTTATGATCATCCCCGTTCCCCCGTCCGCCCAAGCTTTATAAAGCCGCACCAATTTATCACTTGGCACTTGCCCAATATCAGCCAAATTTTCCTCCATCGCCGCTTTCGCGATACGATTAGGGAGGATTGCGCCGTTGGGCAATGTAAACGGTGAAAATAAGTCGGTCATAATAATCCTTTTTAAAAACCCTATACCCTATTCACGCGCCGCAAAGTTAAATTTATGCGCCCGCCCTTGGGGACGAGGGTGGATTGTCCGTAAAATATTTTATCTATGCCGTGATAACATTTGCGGGCTTCCCCTGCCAGCACGACGACGTCACCGCTGGACAGTTTGAGGCTAAAGGTTTTGCCGCCCCGTGTCTGTCCGCCTAATCTGTAACGTGCAGGGTCGCCAAGGGATATGGAGACAATGGGCGCGTTTACGGCTTGCTCGTCTCTGTCCACATGCATGCCCATTTTATTGCCCTCTCGATACCAGTTAATCAGGCAAGCTTCAGGCGGGGCAGGATAGTTCGTCAAATCATTCCAAATACCCAAGAGCATTTGTGGCATAGACGGCCAAGGTTTATCAGTTTTAGGATGAAGGGGAGCGTAGCGATACCCGTCAATATCAGCCACCCATCCCAAAGGCCCAAAATTACTCCCCACCACAGAAATCGCCTGCCCCGTACGCGGCATCCGCCCTTGAAAAAACGGCGCAGGCCCGCGCACGGCTTGCGTGACCGCGTCCATAAGAGTTTGCTGCCCTGCGCGGTCAAAATATTCAGGTTTATAAACAAAACCATCTGGGAATTGGGTGTTCATCATAGAAGTATAGATGAAGTTCGCAAAAAACAAATACATCAGTCGCAAAATAGTAGGAGAATAATACAAAGATGTTATTATTGATAAACAATAATTATTAGTTGCTTTACGGCAACAACAGTGACATATATTACCCTGACAACATTTAATGCTCTGAAAAAAGTCTAGCAGTCTTTTAACTAAACTGGGAATATACTTCATGAATTGGCGACACATACCGATTATCATCATCGCAATTTTAGTGACCTATATTTTACACGAAGGCGCGCATTGGGCTATGGGCGAAGCCCTTGGCTATGACATGTGGATGAAGATCAACAGCGTCGGCGTAGTTAAAGGTCCGTATAGCGTTGAATGGCATGGGCAACTCGTAGGGGCTGCTGGGCCGCTTATGACAGTTATACAAGGCTTTGTGGCTTTTATCTTGGCTCGCAAGCATAAAACGGTAAACGCCTTTGCCTTTCTATTCGCCGCATTCATGATGCGGTTCGTAGCAATGTTGGTCAGCATCAAAAATCCGAATGATGAGGCAAGAGTGAGTGAATGGCTCGGTCTAGGTCCGTGGACTTTACACATCATTGTCGTTGCCCTGTTATTGTTTCTGACCCTGCGGGGCGGGAAAGTTCTTAAGCTTGGCTGGCGTTCCTACGGATTTGCATATTTGGTAGTGAGTCTTGCGATCACCGCCATTGTTTTTGCTGAGCCCCACCTCCCTGTATTCAATTTATATGGTTGACGGTCGAACGCCCGCTCGGGGATTAAAGGCTTTACGGAAAAAGTGACCATTCCTGAACCCAACATAGACGCAACCCACAAAGTGCACGAGCTATAATTATAACTTTATTTTGGCTACTTTGAGGGATAAATCCTAAACACACTGATCTACGGACAAACAGTCGAAACTTTCGCCGGTAGCCATCTGTGATGCGCGTTCTATTTTGTGATGCGAATTTTATTTCTGGCCAAAACTGACATTACCCCTTGCAATTGAGAGCCATAGTGCCCATATGCCCTTTATCGATTTAAGGCCGAACAATCTGGCTTACTATCCGCTAGGGTCCAACCTGTGCGGAGATTATGTGTTTTACTCTTCCCGACATCGACAAACGCGCAAAGGCTTCGTTTTGTTGCCAGCGCAAACCTATGACGTGAAAGGAAATACCCATGTCTGATATGAAAACTGGAACTGTTAAGTTCTTTAATTCCTCAAAAGGCTTCGGCTTTATTCAACCTGAAAATGGCGACGATGTGTTTGTACACATTTCAGCTCTTCAGAATGCTGGGCTTGACGGCCTGCAAGAAGGCGACAAAGTCACCTTCAATACAGCCGTTAATGACCGCTCTGGTAAAGTAGCCGTTGATAGCATTTCAATGGCGGACTAGTTCGCCTTTGCTAGGGGCTGAAATATCAGCCCTCGCTAACCTAAAAACGCGTTTCCACTTATGGAGGCGCGTTTTTTTGTGTCACTTCCTAACTTAATTATGCAGCACCAGCCGAGCGGTTCGGCAAATGTGTTGCGAGTTCCCGCTGAACTCACAGGATAAACCCGCCATCACTAGTTTGAGTACTCATAGGAAAAAATTTGAAGCTTGCCATCAGCCCAAACGTGGGCCTCGGATCAAGTCCGGGGACTGATGCTTGTTATTGTTTGTGTTCTCTACCGCTTAAAATCGACAAGGCACGTGGGCATTTATGAACCCCACATAACCAAAACCTGTAAAAATGCACAAAAAACATACAAATTTGCATCCATTTGGCCAAACCCCCTTGCAGGTGTGGAAATCTCTCCCATATGACGGGTAACGAACAGTTTTTGTGAAATTACTTAATTCGCGGCACTTGAAACCCCGCCGCATATATGGAGAAAATTATGGCTAAAGTCATTGGTATTGACCTCGGAACCACCAATTCCTGTGTGGCGGTTATGGACGGGGATAAACCTCGCGTTCTTGAAAATTCTGAAGGTCAACGGACAACCCCGTCTGTTGTTGCTTTTACTGAGAGCGGTGAGCGTCTTGTTGGGCAACCTGCGCGCCGCCAAGGTGTGACCAACCCAGATCATACATATTACGCCATTAAACGCCTTATTGGTCGTCCATTTACTGACCCGATGGTTAAGAAAGACGCCAAGCTTGTGCCTTATGATATTGTCAAAGGCAAAAACGGCGACGCCTATGTGAAGGGGCCTGAAAAACCTATGTCACCTGCAGAAGTGTCTGCGATCATTTTGCAAAAAATGAAAGAAACGGCTGAGAGCTTCCTCGGCGACACCGTCACTCAAGCAGTGATTACGGTTCCTGCTTATTTTAATGATGCTCAACGCCAAGCCACAAAAGACGCTGGCAAAATCGCAGGCCTTGAAGTGCTACGCATTATCAATGAGCCAACGGCAGCTGCTCTTGCTTACGGTATGAGTAAAGAAGACGGAAAAACCATTGCAGTTTACGATCTGGGCGGCGGTACATTTGACGTATCCATCCTCGAAATCGGTGACGGTGTGTTTGAAGTAAAAGCGACAAACGGTGATACATTCCTAGGCGGTGAAGATTTTGATATGCGGATTGTCGAGTATTTCGCAGACGAATTTAACAAAGAAAACGGCATTGACCTTAAGAAAGATAAATTGGCTCTACAACGCCTTCGCGAAGAAGCTGAAAAAGCCAAAAAAGAACTGTCCTCTGCGAGCAGCTATGAAGTGAACCTTCCGTTCATTACGGCTGATGCGTCAGGCCCTAAGCATTTAACAATGAAGCTTACCCGCGCCAAATTGGAAGCTCTTGTGGGTGATTTGGTCAAGCGCACCATTGCGCCTTGCAAAAAAGCTCTGGCAGATGCTGGCCTCAAAGCAACCGATATTGACGATGTTGTATTGGTGGGCGGTATGACCCGCATGCCGATGGTACAAGAAGCTGTGTCCAAATTCTTTGGTCAAGACGTGAATAAATCCGTCAATCCTGACGAAGTCGTTGCTATGGGCGCGGCTATTCAAGCGGGTGTCTTGCAAGGTGATGTTAAAGACGTTCTCCTCCTCGACGTAACGCCCCTGTCCCTCGGTATTGAAACCGAAGGCGGTGTATTTACGCGCATGATTGACCGCAACACAACTATCCCGACCAAAAAATCACAAATTTATTCAACGGCGGCGGATAACCAAGCGGCTGTGACCATCCGCGTCTCCCAAGGTGAGCGCGAAATGGCGGCGGATAATAAGCTTTTGGGCCAATTTGATCTGGTCGGTATTCCGCCAGCCCCGCGCGGCCTACCGCAAATCGAAGTGACCTTTGATATTGATGCCAATGGCCTGGTCAATGTGTCGGCCAAAGACAGCGCAACTGGTAAGGAACAGCAAATCCGTATCCAAGCCAGCGGCGGATTATCTGACGCTGACATCGAAGCTATGGTGAAAGACGCTGAGAAAAATGCGGATAGTGATAAAGAACGTCGCGCACTTGCCGAAGCTAAAAACCAAGCCGAAGGTCTGGCCCATAAAGCCGAGAAAGACCTAGAAGAGCACGGCGAAACTTTGGAAGAAACCGATAAAGAAAACATAGAAACCCTCATCAAAGAAACCCGCGAAATCGCCGAAGGTGAAGACACCGAAGCCATTACGGAAAAAACGGCAGAACTAACAGCCGCCGTCATGAAAATGGGCGAAGCCATTTACGCTGGACAGCAAGCGGCAGAAGACGGCGAAACCAAAGCCGACGCTTCTGACGACGACGAAGACGAAGATATTGTTGACGCAGAATTTGAAGATGTTGACGACGACAAGTCATAAATTTTAATCTAAAACCCCCGCGCTGGATAACCTGCGCGGGGGTTTTGTATTTTTTGATATGACCGATTTAACTGCACCATTTGGCACATATGCCCTCCCCGCCAAGCGCGAGACATTGCGTAAACGCGCCGATACGTGCGGCGATACACGCACGGGGCGTTGGACCATTTCTTATTTTCGCAAGCGCGCATTTAAAGGTATGGGCGGGCCATTTGATGTGCAGGTCATGACGGGTGTAAATGCGCGCCTCTACCCACGTTCCAACCGTTGCGAAAAACGTGTCTTTGCCGGGCAACAAATATGGGACGCGGTTGAACGTGCGGCTCTTTTGGATGCATTAAAATACAGCAAGCGCTCACCATTCGTCTTTTTTGATGTGGGGGCCAATGTCGGACTATATAGCTTAATACTTGCTGCCAAAGCCCGCGAAACGCAAACACCCACCCTCATCACAGCCATTGAACCTGACGCAGTGAACCGTGAACGCCTCGCATTTAACATCAAAGCCAGCGGCGCAGGTATCAAAATCCTGCCCTATGCTGTGTCCGACGAAGACGGGGAAGGCGTTATGGGCGGCGGCGAAACCAACCGCGGTGAAGTTAAATTACTAGCCCGCACAACAGGCGATACCGTTTTAATAAAGACATTACTATCCGCTGTGAGGGAAACAAAGACCAAACATATAAACGCCATGAAACTGGATATTGAGGGTCATGATCTCCGTGCTCTCACAGCCTTTTTCAACACGGCCTCACAATCTCTGTGGCCGCGGCTCTTGATCTTAGAAACAGGGCGAGAGCCAACCACACCACTGCTTGAGTTATGCCAAAAATATGGCTACACCATAAATGCACGCAACGGCATTAATACTGTGCTGACGCAGATAAAATAAAGAATGGACGCCGCATGGCTACGACGAAACGCGATTATTACGAAGTATTAGGCTGCGAAAAAACCGCAGACGGTAAGGTGTTAAAATCCGCCTACCGCAAGCTGGCTATGGAATTCCACCCTGACCGCAACCCTGATAACCCTGAGGCAGAACCCAAATTCAAAGAAATTAACGAAGCTTATTCCGTCCTGTCAGACGACCAAAAACGATCTGCTTATGACAGCATGGGCCACAGTGCCTTTGGTCAAGGCGGCGGCGGGGGAGGCCAAGGCGGGTTTCATGATGTTGGCGATATTTTCTCGCAAATTTTTGGCGGTCAAGGCGGCGGCTTTGGAGATATGTTTGGCGGCGGTGGACAAAGGCGGTCTTTGCGCGGCGCAGACCTACGCTACGAAATGGAAATTAGCCTTGGGGAAGCATATGCAGGTAAAGACCTAGAAATTAACATTCCCATTTCTGAAGACTGTCATGACTGCGAAGGCGTTGGTGCGGCCCCCGGTGCAAAAGTTGAAACCTGCTCCACATGCGCAGGCGCAGGCAAGGTACGCACCCAACAAGGGTTTTTTACCATGGAACGCCCCTGCCCCCATTGCGGTGGTCAAGGTGAATATGTGTCTGAACCGTGCGTTACTTGCGACGGCGGCGGGCAGGTAAGGGTCGAAACCGCAATGGACGTCAACATCCCCGCAGGTGTCGAAGACGGCACACGCATCAGGCTTTCTGGCCAAGGCGACGCCGCCCCCAAAGGCGGCCATCAACGAGGTGACCTCTATATATTTGTCTCGGTTGCGCCCCATGATTTGTTTGAACGCGATGGAGCCAATTTGTTTTGTCACGCCCCTCTCCCCATGACCTGCGCGGCCCTTGGCGGCGAAATTGAAATGCCAACCATTGACGGCGGACGCACAAAGGTAAAAATCCCAGCAGGCAGTCAAACAGGGCGGCGCATGCGTCTAAAAGGCAAAGGCATGAGCGTGCTACGCTCACACCAAAGGGGCGATATGTATGTTGAGCTTGGCGTCGAAACCCCAAGCGGTATGAACACCCGCCAAAAGGAACTGCTCGAAGAATTCCGGCGCGAAGGCGGAGACGAAAACTGCTCCCCAGCCGCCAACAGTTTCCTCGATAAAGCAAAATCATTTTGGGATAATTTGGTGGATTAGGGCTTTATGGTTTTCGAATTTAAAAATAACGACACGGCATATCTAAAGTGGCTGATTGAGAATCCAAGCGGGTTTGTTCTTAACACACGCAGGCGCGGTGATTCTAATTATATTGTGCTTCATAAAGCTTCCTGCCATACAGTTAATGTTTACCCAAGCATGAATAATGACGCGGGTGGTTTCACAGAAAAATCCTACATAAAAATTTGCGCTAACACGATTGATGAACTTCATGTTTGGGCTAATGCTAATGGCCGAGAGAACGGCACATTTTCCAAAATTTGCGGAATTTGTTACCCACAAGGGAAGTAAATATTGCCGAATACAATATTCTTAAACTCATTTTGGCGGGTTAATGTTTACGAATTGATTTCTTAATATTTGCGCATCGTTTACAATGTGTGCGCTCCCGAGTGAAATCGCGAGTTGTTGCTAAAGTGGCTGTAATTTGTTGCGCATGTTGGTCTTTCGTTAAACTTAAAACCTCTTTGATGCACTTGTCACAAAAACTATTTGGTGCGTTTTGTGTAATATAATCATTTATTTCCTGTGGTCTTGACATAAGGCGTTCCCTTTTATAGTATTTATTATATCAATCGATATATATACTAAATTATACTATTTGTCAAGATGGTTGATGAGGGAGGAGTGAATATGTCTAAATATGATCCGTTGGAAGATCACTTTAACATGATGGTTGATAGTGGTCGTTATGAATGGAACGCATCATTTAACGCTGTCGAGAAAATTCTTGGTTTTAAGCTCCCTCCTTCGGCGCGCACATACCCTGAATGGTGGGCGAATGAGGATTTGTCTTATACGTCTAAATCACAGTGCAAGGCTTGGGGGCGGGCGCGTTGGAAAACGGCTCATGTTAATATTAACGGGGAAACTGTGACCTTTATTTCGCAAGCGGATAAGCCAAAGCCTGTCACATATAAAGTTTCGTCAAAACAAACCCTCACATTAGAATACCAATGGCAAAGCTTGGGCGAGATATATCTGGATCATAAAGACCGGTTAAAATTCCCTGATACCTCTGACATACCTGCTGTTTATAAACTCAATATAGAAACAAAAAATGGCCTGCATCACTATGTCGGAGAAACGGATAATTTGCGGCGGCGGATGCAAGGTTATAGGACGCCCGGCCCAACGCAACCTACCAATAAACGCCTGCAAGCAATTATGAAAAACGCTTTAGAAGAGCATAAGGATGTAAGAATTGATATATTGCACATGAGTCAAAAACAAGCGGGGCAAAGCGCTGAATTTGCATTTGGTCTCGGTAATACATTTGTTCGCCGCTTGTTTGAAAATGCGGCAATTTTGAAATGCCTAGAGGACAAAGAAACTCTTTTAAATTTGTGAGAAAAATATCTCCCCAGCCGCCAATAGCTTCCTCGATAAAGCCAAATCATTCTGGGATTCAGTTTCTGGTGGGGATTAATATCCCCAAAAATTGATCCTGTGAATCAATTTTAAGAAATGAAGGCCACGGCAGTGGCAACAATTTGGTGGATTAGAACCTGCCGTATTTTGCACTTTCTTGACACGTTCTACGGTTGTGTGCAAAATGTGGCAAGGCTGGCGCAATGGGCGTCAGTATTATCACAGGGCGCAATCATGAAAAAATTATTACTGACTACCACTTTGACCTTATCAAGCTTGATGGTCAGTGTTTCTGCACAGGCAGATGACCTTTTTATTGGTCAAGTCATTACGACGGCGGCAAATTTTTGTCCACGAAATACGGCGGAACTTGATGGACAATTATTATCAATCAATGACAATCAGGCTTTGTTTTCATTATTAGGCACGACGTACGGCGGTGATGGCCGCACGACATTTGCCGTGCCAGATATGCGCGGACGATCGCCAGTTCATTCAGGAACAGGAAAAGGCCTCACCCGAATATATCTAGGTCGAAAGGGCGGTAAAGAATCCCGTGCTACTGGTACATCAGGTCAAAAAAATAATGGTAATACGGCGGCGCAAGGCGGCTACCAAGCCATGGCTCCACGCAGTCCTTATTTGGCATTAAAAATGTGTTTGGTAACTCGGGGCATGTTCCCATCGCGCAGTTAAAACACGGTAAGATGATATGGATTAAGAAGTTCTCCTGCCTTATGGTGAGGTAATTAACCCTTAGTCAGAGTAGCCATTATGACAAATATACCAGGTTGTTTTTTATCTTTGTTGGCGGCTTGGAACGAGAAAACGCCTGCGCGTGTGCGCGGGCATTTAGACGCCGCCCTTGCGCCAGAGATTGCTTTTACTGACCCCAATTATATGATTGTTGGTATAGATGCTTTTGAAGCTATGGTGCATGAATTTCACGCACAATATCCAGTGAGCACATGCGTACATACAAGTGGGCTTGACCAGCATCATAATATTTGCCGTTATGAATGGTTGGTGTCGGTCAATGGTGTGCCTGCCGTGCCGGGCATGGACGTGGCCGAGCTTGACGCGCAAGGCCGCGTCGTACGCATTGACGGATTTTTTGGCCCCTTCCCGAAACTGCCTTAAGTCTCTTCAAACTCTGAGCGGTAAGCATGGAGGGCTATCTGACCGCCTGTGTGGATGAAGACTATATTTTGCTCTTTGGTGAACTCTCCTTTGCGGATTTTATCGATCAGGCCTGCCATAGCTTTGCCTGAATATACGGGATCGATGAGTAGGGCTTCGAGGCGCGCACATAGTTTGACCGCTTCGACCATGCCTGCGTTAGGCTGACCGTAACCGGGTGCGTAATACCCGTCGTCACAAATCACATGTTCGCGCAAGATGGGCGTATCCAGTTTTGCGAGCTTGGCAGCGCGAGCGGCCAAAGCAAAGACCCGTTGTTCAAGGTCGTGCTTTTCTCGCGCAACGCTGACGCCGTAAAGCGGGATGTCACTGCGCGCATGAGCAAGGCCAAGCACAAGCCCCGCCTGTGTGCCTTGGCTACCGCTGGCGGCAAATATTGCGTCAATACCCACGCCCATTACTTGTGATTGGGACAAAATTTCAGTAATGCAATCCATATAGCCAATGACGCCAACAGGCGAGGATCCGCCCGTGGGAATAAAATAGGCTTTACGGCCTTGGGCGCAGAGATCGTCGGTGAAGGCTTGGCCCTTTACGTCCATATCCTCGCCCGTTTCGCACTCATGAATATTGGCCCCCATCAATCCGTCCAGCAATATATTGCCGTTATGGGCATAATCATCGTCGCGGATAATGGCGCGCTCTAATAACACTTCGGCTTTCAGGCCAAGCTTGGCACAGGCGGCGACCGTTTGGCGCACATGGTTGGACTGGGTTGCCCCGACAGTGACAATGGTATCCGCTCCTTGTGATATTGCATCGGCCATCAAAAATTCGAGTTTACGGGTTTTATTCCCCCCGCCCGCAAGCCCCGTACAATCATCGCGCTTCACATAAATATTGGGCCCGCCCAAATGTGCGCTTAAGCGTTTCAAATGCTCAAACGGGGTTGGTAAATGCGCCAACTCAACACGCGGAAAATTTACACTGCCCATAGCCTTGTCCCTATCATTTTAGGTTCTCAATGGTCACACACTATATATGTCCAGACATGTTTTATAGTCAAATTACGCGTGTCCAGACAGGCTTTACCTTGGTTTGGCGCAATGTGTTGATATTTTCAATACACATATCAACGCACAAGGAATCATCATGACAAACCCTCTCAAAAACCTCTTACTCTGCACAAGCTTATGTTTTGCGGCTGCAAGCTGCGCATCAACGGGCCCGCAAACCCAACAGCCCCCAATATGTGAGGGCAGTGAATATTTTTGCGCGGCAAGTAAGAACGCCCTTGTGATGGGAACATCAGACCCGTTGCCAAACTACCTCCCTGTCATAGAGGATGCATATGCACGCTATTCACAGTTTTTCAAAAGTGAGTTTTTAAAAACGGTCATATTTACACATGATCGCATGTCAAAAGACCTTACGTCTGCGCTCAAAAAATCAGGCTATGACATTCTTTTCCCGTGGACACCTGCAGGCACGCAGACAGGTTTATCAGAAGAGGCGATACGCAAACAAATTACGGCCCAAGTGCCCGGTGCATCACAAGATATGATTGATGATCTTGTGAGCAAAGCACAAGCGCAGCAATCACAAAGTACTGAAAACTCAATCCAAGACCCCGAAATTGAAACGGGTATTATTGCTCATGAACTCGCGCACATGTGGTTTATTCATGGGCGTTGGAACAAGGACAACAATAATTCTGAAACAAGCTCTCGACAATACGGGAGCAATGCCCCTGATTGGCTTGACGAAATTGTCGCCGTATTAACAGAAACAAACGGCATGACCCAAGGGCGACAAACAAGGTTGGACACCATCATCACATCTGATGGTTTGGCGGCGTTGTGGCCACTTAAAACATATTTTACAATGGAACATCCTGTACATAAAAAAACGCAAGACTTACTCAAAATGCGAGAGACACTCGGGGAGTCACGAATAGAAGGTGGCACAACTACATTTAGGCTTACAGGCGAGGAAGCGCGGAAGTTTTTGGCTACAGATTCCACACAAAAGCCAGGAAATTTTTACACGCAGTCGCGAGCCTTCGCAGATTTCATGATTGAAACATCGGGCAGGCCGTATATCTTTGACGACATAACTAGCACAATAAAATCAGGCGGCAGCGTGCAAATTTGGCTATCCAAAACAGGGGCGCAATACGGCCTACCCAACAATATAGACGCACTTCAGAAACAATGGCAAGCATGGGTGCTGGCCCGCACTGCCAACAAACCTACGCCTTAAACTTATTTAGGGCGGGCATGTTGAGCAATTTTTTGCGCCAACGCTTGCAGTGCATCTGCATCAAATGATGCAAGTTCCCTGCGGCCTTGCAATTGGTTTTTTATAACCTGCGCACTAGTATCGCCAGCAAGTGTTAAGGAGACAAATTTTGTTGTAACGGTGTCGGGTTTTGCAGTAGCTATGCCTGCATTTTTCTTCATGCTGACAATGGGTAATTGGTCAATTTCTTGCACAGATAGTTTTCCGTCTTCATTTTTATCCGTGTGTTCAAGCAAAGCAAACAGCGCAGGGCGTGTTTCGTCCTTAGCATCACTCGCCGTTAAATACCCGTCTTGGTTGGTATCCATACGGCTAAATATAATATTGTGTTCTGGAGAATGCGGGGTATTGGGTTGGGTAACGGATGTACCCATGACCATGATAAGGGTCAAAAATACCAGTTTCAAACGGCCAGATTGTAAAGCCATAAACACCGGTTTTTTTGAGGCTTTACCGTGCGCGCGTACAACATAGGTTTCGATAAACCGTCGCAGAACACGGCTGGCCGTTTCGTTGTCTTTCGCGCACTGGGCCATGAACGCATTTTTCTTTGAATAAGAAAGACGTATTTCAAGAGTTTCGCTCTTTTTTTCTTTTCGTATTTTTTTGTTTTTAAACATGGAAAACTTTCATTTAAACACTGATAAAACCAACAATCAGATAGAGGAATACAGTCGCGCCGCCTGCGATAAGTGCATAGGGGAGTTGGGTGCGAACATGGTCTATATGATCATTGGCTGTGGCCATTGAAGTGATGATAGTGGTGTCGGATGTGGGTGAGCAATGATCGCCAAAGATGCCGCCGCCAAGAGCCGCGGCAATGGCGAGGTGCGGGTTCACGCCCATGCTTTGGGACAGAGGCACGGCCACGGCTATCATGATGGCAAATGCGCCCCAACTTGTACCTGTACTAAAGGCGATGAGACTTGCAATGATAAATATTAAAGCAGGCACGAGAGCGGGCGTGATGAAGCCTTGGGCAACATCGGCCATATATTGGCCTGTGCCCAAATCTTTACACATATTGTTAAGGGCAAAGGCCAACATGATTAGCAAGGTAATACTGACCATGCCCGACATACCCTTAAGACACAGCTCGATCATTTCGCGAATGCCCATCAGGTTTTGAGCTTTGTACATCACCATGGCGATAAAAATAGCACCGCTGACCGCGTAGAGCACGGCAGACGAACCACTACCAGACGACAAGGCTGACCAAACATGGGCAAACCCCGTACCTGTGCCAGAACTCCAGCCCGTATAGATTAAAAAGAGCGGCATCAGCACAACCATTGCACTGACGGGAATAATCATATTAAAGGCCCGGTGCGGCACACCGTCTTTAGCCTCTAGCGTAGACAAGGTATCGTCCATCATCGGCACGGCCCCTTCGCGCAAGAGCAAACCTTCCTCGCGAGCACGGGTTTCCGCCTTTTTCATATCGCCAATATCCTTGCCTGTCACAATTACCCCGATGAGGAGTAAAATTGTTAAAATCGGATAGAAATTATAAGCTATGGATTTCATCAAAACGGGGAAAGGTTCGCTATACCCTTGGGCCAGCAACAGCCCCATGATAAATGCACCCCATGCATTGATCGGCATCAAAATACACGACGGCGCGCAGGTACTGTCGGCGATATAACCAAGTTTTTCGCGGGGGATGCCAAGCTTATCAAAGATCGGGCGGTACAAAGTTCCCACCGTCAAAATAGAAATATTGCTTTCAATAAACAAAATCATACCCGTAGCAACGGCGATCAATTCCACAACTTTGCGGTTACCTTTATCGGCTTGTTTCGTGCCAACTTTGGTGAGAAATTTCAAGATTTTTTGGATAAACCCTTCCACCCCGCCAGAGTGTTGAATGAGGGCAATCAAGGAACCCATAATTAAGGTAAAGACAACCAGACGGGCATTTCCCGCGTCTGTTAACACCGTAATCATAGCGTCAATGGCCGCCAGCGTACCCACCAATGGGTGACCACCAGACAAGATCAAATAGCCAAACCAAATACCGACGCCCAACGCCAAGAACACTTGCCGTGTCCACAATGCCAGACCAATAGCTACAATCGGCGGCAATATTGACCAAAATCCCAATGTTGTTGTCACGTCCATAATTGTCCCCGATGTTTCTTTAAGTTATATTTGGCATTGCCTGCACAAACCAGTCTTCATTTGTTAAACTTTTTTAGGGTTTGTTGTCAGAACGCAGAAAATTCTTTACCGAAAACGGCATGAGCGAGCGCACAGGGCTGATACCGGCCAGCACAAGCAGACCTGCCAATATACCAAGGTTTTTGATAAAGCTTTGTAATTCATGGGCCGCTTCCATGCCTGTAAAATGCCAAAAATCATGCAAGCAAAAATTTATCACAATAATATAAAGTACAAACCCAAGGCATGTTTTGCGCACATGCCGATTGCTGACCAACAGCAATGCGCCCAGTAATTGCGCCGCCCCTGCAATATATAATAAGGGCAATGCAGCAGGTATATTATGGTGCTCCATAAGGGCAAGTTGTTGGGCGGGCGCGAGGAGTTTGGCAAGGCCCGGTACGAAAAAATACAGAGCCAATAATACGCGACCACTGGTAATAAGTATGAGAGATGATTTATCCATAATATTTAAGGAAAGTTGCTCCCGTCTTTCTTTTTAAAAACACGACCTGGTCTGCCAATTGCAGGCAGGTCAAGGTCAATGTCCGGGTAATGACAATGATCGTGTTCAGGGCGTCTTGAACCGACCACAAGAAAGCTTACGTCTGCACTAGAATTATTGACCAAATGATGGGCATTTCCGTCAGATGCTGTGTGAGTGCATACATCCCCTGCGGCCAATGATGTCTCTCCCGCGTCGTCGATGAGTACACATTCCCCAGACACAATATAGATAAATTCGTCCTCTGCACTGTGCCAATGCCTTTGGGACGCCCAGCTTTGCTCCCCGTCTTTGGCGGGCGGGAGTGTGACCAGATGTACTCCGAATTGCTCCAACCCCCCTGCGTCGCCCAAGGCAAGACTGCGCCGCATAGCGCAGGCCATATTATGCGGATGTGGATATCCCGTCCCGGTACGTGGTGTCAGCGCATTTAAATCAAGTTTTGGCATTTCATTCCCCTTGCTCTTGAGGCTTGCATAGCTTAATTCGGTGGCTATGTATACGTTAGACACAGTCACATTAGACCCGATCAGCTTTGCGCAAGATTTAATCCGTTGCCGCTCCATCACGCCGCTCGAAGCAGGCGCGCTTGATCTATTGCAAACCACGCTTGAAGCTTTAAGCTTTGTCTGTACGCGCTATCCCTTTGGCGAGGTTGATAATCTCTATGCCCGCCTTGGCACGTCTGCGCCAAATTTTTGCTACGCAGGCCATACCGATGTTGTGCCTGTGGGCAATGCGGATGATTGGGAACACGATCCATTTGGCGGCGAAGTATCGGGCGGTAAATTATGGGGGCGTGGGGCCGCTGATATGAAGGGCGGGATCGCCGCCTTTGTCGGCGCGGTCAGCGCATTACTTAGCGCGGGTTGGACACCCAAAGGTTCGATTAGTTTTTTAATTACAGGCGACGAAGAAGGCACAGCCCTAAACGGAACAAAGAAAGTTCTCACCGCCATTACAGACGCAGGCGAAATCATCAATCATTGTTTGGTCGGTGAACCTACCAATCCAAACACGCTCGGCGAGATGGTCAAAATCGGGCGGCGCGGTTCCTTAAATGGTGTCGTCACAGTCATAGGTACGCAAGGTCATGTGGCCTATCCTGATCTGGCGGGCAACCCCGTACCCGTATTGCTGAAACTTCTCACCGCATTTGCAACGAAAAAACTAGACGACGGCAATGATAATTTCCAACCATCCAATCTTGAAATTACCAGTGTCGATGTCAACAACCCCGCCCATAATGTTATCCCCCACAGTGCCAGTGCCAAATTTAATATTCGCTATAATACGGAGCATACAGGAGAGGAGCTCTTAGCGTGGCTAGAGGACGAAGTTACCAAAGTCAGGCAAGGGTTTGACGGTAAAATCGAAACTGACCTCACCGTACCGGGCAATCCGTTTCTCACAACACCTTGCATGTTTAGCGACAAACTCAGCGCGGCTATTTACGATGTCACAGGCCGCACCCCAGAATTATCTACATCTGGCGGTACGTCGGATGCGCGCTTCATTACCCATTTCGCCCCCGTGATCGAATTTGGCCTCATTGGTAAAACCATCCATCAAGTCAACGAATTTGCAGACGTTGAAGACATTCATAATCTCTGTAAAATTTACCAATCTCTCTTGCGAAAGTATTTTGCGTCATGATTATAAAAGGCATTGTTAAAGCAGTTAAAGGCGAAGACAACTGGCAAGACCATTTTGACCTCACCACACCTGCTCTCACCCGTTCATTTGGCGCGCTCATACTATGCTTGCCACTATTTATCATCATCACCAAAGCCGTTGTGAAATATAATGACAATTCGGCAGGCGGCGCGCCTTTTCTTGCCATTGGCATCGTGCTCGGCCTTATGAGCCTCGCCTTTCCGCTTATTGCCTATCTCTTGTGCATGATTTTTGAAAAGCAAAGCGCATTTCGTCCTTGGGTCATCGTCCGCAATTGGGCGTTTTTGTGTGTGATTGCTCTCATCACTTTAGGATTTGGCCTATACCTGCTTGGCCTGCTTCCATTTTCCCTTGCCTATATTTTCGGATTGTTTTTTTATCTCAGCATCTTAGCCTTGGATGTGTCTTTGGCACTCCACATTGCCAAATTCGATTGGGCAGGAGCCGTATTTGCTGCCATCCTTGTCACTATGACCAGTATTATGATTTTGTATTTAGGTTTGGTGCAAGCACTGGCCTAAACCTAATATTCCACCTTCATAAAATACAGGCCTTGGGACGGCGCAACGGGGCTACACATCCTGCGGTCACAAGATTTAAGCATAGTCTCTATATGCGTAGAATTTAATTTCCCTGTCCCCACCTCGGCCAAGGCCCCAGCGATAGAACGGATTTGGCGGTGCAAGAATGAACGGGCTTTGGCATGGATATGGATTTCCTCCCCAACTCGCATGACCGTAAGTTCGTCCAAAGATTTCACAGGGGATTTGGCCTGACATTGTTTATCGCGAAATGTAGAAAAATCATGCTCGCCCAGTAATACACCCGCCGCGTGGTGCATAATATCTGCGTCCATTGATACAGGAATGCGCCACACCCGCCCCTTATCCAGTGCCAGCTTCATACGACGGTCAATTATCCTGTAAAGATAAGTTCGGGACAGTGCATCAAAGCGGCAGTTAAATTCTCGGTCAACAATTTTTGCGTCCAACACGGTAATCGGATGATCGCGCAAATGATAATTCATGGCGTCGCGTACCTTATCGGCGCGCAAATCTTTGGCCAAATCCATATGCCCCACTTGGCCAAGCGCGTGCACACCGCTATCGGTGCGCCCCGCTCCGTAAACTTTAACAGGTCGCCCGTCAATGGCTTTTGCAGCGCGAAACAATGCCGCTTGCACACTCGGTTGGTTTTTTTGAATTTGCCAGCCCATATACGGCCCGCCGTCATATTCAATGGTCAGTTTATAGCGGGTCATGAAAGTTGAATGCCCTTGGTACAAGCCCGTCCGCGCAAATAATCATCCGCGCTCATCACACCTTTCCCCGCAGGTTGCAGTTTTAACAAGCGCAGTGATTTATCCCCGCATCCAATCAGTAATTCATCATCTAATACCAGACCTGACTTACCAGGTTTTTCTTCAACACAGGCCATATGAATTTTCACCCGCTCGTCCCCTTTACGGGCCGGGAGTTCACACCACGCTCCTGGAAAAGGTGATAGGCCACGGATAAGATACTCAAGTGTGGGCGCAGATTTCGCCCAATCAATCCGTGCTTCTGCCTTGTCTATTTTATGAGCATATGTAGGTGTCCCGACTTGAGGTGTCGGTACAAGACCACCGCGCTCCAACGCCGCTAGAGCGCGTGCCCACAAAGACGCCCCCACTTGCGATAATTTATCGTGCAAACTACCTGCCGTATCGTCTTGGGCAATGCCAATAATTTCCGACAACAACACGGCCCCCGTATCCAAACCTTTTTCCATCTGCATAATCTGCGCGGCAGTTTGGCTATCGCCTGCCATTATCGCACGCTGAATAGGCGCAGCTCCGCGCCAACGGGGAAGTAGGGAACCATGTAAATTCAAACACCCAAAGCGCGGCGCACCCAAAGCCCTTTGCGGCAGTATTTGGCCATATGCCACCACACACGCCACGTCTACGTCCAAAGCTTCAAGCTCATTTATGACAGAAGGTTTGCGAAAACTTGCAGGCGTTTCCACTGGAATTCCCATAATCTCGGCAAATTGGTGTACGGGGCTTTTGCGCATATGCTTGCCCCGCCCTGCGCGCTGGGGAGCCTGCGTATATACCCGCACCACATCATGACCACTGGCCAAAATCTCAGACAATGACGGCACGGCAAATTCAGGCGTGCCCATGAATGCAATGCGAAGGCTCACGCAGTTTCGCCTTTTAGTTTCTCGGCCTTTTGCACTTTTTTGACGGCGCGGGTGCGTTTGAGGCGCGACAGATAATCAATAAATAAAACACCTTTTAAGTGATCCATTTCGTGCTGAATACAGACGGCATATAAACCCTCCGCCCATTCGGTGACTTCCTTGCCGTGATAATCCAAATATTTTAGCTTCACGCGCACAGAACGGTCAACATCTTCAAACACTTCAGGAACCGACAGACAGCCTTCTTCGTAAGGTTTTTGCTCGTCTTCCATTTCTAAAATTTCTGGATTGACGAAATATTGCGGCGCAGGGTCGTCGTCGTCCTTTGCCAAGTCCATAACGATAATATTAAGAGGCATACCGATTTGCACCGCCGCCAAACCAATGCCGGGTGCGTCGTACATGGTCTCCAACATATCGTCCATGAGGGCACGAGTTTCGTCCTTCACTTCGTCCACGGGTTTTGAAACCTGTTTTAAAATCTTGTTGGGCACAGTTAATATAGGGCGTATTGTCATAGCCACCATGTAGGTGGGCGCGTAGATTTAGTCAAGTAATTGCCAGAATCATAAAGCTGTGAAATAAGAGAATAATGGAACCGATTTTATCATATTCTGGCCTAGAGCTGAGCCTCGTGGAGCTGATCCTCGGCGCGGCCCTGCTCTTGCTCGGCGCGCTGATTGCCATCATCTTTGTAAGGCGCGGTAAAAAACCGTTAAGCGGCGAACAAATGCAGAAATATTTAACCGATATGGCCGACCGCCAATCCTCCTTGCAAGGCCGCCTATCCCAATTTGCCGAAGACGCCAGCGTACGCGAAGAAAAACTGCGCACGAGCCTTGACCACCGCCTCGACCAAGTCTCCCATAAGGTTGGACAAAGCCTATCCGAAACCCAGCAGCGCAGTGCCAAAAACATGAAAGACCTGCACGAACGCTTGGGCATTATCGACCGAGCGCAAAAAAATATCGAAACGCTTTCTGGCGAAGTGGCGAGCTTGCAAAGCTTGCTGTCTAACAAACAAGCACGCGGTGCGTTTGGAGAAAAGGCTATGCAAGACCTGATCGAAAATTTCTTGCCGCCTAGTGCTTATAGTTTCCAAGCCGTGTTATCTAACGGCAAGCGAGTGGACGCCCTCATCCACCTGCCCGGCGAACAAGGCGACGTGGCAGTTGACAGTAAATTCCCAATGGAGAGTTGGCGGCGCATGACCGATAGCGAAACAGCGGCGGATAAATTAACCGCCGCCCGCGATTTTCGCCGCGACGTACTTGTCCATATTAAAGCCATCGCCGAGAAATACCTGATCTTTGGCGAAACCTACGACATTGCCATGTTGTTCTTACCGTCCGAAGCCATATACGCCGAACTGCACACCAATTTTATGGACGTGATCGATAAAGGCTTTGCTGAGAAAGTCATGATTGTCTCCCCGACCACATTCATGGCCACCCTACACACCATGCGCGCCGTTATGAAAGACGCGGCCATGCGCGAACAGGCCCATATTATTCAAAAAGAGGTTGGCTTGCTGGCCAATGATGTGCGACTCCTGTCCGAGCGAACGACAAAGCTACAAACCCATTTCACCCAAGCCAGCAAAGACGTAGAGGGCATTTTAACGTCGAGTAAAAAAATCACCAATCGATCAGATAAAATCGGCAATCTTGATATGCCAGACGCGGAAAAAAGCAAACCTGATCTTCTGGATAAAACGACAGATTAAATGATAAAAATACACTGTATAACCATAAGGAAACCCCATGCCCTCATTTGATATTGTCTCCGAAGCCGATTTGTCCGAAGTAGATAATGCCCTGCAAAACTTAACGCGGGAAATTTCTGTGCGCTATGACTTTAAACATTCAAAATGTACGTGCGAACACAAAGAAGGCGTGATTACCATTTTTGCCGATGATGATTTGAAGCTAAAACAAATGCAAGAAATTCTGCGCGGCAATATGCACAAACGTGGCATTGAACCGGGTCAGCTTGATTTTCAAAAAACAGAGTCCGCCGCAGGCATGTCCGTGCGCCAAAAAGTTCTCATTAAACAAGGCATAGAAAAAGAATTGGCTAAAAAAATCGTCAAGCAAATCAAGGGCGAGAAAATGAAAGTCCAAGTCGCCATTCAAGGCGAAGAGTTACGGGTGAGCGGCAAAAAGCGTGATGACCTTCAAGCGGCAATGGCATTCGTCAAAGGCCTAGGCCACGAACAACCTTTCCAGTTTAAAAACTTCAGGGATTAGAAACCCAAACGAGAAACGCGGGGGTGTGAGAAGGATAATTAACCCAATGGCCCAGTCCTCGGGCTCGACCCGTGGTCCATACACTCTTGATATCATAGCAGAACCCAACAGTGTTTGGGCCCCGTATCAAGTACGGGGACGTGTTGCGGTAGATAAAGAATGCATAAAGAGGCGAGGAGCGTAAGCGACCGGGAATGCATAAAGAGGCGAGGAGCGCAGCGACCGGGAATGCATAAAGAGGCGAGGAGCGCAGCGACCGGGAATGCATAAAGAGGCGAGGAGCGCAGCGACCGGGAATGCATAAAGAGACGAGGCGCGCGCTAACCTTAATGTCATTCCAGTCCCAACTTTCGTTGGGATAAACTCCAGCTGGAATCTGAAACAAGCTATGGTGTTCTAATTTCGCGAGACCCCAGATCAAGTCTGGGGTGACAGTTTTTTGTGTGTGGAATGTATAAAGTGGAAGGCTGGACACTGACCCAAACAAAACTCGTTGCGGCTGCTTCGTTCCCGATCTGACCGGGTTGGCGAGACGTCCGTCCACTGCCAACCTTCCGAGCAGGTTTATGAACCTCAGCGCGGCAATGTGCAAGCAAATAAACTATGGTAATGTCATCAGATCACAGTTAGGAATGCTCACGTATAAAGGAACGAAAATCATGCCACACTCCCCCATTGCCTTTGCGGGCGCGCCGCTCGATTTGACAGAAAATCACCGCACAACGGCAGAGTTGACCGCTTTTTCTAAAGCAAAAAATGCACGCGCTTTGATTATGCATCACGGTAAATTTTTAGCCCGAGAAAACACGCTCGCCTTTCTGACCCCTATGTCCATGGTCGGCAAACATCTCTATGACCCAGGCCCTTTGTTTTTGGGCATAGATGGTGACACACCTCTCTTTGCCTTTTCATTTGCCCAAGAAGCCGAGGCCCAAGCTATGGTTAAGGGGGCAGAGCTTGTCGATTTACGTAGTCTGGCCTTAACACTCCCGTCCAAAGATTTAGCGCTTTGTGGGCGCGCTAAATCCTTATTTGATTGGCATAGAGCCCATAAATTTTGCGCTATGTGTGGCAATGAAAGCAGTGTGCAAAACGGCGGCATTACCCGCAAATGCCCAAATTGCGAAACCGATCATTTCCCGCGTGTCAATCCCGTAGTGATAATGTTGGTCACCCACGGCGATAAATGTCTGCTTGGTCGCGCCCCTGATTGGCCCGAAGGCGCATATTCGTGCCTTGCTGGATTTGTATCTTCTGGTGAAAGCCTTGAAGAAGCATGCATACGCGAAGTATTTGAAGAGGTCGGCGTATATGTACACACACCAACCTATCAATTCTCCCAACCTTGGCCCTACCCTGGACAATTGATGATGGGCATGTTTTGCGAAGCCAAAACCACAAAGATTACCCTAGACACCAAAGAAATTATCGACGCAAAATGGTATGATAAGGACACAGTACGCGGGGTATTTGACGGCACGAACGAAGCCTTTTACTGCCCACCACCTTTCACCATAGCCCATATGCTTATCCAGCATTGGCTCGATTGTTAATTTAGCGGTTAAACAATGCGTATTTAACACCACTACCGATTGCCACCAACTGTGTACGTCGCCAAAACAAAAGCACGCCGCATGAAAACCAAACGAACACAGCCATCATAAAGAGACCACCGCCGTCATTATTGGGATCAATACCGAGTGGGGTAAACAGATGAAAACTCACGGCTCCGCTCATAACAGCGAGACCGATGAGCGCACCGAGGGCTTGCATGCGGCGCAGCGCAGGCAAGATACCCAGCAACAGACATGTAGCGGCCGCCAGTTCTGCACAGCCAATGACGTATTGAGAAAACAAACCCGTGTGGGCAAATAATCCGCCCACACCCAAACTTGCTGCCCAATCATTTAACCGCGTAAAGATTTCTTGGGTGTTTGGATGGTCAGTAAATTTAAACCGCAAGGAGTCCAAAAAGACCATTGCTGCAATTACAGCTAAAATATGTGGTATAAAATGTATATATTTTTTCACGATCGCCTCCTTTTATTCCAAAACGATAGGCCAATTTTTGTCGGCATCCGCAATAAATCCACTCACATCCTTAAGCCATCTATCTTTAATTTTTTTGTTGAAATTCAAATATAGACGTCCATCTTTGAGTGTCCAGTGGCCTGGAGAGCCTTTGGCGAGCTTGTTTTTTGCTAAAGCCCACGCACAATACCCGCCATATGCTGGCGCATATTGCTCTGGCGTCGCGAGGAACAGTTCCAGATTGGCCTTGCTCGAAAACCACCATTCGGCACCATTCCATTTGGCCGTGTTTTTATCATTACCTTTAATGGGGTTACCACCATAAAAACTGACCACATCATAACCTCCCACCGCTTTGTTATTGCGCCAAGATGTGTAAATTTTTGCGTCACTGGCGAAGGCCGAGCTTGCAGGCATGGTGCAAAATAACATGCTTACGGCGGCAAATACGCCAAAGAGTAATCGTCTCATATCTGTCCTCCAACCTATCTTTTAGGCGATATATGGCCAACAATAAAGTCACGTCTATACAAATTCATTTAACGTCCGCGTGTTGTATCCGCGAGGTAAGTGCCGAGCATGTGCACACTTTCTGAGAAAAAATGTAGTTCTTCCATCGCCAATTTCATGCGTGGATCATCAGGATGGGCCTCAACATCGGCGTAAAATTGTGTCGCCGTAAACGAGCCACCAACCATATAGCTTTCAAGCTTGGTCATGTTAATGCCGTTCGTGGCAAACCCGCCCATTGCCTTGTAAAGCGCGGATGGCATATTGCGCACTTTAAACACGAAACTTGTCACCATTTTACCGCTGTCCATTTTTGGAATATTCGCCGTTGGTGACAGCGCAAGGAAGCGAGTTGTGTTGTGAGACGCGTCTTCGATATTGGCTTGTAAAATTTCTAACCCGTATATTTTCGCCGCCAAGCTTGAAGCAATGGCCGCCTCGGTGCGCTCGCCGCTATCCGCGACCCGCTTGGCAGCTCCTGCCGTATCCAAATCAGCCCGAGCCGCAATGCCCCATTCGCGTAAGCGGTGGCGGACTTGTGACAGGGCCATCGGGTGAGAATACGCGGTTTGGATATCGCTAAGTTTCGTACCTGGCAGCACCAGTAAATTATGATGCACGGGAAGATAATGCTCTGAAAGTATATGCAGGCCGCCTTCTGGCAAAAGATGGTAAATATCAGACACCCGCCCCGCCAAAGAATTCTCAACAGGGATCATAGCCAAATCAGCATTGCTGTTTTTGACCAAATCAAAAGCACGAGCAAAACTACGGCACGACACGGCTTCGTAATCTGGGTAATAAGATTGACACGCAAGGTGAGAAAATGCACCCGGCATGCCTTGGTAGACAATTATTTTACTCATGTTGTTCGTCCTAATATCATGTCGCGAGCCCGCTTTAGGTCAGCAGGTGTATCCACGCCTTCTGGCGCGCTGTCAATCATTGCCACATCAATGCGCATGCCAGCTTCTAGTGCGCGCAATTGCTCCAAGCGTTCGCGTTTTTCAAGCAGGGATTGCGGCAATGCGCAAAACCTATCGAGCGCGTCTCTGCGGTAAGCATACAGCCCCACATGGTGATAGACTGGCCCGTCTCCTGAGGGCGCACTGGCACGGGTAAAATACATGGCGCGGCCACGGGTCTTACTGGTCATGCTAACCACGGCCTTAACTACACTAGGATCGGCGATTTCTCTGGGGTCAGTAGTCGCCACTGCCAATGTCGCAATATCGCAGGCAGGGATTTCGCCCAACACCTGCACGGCCGCACCTATAGCCGCAGGGTCTAAACTTGGCAAATCTCCTTGCACATTGACCACACATTTGTGGTGTTTTTCTGGATCAATGATTTCAAGGGCAGCCCGTACGCGGTCTGTACCAGACGGAAGGTCAGGATCGGTCAGCACGGCCACACCGCCTGCACTGCGCACGGCTCGGTATATTTCTTCTTCCGCGCACGCGACAATCACAGGCCCGGCATTTGCCGACTTTGCCCGTTCCATCACATGCACAATCATCGGCACACCGCCAATATCGGCCAAAGGTTTTCCGGGCAAGCGGCGAGAGGCCATACGCGCTGGAATAACGATAATTGGGTTCAAATCTGACGTGTTTACAGTATTCATACCTCCCTTTAGCCAATTCCAAGCCTAAGGAGCAAGAAAATTCAGCTATTAAAGGTTTTAATGCTTTGCATTTGCCCAGATAATTTATATTAATGAGACACATTCGTTTGAGAACATAAAGGCCAATACCATGAGTGATCTTTTTGGAAATAAAATTGCCGCCGCCCTCCTCGCCAGCGCTCTAGGATTTATCGGCATTCAGAAATTTGCCAATGTCGCCGTGCACGCAGACATACCTGCCGTGCCCGCTTACCGCATTGCCGAGGTCGCCACAGATAATCACGCCAATGACGAACCCGCACCTTTTCCGAGCGAAGTGTGGATTGCAAACCGCGACGTTACCAAAGGCGCGAAAGTTTTTAAAAAATGTAAGTCATGTCATAATGCTGATAATGGCGGTAAACATAGTACGGGCCCTGCCCTTTGGAATATTGTGGGACGACCCATTGGCCAAACAGCTGGATTTAATTACTCCACCAATATGGCTGCCAAAGGCGGCAATTGGGGCTACGCCGAGCTTGACGAATATCTCACCAAGCCAAAGAAATTTATCCCGAAAACCAAAATGCTGTTTATCGGCCTGAAAAAAGAAACTGACCGTGCTGCTGTTATCGAATTCTTGCGCTTGCAAGCAGATAGCCCCGTGGCAGCATTGGCCGAAGCTGCACCCCTATCAGGCGCGCAACATGTTGAAGACATGCCAGCCCCAGTAGTGCCTGCGCCAGAAGAAGCACCCAAACCTGACGACGGGCATTAATTCACACACTATCATCCCAGACTTAATCTGCAATTCAACCTTTAAAACATATGCTATGTACCGGATTCCAGCTTTCGCTGGAATGACAAACTGAGTTAGTCTAGCCGTCTAATCGACGTTATCGGCCCTGCACTTGCCGCAATTCTCTCCACCGCTTCAGACAATGGTTCAATAGCCACAGCCATATGATAAGCATTGGCGTGGAGGAGCATATCTGCGCTGCCCATAATCCCCACATGGCCTTTCCAAAACACCAGATTACCGCGCTCCAGACCCAAAAGCTCTTCATTAAAAGCAACGGGTTTTCCCAATGCGGTTTCTTGCAGATCCGTATCACGCGGCGTGTCCATACCCACCGCTCGCAAAGCTGTTTGCACAAGGCCCGAACAATCCACCCCGTCTGGGCTAACTCCGCCCCAAATATAGGGCAAGCCAAAATGCAGTTCTGCCGCTTCGACAAAATCAATTGGTTCCTCGCCCAATGCACAAACATGGTTTTTATGCACATAGCCCGCGTCCATCATTTTCAAATAATCACCGTCCTCAGACTCGACCAATAATTTTGCGTTCATGGGCAAGGACGTGCGAATGGCTGTTTTGAGATCAGGTTTTAAAAATGCGGGGGCGCGCAAACTACTGATACGGTGGGTCGGCGTATAGCGTGTCGGGGTTAGGGCCATTTTGGGCACAAAACCCACATAGCCATGCCCGTCCGTCTGTACCTCTTGCCCCCATGCCCATGAACCGTGCAAATCATAAATATCAAATTCACTGCCAAGTAAAAGCTGCGTTTCCATCATGGACGCGGTGGCAGGGGCTTTATGCAGTGGTGCAACAGGCATACGGACTTGATGACGCAAAGGTGCTGCGTAGGATTTTACTTCTACTTTACCTTCGAGGTGAGCGGCAGCTACATTTTCAGTATAGGCGTTAATACGCGGGTCTAATGTGTTCATCAGGCGACTTTAGGGGTTTTCACCTTTTGTGCAAGCCTGCGGTTTTCAAGGCATATGCGGTCAGCAAATTGCGATAAATACCGCGAGCCAATACCTGTACGTTTTACCAGAACGGAACGCTTGTCACGCAAATCTGGCCCGCGCACAATAAACCCATAACTACCAAGCGTATTAAGAGCGCGGGTAATCACCGCCTTGGTGACACCCAATTGCCCCGCCAAGGACCGCACAGTATGTGGCCCTTCTTCCAAATAAACATACATAAGAAGCGCGGTTTGGCGCGTAGTAAGGTCAGGAGCTACCGCTAACACTCCCGCCAAAGTCACCCTGTGCCAAAGCTGCAAAGCATCCATACGGTTAATATTTCCACCCGCCTCGCGCACGAACACTCCCAAAAAACAAATCACTTACACATGATTCGCACAAAGGTGATTCGTTCGTCAAGGGGTTTGGAAATTTAATACGTAGGCGTGCCAATATCATCAAATTCAAATCGGTATAAGCCATTTTGATAAACAAATAAATTACCGCAAGAAATAACATCCATTCCAAGGAGAATATCGAAATCAACACTAGCCTGCAACTCGGTCCCATGAATACCTGTTGTAGGTATATAACCTAATGGATCCAAATCTAATCTCTCGGCAGCCTTTGATGTTATACAAGTGTGCGTTGCTCCTGTATCCATTAACGCACGCATACCAATTAACTTCTTACCAGCTTGTCCATTAATATTGGAAGTAGTGCCGTCCAACGGCTCAATTGGCATTAACACAACGTCACAAAAAACTTGCGCGCCATTATGCTTACCCTCGACGGACAACATAGCTTAAAAAGCCTAAGTCTAAGGGTTGATTTTTCACTTCTTGAATTGAATATAAACCGTCAGGGTAACTTTTAATTGTAGCAGTTTGTGCAAGTAATAACGAATCATAAAATGCTTTAATTTTTTGACTTCGTATTACGGCAAATTCACCGTCATGTTTGTTTTGCAAATCAGAAAGCACGCTTTCAAAATAAGTGTAATTCTTGTCCAATTCTTGTAGTTTTTTTGTCTACTCAATTGTTCCACAATTAACCCCTGTTTTACCTGATGACGAATCATAACTTAATAAATGGGTATTTACAACTCGTGAACTCAATTACAATATCCCCGGTAATTTAAGTTCGTGCTCCCGCGCGCATTTTTTGGCGATTTCGTAGCCTGCGTCGGCGTGGCGCATTACGCCTGTTGCGGGGTCGTTCCAGAGGACTCGCTCTAGTTTTCTGGCGGCCATGTCTGTGCCGTCGGCGCAGATGACGATGCCGCTGTGTTGCGAGAACCCCATGCCTACGCCGCCGCCGTGATGGAGCGATACCCATGTGGCGCCGCTTGCCGTATTGAGCAGTGCGTTTAATAGAGGCCAATCGGAGACAGCGTCAGAGCCATCTTTCATGGCTTCGGTTTCGCGGTTGGGAGAAGCAACCGAACCGCTGTCCAGATGGTCGCGGCCAATGACAACAGGCGCGGAGAGTTCGCCGTTTCGCACCATTTCGTTAAAAGCAAGGCCGAGTTTGTGCCGTTCACCTAATCCTACCCAACAAATACGGGCGGGTAGGCCTTGGAACTGAATACGGTCACGGGCCATGTCGAGCCAGTTATGTAAGTGTGGGTTATCGGGGATCAATTCTTTAACCTTGGCATCCGTCTTGTAAATATCTTCAGGGTCGCCAGACAGAGCCACCCAGCGACACGGGCCAATGCCTTTGCAAAATAGTGGGCGTATATAAGCAGGCACAAACCCCGGGAAATCAAACGCGTTTTCCAAGCCTTCGTCGTAAGCCACTTGGCGAATATTATTGCCGTAATCAAATGTCGGCACACCCGATTTTTCAAAGTCGAGCATGGCTTGAACATGAACTCTCATAGACGCGCAAGCAGCTTTTTCAACTGCCTTCGAGTCAGTGTTACGCTTATCAAGCCACTCCCCCATGCTCCACCCTTGGGGTAAATATCCATTTATGGGATCATGAGCCGAGGTTTGGTCTGTGACCATATCAGGGCGAATGCCCCGCGCATAAATTTCAGAAAAAATATCCGCCGCATTACCAAGAAGTCCAATGGAAAGTGCTTTGCCGTCCTTATTTGCCTTGTCAATAAATGCGAGAGCTTCGTCGAGGGTTTTAGCTTTGGCGTCCACATAGCCTGTTCGTAATCTGAAATCGATGCGGGTTTCGTCGCACTCGACCACAAGGCAAGACGCCCCTGCCATAGTCGCGGCCAAAGGTTGCGCCCCGCCCATACCGCCTAATCCAGCGGTGAGTATCCATTTGCCAGTAAGATTGCCACCGTAATGTTGCCGCCCTGCTTCGACGAATGTTTCGTAGGTTCCTTGGACGATGCCTTGAGTTCCAATATATATCCAACTCCCTGCCGTCATTTGCCCATACATCATCAGGCCTTTTTTATCGAGTTCGTTAAAATGATCCCAAGTGGCCCAATGGGGCACAAGGTTGGAATTGGCGATCAGCACGCGCGGAGCCTCGCTGTGGGTTTTAAATACACCAACGGGTTTTCCCGATTGCACCAAAAGTGTTTCGTCATCTTCGAGGTGTTTAAGACTAGCCGTGATTTGGTCGAAAGCTTCCCAGGACCGCGCCGCCCGACCAATACCCCCGTAAACCACCAATTCATCCGGGTGCTCGGCAATATTAGGATCAAGGTTATTCATCAACATGCGGTACGGGGCTTCGGTCTGCCAGCTTTTACAATTTAGCTCATTACCCGTTGGAGCTTTGACCTTACGTGCATTTTTAAATCGATTATATGTCATAACCTTGCTTTACCAAACTCCATCTCCAAATCAAAGCTTTGATTTGGAGGATCGGGGATGGAGGACTAAAAAGGAATAGTTAAAATCACCAATAAGCGCTTTTGGCAGGTTCATCCCCAAACTGAACATAAGTTAGACGGCAGATTTAGCACTTAAAGTCTTACGGACACGCGGCACGATCCTGCGACTTACAGGCACTATGAAGTCATCATTCAATTCCAATTCGCCCACGCCTGAAGCAAGACGTATAAGTTTTGTAACACTATTGGTATTGATAATATGGGAACGATGAACAGAGATAAAGCAAGCGGGAAGGCCTTTTTGAATGGTTTTCAAGGAACCGCGATGCAGAATTTCGCGTCCGTCTTTCATGCGGATAGATACATAATCTTCCATGCGGGAAAGGGCAGCGATATCATACATATTCAGCTGTTCCTGCCGGCCAGCGCTATTGATGACAAGGTATTTGGGGGCGGGCGCAGATATTTTTTCCAAGGTCACTTCTAATTGTGATCGGCTAGCCTCCGCCTTTTCTTGATTGCGGATGGCCGCTCTCATGTCAAAGGCCTGCTGTATGAATAAATAAATAAATAAGACGACAAGCGTAATGTAATAAAACACGTTCAGGAACTGGTGGGGGTTGATTAGTATAAGGGCCACAAAAGCTATAAAGGCCAAGGCATATCGCCTCGCAATTTTCCCATGTGACTTAAGCGACAACAAGGAGGCAAGACTTGCAGCGGCTGAAGGGACAAGCATGACCCATGTTGCGCGGCCATCGAAGCCGGGTATGATAAATAAGCCAATGAGACTTATGGTTAAAATCGCAAGGAGAATTTTAAGCCGGTGTTCGACTTCGAATCGTTTGAAGCTATGGATAGCGAGAACCAATCCGACGCCGGCAGAGAAACTCGAAATGAGGATCAACCTCGCATCATGAAAAGCATAAGGATAGGCCCAGACCCCGCGACTAACCTCACTTAAAAGCTGAAGAGCGGCAAAAAGAGAGGCGAGACTAAGGGTTACGGATAGCCACGTTTCATATCCTAGGCACGCACATGTCCCGAAATAAATAACGCCAATGGCAAATGCGCCGAAAGTCAGAATAGACACCCAATAAGTCTTACCGCCATGAAAAGGGGCATTACGATGCGCGCCAAATGCGAGAGTCAAAACCGATTGTTTAGATGGAACGATACTATGATGTCCTGACATCAATATAGCAATATGATTATCACCTTCCTTGAGCCAGCTACGCGGAACGTAAAAGCTTTTATCGAGCTGACCTTGAATTTCAGACGCCTTATCTGGCCCAGGCTGACCATTTTGCCCAAGTTGCCGTCCATTGAGGTAAATGACGCTTGACGCTTTTGCCGAGATATATAGTCCAACGGGCGTACCGGGATCCAAAAAGGGCCGTGGATCAGCCAAGTTACCCAGCACCCAGATTTGCCGATGATGCGGATTAATGTCCTGATCAAATTGTTCCGCGCAAGTCGGGCTGGTTTTATCAGGAATGTCTTGCGCGGTATTATCTGCGCTGCATATGAAAGCCTTATTTTCCGTGAATTGAATAAAGCCGTGCATGTCAGATACCTTTAAAATCGACACAGCCAAAAGGCTAAACATCGCTAGGCCCAAACCGAAAATCAACCACCGCATGGATTATATATACCTTTATTTCTGTCGCGGCGCTACCGTTTATACGTATTTTCGCTACCAGAGGCGGAAGGAAGCTGGAGTTCCTGGGTGGCCTTGGTTACCAAAAGCCCTCAACGAGATGAAAGGGAAAGCCATGAAAATTCGAGATAATATTTTATTTATTCTATCCTGTTGTTTGGGGCTGCCGTCCTGTTCTGGGCTGCAAAGCGCCGATAACCCGCCGATTGTAACGGCTGAGTCTCCGAATATACAGATGGAAAATCTAACCACTAAGATTGAGGCTTTGACAACGCGCGTCATGGAAGATGAGCACATTCCGGGTGCGGCGATTGTCATTGTCAAAGATGGAGAGACTGTTTTTAAACGTGGATACGGATTTGCAAATCTGGATGACAATATCAAAGTATCACCGGATATTACGCTATTTCGCATTGGATCTGTTTCCAAAGCCCTGACTTTGCAAGCCCTTGTGCGATTGTCGGATAAAGGCCGAATCGACCTTGATGATGAGGTCAGTAAATATATTCCCGCCCTTTCAGATATCCCGAATGTTAACGGGTCGGAGGCCACGGTCAGACTTCGCCACCTTGTAACTCACACATCGGGATTGGATCAGATCGGATTGAATAGGCATATATGGGAGTTGGAGAAAACTTTAGACGAAAGAAAGGCCTTACGCCCTGATCTTGAAACCTTCTTATTTAATGGAAATTTACGCCGTACATCGCCGCCGGGATTACACTATAGATACGACACTTACGGAACGACCTTAGCTGGACTCGTGTTAGAAAAGGTGACGGGCAAACCCTATGCCGAGGCCATGGATGAAATCCTGTTTAAGCCGCTTGGTATGTCGCGATCCTACGTGGAGGCTCCTGTCGAATTTTTCGATGATCTGGCGATTGGCTATGGCTATGTTGATGAGGGTTATGGAATTGCGCCTTACGAGGTTTATGTGACAACGCCAGCCTCGTCTATTGATGCAACGCCCGCCGATATGGGTCGCTTGTTGGAGGTTCTGACAAAAGATATCACTCTGGCTGTTCCGCAATTTCGCCCTCATCCTGATTTTCCCGGCGTGACAAAAGGTTTTATGGAGCACCTTACAGCAGATGACCAAGGACGGCACCCCATCAGATCAATTGGCCATGGAGGCTCCATGCTGGGATATCGGACTAGTTTCACTGTGATTCCGGAATTAAAACTGGGGTACTTTATCATTACGAACCGAAATGCAGAAGCCGGCGGCGGACGTGTCAGCCTGCATAACAAAATCAATGACCTCATTCTTGACGCCTTCCACACGGCGGGAACTCCCAAGTTTGAAAATGTACCAGAGATCAATCCTGACATTGACCTGTCGACTTATGAAGGGAATTATTATTACGGTGTTTTCTGCCAGACCTGCACTCAGAAAGAGTTTGATCGGGGGGCATGGAAAAAAGGCCGCCCCGTTTCAGTGCGAGAGGTAGGCGGTGTGTTACTCCTAAATGAAGATGCCTACCATATGAGCACATCGGATGCAGGTGTCTTCATCAGGAAGGATGGAAAACGAAAAGTTTTCTTCGGAAAATCCAATGACGGTAAAATATCATTCTTCTCATACGGCTCATCCCCCGATACATTTGAACGTCGGGACTAAAGTTTCCATTGTGAAATATATACGTGTTCGTCTCGCCATAATATAGCAACACTTAACTCAAATGTTAAAGTGTTGCGACGATCCGTTGAACCCACACCCCAAAGCAGGCCTAAGGTGCTAATGCGTGATGTGTTGGTCTGGCATTGTCTTCTCGCAGTCTTGCTGGTCTATATCATCCTCTCTCAAATACATCCACTCCAACTGCGTCCAATATTGCGCCGTGTTTTAGTAAAGTGGCGGCGCGTTTTATATCCCCAGCCATATAACGGTCATCGCCCAGACTTTCAACTTTGGTGCGTAGGTTTGTGATCGCAGATTTCAACACAGAGCTAGTCTCGATGGGTGCACGCAGCTCGATCCCTTGTGCAGCACACATCCATTCGATCGCAATAATATTACGCAAATTATCCGCCATATCCATAAGTCGCCGTGCACCGTGCGCCGCCATGCTCACATGGTCTTCTTGATTGGCGGATGTGGGCGTACTGTCTACGCTGCACGGGTTGGCCCGTTGTTTGTTCTCAGCCATTAACGCTGCGCTCGTCACCTCGGCAATCATAAAACCTGAATTGACACCAGGGTTTGGTGACAGGAATGGCGGCAGTCCAAAGCTGAGCGCAGGGTCAACCAGAAGGGCTATACGGCGTTGGGCAATTGCCCCTATTTCTGCCAAAGCCAAGGCCATTTGATCTGCAGCAAAGGCCACAGGTTCGGCGTGAAAATTCCCGCCCGATAAAATTTCGCCTGTCTCTATATTGACCAACGGGTTGTCGGTCACGGCGTTAGCTTCAATCCGAAGTGTAGTCGCAACACTGTCCAAAATATCTAAACATGCGCCCATAACTTGCGGTTGGCAACGCAGACAATAGGGGTCTTGCACCCGTTCATCGTCTTCCATGTGACTGTCTCGCAAAGGCGAACCGTGCATGAGTTTGCGTAAAATTTTTCCCGCCTGTATTTGGCCCTTATGTCCCCGAAGATCATGGATAAAAGCTTTAAACGGTGCAGATGAACCCATAGCCGCGTCCACGCTCATGGCCCCTGTAATGAGGGCGGAATGGGCCAATGATTTGGTTTCAAAATATCCTGCTAGTGCATAAGCTGTGCTAAATTGTGTGCCGTTAATCAGGCCCAAACCTTCCTTGGCCCGCAAGACAATCGGGGTAAGACCTGCCGCTTTTAAGGCCGCGCCGCCGCTCATGATTTCCCCGTTATAGACCGCTTGCGCCTCACCAATCATCACTGCCGCCATGTGTGCGAGCGGGGCCAAATCACCACTTGCGCCCACGGAACCTTGCCCCGGAACGACAGGCGTCACGCCCTGTTTAAGCATATCTTGCAAGAGAGAAATTAATCTCCAACTGACCCCCGACGCACCGCGTCCAAGAGAGTTGATTTTTAACGCCATCATTAACCGCGTAATATTGACAGGCATGGGATCGCCAACCCCGCAACAATGGGACAGGATAAGGTTACGTTGTAATTTCGCCGTGTCTTCAACGCTAATTTGTATGCGGGCTAGTTTACCAAATCCAGTATTAACCCCGTAAACAGGGGCCGCGCCTGCGGCTGCGGCTTTAACAATTTCGGCGGATTTTTTGCAGGTTTCTCGCGCGCTATTGTCCAATATAATACATGTGTTCTGTCTATAAATAGCGTCCCAAGTACCCAGAGATACATGCCCTGCTTTAATGGTTTTACTCATCTGATGATTTACCTTTATAATATCGAAAATGTGTTTCTGTCTTGCCATCAATCCAATAACAAAGTTCGGCAGGTGTATCGATTGGCCATATAACAAAATCTGCTGATTTCCCCACTTCTAGTGACCCTGTTTCTTTTTCCAAGCCTAATGCCCGCGCACCGTTAAGCGTCATCCCTTTTAAAGCTTCTTCTGGAGTAAACTCAAATAAAGTACATGCCATATTCATAATTAAAATCGGCGAAATTATAGGGGAACTACCGGGGTTAAAATCTGTCGCAAGCGCTATTGGCACGCCGTATTTTTTAAATAAATCTATAGGCGGTTTTTGTGTTTCTTTTAGAATATAAAATGCTCCTGGCAAAATCACGGCCACCGTACCCGCCGCGGCCATCGCCTGAACGCCTGCTTCGTCAATATATTCCAAGTGGTCAGCAGACAACGCGCCATACTCAGCAGCCAATTTTGCGCCGCCTTGGTTTGATAGCTGCTCTGCATGAAGTTTCACTGGTAAATTGTATTTCTTTGCTGCCTCAAAAACACGGCGAATTTGCGCTGTGCTAAATCCTATATTTTCACAAAACCCATCCACCGCATCCGCGAGTTTGCATTTAGCAATTTTTGGAATCATAACATTGCAAACTAAGTCAATATATTCATCCGCCCTATTTTTATATTCAAGCGGCACAGAATGTGCACCAAGAAAAGTTTTTTGCACGCGCATTAAACCTCCGTCTTGCACATATTTAGCTGCGGTAAGCATTTCTAATTCAGTCTCTAAATTCAGACCGTAACCCGATTTAATTTCAATAGTAGTAACCCCAAAAGCTTGTGAACGGCACGACCAACCCCACGTATCCTCAGCTAAGTCAAACGAACTAGCATTTCTTGTGGCATTAACAGTCGACATAATCCCGCCGCCACTTTTTGCTATCTCCTCATAACCCACCCCTTGCAGCCGCTGTTCAAATTCAGCCGCGCGATTACCGCCAAATACGATATGAGTGTGACAATCTACAAGGCCAGGTGTTATCCACGCACCGTAACAATCTTCTTCTTTCCCCGCCTTATACTTCGGCAAATCTTCCATCTTGCCAATCCACGTAATGCGTCCATCCGTCACGCCTAAAGCCCCATTTTCAATGCCCCCATATGGCGCATGTATTTTGGTGTCCATTGTTGCTAAATTGGCATTTATAAATAGAGTGTCAAATTGAAGTGTCATAGCGAAGTTATAAGGTGAGGTGGCGACTTATGCAAAACAAAGATTGGCCTAATATTGCGGGGCTTATGAACGGCGGCGGGGCGGGTATTGCCATTATGGGCGCGCCCATGACACTGGGGTGTGTGACGCCTAGCGATTACCACAAAGCACCCGATGTGTTTCGCGGCGCCTTAAAACGGATCAGCACATATGATATTGAAACAGGGGCGGACTTGGACAACGTATCTGTGCGAGATTACGGCGACCTTGATATTGTCAATTTAAATCCTGCTGATGGTTTCGTGCCGATTAAAACTGCATTTTCAAAACTGATAAAGAGCCACACATTAAGCGCACTTATTGGTGGTCATAACGGCATTACCCGTGCGGGCGTACATGCATTAGACCCCAGCCTGCAAAATGTTGGGCTTTTAACCCTAGACGCGCATTTTGATCTGCGCTCCACCCAAAACGGATTGATGAACGGCAATCCCGTGCAGGCTTTACTTGATGACGGATTGGATGGAGCCCGTATCGCACAAATAGGCACCGCCCCCTTTGCCAACACTGCCGCCATGCACCGCACGGCAGTTAAAGCAGGCATTAGTGTGTATACATTGAATGATTGCCACACACATAGCGTTGTCAAAATCGTCGAAACCGCCTTAAAAACTTTAAGCAAAACCTGCGAACATATTTATGTAGATTTTGATATTGATGTTATTGACCGGGCCCAGTCCCCCGGTGCACCAGGCGGGCGAAGTGGTGGGTTTTCTACTGTGGAATTCTTTGCAGCAACCCGCTTGATCGGTGCACATCCCAAAGTCAAAGCGGTTGACCTCACAGAATTTGATCCTGCGCTAGATGTAAGCGACATTACGGCACTGATTGCAGGGCGGTGGTTTGCGGAACTCTTAATGGGGTTTACAAATCGCCCCTAGTCGAGCGTAGACATTCCGTCGTTTTTTAACCAATGATATACGGCCCGCACGGTCATGATTTCCCCGCCTTCGGGATGTGCTGGGGAGGCACTTGGATTCCAGCCATATACATCAAAATGCATCCACGGTTGACCTTTATCGCTGTCCTTAACCTCAACAAATTTTTGCAAAAACAATGCCGCCGTGACCGCGCCGCCAAAGCTGGAGCCAGAATTTTTCATATCCGCAATGGGTGAACGTAAGAGACTCATATAGGGATCCCATAGCGGCATATGCCAAAAAGGATCAAGTTGATCTTTGCCGCTCTTTAGGAGGGAGGCCACAGGCGCCTCCCTATTGGAAAAGAACGGCGCCAATGTTGGCCCCAAAGCCACCCGCGCCGCGCCCGTAAGTGTGGCAAAATCAATAATGAGAGCGGGCTTGCTTTCTGACGCCTTGGTCAATGCATCGCCCAATACCAAACGACCTTCCGCGTCCGTATTATCAATTTCAACTGTCAGGCCTTTGCGCGACGTCAACACATCACCGGGCCGGAACGCATTGGCAGATACGGCGTTTTCCGCCACTGCTAACAAAACGTGCAAGCGCACTGGTAGGTTTGCGGCCATAATCATTTCAGCCAAAGCAAGGGCGTGAGCCGATCCGCCCATATCTTTTTTCATGACGCGCATGCCAGCGGCACTTTTCATATTGACCCCGCCCGTATCAAAAGTAATCCCCTTACCAACCAGAGCAAGGCGAGGCGCATTCTCGTCTCCCCATTCTATTTCGATCAAGCGCGGGGCTTCGTGAGCCGCACGGCCAACTGCGTGGATCATTGGATAATTTTGGGCAAGTAATTCATCACCAATAGTTGCATGACATTGCGCGCCGTGCGCATCTGCCAGATTTTGGGCATATTCATGTAAAGCAATTGGCCCCATATCCCCCGCAGGCGTATTGATAAGATCACGCCCATTATGAAGGGCGTTGACAATAAATTGGGCCTCGCCGTCTTGCATGTCCCCGCCCAAAACCAAAGCCGGCGGTGTGTATTTTTTCTTTAAATACCGCGAAAATTTATATGCACCCATGCCCCATGATGTGGCCATTAAAGCAGGTTGCCAGTTTACAGGATTGCTTGCTATTTTATAAAATCCTGACTTTAGTTTTTTTGCCAAACTCCCAACGCGTATTTCGCTATTGCCGTAGCCATTATCTTGCCCCACACCAAATAATACACAAGCAATAGAACCGTCTGTATGTGGCACAAGCACGGCTTGCCCAACTTCGCCTTTAAAACCATGTGCTACGGCATAGGTTTGTTGAACAGAGGACAGGTGGGACAGGCATTTTTTCACAGAATTAGGGCGGCAAATATGGATGGGAATTACTACCGAATCTTTGGGCACATCCGCTTTTTTGGTGAAATACGCACTCATAATCATCAGCTTTCCAAAATTTAACGGATATTAACCGTATTCAGCTACATTTGTTAACCAAATTTTGACGCAATGCAACGAAACATAGACAAAAGGTTAACAAGATAAAAATTGTCATGCCTCCAAACCTAATATGCATCAAGTCATACACGCTGTCTTGAAGTTTAGGCCTGAGATTTTTTGTGAAGGATCATAAAATGAAAACAACATCATACCTAAAATTCGGCCTCCTGACCTGTAGTTTTTTAAGCTTGTCTGGATGCGGCCTCATGAGTTTACCTCAAGGGTATTCAGATATTGAAAAACAGACGCTTACCGAGTTAAATACGGCTAATTATGTGCCGCGCTCGTCCGAAGACCGCGAAGCCATTCTGACACAGGATTTATTTGCTCAAGCCGCTTTTTGGTCCCGAGAGTATGATTTAAATCCTGCAGACCTTGAGGCCGCAGTAAACCTAAGCAGTGCGCTACGCCGTCTAGGTAATCCAGCAAAGGCCGTTGAAGTGGCAACACAGACACGCGCACTTTATCCTCGAGACGCGGACCTTATGACCGAGCTTGGCGCAGGTCTTATCGCTAATAACGAGCCAGAGAAAGCATTAAAGATTATTGACAGCGCATTGCAGCAACGCCCAAGCCTTGCTAGGCTTTGGTCCATGAAAGGCGCTGCCCTTGACCAATTAGAGAGATTTTCCCAAGCGCGGCAAATTTATTCCAAAGCCTTACAACTTGCACCCAACGATCCCAATGTTATGACAAATATCGGGTTAAGTTATGCCCTAGAAGGTGACCCAAGAACAGCCGAGGTGTGGTTACGCCGCGCAGCGAGCATGCCAGGAGCCAGCGCAAATGTCAGACAAAACCTTGCCATTGTCTTAGAGTTACAGGGAAAGCCGCAAAACACTGAAGGGCTTAGACCGCAAAACACACAGCTTTCTCCCCGTAAAATTACGACAAACTACAACCAAGATATGCGCAGAAACACGCTCCCAAGCCAAATTAGACCTGCACAACCTGTAATGCCTAACAGAGCCAAATTAACAATGGCTGGCGATCCCTCAATACAAATGTCTGGGCCAAAAACTGCCAAGGAAGCAGCACAGTTAGCCTATCAACAGGCACAAAAAATAAGACCGTCTATTAAGCCAGTAACGCCAACACAATATCAGCCTCGGAACAAACCTGTTGGTTACGCACAAACACCCCAACCAAATGTTTTGTCAAAAATAGCTAGCAGTAATCGTTCAAAGCGAGAAATCGCTGCACAACAAAATGCATATTTTCAGCAATTAGCACAGCAAAGAGCTGTGCAAAATCAGACACGGGGGCCAAATAATCCACAAATTCACCAAAATGGAAATTCTCGTCAAACTAGAATGCCGCCTCAAATTCAACAACTCGCACCAATGTATCGTCAACCCGCGAGGACACGTCGCCACTAGTTTGGGTAATTAATTGAAGTTGGTGGCCCCGTTCACATTTTTTATAGATTGGCTTTTATGCGCATCGCCGCAGGCGTGAGCACAACTATGAATAATACGGGTAGGAAAAATACAATCATAGGCACTGTTAATTTTGCGGGGAGGGCCGCCGCTTTTTTCTCGGCGGCCATAATCCGCATTGCTCGGTTTTCATCCGCCATGACTCGTAACGCATCCCCCAATGGTGTACCATAACGCTCGCTTTGAATGAGCGCGGTAGATACCGCTCTGACCCCGATATGATTATTCCGCCGCCCAAGGTTTTCATAAGCTTGCCGACGGCTTTGCAAATAAGATAATTCTGCCGTTGTCAAAGAAAATTCTTCCGCCAATTCAATAGATGCATCAGCCATTTCAGTAGCGACCTTACCAAATGCCAGTTCAATGGACATTCCAGATTCCACACAAATGAGTAACAGATCAAGTGCATCAGGAAAAACAGGGGTGATTGATGCCATACGTTTACCCGCTTTATTTTTCAAATAAATACTCGGCGCATAATACCCTAATAAAGCAAGTGAAAACACGCCAAGCCATGACTGACTGACACGCCAATCTAACGGGTTAAGCAAAACAAAATATAAAACACCGAATACAAAAAGTATGATCGGCATAGCAAGTCGGAAAAAATAAAACATATAAATCGGGCGTTGCCCGCGCAAACCCGCTTGCGTCAATTTATCTTTTAGGTCGGACGCTGCCAATAGTTTTTCAAGAGATAGATTATCAACAATATTTTTGACAAACCCTTTGTTTTCGACGCGTAATCCTGTTTGCTTTTCTAAGTCTTCCATGCGGCTTTTCCGCAAGGCCTCACGTTCACTTGCAACATATCCCATTCTTTTCTTCAAAGAATTCCCTTCAAGCATGGGGGCAAGTAATGTATACATTGTGCCAACTGCAGCAAGCATTACAATTGCTGTCAAAACTGTTTGCAATGTTTCTAAAAATTCGGGATCCATGTCCTTATTTCCTAAAACTTAAAATTAATCATTTTACGCATGACAAAAATACCAACCATCATCATACCTGCGCTAATCATAAGATTCCTTTGTCCTGTTGCAGTGAAATACAGATCATGCATATAATCAGGCGAGGACATGGACACCATCACCATAACGCCTGGTGGTAATGCGCCAATAATCATGGCAGATGTTTTGGCTTCTGCAGACATCGCTTTTATCTTCTCCCGTAGTAATTTTCTCTCTCGCAACACTTTTGATAAATTGCTTAAACTCTCGCCAAGATTACCACCGGTCGAGCGTTGTATATTGAGAACCGTACCAAAAAAATTTACCTCTGCGAGCGGCATGCGTTCATACATACGTTCAATACAAAGCTCAATAGGTACCCCAACACCTTCTGCCTCTACAAGCCGCGAAAACTCGCCGCTCACTGGCTCAGGTGCTTCATGGGCAATCATACGCATACAGTCGCCTAACGGCAGCCCCGTGCGAACGCCACGAACAATAATATCCATAGCATCTGCAAAATGAGCGGTAAAATTCTTTTGCCGTCGATTAATTTTCATATTGAGTATCCAACGCGGTACACCAAATCCAAGCACAAAACCGATACCAATTGCAAATAGTGGCGAGAGACCAAATAACACAGGCAGGCCCGTACATACGATCCCAATAATTACAGAGATCATTGTAAAAGTCTGGGCAGTTGTTTTAACATCAGCCTGCGTCAATCTCGCCTTCAGTGTTTTTTTCTTTTTTTGCTTGCTTTTTTGTTCTTTTTCCAATTCCCCAAGAGAATTTTCTATCATCTTGCGACGAGAGCTTTGATCGTCAACCTTCATGAATGAAAACAAGGAAGACCTTGTCGTGTTCACAGTATTTCCACCGATTAAATCAACACGTTTTTGAGATGAGCTTTTCCCAGAATCGACAATCAGGTAACCAATAATAAATATGGCAATCGCACCCATAGCAGCCAATATGGTAGTTGGCTCCATTAGTTTTCCCCTACTTGGTCAAGCGCTTCAGCCAGTTCTTTTTCGAGGTTAAAATACCGCGCCCTATCCCAAAATGCAGGGCGGGCAATGCCAGTGGATTTATGTTCGCCAATGATATTGCCGTCAGCATCTTCCCCGTCCATCTCGTAAACTACTAAGTTTTGAGTAACAATTACGTCGCCCTCCAAACCCAAAACTTCTGTAATATGTGTAATGCGGCGTGAGCCGTCACGAAGACGCGTAGCCTGAATAACAATATCAACGGAGCCAACAATCATTTCCCGAATTGTCCGCGCTGGCAAACTAAATCCACCCATTGTTATCATAGACTCTAGGCGCGCAAGGCCTTCACGCGGAGAGTTCGCATGTAGCGTACCCATAGAACCATCATGGCCCGTATTCATAGCCTGAAGTAAATCAAACGCTTCTGGGCCACGTACCTCACCTACAATTATCCGTTCAGGGCGCATACGCAGGCAGTTTTTTACCAAATCTGCCATTGTAATCTTACCCTTACCTTCGATGTTTGGCGGACGGGTTTCAAGGCGTACGACGTGAGGTTGTTGCAATTGTAATTCCGCGGCATCTTCACATGTAATAATTCGTTCATCAGGATGAATAAAAGCCGTTAAGCAATTTAAGAGCGTTGTTTTTCCTGAACCCGTACCTCCAGAAATAACAATATTACACTGACAAGCGCCAATGATTTGCAAAACTTTCGCCCCCGCAGGCGATATGGATTTAAAATCAACCAAATTTTCTAACGTCAATTTATCTTTTTTGAATTTCCGTATTGTTAATGTCGGCCCATCAATCGCAAGTGGTGGGGCAATTACATTTACCCGTGAACCATCTAAAAGACGCGCATCACAAATAGGCGAACTTTCATCCACACGACGTCCGACTTGGCTAACTATACGCTGGCAAATATTCATAAGCTGCTGATTGTCGCGAAACCGAATATTAGTCTTTTCCATTTTACCGTCGGTTTCAATGAATACATTTTTATAACCATTGACCATGATATCAGCAATATCATCACGCATCAAAAGCGGCTCTAACGGGCCATAACCAAGAACATCATCACATATTTCACCGATCAATTGTTTTTGCTCAACAACTGAAAGGCGTACATTACGAATAGCAATGATCTCGTCGACAATTGTGCGAATTTCTTCTCGCGCAGCATCAGGCTGCATACCCGCTAAAGCAGAAACATCAATGGTTTCAAATAAGGCATTAAATATGGTCGCTTTGGTTTCGTAATAGCTATCCGAAGCATCTACACGTTGCGGGGCTTGCTTTGCTTGTTCAGGCGCAGGTGGCGATGCATGTGGCTCATTTGTAATTTCTATTGACGGTGAGGAGGCCACGCTTGGTTGCACGGCCGTATTTTCACCTGATCGTTTCCCAAACATAAAGCTCTATTTCCGTTTTGTCAGCTTTGACAACAAGGAGCGTTTTTTCGGTGCACCTTCGTCTTTCAGCGTTTTTGGCATCTTGCCCTTTTTTAATTTCAACATTTTTTTATTGCCTACTAACGGTGTAAACTTTCCAGTTCGCAAACGTTGTGCGAGATACATCATGCCGTCAAATGCCGATGTTGCAGCTTTTAATTCGCTGAGCATTTTACCGTCATTCGCGGCTTCTGTATATACAACAGGTTCATATGCAAGCACCAGTGCGGGATCAAGACCTACCGCTGCCGCAAAATCTTTTACGGGGATCTCTGCCGTTTTTGGAACGCCTGTTTTATTGAGCACCAGCAAGGGAGGAGCATCATTTGGTCGTACCGATTTTAAAAAATCAACTAGGTTTTTTGTGTTGCGTAAATTGGCCAAATCTGGTGCTGCTGTGATTACAATATCATCTGCGCCCGTCAATATTTTACTTGACCAATCCGTCCAAATATGAGGCATGTCTAAAAGTGTTAACGGTGACAGTGCTCGAATACCGTTCACTAAAGTTTCATAGGCCTCTGTAGAGCTTGGCGCAGGAGAGCCTAGAGAAGCCGACGCAGGTAAAATTGTTAATTTTTCTGAATGGCGTACCATGATTTTATCAAGCAAAGCCTCGTCAAGGCGATCTGAATCCGCAAGAGCTTCTTCCAAGCCTTGCGTGTTATCATAATTAAAATCAAGTCCTGTTGTCCCCCAGCTACTATCCATGTCCACCAAGGCCGTTTCTTGACCCAATTTATTCGCCAAACCCCAAGCAACATTATGGGCAATCGTAGATGAACCAACACCACCTTTTGCGCCAAAAAACGCCACGACACGACCTGTAAATGGCTTGTCAGGATCAGCATAAAGTTCGCTAATCGAACGCATAATGCTTAAGGGGTGAAACGGTGGGACAAGGTAATCGCTTAACCCTTTTTCCATCAATTCGCGGTAAAGGCGGATATCATTGACGGCGCCGATGAGAACAACTTTACTGCCCGCATCAACAACTGCTGCCAATTGTTCAAGCCAAGAAAACAATTCAGGCCCGCGCAAACCAGATTCAACCATTACCAAACTCGGCGTAGTTTCGTTTTTATAATATTCAATAGCTGCTGGCAGGCCACCCATATATACTTTTAAATTCGTTCGTGCCATGCGCCAGTCCTGTGTCATAGCTTGAACCGCCCCCGCCGTTTCACCGCGGTCACAAAATGCATGGATAGCAATACGTGGCAGGGCTTTTTCGCCGCCTTCCCGCGTTGGTACTTCAGACTCAATTGGCACAGCATTTGGCATTTGCTGTGGAGCTATAGCTTGAGGTTGTATTGGTGGTGGTGGCATTTGGCCAACTGGGTTTGGTGCACCTTGTTGTATTTCCGGTTGCATAACAGGTTGTTGAGACACGTGTTGGTGCGCGGGCATTTGCACTTGCGGCGTAGGATGAGGCGGCACCAATTGCGGTACTATTTGCCCTTGCGCTGGTGTCTGCATAGGAGGTATGTGCGCCCCAGTAGGGGACGGGTAACTGGTCGGGGCACTCACAGGAGTTGGTTGCGGTTGCTGCTTCATAGTTTCATTCCAATTTTATCCCAACCGTCTTGGTCGCGAATTTTCCACATTAGGTTTAATTGCCCCCAGCTGATACATCTTGACCTGGCGGTCTTTTTGTCGCGGTGGCTTCTGATTTTTCGAATTTTCCCAATACAAGAACGGGTTTATTTGCGTAAGCATTACCCATGGCATATGGTTCAAGTAATTGCCGTGGACTATCAATGAGCGCTGCTAAATTCGCGGTCTGTGCACAGCCAAATCCGCCGTAAGGTTGATTGTTTGCCGTATGTGTTAAACTTGCGCCCTGTTGACAATCAATGGGCATTGTTGCCAAACGACGATACGATACAATGACGGGCGCAGATGTATTTGAAGCCGCTTGGTATTGACCCATTTGCAATGCAGGACGACCCACTCCCATACGCGATAAATACCCTGATATCATATTTTGCGCTTTTGCTACGCCAGCTTTTCCCGACACGTTATTTGGGATATTTAAATACAACGGGCCTTGTCCAGTTTGTGCGTATTGGGCAAGAAATTGCCCCATGGCATCTTGGTCACGCATGGAGAGGTTAAGTCCATTTTCCCCTACGTAAAGCTCCATCCGTTCAATGGTTTCCGCAACAGTAATTTTATTACGAAGGAGCGTGGGGCCAAGTGATGGTTGGTGCATAGTACATGCACTCAAAACCGTTAACGTAGAAACCCCTACACAGAGAGGACGCAACACAGCTTTAAAAATATGTGTATTCATCATCAGCTCCTAATCCACCACATGCCCAAATGGGCCATTTAATTTGCCCTTTGGTTTCGTGAACCCATTTTTACCGAATACTTTATTTAAGCGACCCAAAAGTACAGTTTCACGGTCATTTGCCGCAACAAAACCGTCCAGAGGTGTTTGGAGTTTATCTGGATGCGTGGGGCTAACCAAATAGGGTGTCACAATAATAACCAATTCCGTTTCCGTTGTTTGGTCATCACGACTGCGAAACAAAGCACCTAATCCAGGGATATCTTTAGCGCCTGGTGTACCGTCCGTAGACTGGCGACTTTCTTCGCGAATGAGGCCAGCAATAACCATGCTACCGCCCGCTGGCAGTTCTACAACTGAATTCACACGGCGTATTTTTAAACCCAATATATCTGCACCGCCCGTTTCAAAAGCCCCTTCCGTCGTTGGCTCTGAAACTTCAGTGGAAATATTGAGCGTGATACGTCCCTCACTCTGTACCATGGGGGTAAATCCTAAGGATACGCCAAATGGCTTGTATTCAAATTCACGTTGAACTTGTCCATTTTGGTCAACAAATACATTAGTCAAAAGCGGAAATTCGCCGCCTGCTAAGAAGTTAGCTGTCTCGCCAGAAATTGTGGTCAGAACAGGCTCTGCTAGAGTCCGCACAAGTCCAACTTTTTCCAAAGCCGATAAGCCCGCCGTGAGAGATTGCAATGCCCCTCCACCAGAATTTGTCCAGCCAAGCGTGCCTGAAAATCCAGCACCTGTTACAATTTTTGAATTACTAATAAGACCTATATTGGCATCCCCAATTTTACCAAGCGCATTAAAATCTATCCCCATTTGTTTGGTCACAGACCGTTGCATTTCAACAATTCGAACTTTTAGCTGCACCATTTGATTGCCCTTGACAGTCATCATATTGGTAATTTTGCCTTTATCCGCCCCGTTGGTAGTTTCGCTGAGCCATAGATTGGCAAGCGAGACAACGCGGGAAGCCGTCCCTGCATCCGCAACAACGCCTGAGAGCAAAATATTGTTATTAAACGCGGCAACGTCCACAGAACTTTCTGGTGCATGTTCCTTAATCAATGTGGTCAATCCCGCAATGTCGCGCTCAACACGTACTTCGAGGTTCAGCATTTCCTGACCGTCATGACCATAGAAAAACACATTGGTTTGACCAGGAGCTTTGCCCGTTAACAACACACGGTTCGCTGTATGGGCCCGCGCTGTAATAATATCAGGGTTGGAGACAATAACGTCCATCATCCCGCCAGGAAGATCAATTGTTGTTGATTTTCCAAAAGGGACAATAATCGATCTTGTTGTTGTATTTTGCTGTGCTTGATGTCCTGACACTTGTATATCCGCATATGAACGCGGCCCTGCTTGTGCAGAACTCGTCAACATACACGCGGCCATGCTCGCGGCGGTTGTTAGCATCAATATGTATTTTGTTAACATATTACGGTCCTTGTAGTGAAACTTGCTGGGGCTGGCCATTGCGGTAAATCGTAACAGATGTCACTTCGCCAGATTTTCGGCGCCCTGAAACGGATGCACTCGGGACAAACCCTGCCTTACGTCGATCAAGCGGGCGCAAAGTCAAAGAAATATCACCTTTAGACTGGGCCTCAATTAACAATTCCGCGTCGCTTTGCGAAAGTTCTAATGTCGCGGTAGAACCACTTACATATGCTGTACCACCTGCTGTAGAGTATGTTTTGCCAATCGCCCTAACCCCTACATTTTCAAATATAGTTCTCGCAATATAATTTGCTTGCCCATTTGATGTGCCTGCTGCTCTTGTCGTTAAAACGACATCTACGCGGTCACCAGGTTTAATAAAACCGCCTGCAGCCGTCTCTACATTAATCCGCGTTGCAATCGCCCGCATACCAGCGCCCAGTAAAGAAGACATTTGGCCACGCTCCCCTGTTTGCACAACCTTTCGCCCCATGATCGGCTCGCCCTCATATATTGCCGTTTGGGTTACCCCTCTTGTGAATGCTTCCATAGCATTTGGCTGTGTTTGATTATCAATAAAGCTTTCCATCAAGCCTTTTTTTGGCCATTTTTTCCAAGCCATCATCTCAGGGTTTAAACGCGTCCCAAGGGAAATATCCTGCGAAGCAACAAGAATATCAACATATTTCACGGTGGAGATCGCTTTTATGGCAGGGGCCGCGGCTTGCCTTGGCGCAGTAGGTTTACCCATTTTTTGTAATTGTAAAAATCCAACCACAGCTACAAGACCAAGTCCACCGATCAATAATGTTCTTTTAATGTCCATATGCCCTCACATTTCATTTATATAGGCGCAATTACACTCACAGATTCGGCAAAGATTAACGTCCCATTTGATAAAGCATGGTTAACAAGTTGAAAATTTCTTGAATTTTCCTGAAATAACTGCTGTTTTCCACATGTTTTCACAATATTCCGACAGAAAATTGATATATATTACTGCTTGGCAAGACTGCAAGTGCACCGAAAGCCAGTGCCAAACCATATGGCATCCGCTTCTCATCCTTGAACAATCTGTGTATCCAGCCAATTGTCAGCACTTGAGCAGGTATATATTTTCGCCCTAGAATAAGAAAGAGTGCTAAAACACCGCCTGCCATTGCCGTGTAGAATAAATATGGAAACAAATCGCTCCACACCCACCACAATGATGTGGACGCCAATAGTTTCGCATCACCGCCGCCCATCCAGCCAAGCGCAAACATTGCAATGCCAGCTGAGAAACAGGCGAGACCTACTAAAATATGCGTGCCAAATACAGCCCAACCTTGCCACACAAATGGAGTGAGGATAAAAAATCCTGCAACCAACACCAAACTAATCCAATTTGGAATTGTCATGCTTGTGATATCATTCCAACTGGCTGCTAACATGCAACCTGCAAATATAATTATGATAAATAATGAGATGAGCACAATATCCCCGCTTTTATAAATTGCTTGTCATGGCCAGAAATACACTATCTTCTGACCATTCATAATAGCAGCAATGTACGCGGTCATAGTTAACGACGGTTTAAGACTTGCCAATTGCACCTCACTATGAATGTACAAAAAAAGCCGCCCTTCCCAATATGGAAAGGACGGCTTTTAATTCGCATTATGCCAAAGCATAATTTAAGTCATTCAGAACTCAATGAGTTCTGACGATACTAATTAGGCATTACCAACAGATGTAGCAACTTCTTCAAACTTAGTAGCGATGTTGTTGCCTAGTGAACCAGCAGCAGTAATAATACCAACTGAGATTAAAGCAGCAATCAAACCATATTCAATTGCAGTTGCACCAGACTCGTCTTTTACGAAACGCGTAACAAAATTTTGCATAACTAACTCCCACGTATGCTTATTTAAATTGGGGTTCTCCCCACCAGAGATCATCCCTGATGTTGCTGAACATATGGGAGGCTGATTACGATGGAGTGAAAAAACACGGTAAAAATTTGGTAAAAATGAAAAAAATCTGCAAATACGTTATAAAACCGCACTATGCCTTAAAAAATTAGCATCAGTATATACCGTCAATACATGTCTTTTTTAAATATGACCCTTAAAATGATATAGAATTGGGCATATTATTCTGCGCTTACAAAGGTTTTTGCCAAATAATACAAAGACCCAAGCACCATCATGCCGCCAATAAGCGCAGCTAAGGGTGCGACAAATGTATGTAATCCACCAATTGTGCTCTCTGGCATGAAGAACCATTTGACAATCCCTCCGCCCAATAGAGCTGCTCCTATAATCAATGATATCCAATAGGCGGCAAAGCCACTTCTTGTTTCAACACTACGTTTTGTAGGTTCTGTCTTGTGGATAAAATCATCAGGTGCGCGTACATGACGTTTATTGCTATTTGCAGGGCGGCGGTAATCATCACGCGTTCCTTCATTTGCAGCCTTTATACTGACACTATCTTTGGTATGGTCTTCCACATAGCTATGATCATCACGAGTGCTTGCCGTATCAATATCTCCCGTACTTTCATATTGTATTTGCTCATTCGTATTGTCGGCAATAAGACGGTCAAGGCGGTTACTAACCTCCTCAGCTGCAATCGCAATAGGGGAAAGTGCAGATTGTGGATCAGAGTTTGCCCAGGCCTCACTTATATTGCCGGGGCGGTCAGTCTCCAGACCGCTAGAGGCTAGGTCACGTCCATGTTCAGAAATGTCATTATCTGTCAGTGCATATATTTCGTCATGCGCAGCAGATTTATCAATGTGCACATTAATGTGCTCAGCACTATAAGGTGAACGTTTCACGATGGTAGCTGCGTCGTGTTTATCAAACACAACATCGCTTTCCTCCATACTGCGCATATCATGATCTTGTTTGGGGGGAATTTCGTGGCGTGGGGCACTGACAATACCTTCTCCTGCACGTAAAAACAAAGCCTTCTCCGCCGTACGGCGGCGTACCAATGCATCAACCACATATATTTTGCCATCTATATTGCTCTTACACCACTGGTCAAACCCGCTTGCAGCCTCAAGAGGGCGGCCATTATTAAGGGCATGCCGCACGTGTGAGGATAAGAAGGCTTTGGGTCCAATATTAAAACTAAGAGAAACAAGCGCGTCAAACTGACTTTGATTGAGCGGGGCATATATATCATGGTTGACGAGGTCTTCATATGCACTGAGATCCATTTTCAATAAATTTTCAGCCTGCTCTCGCGTAACAACAGGTTCTTCACCTGTTTGAAAACGATGCCCATAACCAATAACCCTTTGACCAGACACCAAACTTGTCTCCACGGGCCTAAAGCCCTCATACGCCTTAATAAGCGTCATGCCAAAATCAGAAACTTTAAATGTATGGGCCATATCTGTTCCAAAACAATACACACAATAATCTAATGTGTTAGATTGCAAATACAGTGCCGTTTTCACCTCAAAAGGGAAAATATATATTTTCCACTGTTTTTAGAGTAAAAACATGGACGCAAGGCCGAGAAAAGCAAAAAAACCAACAACATCTGTAACCGTTGTGACAAAGACTGACGAAGCAACGGCTGGATCCGCACCAACTTTTTTTAATCCCAGCGGTACTAATATCCCCGCGAGACCTGCACAGAAGAAATTAAACACAAGCGCAATGCCGATAACCAGTGATAACCTCAAATCGTGAAACCAAATATAAGTAACGCCCGCCAGCAATACAGCAAAAATCAACCCATTAATAAGTGCCGCCAATGCTTCCCTGCGAACAACACGCGCAGTATTGACTGGCGTAATGTCACGAGTCACGATGGCACGGATAGCAACGGTCAGTGCCTGCATGCCAGTATTTCCGCCAAGGGACGCTACAATAGGCATGAGCACGGCGAGTGCTACCAAAGTCCGTATTTCATCTTTGAATAACGAAATCACAAATGACGCACAAATTGCGGTCAACAAATTTACCAACAGCCAAGGCGCACGGGCCCGCACTGTGGAAAACACGGTATCTGTTAGACCTGCATCCGAAACACCTGCGAGGGCTAACATGTCTTCTTTATTTTCTTCTTGAATAACCTCGACCATATCATCAACCGTAATCATGCCCGACAAGCGTTTATCGGCGTCAATAACAGGCGCGGAAATGAGATTATATTTCTCGAACAAATAGGCCACGTCTTCTTGGTCCATTTCAGGGTCAATTAAAGCGGGTATAGATAACATCACGTCTTTTAGCGCTATCTCTCTACGGCTACGCATAAGCGTCGATAGCGGTAGATACCCAAGTGGGTGGAAATGACTATCAATTATATAGAGATCAAAAAACAAATCAGGCAGGCTATCGCTATCGCGTTCTTCTTGGGCGCGCATATGGTCAACGGCTTGACCAACTGTCCAAAATTCGGGGGCGGCAACAAATTCACGCTGCATGAGACGGCCAGCCGTGTCCTCGTCAAATGCAAAACTTGCCTCTACCTCTTCGCGCTCACGCACAGGTAGGGCGGCCATTACTTCTGCACGGCGCGTGTCATCTAACTCTTCAATAAGCTGGGTAGCATCGTCACTATCAAGCTCGGTAACAGCTTCACTAATCTGCCTTGCACCAAGATGAGGTAACACATCTTCAACAACTTCATCTTCAAGTTCAGCCAAAACTGAGGGACTTAAAATATCCGCCGCCAAATCAACAAATGCCAAACGGTCATCTGGGCTCAGTTGTTCAAGCATGTCCGCAATGTCTGCGGGATGCTCATCACTGAGCAGGGCTAAAAGCTCAACTCTGTTGTTTTGAGAAATTGCGTGACGCAATGCATCAATATTGGGCAGAAGATCAGTATGTTGATCATTGGATTTATGTGTATTCATACCACCCTCCCCCTTTCCTCTCATGGCAGGTATAACGGGCCATCATATCAGCTGGCAAGGCGCAATATATGCAGACGTTTACTTAATGACACTAAAAAGGAGTTGTGCACTGATGGAAAAATACATGTGCCCGTTAATCAGGTTTCACTTTTAATATATCAGGGTCGACCCAACCTATACCGCTTCTAGTTTGGTTTTGTAGGGGGCGCAACGGTGTATGAGGTCGGCGCGCGACTAAGTTATAAATACGCATCCATTTATCAGATATAGGATCAATTTTCACCCACCCATCATTTTCTTGATACACTGTAACTTGATCTTGGAATTTCAAAGACCCTATTTTGACTTTTCCCTGCGTGTAAATATCAGCTGTCATATCCTTTACCCAATACGGGGTTTCTTTTTGGGGGCTGCTGTTTTGTGTCATAGGCATGGTAACTGACTCTCGTTTATTATCCTGTGTGGCTTTCTCGGTAAGTGCAGCATGCATATGTGTACCTTGAGACGTGCTGTCAACATTTGCTTGCGACGTTTCGGTGTCTTGCACGCGTGTCCCGTCTTGTAAAACTTGCGCGTCCTTTGGGGGTTGCACGCAGGCAGCACTCAATCCAGCCGCCAAAATCCCAAATGCAATAAAATGCCGCATGTGTGTATTCCACCTCTATTTACATTAATACCGCTGATATTAGCGAATATAAGGCGCGGCGTAAAGTATGTGGCGCAGAACAATATGTGACAAAAAAATATCCCGCCAAAACATTACGTTTGAGCGGGATACTAAAATCTAGGATATGTTCTAATTTAGAATTTCATGCTAACCCCAGCCTGAATTGTTTGGACTTGAACGTCCGTGCGCGCAAATGTGCTATCGACTGAAAGATCGATGGATAGGTTGTCATCCATTGCAATCTGTACACCGCCACCAACTTCAAACCAATCTTTATCATCACTTGAAAGTGCGAACGGTGCCAATGGCCCTGCACCACCTGCAAAATTTGCACCAAAGCTATTGGCTTGATCTTGAAACTCGTGAACCGCATTTGCCGATACTCTTAATTGTACCCTTGCAGCACTGTCCGCTCTAACCTCAAAACCTGCACGTGCTTGTAAACTGGCATAGTCCTCACGCGCAATCGTTAGTGCTGGGCCGCCACCTGTTTCATCAACAGAGCCAAAATTGATACTCTGATACCTAGCACCTACACCTGGCGCAAAAATAATGCGCCCACGTGTAAACTCTTTTGACAAATCCACTTCCGCACCAAAAGACAAACTATTATCCGTCGTCGCTAACGCAAAGTTTTGCGCAATAGCAACATTACGCGTTGTTTCCGTATGGTGACTACCAAGACTAACCTGCCCCTGAAGGATCAAATCTGTTGCTGTTTTTGCTTGGCCATAAAGTGTCCCCGCTAATAATTGACTTTCAGCAGTTTGCCCCAAAGGTGCAAGCGCGGCAAGATTGGTATATGACAGAGATCCGCCAATAATGAATTGATCAGATATTGTCTTTTCTATACCACCAGCAACGAACCAACCGTCAAAGCTATCATCGGAAAAATTAGCGACATTTGGAGAAGCTTTAGCGTCACCATTGATATATGCCCCCGCGAGATAAATAGCTATATCGGACTGCAGAATATCATGTGAGCGAATATCCTGCCCGCCTGCTTCCACACCAGACATGTTATAGCCAGATGAATTGCTCGCATCAGCGACAAGTTGCAATGGCGCCCCAATAACAGACACCGTACCACCGACATCGTTGCGGTTAAAATCTCTTAAACGGTTCCTGTAAAAACGAGATAGGTTTGATGACGTCGCCTTTGCAAGTGATTGAACGGTTGTTTCCGTTACAGGTGCAAGACCGTCCAGTATTGAACGGATTTGCGTACCTGATGCCAGATCCAGAGGACCATATACATTATCCATCGCCGCCGCTCGTGTCCGGTTTTGATCCAACAATTGCGAATATGATGATTGCACAGCATTTGTTGCATCGATCACCGTGTCAAATGATGCCGCCTCAACCTTTAAGACAACGGAATTACCATTCACTGTGATAACAGGTTGCAAAATGGCACTGATTTGCGCGAAATTAAATTCATTTGTTATTGCGCCGTCCGCAGTTAGGAATGTGTAAGTATTGCCTGCACGTACATCTGCCGTTGGTACAAATGTTGCCGTACCACCCAAGCTAACGTCACCCGTTATAGCAAGAAGATCATTGACACCGTTGGCGCCAATACGGGTTAGTAGTTGTGAACCAGATGTTAGAACTGCACTACCGTCAATAGTCAGTGTACCAATCCCGCCAACACCACCAGGTGAAATCGTACCCAAGATATTGGTCAAGAACGGGCTATTGATTGTTCCTGTACCTGACAGTACGCCGCCAAACATGGTGTAATCACCAACGCTGCGCAAGAAACCGTCAACATTTACGAGGCCGGCTGATTGCGTAATATCAATAAGACTGGTGAGGCTCGCGCCGCCAGCAATATCAAGCGTAGATTGTCCGCCACTGATAGTTAGTCTATCAATGGTTTTTACAGTGTTCAGTGTAGTTCTACCTGCTGCTGCAAATGTCACGTCAAAATAACGACCATTAATACCAGCAACGCCGTCCGCATCAATATTGTCAGGCACGAAATCTGTCGCCCCAACAAGACCATTGTCAAGTGTTGGCGCTGGCAAAGGATCACCAGCCGCAAGAGTAACTTTTTCAGCGGCAACTTCGTGCGTGACTTTATCGCCAGACGTCACGGCCTCGCGGCTTTCAATACTGGCTGTATTATCACCCGAATTATTTTGGCCCAGCCCGAGGCCAGCCAATGTGTCAGGGTCAACTCTACCCACATTATTTGACAACTCTGCACCTATACTGGCGGCTCCACCACCGTCAGATGCCGGGGTCGGCGCTGAAACAATCTCACCCGTATTTAAATCTTGACAGGTACTAAAAAAGCAAACTTGGCCAAATTGTGGATCACCACCTGTAATGCCGCCACTTTGTTCATCAGGGAAACCATTGACGAGCGCACCATCACCGTTAAAGATAAAGAAATTTGGATCAAGATTGGTTACCCAATGACTTGCATCTTCCCAATTGCCGTCACCAGCTTGTGCACCCACATAACGATATGGGCTAGCGGCGGCTATATAATCAGCAAACAGATACAATGGTTGATAAAAACTTTCCGTACCAAATGCGCTAAAAACCTGTCCACCAAAAAAGCGGCTGCCACCAGAGAGAGCACCAATGACAATATCTCTGTCAACGATGTCATTACTGGCAGCGTCTAGGATCAATGGTCCACCAGAATCGCCCCCTGCCGTAGTGCCCTCATGGGGCGTTGCATCGTCGCGGTAAAGATTAAAATCAAAAGTGGCACTATGGTCTGGGCTATCAAAATCAAGACGGTATAAATTTTGCGGAAGATTTCCAAAGGGCTGCCCAAACAAAAATGTGTTGCGGTCATCAAATGTCGTTAATGCTCCCAAAAAGTTTTCAGCGGCCCGACGGCGAAAATCAATGCCAATACTCGCACCTGTTGCGCCAGTTCCTGAACGGCCATAGCCTGAAATGTTCACATGATACCCAGTACCCGTTACAGGATCAATCGCAGACGGCGCAGGCAAGGCAGAAAACAACAACGCCCATGTTGGAATACCCGCAGCAGGTGTATCCAAAGTCGCCAATGCAATATCACCCTCTAAAAATCCAAATGCCCCTGGGTTCGTCAAAGAGTCAGGGTTATATTGAATTTGGCTGACATTAAACACATTTGCCAAAGTGTCACTTCTAAACCCGTTTCCAAACCAAGTTTGAAACCCTGGTAGTGCATTAACATTAAAAGAAAACGCAGACGCCAGACCACCCGGACCAAATGTGTTTTCTGAAACATTATTCACACAATGGGCCGCAAACAAAACCGTACGCGGATTTATCAATGTGCCAGAACACACAGAGCCATCTGCACGGAAAAACATGCCAACACCATTCACACCACCAGCAGTATCAACTATATTCGCAGCCGTATCGCCTACACCCCCTGGCACAATCGCATTGGCTGTGGTAAATGTTAACATGCTTGCCAATACACTTGCGGCAACGCCCCTCATGAGATTTTTACGAATATCTCGTTTTGCACAATTTACAGTCATGGAATTCCTTTTCATTACAATTAATTTATCATTAATGACACATACACCCATATCTGAGCAAGAAAAATCACATGGACACGTTAGTTAATGAGAAAAAAAACTCGCATTTGATGTATTTTAGCAACAGAACCCTTGCAAGGGTTCTGAGCTATTTTTTTGCAAAAAACATCAAATGCACCAGACGACCATTTTCTCCGCAATTGCCAAATCCGGGCGCAGATGTGTGAAACATCCATGGGCTTAACAGTATAAGACGGTTAAACCGCATGGGAATACGCATAGTGCGCTCCCATTTACTGGGTTTCGTGGTATCTTTATTGATAACATCTTCAATCAACACATTTGGATCCGTATAGCCACTGGCCAACAGGTCAATTTGGCGTGTCGGCACACGTTCAAGTCCTGTACGTCGGTGGCGAAAGAAATCTGTCCCGCCCCGGCAATGTTCAGGCAAGCTCAAATATAAAATTCCAGAATAAAAGCACGGATCAACATGCACCCCGCTCACCCCCTTATCGCCCTTTAAGGTCAAACGGCAAAAATGATGGCTCGTGCTGGGCGCAGGCTTTACAGGCACGCCAATGATTTTTGACACCCGCGCCTCTATTTTTTGCGTCGGCAAGGCCGTGTCAGACAATAATCCTGGGTAATTTCCATGCTTATTGGCCTGCGAATATTCCAAAGACAAGGCGAGCTGCCGCGCCGCGTGCGGGTCGTCCAAAAAATCATCAATGACCAAAAAAGAAGGCAGCATAACAATCCCACCCTAAGAAATTATCCCAAGCACAGCAATCCGAAAATACTTTAAATCCAATCATTTATCTTATAACAAGTAGAAATGAAAATTACGATCAAACCCTTTTTGTATGCTCTGGCCTTGATTGCGCTCGTGCTGTTTGGGTTTCAGTTGGTCGATTATTTTACCTATAAAGGAAAGCAAAATGATCTTGCTTTATCCAAAGCGCAAGCGACGACACGTGCGCTTAAGGACAATATCGAAAACTTGCTAGAAAATATTGAAACCGCAGGGCAAGAATTGGGTGCTAGTTTCGGAAACAACGATTTTTCAAAAGAAGAAATCATGGAGATCATCAAGAAGGCGGCCCTCGATTTTCCAGAAATTCGGGGTGTGACCGCCTGCTATGAACCAGAAGCCTTCTCCGAAAAAACACGCCTTTTTTGCCCTTATTACGACAAAGGAAATCAAAGTTATGTCTTCGTAGAGGATTCTTATGATTACACAATTAAGGGAGACGGAACGGCGTGGTACACGGGCGTCATCGAAAACGGCCCCACGTGGGCAAACCCCTATTACGGCGCAGCGTCAGAAGCATGGTATGTGGATTTCGGCGTTCCTTTTTATTACGCTAGCGGGCCAAAAAAAGGGCAAGTTCGCGGAATGATTGGCTTCAGTCTCGAAGTCGGGGATTTTAAAAATCTCATACATTCCATCAGCGTGGGCAAAACCGGTTACGCATTCATTACGGCTAAGAACAACTCATTCGTTACACATCCAATTTCAGATTATATCGGCACGAAATCTCTGGATGATTTGGTTAAAACCGAACCTAATCCCGAGTTGATCCGAGCCTATCAGGCGATCAAAACAGGCGCATCAGGGCACGTAGAGTTCGTCGATAAAGCCACAGGTAAACCCTCGTTGTTTACCTACAACAACATCCCCATATCAGGTTTTGGCATCGGTTTATTTTTTACCAAATCCAACCTATCAGGAAGTCAAATTGCTTTAAACAGACGTTACGTCAAACTGTCACTGGTTTTTTCTTTCTTTTTGGTGATTATGATTGCACTTTATTTTGGCCGTGATGATCTTGATCGCCGCGAAATTGAAATATTAAGCGTCCTCACCAGCACGCTGTTATTCGCCAATATTTTCCTGATTGGCACACTGCAACATAGCTTAAGCGAATCCCTTGGCAAAACGGATAGCCCTCCCATTGTCGACATGACCAGCCTTGGCAGTTTTATTGATATACAAAACGAAAAAGCAGACCGGCTTAAGCTTGAGAAATTGACACCTGTGCCCGTTGGCATTTTTATAGAGCGTATGGAATTTCAGGACAGTTATAACGTCAATCTGGGCGGGACAGTTTGGCAACGCTATCCCTTGGACGTGGCCAAACACGCCAGCATAGGTTTTCGGTTTCCGCAAATGTCACCTTTCGCCGAAGCCGCATATATAGAAGAGAGCTACCGAGAAACCATTAACGCCAAAGAAGGTGAACCTGGGTATTTACTGGTCGGTTGGGAATTTAGGGTAACACTACGCCTTAACCTAAAATATGCAAATTTTCCGTTCGATAAGCGACACCTAAATATTGAAATCGCGCCTTTATCATCAACAGATCATGTGATTTTTATACCCGATTTATCCAGCTATAGCTTCACAAACCCAGGTCGAAAAAGTGGTCTTAGCAAGAAAATTTCACTTTCTGGCAACCGTATTGTCGAAAGCTATTTTAATTTCACCACCCATACTTATGATACCAACTTTGGGTATCCAACACATCTGGCGTTTGAGGATGTACCCGTATTGCATTTTAATATTCATTTAAACCGCAAACTCTTAAACGCATTTGTCACCTATCTTATCCCAATTTTTGTATGCCTTAGCCTGATTTATATTCTAATATTTGCCAGTGCTAAAACAAATGACCGACAAGGGATTATCGAGAGCATGGCCGCATTTTTCTTCGTGCTCATATTCTCCCATATAGATTTGCGAAAAGACATCGTGACAGCCGATTTGATTTTTATAGAATACTTCTACTTTACCACGTATTTAATGATTGTATTGTCGACGTTGAACTTGGTTGTCTACACCAAAAACAAATCTAAAATTTTCGACTATAATGAGAACCAACTTTACCGCACCATATATTTCCCGCTATTTTTCACGTTAATTCTCATCGTCATGCTAACTAAATTCTATTAGCACCTTCAGTTAAAATGGGCTTGCTTCAAAGTCGAACCTAAAACCCACAACCATAGCCTTACCGTTTTGTCTGGCGCCAAATCCACCTGCACCCAGATAATCACTCGCACGCGTGGCCCCGTCAGCTAAGATAGCATAATTATTCTGCTCACTGTAAATCTCTGCAAACAATTTAAAGTCCTGATTGACCTTATAATCGGCACCAAGATGATAACTATTTCCCGCATATTGGTCGCCCAAACCAATCCCTGCCTTATAGATAAACTTCCCGTGGGTATATTGCGCGAAAGCGTTGTAAATATCACCAGCTACGTCGTTATGTTCGTATTTTATCGCCCCGTACCAATGTCCCCGTTTGAGCGATACTGCCGTGCCATATGTATCGGCAACATTGTTTTCCATATCCTCCATGCCCACGGCAAGCGTTAGCCCACCCCGCGCGTAGCTCGCCGTATAATGCCAGCCCTTTGGCCCTCCGCTCGTACGTTTGATGCGCGAGAGGGATCCTTTAAACCCGTTAATTTGTGGCGTAATATAGGTAAGCTGGTTTTCGCGAAAAAAGGCATATGTTGAATACCCCGCGTAAATCGAGCTAAAATAATCAACAGGATACCCCACATTATTATAATACGGCAACCAGCCCTTGCCAACAACAAGCGAGCCCCAGTCACCACTTGCACTAAAACTTTTAACGCGCAAATCTTCATCATCAAAAAATGCTGGATCACCAAGTTTAAAATCAGCCGAATTTACGCCTAGCTCTAGCGTCGCTGCAAACACTGTACCGCTAGCCGTAAAGCTTGCCTTAGCACCAACACGCGAATATGCATCAGACAAGCCTAAATAACCAGTCGACTGGCCCGGCGTAGCCGCGTCAACGAAAGTAGCATTGGTGTGAAGTCGCCAAGACCCATATAATTTAAGATCCAACCCATCTTCATTTGCATAGCAATTGACCCCTGACAAACACAGGCTCGCACAAACCACAGATACAAAAAAATAAATGTTCATCATTTCCCTTGATTCTATTTTCAATAGAAACAGAAATTATAATGCCATGAGTGCGCTGTGAAGGTAAAAATTTAAAAAAGCGCAGTGGTACGAGTGGTCAAACCCATATTACACCCAAATTTCGATCAATATTTTTTGATTTATGTGTCCAGCGTATTGCCTACAATACCTGTGAGGGCCGCAAGATATTGCGAAAATGCGCGACGACCTTTGGCCGTCAAGCGGGTCGTGGTTTGTGGTTTGCGACCGATAAATCTCTTATCGACTTTAATATAGCCTGCGTCTTCAAGCTTGCGAATTTGGATGGAAAGATTGCCTGCTGCCACGTTTAACGCTGCTTTCAGTTCTGAAAACGTAGCCGATTCCGCATTGGCCAAATAAGCCATAATGCCAAGCCGCAACCGACTATGGATGAGGTCGTCAATCTTCTCGATGTTAAAGTCTGATTTTTTGGGCATGTAATTCGCTAAATTTAAGTATCGAAACTATGCAGATTTATCTGCACCATATATCATAATAATACCTGGCGCCCCCATAAGAGCAAACATGCTGAGAGCAAGGACAAGCAGATAATTTAGAACCGAGGGGTCGACGGCACTGGGCACAGTCAAGCTGAGGAAGGCAGAGGCCATAAACCATCCTATTGCTGTAACCCACATCCACGTTCGTCTTTGTATCATTGCAATGGCGCACCAAACAGCACCTTGAAATGCACAAACAACAACAGGGAAAAATAGGTATAGTGAAAAATCACCCCGTTGGTAAGCAGCAAACCCAAAAACCATGGCCATGACGGCATTGGCAATACCTACGCTCGCAAATACGGCCATAATAGCACGGGTTGCAATACCTTTTTGATGTGTATTTATTTTGGACTTCATAGGAACCCAGATACAAATGATAAGAAATAAAACTGTAGGGCCAAAACCTAACAGCAACCACAAAATATCTGGAACGACAGTCTGCCCCTTTAAAAGCGCCCAATTCACAAGGCATTGAAGCCCATATATGATGCCTGCAGAACTATAGATAATACCTGCATTTTTATAGGTCTTTGGCTGTTCGTCAACCAATGTTCGGAGGAAGGCCAAATCACCTGCGGCCGTTTGGGACGTGAGAGTTGTCATTATTTTGCCTTTTGTTTTCGTTTGTGTTTCTTGCCGTTCAATACGGATCCAATGAATGTGTATCTTACCATTACATGATAACTAATCAACATGATCGGTAATGTCGTGCCCATAATGATGGTATATTTCAAATACGGGTTCATATTCCATTGCGATACCCAAACCTGCACTGCCATGATAATAGGTAGGTGAATAAGGTAGAGCCAGTAAGAAGCATCTGCGAGGTAGCGGCGTATGGGGCTATGGCCCGATAAAAACCTAAGTGCTATGCCGATGAAGGCAAATGTCCAGCACCAAATGGCCAGGCCATAGGCACTTGCATAAGCTACGTGTTTCGAGCCTTCTGGCACGATTTCGAAAGAGGGGGCCGTGCCCATAAGATGCAAGCATATTGCCGTCAATATGATCGCTATAATCAGATAAATAAACCATAGTTTCTCCAGTTTACGAATGAGTTTTGGTTGCCGATGTAGAGCCCAACCAAATGCAAAGGCTGTTCCGTATCCAATCAACGCGTACATATTTGGCAAGAGGCCATAGTCTGGGGTTGGCATGCCCCACCAACCATACCATTTGGTGTTCAATGCAAGTGCAATCACAATGGGAGCTGCGAGAAGAATAGGAAGAAGGGGCGTGGAAAACACACTATCAATCAATTTGTCCATGCCATTAGCCAAAGCACTGTTATTGTCAATCATCCCCATAAGGGCACGAAAACCAAGCATAACTACGTAGAAAATAGCCAGCACATATAAAAACCAAAGATGGGTGAGTGGGAAATTTTTCCATGTCATTGGCGGCTGTGGTGGTGGGTTTTCAGGGAAGCTACCACCATTTTGCACATAGGCAGCCCAGATAACCACAGCGATAATAGCCGTAAACAGAACAAGCCACCCAACAAGAAACGGTATGCCGATACGTTTGGCCCTCTGTTTTGCAAATGCACCTGTGCCGATACGTTTACACACCATATGCCCAAAAAAACCCGCCAGCAGGAAGAAAGTGGTCATCCTAAACATGTGGGACACATAACCTGCGTCTGCCAAACCCAAGCTTCTGTGGGTATCCATAATTGGCCAAAACGCAAAGCCGGGTAAAAACGAAATTGTTGCATGGTAAAATATACCGAGAAGGAGAGCGAATGCACGTACGGCATCAAGCGCGTGTAAGCGTTCGCCTTGCGCCGTGTTGGGGAGGGCCGTGTTGGGGAGGAGTGATGGTGTGGACATGATTAAGCCTTTCTCGTAATTTGAGAGACTTAAATCATAACTAGTTAATATTGTAAACTAGTTTTTTACATATATTTTCCCACCAACGCCAAACTATGCAGAACTCTCCTTTGGAAAAGTGCGCTATTACAAAAATATATAGAAAAACAAAACCATATCGACTTTTGGTACGGGTGATCGGAACCGAACCGACACTCCAAAAGAACGGGGTTTTAAATTCTCACAAATCAAATTAAAAATCAATTTTAAGAAAATTTGTCAGCAAATATACTTGCCTCTGCCGCGGCGCAAAATAAATGGTAAAACGTGCTGGCTTCCATAAAGCCAGGAATGATTTTGCCGTCAAGGTCCAGAGTATCAGCCCAGCCCCCGCGCTGGGGCACATTTAAATATGTATCCATAAGCCGCTGCGTAACCTCTGCTGCTTGGCGTGCATATTCCATATCACCTAAAACAGCCGCTTGCACCAAACCCGCTTTGATAAATTCAGTTTGCGGCCATGACCGCAGTGTATGGCTGGTTACGCCCGTCGCTATATTAATATTATCAACCAAAAGACCTAAATTTGTGTGCTGACCAAGAGCGGTGGCCTGAGAATAAAGACGGCTGGCAATATTGCCCACACCTTGACCACCCCGTTTTGCATACCCTCCTAACAGCCAACTCCATTCCATCATATGCCCTGGCTCGACAGGGCCGCCATTATGAGTGGCGCGTGACCAATCTTGACCAAAAAACTCTATAACCACACCCGTGCTTTCATCATAAAAAGTGGTGAGGAAAAGTTGAAAAATTTCCTCCGTTCGCAGCAAATATTGCTGGTCGCCGCTTGCATCATATAATGACAACAAGGCCTCAAACATATGCATGTGCGGATTTTGACGGCGGGGCAATTGTGCAGGCATACCTTCAAGCCAGCCGCCATTATCCGCTTTAACATTGGAGTCTAATCCGGCAAGTACCTGTTTGGCGATCTCCAACGCTTGCTTATCTTTAAACGCAATATACCGCCACGCCCCCGCCAAGATGACGAACGCTTGTGCATAGGTATCTCGCGAACCGTCGTGAAGACTACCGTCTGGATTTAGCAAATGTGCGCAGCTCACCGAACCACTTTCCCCACCCTGAAAGCCATTGCTTATCACATAAGACCAAAAATGATCCGAAACTGCACGTGCATCTTTATACCACCCCAAAGCACCAGCGTGTGCATATACATAGGCTTGTCGCGCCTGCACCCGCACCCGCCTTAAAGCTTGTACGTCAGGCGAGCCGTCCATATTAAGCCGCTCATAACCACCACCCTTTGGGTCAAGCCCGTGCGCGGCCCAGAACGGCAAAGCATCTTCGCGACACCAACTCTCGAACTTTCGCAAACTTTGGAAAACACTGTTCATCAAGACCTCTAGTATTTCGTCTCGCGATTGGCTTCTTTTAAACGCGCAACAATTTTCCGTACATTTTGCGCTTGATCTTTGGGCAAAACCAAGACCGCGTCACCCGTTGCAATCACGATTAAATTCTCAAGCCCTATGCCTGCGATCAACGGGCCATCTGAATGCATATATGTATTCTTACAATCAATATTAATAACATCTCCCACATGAGGTTCATCAGGCGTGCGCACCTGTTTTAACTCCGCCAAAGCCGTCCAAGACCCAATATCATTCCACCCCACATCAACAGGCGCCACCAGTGCAACATTATCTGCGTGTTCCATAATCGCATAATCGATCGACATGCTGTCGCATTTGGCAAAGCTGTCCTTATCGAGCAGCATTGATGTTTCTTGCCAGCAAGAGTTTTTTATCGTCTCGCGGCAATGGTTTAGAATTTGCGGGGCGTGCGCTTGAAAACTGGCAATTATCACCTCTGGCGAAAACAAGAATATGCCCGCGTTCCAAAAGTATTCGCCCGAACGTAAATACTCTTGCGCTTTTGCAAGCTCCGGTTTTTCCACAAAGGCATGAACACTATAAACATTATCCGCAATTTTTTCGCCTTGGCGAATATACCCATAACCTGTTTCTGGTTTATCAGGCTGAATGCCGAGCGTAATGAGCTGACCATTTTGAGCGGTTTTTACACCCTGCGCCACACAGTCCCAAAACTGGCGCGCATCTGCAATATGATGATCGGCGGGCAGCAAGAGAACCAAATCACTTTCTTCTTTATCCGCAAACAAAAGAGAGACAATCGCAGCAACAGGCGCCGTGTTTTTCCCCATAGGTTCCAAAATAATATGTAAAGGCGTAACGCCTATGTCCGCGCATTGTTCACGGACAATTTGCTCATCTGCTGCCGCGCAAACAAAACTTGGCGCCGCTATATTGAGCGCGCCACTAAAACCCATACGTTGCACAGTTTCTTGCAACATGGTGTGTTGGGACATGAGAGCGTGGTATTGCTTGGCCTTTGACCTACGCGACAATGGCCAGAGCCGTGTCCCCGCCCCGCCGCACATAATTACAGGATAAATTACCGTCATTGTATTCTCACACCATTTTCACACATTCCAGCAATACTCGAAAATTAATATTGCCCTGCGTATTATGTCAGAGATTGGTAAATATTTTAAAAATGTATATTGGTGTTATTTTGGCGTGTAATTCAAGATCGGTGCAAGCCATCTTTGGGCTTCAGTGAGACTCATATTTTTGCGCTTTGCGTAATCCTCAACTTGGTCTTTTTCGATCTTGCCAACCCCGAAATACAGGCTATCTGGATGGGAAAAGTAAAGGCCCGATACGCTTGATGCGGGCCACATAGCAAACCCTTCGGTAAGTTTCACACCTGTTGCTTTTTCTCCGCCAAGGAGTTTAAATAATGTGGTTTTTTCCGTGTGGTCTGGTTGGGCCGGGTAGCCAGGTGCGGGGCGAATACCTTGGTATTTTTCCGCAATCATCTCTTCAGAGTTAAATTTATCGCCGCTTTCATATCCCCAAAACTCTCGACGCACACGCTCATGCATATGCTCTGCCATAGCTTCGGCCAAGCGGTCTGTCAGGGCTTGGAATAATATGGCGTTATAATCATCGCCTGCCTGTTTAAACTTTTCCGCCCGTCCCTGCTCCCCAAGCCCTGCCGTAACACAAAACCCGCCAATATAATCATCTTTGGGCGCAACAAAATCGCTAAGTGCGTAATTTGGTTTGCCCGCGCTTTTATCCATTTGTTGGCGCAAAGTGTGAAAAGACGCGAGGGTTTCAGTTCGGCTTTCGTCTGTAAACAGTTTAATATCATCACCGCCGCGTTCAGCTGGCCAAAATCCGATTGTGGCACGGGCCGTTACCCATTTTTCTTTGATGATTTTATCCAGCATGATTTGCGCATCTTTGTACAAATCTCGTGCCGCCGCCCCGTAAACATTGTTATCCAAAATAGCTGGGTAACGGCCTTTAAGCTCCCACGTAGCAAAGAACGGTGTCCAATCAATACAGGCACGGGCTTTTTCAAGGTCATAATCCTCGTACGTTTTACAGCCAATAAATTTGGGCTTTGGGGGGGTATAGTTTTCAAAATCTAACGCGTAGGCATTGGCGCGCGCTTGCGCAATACCCAAACGCTTCTTCTTATTTTGCCCGCGTTCATGCACCTCCCGCGCCTTCACATATTCGGTGCGAATATCCGCAATATAGTCTGCTTTATCCTCGCCAAGCAGTGTTGCCATAACACCAACAGCCCGCGACGCGTCCGCTACATAAATAGCCGCGTTATTTTTATAAGCAGGTTCTATCTTGACCGCCGTGTGGGTTTTGGATGTGGTCGCGCCTCCGATAAGAAGCGGCATATTCATGCCCAATCTTTGCATTTCACTGGCCACATAAACCATTTCGTCAAGGCTAGGCGTTATCAAGCCCGACAGCCCGATAAGGTCAGCATTGTGTTCTTTGGCAGCGGCCAAGATTTTTTCGCATGTCACCATGACGCCCAAATCAATCACCTCATAGCCATTACATTGCAACACAACCCCGACAATATTTTTACCAATATCGTGCACATCGCCCTTAACCGTCGCCATGACAATGCGGCCATTGGATTGGTCTACTGTACCGAGTTCTTCTTTTTCTGCGTCCATAAACGGCATCAAATGGGCTACGGCTTGTTTCATCACCCGTGCTGATTTCACCACTTGTGGCAGGAACATTTTGCCAGAACCAAACAGATCGCCGACCCTGTCCATCCCCGCCATCAACGGGCCTTCAATAACGTGCAATGGTCGTTCACATCCAAGGCGCGCCTCTTCCGTGTCCGCGTCAATAAATTTGGTAATGCCGTGAACGAGTGCATGGCTTATGCGCGCCGCAACATCGCCTTCGCGCCATTTCGTATCTACGATTTTTTTCTTAGATTTTCCGCCCCGATACTTATCCGCTATCTCTAACAGGCGGTCTGTGGAATCTGGACGGCGGTTTAAAATGACGTCTTCAACACGCTCGCGCAGCTCTTGCGGGATATCGTCATAAATCGTCAATTGCCCCGCATTGACAATCGCCATGTCAAGACCTGCGGGAATGGCATGGTATAAAAACACACTGTGCATGGCCTCGCGCACAGGGTTATTGCCGCGAAAGGCAAAGCTTACATTGGACAAACCACCCGAAATACGTGCATGGGGTAAATTGGCTTTGATGCGCTTGCAGCCTTCAAAGAAATCCACAGCGTAATTATTGTGGTGCTCTATACCCGTAGCCACGGCAAAAATATTGGGATCAAAAATAATATCTTCAGGTGGAAAACCGATCTCTTGCGTCAAAAGATTATAAGCCCGCTCACAAATAGAAAATTTGTCATCGGCTGTCTCGGCTTGACCTTGCTCATTAAACGCCATCACGACAGCCGCAGCCCCGTATCGGCGCACAAGTTCGGCCTGCTCCAAAAATGCTTTCTCGCCTTCTTTCATGGATATAGAATTGACAACCGCCTTGCCCTGCACGCATTTTAAGCCCGCTTCGATCACCGACCATTTGGAACTATCAATCATGATAGGCACGCGGGAAATATCAGGCTCGGCGGCAATGAGGTTAAGATAAGTGGTCATGGCCTCTACCCCGTCCAGCAAGCCATCATCCATATTTATGTCAACGATTTGCGCGCCGCTTTCAACTTGGTCGCGAGCAATGCTCAAGGCCGCTTCGTAATCCCCGTCAATGATGAGGCGTTTAAATTTGGCTGAACCAGACACATTTGTCCGCTCACCAATATTGATAAATTGTGCGCGCGATACCGTACTCATGCTATCCCGCCAAACTAAATGGTTCTAGGCCAGAGAGACGCAATGCAGGTGCGATTTCAGGCACTGTGCGCGGCGGTAGGTCTGCAACCGCTTGCGCAATAGCCTCAATATGATCTGGCGTTGATCCACAGCATCCACCTAAAATATTGACAAAGCCGCTCTCGGCCCATTCACTCACATCCGCACTCATGTCTTCTGGGGTTTCGTCGTATTCTCCAAAAGCATTGGGCAGTCCTGCGTTGGGAAAGGCCATTACGTGACAGTCTGCTATTTTAGATAACTCTTGAATATAGGGACGCATTTCTTTCGCTCCAAGTGCGCAGTTCAAGCCCACTGCAAAAGGCTTGGCATGAGCAATCGATGTCCAGAACGCTTCCGTAGTTTGGCCCGACAAGGTACGCCCTGATGCATCGGTAATTGTACCAGAGATCAAAAGCGGCAAGGTTTTCCCCTTTTCCTTAAACACAGTTTGGGCGGCAAATATAGCGGCCTTGGCATTTAAGGTGTCAAATACGGTTTCAATGAGAAATGCATCAACATAGGCAAATATGGCTAGCATTTGTTCTTTATACGTTGCCACCACTTGATCAAAATTAACATCGCGATACCCAGGGTCTTCCACTTTGGGAGACAGGGATAAAGTTTTGCTAAGCGGCCCGATTGACCCAAGTACAACACGCGGTTTTTCAGGCGTTTTCAATGTCCAAGCATCGGCGGCCTCTCGCGCAATCTTTGCACCTGCCTCAGCAATTTGCGGGGCAATATCTTGCATTTGGTAATCGGCTTGACTTATTGATGTGGAATTAAACGTATTGGTTTCAATCATATCAACACCAATAGCAAAAAATGCATCATGAACGGCTCGAATTGTTTCTGGTTGAGTAATGCTCAACAAATCATTATTACCCTTTAGCAAGCTATCCCAGTCCGCAAATTGCGCGCCGCGAAAGTCTTCCTCGTCAAGTTTATATTTTTGCAGCATCGTACCCATAGCCCCGTCAAGCATGACAATGCGCGTTTGGATAGCCGCTTCAATTTTATGCCAATTACTCATACCAATTAAGCCCTTGAAGTACTTACGCCAAGTGTTTTGCAAAGCATGAATGCAAGTTCCGCCCTGTTTAATGTATAAAAATGAAAATGCCTTACACCATTTTCTTGTAATTTTGCCACCAGTTCTGCCGCTGTCGTTGCTGCCATCAATTGGCGTGTCTCAGCCTCGTCATCAAGACCTGAAAATAGTTCATGATACCAATTTGGGATATTGATTTTGCACATTTCAGACATGCGTTTAATACCCTTATAATTTGGCTGTAACATTAACCCTGGAATAATAGGAATATTGATACCTGCATCCAAAACCTTATCTTGAAAACGTAAAAACACATCTGGTGTAAAAAAGAATTGTGTAATGGCACGGGTTGCACCTGCATCGACTTTGCGTTTCAAATTATCAATTTCATCCGCCCAATCCCGACTTTCCGGATGAAGTTCTGGGTAAGTGCTAACAGAAACATCGAAGGGTGCTATTTTTTTTAAACCCTCAACAAGATCGCTACCATAAGCATAACCGTTTTTGGTGGGTGTATATTTCGAACCAATCCCTTTTTCTGGGTCGCCTCGCAAAGCAACAATATGCCGAACACCTGCATCCCAATATGCTTGTGCTATTTCACTAATTTCTTCTTTTTTCGACCCGACACAGGTAAGGTGGGCCGCCGCATTCATGGACGTATCTTTAGCAATTTTTGCGACCGTTTCGTGGGTGCGTTCTCGGGTTGAACCGCCTGCGCCATATGTGACAGAAACAAAGTCGGGGTTTAAAGGCTCTAACCTCTTGATAGTTGACCAAAGATTATCACGCATTTTATCTGTTTTAGGTGGGAAAAACTCAAAGCTTACCCGTAGGTTTGAAGATTTTTTTGACGCTGTATTCGCAATCGGTCCAAAATTTACGTCCGTGCTGGTCAATGATCTTCTCCTTTAAATAAGGCTAAGACACACGGTAAAAACAGGGAGGATGAAAGACTCGGCTTTCTCTTCATCTGTCGTTCACTGACCTCAAAAGGTCAATTCCCGTAGGACTTAGCACCTTACCGCCTATAAGTGGCAGTGGGTTGCTCCAGCATCAAAGGGCCTATCCCTCCACTGGTCTTGATGAATTTTTAAATTGACTGGAAATGATTGCGAGGTCAAGTAAAACTTGGCCTCGCAATCAGCGAGGGCTGTGCTTATAGTGTGGCTTTTAGGGCGTCTACTAAATCTGTTTTTTCCCAGCTAAACCCACCTTCATTGTCTGGCGTCCGGCCAAAATGACCATAGGCTGCCGTTCGCGCATAAATGGCCTTGTTGAGGTCAAGGTGTGAACGAATACCACGCGGGGTCAAAGAAATGACACTACGAATGGCCTTTTCAACTTCGTCTTCACTTGCATTGCCCTTACCACCCATATCTACATAGACGGATGTTGGCTCGGCCACACCAATGGCATAAGAAAGCTGTATATTGACCCATTCGGAAATACCCGCCGCCACAATGTTTTTGGCAAGGTAGCGCGCAACATAGGCAGCACTTCTATCAACTTTTGTCGGATCTTTACCAGAAAACGCGCCGCCGCCATGGGGCGCAGCTCCGCCGTAAGTATCAACAATGATTTTACGGCCCGTGAGACCACTATCCCCGTCAGGGCCACCAATAACAAATTTACCCGTTGGGTTAATATGCCAAATGGTTTGATCGGTAATCCAGCCCTCAGGCATAACTTCGTGTATATAAGGTTTAACCAAATCAGCCACATCAGCAGAGGACATGCCTGCGTCCAAATGCTGTGTGGAGAGAACAATAGCCGATGCATAAGCGGGTTTGCCATCCACATAACGCACACTGACCTGACTTTTGGCATCAGGGCCAAGTTGGGTTATGCCTTCATGTTTACGCGCCTGCGCAAGTCGCTCAAGAATTTTATGGCTGTAATATACGGGAGCCGGCATAAGGTCAGGGGTTTCTTTGCAAGCATAACCAAACATAATGCCTTGGTCACCAGCACCCTCTTCTTCGTGCATGCCAGTGCCTTGATCAACGCCTTGGGCAATATCCACACTCTGGGCATGTAGCAAAATATCAATATCTGCCGTGTTCCAATGAAACCCGTCCTGCTCATAGCCAATATCTTTGATCGCGGCGCGTACACGTTCCTTAATCATATGGTGGGTAATTTTATCTGTCCCGCGCGTTTCACCAGCGATAATGACCTTATTGGTGGTCGTCATGGTTTCAGCGGCAACACGCACATCCCAAGGGGACATGCCGTCTTTGATGCTTTCGCGAAAGAACAAATCAACGATTTCATCAGAAATACGGTCGGATACTTTATCAGGGTGTCCTTCTGATACGGATTCCGAAGTGAAGTCAAATAATTGGCGGCTCATGGCGCTCTCCAGGATTTAAGGCTCTTCGCTTTTTATTATTATATAGAGGCCTGGTGTGATGGTGACACAGTATTGTGCCACCAGTAAAAATGTATTCGGTATTAATACCTATATGTATCTGGTTTAAACGGCCCTTCAACAGGCAATCCCAAATATTCGGATTGCTCGCCTGAAAGTTTGGTCAGCTTTGCGCCCAATTTTGCAAGGTGAAGTTCGGCCACCTTCTCATCCAAATGCTTAGGCAGAACATAAACTTTGTTATCATAGTTTTTGTGATTTTCCCAAAGTTCAATTTGCGCCAATGTTTGGTTGGTAAAGCTGGCGGACATAACAAAACTAGGATGACCCGTTCCGCACCCAAGGTTTACCAAACGGCCTTCTGCCAAAACAATAAGGCGTTTACCGTCTGGGAAAACAACTTCGTCAACCTGAGGCTTCACATTGTCCCACTCATAATTGCGCAGTGCTTCGATTTGAATTTCACTGTCAAAGTGACCTATATTACACACAATAGCCCGGTCTTTCATGACACGCATATGTTCAACAGTAATCACGTCTTTATTGCCAGTGGCGGTTACGAAGATATCGCAAACAGGGGCGGCCTCGTCCATAGTTACAACTTCATAACCTTCCATAGCGGCCTGCAAAGCACAAATCGGATCAATTTCAGTGATTTTCACGCGAGCACCTTGGGAACGAAGACTTTCAGCAGAACCTTTACCAACATCGCCAAATCCGCAAATGACAGCCGTTTTACCAGACAACATAACATCGGTTGCCCGTTTAATACTGTCAACAAGGCTCTCTTTACAGCCGTAAAGATTATCAAATTTTGATTTGGTCACACTGTCATTAACGTTAATCGCAGGGACAACGAGCGTGCCAGCTTTTTCCATTTGGTAAAGGCGCATAACACCTGTTGTTGTTTCTTCAGATAGGCCCTTTACGTCTTTCATCATTTCAGGGTATTCGTCATGCATAAGAACAGTAAGGTCACCGCCGTCATCCAAAATCATATTGGGTGTCCAGCCGTCTGGCCCTTTAATGGTTGCGTGAATACACTCCCAAAATTCTTCTTCTGTCAGACCCTTCCAAGCAAATACAGGAACGCCCGTTGCCGCAATCGCCGCCGCCGCTTGGTCTTGGGTTGAGAAAATATTACATGACGACCAACGCACAGTCGCCCCTAAAGCTGTCAAAGTTTCAATCAGTACAGCCGTTTGAATAGTCATATGCAAACAGCCTGCAATACGCGCACCTTTTAGTGGCTTGCTGTTGCCAAATTCAGTGCGCAACGCCATAAGACCTGGCATTTCTGTCTCAGCAATATTAATCTCTTTACGGCCCCAATCAGCAAGGCTGATATCAGCGACTTTGTAGTCTTGTGTATTCACGGTAAATCCTATATTATCTAACTTAGGTAATGCGGTGTTTGCTCAACGGGTAATGCCCCCATATTTAGGGGTGCTCATAAGTAGAGCGATTTAACTGGCCATCATGGCCAGCTTTTGTTTGGGCGTTATTTCGCCTATGGCCATGTTAGGCCTGTCATTATTGTAAGTCCAGAGCCACTTGGTAGCCGAGTTTTGCACCTCCTCTATCGTTGTAAATATGTATTGCGCCAGCCATTCATATTTAACCGTGCGGTTGTATCGCTCCACATAAGCGTTCTGTTGCGGGCTGCCTGGTTGGATAAACATCAGTGTGATGTCGTGTTTTTCAGCTCACGCAGCTAGTAAATGACTGATATATTCTGGGCCGTTGTCACACTGGATAGCCTTGGGTTTGCCGCGCCATTCTATGATTTGTTCTAGGGCGCGAATGACGCGCTCAGCCGGCAGTGAAAAGTCCACTTCTATCGCTAAGCCTTCACGGTTAAAGTCATCAATCATATCGAACGTTCTAAAGCTGCGCCCGTCCGAGAGCTGATCATGCATTGGGAAATGCAGTAGACGAGGATGTCGCGATCAAAAACTGTGGCTAACCCTAAATATGAGGGCTTAAGCTCTAGCCAATCGCCACTCTGCTCATAACGTCTTGGCGTCATGTCCGGATTGGTAGACAGGAAAAATAATGGATGTTCCATGCTGGCGATATCGCTCTTGGGGACTGCATCAAAGATGTCACATAGAAAAAAATCTCTTTGTGAATGGCGTAAGGGTAGGAGACGGGAGCGTTCCTTTTTCACTTTAATTTCATTAATTTCCGCGATATTACACACTCTAAAGCTTCGCGATATGACACACCATTTTCACAAACTGGAGTCTTCGCGATATTACACACCAGAGGACACTTTCTGCGATATCACACACCGTGTCAACTGCTTTCGCGATATCACACACCGAAGGCCAAAATAAGAGCATTTTTATTTTTTAATATCAGAGGCTTGCGTAAAAGACGATTCTTCTAAACACATATTAAACACAAGAGCACTACCTTATACCCTGTGGATAACTTTGAATTATAGATAAAGTTAACATTGCAATCTTCCCTTTGGTCAGATTTCTTTTATTGGAAATCGCTTGGCAGTAGCCCGCAATTTCCTTATGTTAAAAGATCTTCACCAAATAATTTATAGATTTCGACATGTTCGCTACATCAACTGTTACGCAGTCCTACGCTTCGCTACGGTCTTAACAAAGCTAAGAAGCTTCGTTAAGATGATTTCCGCTGCGCGTGACGATATTCTGAAATTGTCGGCTCCGAAGAAATGTCATTCTTTTGTCTTCCAAAGAAATATTTCAAGAAAGTAAGGGGAGAGCCAAGGGCGTTTTAAGCCGTTTACAGACCCGTCAGGGTTAAAACCGAACTTTTAAGAAAAATAGCTCAATGAACGTCTATGAGGGTAAGGAGACACGTATAGGGGAGTTTTTGTTGCGCGGCGCGGGACTTGGGAGAGATTGTGACCGTACGTTAACCGTGTGGTCATAGTAAAATATCGAGATAAAAACTTTGGGTTTTGTGTGTGAAACTACGATAGAGAGAGAATAACCATGATACAGGACAACCTGATACAGGCATTTGCTTTGATAGATCACACACAGCCCGCACTGAACGAGAAAGACGGGCAGGTGGTTAAAACACCAAATGTGTATTTCGAGGTTAGCTCTGCCCAGGAGCTGCGGGCACGCATTGCTGGCATTCAATTTATCAGATCCCGTGTGCTACGGATTTATCACAAGCCTGGCGACTGGGTTCTTGCTGGACCTTTGGATCTTGATAGCTCCTACGGGACTGCCATCGAGCAGCCTATCCTATCTTGGGGCTTTGTATATGAGCTTTGGCAATCTGCTCTTGGGCGGCTCGCTTTGCGCAAACAGCAAGGTGTGCAGCTACAGGGGAGGCGCATATCCACACGTACGGGTGACTAGGCTTGCCACGTGGTCACCACGTGCAAGACACGGTCGTCATATTGCCCTTCAAACGTCCAGTCTATTTATACGTGATAATACACGTGCACTGCACGTGCTCGGTGACAGGGCAGGGGGCTTGTGTTAGGGGGGTATCAGAAAAAGAGCGTAACTCGGTGTCCAAGTTGTCTTAATGCCTCTGTGTTGAGCCTAGATGTATAGTCCCACCAGAAATTTCTGGTGGGTAGTGCCGAGCTATTAGTAATATATGCATACGGAGCCTCTTTTACGCCAATTTATAATTTTGGCTTTCTTAACTTAAACTACTTATACAATCATAGTAGTATTTGTGAGGTGAGTCTAAAAAATAGAAATCGTAGATTATTAAGGTTTTACTTTTGCAGGGCTATGGTTAAAGTCCATAATGATACTTATAAATGAGGGCTTTATGACTACAATGAACAGGAATTTTTTCTGCCATGAAAGTTCCTATGTTGATGACAATGTGTCTATCGGTAAAGGTACTAAAATATGGCATTTTTGCCACATTCTTTCTGGAACGACGATAGGTGAAGGCTGTTCGCTAGGGCAAAATGTTATGGCTGGGCCGGATGTAACCATAGGTAATGGATGTAAAATCCAAAATAATGTCGCTTTATATAAGGGTGTTATCTTAGAAGATGGCGTCTTTTGTGGCCCGTCTATGGTGTTTACTAATGTGACGACCCCGCGCTCTGAGGTAAACCGTCAAAGTGAATATGCTGAAACTTTGGTGCGCAAAGGTGTAACCATTGGTGCAAACGCAACGATTGTTTGCGGGCATGAGTTGGGTGAGTATTGTTTCATTGCTGCAGGCGCTGTGGTCACCAAGAATGTTAAACCTCATGCGGTCATGGCTGGCGTCCCTGCCAAGCAAATTGGCTGGGTCGCCCATAGTGGCGAGATCCTTCGCGAAGACCTCAAGTGCCCGCGCACAGGTGACAAATATGAAATCATTGGGGATGCATTAATAAAAAAAATCTGATTGTAATTTTAGATGTGATTAAGTAAAAAGCGTGCAAAATGAAAGATTGTGCAAGTATAATCTAAAATGCTTTATATTTAAAGGGCGGGATACACCGTATATTATTATGACAAATGTTAACGTCGCAGTCGTGGGCTGTGGGTATTGGGGCAAAAATTTGGCGCGAAATTTTTCCGAATTGAATGTACTTAAGGCTATTGTGGATTCAAATCCTGAAACTGCAAAACGTCATGCAGATATGCATAATGTCACCGCTATGAACATGGCAACGGCTTTGGCTGATGACAGCATTCATGGCGTTGTGATTGCTGCCCCTGCGGAACTTCACAAAACTCTGGTGCTAGAGGCGGTTGCGGCTGGTAAGCATGTCTATGTTGAAAAACCATTGGCCTTGTCAGTAATTGACGGGGAAGAAATGCGTGATGCGGCGAAAGCGGCGGGAGTCACACTTATGGTCGGACATTTGTTGCAATATCACCCAATTTTCGTTGCCCTACGCGATATGGTGCAGGCTGGTGAACTTGGCAAATTGCGCTATGCCTATTCTAATCGTCTGTCGATGGGTAAATTCCGCTTAGAAGAAGATGCTTTTTGGTCTTTGGCGCCGCATGATGTATCCATGATTTTGGCTTTATTTAACGAAGAACCATCAGAAGTCCGCGGCGGCGGACTTGATTTCATCACACCTGGTATTGCTGATGAGAGCCGTTTGGACATGGTTTTCCCATCCGGAGGGCGCGCCCATGTCTTTACCAGTTGGCTGCACCCATTCAAAGAGCAGCGTCTCGTTGTTGTAGGCAATAAAGCCATGATGGTATTTGAAGATTCTCAACCTGACTGGGGGAAAAAACTAGCGTGCTATCGCCATAAAGTTGACTTGTCGGGCCGTGTGCCGGAGCCAGTAAAGGCGGATTTAGAATATATCGCCGTACCAAAAGGCGAGCCGTTAAAGTCTGAATGTCAACATTTTTTGGATTGTATTATCAGCGGTGATACACCGTTCACTGATGTTGAAGAAGCACTTCGTGTATTGCGTGTGCTTGAATCCCCTAATCTGCCACAAGGCTAATTTATAAACGGAGAGTTTTCCATGAGTATTGAATTTATCGATCTAAAAGCGCAACAAGCCCGCTTAAAGAATGAAATTGAGGCTGGCATTGCCAAAGTGCTCGCTGAAGGCCGTTATATTATGGGGCCTGAGGTTAAAGAATTCGAGGCCATGTTGGCTAAGTTTGGAGAGGCTAAACATGCTTTGGGCTGCGCCAATGGTACGGATGCGCTTATTCTCCCGATGCTGGCATGGGGTATTGGTCCCGGGGATGCAGTTTTCTGCCCATCTTTTACTTATTGCGCTACAGCTGAAATTATTGCTCATGTTGGTGCAACGCCAGTTTTTGTCGACATTGACCGTGAAACCTACAACATAGATGTGGCCTGCCTTAAGCGCGCTATTTTAGATATAAAATCTAAAGGCGAATTGACACCACGCGCTATTATCGCCGTCGATTTATTTGGCCAATCTTCTGACTACGCCGCCATTGCGCCCGTTGCCCGCGAGCATAACCTGAAGTTGATTGCCGATAGTGCGCAAGGCTTTGGTACGACCTTGAATGGTCAGCACCCCATTCATTGGGCTGATGTGGCAACTACCAGTTTTTTCCCCGCCAAACCTCTGGGCTGTTACGGGGATGGCGGAGCGGTTTTGACTAATGATACCGAGGTAAGTGCAATCATGGATTCTTTACGTATTCACGGTAAAGGTACAGATAAATATGATAATGTCCGTGTGGGAATGAATTCCCGCCTGGACACAATTCAAGCCGCTATTTTGCTGCCAAAATTAGCTATATTTGCTGATGAGATCGAACAGCGGAATGTAGTTGCTACTCGTTATATTGATGGCCTTCGTGGTTATGCTTTGCGTGTGCCGACGGTCATGAATGGTGTGATGTCGACATGGGCACAGTTCACGATTGAAGTCTCAGATCATGTTGGCTTTGCCGCCGTTCTGAAGGACAAAGGCATTCCAACGGCTCGATATTATCCGAAACCGGTTCATATGCAAACTGCTTATGAAAATTTCCCATGTTCGGGAAATGGCCTCCCAAATACAGAGGATTGTATCGACAATATCATTAGTCTGCCAATGCATCCTTACCTGGATGAGGATACACAAGATATGATCATTGAGACGGCCAAAACAGCGCTTAAGTAGCTTCCAGCCTTATTGGTGGTGCAAGGAGTGTTTGTTTGACGAGATGAATTCCTGGTAACATATGTAATGTGTATTTTTTCAGTGCCGTGTGACAAGGCCACTCGAAATCTGGGCTGAAATAAGCTGGGGTTAGTATACTAAAATGGGAAAGCTCGAGGTCTTTTTAAATGTTTATAGTTTAGACCAACGGGCGGTTATTTTGGAAAAATTATTCTAGCGTTTTATATAAAGCCGTAAACATATTAACTATAGTCTGGGGGCTATGATATTCAGTGACATACAATTTCAGTTCGTGGCTTTGTGTGTGCCAAGATTGCCTGTTGGTTATAGCATTCCGTAAATCATGTAATAGAGTTGATTCGGACGTAAAAATTAGAGGGCTCTTCTCAAGTATGTCTTTATGCGGTGCATATATAGGCTCTGTCAGATTGATGCCCGTAAATGTAATTTTACCTAAACTCATCCCCTCTAATGCATGTAATGCGTACCCGGCATGAATTTGATCAACAACAATATCTGCAGATTTCATCGCTTCAATAACAACCCCACGCGGTTGTTTTTCAAGGATGTCTAATTTTATATCCAAGCCTTCTTGTTGCAACTTATTTATGGCCTGAATCAATATATTTGTTCCCTTTATAAGACGATGATTAGGTGCGTGCACAACTTTTATGGTTCCGCTCAGATTTGGCAAAGGTGCATCCCCTAAGTCTTCTGCGGGGTACCATAAGAGGGGGTTAACTGATACTTTAGGTAAATTTGTATGATGTACTAGACAACCAACTACCCTGTCTGAAATTTTGCAAAATTTCTTCACTCTCGCGTCAATAGCTAAATCTTCTTTCAGCGTATGGGGATAGGTTTTTTGAATAGTCTTGGCCCAAGTTGTTTCGGGTAGATCTTTGTAAACAAAAGCATCACTCCCATAGGGCATAAGTATAACTTTGCGCCCAGCAAGCTTCCAAAGCCCGTACTCATACTCCATCAATGGTCCAGCGCCAAACATACCCCCATTAAAATATCCATGCATAATGTCATATTTTCGGGCCGTCTCCCAAAACAAAGTTAGGTGCCGGAAAGCAAAGAGAAGGGTTCTGCACCCTGCGGGGTCTGTAGGTTGCGGCTGTAAAATTTTATCAAATCGTGCTGACTCACCAATGAAGTTATCACCATTGGCAACACTCAAGACAACATACCCATTATCACGCATGGCTTGAGCCGTGCTTACAAGACCAGATATAGGCGCACCCATAAACACTAGTCGAGGCTTCAATCGTGAACGCTCTCTAAGCCGAATAACTCTTATTATTAGCGCCATAAGTGCTAGAATGAGAAAGCATATAAAAAAAAGGGATCTAGTGAATACCTTATGTAATAACATTTTGGTCGGCAAGCATCTGTAATTGAGCTTGTTCAAAAGTTTTAGACAGTAGATTTGCCGACGTCATGGCCTCACACAAATCTGTAAAATAAGAGCCTACTCCATACCCGTCATATCTCAGGGTCTCAATCGGTTCGTCCGATTTGAATGCGTCTCTAGCCTTTGAATAAAATTTAAAATTCGGTGTATTCAACATGATGTGAATTGGGTGAAAGTCAAATACATATGTTCCTTTGCCATTAATCGCTATGTCAAAAAGGTTTTTGTCAAAAATGTCAGGCTTGAAATGGCTCATACGGCGCGATCTGTCGAAATCAGCATTATCCATATAAAATATAGGAAATTGATAAACCCCCCAAGGGTTATAACTTATTTGTGGTTTCGGATTAAAATAATCTTCGCTAGTGCTGACGCGTGCATAACCGATTTGTGATAACTCAATGGCTAATACTTGACTAAAAACAAGAGAATGTGAGCGCCAGGATTTAGCGTCTGGAAAAAGGGCTCTCATGTTGTCGATTTCAGAGGACCAGTCTGTATTAGGTAACAATAATGGGTGAGGACCAACTTCAAAATCCGTGTTATCTAAAGCTGAATAATATTCCGTGCAAAACAATGTTGCCTGCCCAGGAATGGTAGTCATAGCCAACCACTCCCGCATGCGGTAATTGTTCATATGGTCACTGTCAAATGAAATGCAAATCATGCTTACTTTCTCTTCTCAATATTGTTCTTTACTTACTGGGTGGTAACCGCACAGAAAAAGGGCCACCAATAGCTGCGCCTTCTGGGAGGTTTTTCACACATCGCGCCCCTAGTAGGATACGAGCATTGTCACCAATTTTCAAGGCGTTGGATACCACTGCTTGAGGGCCGATCCAAACATCTTTACCGACAACAGTACTTCCGCAAATAACACTCGCTGCCCCCATTTTTGTCCTCTCTCCAACATAAGATCCATGTGCAACCATGGCAAAGCTGTCCATGATAACGCCATCCTCTAACGTTGTTGCCGCACTAAACAAACCTTGTGGGATAGCATTGTTCGAGTTAAGTTGACAGTTCGCTCCTATATGTGTGCCAGAGGCATGAGGTATGTACCGTTGTTGTCCGTTTATGGTTCTAACTTCAAACCCACGCGCACCCAGGGTTGAATTAGGACCAATATAACTGTTTTTACCAATGTATGTATAAGGCATAATCACAACATTAGCTTCAATAATAACACCAGATTCAATAATAACATTGTGTTTAGCAATGATAGCGGACGGATGTATTATGGCGTTTTCATGAATACTATTCTCGAGCTCGTTAAAAAGAAACTCACGTTCTATTTCGCAGAAATATATTTGTAAATTAAAAAAAGTATCAAGCGGGCGTTCATGTATTAAACATCCCATGTTTTTTGGGACGTGAGGCGCCATAGCCTCATTACAAATAACCCCAGAGATGTTTTCTGCATGGTCCTGGAAGTCAGGTAAAAAATTTTCATCGAACATAACAGTTAGAAAGTGTTTATCGGGTGTTTTAAACATGCCTTGTCCAGAAAAAATACAATCACGCAAAACTGTACCGCCAACATGTTTTGCAGCATCCACTAATCGATATTGTTTTTTAGATTTGAAAGGACTTGTGTAGGACATCTCATTTAGCTTTCAGCAGGTGTTAATCAAAGTGAAAATATTTCTTTTACGGCCTCGTCATATGTATGGACTAATCTTTTGCTAGAATACTCTTTCATATACCACTCATGGCCAAGTAGCCCTTTCTTTTTGCCCTCTTCAGGGTTTTCATAGATATATTTTAAATTCTCAAAAACTAATCTTGGGGAATTAGCACTGTAAATAGGAGGTTGTTGCATGAAGCACCAGTCGTGTACTTCGCTTTCTATATACGTAATGATAGGTTTTTTGCAAAGCATTGCCTTTGGAGGAATGCCCCCAAATGTTACACCATCAAACTGATCAGCAACGCAGTCTGATGCTAAAATCCAACTCATGAACTCTAGGTGCGGCTTAGCTTTGACCCACAAAACATTGCCGGAACACCCTAAGGTCTTTATGAGCTGCTTTGATTTTTCAACCATTGCTCCGCTTTCAACACAGACCAAAAGAGCTTTTGGATTGACATTCCTTACAAACTTAGCAAACCCGCGAAATAAACGATCATTTGCTTTATCCCAGTCTGTGTCTCTGAATTGAGAATTCCAATGTTGTCGTGCTGGGTGAAATATAATGAAGTTCGCGTTTCGGCGAGTTTCTAATAACTTCCGTAAGTTCACCGATTTTTTTTCAACTTTAGGTGATATAGTTTCTGTTACGGGGTGGGGACAAAACGTATAATTTTTCAAATCAAGGCGTTTTGCGGCAATTATGTTGTCACAATTGGTAATAAATACTTTATTCGCATTTTGATATGTTACTTTCGTTAGCACACCCTGCACGCACCGTTTAAATGGTAGACGGCGAATGGTTCCGTGCTCAAATGCTATATATGGTTTCCCCATCATTAATGGGTAAATTCCATCTGTCGCATAACCTATAATAAGGTCATAGTGCGCGAATAATCTTTTGAGGAGTTCCTGCTCCCCATTATAGGCCTCAACTGCTTCTAGAAGCGGGGGAACATACTCACTATTGGGGTCGACTTCTTCTAAGGTTAATGAGGATCCATCTAACTCCTCGCCAGTGTCGCTATATTCTCCCTTTTCTTTGGGAACAATCCATATGTCGTTCCATACACTAGAGTTGCTGCGAAGTGCTCGCTGTAAATTATCTGAGGGTACCGTTCTTTTGATTTCCTTAAATGTGCTGGAAGGTGTGACCGGTATTTGGCCATTAAGGTTAAGTAGTGTAAATATTTTTTGCACTAAGGGGTAATGCCACACCATAGACATTAAATGATTGACCCGCCCTTTTGAGATGATTTTTCGATAAAAACACATTAAGTGCCAAAACAAAAACGCTCGTACATAGTTTTTATTGTTTTTATATATGAGATATCTATATACTATATACCTTGGGCCCTGAGCAAACCATTTAGGCCGCTTAAAGCCCTTCACTTTCGCCTTATGCCAAGCGGGTGCAAAAGCGTCTAAGCCCCCAGCGTTGAAGGTGGCTTCCTCCCACTCCGGACAACCGTTCACATGATAATAATCAGGTACAAAACAATCGGACTGATAGCCACTTTTCCTTAGCTCTCGACAAAACATGTACCCATTGTTTGCAATATTGCCCATGTGTAATACGCGGATGTCTTTTACAGTTTCAATCTTACGGGTCATGTTGTTCTTCACCTTCATGATCTTGATACCAATTCTGCATAAAATTCATTACCTTCATTTACATCGCCATCAAAGACAATTTCTCCTCGGTTGAGTACGAACACGCGGTTGCAGTAGTCGCTAATTAAGCTTGGTGAATGTGTCGCCAACAATAAAATTTTGGCTGTAGCCATCGTCTTCTCCATTCTCAGTTTTGCTTTCTCATAAAATCGAGCATCGCCGGCTCCAAATACTTCATCTAACAACAGAATTTCCGGATCAGAGCAAGTGGCGATAGCAAAAGTTAAGCGCAGCAGCATTCCCGAAGAATAGGTTCGCACAGGCATGGACAAAAATTGCCCAAGCTCAGTAAATTCTGCTATCTCTTCAACTTTGGTCTTCATCACTGAAGGCCTTATTCCTAGATATAAGCCACAAAGGGTAATGTTTTCTAGACCAGAGAAATCCGAATTCATACCGACCCCCAGAGTCAATAAGGGCATTATGGTGCCAGAGCTATCAAGTTGTCCCTGGGTAGGAAAATAACTCCCAGTTAGCAATTTCAGAAATGTAGATTTACCTGCCCCATTATGGCCAATGAGACCTATTCTATCTCCATCTTTGATGGTGAAATTCAAATTATTTAAAGCTCTAAAATGTCGTTTCTCATCCGCATTTATACGATCTCCACCAAGGCTTTTTGATAAAGTCCTAACTCCAGCTTTGAACAATTCTTTACGCAAGCTACGATCGCTAGGAACGGATGGAAAATCTAAGATGATGTTTTTGCCAATTAAGTGAGCCATTTCTAGTTCCTATGCTAACACGGCTACTTTGTCGCGATGTAAAATATAAGAAATAAACCCTAGTAGCAAAGATACACAAGATATAGCGCAAGCGATCACCACATATTTAATATCTGGCATTTTCCCCAGCATTGGCTCTCGGATAATCTCAATCATATAGTAGAAGGGATTATACAAAATATACCAAGGTAGGTTAGTTGCCATATCCGGATCAATCATTGCTGGTGGCCACAAAATAGGGGTAAAAAAGAATAAAGCTAAAATTAGGGAGGCCAGCAATTGCTCAACATCTCTAAAACGAAGGTTAATAAACGCAAATACTTGTCCTATACCCAGTACAAAGCACCCCACAGGTATCATCATCAGTAAAACAAGAAAAACATGGGTCGGATAAATATTGTAAAAATATACGACACAATAGTAAGACATTAAATGGTGCATGAATACAATCATATTGCGGAGCAAAACCCGCATAAATAATGTGTTTGGCGACGTGTTAGTCAGTTTGATAACATCACCATACGCCCATAGTACAGTTGAGATCTCGGTTATTGTAATGGAAATCATACTCCAGACAAAATAACCTGCGGCGATAAAAGCTAGGACATCATCAATGGAAGACTTGAAAAGACGTGGAAACACAAAGCTGTAAAGACCAATGAAAACGATACCATTGATTGTTGTCCATAATGGCCCCAATAATGTGCGTTTATAACGCGCCTTGGTGTCAAATATAGCCATATACGCCCAGACTGTGACTTGGCGTAGACCTTTAAAGAAGTCTCGAGTGTTATGTTTGATATTCATAAAAACAACCCTATCTAAGCTGTTGATCCGCCGTCAACAGTAAGCACTGTTCCCGTGATCCGCTCTCCCATTGGCCCCATAATATAAGCGACCATCCCTGCGACATCGTCTGGCCTTGCAAACTGCTTTAAGGCACTGCGTCGCCTAATAGTTTCCAATTTATCTTTTAAACCCACCGTCATCTCGGTCTCCATATACCCTGGCGCAATCGTATTGACGGTGATGCCCCGCTTGCCAACTTCGCGAGACAAGGATCTGCTAAACCCGTCCATGGCAGCCTTGGTTGCTGCATATACAGATAACCCAGAATACCCGGTTGAGCCGATAATTGAGCCTATATTGACAATGCGTCCTTTTGTAGCTGTCATCATCATAGCCCGAGAGAAATACTTGGTGAGCAAAATAGGCGCCAAAACATTAATTGCAATTGCCTTTTCGATATCGGTTATGTGGAGGGTGCCTAAAACACCATCCACTCCAACCGCCGCATTATTTACAAGACCATAAATAGTTGGGTGATTGTTTTCGGCGCTTTCTTGAATGATTGATTTTGAGAGATTCGCTATACCATCAGTGTTGAGCAAATCATATCGCACAAAACTACATGCATCGTGAGCCTCAACTAAATTTAGAATTTCCGCCGTTTGGGTTCGGCTAATTGCAACAACATTATAGCCATCAGCCAACAAAGCTTTTGTAATAGCTAAGCCTAGTCCACGTCCTGCACCAGTTACAATAACGGTTTTTTTTGTCATCTCTGAACCTTACCGCTTTTTGAAATAGGGATTTCTTTAATAAATTTGTACATAATAGGACGCTCGTATGTCGCTAATTTTTCCATAGAATAGACACGGAGTGCTTTTTCAACTTTGCAAGGGTCAGCTCCATCTTGGGTGACAACTTCACAGACGACCAATTGCCCCACTAATGGGCTTTTTTTGCCAAATATGCGGCATAACTTCACACCTGTAACGGTATTTAGGCGGCTCTCGACTGATTCAGGGTGCACTTTATCACCGCCCACATTGATGATCCCCGAGACACGACCCTTGAACAATATCCTGTCATTGATTATTTCGACTTGATCGCCCGTGTTAACAAAACCATCTTCAGTTACAAAAGACTTATTTCCACCTATGTAGTTTGATTTTACTAAAGTGTTTTGAATATAAAGAATGTTATCATCGACCCTGATGTTGATACCATTAGATGGATTAGTCAAATATGACACTGGAAAACCAGCTTTGCCATCTGACACGGAAAATCCAGCCCCAGCTTCTGTAGACGCATAAATATGGCGAATTTTGGCATCCGGGAAATGCGTGGATAAAGCGTCCAATATAGTCTGATCGGCAATTTCTCCACCTAAAGTAATTGACCTTAAATTTAAATTCTTAGAGCCTTCGACCATCAATATCTTCCGCCAGAGTGTCGGTGTGGCTGACAAGGCGGTTACGCCTTCATTAGCAAAAAGCTCTATTTTTTTGCACAAAGCCAGACCAGTCTGAGGAGTCACAAATTTACTTCCCCCCGAAATTGCCTGCAACAAGACCTGCATACCAGCAAAACGGGCACTGTCATACAATTGCCCCCAGACAAAGTTGCGACCATAAGTATTTACAGTAACCGTACGGGTCAAAGAAGCAAGGCTATGAGAGACAAGCTTAGGCTCACTTGTGGTGCCAGACGTAGCTAGAAGCCAACGCGTATTGTATGATACTTTAACCTTAGAATGTAATTCACTCAAAGGCTGCGCATTCCAAAGGTGATTTAAATCGTCTCTATCCGTAAATAAAACATCTGTCTGACTTGATTTCAGAAGGTTCTCAATGGTTGATATGTTCATGGAAGGAGAGAGTATAAGAAGAGTCTCTACTTGCCCGTCCGCATAACAAAGCGCTTGCGCAAAATCCACGTTGCTAGAAAAACAGATGGCAATTTTTGACGGCAGACACTCTAGGCTCCGCTCGCCACGACACAGGCTGCCGTAGGGTTTCCTAAGTTTTTCGGATACAATTTCAGCTGTTGGATTATCCGAATCACTGACGAGACTAGCAAATGTACTATGTGGGTTGGTTAGCATAATAAAAGTCAACAAATTCTAGAAATGTCGTTGGGTAATAAGCTGTCTTTGCATCTGAAAACGGGTCGAATTCCAAAGTGAATTCGAGCATAGCAACCAAGCCCGCAAAAGACAAAGAATCTAACCCTGATTTGAGTAAAACAGTCTCATCAACAACAGGGTCGATGAGCGTTTGATTGTTCATTTCTGCTACATCTTGCAGGCAGTTTCTTATAGTTTTTTCCAGGTGTTTTCGCAACATAGCTAGCTCCATCGTGTTTAGGTGCAAATAAACTAGGTAGGAGCTAATTACAAGAGTATAATCAACAAGAAGCATAGCTCTAAATGTTTGAGGCGGTTTGAGGTGGTCCTGATTGATTGAACAGTTTGGCAGCTTAGTTAAGGTGCGCTTTGTGTTTCATTATGTTGCCATATTTTTTGTTTGTAGGGGTTTGTCCATTCGACAGAAAATTTACGCTAAGGATTGAAAACGGTCTCTTAAATTGATTGGGGGACGAATATGTCTACTAAGCATCAAAAACCGATATAAAATACGTGATTTAGAGCTTAATTTTAGCGTTTATAATGTTGTGATATATCAGACACTTGGAGCTTAGCGCGCTCAACCGTACCGACGGACTCCGAACCCCTCACGTCAGTTGGCACTGAAACTCTGATTGCATTGTTTGCATCTGGAGAGACCGTAGCTTCAGGTGAAAGAGTGGTTTCTGCTTAGGGTGTTATTTCGCCCTCAGCATTAAGCGACCCCATGATGGCTAGGTACAGTTTTAACACATCCAGATGTCGGTGTATTTAGGCTTCAATAGCTAATAATCCTTGTGTACTCAATTGCATTGGCCAGACGAGTCGCTTACAGTGGCATTGTGCATAAAACAATTTTCCACATTCCTAATATTCATGGCGGGTTTGCCACCTCCTTAGCTCACGGAGAGCGAGGTTTGGGGTTTAACTCTACGATCATCGGTGAGGCTAACATTTATGGTGCCCCCCCTGATATTTTACTTTCCTCTTTCAATGTGAAAAATGCTCAAGCATGGAGGGAACGCTTCAAATCTTTCCGTGCGGCACGTAAAACCGCGGACATTATTCACTTTAATTTTGGTTCATCCTTATTCAACCCGCCATGGCAAAAGCATTTTTTATTAGAACTTCCTTTTTACCCTAAGAAAACTCCGAAAGTTATGACATTTCAAGGCTCTGATATACGTATGCGTTACACGCCAGTTATGCAGGAAAGTCGAGACTGTGAACTTAGCCTAGGTCATAAATTACTGAATAATACGGCCGGTGGGATAATTCCATCAAATGAGGTGGTACGCAAACGAGGGATCGCCAAAAAAATAGACCGGTATATTGATAGAATTTTTGCTCTAAATCCTGACTTGTTAGACGGCCTCTCTGAGCGGGCTAACTTTTTACCTTACCCGTTCGCCGCATGTCCCGTCCCTCTACCAAAAACACCTAGGCGCACGGGCCCTTTGAAAATTGCCCACCTTGCCACTAATCGCGTATTGAAGGGCACAGGATTAATAGAGCACCAACTCGATTCCTTGGCCAAATCATATGACATTCAAACCCGTATTATTGTTAAGCAACCGCATAAAGTAGCTATGGAAGCTCTGCTCTGGGCGGACGTCTTGATTGATCAAGTTTGCTTGGGCTGGTATGGCGCACAGGCCGTTGAAGCCTTGGCTCTTGGTAAACCTGTATTGTGTTATCTGAACCCCACACACCGAAAATCTTTCTTACCCGCCGGGAATACGGGTTTCGTGGAAACGGATCATATCAACATAGCACAAACGCTATCGGCTTTTTGCGCAGATCGAACACTTTTGGAAAGCTATGGCCTCGCAGGCCAGGCTTTTGTTAAAGACTTCCACGACCCGCAAAAGATTGCCCGTCATGTATATAAAGATTGGATCACAAATTGAATAATATTGAGACAACAGATTGCGTTGTAATTGGTGCAGGAATCGTCGGGTTAGCCTGTGCGCGAGCACTCGCTTTAGCAGGTCGAAATGTTATTGTCATCGAAGCCAATTACGCGATCGGTATGGAAACGAGTTCCCGTAATAGTGAAGTGATCCATTCGGGAGTTTACTACCCCACTGGCTCTTTGAAGGCCTTAGCCTGTGTTCAAGGGCGGGATATGCTTTATGAATATTGTGAGGCACGTAATATAAGCCACAAAAAAATAGGAAAGCTCATTGTAGCGACGACAACCGCTGAGCATTCTGAAATAGAACGGCTATTGATAAGGGGGCGGGAGAACGGCGTGACAGGGCTTGAAATTTTAACTCGAGCACAGGTTTTTTCTTTAGAGCCAAACCTATCTTGTGTAGGTGCCCTTTGGTCACCTGCAACAGGCATAGTAAATAGCCATCATGTTATGCTTGCCATGCAAGGCGAATTGGAAGATTGTGGCGGTATGGTCGCATTTAATACAGTGGTTTTAGGCGGGAAAATTTTAAAGGATGGGATTATACTCCATACAAAGGGTGGCGCTGACTTCACGGTAAAGGCTAATTTGGTTGTAAATTGCGCCGGACTGAATGCTCAAAATATAACGCATCTCTTAGATGGGTTTGATAGCAAATATATTCCCCCGCAATATTTGGCGCGGGGCGTGTATTTTGCACTATCGTCTCCCTCGCCGTTTACACATCTGGTGTATCCCGCACCTGAACCCGGAGGCTTGGGCATACATGCGACCTTAGATCTAGATGGACAATGTCGTTTCGGGCCTGATGTGGAATGGATTGATGATATTGATTATAATATAGATTCTAAGCGTGGAGACCTTTTTTATTCCCGTATCCGCAAATATTGGCCGGACCTAAAAGACGGGCAGCTAGTTCCTAGCTACTCTGGCATACGTCCAAAAATTGTGGCTCCTAATGAACCTGCAGGTGATTTCATCATACAAGGGCCGCGCCTGCATGGGGGCAGCCCCCTCATAAATCTTTTTGGCATTGAAAGCCCAGGTCTTACTTCGTCTATGGCGTTGGCAGAAAAGGTCGGGGAAATTGCCAAAGACATTTATTAGTCGACATTTATATAGGCCTCAAATATATAGGCCTCAAACCAACATGGCGGTTTAAGTCGGAAAAAGAGCTGGTAAATGGCAAGACCGCCAAATATAAAAGTTCAGTCAGCGTTCTTTGTCGAGCTTTTGTGGTTACAGTTTAAAGTTATCCATAGTTTCTGCCAAATGCAGAAACGCCCAAATTTTATGGCGACCATCATGGCGAGTGCCCGCCCTATGCCCCTCGATAACGGATTTTATTTCTGCAGGGTCAATGACGTCGTGAATCCGCCGGTTTTTATCAACTAAGCGACTATGGATGTAATCGTAGCATTGGTTTTTAAACCATCCGCCATCAGGCGCCGAAAACCCCTGTTTGTCGCGTTTATATATTTCTTCAGGAACGAGGCGGCTCATCATATGACGTAGAATAGCTTTACCGTCCGTCCTGCGGCCGTGCTCTTTCACACTTATGCCCGCCTTACGCATTCTTTGACGTTCAACCTCTTCAGGAATACCTGTAAGTTTGGCCTGTATTGGAATCTGGCATGCCAAATCCACGAGGTCATTATCTAAAAATGGCACCCGGGTTTCTAAGCTATGTGCCATGCTTACTTTGTCCTCAACAATCAAAAGCCCGTTTAAAAATGTCTTGGCTTCAAAATATAGGCTCCAGTTTAGAAACTCTTCAGGTGTTTTTGCGGTTCGCGCATCTTTGGGGTAAATGTCTTCAAATATTGCGCGTCCATCAAATCCTTTTATGTCCTGCGCAATAGGTGCCGTAAGGCGCGCTAATTCCGCGTCTGTTGCTGCTAACCGTCGCCAATAGGCATAATAACCGTCCACATAATCCGCGAAATTATCTGCTGGTAAGCCCTGATAATAACGCCAAGGGTAACCACCAAATAATTCATCTCCTCCAGCCCCAGAAAGAGTCACGGTTTCAAATTTTTTCACAAGACCTGAAGCTAAATAGTTAGGGTATGATTGCCCAACCCGCGGTTCATCCAAATAGTAACAAAGGGTTTCCACAGAACTTTGGAAATATTTCGAGCCAATAAGGATTTCATGATGCTCTGTTCCAAAAGCTCGAGCCATTAATTGCGCCGCCGCCCGTTCATCAAATTTCATTTCTGCGGCACTGGCACCTTCATAATCAAAAAAGGCTGTAAATGTGCGAAGTTTGCCCGGCTCTTTTGTCGCTACTGCCGTAATAGATCCAGAATCGACGCCACCGGAAAGAAAAGAGGAGTAGCCAACATCACTGACAAGCTGTCTTCGCACCGCCTGAGTGAATTTTGCATGGATTTCATCGGCTATAGCGTCTTTATCAAAATCCAGCCGGTTTCCTGTAAACTCATAATCCCAATACTGTACCGGGGTCAGTTTCTCCCCTTGCGCCGGAGGGTTTTTACTATCGATTTGAGCATAAGATCCGGCTGGGAAAAGGTGGACATTTTTAAACAAAGTTTCATCGGAAATGAAATTCATAAATGTCAGATATTCTGCAAGTCCGTGTGGGTTAAGGCTTAAACTTATATCGTCGTGCCCTTGGAAAGCCTTGGCCTCAGAAGCAAAGGCAAATACGCCATTTTGCGCTATGTAATAAAGAGGTTTCACTCCAAACCGATCACGTGCGAGTGTTATGATTCCCGTTTTGCGATCCATGATTGCGCAGGCAAACATGCCATTGAGTTTAATGAATGCATCTGTGCCATAAAACTCAAATGCTGCCAATAAAACTTCACTATCTCCTTGGGTAACAAATTTAACACCCTTCCTTTCTAAATCTTTGCGAAGGTCCAGATAATTATATATCTCGCCATTATAGACCATGACATAGCGCCCATTTGAGCTGGACATAGGTTGGTTAGACGTTTCAGAAAGATCGATAATAGCAAGGCGGCGAAACCCGAAGCTTACATTGTTTTCGGTCCAATACTCATCACCATCTGGGCCCCTATGAGCAATTAATGCACCCATTTCACGGGCGATCCTTTCATCTGCCGGACGGGCTTTTAAATTAATATATCCAACTAAACCGCACACGTAGATTATCCTTTAACACTGGGAACACTTACTGACGGATTTTTAACTGAAAATTCAATGGCAGCAAAACAATAACCGGAGGATTCCAGTAATTTGGGTATTATGAAACTCTAAACTCAAAACGTCAATAAACTCGTGTAATTTATTTCAATCATGTACTTTGATGTGCCCCTAGATTTGTAGACACCTTGTTACTTCATTTTGTTGCCATCTCAAACTGAGCGGGTGACAACATCCCGCACTTACCATGTTTCCGTCGTACATTGTAAAACATTTCGATATAATCGAACACGTCTTGGCGTGCTAATGCCCGTGTTTTGTAGGTCTTGCGCCTAATCCGCTCGGTTTTGAGCAGATGGAAGAAGCTTTCAGCAACCGCATTATCATAACAATTTCCGCGCCGGCTCATACTAGCTTCCAGATTGTGCGCTGCTAGGAACGATTGCCACTCTTGGCTCGTAAACTAGCTGCCTTGGTCGGAATGGACTATCACTTTGGTCTTTGGTTTACGCCGCCAAACGGCCATCAATAATGCGTTCAGAGCAAGGCTCGTTTGCATTCTCCCGTTCATTGACCAACCAACAACACGGCGTGAGTATAAGTCGATCACGACGGCCAGATACAGCCAACCCTCATGGGTATTGATGTAAGTTATGTCAGTCACCCAAACACTATCTGGAACAGCCACATCAAAGTTCTGCTTCAACTGATTAGCCGCCACAACAGACGGCTTGATGCCATGCTTGCCAGGGCGGCGTTTATAGCCAACTTGCGCCCGAAGGCCGCACTTTTGCATAAGCTTAGCGACAGTATTAGGCGCGCAAGTCTCGCCCATATCGAGCAGATCATGATGGATCTTGCGATAGCCATAAACGCAGCCGTTCTCCAGCCATGATTGCTTAATGAGGCCCGTAAGACGGCGCTGCCGCTTGGCCATTATGCTGAGGCCAGACTTAAGCCACGTATAAACCCGCTCGGATACACCCGCAAAACGCGGCACATAGCGCGCACGGAAAACTCCACACGGTGCGCTTTGATAAAGGCGTACTTTACTTGGCCTGCTTCGCGAAGTACACCGTGGCCTTTTTTAATATATCACGTTCCTCGGTAACACGGCGAAGTTCTGCTCTAAGGCGGCGGTTCTCTTGCGCATGCTCGTTCATAGCGGCGGGTGGTCGCTCTGGCTCATGAAACTTGCCAATCCAGTCATACATAGACTTAGTGCAAATCCCCAGTCGCTCTGACACATCTTTGACCGAATATCCGCGCTCTTTAACCTGCGCCACAGCATCCCGTTTGAACTCATTCGTATACCGTATTCCTTTACCCATCTGCATATCTCCTTGCTTCTAATTATAACAAACAAGGTGTCTACAAATCTAGGGGCACATCACTGTTCCCGATCTCGAATTTTAAAAGTTGGTGAAAACTAAAGATTTTCTTGAACTTATTAAGTTCAAGAGATACGCTCCGTCATTAAATAGAAAAGGTGCATTAAACATGTTGAAAAGTTTTACTTCTAAATTGGAAAATGGGGAGTTAGTAACTGCTATCCTTGGCCTAGGTTATGTTGGTCTTCCTTTGGCCGAAGCATTTACCCGTGTTGGTATGAAAGTCATCGGATATGACATTAGTCAAAAGCGTGTGGATCAACTCAATTCTGGCAAATCCGGGATGCGCCATATTGATGATGATCGGGTGAAGAAGATGCTTGAAAGTGGCCATTTTCAAGCTACCACTGATTCAGCAGCTTTATACGAAGCTGATGCACTCTTAATTTGTGTTCCTACCCCGCTCGATCAATACCATCATCCCGATTTATCATATGTTGAATCCACCTGCCATATACTTAGAGAGCAGTTGCGCCCGGGGCAGTTGATTGTACTTGAATCAACCACTTATCCGGGCACGACTCAAGAGGTCCTTCGTCCAATTTTGGAAGAATCAGGACTTAAGGTAGGTGTAGACTTTGCGCTCGCCTATTCGCCAGAACGCGAAGATCCTGGGAACATAGACTTTGAAACTAGCACAATCCCGAAGCTCGTCGGTGCAGATAGCGAAGATGAGATAGCGATGTCTAAGGCACTTTATGATAAAATTGTTAAAACTGTTATGATTCCAAACACAAAAACGGTAGAAGCCGCTAAATTGACTGAGAATATCTTCCGCTGGGTTAATATTGCTTTAGTAAATGAACTTAAGTTAATTTTTGATAAGATGGATATTGATGTTTGGGAGGTTATTGATGCCGCCAAAACAAAACCTTTTGGATACATGCCATTCTACCCAGGTCCAGGTGTTGGAGGACATTGTATCCGCATTGACCCGTATTATTTGACTTGGAAAGCCCGCGAGCATGGAATTTCTACGCGGTTTATTGAACTGGCGGGAGAGATTAACATTGCAATGCCAGAATACGTAATAGGCCGCTTGATGGAAGAATTAAATCTTCGACAAAAGAAAGCCTTATCGGATTGCCGAGTTTTATTGTGCGGGCTTGCTTATAAGAAGGATATTGATGACTTACGCGAAAGCCCATCAATGGAACTCTTGCAACTTCTTGAAAAGCATGGAGCAACTGTAGACTTCTATGACCCTATGATACCGGACGTTCCTTACACGCACGATTACCCTGAATTTGAGGGTAAGACATCTATTATATGGGGCGTTGAAAATCTCAAGAAATATAATGTAGCGATTATAGCTACAGATCATTCCGATGTCGATTATGCTGCTCTCGTTGAAAACTTACCTCTTACGGTTGACACACGTAATTGCACAAAAAATATCAGCGAAGAATTACGCCAGAAAGTAGCTAAGGTTTAAAGTAGGAGACGCCTATAGCCGTATTTGCAAATTGCGGCACACTTACTCGGCTTGATATAAAACGACAGAAGTGAGCGAGCTTTCGCTTAAATTTAGGCTTAAATATGTTGCATTTAATATGAAGGCAGTTAACTGTAGATAAAGCATAGGCAAGTTTGGTATTGTCGATTAAAAATGGCCTGATATTATTAGGCCTAGTGTTCACACATGTTACCGACGTTCGCAAAATGGAACAATTATGGGATGTTTCCCTCGGTGTGACAGCGCGAGGTTCTTGGAGAGAATTATCTTTCAGGCAACATGGCCTAGTGGCAGCAACTCCGCCCAAAAACTATCAACTTTTGGAACAGAGGCGGAACTTTAAGTCCGAACCCGGCCCTCTCACTTAATATAGTCCTAGCGCAATTCAATTTCCCGTGCAAAATTACAATGTACAGGAGATAAATATGCAATTTATAGATGGTGCAATTGAAACTTGGACGCTTGATTACGATGATTTCATATTTATTGCAGAGCAACAAAAGCCTTCTCAGCTCGATATAGCCATCAAATTACTATCCTATCGGGCCTTTGGTCGCTTTTATCCTTACAGCGAGATAGACGATAAAATAGTTTACTATGTTGGCGATCAGCTCACTTTAAAGCCTTCGAAAGCCGTTGCCCCAGTTTACAGTATTCAGACAGAGCGAAGGCGTCGGCAAATAGTTATTGGCTATTTAGGCCTAGTGGCAACATGACCTGTATTATGTCGCATGAAAATGGTAAAAGAAGGGGCTTGTTTTGGAATAAATTTCAGGAATTGTTTTTTTCTAGAGAACCCAGCAACAAAATGCTCGACCAAACGCCTCTGCTTATACTGACTTAATCTGATCTTCCTCATACTGTCTGAACCGTCCCGGGTTTGCTGGAGGCTCCTAATCTATAGTAGAAGGAGCCATTATGAGCAATACGAGAAACAGATTTACACTTGAAGTGCGCGCGCGAGCCGTACGGATGGCGCTAGAGAACGAGAGCGATTATTCGTCCCGCTGGGCGGCTATCACATCTATATCGGCGAAGATTGGATGTGTACCGCAAACATTAAGCAGTTGGATCAAGCGTACGGAAGTCGATAGCGGCTCGCGGGCGGGTGTGCCGACCGATGTCGCTGACAAGATGAAGGCACTGGAACGTGAGAACCGCGAGCTTCGACAGGCCAATGAGATACTGCGCAAGGCGTCGGCGTATTTTGCTCAGGCGGAGCTCGACCGCCCGTTCAAACGATGACACAATTTATTGATGAGCATCGTAAGGTGCATGGGGTCGAGCCGATTTGCAAAATTTTGCCGATTGCCCCGTCAACTTATTATGTCCGTGTCGCAGAGCAGCGTGACCCGAGTAAGCTGTCCGCACGGGCAAAGTTGATGCGGTTTTAAAGCCAGAGATCAAGCGCGTGTTTAAAGAGAATTACAAAGTCTACGGTGTGCGTAAAGTCTGGCGACAAATGCAGCGAGAGGGCTATGTTGTGGCACGATATACTGTCGCAAGACTAATGCGTGAACTGGGTATACGCGGGGTTATACGGGGCAAAAGCCAACAACCACTTTCAGTAACAAGGCAGATGTGTGCCTACGAAATATGGTCAATCGCCAGTTTAAAGCATCAGCACCTAACATATAATGGGTATCTGATTTTACCTATGTCTCCACATGGGCAGGCTTTGTTTATGTGGCATTTATTATCGATGTCTATGCCCGCCGGATCGTTGGCTGGCGGGTGAGCCGAACGCCGCATACGAAGTTCGTTCTGGATGCGTTAGAGCAAGCTTTGCATGAGCGGTAACCCGTTCGCAAATCTGGTCTTATCCATCACAGTGACCGGGGCAGTCAATATGTGTCGATTAAATACACAGAACGTCTGGCCGAAGCTGGCATTGAGCCATCAGTTGGCAGTCTTGGTGATAGTTACGACAATGCCTTGGCCGAGACCATCAACGGCCTGTACAAGGCCGAAGTCATTCACCGATGCGGCCCGTGGAAGTCGTTTGAAGCGGTCGAGTTTGCAACACTTAAATGGGTGGACTAGTTTAATCACCGTCGGATATTGGAGCCAATCGGCAACATACCGCCCGCCGAAGCAGAGGAAAATTATTACGTAGCACTGGACAAAGTCCCAAAGGCTGCATAACTTAAACTAAACAGCCTCTGGCAAACTTGGGGCGGTTCAGTCCTCTATAATACATAACTATGCGTTATCTGGGACAGCCCCTTATATTAAACTGGAAATTTACTCATGAAAACTAAATCCTTGCAAGGATTCCTCAACCGTATGAAACTGATCTAAATTATAGATACCTGCTAATTTCCCTAACGGCGGTACAATTTGGCTCGGGGACTTTTGCTCACTTCTTTTAAAAACTACCTCTTTATTCATGGCCTGACCAATTTTCAAGGCGAGATCCTTAACGCTAATGGCATGAGGGGAGGACACATTGTAAGTACCCTTCCAGCCTTTTTCAAAAGCTACTTTAAAAACATGGGCTGTGTTTTCTGCCAATGTTGGAACAAATACTAACCCGTCCCCCTTGACAGGCAATGTAACAGGTTCAGAATTCCGGATTGTTTCAATTAAACGTGCAATAAGACTATTTTTTTGATTTGGCCCGAAGAGGAAGAAAACGCGCAGATTGCAAATACTCATACGTCCGGTATATGCTCCGGCTAAACTTTCTGCCGCTAGTTTGCTTGAGCCGTAAAACCCTGTTGGGGTGGGCAGACTATTCTCTAACATGGGCCCTTTAAAAGGTTCATAGACAGACCCAGTACTGGCCGTGACAAAACGACTAGCACCCGCAGTCTCTGCATATTTCAGTAATTGGGCATAAGCCACAACATTTACCTGTAGGACGTGTGCTTCCCCGTCCGAACCATTCCGGTATTCTGGTGATTGGGCCAAGTGTATAATTCCATCCACGGATTTTGGCAATTGCTCAGAAACAAGCCCTTCGGCCAAGTCCATATCGATCCATTTAAGGTTGGGGTGATTTGATGAACGGACAGAGCGTGATAAGGCAAAAACCTCGTTCCCATCCTCTATAAGTTGCTGGATGAGGTAACCACCTAAAAAACCACCACCGCCCGTCAAAAAAATTTTCACATTGTTACCTAATTAAAATTCACCTTGTCTTCATTTACTTGGCGGTAAAATTACGTGTCAGTTGGCATCCGCATCGCTGCGCGACGCGTTTCGACCTCTGCTTTATGGTTAGCCCGCCATTCGATCAATTTACCCAAGCCTTCATCAAGCCCAACTCTGGCTGTGAAATTAATTTGCTCTGACGCTTTTTTCGGACAGCCAATACGGCTCGTCACCAATGTTGCTTGACTACGTGGGACATAATTTATTTTTTGAGGCGAGCTGGTAAGTTTGAGAAGTTTTTGAGCCACTTCTTGAAGTGAGGTCCGAATTCCTGTGCCTACATTGTAGTATTCGCCTGCCGTATCAGCTTGCATCGCGCGAACATTACACAGGCCGCAATCACCAACATATACAAAATCAAACGCTTCTGAACCGTCGCCCATAATTGTTGGGCCCTCACCGTTGTCAATTGCGTCCAACATCTTCATAATGACGGCGATATAAGCCCCGTGATAATCTTGTCTTGGCCCATATACATTCATATAACGTAGCCCAACAACAGGTAAGCCATAACGGTGATGGAAGGCCGTCGCCATAGCTTCACCAGCGATTTTGGTGGCGCCGTAAAAATTCTTATTCAGGAATGGATGCGTTTCTGTCATCGGCTCTTCAATGGCATTTCCATAAACAGAGGCAGAAGAGGAATAGACTAGCCTCTTTACGCCTTGGGCAACACAGGCTTCAAGAACATTAAATGTGCCGCCAACATTTACTTCGAAAGCAGATCGCGGGTATTCATGACATTGCAACAACCACAACGCTGCAAAGTGAAAGACACCATCTGCCCCTTCAAACGCTTTTGCCAACACATCAGTCTGTAACAATTCTCCGCCAATATCAAAAACCTTTACACGCGGATCGCATAAGGAATCCGATAAGTTCTCGCGGCTCCCACGTTGAAAATTATCGTAAATAACAACCTCCTTGACATCTGTGTTCATAAGATGGTCGACTGTATGCGACCCTATGAGCCCTGCGCCGCCTACTAAGACGACCTTTTTACCAGAAATATCCACGGAATTACCTTTTATTAGCTTCTAGACTAATTATAGCTAGAGCAATGTATTAGAATTGTGAAGTACTTTATGACAATAAAATATGAAAATATGATAACGCCTGTGGCCTGACTAATTGTTTTTGAAAGATTTTACCCAGCCCTAAGAATAATATGCCCAAAGTAGGGGTCGCTTAATGCTGGGGAGAAATAACACCCTAAGGGTTTTGTACAAGAGGTATTTTCTTTGATTGTTTGTGCCTTTTTACAATGTCACCTACTGTATTTTTGCTGATTCCAAGGTCACGGGCTATCCAACGATAGCTCCGTCCTTCATCGACCAATTCCAATGCTTTCGGAGCTAATTTGTCCGATTTAGGCCTTTGCCCCTTTTGCCGACCCAGTTTTTTACCACGTACTTTCGCTGCCGCTAAGCTAGATTTTACGTGTTCACTTAAAAAATCACGTTCAAACTGGGCAATCCCTGCCAACAAAGTTGCCATCATTCGGCCATGCGGTGTTGTTAGCGGGGTCGGAGGCCATTGGTACGAAAACTCACGCTAAGAGATTTCCGAACCACATCTACATACGCTTTGCAGCGCCTCGCATACGAACGTATATGAGCCCCTACCCTGCCCACGTGTTTGCACGTGTTTGCACGTGTTTTATAGCCTCAAAATATAGGCTCAAAACCATTTGGCATTTGATACGTTTGTGATACCGCTTGCTTAAAGTTATAACTTATGTTATAATGCATGTAAGGAGCAATATTATGACGGCATTAAAAGTAACGACTGTTGGGAATTCCACTGGCATTGTTTTACCAAAAACGGTGTTAGCTAAATTACGTGTGGAAAAAGGGGATATACTTTACGCTGTTGAAACCCCCATCGGCATAGAATTGACCGCTTATGACCCTGATTTTTCCACGCAGATAGAAACGGCTGAATTAATCATGCGCGAAGACCGTGATGTGCTTAAAAAGCTGGCTGAGTAATGGCTGAACCAATTTGGGTGCGGTATGATGTTGTTATTGCTGTTCACCGGCGGCAATTAGCGGAGCACGGCGGCGGGGAAGGCATAAGGGATGCTGGTTTGTTAGAATCTGCGCTAGGTAAACCTAAAAACCTTTACCACTACTCAGATCCCAAGCCTGCCCTTGCGGATCTGGCGGCCAGCTATGCGTATGGTATTGCCCTGAACCATCCATTTGTTGATGGGAATAAAAGAACGGCCTTTATCGCCTGCCAGTTATTTTTACGGTTAAGTGGTATTCAGATAACGGCCAGCCAAGCTGAAAAGTATGACACTTTTATAAAGTTAGCTTCTGATGATTTATCAGAGAAGTTTCTAGCGAAGTGGATTAATGAGCATATAAAAGGTTGATATGATTATTGGGTATGCACGTGTGTCTACACAAGACCAAAGCTATGAAGTCCAGATCGAGGCCTTAGAGTAGGCAGGCTGTACCCGTATTTATTTCGAGAAAGTTTCTGGTAAGTCCCGGAAAAGACCGGAATTGGCTAAATTGTTAGAGCAGCTAAGAGAAGATGATATATTGGTGGTCACAAAACTAGACCGGTTAGCTAGGTCTCTTTCCGGCTTGATATCGATAATAGCCGAGTTGAAGCAAGTGTTGGTGCCGGCTTTAAGAGCTTGGGCGAAGGTTTTGACCTTTCTTCCCCCGCAGGACGGATGCAAATGGGCATTGTCGCCGTATTTGCGGAGTTTGAGCGCGATATTATAGCTCAGAGAACCCAAAGAGGGCTTAGCTTATGCACGTGCACAGGGACGTATTGGCGTGCGCCGCCCTGCCCTATCGGACTTACAGCGTAAAGAATTGATAGAACGCGTCTTACGTGGTGATTTGTCTATTCCCAAGGTTGGCAAGATATACGGTGTCTCCCGGGCAACGGTAAACCAATGCTATGCAAAGCTTTGGGGACTGGAATGTTACGCCGCGCCGTATTTATTGTCCGTCCTCTAAAATAACCCCTTTGTACAAGGCCACATTGTTTTGTATCTTACACCCATTCCCAATGACAACATCAGGGCCAGCCATCACATTTTGGCCAAGTGAGCTTTTTTCACCAATAATTGTCCCGGGCAATATATGGCAAAAATGCCAAATTTTTGTCCCCGCGCCAATGGATACATTGTCATCAATGTAAGCACTTTCATGGCAAAAAAAAATCAGTTTTAGATTGCACTACAAATTTCTCCTTTATACGGTCAAAGCACCTATAATCACTTGAGTCTAGAAATGCAAAACATTACAGATATTACACGCATTATTTTTGCAATTTTCCCGTTATTCAAATAACATAGACTGTATATGCATATACTCCTTATATCACGGCACTACCCCCCTGAAATTTCGGGCGGCGCACGGCGGCCATTTTTGATGGTCAATGCTTTACGCGCGCTCGGGCATCAGGTCACACTGGTAACGCCGTTTTTACAAGAAGATACTCACGCTATTTGTGTTCCCAGCACTGCGATTAACAATGCCATGAAAGCCGAGCATTCCTCCAACCCTCCGTCAAGTTCGACATCTTTTCTCGCAAAGGTCAGACAGTTTTTTCGTACGCTTTTATTGTGGCCCGACCCAGATATTCGTTGGGCGCGGAGCGTTGTGCGCGCCGTCAAAGTGAAAAATATTCGCCCTGATTGGATATTGACAACAAGCCCGCCAGAATCTGTGCATATTGTAGGCGCACATTTGGCCAAAATCATGGGTGTTCCGTGGATTGCGGAATTGCGAGATACTTGGGTAGAAAACCCTCACCGCGAAATACTCGAGCGCTCAAAACTAAGAGGTTTTATTGAACGCCGCATTGCTAAATCCACCTTATCAACGGCAAACGCCATTACCTCCGTATCCGAACCGGTGATGTCCGAAGCACGAAAATATGTGCGGCAAGGCACGCCAGAATGTATAATTTCCCATTTTAGTGACCCGCCAAAAACACCTCATACATTCGATTCAAAACATCTCAATTTAGTGCATACAGGGGCAATGACGTTATCTGATCGCAATCGACATCTCGTCCCCTTGCTCAAAGCTTTACAGCCCGTATACGCCCAAAGACCTGAACTCATTTTACACATTGCAGGCGATCTGACGGCAAAAGAAATTAAGATCGCCGAAAACGCGTCCATTCCCGTACAGCTTCACGGGCCAGTATCTTTACCAAATGCCCGCGCTTTGCAAGCAGGGGCTGATGGGTTGGTGCTCTACACCTCGCCAAACAGCCATGCCCTGCCTGGAAAATACGCCGAATATATCATGGCAAAGCGCCCAATTTTATACTATGGAAGCGGGGATTGGTTAGACCTTGTGGAGGACAAAATCCGTATTAGGCCGCTCGTAAATGGAGCTATAAACCTTAAAAAGGACGAAATCGTTCCCGCTCAAGGTTTAAGTGCAAAATCCGCTGCGCAAAGCTTGGTGACATTTTTAAGCACCGTCCAAGAGCGTTCCGTCAAGTAAACCATTGTCTTCTAAATAACTTACAATTTTGTCGGCAGCTTGTTCGACACTTAAATTTACAGTGGAAACCGTAATTTCAGAATTTTCGGGAGCCTGATATTCACTATCAATACCCGTGAAGTTTTTAATTTCACCCCGCCGTGCTTTTGCATACAGACCTTTAACATCGCGTTTTTCGACGACGTCTAACGGTGTATCAACGAAAATTTCTATAAATTCACTGTCAGCCATTAACCTGCGCGCCATCTGGCGTTCTGCGCGGTAAAGGGAAATGAATGACGCGAGCACAATTAAGCCCGCATCTGCCATGAGCTTTGCGACTTCGCCAACTCTTCGAATATTTTCCACTCGGTCAGCTTCGGTAAAGCCTAAGTCCTTATTCAAGCCGTGACGTATATTATCACCATCAAGTATATAGGTATGACGCCCCATATCAAAAAGCCGCTTTTCTACTAGGTGTGCAATCGTGGATTTACCTGAACCCGAAAGACCCGTAAACCAGAGTAGTGCTGGTTTTTGGTGCTTTTGTTCGGCCCTCTCAGCTTTGCTAATTTCGAGGTCTTGCCACACAACATTGGAAGCGCGGCGTAATGAAAAATCAAATAAACCCATGCCTACGGTTTCATTACTATGACGGTCGAGAATAATAAAACTGCCCGTTGCCCGGTTTATGGTATACGGATCAAAAGCAACAGGTTGCCCAAGGGACACATTGCAAACCCCGACTTCATTAAGCTCAAGAGTTTTACCAGCTTCATGTGTGAAATTATTCACATTAATTTTGTGCTTTAGATCAGTAATAATCCCCAGCACGGTTTTATTTGTGGTTTTGATTAAATACCCCCGCCCTGGCAACATAGGTTTATCTGACATCCAAAGAATTTTGGCTAAAAACTGGTCGGATTGCTCCGCAGGACTGTCCGTACTGCAAATCATGTCCCCGCGCGAAATATCAATTTCATCTGTCAAGGTAAGGGTGATGGCTTGCGCTTCGCACGCCGTGTCCAGATTACCATCCATGGTTACAATCTGTTTTACATGCGAGCGTTTTCCTGAAGGGATAACGATAATTTCGTCACCAGGTTTGGTTTGGCCAGAGGCTATTGTTCCTGAAAACCCACGAAAATTTAAATTCGGACGATTGACCCATTGGACAGGTAGACGAAAATTCGCATCTTTATCACGCCGTGTAATATCCACTGTTTCCAAATGCGCCAACAGGCTTGGCCCCCGGTACCAGTCCATATTTTCAGATGCAAAAGTGACATTATCTCCCATTAATGCAGACATGGGAATACAGTGAATATCGGTAAAATCCAAATCTTTAGCAAATGCACGGTAATCTTCCTCAATTCCATTAAAGCTTGCTTGCGAATAACCAACAATATCCATTTTATTAATCGCAACGACCACATGTTTAATGCCGAGCAATGAAGCAATAATGCTGTGGCGTCTGGTTTGCACCTGCACACCGTGCCGTGCATCGATTAGCAAAATGGCTACATCTGCCGTAGAAGCACCTGTCGCCATATTACGGGTATATTGTTCATGGCCCGGTGTATCTGCCACAATGAATTTACGTTTGTCTGTCGAGAAAAATCGGTAAGCCACATCAATTGTGATGCCTTGCTCCCGCTCTGCCGCCAATCCGTCCACCAAGAGGGCTAGGTCAATGTCTTCGCCTTGCGTGCCCGATTTAATGCTCTCTTGTTGAACACTTTCTAATTGGTCTTCATAAATAAGCTTACTATCATAGAGCAATCGCCCAATGAGGGTGGACTTGCCATCATCCACACTGCCGCAGGTAATAAAACGAAGGAAACTTTTGTTTTCTTGTGCATGCAAATACCCAAGGATATCACTGCTAATCAATTCATCTTGATGGGACATTAGAAATATCCTTCTTGTTTTTTATCTTCCATGCTGGCCCCGCCGTCACTATCAATAACGCGGCCTTGACGCTCGGAGGTTTTTGTCAAAAGCATTTCTTGGATAATTTCAGGGAGGGTAGAGGCTTCACTTTCCACGGCCCCTGTTAACGGGTAGCAGCCAAGGGTACGAAACCGCACCATTTTCTCTTCGATAACCTCATGAGGTTCAATTGGCATGCGCTCATCATCCACCATGATGAGAACGCCATCACGTTCAACAACAGGGCGTTTTGCGGCAAAATACAAATCAGGAATGGTAATATTTTCCTTATATATATACTGCCAAATATCAAGCTCTGTCCAATTGGAGAGCGGGAAAACCCGCATGCTTTCGCCTTTGGCCACCCGAGCGTTATATATGTTCCAAAGCTCTGGGCGTTGGTTTTTCGGGTCCCAACGGTGCTGCGCGCTGCGAAACGAAAATACGCGCTCCTTGGCCCGTGATTTTTCCTCGTCGCGCCGCGCGCCGCCAAAGGCCGCGTCAAATTTATACATATCCAAAGCTTGTTTCAAACCTTGGGTTTTCATCACATCTGTATGCACTGCAGATCCATGTGTGAAAGGGCCAATGCCTTGAGCAATACCGTCTGGGTTCATATGCACATGAAGTTTAATACCTAAATCTTTGGCGCGCTGATCGCGAAACGCAATCATCTCTTTGAATTTCCAACCCGTGTCTACATGCAAAAACGGAAAAGGTGGAGGCGACGGATAAAATGCTTTTAGTGCCAAATGCAACATAACAGAGCTGTCCTTGCCGACGCTATAGAGCATGGCGGGGTTCTCACACTGCGCCGCAACTTCACGCATAATGTGAATGCTTTCCGCTTCAAGTCTCTGAAGATGAGTAAGAGCATCTGCGGGTAAAACCTCGGGTGTCATTATATGTGTTGTTAACCCAGCTTCTTTTTCAAGCATGTTAAGGGTTGTCACAATATGGTCGAGGGTTTTTAAGGTGCGTTAAGCCCTTGCCGTCATTCATTAATTTACGCGACAAGGTGGACAGTGATTGCCCCGTATGTGCAACAAGGACATCCGCCCTTTTAAGAATTTCTGGTATTTGCGTCATAATATTGTGGGATAAATCCCATCTTTTAATAATAACTTGTTATTGTGTAAAACATTTACTAGCCATAGATGCCGCCATCTTGAGGAGTAAATGTGAAAATTTTAGTGACAGGTTCCGCAGGCTTCATCGGCCATAATTTTACACTGCGCCTTTTAAAGGCGGGTCACGTCGTTGCAGGGGTTGATAATTTTTCACCTTATTATGACGTCAAACTCAAACGCGATAGATCTGCCCAGCTTGAAGCTTATGAAAATTTTCATCTGTGCGAGCAAAGTATTGAAGATTTTGCGAAATTAAAAACCTTATTTGATGATTTCAAACCTGAAATTGTTGTGCATTTTGCGGCACAAGCGGGCGTACGCTATAGCCTCGATCATCCGCGAGCTTATATCGATACAAATGTAGTTGGCTCGTTTAACATTACCGAGCTTGCCAAGCAGGTTCGGGTGAAACATTTGATTATCGCGTCTACCAGCTCCGCATATGGGGCAAATGATACATATCCATTTCATGAAACTGACCGAGCGGCTCATCCTCTCACCATTTATGCGGCGACCAAACGCGCCAGCGAACTTGTGGCGCATTCTCATGCACATTTGCATAATGTCCCGACCACAGTTCTGCGGTTCTTTAGTTTGTACGGGCCGTGGGGAAGACCTGATATGGCCTTTTTCCTGTTTACAGAACATATGTTTCGCGGCACCGCTATCGATGTTTACAACCACGGGAATATGGTGCGAGATTTCACCTATATCGACGACCTCACCAAAGCCATTCACCTGCTTATTGATAAGCCGCCCACACAAGGCAAACCTGTATCGGAAACAGACTCGCTCTCCCCCGTTGCGCCCTACCGTATTGTCAATATCGGCAATGAAGCCCCGGTTAAACTTATGGATTATATCAAGGAAATAGAGAACAATGTCGGCAAGCCTGCCGCCTATAATATGATGGATATGCAACCTGGTGATGTTGACAAAACCTTCGCTGATTCCAGCCTGCTCAAAACCCTCACAGGGTTTATCCCGTCTACAGACGTAAAAACGGGCATGAAGTTATTTGTTGATTGGTACCGAGAATACTATCAACCATAATAATGAATGAACCGCCTCATACACCATTTCAGGCAATCAAAATCGGCACAACCACACAAAAATATTTTGCTTGTATGCGGCCACCCATGACATATATTTGGCTAAGAAAGGGGTGTATCATGAGCGAAGGCATGAGCGAATTTGCGGCCATTGCTATTCCCGATGATAAATTGGTAGTTTGGCCACGGGTCGCAGCCGTTAGTGCTATGGTTGCCTTTTCCCTGCCCACATTTATTACGGGCCTTGAAGTCTCCCAAGCCTTAAATCCTATGGGAACCATATGGGCCTTGCTGTTTGGCTCCGTCATTATTTTTATTATTGGCGCGGTGATGGGCGCTATTGGAACCCGCACCCGTATGAGCTCATACTTGCTGGTGCGCATCGCCTTTGGCGATATGGGCGCAGGTCTTGTTAATATTGCCTTTGCCGTATCCTTATTGGGCTGGTTTGGGGTCAATATCAATTTGTTTACAGACGCGCTCACTCGCCTGTCCGCCGATGTATTTGGTACCACCGCCCCACCCCTCGCCTTTGCTATCTTTGCCAGTGCGTGCATGACAATCACCACCATTATTGGTTTTAAAGCTATCAATATACTCGCGACACTTATGGTTCCTGTTCTGGCCTTTGTCACATTATTACTCATAAAATCAGCCCTACAAACCCAGTCTTTTGGCGAGGTTTTAGCCATAGAAAAAACGGCAACATTATCTGTCGGTGAAGGTATATCTGTGGTGGTGGGGGCGATCATTATCGGGGCCATTATCCTGCCCGATATTACCCGTTTTATTCGCCATTGGTCAGGAGCGATTTACACGGCTTTCATCGCCTATATTGTCGTGCAGCTTTTGGTGATGGGGGCCGCAAGCTTGTCAGGAATGGTGTCAGGAAAAACAGATATTCTCGGTATTATGCTGGGTCTCAATCTAGGTCTTGGCGCATTTATTATTGTGATTTCGGGCAGTTGGGTGTTGAACTCGCTTAATCTATATAGTGCCGTGCTCAGCATAAAAGCCACCCTGCCAAAATTAAACGCCAAAACCATTACCTTGGTTTTGGGCGGCATTGGCGTGCTGGCGGCCTTGATGAATATTTTGGATAATTTCGTCACATTTTTATTCTACCTATCGGTTATATTTATTCCTGTGGCGGGCGTCATTATGAGCGATTATCTGCTGATAAGAAAAGACGCCTATACAATCGCAGCACTGGAAAACAACAAAGCCATCAATATAAAAGGGTTTGTTGCGTGGGCGGCAGGGGCAGTGGTGGCCGTGCTCGCATCTGAAAATATCATCCCGACCTTTACGGGCATAGCAGCTATGGACGCGGTATTGTTATCAGCTGGTGTTTATATTGCACTGGCGTGGCGGGGGCGCACAAAACCACAGAAGCTGGAGGCTTAAATTGCGCATAGGTATCGACGTTGGCGGAACCCATACGGACGCGGTTATCCTGCACGGTGATGAGGTTATAACAACCACCAAAGCCTTAACTTCGGCAGACGTTGTCAGCGGCGTTACCCGCGCTCTTGATACGGTGCTGGAAGGCGCACGTGTTTCCCAAGACCAGATCAAAGCCGTCATGATCGGCACAACCCAATTTACCAATGCCATTGTCGAGCGGCACGAGCTTACACAAGTTGCCGCCGTACGCATTGGACTGCCGTCTGGCAATGGCCTACCGCCCATGGTTGATTGGCCCGAAGATATTGCCACTGCGCTTGGTGGCCATAGTTATATGCTGCACGGCGGATATCTTTATGACGGCTGGCCAATCGCCAAACTTATCGACGATGAAATCGACACAATGATTTTTGATCTAAAAGCCAAAGGCCTCAAAAATATAGCCATCGCGTCTGCGTTTTCTCCCATGAACCCCGCACCTGAAAAACAAGTAGCGGCGCGTATCCTAAAAGCAATCCCCGATGCGCGCATCACCCTGTCCCATAATTTCGGGCGGCTTGGCCTGATGGAACGTGAAAACGCGGTGCTGTTAAACGCCACCTTACTGCCCTTCGCAGATAAAGTTGTCAGCGCGTTCCTCAGTGCGCTCAAAACCAGAAAACTTCACTGCCCCGTTTATATCAGTCAAAATGACGGCACGTTGATGAGCGCCGATTTTGTCCGCACCTTTCCCGCGCTCACCTTTGCCTCAGGGCCAACAAACTCATTGCGCGGGGCTTATAAATTAACCGGTATTGAAGACGCCATTGTTGTTGATACTGGCGGTACGACCTCTGATATTGGTGTGTTGCAAAACGGGTTTCCACGCCAATCCAATATGGTGATAAAAATCGGCGGGGTGCGGACAAACTTTCGCATGCCAGATATTCTGGCCATCGGGCTGGGCGGCGGTAGTCTTGTTTCGCACGACGGGCGCAGTGTTGGGCCGCGCTCTGTTGGTCATAAGTTGGTCACGGAAGGTTTGGTATTTGGCGGCAAAACTTTGACGGCAACGGATATTTTGGTGGCCAGCGGCAAAGCAAATATTGGCAATGCGGGAGCAGTTGCACACCTTGACCCCAAAACCGTCCGCACCGCCCAAGATACACTTCACACCATGCTCGACCAAAATATCGACATGATGAAACCTGGCGGCAAGCCCATGCCTGTTATTATGGTGGGCGGCGGGGCCGTATTGGTGACGGGTAAATTGCGCGCCGCCGCAAAACTTGTCCGCCCCAAACACGCAGACGTGGCCAATGCCATAGGTGCTGCCATCGCCCAAATCGGCGGGGAAAGCGAGCGGCTGATATCTTACCGCGAAACCCCGCGAGAATTGGCCATAAAAAATGTTACGGAGCACGCCATTGCCCGTGCCCTCAAAGCAGGCGCAGACCGCGAAACAATCCGCACCGTGGACGTGGAAGAAACAGCCGTGCCCTATATGGACGACACCACCACCCGCGTTCGCGTAAAAGTGATTGGCGATATTGCGCCGCCTACCATATCTGGAAGTCATGATAAAAATTGACACCCAGCATTTAGACGACCTTGCCTTAGGCTCCGTATTTCTGGCAACTGGCGGGGGCGGCGACCCATATATTCCCAAGCTTATCACCAAGCAAGCCTTGAAAAAATTCGGCCCCGTGACAGTTGTAAAACCGCAAGACATAGACGACGACGCTTTGGTGGTCACCATCGGCGCGGTTGGCGCACCCACCGTTAGTTTGGAACTTCTCCCCTCTTTGGAAGAAACCGTAAACACGCTGGATGCATATGAAAAATACATTGGACGTAAGGTAGACGCCGTTGTGTCTTTTGAAATTGGCGGTGGCAATTCTCTCATCCCTTTGGTCGCCGCTGCCGCAAAAAATATTCCTGTGATTGACGGCGACGGCATGGGGCGCGCCCTGCCCGAAGCCCAAATGATGAGCTACGCTATTGCAGGTGTAAAACCCACCCCCGCCCTCGCCAGCGACTATGCAGGCAATACGGCCATTTTCTCAACCAGCACCACCACCGTGTATGAACGCCATATCCGCAATTACGCAATGGCGGCGGGCGGCATGATAACCGCTGCTGAACACCCTATGAGCGGGCGCGAGTTAAAAGCATCTGTCATCCCAGAGACACTTAGCTTTTCCATAGCCCTTGGCAAAGTATTGCGCGATAATAGAGGGCCAGCCTCTGACATATTGGAGCCATTACAAAACATATTTGAAAACTCAATTTACGGAGAATGCCACCATATTTTTAGCGGCAAAATCACCGATAAATCCACGCGAATTGTGGGCGGTTATGATATCGGGGTGGCACGGATTGAAAGTTTTGAGACTGGTGGCCCTAGTTTAAGCGTTGATATAAAAAATGAATATTTACTGGCCCGTTTGGACGGGAAAACCGTCACCAGCGTGCCCGACCTTATCATCATTGTTGACTACGAAACCTCCACACCAATTAATGCCGAGCGACTACGTTACGGGCAACGAGTCACGGTCTTTGCTGTCGGCTGTCCTGCCTTTTACAGAACCAAAAATGCACTGGGCGTTGTTGCTCCAAAATGTTTTGGCTTTGATATGGATTATACCCCGCTTGAGGAATTATTATGAAGCCATTTTTATACTTAAGTGTTTGCGCGGCGTGCACGGCGTTAGGCCATGTTGCAATGGCGGCGGACGGCGACATCATCGTCACGGCCACGCGCAACGCCCAACCTGCCAAAAACATTGCAGGCAGTGTCTCGGCTCTGGGTAGCGCACAATTATACTCAAGCTCGCCCGCCCATCCTGCCGAACTGCTCAACGAAGTCGCAGGCGTTAATATTCACAGAGGCAGTGGCCAAGAACATCTCACGGCTATTCGCTCACCTGTGCTGACGGGAGGGGCAGGTGCAGGCTCATTTCTTTATCTGGAAGACGGGGTGGCGCTGCGGGCCGCAGGTTTTGCCAATGTTAACGGTTTGTTTGAAAGCATGTTTGAAATGGCCGCGCGCGTCGAAATTACCAAAGGCCCAGGCAGTGTGCTCTACGGCAATAACGCCGTACACGGGCTTATCAATATTGTGTCCCAAGCCCCGTCTGATAGCCGTGATTTTACACTGGATATGCTTGGCAATACGGGCGGCTATGCCCGTCTCAAAACCACTTTTAATGGCAGTGTTTTTTCTGGAAATTACCACGTTTCGGCCAATATCGCGCACGACCCAGGCTTTCGCGCCAATTCAGGGTTTGACCAGCAAAAACTACACATTCGCCACGACAGGAGTATAGGACGGTGGGACGTAAAAACCGCCGCTAGCTTCCAAAACTTAAACCAAGAAACGGCAGGGTTTATACGCGGTGTTGACGCCTATAAAGACAGAGTAATATCTGCGAGCAATCCAAACCCTGAAGCCTTTCGGGACGGAAAATCTGCGCGTATTGCTGTGCATATGAACACAGAATTGAGCAGCCAAGCCAAGCTGTCGCTCATCCCCTATGCGCGCTGGACAGAGCTTGAATTTCTGCGCCATTTCGTGCCCGGAAAAGCCTTGGAAAACAGCGGCCATAAAAGCATTGGCTTGCTGTCAAATTATACCAATGACCGCTACACATTGGGATTTGATATTGAATATACAGACGGGTTTGTAAACGAATTTCAAGCGGGGCCATCTGTATTTTCATTCATCCAAGGCGAACATTTTGACTACGACGTCAAGGCTTTGGTGCTGTCGCCATATGCACAAACCCATATCACCCTTGGCCCGCAAACACGGCTTAACATCGGGGCACGGGCCGACTACACCCATTATGATTATGACAATAAAATTAATAGTGGTAAATTTGGCCGCTTTATTCGCAGTGACGACAGGCAAGATGATTTCTTCACTCTGTCTCCCAAGCTTAGTATCATCCACACGCTTAGCCCTAATATCACACTTTACAGCCGTCTTGCACGCGGCAGCCGCGCCCCGCAAATCAGTGATACCTACAGCTTGCAAATCAACCAGACCATCGGGGAGATTAAAGCCGAAACACTGGACAGTTTAGAGTTTGGAATGAAAGGCAATATGGGCGCACTTAATCTGGAAGCCGCCGTTTTTGCCATGCGCAAAGACAATTTCTTTTTTCGCAATGCTAACGGATTTAACGTGGTCAATGGCAAGACTAAGCATGTGGGTATAGAGCTTAATTTCGCAGCACCTCTCAGCCAAGCATTGGATATATCTGGCGGGCTTACTCTTGCCAATCATACCTATAGTTTCACAGATATTGTCCGCTCAGCCTCAAGCTCGATTACGGACGGTGACCAAGTGGACACGGCCCCCAACACGCTTGGATTTATGCAAGTGAGCGCACGGCCAACGAAACGCACAGAGCTGTCTCTTAAATGGCAACATATGGGGGAATATTTCACTGACCCCGGCAATACGACTACCTATCCCGGGCATAATATTTTCACCCTGCACGGACAGTATAAAATATCCGAACAGACAAATATCTATGCTCGTATTGATAATCTATTTAACGCCCGCTATGCCAACCGCGCAGATTTTGCCTTTGGTAGCGAGCGTTATTTTCCAGCCCGTCCGAGAACCCTGTTTGTTGGTATTCGCTTTAGAGAATAAAACTTCGCCTTAATTGCGAAGTCTTAATTACGAGGTCTTGCACCAATACCAAATTTTTCGATTTTGCGCGTGCGCATATTATAAACATCACCTTTGGAGAGGACAAAATACGGCTTTTCCCAAGGTTGATAGAGGCGCGTATTATCATGCACAGCCACTTTCCATTTGCCAAAGACCTCAAATGTGTCCTTGGTAACAATAATGGCCGTACCTTCTGAAAGGCCAATGCCGAGAAGCTCTGGGTTTTCCTTAATCACAGGAATAATATCGTCCCAGCGCACACGGGTGTTAATGTGCTGGTCAATAGCAGAGCGGCGCAGGAACTCGAAACCCTTCATGTGATTTTCTTCCTTGGTCATCACTACGTTTGAGCCACTGGTATCACCGCGCACAAGATATTCACCTTGAATGGTAGCGCCCGCAGACGAGCCGCCAACAACGCCGCCTCTGGACAAAACTTTATGAAAACCGTCATAAGTTTTTGTACCCGCATAGCTATCAACAATATTCCATTGCCGACCGCCGTTAAACCAAACTGCCGTCGCATTTTTTAGAGGCTTAACAAAGTCGCGGCTATTGGCAATAGCAGGGTCGTGGGTGTGCAGCATAACAACATTTTTTAAGCCTCGCTCTTTCCAGCGTGACAAAACCGCCTCCGCGTCATAAACGCGAACCTCTCCGTCCTGGGTTTTATTACCGCCTGCCGTTGGCACAATAACGAAGCGTCCATTTTCCGCCCCGCCGCCAAGTTCGATAAATTTATCCATAATTTGAGTGCCCGCCGTACCGCCGCCGCCAACAATAACCAATGTGCCCTTAGCTGGGCCGTATTGTGTAGATTGCGCCGTTGCAACGCTTGAAAACATCAAACTTACAAACAAGCTGATTAATAAATTTCTCATGAGTATCTCCCCTTTTTTTACCATTAAATAACTACATGCCCACACCGCCCGCAAGCAAAACAATTTTTCGTGTTCTCAAAGCTTGGTTTTTAAAGTGCAATACAGGTGCTTTCGGGTTATGCTAGGTCTGTATTTTGTTATGAAAAGAGCGCCATATGTTTAAAAAAATTGCAACTGCATGTCTTGTACTCGCCGTATCGTGCGGTCCCGCCCAAGCCGACGACACCACGGAAGCTTTAATCGTCCGCGCCGTAAATGCCAATATGTCCAAGGCCATTTCGACGCTTGAACGGGCCGTGAATATCAATAGCGGCACAATGAATTTTGCGGGCGTGCGGCAAGTTGGACAAGTGTTTAGCGAGGAACTGGACGCCCTTGGGTTTGCAACCGAGTGGGTGGACGGAGCGGGCTTTAACCGCGCGGGGCATTTGGTCGCCACCTACGGCACACAAGGGCCAAAAATCTTGATGATTGGGCATTTGGATACGGTATTTGCCAAAACCGATGATTTCCAAACATATGAAGTTTTGCCAAATAATAAAGTAAAAGGCCCCGGCATTACCGATATGAAGGGCGGGGACGTGATTATGATATCTGCGGTGCGGGCCTTAAAAGACGCAGGTGTTTTGGGCGATGTCAGTATAAAAATTGTCATGACGGGCGACGAGGAAAGCAGCGGTAAGCCACTTGAAAAATCCAAAAAAGCCCTCGTAGACGCGGCAATTTGGGCTGATATCGCCCTTGGATTTGAAGACGGAGACGGTAATATTAAAACTGCCGTTATTGCGCGGCGCGGCAGTGTCGGCTGGCACTTGGACGTGACGGGACGCCCCGCCCACAGCTCGCAAATTTTTACCGAGGATGTGGGCTACGGGGCCGTACTAGAAGCCGCGCGTATTCTCAACGGGTTTCGCGAACAACTTTCCGTCATTCCCAATCTCACCTTTAACCCAGGGCGCATGGTCGGCGGAACCCGCATTAGCCAAGACGCAAAAACCGACACAGGCACGGCCTTTGGCAAAAGCAATGTAGTGGCCCAAACCCTGCAAGTCACAGGCGGTATTCGGGCATTGTCGCCGCAGCAACTCGTAGACGCCAAAGCCAAAATGCAAACCATTGTGGCAGATAACCTACTGCACACATCAGCAGTTTTAACATTTGCCGACGGCTACCCGCCCATGGCCCCCACAGACGGCAACCGCGAATTGCTGGCACTTTATAGCCAAGTCAGCCAATCATTGGGCTACGGCGAAGTGGTAGCGGTTGACCCGCGCCGCGCAGGAGCTGCCGATATTTCTTTCACCGCAGGGCACGTAAAAACTGCACTAGACGGGCTTGGCCTGATGGGAACCGGTGGGCACACCAAAGACGAAACCGCAGATATGACCAGCCTCAAACGCAACACAGAAAAAGCCGCCCTGCTGATTTACCGCCTGTCACAGGGCGAAGATTAATCAAGAGGCGAGGAAGGGCGAAGCCCTGACCGGGAATGCATCAAGAGGCGAGGAAGGGCGAAGCCCTGACCGGGAATGCATCAAGAGGCGAGGAAGGGCGAAGCCCTGACCGGGAATGCATCAAGAGGCGAGGAAGGGCGAAGCCCTGACCGGGAATGCATCAAGAGGCGAGGAAGGGCGAAGCCCTGACCGGGAATGCATCAAGAGGCGAGGAAGGGCGAAGCCCTGACCGGGAATGCATCAAGAGGCGAGGAAGGGCGAAGCCCTGACCGGGAATGCATCAAGAGGCGAGGAAGGGCGAAGCCCTGACCGGGAATGCATCAAGAGGCGAGAAGGGTTATCGCGATGACCCAGAATGGAGTATGGTGGAGGTGAGTGGTCTATTCTCGAACCGCAACAATGCGGATTGGGTTGGCGGGTAGTGATGTGCAAAATAGTGGTGGAGCCGATCGGAATCGAACCGACGACCTCTTGCATGCCATGCAAGCGCTCTACCAATTGAGCTACGGCCCCATCTAGGTGTGACGGGCGCGCCCGCCGTAGTCGTTAAATTTCGACTTCTTCTGGTTCTTCGCCTTCTTTATTTGTTGGCGGTTGAGCATCATTATTTTCTTCATCATGTGCAGACGTTTCGTCGTCGTCATCATCGTTCGTCTGGAACCCGTCCATATCAGGTGCTTTGCCAGCGCTTTCGTCGTCGCCTTCACCTTCATCAGAGCCAAAGCTTGCGCTATCACCATCTAGCTCTAATTCTTTAGCTGCGAGTTCATCTGCATCGAGATCTTCTTCGTCTTTTTCAGCTTCAGCCTCAGTTTTTTCATCCTCAGCTTTTTCATCAACATTTGAAACCAATGGTTTTTCTTCCACGCCTGGCGCAAAGCTATGTGCGCAATATGGGCAGATAGCTGGCCGCTTGGTCAGATCATAAAACTTTTTTTCGCATTCTGGGCAGACTTGCTTGTCGCCTAAATCAACTTTTGCCACGTGGTTTTCCTATTTATTAAAGCGAGACTTCGCAATAGCCTTGTAATTCTAGCGCACTCCTTTTAAAGAGCAACGTCAGATATTTGTTGATTAGCGGTTAGACCGTCCAAGTCAACAAACAAATGACAAGAAATACAGGCAATGATGCCAAAAACAGGTTTTATATGAAAAATCACCCAGACAAATTGCCTGCGAGTGCCCAAAAGCCACCCGGTGCCCTATCAGGCAGTGTGCGCGCACCAGGTGATAAATCCATTTCCCACCGTGCATTGATCTTCGGTGCGCTGGCAAAAGGTACAACAACAGTAATCGGCCTGTTGGAAGGTGATGATATTTTACGTACGAGCGACGCCGTGCAAAGCTTTGGTGCGAAGATCAAGCGGTTGAAAGATGGAACGTGGCATATCGCAGGGCGTGGCACAAAAGGCTGGAAAACACCCAAAGCCTCAATTGATTTTGGCAATGCAGGCACATCAGTACGCCTTGTGATGGGAGCGGCCAGCGGGTTTGATCTGCAAGCTGATTATACGGGCGACACCAGTTTATCAGCTCGCCCCATGAACCGCGTTCTTGACCCGCTTACAAAAATGGGCGCAAAATTTACTTCCACGAGCGGTAAACTCCCCGTGCGCCAAATTAAAGGTGGTCACTTAAAAGCGGTTTCCTACACCCCGCCCCATGCGTCGGCCCAAGTCAAATCGGCTATTTTGCTCGCAGGGCTTAACACGGCAGGAACCACAGAAATTATCGAGTCACGCCCGACACGTGACCATTCCGAGAACATGCTTGAGGCTTTTGGTGTGCCGTTACGCAAAAAAACCTCACAGGCTGGACACCACATATCAATCACAGGGCCAGCCACATTGACAGCGACACATATTACCGTGCCAGGCGACCCGTCTTCTGCAGCATTTCTGATTGCTGCTGCCCTCATTGTACCGGGTTCTGATATTGTCATCGAAAATGTAATGATGAACCCGTCCCGCACAGGTCTGTTTGAAGTGCTTACTGAAATGGGAGCGTTTTTACGCACGGATAATTTTAAGCGCAGTGGCGGCGAAACCATAGCCGATATTCACGTGCGCCATTCTCGCTTGCGCGGTGTCACCGTGACTGAAGCCCGTGTTCCGTCTATGGTCGATGAATACCCTATACTCGCCGTAATCTCTGCCTTTGCCAAAGGTAAAACGGTCATGCAAGGCCTTGGCGAGCTGCGCGTAAAAGAAAGTGACCGCTTAGCCGCAACCCACGCGCTTTTGGAACAAAACGGTATCAGTGCCAACATTGACGGCGATAGCTTAACAGTTATAGGGGGGCGCATGACCAGCAGCGACCATTGCGTGATTAAAGGCGGCGCTAAAGTTAAAACTCACCATGACCACCGCATAGCTATGAGCGCGCTTATTTTGGGGCTCGGAACTGACGAACCTGTTCACATTGACGATGCATCCATGATTGCCACCAGCTTTCCAACATTTTTTGATTTGATGGATAAGCTCGGCGCACCGATTGAGCGCAAAACATGACCGTCATTGCTATAGACGGAACATTTTCATCAGGCAAAGGCACGCTGGCAAAAGCACTGGCAGCGCATTACGGTTTTACCTATTTGGATACGGGTAAATTATACCGCGCCGTGGCCCACAAAGCTATAGGTGCAGGTGTATCTCTGAAAGACGGGGCGGCATGCGCTAGGCTAGCCAAAACGATTAAACCATCCGATTTGAGCGACCCTATTTTAAAAAGTGGCCCTGTTGGGGCGGCGGCATCGAAGGTTTCCGTCCACGCCAAAGTCCGCGCTGCCTTGCTCGTCTTTCAACAAAAATTTGCAAAAACATCAGGCACTGAATTTGGCGGCGCGGTGTTGGATGGTCGTGATATTGGTACGGTGATTTGCCCGCAAGCGGACGTAAAGCTATATGTAGACGCAGACCCGAAAGTGCGGGCCAAGCGACGACACGCCGAACTTATTGGTTACGGCGAAGACATAACATATGAACAGGTTTTGGCACAACTCACCGAGCGCGACACCCGCGACATGAACCGCAAAATCGCCCCCTTAAAACCGGCGCAAGACGCACATCTTCTGGACACAACAAATTTATCCATAAAGGCTGTATTTGAAGCAGCGAAGATAGTGGTTGATGCTGTGCTCAGCACTTAACTTCCTCAATATTTCCATATAGCCCTCACTGTCATCCCAGACTTGATCTGGGATCCGACCACACGCTGTTAAGTTCATGCGTGACATCAGATTCCAGCTTTCGCGGGAATGACAAGGTGGAGACGAGTTGGATATTATTAAGTCCCGCATCATCCACCAATCCTCGCACTTTCTCCCAGTGCGGGGACTGGGGTGTGTGGTAGTTCTGTGCTAAATTTATCTACGCTTTCCTTGCCTAAATTTTATTCAAATCGTTCTCTCATCACAGGCATTAGGCGAGTGTGGGCTTGAGGTATCTACGCCTCGGAATGTGCGGAATTGGCGGTGCATTGGCACATAGAGGAAGCAATATGCCGCACATAATACCTCACCAAAAAAACGCGTGCATTGATTATCTGCCAATCAAAGATAAGGCCGCGAGTAACGCCTGTTTATTAGCTTTAAAACCACTACGTACCCACAATGCTTCCAACGCAGTAAGGGCTTTGCCAAGTTTTGGGCCACTCTCGATCCCTGCGGCGATCAGGTCTTTTCCTGCGAGCGGGAATTGTGGCCAGTCCCAGTCTTGGGCGGTTTTGTAGATGTTGAGCCACCCGTTGCGAAGGATCGGATCACGTGCACCTGCGGCCCTTAAGATTGCTCTATCCATAGCCGTCTCTCGCCCGGCTTTGTATATCTCGATTTTCACATCTTTGTCGCTAAGTCCTGGCGCAAGGGCGGCGCGATCACCCGCCCATTTGAGCAATCTTGATTTCTCTTTATTGGACATTTTAAGGCGGCGCGTTAGCCCTGCTGTGGCAAATTCATCCCTTGCGGCTAATGACATCAGGCGCAAATATGGATCGGGTGACACCCCCATTTCCGCTTCAAGTTCACACAGTAATTGCAATCCTTCACTGTTACTCGCCTCTGGCAAAAGCGTTTCCAAAACCCCGTTAATCAACATGACATTCACCGTGCGGTATGGGCGCGGTGCAGACAAAAGTTTCTTAAGCTCGCTCCAAACCCGTTCCGCCGAAAGCTGCTTCAAACCCGCTTTTAAATCGCGACATGCGGTAAGGGCATCTTTGTCCATAACGGCATTATCGGCATACCTTGCGTGAAACCGAAAATAGCGCAAAATACGTAAATAGTCCTCTTCAATGCGGGCTTTTGGCGTACCGACAAAACGAATGTGTTTGATTTTAATATCCGCAAGCCCTTGGCCTGTCGGGTCGTATATTTGCCCGTCCAAACTGCAATACAGCGCGTTCATGGTAAAATCACGCCGCTGCGCGTCCTCGGCCCAGTCTTTGGTAAATTCCACCGTAGCGCGGCGACCGTCTGTGCTAACATCACGGCGCAAAGTCGTGATTTCAAACACCACATGATCGGCCACCGCCGTCACCGTACCGTGAGACATACCCGTTTCGTGCACGGCAATCTTTGCAGCTTTAAGTGCAGCAATGACCTGCTTTGGCTCAAGGCTTGTGGCCACATCAAAATCAGCCACAGGCTCGCCCAACACCGCATTGCGCACGCACCCACCAACAAAGCGCGTATTGTCTTCGCCGAGGGCGGCAAAAACACGCTTGGCAGATTTAGCCGTCAACCATTGATGGGTATGTGGGTCAAGTTTCATTTCACTTCCAATTTATTCTATTGTCATTCCAGCGAAAGTTGGAATGACAAAATAGTTAAAATATATATTCACTGCCCTTCACACAAAACCTCTCTCATACAAGCGGTATATAATCATGGCAGTCATGCCCCATATATTGTGCACCGTATTGGCTTTGTTTGGCCACGGCATATCATAAATAATGTGATGCTCCCCGTCAAATTCCACTTCGCGACGCACATGGTTATTCGCATCCATAAAGAAAGAAAAAGGAACCTCAAACACCTCTTCAACCTCACCCGAGTCGGCAATGATATTTGCCGTCGGGTTTAACACACCAACAAATGGCGTAACGCGGTATTCAGACACGGCATTAAAAGACGGTAGGCGACCTAATAGATGAATATCATGTGCAGCAACGCCCACTTCCTCGTGGGTTTCACGAAGTGCGCCTTGGCACGGTGTCTCCCCTATTTCCGTACGTCCACCAGGAAAGGCGACTTGCCCAGGATGGCTCGGCATATGCATAGGACGTTTTGTCAACAATACATGCCACACATTGGCGCGCCACACCAAAAGCATCAATACGGAGGCTTGCCGTTGGCCATCTCGTTTTGCCAAATGGGTATCGTCACACATATCAATTGGCAGAAGGTTTGCGGATATTTGCGTAATTATGGGATCATCAAGATGTGCGCTAAACATCATGGATACCCGCTGGCCCAAGCGGGAAAAACAACCCCCCACTATAAACCCCGAGCTGCGGCCCGTCTTTCGTTTCGCGCTCAACCGCAAGACCAACCAGTTCGTAAAACACAGAGCGTAATAATAAAGCCTGCAAACGCCCGCGAATATGGACAAGCGGCGTGGGTTCCAAACTCTCATTATCCGTGCGCACAATGAGTTCATGTTCCTCCCCAATTTCAACCACATCATCCATATTTGTGGTCAAAAATAAACGCTGGGTTTTGCCGCTGCCTTGCACATTAAGTGTAACAGCTAAGAAGGCGGCACACTCAACTATGATACGGATTTTCTCGGCTGGCGTGACCAGATAGGTTTCTCCGTCCGCGTCTTTGCGCAGTACAGTGGAGAATAATTTCACCAAAGGGGTACGGGTGATTTGACTGCCCTCATGCCACCACGAGCCGTCTTTGCGAATGACCATATCCATTTCGCCGCAATACTTGGGATGCCAATTTTCCACAGGCGGCAAGCCGTCCTTATGGGTTTTGGCTTGGGCGATCAAAGCCGCCAGTCCAGTATTGCCAGTTTTTAATGTCATTTGGCCTAAGAATCCTTTTGCGCTTTGCCAACAATACCTTACACCTAGGCAGACAAGACACAACCAGCAAGAGAGACATATGACAGCCAAACTTGAAACCAAACTCCACGCCGCCGCTACCAAACTCGGCGCGACAAAATCTGAAATTGGCAAGATTGTCATTGGTCAGGAAAACGTGGTTGATCTTGCCCTGACCGCCATATTAAGCGGCGGTCATGCCTTGCTCGTAGGCGTGCCGGGCCTTGCCAAAACCTTACTGGTGGAAACCATGTCTACTGTTTTGGGGCTTGACGGCAAACGCATACAATTCACGCCTGACCTTATGCCCGCCGATATCATTGGCTCCGAAGTTCTGGAAGAAGGCGCAAAAGGCAAGCGCACATTTCGCTTTATCCCTGGCCCCGTGTTTTGCCAACTCTTGATGGCGGACGAGATAAACCGTGCCAGCCCGCGCACCCAGTCAGCACTCCTGCAAGCCATGCAAGAAAAATTTATCACTGTCGCAGGGGCGCGCCACGACTTACCCGCGCCGTTTCATGTGTTGGCCACCCAAAACCCCATCGAGCAAGAAGGCACATACCCTCTGCCCGAAGCCCAGCTTGACCGCTTTTTGTTTCAAATTGATGTGGATTATCCAACGCACGCAACAGAGCGAGATATTCTTCTCGCCACGACAGGCGTAAAAACCGCAACGGCCAAAAAAACCATGACCCCCAAACAACTCATGGACATACAAAGCCTCGTACGCGCCATGCCCATTGGCGACAGTGTTGTTGATTGCATTTTAACATTGGTACGCAGTGCGCGGCCTGAGGATAGCGAATTTGATTTCATCAAAAATGCGGTTGCGTGGGGGCCGGGGCCACGGGCAGGACAAGCCCTGATGCTTGCCACCCGCGCCCGTGCACTGCTCGGCGGACGCCTCTCCCCGTCTATTGATGATGTTTTGGCCCTCGCAGCCCCCGTGCTTAAACACCGTATGGCCTTAAGTTTTTCTGCCCGTGCAGACGGCGTTCGCATTGACGACCTCATTACAAAGCTTGCAAGTAAAGTCAGCTAGCTGTGCCCGTCGCCCCGCCCAAAACGCTTCAGTTACGCCGCGCGGCCAGCCAACTCGCCGCGCCCTACCCCGGCTTGCTCGCAGAAGCCCACCGTGTGGCAGCGATCGTGGCCCAAGGCGTACATGGACGTAGACGCGCTGGGCAAGGCGAAAGCTTTTGGCAATACAGAAATTACACCCAATCCGACAGCGCACGCCAAATAGATTGGCGACGCTCAGCCCGCTCAGACCATCTTTATGTGCGCGAAAACGAATGGGAAGCCGCCAATACGGTATGGCTATGGCGCGACGGTTCGCAAGGTATGAACTGGCATTCAGACAAAACATTGCCAACCAAAAAAGACCGGGCCAGCGTATTGATGATTGCGCTCGGCGTGCTGTTAATGCGGGCGGGCGAGCGGTGCGGCGTTTTGGGCGAGAGCGAAAAACCACGCACGGGTCGTTACGGTATCGAACAAGTATCAAACCGCATGGCCACAAGTCTTGGGCAGCAGGGCGCGCTTCAAAGTCAGTTTTCAGCCCATGCACGCCTTGTCTTGGCCTCTGATTTTTTGGGGCCGCCTGAACACTGGCGCGCCCATATTACCGCGTTAACGGCGCGGCCTGCATCAGGCGTGATGTTACATATTGTTGACCCCGCAGAGCGGCATTTCCCCTACCGTGGACGCATGCGTTTGTTTGAACCCGACCATGCCAATACCTTGCCATTTATGCTAGGCCGCGCTGAGAAAGTAAAAGCGCAATATGTTGAAAAGTTTGCCGCCCATGAATTGGCATTGGCAAATACGGCGCGCCGCCTTGGGTGGACGCTCATTACTCATACAACCGATCAACCTGCAACCCAAGCTTTAAGCGCAGTGTATCAAGCCTTATCCAAAAAAGCGGGAGGCAATAGATAATGGTAATTGGCCCAATTACATTTTTGGCACCACTCGCCCTATTGGGCCTTTTGGCCCTGCCGATCATTTGGTGGATACTGCGCATTACCCCGCCCAAACCCATTGACCAAGTTTTCCCGCCTTTGCGACTGCTCATGGATGTCAATAAAGAAGAAGAAACACCAAATAGCACGCCGCTCTGGTTGCTTTTATTTCGCTTGTTTTTAGGTGCGCTTATCGCCATTGCCTTGGCCAATCCTATTTTGTTTAAAACCAAAGACGCAACCAATTTACCGGTTCTGCTTATTATCGACAATGGCTGGGCCGCGGCAGGCAATTGGGCGGCAATTACCACAGAGGCTGAAACCATTGTTAAGCAAGCCATTGCTGAAAACCAAAATATTGCGGTTGTGACCAGTATCGAGACTGGCCAACGCGCTGGATTTACACCTGCGCCCACGGCCTTGACCACTATTCGTAGCCTTACGCCATTGCCAGATACTCCGCGCCGTGACCAATTGGCTCAATATATCACTACATTAGATATTTCCAAAGCCCGTGTGGTTTGGCTATCAGACGGGATTGATTACACACATGTCGAGGCACTCCAAACAGTCCTCAAAGCCAGTCCTGAGCAAAATATATATCTACCCAATACAGAAAATAGCCCTTTAATCGCAGGCGAAATTACCGAAACGGCAAATGGGTTTCGCAGTGTTTGGCATAGGCTTGATCCCAATGGATTGCGTGGACAATCCATTGCAGCTTACGGGGCCAATGGGCAAATTATCGCGCGCGCACCTTTAAGCTTTACACCGGGCAACACGGCTAGCGAAGCCCAATTTGATTTACCCGCTGAGCTGCGCAACCAAGTTTCGCAACTCCGCGTGCAAGGCTTTGCCTCTGCTGGCGCAGTCACCCTACTTGACGATACTTGGGGCCGCCCCTTGATTGGCCTGCTGAAAGGCAGTGACGAGAACACCCAACCATTATTGTCAGAATGGCATTTTATCGAACAAGCCCTGTCGCCCAATGCTGATATTTACAAAGGTGATTTGGATCAACTCATCGCCGTTGCGCCAGCAATTATTTTCATGACAGACCGGGCCCGTACTGAAAGCGAAGCTTTGATTTCTTACGTGGAAAAAGGTGGTCTGCTCGTGCGGTTTGCAGGCCCAAAACTGGCCAAACGTAGTGATGCACTCTTGCCAATAGACTTGCGCAGTGGTGGCCGAGAATTGGGCGGTGCACTGGCGTGGGAAGACCCACAAGGCTTTGCCCCCTTTAATGAAGATAGCCCGTTTTTTGGCCTCAGCACCCACGAAGAAATTACCGTACACAGACAAATTATGGCAAGACCGGGGGCCGAGACCGATAGCCGCACTTGGGCCCGCTTGATGGACGGCTCGCCCGTGATTACCTCTGCCCCTCACGGGCTTGGCCGCATTGTGTTTTTTCATGTTACGGCTGGCCCCGATTGGTCTGGCCTGCCCTTAAGCGGGCTTTACGTGCAAATGCTCAAACGTATTCTGCCCCTCGCTCGCGCCACCAATGCACAGGTTAAATCAACACAAGCGGGTGGCGATTGGAGTCCTGAGCGCACCCTTAACGGATTTGGTCAATTGGGCATGCCGCCCCTCACAACCCGTCCCATTGCACATGACGGCTTTGCCAATACCAAAGTCAGCTCATCACATCCACCAGGGCTTTATAGACAAGGCGTGCGGCGACAAGCCTTAAACACAATTTCCAACCCTGAAGATTATAAAATGCTCACGACAAATGGATTTAACCGTGCCGTTTACGGCGGTAAGACACCAAAATCATTAGCAGGTTTGTTGCTCGGCTTGGCCGCTTTGTTGTTGGCACTGGACGTTATTTTATCTCTCATTGCTTCGGGGCGTTTACGCCTACCCACCAGACAAAAAGTGAGCGCACTTGGCTTAGTGATCGGCCTTCTATGTCTTGTGCCTGTGGACGGCTCTGCCCAAGAGACGCGCACCGCAGACACCCATGCCTTGCACCTCGCCTATGTGCTCAGCGGGGAAAGTGCAATTGATTCCATGAGCAGAGCAGGGCTTGAAGGCCTGCGGTTCGAGCTTAACCGCCGCACAACCATTGAGCCTGAAGGGGTGCGGGCCGTCAATATTGAAACAGATCCGATAGATTTTTATCCATTTTTATACTGGCCCGTCACACGCGGTGCTAAACCTTTAAGCGATACCGCTAGCCGTAAGGTCAATGCATATATGGCCTCTGGCGGCACGCTTGTTTTTGATACCCAAGATTATGACCGGCAAACACTCTTGGGGGCGCAAACCCATCCTGGCCTTGAGGCCATATCAAAATCTCTTGATATTCCCCGCCTCGCTCCACCTCCAAAAGACCATGTGATTACCAAGTCATTTTTCCTCATTCAGGTTTTCCCGGGACGCTGGGCTGGTGGAAAAATATGGCTGGAAGCCGATCAACGCGGATCTGCCCGCGACGGAGTTAGTAGCGTGGTCGTTGGCTCTAATGACTGGTCAGCAGCATGGGCAAAAGATGACCGTGGTCGTACTCTTGCCGTCATCGAAAACGACATTCCGCGCCAACGTGAATTTGCCTACCGCTTTGGTGTGAACCTGACCATGTATGCACTGGCTGGAAATTATAAGGCAGATCAAGTTCACGCAGCAACTTTAATTGAACGGCTTGGTGATAATAATCTTGACAAACCTGGCATTGACCAAGACGAAAAGGAGGAAGAATGAACACCTCTCTCGCCTTTGATCCGCTGCTCCCCATTTGGTTGATTATCATTTTAACTGTCGTTATTTTGGTGGCGGCTATGGCTGGGGAATGGCGAGGACTTAAAAGTTTTATCCTGCGCACGATTGCCGCTTTCATACTTTGCGGCGCACTTTTAAATCCGCAAAAAGTTCTGCAAGATCGCACGCCTTTGCCAGATATTGCTGTAGTCTTAAGTGACAATTCCCACTCCATGAATATCGCAGATCGCAGGGTCGTCTCCGATAAATCTTTGGCCATATTAAAAACCAAACTTGCTGGTCTGGAAAATTTGGAAACCATCATCATACCTATAACGGCAAGCGAAGACGGTACGCGCCTCACCCAAAGCCTGATTGACGGATTGTCACAATTGCCCAGTGAACGCATTGCTGGAATATTTGCACTCACCGATGGTCAAATCCATGATGTCCCGCAATCGGTTGAGAATTTACTGCCCCAAGGCGTGCCCTTCCACAGTTTAATTATCGGCGAGCCTCAAGCCCGTGACAGGCGGCTAAATCCACGTGTTACCCCAAAATACGGGCTTGTGGGTGAGCAAGCTATTTTTGAAATTCAAATCGATGACCCAGGTCATGAAGGGGAACGGGCCCAAGTCGAAATATGGTTAAATGGAGAACTTAAGGCTCGGTTTATGGCGGTGATTGGCAATATTATATCCTTCCCGCTTGAAATCGAAAAACGCGGCATTAACACGGTGGAAATTCGCACGGCGACTGTGCCAGATGAATTAACCGTTCTTAATAATTATTTCGTCGCCGAAATTTCTGGCGTACGCGACAGACTGCGGGTCTTGCTGATTACGGGTGAGCCACATATGGGCGGGCGCGCATGGCGTAACCTGTTAAAGTCAGACCCATCTGTTGACCTCGTACAATTTACCATTTTAACCAATCCGGGTAAAAAGTCCGCTGGCGCGCCTGCCGAAGAATTATCCCTGATCCGTTTCCCTGCTCGCGAATTATTTGAAGAAAAATTAAACGAATTTGACTTGATTATTTTTGATCAATTTAAACGCCGTACCATCAATAGTGGCGGGCGTATTATTCCCATGTTAAGTCCTTATTATATTGCCAATATTTCAGAATATGTTGAAAATGGAGGCGCGTTATTGGTGGCCACGGGGATGTCCTTTGCAGGCGAGGAAAGCTTGGCCCGCTCACCGCTAATCGCCGTTTTGCCCGCCCGACCAACTGGCGAAATGGACTTAAGCGCATTTCGTCCAAACTTAAACGAAAAAGGAAAACGCCATCCCATTACCCAAATTTTCCAAAACGGCGTCGCTGGGTCTTGGGGGCGTTGGTATAGAACAATTGACGCAGACGTCATTGGCGGCGATGTATTGATGGTCAGTGATAATGACAAACCACTTCTCATTGTTGACAAAGTAAAAAAGGGGCGCATTGCCCTCCTCTTGTCCGATCAAGCTTGGCTATGGGCCAAAGGACATGACGGCGGCGGGCCTTATAACGAAATGTTTCGCCGCCTCTCCCACTGGCTCATGGGCGAACCCGACCTCGAAGCTGACCGCCTGACCGCACGCATTGAAAACGGTATATTATCTGTTGATCAATTCGCTTTAAATAATGAGGATAAAACCATCAGCATTTTAGAGCCCAACGGGGAGGTACAATCTCTCGCCATGCAAAAACTTGCCCCTGGCCATACCCGCGTAACCACACCTGCCAAACAACAAGGGGCGTACCGAATTGAGAGCGGGGATTTAACCGTTATTGCCGCAGCAGGTTCATTAAACCCTATTGAATTTGAACACATTGTGCCAACGGCAGATATATTACAGCCGCTGGTCACAGCGAGCGGAGGTAATACATTCTGGCTTGGCGGCAATCGTGTGGACGCGCCAACTTTACCCGATGTACGCAAAATTAAACGCGGTGCAAAAGCCGCCTCCAATAATTTTTCAGGCCTTATACGCAACGAAAAATATGACGTAACCGCATCACGCCGCACACCATTTGGCCCCAGTTGGTTGTATTTTTTACTTATCCTTTTGGCCATGCTCGGCGCATGGCGGTTCGAGAGCAAATAAACCAAAAGCACACCTTAACTGCAAAATTACATTGCAAAACCTAACGGTTAAAGTTTTATAAGTGTGTTTGACCTACACAATAGCGTAACTGCAAAAGGGATTATTATGACCAACCACATACCAATGACCAAAGTGTTTGTCGTCATCAGCATGATGTCTGCGTTAAGCGCGTGCAGCACCGTAAAAACCGTTGGCAAAGTCGCGACCCTGCCCGTAAAAGCCGTTTTCAAAACAGGTGAGCTTACTGGCAAAGGTGCTTATTATACTGGTAAAGGTGTCGGTACAGCCGTTTACAAAACAGGGGAATTTGCAGGAAAAGGTGTATATTACACGGGTAAGGGCGTCTATAATACCGCCAAAGTGCCCGTCAAAATCACCAATGCAGCCTTGGATACAAGTGCAAAAGTATTAACCGTAACAACGCAAGTCGTCGACCTTTCAGGGAAAGTGGTCAGTGTCAGTCGCACATTACAACGCGGTGAGGTAGATGCCTATATCGCCCAAGCCCAAGGTGCGACAAATGTACTTGGTATATTGGTTGACGTGGCCAGAGGCGTCTAACCAATACATTTAACGCATTCTACATGCAAAAAATTGCATATCACGACATTGTCATAGTATTCTTTAACGTGTGAATTGCTTTTTTGGACGTTTTGTGCCATTCTATACAGTGAGAGAGCATAAACCAAATAATATACGGAGGTTCTTATGAAAAAATCAACCATTGGAATAGCATTGGCATTAGCACTCAGTTCAAGTGCACTGGCCGTTTCCACAACAGCATATGCCAAAGCAGGCAATTACAAATTTACATCCACCATTAGCGCACAGTCCGCGCCTGTACGGGTGAATGTGGTACTCGGCGAAGATCTTGCCTACCGTGCAAACCATGTCTCGAAAAAATTAAGTGATCGCTCAGGCTCACGCTCATTGCACAATGGTTGGTCAGGCAAAGGTGAATATGGACAAAGAGATTTGGATAAGCTAACCACACGCTTAAAACGCAAAATGGAAGCACAGCTCACTAAAAACGGCGTACAAGTAAGTGACACTGCAGCCAATGTTTTAAATATTATGATTACGGACGCGGCCCCCAATCGGCCAACATTTAAACAACTGTCGGGTCAATCTTCTTTGTCAATGCGCAGTTTTGGTGTTGGTGGTGCGCGTTTTGAAGGCAGTTTTGTTGCCAATGGGCAAGACGCAGGGAAGGTATCATATAGTTGGTTTGAGTCAGATATTAAATATGCCCAATACGGTTCAATCTGGAGAGATGCTAATTATGCCATTGACCGGTTTGCCCGCAAAACGGCAAAATCTATGAAGTAATTTAGCGTACCCCGATCCATTTATGGGTTTGCAGGCTGAGATGCCACATGGGGTGTTCTAAACAATAGTTAAAAGCGGCACGCTCAGATGTGCCGCTTTTTTTATGACCGTTTTCATTACCCCCGTACGCTTCATCAAGCGGCTGTAAAGAAAACCGCTTAAAATCCAGATGAGCAAAATCTTCTGGATGGTTCTCAACTTGTGGATACACAAGCTTTAACTCATCCCCCGTTTTTTGCTTTAGCAGCGCATCCGCTTTTGGACTGACGCACAACCAGTCAATACCTTCTGGTGCAACCAAAGTACCATTGGTTTCCACCGCAATTTTAAATCCGCAATCATGCAAGGCAGCGATTAAGCTTGCGTCCAATTGCAGCAATGGTTCCCCGCCCGTACAAATTACCCAAGGTTCATCGTGCATTTCTTGTCCGTTACTGGGCCAATAGGTTTTTATCTCCTCGGCCAAAATTGACGCCGTCTTAAATTGCCCGCCGCCAAGTCCGTCAACCCCAACAAATTGCGTATCACAAAATGTGCACACGGCTTTGGCTCTATCTTGCTCGCGTCCACTCCATAGATTGCACCCTGCAAAACGGACAAATACGCTGACCCGTCCGCTGTGCGCACCTTCACCTTGTACGGAGAGGAAAATTTCTTTCACCGAATATGTCATCTGTTAAACGTACCTAATTTATAATTACGCCAACCTTTAGCTCGCAGTTCACAGGCAGGGCAATCTGCACAGCCATAGCCCCAATCATGCCGCTCCCCGCGCACGCCTTTATAACACGTATGAGAATGCTCGTTGATGAGGCCAACTAAGTTTGCGCCGCCTAAGTCGTGTGCGCGTGCCCACGCCCCTGCTTTGGACACATGCATGAGCGGCGTGTGCAATGTAAATTCGGTATCCATCCCCAAAGACAAAGCCTTCATCGTCGCGTCAAGTGTATCCTTGCGGCAATCTGGATAGCCTGAAAAATCCGCTTCGCACATACCTGCAACCAAATTATATATATCCCGCCGATAACCCAGTGCCGCTGCGAAATTTAAAAATATCAAATTACGCCCAGGCACGAATGTATTGGGCATACCCGCCTCGTCGTCATGAATATCAATATCGCGGGTCAAAGATGTGTTGCTTATTTTTCCCAAAACGGACAGATCAAGAATATGGTCTTTGCCAAGGCGCGACGCCCACTTCGGAAATTGCGAGCGCATTTGAGCGAGCACTTCAAGGCGGCACTGCATTTCAATGCTGTGGCGTTGTTCGTATTCAAACCCGATAGTCTCCACATGCTCATATCTGCTTAAGGCCCACGCCAAGCAAGTGGCAGAATCTTGCCCACCTGAAAATAGGAGTAAAGCTTTGGTCTTGTTTTTCATATATGGCTGTATATTGTCTCTTTTTGATCCTGCATAGGGGGCAGGCTGATTAATTTAGGGCAAATCACATTAGGGTAAGGCGAAATGGCAGGACTATATTTTGAAGAGTTTGTAATCGGGCATGTGTTTAAACATGAACTAAGGCGCACGGTAACGGAAATGGATAATATGCTGTTTTCAAATATGACCTTAAACCCGCAACCCTTACACATTGACCATGATTTTGCTGCTAAATCCGAATTTGGCAAACCATTGGTCAATTCTATTTTTACATTGGGCTTGATGATCGGCATTTCTGTATCTGACACCACACTGGGGACAACTATTGGTAATCTCGGCATGAGCGAAGTTAAGTTTCCGCGCCCCGTTTTTCACGGCGATACAATCCATGTCACCACTGAGATTGAAAGCAAAAGAGCAAGCAAATCGCGACCCACACAGGGGATTTTAAACTTCATCCACCGCGCTTATAATCAAGACGGCGAACTTGTGGCTATGTGTAAACGAGCCGCCATGATGAAAAAACGGCCCAATTCTGCATAGTTACTATGCCAGTAATATATTTATTTTTGCTTCCCATCAGCAATAAAGCCAAATAAGAAACCAGCATGAGCAAACAACCCACATCCACACATGTGAGCAATCCAGACCGTAGCTCTGGGGCAAGCCTTGCCACGAAAATCGAGCGCGACAAGCAACACCGCGACAAGGCCCGTTCCTTTAAGCCCTTGCGCTATCTATGGCCGTTCGTAACCCGCTACCCCAAAAAACTGGCAGCATTTTTGGTGTTCTTATTTGCCTCTTCTGCCATGACCCTGACCCTGACCTTTATTTTTCGGTTTATGGGCGATTGTGGATTTGACGGAAAGTCCGATGCCCCCTATTGCCAAACCATATCTGGCCTCACGGCGGGTGGTTTAAACGGCCTGTTTCTTGTGGCTGTTGTATTCGCCATATGTTCGGCCATCATATCTAGCTTGCGCGCCTACCTGATTAACACGCTTGGCCAACGCGTGGTCGCTGATATTCGCATTGCGGTTTATAATAATTTACTGCGCCTAAGCCCCGCCTATTATGAGCGTGTGCGCACGGGCGAAGTGCTGTCGCGATTAACCACAGATACCACCTTGGTCGAAACAGTCCTCACGGGTTCCATATCATTTGCCATCCGCTCTATCACCACATCTATTGGCGCGCTCATTGTTATGTTTGTTGTCAGTTGGAAATTGACATTGATGGTTTTGTTGGCAGGGCCACTCATCGTTCTGCCCGCTATTTTTGCGGGCAGAAAAATTAAAACTCTGTCTCGCGACGGCCAAGACAAACTCGCTGATGCGTCTGCGCGGGCGGGGGAAAGTCTATCCAACATTCAAACCGTTCAAGCCTTTACGAGAGAAGGTTTTGAGGCTGAAAATTTCCGTCAAGACGTGGAAAACACCTACTCCAAGAACCAAAAACGTCTGCTCATTCGCGCATTTCTCATGAGCTTTATGAGTGCCGCCACCATGATTGCCGTTGTCAGCACCATCGCATACGGCGCAGGCAGTGTTGGCAAAGGCTCTATGAGTGTCGGCGAAATTTCACAATTTATTGTCTTGGCCGTATTGATGGTCAGCTCTACCGCCATGCTCACAGAAACATGGACAAACCTCTTGCGCGCCGCGGGTGCGTCTGAACGCCTCGCCGAAATATTACAAGAAAACCCAGACATTACTGCCCCCGCCTCGCCCGCCGATATTAACCGCGTAACTGGTCATATTACTTTTGACGCCGTGACATTTTCATACCCCACACGCTTGGAGGAACACGCGCTCTCAGATGTTGCGTTCGAGATTAAACAGGGCGAAACCGTAGCACTTGTCGGCCCGTCAGGTGCAGGGAAAACGACACTCTTTCAACTCTTATTACGGTTTTACGACCCGCAAAACGGCAGTATTTTAATCGACCAAACCCCAGTCACTGATTTTACCCCCGATGATTTACGCCGTCAATTTGCCATTGTTCAACAAGCAACGCCTCTGTTCTCAGGTTCTGCCATGGACAATATCCGCTATGGCCGTCACGGGGCCAGTGACGACCATGTGATTGCCGCTGCCAAAGCCGCCCACGCCCACGATTTCATTGAAAAACTCCCCGAAGGCTACCAAACAGATTTGGGCGAAAAAGCCACTACTCTCTCAGGTGGACAGCAACAACGCATTGCCATTGCCCGTGCTATATTAAGGGACGCACCTATATTACTCCTCGACGAAGCCACCTCTGCACTCGACGCCGAAAGCGAGCTTGCCGTTCAAAAAGCCTTTGCAACAATGGCCAAAGGCCGCACCACACTGGTCATCGCCCACAGGCTAGCCACCGTAAAAAAAGCTGACCGTATTTTGGTCTTAGAAGACGGAAAAATAATCGACCAAGGCACACACACCCAATTGGTCAAAAGAGACGGCCTATACGCCCGCCTCGCCGCCCTACAATTTAATCCGGGTGGTTAAAGTTTATCGCTCACCAAGGCGGCTTTATATTGACGGCTTAAGCAAAATCACTCATCATATATAAAATGTAGATTCACGCAAATTTATGGGGATAGGTCATGTTCACGAAATACAGGCCAGCATATTAAATGAGTGCTATTATTACAAACATTGGATCACGTATCAAATTCACGGATTTTTTCTGCGGGATTGGTGGGTTTCATTTGGCGGCACAAAATCTTGGCATGGAATGCGTATATGCATCTGACATTGATACATATGCGCAAGACGCTTATGAGGCCAATTTTGGCTTACGCCCTGTTGGTGATATAAACAATATTAAATCAGATGATGTACCAGACCATGATATATTGTTTGCAGGTTTCCCGTGCCAGCCATTTTCCATTATTGGCAAACAAAACGGTTTTTCCGACCCAAGAGGTACTTTGTTTTTTGAATTGCTACGCATTATAGATAAAAAGCGACCTCGCGGATTTATTCTTGAAAATGTCAAACAATTAGCAACATCACATAAAGGGCAGGTCATAGAGCGTATATTAGAAGACTTACGGGCATTAGGTTATGATGTTGATTATAAAATTTTAAATGCCCTAAACTTCGGTTTGCCTCAAAAACGCGAGCGGACGATTATTGTGGGTTCATTACATGGGTTGGGTGATTTTATTTGGCCAGAAGCCAATGTGCCCATGACACCTTTATCAAAAATACTCGAACAATCCCCTCATGACAAAGTGTTTGTTTCTGAACGCATTAGGCGTAAGCGCATAGCCGCCCACACGCCAAAAGTAACACCTTCGATTTGGCATGAAAATAAATCTGGTAATATTTCAAGCCATCCCTATTCTTGTGCTCTGCGCGCAGGGGCATCCTATAATTATTTATTGGTCAACGGGCAACGCCGCCTAACCGCAAGGGAAACACTTAGGTTGCAAGGCTTTCCTGACACTTATAAAATTGTTTGCACAGATGCCCAAACAAAAAAACAAACGGGGAATGCCGTTGCTGTACCCGTAGTACAAGCCGTAATAGAAAGGATCGTACATGCCGTCCGACAAAGTAAAGTTGAGGGGAAATGCCAAAAGACGGCATGAAGAATACCCACTCGGCGAAATACCAGATACGGTTATTATTGAAATTGCCAAACAATTTGTTCACAGGCTTGCTATTGGTCATGCTGATATCACTGGTGATGATTTTGGGACAATTTTTGGCACTGCTATTGACGGCATCCATAGAAGTAGTCCCCTCGGTATTGCTGACGTATGTAAAGAAAATTGCGCATGGTCAGTAAAAACAATCAAAACGAATAAACCACATAATATTGATAGGGTTAGGCTGATATCTGGGCGGAACTCACCTGATTATTCCATGGGTATATCCGACCCCCGTAAAGACCCTAATGCAACGGGGCGAGCTGTTTTAAGCATATGGAATGCACGCGTTAACGAAGCCTTGGATGAATTTGATGATTTGCGAATATTGGTATGTATACGGAATTTTACAACACAAAAATTCTTAGTCTTTGAAGAAGAGGCAAGTCGGTTTACCCACGCAGATTATAAATGGGCTTTTAACAAGCGAGGAAACTTGGAGGGTTACGACCTTGCCCATGACAAACATTGTTTCACATGGCAACCACATGGCAGTCAATTTACAGTCATTCGGACAATTCCTGCACATGCGCGAAAATTTTCAATCAACCACTCCGTCCCATTAATTTCCAAAGAACATGTGTTGCGACTTGCTAAATTTCAAGACGACTGGATTTCATTTGAAGATAATCAACATACACTCTAATGCTAAGTTGCAAACCAGTGTAGGTGTTTTGGGGTTGCGGCGAGTATTGGGCACGGGGTTTGTGGGTTTGCATTTTGGTATTTTTTTCGGTGTGTGTCTGCATCTTTAAACAATGCGCCGCGTGATGGCGGCGGGGATTTTGTGGCTGCCGTGTGGAGGTTTTGCAAATCCAGTATATGCGTTCCCGTATCGTCTATATGCACCCAGCCCCCTGTTGCAGTGTTGTATCTATAGGCGGGGAGTAGATCGGCCCCGTGATCGGCAATCCACTCTACGGCCCGCATAATAAGTTCGCAGTCATCTTCGTTATAAAAATAATTAAACCCAACCCGTACCCAACCCGGTTTTAAAACCTCGGCGCCTGTTGCGATAATTTTTTCGTATTCTTGCGAAGTCTTAAGGTCAATATCCAACAAGACATGTCCGTAGGGCCCCGCGCACGAACACCCACCCCGTGCTTGAATACCAAAGAGATCATTGAGCAAAGCCACAACAAAATTATAATGTAAATATTGTTCGCCGCTTCTGATGAGAAATGAAAATATCGGCAGACGCTCTGCCGTATGTGAGCCTAAAATTTTGATATTTTTGTGCTGGCTCCAGCGCGCCGTCACTTTTTTGGCAAGAGAGACTTCTTTGGTTTTTATATTTTCCGCGCCTTGCTCGGCTTGTAGATCAAAACACAAACCAGCACGAATAGCCCCAACAATATCGGGCGTGCCGCCTTCTTCGCGGTGGATAACATCTTCGTGGTAGGCTTGCGCGCACGGGCTCACATATGACACCGTACCGCCGCCCGGCACGACGGGTGTTTTGTTATTGGCCCATTTTTTCTTAAGGGCCAAGACGCCTGGCGTCCCAGGGCCACCTAAGAACTTATGGGGCGATATAAATACGGCGTCCATATATGTCCCGTCCTCGCCGCGCCTATTCATATCAATAGGCAAATAAGGCGCACCGCCTGCATAATCAAAAGCAGCCAAAGCACTGTAACGGTGTAAAAGTTTTGCAATCGGCATAGGATCACACAAAATACCTGTTACGTTACTGGCGGTTGAAAAACTACCGATCAACAACGGGCGGGCTTTATAGCGTTTCAACTGCTGCTCTAGGTCTTGTAGATCAATATGTCCGCTTTCGGTTTGCGCGATTGTCACCACTTCGGCAATGGTTTCGCGCCACTGTACATCATTGGAATGATGTTCAAACGGCCCGATAAATACAACAGGGCGTTTTTTCGCCGCTATATTCACTTGCTTACCAAAGCGCGAAATGCCCTCGGGCACGCGCAGGCCCAACATACGAATAAATTTATCAATTGCGCCCGTGCACCCTGATCCGCAAAACAAAACCGCGTCGTCACTACCTGCGCCAATAGATTTAGCAATTATAGCACGAGCTTGCTCGCGAAAAGCTGTGCTTTGCGCCCCTGTGCGCGAGCTTTCCGTATGGGTATTGGCATAAAGAGGCAGTACGAATTGGCGAATTTTATCTTCGATAGGGCCATATGCTCGCCCGCTGGCCACATAATCTGCATACATCAAACGACGAGCACCAAATGGCCCATCGATGACTGTACCATGACCAATTATATTGGCGCGCACATTCTCCAAAGACATAGTCTTCGCAACACGAGGTGTAGCATTAAGCTTTTGTTTCGCAGGTTTGCGTTTTCCAAATCCAAACATAACGGCTTCCAAATTTCTATTTCTACAATATTAGCTACAATAAATGTAACTATTTGCAGGAAGCGTATTATCTTATTTACTCATAATTTCGATAAATTATTATATAAATATCTAATTATATTAAATTATAGATATAAATTATAGAATTTAGTCAATTTTTATGGGAAAGGGTGTTTTCTTATATGCTATATACAAGGGATGGGCTGGATGGCCTGAGGCATTAATTTTAAGCGCAGATATACACCCACCTTCTTGTCTAAATATATCCAAAACGGCGCCTCCTCTGCTCAAATGTTCGCCGTGCTCCCCCCATCCAGCAATGACGTCAAATTCGCGGCTTTGCGCCGCAATTTTACGTAACCACATATCATTATCAGGACCAACAGGGTCAGGTTGTGCGCGCATATTTTTAGGGTCAGTGGCCCGAAACGCAAAAATATTAAACACAATACTGCCTCCATAGCCCCACATACGGGCGCGGCGCTCACACCGCTCCACCGTTGGATCATTTTTCACCTCGTCTGCTGTACTTGGATTTAACATCAACCAAGTGAGCGGAGCTTTGCTTGCGTCCCAAATTTGGGCCAGGCGGTAACGATATTGACGACACGGCGAAAACACAGCCTCTCGTTTCTCATTGAGTAAATCAACCATGACAAAACCTACCATGGTTACATGGAAATAGGAATATATTCCTATTTTTATTGTATTGAATTATACCTTTAAATCTCAGCACCAATGTTCCTACCAAACCCCAATATCAACCAGTTTTGCCCGTAAAGTGGCGGGCAAATCCGCCACATCCCCGAGACTATCTATATCTTTAGGTGCGTCTTCAGCCTGTAAATACCGCCAACCTTGAAAAGCCCGTTTAGGCGTCGGCACAACCGCAACCAGTTTCGGCGCGAGTACGATCCGACACGCCTTACGCCCGTCATTTGTAATGATGCTTTGCAAATCAATAATGGTATTACGACACTGAATGATATTTTTAATCACCCAGTAAATTGACCCGCCTTTTAGAAGTTCTTCGCTGCGTTTTGGTGTCATGCGGGTGATGTGGTCAGCAAAGGCTGGTAAACCTTCTTCGCCTCTGCGCACGGCCAAGTTTTTCTGCCACTCGCTCAAGCTGTCAATAGAAATGGAGCCTACAGATAATTTTTGTAAATGCAGCACAGGGTTTTCAGACACGCCGACACATCCTAACTCTAATGCTTCAACTCAAATATTTTATCGCAATATTTACACGCTACGGAATGCCCTTGCCCCATATCCATATAGACCTTTGGGTGACCAAGCGCGCCCCCACCGCCGTCGCAAGATACTCTGTGCTCGGTGACAATAATCGGTTGTGATGTTTTGGTATCAGACATAGTGCACTCGTTTTGACTTGAAACTGGTTTGACTTCCTTCTATCTATTTCACTCACGCGCTAAAAGCAATCACTAGGATGGATGGGTAGTATAAATGACCAAAATCAGCCCACCTGCCATTCAGCTGACAAACCTGAGAAAAACCTATAAAAAGAGCAAAAAAACGCCTGCAAAAACCGCCCTGCACGGGATTGACCTAACCATTCCCAAAGGTTCTATATTTGGACTGCTTGGCCCGAACGGAGCTGGTAAATCTACGGTCATAAATATTCTAGCAGGTCTTGTGATTAAATCAGGCGGCAGTGCTAAAATCTGCGGCTATGATATTGATACAGATACCCGACAGGCCCGTGCGTCCATCGGCGTTGTGCCTCAAGAAATCGCCATGGATGTATATTTCACCCCGTGGCAAGCTTTGGAAATTCAGGCGGGATATTACGGGGTTCCCAAAGCGGAACGCCGCAGCGACGAAATTTTAGACGCCCTTGGCCTCATCGATAAACGCGACGCCTATGTACGCCAGCTCTCAGGCGGCATGAAACGCAGGTTACTTGTCGCCAAAGCTTTGGTACATAACCCACCCGTTCTCATTTTAGACGAACCCACCGCAGGTGTTGATATCGAACTTCGCCGTCAACTTTGGAAATATGTGCAACAGCTTCACCAAAACGGGACGACAATTATCCTGACCACACATTACCTTGAAGAGGCCGAAAGTCTATGTGACAAAATTGCTATCATTCATGAAGGCCGCATCACCGCCAATGAAAGCAAGGATGATTTGCTCAAACGTCTCGACCACAAAACTTTGGTTATTACGCCCACAACCGCTTTAACAAAAATTCCAAAGGCCTTGGTCACTTTTGATACAGAAATAAGGCACGACGGTACATTGGCCATTTCTTACCGTACCAGCCAGACATCTGTGATGAAAATTCTAGATAAAGTCAAATCCACCAATATATCCATAGCAGACCTCCGCACCGAAGAACCCGATCTTGAGGACGTATTTATGGCCCTAACCTATGACCACAAAGCGTAATATTTAACCCAGTACTGACGGCCATGTTGGGCGAGATTGTACGGATTTTGCCCATTTTGTGACGTATGTGAACTCTTTGGGAATTTCAATATTGATAAATCTACACACCATAAGTGCGGCCATGCCCGCAATATCGGCTACGGAAAAATCATCACCCGCAATAAAGAGACGCCCATCCGACATTTCTTTATCGAGCCATGCCAGCTTTTTAATAAAAGCACGGCGCATTGACACCGCGTAGTCTGGCATTTGTTCAATTTTATATTTAAAATACGGAATTTCGTGCACACCAATTGCGGAAACTGTAGCAAATATTTGTTGTTCCACCCGCCGTGCCCACATTTCAATATTGGCTTGCTGTGCTGCGGTTGTTCCCATTAATGAAGGTGTGGGATGTAGCACTTCGAAATACCTGAAAATGGCAAGGCTTTCCGTAATAATTTGCCCGTCATCCAGTACCAATACAGGCACTTCGCCTAAGGAATTAAGAGCCAAATAATTTGGTTTTTGCGTTTCGCCCGCCATGACGTCTATATTTGTGACAGGCACTTCAATACCTTTTTCCGCAAGGTAGATTTTAACTCGCATCCCATTTGGACTCATACCATTATAAAGTTTCATATTGTTTCTCCTTTTCGTTTATATACCCCACTGTCACCCCAGACTTGATCTGAGGTCCCGCGAAATTAGAGCATCATAGCTTGTTTCAGATTCCAGCTTTCGCTGGAATGACAATAGGGTAATGGCGCTCCTCGCCTCTTGATGCATTCCCGGTCGCTGCGCTCCTCGCCTCTTTATGCATTCCCGGTCGCTGCGCTCCTCGCCTCTTTATGCATTCCCGGTCGCTGCGCTCCTCGCCTCTTGATGCATTCCCAAAAAAACACTGTCATCCCAGACTTGATCTGGGATCCGACACATAGCAACATGTATTTGGTTTCAGATTCCAGCTTTCGCTGGAATGACATAGTAGTTAATACGCTCCTCGCCTCTTGACATTTACATCTGCATAATTTTGGCAACTTCGATCGTGCCGCCAATGCTGATGTGTGGACATTTCTTTGCCATCTCAAGAACGTCCTCAATTGTTTCTGCTTGCAAAATCGTGATACCTGACAGCGGATTAGGCCCGCCGTCATCTGCCACCCCATCCGTACTTACGGTTTTAGACATACCAAAATACATGCCTGGATTTATAATAGCGTCGCCAAGGCCTGCATTCCATGCATTCCATTTTTTCATGTGGGCCTGGCCCTCTTCCTTGGTTTCAAACCCTTTGCCGCCGTGATAGGCGAGGACATATTGCTGCATATTATTCTCCTGTGACTACGTTATTTTATACCGATCATTTTGTGTATATGATCATTTTTAATATGTTCAAGAACATATTAAAAATATATGTTAAGATGTAAAAAAGGAGAAAATCATGCCCTATGATGCAAAACACAAACAACGCACCCGCGCAAAAATCGTCGAGGCGGGGCGTATATTATTTAACCGACACGGGTTTACTGACGTTACCATTGAAATGGTCATGGCGTCTGCTGGCCTCACACGCGGCGGATTTTACAATCATTTTAAAAACAAAGAGACTTTATATAGCGAAGCTGTTTCCAACTTTCTTATGGGGCGAGGTCTTAAATGGCGCACCGAGGCTGGCATCGATCCCACACATCCCAACACAGATACGGCAAAACATATGGTAGAAAGCTATTTATCTCCCAAACACTTGGGTGACCTTGATGGTCAATGCCCAATGATTGCCCTCCCCTCCGATATTGCGCGGGCATCAAGCGAAGTGAGGTCATCTTACCAAGAATTATTAGAAGCTATGGTTTGGCTCTTTGAAACCAGCATAAAAAAACAGGAAGAAAAAGCACGTCAAAAAGCTCTCACACTCGCGGCCCTATGTGTCGGCGGTATGATACTCGCCCGAACACTACCAGATTCTACTCTGGCCGAAGAAGTCCGCGCCGCCGCAAAACTGTCTGCACTTGAAATCACACAATGATGTATCCACTAATGCATTATAGCCACTTAGCTTTTTAAAAACCTTGTTTCTTGCGGCTTTGTGCTAAGGGAAATTGTTTTTTTCAACAACGCCCGTACCGCCAACGCCCTTATATATGCTGACAGGCGCAAGTTTTGCGTGTTGTGTGATTGGCATTTGCTTGCGTCTTGAAACATCTTTGCGGAAATTAGAAATTCTGTCAATTCTCACCTGCACTGGGCTACAGACCTTGACCCTATACATCGCACATATTTTTATCGGGATGGGAATTTTATACGGGCTGGACATGGGGGAAACCCAAACACCTGCCACAGCTTATATCGCGTCCGCTATATTGTGCATCAGCGCAATGCTCTATTCATTCATATGGGGCAAGTTTTTCAAACGCGGCCCGCTGGAAACAATCATGCGGCATTTGACTTAGGCCTGTGAGCGATTACACTCGCCCTATGACAGATATGACACCCAAACAAATTGACGCCGCACTTGAAGCAGGCATCATTTCCAAATCTCAAGCCAGTGCCATGCGCCCAAAAATTAAACCGCGCACGGCTCCCACAGACGGTAATCAAGCTTTGATCGGCAATGAAGATGATATGCGGTTTGTGCGCTCGTTTTCAGACGTCTTTATTGCCATTGGTATTGGCTTGTTATCCCTAGGCGTCTTTGCCCTGTGCGGCATACTCGGCGGCGGGGTCATGTTTTTTCTGGGCGCAGGGTTTATGTGGCTCATGGCAGAATATTTTGGCCGCAAAAAACGCGCCCACCTGCCAACCTTACTGATCGCGCTCTCCTTTCTGGTCTTTGTCAATACGGGCGCAGCAAATGTAATATCCGTGTTTCCTGCGTTCATTACTTTAGCGGCCATGTTGGTTTTTTACTGGCGGTTTAAACTACCGTTTTCCATAGCCCTCATTGCTATTTCTATCGTGATTTTACTGTATAGTTTTGTGCAAGGCATCGTACCCATTGGTGCGTTCATGTTGCTCAGTGGTTTTGCCCTATTTGCTAGCGCGCTCATCTATGACGCCAAGGACACAGGCCGTCTCACCCGTTTTGCCGATAATGCTTTCTGGCTACATTTTACCGCCGCACCCCTGATTTTGCACGGCATAGCCATACAGATTTTATCTCTTAAAACCGTTAAATTATTTAATTTCATCCCCGTCCCTGCACTGGACAAAGGCGACGCGGTTATCATGCTCATCATTATTGGCGTGCTCGCCTTAGTCGGTCTCGCCATCAACCGCCGTGCTCTCTTGGTATCATCCTTTGGCTATGCGGGGTTTTCATTAATAATGCTCATCAAAGGCACGGGGCTAGATTTTGGCGCCGTGATTGCCGCAACCTTTCTACTGCTCGGCGGCGGCATTGTCTTTCTTGGCGCAGGCTGGCACGGCGCACGGCGGGCCTTGCTGAAAATCCTGCCTACGAACGGCGTTTTTGGGAAAATTTTTCCACCTGAAAATAACACAAAACTGCCTTGAATTTAGCGCAGTAATTCTTATCTTTAACGGTGTATAACAAGGATAAGATATGTCTGAATTTTCACCCCGCGAAATTGTCTCAGAGCTTGATAAGCATATTGTGGCGCAATCTGCTGCCAAGCGCGCCGTGGCCATTGCCCTGCGCGGACGATGGAGACGCCAAAAAGTAAAGGGAGATTTGCGCGAAGAAATTACCCCTAAAAACATTTTGATGATTGGGCCAACGGGTGTTGGTAAGACGGAAATCTCGCGGCGGCTGGCCAAGCTCGCAGGCGCGCCATTTCTTAAAGTCGAGGCGACAAAATTTACCGAAGTTGGCTATGTGGGCCGCGACGTAGAGCAGATTATCCGCGACCTTGTGGAAATATCCATCGGCCTGACCCGCGAAGCCCGCCGCAAAGACGTTGAAACTGCCGCAGAATCAGCCGCTATTGAGCGGATACTTGACGCCTTTGTCGGTGCAAATTCTGGCGACGCGACCCGCGAGAAGTTTCGCAAGCAATTGATTGCAGGTACACTTGACGACAAAGAAGTGGAACTGGATTTGGCCGACAATAGCTCGCCCTTTCAAGGTATGGAAATTCCGGGTCAAGCTGGCGCAGGTATTGGCATGATTGAGCTGGGTTCCATATTTGGCAAGGGGGCAGCGCGCACCAAAAAGCGAAAAATGAAAATCAAAGACGCCTACGCGCCGCTACTGGCCGACGAAGCCGATAAAATGCTGGACGAAGAAACTTTGGTTAAAACCGCTATATCTGCCGTGGAAAATGACGGCATTGTTTTCTTGGACGAAATCGACAAAATCACAGCCCGCAGCGACGCGCGGGGCGGCGGTGGGCAAGTCAGCCGCGAAGGTGTGCAGCGCGACCTCTTGCCACTGATTGAAGGCACAACCGTATCCACCAAACATGGGCAAGTAAAAACCGACCATATATTATTTATCGCTAGTGGCGCATTTCACGTGGCCAAACCATCTGACATGCTTCCCGAACTCCAAGGCCGCCTCCCAATCCGCGTAGAGCTGCGCGCTCTGACTCGCGAGGATTTTGAACGCATTCTTACGGAGCCAGAAGCCTCCCTTATTAAACAATACACAGCATTAATGGCCACAGAGGATGTGACCATAGAGTTCACTAAAAACGGCATTGCCGAAGTTGCCAAAGTATCGGCGGATGTAAATGCCAGTGTGGAAAATATCGGAGCACGCCGCCTACACACAGTCATGGAACGCCTGCTTGATGATATTAGTTTTTCAGCCACAGACAGGGGCGGGGAGCACTTAAAAATCGACAAAGCCTATGTACGAAAACATGTTAGTGAACTGGCAGAAGATACCGACCTCTCGAAGTTTATTTTGTAATGGCGCGTACGCCTCATACTTTGGATGAGGTTGTTGCCAAACTCTACGCGCAAGAGAATAAAGACGCGCTCGTAGGGAAAAAATATTTCGGTATTAATGTAAATAATGCTCTCGGTCTATCCATGCCGCAATTACGAGGCCTTGCCAAAACCATCACCAAAGACCACGTTCTTGCAGAAACATTGTGGCAAACTGGTATCCATGATGCCCGTCTACTCGCCAGCATGGTTGACCACCCAAAATGGGTAACCAAAACCCAAATGGACAATTGGGCGAAAGATTTTGATAGTTGGGATATTGTTGACCAAACCGTCGGCGATTTATTTGACCGCACAGTATTTGCAGACGCCAAGGTGTTTGAATGGGCAAAACGAGAGGAAAAATTTATCCGCCGCGCCGCCTTTGCTATGATTGCATATATGGCCGTACATGACAAAAAACGAGATGACGCAGAGTTTTTAACATATTTGCCTCTTATAGAAAATTATAGCATGGATGAGCGAAACTTTGTCAAAAAAGCCGTCAATTGGGTGCTGCGGCAAATCGGAAAACGCTCTTCTTATCTTCATCCACATGCACTTCAAATAGCTAAAAAATTAGCATGCGCACCAAACGCTACCGCCAGTTGGATTGGTAAGGATGCTGTGCGAGAATTATCTTCACAAAAACATTTAACACGGTTGGGTTTATAATATTTATTCATCTAACCAAGGCGGTGCTGGTGTATCGAGGGCCAATAAGTTGTTCAAAATTCGAGCGCGCAGAAATTTAATTTTTAAAGCAAATGGCAAAACTTGAATACGCATAAAATTTGCCAATATACCCGTATTGGTAATCAGTAGGGTTTGGGATTTTGTTTCTTTCAAAGTTTTTCGCGCAATCGGGAGGCGTGCGTCAGAATACTGATTTTCTCTACCCTCGCTTATCATCCACGCCAGCCACGCCGCGTCTTCAATGCCAAGGTTCATGCCGCGCCCGCCTGCTGGCGAATGAATATGGGCCGCGTCTCCAGCCAGAAAAATTTTGCCGCGCGAAAATTGACTCACCATGCGGTAAGACACTTTAAACGTGGATTGCCAGGTTATGTCCTTAATATCATGCTTGCGCGGAACCAAGTCCATTATATTGGCATGATTTCCAACGTAGCGCACCGTGTTGGCATTAAGGGGAAAGCCTGCAAAAGCACCAACGCCTGTTATAAAATTTGCAGACGCCGTATGGGGGTCAAATGCTGTTTTATAAACAACATCAACCAACGCCCATTGCACAGACATTGACGAACCTGCGTAACTAAACCCACCAGATTTACGCACGCAAGAATGTGCTCCGTCACATCCTATGACAATATCAAATAGCGTTGACTCTATTGTTCCGTCCGCATATTTGATTGTGGCGCACACGTCGTCATTGGTGTTGTGCACATCAATACATTCCGTGCGCCATTCGGGTGTAACCCCGTATACAGATAAAGCCTTAGCCAGAATACGTTCCGTACGGCCTTGCGGCAAAACAAGCAGGGCCGCATCTTCTCGCTCGTGGTCTGCGAAATTTAAAACAGCTAATGGCTGACCGTTTTTGAGAAACTGCATGTTAGTGACGGTATTTCCCACAGCTTGCAAAGATTGAGAAATGCCGCTCGCCTTGAAAATATCGAGTGTCCGCAAGTGTACGGCCAGTGCGCGGCTTTCTTTTAGTGGGGCAAACCCTTTCGCCGCGTCGATAATACGCGGACGCAAGCCCCGCCTAGCAAGTTCAAACGCAGCGGTTAATCCAACAGGGCCAGCCCCAACAATTAAAATATTTTGGCTCATTTTACAGCGTAACACTTACAGTATTCAAAATCTAACCCAACTCCAATCTATACCCGCCCGGTTCGGTCATGAGCAGGGTTGCGTTTCCTTTTTCGGGTTCGATTTTTTGGCGGAGACGGTAGACGTGAGTTTCCAGAGTATGGGTGGTGACGCCAGAATTATAGCCCCAGACTTCGTGTAAAAGTTCTTCGCGGGCCACAGGTTTGCCGCCCGCGCGGTACAAATATTTCAAAATATTGGTTTCTTTTTCGGTCAGGCGAATATCGCGCATCCCTTCTTGTTCCAATTTTTTAAAGGCGGGTTTAAATGTATATGGGCCAAGCTGAAACACGGCGTCTTCGCTTTGCTCAAAGCTACGTAAATGGGCCCGCAAACGGGCCAGCATAACGGCGAAACGAAACGGTTTGGTAATATAATCATTGGCGCCAGAATTGAGACCTAAAATTTCGTTAAGCTCCCCGTCATTACCCGTCAGCATAACAATGGGCGCGGCCACCCCTGCTTTGCGCATCAAAAGGCAGGCTTCCGTACCCAACATATCAGGCAGATCAACATCGAGTAAAATAAGATCATAATCTTTTTCTTTTGTCACCGCTATGGCTTCTTTTGCGGTCGCCACATCGTCAGTATCAAACTCGTCATAAAGCGCAAATTGCTCGACAAGCTCTACCCGTAAATCATCATCATCATCAACAATGAGAAGTCTTTTCTTGACGCTCATATCTTGCTCCTTAAACTGCCGCTTTATAAGCTTGCATTTTGCCCTATGCCAATGGCGATTTGTAAACACAATATCACAAATGCGTGGGGTAATGTTGAACATAATTGTTAAAACAGGTCAAGGACAGCTAAAATATGGCCGTAAAAAATTTACGTGCGCCATTGGCAAGAACGGAACCACACCATTTGCCGATGGCCGCGAAGGGGACGGAAAAACACCACTCGGCAATTATGCCCTGCGCTACGGCCTGTACCGCCAAGACAGGATAAAACTGCCCAAATGTAATTTACAATTTCATACCATCCAAAAACATGACGGATGGTGCGACGCGACGGGCGACCCCGCCTATAATCGCCCCGTACATTTCCCATACCCCGCGAGCGCGGAAAATCTATATAGGGACAGTCATGTTTACGACATTATCATTGTGCTTGGCCATAATGACAACCCGCCAGTGCCTGACATGGGCAGTGCAATATTTCTCCATATTGCCAGAGAAAACTACGCACCGACCCAAGGCTGTGTAGCGATTAATTGTGATGATATGTTGGCACTACTGCCATTGCTCATGCCCAAGGCTTATATTGAAATCAAGCTCTAGGCCCAAACAAAGCACTGCCAACCCGCACATGGCTTGCGCCGAAATCTACGGCAGGTTCAAAATCCGCCGACATGCCCATGCTGAGGTTTTGAATGCCATTTCGCTCGGCCATTTTTTTCAGCAAGGCAAAATGTGGGCCTGGGGCCTGACCCGGATGTTGGCCAACATATTGGGTAAAAGCGGGTGGTATGCACATTAACCCCTCTGGCTCTATGTCGTATTCTGTGCGCAGAACTTTGATAAATGCATCTAATTTTGACGGTATAATACCCGCTTTTTGTGGTTCCTCACCCGTATTAACCTGCACAAATAAGCGCGGCAACTCCCCTGTTTTATCCCGAACTTTGACCAAGGCTTTGGCTAGTTTTTCTCTATCCAAAGTTTGAATCACGTCAAACAGGGCGCAGGCATCTGCCGTTTTGTTGGTTTGCAAAGGCCCAATCAAGTGCAACTCTAGTGCTGGGCGGTGGTTCGCAAATGTTTCGCCCCAGCGTTTTTGCGCTTCTTGGACGCGGTTTTCACCAAATACGGTTTGGCCCGTTGCCAGCATTTCGGCGATACGTGCGTCTGTTTGTTGTTTGGATACGGCAATTAAGCAAATATCCTCCACTCCCCGCTTTGCTTGCTTGGCGCGGCGGGCAATGCGGTCTAGGGTATCGGCTCTGGACTTTGCAATAGGTGTTGTCATGACGTGGACATATCTGGGAAATGACCCGCTCGCAAGGGCGGCGACAGATTTGTATGCGGGGCGCACCCAACCCTGCGCCTTGTCTCCCTATATTTTTATGACAGACCCGACCCGTACCCCCCATATATTACGCAGTGCGGCGAGACTGCCAAAAGGAAGCACACTTATATATCGTCATTTTGGAGCCACAGATAAATATCCTATGGCGACGGCTTTGCGCCAAGTTTGTTTTGCGCGCAATGTGCAGTTTCTCATCGCCCAAGACGAAGAATTGGCCATGCAAATTGGTGCAGACGGCTTGCACTTACCAGAACAATATCTGAGCCACGGCCCAAAACTACGCGCCCGTTACCCTGATTGGTTGCTCAGTGGAGCCGTGCATTCAGAGCAAGCTTTGCAAAACACAAGCGGTCTGGACGCCGCTATTTTATCGCCTATATTTCCCAGTGCTAGCCCTAGTGCGGGCAAGCCAATCGGTATAAAAAAACTAACTAAAATCATCCACAGCGCACCTCTGCCCGTCTTTGCTTTGGGCGGTGTAAATGCGCAAACAGCAAGCTTTCTTAAAAACAGCGGCGTAGCAGGGATTGCGGGCGTGTCTGCATTTGGCGGCGACAGATGATACAGCAAATGTCTCACACCCATGCCAAAAATATGGCAGATTTACATAGGCAAGGGTTCGAAAAATCTTGGTCACAACAAGATTTCAAAAGCCATATTGATAACCCGCTCGACACAGTGCTCGGATATTTCAGCCAAGGCACATTATGTGGATTTGTGGTTTTGCGTTGCCAATACGACCAAGCCGAGATTTTGACCATCATTATGGGTAAAAAATATCAAGGCAAAGGCTTGGCTAAAAAACTCCTGCAACAGGTTGAGCAAGACGCAGCCAAACAAGGCGTCGATATTGTGTTTCTCGAAGTCGCCAAAGACAATTTGGCCGCCATAAAACTTTATCAAAATACGGGCTATCATCCGTGCGGCATACGGCCTCATTATTATAAACGTGCCAAAGGGCGTGTGGACGCACTGTTATTTCAAAAAAAGCTAATCCAACTTTAGAATGAGTTTAACTTGCACTTACCCATAACAGTCCGTAAACTAAATGTATGAATTGGATTGAAAAAAAATGTGGTGAAAAAGGCCTGCGCATGACCGAGCAGAGGCGGGTGATTGCCGCTGTGCTGTCCGCCGCCACTGACCATCCCGACGCTGAAAGCGTATTGTCGCGGGCGGCAGAAATTGACAATAAAATTTCCTTGGCCACCGTGTACCGCACTTTGCGCCTATTTGCCGAAACTGGCATTATCGAAGCCCATGATTTTAGGGACGGGCGGGCGCGCTACGAAGCGGCGGATAATGACCACCACGACCACCTCATTGACGTGACCACAGGCGACGTTATCGAATTTATGGACGCAGAAATTGAAGCCCTGCAAGAACGTATTGCTAAAAAACTGGGGTATGAGCTTGTCGACCACCGACTTGAACTTTACGGGCGACCTTTGAAATAGAGGAAGAATATGCGCCAATCGGTTTTTGATTATATTGGCAGTTTAAACACGCTCATTGCCGTATTTATCGGTGCTATTCTGGCCACAGGCGGGGCACTTTTAGCAGATATTATTCAGGAGCGCATGAATATAAAACGCAATGAGCGTGATGCCGCCCGGTTTTTTGGCGATATATTACTCTCTATTGACCAAATTATTAGCTTTGCATTTCATTCCCAAACCATCGGCGACCCTTGGGGCACGCTGACAATTCGCCTGTATAAAACGGCCCTGAAAGAAGCCAATGTCTATGAACGAAATAGGGAGCGCCTGTTTGATATCACCGATATGCACTTGCGCAGCAAAATTCACAAACATTTTTTAACGGAAACATTTCCTATTGATGCACTGATTGAAAACACTGAAAATATTACGCGTTTACAATCTTCCCTTACGGATAGCAGAAAAATAACCAAAGCCCAAATAACGCGTATTCAAGCGCAGATAAAAGAACTACAAATGGCACGAGAAACAGGCTTGGACGCCTTAGCCCGTGAACACGCGAAAACGGGGGCTTTGTGCAAAGAGTTAGAAAAAATAGCGCAGATTAAATTTAACCTCGCGAGCGGGCAAGACAATGACCAAGGTACAGACAATGGCTAGTTGCATCTATGACTTGCTAAATATACGGATTTGCGCTTTATACGGGCCGCAATGTTAGAAACACCTAAAAACACAAAAAAACTATTTATCAAAACCTATGGCTGCCAGATGAATGTCTATGACAGCGAGCGCATGCGTGAGGTTTTGGCGCCTGTTGGTTACGTGCCGATTGACGGGCCTGAGGGCGCGGACATGGTTGTGCTCAACACCTGTCATATACGCGAGAAAGCGGCTGAAAAAGTCTATTCAGAACTGGGCCGTATTCGCAAATTGAAAGAAAAAAAATCACTTAGCAATGACGGCGAAATGGTTGTTGTGGTCGCAGGTTGTGTGGCACAAGCAGAGGGCGAAGAAATTATGCGCCGCGCCCCTATTGTGGATTTAGTATTGGGGCCACAAACCTATCACAAGCTGCCAGAAATGATTGCCAAGGTGAGCCGTTCACGGGGCGAGCGGTTAGAGACGGATTTTGATACCCAAGAAAAATTTGACGCACTGCCGCCGGCCCGTATTCCAAAAGGCTATGCGGCTTTTCTGACCATTCAAGAAGGGTGTGATAAATTTTGCACATTTTGTGTTGTGCCCTATACACGCGGCGCAGAATTTTCGCGGCCCGTTGACCAAATCGTCGCCGAAGCCCGCTCACTTGTGGCCAACGGCGTGAAGGAAATCACCTTGCTTGGCCAAAACGTCAATGCTTATTTGGGCGCGCGTCCTGAAGTGGAACAAGGCCCAGATTGGGGTTTGGCCAAATTACTCAACCACCTTGGAAAAATTGACGGTTTAGAACGCTTGCGCTTTACCACCTCCCATCCCCGCGATATGGACGAAACCCTTATTACGGCTCACGAAAGCGAAACAAAGTTAATGCCCTATCTGCATTTGCCATTACAGGCAGGTAGCGACCGGGTTTTAAAAGCTATGAACCGTGGCCATACGTATGAGCACTACCGCGACCTAATAGGTCGTATTCGCAAAGCACGTCCAGACATTGCTTTATCATCTGATTTTATTGTTGGGTTTCCGGGGGAAAGCGAGCTTGATTTTCAACGTACTTTGGACGCTGTGAAAGAAATCGGCTACGGCTCTGCCTATAGCTTTAAATATTCTGTGCGCCCAGGCACACCTGGTGCAGCATTGCCAGGGCAAGTACCAGAAGACGTAAAATCTGAACGTTTGGCTCGTTTGCAAAAATTATTAATGGCGCAACAAAAAGCATTTAACGAAAGCTTGATTGGGCGGACACTGGATATTTTGGTTGAGAACCCAACCAAAACTGACGGTGAATTATTTGGTCGCTCGCCTTATCTCCAAGGCACGCATTTTAAGGGGGGTAAAAATCTGGTCGGCACAATCGTGAAAGTTAAAATCGAGGGGGCTGGACAAAATTCCCTAACGGGCAGTTTGGCATGACTATACTAAAAACCGACATTGTAAAATTTGACGACTTAGGTGTGGTCAAAGAATTATGCGGCTCTGGTCATGCAAATCTTGCCCTGATTGAGACAGCTTTCGATGTTTATCTTGAAGCACCGGGGCAAAGTGTTGTCATTAACGGCGAAAAACCTGCACGAGAAAAAGCCGCAAAGGTGCTCAAAGAAATTTATACGCGGCTTGCGCGGGGCTGGCCGTGCACAATTTCTGATGTGAAAAATATTATCGCAATGTCTGACCAAAAACAGACGGCCAAAATGTCTGGAAATGTTCTTATTCCCGTTCCGCGCCGCAAACCTATTATCCCCAAAACCTTGCGCCAAGAAAAATTTATCAAATCTATGGATGATAACACCATTGTCTTTGGTGTTGGCCCTGCAGGTACAGGCAAAACATTTTTGGCCACAGCCTACGGCGCGTCTTTATTAGCACGCGGCGAAGTCGGACGGTTTGTGGCTTGTCGCCCTGCGGTTGAAGCGGGAGAAAATCTGGGGTTTTTACCGGGTGATTTAAAAGAAAAAGTTGACCCCTATATGCAACCAATTTGGGACGCGCTGAATATGGTGCTAGGCCATAGCGATGTGGAGCGGCGCATGGAGCTGGGCGAAATCGAAGTTGCGCCCTTGGCTTTCATGCGCGGACGTACATTATCTGACGCCTTTGTTGTCATTGACGAGGCGCAAAATGCCACTGTTGCACAAATGAAAATGGCCTTAACACGACTTGGCGAACGGGCGAAATACGCAGTTACGGGAGATCCGAGCCAAAGCGACCTCCCGCAAGGTCAGCCGTCAGGTTTGGCACACGCCTTGGCTATTTTAGGCGGCATTGACGATATTGAAGTCACGGTATTTGAGGCCAGCGATGTGGTGCGACATCCTTTGGTGGGAAAAATTGTTACGGCTTACGAAAAAGATGCGAAACACTGATGAACACATCACACCCTGCCTACGAAATCGCCATTTCTATTGAAGATAAACGCTGGAAAATACTTCCAAATATTAATGCCGTAAGTGCGCGCGCCGTGGCAGCAGCCATACAGCATATATCCGCCAAGCCTTTTGCTGAATTAAGCCTTGCTTATATTGATGATGCGCACATGAAAAATTTAAACAAAACCTACCGCGGAAAAAACAAACCAACAAATGTATTGTCTTTTCCCTCGGTTGGAAGCAGGGCATTTACGCCTTTACTTGGCGATATTGTATTTGCCTTTGAAACGGTGAGTGCAGAAGCACAAAAGTTTGGTATCCCCCTTGAAAGTCACCTCGCCCATCTCATCATACACGGGTTTTTACATTTGCAAGGTTATGACCACCAAAACGAAAAAAATGCACAGGTGATGGAAGCTTTGGAGGTAAAAGCTTTGGCAGATTTGGGTATTTCCAATCCATATGCTAGAGAGACATCATAGTGACCAAAAACCAATCCATATTCTCTCGATTATTTGGGAACCAAACACAGCCTTCTGTGCGACCAGAGACAATGCCAAAATCTGAGACGTCTGCGCAAAAACCTGTTTTAGGGGATCAGGCTCTGGGCCGTAAAATTCTTATGCGCGCCGCCGAAAATTTTCATAACCTCAAAGTTGAAGACGTCATGGTTCCGCGTGCTGACATTATTGCGGTGGATGAAAATACCACACTTAAAGAATTGGCAACAATTTTTAAAACCGCAGGCCACTCACGTTTGCCCGCATACAAGGAGAGTTTGGACGAACCTACGGGCATGATCCATATCAAAGATGTGCTGCCTTATCTTAGTTTTGACGCCAAGGGTCGGCATACAAAAACTTACCCAGATAAAAAGATTATCAAGGCCATATTGCGACCTGTATTGTTCGTACCTCCGTCCATGCCCGCAGAAGATATCCTGCGCACTATGCAAGTTCGGCGTACGCATATGGCCGTCGTCGTAGATGAATACGGTGGTACGGACGGCTTGGTTACCTTGGAAGATATTATCGAGCAAATTGTTGGCGATATAGAAGATGAACACGACGAAGCAGAGCCTGATATTACCCCACGTAAAACGGCTAAGGGTGAAGTCTATTGGGACGTGGACGCCCGTGCTGATATAGAAGATTTTGAAGCTGTTTTTGGCCGCGATATTGCAACGCCAGAAGAAGACGACGAAGTCGACACAATTGGCGGGGTCGTGGTATCGCTAGCAGGGCGCGTCCCACAACGCGGAGAAATTATTAGACACCCTTACGGGATTGAATTTGAAATACTGGACGCAGACCCAAGACGCATCAAACGCTTACGGGTACATGCCGTTACTACCACGGCGTAAGTGTGAAAAAATTCATCCAAACCGCAGGTCTTAAAGGATTCTTCTTAAACTTTTTTGTGGGTGCTTTCGCCGTGTTGGGCCATGCTCCCATATATATTTGGCCCATAACTGTACTTTGCTTTGCACTATTTATGTTGCGCCTAGATAATGTTCGCGAGCGCATACGGCCTGTAAAATCTGGGTTTTGGACAGGGTTTTCATTTGGGCTTGGGTATTTTTTATTCGGGTTATATTGGGTTGGATCCGCATTCATTGCTCGCGGCGAAACATTTATATTTGTTATGCCATTTGCCGTCGCCTTGTTTTGCACAGGCTTTGCTTTGTTTTGGGCTGTAGGAGGTGCGTTATATGTGAAACTATCAAACACATCCGCGTGGCGTGCTGGCCTATTTGCAAGTATTTTGTTTTTGGTTGAATTTGCGCGCGGGCACATATTTGGCGGCTTTCCGTGGAACCTGCCCGGCTATATTTTCGCAGCAGGCAACCCCGTTTCGCAATTTGCCTCCACCGTAGGTATCTACGGACTAAGCGCGCTGGTGTTGTTTTTGTCCGCCGCATTTGCGCTCTTTATAAGCGAACGAAAATGGTTTCCATTTGCTATGAGCGCGACATGTTTACTTGGTGTTTTTATCTACGGCCTGTTAAAGTTAAGCGCTGCACCAATAGATAAAATACAATATGTCAAAAACGTGCATTTACGCATCGTCCATGCCAATATTCCCCAACGCGATAAATTTGACCCTAGCAAATATGTGCAAACCGCCAATCATTATTTGCGTTTATCAACCAGTGAAGGTTTTGAGGATGTTACGCATATTATCTGGCCAGAAGGGGCAATAACTGGCTTGATGCTAGAAGACACGGGCCTCATGCAAGCTGTCGATCAATTGATGCGCTCAAAACCGGGTGAACCACCTGTCCTAATCGTTCAAGCACTGAGAGCGGAAAGACGAACTGACCAAAACAACCCCGATTATTATAATGCCGCTACAGCCATCAGCTTTCCAAAAAATAAACCCATGCAGGTTTCGGCGTTTTACGACAAGCAAAGGCTCGTCCCTTTTGGTGAATTTATACCTGGTGGGGATTTTGCTAAAAAATTAGGACTGTCTGCACTATCTTCTGCGCTTACAGGTATGCGTGCAGGTCAAAATGGGGATGTTCCGACAATTCAAGGCTTGCCCCCTATGAGTATCCAAATTTGTTACGAGATAATATTTCCAGGATTTACGCCTAAAGTTCTAACGCCGAGCGGACAAAGGCCAGAGTGGATTTTAAACCTGTCAAATGACAGTTGGTACGGCAATTCATCTGGCCCCAGACAACATGTTAATCAGGCCCGCTACCGCGCTATCGAGCAAGGCCTCCCCATCGTGCGTTCAACCTCTGGGGGAATATCTGGTATAATTGACCCCTATGGGCGTCAATTAAGGCAAAAAACCTTGGGTGAAGACGGTGTTTTAGATGTCCGCCTCCCTAGACCTGCCGTAAAAACCATTTATAATAGCCATATTGACTTTATCTTGATGATGCTGATTATAAGCACGTTATTGGGAAGTTACATAAGCATAAGACGGTCACACACTCTGCACAGCGCGTGATCTTACTGGTATGACGGTATTGGGCCGTCGTGATTAACACGTTCAAATATAGGGCACAAAGATTAGGGATAATTACAATGAGCACACAACACGCACCGCGTTCTCCGAACCCGGTTGATATTCATGTTGGCACACGCGTAAGATTGCGCCGTCAATTGTTAAAAATGAGCCAAGAAAAATTGGGCGACCAGTTAGGCGTTACCTTTCAACAAGTACAAAAATACGAGCGCGGAACCAACAGGGTTGGCGCCAGTCGTTTGTGGCGTATGTCACAGGTGATGGATGTACCTGTTAGCTTTTTCTATGAAGGGCTTGAAACATCTGACACAACCCATGAATTTGCGGAAAACGACCAAACACCAATTGTGTATGATTTTATCAACTCAACAGACGGTGTGTCTCTGGCAATGGCTGTATCAAAAATAAAAAGCAAAGCCATTCGTCGTCAAGTTTTAGAACTTGCCCGTGCACTTGCTGGTGAAGACGCCGAAGACTAAGGTTTGAAGCTGGGGTTCGCCCGTTTCGGAAAATGTTAATATGAGCGTCGATCAACATAAGCGCAGGCATATTAGCAGACAAAATATTTGGGGGCGCGCAAAAGGTAAACCGTTAAGCGCGCACCAAACTGCCTTGGTTGAAACTTTATTGCCAACACTGCAAGCCCTCCCTGATCCATTATTAGGCGCAAAATCCCCGCAAGATACTGTACTTGAAATCGGATTTGGCGGTGGAGAGCATCTTTTGCACTGTGCTATGAGCAACCCTGGTCACAATTTTATCGGAGCCGAGCCTTTTTTAAACGGCGTTGCAAAAACCCTAAACGGGATACAGCAACACAAGTTGAAAAACATACGCCTCCACCACGGTGATGTCTATGCTGTGTTGGATGTATTGCCAGATGCGTGTTTGGATATGGTTTATATTCTCTACCCAGACCCGTGGCCCAAACCACGCCATTATAAACGCCGTCTGGTCCAAGAAAAATTGATTGCAGAGCTTTACCGCGTTTTAAAACCTGGTGGAGAGTTACGATTTGCATCAGACATTGTCTCTTATATAGATTGGGCGTTGGCCCGTATATTACGTCACGGCGGATTTGCGTGGGACGCAAACTCTGCAACCAATTGGTTGACCCCTTATGAGAACTGGCCATCCACAAGATATGAAGCCAAGGCCTTTCGCGAAGGCCGCACCCCTCATTACTTCATCTTTGAAAAAATCAACTCATAGCTCATTGTTTAAAGGCGTGCATGTATCGCCTTTCGACAACGTCACCACATTGCTATAAAGAGCATCCGTGGGGGCAAGGCGGCGAATAAGGGCAATGCCCTTTGGTTTTTTTAAATAGACAATGGGCGTATCGCCACTTTGAGACAAATTAATATCTGTGGTTAACACAACATCATTTGCATTGTCATTGGCCGTATCAAGCGATGCAATAAAAACCACATCTGTTACAGCATTAAATATTGTCAGCGAGCCGTACCCTGCCCACTTTGCGCCCGTGACCACAATAGGCCCCCCAGACACATCAAATAAGCATAATGAATAGGCCAAATCAGGCGAGGGCCTGACAATCGATTGGGTTTGCGGCGTAATGCGCGGCGACATTGCAAATCCGTGCACAGGCACACCTCTTTGCTCCATAACGCCCATAGCCTTTGTCATGATAGCTTTAGGCGTTACCTGCAATATTGTTTTATGAGACACCAAAAGAGCCGCCAAAAACACACCGATAAAAACGAACTTTTTCACGTACCATCCCCCTGACATTCTAGGCGGGTAATTGACGGCGGGTTCAAGGTTGCGTCAGGTGCTTCTAACAGTGCATTTTCAGGCTTGTAGAGCCTGAGCATCACATCAAACATACCTGCATTTTGGCTAGATAACCACGCAGGACCGGCTTTGGGGGCATCAGACTGTACGGACACAGACCAAGCCCCATTGCCCATTTGTGTCTGGTCTATGGAATATGCGTGGTCATCATTACGGGGTAAATAATTTGCTTTATCATAAAGTGTGATTGACCACCATTCCGCCAATTGCCCGCCGCCAGTTATGCGGTAGGCACAATTTTCTTTTAAGTATTCCCCATTGTCATCCACATTGCGAATAAAATAAACCGCCTCTGACTTGGGAAGACCAAGAAGTCCATGCCGCGCAATATAACTGCGCATATAAGAATTTGTTGCCTTAGACCCAATCGCCCAATCAGATACCCAATTGTTGACATTAACCGCGCTTGCCAAATTAGGGCGATGATGACCAATAACTCCCGACATCCAAAGTGCGCTTCCGCCGCCACATAACACCCCAAAGATGAGCGCTAAGCTGAATTTAAAAAGGGCTTTCATGCTTTCAGTGTAGAAACATGCAATCAGGTTGTAAATCTACATTTATTGTTCTATTTAATTGCCACTGAAATAAAACGTGACAAAGGTAAATCATGTCTCTATAAGGGTCTTAATTATACGACGCCGAGCACAGGATGCTCTTGGCGGCTCTCCTCGGGGGGCCGTTTTTTTATGCCTTATATGGCTCGGCAATGGAGATTATTGTGAAGACAAAAACATCTATGGATGAACGCATTCTTGCAATTGCCGAGCCTGTCGCCGCAGACTTGGGATTTGCGATTGTGCGCGTTCGGGTTATGGGCGGCAAACGCTCAACCTTGCAAATTATGGCTGAGCGCACATCGGATGGCCAGATGAGCGTGGCCAATTGTGCCGAATTATCGCGCGAGTTGTCCTCAACCTTTGAGGTCGAAGACCCTATCGATGAGGGCTATGTGCTCGAAGTGTCCTCGCCCGGGCTTGATCGCCCGCTGACGGAAATGGCCCATTATGAACGCTATAAAGGCATGTTGGCAAAAATCGAACTCGATAGACTGGTTGAAGGCCGTAAACGCTTTCGCGGAATTTTAGCAGGTATCGACGGCGATAATATTGGTATTGATCTAGAAAAAGAAGACGAGACGGCCCTAATCCCATTCGCGTGGGTTTCAGATGCCAAACTTATGATTACAGACGAACTTATTAAAGCGGGCCAACAAGAGGCGAGGAGCGAAGCGATCGGGAAACAAGAAGCCAAAGAACAAGAAGCTAAAGAAGACGCCGAAGGCGCAACAGAAAAAGAATAAAGGCCCGAAGCGATCACCGCTCCGTGCCAGCGCAAGATTTTGGGAAAACCAAAATCGTGAAGCGCGTGAACGGTCGATTAGCGCAGCTAATCGAATAAAAAAGAAAAGGAGACGAATAATGTCAACAGCAGGAATTAGTGCAAATAAGCTTGAGTTATTGCAAATCGCATCGGCAGTTGCATCGGAAAAAAATATCGACAAAGAAATCGTCTTGGGCGCCATTGAAGAAGCGATCCAAAAAGCGGCTGGACTGCGTTACGGTGCAGAAAATGATATTCGCGCCAAGCTTAACCCAATCACAGGTGAAATGGACTTAAAGCGCGTCATTACTGTTGTGGAGGAAGTTGAAAACGAGGCTGCAGAAGTCGATTTGACTTCAGCGCAATTGGACAACCCAGACGCGGAAATTGGCACAACTTTCGAAACACCATTGCCGCCAATTGAATTTGGCCGCGTACAGTCGCAAATGGCCAAACAGGTTATCATGCAAAAAGTCCGCGAAGCCGAACGTGCCCGCCAATTTATTGAATATAAAGACCGCATTGGCGAGATCATTAATGGTATTGTTAAGCGGGTAGAATATGGCCATATCATTGTCGATTTGGGCCGCGCCGAAGGCGTCATCCGCCGTGAGCAAACGCTACCTCGTGAAAATGTCAAAAATGGTGACCGTATTCGCGCTTATATCTACGACGTGCGCGAAGAACAACGCGGCTCACAAATCTTCCTGTCCCGCTCTCATCCGCAATTTATGGCGGCATTGTTTATGCAAGAAGTGCCAGAAGTTTACGACGGCATTATCGAAATTGTTGCCGTTGCACGCGACCCAGGTTCACGTGCTAAAATTGGTGTGCGGTCAAATGATGGTTCCATTGATCCTGTAGGCGCGTGTGTGGGCATGCGCGGCTCTCGCGTTCAAGCCGTTGTTAACGAGTTGCAAGGCGAGCGGATTGATATTATTCCGTGGAACGACGACGCCGCCACTTTTATCATCAATGCCTTGCAACCTGCTGAAGTCACCAAGGTGGTTATGGACGAGGAGGAAAACCGTATTGAAGTGGTTGTACCTGACGATCAATTGTCATTGGCCATTGGTCGCCGTGGACAAAATGTTCGTTTGGCCTCCCAACTTTCTGGTTGGGCTATTGATATTATGAACGAAGAACAAGAAAGCGAACGCCGCCAGAAAGAATACAAAGAACGCAGTGCATTGTTTATGACCGCCCTTGATGTGGACGAAATGATTGCGCAAGTGCTTATCTCTGAAAGCTTTGAAACTTTGGAAGAAGTGGCCTATGTTGCTCCTGAAGAACTGTCATCTATTGAAGGTTTCGACGATGCTACCACGCAAGAATTGCAAGCACGCGCCCGTGAGTTCTTGGAAAAACTGGCACTTGAGCAAGACAAAGCCCGTAAAGCGGCTGGTGTTGAAGACGCCGTACTGGAAGTGCCTGGCGTCACCCTACCAATTGCCGTCATCTTTGGTGAAAATGACATTAAAACTGTAGAAGATGTTGCGGGCTTAATTCCTGATGATCTACGCGGATATACGGAAATGAAAGACGGTGAACGTATCCATGAAGACGGTATTTTGGAAAGCTTTGGGTTATCCGCCGCTGATGCACAAAACATGATTATGCAAGCTCGTGTCACCGCAGGTTGGATTGATGCATCAGCTCTGGAAGAAGAGCTCGCCGAGGAAGTCGTCGAAGAAGCCGCTGTCGATGAAAACAAAGCTCCAACTGCTGAGGAGGTTTTTGGATCTTGAACGTAAGCTCGGATATAACTTCACCCGAAGACAGTGCAGATCAAGGCAGTGCAGATCAAGACTTTGTGCTTGGCAATAGTCATGGCCATAAACCACGAACACGCAAAGATATTGCATCTGGGGATATTATGAACCCAGTCCGCATGATAAGGCTTGCGTTTTCACAAGACGGTGAAGTTGTGGCCGATGTATTTGCCAAAATACCAGGGCGCGGCGCGTGGATTGCCGCCAATAGAGACGCTGTCAAAAAAGCCATTAAAACGAAAGCTATTAGCCGTGCGGCTAAACGCGATATTAATGTACCAGAAACATTTGCAGATATTATAGAGCAGCAATTATCACGTAAAGTTTTAGGGTTAATCGGCATGGCCAATCGTGCGGGCGAGCTTGAAAGTGGGTTTGATAAAGTGCGCGGCGCCGCACAAGCTGGCAAGATCGCTTTTCGCATCGAAGCCTTAGACGGCGCGCAGGATGGCCGTTCAAAAATTCGGGTGATTTCCAAAGCGATTGCGCGCGAGATGCAACAGACCTCCGCACCTGTCATTGGGTGTTATACGAGCGCCCAGCTTGGCAGTATGCTTGGTCGCGAGCACATGGTGCATTTGGCCCTACGCAAAGGGCGGTTGACACAAAGCTTACGCGCAGAATTATCGCGCTTAGCAGGGTTTTGCTCTCTGATACCACAAACATGGCCTGACAAAGACCATGAAGAACCGTTTGTCCCGTTCTCTTAAACGCGGGATAAACAGATGATTTTAGTTGCAACTGGGCGAAAGCCCGTTAGGTTGCGGCCCTTGAAGGAAAAACCAAATACGCGTCCTTATGAAACGCCCATCTGGTAAAGTGAGACGATATGAACAATACAAATGACAAGAACCCCAAAGGCGGGCCAGCACGACCTTTAAGCTTAGGCAAACCGGGTGGCAACCCGCGCCCAGGGTTTACGGGTGGACGGCCCAATGCTGTTGTTGTTCAAAAGAAAAAACGCAGACTTGTTGGCGCGCCCGGTGCAACACCTGCTGCTAGCACCTCCGCACCCGCAAAACCAAAAACCGATCTCGCCGCAGCAGCAGCGGAGCGGCTCGGCCTTTCAAAGGCAGAATACCTAAAACGCCAAGAGGCTGTTGGCAAGGCTCAGGCTGACCGCACTGAGAAAGACAATGTACGCAAAGCAGAAGAAGCGGATCGTCAAAAACGCGCAAATTCTGACCGTAAGGCTTTAGACGAAAAACGGCTAGCAGAGGCTGAGGCCGAAACTGCGCGCCTCGCTGAAGCAGAACGTGCCGCCCATGAAGAACAAGCGGCGGCGCACATTGCCGAAATGAAACAAGCAAATACCAAACATGAAAATGCGGCGCCCACATCAGAAAAATCTGCTCTCGAAGCAGCAGGTGGACGGATTAAACGCTCGCGTCAACAACCGATTAAACCCAACCGTTCTAAAGATCAAAGCCAAGGCCGTAGGCGCGGCAAGCTTACCATTGTCAGCGCACTTGCGGGTGAAGATGACCGTCAACGGTCTTTGGCATCGCTGCGCCGTGCACGCCAAAAAGAAAAAGCGCGCAGGACTGGCGGCGCTACAGGTAAAGACAAAGTTTACCGCGAGGTGACTATTCCTGAAAACATCACTGTGGCAGACTTGGCCAACCGGATGTCAGAACGCACGCGCGACGTCATTGCCTACCTTATGAAACAAGGTACAATGTCCGAAGCCGATGAAGTCTTGGACGCTGACACGGCGCAATTGATTGTTGAAGATTTTGGTCATACGGTAAAACGGGTCGCAGAGTCCGATGTGGAAGATGATTTTGTCGCCACAGACATCGACCCTGAAGACACGCTCAAACCTCGTGCACCTGTGATTGCCGTTATGGGCCATGTTGACCACGGCAAGACCAGTCTCCTTGATGCTTTGCGCGCAACCGATGTGGCAGGCGGCGAGTCTGGCGGCATTACCCAACATATTGGGGCTTACCAGTTGCAGCTTAAATCTGGGGAAAGTATTACTGTCCTCGATACACCTGGACATGCGGCCTTTTCTGCCATGCGAACACGCGGCGCAGCGGCTGTTGATATTGTTATCCTTGTGGTCGCGGCGGACGACGGCATAAAACCACAAACTATTGAAAGTATTAAATACGCTAAAGCAGCTGGCACGCCCATGATTGTCGCCATCAATAAAATGGATCATTATGACGCCAATCCGCAAAAAATCGAAACCGATTTGCTTCAGCACGAAGTCATTACCGAGAGCATGTCTGGCGAAGTGCAGGTCGTGCAGGTTTCTGCGCTCAAGAAAACTGGCCTGAAAGAACTCGCTGAAGCTATTATTTTGCAAGCTGAACTTTTAGACCTAAAAGCCAACCCAAAAAGACGGGCAGACGGCGTTGTCATTGAAAGTAAAATCGTCAAGGGTCGTGGGCCCGTGGCAACTGTTCTGGTCAAACGTGGGACGCTCAAACCGAGCGATGTTGTTGTGGCTGGGAAATATTTCGGCAAGGTCAAAGCCCTTACCGACGAGCGCGGTGCGCGCCTAAAAACGGCAGGGCCATCAGGGGCCGTAGAAATCTTAGGTCTAGGCGGCGCACCTGCGCCAGGTGAACCCTTTGCCGTTGTCAAAGACGAAACAAAAGCGCGTGAAATCACTGACTACCGTATTCGTAAGTCTAAAAAAGGCGAGGATAAAGGCAGCGCTACCGCCACAATGGAACAAATGCTGTCGCGCTTGAAAGACAAGCAAGTCGATGACATGCCAATTTTGGTCAAAGGCGATGTGCAAGGTTCTGTCGAAGCCATTAAAGCGTCCCTCGAAGGACTGGGCAACGAAGATGTTCGCGCACGCGTGATCGGCGGCGGGGTTGGCGGTATCAATGAAAGCGACATCATGTTGGCCAAAACATCAGGCTCGCCAGTGCTCGCCTTTAATGTTCGCGCCAATCGCCAGGCCAAAGCTTTGGCAGAAAAAGAAAACGTAGAAATTCGCTATTACTCGATCATTTATGAACTGCTTGACGATGTGAAGGGTGTTCTCGAAGGCATGTTAGCCCCAGAGCGCAAAGAAACATTCATTGGCTACGCGGAAATTCTCGAAGTATTCCACATCCATAAACTGGGCAATATTGCTGGCTGTAAAATTACCGAAGGCAAGGTTGAACGCGGCGCAGGCGTACGCCTCTTACGCGACGATGTGGTCATTCACGAAGGCGAGCTTTCAACCTTAAAACGCTTTAAAGACGAAGTAAAATCCGTCACCGCTGGCATGGAATGCGGTATGGGATTTGAAAAATACCACGACCTGAAAAAAGGCGATATGATCGAGTGTTTCACCGTTGAAATGCTAAAACGGGTTTTGGATTAACTTTTATAACCTCTCCTTGGGGAGAGGTCGAGCGAAGCGAGGGTGAGGGGATATAATATTTCTACATCGGAACTAAGCTTCAAAATAATTTCCCCTCACCTCAATCCTCTCCCCATGGGAGAGGAAGAGGAAAAGAGCGTAAGCAAGTAAAGAGTTTAACGATCTTGCAGCCTTGTCACTCACTGTCCGTAATTTTACTTCCACTTAATTTTGCGCCAAGTCTGTAAATATTCCCGCTCACACTGTCACCAGAAAATTTTAGTTTAATGGGCATCATGGCAAGAGGGAGCGGGCCTGTTGCGTCTCCGACTGCGAAGGCCCATAATTCGTCTTCTTTCCAAAATGCGTCTCTAATTTCGAAGGACTGTACATCGTGAAAATTAAACTGGCCCAAAGAATCGCCATCCAAAGTTAGGGCCATTTTTCCTTGGTATTTATTCTCGCCAATCGCGATATCAAATTCATAATTTCCAACATCTTTTTGTTGAATTTCAGAAATTTTTTCCTTATTGATATGGGCGACCAATCTCGTGGCAATGATTTGAAATTCACCTCTGTCCAAAGGTGCACTTCGCATATTGGATATAATCGCAATAGACAAATTTTGTTGTGGAAACACAAGTAAACCACAGGTGCTGCCTGGGGTTTTCCCGTCGCCCCAATACATCAGTTCGCCGCTCCAACTTTCACGCGTCCCCCAACCCAAGCCTTCTCTTGTTGCTAGGTTGGTGTTAATTTGTCTTGGAGCCGTTAAGAGGGTCAATTCATCGGGTGTAAAAAAATCTGATCCCAATGTATGGGCCGCCCCAAATTTTGCCAAATCAAGTGCCGTTGAAAGAAACCCGCTACCTGCCCACCGACCGCTTAAATCAATATAAGGCGCATGTTCAACATTGTGGTCTTTATCATATTGATAAAACCCTGTGCGACCTGAAATGATTTTTCTTTGGTCATCTGTTAATGTATTTTGCATGTTCAGTGGATTGAAAATAAGTGTATCCATAGCCGCAGGAAAATCTTGCCCTGTGGTCTTTTCAATTACGGCGGCAAGTAATGTATAGGCAAAGCTCGAATATGTCACCCCTGCATCAGGTGCATGCTTCAAGGGTCGGTCAATAAATTTTCCAAGGGCCTCTTTGGTCGTTTCGTAATAATGCGTTTCGAGGGCGTCTGGAGCATCGATATAATGTCCGATACCGCTGGTGTGTTGTGCAATTTGTCTGATGGTGATATTTTGCACATGGCTTGGTAAGCCGTCAACATATTGCGATATGGGACCATCAAGTTTTAACTTACCTTGTTGCCGTAATTTTAATACGGCCGTGCCAGTAAAAAGCTTGGAAACACTGGCAATTCTAAACTTGCTATCTTTTGCAGTTGCAATGTTATATTCAAGATTAGCGTGTCCATATTCTTTGTTCCAAACCAGACCATTTGAATCATGAATTGCAATGGCGAGGCCTGGAATGTTGTTTTTCTCCATATGGTCGGTGAGTAATGTGTCTATTGAGGTAAGCGCTGACTCTCTGGCTTGCACATTATTGGCAGATTGGGCATATAGTTTGATAGAAAAAATAATGAGAATGCTTATAAAAATTGCTATAAGTACATTTTTCATTATACACCCCTCAAAAGACGACTTAACTATAATCAAGGCTATAGATATTTGCTAATTACAGGTGGGTAAGGTGCTAAAATATTTATTCCGCCCAATAAAATTTTGGCGTAGTCAGAAAGATAACTAAAATGAAAAAAAGAACGAAACAGCCGTCCCAAAGACAACTGCAAGCTGGTGAACTTATTCGCCGGGCTTTGGTGGATATTTTGACCCGCGAGGAACTCCGTGACCCTGACTTAAAGGGTGTGTCGATTACCATATCAGAAGTGCAGGCCTCGCCTGATTTACAACACGCACGCGTTTACGCTGCCCCCTTGGGCGGGATCGGTGATACGGACAAAATCATTACCGCGCTTAACCGCTGTTCAAGATTTTTGCGGGGTAAGTTAGGCCGTGAAATGACCATGCGCTCCACGCCAGCTCTTCATTTTGAAGCAGACATGACTTTCCAAACCGCCACCGACATGCAAGTCCTGATGTCCCAACCAAGTATCACACGAGATTTGCGTAAAGATGAGGAAGAGTAATTTATCACACTGTCATTCCAGGATGCGCTGGAATCTCGACGGAACAAAGAGATCCCAGATCAAGTCTGTGGTGACAGTAAAGAGTTTGATATGAAACACTATGGCAAGACGTAAAAAAGGCAATCCCGTTCATGGGTGGGTGAACTTTGATAAGCCTTACGGTATGACGTCCACGCAGGCAGTGGGAAAGGTGCGGTGGCTCTATCAGGCGAGGAAAGCAGGTCATGCGGGGACGCTTGATCCTTTGGCTAGCGGCATATTGCCGATTGCCCTTGGCGACGCAACGAAAACCGTGCCGTTTTTAGTTGAAGCGGCTAAAATCTATGAAGTTGAGATTAAGTGGGGCGAGCGTACCACGACTTTGGACGCAGAGGGGGAAGTTGAGGCCAGCAGTGATGTGCGGCCTAGCATTGCGCAGATAGAATCTGCCCTGCCCGCATTTATCGGCGAAATATCACAAATACCGCCTGCGTTCTCGGCCATTAAAATTGACGGCAAGCGGGCCTATGATTTGGCGCGTGCGGGCGAGGATATTGAAATGAAACCGCGCACCGTTCGCATCGATAGCCTAGACGTGCTTGCAACCACAAAAGACACGGCAAATTTGCGCGTAATGTGCGGAAAAGGCACATATATTCGCTCTCTGGCCCGCGACCTCGCCCACGCACTGGGCACAGAAGGCTATGTAGCCAATTTGCGCCGCACCGCCGTTGGCCCATTTACACAAACATGTGCATTAACACTAGACGAACTGGAAGAATTAGGTCATAAGGGCGGCGTTTTAGACGTACTCCTCTCCGTTTCAACCGCCCTGGACGACATCCCGGTTCTGGCTGTAACAGAAGACGAGGAGTTCGACCTAAGACTAGGACGAGCAATCCTCGTTCACCCTAGCAAATTTGCGCAGCTTAGGGCCAGTTTTCGCCCCCGACAAATCGGGGATTTGGACGCTAGCCGTTTTGTTTTGGCAAAAAGGGATGAACGCGAAATTGCTCTTTGCGAGGCACGGGCTGGGCAATTACGTCCCAAACGTGTTTTTAATATTGACGACAGATAAAAGGATACACGATGTCGATTACACCCCAGCGCAAAGCCGCGCTCATAAAAGAACATGCCAGATCAGAAGGCGACACAGGTTCACCAGAAGTGCAAGTTGCGATCCTCACCGAACGCATTGTTAATCTGACCGAGCATTTTAAAACCAATAAAAAAGATAATCATTCCCGCCGTGGCCTGCTCGCTATGGTGAGCCAACGCAGGTCTTTGCTGGATTATCTCAACAAGGTAGATAGCACGCGCTATCAAGACCTCATCAAGAAATTGGGACTGCGCCGCTAAGCGGACTTTCCAAAACCGAGAGGTCGCCATGGGGGCGGCCTTTTCGCGTATCTGGAAACCAAAAGATACGCACTAGTAAGATGGTGAAACCAAATGGGTTTCACCAATATGAAAGAAGAAACTATGTTTAATAAACACACAGTAGAAATCGAGTGGGCTGGACAGCCCCTCACATTAGAAACCGGCGGCATGGCCCGCCAAGCAGACGGCGCAGTGCTGGCGACTTACGGCGAAACCGTACTCCTCGCCACCGTATGTGCGGCCCGCACTCCAAATCCAAATGTGGATTTTTTCCCACTGACAGTAAATTTCCAAGAGCGGTTTTACGCAACGGGTAAAGTACCAGGTGGATATTTCAAACGCGAAGGTCGCCCGACAGAGCGCGAGACATTGATCTCTCGCCTGACCGATCGTCCACTGCGTCCTTTGTTCGTCAAAGGCTTTAAAAACGAAACACAAGTTATCATTACCGTGCTTCAACACGATATGGAAAACGAACCTGACGTGCTTGGCATGATCGCAGCGTCTGCCGCCATTACCTTGGCAGGACTTCCGTTTATGGGCCCGATAGCTGCGGCGCGGATTGCCTATATTGACGGTGATTATGTCTTGCAACCAACTATCTCTGATATGGAAAATTCCGATCTTGACCTGGTTGTCGCGGGTACACAAGACGCCGTGATGATGGTGGAAAGTGAAGCTAAAGAACTTAGTGAAGACATTATGCTCGGCGCCGTTGCCGCAGCTCACGAAGGCTTCCAGCCTGTGATTGACGCCATTATTGAACTGGCCGAACTCGCAGCGAAAGAGCCTTGGGATTTTGTTGCACCCGATAATAGCGACCCAAAGAAATTGGTTGCTAAGCTCTTGGAAAAAGATATCGCCAAAGCTTATAAGAAAACCGACAAAATGGAACGCCAAGACGAATTGCGAATTGCACGTGATAAAGGTGCTGAGTTGATTGCGTCCGACGACAATCCAGACGGCATGAGCCGTAATTTATTTGGTGAGTGTTTTAAATCTGTTGAAAGCGGCGTTGTACGCTCGTCTGTTCTGAAAACCAAAAAACGCATTGATGGTCGTAAGCTTGACCAAGTTCGCCAAATTGTTGGTGAAGTTGGCATGTTGCCACGTACACATGGTTCCGCCTTGTTTACACGCGGCGAGACACAAGCCCTTTGTGTGGCAACCCTCGGCACGTCAGAAGACGAGCAATTTGTTGACCAACTAACCGGTACGATTAAAAACAAATTTATGCTGCATTATAACTTCCCGCCTTACTGCGTTGGTGAGGCCCGCTTCTTGCGCGGCACATCACGCCGCGAATATGGTCACGGTAAATTGGCGCAACGTGCACTCTCTGCCGTTCTACCTAGCAATGAAGATTTCCCCTACACCATCCGCCTTGTTTCTGAAATTATGGAATCAAATGGCTCGTCGTCTATGGCGACCGTGTGTGGGTGTTCCCTTGCCATGATGGACGCAGGTGTGCCGCTAACGCGCCCCGTATCTGGGATTGCTATGGGTTTGATTAAGGACGGCAAAAAAATCGCTATCTTGTCTGATATTCTCGGCGACGAAGATCATCTCGGCGATATGGACTTTAAAGTGGCGGGTACATCTGAAGGCATTACGTCCTTGCAAATGGACATTAAAATCGCAGGTATCACCCAAGACATTATGAAAGACGCGCTGAACCAAGCTAACGCTGGCCGTATTCATATCTTGGACGAAATGAACAAATCCCTCGAAGGTGCACGCGAAGAAGTTGGTGAATTTGCCCCGCGCATTGTTACCATCAAAATTCCAGTGGACAAAATCCGCGACGTGATTGGTACAGGCGGCAAAGTCATCCGCGAAATCGTTGAAGTCACGGGCGCACGCGTCAGTGTCGAAGACGACGGAACCATCAAACTTGCCTCTAATGACGCCGCCTCTATTGAAGCTGCTAAAGAATGGATCCACGGCCTAACCGCTGAGCCAGAAGAAGGCGTGATCTATACGGGTAAAGTCGTTAAGGTTATGGATTTTGGCGCATTCGTTAACTTCTTTGGTAAAAAAGACGGTCTCGTCCATGTTAGCCAAATCGCACAAGAGCGCGTCAATCACCCATCTGATTACGTCAAAGAAGGCGACGAAGTAAAAGTGAAACTCATGGGCTTTGATAATCGCGGCAAAGTCCGTCTATCCATGAAAGTCGTCGACCAAAAAACTGGCGAAGAAATCACGGAAGATAAAAAAGAAGACTAAGCCTACTAAATAACACCAAATAAAAACCGCTCTTAGCAATAAGGGCGGTTTTTTTATGCCCGCGCCAAACCTAGCAACTCATAGCCCGTAAACATCGGCGTAAGTGGAGAAGGCGAATTTATTCTATAAAGCGGCCCTTAGCTCAGTGGCGTACATTGAGCGATTTTAAGCCGTTCATTGAGGGTTTCGCCGGGCAAGTTTTTGGCCCATTACAACCTGTGACTGTCAATCGACCGAGCGACCATTCGTCTCAAACTCAGTAATTCGCGCTTCGCCTCAAACAACCCTACAATAGTCTTAGACTGATCGGATAGAGCTCGCGGAAGTATTGCTTGAATTAGACGAAAGCGGCGGCGCTTGCCCCCGTTAACCCACTCGCCTTGCGTGACCAAGTGCAGCCCGCATCCGATGAAATGTAGACATTTCCCGCTTGGTCTACGATTGCCGCTTTCGTCCCGCTGGCCGTCATGCAGGCTGTATCGACGACACCTGTAGTCCATCGTGGCAAACCACCTCCAACTGGCACAAATGGGTCGCCTCCGCCCAGTGCTCTTCGGTAGACCGCACCCTTCTCCGAAAAAGGGTGCTCGGAGGCTGATACAAATACCTCATTGCCGATAAAGGCGGCAGCCAAGCAGTGGGGTTCGTGAAGCCCGTCTGTTTCAATGACCCAACTCTCGCCGGCATCGTGAGAAATGCACAAACCGACAGCGGCAGCTGCTACGACAACATTTGAGCGGAAGGAAGAACAGGCTACCTGATGTACATCCGATTCTATGTCAATCGTCGGGTGCCACGAGACGCCCCGATCCGTCGATCTTGGTATTCCACCAACATGGACATTTGCGAACAGAACAGAACCATCTTTTGTCGCACTCATGGAGCGAACGCCCAGTGGTGGCCCCACCACTTTGCCATCAACAATCGCTGCCCCAGCGTACCAAGTTTCGCGACTACGAACATGATCGAAGCTGTTAACAGCCTCAAGGCGCCCATCCACTAGGCGCATGAGTCCAGCGTTGGAATCAGTTCCAACGAAAGTTTCACCCTGCGAGATTAAACACACGGACAACTCGGCGTCAGATCGGGCGAGTATATTCCAAGCGCCATCACCAGATCGTCGGCCAATTGTATTGCCGTCCAGTATGGCGATCACGCAGCCATCATCTGCCGCAGTCAGACCTCGAACGCCACGTCCAGCCAGTTCATGTGAAGTCACATCCCCATCGAGGACATAGAGTCCATCGCGCCATGTTGAGATCAGTAGTTTCATCTCGGGACAGTAGCACGGTCTCTACCGTATTGAAAATAGGAAATATTCTCGGTGTCGCCACTCGGTTCCTTCTATTCTTGTCCTGCTATTCCTGACTCTGGCCGAATATAATCGGCCCCCCTGGTCTGTTCACGATAGCATTTTAGCCATTGTTCTTATTTCATTGGCGAATAGTGTCGAAAGTGTCAGAGTCCGTTTTTGGGCGGTTTAAGACCCTCGATTACGAAACACCAGCCGAACGGTTTGGCAAATGTGTTGCGACGACCCGTTGAACCCACACCTCCAAAGCAGCCGAAACAGGAACCTTGTTCTCCCCAATAGCAGGTATGCCATTGCAGCTATTTTCACTTGGTATTTTCAGTAAATACATACGTATTTTGACCGACCGTAATTGTCAGAGTTGAAAGGCCGTTCATTATTTTTCCCAAGCTGAACTCGTAGGGGATGCCAGGTTCTACAGAAACCATCATTACCTCACTATCGCCTTGAATCTTAGCCGCCATTGACATACCCCACATTCCCGTATCAAAATATACGCTTGCGTTGTGGTCCTTTACCTTTAGTTCGCCCAGCTTTGGACTCAAATAAGAGTCCGCGAGACTATTTTTGATAGTACCAGGCACCGGATAAATCAGCTCACTTTGGCGTTTCGATGTTTCAACCCTATGTCGCTCGGCATCTTTCAATACTTGCTTTTTCGCCAAGGGCTTTCCGTCATAAAGCTCTTCAATAAGGCGTCGCGTAAAAGTTCTAACAAGGCCATATCCATTCCGTCCGTTTGACATGATGACGGCCCCAACATTTGCACTGGGTATGATTATGACCTCTGATCGATAACCGCGCATTGATCCAGAATGACGGACTACTTCTATGCCTGAAAAATCTTCAATATAAAAACCCATGCCGTAATATCGACCGGGAGCAGCAAGAACATTTGGCTTACGGCGATCTAGCAAATGCTCGCGAGAGAACAGGCGTTTCCCATCGGGGCCGAGACCTTCAAGCGTCTCATTACGGACATATTTAATCATATCGTGAACATTCGTCCACGCTCCCCCAGTAGGGCGAAAAGCCACCATGGCATGATTAAACCCTCGGTTTTTCGTCTGTTCTACAGGTGCAATATCACCATTAAAGTCATATGCATAAGGTAGTGCAATATCGCCCGCTAACGCCTTTTGAATGTCAAAAGTTGTCTCGCTCATGCCAAGTGGATCGAAAACATAGGTCTGCATAGCGCGGTCATATGCCGCGCCCATTTCCATGTCAGGATAGAAAATTTTGCCTGCTACATATCCTGAAGCAGCTGCCAATTGATTGCTGTATTGGAAAGTTTCTCCCAAGGCTGTATTTGGCTGCATTGTTTTCAAATGGTCAAAAACACGGGTTGTTGGCGTGTCAGGGCCGTTATTATAAATCCAGTCCAAATCCATACGAGAGAGCCCTGTACAGGCACATACCAAATGACGAATTAAAACAGATTTGGTAAGTTCTTTATCTCCGATTTGAAATTTTGGATAATGCTTGATGACAGGGTCATTCCAATTTGCCAGCCCCATCTCTACCGCTTTTTCTAGCAATAAGGTTGTCATGCCTTTAGTGGTCGAAGCCGCTAGGAAACGCGTATGGGGCGAAACAGGGTCCCCGCCGATCTCTTTAACACCATACCCTGCCTCGGTTATAATTTGTCCGTCTTGAACAATAGCTAAAGCAGCACCTGGAATAAGAAGAGCCTCCATACTTTTTTCGATATAGGCCGAAAGGTTTTCAATATTTCCTGCATTGAGTATTTTGGCCGTACGAGTCGATAAAACTTCAATATTTGCAGTGGTAATATCTGTGTCGTCAGTTTTTGAGGCATTAGGTTGCGTGCATGCGCATAAAATGGTTCCGAAAACCAACAAAATAAGAAAATAGCGAAATAATGGCATTTCCGATCCCATCTACAACAGTTTGTACCTATACCCTTTTACTGTGTTTGTTGCATGAAACATAGTTTTAATATAGGGTATGGGACGACCCGTTGAACCCACACCCCCGAAGCAACCTAACAACAAACCCATGCATGGAAACATGGTGACACTATTGTGACCTTATACAACTACCCTGTATTTTCATTTTATGATACACTTCCGTAAAAGGGGAATGGTATGCGGTATTTTATTTTTATTTTGGCTTTGGTTTTGGGTGGGTGTAGTGGGGTGGCTCATGGCCAGAACTCTCAATTTACTGCGCTTACGGGTGGGCGTATAATTGACGGTACGGGGGCGCCTGCGGTCATTGACGGTGTTGTGTTGATTGAAAGCAATATCATTAAGGCGGTGGGGGCGTCTGGTACTATTTCTATCCCAGAGGGCGCGAAAATTATTGATACCAACGGCATGACCATTATGCCGGGCCTGATTGATGTGCATGTCCATTTTGATATTATTGGCCACGCGGATTATGAGCATTGGTTTGGCGCGTATTCAAACCGTATGCGTAGCGAAATATTTCCTGCCGCCGCCAAAGCCATGTTGCATGCGGGTGTAACATCGGTGCGCGATCTTGGCTCTGATATTGACAATATTTTTTGGCTAAAAGAGCAGATTAATTCTGGCGCAATGCCTGGCCCTCGGACATTCATCGCTGGCCCTTTCTTGCGAAAAACCGTGACCTCTTATGTGGACAAAGACTATGTGGACACGTGGACAATTAATGGCCCCGAAGATGCGCGGCGTAAAGTACGCAAGCTTAAAGACATGGGGGCAGACGTTATCAAAACCCAAGACGAAAATTTAACACTCAAAGAACTAGCGGCCATTTTTGACGAGGCAAAGAAACAAGGTTTGCGTACGGCTTCTCATATTTATTCCGCTAAAGGTATCCGCACGGCCCTCAAAGCAGGGCTTGGTAATTACGGCACGATTGAGCATATTGGCGACGGTACCCCAACCGCTTATGACGACGATATTATACACATGATCCTTGCACAAAATGCGGTTATGGCGCCGACAATTGTCGCGCTAGAGGGGGTTCAAAAAATTGTTGATAATCCAGAACTTACGGACGATCCGCGCTGGAAGCAATTTATTCCCGGTGATATTTTTGCAGATATTCGCAGCTCTTACCGCGATGAAGATTTAGCCACACATCCGATTTTTATTCGGGCCGCCAACACCCGCGCGGGGCGTGCCAAAAAGCTTAGACAATTGTCGGATGCTGGCGCGATTTTCGCGATTTCGTCTGATAGCGGCACACGCGGTAACCCGCATCACGACGCGATGTGGCGAGAAATGATTTTCACCCAACAAGTGACGGGTAAATCCAACATGGACATTTTAACAATGGCGACGGGCGGTAATGCGCTTATTCTTGGGCAATCCCAAACACTTGGTACACTCACCGTTGGTAAACTGGCCGACATCATCATCATAGACGGCGACCCGCTCAGCTACCTAGCCGACATGCGCCGCGTTAAACACGTGATAAAAGACGGGAAATTAGTGCGCTAGGAATAAACCTTAGCCAATGACGCGGTGGCCACGTCCTGAAAGACAACTTCTCACAATATGATTGCGCTCATAACTTGTGGCATTGGCTTGCTCGGCCTTGCCTGTTACCGTTCCGAAAAGGCCGCCCAGTAATGCGCCAACAATCGCGCCGTCCCACGCATCTTCAATACCGCCAGCAGCCGCACCAATAAGAGCGGTTGATATGGCAGCGTTTTTAACTGGCGCGTCACTGGCCACATGATTTTCAGCCAAAGCTGCACAGGCGGCAAGGTCAGCGTCGAGTTGTGCAGACGGGGCGGCGTCAATAATGGGCCTGGTCGGCGCGGTCACACAGCCTCCAAATATCAAACTTGCGCCCATAAGCGCGGGAATAAATACAGAAATTGAATTGGTCATAATACATCCTCTAAATCAATTAAGCTAAAATTTCAGAAAATTTCAGACAAATCAACACTGATAAGCAGTAAATGAACAAAACATAATCTTATGAACGAAGTGTAATACACAATTATTATTGCGCGAAGTGCCGCTATTCTCACAGTTTTAGAGTTTCCCCTCAATAATGAAGCGGCTTAACTTGCTAAACCTTACGCATCACAATACTGCCATTCGTACCGCCAAAGCCAAAGGAATTAGACATGACAGCACTAAGATTTGCGTCTCTAGTCTCTTGAACAATATTTAAGTTTGGCAATTCAGGGTCAAGCGTGGTGATATTTATCGAAGGAGCAACAAATCCGTCTCTCATCATCAATAGTGAATAAATGGCTTCTTGAACCCCTGCCCCACCGAGAGAATGCCCTGTCATGGATTTAGTTGCCGATATCATGGGGCCATTGTCGCCAAACACATTAAAGATTGCCCCGCATTCCTTAACATCACCCACGGGGGTGGCCGTAGCGTGGGGGTTGATATAGATGATATCATGCCCCGCCTGTTTTAGGGCCATACGCATAGCGCGCTCTGCCCCCTCACCGCTGGGCGCTACCATATCATAGCCGTCAGACGTAGCGGCATATCCTGTCACTTCGGCGTAAATTTTTGCGCCGCGTTTTTTGGCGTGTTCATATTCTTCCAAAACCAACATACCCGCACCGCCCGCTATAACAAACCCATCGCGTGTGGCATCAAAGGCACGGCTGGCATTCTGAGGCGTATCGTTATATTTAGACGACATGGCCCCCATCGCGTCAAACAGTGACGACATTGTCCATTCCACTTCTTCGCCGCCGCCTGCAAACATAACGTCTTGCTTGCCCCACTGAATTTGCTCAACCGCTGAGCCTATGCAGTGCAAGCTTGTGGTACAAGCAGACGTAATCGAGTAATTCACGCCCCTGATTTTAAAATGTGTAGCAAGGGTAGCAGAAACGGTAGACGACATAGCTTTGGGCACAGCAAATGGTCCAATCCGTTTGGGACTGCCCTTAGCACGCGTAGTATCTGCGGCATTGACAATAATCAGAGACGACGGCCCGCCTGAACCTGCAATAATACCTGTGCGGTCATTCGAAACCATACCCTCTTCAAGCCCAGCATCATCAATCGCGTCTTGCAAAGCTACCCCTGCCCACGCAGAGGTATCTGCCATAAAGCGGTAGGTACGTTTATCAATGAGAGATTTTGCGTCAATATCTGGTCGCCCAGATATTTGCGAACGAAATCCAAGTTCCACCATTTTATCATCAGTGGTAATACCAGATTTACCAGCGCGTAGGCTTGTGCTCACTTCGTCAAGACTATTGCCTATGCAAGACACAATCCCCATTCCTGTAATAACAACACGGCGCATTATGCGTCTCCTTGGTTTTCTGTATTTTTTGGCGGTACAAATGTACCGACCCGTAAATCCTCTGTGGTGTAAATCACTTCACCGTCCGCTTCCATAATGCCGTCCGCGATGGCAAGTACGAGGCGGCGGCGGATGACTCTTTTTAGGTCAATGGTATATTTCACCATCTTCACATCTGGCGTCACCTGCCCTGTAAACCTAACCTTGCCCACACCAAGCGCACGACCCCGGCCGGGTGATCCGCCCCAGCCTAAGAAAAATCCGACCATTTGCCAAAGCGCGTCTAGGCCCAGACACCCAGGCATAACCGGGTCACCAACGAAATGGCAGGCAAAAAACCAGAGATCGGGGTTAACGTCCAACTCGGCAATCACTTGACCTTTGCCATATTTCCCGCCTTCGTCTGCAATATGCGTGATACGGTCAAACATCAACATTGGCGGTGCGGGTAACATAGGATTTCCCTCCCCGAACAGGCCTACTTGCCCACTTTCAATAAGTTCATCATATGAATAAGAAGGTTGAATTTTTATCATGAGAAGCCTGATGCAAGAGGGGCGTTTTTTTACGCGACAAGCACATAAAATAACCACAAGCCTCGCTCGCTTCAAGCCTTAAGTCTGTTTTGTCTGTGAAATTATCTTAAGCTGGTAAATTCACGTTACTGAGTGAGCAACATAAATTTGGCCCGCAAATCAGAATCATCCTTAAATTCACCTGTAAACCGTGTGGTAATTGTACTGGCACGGGGGTGGCGCACACCCCGTGTGGTCATACATTGGTGCACGGCCTCGATAATCACCGCGCATCCACGGGATTTAAGGTGAGTATCCAGAGCCGTAGCAATTTGCGCCGTAAGATTTTCTTGGGTTTGCAAACGCCGCGCATACATATCAACAAGCCGTGCAATTTTGGAAATGCCAACAACACCGTCTTTGGGCATATAGGCAATATGAGCCGTGCCGATAAACGGGGCCATATGGTGTTCACAGTGCGACTTCACATCTATTGAGCGCAGCAACACCATATCGTCATACCCACTAACATTTTCAAATACGCGGCTAAGGATTTCCTCAGCGTCTTGCGCGTAGCCGCCAAACCATTCCCCAAATGCCTTCGTCACCCGTTTGGGGGTATCCAATAAACCCTCGCGGGTCGGGTCATCCCCAGCCCACGCCAAAAGTGTGCGCACGGCGGCTTCGGCGGCGGCTTTATTTGGTTTTTGAATGTTGGTGTTAGCTATTGATAATGTGTGTGTCTTAAGCGTACTCATCGTTTTGTCCTTCATCAGTGTTGCAATGATATCAGTGTTATCGTTGATATCCGTGTTATAGTTGATTACGAAATATGTTGAGTTTGGGTCTGCCCTGTTGATACATGTGCAGCATGTGTGTAAACCAAATTACCCCCAAGCCAGCCACCGAATATAAGTGTGACCAAACCAAGGTTTGAAAATATCAAAGCTCCCACGCCAGGTGTATGGAAACCATTGACGTCATAGCGAAGAAGTAATGCCAGAAAATAAAAACAAGTTGCGCCACCCATAACACTCGCATGAGCCATAATTTTACCCGCGAGAGATTGCCGCATTTTTAACAATTTTACCATATCCAACATGCCCGTAAGGATTGTCGGCATAGCAAATACAAGGCCAAATCCAATGAGCATAGCGGAAATATTTACGGGAAGATGCGAGGTTACCTTGAAAAACACCGCGCCGTCTAACAGACTTGCCAAGCTCCACAAACCAATTGGCATGTGAACAAATGCAGGGTGTAGAGGGTGTGAAGACATCAAAATAAGCTCGCGAGGGGTTCGGTTATATTAAAATTAATTTGGCTAGCAACACAACACCGAGCACGGCAACAAGTGCGTGCACGCCAAGTACCGCTTTTGGTGGCAGTTTCTTCCTGACATGAAATGATGCCAAGAAGAAACCACCAAGAGCTGCTATAATCAACAGGGCAAGTGGAGTGAGCATTGCACCTGCACCCTTCATATAAGCAGCGCATAACAATAAGATACCGCCAGCACCTATACCTGCGTGGAGAAGCGAAACGACCCAAGGAGGCGAACTGCCTTTGAGTATTTTCAAAGCCATATAAATCCCGCCAAGCGCGGTGATTGCGAATGCTGTTAAAGCGTATATTTCCATACTGTCCTCCTGTTGAGTTTTTATAACAGGCATTTTTATTAAGTCAATTAAAAACATATATATATGTTTTATATTATTTAGTATACATTAGCAAATATGCATATAAGATGTATATAAGGGAGGCAATATGTCAGAAGCATTACCATTTGCAGGGCCGACACAGAACGCATTACTACATGTTTTGTTGCGCAGTGAAGACGCTTTATCTATCGACGATATTGCAGCGCAAATAGGTGTGACCAAAACAGCCGCAAGGCAGCATGTCTTAAGCTTGCAACAAGGGGGGTATGTCCAAGCCGCTCACCAAGATACACACTTAAAATTACGCCGTGGACGACGGGCATATACATATGTTCTCTCTGCGGAAGGGCGAGAATTATTCACCCGACAATACGCCTTGTTTTCACATAAAATGATTGGCTTGATGCAAAGCATGCTTGATGAAAAAACTTTTAAAAAACAAATGCAAGAAATGGGAAAGTCTCTGGCGGGCGACCTTGCCCATCACATGCCCAAACCTAAGCGCGGAAAAAAGCCTGACACTGAAACATTAAAGCAATTGGCCGCACTCATGCGTACGCTCGGCTATGATGCCCAACAATATGGCGACGACGAGATTATTGCACACAATTGTGTCTTTCATCAACTCGCTGAAAACTGCGAAAATATATGTGAAGTCGATTTGACCCTTATGCAAAAACTAACAGGGAAGAAACCTGCACATAAAGAATGTCTTGTGCGCGGAGGCAAAGTGTGCCGGTTCAAATTTTAGGGTTCTTTAGAACTCAGCATTTCTAACGCCGCCACAGTCGCCGCGTCATTTGGAAATAACGCCAAATTCCATTCCAGTGCAAGACGGGCGTTTTCTAATTCATACCCATTTTCCATCGCCACCGCCAGCCTTCGTAAATGATGAGGCGCGATTGTATATGTCCCTTCTCCATTGAGAGCATCAGGATATTTTTCCCGCAAAGCAGCAATACCGCCGCGCCGCGCCGCCGTATAAATAAATTGATCAAAATCGGTAGGGCTGGTGTTTAACAAGCGCGCACGTTGACCTGCTCGTATTTTATCCAGCGCGGGTTTTGTAAAATACCGGCCATTGGCAATCACCCCGTCAATGCTGCGCGTGTGGCCTATATCTAAAAGTGGGTTGTCGTTCAGAATAATAAGGTCGGCATGTGCGTTCACACTTACCGTTCCACTTTCATCCTTTTTTCCAAAATACTGCGCAGGGTAAAGTGTCGCCGTTTTTAAGGCGTCTGCAGGAGACATGCCCGCTTTAACATACAAGCCGAGCTCGTCATGCAAACTTATGCCAGCGACAATATAGGGATTGGGCACATCCGTACCCGCCAAAATCTTCACCCCGCGAGACTGCAAACCTGTAATGATTTTTCCGTTTTGCGCAAAACGAGCTTTATATCTTTGGTAGTCATCTGGTTTTAAATTTTCACGATTGCGCGCACGAATACCGTCCCACCATGCCATAAAATAATCAGGCACATAGGCAAAGCGTGGATCAGTTTCAAACAGAGCTGTTGCTTTGCTAGGGTCGTTAAAACTCTCTGCCAATTTTACATAATATTCCAAATTGACAAATGTCGGACTTTGAAAGGTATTTTGCGCGACAAGGGCTTGGGCAAGCTTATCCAAATCAGCCTCACTGATTTTATTATCCCGATACCCGCTCAGCGTATCACCAATACCAAAGAGATGTTCGATAGACCCTAGGCCGCTTTCTGCTGCTTGGTATTGATCCCAACCTGTTGGAATATGGCCAGACGTTTGCAAACCTATTTGCCCAGCATAATCTGTAATGGCCGAAAACACATCGCCCGGTACATTTTGAAAAATTTTGATTATATCCACATCTTGTGCCATTAATTTATCAAGTTCAGGTTTTACATGCTCGACCGTGCTTATGGATAAAGAGCTTGGAAAACGAGGTTTTGCCCCTTCAATAATTGTTCCAGATGATATAATACGCGGGCCAATAATATTGCCTGCGGCGATTGCACGCTGCCAATCTTTTACAAGCTGGTGATTTGTTAAACCCAAATCCCGGATACCTGTGACCCCATATGCAATAAACATGGGAAGGTTATCTTCGTGAGAATTGGCCCGAATATGGGTATGCATATCCCACAAACCAGGTGATAAATATTTGCCAGTCGCGTCAATGCGAGTAAACGCTTTACCTTTTACGGCCTTATGAGCTTTGATATCGACAATATATTCGCCTTTTATAAAGACATCTCTTGCAGACAGTACAACACTATTTTTTACATCAATAATATTGATATTTGACAGGACAAACCCAGTATTTTGCTTTGATGAAGATGGTGGTGAGGGTGAATGACTTACACACCCAATCAACAACAAGGGTAGAAAAAGCAACCTAATAATTTTAAAAAATATTCGCATCACAACTCCATATAAAACGGCTTTGCTAAATTGCACGGCGGCAAAACCATTGCCTTTTATATAGATATATAAAGGTGAAACCAGATGTGAGATATCACAATTTCGTTTGGAAGTTTATACTTTCAATATCTCAATCACAGCTTCAACACTGGTGTTTAAAGCAGAGTCAGTTTTACGCAAAGCTTCTATGCGTTTAACGGCGTGAATAACCGTTGTGTGGTCGCGCCCACCAAATCTCCGTCCAATATCTGGCAGAGAGCGAGTGGTCAGGGTTTTTGCCAAATACATGGCCACTTGACGTGGGCGGGCAACAATACGTGCGCGCCGTTTAGAAAGAATTTCGTCCAGTGTAATGTTAAATTCTTTGGCGCAAGCCCGCTGAATTTTATCAACAGTTGGTCGCGCATTGCTATTGTAACGAGAATGAGACAAGGCATCTTGTACGCTTTCAAGCGTCAGAGGCCTACCGAGGAATTCAAGGCGGGCGACAACTTGAGAAAATGCCCCTTCCAAATCACGCGGGGTCGCATTTATGCGGGCGGCCAAATGGTCACGGGCATTTTGCGGCATGGCCAGTTCTGGGTAACCGTTTTGGCGACGACGTTCAATCAACCGGTCTAAAATCCGCAAGCGTAATTCATAATCACACGCGCCAATATCGCACAACAAGCCGCCACACAAATAAGATTTTAACCGCTCAGATGCTTTTTCTATAGCGTGTGGATGACGATCAGATGCCAGTAATATTTGTTTGCCGTCATCAACAAGGGCAATCAATGTATGTAATAACTCTTCTTGAGAACCAGGCTTATCAGCAATAAAATGCGCGTCATCAATAATCAGCAAATCAACATCACGAAGGCTTGTTTTAAATGCATCAATAGCAGTACGCCCTTGTGAGCGCACAGATTGTACAAAGTCTGTAACAAAATTTTCTGCAGAAATCAGCTTCACGCGCCGCCTAGGGTTTTGCGCAATCGCTTCGGCCTTGATCGCGTATAAAAGATGCGTCTTGCCCATACCATGCGGCCCATGAATAAGCACAGGGTTATATAGGCACTCACTAGAGCTAGAAATACGGCGTGCAACGGCATATGCGAGTTCGTTAGAAGGGCCGACAACAAAATTACTAAATGTAAATCGGTTGCGGTTGTTTTCAGTATGGGGTGAAGTATGTCCGATATCATTCCCAGCTTGGCCTATATCCGAACCAAAGGGCAGAGAAGGCATGCCCTTACCACTGTGCACAGCGTGTATTTCATTATTGGCAACATTGGAAGAAACAAAGGAAGGCGACGGCAGCGGCGTGCTCATCTTGACATCGGCAGAGGCACATATTTCTACATCACGGCTGTCGTGCGCAGCCCATAATGTGCGAACAAGGTCGCCGTATTTTGTATCAATGCGGCCCGCAACAAAGCGCGATGTGGCTGTGAGGGCGGCAGAATTCTCATTTTCAGAATGAAAAGCAAGCTGACCCGTCCAAGATTTGTGTACACGCTCGCCAAGCTTAGCGCGGAGTTCGTCCTGTACAAGTCGCCAGACATTTTCCGCACACATATTTGCCCTTAAATCAGAATTATTCGTCGGTGAGGTTTGCAAAAAACTGGCTGGGGATGAGTTGCCCGCACACTTTGGTGTACTGTTCTTACCTTCGGTTTTTGCATGCGTCTTGCTCAAGTGAACCCCCAAGTGTACTCACTGGCTTAAAAGTTATAAACCATTGATAGTTATAATAAAAATATAAATTCCAGTCAAAAAGCTACTGCAATTTGCCTAGTTTTATGTAAGACGCCTCCCCCGACAGTAGATATCCTACGCCCCTTTTAAAGACGGTTTTTAAGTCCGCGTCAACGGGCAAAATTTGCATTTTTTGCAAACATTACACTTGACTCAAAAAAATGTAAATTTCACGGGCACTTGGCAGAAAAATTATTTTAAAAAATATGAAAATTATTTTCTACAACAAATATTTTATCTGCAAATACCAATGAATTTAGACGCATATATTTAAAGAATGAAAATTACATATATTTTATTACAACAAAGCGTTGACTGGATACGAAAAACCCAGCCAAAGGCTGGGCATTATTTTTCAAACTATATATTATATAGAGCGCGCAGAGCTAGCCTATGGCTTTAACTCGCTTTGTCAGGCGAGAAATTTTCCGTGCGCCCGTGTTTTTATGAAAAATGCCTTTTCCAACAGCGCGCATGAGAGCTGGCTCAGCCAGTGCGAGTGCGGCTTGTGCTAATTTTGCATCGCCAGCTGTAATCGCGTCTTCAACGTTGCGAAGTTCGGAACGTACCGACGTACGACGGTTTTTATTAATTGCAGTTTTGCGTTCCATTTTACGGACGCATTTTTTTGCAGATGATGTATTTGCCATAATATCCTCATAGTGCTGCCAATGCAGCGAAATTTGAACCGCGTATAGCCCTAAGCACAGCGTCCGTCAACACTCTTATACGGTGTTTGTGCGCCTATTTATTGGTAAAATGCGGGGTGCGTTTGTCGGAAAATGCCGCCATACCTTCTTTTTGGTCTTGGGTTGAAAACATAGACTGAAAAAGCCTGCGCTCAAAATGTATGCCTTGGGATAGACTTGTTTCAAAAGAAGTATTCACCGCCTCTTTGGTCATCATAGCAATGGGGCGAGATTGATGGGCTATTTTGCTAGCTGCGGCCCCTACCGTTTCCATAAGCTCATCAAGAGGCACAACCCGCGAAACAAGGCCACATGCATAAGCTTCATCGGCCTTCATCATCCGCCCGGTTAGGCACATATCCATCGCTTTGGCTTTACCAACCGCCTTGGCCAATCTTTGTGTACCGCCTGCCCCTGGCATCACGCCGAGATTAATCTCTGGTTGGCCAAATTTTGCATTATCAGCCGCAATGATAAAATCACACATCATAGCAATTTCGCAACCACCCCCCAGAGCATATCCCGCAACGGCAGCAATAATAGGTTTGCGAAAACGGGCAACACTTTCCCAATACAGGCCAAACACATCATGGTTGTACATGCCAAGATACGTTCCGTCTTGTAATTCTTTAATATCCGCGCCTGCAGCAAATGCTTTGTCACTACCCGTCAAAATCACACAACCAATTTTATCATCGGCTTCGAGTTTTTCCAAAGCTTGTGCAAGCTCCATAGTCAACTCATTGCACAACGCGTTTAAGGCTTTGGGGCGATTAAGCTTGATGGTGCATACACCGCCGTCTTTTGTCACTTCGAGGGTATTATAAGCCATAATTGTCGTCTCCAAATGGATAGGAACGGCTTTTAAACCCATGTGCGAACAGAGTCACGGACTAAATTTGACAATTCGGGCAGTAAAATGTGGAGCGGCCAGACTGCTTCACCCGTAAAATTTGTCCACGGCAGCTCTCTGTCGGACAATTATCCTGCTCATGACCATAAACTTTAAAGCGGTGTTGAAAATACCCAAGCGCGCCGTCAACCGCAGCAAAATCTTTCAAAGTAGATCCGCCAGCTTTGATGGCAATTTCCAATACGGTTTTAATGTCCGTGCTTAAGGTTTCGCATTCGCTGTGTGTAAGATCGCACGATTTACGCAAAGGCGAGATACGCGCATCAAAGAGAGCTTCGCAAACATATATATTGCCAAGCCCCGCAACAATGCGTTGGTCAAGCAAGGTCGTTTTTATCGGGGCTTTCTTTTTGGCTAAAGCATCAAAGAGTATCGGCCCATTGAAATGGTTGGAAAGTGGCTCTGGGCCAAGATCAGCCATGCGCCCCTGTTCACCTACGTTCAATAGTTCCATGAACCCGAACCGCCTAGGATCATTATATATAATGAGGGGTGCGTCGTCGCCGCTCATTGTAAACACCACATGATCGTGTTTGGGGTTTGTGTTACCGCTGTCTGCGGGCCATATACCCTCTTCGATACTAAACCGCCCCGACATACCCAAATGCATCAACAGAGTTTCACCGCTCGAAAGCTCGGCCACAAGAAATTTAGCGCGGCGGGTAAGGCGGGTCAGGGTTTTGCCTGCGAGCCGCCCTATAAAGTTTTTCGGAAAAGGGAAACGTATATCTTTGCGGTTTAAGACAACAGATGTAAACACCCTCCCTTCCATCACAGGGGCAAGGCCGCGCTTAACCGTTTCAACTTCTGGCAGTTCTGGCATAGTTTCCTTTGTGTTTTACCTCTTAAGGGACTAAATAAAAACCATGACAGACGAAAAGACAATAGATTTCGGATTTAAAACCGTGCCTGAGTCCGAAAAAGCGGGCCATGTGCGCGAAGTGTTTGACAGCGTCGCCTCTAAATACGACTTGATGAACGACGCCATGAGCATGGGTGTACACCGCGTGTGGAAAAACATGGCCATCGCCAAAATCAACCCGCAACCAGGCGAGGTACATATAGATGTAGCTGGCGGTACGGGCGATCTCGCACGGCGGTTTATTATTGCCGCTGAAAAAGTGCGTACGCGGCGCGGCGGCACTCCTGCCAAAGCCTATGTCAGCGATATTAACGCCGAAATGCTGCTGGCGGGCATAGACCCGCACAAGGACGCAGGCCTTGACCTCACCCGTGTATGTGCCGATGCACAATGTCTACCCTTTCCTGATAATTTTGCAGATGTCATCACCATTTCATTTGGCATTCGCAATGTGACAGACCGGGATATGGCCTTGCGCGATTTTCGCCGTGTGCTCAAACCTGGTGGACGATTTTACTGCCTTGAATTTACCACCCCCCCAACGCAGTGGTTGCGCCAGTTTTACGACATGTACTCATTTAATGTCATACCGCCCTTAGGCGGCGCGCTCACGGGTGACCGTGACAGTTATCAATACCTAGTCGAAAGCATTCGCAAATTTCCAAAGCAAGAAAAATTTGCCAGCATGTTATCTGGCGCAGGTTTTAACCGGGTCAATTTTGAAAATTTTAGCGGCGGCATTTGCGCCCTTCACTGGGGCTGGAAAGTTTAAGCCTGTGGAATTGCTGATGCCTAAAAATAATTGCATATGACATATAATATTCCGTTCATTAGCCGTGCGCCTGCGGCCTTACAAAGCGAATGGATAGCTGCATTAAATGCCGTCATGACCCACGCTCATATCATGCCGCTATCCGCCATGAGCCAAGCCGATATACAATCTACCAATGTTGCGATTGTCGCCAACCCCGACCCAACTGAAGTCAACACATTACCCAATTTAAAATGGGTGCAAAGCCTATGGGCAGGTGTCGAAGGCATGCTTGCGGAACTCACAAACCCGGCCATAAAAATTGTCCGACTAAGCGACCCGCAAATGGCCAAAACCATGGCCGAAGCCGTGCTCGCGTGGACACTATATTTGCACCGCGATATGCCCACTTACTACCAACAACAATACCAAAGCCTTTGGAGCCAACACCCTGTGCCCCGCGCCCAAGAGCGTACAATTGGCATATTGGGTATGGGAAATATGGGCAAACAGGCCGCGCACAAACTCACACAAAATGGGTTTAACGTATGTGGGTGGTCGCGCAGTGGGTGCTCTCTTGACGGCGTTGATAGCTACGCGGGCGACGCGGGTTTAAAAACCATGTTAGCCCGCTGTCATATTCTCATTGCACTCCTCCCCTTAACCGCGCAAACGAAAGGGCTTCTCAACGAGCGTACCCTGCAATATTTACCCAAAGACGCCTCTATTATTAATTTTGCGCGCGGGCCAATTCTGGTGGATAGCGACTTGATAAAAATGCTGGATTGCGCCCATTTAAACCACGCCGTACTTGATGTATTTGACGTTGAACCCTTGCCAAAAAACCATCCGTTTTGGGCACATCCCAACATCACAGTCCTGCCCCATATTTCTGCGCCGACCAATATAAATACGGCGTCAAAAATTGTCGCGGGTAACATAAATATGTACATAAAACACGGCAATATCCCCAGCAGCGTGAACCGTACGCAGGGGTATTAAAGCGCCTTATTGATTGGGCAAATCAAACCGCCGCACACGCTGCACATCGTAGCCAAGTTCGGTCAAGCGCACGGGCAAACCGTCTTCGCCGAGCAAATGTCCAATGCCTACAACCACCAAAGCCGTGTCGTCCCCTTGCAAATACGCATCCAAAGTTTTGCTCCATTTTGCCGTACGGTTAGTAAATAGAGCCGCGTACATTTCAGGGGATTTTTCCCGTGCAACATCGAGCATATCCCGCGTGAGCAGTTCCGTATTGCCAACAATCCACGCACGGTTCACAGATTTAAAATCGTCCGCCAAAGTCGAAAACTTCCTCACAGTATCTTCCAAGGACTGTATTTGCACCCAGTCTGGTTGCAAGGCCACAGCTTCAATATAACTGTGCATATCATCAAGGGTTTTTATGGCTTTACCCGCTTGGATAGCTTGCGCTCGCAAATGTGCATCAACCGAATTTTTGGCGTAAAGCCCCGCGTCTTCCGCCGCAGCAATCGCCAACATATCTGCAACGATCCACGGCTTAAAAATTTCCAATTTATCAGGCGTTAAATTGACATTATACGCCGCCGCACTCAGATGGTTTTGCATCGCGCTATCAAGATGATTAGACAACCGGTCGCCGCTTTCATACACTCCGTATTGCCTCTGTAAAACACTGGCCTCAAGATTGGCCTTATTCGTATCTGGAATTTCAAAAAATACCGTACCAACCTCGTCAAATGCCGCTTGCAAATCCCGTCTTTGCCAGTCCGAGCCGTCTGGTAAAAGATGCACACTGCCAAATAAATACAGCACGCTATTGTGGTCAGTTACCTTCCAAAGGGCAGGCCCGTCATTGCGCGCATGCGCACTGGCCACTTTTTGCTCAACACTTTCTTGTGGCGCACAAGAACTGAAAAACAATGCCCCCACACTCAAAGTAATCAAAGGTAAATTTTTAAACATCCATTTTATCATAAGCCTACATAAACCAGAGAAATGCACTTGGCAAAGCCTTAAGATACATCTATACGCGAGAACGTCTTGAAAGAAATGAGTAAAAACAAACAAAATACGACCCCATTTGTTAGCCGTCATAAGTGGCTAGACAACCACATACTAAATATCCGCACCCGTAGCTCAGCTGGATAGAGCGCTGCCCTCCGAAGGCAGAGGTCGCGCGTTCGAATCGCGCCGGGTGCACCATTTATCACAATAAAATCAATAGTTTAAAACACTTCTACTAAACGGCCAATACTGCTAATTTCAATCGGGCACCATGGGGGCACCAAAATAAATATCACATAAGCTCACCCCATCTACTTAGAGACTAGGGCGAAAACGTTGTTGAAGGTTTTAATGTTGAGCGGAGGCATTCCTCTAGTGGGCCCGAATCGGACAATGTATTTGCCACCAGCAAAGCAGCAATGGCCTAAGCTTCCTCATGATAGGCTCCTGCTAGGTCATCCCCGACACTCGACAACAGCAAGGTATGCGCACTTGGCAAACCAGTCTTCGAAGAATGCCAGAGTTGATATTGGCGGCGCTTGCAGATAGTTTCTTGTCTAATTAATGAATTTGTCTTTGCAAAATTAAATACCTGCTTTAGTTGTTAAGCATGACAACGACTCATGACTTTTTTGCGGAACCAATTCTTAATTCACCATATGATGTACCAACGCGGCATCATCTTTTAGACGAAAGTGGTCAACCGACAAATACTGTGCCTGTTCAAGGACGTAGAAAGTCGAGTCTCTATTCGCCCGTACCAAAGGCCAAACGTTCAAAAAAAGCTTTGCTTCAAGATGATATGTTTGAAGATGAATTAGAGAAATATAATCCTCACGATATAATAAATGAAATTAGATCACATGTAGCTACTTGGCGTGCTATCCCCAACCCTACTGATTGGAGTGTAACGCCGACCACACAAAGGTTGCTACAATATTGGCGCGACGAAAATAACTTTGGTACTATTCGCCCATTTTTCTGTCAACGCGAAGCAGTGGAAACTATTATTTGGCTTACCGAAGTTGCTCGTAAGAATAAGAAGTACAAAAATATTTGGAATCATATAGAGGGGGGGAATGCCGAGGCTAACCCAGAACTCTTACGATTAGCGTTAAAAATGGCAACAGGTGCGGGTAAGACGATGGTCATGGCCATGCTCATTTCGTGGCAAACACTAAACGCGGTCAGGAGCCCTAATAGCAAGTTATACACCAAAGGTTTTTTGATTATTGCGCCGGGCATTACGATTAAGGATCGCTTGAGAGTTTTGCAACCAAGCAGGGATGATAATTACTATAACGACCGTTCGCTAATTCCATCTGATATGGTAGCTGATTTGTCAAAAGCTAAAGTAGTCATCACAAACTACCACGCACTCCAACGCCGAGAAAAAGTGAAGCTTTCTAAGGGTACGCGCGCGGCTCTCTCTGGTTGGAGAGAAGAAGAAATCAAGACAGTTGAGACTGAAGGTGAAATGCTTCGCCGTGCTTTGGGCGACCTTATGGGCACAAAAAATATTTTGGTTATTAACGATGAAGCACACCATTGTTACCGTGAAAATCCAGCTTCACAGGAGAAAAAGACCAAAGAGGGAAAAGAGAATAGCGATACGGCTCGTCTTTGGATTAACGGTATTGAGGCTGTCAAAAGAACAATGGGACTAACTGGGGTTTATGATTTATCTGCAACCCCATTTTTCCTCGCAGGCTCTGGTTATAGAGAGGGCACCTTATTCCCGTGGACAGTTTCTGATTTTTCACTGATGGACGCTATCGAGTGCGGAATTGTTAAATTGCCGCGCGTTCCAATTTTGGATAATATGCCAACAATCGACGGCAAACCTGTCTATAGAAACCTATGGGATCACATTGGCAAGAAAATGCCAAAAAAAGGGCGGGCAAAAGGCTCAACGGGCCCGGCAGCAGAATTGCCATTACCATTGCAAACGGCGCTAAACTCTTTGTACGCCCATTATGAAAAAACCGACGCAGAATGGAAAGCTAACGGCCACCTTGTGCCGCCAGTGTTTATCGTCGTTTGTAACAACACATCCACGTCCCAGCTCGTCCATGATTGGATTGCTGGCTACGAAACCCCCGAGACTGACACCGAGCCTGCAACTTGGCTACCAGGTAACTTAAAAATGTTTCATAATTTTGATGAGCATGGTCAAAGGCTCGACAAGCCAAATACGTTTTTAATTGATAGCGCACAGATAGAATCAGGTGCGGGCATGACAGCGCAATTTAAAAAAGCTATGGCATCTGAAATAGAACTTTTCCAACGCCAAGACCCCAATACAAAAATTGATGATGAACAACTCTTACGCGAGGTCATGAATACGGTTGGTGAAAAAGGTAAGCTTGGCGAGAAAATTCGCTGTGTCGTTTCGGTATCTATGTTGACGGAGGGCTGGGACGCCAACACCGTTACGCATATTTTAGGGGTACGCGCGTTCGGAACCCAGCTCTTATGTGAACAGGTTGTTGGCCGTGGTTTACGCCGTAAATCTTACGAATTGAATGAGCACGGTCTCTTTGATGTCGAATATGCAGACATTATGGGGATACCTTTTGATTTTACGGCCAAACCGACGATTGCACCGCCGTCCGCACCAAAACCAACAACCCGTGTTGGCGCGGTTAAAGAGCGAGCACATCTGGAAATTAGGTTTCCGCGCGTAGACGGATATAGAACAGAACTTCCCGACAAAAAAATCGGCGCCATTTTCAATGAGGACTCCACTCTAACAATAACACCGGAACTCGTTGGCCCTTGTAAAACTATTATGTCGGGAATTGTTGGCGAGACGGCAACAATGGAGCCGGGAGATGCGTTTAAAAAATTGAAGCGCCCATCGTCATTGGCATATCATGTTACGAAAAGATTGCTCAACACTAGATTTAGGGACGAAGACTCTGGTCCAAATATGAATTTGTTTGCACCGGTAAAACGTATTGTACGGCAATGGCTCGACCAAGGGCACTTGGTCTGCGTTGGCAATACGGTTCCAGGCATGCTTGCTTATCAAGAGTTAGCAGATATGGCGGCAGAAAGAATTTTTCTCGCCTATAACCGTTGGGCAGAAGCATTAGGGAAAGAAGACGGCCAATCACGGGTTAAAGCTATCATCGATCCGTATAATCCAGAAGGCAGTACGCGCCATGTTGGATTTGTCACGTCAAAACCCGTTTTTGCGACCGATCCATACAAGTCACATATTAGCCATGTGGTTGAAGACAGTACATGGGAAGCAGAAATGGCCCGCGTCGCCGAAGCGCACCCCAAAGTTATCACTTATGTTAAAAACCAAGGCCTTGGTTTCGAAATCCCCTACCGTAATGGTTCGTCCGTGCGCCGTTATGTACCCGATTTTATAGTCAAGCTCGATACAGGCGATGAACCCTTAAACTTGGTAATTGAGATCAAGGGTTATCGTGATAGCGATGCCGCCATAAAAGCCGACACCATGAAATCTCTCTGGATACCCGGTGTAAATAATTCGGGCCTTTTCGGACGCTGGGCATTTGCAGAATTTACAGACGTATTCAAAATTGAAGAAGCATTTGGGAAGATGGTAGAAGAGGTTTTAAATGGCTAGCTATAACCTCGATTACCTAACCGATGCAGGGCAAAAATATGCGCTTGCAGCTTTGATAAAGTGCAAGTCAGTAGGCGAACCATTCATAACCTATGGAAGAATTGCTGAAATTTTGGAAGACAAATTAGGTGTTGAGAAAATATTTTCCATTCACCCAGGGCAAGTTGTTGGCGCGATGATGGATGCCATCTTAGAATATGATGAAGAGGCTCCATTAATCAATGCGCTCGTCACGCGATCTGACGGCATTCCGCGTAAAGGCGTTAGCGGATATGTTGAACGAAAATACAAAAAGAAAACACAAGGAGGTTGGCTTGGTTTATCAAAAACTGAAAAATTGGAGTTAATAGAAATTATCAGGAAAGATGTTCGCCAATATTCGAATTGGGAAAATATTTACGAAACCCTTTATGGTGATGATTTGTCGGAAACTACACCTGAAATCGTATCAACAGAGGAAGATGGCGATCCCGGTTCTAGCGGCCATTTCGGCGGTGGTGGTGAGAGTGATGACCACAAACGCCTTAAAGACTGGGTAGCAAATAATCCAAGAAAAATTGGAATTCCTACAGACTACGGAATTGGTGAACCCGAATACCCATTACCGTCTGGTGACCGTGTTGATGTTATGTTTACCGATGGAGCAAATTTTATTCCAGTTGAAGTAAAGTCATGGCGTTCAAGTGAAGATGATTTGCGCCGTGGGATCTATCAGTGCGTGAAGTACCGCGAAGTGACTAAAGCAAAAGAACTTCCTGTTGAAATACTTGCCAATCCAATATTGGTTATCGAAACAGAATTATCCAAGACACTTAGAGACCGCGCTAAGTTATTAAAAGTAAAATATGAGCAAGTCCGAATAAACAATAAAAACAAGTAGAAACATAATGGCCGAGACAAGACTATTCAGGAGAATTTTATGAGCACCCTTAGCACTAACTGGTGGTTTTGGATTCCTACTTGTATTGGGTTCGCCTTGGCAATTGCATTTTATTTAACGTCGCAATTTGAATCCAAGAAACCAGTATATATTTTAATACATAAATTTACCGGAATTGTACCAAAACTTACCTTAGGGACTGGTTTGTTGGGAACTGCTGGACCCGCTATTTCAAAGTTTGGAATAAAATTTAATGATGATGTTATTACAAATGGCTTAGTTCTGTCGATTTTTGTTCTCAGCTCTTCCGCACTGATTATTTCAATTTTCGTTCAGATGACTTTTGATAGTAAAAGAACCACTAAGGATCGTGTGGATGTCATTGAAGTAAAAAACAACCACATCTTAGGATTTAATGGCGCCGCGTTCGCCCTTGCTGTATCGGCTATTTTTATCGGTATTATTACCGTACTACGCATAGCTGCAGTCTACAATCCGTCTCAAGGAGGTTAACATGAACACAAACATTTTTTCAGATATTGTAAGAGGAATTGAACCGGGCGAAAATCCCTATGATGTACTAAAAATTTGCTTGGATTCCACCTTTGAATTCAAGGTACGAGCAAGCCTAAATAATGATGTGCCTGAGGACTACAAGGACATTGGTAGCGATTTCAGATCGGCACTTCGTCAGTTTGGAAAATTTTGGTGTCCAATCGCAGAAATATCTAAACGCCCTCCTTATCAAAAACAAATGAAGGCAGTCAGAAAAAGCTATGAAGGCATTTCATATTCATTAGCATTACAAGAGGAACTGCGTGAAAATTTAAAATATATGTTTGATTCTTGGAACGAAGAATATGGCAGAGACATCAAACTTTTCAACGCTAATGAAAACATTCTTGCTCTTGGTCTTAGAACCCAACCTTGGCGATATCTGTCAAGGGAAACTGGGGCCAGCTTTGCTTAATTTGAAAGACACATAATGGCCAAAAAACCTAAAAAACTGGAGAGTTATGCTCATGATGGAGGGCGGAAGAACATTCCTACGGCGGAGCTGCAATCATTGGCGGAAATGGCCGAAGAGACTAATCCAACACCGCCTGTGTCCTATCCTCGTGAACATCCTTTGGCCGAGGGCGAGGCGCGGGCGCGCAATAAAGATTTAGACCCACAGCTTTTGTGGAAGGGCGTAAAAATATCGATCACGCGCGAGCAGCAAAAACAGCTCGCCGAAACGGGTGAATTGACACTGGGCGAAGCGCAGCTTGTCTGGACGGGTAAGGACACACAGGACTGGTCTGATCTGGTGGTCAATGTGCCGCCTATATATGTGCAAGAGAAAATCCACCCGCGCGTCCTAATCGATGAGCTGAAAAAAATGTCAGACAAAGACGCGGCAGACGGCGCACCTATGGTAGATTTGTTCGCCGATTTTAACGGCATAGACCTAGAGGCCCGTACCGAATTTTACGCCCACGATATTCATTGGACAAACCGCATGATTTTGGGAGACAGCCTGCAAGTTATGGCCAGCCTCGCTGAGCGCGAATCCATGCGCGGAAAAGTGCAGTGCATTTATTTTGACCCGCCCTATGGCATCAAATTTAATTCTAACTGGCAGGTCAGCACAAGAAACCGCGACGTCAAAGACGGTAAATTAGAAAGCCTGACTCGCGAACCCGAACAAGTTAAAGCCTTCCGTGATACATGGAAAGATGGGATACACTCCTATCTAACCTATCTGCGGGACCGAATGACGGCAATGCGTGATTTGCTGAAAGATAGCGGCAGTATATTTGTTCAAATTGGCGATGAAAATGTTCATCGCGTTCGCGCACTTATGGATGAAGTTTTTGGACAAGAAAACCATATTGTTACTATCGCAGTTCAAACTACACCACATGCTACTAGTACTTATCTTCCACCCGTCTATGATCATATTTTATGGTATGGAAAAAATACAAAAATCACTAAGTACCGTGAAATTTATAAAACCAAGGATCAGCTAGCAAGTATACACTTGTATAGTCGAAAGCTTTTGACTGATGGTGTAACTCAAATCCCTGTTGCAAAAAAAGAATTGAAAAACGTGACAATCGGTGACTACAGATACAGTTTAGTGTCACTGATATCACAGGGGCCCTCATCAGAAGTACAGCCATTCTATTTCCAAGGAAAAAAATACACTTCTGGCAAAAATAGTCATTGGAAAGTCAAACTCGAAAATCTAGAGCGTGTGGCTCGGGCGTCTCGAATACAAACAACTAAAAACTCGATACGCTTCCGTAGCTTTATCGAAGATCACCCAGTGTCACATCGAAATAACATATGGACAGATACTATTACGGGTAGTTTTACTGAGGATAAAGTATACATCGTTCAAACCAACTCAAAAGTAATTGAACGCTGTATCTTAATGGCCAGTGACCCTGGTGACATAGTTTTTGACCCTACCTGCGGTTCTGGCACGACTGCTTATGTTGCCGAACAGTGGGGGCGCAAATGGATTACAGCTGATACATCACGTGTGGCGCTTGCATTGGCTCGAACAAGGTTAATGTCTGCAAAATACCCATATTATCTTTTAGCTGACAGTGAAGAAGGTCAACGCAAAGAATTTGAAGTTTCCAATAAAAATCCATCTGTCCTACAGTCACAAAATGATATAAATCAGGGGTTTGTCTATAAGCGGGCTCCACACATCATGTTGAGTACCATTTCCAACAATGCAGAAATTGACGTTATTTGGGACAAATATCAACCGCTATTGGAAGAAATTCGCACCAAATTAACCAAGGCAACCGGCAAAACATTTAAAGACTGGGAAATCCCTCGTGAAGCGGGTACAGATTGGAGCGAAGCTGCTCTTTCCGCCCATGAAAATTGGTGGAAATTACGGATTGCCCGCCAGAAAGAAATTGATAAATCTATTGCGCAAAAGGCGGATGTTGAATTGCTTTATGATCGTCCTTATGAAGACAAATCCAAAGTCCGTGTGGCCGGACCGTTCACGGTTGAGAGCCTATCGCCGCACCGGGTGGTGGCTATGGATGATCGTGATGACATTCTTGATGAAACGCTGGCGGATGAAAACAAATTAGAGCGTTCCTCCGTCGCGCCTGAAACGGATTTCGCCCAAGTCATCTTAGAAAACCTTCGCTCTCATGGCGTGCAGCAAGGTGCCAAAGAAGACAAATTGGTGTTCACCCATCTGGCCCCTTGGCCCGGAGAGCTGATTGCCGCAGAAGGTCATTTTAATGAAGGTAATACAACACGCCGCGCCGCAATATTGCTCGGCCCAGAATACGGCGCACTGACCCGCACCGATATCACCGCAGCCGCCCGCGAGGCTACGGACGCGCGCTTTGATGTTCTGATTGCCGTTGGATTTGCCTTTGATGCCCATACAACGGGCCTCAACCGTCTTGGCCCCATGACCATAATTAAAGCCAAAATGAATCCTGATTTACACATGGCGGATGACCTTAAAAATACGGGCAAAGGCAATCTGTTCATGGTCATAGGCGAGCCGGACATTGAATGGATAGAGCGCCCAGACGGCCAAATGCAAATAAAGCTACACGGCATGGACGTGTTCGTTCCGGCTACGGGCGAAATTCGCTCTGGCGAACTTGATGACATCGCAGCATGGTTTATCGATACGGCCTATAATGAAGAAAGTTTCTTTGTCCGCCATGCCTATTTCCTCGGTGGCAACGACCCTTACAAATCTCTCAAAACAAGTTTGAAGGCAGAAATAAACAAAGAAGCATGGGACAGTCTAAACCGCGATCTCTCCCGCCCATTCCCACGCCCCAAAACAGGCCGCATAGCCGTAAAAGTAATCAATCACTTTGGTGATGAAGTGATGAAAGTGTTTACGGTGTAATATGGTGGTTGCTGCCCTACATGGATATGAAGAGATTAGAAGTGTTGTAATTGACATCCTCTTGGATGGCGCTAGCCCCGCACCTAATCAATATCTTAACCTTGTTAATGCAGTTGCCGAAATTTTCGCTTTACGAGTTAATCCGCAAAATAGTAGTTATGGTTCACGTCTGAATGCTCAAGACGAAGAATATGTGCGAGATGTTTTCTGGGACTTGTTTAGGTTGGGTTACATTACGCTTGGCATGAATAACTCTAACCCAGATTGGCCATTTTTCCGACTTAGTTATAAAGGAAAAATACATCTAGAATCGGAATCGCCGTGGAAATTCCACGACACAACATCCTTTAAAGGTTTGGTTCACAATGCAGTTCCAGATTTAAACTCCACTACATTAGCATACCTCGAAGAAGCTGTGTCGGCATTTTACGCAAATTGTTATTTAGCGTCGTGTGTAATGTTGGGGGTCGCTGCGGAGGCGGAGTTTTTAAGACTTATTGATATAGCCAGAAATCATAGCGAGTTTGGTGAACGTTTCTCGGGTGCGGTGAATGAAAAATTTATAGCAGGTAAAATAAAGAAATTTCAAGCTGCTATAAATCAATTAAAGTCACAGTTAGGTAGGGACGTTTTTGAAGGTTTGGATACTCAATTCTCTGCGATACAAGCTATCATTAGAGAAGCCAGAAATGAATCAGGACACCCCTCAGCTAAGATTCAAACTCGGGAAGCTGTTTATGTGTATTTGCAGTTATTTATTCCGTTTGCGAAGAAAATGGACCAAATTAAAGCCACATTGCAGAATGACCCCACGAATGATGAGGATGAAGGGTAGATGCAATTTTTTATCGCAAATACGTTTCAATCGGCCCTCGCTAAGCTAGATAATATCTCGCAGAAGGCGGCGAAGATGTGTGCGTTTGAATTGCAAATGGACCCGACAGGCAAGGGCAAACAAGTCCACCGGATTGACAAAGCCAAAGAAAAGCATTTTTGGTCTGTGCGGGCAGGCCGTGATATTCGCCTTATTATCCATAAGACGGGAGACCGCACTACCCTTTGCTATGTTGACCACCATGATGACGCCTATGCGTGGGCGGAGCGCCGTGTATTTGAACGGCACCCGCAAACTGGCGCGCTTCAAATTGTTGAGCTAATTGAGCGCATTGAAGAAACTGCGCCTGTATCCAACGTTCAGCAAGGCATCCCCGTCGATACGCCTCGCGTACCTGCACATGTTACACCGCCTTTGGCGAACATTTCTGAACACGATCTCGCATCACATGGTGTACCCGTTGAATGGATGGCAGCACTCAAGAAAGCTGATGAAACCCGCCTTTTGGAACTTGCGGAGCATTTGCCGTCTGAGGCAATGGAAGCTGTTCTCGCCTATGCCGTTGGTGATACACCGACGCCGCCAATGCAGTACCGCTCTGCACCTGATAGCTTTATACATCCAGACGAGTTTAGACGTTTCCGCGTTGTTGATAACCGCGAAGCTTTGGAACAAGCTTTGGATTACCCTTGGGATCAATGGTCCGTCTTCTTACATCCAAGCCAACTCGAATATGTCATGCGTGATTTTTCTGGCCCGGCCCGTATCGCAGGCTCGGCAGGTACAGGGAAAACTGTTGTCGCTTTGCACCGCGCCCACCGGTTGGCTAAACAGCCCAATACGCGGATATTGCTCACTACGTTTTCTCGACCTTTGGCCTCGGCATTGAAACGTAAAATTGGTATTTTAGACGGTGATGAAACATCGCTTGTGCCCAATATCCATGTCGCATCTTTTCTGGACGCCGCAAGTGATTTGTACGAACTTACTACGGGACATAAGCCAGTATTTGCTTCTGAGGCTCAAATCAAAAACTGGCTACTAGAATTTGGACCTGAAGAGGATCAAGTGTTTCTATGGTCGGAGTGGCGCACGGTGATTGATCCGTGGCAGGTTAAAGATAAATCTGAATATTTGGATACTGTTCGAGTTGGCCGTCGTAGCCGCATAGGCAGGTCTAAGCGTGAAAACCTATGGCCAATTTTCGCAAACGTCCGTGAAGCTATACTGGCTGCACATAGAGTGACTGAAGCAATGGTTTTTGCCGTAGTAGAGGCTTATTACCAAGAGCGGGGCAACAAACCTTATACCCATATCATTGTAGATGAGGCACAGGATTTGGATGTACCTGAGCTGAAATTTCTTTCTGCAATTTCTTCAAATACGCAAGATGCATTATTCTTTGCAGGTGATCTTGGGCAAAGAATATTCAAACTTCCATTTTCTTGGAAATCTTTGGGTGTCGACATCAGAGGGCGTTCAGCGACTCTTAAAGTCAATTATCGGACATCCCACCAAGTCCGTAGATCCGCTGACAAATTATTACCTACACAGTTACGCGATATTGATGGTGTTGAGGAAGATCGCTCGGGGACAATTTCTGTATTCAATGGGCCAAAACCAATAATTAGTGTTGTTGACAGTGTTCAAGATGAAAAAGAGTTAGTTGCCGAGTGGGTCAAGGCAGCAATTGATACGGAAATCCCTTTACTTGAAATTGGAATATTTGTGCGATCCGAAGAAGCACTTGGGCGAGCACGAGCAGTTGCCGATAGCCTGGGCGTTCGCGTGCAAACGCTTAATGAAAGTCTCGCTATTAAAGATAATGCGCTCCCCATTGGAACTATGCACCTTGCTAAAGGTCTTGAGTTTAGGTGTGTAATTGTTATGGCGTGTGATGATGATTTGCTGCCGCTGCAAAGTCGTATTGAAAGCATTGTAACGGAAGAAGACCTAGATGAAGTCTACACAACGGAACGGCATTTACTCTATGTTGCCTGTACGCGCGCTCGTGAAAAGCTATTGGTTACCGGTGTAAAACCTGAATCAGATTTTTTAGCCGACTTATTCTAATCTAAATCTCCACATCATTAGCGCCTCCTTCGAAAGTGCGGGGATGGGCGGGCGGCCCTGATAGCAGGGCGCGGTCACGGCGCAAGGGCTTTGGCTTTATGTGCGTTTAATTCTTCTTAGTCTTCCTACCAAAACCCTTGCCCCGCGCCCTTGTGCGCCCGGCTGGCGGGCCTCTTAGCCGCCCATCCCCGCCCTTCCGGCGGAGGCTGGTGCGGAAGAAAAAGAGGAGACTAACCCAATGACCGCACCTAGAATTGATACACCGCACCAAGCCCAACCTACAGGGAGCCTAGCCGCACCTTTCGCGCCAGACCCCGACACGCCGCGCATTTATGTGGCTTGCCTTGCCGCTTACAACAATGGCCACTTGCACGGCTCTTGGATAGACGTTGAGGACGAGGACGGTATTCACGAAGCGGTTCGCGCTATCCTCAAATCTTCCCCTATCACCGATGCGGAGGAATACGCGATTCACGACTATGAGAATTTCGACGGAGTAACGATAAACGAATATGACAGTTTTGCCCGTGTGGTTGAGATTGCCGAATTTTTGGAAAACTGTTCAGGCTTTGGCGGCAAGCTACTGGAAAACTATGGCGGCGATATTGAGGACGCAGAATCCGCGCTTGAGCGTTACAACGGAGAGTATGAAAGCCTAGCCGACTTTGCCGAGGAACTCACCGAGTCCACCACTCAAATCCCTGAAAACCTCAAATACTATATCGACTATAAATCTATGGCGCGTGACATGGAAATGAACGGCGACATATTCTCTATAGAGACAGGCTATAAAGAAATTCACGTTTTCTGGAATAGCTAGGCATGAGTGCCAAACTTAAATCCGAGCAAACCGAAGTCGGCGTTCAGACCCTGATTAGCGGTGTGCGCCCTGTCACGCTTGGCGAGAAACTCACCGCCCGTACTTATCACCCCATGACACCCAAGTGGAACCCGAACGCACAGCAAAGGCCGTGCGACCTTGGCCTGTTCGATGAAGGGGGACGCGCACAAATCGACCTACTTGATTTCATCAATTCTACCCCAACCCCACCCCAAACCAAAACGGCAAAATAGGAGACTAAGCCATGACTAAACCACTTGATTTGAAACATATCGCATTTGCGGATTTACATATTTCGGCTTTGAATATGCGCCATAAAGCCAAGGGTAATAAACCGCCCCACATATCGGACATATTGCCGAGTGTGAAACAACGCGGCATACGACAGCCGCTCTTGGTACGGCCAGAGCCGACTAGGGATAATAAAAACGCTTATGGTATTATCGCAGGGCGCAGACGGTATTTTTGCCTAAAAACCATCGCCGATGATGGCGGAAAACTTGCCCCCGTGCCGTGCTGTGTCATGGACGCGGACGATGATGCCCAAGCCCTAGAAGCCAGTATCTTAGAAAACATCGCTAGGCTTGCCCCGACAGAAATGGAGCAATACGAAGCGTTTAAGAAACTCGCGGATAAAGGCGAAAGCATTGCCGAGATCGCCGCCGTGTTTGGCATAACGGAACGCGCCGTTAAACAGCGGCTTGCACTTGGTTCACTACTGTCGCAACTGCGTAAATTATACACCGACGAGAAAATCAACACCGCCACCATCCGCGCCCTGACAATGGCGAGTAAGAAACAACAGGCGGCATGGTTAAAGATATTCAAGTCTGACGACTACGCGCCCCAAGGCGAGCAGTTAAAGGCTTGGCTGTCGGGCGGCGGTCTTATCACGACCGATAAAGCCTTATTTCCTATGGAGGAGTATAAAGGCACAATTATCACAGACCTATTCGGCGAACACGGCCAATTCTCCGACCCCGACTTATTCTGGTCATGCCAGAATACCGTTGTCGCATTGGAAGCAGAGCAATACGAGAAAGATGGTTGGAAAAATGTGTTCATTGGTGATGTGGGGCAAGCATTTTATGGATGGGAGCATGTAGAGCGAAGTAAGGCACAATGCGGCAATGTCTATATCGAAGTTAAGAACGATGGACAGGTTATATTCCATGAGGGTTTTATGCCCGAAGCCGAAGCGCGGCGGTTAGACCGCCAAGCGCAAAGTGGCACTGAAAAACCCGAAGCCAAGCCGCGCCCTGAAATGTCAGGCCCGATGGCGGAGTATATGAACTTGCACCGCCATTCCATTGCAAGGGCGGCACTGATTAAACACCCCAAGATGGCTATGCGCCTGACCGTTGCCCACATGATAACGGGTTCACGGCATTGGAAAGTTGCTAAGGACGAGCAAAACACCAGAAAGGAAGCCACGCAGGTTAGTGTAGAAAATTCAAAGGCCGAGCAGGAGCTCACCGTAGAGCGTAAGGTCATTGCAGGACTATTGGGATTAAAGAAAGACGACACTCACATTTATCACCGCTATGAAAGCATGTTCAGCTTGAACACTGTATTCGCCACACTGCTCGACCTAGATGATAAATCGGTGTTGCGGATAATGACATTCTGCATGGCCGAAACCCTCTCGACCAATAGCGGCGCAGTGGAAGCCGTTGGTGTTCTAACAGGCGCGGACTTTGGAAAATACTGGTCACCAGACGAAGCGTTCTTCGACATCTTACGCGACAAAGGCGTGGTCAATCAAATGGTCGCAGACATAGCAGGAAAATCAACCGCCCAAGGGTGCGTCACCGACACGGCCAAGAACCAAAAGCAAATCATCAAGAACCGCATAGCAGGTCACGGCGTAGACAAAGCAAGCCCAGACTGGCTCCCCAAATGGGCGGCATTCCCTGCCATCCATTACCGAGAAGCCAGTACTTGCCCACCCGTGCAGAACTGGAAACGCATTGCAAAACTATTCGCCAAGCGGACACCTAAATCCAAACCCATACCGAGAAAACAGGCGGCTTAGTCTCCCCCGATACACCGCCTGTAAAGCGGCTCGCGTCCCCAAAAGGGGCGCGAGCCGTATTGTTTGGCAACACCCATGTAAATCCTGTGGTAGCGGTTTTAATAAACGCCATCATATGTATCTTGTGTGGGGAAACCTCTTGAAGCGCGGCGATAAATGCTGATTTTGCCCGTTAAATATAATCATCCCATCGAACAAGATATAATTATGCACGAAGATACTGGATTATCAGAGGACTTGGAGTTCTTGCAAAGCACACACGCTATTGATGATAGCCTGATAGAATCCCTGCAACCATCACCAGAGCAAGCAAAAGCGCATATTCGTTCTTACAAACGTATGATATTGCTCACATACGTTTTACCCGTACTTATGGGCAGCGCCAGTATAGCGCTCGCAGGATTGAAATTGAACGGAATATTGGCGACCCTTTTATGTATGGTAGGGGCGTGGGTTATATATCACTTTGGATATGTCTTTGTGAAAATGAGCAAGGCAATAAGAACAACCGAGCGGATAGCGAAATATCATCATTTGATCTGAAGTAATAACTGTTCGGCAATCAGATTCTCTTTGAAAAGGTAGACACTAATGGCACGTGTCTTAAGCAGTCTGTAATGTCTAAAGGTAAGCAGAGCGGTAATTGCTACACAATAAATATTCTTTGAAAAAGTGTGGATGACATTTTCCAACCGTTCTGCTAATGAATCTAAATAAAAACTATGGGGACTAGATGACAAGTTTAAGAACTGACATAAATAGAATTTTGAATGTTTATACGGAGGACCTTAATTGGACTTTTCACTACCCCGTTTTTATGAATACTTTCTGTTTCGCTTTTCATTTAAGTGAAGCCTTGAAAATTAAAAAAAGAGATAAGCTGTGCCGTGATGAATTTTCAAAAAGATTTGTTCGCCATGATTGGACGACCCCCCTTCCAGAGTTTGGATACGATACAGACATTGATATTTTCATAGGCATTAAAGGCGTAGTCGAAGAAGCCGAAAAACAAGGCCATTCAATTGACAAATACCAGGTTGAGCCATTTACACGATATAACCCTTGTGAGGTTTTTATACAAAAAAACGTCGCGGGTAGTAGTGAAAAAATCGATGAGAATAACACCTTACTATTTATCACTGACGTTGAGACAACTGCAATGGAACTAAAGGAACAATGGGAGCACACTGAAATACCAAATGAAATAAGTGATGCGTTCCCTGGAGTAACCACCGAGCATATTGAAATAAGAAATAGCACAAAACGTTGCTTTTCTGACCTCGTAAGTACTCGCCAAAAAATTTATGTATTCAGTGCACCAATGAGTTGGTATTTTAGAGAAAATAAAGATAAATATGAACAGGTTACTGTCAGCATTGAGCCAATTGAAACAAGTATGATTTTCAGAGTTAACTCTGGGGTTGATAAACGGCAAGTCATAGAGTTAGCAAGTGCCACCCGCGAGTACTACCGTTACATATTTGACACGAAAAACAGAAAAAAACTGACGGATAACCTATGTGGATCCTATTCTAGAATAGCAAAAACAATTGGGCAACAACACCCTTTTCCAGAGTTAGCGGTTCCTAAACAGTATATTGAACAAGAATTTCGAACCAACATGACTAAAAATTCTAGCTTACCATTGCGGTATTGGGACATTTTAGACCGTCACCATGAACCTTTATAGAAAGGTATAATTAAGAATATGAGCAAATCATCAAAATCCAAGGCTTTTAAAAATGCTTTTGATGCTGTTAACAACCGTGTAGATCAAATTATCCAGTATCATAAAATTACAGATAAAAGCCCGATTGTAGCCGACAGTTTAACTCATTTCACAAATTGGGATGTCGCTCAAACAATACTAAAAAAGAAGCTACAAAAAAAAGGTAAAGTTGGCATACCCATGTGGGCAACTGATGCTGTCGGATTGAATGATCCTTTGGAAGGAAGAGCGTTAATCGATTTCTTGCACGAATATACTGCTCCAAAGTCGCCAGTACAAAGCGTTGCATTTGAAGATATAGAGAATTTTTTTGAATCTATTACTAGTGCGGTTGATGGAGATAACAAAAAAGCACTCACTAAAGGTAGAAATAAGACTTATCTTACGTCTTTTTCCCGCGAAAGTAATAAATTAGAAATGTGGATAGCTTATGGGGATGACGGTGAGGGGATAGCATTTTCAACTCCTGCGAAGACAGTGTTGGAGGTTATAGGTGGTACTAAATGGAATTTATACGAAGTTCACTATAGTAAAGAATCAAAAGTTAGAGCGTTTAATTTACTGTGGCCTGTACTTAAAAATGCAGAAAACGCAATATCTCAGTTTCCCGAGGATTCCCGTAAAAAATATTACTTAGAAATTGGCAATAACTTATCCAGACTTATGTATCTATATAAGCACGAACAGTTTTCATTCGAAAAAGAAGTTCGACTTGTTATGCAAACATCTAATTGGAATCAGAGAATTCAATCACGCGTTTTTGATGGACGGCCAACTATGTATATTGAAACGCCACCAGTCGTCTTTCATCATGGAGATGGAGAGTTGGTATTTGGCCCCAAGAGCATACATGCACCCAATGCCATTGCATATGCAGAAACTCTATTAGGTCAATCTTTTGGCAAAAGCAGAGGGGCAGGTAAGACAGTGCCGACTGTAAGGCAATCTAAAATTCCCTATAAATAATAGTTTATCCAAAATATTATTTCGACAAATCAGGGAAAATAGGAATTGGTGCAGCTTCATCGACAATGCCGTGTGAGACTAAAAACTGGTTGGCTGTTGTACCGATCGATTTATATGGATACCGACCATTCTGTGAAACAATTTCAGCTTGAACCTCGGCAATACTGCGCGGTAAATATTCTTGAGAGAGTGCGGCCTTATATTCATCAAGGGTATATCTTGTGGAGGCTTTGGCGTTTAAATATTCCAAACTCACCGCAGAATTGACGTCGATGTCCTCGTATACATAATCAACACAATCAAACCACATTCGAATAGCATTTTCCACATCGACCCTCCGGTTAATCCATGTGCTTTCTTTCACTAAGAAACCTGTGACATCAGCGAATTGCAAGTCATCCATAACGAGAACTACTTTGCCACCTCTCCTTTTCACTTCTGTTAACTGTGTTAACCCAGCTGTGGCAATGTCTAAACTACTTTGTTCCGCAGCCAAGAAGCCTTGGTCCAATGGTGTATCAATCAGGTTTAAAGTTTTAGGATCTGTCCCAGATAACTCACTGAGTCTAAATAACGCCATTTCATAAATGGAACTTTTTTGAGCCCCTATTTTATAGGATAGAAATGTTTTAATGTCATCATTCGACGCACTGCTTACGTCATCAATTGGGGAGATACTATCGTCAAAAGACACAAAGGCGCCACCTCTAAATACATATGCGGGGTAGATAAATAAAACGGGGTCACTTTTATCGTCATTTAAGTTTGAGTATTTTGTTAAATATTCAATATAGCTACCGAACCCAATATCAACGGTGCGGCCAGCACTAGCAATAGATGGAAGTATATCTTCCCAGTTTAAGGTAACTATCTCAATTTGAGTGCCATATTTTTCTTCCAAACCTAAAGGCTTGGCATTTACTATCATTGCGAGATCTTGGTACGGGGCAATGGCAATTCGCAATACCTTATCATCAACGTTAGGTTTCTTGAAAATCAAGAAACCTCCAACCATAAGAATCAAAATTATTCCAAAAACCAATGCAAGGGTGGAGGTTTTTCTCATTTTAAGCTCTCCAAATAACGATTACTGACCAAAGTTTAATAACTAGTATATCAAGTATTGTAGCAATTACACCTAATATTATTGCGCATGAGAAATATGACCATTCAACGGAAAATGTAGCCCGTGACGTTTGCATAAGATATCCTAATCCTTGCTGTGACCCAAGCATTTCAGAGACCACTATTGCCCCTAATGCTAAGGATATACCAAAGCGCATTGTAGGAAGTAGGCCCTCTAACACTCTTGGTAGCCAGTACCTAATAACTTTATAATGTAACGGGGTTTGGAAGTTTTTAAATAGTATTTTCTCTTCATAGTTTGGTCGTTCTAAAACTTCTGCAGCAGCTACTGCTGTATTTAATCCCATCGCTAGAAATACTAATAAGTAGCGTCCAATCTCAGAGAAACCAAAACCATAGTAAAAAGAAAGGAACGAACGCAACTGCAGGTACAGCCCTAATAGAGTGGAAAATAGGCATTGCGTAGTTTAACAAGCGATAGCGAAACATTACAAGTATCAGCATTATACCCAACACTCCACCGCCGAAATAGCCTATTATAGTTCTGAGTAGAGTTGAGACACTATGTGCCCACCAATTGGCTGGGCCTATATCCCATATCGCATGGTATAGTTGATTGGGGCCGGGAAGGTATCGGTCGGAAATTGAGAGGCCAAATTTTAGAGCCAACCACAGTCCGATTACAGCCGACATACTTACAAAAGCTTGAACTGTTTTATTCATCCTATTTAATCTTTTTAAGCTTTGAGTGTGGGAACGACCCTTGAAACTCATATATTGCAGAGTTTTTTACTCTTACATTTGTCTCATAATGGGATGTCATAATTACTTTTCTCGGTCTAGTTTTATGGTGAAGCAAGTATTCTAAAAAGGCATCTCGACGATTCGCATCTAAATAATTAAAGGGTTCATCCAAAAGCAATGTATGAGGTTCCATTGCTATAGCTCGCGCAAGCTCTATGGTTCTACGTTGGCCATATGACATGGTATGAACGGGCTGTTCCACAAACTCCTTACATAGATGACTAAATGGCCCAGAGAGCACCTTATCCACTAGAGTTAGACTGGAATAACCCAAGATTCTCTAATCCAGTCAACCATGGGGCCAATAAATCAGATTGTAATATTAAGAATACGGGGCGGTCAGCTCGGACACTTCCTGAATGTAGGTGGAGCGTATCATCAAAAATAATCTTTAATAGGGTTGTTTTTCCGCACCCAGAAGGTCCACGAAGAATAGTAAATGCCGCCTCAAAATTGGCAGAAAAATTTTCAAAAAACATGAGTGCTATTCTTAAATGAAAATGAAATGTCTGATAAGGACGCCATTAAGATACAATCATTAGTCTAATGCATTGTTGGGAATAGGCGATTGTGCATATGCATAAACGCACTTTCTAGTGACTGTTCTAGACAATTCTCGACCCACATTTTTGTACTCAGCAGTATGGATCGCTTCTTTTGCAGTCATTACCAACCCATCGTAAGTTACTCTTAATAATCCTCTGTTTACTGGGTCGCCATCAACAAACAGAAAATTGCTTCCTAATTTGTCATATTCAGAAACTATTTCTTCTGCTGTACAATTAAAGGCATCTGCATACGCGGTATCTAACAAAAGAAATACGTCCGCAGCCATATGGCTCTCAAAAAGCTTCAGAAGCTTTTCAGGTGGAACCATATTTACAGTTTGCACACCCATAGATTTTGTTTTTAAATAGGGAGAAAAAACTATACGGTCAAAGCCAAGTTCTCTCGACATTTGAATCATATCAGGCACTAAATGCGCATTTGCGTCAGAAATGTTATGCAATGCGCGCCAGCTTGCAACCCCAGAAGATTTGAAATGATCGATAGATCTTAATAATTTGGCCCAAGACCCTTTACGGTAGGAAGAATATGAACCTGCATCCGCATCGATACTAATATCGATCCATGCAAGTTTTTTAATTGTGTCCACGTCAAGCAATCGCCCATTTAATCCATTTGTTATAATGGAAACTTGCGTGTTGTTTTGTTCTGCAGAGCTCACGATTTCTTTGATTTTCACCACGCTTCTAGTATCTGCAAGCGGTTCCATGCCAACAATACATAATTGGTCAAATGAAGATTTGAAAATATGATTCACCTATGTCCGTTGACACATCTTTTTCAATACCATCATACTGCAAATAGCAATGCTCACACGCTAAATTACATCTGTTATTAATTGTAAGCGTAACTGAAGAGAGCTTATCAAGTTATCACGGTATCAATTATTGCTGATCCTGCCATTGCGCCGGCCATCGCACTTCTCCTGTAAATTACCACTATATAAAGGCATAAGTGATGTGAATGCAATCTGAATTTAGCATTCACATTTCAGTGAAACTTTCTAAATAAGCACACCAATCAGCTGTTAGTGCCATGGAGGCCATCATTTTATGGGACTTACTACCCATATAAATTGCAGAGCAAGGCAAAGTGTTTTTTGGTTTGTCATTTGGCTCAACCCGCGATTAACATACACCTTACTACGGTTCATTCATCGGATGGGCGAGCGTGAGCGAAATATTTAGACTTACCAGACATCTTATCAATCAGGCTGCAACCACTACCAATATCAGCGGCCATCATCAGTAAACGCTGTGAAAGTCTGGCTGCTCATCACCCATTTCGTTATCATTCGTGCCAATGTTGAAACGGGATTTCGTGCCAAGAACCCAGTTCTTAAAAATTACCACCTTCACATTGTCATACACAGCCGTGCGCTCGCGCAATTTTCTAGCCGCCAAGTAATACAAACGAAGTGACGAAAGACCTGTCTTCCTGCTGTCTGGGTGGTGACCTATCCTATGCAAAGGGATGGTGTAAGACGAAATAGAAATTTATTTCCCCGGCCCTCGCTACGCTCAAGTCCTCCTCGCGCACGGCGCAAGAGCGCCCAAATAAACTTAGATTTCATCTTCAAGGCCTCCCCCATTATTAAATTTTTAGAAGGAGGGGAAGCCACACAATCCCTTTGCACAGTCTTGCCGGTCCCCGTCAGCAGGGAGACAGGCTTCCGTAAATTAGCTGGCATTAAATGGAGACTAAAAAATGGCACAAGCACTAGGATATGTAAGCCAAAGCAAAGACGGTAATTTTGAAGGAACTCTGGCTCTCGGCCAAAAATCCCGCATCAGCATCGTCGCAAACGACAACAAAACGGCGGATAAACAGCCAGACTTTCGGGTGTTTACCAATGACGGCGCAGAGATTGGTGGCGGCTGGAACCGGGTCGGTAAGACCTCTGGCAAGCCTTATATCTCGCTCACGCTCGCCCATCCGATGATTGGCCCGCGTAAGGTCTATGCCAATCTTGGCAGAGCCAATGACAAGCCAAAAGGCGACTTCGCCATCCTCTGGAACCCAGCTGGATAGCAAGCCGTTCAAACGACAGCCCCCATCGGTATAACAACCGGTGGGGGTTTTCTTGTGTCAATTAACACTTATAAAGTGTTTTTAGCCTATAAATCGCTAAAAATGGGACTGGGGAATAGGCTTATTACTACACCAATTAGGGGAAATTTACCTGCTTGTGCGGAGAGATTACTTATGCCCAATGCGGCATGGGCGTGGGAGTTTTTGCGCCGAAATAAGCAGTATCAAAAGGACTTTGCTAAGGCGTTTTGGGATAGTCCTGACGTTATAGAACTGGTCACGGGAAGCCGTCTTGTTATTGCTAAAAAACGCTACCAAAAAGCCCGCGATTGGGGCTTGGTATGCTTCGCCGATCCCGACTATAATGCTCTTGAAACGGAGGTAGTTTGGAAGCCGTCTGCGTTCAACGCGACTGTGCGCGTCAAGCTTGGTGACTTACAGGCTGAATGCGAAAGCCCGCATAGTAACTTTGGCCGCGTCGAGGATAGCGTAATTTTATCTGAACTCCGCTGCCACCGCGTCCTATATGAGAGCGTCAATAAGAGCCGTCATATCGTATTAAATACACCAGAATACTGGTTTCAGCTATATTGCGATACTGTGCATCCGAGCGGCGATAAAGTAATTATCCGCTTTAGAATTGATGGCGGAAACCACTCGCTAGAGCGAATGAAAACTATCGCGGAATTGATTGGTTTGGCCCATTCATCTAGCGATGAATTAAGCCAATTAGGAACACAAAAAACCACTCAAATGCTCCAAGATTCCATCATCGCGCTCGATGCCAGTAAGGGCGGCGGCTCATACAGGAAGATTTCTTGCGCCTTAGTTGGCGAAAAACGTACTCTTGAGGAGTGGGATAGCGGCAACTGCGTGCTTAAAGATAAAGCCCGCCGCGCCCTCGCTATGGGGCGTAGGTTCCGCGACCAAGATTACTTATCGCTTCTGGGTTGAATCTTTAAAAAGCCTTAGGGGTGGCATTTTGCACCCCCACCATTTTGCCACTCCTCAGACATCCTCAAACATGCCTTACTTATCCCGATAGCTCCCCCAAATGCTTTGTGGGCTATCGGAAAATAAGGAGTTTGACATGAAAAAACCCAAAAGAAGTCCGTTCTATAATACCAAAGAAGCCGCCCATTTTTTACGGGTGCAGCCTAAAACTTTGATGAATATGCGCTGGAAAGGTGATGGCCCAGAGTACCGTAAGCACGGCGGATTGATCTTATACCACATTCGAGATTTGCTAAAATGGTCAAAAGCATCTGACTATTGCGAGAAACAAGTTAAGGCCAAAACCCATGTCTAATTTGACCGTGGTGCAGGGCAAGTTTGTTAAGGGGAGATGTAATTTTCGCCTACGGTTTGGCAATCCGCAATATGAGGTAAAGCTAGACCGAGCAAGGACACTTCATGCGTTCAGGCCAGATCAAATCTTTGGTTACATACGGTGGCAAGCTAATACATTCGGCACTGTTGATTGGCGGATCTATGTTTGCCAAACATGTGCAGCAGGAAAGATAACGCGCATCCCTGGCATTAGTCCCGGCGCTGACATTCTCCTCAATGTTCACGGCACAGAAGCTATGAAATACATACTCAGGCAGGTTGATAGCCTAGAGAAAAAAGCTGGTGGTTCACTAGGAAATATATCGCCTAGCCATTGGCGGCAGATGCAGCTCGCTATTCGAATAGCGCGCCCCGTGCGCAAATATTCCAAAATATTGGAGGTATAAATGCTCAAAAATATACTCATCGGCATAGCGGTTACGCTGCTTGTCGTAGCGACGGGAACGGAAATATCTTTCCCGCCAAAGCCAAAACTTCTTTATAACCCGAGCGCAAGTGCGCCTATCGGATGGTATAAATTGGCGTATAAATCACCCCCTAAAATAGGTGACCAAGTTGCCGCTTACGCGCCGGACTGGGCAAGGGAACTTGCGGATGAACGGCGTTATCTACCTTATGAATACCCCATGATTAAAACTATTTGGGCAAGTTCTGGCACTCAAATATGTGCCCAAAACAATCGGATTAGCGTCCCAAACTATCCTGTTATCATCAGCTTGCCACAGGATAGTTTGGGGCGCGATATGCCTAAATTATCGGGCTGCTTTACACTGAAAGAGGGTGAGTATTTTCTAGTTTCGCCCGATGTGCAGGCGGGTTTTGATAGCCGTTATTTTGGCGCAGTAGGCCGTGAAAATATCCTTGGGCGGGTCGAGTTTTTAGGAAACCCTTAAATTACACATTTGGAAGAATAGGCGGAATTATGGTTGGTTTTAGGGGTATATGTGTAGGGCAAGATAAAGGACTGGGCCCAAACGGGCCTAAGTCATTGTCTGCACATCGTTTTTTAGAGTCCACACCCATATGTGGAGAGTCCACGCTTTTGGAGTTATGCCCCATGCTACCAGGGAAAAAAGAGAGTCCACGTCCCGCTAGTTCCCGCTATATCCCGGAAAAACTACCGTGAGCGGCAAGGACGAAAACATATTTGAGATTAAATTAGGACGCATTTATTCGTCCAGCGGGACGCGCAAGATGATAAGTTTTGCGGGACGAGTAAAGAGAGCGGCGGTCGCTACTAATCGGCCAAAGAATGGACTACGTTTAAGTAACAAGAGCAGCGCCGTTCGTGAGCAGTTTTTCTCGCGGCGCGTCATTGTAAAAGTAAATCTTGTTAAGATGGGAGGACAAGGGACGCAGGCACAATCACTTCACTTAAATTATATCGCCCGTGACAACGCCGCCCCTGATAATGAACGCGGCAGTATCTACGATAAAAATAATGATATTGCTGACGCGGATGAGTTTCAAAAGCGCGGCAAGAATGATCGGCACCAATTTAGAATTATTGTCTCTGCCGAAGACGGAAAAGAGATGCCTGAATTGCGTTCATTTACGCGGGATATTATGGAGCAAATGGAAAAGGATTTAGGCACGCGCCTTGATTGGGTTGCTGCCAATCATTATGACACGGCAACGCCGCATACACATATTGTTATCGGCGGGAAAAATGATAACGACAAAAACCTTCTCATACCGCGCCAATATATTTCATACGGCATGAGAGAACGCGCCGAAGAAATGGTGACGCTAGAGCTTGGACCTATCAATCAATATGAAGCGGGCGTGAGGTTGGCTGGTGAAGTGACCAAAGAAAGGTTTACCCAATTGGATAGGGCGTTGCTCCGCATGGCAGATGCTAATGTTATAGATATTTCTAAGCCCACTAAACGAGCTACGGAATGGACACGCCGCTTAGATATTGCTCGGCTCAAACATCTCTCTCGAATGGGCTTGGCTTGGCAGGAGAAACGCGGCGTGTGGCATCTTGATAAAAAAATGGAAAACACGCTGCGCAGTATGGGAGAACGCGGCGATATTTTGAAGACCTATTATCGTGCATTGGAAGATTTGAAATTAAACCGCCATGAAACATTCGATGTAGTTTATGATCCTCATGACGCGCGTGCAAAAACTTTGACCGGAAAAATCCTAGCCGTAGGTTCTTTGGACGATATAAATGACAATGCGTATCTCATTGTTGATACGACAGAGGGGGAGGCTATTTATGTCAAAACGGGCCGCAGAGAAAACAATGGAAATTTAAAACATGGTATGATCGTTTCTATTAGCCCAGCAGACACCCAGCCAAAGCAGTCGGACTTGACGATTGATAAGCTAGCGGCAAAACGAAATGGCGACTACAGCCCAGCGGCACATCAAGCAGCAGATCAGGGTGCACGGCCAGAATATATTCAGGCGCATATCCGCAGGCTGGAAGCATTACGCCGCGCCGGGCATGTAACCCGCAACAAAGACGGTTCTTGGAAAATACCCCATGATTATTTGGATAGGGCTAAGTCATATGAAAAATTTAGGAGCAGAGCAAAGCCTGTCGATGTAAATGTGCAATCGCGATTGCCGCTCAAACAGCTACAAACAACGATGGGGCGCACATGGCTTGACGAAGAAATTATGGTCGATACTGAGCCAGTAAATGATGGGTTTGGCCGTGATGTTCAGGCCGCGAAAACAGCACGCACTCAATACTTGATTCAGCAAGGTATTTTAGAAAATGAGAGCACGGCTCTTGGGACTGAGCATTTAGAAGAACTTGAGCGGCGCGATCTATCGTCAGCGGCGAAGAAGCTATCGGTCACGTTGGGCAAAGCATATTTGGGTATGGATGGCGCGGTTAGAATAGACGGCACTTACAGAGAAGCCATCACCCGCCCAAGCGGAAAATACGCCATCATAGAACGCGCTAAAGACTTTTCACTTGTACCTTGGCGGGATGTACTCGAACGTAATCGAGGCAAAGCAGTATCAGGTATTATGCGAGGGAATACGATATCATGGACGCTGAATAAAGGGAGAGAGGTATGATGACATCCATGTTTCTTAGTCAGCATCGGGAGTAAAACGGACATAGGAACCGTCCTCCTCAAGGGATGATTTCGGAGCAAAGAGGTTGAGTATGAACTCTGCAGTAGTTCCAAAGAAACAGTAAGTATCTCGCGTCATAACTTGGCAGTGACGAATACCTATTCGGTTGATTCTGCGTGACGCAAATAAGAACGCGGTCTTCAATTTGCTTTCGGGGTTCACACTCGCCAATGTCATGAAGACGGACAAATCCTAATATTTCGGAACAAATGAAATAAAGTCGAAAACGCACGGAGCCATCTGAACCTATTAAATAGTTGCAATTTCAAAATTATTCATTATTCATTACTACTATTAGGGGTGAATTATGTTAGCCAAAATCAAAGAGTCTTTGAAGGCGTTTTCGTATATAGAACGTACCATTCATTCGAGATGCAGCCTCAATATCATTCTCGAAACTCAGCATTCATATTCAAAAGCCATCTTAGCTGATCCTATATGATAGATATAACAAAAAACCTTAGAATACATCTCCTAGTGGCTGCTGCGGTTTTGAGCGGTTGTGCAACACCCGGCCAAAATGAAGGAGAAATATCAAATAAGTTCAGTAAAGATGTTCCTGTCGTCATGTTCCCAGCTAACAAGGCGGGAATTTTTGATTATAGGGCTGATTACCGCAAAGCACTTTGTGACATACAAGAGTCACATGGCAAATCTTTGCTAAACTCGATGCCATGTGAAAAGGCATTGCATCAGTTAGGTGAAGAAACGCCACTTCGGTTGGACCATGGTAAGATGCCCAATCCGCACTTTAAACAATCCGTGCGCATTGTAGTTATACCAGGTATTTTCGGTGAATGTGCAATCGGGCTAGTTCCGCCTTTACAGTATGCTAGACAACATCTCGAAAGCCACGGATATAAAACATCACTTGCTAATGTAAGCGGAAGATCTGGCCCAGTTTTCAATGCTAAAATGATTTACGATCACATTAATTCAGATTTAATTACCTCTTCAGAAAAACTTATATTTATTGGCTACTCCAAAGGTTCAGTTGACGCTCTGCAGGCCGTCGTGTCCTATCCTGATTTAGCAAGCCAAACACTCGCCGTTGTTAGCCTCGCAGGGCCTATATCGGGCACTCCGGCGGCTGACAAGAATTCTAAATTATATGAAAAAATTGCTAAAAAATTAAAGCTAAAAACTTGCGCGCAAGGTGATGACCAAGGCGTTCAGTCTTTACGTACAAATGTACGTGCTAAGTGGCTGCACGATAACGCACTTCCAAGCTCAATTGATTATTACTCACTTGTCGCATTTACAAATAAAAAAAATATATCGAATATCCTTAAAGACTCTTATGTCAAACTGAGTAAAGAAGACAAAAGAAACGATAGTAATGTAATCCTTGCTGATGCTGTAATACCTGGAGCAAGGCTACTGGGGTATGCCAACGCAGACCATTGGGCTATAGCTCTGCCATTCACAGAAAATTCAAAATTTTTGAGCAAAACGTTCGTGAATAAAAATGCATTTCCTCGCGAAGCAATGCTAGAGGCAATTATTAGAGTAATCGAGTTATCAACGCCTGTTGGCGCGAATGTGCAAAGAGATTTAGTTGAGCATGGTCGAACTTATGGGGGTGTGGATAGCCATGCAGACCAAATGTTTGCATCAAACCCGTAGTTCGCCAATGATGGGATTACAAAATGTGGCTCAAGATTGACTGAGTAGGAGAAATAAATGCAGAAACTAATTTCGCTAATGGCAGCAGTTTTACTGGCATGCTGCGCAACGGCGCCCCCGAATCCTATAGCAATATCAGGTAATATCGGCCCAATGACAACACAAAATGAATCCAGTAACTCCGCAATCTTCGGATTCGTTGCCGATTCTCAATTGCAAAGCCGAAATGCTGACGACAACGTAAATTGGCTTAGAGGCAGCGCTCAAGACCGTATGATTAACGTGACACTGCGTCCGCCTGCACTTGATTGGGCATCCCGAGGGCTATTACGCGCCTATCTCGACCGCCTGAAAGAGCGAGGCGTCAAAGCGATATTTTATCTTGGAGATGGAGCAAATAATGGCTGTTATGACGAATTTATCGCCGGATATGACGACAACACTAACCCGCTGGAGGGTGAGAAGGGAATATTGAGAATTCTACAAGAAGTTCGAGATGAAAAAACTCCAATATTCTTTATCATCGGCAATCATGATTTTCTAGGAGCAGGTAGCACCTCTGCTCAAAAACACCAGCGACCGCTTTGCTCAAGGGACACAACTCAGCAAGCGCAGGCGACATTGACTAAATGGGATGTCATGGAAAAAGTTGATAAGTTCAATAAGCAGTCAGCTTCGATCGGCTCATGGATTTATAACTCTAACATAGATTCCGAAACCAAGGCGCGTTGCGGAGATCCATTTGGGCAGCAACGCCGCCCAGGGTGTTATCTCGCAGCAACGCTGACGAAAAAAAATGCAGAGGGGCCGAATCTAGAGTTCCTTCTCCTAGACACTGCAGATTTTTCGGACGTTTCGAGAAGCGGTGTTGGTAGCTTTGAGCTTGAGGGCAGCAGGGGTGCGATGAGCTTTAAAGATCGCGGTGACATACTTTCTCAAACGAATTGGTATAAGAAAAATTCAGCGCAGAACATTGACGTTAGGATAGCTCTGACACATTATCCCGTGAGTGATCTGCGCCGCTTGATACCCAAGTTGGGCAGCTTTTCTAAAAAATCCCAACGTTTCATGGATTTGTTCGTTAATGGTAGGAATGAAAAAAAGCAAAGAGAAGGTTACGTCATCTCGGCACATTCTCACACACCACATAATCTCGTTCGTTCAACGACGTTTTCTCTGGAATGTGGATATTTTCCAGGTTCATGTAGTGATGTATCGGCACGTGTTAAAGAAATAAATATTGGTTCTACTACCGATTACCCAACTAGTGTAATGATAGCACGTTTGGCGACAACTGGATTAGAGTTTGAGGAAATTCGGTTGGATAGAACCGATTGTGAAAATACAAATGCAGCCATATTGGAAGCCGGAGGATGGGAAATAGTTGGCCTAGATTCCGGAGATCCCGTAAATTACCGAGACTTCGAACCAGAAAGACGTGGCAAAATTTACAAAGAATTAGATCGGCTTTCGATTAAGAACGATAACCTCCCGCGCTGCGTCGGATTATGGGCGTCAGAACTAGAGGGAATGCAGCTGTAATTAATTCTAATGGCTGATAAAGTGATAAAGTTACTAAGCTAGCCTGCCTTGAGACCCTTAGGTTTTGTCATTATGCGTCTGTGATAAAACGATCTTGCCTTCTTTAGGCGTTTTTAGCCATTCGGCTAACGTCCCCTTTGGGGATGTTTGTGCCGAAGCATTTATTTGCGATTTTAAGCCAACCCACCCTGAAACCCCTCTGTCTCGGCTTCGCTAGAAAGAGCAATACGGATTTTACCTTTGCAGTTCCATTGATGACATTTGAGCCTTGTCTCAAATTCATCGAGGTAGAGTTGGCGTAAATATGGCCTTCCCAGATAGTCAGATACAAATTCATACCATGTGTAGCCACACGATTTGCATGTGGATTCAATACGGTCGTCTTTGCCGAGGTCGAGTATTTGTATACGGGATTTCCAAGTCACCAGAAATCCTCCGCCCTTGGAATACGGGTGAAAGAGATTTTCCCGCCAAGGTTTCCGCCGGGCGGGAGTTTCCACGGCCCCATTGTTACCAGTGATTTTCCGTAGCGGCTGTTCAGCCCATCTATTGCATTTGTTATGGATTCCCACTTTTGCCTTTCAGGATCATCATTGATAAGCATGTCGAGTTGGCGCGTGTCCGAGCGAGTAAGGTCACCAAGGGTTACACCAACACGAACAACTTTGATGCTTTTGGGCAGAGACTTTCGGGCTTGCGCCCACATAGCGTCAAGAGCTTTCAGGCACGCTTGGTCATCATTGGCCATGTGGAGTTTGTGTTTTGTTGACCAACCCTTTTCTTTCATGGAACCACGGCGCAGACTTAGCCACATATAGACAATGCTGGCATAGTAATTTTCTCGCCGCATCCGCCGCGCTGCTTTAACCAGTAACATGCGCGTACAATCTCTTGCGTCTGTGAAGTTTCGTAAATCGGGCGGCAGGACGCGCCCATGCCCAAACATCCCACGTTTGGATTTCTCTGCCTTTACCGCGTAGCCGTGCAGTGCATACCAAAGCCGTTCGCCCGTGACATTGCCCCAAAGCTTTCGCATTTGTTTTGGCTGCGTATCAAGCAGGGTTTTCATGTCGTAAATACCAGCGTGTTGCAGACGCTTTTCCATACTGTTGCCGATGCCTGGAATGTCATCAAAGGGGAGCGGCAGCATTGGCGCAGGCATATCTTGCGGATGCCAAATGGTTATGCCGTCTGGTTTATCCATCTTGCAGGCTATTTTGGCAAGGTGGCGATTAGCGGCAAATCCAATCGAGCAGGTAATATACGCGCCGACATTATCACGCAGGCGGCGTTTTATTTCTGTTGCTAGGCTAGTAGGGTCTGCAATGTCTTTTGGGTCTAACCTACAAGTCAGTTCATCAATGGACTTTATCGCGTCGATAGGAATGACGCTCGCGATTTCAGCGAGCAGCGCATTATGGGCGCGCCGATACAGATCAGGCGTTTGCGGCACTAAAATCAATTCGGGGCAAATAGCTTTGGCCTTTGGCAAGGACATAACATTTTTAACGCCGCGCGCCTTTGCTTCTTTGGAGCAGGCAATGACAACCGTATGCACAGTGCCCGAAAAAGGAACAATGCCGATTGGTTTGCCCCGCAGGGCTGGCCGAGCTTGTTGCTCGACGGATGCAAAGAAACCGTCGAAGTCAAGATATAGCCATTCGATTGTGTTGGGCTTGCGCACGAGAATATCCACTTATAGGAGTGAACGAGTCATAAAGAACAAAAAGAGAACAATAGTCAACGCTAGACACGCAGGTTACTGTGGATAATATATTCAATTCTATATTTTAAAGTCGGTGTTTCGGCTTTTAGGATAAATTGCTAATCTTCCCGCTATATCCCGTGAGCTCCCAGAACGTCCCAATTCTAGCCCTCTTATCCTCCTAGACGAAACGTGAAATTTTGCTCAGCCTAAAGTCCAACTTAGAAATGGACTTGGTTTATGTCACCGCAATCAATACTTATCGGGCAAATTGTTTTGGTCTTTACGACCATCATTTTGACCACATGGTATGCGACCCAATGGGTAGCTTTGCAGTTTGACTATGATGCCTATTTGGGCGCGCCTTGGTTCACGGTTTCAAATCACAAGATATACTTTCCTTGGAGATTGTTCGAGTGGTGGTATTCATTTGATGCTTATGCGCCGAGTGTGTTTGCCAAAGGCGGACAGATAGCTGCGGGCGGTGGTTTCCTTGGAACATTGTTTGCTGTTGCCGGTTCTGTCTGGCGCGGACGGCAGGCCAAGAAACTAACGACTTTTGGTTCATCACAATGGGCAAACAAGTCCATGATGAAGCAAGCAGGCCTATTTGCAGAGGACGGCGTATTCCTTGGCCAAGCCCACGATCATTATCTACGCCATAACGGGCCAGAACATGTAATGGCGATTGCGCCGACACGTTCGGGCAAAGGTGTGGGTCTCGTTATTCCTACACTTCTGTCTTGGGCGGGCAGTGCAGTCATTCACGATATTAAAGGCGAGAACTGGCAGCTTACCGCAGGATGGCGCTCGACGTTTTCTCACTGCTTATTATTTGACCCCACCAATGCGGCCAGTGCCAAATACAATCCCTTACTGGAAGTTCGTAAAGGTGAGTGCGAAGTCCGCGACGTACAAAACATTGCCGACATATTGGTTGACCCAGACGGTGTATTGGAACGCCGTAACCATTGGGAGAAAACCGCGCATTCATTATTGGTCGGCACAATCCTCCACATTCTCTACGCGGAGCAAGAAAAGACCTTAGCCCGCGTCGCTTCATTCCTATCTGATCCCAAGCGCTCTTTTGAGAAAACACTTTGGGCGATGATGGAAACCAATCACCTCGGCAATGTTGATAAAGCCGAAGCCCATCCCGTTGTTGCACAAGCAGCACGTGAACTCCTCAATAAATCTGAAAACGAACGCTCAGGTGTATTGTCAACGGCGATGAGTTTCCTGTCTCTCTACAGAGACCCGACTGTTGCCGAGGTGACTTCCAAATGCGAATGGCGAATTAGCGACCTAGTGGACGCGGACAAACCTGTATCATTATATCTGGTCGTGCCGCCGTCAGATATATCCCGCACCAAGCCGCTGATACGGTTGATATTAAATCAAATCGGTCGCCGCTTAACCGAGAGCTTAGAAACTAACAACAATCCTAAGCGCCGCAAAGTCCTGTTCATGCTTGATGAGTTTCCAGCTCTTGGGCGGCTCGATTTCTTTGAAAGCGCACTCGCGTTTATGGCAGGCTATGGCGTGCGGGCGTTCTTAATCGCGCAGTCTCTCAATCAGATAGAAAAAGCTTACGGCCCCAACAATGCCATTCTCGATAATTGCCATGTGCGGATTGCATTTGCCACCAATGATGAGCGCACTGCCAAGCGTATTTCAGACGCGGTTGGTAGCACCACAGAAATGCGGGCTATGCGTAATTATGCAGGTCATAGATTAGCGCCTTGGTTATCCCACGTTATGGTGTCGCGCCAAGAAACGGCGCGGCAGCTCTTAACACCGGGCGAAGTGATGCAACTACCTGCCGATGAGGAAATTATCCTGCTCTCGGGCACAGCGCCGATTAAAGCCAACAAAATCACATATTACACAGATAAGAATTTCACGGGCCGTGTTTGCGCTCCCCCTACCGTAGACCCAGAGGATAAAGGCTATGCAGGTGCTCCCCGCCCGCAAGACTGCCTCTGGGATCAGCAGACACGGCTCGTGGATGATCACCTTATTGCCCAGTACAAATCAGAAAAACAAACGACGACTGGCGGCAAAGAACGTGCGCCAAAAATTAAAGGCCACGAGCATGCGCCTAAGAAAAACAACGATAGTGAAAAGACTCAAGCAAAAGATATGGACGACCAAGAGCTTCCATTGCTGGAGCTTAGCGCGTTCGTCAGTCCTCAAACACTCGTTCAGCAAGCTCATTTGATGAGCAGCACTGAAGACCCGGAATTGGAAATATAAATATGACTGTACACAGACCCCGCATACGCCCTCGTGTTTCCGCCGCTAATTATATGCGCTTGCATGACGCAGCTAAAAAGCCGGACGCATCATTATCGCTCATCGTGGATAAAGCCCTTAGCTCATATTTTTCTTATGAGAGAGATGATCGCCGTGATGCCAAGTTAATCCGCCGTTTAGACCTTATGACCCGTCATGATTATCGGCACTCCCGTGACTTGAATATGCTGACAGAAGCGTTTTCATTATTCTTGCGCTATTTCTTTTCATTGGCACCAGATATTAAAGAAGGCGAGCAAGGCCGCCGCCAAGCAAAGGGCGCGTTACACTTCAATAATTTTGTCGATCAACTCAAAACGCAAATGAAACTTGATGGGCGGATTATGAAACTCGCCTTGGCTGATGTTATGGCGACAGAAGATCAGTATTTCACAAAAGAAGAATTAGAACTTCTCGCTAAATTAGATGGGAAGAAACTCAAAAAAATTACAGCAAAAAAAGCGAAGGCAAAACATGTCTCAGCTTAACCCCGTCACCGCAAGCCGCACCTTAGAAATGCTCCGCTCCGCTATGGGGCCAGTGATTGGCGCTGCGCTTGATGATAAAAATGTCATCGAAATTATGGTCAATCCAGACGGCAAATTATGGCTCGATCGTCACGGCGAAGGACGAGTTTACACGGGCGAAATAATTACCCCGCCAGATGCAGAACGCATAGTCAAATTGGTCGCCAGTCATATTCGCCAAGAAGTGACGACAGACAGACCTATCGTAAGCGCAGAACTTCCCGGCGGTGGTGAACGGTTTGAGGGCTTGCTCCCGCCCGTAGTTTCTGCCCCATGTTTTTCCATCCGCAAAGGCGCGGCTAAGATATTTACGCTGGATGATTATGTAGAAGCAGAAACCATGACAAAAGCACAAGCCGATGCTTTATCCTACGCCGTAAATGCCAAACTCAATATTCTCATTGTTGGCGGGACTAGCAGCGGTAAAACCACGCTCGCAAATGCACTCTTGGCAGAAATCGCGGGCTGCAATGACCGCGTACTTATTCTCGAAGATACGCGGGAACTACAATGCGGCGCAGAAGATACAGTGGCCCTGCGTACACATGGACAAGACGTAAAACTCGCTGACCTAGTTCGCTCTACATTGCGCCTACGTCCCGACCGCATAGTTGTCGGCGAAGTGCGTGGCCCCGAAGCTCTTGACATGCTCAAAGCGTGGAATACGGGACATCCCGGCGGCATTGCGACCGTACACGCCAATTCTGCCGAAGCAGGCATTTACCGTATCGAACAGTTGATATTAGAAGGCGCAAGCTCCGTCCCGCGCACACTGATTGCCGAAGCCATCAATGTCATCGTTTTCATCTCTGGTCGTGGCCCCGCCCGCCGCGTGGAAACCATAGCCCGCGTACTTGGCGTTCACGGCGATGAATATGACTTTGAACCGCTCGCGCCCAATTTCACCCCGTTAAAACTTATCCCAAAAACCAACTCATAATACTCAAAAAGGAGAAAACTATGTCCACCCGTCAACTCACCTATCTGATTTTTATTATCCTCGCCTTTGTCCTGTTCGCAGAACCCGCCTTTGCGTCTGGCTCGTCCATGCCGTGGGAAGCGCCGCTAACTAAAATCCTTAAATCTATCGAAGGCCCAGTTGCCAAGATATTCGGCACTATCGTTATTATCATGACGGGTTTGACTTTGGCGTTTGGCGATACGGGCGGCGGCATTCGTAAGCTCATTCAAATCGTATTTGGCTTGTCGATTGCTTTTACGGCGACTAGCTTCTTCATGTCTTTCTTCAAGTTCTCTGGCGGGGCGTTGATCTAATGATTGATGGTTTCTCCATACCGTTGCACCGCTCGCTCACCGAGCCAATCTTACTCGGTGGTGCGCCGCGAACAGCCGCCATCCTCAACGGAACTTTGGCCGCTGCCCTTGGGCTTGGTCTTCAGCTTGCGGTCGTAGGCATCGTCTATTGGGTCATATCCCATTCGCTATCCGTCTATTTTGCCAAGCGTGATCCTAAATTCATGGACGTGCTGGCGCGTCACATTAAACACAAAGGTTATCTGTCATGTTGAACCTCGCCGAATACCAAAAGCAGCCTGCAAGACTTGCAGATTACTTGCCTTGGGCGTGCCTAATAGCGCCGGGCGTGGTGCTCAATAAAGACGGTAGCTTTCAGCGCACAGCACGGTTTCGCGGGCCTGATTTGGGTAGCGCTACTGAGGAAGAATTGGTTGCTACATGTGCGCGTATCAATAACGCGCTTAGGCGCTTTGGTTCAGGATGGGCTTTGTATTTTGAAGCCTGCCGCCATGCCGCGCCAGATTACCCGCATTCAAATTTCAAAGACCCAGCCGCTTGGATTGTAGACCAAGAACGGCGTGGGCAGTTTGAGCAATCCGAGCATCATTTTGAAAGTGAGTATTACCTTACCTTTGCTTACTTGCCGCCCGCCGATAGTGCAAAGCGAGCCGAAAGCCTGCTTATAGAAAAGCCCGAGGACGAATTAACAGAAACTGCGTCCGATCATCTCACTGCGTTCATCACGGAAAGTGAACGCTGCTTAGATTTAATGGGAAGCTTGTTTCCATTAGCGGAGTTTTTAGACGATACCGAAACCCTGACATATCTACACTCGTGCATATCCCCAAACAAGCACCAGATAGATTGCCCCGAAACACCCGCCTATATTGACGTCCTTATTGGCGGTGCCGATTTAGTCGGGGGGCTTGTCCCAAGGCTCGGCGGGGAAAATCTACACATGATTACCGTGCGCGGATTTCCGGGCGAGACAACGCCGGGGATATTGGACGAGCTAAATAGTCTCGGGTTTGCGTACCGCTGGATGACACGATATTTGCCGATGGATAAAGCAGAGGCCACAAAGGTCATCAGTAAATTCCGCCGTCAATGGTTTGCCAAACGTAAATCTGTCATGTCGCTCTTGCGCGAAAGCCTGTTCAACGAAACATCGGCCTTGGTGGATAGTGACGCGGATAACAAAGCTCTTGATGCCGATGAAGCTCTGCAAGACCTTGGTGCAGACCATGTAAGCTTTGGCTATCTCACCACCTGTATTGTTGTCAGCCATAAAGACGCACTTATCGCAGAGCAGCAAATCCGTTCCATAGAGCGCATCGTCAATGGACGCGGCTTTGTCTCCATTCATGAAAGCGTCAACGCCGTTGATGCTTGGCTAGGCACATTGCCGGGTAATCCATACGCAAATATCCGCCAGCCGATAATTCATACACTTAATCTTACCCACCTAATGCCACTGTCAGCAATTTGGGCTGGCCCAAAACGCAATGAACATTTGGGCGATGTGCCATTACTCTACGCCACAACCGCAGGCCATACGCCGTTTCGCCTCGTGCCCCATCAAGGCGATGTTGGGCATATGTTGGTTGTCGGACCAACGGGGGCTGGTAAGTCGGTTTTGCTGTCGCTACTCGCCTTACAGTTCCGCCGTTACAAAGACGCGCAAGTCTTCTTCTTTGATAAAGGCCGTTCTGCCCGTGCCGCAACATTAGCGCTTAATGGTGATTATTATGATCTCGGTGCAGAAAACTCTATCATCTTCCAACCGCTCAAAGATATTGATGATGATGCGGAAACTGCATGGGCGCTCGATTGGATATTAGGTCTGCTACGCAATGAGGGCTTAGTAACCGACCCAGATATTAAAGAAGCGGTTTGGTCTGCGCTGCAAAGTTTGGCCACTGCGCCCACCGAGCAAAGAACGCTGACGGGATTATCTGCACTCCTTCAATCCAACAAATTACGCCAAGCCTTACAGCCATACACACTTGATGGCGCTTACGGACATTTGCTCGACGGTAATGCCGAGTTCCTTAAAGCAGGTGATATGCAATGTTTTGAAATGGAAACGCTCATGCACTCAAAAGCGCTTGTGCTACCAGTTCTCACATATTTATTCCACAGATTAGAAGCACGGTTTGATGGCAAGCCAAGCCTGCTCATTCTGGATGAAGCTTGGGTGTTTCTTGATGACCCATTCTTTGCGGAACGCATACGCGAATGGCTCAAAGTCCTGCGTAAGAAAAATGTGTCGGTGATATTCTCAACCCAATCTTTGGCCGATATTGCCAGTAGTGATATTGCGCCCGCACTGATCGAGTCCTGCCCGTCACGGATATTCTTGCCCAATGACAGGGCAATGGAGCCGCAGCAAGCGGAAATATACGAGCGCTTTGGCCTCAACAAGCGCCAGATAGAAATCATAGCGTCCAGTATTCCCAAGCAGGATTATTACTTCCAATCACGGGCTGGCAATCGCTTGTTTGACCTTGGGCTTGGTGAAGTGGCGCTCGCATTTTGCGGTGCAGGTTCGGAGAGCGAACATGCGGGTATTGATGCCGTCTTAGAGGCACACGGTGCAGACCAATTCGGCAGTGAATGGCTCCGCGCAAAATCCCTTAATTGGGCCGCCGATCTTATGGGCGCTGAATTTAACTTAAACCTTGATATGGAAATACCTTGGAAGGAGGGCATATGCGCCGCCGAATAAAATCAATCATTCTTGTATTGTTGATGCTGGTGTCATTTGCTCAGGCCGCACAAGCTCAATTTGGCGGCATCGTATTTGACCCCAAGAACTTTGTGCAAAATCTATATACCGCATCCCGCTCGCTGATCCAGATACGTCAACAAGTGAGCCAACTTCGCAATGAAGCCCGTATGCTCATCGGGCAGGCCAAAGATTTGGCTAAGATGGATTACAATGCTCAATATGAATTGCTGCGTATTCTGCAAGAAATAGCAACGCTAACGGAAGAAGCAGAAAACGTGAGCTATGAGGTTGGGCGCAGCCGCGACCTGATGCGTGAACATTATCCGCAAGAATATGCAGATATGTCTGATGATGAAATGCTGGCGAACGCAGAAGTGCAGTGGGAGAATTCCCGCGTTGCCTTTGAAGAAGCAATCGTCATGCAATCAAAAATGATTAGCAGTGTTAAGGTGGATGCACGAACCCTCGATAAACTGGTCACCGAAAGCCAAAGCTCCACAGGTAATTTATCGGTAGCGCAAGCGGGCAATCAACTGCTCGCCTTACTCATCAAACAAATCATGCAAATGCAGCAAATGGACGCGGTGCAATACCGCGCCCAAGCTTTGGAGCATTCACGTCAACTCGCCATCGAGAAAGAGTCCCGCCAGAAGCACAAGCGCTTTGTCGGTACTAGAAGTGCTTACGGCAAGAAACGCGGGAGGAAGTAATGGATAATTTATCCGTCATAGATCAGTTCCTTAAAACTTTTAGCACTTACATAGACTCTGGCTTTGGTCTGCTTGGCCCAGACGTTATGTTCCTGACTGCGTTTCTAATTGGCATAGATATTACGCTTGCAGGTCTGTATTGGGCAATGGGGCCAGATACTAATGTCATTGCCAAGTTTTTAAAAAAGGTGATGTATGTTGGGTTTTTTGCGCTGATATTGAACAACTTTGCATTCCTAAGCGATATTATCTTTACCAGCTTTGGACAGCTTGGTCTTAACGCTACTGGCAAGACGATAACGGCGGCGGATCTTATGCGTCCCGGTTTTGTTGCCAGTGTTGGTTTTGACGCGGCGCATCCACTGCTGACCGAGGTTCAGGACTTAACTGGCCCGATAAAATTCTTCACCAATATCGTCACCATCATTATTTTATTGCTGGCTTGGGTGATTACATTATTCGCTTTCTTCTTTTTATCTATCCAGCTTTTTGTCACCATCATTGAGTTTAAGTTGACCACACTTGCAGGCTTTGTGCTGATCCCGTTCGCGCTTTGGAATAAGACATCTTTCTTAGCCGAGAAAGTGCTCGGTAATATCATAGCGTCCGGCATTAAACTTATGGTGCTCGCGATTATTATCGGCATTGGCTCGACCATATTTGGGCAGGTGACGGCAGCATTTGTTCCGGGCGAAGTAACGCTCGAAGATGCTGCGTCCGTAATCCTTGCCTCACTCGCAATATTTGCCTTGGGCATATTTGGTCCTGGCATTGCGACAGGTCTTGTATCGGGCGCACCGCAACTCGGCGCAGGCGCGGCGGTTGGCACAATGGCCGCCGTTGGCGCCGGAGCAATGGCGGGCGGCGCTGCCGCAGGTGCGGGCGCAGGCATGGCAGGTAAAGCAGCTGGCGGCGCAGTAAAAGCGGGCGCATCACTGGCAGGCGGTACGCAGCTATCTTTTGCCCTTGGTAAAGCGGCATCAGGTTCAGGCGGCGTTAAGGGCGCGCTTGGCGGCGCGTCCGCAATGACGCAAGCGGGTATGGGCGCAGTTAAGAACGCAGGCAAAGCAGCGGCTTCAAAAGCTACGGGGAGTGTCGGCGCAGCTCATAAAGCAGGTATGCGCGGCGGGCTTAATGGGCTTTCCCAAAAAGGTCTGAAACCCATAAGCGCAAATGATAGCGGCGGTTCTGGCGGCGGGGCAAATCAGCCTGATTGGGCCAAGAAGATTAAACGCCAGCAAACAACTCATAATGCTACGCGCCGCGCTGGCGACGCTATCCGCTCAGGCGATACACGCGGCGGCGGCTTTGCCCTCAAATTAGAACAAGATGAATAGGAGAAAATTATGTGGAAACGCAGTCAATCAAGATATGGCACAACGCCAATTCCCGAAACGCCTTATCAACGAGCAGCGCAAGTCTGGGACGACCGTATAGGTTCCGCCCGTGTACAGGCCAAGAACTGGCGGCTTGCGACATTATTATCCATTGGGTTATCGGGATTATTAGCAGGTGCCTTTATCTGGCAAAGCTCGCAAAGCATGGTCACGCCTTATGTGGTGGAAGTGGATACTAATGGATCCGTCAGAGCCATTGGCCCCGCCACGGAAAACTTTATTCCGTCGGACGCGCAAATCGCGCACCAACTTGCAGACTTCATCACTAATGTAAGATCAGTATCTATTGACCCCGTAGTGCTACGGCAAAATTGGCTAGAGGCATACAGCTTTGCGACCGACCAAGCCGCTGTCACACTTAACGCTTACGCGACCGAGAACGACCCGTTCGCGGATATCGGTCAGCGGAGCGTCACCGTTGATGTTGCCAGCATTGTGCGCTCTTCAAATGATAGTTTTGAAATCCGGTGGCGCGAGACAAGCTATCGCGGCGGGGCGCTTATTGGCACTGAAAACTTTACCGCCGTTTTATCCATCATCATCCATCCCCCGACGGACGCGCAGACTCTGCATAGCAACCCCCTTGGCCTCTATGTGCATGGCCTTAACTGGTCAAAAGACCTCAATTCAGGAGAATAACCATGAGACATTCACACCTATTAAAAACAACGGCAGCTACGGCTTGCCTATTAGTATCCCTCACTGGCTGTGCTAGCCTGCAAAAACAGTTTGCAGATTTTAAACTCGATATATCTAGCAAAGATGTTGCGCCCGTAGAAATGAGCGCGGCGATTCTGAATATCGAAGAACCCATCATGGAAAAGCGCCCAATAGAAATTGAGTTCATCAGGCCGCTAGTTATGCCCGGCCAGATGAAATTACGGCCAGCATCTTATGTTACTGCTGGGCCAATTCTCAAACCCTTTGAAGCGATTGAGCAGGCAAATGCCTCAGCTTCTATTGAACCCAATAGCAGTAATTACCTAAACGCTATTCAGGTCTATCCCTATACGCCAGGATCACTCTATCAAGTTTACTGCGCGCCACAGCAAGTTACCGATATTGCGCTACAGCCCGGCGAAGAACTTACATCCGTATCTGCGGGCGATACAATTCGCTGGATTGTTGGTGATACGGTATCGGGAGCAATCGGCGGGGAGCAGGTTCATATTCTTGTTAAACCGGCCAAGCCCAGCCTTGCGACTAATCTTGTGATTACCACAAACAAGCGCACATACTATCTGGAGCTACATTCTTACAAAGACACTTATATGGCGGCGGTGTCGTGGCGCTATCCACGAGAAGCATTAGGGCTGCGCGGCGTAAAGAAAATGGCGCGGAGGGCTAAATCCAAAACGGCGGCGTCTATCAGTAAGCCGAGCCTTTCCATTGATAATCTAAATTTTAGGTATGAGATTAAAGGCGACACTCCGCATTGGCGGCCACTGCGCGCTTTTGATGATGGGCATAAGGTATTTATCCAATTCCCAGAACGATTAGACCAAGGCGAAGCACCGCCGCTTTTTGTGATGGGCGGAAAGGGTAAAAGCCAACTGGTCAATTACCGTGTCAAAGGTAGTTATTACATTGTTGACCGTCTGTTTAAATCTGCCGAACTTCGCTTAGGTGAAAAAGATCAAGATGTTGTTCGTATTGTCCGTGATACAAAATCATGAGCGAGATAGGTAACAATCCAGACCTTGCTATCCGTGCCAAGCCAAAACCCGTCAAAAGGTTTAGCCGTAAGGCGTTGATACTTGGCGGCACGGCATTAAGCGCGGGTCTATTTGCTGCTTTGGCCTTTGCCCTGCAATCACCCGAATATGGTGACAGCGAGCGGCCAAGTGAGCTTTATAATGTTAGTCATAAGCCAATGTCAGATGCACTTGATGCTTTGCCCAAAACCTATGCGGATATGAAGCCAAAACTAGGGCCACCATTGCCCGGAGATTTAGGGGCAGCATTTTTAGAAGCCAATCAAGGCGGCGCGCCCGTGCAAGAATTGGATAATCCATTTCAGTATTCGCCAAAGGGTACAGCTCCACCGGGACAGTACAGGCAAGCCGCGACCTATCAATCAGCGCCCACGCCAAGTAAGCGTGATGAAGCGCGAGAATCGGGGTTGTTCTTCTCTGTTGGCTCTAATCAAACAGGGGCGGCAAAAGCGCCAGATCAATTTGCCCAAATGGATGCCCAGCTAGAGCAGGCTTATTCAAATCTTGCCAATGTAAATATGGTGGCTGGATATGGCACGCCTATCGTTGGCAATGCAGAGTTTAACGCTGCGCCTGCCTACCAAAACAGCAAGTCAGCATTTTTAGGGCAATCTGCAGGTGAGATATATAACCCATATGTCCTACAATCCCCAAAATCGCCATACCAGATAATGGCAGGGACATTGATACCCGCGAGTTTAGTCACGGGGCTTAACTCCGATTTACCGGGTCAAGTAATCGGGCAAGTGACCGAGAATGTTTATGATACGGTTACGGGTGAGTATTTGCTAATTCCGCAAGGCGCAAGACTGCTTGGCCGATATGATAGCGTTATTGCTTACGGGCAAAGTCGCGCCCTCGTAGCATGGACACGCATTATCTTCCCCAACGGCAATTCTATTCAGCTTGATAATCTGCCTGCCGTTGACGGCCAGGGCTTTGCGGGGCTGAAAGATAAAGTTGACCGCCATACATGGCAGTTCATGAAAGGTGCGGTGTTATCATCACTCTTGAGTGTTGGCTCGGAGCTTTCATCCGATGATGAAGGCAGGCTTGCCCGCGCCTTACAAAACGCGGGGCAGGATACCGCCAATATAGCAGGTCAGCGCATTATCGAACGTAGTCTCAATATACAGCCAACGCTTAGCGTTCGGCCCGGTTGGCGGTTCTCAATCATCGTATCCAAAGACCTCATCCTCAAACCATATGGAGAATAAACATGACCAAACCAAATCTAAAACTCGCAAAATTACCAGATATGAAACCAGCAAAAATAACGGTGGCATTACCGCCCGACCTTATGGGTGATCTGGAAATTTATGCCAAAATCTATGAGCAAACCTACGGTGAGAAACAGCCCGTTGGTGCGCTTGTCCCGTCCATGCTTGCCGGCTTTCTGGCTAGCGACCATGGATTTAAAAAAGCCAAGCGTGAGCTAGCTTAGAGACTGTTTCACCAAAGCCAATTAGGAGATTTTATCATGGCTAACATAGGTACATTCAAACAAACAAAGACAGGCTATGAAGGCACAATCGCTACGCTTAGTTTGTCGCACAAAGTCAAATTTATCGCCAATGACAATAAGAAAAACGACGACAGCCCCGACTATTTCATCAAATCAGGCCGTAGCGATTTTGGCGTAGCCTGGAAAGAAACAAAAGACGGCGACGAGCCGTTGGATTATGTCAAAGTCCTGCTAGACGGGCCGATGCTTAATAAGCCCGTGAACGCCGCCTTGTTCGACCACGACGACGGCGCAGACCTCGTGTGGTCGCGGCCTAAGTCAAAATAGCAACCTGTAAAGTTGGCATGGCTGACGCCATGCCGATTGCTATCTAAGTTATGATACTAAGGAGATTAAAATGGAAACCATGAACCGAATAAAGCCCAGCGTAATGTTACTTACAGTGGAGCAAGCTGCAGTGTATCTTGGACTCGCTCGCTCGACCCTTAATAAATGGCGTTGCCACGGCGGTGGTCCAGTTTTTATCAAGATGGGACGAGCAGTGAGATATAGGCCAGAAGATCTAGAAACATTTATGTCAAATGGAGCGGCGACTTCGACATCTAGCTATTAAGATAAATCGGTAAATGAGGCACTCATTTGATACTTGAAGGATAAAAAATATGGCAACCCAACCGACGGCAAACTCAAAACCTGGCAACAGCAAAACTGTGAAACAATTATACCTACGGAATTTAGGACTTTTTATTCACCCTTTTCTGCTATACTAAACCGTATGACCACTTTAGAAAAATTAGCTGTACTCGTTGAGAGTATCCCTGCCGATAAGCAGACAGCTTTTCAAGCTGAATTGGGCTTGGTTGTTCAGAACTATCTGAGCGAAGATGATTTTGTGCTTTCTCCTGAACAAGAGGAAGAAGATAAACGTCGTCACGCCGACCCAAATCCTAAATATGCTACGCAGGCTGAGGTCAACCATATTTGGGGCAAACCGCTTCCTTCATGATAAAAATTATCTATCGAGATACAGCCAAAGCTGACCTCAAAGGAATTGAAACCTATTACAATGAAATTTCACCTCGTACCAATTTACGGGTGTATAGTGATATTTATAGTGCTATCCAGACGCTTCAATTATTTCCAAAGGCTGGCCGAAAACTCCCAGACGGACGGAGGCGGTTTGTAAGTAACCAATTTCGGTTTGTGATTTCCCATAAAACCTACAAGGACAGGATTGAGATCGTTGGTGTTTACCGACACCAAAACAGAAAATCTTGATGTTCAACTATGCTATACCTAGAAAGACATGAATTGCATTTAAGGACTTTCCCCGAAGGGAATATCCGTCATAAAATTATTTCGCACAAAGATGCAAGAAAACGAATTGAGCAAGCCATAGAATCTGATAAATTTCTCGGTACTTTCAATCATGACAACTTCAATCCCGAACGAGCTGATAAGAAGTTCAAAGATTTCATCACTGCAATGGAGAACCATTGCAGCATAAAACTCCCCGTTAGAAAATTTTTCAACGAAGAAGTATGGGATGAAAACGAAAAGCTTACTTTCGGTAATCCTGCGGGTTTGGCTGTTCTTGAGAAAGGTGATGTTCTTATAGTGGTCGATTATTGTTTTAGTGTGCCTGAAAATAAAGAAGGCGAAACGGGTATTGCTAGTTTATTGAATATGGTCATTGCCCCCGACACGATAAAATTCCATCTGTTTGAAATGATTGATATCGAGGTTTAAGTTCCCGTTTGTAACCGTTCATAAATCAAAGCCGATACTTTATCCGCCGCGTCAGCAAGCACATGATCTACATGGTGTGCATAACGGCTGGTTACACTTGCGGCGCTATGCCCAAGAAGCCCTGCTATTGTTAATTCACTATAACCGAGTTCATGCGCAACCGTTGCATAGCTATGGCGCAGGGTGTGCGGCGTAACATTTTCCAGCTTTGCCATTTTACAAACTTTCCCTATAGGCGTGCGGATGTTGATAATGGGGCCGCTATTCTTAGTAGAAGGAAAAACGAATTGGCTTGTGTGTGAGGCAAGTTGTTGGGTTAGAAGTTCAAGGGCAGGCTTGCCGCATGGCCTTATCTGTGCACCCGTCTTAGTATCTCCCAAACGAAGACACCGCCCTGTCACGTCTACTTCATCCCGAACCAGTGACAGAATTTCATTACGGCGACACCCTGTAAGCGCTAGTATTGTTATCGCGAGACTAGCCGACGTATATTGTGAGCTGACAGCTTGATCATTCAAGGCCACCCCAAGGCGGGCATATTCTTCCGGGTTTAAAAACCGTGTACGCTTGTTGTCTGCAGGCCGCTCCACATATTGGCAAGGATTATGCTCGACCATGCCAGAGCGAATAGCATAATTATATATTGCTGATAGAACCGACACGGCTTTCTTGGCAGTGCCCATACCGCCCCGCACTCGCGCTAAACCGCGCGGCCCAGTCTTAACCGTTATTGCGGTTTTCCCATCGCGAATATCGTACATGAATTTTGTCACGTCCTGCCGTGTTAAGGCCGCAATTTGTTTGCGGCCTATCATTGGCTTTATATGGCGTTCAATCCGGCCTTTATCTATGGCAAGCGTTGAAGCCTTTTTGGGTTTGCCCCGATACAGGATTTTACCTGCCTCTGCATCCGCATAATACTGATCACATAGGTCACCAACGGTTTGGGCCTTCTTGATGTCGTGACGGTCTTGAGACGGGTCGTGACCGCTCGCAACTTTGCCGAGGCCAGCCGTAGCAAGCCGCCTTGCTTGTTCAACCGTTATTTGTCCAAACGCTCCTAAGGTAAGTTTTCTTTGCCTCCCGTCCGGCGTTCTATATTTATAGAGAAAAGATTTCCGGCCAGAGGGTTTCACACGCACGCCGAATCCTGTAAGGCTAGCATCCCAGACAATGAATTCTTTGCCTTCTAAAGGCGTGATACTATCGAGAAATCTCTTGGTTAAATTCTGTTTTGAACGTCTTGGCATTTTTCACTCTTTATAGGCAGGGGTCAAATCGGGCACCATGGGGGCACCAAAAAGCATAACATTCGAGCCTATTTGGGGAAAGTAAAAAATATAGATTTAAAATTGCATGCTCCATAAGTCATTGTTATATATAGCTAAATATACCATTGTCGCACTCTGGCTAACTCCAGAAAAACCAACGACACGCAACTCCGAAGGCGACGGTCAGTCAAGTGAAAATACATAATTTAGATGAATAATAACAAGGAGATAATGCTAATTTGAATTACGTGTCCGAAAACAGTTCTTTAAAAGGTACCACATAGGTACCACGCGGGAATGAATTGACGGGTAATTAATACAAGAAATTGCAAGGTCTGTGCTCTGAGTTTGGGTAAGATCAACTGCGAAAGTGACCATTGAAAACACAATTTTGTGCTTTCTATTATCATCGTTTTTCCATAGTTTTAAACATTACGGTCCCGTAGCTCAGCTGGATAGAGTATCCGCCTCCGAAGCGGAAGGTCGCGCGTTCGAATCGCGCCGGGACCGCCATTTGTTAAATTTCTAAGCGGTAGATGACTTACTTATTCGTTCTTACGAATATTGTTTTGTGGGAAAAGGGGCGCTGTTTATTGCATCTTTCAAATCATAACTTGGACCTTCACCGAAGTCATTTGAACGAGACCAACCTTCCAAATCACTTTTGTGATATATGACGCGTCCACCATGTTTTCTAAAATGGGGTCCTTCACCTCGCCATCGCATATTGTTCAAAGTACGCTCTTTTAATCTCAAAAATTGAGCGGCTTCGCCTGCTGTTAAATATGGACTATCTACTTCAACTTGAGACATGACGACTATCCTTAGGAAATGTAAAATATATGTAGGAGCGCACCTTAATGCGCCCCCAGAAAATACTTAATTTTCAGTTTAGCTCTTAGGCCGCGTCCAAACGAGATCTGCCCCGTCTTCGCGGTCAAAGAGTGCGGCGTTGAATGGCTTTTCCAATTCAGGGCCATCAAACTTCACACTGATATATTCTACCGGTTCGCGGTCATCTTCGGGCTCGCTTGTTTCATTCCAAGCAACGCCGAGATCACAACGCCCGGATTTCACAAAGTAGTCCGGAGATTTCTCACCTTTCTTATTATCGTTGGGGACAAAACTAACCTTGCGGCTTGTCATCATTGTGACAACAGTCCCTGAATAACCACCCTTTGCGGTGGGTTTAAATGTACCTATATTTGCCATGTCGAAGTCCTTTCGTAAGTGGCTGTAAGTCGAAACAGATTATGCCAACTCTCGCTTGGCCTTTTTGAATCCAGCATCACTGGCTAAAAAGCCGGCAAGCATGGACGGGATGAGCGCGCCAATGGACTGTTTCTCTCCATAGGCTTTCTCATAAATGGCGGCATAAGCCTCCAAATCTGCGTTCAACTCGTGCGGTAATGACACCGGCACTTTCACAGGCTTGTGTTCCTGTAGTTTTTTGAGTTTCAATGTGGGCTTGGCATCAGCCATGGCTATCCTCCGTAAGGTTTAAGAATGAGGTCACGGCTGACAATGACGTTAAACCGCCATCCCTGCCGTATTTTGAGAGTGGGCTGCACATTGAGGTTTCGGTCAATAATGCGCTGTCCTGCTATGTTGGCCGTATCTTGGCCGGCATTCTGCAAAGCCCGCGTTAGACGGTCGCCGTCGTCGGAAGCCAGTTCAGACCCAACACTCAATAGAGATGACAATGCCGCCCCTTTGATGAACTGCCATGTATGACGGTCCACATTGTCTTTCAGGCCAGCAAAACCTTGGCTGTCAGACCCCGGTAAATTATCAAGCTGAATACTATCGCCATTGGGCAAGATGAGCCGTGTCCAGACAACAAGTGCACGGCTCTGCCCAAAAGCAATGATGCTGTCATAACGCCCCATGAGGCGTGAGCCTTGCGGGATAAGCAAATGCTGACCTGTGACGGTATCAAAGACGTTCTCAGTCGCCTGGCCGATCACTTGTCCCGGCAAATCTGAATTAAGACCCGTTACCAAACTGGCAGGGATAAGATTACCCGCCATCACCTGATATGGCGAACGCGGTGAAACCAAGCCATGGGAGTTGTAAATCCCGTCTGTGTCCTTATCCAAGAATGCTTGTTTCGTAGCCTGCCTATTTTGGTCGCTATCAACGGGATTTGAATCAAAGGCTGACGGCGGCACCGAGAAGTTGGGGTATTCTGGCAGAGGCAAATACTGACTAGCGAGATCGGCGGCTAGGGTTAGCTGCGTTTCTAATCCACGCCCACTAAGCTGAAAGAACAGTCCTGAACTGCCCTTATTCTGTGGAGCTTCATAGACAGGCGAAGGCTCATATTGGGGCGTTACCTCTGTAGGCGCCGAATAAGACGCTACCCTTTTCGGTGTTGGCTCTGACAATGCGGGATCAACGTCCATGTCCATATATGCCGCTCCTAAATCCCCCGGTAATGGCGGACCAAGTTTTGGTTTCATCTCGCCGTAAGACTTAGGCAACAGCTCCAAACCTTCAGCCATAGGTTTGTGCGTCACGTTATAGAGCTCATCGCCGCCTGCCTCGTCATAATCCGGAGACTGTAATGCAACGGCTAGAGCCGCGCACATGACGCCTGCAAGTATGACCGAGCCTCCCATGAGGGCTTTACGGCTAAAACGGCGTACCGCCCTTGGCCGCGCCCTGATTGTTAGTTCTGGTGGCGCGTCGCACATGCCAGAATTACTCATGCCATTTTTACTCATGACTGCCGCTCAATACGGACAACAGTTTGATCTTTCTCGCCCAAACGCAATTCTGCATAATCGAACATGCGATCAACAACGTAATACTCACCATTTACACGGTAATTGACGAGCTTGGATTTTTTACCCCTACGGTCGGTGACGAATAACGGCGGGGCCTCTGAAACCGCTAGTTCTTTAGGAAATTGGATGAAGACCTTCTTGCCATCATCAAAAACCCGCGTTGGACGCCAGTTAGGTGTATCACCCTTGATGATATAATTGAAACGAAGGTCCTCTGGCTTCAGCTTCACTTCTTTTTGTCTGAAGCTCGCTTTTCTTACGCGCGCCTTCTGCGAATTGATCTTTTTGATTTGCTTGATGGCGTCATGCGGATAACGCCAGGATACAGCCGCCATATAGGTGTCAGCGAATGATTTCAGATCGAGATAATAGGTGCGCTTCGTCGTCGTAATAACCGCATTAGTGGAAAGCTTGGCCGCCATTGGCTTAACCAAAATATGAACCTGCTCATTTGCGCCAGACCCTGACACGGTATCACCGACCGTCCAGCGTTCCGTATCGCCTGCTGAGACTGATGTAAGGCCTTCGCCGCGCTCAAGGGCTATGTCTGTAACCTGCGAAGGCGATGCATAGACCTGATAAAGTGACCCCGGCGTATAGGGATAGAGCTGGATAGCATTCAGGTAATTATCAGAAGTAGGCTGAACAATGGCAGAGCGGTTCGCATAACTAACCGCCTGAAACCCTGTCATCGACGGTTGGTCGAAAAACTCTAGGTTTGCGGGGTTGGCCTTCATTTGCCCCGGCATCACAATACTTGGTGTATGAACGGCGGGCTGAATGTAATCATCGGCAGGGATTGGCTCATCGTATATTTCTATGGTTTGAGCCATTTCCGAAGGCGATGTGACTGATGATGAATTCATGTCATCAAAGACGGCCTGCAAGCTTGCGCATCCTGAAAGGCTGATGGCAAAAGCGAGAATAGAAATTGAATGTAGATGTCTCATTGGGACGCTCCAGTTGTTGTGGTGAGGTCTTTTGACCAGTTGAGGCCATGCACGTAGAGGCCAAGGGGGTTGCGGTGCAGCGTTTCGGCATCTTTCGGAGGCTGCGTAACGATGCGTAATGAAGCCGTATAAGTTTGCGTGCCCATGTCTGCTCCGCGCGCAAACTCCGATTCCCGCCAGCGAAGCTCAAAACTGTCATCGCTTGAACGGACAATGCTTAAAACATCGACGGTGACGCTGCGCTCCCCAATATTGGTGAACGGGTCTTTCCCCTGCGCATATGCGTTGAGCGTTATGGAAGCTTGATCTGTTGCGAAACTGTAGGCCTCCAGCCAATTTTGACGCAGAACGACAGGATCTATCGATACACTGCGAACATTAGAAATAAACCGAGCAAGCTGATGAGCGATTTGGGCATCTGATGGCTGAAAGCGGTCTTGAACCGGACCAATTGCCTTCACGCCGCCGTTTTCATTTACCTCAATGACATAAGGCGTAACCGTTGCTTGGGCGCTTTGATAAACAATACCTCCCGCAAGCATCACTGACGGAATTAACTGTCTGACGTCAACGCTTATGAGACAGATTTAAGTCTGGGCTAAGCGAGAGTTTGCTCACCTCTGTTGATTTATATTAGGCGACGGCTTTGCGGTATTGCAAGCGTCGATGTTCGATAGTTTGTTTTTTGATCCTTTCCCTTTTGTTTAAAATTGATTGCGCTCGCCCGAAGTAGGCATCAGCAGGTGTGACGTTTTTCAGGCTTTCGTGGTAACGTTCATGATTATAGTACTCCACAAAGTTTTCGATTTGCCGCTCAAGGTCTCCGGGTAAAAAGTAGTGCTCCAGCAATATCCTGTTCTTGAGCGTCTGATGCCAGCGTTCTATTTTGCCTTGGGTTTGCGGATGATAGGGTGCTCCGCGCACATGGCTCATGCCCTGGTCTTTGATGTAATTTGCCAACTCACCAGAGATGTAACTGGCGCCATTATCGGATAGCAAGCGTGGTTTGTGTACGACATTGACTTGATCACAGCCCGAAGCTTCAAGCGCCATATTTAGCGTGTCTGTCACATCAGAAGTCTTCATCGTGCTGCACAGCTTCCAACTGATGATGTAACGCGAGTAGTCATCAAGGATAGTCGATAGGTACATCCAGCCCCAACCAATGATCTTAAAGTAGGTGAAGTCGGTCTGCCACATCTGGTTTATCGCCGTTGTCTTGTCTTTGAACTCACTGGCCGCTTTCATGACAATGAAGGCAGGGCTAGAGATCAGGTCGTGAGCCTTTAGAAGGCGGTATACCGAGCTTTCTGATACAAAATAGCCTTTGGTATCGGTAAATCGCACAGCCAGTTCACGCGGACTCAGCTCTGTTTCGTCAAGCGCCATATCCAGTAGTTCGCAGCGTATCTTGTCAGGAATACGGTTCCATACCAGGCGTGGCAGTGGCGCGCGGTCCACAAGTCCGTCTTCGCCATGTTCCAGATACCGATCGTACCACCGATAAAAGGTTGGCCTTGGAACGCCCAACTTATCCAGCGTCCACTTGGCAGGGCGCTGTGAGCGCTCCACCAAACGGATGATCTCAAGCTTCTCTGATGCAGGATATCTCATGCGTCGTCGCCCCCATCCCCTATCATGCTTTTTTTAAGCAAGCGGAGCTCAAGTGTTTGCTCGGCGATAACTTCCTTCATGTTACGGGCTTCTGAACGTAAACCTTTGACTTCAGAGGTGTTGGCTTGGCGAACAATATCACCTGCCAGACGTTTTTTGCCAGCTTCCATAAAGTCCTTTGACCATTTGTAGTACAAGCCTTGGGCGATGCCTTCTTGGCGGCATAGTTCGGCAATACTCGCCTCGCCGCGAAGGCCATCCAGCACGATGCGGATCTTCTCCTCAGCCGAATACTGCTTACGGGTTTTACGTTTGATGTCTTTTACAATCCGCTCACCGGCTGATTGCTTACTCGTTCTTGTATGTCTCATCTGTCTCTCCGTGAGATACAAGATGAACAAAAACTCTCGCTTAGCCCAGACTTAAATCTGTCTCATAAGCGTTGACGTCAGACAGGCTTGTTTGATGGATAGCCGCAAGCATTTCAAGCAAAATGCTATCTGCAGTAAGTTGGTGGTTATTCTTTTTAGCTTCTTTTACAAGGCGAATTATAGCCTTCGCTATGCTTAGGGACGCAATGGACGCTTCTGCGATTTCTTTCGGGCCGAAAGGAGGCATCTAAATGGTACAAACTCTTCATCAAAATCAGGGGGACATCCACCTTGGTCTCGTATAGCCTGTTTACATTTATTTTCAATCTCTTTTAAATAAGCGGCATTTTCTTCATTGCCCATCATTTCAGCAAACCCTGAAGGTAACATTTTACAATAGGGATGCAATTGAATTCCAGCAAGCGGGTCGGCTCCCGATGCAATAAGAAAGTCTATTATCTCTATGCTCCCATCCCACGCCGCATAGTGTAACGGCCTTTGAAGATCACGCTTATTTAAAATCATATTTGGAGACGCACCTATTTCAAACAAAAAGCTTAGGCGATCTTTATCATTCACCCTAATCGCCTTAGATACACGCCATTCAATTGCTGCCCAGCCATCTGGAGCAGTATCTTTTTTTCTTTTGCTAAATATTTTCTTTAAAAAGGACATGCCTTTATAGTTACAACATAACAATAAAAAATAAAAGTAATTTTTATTTCTATCGCTCCCAACCTTGACCCTTATCACGCTCACGTTCTAATTCTTGGCGCTCCTGTTGTTCGCGGACGACATTGTTCCTTACGAGATCATATTCACGGTCGGCATATTGTTTGACCGGATCGGGTTTCATGGCTCGCCGTGCCTCGGCGATTGTTTTTTGTTCTTGCCATGAAAGGCTCTTCCACTCTTTATCGTCAAGGCCTTTGGCGGCTTTGTGAATTTGACGTTGTGCGATAAGGCGCATAGGTGTTGGCTCGCGCTCCAACCGCCTCTTACGCCTATTCAGCACCTCATAACGATCTTTGGCTTCATCAATGCCCTTGCTCGCTTTTGCGAGCTTGCGCCGTGTATATTCTGCGATACGAGTTTTTTCGGCAAGGATAGCTTTAACGGCCAACGCCTCTTTACGTTCCCTGCTGTACCACAAATTACCAATAGCCCAGCCTTTGAGCCTGCCATATTTGGCAGGTGTGGCCTTTAGCAAGCGAGCGGCTTTGTTTGGGTTGCCATTTTTGACCGTGCAATTTTGCAAAAATATCGCCTGCGCTTGGTTCGGCTTTCGGTACATGGTCGCAAAACCACCCTTAACGGCCTCATCAAGTTTCTTGAGGTTCTTGGATAGTTTTGTGTGTTGATAAATAACTTTACGCGCATCGGCAATTTGGCGGCGCACCTCGTTAAGTCCTGTATTTTGCCTATCGGCCTCTTGCAGGGCTTTGAACGCTTGTGGCAAGTTCGGTTTTTTAACTTCAATAATTTCTAACGCACGGGCAAGTTCTGGCCGTTCTATTTTTAATGACATTTCGCGAAACTGTTCCTTGAACTGTTCGAGCAAGGCATTACGGCGGCGTTTATCTTCATTGGACTGTGCAGCATCCATTAAAAAGCCGTCGCGGGTCATGGCTGTAACCGTTGGGCCTTCATGGATTGTAGGCTCCAAATCCTCGCCTTGCGCCTCTAACGTCCTGTGATCCACCCTTTCGGGTCTATCGGCACGTTCAAGCGCACGGTTCACATGATCTGCCCATGATGACCGCCAATCTTCTAATTGGCCTCGTGAGTTCCATTCACGAGCTTTGCGGGTAAAACCACTTTGGTCAATTTCCCGCATGGTCAACATTGCATGGGCATGGTGGTTTCGTTGATCGCCTTCTTTATCAGGAAGGTGCAAAGCGTAATCAACCACCATGCCCTTTGAGACGCATTCCTCCATGAGGAATTCTCGCACGAGTTCTCGACGCTCCTGGTCGCTAATCTCGTGCGGCAATGCAAAGGTAAATTCACGCGCCGTTTGTGCATTGATCCGCGTCTCAATGGCTTCAACCGCATTCCACAATTTTTCGCGGTGTGAAGCCCAGTCAGGAGCATTTTCAGGCGTTAATATCTCCGAATGGAGAACGCCGCCTTTTCGGGTATAATCATGAGTTTGGCCGCTACGCTTATCGGCTAACTCCTCAGCGGCGCGATAAGCTGCGGACGCAACAGAGCTACGCCCTTCGGAGCGTTTGATGATTGATACCCTAAAAGAGTAAATAGCCATGTCTCTCCTGACTGGTCAGGCCGCACAAAAGCAGCGTCTTTTAAAAGGCCTGAGGAAGCCTTATCGGCGATTGAGATACGCACACAAACTTTAGTTTGTATAAGTGCGCCCTTGTTCTAATTTAGCCGTTTCTTGTAATTATAGCACATTTATGGTATTATGGAAAGATACCCTAATGACGGGAGACGTTACATGACAAGAGATAATGACGATGATGATCGCATTCGCGCCTTGGAAAAACAGCGAATTCAGCTCGGCGACGAAATAAGACGCTTAGGTAGTAGACAGGCCGACACCAGACGCAAACGAGAGATAAAACGCAGATTTCTAGCGGGCGATGTTGCGCTCACCTACGCCGCAAAAAATGAAAAGTTTGCACGGTCATTTTTTAAAATTTTAGATGCATCCCTCGAAGGAAAAGATAGGGGGTTATTTGAGCTTGATTCAGAGCTTAGAACCTCCTTCACTTACGCGGCTGAGGACTATCGAAAAGATAAAAACAAGCGCCCCACCAAAGGCAATAAGCCCAAGCCGTAACACATACATAAGTATGCTCTAGCTAGCGAGTTTTTCTTTGATTTCGCTCACACTTTAGCTGTGCCTAGCACAAAGCAACATAGAATTTATTTATTAATAACTATCCAAAAACATGATTAAGCCTAAACCAGCCAAGAGCAAGAACCCCATCACGAAATATACAATGATATAGTTTGATTGTGCTTTATTTTGTAAGTTTGCTTTGGCACCACATTTGGGACATTCGACAATAGCGGCGTAATCTTCACTAGCGCAAACATTACAACCAAGCCTTAGGCTGACCTTCATAGTATCTCTATTAACAGATCCACCTGTTCTTAACTGCCCCTTACCACAATTATCGCAATCATAATCATTATGCGTTATTAAATAGTTGCACTTAGGGCATTTAATTTTCCATTTTCCTGAATATTTTGCCACCTCTAAAACTCTGTACCTTTGTTGTTTTTGCGAGCCTTATCTAATTCACGCTGTTGGCGTTCTTTGCGAACGGCATTTAAAGATTCTACTAATTCTTGTGAGGCAACATAAAGATCACGCTGGTTCATGACGGCAACAAAAAGCTCCTTCACAAGATCAGGATTTTCTTCATTCTCATGAATTCCAATTGTGATTGTCGTGCCGCACTCGGATTTCCATTTTTGGCTATCACGAAAGCTTGGCTGAATGTTACTTTCACATACCCATCTTTTATTTTTTGCTAAAGGGACACCTTTTATATCATAAACCCAAGTATAGGTAATATCATATCTACGTCCCTCATTAACAACGTGCGGCTGACCATATTTACTGATTATTCCATCAATGATTTGTTGTTTTACAGGCTGACTATTTGGCTCAAATTTTTGCTTCCGATAGATCGCACGGACATATTCTTGCTTTGGCATACCAGAAAGAACGACATTGAATCTATCACTAATATTTGTATATGCCTGCACTGAATCATAGGTTCCACAATCGTCAGTACGGCGGTTATGGTTACGAGCATTATAACTTATCCTCGCATTGGTTTTATTGTCCGTCTTGCATTTTTCGCCTATTGTTGCCCGCATGATTTGCCGTGTTTTTACATCGGTTCCTCGTAAATCATCAACGTGCCATTTGTCTTGGAAATCCACTGCAAATTTAGAATCGCGGCAACGAATTAGTGTTTCTGCATCATTGACCTTCATGCCGAGATAAAGCCCTACAACATCAGCCGTTGGGTTATTCGCTTTTGGCATTGGCACTCCAGTGCAATTTAACTTGGCCAATGTTTTTTTCTTAGGTTTTTTTACCGTTAGAGGGACGAGCTTTGCCACGACTGGTGTTGCAGATTCAATATCAATGCGAAATTCATCCTCATGGCGAAACTTAACAGAAACAAGTAATCCATTTATTTTCTTTGATGTTGGGATACCATCCTTAGCAGAGGCTTCCATCCATTTAAGAGTTTTCCCCGAACCCAATCCGTAAGCTTTTAGGAAGCGAGCCGCATGGCTATCTTTTCCATTATATGAACCTGTGAGCATAATCGTCTTTTGAACCGCATCTGTTTTTTCAGGTTTCTTCTCTTGCGATGTCCATGTTGGATTTGTGATAAAGAAAATTCGGCTCCCAGGAGCTAGGACACATTGCTCAACATGATTGTGCGGAGGCACGGGAGATTTCCGACTAGAAACTCGCGGATACCACGTTCTATCGTCAGTATCGGAACAAGCCTCATTTCCAAACTCTTTTTGCACGGCACTTACCTCAGAACTTACATCACCAAATACAAAGGCCTTAGATTTTTTTGTAACGCTCGAACTAGCTTTATCAACCTGACTATTCTCGCCGCCATTTCCGCATGCACTAAGCAGTGCCGCACAAACAACTCCCATAATAAATTGATGCTTCAATGTCATTTTTCTCTCCGTCATTAAATTTGAGGGCACTAAAAATACCGCTATGCTCTTACAAGGCTTTAGAATTTTATCTTTTTTGATTTTGCAGATTGGCTTTGTTGCGCATTTTCTATTTGCCGTTGCTGTGCGTAAAAAGCATCCGTTTCAGCATCAAGCCCACGTTTATAATCTTCATTGTATAATGATGCATAATACTCGCGCAAAAGATCAGGGTTGCGGCCACCCTTTGAAATATAGACCCACATTGTTTCACCGCAATAGCTTGGTAAATTTAGGCGGTAATTCAGATCAATCATCTGCGATGCGGTATAAACAAAATCTAATTTACATTTTTTGGCTTTTGCGCTCTCTAGGGGCAATCCTTCTGGTGTTCTTGCCCAAACCAAACTCACCCATCCTCGTCCTGTTGCCCGAAAAGATGATTCCCCATACCTGTTTGTGAGTTGCGTTTCTAATGCGGAAGCCAATGGCGCATCTTGCGGAGCAAACTTAACATGCCGCGCGGCACGAACCATGTGGTCACTCTTAGGGGGTGAAGAAAATAGAGCCATAAACCACTCATCACCCGCCATCCCTAATGCTTCAATTTTTGAATTATATTTTGGTGAATTTTTAATTCTTAGCTGTCCTGCCCATGTGCTGATTTCATACTTTCCAGCCTCCCCCTCTAAAGACTTATTAAGAGTAGAAAAGCTATCGCCAATTTTGAAACCCAACACCTCAAATGGTTCTTGCGCTAACGCACTTCCTGAAGCAAAAACGGATTGAACGCAAATTGCGGTAAGCAAGGCTTTTTTTAACATAAAGTTTCTCATTGTATGAATCCTCTAGAAAGGGTAATTGAAGCAAACAAATAACCGACCACACAAAATGTGTCTTAACGAAGCCATAACGCTTTGATAACGCGTAACCTGCAAAGCTTTTTGGGGAAGTAATCAATATGGACTTTGACGTTTCAACATCATCGCCTCAATATAAATTTGTATTTGGAAATGCTGTCTTTGATTCCAGCCTATTTGAACTCACCATCGATGGTAAACTCGTTAAGGCCGAACATCGCCCACTGGAAATACTACTTGCACTTTTATTGCATGTTGACGAAGTTATGACGAAGGACGAATTGCTTGAAACTGTTTGGCCAGAAATTCATACTGTTGAAAATGTCCTTGCTAATGCCATCACAAAACTCCGCAAAGCTCTTGGCTCTGAACTAAGCAAACGCATAATAACTCATCCCCGTATAGGTTATAGGTTTGCCAGCCCTATTGAAAGACAGGCTATCGGACGTAAACTTAAAAGCACTTTAAAATTAAAGACGAATAATCCCGTTATTGGCAGGCCTAACTTCAAACTGGAAAAACAAATTTCTGCCGCACCATCTAGAGAAGTGTGGCAAGCAAAGCACTCAAAAACGAAAGAAACTCGAATATTCAAATTTGCCAGCGATGGCGAAGGATTAGCCTCACTCAAACGTGAAGTGACTCTGTTTAGATTACTCACTCAATCGAAAGATGAAGGCCTACCTATTGTGAGAATTTTAGATTGGAATTTTGAAAGTGAGCCCTTTTACATTGAGTGTGAAGATGCAGGCGTTGACCTCAACTCTTGGGCAAAAACAAAAAGGCAATTAAAATCCCTTTCTTCACCTGAGCGTATTGAATTATGCGAGAACATTGCAGAGGCTGTAAGCAATGTTCATGGTTTAGGCATTTTGCACCGCGACCTTAAGCCTACCAATATCCTAATATCCCATAATGCGGGCGACCAGAAAAAATTGTCAGTACGCCTAATTGATTTTGGTAGCGGTCAAGTACGAAATTCGCAAGAACTTGCTGATTTTGGCATTTCACCAATGGGTTTCACACGCGAAATAGACGAAGAAACACAATTTAGTACCCCCCTTTATCTTGCACCAGAAATTGTACAAGGGCAGTCGCACTCCATACAAAGTGACATATATAGCCTTGGCATTATTATCTATCAGATATTGTCAGGGAACATTGACAAGCCAATGGCAACAGGATGGCAAACAGAAATTCATGACCCTCTTCTCCAAGAAGATATAGCAAATGCAACGCATGGCGAAGTTCGTTTGCGTACAGAATCTGCTGCATCATTGAAGAACAGTCTTGAACATATTGAAGATCGTCGTTTAGAACTGGAAATAAAACAAGCATTACAAGTAAGAACTGAGGCCGCTGAAGCTGCCTTGAAGCGTTCTCAAGCTAGGCGTCCATGGATTTATGCTACAAGCCTAGCGTTGGCATTAGGCTTTTGTGGCAGTGTCTTTTTTGCAGTTAACGCAAAGTCGGCACAAGATAAAGCAGAGGCAAACAACAAACAAACACAAGCAGCGAACGAGTTCTTGAGGGATGTTCTCATTAGCGGTGACCCCCGCACACCAGGAGTTGGACCAGATGCGAGTGTCATATCTTCGTTAACCCGTGCACAAAAATTAGTTGATGACAGGTTTTCTGATGACATTGAAACGCAACTGAGCATTAAACATACGATTGCAACTGTTTATGCAGGTCTACAAGACACGGCAGAAATAGATGTGCGTAATAATATGGCGAATATTGCAAACAACTATTATGGTAGCAAATCTGATGAAGCTCGCATTGCTCAATATTTGATTGCTCATGCTTTAATACGGCACGGCAAGTATAAAGAAGCGGACACAATAATTGAAGAACTAGATACTTGGCCTACATCAAACAATCCAATGATTTTCAAGCACTCTGTGCATGCGAAAGGTCGAATAAAACTCGTTCAGTTAAAATTTGAAGACGCGGCCAAATATATTGTTCAATATGAAAAAATATTATTGTCAGAAATACCTATAAATTTTAGCCTTTTATATCTCGCGAGAATAGACCTTGCTCAATGTTATAGCCGGATGGAAAACCAATCTGCCGAGGCCGTACGTTTGCTACGAACTTTGCTTGAACCTCCATTTACAGATGGGCATATACCTGAATGGAGAATTGTTGATGCTCGTACGAACCTTGGAACTGCTCTTGTTTTTAATCAAGAATATGATGAAGCAGAATCTATCCTCAAACAATCTTTGACTGAAACCCAAAAAATGTATGGGGAAGATTCGCCGCGAGTGGTTACGGTATTCGAATCTTTATCTCATTTATACGCAGGCACAAAGCGGCCTAAAGAGGCGGCTCTTATACTTGGAAAAATTCGTGAATTCTTCTGTAGGAAGTACGGCCAAGATAATATTCGTTGTGCTGTTTATATTGGCAATGAGGGCATTAACTATATAGATTTACGTGAGTATCAACTTGCGGAAAATAAAATACAAACAGCGCTGACTGAAATTCGCAAAGTTATTGCCAAAAACTCCCCCTATGATCAGGTATTATCATTTCACTTGGCGACAGCTCTGATGGAAACTGGAGGCACAGAGGAAGCTGGTCACTTGCTACAAAACTTAGATGTAAAAAATTTAAAAGCGGGATCACCAGATGCCGATTGGAACATATTACTTGGTGCGCTTAAAACACGATATGAGCTACGAACCAATTATTCTGATGATGCAAACAAACGACTTAAAACGTTTGCAGATGAAATGATTGAGCTCCAATCAGGAGAAGCCATTATTGAAAGAACGTTGAGTGATGTACGGCAGTAAACCAAATCCCCTTAACTGAAACGTCTAAAACCCTAAAAATATAACTCATAAAAAACAGAAGCTAATTAGCGGATTTTCTTTGCAAGGCCTGTTGAGACATAGGCCTTTTTACCATTAGGTAATTCTATTTCATACCAAGTTATACCCGCATTTCCAAAACGGCGGCGTGGTATGAAACGCTGTCCCGCATTAAGTTTCCCAATAATATTTGCTCTGTTGGCTGTATTAGGACTTGAGCGTAAATTACCCGCTCGGATCATTCTATAAGTACCCAGCCCTTGCGTTCGACCGCTAGCGGGCTCATTCTTGGTTTTAGCATCGGCAATCACTTTGGCTTTTACTGTCGCAACTTTCACACAAAAGGTATCCGTAGGATTTTCAGCACAAAAGCGTGTCAGAAATGACCCCTTTGGAACTGTCTGGGCTTGCACTGTAATCGCCATTGAAAATGCAAGAGCTGTAAAAATGAAAAAAGAATGCTTCATAGATCACCCATAATCATGGTTGAGAGAAATTATATCTTGGCGCATGGCTCCTGCACGTTGGATAAGTGCATAAGCATGCCAACGCCCCATGCCAATAATATCGGCTGGCGTCAGGGCGGCGGTCATTTGATTGCCCTCGGTTCTGTATTTATGCTCTAAATCCTCTGCTCGCCAATGGGCGGCTTGCAAAGCTTGAATACGCGCCATACTGACCGAGAATTTCTGTTGCTCCCCCAGTCCAAAACCACCCTGAGGTACAAACCGTAAATCAGGCGTATAGGTTGCCTTGCTTTGTGCCTCGCCTATTTGCTGGCGATTTAATGAAACCATCATTTTTGCCGCGCCCAATAATAAATCCCAACCACTTTCGATATTTATATTGTCCTTGGGGTCAATCTTCCCAACAGGGTTCCATCCATCAACCAATAGACGGTGATCGATACTTTCTTTTTGATCATTATCAAATACGCGGTTGCGCTCAAATTCCCCTGCACACCAGCAAGCATAATCGACGGTTGCTTGATCCTCAGAACGCAGGAATACTTTTGACCGGGCTTGTTGTAAGAAATTCTTGGCAGCGGCCTCCCCCATTGCTTGCTCAAGAGCCGCAATTGTCTGTGTTGCAAACACACCGATTAGCCCTGTGCTTCGCGCAACATTCCAAAAACTTGCATCACTAAGGCCTGAGGACGGGTCTACTGTCACAATTTCTTGCACCTCATCCATCATTACTACACAAGGTGCATCTTGCGGGTTTTTGCCTTTGCTCTTGAACTTTGCCTCGCGCAATCTTGCTTCGCGGTAAAGGCAGGTTTTCAGCAAAATGTTGACAAGGTTGGCAGGCAGGCCATCCTCAACATTCGACAAAGCACTTAAAAGAATTTTGCCGTTTAAGGCTTCTAAGATCGTAATAGTGTTATCACTTGATCCTGAAATAAACCGTTTGCGAAGTTCTGACGCACCTGAAAATCCATCCATCAATTGACTAATGCTCGCCATAATACCTGTCTTGGTATTTTTGGCCATCTCTTCCCATGCCACGCGTAAATATTGACGGCTGGCTGTAACCTCCGCAGAGGTAAGAGCCGCATAAGTTTCTTCGTCTGGCATCTTATTGACTGCGGCAGCGAGCGCAGAATCAATTTCATCAAGAGCTTGCTTTAATCGAGCCTCATCTAGAATGGCTTGGTATGCCCACCACAAACTATAAGGGTTTATAGTCTCGCCGTCTGGGGCTGTAGCATGTTGCCCTACCTTTGTATGGGCAAAAGTTTGGCCAATAGTCAAAACATGCCGCATTAAACTTGCTGCCATATCAGGCCAAAAACTATCACCGCCTTTATCACCGCCCAATTGTGTCAAAACCGAACGTAATACGCTCGTAATCTGGCTTGGGTTTAATGCACTAATAACGTCAACACCGTACTGGCCTTTGCCCGTGCCAATGATACGAATATCCTTTTTACGACCGGCGGCCTCGGCGATCTTCCGAGCATCATCCCATAGAACACCTTTCGCATCACAGACATAAAGTCCCATATGTTTTTGCGCCAAAAATTGTTTCAATAAGGGTTTAAGAATGGCCGTAGTTTTACCCTCTCCTGTGCCTCCTAAAACCATCAAATGTTGAAACATTGAATCGCCATCAAGGTTCATTTCAATATCTCTAAGCGGGGCATTTAGATCCCCCCGCAACCGCAAAGTTCCTGTCGATTTTCCAATGTTGAAAAGTGAAGTGTTTTTTAAATAGCCATTGCTAAGTTCAATCTGTTTGGCGTAGCTTCTATTTGCGATATAGCGCATTTCTGCTCTATGTGGCCAACGCACATGCGAATCTTTTGAAACAATTTCATAAGGCTCTGCTTTCTCTCGTCGCCATTTTTCTATCACGACAAGCATGGTAAGAATGCCAACGCCCGTGCCAAATAATCCCCATGCCAAAAGAAACAATATTCCGCGAAGAATAAAACCCAAAAATGCAAGTAAGGCCAACTTCAAAGCTTGCCCAAATTGACCAGCACGGGATTCTTCAATAACCGATCCATCAGGCCATTTTTCTAAGATGGTTGGGTCAGCAGAAAATGCCTGTCCCAAAGGTTCAAATATTGAGGCAAGCGATGCCAGCAAAAACAATATCAAAGGAACAACAACAAATAACGTCGCTGCTATAATTCCTGCTCTGGCAGCTTCCTTTATTAAACCCGAGGTGATGTGCCGATCTGCGAGCCATGTTAAATCATAGCCACCCGTCAAACGTCCATCCTCCCATAATGGCCGTTCAATATCTGCTGGGATTTTCTTATAGAGCCAAGGGAAGTCTTTGGGTTTCCAAACGTCTTGCGCAAACTCTTCGCGCTTTCCCTCGGCGAGCAAATTCTTATGCCGAGCGGCTAGCCAGTTTACAAAGACCTCTGCCTTTTCAGGTAAGTCTTTCACAAAAGGAATTTTTGATTGCAACATCATCAATGGCCGCCAAAGCGGAACGGCAAGTAAAGATAGCAACGCCAATATTATTGCTGGAAATATTGCAAGCACACTTAAAATCGAACGCCTTAAAAATCCGACACGCATAATCAGGACAATAGCAACAACGGCCAATATCAAAAACAAAATGGTATAAATTGGACTAAGACTAATTAGTGTAGAAAGAATACTCATTTCACCTCCTTTGCATCTGGCAAAAGACGGGCAAAAGTTTTGGGGTAATCAGTCGGCCTAATCATTTGTGAATTATCCGGTGATACATACCCATTGGGAAAACGCAAAGAATAGGCAAGCCATTGCCCCTTGTTCTTGCGGAATAAGCCAATCCAACGGATTGGTGGCCGTGCTTGTCTCGGGGCAATTTTCCGTTCATCCGAAACAATCGCACCGACAAGAATGATATTGCCATTTTTATAATGCTGTAAGTTTTCAACTGACCAATTAAAGCCCCAAAATTCGTCTTGGGATATTTTCTGTAACGGCAAAATTTCTGGCAGCTTGCCATTCTCATCTAGCTGATCTGTGATTATTTTTGTGATGCGCTGCACCTCAAAAGCAGGAGCAAGTTTTGAGGCTCTTGGACGGTCAAGAGTTAGGGCTGGAATTTTTGAGAATACATCATTGATCTGTTGGACTTGCGCTCGAATTTCTTCTTGCGAGCCTTGCTGCTCTAACTGTTTTGATGGAGGCGGCTTAATCCGTATCGCGCCATACCCTCCAATTACGCAAAGAAGAATTGCGAGCAATAAAAGAGTTGGTTGCGCGGCACGAAGCCGTGCACCCCGCACATGCCCCTCCGTAACCAACTTTTTCCAAAGCATAACAACTCCCGCAATAGTTGTTTATTACTTTAAATTGTGCATTTTGGCAATGGTGGGGGTAGATAAAGCTATAGTTGTTTACTTTTTCTTTTTGGAACGGAGCTTTTTAAGCGCTTTTCTTAGTTTCTTAATTTCTTTTTGAGAGACTTCAAGTTCATCATTCAAATCGTCGCTATCTTTTTTCAAATCTTCGATGAGGTCTTTAAAGATTACTATTGTGCTATCCCTATCTGCTACAATACTCTTCAGATTCGATATTCGTTTTTTAAGTTTCTTAGTGACCCTCTCCCACAAGAAATTAGCGAATCTCTTTGTAGAGGCCATACCTGCAAGAGGTGAACCGCTTATGATTGCGACAATATCAACAATTCCAGCAAATATATCTTTTTGACGCCGTTTAATTGCAGAAAGCCACTTTTTATTTTTAACTACAAGCTCTTTTTTTGCTTTCTTGGGCTCAGAAATACGCATAATTTGCTACTAAAATCCATCAAACCCATTAGGAGTTAAGTAGTTTTTTAGTCCTTTTTCTTGTTTTTTCTACGCGTCTTAAAAGCTTGTCAATTTCCGCTTTTTGTCTCTTCCATTTTTCATCTTCTAACTGCTCGGTTTCTTTCAAAGAAAAGATGTAATCCACTAAATTGTCATCACCTGTTACGCGCCTAAACATTTCCTTAATCTGATCTCGGTCTTCTTCAGATAAGTCTTCTTCCACAATGTCAAAAAAATCTTTCCCCACAATATCACCCTCTATTTTCATATTATTAAAAGTTGTTATTATGTATTTAACCATATTGTCGACTGTTTTTTCAAGGGAAATATTTTCCTGAATAATTTTTGCCGCTAGCTTTACAGCTTCTGCCTCATCAAAACGTTCAATACTCGAAAGCAAATTTTGGACATTTTTATTATCAAAAACTTCTTGGGTCATTACAATTCCATTTGCTCAAGATATTTAGAGATCGTGCCTATGTATAAGCAACACTGGCTTTAAAGCAACATTGAATAAACAATGTACGGTTTGCCACTAAATTTCAGCAATTCCAAAAATAATGTTCACACAGATCTCCTCCTTTTATCAAAAACCTGTTCAGGGGTCTTTATCAGCTTTATTTCACAATCTGGCTGGAACTGAGGCAAGGACACGCACAAAGGAACTTTGTGTCGTTAACCCTCCTACTCTTCGTTACGGCCTCAAAAGGGTGAGGTGCCACATTGCCATCTGGTGATCTTCGCTTGTTCAGGAAAGACCTGGACAGGCTAGGTCTCAAAAACAGGAGGCAATCATGCAAACATATATATCAAGATCAGAATTGATGAGTTATTCAGAGCAAAACCTGCTCGCTGAATTTCACTCTTTACAACAATTGCTTGCGATAACCGATCCGGATTCACCCGAATATTTACAAATACTCGGCGCAATGCAAAACATCAAACGCGCCATTTTCGCCAAAAGACGCTTTGGTTTAAGATAGGGAAAATTGTTCAGGCTCAATGAGCCTGAACAACATATTCTGTATCGTCAATTTCAATGGTAGCAATATCGCCGTTTAAAACGAGATCAAGGGCAAAGCTTTCAGTATCAAAATAGAAACGTAAACTTTCAGGAATTTGATCAAGCAATCCAGTATCTTCAATATAACTCTCGGTATATTCAAGAATAGTTCCCTCAAATAAAATCACGTCATCAATGCGATCAAGAATGTCACCAAAATCAGTGCCAAGATCATCGACAAGATATACGGCTTTGATATAATCGTCACCATCAAGTTCTTCAAACATATTGAACCATTGGTTGAGATTGGCTTGGTTCACGCCAACGGCCTGAAAGAGTTTGTAATTATCTCCGTCAATAAATTGGATTTCATATTCCTCAACGGGGTCACCGTAATCATTGCGATGTTTAACGGATTGGTCGAGATACTCATCATAGGTTTTGAAATAAAATCCTGATGCTGAAATATCATATGGTGTTGCGTGGTAAATATTTGTCATTGTTTTTCTCCTTGTTTTGAACAAGAAGAGGGGCACTGGCTGTCAGGGAGAGGATGCAACTGTCTTCACGGAAAGCGCAGCGTCTCTAGGAGCGGAAGATCAGTTGTGAACTCAACCGCAGCCAATATAAGGGCACAAATTCAAAACGAGGGGAAACAAGGATTTTACAAAAGTAACTTCATTATTAGAGTGTCAATTTGTTCAAATTTCCTACTTCGATAACTATGAAAAGGCATCATACCGATGTTCTTCGGTTCAAGAATGATGATTAGAGGATAAACCGTATGCAATCTTTCTGTTCAGTTTGATTGCGTCCGCAAGAGATTAGCACAAGGCACGTACCTGCCTGATTTGTGGCTAATTTGTTTTGAAAAAATTTTCTGCATTTCTCTCACTTTAACTCGTAAGAAAAATGGTACGGGTGGTCGGAATCGAACCGACACTTCCGAGGAAATAGGATTTTGAATCCTACGCGTCTACCAGTTCCGCCACACCCGCATGTCACAAAATTGAAAGCTTATTAAGCAGACTTTTAATGAAAAGTACAACACCTTTTCATGTTCAATCTGTATTATTTTCAGTTTCTTTTTTAATAGATACTGGTTTCCGCCTCCGAACATTTACAGCAGAGGCGTCAATCATGTTTTTGATATGATTTGCATAGTATTTTTCAATCATCTCAACCGATGTTCGACAGTTTTTTGCAATCTGATAAATATTTGCACCCTCCATAAGGCGCAAACAAATATAAGTATGGCGAAGGCTATATGCCGTTCGGCTTTGGCCCTCTCGGTCTTCCTTTAAATCTTGTTCATTTAAAATACGATTAAAGAGAGCACGATGCAATGTTGGGAACACTTTATCAGTAGGTTGTGGTTCGTTTCGTTCGACTAAACGGTTAAAAGGATGCACTGCGTTCGCTGTGCTTTTACAATATCCAACGCCCCGCTTACCGCGTACTTCAATCTCAAGGATTGTCTCCCCACTGTTCAAATCATCAACAATCACAATGTCTCGATATTCAAGTCGCAAAACTTCATCAGGACGCAAGCCTGTATTAGCCATAAACAGAACTAAGTCATGTAATTGAGCGGCATTTTTTCTATGCCGTTTATTTACTGCTGTTTTAATGTTCTTTCTTGTTGCAGTGTATAGGCGTTTATATTCGTCTGGCGAAAACCATGCACGGCGTACAACCTTACCTGCCGTTTTATAGGGCATAGATATATCTGGCACATGAGAAAGCCAATTATGCCTAACGGCAGTTTTCAAGACTTGCCTAAGCGCAACAATCTCTTGATGAAGCGTACTCCGTGCAGGTGGTTTATGGATGTGCTCACCTTTGTTATTGTGGCGCGGCACAGAGAAATGATGCCTATGAACACGATATTCTTGTACTAATCCCGGAGTGATTTCAGAAAGACCCTTCTCACCAAAAAATGGCAGAAGGTAAATTTTGATACGGCGCATCATGCCTTCAACATATTCAGCGTTACGACGACCTTGCGTAATAATTGGATACTCACGTTGGAATTGTTTGGCTGCATCCTTGAAAGTTTTTTCTACTATGAGCGCGCCAAACCTAGCCTTTCCTCGAAGTTCTAAATACCAACCTTCTGCAAAATCCTTGGCTTTACGAATATCTGTTTCTTTGGTTGAGGTTCGCCAGTTTTGACCTTCAATAAAGGTCGAACACTGCCAGTATTTTGAGCGGCCACGTTTATATAAACTTACACGACCATCCATCATTGTATGCAATTTTGCCATCAGCTTTTCACCCTTTGAGAAATCTCAATAAAAAGTGTGAAAGTGTGTAACGAGTGTGTAAGGCTATTTTTCATACCTTAAATTATACAACACATTGATTTTAAAGGCAAATTTTATATAATTTAACATAAATAAATGGATTTTGAATCCCGCGCGTCTACCAATTCCGCCACACCCGCTAAAATGCTTTAATCTGGTTACAGATAAGGAGCCGCACCATAGCGTGCAAATATCGTCCGTCAACACAGTTTTTCACGAATATTATAGCCTCGCTCACTTTTTTTGTTTAAGGGGAATTTATGAGTTTGAACTTTGTATTTATTGAGCGTTGGTATGAGGGGGTTAAAACCCTTGCCCGCCACAAACGCGCTGTCCCTGCCCTTGCTTTTATTGCTTTTATTGAAAGCTTTATTTTTCCCATTCCGACGGCGGTCATGCTCTTGCCTATGACACAAGCGCAGCGCAGTAAGGCTTGGTATTACGCAAGCATTTGCACAATTGCGTCCGTACTCGGCGGCATTATCGGATACGTACTCGGTTGGTTTGTTTACGAAAGTTTTGCATTGCCACTTTTGGAAAAAATGGGCAAAGCCCACAGCATGGACAGCTTTCGGGCCATGGCGGATGAATACGGCGCACTGGCCGTCTTTGGCGCAGGCCTCACCCCATTTCCTTATAAAGTCATCACCATATTAAGCGGCGCGCTTCAACTTAATTTCTTCGTCTTTCTCATTGCCAGTATTTTGGCCCGTGCAGGTCAATTTTTCCTCATTGCGGCGGTCGTATGGAAATTTGGTGAAGGCGCAGAGGCGTTGATTAAAAAGCATTTTGCCAAATTTACCCTTGGGTTTTTTGCTCTTGTTATTGTGGGTTGGTTTATATGGCGCAATATGGGTCACTCATAAAATAACCGTTTTTTCAAACCCGTATTTTGCAAACATATTGGCCCGCGCCTCATTATCTTGTCCGCCTATAAGAAAGACCGTTTGCGGATAGCTAGGCATTGAGCCACCCTCTATTTTGGCCAAAACCATTTGCGTTTGCTTAGCAATGGCTTGCCCACTGTCTATCCAATCGACTTTATGTGGAGCCGCCTCTTTCAATTCATCCAGCAATAGTGGAAAATGCGTGCAAGCCAATACGACAACATCAAGCTTGCCATCCGTAAACATCGGCAAGATTTCTGCTGTGATGCGTTCAAGGTTAATAGGCTCGCCAATAAGTTTCTTCTCGGCGTGCGCGACCAAAACCGTAGAACCATGCAAGATTACACGGCAATCTTTAGCAAAGGTTTCAATAAGCTCTCCAACATATTTACGCGCCACCGTGCCAGGGGTTCCCAAAATAGCAATCGTCTTGCTTTGTGACATTACCGCCGCAGGTTTGACTGCGGGGACAACGCCTATCACGGGTACGCTTACAATTTCTCTAATGTCTGCCAAGGCTGTGGTTGACGCCGTATTGCACGCCAAGACGACTGCGTCTGGATTGGTCATCAACACCAATGTTTGTATTAATTTGGGCAATCTGGATATGAGTTGCGCTTCAGTTTTATTTCCATATGGCCGAAATGCATCATCAGCTGCGTAATGGATAAACAGATCGGGCATGAGGCGACGCAATTCTGCGACAACGCTTAAACCGCCAACACCTGAATCAAATACCAAAACATTTTTCATACTCTATACTAACACCGAATTTAGTTTATTTTTTGCTAGCAAAACGGCATAAGTTGGGCATGACAATCAAACCACCCAACCTTAGCCCAAATTATAACAGATATATTCTCGTTGTTTTGGTGGTACTCACGACGTTTCGGCTCGTGGCTTTATATATATCACCCTATAATTTACACGGCGACGAAGCGCAATATTGGTCTTGGTCACAAAACTTCGACTTTGGTTATTTTTCCAAACCGCCCATGATTGCATGGGTGATAGGTGTGACAACAACCCTATTTGGCGATAGCGAATGGGCCGTGCGCCTCTCCTCTCCGTTGATCCACTGTGCAACCGCTTATCTGCTTTACCGCACAGGGCATTTGCTATTTGGTGCACGCACGGGGTTTTGGGCGGCATGTTTGTATTTTTTAATGCCAGCCGTATGGCTCTCCTCATCCATTGTCAGCACCGATGTTGTTTTACTATTTTTTTGGACATTGGCACTCTTGGCATGGGCACATATACGCCGCGCGCAAACATTGAAATGGGCAGCAGTATTGGGCCTAGCAATCGGGCTTGGCATGTTATCAAAATATGCCATGCTGTTTTTTATTGTCGCCCTTGGTGTGTGCATGGTTCTCGATCCCCAAACCCGCAAATCCCTATGGTCAAAATACGGTGTACTGACCGCCGTAACCGCATGCATCATTATATCGCCAAATATGTATTGGAATTATGCGCACGATTTTGCCACGGTCAGCCATACGGCGGCAAATGCAAATTTAAAAGGCATACCTTTTCACCCAACTGAGCTTTTGGAGTTTTGGGGCAGTCAATTTGCTGTATTTGGTCCGGTCACATTAGGCTTGTTAATATGTGCCGCATTTACGGCGTTCAAGCACTTCAAAGACACAACACTTTTATGCCTAACTGTTTTTACCCTATGCTCGTTAGCGGTCATATCAACAGAGGCTCTTTTAAGTCGGGCAAATGCAAATTGGGCCGTGAGTGCTTATATTTCAGGCACGCTTTTACTTGCCCATTTTGGCCTAAAATTATGGCCACGCGCACTGACGTTTGGCCTCTTGTTTAATGTGGCACTGGGCGGTGGATTGGCTGTGGTGGGCTTATCGCCAAACCTTGTCAATACAATCGGCGGCGCCAATTCTGTCAAACGCGTACGGGGCTGGCCGCAAACTGAAACTATGATCGCAGATGTGGCAAAATTAGGTCATAATGGACATGCCTTTCGTGCCGTTGCTACAGACAACCGCTTGGTATTTTTTGATCTGCTTTATTACGGGGTAGAACAAGATACGGGTCTAGCTCTGCGCATGTGGCTGGGCACGAACCATGCGGTTCACCACGCGGAAGCAACATCGCCATTGCACAGTTCTTTTGAAAGCAACGGGCCAATATTGCTCATCAATTATTTCAGAGATTGCCAAGATATAACACCCCATGAATATGATCTTTGTTTAGCGGATATCCATGCACGCGGTAAATTATCTTACGCAGAAAAATTCCGTGCTGATTTTAAACGACTGGAAGAATTGCCACCATTCGAACTTGATCTTGGCGGCGGAAAAACGCGAAAACTTCGCCTCTGGGCTGGCTATGGCTATACGCCAACACAAGAGAGCCATAGATAAACTGGCAAACTATTTGCCCCAAATCTGTCTTAGACGCGCATCGCGACGACAGCCATTGCGGTAATATTTATAACGGATTGGGTTTTTCTTGTAATAATCTTGATGGTAAGTTTCGGCGTCGTAAAATGTAACGGATGTAAAGACAGGTGTGACCACAGGGGCTGTCAAACGTCCAGATTTTTGCAAGGCGTCTTTAGAGGATTTGGCAATTTCGATTTGCTCGGCATTTGCAAATATAGCTGTTTTATAGGTATGGCCACGGTCACAAAATTGCCCACCGTCGTCGGTTGGGTCAACATGTATCCAAAAATACTCAACTAGTTCAGAGTAACTTATTTTGTTCGGGTCATAAATTATTTTCACCACTTCGTAATGGCCTGTGCCCCCGCGCCCAACCTGTTTGTATGTGGGGTTTTTCGTGTGCCCGCCTGCATAGCCAGATATAGCCTCGATGACGCCCGGTAGTTTTTCAAAATCAGCCTCCACACACCAAAAACACCCACCCGCAAAGACGGCTTCGGCAGTGCTAACTTGCCCTGTATTTTGTTTTAAATCTTGCCCATTTGCGGCACTACATGCTGCTAGAGACAGAAGTGTCACACAAGATATCGTTTTGAAGTATTTTATCATGGCAGGATATTAGCACAGAATATTATCACACGCACACCACAAGTTTGTGAATACGGAAAAACCTAACGTTCATCCACGCAGACATCCAAATAGGCTTGCATTTTTTGTTGGATACGTAATCGTTTAACCGTATCTAAAATAACCCCGCAGGTAAAGCTAAGGGCTGCACCCATAGCAAGACCTGCTGCTAAAATTGCCGACGGCATTTTCGTTATCAACCCCGTTGAGAAAAACTCAATGATGACGGGCAAGCCAACCGCGAGGCTCAACAACGAGATAATGAATGCGCCAAAGGTGAAAAACCGCATAGGTTGTTGATCGCGATATAGCTTGGCCATTAACCAAGCAATGCGGCGCCCATCCCCAAAGGTGGACAGTTTACTTTCACCGCCAACACGGTCAAAAAACGCGACAGGGACTTCCGCAAATGGCAGGCGCAATTCCAATGCATGAATAGTCATCTCGGCTTCTATTTCAAACCTGTCTGACATCATCGGAAATGATTTCACGAACCTGCGCGAGAAAACTCTATAGCCAGAAAATATATCATTAAAATGCCGCCCAAAAGCTACGCCCATCATCCAACTAAATAATTTATTGCCCAAGGCATGGCCCGAACGGTATTTTTCATCACCCGACTTTCGCGCCGCCACAATCATATCCAGTTTTTCACCTGTTAGTTTTTTAACCAACATCGGCGCAGCAGAAGCATCATAAGAACCATCTGCGTCGCACATGATATAGACATCCGCATTCACTTCGCGAAACAAGCGGCGCATGGCATTGCCTTTTCCAGGGAGTGGTTGAAAAAACACGTCCGCCCCTGCCTTGCGTGCATTTGCAGTTGTTTTGTCGTTTGAATTATTATCGCAGACGATCAAACGGGCGTGTGGCAATGATTTGCGAAACCCTTTCACCACATGCGCGATACCCTCTTCTTCATTATAAGCGGGTAAAAGCACAGCGACTTTTACGTTTGGTTTTTTGGCCATATTTCCCTCACTGAACCCAAAAGGAAATATATGTTTAAGGTTTACAATCAGTTTATATTGTCAATTATAAATCCAGCAAATGAAAGTTGAGGAAAAACGTGAAACGAATATTAAAAATAATGTTTGTCGTCTTTATGACCATCCTCATTGCTTGTGGGTTTATCCTTATCCCCGCCCATATGCAAACAAGGCGCATTGCACCGAGCTTGCCAAGCGTAGAAAGCATCAGCGCCCTGCAAAATGCGCCAAATGGACCTGTTCGCTTATCCTATGTTCTGACCTCTTCGCAACACACATCAAAAGGGAAACTTGGGCATCCTGTCTTTATTGCACAGTGGGCCGATGGGCGGATGTTTATGGTGGACACGGGTATGGATAAACAAGGCGCGCAAGAGTTTGCAGCACTATTGCAGAAAATATACGGCGGTGAAGACGCGCAGGTTTACGGCACAGTTACGGATTTACTCGGGTCAAATTCGCAAAATATACAGGGGGTTGGGTTTACACATCTACATATAGATCACACGCAAGGGATCGACGATTTTTGCGCCACTCGGACACCCACGCCTACGTCTCCCGTTAAAAGTTATCTTACGGCTTTACAAAAAACCCGACACAATTTTAACACCAAAGAAGGGGCGAATTTGATCAAAAATTCTTGCCTGCAAGACGGAATGTTAAATGACGCCAGCATCATGAAGATTGATGAATTTCCTGGGCTTGGGATTATAAACTTGGGCGGTCACACACCAGGCAGTACGCTGTTTATTTTCCCGGTCAATGGCCATTTATGGATATTAAGCGGCGATATTACCAACACAAAACACCAGCTCCTTGACAATCACGGCAAGGGTTTTGTGTATAGCTATCTTCTGGTACCCGAAAATACAACCCAAACGGCGAGGGTGCGGGCGTGGTTAACAAAACTCGACGCGTTAGATTTTGCCAGCGTTATCGTCTCTCACGATTTAAACGCTCTGCAAGCAAGCGGTCTAAAAGAGTTTTAGCGCGGCGGGGTAGATTTATAGGTATAATGCCCCGCGTCACTGATGCGCCGCGTCATTTTACCGCGGGCCGTCAGGCAGTTCAGATGGGCAATGCTTTCCCCCACCGCCATGAGCCGATTGCCATCAGTAATTTTCGTGCGAAACAAGGCCGAATAAACCTCGGTAGATAATTTCGGGGTTTTGCAATAATCATATAACCGCTCCAAGGCCCGCTCATGGTGTCGGATCAATTTATCAAGACGTCTATGCGCGCCCGTAAATGGTATGCCGTGGGCGGGCAGCACCAATACATTCTCTGGCAATGCGCGTTTTAATTTTTTGCATGACGATATCCAATACTCAAGTGGATTACATTCAGGCTCGGTTGGCCACACACTGACATTAGAAGAAATATTGGGCAGGAGTTGATCGCCCGTAAGACACACATTCAATTCTGGACACCAAAGACACGCATGTTCAGGCGAATGACCCGCCCCGACAATTACCCGCCATTCCCGTCCATGAATGCGCAGGCTTTGCCCGTCTTGCATGCGGTGATAACCATGAGGCATTGGCGATATTGCTTTGCCAAATCCGCCAAACCGCAGTTTGTAATTTTCAACCTGTTCATGGGTAAAGCCTGCCCGCTCATAGAACTCTATGCCAGCGCGGGGCGCAGGATTGCCCGTATCTGCCGCCATGAGGCGGCACAGGAAATATTCGTCGCGGGTCATCAGGAGCGGCGCACCAAATTTACGGCACATCCACCCCGCCAGTCCGCTATGGTCAGGATGCAAGTGGGTGACAATGACACGACTAACAGGCTGACCGTCCATATGATTATCAAATACATCTTGCCAAATGACCATGCTGTCTTTGGAACCTATGCCCGTATCAACCACGACCCAGCTTTCCCCGTCTCGCAAGAAATATAAATTAATATGGTCAAGCCCCTTCATGGGCAAAGACATACGCACCCAAAACACATCATCATTGATCCGCGTGACCGAGCCTGTTTCTGGTTTTGCGTCAACAAAAAACTGCAAAAGCGGAGATGAATTATCTTTCGGTTGCGTCAGTGATTGATCGGGGCTGGCCATATTGTGTCCTTGGTGTTTGGGCAAAGCTTAACGGTTTTGCCCATGATGGCAAGCGTATCTGCGCCGCACACTTACACGGTACATATACAAAGTTGAATGGCTTTATGCAGTGATTCCACTACGCATTTGTTCAACGAAATGCGCGGAAATCTGCTCTCCGTTCATGCGACCACCATCTTCATACCAAACATTCATCCAATTGAGCGCACCCATCAGAAAAAACACCGTTACTTTCGCGTCGGCCTTTTTGATGGAACCGTCCTTCATGCCCATTTTCACAAGCCGTGTCACAGCCCGCTCGATCACATTGCGGCGCGCGAGTACTGTGCTTTGAAAATCACCCTTTAGACTATCTATGTCAGCAAGCAAGGCTAGGCCGTCTCGTGTCAAAAGAGCAGCAAATGCGCCGTATAAAAGTGCCAATTTTTCGAGCCCTGTCTCCCCTTGCCCACGCACAGATTTTACACACACACCCATTGCGGCGTAAACCATTATATGACACTCAAATAAAATCTCTTCCTTGGATTTCACATAATAATAAAGAGCTGCTTTAGAAAGCCCCAGAGATTTTGCAATCTCTACCATAGACGTATTGTGATAGCCGCGCCTGCGAAATGCAGCCCCCGCCGCAAATATGACTGCGCGGCGTTTGGCGTTATATTGCGCCTCGCGGTTAAATGGCGATTTAGGTTTTATGTCTGACATCAATAAGCAGGGTAACTCTTTCGACCCTCAAGTCAAATTAATTTGATGCAGGCTTACCCTTCTTGCTTTGGAAATTGTAATCGACGTTTGGTTGTGTGGTCATCACCGCCCTCTTGTCCACCCGCTTTCTTGCCTTGCATATAGTGACGTTGCCATCCTTTTTGTAGGGTATCAGGGTCTTTGCTTTCTAGTTTTTTGAGAAAATCACTGCGCGAATGTGTCCACATTTCGTAATCATTTTTCAAATCAATATCACTATCAATACTGCGTATGCGCGGCGTGATATCTTCCAATTCATGATGGGGCATGAGGGTGAAAAAACAAAAGCTTTCCCCCTTTTTAAAGTGCGCAATCCCGGGCCGGGTCATTTTCCAATTCATGGTAAAGGGAAAGGGCAGCCAGTCAGTTTCCACCAATCCTGATAGGGCGTATATGCCGTCTTTAGGCGTATTTGGCGGCCCCATACACCAAAGTGCCCAACGGGGAGGCGTACGAAACAAATAGCCTGTGTGAAAGGTGACAATGCCAGAAGAAAAATGCGAAGTTGCAAAACCAGCCAGATAAACATTTGGGTCGGGAGAACTCACTTTAATATCCTCAATCGCCGCGCCGCCGTTCCATTCTATGTCCACATCAAATGGGCAGAGCAATTCCCAACCTGTAGAATTGGCCATCGTTAGCGGCAAGCAGCGGTAAGCAAATCGCTCTGGGCTTGCGTCCATCCAGTCGCGCCGCGAACGTCCTGGCACAAGCTCTGGCGCAGGGGTCTGCATTTCAAAACAATCAAGGTAGATTTCGGTCATAAGGCCTTCTTTGTTCTCGTTTTTAAATGCCTACACTTAAATGCCCACACACTGACTTCTGCGCTCCAGCAAAACCACATCGCGCCACACACCGTTCATACAGCCAAATTTCTCACGCACACCGACCACTTTAAATGCATTCTTTTTATGTAATGCAATACTCCCAGTATTTTCTGGGAAAATACCCGCTTGAAGCGTCCAAATACCCGCAGCCTCCGAAGATATTATCAACGCCTCAAGTAAAGTATTGCCAACACCCTTGCCTTGTGCGTCAGGGGATACATAAACACTGACCTCAGCAATACCAGTATAAACACACCTGTTCGAAACTGGTGAAAGTGCGGCCCAGCCTAAAATTATTTCATTGTCTTGGGCAATGAACCGACATGCATCCATCATTGCACTGTCCCAGTCTTCCCACGCAGGGGCACGCTCTTGAAAGCTCGCATGTCCCGTATCAAGCCCGTGTTGATATATACGCCGAACCTTTGGGTAATCCAATTTATTGAATTGTCGTATTTCCATGTACATTTCCTGTTAAAGCAGTGTCACCACAGAGCGGGCTACAGATATTTTCCCGCACCGCCGTGGTACAGCATTCATCCCAAATATCACGCCTTCATTACGTGGGTCGATTGAAGTGCGCAAGCTTTTGAGTGCGCGCAGTGGCTCGCGACCTTGTTTTTCGCCCGTTGTTTGATCCAAAGTTGAGATGATACACCGCACACAAGGTTTAACGATATCCAAAATCACATCATCTATTCGTAGAGTTTTCCAATGATCCTCCCCCCACGGTACACCACTATCAATTACAATATTGGGACGAAAACGGGTCATCGGCACGGCCTCCCCGCCGCCTGACAGTATCAACGCATTTAATGCGGTGAGTGACGCCGTATTGGTAATGAGCACGGGGTAGCCATCAGCAAAGCTGACAGGCGATGGTTGATCCGTCCAATCAGGGTTTGCAATACGTATGCTTTGAGCGTCCATATAAACCAGTGAAACATGCTGATCCAACCACCCTGATAAAATTGTACCCACTTCGGCTTGGCTTACGGCGGCGACCACAGCACTGCGCCAAACGGTCACAGTTTTTCGCCCTGAAAATGTCGAGATTTGAACAGTGAGCGGAGCATGGCCTGGATATGACAATACCAATGCACCGTCCTTGAGCTGTGTTTGCAACTGCGCTAATTTTGGGTTTTCTCGTTGGGTGACAAATTTACCGTCCGCGCCTACCAACATAAAGCGGCGATCACCTGCCAGACCACGCGGGCGAATTTCTACGGTTTGTAGGTCGATGCCTTGCGTGCTTTTAACAGGATAAATATGGAGGGATTTTACCCGCACTTAAAGATTGATAGCGTCAGTTTTTGGCAACTCCCACACCTCGATCAAAGCGTCCGCTTCCCAATTGAGATAATCATCATCGGCCATAAGTTCGCTAATATAAGTATCGGTTTTTGCTGACCGTGCAATATCATACGAAACAAAGCGGGTGGCGTAGGGCGTGGCAAATGCATCTGCAATTGACCAATCATCAAACAAAAACGGGCCGTCATGTTGCCCCAAGCAGTCTTCCCACATATCGCTGATTTTCCCAGCATCTTTGCGGCAAGTATCAGGCATTTCCGTGCGTGTCCGCCTACGTAAATTCATCGGCGCATGGGTGCGTAAATTTCCAAATTCATGTTGCATACGCAAGCATAGCTCGCGAGCCTTTATCCTGTCTTTGGGGTCTTTGGGCCACAAGTTCGGCACACAAAGCGCGGCCCAATCACTAATGGCGAGACTATCTGGGATGATCTCTTCGCCTACCTTAAGTACGGGCACTGTCCCCGCATCCGACAATGCCAGCAATTTGTCTTTAAATCCTGGCACATCAAGTTGGATAAGTTCTTCGCCAAATGGTAACTCTGCTTTGCACAAAACCAAATATGGCCGCATCGACCAAGACGAATAATTCTTATTGCCAATATAAAGCGTTAACTCTGCCATAAAGACAGCATAAAAACATCAACGCTAATTACCAGTGAAATTTTGTTTTTATTGTGAGGGCTGTTTTACTTGGCATTTAGATATGCAAAAGATTTTATAGCGTCCGCTATTTGTTCTGGATAGACCATAGGAAGCATATGCCCTGCTGCGTCCAAGGTGAACAACTTCGCATTGGGTAATCGGGCCGTAAGGTCAACGCCAACATCATAAGCAACCAATTTATCTTTACGCCCATGAATGACCAGCGCAGGGGTAGATATGTCGGACGGATGAAGGCTCGCCGGTTCCATCTGTTCCATTTCAGCGTTCATGGTATCGAGTGCCCCTTTCATCAGTAGAGTTGGCCACAAATTTCTCATCCACCTGTCTGGCACTTGGTCATTAAACCGAGAGCTCGCCATCGCTTTCATCATCAGCTTGCCTAACAAAGGCATGCGCATCAAGACGCTTATGCCTGGGAAATCAACTGGTTTTGCATCAACCTGCATAGACGGTGCAACGGCAGCCATCAGCACTATAAAAGGCGTATCTTTATGGCGCGCTGCCTGCGTAGTTTGTACCGTGCCACCCCCAAATGACCAGCCGACCAAAGCCGGATGCCCAAGCCCCATAATTTCTATCAATTCGTCTAACTCTTGCCCATTTACCTGCATGGTATGCGGGGCATTAGCAGTGCGGCGAGAGGAATGCCCATAGCCAATTCGATCATACCAAACAACATGGAATTTACGCGCAACAAGCGCGTCCACCAATTCTGGCCAATCATTCGCGCTACCAGGTAATCCATGGGTAAGCACAATGGTTTGACCACTCCCTTTTTCGTAAGTATTAATGTTCAAGCCGCTTGCAAGTTTAACAATTTTTCCAGGCGGGGATACTTTTGGCCTTGGCAGTATTTGACCAATAATAGCCAGTGCAACCAAAGCCAAAATCAATACGGCAAATAATTTTAGAATTTTCATAATTTCAAACATAAAAAAACCGCCAGCCAAAAGCTAGCGGTTTTTCGTATTAATATTGCATGCATTTTAGTGCTCAACATCCCTCCAAACCTGTTTATAGGTCATGAACAAGAGGATAGAGAAAATAAACAAAAACAAGAATGTAGCAAAGCCTAGGTTTTTGCGAGCTTGCATTTTGGGATCACCCGCCCATGTTAAAAACTGCACAATGTCGCTAGCCATTTGCTCGACCGTGGCTTCTGGGGCCGCAATTGTATGGGCTTCCCCGCCGTGCTCAGCAGGTATAGTGCGGCTTACGTATTCAACAAGACCGTCACTTAAAGGCGGGGTCATAGCGATTTGGTTGCCTTCAAAGGCGGTATTATAATTCATGCCTTCGCTCAGATCAAAGCCGTGCGGTGCTTCATGGTATCCCGTCAAGACCGCGTACAGATAATCTGCGCCGCCCGTACGGGCTTTGGTAATGATGGAAAGGTCTGGCGGAACCGCGCCGCCATTGGACGCCGCTGCTGCAATTGCGTTGGGGTAAATGGCAGGAAATTTGTCTGCAGGTATGCCAGGTCGTTCGGTCTCGTCGCCATTATCTTGATCGATGGCAGGCACACTCCAATCTAACGCAAATGCTTTTACGTCAGGATTATCATTTGGATTTGGAAACTTAGGATCATAAAACGGCGCGCCTTTGTCACCAAGATGGCGAAACGACATATGTTCCAGCGCATGACAGCTCGCGCATACTTCGCGGTAAACCTGATAACCGCGCTGCATAGCGTCCACATCATATGTGCCAAACATACCGTTAAAGCTCCATTTGCGGTGCTCAAGTGCGTGTGTACCAGCAGTATCAGCCGCCGTTGCCATATGCACAGCACCCAGTGTACTGACCGTAAGTGCTACGCCTACAACAAAGGTTTTGAGGGAGAATGTGGTCATTATGCGTCTCCGTCGTGAATGGCTTTGGTGATCGAGTCTGGCAAGGGTTTGGTTTTTTCAATCCACCCCAAAACAGGCAAGAGCAACAAGAAGAATGCAAAGTAATAAAAAGTGGCTATCCGCGACACCCATTTAAAGCTCATACCGCTCTCACCCATTGGGATAGCAATATCGTCTGGTGAATGCGCACCACACCAACCAAGGACAAAGCACATAAAGAGGAACACATAAAAGAACCTACGTGTGGTCGGACGAAACCGCATAGAGCGCGCTTTCGCCGTATCAAGCCAAGGCAGGACGAACAACACAACAATTGCGCCAAACATCAATATGATACCCATAAGCTTATCTGGCACAGCCCGCAAAATCGCGTAGAACGGCAAGAAATACCATTCAGGGACAATATGCGGCGGTGTTTTCATGGGATCAGCGCGCTGATAATTGTCCGCATGCCCAAGCGCGTCAGGCAGATAAAACACAAACAGAGCGAAAATCATCAAAAATACAGCAATCGCAAACCCGTCTTTCATGGTGTAATACGGGTGGAAAGATAATGTATCTTCTTTGGTTTTTACATCTATGCCAATCGGATTGTTTTGTCCCACATGATGCACGGCCCACACATGCAAACCAACCAAGGCAGCAATGATAAATGGCAAGAGATAATGCAGTGAGAAGAAGCGTTGCAAAGTTGGGTTGCCCACGGAATACCCGCCAAGCAGCCATTGTTGCAAACTCTCGCCAACGATTGGAATAGCGCCAAAGAAACCCGTAATCACGGTCGCGCCCCAAAAGCTCATTTGTCCCCAAGGCAATGTATAGCCCAAGAAACCCGTGGCCATCATCGCCAGATAAATCGCACAACCAATGATCCAGAGAAGTTCACGCGGGGCTTTGTATGATCCGTAAAACAAACCACGGAACATATGAATATAAACCGCCAAGAAAAACATTGACGCCCCGGCCGCGTGCATGGATTGCAAGAGCCAGCCGAACGGCACATCGCGCTTGATGCGCTGCACACTATCAAAAGCAGCGTCCACAGTCGGCGTGTAATGCATGGCCAAAATTATACCTGTAATAATTTGCGACACGAGGCAAAGGGTTAAAATTCCGCCAAATGCATACCAGTAATTAAGGTTGCGCGGGCTTGGGAAGGCCATAAAATCGACACCCATACGGATAATCGGAAGACGTTTGTCTATCCATTTTTCAGCCGCGTATTTTGGTTCATATGTAGAATGTCCGCTCATGATCTATCCTACCTTTATCACTGTGTCTGAAATATATGAATATTCGGGGATGACCATATTCAAAGGTGCTGGGCCTTTGCGAATACGTCCTGATGTATCATAGTGCGAGCCGTGGCACGGGCAATACCAGCCATCAAAATCACCAGCCTCGCCAACAGGTATACAGCCAAAATGGGTACAGACCCCGACCATCACCAACAGGTTTTTGTTAATCTTGCCGCTTGGGGTGGGCTGGAACCGCGCATCATCCGTCTCTGGATCGCGCAAGCTGTCCACGTCAACACCGTCAGCAAGGTCAATTTCTTTTTGGGTACGGTAGCGCACAAATACGGGCTTGCCGCGCCAAAGCACTTTAAGTTGCTGACCTTCTTCAATTTTAGAAACATCAATTTCAATAGAACCAGCAGCACGTGTATCAGCAGCAGCCCCCATCTGAGTGACCAATGGCCACGCAAATGCACCTGCGCCTACGGCAGCGGCAGCACCTGTTGCAATATATATAAAATCGCGGCGGTTTGGTTCTTCGTGCTCGCCATTCGTGTGTTCACCGTCACTTGTGTGCGCGTCAGACATGATCGCTGTTCCTTATTTTTAAGGGTATCATGCGCCGCCTACCGAAAGACCGCACCACACAATATTCCCCCATAACTTAGCTTGCGGCGCAGTGCCGCGTACCTTTTGTCTGAATACGGGATAGACATAGGCATTGACAAGTAAATACCGTAAAATATACGCATAAAAAATGAAAATAACTCTCTACCAACCCGATATCGCCCAAAACCTTGGCGCCGCCATGCGCTTATGTGCATGTTTTGGCGTTTCTTTGGAAATCATCGAGCCCTGCGGCTTCCCCCTCACCAGCAAAGCCCTACGCAGAACCGCCATGGATTACGGCGCGCCCGATACATTGATTCGCCACAAAACATGGGAAGATTTCGCAAAATCAGAACAAGAAGCAGGAAACCGCATCGTCCTCCTGACCACCAAAGCCGCAGAGCCGATCACAAAATTTATCTTCACAACAAATGACACTCTCCTCTTTGGCCGCGAGTCCGCAGGCGTCCCCGAAGAAGTACACGCGGCAGTTGGTGCACGCATATATATTCCGCTAGCAGGCAATACACGTTCGTTCAATTTGGTAAGCAGTGCCAGTGTAGCCTTATTTGAAGGGTTGCGCCAGACTAGTGGACTGCCCATATGATGCTAAAACGCAACGATTGGAACCTTGTTTTGCAAAGCCTAAAAAGTGACGGTGTATTTTTATCCGCTTTGAGTTCCCTATATTTTATGACGTCATTTGTTCATTCGTTCTCTTGGCTTAATTTATGCTTGATTGTCTCAATGGTATTTCCTGAAAACCTGCTATCAAAGCGGTTTACAGGTCAATACCGTCATATCTCAATATTTAGCTTAAAATGTCCAGAATGTAGTGGGACTATTAGTGATAATTATGAATAGTGCGGTCTGAAATAGCCGCACATGTTGCCTTAATTTCTTCCCCCATTCATGGGGGAAGTGCCGAAGCATAGCGTAGGCGATGGGGGCGGTGCTAGCACCACGCAAGCTTTGCTTGCGCCCCCTCCGTCCGCGATGCGGACACCTCCCCCATAAATGGAGGAGGGAAATGATTATCCAAAAGCTTTTTTATTCACTCTTGCAATATAACCGCCAAGGGTTTTGGAATTCCCTATATATTCTGACATCACGCTCGGAAAGGGTTTGGCTATGAAATTGGCGAGGAGGCCGTATGTGCTGGCGTCGTATTCAGATGGGGTTTTTCCGAGCAGATATGGTGTGTTGCCGAGTATATCTTCAACCGCTTTTAAATCTTGCAAGGCAAAGCCGTAAATTTCTGCGTGGCTGTGCCGCCCGATCCCATGAGCATACATGCCTTTTTTCATATCTTTTACGATTTTACCAAAAACAAATCCACGCATAAATGCTGGAATTGCACCAAACCATATATCGCGAATAATCAAAGCGTTTTTGTCCTCCATCCAGCGGTGATTGACCAAGGCCCAATACGTGCGCTCCTCGAGCATGGTTTTGACAGCGTGACCTATAGCGTGTTGCTCTGCACTTAAATCCTCACCCAAAGGATCGCCATATTTGTCTTTGAGATAGGTGATGCACAGGCTGGAATCTGCGATGGTTTTCCCGTCGTCCATAATATAAGGCAATTTCCCTTTCGGGGCTTTTCGTGGATCCATAACAAGATTGGTGTTGTATGCTATCCCCGCAAGTCGCAAATAAGTTTCAAGCTTAAGCACAAATGGGCTGGCATCTCGCATACCAAATTGCGGTGCAAATTTATAAAATTCAATCATTATATTCTCCGTTGTTTACTTCACACATTTTGTCATCCCAGACATGATTTGGGACCACGCTATTTAAACATTTACAAATTGTCGGATTCCAGCTTTCGCTGGAATGACAAATAAAATTGTATAAAATACTCCCTATCATATCACTACTGACAGGAGTATGTCAGTAGTGATATGATAAGATGTGAAAACGAGTAACGCGAATTCACCTTCAATGTCATTCCAGCGAAAGCTGGAATCCGGGGCAAGTTATAGTGTTTTAATTTCACGAGATCCCAGATCAAGTCTGGGATGACAGTGCATGGGTGGAAATATGGAGCAAAATTATAACCCCGTACCGAGCAGGGCGAGGCAAGGCCAAGGGCCGTCGGCGCAAGTGCGCCGCACCCGCGTAGGCGTCAGCATTGCTGACTGCCGTGAGCGAAGGAAATATAATGAAAAAAACGGAACGATTATTTCGCATTATTGACAGACTGCGCGGTCATAAAATAGCCGTTACAGGGGATCAACTTGCCCTTGAAATGGGGGTGTCTGTGCGCACGATTTACCGCGATATGAAAACTTTGGAAAACCAAGCCATTCCCGTAGAGGGCGAGGCGGGAGTTGGCTATATGCTGGGCGTAGGTTTTGACGCGCCGCCGCTGGCTTTTGATCGCGACGAGCTAGACGCCCTGACCATTGGCCTGCGACTGGTTGGCCGTGAAGCCGACCCTATTTTACAAGGCGCGGCTCTGTCGGCCCTAGAGAAAATCCGCACCTCATCTAATTTTAGCGGCGAAGTGCTCGACACGCCTATTTTCGCCCCCGACTTTGGCCGCCATGAACATCTACATATGATGAGCGTTATGCGTATAGCTATGCGCAATGCGATGGTCATGGATTTGGAGTATGAAGCTCTGTCGGGCGAGCGTACATTGCGCAAGGTTAAACCACTGGCCCTGATCTTTTTTCCCAAGGCCCACCTGCTAGCCACATGGTGTCACCTCCGCCAGGATTTTCGCAATTTCCGTATGGACAAAATCATCTCGGCCACTGATACAGGCGAAAACTTTACCACCGAGAAAACCAATCTTCTGCGGCAATACAAAGCCAATGTAAGAGCCGAAATTGCGAAGTTTAAGGATAAGCCTAAGCGCGGGTAAGCAAAAAACATGCTAAAACTAATCATCCAATCGTAAAAACAACATTTCCCTTCACCGCGCTTCGCGCACCTCTCCCAGTGGGAGAGGTTAAGCTCGCCGCAACCAAAGAAAACGAAGTTTTCTTACCGTTCCTTCTCCGCCCAACACTCTCCAAAGTTCCCTCACACACCAACAGTCCCCGCACTTGATGCGGGGTCCATAGGATGGCATTTGGTGATGTGTTAGTTTGAGGTGAGGAGGTTTACATACTATGTATCTACGCCGCCTATTGGTGTGTCTGAAATCCCCCCTTGCACCTGTCCGTAAATTTGTCTATGAGAGCGGCGTTCGAGGTGGTTTCCGATGGTCGGAGCCACTTTAAGGTCAGCATAAGCTTTAAACTGTAACAGCCCGAACACAATGACGCCCGGATTGTCTGGGCTAGACCGTTGGAACCAACCAATCGGCATGTAAAACATATTTGGAGACACCACCATGAGCGCAGCTCAAGACACCCTCAATCCCACCACTGATGATTTTGCTTCTATGCTAGAAGCCGCCCTCGAGTCCAGCTCGATGACCGAAGGCAGTGTAATTAAAGGCACAGTAACCGCCATTGAAAAAGACATTGTTATCGTAGACGTAGGTCTTAAAACTGAAGGCCGCATCCCGCTTCGCGAATTTTACACACCGGGCGAAGACACGGCAATTGCCGTTGGCGACGAAGTTGATATTTACCTAGAACGCATTGAAAACGCCCTTGGCGACGCTGTTCTTTCGCGCGATAAAGCCCGCCGCGAAGAAAGCTGGATAAAAATGCAAAAAGTATTTGATGCCAAAGAACCTGTAAACGGCGCCATCGTAAGCCGCGTTAAAGGCGGATTTACTGTCGATCTTGGCGGCGTAAATGCCTTCTTGCCAGGCTCGCAAGTGGACATTCGCCCTGTGCGCGATATTGGCCCACTGATGAATGAAGACCAGCCGTTCATGATTTTGAAAATGGACAGGCCACGCGGCAATATTGTGGTCTCGCGCCGTGCTATCTTGGAAGAAAGCCGTGCAGAACAACGCTCTGAACTGGTGAGCAATTTGGCCGAGGGCGAAGAGCGCGAAGGTATTGTCAAAAATATTACTGATTACGGCGCCTTTGTTGATCTTGGCGGTATTGATGGTCTGCTCCATGTCACCGATATGTCTTGGCGTCGGGTCAGCCACCCAAGCCAAGTTTTGACAGTTGACCAAACTATCAAAGTAAAAATTATCCGTATCAACGCAGAAACCCAGCGCATTAGCCTTGGCATGAAACAGCTCACTGAAGATCCGTGGATGGCTGCAGTTGCCAAATATCCTACGGGCACAAAGCTTACGGGTATTGTTTCCAATATTGCTGATTACGGCGTCTTTATCGAACTTGAAGAAGGCGTTGAAGGTCTTGTCCATGTTTCTGAAATGAGTTGGACGAAGAAAAACATCTATCCAGGTAAAATCGTTTCGACGTCTCAAGAAGTTGACGTTATTGTCTTAGAAGTTGATCCTGAAAAACGCCGTATTTCTCTCGGTATCAAACAGCTCCAAGATAATCCTTGGGATAGCTTTACTGACCGCTTTCCTGTTGGCTCTACCATCAAGGGCGAGATACGCTCCATTACCGAATTTGGCCTGTTCATTGGTCTTGACGGCGAAATTGACGGCATGGCTCATTTGTCTGATCTGTCTTGGGATATATCGGGCGAAGAAGCTTTGGCGACCTATACCAAAGGCGACATGGTCGAAGCTAAAATCCTTGAGGTTAACATTGAGAAAGAACGTATTTCTCTTGGCATCAAGCAATTGAGCAAAGATACAGGCGCAGTATCTGGCGCTTCTAAAGGCAAAACCCTCACGTGTATTGTCACCGAAGTTAACAGTGGCGGTATCGAAGTAACCTACGGGGATGACAATGAAGGCAAAGCCTTTATCCGTAAAAACGATCTGTCTCGTGAACGCGCGGATCAACGACCTGAACGCTTTGCCGTTGGTGATAAAGTCGATGCGTTGATCGTTAAGCTTGACCGCAAAACTAACAAAGCTCTACTTTCTATCAAAGCACTTGAATATGCTGAAGAGAAAGAAGCTGTGGCACAATACGGTTCAACAGATGCGGGCGCATCCCTTGGTGATATTTTGGGTGCAGCCATGAAAACTGAAGACTAGGTTTTTCACACCGTTACAATGAAACCCTTCCAGCATCTCGCTGGGAGGGTTTTTTGTGGGCATAACTCCTATATGAGTGAAGCTCACCTATGAAAACCATTTCATTTCTCCGTGTCGTCAATTCTACGAACAACCCAATCCAAACCTGCCTTGAAAACTTAAACAGAACTGCCTCTTGACGCCGCAGAGTTTGGGCGTCAAAATGGGTCATGCTAAAATCTGAACTCATTGAAATGTTAGAAGTTGAAAACCCTCATCTCAGCGCCGCCGAAGTTGAGCGCGTAGTGGAAGTGTTTTTTGAAAGTATTATCCAAACTTTGGAAAAAGGCGCACGTGTAGAACTGCGCGGATTTGGTACATTCTCTCCAAGGTTTCGCAAATCTCGCGCAGGGCGAAATCCGCGCACAGGCCAAGTTGTGCCTGTACCTGAAAAATATGTTCCGTTTTTTCGCGCAGGCAAAGAAATTCGCGAAAGAATAGACGCCACCCTAAAGGGTTAATCAGCCATATTTGGTGTTGATTGCGGCATTGACCGCTACCTAATTTTACTATTTAGTGCGCATATTAATTTTATAAAAATCCAGTTTAGGGGAAAAATATGGGAATGATTTCAGAATTTAAAGAATTTGCAGTTAAAGGCAACATGCTCGATATGGCCGTTGGGATTATCATGGGCGGTGCATTTGGAACAATCATAAAATCACTTGTATCAGATGTATTGATGCCGCCAATTGGTATGTTAATGGGCGGAGTCGACTTTTCTGCTTTGAAATTTGTACTTAGCGAAGGTACTGGCGATACCGCAGAAGCCATTGCCGCCAGCCAAGTTTCTATCAATTATGGTAATTTCATCAATGCGCTGATCGCGTTTCTCATTGTTGCATTTGTATTGTTCCAAATCATCAAAGGTATGAACAAATTCAAAAAAGCAGAAGAAGCGGCCCCAAGTGCACCGCCTGCAAATGAAGTGCTCCTCGCTGAAATTCGCGATTTGCTAAAAAAATAAACGCACATTATTGTGTACGAAAAAGGGGGCTATTAAGCTCCCTTTTTTATTGGCCAAATACGTCTTGCAAAAACCAATCGTGCACACTTTCGTCGCTCCAGCCATAATCATTAAATATTTTTTCAGGCGTGTAGAACTCACCATTTCCGCGTTGCCTATTTCGGTATACTTTTAACGGCACAACAATTTGGCTAAACTCAGTAGGCAATTTTTCATTACGCGCTTCCATATAAGCACTATCGGAACCGGTATAATATCCAATATGACGACTACCTTCGACTGCATAGACATAGTCTGCAAAATCCAAACACGCGCTTGCGCACCAACCATGTGTAAATAAAAATACCTCAGCCTTAACGGGGTTTACGCTTTTTGGCGGCGGCATCTCGTTGTCGTCATTCTCACGTGTGTAAAACACTTTGCCCTGCTTAAGAGCGGCTTCCATATTGGGCAGCATATCATCGACCCAAGTAATGACGTCTTTATTGTTTTGATCCACGCCGTAATTTTGCCGGATCATTTTCATGTGGTCGATAAGTGTTGGGTTAAGTCTGTACTGCGTTTTTACATCAGGAGAATACAAACGCATGTCCAAATACTCTTCGCCGTAAAGAGCCTTAAGCACCTTCACGCCCCAAGACGAATTGCCACCATTATTACCACGTGTATCAAAAACAATGGCTTTTGCCGTGCGCAATCCGTCACGGTTGTTTTCAATTTCGCTTATCAACGCATTAATTGGCTTTGCCGCCGCATCTGATTGCGGATTGAACTCAGGTAAATTGATCCACCAAATACCGTCTTTGATCTGTGTGATCGATGTTTTGGGGATCGGGCCGTATACGGATTTTTGCTCAAGCGACCAGCGTATATCTTGCGGGTAAATTTGCCATGTCAAACGGGCTTCATATTCACCATTTTTCCCCAAAAACATACATGCCGCTGGCCGTTTGATGAACGGATTGCCATTATCCCTTAAAAGATGACGAGCTTCATTTGCCCAACTTGCAGGATTACCTGGGTCGCGCGGTGTGTAACCAAATATATTTGTCAACATCATGTCCTTAGCTGTGCGCCCATCGCAAGACAGTAATTGATCGCCGATTGTGACACCTGTATTTTCTTGCACGTGAACGGCGGTAAAAATTTCGTCACGCCATCCCATAACAATACCCGCCCATTTCGGCCCGCTCGTTTTTGGCTCGCCTACTTCTGGCTCAGGTGTATTCCACAAGCTTTCCGTACCGTAAATTTGAAAATGCCCGTCACGAAATTGAGCCGAATAAAACTTGAGAACATAATCATAATCAGAGGGGTTTTTGATGCTCTGGGTGAGGCTCCAAGTATCTGCAAGAGCTTTATCCGCCACGCCCATAAAATCAGGGTTTAAGCTATCCATTGGCCCTGGATGACTGGCCAACATAATATTATGACCCGTTATCACATCACATCTTGCCCGGGCTTGCCAAATTTTGTCTTGCAGGACCGCGCCCTCTATTTTTAAAAAAGCGCACGCCGCATTCTGGTTTGGCAAAGTTAATGCCGTGCTCATGTCTTGTTGTGGCGCGCACCCCGTCGCCCATAGCCCTGCCGTCATCAATGCTGTAAAATATTTCATATCACCCCTCCTTTGCCCAAAAGACCAAACTATGTCCCTATACCATAGACGACGCATTGAAGCCATATATATATGCACAATCGATTTGTTTCTTGCTGGCATTCCCTAACCGATTATTTATAAACACATAATATGAAACCATCGGTAAAAATATGTGGCCTGACACAGGCTGGTGATGTAGAAGCGTCCATTGCCTGCGGTGCAGACTTTCTCGGCTTTATTGTGGAGTGTGCCAGCCCGCGCCGCCTCAGCGTGGCCCATGCCGCTCGTCTGTCTGCGCCTGCCGTAAGTATTGCAAAGCGAGTGGCCGTTACGGTAAACCCCGACACCGCGCTTTTGACTCGCATTGCTACCCAAATGCGTCCCGATTTTTTGCAACTCCACGGGTCGGAAAGCCCAGAGCAAGCCGCGCACATAAAAGCGGATACAGGGCTTGGTATTATCAAGGCTATCTCTATTCGTACTAAAGATGATTTAAAACAAGCACACCGCTACGTTGGGATTGCCGATTATATATTGCTAGACGCCAAACCGCCTAAGGGCGCAGCGCAGCGGGGCGGGCACGGCACGACATTTGATTGGCGCATCTTACATGGGTTTAGCTGTAAAACCCCGCTAATTTTAGCAGGTGGTTTGAGCGCACATAATGCTCCGCGTGCCATAGCAACAGGGATAACATTTTTTGATGTCTCCTCTGGTGTTGAGGCAAGTGCGGGGGTAAAAGACCCTTCCCTAATGCGCGCCTTTATGAAAGCAATCCATGAGTAATTTTCCAGACGAGAACGGACGTTACGGTGCATTTGGGGGCCGCTTTGTGGCGGAAACCTTAATGCCGCCAATTTTAGCCTTGGAAGCAGCCTATAAAACCGCCCACAACGATATAAGCTTTCAAACTGAGTTTGATAATCTCGCTACACATTATATTGGCCGCCCCAGTCCGCTTTATTTCGCCGAACGCTTGACCGAGCATGCAGGCGGCGCAAAGATTTATTTGAAACGCGAAGATCTCAACCATACGGGCGCGCACAAAGTTAACAACTGCCTTGGCCAATTATTACTGGCCAAGCGCATGGGCAAAACCCGCATTATCGCGGAAACAGGCGCGGGCCAACACGGGGTGGCCACGGCCACACTTGCGGCGCGCTTTGGCATGCAGTGTATTGTCTTTATGGGTGCGGTCGATATTGAACGGCAAAAACCAAATGTGTTTCGCATGAAATTACTCGGCGCAGAAGTCCGCAGTGTTACCTCTGGAACCGCCACACTCAAAGACGCCATGAACGAAGCTTTGCGCGATTGGGTGACCAATGTGGACGATACGTTTTACTGTATCGGCACGGTAGCTGGCCCCCATCCCTACCCAGAAATGGTACGTGATTTCCAGAGCATAATTGGCCGCGAAGCCAAGGCACAAATCTTAAAAGCAGAAGGACGCTTGCCAGACGCCGTGCTTGCTTGCATTGGCGGCGGCTCGAACGCTATGGGTATATTCCACGAATTTATCCCCCACAAAAATGTACGCCTCATCGGGGTAGAGGCGGCTGGACGCGGGGTGGATACGGGCTTTCACGCCGCTAGTTTGACAGGCGGTTCGCCCGGTATTCTCCACGGCAACCGCACTTATCTTCTGCAAGATGAGCACGGGCAAATTAAGGACGCCCATTCTATTAGCGCAGGTCTTGATTACCCTGGCATTGGCCCCGAACATTCTTACTTACACGAAAGCGGGCGGGCCGAATATGTATCGTGCACCGACGACGAAGCGGTGGAGGCTTTTCAACTGTGCACAAAACTGGAAGGCATTATCCCTGCGCTTGAGTCCGCACACGCGATCCCGCGCACGCTGGAGCTTGCGAAAAAACTTGGCAAAGACGGGCTTGTTATCATGAACTTATCCGGGCGCGGCGACAAAGACGTGGGCACACTTGCAGATATTTTGGGGGTGGAGATATGACACACCGTATCGACGCTTGTTTTGTACATTTAAAATCCAAAAACCAATCTGGTTTTGTTGCCTATATTATGGGCGGCGATCCTAACTCTGACGCGAGCCTTGATTTGATGAAAGCCCTGCCCGACGCTGGCGTCGACATTATCGAACTTGGCATGCCGTTCACCGATCCTGCCGCAGATGGGCCCGTGATTGAGCTTGCTGGCCTGCGCAGTTTAAAGGCTGGCACGAACGTCCAATCCATTTTGAAAATGGCAACAGAATTTCGCAAAACCAACGACACAACACCTATCATATTGATGGGATACGCCAACCCCGTCCACCATATGGGATATGCAAAATTTGCACAGGCCGCACACAGCGCAGGCGTAGACGGCGCCATTATCGTCGATTTGCCGCCCGAGGAAGACGGGGAATTGCGCGCCGCATTCGGTAAGCACGGCCTTGCCCTCATCCGCCTCGCCACCCCAACCACAGACACAACTCGCTTGCCCATTGTCTGCGCCAACACCAAAGGCTTTGTCTATTATGTATCCGTTGCGGGTGTCACCGGCAAAGCATTGGGGCAAAGCGCAGTGGTTTCAGGCGCCGTGAAAAAAATCCGCAACGAGAGCGGCCTACCCGTGGTCGTGGGTTTTGGCGTTAAAACACCAGAGCAAGCAGCACTTGTGGCCAAAGACGCAGACGCCGTCGTCGTCGGCTCTGCCATAGTTGACGCCTTTCACACAGACGGGAAACAAGCTGCACTCGCGCTTGTAACAAAGCTTGCCCACGCCGCGCACACAGGGTAAAGATAGGTCATGAACTGGTTATCAAAATTGACACCGCCTGGGGTGAAGAAAATCTTTACCAAGCGCGATACGCCCGACAATTTCTGGGTGAAATGCCCGAAATCTGGCGAGATGGTTTTTCACAAAGACTTGGAAGCGGGACTGCACGTCACCCCTGCGGGTCATCATATGCGCATTGGGCCAGAATACCGGTTTGCCTATACATTTGACGACGGCAAATATGACCGCATAGAACTGCCCGAAGTGGCCATAGATCCATTAAAATTTAAAGACGATAAAAAATACACCGACCGCATCAAAGCCGCCCGTGCCAAAACGGGCACGAAAGACGTCATGGCTTTGGCAATTGGTAAAATCGAAGGTGTTGAAGCCACCGTGTTAGTGCAAAATTTTGCCTTTATGGGCGGCTCGCTCGGCATGGCGGCTGGTGAAGCTTTTATCACGGCGTGTGAACACGCCATTAAACGTCGCTTGCCCTTGGTGATATTTACTGCCGCAGGCGGAGCACGCATGCAAGAAGGCGCGTTGTCATTGATGCAAATGCCGCGCACGACCATTGGTGTGCAAATGCTTCGCGAGGCGAGCCTGCCCTATATAGTTGTTCTCACTGATCCAACCACGGGCGGGGTGACGGCCAGTTACGCCATGCTCGGCGATGTGCATTTGGCCGAACCCGAAGCCTTAATTTGTTTTGCGGGGCCACGTGTGATCGAACAAACCATCCGCGAGAAACTCCCCGAAGGATTTCAACGCTCTGAGTTTTTACAGGCCAAAGGCATGATTGACCAAGTGGTAGCCCGTAAGGACTTGCCCAAAACCTTGGCAAAAATTCTCTCGGTTTTGATGCAGGTTCAGCGCACACCAGACACAGGCGCGGCCAAAGCCATTACCTATAGTGGATAAAGTCTATAATGGGTGAGCACACACGGCATAAAGACAGTCCCAAACTGCAAAAAGCTTTGCAAGGCTTGGAAAGCTTACATCCCAAAAAAATTGATTTGGGGCTGGCGCGGATTGAGCGGGTGTTAAAAACTCTGGGCAATCCCCAAGACGCTCTGCCGCCGACCGTGCATATTGCAGGCACGAACGGCAAAGGCTCAACCATTGCTTTCTTGCGGGCCATCGCCGAAGCACAAGGCTTGAAAGTACATGTTTATACCTCGCCCCATTTGGTCAGTTTTTGTGAGCGTATCGTTTTGGCGGGCGCGGTCATACAAGAGCCTCAATTACTGGACGCGCTAGCCCGTGTACAAAAAGCAAATGACGGTAAATCTTTATCCTTCTTTGAAGCGACAACTGCCGCAGCCTTTTTATGCTTTAACGAAACGCCTGCCGATTTGCTGTTGCTAGAAACGGGGCTTGGCGGACGGTATGACGCTACTAATGTAATCGACAAACCCGCGGCAATTGCCATCACCCCCATTGATTATGACCATAAGGAATTTTTGGGCAGTGATTTGGCGCAAATTGCCCGGGAAAAAGCAGGAATATTTAAAGCCTATGCACCCGCCTTTAGCGCGCCGCAGACCGATTTAGTCCGTGCAGTCCTCACGTCTGAAGCGGCGCAGTCACGTACAGATTTAAAAAACTTGGACGAACATTTTCATTGCTACCGCCAACACGGGCGATTGGTCTATGAAGACCAAGACCAATTGCTCGACCTACCCTTGCCAGCACTTGCGGGCGACCACCAAAGCATCAATGCGGGTTTGGCCATTGCCATTGCTCTGAGTTTAAAAATTGAAAGCCGCGCCATTGCCAAAGGCATCGCGAACGCGCACTGGCCTGCCCGTTTGCAAGCCCTCACCCACGGGCCATTGTCCACAATTGCCAATGCGCATAATGCAGAGCTATGGCTAGACGGGGGGCACAATCCTCACGCGGCGCGCGCTCTGGCAGGCGCATTTGCTGACATGGAAACCAAATCGCCGCGTCCGCTTGTGCTGATTATGGGCATGCTGGCCAATAAAGACGCGCCCGGGTTTTTAGATGCATTTAGTGGTTTGGCCCAAAGCCTCATCGCCGTGCCCATTCAAGACCACGCATCGCTTGGAGCTGAGACCCTTATGGATATGGCCAAGGGCCGAGGCATGAGCGCGCACGGCGCCGACACACTAACTCAAGCCGTAACATACGCCTGTAAAACCAAAAACGGTGGGCCGCCGCGCATTCTCATTTGCGGATCGTTATACCTTGCGGGGCAAGCCCTCGGTTTGGATTAAACCCCTTTGTGCACAACAAGTTGCGGGAACGGGATTTCCCAATCGTGTTCAAGGCACGCATCGACCACCGCCCTGTTGAGAAATTTTTGCATGGCCCCATACATAGACCCATGACCTGGTCCCATGACAGCCAAAATTTTAAAATTGAGCGCGCTGTCGCCAAGGGCCACAAAGCGGGTCATGACATTAATCAGCGCATCGTCGCCAAGTTCTTTGGCCATACGCGCACGTACTTCTACGTCAATGATCTCTGGAATAATTTCGCGAGCATCGCTTAAATGTTGATAGCCAAGTCCGAAATTATAAACAGATGTATAACCATTTGAAATCAGCTCAAACTCAGTGGATAAAAATTCGGATACAGGCACAAAGTCCTCGGCCCCACTGCCCTTGCGTAAAATTACATGTTCTGGAGTTTGGTCAATCACTTCAAAAAAATCATTATGCCTTAATATCCAATCACCAATTTTTGTCGGAAACCAAGCCTCACCTGCAATCACGGGGCGGGAATGCATGCCGATAAGCTCACGCACAGGATATGTAAGCGTGCCGCCTTTGATATCAGGATTGACCAATTTGGAATACATACCGAGCCGCTCAATTTTATAAGGCAGGCCGTTGATAACCGTCCGCTCCCCCTCGCGCACTGCGCCTAGGTTTAACAGCACCCGCGATTGTTCAATAAATGACGGCAGGGAGCGAACAAATGTCCAACTTACCCCCAGCCCCAATAACAAACCCATGGCCAATAATAACCAATCATGGCGCATGTTAAATATGCTCAGAGCAATTAAAAATCCGCCGAGTACACCGATAAAACTTAAGGCCATTGCAATCACGCGCATGGCGGCTGATAAAACCCCGCCGTGTCTTTTGCGGTAAAGCCTAGAGATTGCCATACGTACGGCTTGGCACAAAAGCGCAAACCCAAATGCTAGCCCCAGCGCCAGTAAAATACTCGCCCCCCTATTGACAATAAAGTCTGCAAAATCTTTACCAAATTGCGACACACTGCTGCGGTTAACCCGTTGCGCGGACAGCAATTGTTCGTCGAGCGCGTCTGCTAAGCCTTGGGCTTCTTGCAGGCGGCTTTCCCAAACACCTTTATAACGGTCAAGCCGCTCTTGTACGTCTTTCGGGTAATCACTGTCTGGAATATCAAAAATTTTCAAATGCGACAGTGTGTCCTTAGCCAAGTCTACACGGGCGCGGGCTTGCTCTGATAATTTGCGCAATTCTTCCATGCGGCGCGCAGGTTCTGTGGCCCGTTCTAGGGAAAATACAATCGGTTCAAACACACGGCCAATTTCTTTTTTGATATCAACAGGTGCGACTTCGCCGTTGTCTTTACTGTATTGCTGGGCCTGCAAACCCAAAACAATCAAATCAATTTCTGACTGAACCAGTAAAATTTCCTCGGTGAGGGTTTCTATTTCAGCCGTGATGGTCGTTTTTTGCGCCTCTTCCACGGCTTTACTAAGGTCCGTATTTAACTCGTCCAAATGTTCGCGCCGCTCAACGAATGTCTCGCTTAAGGACAAAAGAGATTTAATCAATTGTTGTTGGGCTTGACGTTCTTCTTGGGCAATTTGTTGTTGCGCGGTTAAGCTCTCTTGGGCAGATGCAAGCGGTGCATATGTCCATAGGCATATGGTCAACCAAACACCTAAAAACTTAGCCGTATTTCGCCAATATCGATGTGCAAATAATGCGCCCATGCCCGCGTGTAAAAGAGCGGCGCAAGCGGGTCAAGCTTTAACTATGCTCAGCTAGCCATTCTGCGAGTTTGGATTTGGTCATTGCGCCTGTACGCGTGGCCACAACCTCGCCAGATTTGACAATCATCAAGGTTGGCACGCCGCGAATATGGTATTTAACCGCCGTTTCGGGGCTGTCTTCAATATTAAGCTTGGCCACAATAGCCGTGCCGTCCAGATCGTCTGATAGTTCTTCGAGTGCAGGTGACATTTGTTTGCACGGCCCACACCATTCCGCCCAAAAATCAAGCAACACGGGCTTGTCAGAACCTAAGATTGCTTCGTCAAAATTTGCATCTGTTGCGGTGAAAGTCGCCATGAAAAACCTTTTAATAATATTGCTATAGAGATTAGGTAAGCAGTGCCCTTATGTGTGTCAAGTGTGTGTGTCAAGTCAAGACGGTAAAACATCATCCCAATTAACTGCGTCCAAAATTTTATCGGACAAAGGCATAAGGCGCGGCCCGTCCGTCCACAGCAAGGCCGTGCGCACGGGCATGTCTTTAAATATATCTTTTGCCAAAGCGCGGTAAGCTGCCATTTGGCGAATATATATGGCCGCCACTTTGTCTTCATTTTGCGGGGGCGGGCGGTTGGATTTATAATCAAGTATCCATACAATGCCGTCGACGATACACAATCTATCGATTTGTCCGCCGAGGCGAATATGCTCTGGCAAGCCCTGTGCCCGCCCCGCAAGCGAAATTTCCGCGTGCGATATATCCGCGCCAAATGGCTTGGCAAAGAAGGGGGCAAAGTCTTTATGCTCTAACACCCCAAATACGGCGGCTTCAATATCCGCCACTGTTTTTGTATCCAGTTTTTGATGTGTGATTAAATAATTATGTGCAGCTTTTCTCCTGTTCGCAGTTTTAACATCTGGAAGGATTTGCAAAAGTTTATGAATATGAATGCCGCGCGCAAACCGGTCGTGGGGCGCGCCGCCCCCGTCAACGCTCCATAAGGGCGAGCGGCGCGGCGCACTGGCCTGCGTGCCGCTTTCGCCGTCAGAGCGCAGGGCGGAGGGCGAAAGATATTTTATTTTTGGCGCATGTTCAGGGCCAAGCGGTGTTACGGCCCATTCTGGAAGTGTCGGCAATGTTTCAGGTATATCTGAACTAGGCGTTTGCTCATCCGTCTCTCTTTGCACGGGCTGGCCGTAGCGCATACCTTCGCCAAATTCCGTCTCTATACTGTCCGCGCCCATTGCCTCCATAGCCAAGCCTATGCGGTGATGCCAACTGTCGTCCGCCACCTTGCCGCGACTTTCAAAACCACAAATTAGCAAACGTGTCTCGGCCCGCGTCAGGGCCACATACAGCAGGCGCAAGCTTTCTTGGGCGCTAAGGGCTATTTGTTTGTCTTGCACACTCTCCATGATTTGCGGTTTATCACGGGCAGAAATATTGGCCAAAAATCCACCGTTCACCGCGTATAATGGGTCTTTGCCTGTCTGTTTAATTTGCGTGGTGTCGGGCAATATTACCACAGGGGCTTCCAGTCCCTTTGCCCCGTGAACCGTCATCACGCGGACTTCATCGTGCCCGCTATCCATTTCGCGTTTGATGGTGCGTTCGTCACTTTCTATGTCTGCAATAAAACGGGTAAGCGACGGCGCGCCTCGTCTTTGGTGTGCTAAGGCTTGAGCGAGAAAGGCATCGAGCGCATCGGCAACTTCCAAACCAAGGCGGCTATATATTTTATGCAAAAGACTTGCGCCGCCCTTGTCTGGCACAAAAGCCAATGTCTGGGCGAAAAATTCATAGGGCGCATATTTTGCCGCCAGCTTTCTAATATGGCTTAACGTACCGCGTGCGTCTCCGTCTGGCAGAGCCTGCCACAGGCTTGAGCTGCGCCCATGAGCCACATCAAATAATTGTTGTTCGCTCCAGCCAAATAGCGGGCTTTTTAACACTTCCGCCAATGACAAATCATCTTGCGGCAACAAAGCAAATTTCGCCAAGGACAATAAATCTTGCACAGCAATCGAGTCTGTCAAACTGAGCCTATCTGCCCCTGCAACGGGTATGTTTTGCGCTTTGAGGTTTCGAATTACGGCATCAAAAAATGCGGTGCGCTTGGTCACCAAAATCAAAATGTCGCGGGCTTGCATGGGGCGCACCCCGGTTTTTTTATCACATACGGGTTCTTGATTATCTAGCCATTGCTTTATTTGTTGGGCGATTTGGCGGGCCAATTGTTCTCGCGAAGAACTGCTCCCAAGCGTATCGACGGGCACAGGTTCCCACGGAATTTCTTCGTCCTCTATTATCGGTGTTTGGGCGGCGGGCCAAAACTCAACCACGCCGCCGTCTTGCCGAAAGGCAGAATGAAACCCCACATCGGACGCCGCTGGCATTGCCGTACTGTCAAATGTGTCTTGAATAGCATTTTGCACGTAAAATATTTGGTCAACCAAAGCCAGTATTTCTGTGGACGAACGAAACGACATAGACATTTTAATCTCGGGCGTGTCTTCTTGCACTTTGGTCAGAGCTTGAATTTTCTCCAAAAACAATTCTGGCCGCGCCCCTAAAAAAGAATAGATCGATTGTTTTTCGTCCCCAACGGCAAATAATGTCCGCGTGAACCGCGGGTCAGCATCAGGCGACATTTGAAAAAATGGTGTACTCAACTCGTCAACAATATCCCACTGAACAGCCGACGTATCTTGCGCCTCGTCCACCAAAATATGGTCAACGCCCCCGTCCAATTTATAGGCCACCCAGTCCCGCGCCTGCACGTCCAATAATAATTTACGGGCCATCTCTATCTGGTCATCAAAATCCATAAGGCGGCGCGCAGATTTTAAGGCGCGGTATTTTTTTATCACAACGCACGCCAATGTATAAACCGCCTTGGTTATCACCAAGACCTGCGCGCGCGAAACCGTTTCGCGGGCCGCAATCATGCGCATGGCTTCACCTTGCGGGGCGTCTTTTGCATTGCCAAATAAAGACAGGGCCATATCCCCCGCTTTGGCTGTCACCATGCGTGCACTCGGTTTGGGTTTGTCTGCTTTGGTAAAAAACATCTGTACATAATGCGCGTAAGCCTCCGCCGCACTGTGGGCGCACAACGCTTGGAGAATATAATTTGATTTTACAATGTCGGTTTTGCCACCGCCCTGCATATCTTGCGCGGCAATTTTAAGCTCCGCCTTTGGCGCGCATTCCCATGCCTCAACCACCGCTATTTCAGGTGTCAGGTTTGCAGGGATTTCCAAATATTTGGCTACGCCATCAATTCCCCCCGCATCTTGCCACGCATCAATTTTGTAAGCATTGCGCATCATCCAACCATAAAGCGTGTCCATATCCTTATCGTTTTTGTGTGCCGATAAAAGAGCAATAACGGCGGCGATTTCTGTATCAGTTGATAGAGCCAAGGTTTGAATATTGGCAATCACGTCCAATTGCATAGCCTGCGCGTCTTGGTCGTCAAGGGCTTCGGTTCCGGGTGTTATCCCTGCTTCAAAAGGAAAGCGTTTGAGCAGTTTTTCGCAAAACGCATGTATGGTTTGCACCTTAAGCCCGCCAGGGGTTTCGAGGGCGCGGGCAAATAATTTACGGGCACGGCCCAATTCTTTATCACTGCGCGGACGCGAATTTCCTTCAAGCGCGCCCAAGGCTTTGGTCAGGTCTTCACCGCTAAGCACCGACCAATCTCCCAAAACATCAAACAGACGCGACTGCATTTCAGAGGCCGCCGCTTTGGTATAGGTTAAGCACAGAATTTTATCGGGACGCACACCGCCGAGCAAAATACGCGACACCCGCTCGACCAAAACCTTGGTTTTTCCCGAACCTGCATTGGCGGATACGAAAACGGATGTATGTGGGTCTGCCGCACTGCGCTGCATATTTTGCGCGTGCTCATAAGCCTGATTGTTACTGGGTACGGTCATGTGTCACCGCCGTCTTCGCCTGCCAATGTCGCCCATTCAGCACGGCGGGCCAATTGGTCATAATCCCCGTACGGATTGACATATTTAGCCCGAGGTTGCGAGGCGTAAACACTGTCCTCGCGGTCAAAATAAGCAATGAGTTTTTCAAGTGAACTGCGCGCTGCGTCAGCGTAATCTTGCACTGAATATTCCTTGGCTTGCACATTTATATCTTTGTCTTTTTCTTTGCTAGCATTGGGTTTAATATAGCGCATTTCCGATGTGTTTATCGGCGCGCCCAAACACCCCTGCGCAAGCAATATGGTCAATAGGGGAAGTTGCGGGTCAAAGCCGCACCGAATTTCTTTTTGCGACGACACCTTGCCCGTTTTATAATCAATCATCGCCACCCCATTGCCTTTGATCTCGATCCTGTCGGCAATGCCCGTTAAGGTAAATGGCCCGTGTGGTGTTGGCATTTCAAAGCGGCCTTTTTCTTCAATGCCGCGCACCGCCCAACCTTGTGCGCGCCGCGCGCCCGCCCATTCAACGCACCAATTTGCCATCCGCTTTAACCGAACATCATGGCGAGAAAAACTATGCTCTAGGTAACCAGCCGTGCGTAATTCAACCCGCAATATTTCGTACATCTGGTCAGGGTTTTTGCCGTCCAGCACTTCGAGGGCTTTGTGGACGGCTTTGCCGTATTCACGCCCGCCAAGGCTTTGGTCCAAGGGGTCTAGCGGGCTAAGGCCCAAAACCGTTTTGGCATAAACCGCATATGGATCGCGTATCCATGTCTGGATTTGTGTCACGGACAGACCACGACCTTTGGGCCAGCGCGCCGATAACGGGGGACACGGTTCTGGGCGCGCGGCAGGGTTTAAATGCTGGGGCGGCGCGTCCAATGCTCGTGCCCAGTGCACATATTTCGCGCCGTTATCAATACTGATGTTCACGCCCGTTTTTGACTGCGCGCCCTTTACCAATGTTGTGAGGCGCCACAGCCAACGGGACTGTACTGCTGGCCCGTCCGTGGTGCGAGCTGCGCGGGTGAGAACTACATTTGGTTTTGCTGCCAATTGCGCAAAATCATGGGCCGCCAAACCAAAGCGGCGCTCTGGCGCATTCATGCCAATGGCCATCCGCATACCGCGCGACAGCACAGGGTGCACAGCAGGGGGCGCAGGCCAAACCCCTTCATTAAGTCCGCCCAAAATAATTTTATCAGCCGCAATCATACGGGCTTCCAAGGGGCCTAAAATTTGTAAACGCTCATGCATGCCGTAGCGCGGGCGCACCACACGGCCCCGCATCATCTGACTTAGAAGGCGCATATAACCCTGCCCGTCAACAGGCGGTAACAGCGTGCCGTACGCAATTAAATCTTCGAGTAAACTGGCCATCTGCTCACCTGCCGCGCCCCGCCAAATATTGGCCGCACCGCCGCCGAGTGTTTCTAAAACCTGCGTGTGCGCCTTGGCGAGTTCAGATGCATTATGCTCACCTTGTAATTGCGCGGACAATGACAGTAATGCGGCGCATATATTCTTGTAAAGGGCAAACCCGTCCGCGCAATTATCACCCGCCCTCACCACCATCACGTCCAAGGTCTCGGCGCGGGGGCCACGCAAAACCCGCTTTTCAAACCGCGACCAACTGGCCATGTCCACGAGAGACATGCCAAATAATGAATGTTTAACCAAGGCCGATAAAGCCACAGGGTCAAAAACATCGACAGCCGCTTGCACACAGAGCGCGGCAAACCCGCCGTGCAAAGTTTCTTCCAAAGGCTCACCTTGAGAACTGTCCGCCTCTATGCCGTAGCGCGATAATTTCGCCTTCACCCGCCGCGCCAAAGACGGGTCAGGCGTCACCAAGGCCGCCGTTTGGTTTGGGTCGTCAAGAGTTTCTCGCAAAATAAGCGCAATGATGCTGGCTTCTTCTTCTTGGGTTTTAGCCTCAATAAGTGACAAGCCTGCGAGCCCGTCTTGCAAAGCATTCCCCGTACTGTCGCTCATGTGGACACGGGCAATGCGGGCGGGCCAATCAGACGTGGCATCTGCGGGGACAAGGCTTTCGGCTAAAATACGGTTACGCATTTTGGCCTGTGGCGACAATGCAACGCCTGGCCACATCGGGACATCTTTGCGCTCAACACCTAATATTTGTATCAGGGTTTTAAGCGAGCGTTGCGGGTGTTGATCCCCGTCCTCCGCGTTAATACTGTCCCACACCACCGCGTCAATATGGGTATCGAGACCCGGCAAGACCACCAATCCTTTGGGTAATTTGGATACGGCTTTTATCAAATTGGCCGTTGCTCGCCACGTGCCCGTGGAACCTGCGATGATAATCGGGTGCTGGGGCGGGGCGGTTGCCCATTGCTGCGCACAGGCATTTATCATTGCTACCAGATGCGCGCTCGGTTCAGACAAGCCAAGTTCGGCCAAATGTTGCGGCCAATGGCGGGCTATAATTTTCGCAAACTGGGCCGCATTTTGAAAATGTACTGGCAGATTTGCAAGCTGCTCATCCAGTGCGCGCAGAGCGTCTAGGCCCAGTTCTTCTACGGCCAGGTCGCTGAGTAAATTTGCCAGCGGCTCGCTCATGGCAAGGGCATTGACCGCGCCTGAGATCGCGTCTGGCGCAATTCCGTCCGCCTTCATTTTTCGCACCACCAATCGGGCCAGTTCAAACTTATGGCGCACAGGGTCAATGGCGGGCGCAATGCCCAGCTCGATATCGCCGCCAACAAATGACGTGTCCGCCTGCCATTCTTCCCCGCCCATATCAGCAAGAGGTGACATACGCGGCAATAATACCGCGTCTGTCGTTGCCTCTTTTAAAAAGGCTGCGCTGAGCTCGCGCACTGCGCGGCGCGTCGGTAATAAAATCAACGCATTGTGCAGGTCCGCGCCCAGAGCCTCTGTCAACCCTTTGGCCAAATGCGTTAAAAAAGGAACGCCCGGCGGCATGGTATAAATATTGGGCGTGTCCGCGTGAAATAAATTTTTTGGTTCTAACATGGGTTTTGCTTTAACATAGCATTGGTAATATCCAAAGCTTGCGGGTCGCCCACATGCATCCATACACCTTGCATGACATGGCCAAATAATCTGCCGCGCTGCAAGCTTGCGTCCCAAATTTTATTGCGGGAAAATTTTGCGCACGGAAATGGTTTGGCCAATTCTGGTTTAAAAATCTGAACGCCTGCATAAACATAAGGCGCGAAGTCTTTGCGGCGGCGGTTTAATTGTTGATCTTGACCAAGGTGAAAATCTCCCGCACCCGCAAAGCCAATGGTTGTGTTGGTATGTGTGAGCAATAATAATTCGTCCATATAGGCGGGTTGCCAAGCTTTCATCATGTTCTTTAACACGTCGTCGCCCGTCCAAATGGCGTCAATATTACAAATCAATACGGGCGCGTCCCCGAGCAAAGGCAGAGCTTTTACCACCCCGCCGCCCGTTTCAAGCAAGCATTCGCGCTCGTCCGAAATGATAATCTTTGGGCCAGTTGTGCGGCGTGCCAAATGCGCTTCGAGGGGGTGAGCAAATGCGTGGACATTGACCACAGCGTGGGTGATTTCAACAGCGTGCAAACGGTCGAGCATGTGGTCGATTAATGCTTTACCGCCAACTTTCACCAACGCCTTGCAAGTCGCATCCGTGTGTGGGCGCAAGCGAGTTCCGTGCCCCGCCGCCATCACCATTGCCGTGTGAATAGAGGGCGTCATTTAAAATCACCAAATATGGACGGGGCATATTTTTGCATCCATACTTGTATGGGCGCGAGGGCGGGGTGAGAAATATCTTTGTTAAAATGCGCCGCAACGCGGGGAATGAGTTCCAAATATTTCGGCTTTTTATCGCGTACGGCGAGGCGCACAAAAATGCCCAATATCTTTGCATTGCGCTGGGCCGCCATAACATTATAAGCCGCGTGAAATTTATCATCCTCGACAATACCTGCCTCTTGGCAAAACTGCGAGATTAAAGGGGCGGCGAGCGATGGGCTTACGTCCCGCCGCGCATCTTCGATTAAAGACACCAGATCATAGGACGGGTGGGCAAAGAGTGCGTCTTGAAAATCTATCAAACCAACACCACCGCTTAAGTCAAATATGTTCTCTGCATGAAAATCACGCAAAGCAAGGCCCGGTGCATGAGCGCGTAAAGACTTAAAACTTTGCGCCCACAATTGTATCCATTCTGCTTTCGCCGCGCCCGAGATTGGTTTTTCAAAATGCGGCATATACCACTCTAAAAACAAATTCGCTTCGGCCAACAATGCCGTGTCGTCATAATCCCCAACATGCCATGTCAAGCCGCGAGCCTGCAAGGTGTCCGAAAAGCTAGAACGGTAAATAGCCGCCAATACATGCACGGCTTTTTCGTATAATTCCTCTTCGCGTTTTGGTGTTTTTTCCAAAACATGTGCGTAAAGATTTTCGCCCAAATCTTCTAACAATAACAACCCTGCGTCTTTATCGAGAGCGAGAATGCGCGGAGCTGCAAATCCGCGCCGCGTTAGGGCTGTGGCCACACACACAAATGCGCTTAGGGACGAACCTGCCAACCGCGCTTGGGCGTTATAACCAAGTGTAATTCTATCATCAGGCGTTGCGTCAACTGGGCAACATACCCCGTCTTTATCCTCGGGCGCGTCCATCAGCACGGCCCGCTTTCCGCTTAACGCAAGCCGCTCATACCGCCGCGCAGATGCGTCCCCTGGCACAGGCGAGTGAACAGCTTTACCCCAATTGTGCGCATGCAAAAATGCGAGGATTTCAGCTTCACGTTCAGAGTGTGACAAGACGTGCCTCCCAAGCTTTCGGCCCTAATATTTCGGCGCGTCGACCATCGCCCTCAAATATTATATTGATACACAATTCATGGCCTGACAATAAACTTTCAATTCGCACCGGCCATTCAATCAGGCAAACTCCATTGCTAAATGCATCTTCAATACCAAGTTCCCATATATCGCTTGGATTTTCCAAACGGTAGAGGTCAAAATGCCAAAACTCATAACGGGGCGTTTCGTAGGTTTGCACCAATGTGTAGGTGGGGCTGGGCACATCTATATCCCCTAAAATAGATGTGATAACTCCCCGCGCCAAGCTGGTTTTGCCCGCGCCCAAATCTCCGCGCAGCAATATAATATCGCCTGCGCGCAACACAGGCGCAAGGGTTTTGCCAAGAGCTAATGTGGCCGCCTCGTCTGGGAGCGAGATTGTTTTGATAATGCTATTCACACACACACATTAAACAGTGCGCCCACATGCATGCAAGGCTTGGTTCGGGCTTGCATTATTATTTTTCCACATTACATAGAAACAGACCCCACTTTGGATATAAAAGTCGGGTATAAAACACGGAGTATCCATGCCTAAAATTACCTTTATTGATTCCAAAGGAACACCGCGCGATGTTGACGCGTCTGTCGGCGCATCAATTATGGAATCTGCTGTACAAAACATGATCCCAGAAATTGACGCGGATTGCGGCGGGGCTTGCGCTTGCGCCACGTGCCATGTGTATGTCAGTGAGGATTGGGCAAGCAAATTACAGCCCAAGGACGATATGGAAGACAGCATGCTCGATTTCGCCGAAGACGTGCGCGACAATTCGCGCCTGTCCTGTCAGCTTATCATTACTGACGCACTTGACGGTATTGTTGTGACTACGCCTGAGAGCCAATAAATACCCGTTAATCTAAAACGTAATATCTAAAATTTTATGGGTGGGGATAAACCCTGCTTTGATGATTGCAGTTTGCGCGGCAATATTTTCGTGCTCCGTAGAACATATAGCGTCCAGCCCCTGCCGTCCACATTCAGCCCGCAAGCGGCACAATATATCTGTGCCAAGCCCGCGCCCGCGCTGGCCTTTGGCCACAACCATGCCCACATCGGCGCAGGCATACGGCAATGTTGATGGACGGCACTCCCCTGCCGCAATCAGCCCGCCGTCTTGCCAATAGCCGTAAAGCTCACATGCATTTATGCGGTCTTGATAATAGCCACGGAGCCAGTGCAGGTCGCACCCAAGAGCCGCCCCGCCAAAGCCAACAGCAATGTCCAATTCAGCATTTGTGACCAGTCTAAATTTTATACCTTTGGGCAGAGGAGGGACGGGAAGGCTTTCACCTTCTTGGTACATAATTCCGTTGGTCTTAACCGCACTTTGGTGATCGCGACACTGGGCCAGATACGCCGTTTCGCACGAGGCTACATATGCGCCTGTGATCTTAAGCTCACCGATCATTTGCGCGAAAGCTGGCGCGCTGTGGGCGGGGTGTGTCGACATAAATTGCAAAACCTTATTGTCGTCATTCACCACACAATAGCCGATATCTTGATGTTGGTTATCCTGAGTATTCGCTATCGCCCAGTGCGTGCCCATATCCACAAATGCTGACCACATTCCGTCCAACGCAACGCCGATTTTCTTGTAATAACATGCGCGTTCTGCTCGTAAATTTTTCGACTTTACAGATGAGAAAATATAATGTGTCATGCGGCAATCCCTTTATAGTTAAGAAACACATTGCGCCGCACTTCACGCAAAGAAAATGAGCTAAACCCTGAAAGATAGTGTAGAGCCACCCCGTCGAGTTCACAAATATAACGCTGCGCCATTATTTCTGGGCGCTTTGCCCCGCCGTATCGAAACATATCTTCTGCCAAAGATGTAATATAGGCGATCCGTTTTTGGAGTGTTTTCTTCACGAGCTTTTTCAAGCTGGGCTGAACAAATAAACTCAGTTGGAAGGATAGATAGTTTTTGTTTTTTTCCAACGCGTTGAAAAATTGCCGCAAAGAACGATCAAGCCTTTGTTCATATGTGCCGTCCGCAATCATTGACGTTGCCGTTTTGAACATATCCTCACTGGCCTGCTCCATGATCGCGACAAGCAGTGCGTCTTTACTGGCAAAATAATTATATAATAATCCCTTTGACACACCCGCTTTGTTGGCAATGTCACTGATCGATGTGGTGTGAAAACCCTGTTTAACAAAGAGCGCTAAAGCCGCTTTGAGGATTTTATCTTTACCAAGCTGTTGTCGCATGACGGCAATCTTTCATTGCGAATAAATACATGCCTTGTCTGGCAAAATTTTAAAACTATCACTTTATATTTATTCAATTTAATTGAACGACTGTTCAGTCATTTATGACTTATACAAACACACATCCTTAGTCAAGGATTTATCATGAAATGAATAAATTCAACCTTAATAATGAACGTACAAATGGTGCTAAATTGACATTAACGCCGCATCATGGAGCCAAGAATGCCGCGCACCAAGGCTGCGCCAGCGCGCCCTCCTAATTTACGACCCAGTTGTGAGCCTAAGGAGCGCACGGCTGCTTTAGTTCCTGTTTCCAGAGCGGATTGCCGCTTGCGACCCTGTCTCGCAGGCTTTTTCTTGGCGGCCTGTTTTTCTGCTTTTTCTTTTGCCGCTGCCATTGCTTTACGTTTAGCCGTCAGAACTTCATAAGCAGATTTTCTATCAATGGCTGTATCGTAAATCCCCGCTACGGGTGAACGGCTCATCACAGCTTTACGTTCCGCATTTGTGGCTGGCCCAAGGCGGGAACTGGGCGGGCGGATCAAAGTTTGCCCGACAATTTGCGGGCGGCCTTTAACATCCATCACTGAAACCAGAGCTTCGCCCACACCGAGGTCGGAAATCACGTCTTCGGTTTTAAAATTAGGATTGGCGCGAAACGCTTGGGCTGACGATTTTACCACTTTCATTTCTTTTGGCGTGTAGGCTCGCAGAGCATGTTGAATACGGTTGCCAACTTGGGACAGCACACTATCTGGAATGTCACCTGGGTTTTGTGTGACGAAATACAAGCCTACCCCTTTAGAGCGGATCAACCGCGCCACTTGCTCAATTTTTTTCACCAAAGCCTTAGGCGCATCTTCGAATAACAAATGCGCTTCATCAAAAAAGAAGACCATTTTGGGTTTGTCGGGGTCGCCCACTTCTGGCAATTCTTCAAATAATTCGCTCATCAACCAGAGTAGGAATGTGGAATATATCCGTGGATGGCTTATCAATTCATCCGCGGCCAAGACCGAGATAATGCCCTTACCGCTCATGTCAGCACGCATCAAATCCGAAAGCTTAAGCGCGGGTTCCCCGAAAAACATATCGGCCCCATCCCGTTCAAGTACAAGAAGATTGCGGACAATCGCGCCCACAGATTGCGAGGTGATATTGCCGTATTCCAGCGACAGTTCTTTGCGTTGTTCGGCCACATATTGCAAGGTAGATTTTAAGTCTTTCAAATCCAGAAGCGGCCAATCATTATTCTCGGCCACGTCAAAAGCAATGTTCATCACCCCTTCTTGAGCTGATGTGAGAGCCATCAAGCGTGTCAGCATAGTCGGCCCCATTTCAGAAATGGTCGTGCGAGCTGGGTGGCCTTTTTCACCGTACAAATCCCAAAATATAGTGGGGAAAGCGAAGTAGTTATAATCTTCAAGGTCAATTTTTTCTGCCCTTGATATGAGTTTGTCGTGAAGTTTATGGGATTTTGAACCCGACACACAAACTCCCGAAACATCGCCTTTCACATCGGCCACAAATACAGGCACACCTGCGTTTGAAAAGCCTTCGGCCAATATCTGCATGGTCACGGTTTTGCCCGTTCCCGTAGCCCCCGCCACAAGCCCGTGCCGATTGGCGCGTTTGAGTAAAAGCTTTTGTGACTTACCGTCTGTATCCTTGCCGATGAAAATACTGCTCATACGTGTCTCCCTTAGCAAATTGATAGAACGGATGGACACGCAACTCAAGACACTCACAGTATTTATGTAAAACTCAATGTCATTCCAGGCTTGATCTGGGATCTCGATGTTTCGTGCGTGCTTAATTTTGGACGGGATTCCAGGTGGAGTTTACCCTAGAGAAATCTGGGGCTGGAATGACAGTTATATTTATACCTCCCCGCCCTTGACCTTTCGTCCAATCCGTTTTCTATTTAAGTATGGAGAGCTTTATGGATAGAACAGTTCGTGCGTGTATTTTATTTCTTACCTTTGTGGTGGCCGCATGGGTATTGTATTGGTTGCGTGATATTCTTGCGCCTTTTGCTTTGGCTGTATTTTTCTGGTTAATCATTGACGCCTTTGCCCGCTGGATGGATACAAAAATTTCCTTTCTGCCTTATCTGGCAACCCTTGCCATTGCGGTTCTTATTGTTGCGGGCGCCATTGTTGGTATCGGGGTTATTATTGCAGATACGGCTTACGACGTGGCACACGAAGCGCCGCAATACCAACACCGGTTGGGCGAAATTGTAAACCCTTTGCTGGAACGCTTTGGGGATGGGAGCTGGGACGGCCTCAATGAACGCTTTGGCCTACAAGGAAAATTGCAAACCCTGCTTGGTGGTTTTGCCAATTCCATCCAAAAGGTCATGTCGAGCTTTGCCTTTATTGCTATTTATGTGGCGTTTTTATTTGCGGCGCAAAATTCTTTCCCCAAGAAAATGGACGACCTTTTCCCTAACATTAAAAAGCGCAAGCAAGCGGCCTTGGTCGGCGAGCGCATTCGCACATCTATCGAAAAATATCTCGGCATTCAAACCCTTATGAGTTTGATTATGACCGCCCTGAGTTTTGCTGTCATGACCGCCTTTGGTCTTGATAATGCTCTGTTCTGGGCCTTAGTCATTTTTATCCTCAATTACATTCCCGTAGTTGGTTCGGTCTTGGCGGGTATATTACCAGCCATGTTCGCGCTTGTGCAATTTGACACCCTACTGCCCGTTGGCATTATGGCGGGGCTTTTGTTCGTGGTACAATTTGTTATCTCCAACACCGTGCAACCAAAGATGATGGGTGACAGCATGAATATGTCGGCCCTTGTGGTCATATTATCTTTAGTGCTTTGGCAAGGATTATGGGGCGGGGTCGGGGCGTTTTTATCCGCGCCTCTTACCGTTATTATTATGATTGTCTTGGGCCAATTTAAAACCACCCACTGGATTGCGGTGCTACTGTCGGCTGACGGCGATCCTGACGTAAAAGAAAAACCCGTTATTCAGAGCATGTAATAATTTATTTCGCTCACGGCCAGTGCGCCAAGGCGCACGCCTACACGGGTGCGCACCATATGGCGCGGCGGCCAGTCAGCCTTGCCTCGCTTATGCTCGGTACAATAGCTACCAATCCGACTGTCATCCCAGACTTGATCTGGGATCCGAACACACGCTCCATAAATTTAAACGTGTTTCGGATTCCAGCTTTCGCTGGAATGACATGGAGTTTGAAATCTTAAACCACTGATTTTGATTTAAATACCTCTTCGTCGAGTTGGTCTTCCCATTTTGCTACGGTACAAGCCACAGCCACATCACCTGTCACATTGGTCACCGTACGCATCATATCAAGAAGTCTATCAAATGGGAAAATAAAGGCGATGATGAGCGTGGCTTGAGTATCGTCAACGCCGATAACCGCGAGTACGCCCGCTGCTAGCAATAGACCCGCAGACGGAATACCCGCCGCGCCGATAGAGGTTAATGTGGCGGTAAGGGCTACCATTATGTATTGCCCCATTGTCAAATCAATACCCAAAGCTTGGGCCGCAAACAATGCAATCAGACCTAAATAAATTGCTGTGCCGTCCATGTTAATGGTGGCTCCCATGGGTAGGACAGAACCAGCTACGGATTTATCAACACCCAGATTATGTTCGGCGCAAGAAATGGTTACGGGCAATGTGGCATTACTAGACGAAGTGGAATAAGCCACGCCGAGCGCGTCTGCTATGCCGTAAATAAACCTAACAAATGGCAAGCGCAATATGGTTTTCACAATCAAACCGCCGTAGACAAATAGGATTTGTAAAAAACAAGCTAGGTACAGCGCGAAAGCCAATTTACCGATACTGGATAAAATACCAAGCCCTCTGGTTCCCATGACCCATGCCATCAAAGCCAACACGCCGTAAGGTGCGAGGTTCATCACCATCATGGTAATTTTCATCACCACTTCTGACGCGCTATCAAAAAAGTCAGCCATAGGCTTGCCTTTTTCGCCGGTCAGTAAAATGCCAACACCCACAAGAATAGAGAAGAAAATAATCGCCAGAACGTCGCCCTCTGCCAAAGCCCTGATCGGGTTACTGGGAATAATAGCTAGCAGATAATCAGCTATGCCCTTTTGGGCCGCAGACGAATTACCAAGACGCTCGGACATGGCCGCAACGTCTGTTGAGGCTCCCGATATCAAATCGCCCATGCCTGCGCCTGGTTGAACAATTGTGCCAATGATAAGGCCAAGCCATACCGCAAAAAATGTGGTCAACATATAAAGACCAATAGTACGCGCGCCCAAAGAGCCGAGCCGTTTTGGATCACCCATTGCAATCACACCTGATACCAAGGTGGTGGCAATCAACGGCACAACCAACATGCGAATTAAAGATACAAAGGCTTGCCCAAATGGATAAATCCATTTTTCTGCAATCATGCCGCCTTTTTCAGCGCCCAAGCCGTAATGAAGTCCAAGCCCTATAAAGATACCCAGAAACAAGCCAATAAAAACCCGTTTCCACAATGTCATTGCCCGCCATGATGTCAGCATTTTATTCCCCTTCACATTTTTTCTTTATGTGTAGGCGGGGAAGTCCTGTGTGGCAAGGCTTTCTATGAATTGCGCGCTGGTAAAACTTTTGGGTTTCGTAATATAGTAGCAGATAGTAAGGACACCAAAAGTCCAACAGGGAAAATTTCTGCAAATGTCATGGGCATGCGGTAAAGCGGATTGCCGTAATTGGTTTTCATTTTCTCCATATTGGCGACGAGGGTTTCAAGTGCTTCGCCGCTTAAGCCTTCGGCTTTCTTGGTATCAATAATGCCTTGGGTGTAATTTTCGATAAAAGCATAATCGGTCAGTGCGAGGTTTATCTCCCACCCTATGACATAGATAATGCCTGCAACCGCGCTGATGCCAAGCCCCAATCCAAAAGCTGGCAGAAATTTTATCACCCCGCCTAAATTTTGGTCGCGGTATTTTTTAATGCCTGCAAAGATGAGCGACATGGCCAGCAACATGGTGAGATAGCCAAACGCTTGAGACGCCGTGTTCACATCTGGCGTTGCCACAGCATATCCAATTATCATTGTAGAAATAACAATCGCGCCAACAAGTGCGCCGTATATCACTATAATTTTCTTCATGAGTTTCTCCTTTTTTTCACGCCCTTTAATACCTAGTTTATTCCCAAAATAAAATCGCCCATAAGGGTGAATTCGACCTTTTCGTGCCTTTGGGCGAAATTATGGGCGGCCTCACGCAATCAAATGCAAAGCCTTGGCTTTTTGCACGGCCAGCACGCGTTTCGAAACGGACAGCTTGGCATATAAATTCGCCATATGGGTTTTTACCGTGTTGGGAGAAATACCGAGAGAGCGGGCAATTTCCTTATTAGATTGCCCGCCCGCCAAACATGACAGGACGGCATATTCTCGCTTGGTAATCCCAAGTGTTTTTAGAACCGCAGTGTTTTGCGTAAACACATCCGCGTGGGTGCGCCGCGTCAACCGTGCGCCTAACCATATGCCTATAGCCGTGAAACCAAGCACCAGCATAAGCGTATAGACCTGCACGGAATATACTTTCATGAAAAATTTGTATTCCATCCACTCAAGCGCAAACACACCAAGGGCCAAAACACTGGCATATATTAGGATAGTTTTTTTCATATATCCTTAAACTCGACCTTATTCTCCCATTAATTTATCGACCAAGTACGCATAAATCAAAGCTTGGCTGTGGGCGGTTTCTTCTAAGTTAGCGGCTCCTGCGTGTCCGCCGTCTATGTTTTCATAATAAAGAAACGGAATATTCATATCCTCTAAGCGTTGGGCCATTTTACGGGCATGGCCCGGATGCACCCGGTCATCTTTGGTTGAGGTGTAGAGGAACATTTCTGGGTACTCCACATCGTCGCGCACATTATGGTAAGGCGACAGACCGCGAATATATGCACCTTCCGCGCCTTGGTCATCAGGATTGCCGTATTCACCCATCCAACTTGCGCCTGCCAGAAGTTTATGGAAACGCTGCATGTCCAAAAGCGGCACACCGCAGACAACGGCCTTAAACAAATCTGGTCTTTGTGTGAACATAACGCCCATCAATAGGCCGCCATTGGAGCGTCCATGAATACCAAGATGTTCAGGACTGGTGACGCCGTGGTCGATTAAATTTTCGGCAACAGCAATAAAATCATCATAGATAATTTGGCGTTTGGTCTTGAGGCCCGCTTGATGCCAAGCAGGGCCAAATTCGCCGCCGCCCCGAATATTGGCAGACACATAAACCCCGCCGCGCTCTAGCCATGCACGGCCAATGGTCGCGCTATAACTTGGATTGATAGGAATTTGAAATCCGCCGTATCCATAAAGAAGTGTGGCGTTTTTGCCGTCATGTTTCATGCCTTTTTTGTGGATAATAAAATAAGGAATTTTCGCCCCGTCCGTCGAAACGGCCTCGTGCTGCTCTGCCACCATAGAACTGCTGTCAAACCAATCGGGGAGAGATTTTATTTTTTGAAGGTTGAGACTTTTAGCGTCAACCTGCCACAATGTATCTGGGGACAGAAAACTATTGGTGCTGAGAAAGGCCACATCTTCTTTAGAATTTGTGCCGCGCATGGAAATACTGCCGTTTTTGGGCAGGTCTAATTTGCTCTTGCCCCACTGGCCATCTTTGAAGTCAAAGGCATAAGCATTGCCCGCCACATTTTCGATGACGTTGATTAAAACCGCCGACTTGGTAATGCCGATGCCGCCAAAGGCAATAGATTGCTTGGCATTGGGGGTAATGACTTCGTGCACGGTATCAATTTTGCCGTCTGCCATAAAATCAGAAATGGCATATGACACCAATGCGCCCGACTTAAAGCCGCGCCAATCTTCTTGCAATGTCACCAATTGCTGACCCTTATATTCGCCGTTTAAATTGGTTTTGGTTGGCACGGGGATTTGTACAGGTGTCCATGCTTTTGCGCCCGTACGCGGAATCCAATAATACAATGTATCGTAAAATGTCGGAGAGCGTACCAGCATAATTTCGTCGCCGCCGTCCGCATTTTCAAACGTACCAGACGACAGCGCCACATCGGTTTTCTCCCCGCGCATAAGCTCGCGCGCTTGGGTAAGCGGCGTGCCGCGTGTCCACAATTTAGCCACAAGCGGATAACCGCTATCGGTCATTGTACCAGGACCGAAATCAACGCCTACCAAAAGATGGTCTTTATCGAGCCAACTTGCCCCGCCTTTGCTTTCTTCTAGGTTAAATCCGTCTGTAACAAAGCTTTTAGATGCCACGTCAAATTCGCGCCGCTCGGTTGCGTCCTTACCGCCAACGGAGAGATTGACCATGCAATGATTATAATCGGGGGCCAAACAATTCACGCCCTTATAGACCCAGTTTTTATGATCGGTTTTGGACACTGCGTCGATGTCTAAAATGGTTTCCCATTGCGGGTTGGCGCTGCCGTAACTGCCTAGTGTCGTGCGCCGCCAAATCCCTTTTACATGATCCGCGTCTTGCCAAAAATTATAAGCCTTACCAGCGCGGTAAGTGATATAAGCAATTTTTTCAGGGGAATTATAAACTTCTAATAATTCTGTCTTCATGGACTTGTAAACACTGCCTTGCATACGCGGCGCAGACATTTCGTTCCATTGACCGACCTTGGCCAAAGCCCGCTCGCCAAGCACGTCCTCAAGCCACAAATGATCTGCGTCCGTTTGGCCTGCTGTGGTATAAGTCATGGGCGCGGCTTTACTGAGTTGATACGCCGTCTTCATTCCCACATCCTTCATTGCTTTCTTACTGACTGATTGTTCTTTGGCTTGACACGCAGACAAAGCCGCAACACACAAACCTAAAAGTAAAATCTTTTTCATAACCATTCCCTTGTTTTTATATGGCCCATAAAAGCGCAAAACAGGGGCAGGGGCAAGGACTATTCGGCAGGGGGTAATTTTCGCAGGGCGGCCAGTGTCAACACAAGCAACACAATTTCCATCCCTAAAAAGACATGCATGAATTGCGTGGGTGTGCCGTCAACCACATATCCGATCAGGCGCGCAGCAATTATGCACATCAGAGCCAACATAGCCGCGATTAATCCCATGCGAATATTGTGTTTGGCACAGTAAAGTAAAAACAAACCAATACCGAGGCTAAAGCCGCCATATGTAGAGCGTACATCAATGGCTGCACTGCTGGTCGGTAAATGCCCACCCGTGTAAAGTTCAAAAAACATCTGCGGCGCAATGATGAATGTCAGACCAAAAATGGTCGTAAACAAACCCCCAAATATTAAAACCGATTTACCCATAATTGTCTCCTTTATAATCACTTTATATCATTAGGAACATACTCATAAACAATTTGTCATTCCAGCGAAAGCTGGAATCTACGGCAAGGTCAATTTTCAAAGTGCGCCACCAGACCCCAGATCAAGTCTGGGGTGACAGTAATTTTATTTTAGTGATGAGTAATTTAACCCCTTGCCATGCACAGTATTTCCGTGCGCTTGCTTAGCCCTTACAAACCACCTATATTAAACCTATGAGATTTTTAATTATGAACGGGGCTGGTAATCGGTTCGGGGTATTTGATGCCCGCGAAAACCCCGGTTTTGTTATGACCGAAGACAAGGCCAAATCATTATCCCTCAAGGGTGGGCCAATGGGCCCGCTGGGTGCTGACCAAATCATTATTATGCGCGCACCCAAATCACCCGATGCTCATGTGTTTATGGAAATTTGGAATGCAGGCGGCTTTGAAGTTGATGCCTGCGGTAATGCGTCGCGCTGTATTCCGTGGCTTTTGATGGAAGCCACGGGCCAAGACAAAATCATTTTGGAAACCAATGCAGGTTTACTGCACACCACACGCACAGGCCCATTAGAAGTGTCGGTCGATATGGGCATGCCCAAATTAGAATGGGACGAAATCCCTCTGTCTGAATATATGGACACACATGTGATTGATGTGAAAGTTGGACCAATAGACGCCCCTATCCTCTCCCGCCCGGGCGCGGTCAGCATGGGCAATCCTCACTGTGTGTTTTTTGTCGATGATGCCGAGACAATTGCGGTTGATAAAATTGGTCCGATGATCGAATTTCATCCTCTGTTCCCACAACAGTGCAATGTGGGATTTGCCCAAATCATTTCAAAAACTGAAATTCGCCTGCGCGTATGGGAACGGGGCGCAGGCCTCACCCAAGCGTGCGGCACGGGGGCGTGCGCCGCTCTTGTTGCCGCACACCGTCAAAACCTCACAGAACGCAAAGCCCATGTGATTATGGACGGCGGGGTTTTGCGTATCGACTGGCGAACATCTGATAACCACATTATCATGAGCGGCCCCGTTGAGCTAGAGCACGACGGGAACATGAACATTTGAAAATGCTAAGATTCATATGTGTTTTTGTTATAACAATCTGCGTCAATACCCCGCTTACCCACGCAAAACCCCCACCAAGCGTGGCAATGCTGGATACGCTATTAACGACAGTTTTATTTGAAGAGGCGGTTGATCTTGACACGTTCACCCCCTTACAAGATTGCGATGAGAACACCTTACGCATGCCAAAATACCGCGCGTGCCTAGACGCAGAACCTTTATTCTCGCAAGCCTTCCAACAGGCAAAAACTGCAAACCAAGCCCTGATGGTGATTTTTGGCTTCGATAGCTGTCCGCCGTGCAAATCTCTTGATAAGCAAGTCTTTGCCGCCGCAACTCCTATGAAAAATGCTGACCTCGTAAAATATTTATCCAAGCCTGCCATCAATACCTATGTGCTTGGCCAAAAGCCTCTGAAAATATCCGTGTTGCGTATTAACGCCAAAACCAAACATGGGAAAGCCCTCGCACGTAGCATAGGAGCTCTCGCGCCTGATGAACGTATGCGCGCACCGCTTATCGTTTTCATTAATCCTCATTCCAAGCATATTTTCAAAGAAGCTTTGAACCCAACCCAAGCGTCCTATTGTGACTGGGGCGCGCAATTTGCCGCAGGACTGGAAGCCGTCGGCATGGTGCAAATGGGCATGCCTTACGCCCCACGCAAAAGATGTTCGTGAGATTATAAATCCAGTTCAGGAGTGGCTGAGTCTAATGAGGCTTCTCTTGGCAGATGACAGGTCACATGCGTGCCTTTTCCTTCTTCACTTTCAAGGTCAACCCAACCGCCGTGACAGGCAATAAAACGCTCGACGAGGGCAAGGCCAAGCCCCGTGCCGCCGCGAGAGGATTTAAAACTTTCAAACACTTGCGGTTGTCGCTCGGAGGAAATGCCAACCCCGTCGTCTTTCACCCATATACGGATACCCGCTTGATCGCCGCTATCATCCGCCGCCGCGCCCAGTTCAATATGCCCGCCGGGTTTGGTAAAGCGCAGAGCATTTGATAATAAATTATGCACAACCTGCTTAATGCGTTTTTCGTCGGCCCTGATAATGCCAATATCTTCAGGACAGTTGAGTTGCACCGCAATCTTCGTGTCTTCTGCTTTGGTAGCCACATAATCAAGTGCCCCCTCAAGCAAGAAATACAGCTCTACATCGCCCAATTCCAAATCAATGGTTTCTGCTTCTATGGCAGCAATATCGAGAATATCATCAACAGTTTGGGTCAGGTCTTCGGACGCGCTTTGGATGGCAAATAAATATTCGCTTTGTTTATCAGATAATTCGCCAGCCACCCCGCTTTGCAATAATTCGCCATAGCCTGATATGGTCGTCAAAGGTGTGCGGAGTTGATAACTCACATGGCCGACAAATTCAGATTTCAGCCTGTCCGCCGCTTCCATGGCTTCGGCGCGTTCACGCAGGGCAGCTTCCGTGCGATGGACATGGGTGACATCGTCCCAAGCAATTAATGTGGCCCCGTCGGGCAGGGGCTTGGAGAGATAGGTAAGGATTGTATCGTCAGAACGGCGAATTTCTCCGCTCACATGTCGCCGCGCTTCAGGGCTTGGGTCTGATGTGCGCGCCACCATCTCGTTCCAAAATTCACGGTCATGATAAAACTTTAAATGTCGCGGGACAAGGTTGCGAAACAATGGCTCATCCTTTAGTGCCTTTTCCCCTAGGCTCCACATTGTTTCGTAAGCCGCATTATGGATTTTAAGCCTTCCGTCTGGCCCAAACACCGCCACCCCTTCGGTTAGCTTATCAAGGGTAGCTTTTTGTACATTAATCAATGTGCCCAGTCTGGACTGCATATCCATTTGGTCAGTAATATCGCCAAATAACAGCGACAAACCGCCGTCAGGGTCGCGCATACGCACAAGACGAATCTCACGACCATCTGGCAAGCTCCATAGCTCATCAGGCACTTCATCGGGCCAATCAGTATACAAGGCCAATTCCGACCGCTTCCAATCCCGGAAATCAGGCTGTTCGGGCAGACGGCGTTTTTCGCGCATATGGTCAAGCCATTCCCCGTGGGACGGCCTGTCTTTAAACCAGTTTTCTTCAAGTGAAAACATTTTGGAAAACGCTCTATTGTGAAAATTCATTTTTTGGTCCGCGCCAAAAATCACCACGGCCTCGCCCATATTATTAAGCGTTTCGTCGTGGGCACGAATGTGCCGCTTAAGTGCAATGCGTAATTGTTCCGCTTCTGACGCGTCCACAGCAAGGCCCGCGACCCCGCCCGATACAGGAAACATGGTCAGCAATGTTGGCTTGCGTTTACCCTCCATAACAATGGCGCGGGCATCTTTGACCACTATATTCTCGGAGAGAACTTTTTGAGCTTGTGCAATGCAAGATTTATCCAATTGAATTTGCTCACTTAACACATGGGGTAGGTTTTCCCCGCCAACCGCGCGAATATAAGTGTCATTAACCCAAACAATACGTCCCGTACCACTGAGCCGCCACATAGGAAATGGGGCTTTGCCCATAATATCAATAAATGCAATCGGATCTGAAAGGGCCGTTAATTTTTCTTGCTCAAATTTTGTAATCGCGTCTTTTTCGTCGCGCCCACGAATGCTGGCATCTTCAAGCCAGACAACCACTTGCGCGCCCGCAACACTCCCGTCCGCCTCGATTAATTTACCGCCAGGCATGGCAATGGTCGTTGAAAAAGCCTCACCTTTTTGACGCAATTCATTAATCAATTTCCGCAAAGTTTTATCAGTGCCGTCTTGTGACAATGTATTATAATCTGCAAGCCCGTCCAAAACTCTCTGGGCAAACTCCTTAGAATTTCCAGGTTCTGCAAACCGCACAAGCGAGGCAAGCGCGGCCGTAGAGCCGTAAACAACAGGTATGCCCCAATCAGATAAACTCTCTTGCGCTTGGGTTGGCACGGTCTCTTCCCATACCAAAATCAAACCAGGGTATGCGCCAAATACTGCGTGGGCACGATTAATCTTTCCGTCTAAGTTTTTGGCCTGCGCGCGCCATTTTGTCGCGGCGTCGCGGTCGCCATATCCTGCGCGCATAGCGAAAAATGCGACAACAATAGCAAAAACAATTGCCGCAAATGTCACATAAAGCGAAATCATATTTAGCGTGTCTGCGTTCACGTTTCTTTTCCCAACCTGATTGGCAATGATGATCTATGAATCAGAACATAGCGGGCTTGTCAAATAATGCGAGTAAGAAATGCACGGTATATCTATACGCTTATGGCCCCTAAAGCGGCGCGCATGTTTTTAGGTATCGGTTTGGGTTTACGAGTGCGCGCATCCACATATACATGCACAAAATGACCTTGCGCGCTAGCGTGTGTTTCGCCCTCACCAAATATAGCAATTTCGTAACGCACACTTGAATTGCCAATATGTTTAACGCGCAAGCCCGCGCATATGTTTTGCGGAAATGAGAGAGGCGAAAAATACTGGCAAGCCGTATCCACAACAAGGCCAATGGTTTCGCTTTTGCCAATGTCAAGCAAGCCGTTTTCAATCAGGAATGTATTCACGACCGTATCAAACCATGTGTAATAAACTGTATTGTTAATATGCCCATAAACATCATTGTCATGCCAACGAGTTTGTATATCTAGCGTATAGGAAAATGTATCAAGGCGGTATGGTTTTGGGCGCGTCATGCTATGCGCTCATAAATATCAACAACGGCGCCGTAATGCATGGCCCTCGGATTATTAATCAATAATCTGTCCTTGGTCATAGCATCTTTTGCCATCATGGGAATGGCGTCTCTGGGTATTTTTACATCACTTAAAGTTTGCGGCACATGTGTTTCTTGTTTTAATCGCTGCATTTCGTCGATCAGGTGCGTGCCTGAACTGCCAATGCGCAGATAGTCTGCAATTTCACTGTAATAGATATCCGCTTTGGGGAGATTATATTTCATCACCTCGCCAACAACCAAAGCATTTGAAAGCCCGTGCGGTACATGAAAAAACCCGCCCAATGGATAGGCCAATGCATGAACGGCGGCGCACGGCGCATTTGAAAATGCTTGCCCCGCCAACATAGAACCTATGAGCATGTCATTGCGTGCATCAATATCACCACCGTCCCGACACACCCGCTCAAGCGCGCCCCTTACTTTGGCAAGTGCGGACAATGCAAGACTGTCGGATAAAGGGTTTTTTTGCGGCAGGCTCGTATAGGCTTCAATGGCATGTACCATAGCGTCAATACCTGTAGCCGCGCTTATCATTTTGGGCAGACCTATTGTCAATTCCGAGTCGAGCAACACACGGTCGGCGTAAAGAGCATTGGCGACAATGCCTTTTTTTTCTGTTGCGCCAGTGGTTAGTATTGCGACATTTGTCACTTCTGAACCTGTACCTGCTGTCGTCGGGATTAACATCAAGGGCAAGCGCGGCCCCTTGGCAAGCCCAACGCCGTAAAGATCATCGATAACTTGTGTGCAGCCTGCAAGGTGCGCCATGACTTTGGCCGTATCCATAGGACTGCCACCACCAAAGCCAATAACCAAACCAGCACGAAACTCTTTCAGTGTTTGCGCGCCGCGCACGACAATATTTTCAGGGGGATCGGCCACCACATCGTCAAACACCATGACGGTATAACCAGCATCTTCTAGGCTTGTCACCCCAGCATCTATAAGGCCAAGCCCACGAACACCTTTGTCAGTAACAATGCAAATACGCTTATTAGCGCATAACCCGTCAACATGCGTGCCTAGCTTTGCCGCCCCGCCTGCCTCTATACAAATGTCTGGAACCGTGCGAAAGTTTTGCATCAGCCACCCAAACTGACAGTGCCAAGTCTATAACGCAGCAAAACACGACAATTTTTCATGGGGCCATCTTGCGGGGGTGCGAACTGCCAGTCTTTCGCCGCTCGCTTTGCATTACCACCAAATAAACGGTCTGGCAAAGCCCGCTCTATGCGTACATTTTCCGTATCGCCTGCCGCGCTAATATCAAGCCGCAAAATCACCCAACCTTGGCGTCCAGACCGAAAGGCACGGCGCGGGTAATGTGGCAAATCGAAGGTAACCGCCGCCAGTTTTTCACCGCCAATACAATCATCAGGATTGGCATAGCCCTTCACCCAAGGGTCAGGCGGGTAATCAGATTTAGGTTTAAACCGTTTTGTACTCGTACAGCCAGATAAGAGCAGGCCTGTGCAAAGCAAAGTGCTAAAAATAATGCTGAACTTCATTCCCCTTCTCCAAATTTACTTTCTACCAATACGGTAAGGGCTGTGAGAGCGGCGTCGGCTTCAACGCCTTGCGCCTGAATGCGGATATCTTCACCGCACGCAGAGCCAAGCAGTAATAATTCCATAATCGAATCCCCAACCACAGTTTCACGACAAACATCATTGATGCTCGTCACTTCGATTTTGGCATCAAATCCTTGCGCGAGACTGGCGAACTTGGCTGCGGCACGTGCGTGAAAACCACGCTTATTGGTCAAGGTAACGCACACGGTTTTAGGCGCGCAGTCCTTAGCACTCAATTCTCTTCCCCTGAAATTATTTCAGAAGCAATGGCAATATAACGCCGACCTGCATCTTTCGCCGTTTGCGCAGCTACTACCAAAGTTTCCGTCTCTCGTGCTTGCGATAATTTTATCAACATGGGCAGATTTACACCTGCGACCACTTCCACATGCCCTTCTTTGAGCAATGATATGGACAAATTGGACGGCGTGCCGCCAAACATGTCGGTTAAGACGAGCACGCCTTTTCCTGTATCGGCTTTCGCAACATTTGTGCGGATTTGATGAGACGCTTTTTCCAAATCATCATTTGGGCCGATGCACACAGTTTCGACGTGCGTCATTGGCCCCACGACATGTTCTGCCGCACGGCGTAATTCCACCGCCAAACCCCCATGGGTCACAAGAACAATACCTATCAATTTTTACCCCTTAACAATCATGATTTCACTTAACCAAAATTTTTAAAGGATGGGAAGTGTAAAAACGCATGTTAGCAAAATGATTTACAGTTTCTTTCTGCGTTTCTTGTCTTTTTCGGTTTTGAGGCGGGTATTGCGGGGTAAATATAAGGGCAGATGCAAAATGAACCGTGCGCCGAGTACGACATTATCGTGTGCCACATCAATACGGTTTTCCACCGTGATTATACCTTGGTGGGCCGCCATAATCTGTTTGCATATTGCAAGGCCCAAACCTGAATGGTTACCAAATGCCGCGCCCTTGGGACGCTGTGTATAGAAACGCTCAAATATTTCACCCATATCTTCTACCCCAATGCCCGGCCCGTCATCATCAATCGTGATAATCACCATATGACTCATGTCGGTCTCGCCACAACTCACACCTAACCTCACACTTGATTTTTCGTCTTTGGGCGAGAATGTAAGTGCATTGTCGATAAGATTGCGAAGCACCTGTCCAAGCGGGCTTTCCAGTGCTTTTACAATCAATGGGTCTTGCGGGCCCGCATCATCTTCATGGATAGCCCTTGCAATGAAAACAACATCAACGCCGCTTTCCTTGCGGGTTTGGGTATAAAAATCTGCTATGCCCTTTAAAAACATTTCAATATCAAGCGGCGCCATGCGCTCACGAGCCAGAGTTGCGTCCACACGCGAGGCTTTTGAAATATCTGTTACCAAGCGGTCCATGCGGGCCACATCGTTTTGAATGATATCGATCATTTTTGCGCGCCCTTCTTTGGTCTTGGCAATGCGCAAGCTTTCACTTGCAGAGCGCAAAGATGTCAGCGGGTTTTTAATCTCGTGGGCAACATCAGAGGCAAAATTTGCGATATCGTCTATTCTATCATAGAGCCCCGACGTCATATTACGCAAAGCCAATGACAAATCCCCAATTTCGTCCCCGCGCATAGATAAGTCGGGAATGGCATTGCTTTTTTTACCTGCGCGCAGCACTTGTTCTGTTGCCCGTGCCAATTTGCGCATGGGGAGCGCGATAAACAATGTCAACGCAAGAGACGAGAGGATAGAGGCTAAAATTGCAATGAGAATAATTGGGGTCAGACCCTGTCTTTGACTGGCAAGAATACCATCAACATCGCGTGTTTCAAACACAACAGCACCCAATACATTTTGCACGGGTTTAATTGGCAAAACAACAGATACAACCAAATCATCCCCCTCGTATTGCTCGGCCGCCACCACATCACCGCGCAAAGCCGCGAGCACATCGCGTTCCAAATATCGTTGTAGCTCCTTCCTGTGATTTTTATACACGGGCAGATCGTTAATCTGCTTATCAACCCAGTTTTGCAAACGGGCCCATCTATTTTTTTCCGTGAGTTTCTGAGGTATTTCCTCAGTGCTGATAATCGGGTCTAGCGTACCCGTTTCAATACTGTTGTCCAAAAGTGCGCTATCAGAAACCATGTCTGCGTTTTTATTATACAGCCGTACACGCACTTTGTCGGGCACATCAATACGGCGCATAAGGCGAATTGCGGCCTCCTCGTCCAAAGTGGCAACGGCCCCAAGGCCCGTTGCCTGATCTCCGAGTAAATTAACAATCAACTGGGTTTGGGATTTCAAATTATCGACTTTAGCAACAATCAAACCGTGGCTAAATTGATTAAGGGTTAGCGTACCAATAATAAGGATGAGCAATCCCAAAAGATTGGCTAAAAATATTCGCCTGGTGAGTGTCGAAAAAAACAAAAGGCGGCGCACACCGCGGCGGCGTTCTCGCAGCCTTCCAAACATATGTCTAAAATCTATCACCACTCACACTTTCGCAAACCGTAAATTAGAGCGTCATATATTTTACGAAAAACACACTAAGCTTCTTTGTATTTATAACCTATACCGTAAAGCGTTTCAATTCCGTCAAAGGCCTTGTCAGTTTTACGAAATTTTTTGCGCAAGCGTTTAATGTGACTGTCAATGGTACGGTCATCAACATAGACTTGGTCGTCATAGGCAATATCCATCAAATTATCACGGCTTTTCACATAGCCAGGACGATTGGCCAAGGCGTGCAAAATAAGAAATTCTGTAACCGTTAACCGCACAGGCTCGCCCTTCCACGAACAGGCGTGGCGGTTGGGATCAAGCACCAGCGAACCGCGTTTGATGACTTTATCATCCCCTTCTTGGGGTACAGGCATTTCCACACTGCCAAGTTTGGCTCGCCGCAATACGGCCTTGATACGCTCACCGAGCAAGCGTTGGGAAAAAGGCTTGGTGATATAATCATCGGCCCCCATATTTAAGCCAATGGCTTCATCAAATTCATCATCTTTCGAGGTGAGAAAAATCACAGGCAGGTTTGAGGTTTGGCGCAAACGCCGCAAAAGCTCCAACCCGTCCATACGCGGCATTTTCACATCAAACACCGCCAAGTCGCACGGGTATTTACTTAACGCCTCCAGCGCGCTGGCCCCATTATTATAGGTGCGTACAGTGTGACCCGAATCTTCTAAAAACAACGATACAGATGTCAGTATATTCTCGTCATCATCTACCAAAGCAATATTTGCCATAATTTATTCCCTGTCGTTCGCTGACGCTCACTTTCGCGCCTCTTAATTTATTCCCTGTCATTGGTTTGCGCGCTTTGGTTTACGCGCTCTATTAATAAATAATACCAAAAAATAATGTCATTCCAGCGAAAGCTGGAATCTCACCCTTTACTACATATTCAATCTTTCGGATTCCAGCGTATCCTGGAATGACAGACTAGGTATATTTGTTTTCTTGCTGTAACAACAATCATTTCAAAATAACTTTAAACACATTTTTCTCCCTTTAACAGGGAAATTGTGGCGAAGATTGGACGGCACTGCTTTTTCATAATTTTGGTCACAAGGCGCCGCAAAACCCCAGTTATGGGCAAGAGTTTGGCGAATGATATTCTGCTAATTTCTTCGTATTTTATTAAACCTCTCCATCTAGACTAACATAAGCTAGGGTTTGTAAAGTGTGGGACATGAAAACTGTGTTGGTATTTCGTTCATCAAGTATATGTGTAGCATTTGCTATGTCGTTTTGCAGCGTTTGTGCATCCGCGCAATCTTCTACACCTGTTCAAAAGCCTATATTTTCACAAATATCATCAAAAAACCCGTTTGATTTTGCGCTAAACGCTGCTGAAAACCTTCCTGAGCCAGGGCAGGCCCAAGCATTGAAATACCAGCGTTCATCAATTCGTGATGGTAGGCCTGAAGTTAAAAATGTGCTGAATGCACCATTGCAATACCGCAAAAAATTCCGTCAATCACCACAACGGGCCCAAACTTTGTATAAAACATTGGTACAGAAATACGGCAAACCAAAATCTGTGCGCGGAGTGTCACATGTTTGGGACATTAAAAACCCAGACAAAGGGGGGCGACAAGCCGATATTGTGACTGTGATCTTGAAGATACAAAAAAACGGTAGTTATGAACTGATAATGGACCGTGACCGCGGTGAAAATGGTCTGGCAACTTGGGCCGCTCCACGTTTGCTAAAAGAAAAAATTAAACCACAAGTGCAGCACATAGCTAAAGCTCAACCCATTGTGCAACCAGATAATGACTAGAGTTTTTTCATTTCTTTTACGGGGCTTTACCCTTTGTATTGCGTGCCTAACATCAATTTTAGCACATGGGAAAACCAGCACCTACACCAATACTTCTGTTGCATCCATTAATGCTAAAACCAGTTGCGGCGGGGGCGAAATTAGCCGTGCATTTTTTGTGCCGAAAAGTGATGACTTCATAGTTACTGACTTGGATGTCGGGTTTCTGGCTACGCATGTATGGCGCGGAGATATGCGTGTGGAATTAACATCGCCAGCCGCAACAACAGTGCGGATTATCAAGGAAGACGTAAATAATGCCTTCCATAATAATTATAACGTAGAGCTAGACGATGCTGCTGGCACGTTGATAAATACGGCCCCTCATAATACCAATGACGGGATAGGGAGTGTCCCGCCTTACGAAAACCTAGTACGGCCTAACAATGCTTTGTCTGCATTTAACGGTGAAAAATCTGCGGGCACATGGACCTTGACCATTTGCGATACATATCCTGAAGATGATGATGGTCAGTTTCGTAGGGCCGATTTATTTTTTACCCATGCAACAGCAACAGGCGCGGATTTATCTCTTGGTTTAGCAGCCACAAACACGACGCCAACTACAGGAACTAATGTTTTTTTGACATTTACTGTGGCGAATACTGGCCCACTAACTGCTGACAAGGTAACAGTTGACATCACCCTACCTGCGGGGTTGAGCTATGTTTCCGATGACGGCTTGGGAGCTTATAATTCCGCGACAGGATTATGGTCACTCGCCAGTTCTCTAGCAGGTGGAGGAACGGCAGACCTACACATCACGGCTTTTGTGAATGCCAGTGGCAGTTATGCAATTACCAGCGACATTGCCAGTTCAAATCAGGCAGACCCAGACTCAACACCGGGCAATAGCAATACAGGTGAGGATGATTATGCAAGCTTAACCCTTAACCCAGTCACACCAGCCGTCCCAACACTCACCTGCCCAGCAGCCCCGTCAATTTTGGATTGGGATACCGTCGTGTGGAATGTTGCAGATATGACCAATACCTATACTGTTGACGGTGAAACAATTGTTATCACTGTGACCGACCCTGGCGGCACACTATATAGTGACGCCCAATTTGGCGGTCAAACACCAGCAGAGAGCATTTATGATACCGGCGGACTCACACCAGGACAATCGGACCTCCATTTTATCAGAAATGCCTCTACCCGCACCAGCACAGTTGACGTCGTGTATAACTTAGGTATTGCGGGCGTCGGCGTTGCTAAAATGCAACTCAGTATTTTTGACGTTGATTTTGGTACAAGTCAGTTTGAAGATAAGATTACGGTTACTGGTTCACTTGGCGGAACGCCTGTAACACCCACCCTATTTACCAGTACATCAAATTCTGCAACGGGGAATGTTGTGATTGGCAATGCTGGGTCAAGCCCAACAACAAGCAATGGCAATATGACGTTAGAATTTAATGCAGCTGTCGATAAAGTGACCATAAAATACGGCAATGGCAACAACGCCCCTGTTAACCCAGGCAATCAAGGTATTTCTATTCACGATTTAAATTTCTGCCGTGTGCAGAATGCAGAATTAACTGCCGGCAAAACAACTGCGGTGTACGATCCTTTATCCGAAGGGCTTTATATGGTGCCGGGTAATGACGTTGTATATACGATCTCATTCACAAATATCGGGGAGGCGGCCGCAGATAATAATAGCGTGGTCATCATTGATGCTATGCCGTCTGAAATCGAATTCTATAATGGAGATATAGATGACGGCGGCCCAGAAACGACGGCGGTAACAGGAACGGATAATAGCAGTAACCTGACCTTTAATTACGCCACAGATGTTCGTTTTTCAAACGCCGGCTCTGCCCCCGCAAATTTTGCAGCTTGTGGATATACGCCGAGCGCAGGCTATGATCCTGCTGTGACCTATATCTGTGTGAACCCGAAAGGGGCTATGGCCGCGGGCGCGCCTAACCCCAGTTTTGATGTAAAATTCCGTGCGCGAATTAGGTAGTGTACTCATAAACTCAGGCCACAATGGCATGTGTCAATTTGTTCAATGGTTAGGCGTAAGGGCGCAGGAAATGCTCGCATTTTCAAGGCCTTACAACGACGCCAGTGGGCAAAGTGGCCATGCATGCCTATCCGCGGGTTCAGAGCTAAATCTGCTTCAATCTGCGTCGTCAAAGCGCTCAACCGTGCCGAGGGCACGCTTTTCACCCTTTTCCTAGCATATTTTTGCATATTTAGCTCCATTGTGGTCTGAGTTTATGAGTCCACTACCTAAATAAGTATCACATAAAACCATCTGCAATAACATAGCCCTCTACCTGCTTGAACATAGCAACGCAGTCTGTTGGGAATACTTTTTAGGTAATTACTAACTAATTAGTTGACAAAGGCAGGCGCTCGACCTACAAACCTTCATCAACTAAGGAATTAATATATGGCACGTCCAAAATCACAAACTCTCACCAAAGCCGAGCAACGCATCATGCATGTGTTGTGGGAGCAAGGCGAAGTCAATGTGCGTCAAATCACGGACGCGCTGGCGGAGCAATATAATCTGGCCTATACAACCGTGCTGACCACCACACGCATATTGACTGATAAAGGCTATATAGGGTTTCGCAAAGACGGGCGCACCCATATTTTTACGCCCCTTATCAGTAAAGAAACTGCCCGCAGTTCGGCCCTTAAGAACATGCTTGGCAATCTGTTTGACGGCTCTCCCCGCTTACTCGCCCAACACCTGATTGAAGCCGACGACTTAACCCCTGATGACATCACGGCCTTGCGCAAATTACTAGGCGGAGAGGGCACATGATAAGCGCGCACATTTTACAATCTCTCGCATTAAATTTGTTTTGGCAAAGCCTGTTAATCGCCTGTGTCGTGGGGGCCGTTCTTTATATTGTGCCCATTGCCCATGTTAAGGCCCGTTACAGAATTGCACTGGGCGGTTTGTTTGGCACGGCATTGTTATTGACCATTCCTTTTTTGCCAGAATTTGCGCCCAATATTTCGCTCGGTGCACATCCACAACCCGTGCCCGTAACGGTGCAGATTATACCGTCAATAATCGTTACAACTCCAACTATACAAACCCCACAACTATTCACATCCACTCAAAAATCTATGCCTTCACCTGCGGTCGTATTGTTAAGCCTATGGGCTCTTGGCACACTGCTAATGTTGATACGACTCGTGCAATCTGCACGCCAAGGCCAGATTTGGCGACGGCTTGCATCTCGCATACCAGATGCACACAGCAAGACTTTGTCAAAATCCGTGCACATCTACCGTAGCAGCCATATACACTCTCCAATGGTGTTAGGGTTGTTACGGCCCAGTATCCTCGTCCCGCAAGACTTCAAGCTTGACTTTAACACACCCGCAACCAGAGCCGTCTTAGAACACGAAATCGCCCACATCGTCCGTAAAGATTTATGGGTCAATTTGGCGCAAAGATTAATACTGGCACTGTTGTGGTGGTGCGCGCCTTTGTATTGGGTCAACACACAAATCAATGTTGAGCGCGAAAAAATATGCGACGATATTGCCGCCCAACAATCTGGCAAGAGTACAGAGAATAACGGCAAAGCCCTCGCCCAAGCTCTACTCGACTTGGCAGAAAAACATGCCCGCGTACCCACGCCCGCTCTTGCCATCGGCATTCACCCCCGCGCACGTCATCTTACGGCGCGCATTCACCGTCTTTATATAGGAAGTCCTATGACCAAAATTTCTAAAAAACTGCTTTTAACCACAACCCTTGCCGTGCCAATGACACTGGCCTGCCTGACCATAATCACCCCGCGTGCCTATGCCCATGATCCGTTTGCGGGCCATATTGATATGCATGAACTTAGTCAAAACATTACCCCTGAACAATTTACTTTATATGCTAGCGCAGAACATGGTGACCGCACTTCTGTTCAGGCATTACTGGCAAATGGCGTTAATCCTAATTTTGTCCTGCACGGAGACGGCACGCCGCTGCTCGCCGCTGTGCGCCGCAATGACAGCAAAATGGTCGATATGTTTCTGGCGGCCAAGGCCGATACCAATATCACTGCGTCCGGTGACGGCACGCCCCTAATTGCCGCAGCCATACAAGGCAATCTACACATCATGCAAAAACTTATCGACCACGGCGCGCAGGTAAACCACTTCTCGTCTGGTGACGGCAATCCCTTAATTGCGGCAGCGTCCACCAATCATATTGACGCGGCCCAATTATTGTTAGGCCAAGGCACAGATATAAACGAGGTCGTGCCCGGCGACGAAACCGCTCTTATCAATGCATCTCAACAAGGGCATTTGGGCATGGTAAAATTCTTACTCACCCAAGGCGCAGACATTAATTTGGGCGCATGGGCTAAAACCCGCACAGGCATGGAATGGCGCACCCCTCTGGGCGAAGCCAAATTACATAGGCACAAAGATATAGAAAAGTTTCTGATCGCCAACAATGCGCGCTACGAAACCCGCACATATGACCCTGATACCGATGATATGCACACTGATATCACCACTTACAACACGTCCAAACACACGGCCTCGCATATAAGCATCGTTGAAGGAGATGTCAGCTCCCCTTACGGGCACATTCGCAAGGGCAAAATATTTGCAGGTAAAAAACATAACGGCATGGATATTGCCAACGCGCAAGGCACGCCGATTTACGCGCCTGCGGACGGACAGGTACAAGTATTTAATGAATTTAGTTTTCGCGAAAACTACGGCGCGATAGAAAAATACGGCAAAACATTAGAGCTTAAAACGGCAGGAGGTGTGACAACTCTCTTTGCCCACCTCCAAAGCTTTGCTGTGCGCCAAGGCGACACGGTAAAAGCTGGCGACATCATTGCTTATATGGGCAATACGGGAGTGTCATCAGGCCCCCACGTCCACATCGAAACCCATGTAAACGGCAAAGAAATTAACCCCGCAAAGGTCTGGCCCGAGCTTAAATAAAGAAAATTTACAGGTTTAAATACATATACCAAGCCAGCAATAACAACAGGCGGGCAAAAAATGCACTGCGGGTTAACGCGCCAAAAGCCGTGATGATAAGCGGCAAACCAATGATGAGAATAAGCAAATCTCGCGGTATGGCCGTGGGGTTTGCTGTAAACCCTTTCACCAAGGCAGGCAGGCAAACAAGCAATACCAAAAGCAGGCCAGCACAGTATTGCCACACCAATTGCGCAGGCTTTGACATAGGCGCGGTCGATGCAAAACGGGTCAAATTACGAGATTGCCAACGTGCACTATGATCGGTGAGCGGAAATAATACAGCTAGCCAAAGCAGGGCGCCAATTTGGGGTGTAAACGGATATAGCCCACCAATAATAGCCGCGCCCATAAGTACATACACATAGAGTTTAGGTGTCAAAATTTGCGAAAAATTCTCCCAAAGCGGGGTCAATGTTTTAGATCCCGTGGGGCCAATAGCTTGCAAAGCTCTATCCGCCCCCACGGATAATTTTCCCACCCATTTTCTACCCGCGAGGTGTTTGCGGTGAGCTTTTTGTGACCTTGGTTTAAACACAAGGCCACTTAGACACGCTACACCCATAGCCATAAAAATCCAAAAAACCCGCGACAATAAAAACGATGGATCGAGCACACCGCGCATCGCGTTGATGTTTATTGTGTCTGTTGTACCAGGGAGCCCAGGCATGGACATTGCGCGAATGGGTTCGGCGACAGCAGGCGACATAGAGGCGGCGAATCCAAATAAATCAGCAATGGCGACAGGGGTTTGACCTGGCACGAAATAGACTGAGGCCATTAAGGTTCCGCCAAGCCATATGACGACAAACACGACGTCCCCCAGTGCTCCGCGCAGCTTCGGGCGAGCCGACAAAAATGTCCGCACTGCTGCCACAAAACAAAGCGCAGGCGCGGCGATGAATATAGCCGCCAGCAATGTGTCTATTGGCACCACCTCTGTAAGTGGCAAGCGAAACAAGCTAATAATGACCCCCGCAACAGCCAAGCACAATAAGATCAACCACAACACCAATGTATCGGCGATCCAATTGCCCACCATTTGCCAAATTCGACTACTGGGACATGTGTCCTCAACCTGCCACGGTACGGTTTTTGTCGGGCCAGCGCGCAGAAATATATAGGCAAATGGCGATAAAAACAAACCTGCAATAATGCCGATCTCCATACCAATTACACCAGCCGTTAAATTGGGGCGCGCATTGTTAATGGAAATAATCGAATAACTGGCCTCTGGGTCGGGCACAATAAACCGCGCAATAATCGGCGCGGCCAGCGCGACAAACCACAAGGCAGGACTTCTGATATGCCGCCCAAATTGTATCCGGTAAAATGTCCGTATGTGCGCAAAGGACGTCACGATCTGTTCGCCTGTACAATTTCAAATTCTTCAAAATCATATTGTTGCAAACTGCCCGCCAAATGCGTAGTCATCAAGACGGTGGCCGCCTTGCCAGTTTCAAAAATTAGGTCGTGGACAACACGTGCCGTTTGTGGATCAAGTTCGGCGGTTGGTTCGTCCAACACCAAGCATTGAGGTCGTCCAAAGAAAGCCTGAGCAAGTCCCAATCTGCGACGCATACCGCCCGAAAACATTTGAATAAATTTGTCCGCGTCTGCGTCCAACTCAAGCCGCGTTAGCAATGATAGTCCTTGCTCCGTAGAATTTTTCGCGCTCATACCTTTAAGCGCGCCGACATAACGTAGAAAATCTAGGGCCGTGATGTCTGGCGGAAAATCGATTTGCTGCGGCGCGTAACCAAGCACGTTGCGAAAGATTTTTGGTTTTTTTAATATGGATATATCTTGCCATAAAATATCTCCTGATGACGGTTTTTCCACCGTAGCACACATCCGCAATAATGTAGATTTCCCCGCGCCGCTCTTACCCGTAATTACCGTGACTCCTTGCCCAAAGTTATGGGAGATGTCGCGCAAGATAGCTTGTTTCTTATATGATTTTGAAACAGTTTTAAGTGCGATCATACATTGCTCCCTATGCCCAAATATATTTGCAAGTTCTTTAAAAACCGTAGCAGACGATAAGACCCTGTGTCAAAAATAACATTTGTGAGCGGTCATATATACGGCTATACTTCAACATAAGGAGATATCATGAGCACATTTACCACATCACTCGCCGCTCTAAGCTTATTTGCAATAACGGCCTGCGCGGATAGTTCCAAAGTTGGCGCAGATTCCCAAGATAAGAAACCAGCAACAACCCAACCCAACCCACTTCCCGATATTGAGACAACCGATCTTGGCAATGGTATTTATATGTTCAAAGGTTTAGGCGGCAATATCGGCGTCTTAAACGGCTCCGATGGTCTCATTGTTATAGACGATCAATATGCGCGCATGGCGCCCAAAATTCAGGCCGCGCTCAAAACCATAAGCAATACATCTGTACGCTTTCTCATCAACACACATTACCACGGCGATCATGCGGGGGGCAATGTTGAAATGCACGCCCACGGCGCCGATATTATTGCCCATGATAATGTATATACACGCCTGTCTACGCCAACACGCAATGAGGTTTGGGACACCACTGTCCAGCCCATGGAGAAGGCGGCTTGGCCCGTTATGACCTATTCCAAAAACGCCACTTTGCACGTAAATGGACAAACCGTCAGCCTCGTCCATACACCCCGCGCCCATACGGACGGTGACAGTCTTGTATATTTCGCGCCCGCAAATATTTTACATATGGGTGATAATTTCTTTAATGGCCTACTGCCCTATATTGATGTTGACGGCGGCGGCTCGATTAACGGTATGATCGCCGCTCACGAAAAAGCATTGGCCATGAGTAATGCCGATACGAAAATTATCCCCGGCCACGGCCCTATGGCAACAAAATTCGACCTAGTCAAAACCCATGCCATGTTAGTCGATATGCGCAATATGGTAAAAGCGCGGATGGACGCAGGCGAGACAATCGATGATATTCTCGCAAACAATCCAATTGAAAAATACAAGCAATATGCAAGCTTTATTACGCCAGAGATGATGGCAAAAATTACCTTTCGCTCCTTGTCCGAGCGTCCATAAGCTACCGTCTCACATCTAGGCTTGAGATAAGCTTTATTTCACTGTTATGTTTTGGCTTGACTTATATCCGTTACGGATATAAGTATCGCGGCATGACAAACAATAGACAGGGCGCGCCTCTCACGCCAGCGGTGCTTTATATCCTGCTTGCACTCTCAACAAGAGCGCGACATGGATATGGGATTATGAAACAGGTTCAAATTGACTCAGAGGGAAGGGTAATGATGGGGCCTGGCACGCTTTACGGCTCGATTGGCCGAATGATTGAAACCGGATTTGTCCGCGATAGTGAGCAGAAAATAGATCCTAAAATGGGCAATGAAAGGCGGGTGTATTACGAGATCACCGACCTTGGTCAACAATCGCTGACGACGGAATTGGAACGATATCGTGCAGTGGTGGCGCTGGGTAGAAAAAAAAACCTCGTTCGGAAACATTTATCTTATGACAGCTGAACACAAAATACGACAATACCGGCGCTGGTATGCAAGGTTGCTCTGTCTGTATTCCAAACCACACTATGAGCGTTTTGGTGAGGGGATGGAACAAACTTTTAACGATCTCATTCGCGAGCGGGAAAGAAAAACAAGCACATTATTCGCCTTTGTCATGTGGATGTTCGTTGACACATTTTGGAGTATTACAAAGGAAAACGCAAACTTTATGCTAAGACAACACAAAACCATTATCGACATCATTCTCGGCACAGCTCTCATTTTGCTGCTGCCTTTGGTGGCAATGCAATTTACCGATGAAGTAAACTGGCAATTGAAGGATTTTATCATCGCCGGGGGCCTCCTCATGGGTACGGGCCTCACTTTTGTTCTGATAATGAGAAAAACCAGAATAGTGGGCAGCATTACCTATCGCGCGGCGATTGGCGTTGCGTTGGCTACAACGCTCACGCTTATCTGGGTCATTGGTGCTGTTGGCTTAATCGGCGCAGAGGGAGACACCTTCGATTTAATGTATGGAGCAGTGCTTGCCGTTGGGATAATTGGGGCTATTTTGGCTCGCTTCCAACCACGCGCAATGGCGCACGCATTATTCGCCACGGCTTTTACCCAAGGGATGGTCACATTTATCACTCTGACTATTATTGGCCATTATACTGTCATTGGTTCTTTCGGATGGATATTGTTGTCCAATGGATTATTTGTCATGTTGTGGATTGGGTCAGCATTGCTATTTTTACACGCAAGCTCTGCCGGATCACAAAAAATGACCAAGTAATTGCTTGCAATGCTAATACTGCCTCCAAAAAAGACCATAAATCCTGCATTATCGCTAAGCGCAACAAGCAATACAATCCAGGATTGTCAATCCCTTTTACGCTGATGTCTGTATAGGTGTTTGCACATTAATGCCTAGTCGATTGGCGGGATTGGAATAAGGCAAATGGCAATGTGGTATCTGCTTGAGATCAATTATCTTTCCCGTTAGGTTGGCGCACATAAATAAAAAACGTGGGGAAGAAAATGAAAATCACACGCGCATCTTTTATTGTGCTCGGGCCAATACTTGCCGTGCTCTTTGCGCTCGGCCTTAAATATATTGGCCTTGAAACACCCGCCGCCATCACCGCTGGCATCACTTTGCTAACGGTGATTTGGTGGGTGAGCGAAGCTATTCCCATTGCAGCAGCCTCGCTCGTACCGTTTGCGCTTTTGCCAGTATTTGGCATTGTTGACCATAAAACCATTTCAGGGGCGCTTGGCAGTCATGTGATTTTACTGCTTATGGGCGCATTTATGTTGGCCAAAGCATTAGAGAAAAGCGGGGCTCATGAACGCCTCGCAGTCTATATGGTGCGCTTAGTTGGTGTATCGAGCGGACGGCGTTTGGTACTTGGATTTATGTTGGCGTCTGGATTTTTAAGCATGTGGATTTCCAATACGGCCACCGCCCTGATTATGTTGCCCATTGCTTTGGCGATTTTGAAAAATATCGACAACCCGAAACTGCGCATTGCCTTGATTTTGGGCATTGCTTATGCGTCCAGTGTTGGCGGCATTGGTACGCCCATCGGCACGCCGCCCAATGTAATTTTCATGGGTATTTACGAAGAACAAATAGGCCAAGAATTTAGCTTTGTTCAGTGGATGAAAGTTGGTGTGCCTGTGGTGGTGATCTCTTTGCCAATTATGGCCTTGTGGTTAACCCGCAATGTAAAATTAAACACCCGTATAAAACTGCCAGAGTGCGGCCCGTGGCGGGTTGAAGAACGCCGCACCTTGGCCGTATTTGGCCTAACCGCCCTAGCATGGATCACCCGCAAAGACCCATTTGGCGGCTGGAGCGGCGCGCTTGATATGCCTCTGGTGGGCGATAGCACCGTTGCTCTATTTGCCGTTGTTGTGATGTTTCTTATCCCCAACGGTAAAAAGAACGACCGTCTTTTGGACTGGAAAACCGCACGCAGTATTCCGTGGGGATTGTTGCTGCTGTTTGCAGGCGGCATTGCCATGGCCAAAGGTTTTACCGCTTCGGGCCTCAGTACAATGCTAGGTGACTGGTTATCTTCCCTCGCTCACCTACCCCTTATTTTAATGATCCTGACCATTTGTTTGGTGGTTACATACCTAACCGAAATTACCAGCAATACGGCCACGGCCACATTGCTCATGCCCATACTCGCGGCGGCTGGTGTAGCCACAGGCATTGACCCTGCCTTGCTGATGATCCCCGCAGCCATGGCCGCCTCTTGCGCCTTTATGCTGCCCGTCGCCACCGCACCCAATGCCATTGCTTATGGCCTCGGCGATATAAAAATTAGCGACATGGTCAGAGAAGGCGCGGTGCTTAGTTTCGTGATATCTATCGTAATCGGCTTGGTGTGTTATGGGTTATTGGGGTGAGGTATACTATAAATACACGCCCAGTCCTCAGGCTTGACCCATGGTCTATGCACTGTTTGGGACAGTGCGCTACTTAACCACTGTATGGACCCCGTATCAAGACGGGGACTGGCTAAATAACTTAATTCAACACCCGTCCAACGGCTTTATTCCAGCCTGCGAGTAAAATATCTCGGTCTTTGCCGCTCATATCAGGAGCAAAGCTTTTGTCTGTTTTGCTTTGGAATTTTTGCACATCTTCGTACATGCCTATATGACTACCCGCGAGGAGTGCCGCGCCTAAGGCCGTGGTTTCCATATTGGCGGGGCGGTCAACTTGCATGTTTAAAATGTCGGCAAGGAAATCCATAGCCCAATCATTGGCCGCCATGCCGCCGTCAACTTTTAAAGCATTTGGACGTGCTCCGTCTTGCTTCATGGCGGCGAGCAAATCGTGGGTTTGGTAACACACGCTTTCAAGTGCGGCCCGTACAAAATCAGCAGGTTTTGTAGCGCGCGTAATGCCAAAGATCGCGCCTCTGGCATTTGGATCCCAGTGCGGCGCGCCAAGGCCCGTGAATGCAGGCACAAGATATAGCCCTTTATTACTGTCTAAGCCCCGCGCCAATCCTTCCGTTTCGGCGGCAGTTTGTATCAATCCCATTTCGTCGCGCAGCCATTGCACGGCGGCCCCTGCCACAAAAATCGAACCTTCAAGCGCGTAATGGGTCACCCCGCCCAATCGGTACGCAATGGTGGTCAGTAATCTATGTTGCGAAGTGATTTTCTCCGCGCCCGTATTTTGCAAAACGAAACAGCCCGTGCCGTAGGTGGATTTTATATCACCGATAGAAAAACACCCCTGCCCGATGGCAGCGGCTTGTTGATCGCCCGCCACGCCCGTGATGGGGATAGCTGCGCCCAAAACATCTTGGGACGTCGTGCCAAAATCTGCGGCGCAATCAAGAACATCTGGCAAAAGTGAGCGCGGGACTTTAAACAATGACAGCAAGTCATCATCCCATGTCCCCTTATTAATATCATATAAAGACGTGCGGCTGGCATTTGTAGCGTCTGTAACGTGGAACGCACCACCCGTTAGCCGCCATATAAGGAAAGTATCGATTGTGCCAAAGGCAAGCTCGCCGTTCTCGGCCCGCGCCCTAGCCCCTTTAACATGGTCCAATATCCACGCAATTTTGGCGGCACTAAAATACGGGTCAAGCAGTAGCCCCGTTTTCTCCGTCACCATCTTCTCATGCCCATCGGCTTTTAACGCCGCACACACATCCGCCGTGCGTCTGTCTTGCCAAACAATCGCATTGTAAATCGGCTTGCCAGTGGCCCGTTCCCACACCACACACGTCTCGCGTTGATTGGTAATACCGATAGCCTGCGCGCCGCCATCACTTTCTTTCAATGCTTTTTTGGTTGTCGCCAAAACACTTTGCCAAATCGCCTCAGGATCGTGCTCCACCCATCCATCCGCGGGGTAAATCTGCGGAAATTCTTCTTGGGCCGCAAACACAGGCTTGGTATGTTTATCATAAACAATCGCACGGCTCGACGTTGTGCCTTGGTCAATTGCCAATATATAAGACATTTAGTTTCCTTTTGGTCTTAACTACCATAGACACAGACCATGACCAACAAAATATATGACCTTCTAATTATTGGCGGCGGGATTAACGGTACTGGTATTGCCAGAGATGCCAGTGGGCGGGGACTATCTGTTGCGCTGGTTGAGAAAAATGATTTGGCCAGTGGCACGAGCTCTAAAAGCTCCAAACTTATTCACGGCGGTTTGCGGTATCTTGAATACGGGGAATTTCGCCTTGTGCGCGAGGCTTTGCAAGAGCGCGAAACCTTGATGCGTATTGCGCCGCATTTGGTCAGCCCCTTGCGGATTGTTTTGCCACATCATAAAGGCTTGCGGCCCAAATGGATGCTGCGGCTTGGCCTATTTATGTATGACCATATTGGCGGTGGGCGTAGTTTGCCCGGCACTAAAGTCGCCAATTTACAAACAGGGCCAGAGAAAGGCATATTAAAGAATAACTTCAAAACAGGCTTTGTGTTTTCCGATTGCCGTGTTGATGATGCGCGGCTCGTGGTGGCCAATGCTATGGCGGCCCAAGAAAGCGGGGCGGAAATTTTAACCCGCACGAAATGTGTGGGTCTATCCCATAAGGATAATATTTGGCAGGCCACGCTAAAGGGTCATCCAAATGGCAAAACCCGAAACGTAAAGGCGCGCTGCATTGTTAACGCTGCAGGTATCCGCGTTGATGATGTGGTCGAGCTTGCGCTGGGCCGCGTGCACGAAAACCATTTGCGCCTGATAAAAGGCTCGCATATTGTCACCAAGCGGCTTTATCCGTCGCGACATCTGTATATGTTCCAAAATCCAGACGGGCGGATAATTTTCGCCATTCCCTATGAGCAAGACTACACGCTCATCGGGACAACAGACGCGCCGTACGCGCTATCTGATGGGCCCATTGAAATATCAGATGCAGAAACCGATTATCTGCTGAACGCGGCGAGTGAGTATTTCACCAACCCCATTACCAAAAAAGATATCGTCTGGAGTTACGCAGGTGTGCGGCCTTTGTATGACAATAAAAAACAAAATGCATCTGCCGTTACCCGTGATTATGTGTTTGACTTAATGGACGAAAACATGCCGCCTATCCTCTCCATTTTTGGCGGCAAAATAACCACCTACCGCGAATTGTCCGAACACGCCCTCAAAAAACTACGTACACATTTTCCAGACCTACCAAAACGCTGGACGGCAAAAACGCCCCTGCCAGGCGGGGATATTGACAATGCAGATTTTGAAAATTTCCTAACAATTTTAAAGACCGAATACCCGTGGATGGACACTGCTAATATGTGCCGCATGGCCCGCGCATATGGTACACGTATATCTTTGGTCATTGGCGCGGCAACGTCACAAAAAGATATGGGCCGTGCATTTGGCGGCGGGCTCACAGTGCGCGAAGCCAATTATTTACACACCCATGAGTGGGCCAAAACAGCGAAAGACATTTTATGGCGGAGAACGAAATGTGGTCTACACATGCATAAAAACCAACGCGCAATATTTACGCGGTGGTTTGAAAGTCGTAGATAATCATTGCGGCGTAGCGACCTCAACCTTAATCATTTTCACATACATAGTCAGGCTGCGCCCCTCTTGTCCGGGCCATATACCAATATATTCTTGGCCAAGGATTTTATTCTTTTTTGGTGGGGTGTAGTTAAAAATATAATCTTTATATTCTGGGTTCAGTGCAAATGTTTGCCAGCCACTACTCGCCGTACCACTAAAATAAGCAGTTTGAAATTCTGCAAGAGGTTTTTCATCGCCCGCCCGTGCCGTTATGGTAATTTTTAACGGCTTGCCCGAAAATGTTTCTTCGTAAATCGGGCCAAGTAATCCGAAAACACCTGCAGACGGTGTGGCCATTTTTTTGGGAATATTGGTGAACATTTCGGTGTGAATAATTTCACCATTGCTATTTGTTGTAAAGTTAACCAGCGTACCTGGAGCCGTGGTTAACCGCAAAAACCCATCGCCGCTTAAGGTATAACCCTGTGCCAAAACATCCTCAGATGTCACAGGGTTAACACGCTTGCCTGGTAAGAGGGCCAATCCAATAATAACGGCAATAACAATGACTGCTACTAAGTAAAAAAACCTATCTTTCATATGCGCCTCTTTATCATGCGCCGCGATAGGCGTAAAAGCGGTTGCTCTATAAACCTGTATACCAGTCCTGCAAACACAATGCTGGCAACACATACCGTCACTGCAAATAATACATTATCAAGCACTCCTGGCGTGCCAATGACAAACAGACTTGCGAATGATTGTGGTAATAATAAGCCCAGCTTGGCAAAAACAATTTTTAAAGTGCTGAGGACAAATACATGAGATAAATACAGTGAATAAGACCAGTCCCCAATACGGGTAATCCAATTGGGCATATTGAATTTCCCGCGTATCTCTAACCCCACAAGTCCGTAAACAAGTAATATGCAGGGCATTGCAAAGACGGCAACACGGCCCCAATACATAAAGTTCAAACCAAGAGATTTATAAGTTACACATCCCATAAATAACAATATCGCGCCGACAATGGCACACAGACCAGAAAACGCGGTTCTTCCTTTGCAAATGAGCCACGCCATAAATGCTCCACCTATAAATTCCAAATTCAAAAGAGACGCCGTTAAAGATGGTAAGGAATTTGCCATAGTTTCGACCAGGCCTGCACTAAAGGCAATCGCAATACACAGCACCCAGCCTAAGAGCGCAAAAGGCAAAAAACGCCTTGGTAAAAATAAAATGCCCGCAAAGACAATATAGAAATACATTTCATGTATCAATGTCCAGCCAATCACCAATACAGGCAAATGATATTGCGGCATGAGGAAAAATGATTTGAGCAAATACGGCACAATTTGTACTGCGCCAGTAATCCGGTCAGGCGGAGCGGGCGTATGATAGATAAACCAGAAATAAGCAACCATCAAGCCTGCAAAAACCCACCAAAGTGGGTATATTCTCGTAATGCGAGACAGGATAAATTGTGTTACATCTTTTAATGAGCGCCCTGTATTTTGGGTGACATAGACCATGATAAATCCAGAAATTACGAAAAATAAATCAACACCCACATACCCACGGTCCCAAAACCCATTGATAATATCTAATTCATTCTGCGACGCTGGCCCAGCCACATCACGTTGAATTGCTGCAATATGAAAAAACATCACCAATAACGCCGCAATACCCCGCAAGGCTTGCAGCGCATTTAATTTGCGAATACGCGAAATTGGGGCGTTTGTGCTCATAGCAAATTATTTGCCATAAAACATATACACTGACAAGCACCACATTGTTACAGTTTGCAAATTAGTTCTTGCTTTGTTCTTTTTGATTTGATAAACATGCCCATTCGTAAGATGGAGAACAGAATGGTTGCACGTATATCGACCGTAGCATTTGAGGGGGCAGAGGCGCGGCGCATTGATGTGCAAGTGCAAATTATCCCGGGGCGACAAGCCTTTCACATTGTTGGTCTTGCAGACAAAGCCGTGGCTGAATCTCGTGAACGGGTGCGCGCCGCCTTTGCTTCCGTTGGTCTTAAGCTTCCTTATAAACGCATTGTTGTAAACCTTGCCCCCGCCGATGTTCCCAAAGAAGGGGCCCATTATGACCTGCCCATTGCCTTGGGACTTATGGCGGTTATTGGGGCCGTGCCTATAGACGCTATCGAAGAATTTATGGCGGTTGGCGAGTTGGCTTTGGACGGCGGCATTGCCAATGTGCCGGGTGCACTTCCTGCTGCCATGTGCGCCAATACCCACGGGCTTGGACTGATTTGCCCGCACAATAACGGGCCAGAGGCAGCGTGGGCTGGAGACCTACCGCTTCTAGCCCCCAAAAATCTCATCCAACTTCTCAATCATTTCAAAGGTACACAAGTTTTAACGCGACCAAAACCCGGGGCCTTACTCGACACCCCGAGTGCGCTCGATTTGCGCGATGTACGTGGCCAAGAAACGGCAAAACGCGCCCTAGAGATTACCGCAGCGGGTGGACATAACTTTCTTATGGTCGGGCCACCTGGGTCTGGAAAATCCATGCTAGCCGCCCGCTTGCCAGGACTATTACCACCCTTAGCCGCGAAGGAACTCCTGGAAACATCTATGATCCATTCTATTGCAGGGCTTTTGGAGCGCGGACAATTAACCCGTACACGGCCCTTTCGCACCCCCCACCACTCCGCGTCCATGGCGGCAATGGTCGGCGGCGGCGTCAAGGCCAAACCCGGCGAAGCGTCATTGGCCCATCAAGGCGTGCTGTTCCTCGACGAACTGCCTGAATTTTCACCACAAGTGTTGGACAGCTTACGCCAGCCCCTCGAAACGGGCGAGATTAATGTGGCGCGGGTCAATGCCCATGTGTGCTATCCCGCCCGCTTCCAACTGATCGCCGCCATGAACCCATGTCGATGCGGAAACGGGGGCGGCGACGGTATAGCCTGTCGGCGCGGGGCGCGGTGTGCGGCAGATTATCAAGCCCGTGTATCTGGGCCTTTTATGGACAGGATTGACATTCAAATAGATGTGCCTGCCGTAACGCCTGCTGATCTGGCCTTGCCGCCTGCCAAAGAAGGGACGCAAGATGTGGCGGCACGCGTATTGGTCGCACGCACACGGGCAGACACCCGCAATGGTGGATGTACAAATGCAAATCTTAGCCCTGCACAGCTTGACCATGTGGCCATGCCAGATCGCCAAGGGCAAAGTTTGCTACAACATGCCGCGCAAACTCTGGGTCTGACAGCGCGGGGATATCACCGAGTCATAAAAGTGGCGCGCACTTTGGCCGACTTGGACGGCTCAGAAACGGTTCGACGTTTACATATTGCTGAAGCCCTCTCTCACCGCCGCGCCCATAAAACCGCAACATCTCTTAGTCATTGCCCTCAACCCGTGAAAAATCAAAATTCTAGCCCGCTTTAAGCCAACTACGTCCGAAAACCCACGTTTCCTTGCTTATAAAACTTTAAATATCCACTTTTGGTAAGACATTTTTTAGACAATTCGAGGTAAGTTGGCACAAAGCACCTGATTTGGGTGCAAATTTGTGTATTTGTCTGCACAAAATTAAGTGAGATGCATATGTCACCAGACGATATTTTAGCCGCCAATTTATGGCCTTGGCCCGACCCGCTGTTAAAGCGTAATCCATCGGGCGCCATTATTTTTGTCAATGCCGCCTTTTTACAGCTATATGGCGGACGCGTAGAAGATTGGTCTGGACGGACAATCCCAGGATGGCCGACGCCCAATTTACAAGGCGCGCAAAGGTTTGAGACCCGCAGCGGCGAAACTGTGACCCCTGCCGTCTATGATTGGGTAGAAACCATTATGGCAGACGGCAATACAATGGCGATTGCCCGCAATGTAACCATTTTCATACCGCCCCCAGCCCCGCAACCTTCACCGACACGCCGAGATACCCTTGAACCTGCCCCCAACATGCCCTCAATTCCGCAAGCGCCCATACCGCCCGCAGCAATTCCTGCCGCTGCGCCAATTGGCGAAGCCGTAAACATTATAGAAGACGCGCCTGTGCTGGCGCCGCAAGCTAATACGAGTGCCGATTTTGAAGAAACCTTAAACAATGACGCCGATGATTATCTTTATGATAACACCGCGCAATCAACAGTGGCCGAAACGCCCGCTAAGGCTGAACCTACAGCGCAATTAGAAACACATGTAGAGACACAGGCGGCAGAATCTGCACAAGAAGAGCGGCGTATGATAGAACGGCGTGCATTGCCAATTGAAGACAGTACGGCTGTTTTAGGAAACAATTGGCGCGATGAAGTCATCGCAAAAGCCCTTGAAGCAGGTACACCAGCTGATGACAAGTCTACAAAAACAGAAATCCGCAAATCCGTACCGACCGAGCTCAATGAAGAGGCGGTTAAACCCCGCGAAGGCTTAAATATATTACTGGCAGAAGACAATGCCATTAACGCGCTACTCACCCGCACCCTGCTGGAAGCAGAAGGTGCAAATGTAACAACTGTTGAAGACGGCGTCCTCGCAGTAGAGGCCGTGCAGGCTAATCATTATGATTTGATTCTCATGGATATGCGCATGCCAAACATGGACGGGCTTGAATCAACACGCAAAATTCGCGGACTTGGCAAAACCATGCCCATTGTTGCCCTGACCGCCAATGCGTTTGATGATGACCGTAATGCCTGCTTTGATAGTGGCATGAACGACTTTATGACCAAACCCGTATCGGCCGAAGAGTTATCAGAAATGGTCTCCACGTGGGTCAACAACACCAAAGAAAAAGAAAAACTGGCCAGCTAAATAAAATCTGGACGTACAGGCCGAAACACCGCATTGTATAACGCAATGACAAAACCAACACATACACAAAACACATGGATGGCGGCTCTCAAGACTTACCTTCAACCTAAAATGCTGGCCATGATTTCTTTGGGGTTTGCGTCTGGTCTGCCTTATATGTTGATATATTCAGAACTTGCGTTTTGGATGAAAAAAGCAGATGTGGATTTATCTGTCATTGGGTTTTTCTCGTGGATTGGCCTTGCCTATACATTGAAAGTATTGTGGTCGCCTCTGGTTGACCGTTTAAAAATTCCGTTCCTCACCGCAAAACTGGGCCAGCGGCGTTCATGGATGCTTTTGGCCATCATTGGCGCTGTGACAGGCATGTTAATCATTGCCGCTTCTAACCCACAAGAAACCGTATTGATGACGGCTATCGGTGCTTTGGTGCTGGCGTTTTCAGGGGCGACATTTGATATTTCAGTTGATGCATGGCGCATTGAAGCGGCCCCTAATGACCAACAAGCCAATATGGCCGCCAGCTATGTGCTTGGGTATAGGCTGGCCATTATGGGTGCAGGGCTGTCCTATATTGTTGCGGGGTATTTCAACTGGAATATTGCCTATGCATTTATGGCAGCGATTATGTCTGTAAACGGGTTGATTGTATTTTTTGTCAAAGAGCCGTCTCGGGACATCCGCAAAAAAGCCCTCACCATCGGCCATGCAGTCCACGAAAACATCGTCAAACCCTTTACGAGCTTTGTTACCCGTCTGGGCGTATGGACACCGATTGTATTTTTACTGGTAGCCACATATTTGATTTCTGACAAAACCATGGGGCCAATGGCAAAGCCCCTGTATCAACATATTGGCTACACTGAAATTCAAGTCGGGCTTGTTTCAAGTTTCTTTGGGCCGTGGGCGGTGATCGCGGGCGGATTTGCTGGCGGATTGATTTCTATTCGTTATGGCTTGATGAAGTCCTTGTTAATCGGCTCAATCCTTATGGTGATTACCAACGCCGCCTTTGCGTGGCTTGCAACAATATCCAGCCCTGAAACGGCCTATCTATTCGTAACAGTAGGCGCAGATAATGTGGCGGCAGGGTTTGCAGCAACGGTGTTTATTGCCTATCTCTCCTCCTTGACCGAATTAAAATTTGCCGCCACACAATATGCATTTCTAAGCTCACTGTTTAATTTGGTCGGAAAAACCCTAAGCGGGTTTACAGGCATTATTGCTGCTAAAATGGGTTTTGCAGGATTTTTTATATTCACCGCAGTCCTTGGCATTCCTGCCATTATTTTGACACTTGTCATCATATTTTTTGGCCCGCCAACAGCAAAAGGAATACGCGCCAAGTAGCCCTCTGAGAGTGAGTCACAAAAAGACACGTAAACATTTCACGGCCTCGCTTTCAGTAAAAGCTTGCACCTTGCAGTGAACGCCGTCAAAACTAATATCCATGAACAAGCCCCTTGATACTGCCAAGGCCAAGACGCCTCGAAAACCTGCGAAAGCGGGCAAAGGCCCGACCCCGATGATGGCGCAATTTTTATCTATTAAGGGAGAGCTGGACGAAGGCGTTATCTTGTTTTACCGCATGGGTGATTTTTACGAAATGTTTTTTGACGACGCGGTTAACGCAGCGCAAGCCTTGGACATTGCCCTGACAAAACGCGGCAAGCACGAAGGCGCGGATATTCCCATGTGCGGCATTCCTGTGCATGCGTCCGAGACCTATTTACACCGCCTGATAAAAGCTGGCTTTCGGGTTGCCGTGTGCGAACAAACCGAAGACCCGTCCGAAGCCAAAAAACGCGGCTATAAATCCGTAGTGCGCCGCGAAGTTGTCCGCCTCGTAACCCCAGGCACATTAACCGAAGATAATTTACTGGACGCGCGCACGGACAATTTAATCGCCTGCCTCGCTGTCACGCCAACAGGAAATTACGCCTTGGCATGGGCCGATATTTCCGTGGGTAGTTTTGAGGTAAGCGCCATTGATAGCGAGCGTCTCGGCGCAGAATTATGTGCCTTGCAGCCCCGCGAAATTATTATCAGCGAAAATATATACGGCCAAAATACGGCCATAACTGAAGCCCTACAAGAATGCCGTGCCAGCATTACCCCGCTTGAGCACAGCCAATTTAATGTCCGCGGCGCGCAGGCACGTATCAAGGCCCGTTACGCAACCAGCACACTGGACGGGTTTGGCGATTTTACCAAAGCCGAAACCATTGCCGCAGGGGTTATGCTGGCCTACCTAGAACTGACCCAAGCAGGGGGGCAAACACAGCTTAGCCCGCCCAAACGCCGCCGTGCTTCGGGTTATATGGCCATAGACGCTGCCACTCGCGCCAGCCTTGAAATCGACCGCACGCTGGCAACGGCGGGTAATGCAGGCGGCAAGAAAGGCTCGCTACTCGGCGTTATTGACACAACCGTCAGTGGGCCTGGGGCACGCCTGCTCAGCACATGTCTGTCTCGGCCATTACTGGACGTGAACGCTATTAATCACAGGCTGGACAGTGTTGCGTTTTTTCACACACAACGCGAATGCCGCAGCATTGTACGCGAACACTTAAGACGTACGGGCGACCCTGCACGGGCTTTGGGGCGGCTGATGTTAGGGCGCGGCGGGCCACGTGATCTTTCAACCATTGCCCAAGCCTTGCGCGAAGGTGAATTGCTCAATGCCTATTTTGCCACACCCGCCGTTCAGGGTATCGACCAAAACTTACCCCATAATTTAAGCGCAGCTCTTGACGCACTCAGTTTGGCGCGTATGGGCGAACTTGCAAAATTTGTCAGCGACATTGAACGCGCCATTAAACCCGATGCACCTCTCATGGCACGGGACGGCGGCTTCGTGAATGCAGGGTGGCGACCAGAACTTGATACGCTCTTGCAACTACGCAATGACAGTCGCCGCGTAATCGCAGGCCTGCAAGCAAAATACGCACAGATAACGGGCGTACAAAGTTTGAAAATTAAACATAATAATGTGCTGGGGTATTTCATTGAAGTTACGCCGCGCCACGGGGGTGTGTTGTTGGGTGAGCCCCACAAGGACAATTTTATACACCGCCAAACCTTGGTCAGCGGTGTGCGTTTTACCACCTCGGAGCTTGTAGATTTGGACACGAAAATTTCAGGAGCTGCCGATAAAGCCTTGGCAATGGAGTTGGAAGTTTTCACGCAATTTTGTCAGCGTCTGAACACATTGGCGCCCAGTATTCGTGCATGTGCGAATGCACTGGCAGAGATTGATGTGATGAGCGGGCTAGCAAAATGGGCGGATTTGGCCAATGCCGTGCGGCCCATTGTCAACGACTCCTTGCGGTTTTGTATTGAAGGCGGGCGACATCCTGTTGTCGAAGCCGCCCTTGCCAAAGACGGCGACGCACCTTTTACTGCCAATGACTGTCAACTTGATGCCGGTAAAGACGGCGGCGGCGCGCCGCGTCTCACCTTGATAACAGGACCAAATATGGCGGGTAAATCAACCTACCTTCGTCAAAATGCGCTGATGTTTATTTTGGCACAATCGGGCTGTTTCGTGCCTGCGCGCAAAGCAGAAATCGGCATTGCCGACGCCTTGTTTTCACGGGTGGGGGCGTCTGATGATTTGTCGCGGGGACGCTCGACCTTTATGACGGAAATGATCGAAACCGCCGCCATTCTTAATCAGGCAGGGCCACGCACCTTTGTTATTTTGGACGAAATAGGGCGCGGCACATCTACATTTGACGGACTGGCTATTGCATGGGCGACAACGGAGCACCTCTACGAGGTCAATAAATCTCGCGCCCTCTTTGCAACCCATTACCATGAATTGACCGAACTTGTAGCCGCCTTACCAAACGCCGCCAATGCCTGCCTGCGCGCAAAAGAATGGGACGGGGATTTGGTATTCCTGCACGACGTAAAACCTGGGGCTGCAGATAAATCCTACGGCGTGCAAGTGGCAAAACTGGCAGGGCTTCCAGACGCTGCGGTGTCGCGGGCTAGAGATGTGCTTATACGTCTTGAGGAAGATGCCCAAAAATCCAAATCACACGAGCGCGGCGCACATTCCGTAAGTGACGTTTTGGGCGGCTTGCCATTATTTAGCGCGCCCCTACCCAACACCAAACCAAAGCCGTCAAAAGTGGACATGGCCATTGCCAACCTTGATGTCGACGCCTTGTCTCCCCGCGACGCCCTAGATGTATTGTATGAACTCAAAACCGTGCACAATAATAAGGACAATGATTAATGTCCAATCTAAGCCCGCCCGCACAAACTTTATTTACACAGCTTTGCGAGCTAGAGGACGAACACAACACATCCCAAGTATTACACACAACAAAGCACACCCTCACCCGTTGGAAATCTGCTCTTCGCGTTCAGTTTGAAACGGCACAGCGCAGCGGCATCGGCACCGCCACCGCAATGGCAGAATTACATGACGATACCCTAAAGGCTTTATTCGCATTTACGGTTACACAAATATTCCCCCTTAGAGAAGGCAAAGGGAATGAACGCGACCTGATTACCCTGTGCGCTGTAGGTGGATATGGGCGCGGGGAAATGGCGCCATTTTCTGACCTTGATTTACTGTTCCTAACGCCTTCAAAAACACCGTCTGAGCGGGCAAAAAAAATTGTAGAATATTTTTTATATATATTGTGGGATTTGGGATTAAAAATTGGACATGCTGTTCGCAGTCCGCAGCACAGTATCGAACTTGCAAGGCGTGACGAAACCATATTATCATCCCTTCTCGATTTGCGCTGGCTTGCGGGGGCAAAGCCACCTGCCAGCCAACTTGTGACCCTGTTGCGCAAAGAACGAACACGGGCCAAAATTCGTAACTATATTTCTACCAAGCTGACCGCGCGCGACGTACGTCATGCCCGTGAAGGCAATTCGCGATACGTCATTGAACCTAATATAAAAGAAGGCAAGGGCGGCTTGCGCGATTTGCACGAACTGTATTGGATTTCAAGATTTGTATACGGTAAAAAAAATCACGCTAAAACAGATGTTCCCGTAAAGCCACACGGGGTCATTGCTTATATTCGCCACGACCTCCTGAGTGCAAAAGATGCCAAACGCTTCACCAATGCCGCCGAATTTCTGTGGCAAGTGCGCCACCATTTGCACTATATTGCGGGGCGGGCCAGTGAAAGCTTAAGCTTTGACCGTCAAGACGCGCTCGCCAAACGTATGGGCTATACCCAAGACAGTCCTGAAGCCCGCGTTGAAGATTTTATGCGCACCTATTTTATGACAACCAAAGAGGTTGGCGCGCTCACCCGTATTGCCTGCGCAAAACTAGAAAGCCAGAGCGCAATTTTATTACCCCAAGGCCTCGACCGATTTTTACCTACGTCGCGGCGCGGGTTAAAAGAACCGGGCTTTGTTCTCGATCACGGGCGGTTAACTTTTACCAACGCTAAAATTTTGAAGAAAAACCCCGTGCTTATATTGCGGCTTTTTCAAATTGCGGGCACGCGCAACCTCGATATTCATCCAGACGGGTTTGCTATATTGTCGCAAAATATGAGCCTGATCGATGAAGTTTTTCGGAGCTCCCCTGAGGCAGCAAATATATTTATTGAAATTTTACTTGATAGTAAAGCACCTGGCGCCGTGCTTAAAACCATGAACGAAGCTGGTGTGCTCGGCGCGTACTTGCCAGAATTTGGCAGCATCGTTGCCAGTACACAATTTAATATGCACCATGCCTATACCGTCGATGACCACACAATTTCCCTGATCCGAATTTTGCATGATATTGAAACGGGCAATCTTGAACGTGAACATCCGCTCGCGTCAGGGTTTTTAAAAGGCCTGGCGCGGCGCCACCGTAAGTGTCTCTACCTTGCCTGCTTGTTGCACGACGTTGGTAAAAGCGAGGGCGATCAATGCTTGGACGGCGCGCGAATGGCAAGACAAGCAACCTTGCGCATGGGGCTAAGTGATAGTGATAGCGATACCGTATCTTGGCTGGTGCGCAATCATTTGGAAATGAGCGAAACCGCCCAACGCCGCGACACCACCGACCCTGCGACCATTGAAGGCTTTGCCCGTATCGTTGGCTCAATTGCCCGCCTGCAAATGCTCACCGCACTTACTATTGTCGATATCAAGGCCGTTGGCCCCGGTATCTGGAACGATTGGAAAGGGGCTTTAATGCGGCAGCTTTATGCAGGTGCGCGGCAATGTTTACTGGACGGGGAATATGATCCTGATCGGGCTGTGTCTCGTTCTGACATGAACACTTTGATGGATATATTAACAGCCGACGCACAAGCTCTTGTCGCACCTTTGTTCAAAACATTGCCGCCGTCTTACTGGGCCAATACACCACAAAAAGTGCAAATTCAGCACGCTGGGTTTTTTCAAGATGCACAAGCTGCACTTACTGCTGACAAGCATGCAAAACATTTTGTGCGCACACACTTAAACAAGTCTCAAGACATTACTGAACTTTGGATTGTCAGTGACGACCGCAAATTTTTATTTGCAGATATTGTTGGTGCTATTGCTATGAGCGGGGCGTCCATAACAGGCGCGCATCTGCATACAGCCAAAAACGGGTTTGTATTTAATATTTTTTACCTGCAAAACCCGCAAGGCTTAGCGTTTGGGCGCGCCACACCTGCGCGCTTGATAAAGCTAGAACAGACCACTCTCAAAGCCTTAACGGGAAAATTGGGAAAACCATCCCTGCCCTCTGCGCAAAGCTCGAAACGTGCAAATGCTATCCCTGTGCATCCGCGCGCCACTTTCATGCGCTCCTCCCCTGACGAAGCGATTATAGAAGTAAGCGGGCGGGACAGGCCTGGGCTTCTTTATGATCTTGGAGGCGTGCTAGATACTCACCAACTTTCCATTCGCTCGGCCCATGTTGAAGTGTTGGGGCCAAAGGCCATTGATGTTTTTTATGTTTCGTACAAAAAAAATATAGCTATAGATGAAAAGCAGCTCCATAAAGAGCTGATGCATGTTTTGTCTGGTCAGAAGGCGCGAAATTAGGGAAATGGAGGAATGAAGCTTATTCAATCCACTGCCATTATTGGCACATTGACATTGATGAGCCGAATTTTGGGTTTGGTGCGCGATACACTTACGGCCAGTTTTTTAGGTGCCGGGCCGATTAATGACGCGCTGGTAACAGCATATAAAATCCCCAATACCTTCCGCCGTATATTTGCCGAAGGCGCATTTAATGCTGCCTTTGTGCCCCTATATGCACGGCGCATCGAAGAAAAAGGCGAGCATGTCGCCGACACATTTGCCGCCGAAGCAATGGCTGCTTTGTTTGTTATGGTCGCTCTGATTGTGATTGTATTTGAGATCAGCATGCCGTGGACACTGAATTTATTTGGCGCAGGGCTTGATCGTGAGGCTCTCATGTCAGGGGCTGATTTTCCCCGTAATTTATCCACTTATGATCTGGCCGTTTTCGGCGCGCGGGTCACAATGCCTTATCTGCTGCTCATATCGTTAACATCAATGTTTTCAGGCATTCTCAACACGCGCCATCATTTTGCCGTCGCGGCCTTTACACCCGTACTTCTCAATTTGGTTTTAATCTTTGTGTTCTTCCTCATGATGAAACATGAATGGAGCCCTGCTCTACTCTCTCTCTATTTATGTCTCGGCATGACCTTGTCTGGATTTTTGCAATTGGGTCTTGTTGTCTGGGCCTGCAAACGCGCAGGTGTAAGGCTGAAGTTTCTCCGCCCACGCCTCACCCCTGGTGTTAAGCGTTTGTTTGTTTTGGGTGTGCCAGGCATGTTGGCCGCAGGGATCACCCATATAAATATTATGGTGTCCCACAATATTTCTACCTTGCAAGCAGGCGCTCCGTCTTGGCTCAATTATGCTGACCGCTTATACCAATTGCCTTTAGGTATGATTGGCATAGCTATGGGAGTTGCGCTCTTGCCTTCTCTCGCAAGACGCATTCGTTCTGGTGACGAAAGCGGAGCCAAAACATCTCTTAACCGCGCCTTTGAAATTGCCGCATTTTTAACCCTACCAGCCGCCGTCGCTTTAGCGGTGATGCCAGAGTTTTTAGTGGCGGGCCTGTTTGAGCGCGGCGCATTTAGCGCAAGCGATACACAAGCAACTGGGCTTGCCCTACGTATGTTTGCCTTTGGGCTACCCGCCTTTATTCTTATCAAAGTCCTCACCCCTGCATTTTTTGCTCGTGAAAATACGAAAACCCCAATGTTATTTGCGGGTATATCGGCCATCATCAACCTAGTGCTTGGCTATATCTTATTTGTGAAGTTTGGGTTTAAGGGACTCGCCATTGCCACCAGTTTTGCCGGTTGGGTGAATGTGTTCTTCTTAATACGAGCATTGTTACGTTCAGGCGATTTTACGCCTGACCCCCGCCTGCTAAACCGATTGCCGCGCATTGCAGGTGCAAGTGTTGTTATGGGGTTTGTCGTGTTTTATCTCGAAAAAGTTTTCCGCTCAGGTCTAGGACAGGGCTTTGTGCACAATTATTCTCTCCTTGCCCTTGTATCTGGCCTCGGACTCTGTGCATATGCATTTGCCGCATGGGTCTTGCGTGCGTATCATTTTTCAGATACTCGCCTTGCCATAACTAAAAAATAACCACATAGAAATTGATATGCCCCATACACCTCAACATTACTCTGGCCCTAAGCGCGTGTTTTCAGGCATGCAGCCGACAGGTGATTTGCATTTGGGCAATTATTTGGGCGCGCTCAAGAAATTTGTCGCCCTGCAAGATAAACATGAATGCATATATTGCATTGTAGATTTACACGCGGTGACCGTGTGGCAAGACCCCAAAATTTTAGCAGACCTTACCCGTAATATTGCCGCCGCCTACCTTGCCGCAGGTGTTGATCCTAGCAAAGCGATTGTTTATCCACAATCCTCCGTGCGCGGCCATAGCGAACTTGCGTGGTATTTTAACTGTGTAGCCCGTATTGGCTGGTTATCGCGCATGACCCAATTTAAAGAAAAATCTGGCAAAAATGCCGAAGCTATGTCGGTGGGGCTCTATGATTATCCCGTTTTGCAAGCAGCAGATATTTTATTGTTTAAAGCCACCCATGTGCCCGTCGGCGAAGACCAAAAACAGCATTTGGAATTGTCGCGAGATATTGCGCAAAAGTTCAACCATGATTTTGATGTGCCAAACTTTTTTCCTTTGCCTGAACCCCTTATCAAAGGGCCGGGCGCGCGCATTATGTCCTTGCGCGACGGCACGAAGAAAATGTCAAAATCTGATCCTTCTGATAATTCGCGGATTAATCTTACGGACAGCGCGGACGCAATTGCCAAGAAATTCCGCAAAGCCAAAACCGATGCAGGCGTTATTCCTGACAGTTTAAAAGAGCTAGAAACCCGTCCTGAAATTGCCAACCTTGTCGGTATATATGCTGCTTTGTCTGACCGTTCCGACCAGAGTATCTTGGACGAATATGCGGGGCAAGGGTTTGGCGTGTTTAAACCCGCCCTCGCCGATCTTGCGGTTGAACATTTACGACCGATCACCGAACGTATGAACCGCTATCTTGATAACCCAGACGCAACAGACGCAGTTTTGGCAAAGGGGGCGCAGGCCGCCAACGAAATTGCCGAGCCAATTTTGGCAGATGTGCGAAAAGTCATGGGGTTTTGGAGTCCTTGATATGATCCGTAAAATTCTCATCTACCCTGCTATTTTTATCTTCGCGGTTTTGGGCATATTGACCGCCTATTATTTTAGCGGCGACGAAACCACTCACCAACCTGATATTCAGATACACAATATTGTGTTGCGCCTGCCTGCACCGGGGCAAAGTACGGCGGCGGCGTATTTTGATGTTATCAATAAGGGTGGTGCAGATGAATTATTATCGGCCCGATCTGCCGTAAGTCCGCGTGTGGAACTTCACACCCATCTACACGAAGACGGTGTGATGAAAATGCGGCAAGTCAAAACTGTGAAAATTCAAGGCCTGCAAACCACGTCCTTTAAACCCGGCGGCCTGCATGTCATGTTGTTTGATTTTTCTACGCCACCCAAAACACAGGCCATTCCGATAACACTGACATTTGCCCGTAGCGGTGAAAAACAAATTTTAGCCATCATTGGCACGCCAACACCAGACCATAGTAAGATGGGACATTAGGGGTTAAGAGGCAGATGCTCTTTTTGCAAAGATTTTATCTCCGCAACCACTTTTTTAAAATGCTCTTCGCGGCGCAACTGCTCTTTTTGTGCGGGTTTTGGTTGGCCATGGGGCGCGCGGGCACTTACGGGGTCTGAAATGGCCGCTTCATAATCTAGGCCCGCACGAGCTAGTAAAAACAAGGCCCAACGGTCGGCCTCTTGTTCACGCGTGCTTGAAATATCCTCCCCCACATGCCCCAAAACATTATGGGCCATTTCGTGAGCAATAACCAATGACAAAGGCAAATCTTTGATGATGTCCAGCAGGCCCGTGGTGACAAATATGGTTTCGCCGTTGGCATAAGCATTGGGGCGGGCGTCAATACGCACCCGCGCATCATAGCTGCAATCCGTATTATTACTGGTAAATTTTGCCAATTGTGCATCGTCAACACTATCCCCAAATTTTAACCCATATTTCTCAGCCGCGCTATGTGGCCGTATATACAGCACACGTTTTTGCGTATCTAAATCCCATAAAGATTTGGCCACAGCGCGGTATAGTTTTGGGTAATCTGATGTACTGTGCAAGATAACACCGTCATTGCTAACGGCTTGTCCACAAAACGACCCCCCTGCTTTTTGCAAAACGGCGGCCCTAACATCAAGGCGGGCCTGCATATCCACTGACGCTTGTAAAATTTCTCTGTAAGATTTTGCAGGCGGCTGGCTTGCACACGAAGCGCAACATACGGCGCACAATATTATAAATTTATTCACGGGTATTACGGCGCGCCCAACATATTGGGCATGAGTTTTTCTCCGCGCATTTGCTTGTCTTTTATTTCTTGCGCGGCCATGCGAATAGACAATAGACGGGCCGGCGTCACAGGATGGGTTTTTGCCCGCACAATGCTTTTGGGGTTTTTTACACCAAGGGCGCGCCAAAAATCTTCTACCCCGTTCAATGCATAGCCAGTGCGGGCCATATAATACAGGCCAACATAATCAGCTTCCGCCTCGAACGGGCGCGTGGTGCGTGTGGCAAATCCTGATAAAATCATGTTCTGAATGGATTTGCGAATATGCCCCATAGTATTATGAGCCAATTCATGACCAACAACCAAAGCCAGGTGTTCATCGGTTTTGGCAAAATCCATCATGGCCGTAGTCACAATAATAGATTTGCCTGTCGCATAGGCATTAACCGCGCCACTCATACGTAAATTGACGGGGTAGTCGCAAGCTGGTTTGGCCTCTACATCAATCAAAACCGTACTCTCGCCGCGCTTAATTTTTAACTGGGCCGCACCATTGTTAAACCCTGCTTGTAATATTTTGCTGTGTGCGCCCAGCGGTTTATCATTATACGCCAGTATAATATCAGATTTCATTACGCCCGCGTCGCCCCGCGCCATCAGCACGGACGGGGTTTTCCCTGCACCCAATTGCCGCCCTGCGGCGGCTCGTAAGTGCTTTGGATAAGATTTTAAAACATGTGTGCGCACGCCAAAATCTTGCTGTGTCTTTGCACAAATATCTGCATTGGCCTGTAATATTTTTGCGCTGATACGGTCAAGCCTCTCAAGTTGCTTTTCGTAACGCGCAAAGGCTTGCCGCTCTTGGCTAGCTGTTTCGCGTGCCAAATGCGCGGCTGTGGGTACGGGCAGGCGCGTTTCCACATGGGCACACGCGTTTAAGAATATTCCAACGAACAAAAAAAATAGCGTGTAACGAACCATGTCTTTGCATAACCTGTTTTTTATGTCTTGCAAATCTCTTTGACACCTCCCACCTAGACGGGGCGAACACGAGCTGTATAATACGGCTCTATTTTAAGGAAGAAACATGTTCATTCAAACCGAAGATACACCTAACCCAGCCACTTTGAAATTCCTACCCGGACGTGAAGTCATGCAGGCTGGCCTGCCGCCACTGGAATTTGAAAAAGGCGATGATGTAAACGGCGCGCCTCTGGCTGAAATGTTGTTTTCCATACCGGGTATTGACAGCGTATTTTTTGGTAGTGATTTTATCTCGGTGAGCCGTAGTGAAGATGCAAAGTGGCCACGCCTCAAACCTGCGGTACTTGGCGCGATTATGGATTTTTATGTGGCTGGCGGCGACGTGATTGCCCAAGCCGCGTCTATGGACGACGCGCAAGAGGAAGTATACGTTGGCGACACCTTAGAAATCGTTGAACAGATTAAAGAACTTATCAATACCCGCATCCGCCCCGCCGTGGCCCAAGACGGCGGTGATATTGTGTTTCGGCGCTTTGATGTCAGTGACGGCTCCGTCTATCTGCAAATGAAAGGCGCGTGTGCGGGCTGTCCGTCCTCAACCCTGACCTTAAAATCTGGCATAGAAAATCTCCTAAAACATTATGTGCCCGAAGTTACCCGTGTTGAACAGGCCGTCTAATTGATTTGCCTTGGCATTGATACCACTGGCCAATATTGCAGCGCGGCCCTTGTTGATGAGGGCCAAGTATTGGCCCGTGCTTCGCAGTGCATTGGCACAGGTCAAAAGCGTATAGGCCACGGAGAAATTTTGGGGCCAATGGTACAAAATTTGTTTTCCCGTGCCAATATATCCGCCAACCAAATCGGTAAAATTGCCGTCTGTGTTGGGCCAGGAAGTTTTACGGGTTTGCGCATAGGGCTATCCTTTGCCAAAGGACTTGCCTTGCCACACAAAATTCCTGTGGTCGGGATGTCTGCTTTGGAAGTGTGGGCCAAAACCTATGACCCCGAAGGCACGCAATCGGTAATTTCTGCCGCCGACGTAAAGCGCGGCCAAATCTTTTACCAAAATTGGCGGAACGGCATGGCCGAAGACGCCCCCGCATTACTAGACTACGACACAGCCAAAACCGTTTTTAAATCCATACCAAAAACAGGCGGCTGGGCAAATGGTTCAACATATGTAAGCCCAGAAATTCTAGCGTGGCTAGGCATGGATTTAAACAGCAAAACCCATCCCGCAAACCCCCTATACCACCGCCCACCAGACGCCAAATTACCCGGCGGGAAAACTTTGTAGAACAGTTCATGCTCACCTTACATTTAAACGCGAGGCGCAATAATAGCTAAGGCAAGGTTTCCTCCAAAGAAGACTTTAGTATATCTGCTGTAATTGAAAATACTAAGCTTTTCTATTTTGTAACATTACTGGCTGCCTAAGAATGGTTTTTAGTTTTTCGGGACGAACTCTTCTCGGGTCACTCAGATAAATTTCGTGGTGTTTCCCTGTCATTCGCATATTATTTTTGGGAATAAACTCAGAATGCATAGCGTGCAAAATTTTCCCTTCATTGTCATAGGGCCCTATGTGCAAAGTTTGAACACTCAATCCTTCATTTAAAGTCTCTAACCTTACTTTTTCAATAGTGGCTGTATTAGTTGGCGGCTCTTTCTTTTTAGAATTTTTTGAAATAGCCGTTATGCGAATCTCATCTAACAAAGCTTGGGTGATCCAATCCGGCTGCCTTATCATCATAGTCCATAGCCATTTGTCTTTATCTCTAACTACAAATGCGTCCATATCATTAGCCCACCAAAGACCCTCCAGTGGTAGGACGACATAGTCTTTGCCCAATTCTGTTTTACTATAAAATTTAAGTCCGTAACTTAACCCATAAAGAGCCGTGATAGCTTGCCCATAATCTTTGCAAGTATTTGGATTTCCCGAACCATCAATCATTAAATAAGAAGTTGGTGGAATATCCAAGGTATCAAAGCGGCCAGCCTTACCGCCATAAAAAGACTTATCTCTTTTCTTAAAGTCAATTTTTGCCATCCGAATGCCTTTTAGGTGAAATAAACAAGATGTCTCATTCATCTAACATATTCATACTGACAGCAGTATGTCAGCAATAAAATTACCGCCCACGGTTAGTTTGAAAACAAAATTTAAACAGAGCCTAACGTCTCCTTCTGCCCCGATTGTGTTGAAAAACTCTTGCTTGCAATCGTTTTCGTCTTCTGATTCAATCGGCTTAGTTAAAGCGGAGATTGGGTTATGATGGGCGCACGGCAGGAAAGTCAGGATAGCTTGTTTTATCAGTTTAATCTTGAGAGCCATGTGCCAGACGATCATTTGTTGCGGTCGATTGATATGTTTGTTGACCTCGGATTTGTGCGCGATCATTTACGGTCTTCTTACAGCAGCACGGGCCGCCCATCCATTGATCCAGAGCTTATGATTAGAATGCTGATTGTCGGCTATTGCTTTGGTATTCGTTCCGAGCGACGACTTTGCGAGGAAGTACATCTTAATCTAGCTTACCGTTGGTTTTGCAAATTGGGACTTGAAAGCGAGGTTCCCGACCATTCAACCTTTTCCAAAAATAGGCATGGCCGTTTCCGTGACAGCAATTTATTGCGGCATGTATTTGAGGCCACGGTTCACAGATGTATCGCCGAAGGTCTGGTTGGCGGCGAGGCTTTTGCTGTTGATGCCAGCACGATAGAAGCCAATGCCAATCGGGCTAAAGGCGATAAGGGCTCAAAAGGCTTGCCAGAAGATGTGATGCACCGCCGCGCAGTGAAAGAATATATTGAAACGCTTGACGATGCCGCCTTTGGCGGAACCACGCCTACAGCACCAAAATTTTTGTCACCCGTTGATCCAGCCTCTCGGTGGACACGAACATTCCGTTCTGGCCGCGCATATTATTCCTATTCTACTAACTATCTGATAGATTGCGAGAACGCGGTTATCGTGGATGTTGAAGGCTCGACAGCACTTCGCCCCGCAGAGGTCACCGTTACGCGCACAATGATAGACCGCGTAGAGAAGACTTACGGGATTGTGCCCAAGCGTCTATCGGGTGATACGGCCTACGGCACGGCTGCCATGCTCAACTGGCTGGTGGAGGAGAAAGGTATCGAACCACACATTCCGGTATTTGATAAGTCCAAACGTAAAGACGGCAGCTTCTCCAGAGATGATTTTATTTATGACGCCGAGCAAGACCACTATACATGCCCTGGCGGCAAACGCCTCAAACGTTTCCGCACAAAAGGACGAGCGGCCAAAGCCAAGCCGCCCAAAGATAACACCTATCGTTACAGAGCCAAAACATCTGACTGTAGCGGGTGCGTCCTCAAGCCCATATGTTGCCCGAAAGAGCCCCTGCGAAAAGTGCCGCGCTCTATTTATGAAGCGGCTCGTGACCGTGCTCGCGCTATCGCGCTAACCGATGAATACCAAGTCTCCAGAGATGAACGCAAAAAAGTCGAGATGCTGTTCGCTCATCTCAAAAGTATTCTCAAACTCGACCGATTGCGACTACGCGGCCCCACCGGAGCCAATGACGAGTTCCTCCTTGCCGCAACCGCCCAGAACCTGCGCAAGATGGCAAAACTCCACATACAGAGCCTAAAACCAAGCCCCGCATAGACATCGGGGCAGTATGCCTAAAATTAAACCCCGACTAAAGGCCACTCAACAACGGTGTTTTTCAACACAATCGCCCCCATAGCAGGCTAAATTTAGTTGTTGTGTTTTTGGGTGCGGCTTAAAACTTTATGCCAGCTTCAATAAACAAGGCGACTGCGTCTTCGTTTCGTCGTACGACACCTGCAATTGTATCAAGAGGGGTTTTGCGTTTTATGTATTGCACGCCAGAGCCCAGGGTGAATGTGCCAAAGTCGTAGCTGGCGGCCAGTACGCCTTGGTTGGAACTTAGGCGGGCGACATTATCTGTGGCGTGGCCATATGACGCGCTAAATCCCCAATTTGAAGGCTTCCACTGCACGCCAATATCGTATGCCGTGTAATCGCCGTTTGTGGCAAAGCCGTTGTTGGATTTTAGGTAAGACGTGCCCAATGTTAAATCTGCGTATTTAAGCTCTAGCCCTGCGCCCCATGTGGACAGGTTGGAAAACACTGCATTGCCCGTTTTTTCTGACCCGTGGGCATATGTTCCCGTTAGCTCAACAGCAACGCCGTTGCTAAATTTACGGTCAAGGGACAAGCCTGCTTCAATGACATTTTTAATCTCGGGCGCAAAGATGTCGCCTGCACCCGCGCCATTTTCCCGTACGCAATAATCAACACCGCACGCCTTGGCGCTCGGCGCATAGGAAAGTCCAAATTGCACGCCGACGCCGACAGTGTCACCCAAGAGGCGCGGACTGGTATAGCTGATTTTCTCGGCAAAGCCTGATGCGTTGTTATAGGTCTTCACACTATCAAGCCCCGTATAATCAACGCGGGAGTTAGACGCGCCCACCATGGCCACACTCGGCGCGCCGAGGGAGAATAAATAAGCAGCCCCGTCGTCGCGGCCCAAAACAAAGTCCCCATAGGACGAGCGTAAAAATAAATATGCGCCTTCCAGTGCAATCTCTGTTTCTTTAATATCGGCTGGCCCGCCCGTGAAAAACTGACCTGTATGGCCTTTCACATTACGTGTATTCGCGCCCACGAGAACACTGGCACAGGCTGGGTTTGTTGCAGGACAATCGCCAACACGTCCACCAAACCCGCGCCTATATCTATCGCGTTGGGCGCGCACACGCAGGCCCGCCCCGTATTCCAATCCACCGTCCGTTATGGCGTTAACCTCTCCGCGTACATCAAAATCAGCCGCGCTTTCAAAGCTTGCGTCCTGGCCTGGGCGGTCAGCAAGGGCAACACCGATTTTGGCATGACCGCTGAGTTCCGTCTGAATATTGCCAAAGCCAAACCGTTGCGCAAATGAAGGTTTGGAAGCCCCCCGCAATTGCACATTTTGTCCTTGATAATTTTGCGTCCCCGCAGGTTGATAATTTTGCGTCCCCGCAGGTTGATAATTTTGCGTCCCCGCAGGTTGATAATTTTGCGTCCCCGCAGGTTGATAATTTTGCTGCCCCGCTATTTGGCTTCTATAATTTTGCGGATATTGGGTGGGTGCATTCATTGATTGACTGGCGAAAGGAGCTTGATTGGCTATAGGGGCTTGGCCAGATGTCTGTGCCCACGCAGGCACAGCATTGGCAGGTTGCTTGCCTGGATAATAACCATTTGGCTGTGCCTGTCTTTGTGTTTGCACTTGTGGTCGTGGCTGCCTGTAATTTGCCGACGGGGATTGATAACTCGCCCCGCTTTGCTGAGGCTGATAATTGGGAGTTTGATGACTGGGCATTTGCATGTGTGGGGCAGGAGCAGGGTTCGTACCGACATTTGTCTCCCAGGCTTTTTTCTTATTTGATGCAAAGGGTGATTTTGAATTTGGGCCTGCTACGGCTGCAATCGATGTGACCACAAGACCAAAACCTACGGAAACTGCCGCGATTGTTTTTACCTTGACCATACCTATTCCTTAAGAAAATCTAAATATGTCCTGTATCTGCATTCAGACCTAATAAAGTGTTAACAAAATGGAAACGTGCCCCTAATTATGGGCAAATCCATAGATTTTGGCACTGCCTTACCAAAATTTATAGTTTACACACCCATTTGCCCGTGTTTAGCGCAAAAATTCGTGCATGAAACACTAGAAGTCTACGAAGGCTATGGTATAGAACGGTCTTAGGATTTGAAAATTACCCGCTGGCAAAGCTTTTGCCCCACAACGGAGAATGCATATGTCATCAGGTTTGACAAAAACGATTTTAACAACTGGCCTTGGCGCCTGCCTGCTCTTTGGCTTGTCTGGCTGCAATACTGTTCGTAAATACACACCATTCGCAAAATCCAAAGGCGCGACCTCAACAAGCGGCACACGTATCAATACAAAATCCGTGCGCCCGCGCATGGGTGTCAATGAGTTTTTATGGCGCGCATCGCTCGAAACACTTAATTTTATGCCAATGGCCGATGTTGACCCATTTGGTGGCGTGATTACAACAGATTGGTATGCCAGCCCGCAAGCGCCTGATGAGCGGTTTAAAGCCAATGTCTATATTTTGGATACTAATTTGCGAGCAGACGCGCTGAAAGTGTCTATCTTTAAACAAGTCCGTGGCGCTGGGGGCTGGAGTGATGCATCGACCGACGCTGATACTGCTCGCACCATTGAAAACTCAATCCTCACCCGCGCCCGCGAACTGTATATTGCCACGGCTGGGTAAGTTAACTCACTCGTAAAAGAGAGACACATGTCCAGATATAACGCGGCAGACGTCGAACCCAAATGGCAGGCCGCGTGGGAGGCGGCGGATAGCTTTCGGGCGGATGACAGTGCGGACAAGCCAAAATACTACGCCCTAGAAATGTTCCCTTATCCTAGCGGCAATATCCATATGGGCCATGTGCGTAATTACGCCATGGGCGATGTGATTGCGCGCTATAAACGCGCCTGCGGATTTAATGTATTGCATCCTATGGGCTGGGACGCCTTTGGCATGCCCGCCGAAAACGCGGCTATCGAAAAATCCGTCCATCCAAAAGGCTGGACATATAAAAATATCGACGCCATGCGAACGCCTCTTAAACGGCTCGGCTTTGCGCTGGATTGGAGCCGTGAATTTGCCACATGTGACGTCAGTTACTACAAACAACAACAAGCAGTATTTCTCGCTTTTATGGACAAGGGGCTTGTTTACAAAAAAACCGCCAAGGTCAATTGGGATCCGGTTGACAATACCGTGCTTGCCAATGAGCAAGTGATTGACGGCAAGGGCTGGCGCAGCGGGGCCGAGGTTGAAACCCGCGAGCTTGACCAATGGTTTTTTAAAATCACCCATTACGCCGACGAATTACACACTGCGCTCGACGAGCTAAAACGCTGGCCCGAAAAAGTCCGCACCATGCAAAGAAACTGGATTGGGCGTAGTCAGGGCGCGCAGTTTAAATTTGTATTTGATAAAAACCCCCCCAATGGTTTTGACGGCATAGAGGTTTACACGACAAGGCCAGATACACTGTTTGGTGCTAGTTTTGTGGCTCTGGCCTATGACCATCCTTTGATTAAATCCTTAACGCCAGACAACACCACCCTACAAAATTTGGCCAAAAAATGCGAAGCCATTGGCAATACGGCAGAGGCGATTGAGAAGGCAGAAAAACTGGGTGTGGACACGGGGCTGCGGGTAAAACATCCTTTTGACGAAAGTATAACTTTACCTGTTTACGCAGCAAATTTCGTGTTGATGGGGTACGGTACGGGGGCAGTGTTTGGCTGCCCTGCTCATGACCAGCGCGACCTTGATTTTGCTCGTAAATACAAGCTGTCCGTCCCGCCCGTGGTTTTGCCTAAGGGCGAAGATGCGAGCACTTTCGCAATCGAAAACGAAGCCTATACGGACGGCGGTACATTATTTAATTCAAAATTCCTAGACGGGCTGAATATCAAAGACGGGATTAAAACCGCCATTGCTAAGCTTGAAGACTTAGGCGCAGGCTCTAAACAAATCACGTATCGCCTTCGCGATTGGGGTGTGTCGCGGCAACGCTATTGGGGCTGTCCCATCCCGATTATTTATTGTGAGACCTGCGGTGCGGTTCCTGTGCCGAGCGTCGAATTGCCAGTTGAACTGCCAGACGATGTGAAATTCGATACACCCGGCAACCCGCTTGACCGTCACCCCACATGGAAAAATGTAAACTGTCCGACTTGTGCCAAGCCCGCCCGCCGCGAAACCGATACGCTGGATACGTTCGCAGACTCCAGTTGGTATTTCGCTCGCTTTGCAGGTGGCAATACGGACGACAAACCATTTGATAATAAAGCGGCGAGCGCGTGGCTGCCCGTTGACCAATATATTGGCGGGGTTGAACATGCGGTTTTGCATCTTCTCTATGCGCGGTTCTTCACGCGGGGCTTGCGTGATTGTGGGCTTTTGGATTTGCCAAGCGGGGAGCCGTTCGGTGGACTATTTACCCAAGGCATGGTTACCCATGCCAGTTTTAAAACCGAGGACGGGGCGTGGGTACTCCCCGCCAGTGTTGACGAAAAAGACGGCGCATTGTTTGAGCTTGGCACGGGCAAAAAAATTATAAAGGGCGCCATTGAAAAAATGTCCAAGTCCAAGAAAAATGTGGTTGACCCTGCTGACATTATCGAAGGTTACGGCGCGGATGTTGCCCGTTGGTTTGTGCTGTCTGATAGCCCACCCGAACGTGATGTGGAGTGGACGGAAAGCGGGGCCATTGGTGCGTGGCGATTTGCCAACAAGGTTTGGGCTACCGTGGCAGAAAGCAGTGTCAAAAATACTGATTTACTCAGTGTTCCTAAAACATCGGGTGGGGGCGCACGAGACCTACGTAAATTCGCCCATAAAGCCCTCGCTAAAATTACCGAAGGCATTGACGAATTTCGCTTTAACACGTCCGTGGCACAAATTTATGAACTGACCAATGCCCTTAAAAAATATAAGGATAATGACGCGGCTAAGGCTGAAGGTCTTGGCATTCTCATTCGGGTGATCGCACCTTTCATGCCCCATCTGGCGGAGGAATGCTGGGCCCATTTGGGCGGTAAGGGTTTTGTCTGCGACGCTCCGTGGCCCAAAGCGGACGCGAGCCTGCTCATTGACAACACCGTGACTTTACCTGTGCAAGTTAACGGTAAAAAACGCGACGAAATTAGCGTGGCCAAAGACATGCCAAAGAACGAACTTGAAACCTTGGCCTTGTCCCTACCCAATGTGCAAAATCACACGGACGGTAAAACCATTCGCAAAATCATCATTGTCCCGGGCCGAATTATCAATATAGTGGCCAATTAGAAACAGGAGGTTTTTGTGAAGATTATCAGCACCAGCATTCTGGTTACGGCTTGCCTGTTTTTTTCAGCCTGCGGTTTTACCCCCATGCATGCGCCTACGGGCCTCGGCACTTCAGGCGTGCACTATAATGATATTTCTGTTGTCATGCTCACTAGCAATAAGGTGGGCGCAGATAGCATTGCCGAAGACAAAGTCGGATTTTTACTTAAACAATCCCTGCGCGACCGTATCGGCAACACCCACAACCCTCGCTATAGCCTACGCATTACGCCCTCAATTTCGCGCGGCGGCCTTGGTATTGGTGGGGATGATGTGGCCTCGCGGTATGATTTGACCATGTATGCAAATATTGAACTTCTGGATATTAAAACGGGTAAAGTCCTCTTTAATGATAATGTACGTTCCATTTCTACCTTTGCCGCTCCCCGCGACCCGTACGGCACAATTGCCGCCGAAAATAACGCAACCGAGCAAGTCGCCAAAGAAACGGCTGACCGTATTTTGGTACGCCTTAGTCGTTATCAATCTGGCCAAGACCGCTAAATAGATTGTGAAACTTAACGGCCCACGAGCAGATAATTATATCAAGACCCCGCCCGCAGACAGCCTTGGGGTATTGTTCTTTGGCCCCGACCAAGGGTTATGTTCAGAGCGGGCGCACATGGTCGCAAAAAAATGGGCTAGCGATCCCAATGATCCCTTTAGTGTGACCGCGCTTTCTGCCGATGATCTGGCCAATGACCCTGCAAAGCTTGCTGATGAAATGTCGGCCCTGTCCTTACTGGGCGATACCCGCCTTATTCGTTTGCGGCTGTCCCATGAACGCAGTGGAGCCGCCATTGCCAAAACCATCAAGGCCTTAGACACCGCCCCCCATACATGCGCAGCCAAATTAATCATTGAAGCTGGCGACTTAAGTCCGCGCTCTGCCGTGCGCAAATGCTTCGAAGGCGCCAAACATTTTACCGCCATCCCCTGTTACGCCGATACACAGGCAAGTTTAGCCAAATTGGTGAAAACTGAATTCTCAAACCTCGACATTAAAATTGAGCAGGGCGCACTCGATGCACTCCTGCCACTGCTTGAAGGCGACCGCAGACTTGCGCGCAGTGAAATTGAAAAACTGGCCTTATATAAAGGGTACGGCAAAGAGAAAGACGCCGTATTAACTTTGGCAGATGTCAAGATTTTGGCCGCAGGTGCAGGCAGCGCAGGGCTAGACGACATTGTTTTTGAAGCGTTAAGCGGAAACCCACTGGCTGCTGACACAGCCTATCAACGGGCACTAGAGGGTAAAATAAGTGCCCACGCAGTGATGAGTGCCTTGCAGCGCCACCTTGTTCGCCTGCACCAAGCTGCAAGCCTTATGGCCAGTGGGCACAGCTCTGAAGACGCCATGCGGTCATTACGCCCACCCGTATTTATGATGCAAAAATCAACCTTCGCTAGCCAGCTGCGTATATGGTCAGCGACAGCACTTGCCCGCGCTATCGGCTCGGCACTCGACGCCGAAAAGCAAATGAAATCAACAGGCATGCCCGCCGAAGCATTGCTGGGAAGGTTGCTCCTCAGCTTATCTTCATATGCGGCCAAACGAAAGAGGTAGAGACACATGGACGAAATATCAAACTTTTTTAGTGACGCACAATGGGCCAGTATTTTGGCTGTTGGGCTCAATGTTTTAAAAGCAGTTGGCATTTTATTACTGGGCTGGGTCGTTGCAAATTGGGCCAAGCGCACCGTCCACAAACGGCTTGGCAATGACAAGGGCTTGCAACTTAACGATACTTTGCGGCCACTACTGGCCAGCTTTGTTAAATATACCATTATGTTTGCAACTCTCTATGCCGCCCTGCAAACGGCTGGTATTCAGGCGGCGTCATTACTGGCCGTACTCGGCGCAGCGGGTCTTGCCATCGCTATGGCTATACAAGGAACATTGGCCAATATTGCGGCAGGCATTATGTTGATTGTCCTGCGTATCCTTAAAGTTGGCGAATATATAGAGACACCAAGTTTTGGCGGCAGTGTGCTCGAAATCGGCCTGTTTACCACCCAATTAAAAACCTCAAATGGCGTACTCATGACCATCCCCAATGCTCAAATTTGGTCTGGGCGTGTCAGTAATTATTCAAGGGCGTCCGAACGGCGCATTGATATCAATATCGAGCTATCCCGTGATAATGATTTGGATAAAGCGTTGAGTGTTTTAAAAACCACACTGCTAAAATCTCCACATATTATCAAAAAAGATGCGGCCTCCGTTGCCCTCACCACAACCACAGCCCAAAGTGTAACTCTACAAGCGCGTGGTTGGATTAGCGCAGATGATGTACGCGGACATAGCTCTGATATTCAACTTGCTTTGCACGCCGCATTGCGCGCCAAGAAATTTAAACTGCCACTATATGTACCGCCCCAAGTTTATGCTGGAGCTTAAATGTTCTGCTAATTTTTAGCCTGACACCAGATTCCAGCCTGCGCTGGAATGACGATACTATATTATATTCATACCTAAAATCCCTGTCACCCCTGACTTGATCTGGGGTCTGGATATACAATTACATCACCTGTCTGCACCACCTGTCCTCATTGTAACCTTGCTGTCACAATTTGGCCATATTAAGCATGATAGTCTTGATATATTATAACAATATAAGAGGCCATTATGAAACTTTCTCATCTTTTATCTGCAAGTATATTTGTCTGCGGAGCAGTCGCTCTGCCCATCACCGCGTCAACACAAACCCCAAAATACGCGCCCACGCACAGCGTCGCCCCTTACCAAGCCCACATTCAAATCGCGCTTTTGCTTGATACGTCAAACTCTATGGACGGGCTGATTTCCCAAGCCAAATCCCAACTTTGGACATTGGTCAACGAACTGTCTGAGGGCAAAAAATTTGGTCATGCCCCCGTCATTGAACTGGCCCTTTATGAATACGGCAATAGCAATATTTCTGTCTCCAAAGGCTATGTCAGACAAGTCTTAAGCCTAACAACCGACCTCGACGCCGTGTCTGAAAAACTGTTCGCCCTGTCTACCAATGGCGGACAGGAATATGCGGGGCAGGTAATAATGACTTCGCTAGATGAACTTGAGTGGAGCAATAGTAGCGATGATATGAAGCTCATCATTATTGCGGGCAATGAACCCTTTACCCAAGGCAGTGTTAGCTATGAAGACGCATGTGGGCGGGCCCGCCGAGGCGGGGTCATTATTGACACCATTTATTGCGGTAATGCCCAGACGGGGATTAACACCAAATGGAAAGACGGGGCCGATTGTGCGGGCGGCATTTATATGACCATCAACCAAGACGAAAAATATGTGCATATTCCCTCGCCCTATGACGACGATATTGTAAGGCTCAACAAAAAACTCAACGACACATATTATGGCTACGGCGCGCGCGGGGCGGAACTTAAAACCCGCCAATCCATGCAAGACGAAAACGCGGCAGGCATGAGCGTGAAAAGTGCTTTGCAACGCTCCAAGTCCAAAGCGTCCGCCGCCTATTCAAATGAAGCATGGGATATTGTCGATGCCTATAAAAAAGACAAAAGTCAAATCTTAGAACTTGAAGAAAATCAACTGCCCAAAGAACTACAGGGCAAAACCAAAGCAGAGCGCAAAACCTTTATCGAGACAAAACAAAAACAGCGAACAGAAATCCAAACCCAAATCGCCGCACTCTCCAAACAACAAAAACAATTCGTAGCAAAAAAACGCAAAGACATGGCTAGCGCACAAACCTTAGACAATGTCATGGTAAACGCCGTCCGCAAGCAAGCCAAAGACAGCGGATTTAATTATTAAAGGGTTTAACTATTAAAACCTATCCTTTGGCAATGGTAGGTTTCCTGTATCTTTGAGGCGTTCCATGGCGAAGGATGAGGATACGTCGGCCAAGGGCGCGATGGCGATGAGGTTTTTGTAGACGCGGTCATAGTCTGCCATATCTGCGACGAGAATTTTAAGCAAATAATCCACCTCGCCGCTCATGCGGTAAAACCCGACCACTTCGGGCAGCAGGGCGACACCTGCGGCAAATGTTTTGAGCCAGTCTTGGGTGTGTTGATTGGTTTTAATCGCCACAAATACCGTTAATTTCAAACCCAGCATGTCGGGGTTAAGGCGCACGGTGCGGGCCTCGATAACCCCTGCGTCTTCCATAGCTTTCACCCGTCGCCAAGCGGCATTTTGTGAGAGGCCAATGCGCTGGGATATGGCCGACAGGCTTTCAGATGCATCATTTTGCAAAGCATCCAACAAAGCAATGTCAAGGCGGTCAAGTTTTTTCATGCCCTTATCTTAACCTATATTGGCTTTTAAAAATACATAAAAAGCCCCCGCCCCGCCGTGGCGAATATGGGCTTGGGCATAACCGGCAATTAACGGGCGTATTTGGTCGTGGCCAAGCCAAGCAGGGAGGCTTTGGCGCAAGACCCCTTCAAGGTTTGGCCCCTTGCCCGTCACCACCAACACAATACGAGCGCGGGATGCATGTGCACGGGTAATTTTACGCACCAAAACAGGGAAGGCTTGATCTCTGGTAAAATCGTGCAGGTCGATTTTACTGTCGATGGTGATTTTACCTTTGCGAATTTTATTGCCTTTGCGGATTTGTATATCGCTGGCGCTGTGGTGCAAAATTGGCCCAGGGACTGGCGGTAAATGCACATAGATTTGGGCGTTTTGTGGCGTATTCTTGGGGCTTGGCGCAGATGAATGGGGCGCCAGGGGGCGCACGGTACGAGCCACTCTTTGCCAGATGGTTTCGTCCTCTTTTACCAGCGGCCTCTTGGGTGTGCCGCGCAATTGGCCAAATTTATGTGTGAACTTGGCCACGGCTTACGAACGAAGCCGTGCGCGTTTGGCACGAAATGCGAGAGCTGTTGGCAGTAATATGGTCCACTGGGCTTTGTGCTTCATAACGCCAGCTTTCCCGCCAGCCACATTGCCTTCGCCGAAATACAAATCTCCGCGCCGCGCACCATTTATGGCACTGCCCGTATCTTGCGCCACAACCAAAAGACCAGACGCCGCGCCCGTAAAATCACCCCCGTTTTGTGGCAAATTCACCTCAAGCCAAATCAATGTACCGTAGGGTATAAAACGCGGATCAACGGCGAGAGACCCCATGGCCGTTAGCGGCACACCGCCCGCGCCCGTTGGCCCCTTCTTGTTATCAAGCTTGTCTGTTAACGCTTCTTGTTTGAAAAATATGTAGCGCGGGTTTTCGTTCATCAAATCTTGGGCCGCTTTCGGGCCAGCATTTTGCATCCAGTTTTCTATGGCTTGCTTGCTGGCCTGTTCTCGCGTCATCTCGCCGCGCCTGATTAACACCGCGCCAATGGAGCGGTATTTTTTATTGTTATGTCCGTCAAAAGCGGCGCGGTAGGTGCGACCGTCTGGAAAGGCAATATTACCCGACCCTTGGATTTGCATAAAAAATACATCCGCAGGTCGACCATATGCGAGCACTTGGGACGAGGTTGCGCCCAAGGCTTTGCGCGGCAGGTTTTGAATATCCAAAGTGGTAGGGCGCGCCAATATCGGCGCGCTAAACACAGCGTTTGAGTTTTCACGCACCTCAATTTGCGGAGCGTAATATCCCGTTAACAGGTCTGCATGTTGAGGCTGTGTTGCGTATTCGGCGGTTAAAGGCTCAAAATAATTTTGAAAAAACTGAACCGTATTTACACGGTCTATATTCTGTTCGCCCATAGATTTCGCCTGATTGCACGCAGGCAAATAATCTTTTACGCGGCCAAATTGCGGTCGTTTTTCATTGAGCCATGCCGCTTCCTTACGACGCGCCCACAGCGCGCAGGTTTTTTGAAACGCGCTAAATGCAGCCACTGGGTTTGCAGATTGCCAGAATTTTAAAGCTTCAAACCCGCTCACATGGATGGTCTGCGCCTCGCGTATTGGCGAGGTAGCGGGACGGGGCAAAGGTTTTGGTATCTGTTCGTGTGGTTTTTCTTGCGGTTGTTTTTCTTGTGGTGGCGTTTCCAGTGAACGGTTAATCGTGGGTGGCAATTCGGGCGATTTTGCAATTTCAGTTACGGGCTTGCTCGGTACAGGTGTTTGCGGTTTTGGGCTTGTGGCGCACCCTGCCATATAGACCGTCATCCACAATAAAAACAAATGTCGGCGGCGCATAGGTTTACACAGTATCAGGTGAATGGTCTGGCCCGTCTTCGTCGCCCTCTATTGTGTCATGGGGCTCTACGGAACATAGCACCCAATTGGGGTTTTTAGCGCCGAGTTTACGCTCATAACGCCACACTTCTTTGACCCGCGACAACACATCCAAATCACCGCTGATGATTTCGCCAGAACCATCGAGCAATGCCGTTGCCAGTTCTGCATGGTAGGCCACACCAATCCTACCCGTTTTACCGCTACGGGACGCGCTAATTATGGCCGCGCTGATAAGCCGCGCTAGGTCTGTTGTTTGGCTCAACTCCTTTTTCACGCGGTCATCAATGGCGGCAAAATATGTGCCGCGCACATCTTTATTGAGTAGCCCCTCAAGTGTATCTTTATCTCCGTCAGCAAAGGCTTCCAATATCATACCATATGCGGTTTTTGCACCGTCCAGAAACTGCGCCACATTAAAGTTCGGGTCAGCGTCAAATATTGCTTGCAAGCCTTTGGCGCCGGGGCCTTCAAATGTTTGTGCTTGAGATAATAATGTGGGTTGCGCACCTTTAAATTTATCACCGTCGACATTTGCCTCCGCAAGTTCGTCTGGGCCAGAGCCTAAATTTTTACCCAAAACTGAAAACAGCATTGCGCCAACAATCAAGGCCAAAACCACATATAATATTAATTCTTGCATAAAGCCGCTTTCACATAGGTATTTTGTATAAAATTAAATGGACAAGACTTGAATTACAGCACATATACCGCCATATTCAATACTAACATAGATACGCATTTCACTAAAACATTATTTTCACAAAACCAAGAGGCAGTTATGGCCAAAGACACAAAACCTACAGCAAAAAAAGCGGCAAAGCCTAAAAAAGCACCCGCAAAAAAAGCGAAAGCGCCGCAAACGGCCAGTCCTGCGCCAGATGCGCAACCAACTCCGCAAGAACCAATGCTGCGTATTCTCGCCCAATATACGAAAGACGCCAGTTTTGAAAACCCAAATGCGCCTGACAGCCTACGGTCTGACCAAGGTGCGCCAGAGATTAATATTAGCATTGAAATTGGCCGCCAAATGTTGGAAAATAATGTGGTCGAAGTTGTACTCATGTTAGCAGCCAAAGCCGAGCGCGACAACAAACCCGTATTTTTATGTGAGATTGAATATGCAGGCCTATTTGAAATCAGCGGCGTAGGCGAAGATCAAGCTCTGCCTATGATTATGATTGAATGTCCGCGTCTGCTCTTCCCATTCGCCCGTCAAATTATGGCGGAAATGACCCAAAATGGTGGCTATCCACCGATCTTGTTAGAGCCGCCTGACTTTGCAGGCATGTTTCGCGAAGAAATGATGCGCCGTGCAGCACAACAAGGCGAAAACACCGCTATCAATTAGCCTAACCACTCCCAAAGGAATAAGCATGAGCAAGCGCGTAAAAATCGGTATTTTAGGCGCAGAAGGTCGTATGGGCCTTGCTTTGCAAAAAGAAATTGCCGCGCACGACAACGCCGAACTTGTCGCAGCCCTTACCTCACCTCGCTCAGTGCACATAGGCGCAGATTACGGCACAACCATTTTGAGCACAGACGTGCGCGCGGCCTTGCAAATCTGTGACGCGCTCATTGATTTTTCACACCCCAAATCCGCCATTGACGCGGCCCTTATGATGCACGACACGCCTTGCAAAACACTGGTAACGGGGACGACAGGATATTCACAAGTTGAAGAGGCCGCCTTAACCACGTCGGCCAAAACCATCAGCCTCGTCAAATCTGGCAATTTCTCTATCGGCATTTGCTTGCTCGAAGCTCTCACAGAGCAAGCCGCAAAAACCCTCGGCCCTGACTGGGACGCCAGTATCTTAGACATTCACCACCACCATAAAAAAGACGCGCCCTCTGGCACGGCCCTTATGCTAGGCGCGGCCTTAAAAAACGGCGGAACTATTGCTGTTGAACACGCGGCTCAACGCATAGGCGACGTTATTGGCGAACACCATGTCTCGCTCGCTAGCCCACTTGAAACCCTCACCCTGTCCCACAAAGCCCAGAGTCGCAGTGTATTTGCCGCAGGCGCGCTGACAGCCACACTTTGGGCAGTTCCAAAACCAAATGGGCTTTACACCATGAAAGATGTGTTGGGGTTATAGCGTGCACATTTATAACGCTTGATGTGGGACGCCTACATGCCTTGTTTATTTTGAACTTGCTGTCATCCTAGGCTTGATCTGGGATCTTGTGCATATTGACTACCACTCACCCGTATTTTCCATATCTTGCCACGGGGCTTGCGGGGGGAGGTTTTCGCCTGCTTGTAAAAGCTCGACTGAAATACCGTCGGGCGAGCGGACAAATGCCATATGCCCGTCGCGGGGCGGGCGGTTAATGTCGTAACCCATGTCCGCCAAATGTTGACAGAGTGTGTAAATATTTTCGGTTTGGTAAGCCAAATGTCCGAAATTTCGCCCACCCTCATAAGTTTCAACCTCGCCTTGTTCTGGAGGCCAATTATATGTCAGTTCCAACATGGGCAGGCCCGTAACAAAGCTTTTTTCTGTGCCTGTAAGTTTTGCCCTAGCAATGTCATTTTTGCTGGCCAAAAAAATGAGGCTAAAACGCCCACCCTCATTATCCACCCTGTGGATTTGCTTGAGGCCCAGCCCCGCGCAATAAAACCGCAAGCTAACGTCAACATCGGTAATGCGTACCATAGTATGTAAAAAATTCATTTATACGTCCTCATATAAAAACACTTCAATATTAGCATGGGCAAAACTACACATTTTACTGTTTTTATTGCCTGTCGTTTTATCCATCAGCAAACCCAGTTTTTTAATTTTTTCTAATGCGCTATATGTATTTTGCATCAATATGACAATGGTATAATGCTCCGTCTCTATATCTTCGCGAGCATGTTTTTGGGTGAAGAAAAATGGATGGGTATTTTCATCAAACGCCCCGCCCTTGGTCGCGCTATGCACACATATTTTCATATTATCCCCGCCCGTATACGCCCCGCATATATGTCCCGTATTGTTCCAGTTTTTATCGTGGCTATGCGTGAGGCCTAAAATATCTGCAAACATTTTGTGATATGTTGCGGCGTCCCCATGCCCATGAATATGCACAGGGTTTGCCCCCACTGTCAGGCTTTGCTTAGGCGAGAAATTTGCCCGCTCAAGCGTCAATTCATCGCGCATCAAACCCGGAGCGCGGGCATGGTATCGCCGCGCCACAAACGCGCACACTGATGTCCAAAATGCAATCAGAGCAAAGAAAATGAAAAATTCCCACACCAAATATCCAGGTTCGAACACACGGGACTCGCCGCTAAATTTCCACACACCCCACAAGCCAAAATTAATCACCGCAAAGGCAATGGGTGTAAGTGCCAATATCAAAGCCGCGCCCCCTGCCATATAGAGAGACACACGCGGCGCATTGACCTTGTAATATGCCCGCACAAACCCGTCTTTGCTCAGGCGTAAATCTTGCATGTTTTGAGATACGCGGTAATCCCAATCCGCGCCCGCCTCTGCGCGCAATCGTCGATACACAAGCCATGCCCGCAAGCCCAAAACAACGACGAGGCAAGCCAAAGCCGCCAAAGCCCAAACAAAAGAAATTCCTCGAAAAAATACAGTCATTATGTTTCCCTGTCGGGCTTACGCCCTCCACGCCTCTTGATACATTCCCTGTCGGAACTTCGCTCCTTTCGCGCCTCTTGATACATTCCCTGTCGCTTACGCCCTCCGCGCCTCTTGTTTGTTCATTCCCATCAAATAAAATGTCATCCCAGACTTGATCTGGGATCCGACACACATTCTTAAGTGCCAACTTGATACCAGATTCCAGCTTTCGCTGGAATGACAAATTTGGGCTACGCTCCTCGCCTCTTGATACATTCCCGGTCGCTTACGCTCCGCGCCTCTTGATACATTCCAATAACAACATGTCACCCCTGACTTGATCTGGGGTCTGACACATAACAACATGTGCCTAGTTTCAGATTCCAGCTTTCGCTGGAATGACAAATTTGGGTTGCACGACTCCCATACCAGAACGGTGTGCGCTTTCATAGGCCAACATTGTGCGTTTACGTTCAATCCCCCAATGATATCCCGTGAGGCGTTTGTCTGCGCCTAAAATACGGTGACAAGGCAATATCCAACTGATTGGATTTGCGCCAATAGCCGCCCCAACTGCCCGCACCGCTTTTGGTCTTTGAATGCTTTTGGCAATATCCATATAGCGTACGGTATGTCCTGATTTAACGGCGAGGAGTGCCTTCCAAACTTGTAATTGAAACTGTGTGCCGTAGAGAGAAATTGGCACGACACCGCCGTTAAATATTTTTGTTGTGATCCTAGCCACAATTTTATCATTGCGCACATAAAATGCCTTGGGATAGCGGCGGACAAAATCTTCAAAAACGGCCATTTCCCCGCCGCGCTGACAAAATCCGTAAGCGGATAAACCGCGCTGGGAAACCAATGCAATTGCAATACCAAATGGGCAGGGCGCACATCCCCATACCATCTCCACATTTGCCGCCCGTGATTTGGCCTCGCCTGGTGACAAGGCAATATGGCGGATAAATAAATCATGCAGGCGCGAGGGTGCAGACAATCCAACTTCAAAACTCGCGTCCTCAACAGTGCCGCCCATATCTAAAATTTCAGCCGCCGCATTCTGGGTGAGCGCGCCCACATATTGCTTGGGAGACACGCCTGCCCAGCGGGTGAATATTTTGTGGAAATGAGACGCACTTAATCCCACATGTTTGGCGGCTGCTTTATAATCGACTTGTTCTTGCCAATTGTCGCCCAAATAAGCCAAAGCACGGGCCATGACCTCATAGTCTTTGGCAGTTTTTGTAAAATCATTCTGTGGGCTTTGGGTGTTCATGAACAGATGTTAGCCTGTCTGCGTGGCAACACCACCCATTTCTTGCCTTGTGCAACTTTTTGCGTATAGTGCGGCTCTGATAAATAAGGACATGTTATGCCTAAATCTATTTCTGCCCCAAAAATCGCTCTGATTTCTGGCAGTACCCGCAATGGTTCTATCAATAAGAACCTGATTGCCGCCATGCATCATGTGTTGAGAGACGCAGGGGCGAAGCCCATAAAAATTGATCTGTCCAAATACGACATGCCTATTTATAACGGCGATTGGGAGCTTGAAAACGGCATTCCGAAAGCCGCCAAAAACCTGGTGAATAGGCTCAAATCCTGCGACGGTGTATTTATCGCCAGTCCAGAATATAATGGCTGCTTACCCGCGCTTTTAAAAAACACCATCGACTGGACAACCCGCATCGGCCTTGAACAATTTACCACACCCATTTACGGTATTGGCTCGGCCACGCCCGGTGCATTGTCTGGCATTATGGTGTTGCGCCAATTGCATTTTATTCTCAACAGATTGGGCGCACATGTTGTACCGTGCCAACTCGGTGTCGGCATGGCGCAGGCAGCTTTTGATAATAAAGGCAGGTTTATTGAAGGCCGCAGTAAAGACTTTGCCCAAATACTCGCACAGCAAATGCTCACCGAAATTGCCAGACGGCAAAAATGAAAAAAGCCACAAAGAAGCTACCGCGCCCAAAATTAACGCGCGCCAAAATCGCGGAGCTTTACACGCGCCTACAAACTCTAGAGCCGCACCCACAAACCGAACTGAATTATTCAAACCCTTACACCCTTGTTGTCGCCGTTGCTCTGTCCGCGCAATCCACAGATGTGGGGGTAAACAAGGCAACCAAGGCTTTATTTGCCAAAGTCGACAGCCCTGAAAAAATGTTATTGCTCGGCGAGGAAAAACTCATAGCCCATATCAAAACCATCGGCCTTTATAAAACCAAGGCCAAAAATGTCATGGCGGCAGCGCGCAGACTTGTGGATGTTTACGGCGGCATCGTGCCCGACACGCGCTCGGATTTGGAGAGCCTTGCGGGGGTGGGCCGCAAGACCGCCAATGTGGTGCTTAACACCGCTTTTGGCCAACCGACAATGGCGGTCGATACCCATATTTTTCGTGTCTCCAACCGTACGGGCATGGCGCCCGGCAAGGATGTTTTGCAGGTTGAGCACAATTTGTTAAAAGTTACGCCGCCAGAATTTATGACCCACGCCCATCATTGGCTGATTTTGCATGGGCGCTATACCTGCAAAGCCCGCACGCCCATGTGTTTTAACTGCACGCTGGTTGATATATGCACATATAAAAATAAAACGAAGGCGGCTGGCGCGTAAATCTAAATGGTTTTTAAAATACAGTCCGCCAGACGCTCTATAGTATCGGTGCGCGCCCCTGCAATATTAATACGACCAGAATTGAGCAAATAGATAGAATGTTCAGAGCGTAAAATTTCTGCCTGTTCAGGTGTCACTGGCAAGAGCGAGAACATGCCTTTTTGCCGCGCCAAAGCTGCCGCCATTTGTTCGCGGCCTTGCACATTAAGAGCCGCGCTTAAATCCGCCCGCAGACCACTCATCCGCAAGCGCATGGTTTCAAGCTCCGCTTCCCATTCGGCTCGCAGTTCTGGCGTGCTGAGGATTTTAGCCACTAACGCCGCGCCGTGGTCTGGCGGCATGGAAATCAGTTGGCGCATAGTCAAGCTTAATTGCCCTCGGCACAAATCTGCCGCCTGCGGGGTTTTAGCAAGGCAAGCCACAAGCCCTGTGCGCTCTCTATACAGTCCAAAATTTTTGGAACATGAGGCCGCCAAAATAAGCTCTGGGCATTTATCCGCCAACACGCGCAGCCCGTACATATCTTCTGCAAGTCCATCGCCTAGCCCCGCGTAAGCAATGTCAACAAATGGCAGAAGGTCTTTTTCCAACACAATATCAGCAATGATTTTCCATTGCTCGTGGGTTAGGTCTGCACCCGTCGGATTGTGGCAACATCCGTGCAGCAACACCACGTCGCCTGCTTTGGTGTCGTTTCGCAATGTTTCGCACATTGCGCCAAATGCAACACCTTGCGTGTCGTGGCTATAATACGGATATTGCTTAATTTGCATCCCAGTCGCCCCGATCAAAGGTGTGTGATTGGCCCATGTGGGTGTGCTGACCCATATGCGGGCTTTGGGATTAGCAAGTTTGATAATTTCTGCACCAAGGCGCAAAGCGCCGCTACCACCCGCCGATTGCGCCAGTGCCAGCCTGCCAGACGTTATAGCCTGACTGTCCCCACCAAATAGCAATGCGCTCATCAAATTGTTAAAACTTGGATTGCCCAAAATGCCGATATATTTTTTGCTGTCTTCTTCCTCTGCCCATAGGCGTTCCGCTTTTTTAACTGATGTCATCACGGGCGTTGCTCCGTGTTCGTCTTGATAAATGCCAACACCAAGATCAATTTTATCAGCATTGCTGTCAGCCGCCGCCAGTTTAATCATTTGCAAAATGGCATCGGGCGCAGCAGGGAGGAGGGTTTCAAACATGGGACTCTCTTATGGGGTCAATAAAGTGCTATTCACCCCCAACTAACCCACTTTTTGGCACTTGAAAAGCCTGCAATGCCTGCAAAGCTTTAATAATAGCATTTTCCGCTTTGCAAGTCGCCTCTAGCCCCTTATGGTCGCAAAAAAAATAATAAACATAAAGGGGAATATCTCGTGGAAAATTTTAATAAATTTGTCGCAATGCTCGCAGATGAATATTTTTGGGGATCTTTAAATTCTATTTTTGGACTAAAGATTCCTTTGCTTGGCGATATGCCTATCCTGGCAATCCTCCTGCTGGGTACAGGTCTGTACCTTACCATTATTTTACGCTTCATGCCGATCTTTAGAATTCCCGCCGCCTTTGCCCTTTTGTGGAAAGGCCGTAAGGTTGAAAAAGGCGACGAAGGACAAATCACGCCTTTCGCGGCCCTCATGACAGCCCTGTCGTCCACCGTTGGCACGGGTAATCTTGCAGGTGTGGCTACAGCTATCACCCTTGGTGGTCCCGGTGCGATTTTTTGGATGTGGATGACCGCCTTGGTCGGCATGGCCACAAAATACGCCGAGTCTATGTTGGCCGTGCGCTACCGCGAAGTTGACGAAGACGGCAATTTCAAGGGCGGCCCCATGTATTATATCAAAAACGGTCTTGGGCCAAAATGGAAATGGCTCGCCGTGATCTTCTCCGTTGGCGCCATGGCGTCTGCTGTGACCGCTGGCAATATGGTACAATCAAACGGCATTGCCGAAGTTGCCAATGCCAGCTTTAACGCGCCGCCAATTGCCACGGGCTTTGTGCTCGCCGCGCTTGCATTTGTCGTCATTATTGGCGGCATTAAAAGCATTGGGAAATTTGCATCAAAACTCGTGCCCTTTATGGCCTTTAGTTATATTGCCGCCGCTCTTATCGTCTTGGTGATGAACGCATCTGGTATTCCTGACGCATTCGGGCTGATCTTCTCTGGCGCATTTAGTGGTAATGCGGCTGTTGGTGGTTTCTCTGGCGCGGTTGTTGCGTTGGCCATTCGCGCTGGTATTGCTCGCGGATTGTTCTCTAACGAAGCGGGTCAAGGCTCAGCACCCATTGCTCACGCCGCGGCCAAAACCAAAGACCCTGTACAGCAAGGCACAATCGCTATGCTGGGTACATTTATCGATACCATCGTTATTTGTACTATGACGGCTTTGGTGATCTTAACCGTGAAAGGTAATTTCACAGCCGATATTAACGGCGTACAACAGGCGGTCGATTTTGCTTGGCAATCAGACCTTGAAGGCGCGCGCATTACCTCTGCCGCATTTGCAGCGGGTATTCCTGGCGGCGGTCTTATCATTACCTTTGCGCTGATGATCTTTGCCTTTACGACAATTCTCGGTTGGTCATATTACGGCGAGCGGGCAATTTCTTATCTATTTGGCGAAAAGGCCGTATTCCCGTTCCGTATTGTCTGGTGCATATTCACATTTGCTGGCGCCATGTTGACTGTACAATCCGTGTGGAAGCTTGGTGATATTGGCAATGCGGCAATGGCCGCGCCAAACCTTATTGCCATCTTACTGCTCTCTGGCGTGGTTGTTTCCATGACACGCGGCGGGAAAGATGAACGTAAAATTCAAGAGCACGACGAAAGCGCACACGCTAAAGGTCTGCACAATGTGGACGGGGAAGCGTAAAGCTTAATCGCGCATCCATCCCAAACAAAAGGCCCGCCTTGATTGCTCAAGACGGGCCTTTTTTATTGCCACGTTTTTAAAGGGCAAACCGCTTAATGGCGGCGATAAAGATTGTTGATCTTCTTGGCTGTCGAGATATGGCCAGAGCGGTGTACGGGCTTGTTTGTTCCGTAATAATATGTACCTGTCGGTGGCGACGATATGGTTTGTACGCCACTATTTACATGACCAGAATTATGATGTGACACACCCGTGTTCAAACTGCTGCTGTACTGCCCTCCCGTGACATGGGATGAATATGGAGATGTCGAGCGGCTATGGCTGGACGCCCTTCCCTTGGCAGGGTCGCACACCACCCGTCGCCATTCATAGCGCTCACCTGCAATCAAAGATTTTTTGTCTACCGTGCCGTATTTTGCAGGCACATTCACTTGCCTCGACCCGCCTGGGTCAATGATGTGTTGCACTTGAATACTGCGGTATTGCGCGGGCACATGAATTTCGCGCACTCCGCCCGGATCTGCGACAATTTGTTTGGTTATTGACGTATATTTTGCAGGTACGGGGGTTCTGCGTACTGCGCCAGGGGACACCATAATTTTACGGCTAAAGCTAACACTTTCAGCAGGCTCTTCTACCAAGCACCAAATCTCGCAGCCTGATCCGCAACGCGCGGCGCCGTTACGCGCGGCGCCATATGCAGTTGTCGAACGGTAACCTTGTCCATTTCGACCCCCATCAGCCGTACTGACAATGGTATATCCTCGCGCCGCAAGTGCGCCCGGATTGCCAAGCTTCCATACGCGCCTTGGGGCCGAAGACACAATGGATTCGCGCACGGTTTTAAACTGCGGTTGCGAAACGGATAATTTGTCATAGGCGGGGCGCACCATTCTTTGTTCTGTCACAGTGCGAAAGCTTGGCTGGCGAACATCAAACCTCACGCTGGCTTCTTTTATCTCTACCTGTTCTGCGCGGCTGGCCAATGTGGGTTGCTTGACCTCTATGTGCGAATAGGCGTCTTCGGTCATCACTGTTTGCTGCGTTGTTGAAAATTGTGCAGGGATCAGTACGCGGGCATAACAATGCCCCACTTGTGGATTTGCGGGTAAGAGGCTTGGCTCATAAATACTTGGATTGCCTGCAAATGCAGTGGACGCGAGGCTTGTTGTGCCCAGTAATACTACCGTGCACAAAAATTGTGGTGACCGAATGTTCATATTGAGCCCTTCCCTTATACGCTGTACCGCCGATATCATCTTGCGGGTATTAACCATATTTTAGAAAGTGAAAGTAGCAAAGGTCAATCTATTCTTACATGTAGAAACGCAGTATTATGCCATTATTGGCACTTTATAGGCATTTGCGCCGATTTATCCTCGTGGGCCAGCACGCCTAATCAACGGCGATACATAATATTTGAAAAGCCTAGCCACAAAAAAATCGCCAAGCATACGCCACTTGCATTGGCCAATGCATCAAAAACATCGGCTTTGCGGCCCATATCCATCGCCCCCTGCACAAGTTCTATCACCCCGCCGTATCCACTGAGTAAGGCCCAGGCATACACGGCCCGCATCTGGCCCAAAGCTGGCAAAGCCACCAAACCAAATATAAAATACGCCGCCCCGTGCGCGAGTTTATCGACGTTGGTAACTGTAATGCTTGTGTGTGCCTGCCTGAGCGACATGACCGTAATGCCAATGCACATAATGGCGGCAAGACCGATAAATAACAGTCTTAATTTCGGAGAAACCCTTTGGTGAAAATAAAGTTTTCGGGACGCAAGAGACATATGGTTCAAACCTATTGATGAGTTGGGACTTGCTCTTCACCCTAAATATGGCATGTTTATGTCCTATTAATAAAATGAGGAAATTATGAGTATATTAGATCCAAAACGGGCGGCGTCTGAACTGGACGGCTGGAGCGGCGGTGATGATTTTATCACCAAAATTTTTACCTTCACAGACTTTGCCCAAGCCTTTGGCTTTATGAGTGAAATAGCTGTGGTGGCCGAAGCCATGAACCATCACCCTCAATGGTATAATGTATATAACCGAGTCGATGTGACCTTGACCACACACGACCACGGCGGGGTAACCGACAAAGATATTACCTTGGCCAAGCGTATGAACGCCGCCGCGGGTGCGTGACAAAATTATAACCCGCTTTGCGCCCTCTCCCACAGGGCATTTGCATCTTGGGCATGCAGCGAGTGCACTGCATGCGTTCGGGTTCGTCAAGGAACACGGCGGCACGTGCTTGTTGCGCATAGAAGATATTGACCAAACCCGTTGCACGCCAGAATACGAAACGGCAATTTTTGAAGACCTGCACTGGCTTGGCTTTGACTGGCCCATGCCCGTTCGCCGCCAAAGCGACCATTTTACCGACTACGACAAGTGCTTGCAAAAACTTATAAAGCTTGGGCTTGTCTACCGCTGTTTTAAAACCCGTAAAGATATATTGGCGGATATTGCCCGCGCACCACATGATAATAATAACATATATTTTGGCCCCGCCGTGCCTTTAAGCGAGGACGAAGAACATAAGCTCATCACGTCTGGAAAGCCTTATGCGTGGCGACTGTCCCTTGCTGCGTGTGAGCAATATTTAGGGGCGCGTTATAACGACTTAAGTTTCACAAATAATGACCAAGAAACACACGCAGACCCCGCCCGCCTTGGCGACGCTATTTTGGCCCGCAAAGACGTGGGCACGTCTTATCACCTCGCCTGTTGTCATGACGACGCCCTGCAAAATGTCACCCATATTGTGCGCGGTGTAGACCTTGAGGACAGCACCCATATCCACCGCGTGTTGCAAGAGATTATGGGCTGGCCAGTGCCAAAATACATTCATCATCCCCTACTTTTAGACGAGGCGGGCAAGAAATTTAGCAAGCGGGACAAATCCCAAACCTTGCGGGAACTTCGATTAAGCGGACTGTCTGCGCAAAATCTATTGGCACAAGCCCAAGGGCTAGGTTAAGAACACATATGGCTCAAAAACTTACATGCGTAAAAGACATTTGGTATTTCGCGGCGTTTCGTCATGAAGTAACGCGCGGGGCCATGCACCATAAAACCATTGCAGGCCATCCGATTGTTTTGGGGCGTAGTGCGGACGGTATATTGTTTGCCCTGCGCGATATATGTCCGCACCGCGCTGCCCCCTTATCGGCGGGACGGATTATCGGGGACAGTGTTGAATGTCCTTATCATGGTTGGCAGTTTGGCCTCAATGACGGGCAATGCGTCGAAATTCCGTCCATTTGCGCCGGGCAAAAAAACCCAAAGGACGGGATAAAACTGCGGGATTACCCCGTACGCGAAGACGGCAATCTGATTTGGATTTATATTTCTAGCGATAAAAAATTTACAGGCACACCGACCATTGACCCACCGCAATTTGCCGAGACCGCGTTAAAGCCGCGCATGGTTGAGCGGCTTAAATTGAATGCCCATGTTGACCACGCCGTCATTGGTTTGATGGACCCTGCTCATGTTTCTTTTTTACACAAGCAGTGGTGGTGGCGCACGGGCGGCTCCATGCACGAAAAAACCAAAAAGTTTGAACCACGAGAAAACGGTTGGGCTATGGCCAGTCATACACCGTCATCGAACTCTTTGGGGTATAAATTACTGGGCGGAAAACCCGTTACGGAAATTCGCTTTCAACTGCCAAATATTCGCACCGAACATATTACTGTAGGCAAAAAAAACCTGCTGTCATTTACCGCCGTGACGCCCATAGACGACAGTCATACGGAGATTACCCAAGCGTTTTTCACGGATATCAATATCGTAAAATTACTCTCGCCAATTATTGGCCTCGGCGTGCGGACATTTTTGCACCAAGACGGAGACATTATTAAACTGCAAGCCAAGTGCTTGGCCTATGATCCCAATTTGATGCTGGTCGGGGACGCCGATCAACAAGCAAAATGGTATTTTGCCTTGAAAAAAGAATGGGCAAAATCACGTGTTGAAAACCGCGAATTTATCAATCCCGTAAAAGCGCAAAATTTAAGCTGGCGTTCTTAACATTCAAAGCATGCAAAATTGTATGCGCCCACAACATATCTAATGCTATTAATATGTGCATATGTGTGCACATATAACCCTATGCAAAATGACAACACACGCAACCCACAAGCCCTAGACACTGCGGCGCAAGATTTACTCGCCGTATTTGACACCCGCTATTTCAAAGCCCTGTGCGAACCCATCCGCGTCGAGATCATTCGCAAGCTTATCACCATGGGCGCGTGTGACGTGGCGACCATTGCGCGCGGCATGTCCCAAGACCGCTCTGTGGTGTCGCGGCATTTGGCAACACTGGAACGGGCAGGTATTACCATTTCGCGCAAAAGCGGGCGGCATGTATATTACGATTTGGACGGGCCATATATTGTACAAAAACTGACCGCGATCCTAGAAGTGACACAGCCTATGGCGACACTGTGCATTCCATTTGCAACCTTGGACACAAATAATAAAGGGGCTGCGGTATGACCGTATTTACAGGCACGCATAAAGATGGACACGAGATTGTTTACACGGATAAAAAACGCCATCTCTGGTGGCTTGGCTATGTGGGCGTTTTTGTCTTTGCTGCCAGTATTTGGCTGTATTTTGTCCTCGGTCACAACCCGCTCACCACGCTCATCCCGTTTCTTTATATATATATTGCCACGCCAATTATTGATAAAATTATGGGGGTTGATGATTATAACACGCCCGAAGAAGTCGTGCCCGCGATGATGGCCGACAATTATTACCGCGCCCATGTGCACGCCCATATTCCAATCTCCTTTGTGATGTATTTTGCCTTTGTTTGGTTTGTCGGCACACAAAACCTCCCCGCGTGGGCGGTCATTGCCTTGATTGTCGGCGTCGGTTCAGGCAGTGGCGGCATTTTAGCCGTCACCCATGAGCTTGGTCACAAAAATAATAAATGGGACCGCTTAAGCGCCAAAATTGGTAATATGTTGCTGGGCTATGGGCATTTTAATATTGAACATAACCGTGGACATCATATTTGGGTATCCACGCCCGAAGACCCCGCCAGTGCGCGTATGGGCGAGAGCATTTACCGGTTTTTGTTGCGCGAACTTCCGGGCACAATTCGTAGGGGCCTTGACCACGAGAAACGCAGACTGTCTGCCAAAGGGCGCGGGTTTTGGTCGCCATACAACACCGTCTTGCAAGTTTACCTCACGACAATTCTCATAACCGCCGCTCTTGCCGTCATCTTTGGCCCGCAAATTCTGTGGTTTATTATCCCCCACCATATGATTGGCTGGTACGCGCTGACCCAAGCTAATTATGTGGAACATTACGGGTTACTGCGCCAAAAACTTGCGAGCGGGAAATACGAAAAATGTCAACCGCGCCATAGCTGGAACACCAATCATCTGTGGTCAAATATGTCGCTTTTTCATTTGCAGCGCCATTCAGACCATCACGCTTTCCCCCAACGCCCCTACCAAGTTTTACGTAATTTCGATGATCTGCCTAGCTTGCCAAGTGGCTACGGCGGTTGTTTTGCCATGGCCGCCATTCCGCCGCTTTGGTATAAAGTCATGGACCCCAAAGTCATGGATTGGGCGGGCGGCGATATCACCAAAGTTAATATTGACCCCAAGCGCAAAGAAAAATTATACAAAAAATACGGCGGCGTGGATTTAACCGCGGCAGCAGAATAAACACGGTTTTTACACATTCTGTCATTCCAGCGAAAGCTGGAATCTCACTCATATTCACACGTAACAATGCCAACAACCAGATTCCAGCTTTCGCTGGAATGACATGCTCTTGTTATATTTTATGCTCCGATACCAACCGCGCACACATCAAGCCACGTACAGAATTACCAATGTATATTTCGTCTGCCGCCAATACATCCGCGTAGTTAAGTTTCTTTTCAACCACCTCGCCATTGGCCAAAAGTACACGGCGTAGAATACCGGGCAACAATCCGCTTGCAACAGGCGGCGTGAACATTTGCCCGTCTTTAACAATAAACACATTGGTAAAACTACCTTCGCACAGTTCATCTTTTTCATTGAAAAACAAAACCTCTTGGCAGTCTGTTTGGGCTTTTAAGCGAGACACTTCTTCCTCAAAAAAGTCGCGTTGGGTGGTCTTGTGCACACATAAGGGGTTGCGGCTGTCTATAGAGTGTTTGCTGAAACACACGTTCCAAACTGTGTTTTGAGAACCAAGTTTTAAGTTTTGGTGCGAAATGTCAAAGCTTCCATTTTTGGCAAGCTCTAAGCGTATTTTTTGCGGCCCCGTTAGGGGCTGACAATACGCCGTAAGCGCCGCTTGCACTGCCTGCATATCTAAAACAAACCCCAAGGTCTGCGCCGATGTTGCGAGCCTTTGCATATGTAGCTCAAAATGAAAAAAACCTAAGGGTTCGTCCCACGCCAAGGTTTCAATAAGTCCGTAATCATCTTGCAAAAATTTTGCCTTGAGCAAGCATTCCGCGTATTCGTCGCTACCTTTTGAATCTGCGACAATGCCGCTCCCCACGGGATAACTAAATTGTCCATCGGGAGATAAGGTGAGTGTGCGAATGCCCACATTAAACCGCATATGGTCATCTGGGTCGATAAATCCAAGTGCGCCGCAATAGGCCCCGCGGTTGCGGTTTTCCAATGCGGAAATTATCTCTTGGGCCCGTATTTTTGGCGCCCCCGTTATAGAACCACACGGAAATAATGCCCGCAATATATTGTGCAAATCCGTCCGTGGTTGCAGATGTGCTTCTATGCCAGACGTCATCGTGTGCAAGGTTGGGAAGGTTTCTACCGAGAATAAATCCGTAACCTTTACCGAACCTGCGCGGCTTATGCGCGAGATATCATTGCGCAAAAGATCAACAATCATCAAATTCTCAGCCCGGTTTTTGTCGTCTTTTTGCAAACCCCGCGCCAAAGCTTTATCTTCATCGTCTGTTACGCCCCGACGCATGGTTCCTTTCATGGGGCGCATAAAAATTTTGTCGTTTTTAATCTCAAAAAATAATTCTGGCGACAGGCTAATATGGCACGCCCCGCCTAGGTTTATCACGCCCCCATAGCGCACGGGTTGGCGCGGTTTTAATTTACGGTAAAGCGCGCCCGCACTGCCGTGGTAATTTCCCGTTACGGGGAAGCTTAAATTGATTTGGTACACATCGCCTGCGCGAATATAGGCCATGATTTTGGCAAAGCCGCGTTGGTATTGCGCCTTGCTCCACAGAGGCGCGAGCCCGCTAAGTGACGCCGTGCCTTGGGCAGGAATATCCTGTCGCCCAAATCCCTTAAACACGCCAAATTGCAAAAGTGGTTTGGCATGGTCACGCGGCAAGAACTTGCGCAAAACAGGCTCTAACACATAGCCCAATTCATATGCAAAATAACCCGCCAGATAAAATCCGTGTTTCTGGTATTGTTGTAATTTGGCCAATGCAGGCTTAATGTCGCCCACCGCGTAAACCGTAATCACCTCGTGCGGGTTTTCATACAGCCGCCGCGTGCCTGTCATTTGGTCTTCAAAAAATACGTAATGCGGGTTTGTCATTGTCTTGCCTGTATACGCGAGGCACTCTACACTGCCTAGCTTAATTAGGAGATTTACGTGTCAAAAATATTGCGCTCATTATTATTTGTCCCTGCTGACAGCGAGAAAAAATTAGCCAAAGCGGGGGAGCGAGGCGCCGACGCGCTTATCTTAGATTTGGAAGATTCGGTACTGCCAAGCCGTAAATCCGTGGGCCGAGAAATGTGTGCTGATTTTTTAAAGACATCAAATACCGACTCCCAGATATGGGTGCGGGTAAATCCGCTCGGCACAGAATTTATTGATGATGACCTCGCCGCCATCATCCCCCTCAACCCCGCAGGTATAATGTTGCCCAAACCTGACGGGCCTGTGGATATCGAAACCTTAAGCGCAAAGATTGAACGCATAGAACGCGCACGCGGCCTACCAATTGGTAAAATAAATATCCTGCCCGTGGCCACAGAAACCGCCCGCGCCGTGATGAGTTTGTCTCTCTATCCGCGCACTTATTTACCGAGGCTTTTGGGCCTAACTTGGGGGGCGGAAGATTTGGCAACAGACCTCGGCGCGCTGACCAATAAAGACGCGAATGGAAGTTTTTCCCATGTCTACCAAATGGTACGCAGTCAAACATTGCTCGCCGCCAAAGCTTCGGGCGTGCAAGCCGTCGATACTTTGTATGATAATTTTCGCGATAAAGACGGTCTGCGCAAGCGGGCCAAAGCCGCCTTCGCCCAAGGCTTTACAGGCATGCTGGCCATCCACCCCGCCCAAGTTGACATTATCAACACCTGTTTCACGCCCACCGAAGCACAAGTCCGCCACGCGCAAGCTGTCATCAATGCCTTTGCCCAAAATCCAGACGCGGGTGTGGTCGCGGTGAACGGAAAAATGACCGACATCCCGCACCTTAAACAAGCACAAAATATCTTGGCCCTCATTGAGAGTACCAAGGCCTAAAGTTTTTTCAAAAAAGCATGTGCGAGTGTGTAGCAATCTCCGGGCCAACGGGCCGAGAGCAAATGACCGTCCTCAACATAAAAACCCTTGTGCGGGTTTTTTGCGCTCAAGGTTTGTAAATGCTTTGGCAGGCCCACGCCCGTTAAGGTAATCTGGTCACAAACCGCTGCCTTGCCATTGCCGCTAGCAAACCAAACATCATGCGCCGCGCAGAACTTTCCACGGCACACAGACTTCGGTCGGGTCAAATTCTTCATTGGAAACCATGAGGAGTATGCGGGCCATATGTTTATTTCGTTATTATAATGTCTTGCCTAGCAACAATGCGCTTGCCCTTCAACACATAACGTATTTCGTAAAGCCCAGCTTCTTTGGGCATGTCTAGGTTTTGCGGACTGCCGTTTTGTGCATAGAAATAATCGCCGTATTTACTGGGGCGCGCATCTGGCTTTATGATTGTAATCCAATCTCCTTGCGCCCTTGGCCCCTCAAAACCTACCGAAATTTCCTCTCCCGCTTTTGCTGTTTTGGGTGCTGTCAACACAATGGAAATATCTGTTACCGAAATAGGCTGACGAGCAATAACTTTGCTATTGTTTTGCACAAAACGAAGTTCGTAATCACCGGGTTGAACAGGCATGGAAATTTTGGCAGGATTGCCGTTTTTGGTATAGGCATAATCCGTATATTTGCGCGAGCGCGCATCTGGCCTCGTGACGGTAATAAAATCGCCAGACTGTGCCTTTGGCCCCTGCCATTTTATTTCAACCTCGCCGCCAACATTTGCTGTTTTCGGCCCACTAATATCAGCCGCCACCTGCTCAATCACGATGTTTTGCCGCGCAATAACGCGGTGGGTATCGCCGCCCGAATTTTCCTTACCGACAAATACATAGCGTATTTCGTAGTCGCCAGGCTCAAGCGGCATTCTCAGTGCACGGGGCGAGCTCATATTTACCGTATAAAAATAATCCATATAAGCAGACGGTTTTGCGCCCAAAGCCGTGACGGTAATAAAATCACTTTGTGTAGACGGCCCCGTCCACACAATCATTTCCGTGCTGCCGCTTTGGGCAATGTCTGGGCCTTTCACACTTGCGGATGCAGGGATTATTTTCAACGGTGCGCGGGCTAAAACTTTACGAGGATTGCCCAACACATAACGCACTTCGTAATCTCCCGCCAAAATGGGTGCGGTTAATTTCGCAGGATTGCCATTACTCGTATAAGCGTAACTGGTATAGCCACGCGCAGGGGCGTCTGGTGATGTCACCGTAATAAAATCCGATTTTCTATCTGGCCCGTTCCACGCAACACTGAATTTTGCACCTGCGTCCACTTGCTCGGTATCAGGGGTGACACTGGCGTCAAATACGGGGTTAAGAGCAATGCTGACGGCTTTATGTGCGCCCGTTCGGACTTCAACGAGGCGGGTTTCGCCCTGAAGTTCATCACTTGGTAGCGTTACAAATATATCGTAAACCCCAGGCGGTACGGACTGGGTCACCGCACCTTCGTCCTTACCTTCATATACCACGACCCCGCCGCCAGATTGTTGCACGCGCCAATTTAGCCCTGTGTCAATCACTGGCCCTTTGTGGAGGATTGTCGCCTCAAGGGTGAGTTTTACGGACGTAGCTACGACTTGAGGTTGGCCAATTGTCTCGCCAAGGGCGAGGGATAAATCACCTGCATTTGCCGCAGACAGGTAGCGCCCACCCGTAGAATTTGCCAAGCATTGCAATTGGTCTTCAGCTTTTTTATCAACAATATCAAAACCAATTACGTGGGCGGTAAAATCAACACCGTCTTTTTCAAGCTGTTTACCCAGCGCGCACGGGTCGAGATTACAGGTTTCAATACCGTCCGATATCAAAATCACTGTGGCCTTGTTCTCCGTATATTTAAGTAGTTTTGCCGCCTGTTTAACAGAAGCAGAAATAGGGGTTTTGCCTTTTGGGTTGATATTTTTTATGGCGGTTTTCATGGCGGCACGATCTGCGCCCACAGAGGCCAGCATTTCAATATCCGTACAATCGCCTTTCTTATTATGCCCATATGCCATCAAACCAAGACGACGGTTTTTGGGTAAGTCGTCAAGCAATTGTCCCAAGACTTCGCGGGCAATGGTAATTTTATTTTCACCCTCAATTTGCCCCCACATAGAACCAGATGCATCGAGTATTAAAATGGCGTCCTCAGGCGGGTCTTCAGCAACGGCCTTTAGGGGGCTAACAATATTCATTGCTAGCAAGGCAAAAAGGAAGCTTAGAACTTTAATATATGTTTTCATGACGACGCGCCTTTCGTGAATACACAAAATGATAACACAAATTTGCGGTATTGTATGTCAAAATCTAAAGCGCGTTCCCGCACGCTACGCCGCTAGCCCATGCCCATTGAAAATTATGCCCGCCCAAATGCCCTGTCACGTCAACAACCTCACCGATGAAATACAGGCCTTGCACGGTTTTTGCCTCAAAGGTTTTTGAAGACAGCGCGTCAGTATCTACCCCGCCGCGTGTCACTTCGGCGGTGCGAAAGCCTTCGCTGCCTGCGGGTTTTAATCGCCAATTGTTTACGGCGTCTGCGAGCTTGGCAAGGGCCGTATCGTTCATATCGGCGAGACGGGTTTGCGTTATATCTTGGGCGAGGAATTGAGCTAATTTATGTGGCAATAATGTGGACACAAAACCCGTAGGGCTTTGTTTAGCATGGTCACTACGGGCCGTTTTTAACAATGCCAAGACATCATGGTTTGGGGCCAGATTGACACGAATGGTGTCCCCCGCCGACCAATAGGACGAGATTTGTAATATGCTTGGCCCTGACAATCCACGGTGGGTAAAGAGCAAAGCTTCTTCGAACATGGTTTTGCCGTGATGAATTTGCGCGTGTACGCTAATGCCAGACAAGGATTTAAGTGCCGCTTTTAAACTGTCCGTAAATACCAAAGGTACAAGGGCGGCAATGGGTTCAATTAATTTCAAGCCAAATTGTTCGGCGATTTTATAGCCAAAACCACTGGCCCCCATTTTGGGAATCGACGGGCCACCGCACGCCATCACCAAAGCCTTGGATGTAAATTCGCCTTTACTTGTATTGACAATGAAACTTTCGCCTTGCTTGTTGATTGTCAAAATTTCTGTTTGCAGTTTTATGTGTACACCTGATTTTTTACACTCTGATTTTAACATATTGACGATTTGCGTAGACCGCTCATCACAAAACAATTGCCCTAAGGTTTTTTCGTGCCACCGAATATTATAGCGTTCAACCAAATCGGTAAAATCTTGCGGGCTATATCCTGCGAGGGCAGATTTTGGGAAATGCGGATTACTTGAAATAAAATTATCTGGCCCGCAATGAATATTGGTAAAATTACAACGACCGCCACCTGATATGCGGATTTTTTCACCCACTGTTTTTGCATGATCGAGCAATAATACGCGCCGTCCACGCATCCCTGCAACGCGAGCACACATCATGCCCGCCGCGCCCGCGCCAATAATAATAACGTCATAGCCGTTCATATTTATCTCAATTGCTTTCGCCCCGTCCATGCCCTACACTTCATGCCCTACACCATGACTGTAGAATATAATAGGGATATGGGGCACAAAATGGGGCGTTTTCTTTTCGGGGTATTACTATTGGCGTGCGGGTTTTTATCAGCATGCGCCACAAATATTTCCACCAAAGTACACCACATTAACGACCTTGCATCTGTGGATAATAATACCGGTTCCTATAAGGGCATAGAGGCGATGGCGCGCCTAGCCCCCGATGCTAATAACCCTGATCTTAAACGGGTTAATATTATATATATTCACGGTATTGGTTGGACGGAAAATGCGGATAACCCTGAGCTTGGCGATAGTTTTTTAAGTGGAATTGCATCTGCATATAAAAACGTAGACCAAAAAAACATTATCACCAATAGATGTCGCCTTGGCCACCACGATACAAGTGTTGGCGACATTGACCACACTTTCATTGAGACAGCGCAAGATGTATTTTACGAAACCGGACTTCGGGGCTCTCTGCTCAAAATAAAAAAATTGGCATGTATGGACAAGCAAGTTTTGCGACCCTCCTCAAACCTTGAATTTGTTATCTACAGAATATTTTGGGACGATAGTTTTTGGAACAGTCTGCAAGCCGCTTATGTAGGATATGACGATTACCATGGCAGTAATAATTTTCTAGCGAGCCTGCGTAAAAAATATAACCGCGAACTGAAAGACGATATTGTCAATTACGGGTTTAGTGATGCTGTTATGTATCTGGGGCCAGCGGGTGATCTCATTCGCGAAGCCATTCACGGCGCGGTGTGTTCGGCGGCGCTTGATGCATCGGGCCGTAGTTTTTTACAACAAGGGCATATCGTTACCAAAGAAAATGCGTGTAAGGCGGGTCGTGACACCTCCTCTCTTGAAAGCTTTGTGTTTGTAACCGAAAGCCTGGGCAGCAAAGTTTTGTTTGATGTGCTGCGCGAAACCATGAACGACGGTAAATATGAAGTCATCGATGACATTAGCGATGGCAGCGAGATTTTTATGCTCGCCAATCAAATCCCCCTCCTGAGTTTGAACAATTTAAGAAAACAAGGCGTCAGCGCAACCCCGCGCCACGTTCCAGCCCAAACGCAAACCCGTCCACGGATTATTGCCTTTACCGAGCTTAATGATTTTCTCAGTTATGAATTGGTTCCGTTTTACGAAACGCTGTATTCCCGTGGCTACACTGCGGCCAACAGGCCAAAACGCAGGGATAAAGCCGCCATATTAAATCCTGATATACGGGCAAATATGATTGAAGATATCGGGTTTGATATTGTTGATATGCGCGTTGAATTTGCCGATCCATTATTGCCAATTATGAGCAGCTTTGTTGATCCAAAACAGGCTCATTCCGACCATGCCAAACAACCCCTGCTGATGCGGTATATGTTGTGCGGCGCGCAAGGCGGGACATTACAAAATACGGGTTGCCACGCCGCGCAAAACCCGCGCAAGTAATGACCTGTTATTTTTCGTCATCTTCTGGCTGTCCACCTTCTACCAAATACCAAGGATCAGGGCCGTAATCGACCTTGGGCAGGCCAAAGGAAAATTTAAGCGCGTCCATCGCCGCCCCGTGGTAAATTGAGGAGTGGGTTTCTTCGCGCCGCCTATCAACATATGTCCATTTCAAATTGGGCAGTGAGGCCGACGAAATAGCCGCCATAACCAAATCAAACCCGCCCTGCATAGTTCCGCCTTCGTCGCCCATGGTTAAATATAAACGGCGTGTATTGTCATCATGGGCCGCAAGTAATGTGGGGGCGTCCTTGGCTAGATTTTTATCATCCCACCACAGGCTGGGGCTAATGGCGATATAATCTGTGAACATACCTGGACGCTTTAAAAACACCTCAGTAACGAACAGGCCTGCCAAACTTTCCCCGATCACAGCGCGCCGCTCGCCCGTGCGGTAATTTTTTTCCACAAATGGAATAACTTCGTCTTGCACAAATTTCGTAAACACATGCGAATTGCCCGCTCGTGGTTCAGGCTGGATATAGCGAGGATCAGCGGCGGTGTGTGCCAGTTCACCCAAGCGGTTCTCGGTCTTAATGCCAACCACAATCAGGTTTTCATAAATACCATTAATTGCAGTAAGTTGTGCAAGCCCGCTAATATGGTGAAAATCTTGGGCAATGCCGCCGTCAAGTACATATAAAACGGGGTAAGTTTTACCGCTGTCTTTATAACCTGGCGGTGTCCATATATTAATTTCTCGCGGGCTGCGCATTGCTTTAGACTCGACCATAAATGTTGTGCCTATATGAATGGGCGTGCCCATAGACGTTGATTGTAAATTTACATCAGGGCGGGATGGTTTATCACATGCGGGTAGGGCGCATAAAATCAGAAAAGAAAGAGCTGGTAAAAATTTCATTTTCATGTCCTAAATATTTTCTACACAATAGGGAATAATGTTTTATATTCAAAATATAATTTAAGGCACAAGGTTTAATATTTATGTCAGGCCACCATATTGATGAACACCCATTACGGGCCAATATTTTAGCGGAAATGCATGCCCGCCCCTACGCCCCTGTCCGCTCGCCGCGCTGTATTTTACGCCAAGCCTTTCTGTCAAAACCCGGGCATAACGCAGAGGACGATTTAGCCATATTTACAAATTGGTGCGCCGCCAACAATATATCCCCGCCAAAAGAAAATGCACGTCATCACTCCTTAATACTCAAAGACACACGGCTGGTTTGGGAACGACATACGGAATTCGTTACACTGACGTGGGACTGCGCCCAAAAACGCGGTGCATATACCCGCTTGTGGAACACGGCAAACGGGCACACGCAGGGTATCATTGGCCACGCACACACTCTTATTTCAGCCGTCAAAATAGACCTCCTCACCAAAGACGCATATGGGGATTTTGACCTGCGCGAATTTAATACAGACAGCCTGTGCATGTCGTCTTTAGAGGGTGGCAAGGCAATTATACTCACAGATTTTCGCCAAGATATTTACGGATCAACAAAATACATGATCCAAAACCAAGCTCTTGACGAATTGGCTTGCGGGATATTGGTGCGTAGGCTTTTGGAAATTGAAACCTATAGATTGTTAGCGCTCTTGGGGTTTGAGGAGGTGAAAGCCGTTATGCCACAAATAGCTGAAATTGAGCACCATCTTGTTGAGCTTACGGGGCAAATTGGCAATAAAACGGACTTAGATGCCACCCGCGCTACCCTTGACCGCATCACAGATATTGCTGGCGAACTGGCAAATTTATCGGCCAAAAGCCAATACCGCCTGTCCGCGACCCGCGCCTATTATGAACTTATCAATGGACGTATTGAGCGCATCAACGAAGCCCCCATGGAAGGCTATAGCAAGATAGAAGAGTTCTTGGGTAAGCGGCTGGCCCCCGCCATGCGCACCTGCACCCATATTGAAAATAGAATCAAAACTGCGGGCGTGAAATTGTCTGGGGTATCAGATCTGCTCCGCACCAAAGTCGATATCCAAATGCAAGCGCAAAATCATCTCTTGCTCGACAGTATGAACACCCGCGCCCTGATGCAATACAGGTTACAGCGCACCGTCGAAGGCCTATCCATCGCAGCGGTCAGTTATTATGTGGTCGGCCTGATCGCCTATATGATTAAGGGGTTTGGCGGCAATGCCTGTCTGACGTCAACGCTTATGAGACAGATTTAAGTCTGGGCTAAGCGAGAGTTTTTGTTCATCTTGTATCTCACGGAGAGACAGATGAGACATACAAGAACGAGTAAGCAATCAGCCGGTGAGCGGATTGTAAAAGACATCAAACGTAAAACCCGTAAGCAGTATTCGGCTGAGGAGAAGATCCGCATCGTGCTGGATGGCCTTCGCGGCGAGGCGAGTATTGCCGAACTATGCCGCCAAGAAGGCATCGCCCAAGGCTTGTACTACAAATGGTCAAAGGACTTTATGGAAGCTGGCAAAAAACGTCTGGCAGGTGATATTGTTCGCCAAGCCAACACCTCTGAAGTCAAAGGTTTACGTTCAGAAGCCCGTAACATGAAGGAAGTTATCGCCGAGCAAACACTTGAGCTCCGCTTGCTTAAAAAAAGCATGATAGGGGATGGGGGCGACGACGCATGAGATATCCTGCATCAGAGAAGCTTGAGATCATCCGTTTGGTGGAGCGCTCACAGCGCCCTGCCAAGTGGACGCTGGATAAGTTGGGCGTTCCAAGGCCAACCTTTTATCGGTGGTACGATCGGTATCTGGAACATGGCGAAGACGGACTTGTGGACCGCGCGCCACTGCCACGCCTGGTATGGAACCGTATTCCTGACAAGATACGCTGCGAACTACTGGATATGGCGCTTGACGAAACAGAGCTGAGTCCGCGTGAACTGGCTGTGCGATTTACCGATACCAAAGGCTATTTTGTATCAGAAAGCTCGGTATACCGCCTTCTAAAGGCTCACGACCTGATCTCTAGCCCTGCCTTCATTGTCATGAAAGCGGCCAGTGAGTTCAAAGACAAGACAACGGCGATAAACCAGATGTGGCAGACCGACTTCACCTACTTTAAGATCATTGGTTGGGGCTGGATGTACCTATCGACTATCCTTGATGACTACTCGCGTTACATCATCAGTTGGAAGCTGTGCAGCACGATGAAGACTTCTGATGTGACAGACACGCTAAATATGGCGCTTGAAGCTTCGGGCTGTGATCAAGTCAATGTCGTACACAAACCACGCTTGCTATCCGATAATGGCGCCAGTTACATCTCTGGTGAGTTGGCAAATTACATCAAAGACCAGGGCATGAGCCATGTGCGCGGAGCACCCTATCATCCGCAAACCCAAGGCAAAATAGAACGCTGGCATCAGACGCTCAAGAACAGGATATTGCTGGAGCACTACTTTTTACCCGGAGACCTTGAGCGGCAAATCGAAAACTTTGTGGAGTACTATAATCATGAACGTTACCACGAAAGCCTGAAAAACGTCACACCTGCTGATGCCTACTTCGGGCGAGCGCAATCAATTTTAAACAAAAGGGAAAGGATCAAAAAACAAACTATCGAACATCGACGCTTGCAATACCGCAAAGCCGTCGCCTAATATAAATCAACAGAGGTGAGCAAACTCTCGCTTAGCTCAGGCTTAAATCTGTCTCATTTTATATGAAGACGGACAGCAATGCCAACATAAGTACCGCCAAGTTAACGGCCATATCCGTTCCCTTAACGCTGATTACCGTCTGGTGGGTCGTCCACAAAATCCGCAGCCGTCATCGTGATAAAAGTTAATCGCCCAGTTTTTTTAACAAGGCTTTTGCTAATTTTTGCGCGCCTTTATTATTCCCGCCCTCACCTTCTGCGAACGACAAATACAGATAGGGTTCGATCAGCTCTAGTTCTATGAGCAATAATTGCCCAAAATCACTGCGCAAGAAATCAATACGTGCATACAGGGGGGTGAAGTCGAGTACGTCGAGCACAGCGCGGACTTGCGCGCGGTCGGTTTGACTTGGTGTATATGGTTCTTCCCGTCCGCCGTAGCCAGATTGTACGCGGTAATCCCCGTCTTTGGGACGTTTCACTATAGCGTGTGAAAACTGGCCACCAAAATAAATAAATGACAATTCGCCTTCGCTTAAAACACTTTTTAGGAACGGTTGAATGAGCGCGCCTTGTGGCGGCAAATTTGCTGCGTCTGGAAATGGCGCGCCTTTTTCATACAAGGCTTGGCGCCAAGCATTGCCGCCAATATCAGGCTTTATAACAATTTTATCTGCGTCCAGTTTTTCCATGGCGCGCAACACACGCTCTTTGGAAAGTTTATCAACAGCAATGGCTGGGATTGTCGCTGCGCCATTATTACCAAGTTCTTCCAGATAAGCTTTATTACTATTCCATTTTAAAATATGAAACGGATTAAATAAGTGCGTGCGCTTATCCACCTGCGCCATTGCCATAAAAAATTCTTGTTCATTGCCCTCAAAATAATCCCAGGCAAATAAGGGCAGCATAGCATCAAAATTTTCGGCCTTTGCTGGCGCGTCCCGCCAATTGAGCAAAGATAAATCCATACCTAGGCCGGCGAATGCAGGCGTTAGCTTGCCCATCTGTTCTTCAAGCTCACGTATGTCTTCGCGTTTACCCGCACCGCCCGACAACAAGTTTCCAGACACTAAAATCGCAATTTTTTTGTTCAAGTGCGGCATATGCACCTCCAATGCAGTCTACTCTTGTGCTCTAAAACTTTGTCCCTTAAAGAACAAGACATATAAATGTAAGGATTAAATCTCATGCAAGCAAAATATGATGTACTCGGCATTGGTAATGCCATTATGGATGTAATTGCACCCGTGGACGATACTCTTTTGGAAGCGGAAAATATCCCCAAAGGTAATATGGCCCTGATCGACGAGAGCCGCGCACTTGCTCTGCATAAAACCTTCAAAGGCGTCAGTAATAATATTGTCGAAGTCGCGGGCGGCTCTGGCGCAAATACCGTGGCGGGCATCGCCGCTCTTGGTGTCAGCGCGGCTTATATTGGCAAAGTTGCCGACGACGCAACAGGGCGCAGTTTTAACAAAAGCATGGCAGGCCTCGGCATTAATGCACCGCTGGCGAGTTTGAAAAACGGCGCGGCAACCGCCCGTTGCCTCATCGCCGTAACCCCTGATGGTGAACGCTCCATGAGCACTTTTCTCGGGGCAAATACCGCCTTTGGCCCCAAAGATATCGACCCCAAACTTGTGCGCGCTTCTAACATTACCTATCTTGAAGGCTATCTGTTTGACAGCGACGAGCAAAAAGCAGCTTTCGTCAAAGCCGCCGAAATTGCCACCGCCGCAGGCCGCAAAGTCGCGCTCACTCTATCAGACGCATTTTGCGTTGGCCGCCACCGGGCCGCTTTCCAACACCTTGTGGATAACCATGTGGATATCTTGTTTGCAAATAATGACGAACTTCTGTCTTTGTACGAAATGGACGACCTTGGCGACAGTTTACAGCGCGTGTGGAAAACGGGGACAACTGCTTGTGTCACCCGCTCTGAAAAAGGTTCTGTCATTATCGAAGACGGAAATATTCACACAATTGCTTGTATCCCCGTAAGCAAAGTCATCGATACAACAGGCGCAGGCGACCAATACGCAGCCGGCGTTCTCGCAGGCCGCGCCATGGGCCTATCTTGGCAAGACGCAGGTCACCTAGGCTCCCTCGCAGCAGCAGAAATCATAACCCACTACGGCGCAAGACCAGAAACAAGCGTGCACAATTTGGCACTTGGCGGCATGGAAAGACTGTAGAGAATTTAACTCACCCTGCGCCGTCCAGTTCTGCACATACCACCGCAAAACCGTATTCCGAAAAACCAAAGCCCCACTTCACAACATGTGAACGGTAATTAAGAGGGCGGCTTTATCCTCAAAGTAGCCGTTAAAATAAAGCTTAAGTAACGAATCTTAGGTGACTTTCATATGGTTCAAAGCTAGATGATGGTATTTCTGGCATGTTAATGATCCTACGAATTAATTGACCTTTCAAGCCAAGTTCATTGCTCATACTTGGTAAGAAGTTTTTATGAGTGTTCATTAAAAGCTGAACAGCATTTTTGATCATTTCGGGTTGTTCCAATTCTATAAACTGAGAATGATCACTATGATCAGCCGGCTCACATGTGCGCCACCCTTTATGAGAAATATGCATGAAAGCTTTTTGACGGGTGGCGTCTGTAATTAAGCTCAAATCATGCGCTCGCATTATTAATGCCGCAATGGATACCTTCCATCTTATCTTCATTTTTAACAAATTGTCCCACGGTATTCTTGAAGTCGAAAATCTCGGAAATTCATTTAAAAAAGTTTCCCTTGGCAATAACAAACAGGATGCGAAATAATTGGCTTGTTTTTCTATCATTGGGTTTTCGATTACATAGTTACTCATACCCTTATGTATTATCAAATGTCCTAACTCATGAGCTAAATCAAAGCGACACCGTACTGATGATTTACTGTCATTTCGCACAACAATAGGAAAAACGTCGTCATTACAAAAAGCATCTACCTTAGACGAAATTTCTGGAGCTGTACAAATGACCACACCACTAGTTTCTAAGAGACGGGCCATATTCGAAATTGGCCCCACACCTACACCAATTTTTTTTCTGACTGAAATGGCAATTTCTTCTACTTCTTTCTTGTGTACTTGGCGGGCAGTAATAACGGACGCATCACATTGTTCATCAAGAATAAAATGTGGAAGCTCCAACCCTAGCGGTTCAATATAATTTTTGATGTACAAACAAATTGAAATGAAATCTTCGGCATATATTTTCGCCCTATCCCTTATATAGTTTGGGATAGCTACACTTCTAAAATGCAATCGATCATTGCTGATGGAAATTGTCTTTGGTTCGAAAAAATACCTAACATTCACGCTAAGCTCATTCGCTATTTTTTCCAACTGTTCATCAGAAAAAGATTTGTTTTCTTTTCCTGTTTCAATCTTATGAATATATTGCCGCCCTACAGATAACAGATCTGCAATATCTTGCATAGAAACACCTAAACGATTTCGCGCATAGGTTAACCTTTTCCCCAAAAAAATGTTGCTCATAATTATTTGTCTGAATCGTCTTCTTTGATTTCTTCGAGTTTTCGCAAAAGGCTGGCTTCTGGCAGATCAGTCGCTGCGGGCGCATCATCAATAACCTCAGCAACAAAGCCGCTTTTTTCTTTTACTAACTTTAAAATATTGATTTCTTTGATGACCCGATGATCGTTTCTGTCAATTTCCAGATAATGACATTCCAAAATCACAACTTCATTCGCCTCTAAATTATAATCTGCCTTATATATAATGCGGCGTAATGGATCAAAACTTTCAAATTCATCACCTTTCTCAAAAATATTTTTTTTAAAAACATTTTTTACAAGGCTCCCTCTAGTTGATGAAATTATTTTGATTGTCGTTCCCTCAAACTTGAAATAGTCATGAGAGCCCTTTCTGCATAAAAATTCAATGACCTCTGGAAACTCCGCAGTAATTTCTTGCAAGAGCTTTTGGCGTTCTTCGTAGGCTGTGAACCCAACCGATTTACTTGAATGGCCTCTCGTGTGGTCAAAAAGGCGCACAGAGGAATTGCAGCTATTTTCAATAATGCCGTGTATTTTTATTAACTTTTCTTCAAATGATAATATCATCGTTATTCCTATATTGGTAATTTATGATTTTGTCACGCCAGTTTGACTGATTATTCGCGTAATGCAAGCTTTAATGAGGGTATTTATATATTTTGTTACCCATGCATCACGCTTTGCGCGCCAAATCAAGGGAATTCTTATAATATATCAACATTGCGGACGAGTACACTATCAAATACTTCCTAATGCCCTTCTGCCCCCAAAGCAGCCCAACGTCTTTTACCTGTTCAGTTTGTTTTGCGTGTTGCTATTAGGGGTTTTGTTGGAAAATTGAACCTTGAGGGCTTGCGGTAGTTTCATTTGTTATGTAATTTGAAATATGCAGATAAAAAACAAATCCGTAGATAACAAATGGATGTTCGTGGGCTTTGTGTTTTTTCTTGCCCTGCTTACCTCGTCAAACGGTTTTGCTCACGGGGTTGATGAAAATACGAAGCAGTATATTGCTAGCCACCAAGGGGCGGCGGTGTTTCCATTTCTATATATTGGTGCCAAGCATATGATTACGGGCTATGACCATTTGTTGTTTTTAGTTGGGGTTATATTCTTTCTCTACCGCCCCAAAGACGTCATTACCTATGTGAGTTTTTTTACCATTGGACACAGTCTGACCTTGTTGTTTGGTGTGCTCAGTTCCATTTCTATTAACCCGTATCTCATCGATGCCATTATTGGCTTTTCGATTGTTTATAAAGGCTTTGATAATCTGGGTGGGTTTAAGCGTTTATTTGGCGTGCAACCAAGTACGAAACTTGCTGTGCTGATCTTTGGCCTGTTTCACGGGTTTGGCTTGGCGGCGAAATTACAAGAATTTGATTTTCCCAAAGACGGGCTGTTGCCAAACCTACTGGCATTTAATGTCGGGGTTGAAATTGGGCAAATCCTAGCCCTTGGCCTTATTCTTATTTTAATCGGGTTTTGGCGCCGCTCTAAAAGTTTTCTAAAATGGTCTGTAGCTACCAATACCCTCTTAATCAGCGCAGGCTTTATGTTAATTGTTTTTCAGATGACGGGTTATTTTACGGCCTAAGGAGTGATTATGAGTGAAATACAAACCCCTGTACAAAACCCTGTGCAAATTCCCGTGCAGTCCAAAAAAACCTTGCTTAAGGCGAGCGCAATTGCCGCCGTCATTGCCGCTGTGGTTTCGGTCTGTTTTATTTTGCCGGCTGAATATAATATTGACCCAACGGGAATTGGCGGGGCACTTGGCCTCACCGCGCTCTCTGGCGCCGTTGATAAATCTGCGCCTGCCGCCACGATAGCAACACCTACTCCAGAAGACACGACCACCTCTGAGCCATCAGAAAAAATTGTTTATTTCACCAAAGATATGAGCGAGTATAAAAAAGATGTTGTGATTATCATTGTCCCTGCGGGGGACGGGGTTGAGTATAAATTTGACATTAAGCAGGGCGGAAAGCTAGAATATTCATGGCAGGTAAAAGGCGCTGCCGTGTTTTATGATTTTCACGGTGAACAAAAAGGCGGCAATATAGGCTATTTTGAAAGCTTCACCATTGGCACGGCAAAATCTGTAAAGGGTCTTTTCACCGCCCCCTTTGACGGGCATCACGGCTGGTATTGGAAAAACGAAACCAAAACAGATATGCAAGTTGAGCTTACCACCCAAGGCCGTTACGGAATTGTTGGCCTCATCGGTGGCTAATGATTGGGCGCAACCTATTGTTGCCCGAGCAAACCTGCAAGTTCGTCAAGGTCTTCATCGCTTAAAATTTTACTATTGGCAAATAGGCTGGCTGGCATAGGCCCGTCTATTTCCAGCACTCTATCCATAAAATCACGGGTCATATTGGCAAGTACGGTGGTTTTTGATACACCTGCAGCATAAGAAGCGGGGCCAGATTTTGGCTTGCGCAGGGTGACAAAACCCTTGGTCGTCATGCGCTGTAATGTCTTACGGGTTGATGAAAATGACCAATTTAAATCCTTAGCACACACATCATGCAAGGGACGCACCATCAACGGGCCATGTTCCCAGAGCACTTTTAACAAAATAAGCTCGGGCGGGTTTGGTATGTTTTTGTGCACGTCAAAGCCCCACATTGTTTGATAATTCTGCGACTTATGTCACATTATAACATTTATCTTGAGGCTTTCTAGTCGCTTTTTCTGATGCGCGCAATCAAATCTTCTAATTGTTCTAAAGTTTTATATTTTATGGTTAAATTTCCGTGTGGGTTTTTATGAGTTAACTTTACCACAAGGCCTAAATGTTCGGATAATTGCTTTTCAATAAAGCGGCTATCCGCGTCGCGACTTGGTTTTTCGGGCGCGGGGTCGCGGGTTGATTTTTGCATTATACGTAACCATTTTTCAGCCTCTCGCACGGATAATCCCTTGGAGACAATGGCTTCTGCCAAAGCTTGGGGGTCGGGGGCTGCGAGAATGGCACGAGCATGACCCGCCGTAATTTTTCCCTCAGCCAAATATTCACGGGCCAAAACTGGCAAGCTTAACAGGCGCATACAATTGGCCACATGAGAGCGGCTCTTGCCAATAGCCTTGGCGATATCGTCTTGCTTGCGCCCGAATTGGTCTTTTAAGGCAAGATAGGCCTGCGCTTCTTCAATCGGGTTTAAATCGGCCCGTTGGACATTTTCCACCACGCCGATTTCCAGCACGTCGCGGTCTGATAACTCGCGCACCAGCACAGGCATTTTTTCAAGCCCCGCCGACACTGCCGCCAACCACCGACGCTCACCCGCGACAATTTGAAAACGGGATTTATGTTTTTGGATTGGGCGCACCAATATTGGTTGCAATACACCCTTGTCTTTAATCGAGCTGGTTAGCTCTGCCAATTTTTTCTTATCGAAATGACGCCGTGGCTGATCGGGATTGCGCTCTAACTTGTCAATCCATACAATCCGAACGCCCAGTTCTTTTGGCACAGATTTAGCCGCCGCTTTTGGTAATTTTGCTTTTGTTTCTTGAACGGGCGGCGTAATTTCTTCCATAAGAGCCGAAAGCCCACGCCCTAATTTGCTTGGTGGTTTTGTCATTGTCGTTCCTATCAAATTTTCTTCAACTGTCATCCCAGACTTGATCTGGGATCTGGTTACATACTCTGTATTTTGTTCGTAACTATAGATTCCAGCGTGCGCTGGAATGACATAATTAAGGGTTATATATTCCTATACTTAATCATACTCCGTGCCTTTTATGTCTTGATAACACCTCGCGGCCCAATTCCATATAGGCTTTTGCGCCCGCGCAATTTGGATCATAAGACGTCACCGGTTTACCAAAGCTTGGCGCTTCGGCAATGCGAACATTGCGCGGAATGATGGTTTTAAATACGGCGCGGCCCAAATGTTTGCGCACGTCCGCCGCCACTTGTTCGGACAATCGGTTGCGCCTGTCATACATAGTCAGCATCACCCCGTCGATAACAAGGTTTGGATTAATCGAACCTTTAGCCATTTCGACGGTTTTTAGCAGCTGGCTTAAACCTTCCAGCGCGTAAAATTCACACTGCAAAGGCACGATGACACTGTCACTGGCCGCCAACGCATTGACGGTGAGAAGTCCCAAAGCTGGTGGGCAATCTATCAAAACAAAATCGGGTTTACCCGGATAGTTTTCCAAAGCCTGCTTAAGCCGAACCGTGCGCCCTTCGGCCGCCCCAATATTAATCTCGGCCCCCGCCATATCCATATCGGACGGGACAAGGGTAAGGCCTGGCACATTGGTGGAAACCACTGCGTCAGACAATGCCGCCCCCTCAACAATAACGTCGTAAAGCGTATACTCCGTCTGCCCGCGCAAAAGCCCAAGCCCTGTGGTTGCATTGCCTTGCGGGTCAAGGTCGATTAGCAAAACGCTTTGTCCCAGCGCGGCCAAAGCAGCGGCCAAATTAATCGAAGTGGTAGTTTTCCCCACCCCACCTTTTTGATTGACGATGGCGATTGTTCGTGTGGTCATATTGAGATGCCTCCCCTATTTATGGGGGAGGTGTCCCGCCATTTTTCTTGGTGGGGCGGAGGGGGCGCAAGCAAGCAGCTTGCGCGGCGCACCGCGCCGCCCCCATCCCCCCTCTTAAGAACGAGGGGGACTTCCCCCATAAATAGGGGAAGAAAAATATTGGCGGGCTTCATCATTTGACTTTCCTTGTCCGTGCGCGTCTTTTCTTTGGTGTGCTGGCGGCGAGCATGGGGGCGGTGAGCTGTTCATAAAGGGCAAATAAATGCTCTACCCGTTCCCGCTCACTTTCAAATTTCTTTGCGCGGTATAGCTTATCCACCGCCTTGTCATTGGCAATATGGGCGCGGCGCAAATTTGCAGGCATAGCGTCAGGATCATATAAATCCGCCAAACTCGCCTCAGGCCATTCCGCCCGCGCATCAAGTATGGCCTGCCCCATTTTGGTCAATTTCGTCTTGGCTTTATCCGTGAGGTTGGGCCACGGGAATGTGTTATAAACGGTAGGTGAATAACTATAATCGCTTTTTAAGCGTCCCGTAACTGTCCGCATCCAGCCCATATGCATTGCGGAAGTTAGTAATGCAAAAAGCCAAGTATAATTTTTAGAAATTATTTGCAGTTTATTTGATGCAATGATATTTGCATCGAGTCTATCAATCGGAATATATTCTCTTGTTTCCGATGATACCTCTGGGATTGCAATATAACTTCCGCTGGGCTGCCTGTCTTGTGTGAATAGTGTTGGGAATTTCGCAAACTCCCTAACACTTTTCGTGGGGCTTTGTAGTCGGCCCGTTTTTACTCTTTCTAATCGTCTCATAATAGGTGGTGATTGCCGCAATTGCTTCGGTGATACATTTTTTAGCCAAAGGCACCATCTATATTTTCCAGAAATTAGTTCATCCCCACCAACATAAGGGCGCAGCCAGTTTTTGGTGTCGGGGTCTTCTAATAAGATAGCTGCCTTATTTTCATCACCCAATATTAAATTAGAAAACTTTTGATACCCCCCTTCGGTTTTTTTAACTCGAGCCCCGTCGGTAGGTTGGCTTCCCTTGTGCATCTTTGGCATACCGTCTGGTGCGCTGCCTCTTGCGGCAATAAGGACATGTGCCGCGTCTATTAAGTATCCATTTATTTGCGTGGCAGCATATATTGATGGCTCTCCATTAATATCCGCATATTCGTAAATTAGGTTTTGATCATTATGGTCGTAACTTAGCCCTACAATTACACAATGGACAGCCGCTTTTCCGCGAGCCTCACTACTCCATTGAAATGTACGATGTGCAAAATATATGTGTATGCCTCTCTCAAATAATTTTGGCCAAAGAATGCTCGCTTGTTCTCCTTGTGAAATTGAATTTGTTGCCACAAAAGCTGTCTTTATACGCCTGTTTGTTTCTGAATATTCTACTGCTAATTTAAACCAACAGGTCACATAATCCAAACGGTTGACCTGCCCCTTTCGGCCCCAAATTTTATGCATTTGAGCTTGCTGAGTTTTTGTGCGCCATTGATGCCCAATAAACGGCGGATTACCCAAGATATAACTACAGTCTTTCGGGGCCAGCACTTCGGTCCAATCGAGTTCTAACGCATCTCCATTATGAATATGCGGGGCGGCTTCCAGCGGGATGCGGGCGAAGTTTTGTCCGAAGGCCAATGACAGTTCATTGTTCATAATATGGTCCATCATCCACATAGCGGTTTCGGCGATGCGGGCGGGGAATTCTTCTAGCTCTATGCCGTAAAACTGATCTACATCGACTATGGACAATATTTTGGCGTCCAGTTCCAACTGTACTTTACCGAGCCGCTCTTTTAAAGCTTCGGTTTCTAATTTACGAATTTCGCGGTAAGCAATAATCAGAAAATTCCCACAACCACAGGCAGGGTCAAAAAATGTTAGGCCTGATAATTTATCTATGAAATTATCCAGCGCATTATTCTTGCCGCGCTTTAAGGTTTTAGCGTGATCAAATTCGGCCTGTAAATCGTCGAGGAACAAAGGCCCGATCACCTTCATAATATTTTTCTCGGTGGTGTAATGGGCCCCTTTAGCGCGGCGCTGTTTGGCGTTCATCACACTTTGAAACAGGGAGCCAAATATAGCAGGCGAAATGGGTGACCAATCAAACCGCGACGCCTCTATTAAGCTTATCCGCATGGTGCTGGTAAAGGGCGGGATACGGGTTATGTCTTTAAACAATGAGCCGTTAATATAGGGGAAGGCCAGCAAATCTTCGTCTTCATTTTTATTGCGAGATGTTTCGGGTGTATTTAAGATTTCAAACAGGCCGGCCAGCTTGCCGCGCATGTCGGTTCCGTCGGGGGCGGTGCGCGCTTGTAAATATTCCAAAAACATGTCTTTGGTTGGAAACACGCCCGTATCATCGGCGAACAAACAAAACACCAATCGCACGAGAAATACTTCTAGGTTGTGGCCCGTAAATCCGGAGGCTTCTATCTCGTCGTGCAGTTTCCCGACCAATTCGGCGGCCATGATATTAACTGGGTCTTGGTCTTTAAAACTGCGTTTTTCCACCCCGATGATAAAACCAAATTTTTCCACATGTTTGTGTAGTTCTGATAATTTGAACGATGTTTCTTCGCGCGTGGAAAGGTTTATCAAATCAAAGTTTTGAAAGTCCGATAACAACACATAGCGCGGCTTGTCGCTGTCTTTTAGTCCGTCGATATAGTCAAATGCTTGGGCGCGGGCTTTGGCCAAGTCGCGGCCCTTACTTTTTTGCTCGACAAGCAATGTACCGCGCCAAAAAAGGTCGATAAACCCTTGGCGGTTATCCAGTTTTTTAACCGCTTCCTCGTACGTGGCAACGCTGCGGCGGTTCTTGCCAAATACGTGAAACAGCGCGTTATAAAAGCTTTGGGTTTCACCTTTTTCGTAAGCCGCGTCTGCCCAATCCTTGGAAAACGACTTGGCCCGCACCCGTATTTCGTTCCAACTTAAGCGCATATCTTCCCCTCACCCTCAAGTATAACCTGCCTTACCCTGTTATTCCAGAATTGATCTGGGATATTCTGGTTTGAGCCGCGATCTTGTTTCGGATTCCAGCTTTCGCTGGAATGACAGTGTGAGAGAATGTCTTGTATATTGGCTACACCTCTCGTGTCATCCCGGACTTGATCTGGGATCTCGTGGTTTGAACTGCGATCTTGTTTCGGATTCCAGCCTACGCTGGAATAACAGTGTGGATAATTGTCTTGTACATTAGCAACACCTCTCCTGTCATCCCAGACTTGATCTGGGATCTCGTGGTTTGAACCGTGGTCTTGTTTCGGATTCCAGCCTGTGCTGGAATGACAATGTGGGACATTATTGTAGCACGCCCGTCCCCGGACTTGATCCGGGGCCCATGCGCTTTTCAAACGAGGCGTGTGACCCAAAGAGTGTATGGGCCCCGGATCAAGTCCGGGGACTGGCAAGAATAGGTTGTGGCTTAAGGCTAGGGTATGACAATGTGGAGCGCTGTCTTGTATATTGGCAACATCTCTTCTGTCATCCCAGACTTGATCTGGGATCTCGTGGTTTGAACTGCGATCTTGTTTCGGATTCCAGCATGCGCTGGAATGACAGAGTGAGATATTTGTATTCCTAATCATCTCACCTCCTCTCGTTTAGCCAAATTTTGTACCCATAATATTTTAGCATCCGCATCCGTCCTGCTTTGGTGGGTTTCAAGGTCGAAATCCCAAACTTTCCGCGCCGCTTCTACTTCCTCTTGCCAGTTTCGCCCTTTGGGGAAAATGCCGAGAGTTTGTGCTGATTTACTACCACATATAGCCCCTTCTCCTTCTGTCACCCCAGACTTGATCTGGGGTCTGGCTATTGTCGCATTTTCTCCTGTTTCAGATTCCAGCTTGCGCTGGAATAACGCGGCAGAAGATGTTTTATCCACGCCCCAATAGGGCGCGCTATATTGTAATAATTTTGGCAGCGGCGCGAAAGCACGGGCGGTGATAATGTTGAAATGTTTGTGCTGTAGCTCATCTGGCACACTTTCCGCACGCGCCTGAATTGCCGTGGCTGGCAAGTCCAGTTCTCGGATGGCGGCCCGCAGGAAATTACATTTCTTACCATTGGCCTCGGCCAGATAAACATGGGCGTTCGGAATATCTCTAAAATGAATGGCCGCCGCCAAACCCGGAAACCCTGCGCCCGCGCCAAGGTCGAGGACATTAAATTCACCTAACCCCCCACCTGTCACCCCAGACTTGATCTGGGGTCTTGCAGCACGCTCAGAGGTTTGAGTCTGCGGACAGATTACAGGTAAATCGTCGGCAAACACTTGCCAAGAATCAAGAGCGTGACGCAACCAGTAGTTGTGTATCGTACTTGATGAAACTAAATTTATCTTGTTATTCCAATGAGTTAGCAGGTTGTACCACGTCTCATATAGCGCAAATGTTTCACGTGAAACATTTGTCATCCGCTTAAATTCTTGTGCATTTATATGGGCTAGGGTTGATATTGGCATTAGGCTTTTGCCCGCTTGCGGGCCTTTGTACTGCCGCGCTTTATATAGGCCAAAACTGCCGTCAACGCGCCCGGGGTCACACCCTCAATGCGGGCCGCCTGACCCAATGTGGCGGGGCGCGTTATTTCCAGCTTCTCGCGCACTTCATTGGAAAGGCCGCCAATGTCGCTATAGTTCAGGGCGTCTGGAATCCGTAATCCTTCGTCGCGTTTAAAGGCCGCGATTTCTTTGGCCTGCCGCTCCAAATAGCCGCTATAAAGAGCTTCTGTCTCTAGGGCTTCTTGGGCGTAAGCGGGCAACTTTCCCAGTTCGGGCCACAAAGGTAAAAGCGTGCCCATGTCAATATTTGGGTAGGCGAGCAAGTCCGCAATTGTACGGCGCACTCCGTCCTCATTGACCTTGATCCCGCAGGATTTCAGCTCATTTGGGGTTTTGGATAATGTGTTTGCGAGTTTGCGTGCGGCTTGTAAATTTTGTAATTTATCGGCAAATTTTACCGTTCGCGCTGTGGTTAAAATACCCAATTCTTCTCCCATCGGAGTCAGACGTTGGTCGGCATTATCGGCGCGCAAGATCAGGCGATATTCAGCGCGGCTGGTAAACATACGGTAAGGCTCGCTCACCCCCTTTGTTATCAAATCATCGATCATAACGCCAATATAAGCTTGGCTACGGTCAAGGATAAATGGTTCGCGATCTTGTGCTGACAAGGCGGCGTTTAGGCCCGCCATTAGACCTTGGGCCGCCGCTTCTTCATAGCCTGTCGTTCCATTAATTTGACCCGCTAGGTACAAGCCCGGCAGTTTGCGGGTTTCCAGCGTGGCGCGCAATTCCCTCGGGTCCACATAGTCATATTCAATGGCGTAACCAAACCGCTTCACCTTACAATTTTCAAGGCCTTTAATGGTGCGCAAAAACGCCAATTGCACATCTTCGGGCAGGGACGTTGAAATACCGTTAGGATAAACCACCTCCCCGTCTGGCGTTCCGGGCAGGCCTTCTGGTTCCAAGAAAATTTGGTGTTGATTGCGATCGGCAAAACGGGTGATTTTATCTTCAATCGACGGGCAATACCGTGGCCCCCTGCCCGAAATAGAGCCTGAATAAACTGCCGATTGTTTTATATTATCCGCTATCACTTTATGGGTATTTTCATTGGTATGAGTAATCCCGCATGCAATTTGCGGCACAATGATTTTATCGTTCATGAAAGAAAACGGGACTGGAATATCGTCAGCTGCCTGCACTTCGAGTACGTCCCAATTAATGCTGGAAGTTTCTATGCGGGCTGGCGTTCCCGTTTTTAATCGTCCCATATTAAATCCTGCACTATATAACCGCTCAGATAGGCCAATGGCAGGAGCTTCTCCGTGCCGCCCTGCTGGAATACGAATGTCGCCAATATGGATCATGCCTTTTAGAAATGTTCCTGTGGTTAGAACCACTTTCTCGGCTTTCCATTCTCGCCCGTCTTCTGCAATAACGCCTGTGATCTGGCCTTTATCCAAACATAAATCTTTGACGGCGCAGGCTATAATTTCCAAACCCTCTTGCGCCGCCAAGGTTTTTTGCATAGCTGCTTTGTATAAACCACGGTCAGATTGAGTACGCGGGCCGCGAACGGCTGGGCCTTTTGAGCGGTTAAGCAAGCGAAATTGTATCCCAGATGCATCGGCAACATGCCCCATCACACCGCCTAATGCATCGATTTCTCGTACAAGATGGCCTTTGCCAAGACCGCCAATTGCTGGATTACAAGACATTTCGCCAATGGTTTCTAGTTTATGGGTCAGTAATAATGTTTTAGCTCCGCAGCGTGCAGACGCACTGGCCGCGTCACAGCCTGCGTGCCCACCACCAATGATGATGACATCAAATTTTTCGTGTTCCATAACGCCTCAAATCTTGAGTGAATATGTACGCACACTTGGCAAAAATAGCAAAATGTTTCACGTGAAACATTACACATTCCCGGTCGCTGCGCTCCTCGCCTCTTTATGCATTCCCGGTCGTTCGCTAACGCTCGCTCCTCGCCTCTTGTGGGCTTATTGCTATTTCCCGATACAAAAATTTGAGAATACGCGGTCAAGAACGGCTTCTATATCGGTTTCGCCGGCCAATTCTTTGATGGCATGTAGCGCTTGATGTAAGTCTGCGCCTGCAAGTTCTGGGGCAATGGATAGGTTTTTTCGTGCATTTTCTATGCAATTCAGTGCCGTTTTCACACAATTTACGTGTCGAGTACGGGTTAGGCCTGCTTGCTCGGCCATGCTAAAATGCGTGGCAATTGTACGGTTTAGAGCATTTTCTAACGCATCAAACCCCTCGCCTGTTGTGGCTGAAAGAGAAAATGTTTCACGTGAAACATTTTGCATTCCCTGTCGTTCGCTAACGCTCTCTCCGCGCCTCTTGTTCCTAGAATAAATATCAGCTTTGTTGCAGACAATAAAATCACCATCTTGGAGTTCCCCCAAAACCTCTGCGCCCCTATTGTCATTCATATCTATGACGGCTATGCGATGATCGGCTTCTTCTGCTCGTAATTTAGCGCGCTTTACCCCTTCTGCTTCGATTTCGTTATCGGTTTCCCGCAAGCCTGCCGTATCTGAAAACCGTACAGGAATACCGGAAATTTGCATGTGAACCTCGACAATATCGCGTGTTGTACCCGCTTGCGCTGACACAATCGCCGCGTCTCTCTTGGCCAATCGGTTTAATAGGCTTGATTTCCCCGCATTGGGCGCCCCTATAATAGCGATGTCTACGCCGTGGCGCACTCGCTCTCCTCGGCCACTATCTGCTATCACACTGTGGAGTTTTTTTGCCAAATTGTCCAAGCCTGGCCCCGCTCTTAATGCGAGCGCGTCTGGCACATCTGCTTCGTCTGGAAAATCGATTTCGCCCTCAACATTGGCAAGGGCGTCAATGATTTGATTGCGCCAATGTTCATAAATTTCGCGCAAACCGCCCTGCATTTGCCGTAAAGCCTGCTGTCTTTGTCCTTGTGTATCCGCGTCTATAAGATCGGCGAGGCCCTCTGCTTCTGTGAGGTCCATTTTTCCATTTTGAAAAGCGCGGCGGGTAAATTCGCCTGCATTTGCTTGTCTTAGCCCCAATGCAAATAGCGCAGTACTTAACGCTTCAATTACCGCAGGCCCGCCGTGAATATGAAGCTCTGCCATATCTTCGCCCGTAAAACTGGCAGGGCCTGTAAATCGCAGAACAAGAGCTTCATCGATTTTTTCACCTGATTTACCGTATAGTTTTCTGATACTTGCAATGCGCGGCTTAGGTAAGTTCATCCTTGTTAATGTGCTCAGTACAAAATCTGAGCTATCGCCGCTAATGCGAAAAATAGCCACACCCGCCCTGCCTTGCCCCGTTGCAAGGGCAAAAATTGTTTCACGTGAAACATTTTCAGATTTCATCAAACTACTCACAACTTTAAAACACATGTATTTATGCCAAATTATCTCCACTATAAAGCTCTTAACACTTTCGTGGATATTATTTGCCGCTAATATGAAATTATTATGGCTCTTGCAATACAAAAACATATTAAACCTAAAGTTGTTTTTGTGGTAGTTTTTGCCATAATATTAAGTGCTCTGTCGTCGTGCCAAGCCCCCACGGATACGGCGCGTGATGCTAAGATCGACGAGAATAGCCGTAATATTACGCCGTTTTTGTCCGTTTTACAGGCATTTTACTGTAAACCTGACAATTCCGTATTTGTTGCAGCGCACCGCGGGACACAAAAAAACTCGCCATATCCCGAAAATTCATTAGAGGGTTTAAAAGCTTTATACGCCAAAGGCATAATATTTGCCGAAATTGATATTGCCCGCCTGAAAGACGATACACTCATTCTTTATCACGACGGAGTATGGGAGCGCGGCTCTACAGGCACTGGCCCTGTTGCCACAACCGATTGGGCTAAATCCCAAACCTATTTATTAAAAGATACGCGCGGAACCATTTCCGCATATCGCCCTAGCCGCCTAAAAGAGGTGTTAACTTGGGCGAAAGACAAAATGTATTTGGAAATAGATTTTAAATCCTCCGTTAGTGAGGCCAAAGTTATTGATGCCATTCGGTCTGCAAATATGCTCAACCAAACAATCCTTATTTCTTATAACCCAAAACAAGCTGTGCGCTTACACAAGCTCGCGCCAAATGCTGCAATAAGCGTTAGCTTGAGAAAGCCCGGCGATATTAAAGCTCTGGAAATACGCGGCCTGCCCATCAACGTCATGACGGCATGGACAGGAAAAACCCCAATTTCAAAAAACTTACGCGCTACTTTGCGCAAACACCACATACCTATTCTCACACCCCGCTTTTCTCATCAAGAGAAACAATTGCATAGCCTTAAAGAATCTAAGCAATATAAATTATACGCCGATAGCATTGATCTTTTGGTTACAGATTATGCATTTGATGCCCAGCAAGTCTTTGATTTTACGTTAGAAAATACTACATCATATGAAAAATGCGCCGCGCGCTTTTCGAGCAATACAATTAAATAAATTAAACAATTTGCGTGTGACATATGTCACTATTGCAGATTGATTTAAGCTATACATCGCATCTAAGACTATCAATTTACATGTCTATATGAAGTTACACAATTTAGTGAGAGTCAGGCCCTTCTCTAGCTTTTAAGGCACAGCTAAGTTATAAATCAGTAAATCAGCATAGGGGACAATAATGATACAGCACACAAAGAAGAGTTTATGGGTAACAAGCGCGCTTATTTTGGGAACATTATCTTTGGGTACATTGTCAATGCCCAGTACGGCCCAAGAGCAAAGAATACCGTCCACACTGGGCGGCCTAACCGTCGATAAAATTTCTACTGATGCCATCCGCGCTGCCACCACTGATGAGCGGTTTTTAAACGATTGGGTTTCGGCCATTCCAGATCATCCAAGCATTCCCAGCCCGCGAGATTTTCTAGGTCATATTGCTGGCGCAGCTGGTGAAATGACCAATGTTGATAAAATTCACGACTATATGCGCGCTATTGCGGCGGCCACAGACAGGGCCAAAGTTATTAGCCTTGGCCAAACCGCAGAAGGTCGGGAAATGATAGCCATTATTATTGCCGATCCAGATGTAATCGCAAATCTTGATGATTATAAATCTCGCCTTAACAAGCTGGCTGACCCAAGGGGATTAAGTGAAGAACAGGCACATGAAATTATTAGCGGCACTAAACCAATATATTGGATAACCGCAGGTCTGCATTCCACAGAATACGGCCCACCAGAAACCTCACTGGAAATTGCATATAGATTGGCGGCTGAAGACCGCGAAATATTTAAAAATATCCGCAAAAATGTCATCACCATGATTACCCCTGTATTTGAAGTTGATGGCCGCAACAGATCAACCGAGTGGTTTTTAAAACACAACAAGGGCCGAACCGATTATTATAACCGCCCACCCAGTGGCCCTCCATTTTGGGGTAAATATACATTCCATGACAACAATCGCGACGGCATTGCTTTGACACAACCGTTGACCAAAAATTATTTGAATACATTTAATGAATACAAACCAACTCTGTCTTTGGACTTACACGAAAGCGTGCCTTATCTATATGTGGCAACAGGAACAGGGCCGTATAATCCGGGCGTGAGTCCGACTACGGTTTCAGAATGGGCCGCCATTGCCAATTATGAAGTCAACAGCCTGACAGCCAAGGGCATGCCCGGTGTGTGGACATGGGGTTTTTATACGGGTTGGTGGCCAGGCTATATGCTTTGGATTACCAATAATCGCAATTCAAATGGCCGGTTTTTTGAAACCTTTGGCAATGGTGGTTCTGAAACCATGATGCGCGACCTTACCGACAACCGCATGGCGGGTGAAAAGCTTACGGATAAAACATGGTATCGTCCCAGTCCGCCTTCGGCTGAGACAAGTTGGTCTATGCGCAATAATGTTAATTATATGTCGAGCGGCGTATATGCATCATTGGAATATGCATCCAAAAACGGACAGCATTTGGTGACAGGCTTTTATACCAAATCAAGAGACGCGGTGAAAGCGGGTGTCACAGGTGATTTTAAAGCCATTGTTATTCCCCACGATCAACGCGACATAGGCGCGGCCAAAGAGCTTATCGATCTTGCTCTAGAGCAGGGCATCGAAATTGGTATATCGCGGTCAAGCGGTAAATTTGGCGAGGTGAAAATTGCGCGAGGTGACGCGATTATTAAGCTTAACCAACCTTACGGCCCATTTGCCAAAGCTATGTTTGAGAAACAAAAATTCCCAGAAAAAGTAGACGTTCCGCCTTATGATGATGTGGCCTGGACGCTCGGCCTTATGCGCGGTGTAAAAACTGTATTTGTCAAGGACAAGGATATTTTAGATTTAAACTCAACTCTTAAAACAAATGGGGCGGATTTTTATCAAGGCGGCTCTTTGCCAAATTGGTCGAAATATTACGCAGTGCCGCACAAAGGCCAAGAGGGTTTGGGGGAGTTGCGGTTTGCGCTTTCTGGCACAGAGATGCACGCGACAACAAAATCTGTAAAAATTGCTCAACATACATTTCCCGCAGGTACAATTTTTATTGACACCAGCAAAGTTGATAAAGACGCGCTTCGGGCCGTTATAAAAAATACGCTTATTGAAGTTGTCGGCGTGAACGCAATACCAAAAGATAATATGGTCAGCCTTGATGTGCCGCGCATTGGTGTTTTGCATTCTTGGGTATCAACGCAAAATCCGGGCTGGGTGCGCTACACCTTAAACCAGTCGAAAATTCCCTATACGCTGATTGAAAAATCAGAGCTTAAAGCAGGGGGGTTAAACGGTAAATATGATGTTATTCTTGCGCCCAGCTTTGGTCGGCGCGGCAGCTTTAAGGCTTTGCTCAACGGCGTTGATAAAAAATGGTCACCACTTGCCTACGAAACCACGCCCGAGACGCCTAGCCATGGTCATATAATAAGCTCGCCTGATATTACAGGCGGGTATGGTTTTGACGGCATGGCGGCACTTGATAGCTTTATGAATGAGGGCGGTACATTTATCGGGCTTGGCTCTGGTGGGTCATTGGCGGCAGAAAGCGGTATAGCCTCTAAAGTTTCTATGGGCCGCGCCAATATTAATACACCCGGTTCATTTGTTCGCATGAAAATTACCAATAGCACTTCGCCGCTTACATTTGGTTACGACAGCCTCACATATGCGTTTCGCGGCAATACACCCCTATACCGTGTGAGTAAGGATAATTTGGATTTAGTGGTTGCACAATTTGGTACAAAACAAGCCGTGGTTCGGCCTTGGCTTAAAGACAAAACCAAAGATAAAAAAGCCAAAAAAGATAAAAAGCCTGACCCGCTGGTGCTATCTGGCGGTATGTTGTCTGGTAAGAAGCAAGTCAACGGCGCGCCGGCAATACTCGAAACAGATGTAGGGCAGGGGCAAGCGGTATTCTTTGCATGGAACCCTATGCACAGGCATCTTAACCACCACGACCATGCGTTCGTTTATAATGCCTTGATGTATTGGAATGATTTAAAATAGGGCGAAGTTTTTAGACCGTTAAAGTTTTGATATTGTGCCCCACGCGTCGCGGTCAGTGAGCGTTTCCCAATACTCCTGAATGCGGTCTGTTATCTGGTCGTGGGCTTGGGCAAGGCGAGCTAATAGCAAGCAATAACCAACCGATATATCGGCGGCAGAAAATCCGCTTTTGAGGATATATTCTTGTTTGCCTAATTGGGTTTCTAAAACGGAAAGCAGCTTTGTCAGCTCTTCCTGCGCCCATAAATCTACGTCTTGTGAGCGTTTGTCTTTTGCAAAGAAATGTCGTTGATACATCAGCGTTGCAATCACAGGTGCGAGTGAGCTTTCTCCGTAATGTAACCATTGGAGGTAGGGCCCATATTCAGCGCTATCCGTATTTGGGCACAACTTATTTGGCGCGTAGCGGCCCATGATATATTGCATGATGGCCACGCTTTCAAACATCACCATTTCGCCGTCTTGGAACGCAGGCACTTTGTTTAGAGGATGAATTTTTGAATATTTATCGCCGCCAAATTTCCCAGGTATATAATCCAATGTTTCGACTTTATAAGGAAGATTTAGCTCTTCTAACAACCATAGAACACGCATGGAGCGCGAACGAGGTAGATGATATACAGTAAAATCTGGGATTATATTATTATTCATTGTGGCCCTTTTTTTCTGTTTAAGTATTCATGCTATCAAAAAATTCAGTGTTGTCTTTTGTGTCTTTTAATTTTCCAAGTAAAAATTCGATGGCGTCCATTGTTCCCATTGGGTTTAATATTCTACGCAGGACAAATGTTTTTTGTAAATCTACTGGTGTTATCAATAGCTCTTCTTTTCGTGTGCCAGATTTTGTAACGTCGATGGCTGGGAAAACACGTTTATCTGCAACTTTTCTGTCCAGTACAATTTCACTATTACCCGTGCCTTTAAATTCTTCAAAAATCACCTCGTCCATTCGTGATCCTGTATCAATGAGGGCTGTCGCTACGATCGTTAGTGAGCCGCCTTCTTCGATATTTCTAGCAGCACCAAAGAATCTTTTTGGGCGCTGGAGTGCATTGGCGTCAACGCCGCCTGTAAGCACTTTACCTGAACTCGGTACAACTGTGTTATATGCTCGTCCAAGACGCGTTATTGAATCCAGTAAAATAACAACGTCTTTTCCGCCCTCAACAAGCCGCTTTGCTTTTTGAATAACCATTTCAGCCACCTGAACATGGCGTGTAGCAGGTTCATCAAATGTAGAGCTTACGACCTCTCCTTTAACCGATCTTTGCATGTCTGTTACTTCTTCTGGCCGTTCATCAATTAATAAAACAATCACATATACTTCTGGATGATTTGCTTCAATAGAATGTGCAATGTTTTGCAATAACACTGTTTTGCCTGTGCGCGGAGGCGCAACTATGAGTGAGCGTTGGCCTTTCCCAATTGGGGCTACTATATCTATTACCCGCCCAGATTTATCTTTTGCCGTTGGATCTGTTAGTTCCATATATAGCCGTTCATCTGGATATAATGGGGTTAAATTATCAAAGTGAACTTTGTTGCGCGCTTTATCGGGTGTTTCAAAATTAATTGTGTGGGGCTTTACAAGTGCAAAATACAGTTCTTTTTCTTGTGGGCTACGAATTTCGCCTGACAAAGTATCTCCCGTGCGAATACCCAAGGATTGTATCAATTTTGGATGAACATATATATCCGCTGGCCCTGCAAGATAATTTGCTTCTGGGGCACGCAAAAAACCAAATCCATCTTGGAGAACTTCTAAAACACCAGTGCCGCTAATTTCTACGTCTTGCTCTGCTAGTTCTTTTAATACACCAACAAATATATCTTGTTTGCGCATAGAACTTGCATTTTCAATACCAACAGCTTCAGCAAATTGTATAAGTTCAGCAGGTTTTTTTTGTTTGAGATCATCCAAGCTAAGCTTAGTTATTGCATCAAGATTAATATCAGCTGGATCAAGTTTAATAGGTTTATTCATGAGATTTACTTATGATAAAATGAAAGTATAGGGGGAGGGCAATATATAAATTGCGTTTAAGGAAATATATAAATATCAAAATAAAGCTAGTTTCGTCAAGCCTTAATTAAAGCATATAAAGAAAGTCATACATTGTAATTTTTCCCTCTTATATTTTTTAAATTAATAGAGATAATAGTAAGGCCTGTGAATTTGTGGATAAATTTAATCTTTTGTTAATATATCCTAATAAAAACTTAATATGCACACATTATATACAATGATATAAAAAGAAAAACACAGTAAGGAACTGATTTTACAAAGAAAATAACTAATGCTATATTTATCCCCCGCTTAAACTATATTAGAAATTAAAATATACATACTGCGGATAAAACCCGTAAAACGACATATAATATACCCTATTAGCTAAGTAGCGCAAAAAACACGTGTGATATGTGAATCAAGTTTAGATTATCCACAAGATGAAAATTATTATAGAAAGACACATACAATTGAAAAAACGACACGCCATTTATTTTCATGTTCACTTAGTATCAGATTCAACGGGCGAAACACTTGTAACTATGTCGCAAGCATCATGCGCTCAATTTCCACAAGGGGCAGCAATTGAGCATTTACATGCATTGGTGCGGTCTGAAATCCAATTGGAAAAAACCTTAGAGCAGATTCAAGCTTATCCCGGAATTGTATTTCATACTCTCGTTAATCAAGAGCGCAGACATAAATTAGAAAAAAAATGCGCTATGTTGAATATACCTGCAGTATCTATATTAGACCCAGCCCTTGCTAGCCTTGGTCGATATTTAGGGGTGTCTATGAGCAGTGAAATTGGCGCACAGCGCACCATGAATGAACAATATTTTTCACGAATTAATGCGCTTGACTATGCTATGGCGCATGATGACGGGCAAAATATAAAAGGGCTGATGGACGCGGAAATACTCCTATTGGGTATTAGCCGAACATCCAAGACACCAACATGTATTTATCTTGCAAACCGGGGATATAAGGCAGCAAATATACCACTTGTAACTGGCGCCCCTCTTCCTGATTTTTTGCAAGACTTAAAGGCCACATTAATTATTGGCCTTATATCATCTCCTGACCGAATTGTAGAAATTAGGCGCCAGAGACTAAATTCTCTTGGGCAAGGACAAACGGATTATGTGGACCAACACACTGTGCGCGACGAAATGATAACGGCCAAGCGCTTGTTTGCAAAAAATGGATGGCCTATTGTTGATGTTTCGCGCCGCTCTATTGAAGAAACGGCTGCGAGAATAATAAACCTTTTTCAAGACTTTCAACATGAACAGGAATAACTCGTGACAACCCCGCGCCTCATTCTTGCCTCGACAAGCGCAATCCGTAAGCAGATATTAGAAAATGCGGGGGTTAAATTCACGGTACGAGAGAGCCATGTTGATGAGGGAAAGATTAAACAACGTGCTTTAGCCAAAAAAAAATCTCCGCAAGATATTGCAGAGCGCCTTGCTTTGGCAAAGGCACAAAACACCGAAATACAACAGGGTGAAATTATTATAGGCGCAGACCAGCTTATGGAAATGGATGGCGAGATATTTGACAAACCAAATTCTATGGTAGAAGCAAAAGCCCGGTTGCAACACATGCGCGGCCGCGAGCACCGCTTAATTGGCGCGGTGGTTGTGTGTGAGCTGGGCCGCGTGCCGTGGGTTCACCACAGCACAACCAGGTTATTTATGCGTGATTTTTCAGATACATTTTTAGACCAATACTTAAATGATGAAGGCGAAGATGTTCTATTTAGCGTCGGCGCTTATATGTTTGAGAGACACGGCGCACAATTATTTGATTGGGTAAAAGGGGATTTTTTCTCAATCTTAGGCTTGCCGTTATTACCGCTTTTGGCACATTTGCGCACACGCGGCTTGGGGCAGATATGACCCAATCTCTGGCAGCGTCCCCGATAGCAAAAATTGCAGGCGTAACGGGGTGGCCCGTGCATCATTCTTTGTCCCCAACCCTGCATAATTACTGGTTAAAAACTCAAGGTATAAGCGGTGCATATACAATGTTTGCTGTTCATCCCAAGGGGGCTGTAAGAGCTTTTCGCAGTTTAAGGCACACAACAATTTCAGGGGTGAATGTAACCATACCCTTAAAAGAAAAAGCATATGAAGCCGCAGATAGTGTAACGCCAGACGCCTGTAAACTTGGGGTATGTAATCTGCTTTATAAACGCGGGGATGTGCTTATTGGACATAACACAGATATGGAAGGCTTTGCTGAGCCATTACTGCGTTTGGTCGGGCATAGACATATTTTAAACAATACGGTTGTGATTATTGGCGCGGGCGGTGCTGCGCGGGCGGTTATTGGCGCATTATTATCTATTGGCGCGCCTGAAATACGGCTGATAAACCGAACGGACGCACGGGCAGAAGATATTGCCACGCAGATAAATATACCCAGTTTAAACCATATGCCGTGGCAAGACAGGGCGGCTGCAATATACGGGGCAGGCCTTGTTATAAATGCGAGTTCTGCTGGTATGCACGGCATGCCTGCGCTTGATATTGACCTTAATTACGCCATGCCTGATGGCTGGGTATATGATTTGATATATACCCCACAAATCACACCGCTTATAAAACAAGCAAAAGTGTTAGGCCTTAATACAATTGGAGGGCTTGATATGTTGATTGCCCAAGCGAGGCCAAGTTTCCAGCTTTTATTTGGCGTACCGGCGCCCATAGGCTGTGGTGTAAAACCGTTTTTAGAGGCGCGGTTACGACAAGATGAACAGAGACCTATATGATCTTAATTGGATTGACAGGCTCTATCGGCATGGGAAAAACCACCACAGCGGCCATGTTCCAAGACGCTGGCGCGGCCCTTTTTGACGCGGATAAGGCCGTGCACGATTTATACGCGAAAGGCGGGGCGGCTGTGCCTATTTTGCGGGCTGTGTTTCCGGACGCTATCAAAGACGGGGCGGTGGTACGCAGCAGGCTTGCGAAACATTTGCAAGCAGACCCACTGCATTTACAGGTGTTGGAAAGCTTCATTCATCCGTTGGTTACAGATATGAGGACGAAAGCTGTTGAAAAAGCAAAGACATCTGGAAAACACATTATGGTGTTTGACGTTCCGCTCTTATTTGAAACGGGCGGGGATGATAAAGTCGATATCACTATTGTAGTCAGTGCAAATGCAAAAACCCAGAGACAGCGGGTGCTAGCAAGGACGGGTATGAGCGCGCAAAAACTAGATTTGATTTTATCAAGGCAAATGCCAGACAGTGAAAAACGCAAACGCGCAGATTATGTTATTTTAACAGATAAAGGGCTGGATTTTGCTCGCCAACAGGTGCAAATTATTATGGATGAATTACTGAAAGGCTAAACATACTATCACAACAATATTATCACTGTGTTCATAACAAACTCTATGTGTCATTCCAGCAAAAGTTGGAATCTGAAACTAGGCGCATGTTGTTATTTGCCGGATCCCAGATCAAGTCTGGGATGACAGTGGTGTATATACATATCCTCACATTGTCATTCCAGCGAAAGCTGGAATCTGAAACACGCAGCGAAGTTTTGAATCACAAGAAATTATAGTCTATGTTCAAGCAGGAAAGCCAATAATAAGCATATGTTAGAAAGCACATAATGAACGGGTTACGCGAAATTGCATTTGATACGGAAACCACGGGCTTTGATGCGTGGGGCGATGACCGGTTAACGGAAATTGGCTGTGTAGAGCTTATGGATTTTTTGCCAACGGGCAAAACCTTTCACACATTGGTACACCCCGAAGGCAAAGAGATATCTGCGAAGGTAACAGAAATTACCGGCCATACAAATGATAGTTTAAGAGACGCGCCACGGTTTAAAGATATTGCCCAAGGCTTTCGCGATTTTGTCGGCGACAGTGATATGATTGCCCATAATTCAAATTTTGATATGGGCTTTATCAATGCGGCTATGGATAGGCATGATCTTCGGCTTTATCCAAGGGAGCGGTTCATCGACACATTAATGATTGCACGCGAAAAATTTCCAGGCGCAAGCAATACGCTGGACGCGTTGTGTAAACGGTTTGATATTTCTCTTGCCAGCCGTACGGTTCATGGGGCTTTGGTGGACGCGGAACTTTTGGCCAAAGTATACCTAGAGCTACGCGGGGGCCGCGCCATAAAAATGGATTTCGCCCAAGAAGACGAAGTGGTTAAAAGGATCACAAACACTATCCGTACTCGTTCAACACCCCTTGGCCCACTGTCCACAGACGCGGAGCGTGCCGCCCATGAGGTCTTCATCAAACAAGCCCTCGGTGATAACCCAATTTGGACGCGGTATGATTAATTAGCTGGCTTTGGCTGCGAGGTTACGAAGTACATAATGTAAAATACCGCCGTGACGATAATATTCTAGCTCGTTTTCTGTATCGATGCGAATGCGCGCCGTGATCGATTGGGATTTACCATTTGTATCTGTGATAGTGACGCCGATTGTGCCGCGTGGTTCTATACCCGAAATACCCTCAATATCGACGGTTTCTGTACCGTCAAGCCCGAGAGTTTTCCAGCCCTGTCCGTCTGTAAATTCGAGGGGGAGCACACCCATGCCGAGCAAGTTAGAGCGGTGAATACGCTCGAAACTTTCTGCGATTACGGCTTTTACGCCGAGCAGAATTGTACCCTTGGCGGCCCAGTCGCGAGAACTGCCATTGCCGTACAAACCGCCCGCTAAAACGACCAAGTCATTGCCGTCCTCTTTGTGTTTCATGGCGGCGTCGTAAATCGACATGGTTTCGCCTTTGTATTTGGATAGCCCGCCGCTTGTGCCCGGACACATTTCGTTTTTAATGCGGATATTGGCAAAGGTTCCGCGCATCATTACCTCGTGATTGCCGCGCCGCGAGCCAAAACTGTTAAATTCATTGCGCGGGACTTGCCGCTCAGAAAGATATGCTCCCGCAGGCCCGTCCGTAGCAATAGCGCCGGCTGGTGAAATATGATCTGTGGTGATGGCCTCGCCGAGAAGGGCTAAAATATTTGCGCCTTTCACATCGGCTACAGGCGCAGGCTCCATGGTCATGCCTTCAAAATAAGGCGGGTGTTGCACATAGGTAGAGCTTGAATTCCATTTATATGTTTTGCCGCCGCCGACTTTAATGCCGCGCCACTGTTTGTCACCTTTGTAAACGTCCTTATAGCGGTCAATGAACATTTTGCGGGTGATGGTTTTAGACACCAATGTTGCTATGTCTTTGGAGCTTGGCCAAATGTCTTTGAGGAAGATTTCCTTGCCGTCATGACCTACGCCGAGTGGGTCATTGTCAAAATCATGGTGCATGGAACCAGCGAGCGCATAAGCAATAACCAGCGGCGGGGAGGCGAGGAAGTTGGCGCGAATATCAGGCCCAATACGTCCCTCAAAGTTACGATTACCAGAAAGAACCGAGCAAGAGATGAGATCGCCCTGCGCAATAGCCTCAGCAAATTCTGGCTTAATCGGGCCAGAATTACCGATACATGTAGTACAGCCAAAACCGACAATATTAAAGCCAAGATGGTCAAGCTCTGCTTGCAGCTTGGCTTTTTTAAGGTATTCAGCCACCACTTGCGAGCCGGGCGCAAGGGAAGTTTTCACCCAAGGCTTGACCCTCAAGCCAAGCTCATTGGCGCGCTTGGCCAAAAGCCCTGCGCCGATGAGAACACTGGGGTTTGAGGTATTGGTACATGAGGTGATAGAGGCAATGAAAATATCGCCGTGGTCGAGGGAAAAATCGCGGCCCTTAACGGTTATAGGCGTGCCCGCGCTAGGGGATTTACTAAATGTATCGCCAAGGATTTTGGCAAATTTAGTACCAGAGCCCTTGAGGATGATTTTTTCTTCAGGTCGCTTGGGGCCAGAGATGGTTGGTACGATTGTGGCGAGGTCAAGGGAGACGGTGGCAGAATATACGGCTTTCGAGCCATCTCGCCACATGCCTTGCGCTTTGGCGTATTTTTCTACCAATTCAACGCGGGCCGCGTCTCGCCCTGTGGCGTGGAGGTATTTTAAAGTGTCCGCGTCAATAGGGAAGAAACCGCATGTGGCCCCGTATTCAGGTGCCATATTTGCGATGGTCGCCTGGTCTTCAAGGGAGAGATGGTCAAGACCTGCACCAAAAAATTCAACGAATTTACCAACACAACCATGTGCGCGAAGTTGCTGAACTACGGTGAGCACAAGGTCGGTAGCGGTCGCGCCTTCGGGGAGTTTACCCGTAAGCTCCATACCGACAACTTCGGGGATCAGCATGGAAATGGGTTGACCAAGCATGGCGGCTTCGGCCTCGATACCGCCAACACCCCAACCCAATACGGACAGGCCGTTAATCATAGTGGTGTGGCTATCGGTCCCGACCAATGTATCAGGGAAGGCATAGGTTTTGCCGCCCTCTGTTTTTGTCCATACGGTTTGGGCTAGGTTTTCCAGATTGACCTGATGACAAATACCTGTACCTGGCGGGACAACGGCGAAATTATCAAAAGCACTTTGGCCCCATTTTAGGAAATCATACCGCTCGCCGTTGCGTTCATATTCACGCTTTACGTTTTTGGCAAAGGCGGTGTTTGTGCCTGCAAAATCAATCATGACGCTATGGTCGATAACCAAATGCACGGGGTTTTGCGGATTGATAGCGTCAGCAGACGCGCCGAGCTTTACCACAGCGTCGCGCATAGCAGCTAAATCGACCACAGCAGGTACGCCCGTGAAATCTTGCATCAAAACGCGAGCGGGACGGTAAGCAATTTCGTGGGTGGATTTTTGGGTATCGAGCCACGAGGCGATAGCTTCAATATCGACTTTGGTAACCGTGGTTCCGTCTTCATTACGCAGGAGGTTTTCCAATAATACTTTCAAAGAATTGGGCAGTTTTGAAATGCCCTTCAGACCATTTTTCTCAGCCACTTTCAAATCGAAATATGTATATTTTCCGCCACGTACGCTCAGTTCGCGTTGGCAATTAAAACTGTCGAGAGAGGCCATGATAAATCCTTATATTGGTCATTTTCTATTATAGGGGAGGGAGAGGTAAGTCGCAATAACTGTTTATTTTTTGTTCTGCTCTTGCGCGGACATGTGCTTCATTAATAGGGGTAAATTCAGCATAGTAAAGACAAGGGTCAGCGGCATCATGCCCGCTAGTTTGAAATTTGACCAAAAGGCTTCGCTGTAATTGCGCCAAATATATTCATTAACACCTGCGAGGAACAAGAAGAAAAATCCCCATCGCCAGGCCAGTGTACGCCACGCACTATCGGGGAGTTTATATACCTCGCCCATCATAAGCTTAAACACATTTTTCCCCATTGCCAGTGAGCCGAGTATGGTCAGCCCAAACAAAATATTGATAGCGGTTGGCTTCATGTAAAATACGGTTTTGTTTTGAAAAATAATGGTGATGGCGGCTGAGCCAATAACGATAACTGCGCTCACCCACAACATGGCAGACACTTTGCCCAATTTCACCCTAGAATATATGACAGCAATCAAAATGGCCACAGCAAATACGCCTGCGCCAATATAAAGAGCATTATCAGGGCTAAACCTACGGGCCACATTAAAAGTGAGCACATAGGCCAGCACCGGCCCTAGGTCTACCCACATAGATGATGGTTTTTTGGGATGTCTCTGTTCGCTCATAAATGGGGTGTGCCAGAAGTTTTACGCAAGAGCAAGGCATTATGAAGTGAGCGCGGCCCGTAAAAATTTCACAAAATTGTGCTTTGTTACGCGGCGTAAATTGTATACATGCAGGTTAGGGAGACACTATGGCGTTTCGTGATTTTTTAGTTTTGACATTGATTTGCTTGATTTGGGGCTTGCATTTTATTGTTATGAAACTGACGGTTACTGGCGTTGCCGAGCCGATATTTTATGCCGCCATTCGCATGAGTATTGTAGCGTTGATATTGATGCCAAAACTGAAATGGCATAGGGGGAAAATGAAAATTGTGCTCTGTGCGGGCCTGTGTTTCGGTGCGCTTAATTACGCGCTTATGTTCCCTGCCTTAAAAATGACTACGGCGTCTGCGGCGGCGGTGACGATTGAATTATATGTACCGTTTTCCATCATTCTTTCTGTGCTAGTTTTTAAAGATAAAATTGGATGGCGACGGGTATTGGGCATTTGTTTGGCTTTTGGCGGGGTGATGGTGGTGGCCAGCGCAAGGCCCGTCGAGGCCGTTGGCGGTTTGTTTATATTGGGCATATTCATGATGACCCTTGCCGCTATGAGTGAAGCGGTTGGGGCGGTTCTGGTTAAACAGATAAAGGGGGTTGGGCCGCTCGCGCTTTTGGCGTGGTTTGCCGTTATGGGCAGTGTGGTTTTGTGGCCCCTGACGCTAGCTTTGGAAGATGGCCAAATGGCGGCATTTAGAGGCGAGGCGCGCACACCGTTTTTGATGGCGCTGGTCTATTCCGTCTTTGCCGTATCGATTTTTGGCCACGCCAGTTATTATTGGCTCTTGCAAAGATTGCCGATTTATATTGTCGCCACGGGCGGCATGATGACCACGGTTTTTGCTGTGCTCTTTAGTGCGCTCATATTAAAAGAAACCATGAGCAGCGGCTTGATAATTGGCGGGATTATGACATTAGCGGGGGTTGGGTTTATATTGTTGCGTGGGCGGAAGCTAACTCAGGCGCCGTTAGTTTAATTGGTGGTTATGTACGAAATGTGATTTCCCCTCACCGCGCTACCCGCGCACCTCTACCCAAGGAGAGGTTATGCTTTATTCTTCGCCGACCACGGCGTCTGCTATACCTGACAAGGCGGCGGCGAATACGGGGGCTGAGAAATTTTCCAAATCTTCAATACGCTCACCAATGCCGATATAATGAATGGGCAGTTTGAATTTATCAGATAATGCCACCAACACGCCGCCCTTGGCTGTGCCGTCGAGCTTGGTCATAATTAGGCCCGTTATACCTGCGGTTTTTTGGAAGGCTTCGGTTTGCAAGAGGGCGTTTTGCCCGACTGTGGCATCAAGCACCAAGACCGAATGATGGGGCGCGCTCTCGTCTTGCTTTTTTATCACCCGCACGATTTTGGCAAGCTCGTCCATAAGCTCTGTGCGGTTTTGCAAACGCCCTGCCGTATCAATCATCAACACATCGAAGTTTTCGGATTTAGCCCGCACGATAGCGTCATATACCAGCCCCGCTGCGTCTGCGCCTAATTTGGCCGATACGACTGGCGCACCCGAACGCTCGCCCCACACCTTTAATTGCTCAACGGCGGCGGCGCGAAATGTATCGCCTGCGCACATTAAAACTTTCTTGCCTTGGTCGGTATAGCGTTTGGCGATTTTGCCAAGTGTGGTGGTTTTACCAGACCCGTTAACGCCGACAAACAACAAAATTTGAGGTCGCGCCGTGCCGAGCACTAAGGGTTTTTCAAGTGGGGCCAAAGTTTCACTGATAACATCGGCCAAAGCCACTTTAATTTCTAGGCCCGTTACCTGTTTATCAAATTTATCTTTGGCAAGTAGGGCGGTAGTACGGGCGGCGGGGCCGACACCGAAGTCTGCTGCGATTAGGAGGTCTTCTAGTTCCTCCAGTGCTTCGTCGTCTAATTTGCGCTTGTTAAAACTTGCGGAAATTTTATCCGACATTTGGGTGGTAGATTTTTTAAGCCCTGTTGAAATGCGGGTCAGAAAACCGTCCGTTGGCGGGGCGTTTTTTTTGGCTTGCACGGCGGCCAAGCGTGCCTGTTCGATTTCTTTATCAACACTGTCTTGTCTGGCCTTGGCCTCTTTAATCAGTTGCGCTTCGATTTCCTTGCGCTTGGCAAGCGCGGCTTCCTCTTGCTGGGCGAGTAACTGCGCTGCTTCTTGTTTTTCTGTCTCTTGTTTTTCAAGGACAAGCCGCTCTTGTTCTTGTCGCTCTTGGGCTTGTTTTTCGGTGCGCTCACGCTCCGCTTTCAGGCGCGCCGCTTCTGCTTTATCGGCTTTTTCTTCTTTAGCTTTAAGGTCGGCAATTTCTTGTTTTTCCGCTTTTTCGCGTGCCCGTTTTTCTTGTGCTAATGTTTCGGCCTTTTTGCGCTCAGTTTCAATGCGGGCCGCGTCTTCCTTGTCTTTTTTCTCAGCGTCTAGCTTTTGTTGCTCTTGCTCGGCGGCGAGGCGTTTGGCGGCTTGTACGTCGCGTAGCGCTTGTTCTGCGGCCCGTTCTTTTTCAAGGGCTTCTAGGCGAAGTTCTTCGGCGGTGTTTAGGTTTTTTTCGTCTTGCTCACGGGCGGCTTTGAGGGCGGCGGCATTAATGACGGCCATGCGCTCGGCCATTTGCGCGTCGACAAGGGCTTGTTGTTCAGCTTTTAAAGCTGCGGCTTCGGCCAGTTTTTCGTCTTTGGATTTAAGGCCAAAGGCTTTGGCAAAAAAACCTTTTTTCTTTTTTGGTGTCTCGCTCACTCAAAGTCCCCTGATAATGACGTGTTATCATAACCCGTAATCCGCACGGCTTGCAATGTTCCAGTTTGGAAGCTGTGGGGCGGTAATGTGACTGGCGAAAAATCGGCAAGTCGGGCCAGTCCGCCTTTTTCGATGAGGGCTATGTCATAACCAAAACTGCGGGATTTTAAAAATACCTTCCGTGCCCGCTCGCCAGCGTCCCTTAATCTCTTGGCACGGGTTTTTATCACGGCTCCGTCCACTTGCGGCATTTTGGCGGCGGGTGTGCCTGTGCGGGCAGAGTAGGGAAATACATGTAGCCATGCCAGGCCGCATTCTTTGACAAGGGCGAGGGAGTTTTTAAACATGGCTTCGGTTTCTGTGGGGAAGCCTGCGATAATGTCGGCTCCGAAACTGATATCGGGCCGCACTTTGCGCAAGCGTTTGCACAGAGATATGGCGTCGTCACGATTATGTCTGCGTTTCATGCGCTTTAATATCATATTATCCCCGTGCTGGAGGGACAGATGTAGATAGGGGGTGAGGCGCGGCTCGGTGGCAAATAGATGGAACAATTCGTCGTCAACTTCTGCGCTGTCAATTGAGGACAGACGCAGTCGGGGTAAGCTTGGCACGGATTTTAAAATTCTAGTGACCAAATTACCGAGCAAAGGCTTGCTCGGTAAATCATCCCCCCACGAAGAAATATCAACACCCGTAAGCACCACTTCGTTAAACCCTTGGGCTGTGAGGTCTGCGATACGCTTTACAATATCTGCGGCGGGTACAGAGCGGGAATTGCCACGCCCATAGGGAATAATACAAAATGTACAGCGGTGGTCACAGCCGTTTTGGATTTGGACAATGGCTCTTGATTTTTGTGTTATGGCCCGTTCAATTAGCTCTGCGCTGCGAGATTTATTGGCTATGCGCGCTTGCATGATATCGCTAACATTTATTTTAGTTTTTTTGGCTTTTGTCTTTAAAGCAAAACTGACCTCGTCCATTTTTTCGGCGTTGCCAAGCACATGGGTGACGCCCTCCATATCAGCATATGCTTTGGGGGTGATTTGGGCGGCACAGCCTGTGACGATGATTTTCGCGCTTGCATTTTCGCGCACAGCACGGCGAATGGTTTGACGGCTACGGCGCGCAGCTTCATTGGTTACCGCGCACGTGTTAATTATCACTGCGTCTTTTAAACCTTGCGCCTTGGCATGGCTCGCCATAATCTCGCTTTCATAAGCGTTGAGGCGGCAGCCGAGGGTAATTGATTTTACGTCCATTTCCATAGGAGGCTAAATGGGCTTAAAACCAGCAAACGTCAAGGAGAGAGGCCAGATGAAAAAACCAGTATTGTTTTTGCTCGCGCCGGGGTTTGAAGATAATGACCAGCGGGAGTATTGCCCAGAATGCGCCGAAATGTGGGGGGTATTGTCTTATTTCCCCGCCATCAAAGAGGCGGTGGAAATACGCTATACGGGCATTGCCCATCCGCGCCAAGAGATTGTGGATGTACTCGGCGCAGGCAAGCATAATTGCCCAACGCTTGTCTTGCCCAAGGGCGCAGACATACCAGACGGTGTGCGGGTAAAGCACGCTGGTGGTTATGACTACCTACCGAACGCAAAAGGTATCGGCATTTATTTTGCCAAGCTCTACGGTACGCCTGTGCCGAGGGGCAGTTAAGTTAGCCCTCGCCGCCGTGAGGGTCGAGAAAAATGCCTTCTTGGTGGACGGTGCGCCCAAATAAAGGATGGGTCATGGTCAGGCGAAACCGAAATTTACCGCCGCCTTCATCAATATGAGTCACCAGTGTTTTTCCAGGAGTGATCCATGTGGGGATGGGCAGATGAAACTTCCCAAGACGGAGAAAATATGTATGGCTGGCAAAATACAACGCGCCATTTTTTTCAAATACATTTAAGCCCATGCTAATACCGCCAAGCTTGCCGCTGCGAACACATTCCAGTAAATTTCCGTCCACACCCAATTGTTTAACGCTTTCTAGCCGCACGGAGCCATGTCAGCGTAAAAAATCACGTTGCCAGACTATGCCGCGATTATTTGGAAACACATTGACGCATGTGGCATATGCGCCCGCCTTCATAAGGGGTAGGGGGCGACCAAAGGGGAGCAGCAGGCAGGTAAAAAATGTGCCGACGAAATGGGATTTTATCTCTATTGTGCCCGTATATGAAACTCGTAAATCATGACCAGAAAACCGGCGGCAAATAGCAGGGTGCAGGCGACCCCATGCTTTCGTGCCCAGTAATTTTGCAAAGTCAGGCATGGCTTGTGCAGGGGTAATTTGCGCTAAATGAATGTGTGGGGCTTGTTTGTAAACACTGCTCATTTGCGTCTCTTATTTTATAAACTTGGTGATTTTTGCTCCCATTTTCATCAGGCGCACAAGTTTGGGTTGGGGAATGGTGATGATGTCATCAAACCATTTTGTTGTTGTTTCCATAAATCCGATCAATTCGCTGATTTGTTTGCGCTGCTCAGTGCTTGTGTCTTGGCCATAGTCAGGGGCGCTCGCGACATTTTTTAACATGTGCAGGGTCGGATCAATTTCACGCCTTTTTCGCCCTTGGGCAATTCGCAGAACAATATCCCAATTGTCTTTTATGCCCGTGTAATGATCGCGGCGATCGCCAAATACATGCGTGCGGTCTATTAACCGCCAATTGAGCAATTCTTTGATTGATGTGGAGACGTTCGAGCGCGCCATGCCCAAAAGCACACTGATTTGCTCGGCGTGCAGGGGTTCTTGGGATAAATACAAAAGCGCATGAATTTGCGCCACAGAGCGGTTCACGCCCCATGTTGCACCCATTTCACCCCAGTGGACAATAAAGGCTTCGGTAGTTTGGTTTAGTTTTATCATAATGCTATATATTCTCTTTTTTCTGTATAAACAGAAATACAAGAAAATCAAGAGTATTGCCGATAAAGTCATGCCCATGAATGCTGACAAAATGATAAATTATGCTTGGGGTGTAGAGATGTGTGGGTTATGGTCTTTGTTGATATGAAACAATAAGTGTGGATTGAATATATGAGTGGTCAGAAAAACAGGGGCGGCAAATCAGTAAAAAAAACAGCAACGCGTTTTGCGCAAATTTCTGTGGCGGCGAATATTTACGGCGAGCGAAGTCTGGATAATTACGCACAAATTCGTTCTTTGGCTGAACGCATTCAGGCTGGGCTGTGCGCATATATGCAGCATGACCAAAAATGTGTATTTCTTGTTCCGCCACAAGGCCCTTTCGCGTCTCAAAATTATGGGTCGGGTGCATTTTCGGTTTCTGGCAAAGGATTTTTGCCTTTAGAGCCGATTAGTTTTGGTTTGGGGGTGCGGGTGTCTGAATCTGGAGATTTTATGCGTCTCGTTTTGCATTGCCGCATAGAGGGCGAACGGATATTTATGCAAGTTGAAGAAAATAAATCCTACGAATTCTCCTTGCCTTTAAAAGATGACAGCATTGATTTATGTATGGAAGGCCTGTTCCAACATTTACTACACTGGTTTACGGACAGGGTTGAGCGCTATGATTTTGGTAATTATGGCAGTACGGATATTGGTTTTGATATTCAGCGTATTGACGAAGACCATGCCTGATATAAGGAAAATATATGTCTGAATCGGCCCACGTCATTGCCAATATTTTGCCATTTAAAATCGCCCTTATTGGTGTTTTGGGTATTGGTACGCAGTGGCTTGCGTGGCGTTTGCAACGCCCCGCCATTGTACTGATGGCCATTGCTGGTTTGATATTTGGCCCGCTGTTGTCGTGGGTGTTTACCTTGGATTTTGTCCAACACCATGAAAATTTGCGGGGTTTTGTTGATGCGTTTAAGCTCGACCCCAAACATGATTTTGGCGATATGTACCGACCTATGGTTGGAATTGCTGTGGCGATTATATTGTTTGAAGGCGGCTTAAATTTGCGATTTCGTGATTTGCGCGACGCTTCGCACGCGGTTGTGCGTATGGTTGTTTTCGCAGCCCCCATAGCCGCTGTGCTTGGGGCCGCTGCCTCTCATTATATCATCGGCCTGCCGTGGGATATTTCCTTTATGATTGGCGGCTTGTTTGTGGTGACAGGCCCAACAGTGATATTGCCATTACTCCGCCAAGCGCACCTCCCTGGTCGCCCTGCGTCTGTGTTAAAATGGGAAGGGATTGCCAATGACCCGCTCGGCGCATTATTTGCCGTTGCCGGTTATGAATTTATTCGCTTTACGGCCATGGGCGAAAACATTCAATTTGCTATGATTAAATTGGTGGCGGCGGCTTTTGTCGGTGCTTTAATCGGTGTGCTATCTGGATGGGGTTTGGCGTGGGCGTTTCGGCGCGGGCATGTGCCTGAATATTTAAAAGCGCCTGTGGTGCTGATTTGGGTCTTGGCCATATATGTAATGGCCAATGAGGTGGCAGAAGAAACGGGCCTTTTGGCCGTGACCACACTTGGTATTGCCATGGCAAATACAAAATTTGCTGCCATGGTAGAAATGCGCCGCTTTAAAGAAAATATCGCCGTCTTACTGGTCTCGGGCATTTTTGTTGTACTCACGGCGACACTTACGCCAGAGGTATTACGCAGTATGGATTGGCGCGTCATGGTATTTGTTTTGGCGATGATGTTAGTGGTACGCCCTGTTGCGGTTTTTGTATCTACCATTCGCTCTGGGCTAAGTTGGCGCGAAACCTTGCTCATTAGTTGGATTGCGCCGCGCGGCGTTGTGGCTGTGGCTGTGGCGGGGTTATTTGCTACAGAGCTGCAACAAATCGGCAGGCCAGAGGGTGCAATTTTTGTACCCCTCGCCTTTGCGCTGGTGTTTGCAACCGTATTGTCGGCAGGCTTTACCATTACGCCACTGTCGAAATGGCTTGGATTTGCCAAAAAAAAGGACGAGGGCGTGCTGATCGTTGGGGCCAATCCGTGGTCGCTTGGGTTTGCCAAAGCGCTAAAAGATATGGGCGTTCCCGTCTTGGTCGCTGATACCAATTGGCGGCGTTTGCGTGGGGCGCGTCTTGACGGCTTGAACGTATTTTACGGCGAGGTTTTATCTGAAAACGCCGACCATAGGCTCGACCATAGCTCATTTGAGCACCTGATAGCCGCCACGCCAAATGATGCCTATAACGCACTGGTGTGTGTGGAATTTGCTCCCGAGTTGGGTCGCCACCGTGTGTTTCAAATCTCTGGTCAAGACCAAGAAGATGTGGACCCTGCCGCCATTAGCTTCACGGCTCGTGGCCGCACCATCTCTACACATGGGCGTTCCTTTGATGTATTGACCCGCGATTGGTGGAGCGGCTGGCGGTTCCGTTCAACCACATTATCTGACAGTTATTCCTTTGAAGACTTCATGCGAGACCGGGGCGAGAACATTGATATATTGCTGGCCAGACGACCAGACGGCTCGCTTGATTTTTTAAACCCTGAGAGCAAAAACAAAACGGAAGGCTCGACCTTGCTAAGTTTTGGGCCTCTGCCTGAAAATATGGAAGAACGGGGCGAGGGGGCAACAAGTAATGCCCCTATGACCAGTGACGGTTCTTCGCCAATTGTGCCCAAAGGCCCATTGCCCACATAATTCATAAACATATTTATCCTTAGGTATTTATTCATTTCTATTTAAGGCCTTTGCTTGACACTATATGGATGAATGACAATTCAGACATTTTGCAGCCACATGCACCTTCTATGCATACGCCTTTCCCAGAGCGGGTTTGGCAATTTATGGGCATGTCACGCCAAGCCCAAAAACCCGCCGCGCAAACACGGTTTAAAAAATGGGGTATGCGGGCTTTATGGGCGTTGGGCCTACCGCTTTATTTTATGGCCAGTGTGGTTTTGGCCTGGGGCGTGTGGGCAGGCCATGACATGCCCGATACGTCTGTTCTTTGGACACCAAAGTCCACACCAAAAATCTATGTGCTCGACCGCTATGGGCGCGAAATTTTAACTACGGGCGGGGCAGAGGCGCGGCCCGTGCAATTGGCAACATTGCCGCCTTCATTGCCCCAAGCTTTGGTCGCTATTGAAGACCGCAGGTTTTATGACCATATTGGTTTTGATATTATCGGGCTTGGGCGGGCTTTTGTAGAAAACACCAAAGCAGGACGTGTGGTGCAGGGCGGGTCTACTCTTACTCAACAATTGGCCAAAAATGTATTCTTGACCCGCCAGCAAACCATGAAGCGCAAAACTCAAGAAATCATGTTGGCGGTTTGGCTTGAACACCGCCTGTCCAAACAAGAAATTTTGGAAAACTATTTATCACGGGTTTATTTTGGCGGCGGCACGCTGGGTATTGAAAGCGGCGCGCAACGATTTTTTAATAAACCTGCCAAGGATTTGCAGCTCGGCGAAGTGGCCCTGCTCGCAGGTTTGCTGCAAGCTCCTAATCGCCTTAACCCTGTCAAAAACCGACAAGCCAGTGCGCAGCGCACCGCACAAGTGTTAGGGCAATTGGCCGCGCAAAACTATTTGGGCCAAGACGCGCTCAAAGCAGCCATGACAACCCCCATAGAAATAGAACCTATGCAGGTAAAAACCCATGCCAGTGCTCAGTATTTTACTGATTGGATATTGGCACAGGTTGACGCACAGACCGGTGCACCTCGCACGGATATTGTCGTGCATACAAGCCTTGATTTGACGGCGCAATTGGCGGCGCAATCGGCGGTAGCGCAAGGTGTGGATACGGCGCGCAACGCACAGCAAGCATCCTTGATTGCTTTTGACGGCACGGGCGGGGTGCGGGCAATGGTCGGCGGTATCAGCTATCAACATAGTCCTTATAACCGTGTGGTACGGTCAAAGCGCCAACCGGGTTCGGCCTTTAAACCATTTGTATATTTGGCGGCAATGGAAGCGGGGCGCACGCCTTGGGATGTTTACGCGGACGCGCCGATTGATATAGATGGTTGGCAACCTGGCAATTTTAGTAATAAATTTATGGGCGCAATGTCGCTGGAAAAAGCATTGGCTTTATCAACGAATACTGTGGCTGTGCGCTTGGCTGAAAGTCTAGGGCGAGCAACGATTGTCAAGACGGCTGACAAGATGGGTTTGCGCGGGTTTAAGCCCTATGCCTCATTAGCTTTGGGCGCGCAGGAAACCAGCTTGTACGACCTCACGGCGGCCTATGTACCCTTTGCCAATTGGGGATACGGCGTAAAACCTTACGGGCTGGAAGCTATTTACGGGGCGGGGGGCGAAGAATTATATGTACGCACACCTCACACGCAAGACAAACTACTCACCACGCAAACCCTTGGCCGTATGAATATGATGATGCAAACCACAGTGCAATCAGGCACGGGCAAAGCAGCACGGCTGACGGGGCGGGACGTGGCAGGTAAGACGGGTACAACCAATGATTACCGCGATGCATGGTTTATTGGCTACACGGTTGATTATGTTGCAGGTGTTTGGGTTGGCAATGATGATAATTCAAAAATGGCGCGGGTGACGGGCGGTACGATACCAGCACGTATTTGGAAAAACTTTATGGCCGAAGCCGTAAAAAATATACCGCCCAGTAAATTGCCCACCACAAGCCGCCCGATTGCTTTGTCCAGTGAGCAAAGTCTTGAAATGCTGTTGGCAGATGTTGAAAAAACTATCCCCCATTAAAGCTGCATACAAATTTGCATGGACAGTTATACCTAAATCATATTGACGCCTACCAAGATTGGCGGTTAATTATGCCATAAAAAAATGGGTAAGCTATGAGCAATCAATCAATATATAATGGGCGTGTCTGTGTCATTACGGGGGCGGCGTCTGGTATAGGCCGGGCTTTGGCCATCACACTCGGCGCGGCGGGCGCATCTCTTGCATTGTCCGATGTTAACGAACAAGGTTTGGCGGAAACGGCTAAACTGGCGGGCGGCGAAAATTCCAACCGTATTCTCACCGATGTTTTGGATGTGGCGGACGCAGACGCTGTAAGTGCATATGCAAGCCATGTGGAAGCGGCTTTGGGCGCGTCCGATTATGTATTTAATGTAGCAGGGCTGACCCGTGTTGGCCGGTTTGACGAAACGCCGCTGGATTCTATGGAAAAGATTATGGACGTTAATTTTTGGGGTGTGGTGCGTATGTCAAAAGCTTTCTTACCACAACTTAAAAAAACCAAAGGCGGTCTGGTCAATATTTCCAGTATTTTTGGCATGATTGGCTACGCGGGACAAACAACCTATTGCGCGTCCAAATTCGCCGTGCGCGGATTTAGCGAAACCTTGGCCCAAGAGGTTGAAGCAGACGGGGTGCGGGTATCGTGTGTGCATCCGGGCGGGGTGGCAACGAATATTGTGCGCAATGCAAAAATTGATGTTCTGCCGTCAGGCGTGACAGACAAAGACGACATGAATGCAAATTTTGATAAAGTTGCCATCACCAGTGCGCTGGACGCCGCCCAAATTATTCTAGGCGGAACCACCAAGGGCAAACGGCGCATTCTCATTGGCAAAGACGCGAAAATGGTAAGCTTGGTGCAACGGATTTCCCCCGTGCTATATCCCAAAATATTAGCAAAACTTAACGGCGAACCAATCGGCTCTTAACAGGCTCTTCTTATTTTCTGCGCATGGCACTTTTAATCTCTGGACGGTCTTCAGCGTCTTTGAGAAATTGTGGTTCTACCCGCATATGAGAATTTTGCTCATAAGCATATGCATATGCCAAGATTTGCGCGTCCGTATCTTTTGCACCCATCAAAGACACACCAATTGGCAGTCCGTGAATATCGCCCATGGGTACAGTGATATTGGGATAACCAGCAATGGCAGCCAGCGAGCCTGACCCTGCCCACGCCGGCCAAACATCACCGTTAATGGCGTCAACCCGCCCCGCCACAGGCCCAGACGGGCCAACCAGAGCTTGAACATTGTATTTCGCAAGCAAGGCATCAACGCCTTTTTCGCGAGATGCAGACTGTATGGCTTTAAGCGCGTCTTTATATTCTTGAGTATTTAAATCGCCCAAGGCGTCACTGTCCACCAAAATACTTTGGTTAAAGAGTGGCAATTCGATATCGGCATGAGCTGTGTTAAAGGCAATGGTTTGCGTCAATGTGCGGGCCGTGACAGCAGGGGCTGCGTGTGACAGATATTCATTAAGACCTGCCTTAAATTCATATTTAAGCACATTAAAAGAGCTTCCACCTGTGTTCACACGGTCAAAATCATCGATATCAACCAAGATCGCCCCTGCGTCTTCCATGTCTTTGAGGGCGGCATTAAAGCGTGCCAATATATCAGCATTGCTCCCTTGCGAGAACCGCATAACGCCCAAGCGCACACCTTGTAAGGCGTTGGGATTTAAGCCGCTCATATAGTCAGTTTTGGCCGCGCCCGTTGCCATAGCCCCCAACATCATGGCCGCACCTTTGACAGTTTTTGTCATGGGGCCGGCCGTATCTTGTGAATGGGATATAGGAATGATGAGGTCTTGGGCCACCAATCCAACGCTGGGTTTAAAGCCGACAACACCGTTAATATTGGACGGGCAAATGATCGAGCCATTGGTTTCCGTGCCGACAGTTCCCGCAGCAAGGCTTGCCGCCATAGCCGCGCCCGAACCCGCACTTGAACCACACGTATTGCGGTCGAGCATATGGGGGTTACGTACTTGGCCGCCGAGGGCCGACCAGCCGCTCATAGAATCATTGGATTTAAAATTGGCCCATTGACTGAGATTAGTTTTGCCCAAAATGAGCGCACCTGCGTCCCGAAGGCCTTTGACAAGCGGAGAATCCCGTCCCGTAATATTATCTTTTAAAGACAAAGCCCCTGCCGTCGTCGCCATATGGTCTTTGGATTCGATATTGTCTTTGAGCAAAATTGGCACGCCGTGCAGAGGGCCAAGGGTGTCGCCAGCTGCGCGTTTTGCGTCTAATGCTTTTGCTTGGGTGACAATATCAGGGTTAACCACCAATATGCTTTGCAGGGTTGGGCCAGTGTTATCAACTTTTTCAATACGGGCCAAATAAGACCGCACCAAAGCTTCGGACGTCGTTTCGCCGTTGCGCAGAGCCTCTGCAATTTCTGGCAATGACTTGGCCAACAAGCCTTGCGGGGCATAATCCACATCCACATCCACATCCACATGTGCTTGTGAGGCAGGTTTATCTGTAGATGTTGGCGTGCTGCTTTGCGGCGCACACCCTACAAAAGTACCAAGTGCAACAGACACCAACAATGAATTTACCAAATGTTTCATAAAAATCCCCTTTTTCTATGCGCCATATTAGCAAAAAAATAGCCAACATGCAAAGCACGCTTAGGCAGTTCACAGTTTTGTGACAATGCTATTAAGAAGGAGTATTGGGTAAAACTTAGTTAAGTATTCAGCGTTTCGATGACGAAATCATCATTGGTGAACACACAGATATCGGCGGCGATTTTCATGGCTTTGTGGGCGAGTTTTTCGGCGTCTTTTTCGTAAGTCTCAAGGGCGCGAGCGGCGGCGAGGGCGTAATTACCGCCGCTGCCAATCGCCGTAACCCCGTCGTCTGGTTCCACTACGTCGCCGTTGCCCGTTAGCACGAAGGTCTCTGATTTGTCGGCGACAATCATCATGGCCTGGAGTTGTCGCAAGACTTTATCGGTACGCCAATCCTTGGCCAGTTCCACACAAGCTCTCGCCAATTGGGTTGGATATTGCTCAAGCTTGGCTTCAAGCCGTTCCATAAGCGCAAAGGCATCGGCGGTTGCGCCTGCAAATCCAATAATTACAGAGCCGCCAATAATCCTGCGTACTTTGCGAGCAGATGATTTCATCACCGTATTGCCAGCAGAAACCTGCCCATCGCCAATCACAACCACTTTCCCGTTTTTACGCACTGTTAAAATTGTTGTCATCTTGGTCTCCGTATTTGAAAATCACTTATGTTAGAACATGGGAAATAATTGCGTAAAAATCAAGGTACTGTCCTGCGCGGGTTGGTGTTATCCCTGAAAAATTTTGCAAGTTTGTTTACCCCTCCTTTACCGCTCGCCTTTACATTCCCTTAAGACTTATATGGAGAACCCGTGTGCCACCAGCTGCCCAAGCGACATTTGATCCTGCTATGCTTGACGAGAACTTGCCGTCAGCCAGTGCTTTAAAGCGCGCGCTTTGGGCCTGTGTATTAGGTGGTTTGGGCGTTATTTTGATTGTGTCTTTGTTGACATTTAGCCCGTTTGACCCAACTGGGGATACGGCTGGGATAGACGTAAATGTCAAAAATATTTTAGGCGTGCCCGGAGCAAACCTTGCCAATTGGGTGTTGCAAATGTTGGGATGGGCGGCCTTGCCTCTTGGCGCGTTGATGGTTTTTGGCGCAGCGCGTGCCGTGATAAAACCGCGCCTGAATATTACCCGCTGGGACACAGCACGGCGCAGCAGTTTGCTTGTGTTTAGTGTATTTTTTCTGTCTGTATTCCTTGCTGCCTTCCCGATCCCGCAAAGCTGGCCTATGGGCGCAGGCATTGGTGGTTGGCTGGGTGATAGTGTTTTTCAAGGCGTCAAAGGTCTGTTTACTGGTTTGAAAATGCATCCTTCTATTGGCGGCGGCATTGCGGCTGTTCTCAGCTTTATTGCGCTTGGATATTGCTTTGGACGTTTTATCGGTATGATGGGGCGCGACGTGGCCCAATTGCTCGACGCGGCTGGGCTGCTTTGGGCAATCTTTAGGGTCAAGCTGGACGGTTTGATTGCGTTCTTACGCCGCCGTTTCCAAAAATCTTACGTAGATCCCCTCGAACAGGCGGGCTTTGAAGATAAACATATGTGGGTCGAAACGCCGGGCGCACCCGTTATTCATACCCCGCCCGTTCCCGCTTCGTCACTTGGCACACCCCAAGAGGCTTTATACACGCCGACTGCACCCCAGCCCAAAGCCGTGGCCAGTAAAGCCAAAACGCCCAAATATAAATTCCCAAAAAGCGGGAAATTTATTTTGCCGCACACGGATTTGCTCAATGTTCCGCCGCCCCGTATTGCCATTACAGATACGGGCGCTTTACAAAAATCTGCCGAAGAACTGTCGGTCGTTCTTGCAGATTTTGGCGTTGAAGGGGAAATTGGCGCGGTGCGCCCCGGCCCCGTTGTTACCTTGTATGAATTTGTCCCGGCTGCGGGTGTAAAATCAGCGCGAGTGATTAATCTGGCCGATGATATTGCTCGCTCCATGGCCGCCCAAAGTGCGCGGGTTGCCGTTGTCCCTGGCCGCAATGCTATCGGGATTGAGCTGCCAAATCGCCGCCGCGAAACCGTGTACCTGCGCGAAATGCTGTCCAGTAAAGCTTTTAAAACCTGCGGACATGCCTTGCCCCTTGCCATGGGCGAGGATATTGGCGGCAAACCGTTCTTTGCTGACCTTGCTAAAATGCCGCATATGTTGGTGGCGGGTACAACGGGTTCTGGTAAATCCGTTGGTATTAATGCCATGATTTTATCGCTGATGTACACACTGACGCCTGAACAATGTAAGTTCATTATGATTGACCCAAAAATGTTAGAGCTATCCGTTTATGACGGCGCGCCGCATTTGCTGGCCCCTGTGGTGACGGAACCTAAAAAGGCGGTCGTTGCCCTTAAATGGACAGTGCGGGAAATGGAAAGCCGCTACAAGAAAATGTCTAAAATGGGTGTGCGCTCTATTGCTGGTTATAATGACAAAGTCAGTGCCGCCCAAGCGAGCGGCGAGGCTATGACCCGTACCGTGATGACAGGATATGACAAAGAAACGGGCGAACCTATGTACGAGACCGAGACGTTAAATTTTGAATTTATGCCGTTTATTGTTGTGGTCATTGACGAAATGGCCGACCTGATGATGGTTGCTGGCAAGGACATAGAGGGCACCGTACAACGCCTCGCACAAATGGCGCGGGCGGCGGGTATTCACATGATTATGGCCACCCAACGCCCAAGTGTGGACGTGATTACGGGCACAATCAAAGCCAATTTTCCAACACGGCTTTCCTTCTCGGTCAGCTCTAAAATTGATAGCCGCACCATTATTGGCGAGCCAGGCGGCGAACAACTTCTTGGCATGGGCGACATGTTATTCCTCGCGGGCGGCGGCAAGCCGAGACGTTTGCACGGCCCATTTGTATCAGACGACGAGGTGGAAAAAATTGCCACTTTCATCAAAGCACAAGGTGGCCCCAGTTATCTTGAAGATATTACCACTGACGCCGAAGAAGAAGGCGAGGGCGGGCCTGGCGGCAATACAACGACTGGCGACGAAACCTTTGATAAGGCCGTGGCCATTGTTGCGCGCGACCGCAAGGCCTCAACCAGTTATATCCAGCGCCGCCTCAGCATAGGCTATAACCGCGCCGCCACTTTGGTAGAGCGTATGGAAGCAGACGGCATGATCGGCCCTTCTGGACCAGGCGGAAAACGCGAAATTTTCTTGCCAGAGGCGGAAGGCTATTAGCGTAAACAAAGCTATTGATTTTATATCTACCGCGGGGCTGTTGACCTTGCCCTTGGGTGGGCGTACACGGCATAGCTTGTATGGAGCCTAACATGACACCGAGTACTGAGAGTATGGAAAAGACTAAAGCGTGGCCGTTTGAGCAGGCGCGCAGCATTGTTAAACGTCTTATGATATTGGAAAAACGGGGGATCCCCCACCGCGCCACAACTGGCGACGGGGCTATTGTTTTTCAAACAGGGTACGGCCCTTCTGGATTGCCACACATTGGAACTTTTGGCGAAGTGGCGCGTACATCTATGGTGCGGCAAGCTTTTAATGCGCTAACAGATAACAAGTATAAAACCAAATTGATTGCGTTTAGCGACGATATGGACGGGTTTCGCAAAGTGCCGACCAATTTGCCCAACCAAGATATACTCGCAAAATATTTGGGTAAGCCCCTCACAGATGTGCCTGATCCCTTTGGAGTTCACGATAGTTTTGCCGCTTATAATAATGCGAAATTGTGCGAATTTTTAGATAGCTTTGGGTTTGAATATGATTTTGTATCCTCAACTGATACATACCGCTCTGGTGCATTTAATGACAGCTTGCTGGTTATGTTGGAACGGTTTGACAAGGTCATGGACATTATGTTGCCGACATTGGGGGAAGAACGCCGCGCCAGTTATTCGCCGTTTTTGCCCATCTCACCTACCACGGGGCGGGTACTGCAAGTGCCAACCTTGGAGCGTAATGTGGCCAAAGGCACAATTGTATTTGAAGACGAGGACGGCACAAAAGTCGAAACGCTTATTACAGACGGACGAGTGAAAATTCAGTGGAAGCCTGACTGGGCTTTGCGCTGGCACGCCCTTGGCGTAGATTACGAAATGGCAGGTAAAGACCTCATCGACAGCACGAAAATTTCGTCCAAAATTTGCCGTGCTCTCGGAGGAACCCCGCCTGAAGGGTTTAATTATGAATTGTTTAATGACGAGCAAGGTCAAAAAATATCCAAGTCTAAGGGCAATGGTATTTCGGTAGATAACTGGCTTAAGTACGGCTTGCCTGAAAGTTTATCCCTTTATAATTACGTCAAACCAAAAACGGCTAAACGCTTATTTTTTGATGTGATCCCTAAGGCTACAGACGAGTATTTTCAGCACCTTTCTGCCTATCACGGTCAAGACGAAGCGGCGCGGTTAAATAACCCAGTGTGGTATATTCACGCAGGCAAGCCGCCCCAAGACAGCCCGCCCGTTAGTTTTGCGCTTTTGCTTAATTTGGTGTCGGCGGCCAATGCATCCAACAAAGATATTTTGTGGGGGTTTATTGAAAATTATGTGGAGGGGGCCAATCCAACGGACAGTCCGGTTCTTGATAATTTATGTGAATATGCGGTGCGTTATTACCAAGATTTCGTCAAGCCCAATAAACAATACCGCGCTCCCAATGCACAGGAACGCAGCGCTATGGAAGATTTGCAAGCACGGTTGCAAGTATATGACGGCGAGGTTAAAGATGCCAGCGCACTGCAAACCCTGATTTTTAGTGTTGGCAAAGACCACGCATTTGAAAACTTGCGGGATTGGTTTAAAGCACTTTATGAAGTGCTGCTCGGCCAGTCGCAAGGGCCGCGCTTTGGTTCATTTGTTGCCATTTACGGCGTGGATAAAACGGCAATACTGATCGAGCGCGCCCTCGGCGGTGAACTTTAACTTTAAGAATTAGTAATTTTGCCTACGCAAAACATGTGTTAATAGGACATATGTGGCGCATATTCATCATCATTTTACTTTTGTATTTTTACGCAGTTTCTGCCTTTGCCAATACCTACGCGGATGCGAAAACGGCTTTGGATACAGGGCAATTTGAGCAGGCTCATCAAGACGCTCGCGCTCTAGGTACAGACGCAGGTCTTGTGCTAGCCGCAGAAGCCTTGAACGCAAAGCTATTATTGGGCCTGAGCCCATCGCCGTCCAAAACGGCAAAGTCTGCCATGAAGCTGGCCCAAGCCGCATTAAAACAAGACGCAAGTAACGCAGACGCACAATTGCAATACGCCATTGCCTACGGGTTTTATGGCCGCCAAGTTTCTGTATTTAAGGCGTGGCGTAAAAAAATACCTCTGAAAATTCGGAAAGAGATTAATGCGGCTATTGCTACAAATCCACAGGACTACCGCACACATGCTTTGTTGGGGGCGTGGCATCTAAGTGTGGTGCAGCGCGCAGGTGCAGGGCGAGCAGAGAAATATTTCGGCGCGACGCAAGAGCAGGGAGTGGCTGCGTTTGAGTTGGCCTTACAACACCTACCTGATGACATCATTATTTTGGCCAATTATACATTGATGCGGTATGTGCTTGATCCGCAAAGTGAACGAGAATGGGCACGAAATAACTTACAAAGAATTGGCAACTTGCCAACTCCCACTGCGGTGGAGGCACAAGTACAAATACAAATAGCGGAAATTCTTGCAGCTCTTGACCAAGCTAAAACAGCGCAAGGTTTGGCAAAAAAATTCATCACGCGCTAGGCAGTATGCGTTGTTATTGTGTTACCCAAACAATACGAGCAATCCATTGTACATCAACTAAGCGCAGTGTGCGGTCAGGGTATTGTGGGTTGACCGAACTTAGTTCTATGGTCTCAAGGTTCATTTTTACAAGTTCTTTTGCCATGACCTCCCCGTCTCGTGTTTTCACAACCACCCGGTCGCCTCGTTTAACATTCTCATTGGGCGCGACAATAATTTTATCCCCATGCCGAAGTGCGGGGGCCATAGAATCGCCAGATATTTGCAGAGCATAGACGTTTTCGTCGCGTACACCGGGTACACGTATATCGTCCCAACCGCCACCAACAGGGAATCCTGCCCCGTCAAAAAACCCGTCATCCCCCGCTTGCGCAAGGCCAATAAGCGGCACGCTCGCGCCCAAGGTCATGCCGTAACCATAATCATTTTTGTGTCCGACAAGTGCGGCAAATTCTTCAAACCGAACATCCAAAACATTGAGCACTTTTGACAGGCTTTCAGTGGATGGCCAGCGTGGTTTGCCGTCACCGCCTTGGCGTTTTGATTTGTTAAATGTGGTTGGGTCAAGCCCTGCGCGGCGCGCCATGGAGGAAGGCGTCATGGAAAATTTGTCCGCGAGCTTATCAAGTGCTCGCCAAATATCATGATGGTTTAACATCGCATTGCAATCCTGTTACGGGGCAAATAGGAAAAAATACCTATAAATATTGCCTTGGTTGTACTTTATATAAACACGATGTACACTAAGTTAAAACAGATCGCAACTATGAGATCATGTGTTTACCAAATGTTTGTAGGCACTATTATGGCCATATGAGCGATTCTATTTATAAAATTTTCCAAGCACCAGAATGGCAAGGTTTTCAAAAAACAGGCGTGTTTCGCGGCTCCGAGCATGATGTGCGCGACGGGTTTATACATTTATGTACAGGCCACCAACTGGCGGCCACCTTATCCAAACACTATATGGCGATAAATATGGTCGTATTGGCGCGGTTTGACGCCAGTAATTTAGCGGATATAAAGTGGGAAATTGCGCGAAATGGTGAAAAATTTCCGCATTTGTATAATAGGCTTAATAGTACAGATATGGTGGATCATATCTCTCTTACGCGCAAATTAGAAAATGAATTTATTATTCCAGAGAGCTTTTTAGGCCAATGATGAAAATTACACATAGTATTGGATTGGCGGCCATGAAATTACTGCCGCCCGAACCTGCGCACCGCGCCGCGCTCAAAGCTTTAAAGCTAGGCTTGGGGCCAAAATACAAGGCGCAAGACCCGTGTTTACGCACCACATTGTGCGGGCTTTCTTTGCCTAACCCAGTTGGTTTGGCCGCAGGTTTTGATAAAGACGCCGACGTTCCAGACGCGATGTTGTCGGCTGGTTTTGGCTTTGTTGAAATGGGCAGTGTCACCCCGCGCCCACAAATGGGTAATCCAAAGCCGCGCCTGTTTCGCCTGACGGAGGACAAAGCGGTTATTAACCGCATGGGGTTTAACAATCACGGCTTGGAAAATTTTGCCAAAAACCTACAAAAACGATACCACAAGGGCGGCATTGCCGGGGCTAATCTGGGGGCCAATAAAGACAGTGAGGATATGGCCGCAGATTATATTACGGGCCTCACGCGGCTTTGGGGGCTGGCTGATTATTTTACTATCAATATATCCTCTCCCAACACACCAGGTCTGCGCGGTCTTCAATCCAGCGGCGCGCTTGATGATTTGCTGGGCCGTATCATGGAAACCCGCACCAAGCTTACGGGGGAGCAGGCCTCGCCGCCGATATTTTTAAAAGTCGCGCCTGATTTAGACTTTGCCCAAATTGAGCGCATAACCGAACATGCCCGCACATATGGGATCAGCGCGCTAATCGTTACCAACACAACATTGGCGCGGCCCGATACTCTCAAAAGCGCATATAAAACCAAAAGCGGCGGTTTGTCTGGCGCGCCTTTGTTTAAATTGTCAACGCGGATTTTGGCGGAATTTTACGCCGCCAGCGAAGGCCGTATTCCGCTCATTGGCGTGGGCGGGATTGCGAGCGGCGGGGATGCATATATGAAAATACGCGCTGGCGCCAGTGCTGTGCAATTGTACTCAGCCCTTGTATATGAAGGCCCACAATTGGTGGCTGAAATATGCCGAGATTTATCTTTGCGCCTCAAAGCGGACGGGTTTGACAATATTGCTGGCGCCGTGGGGACAGTTAACCGCGCAAATCACGCTTAATTCCCTTCCACGCAGGTAGCATGGTCAGGGCGCGGGCGATATAATAAATTAGGAATGCGCTCCAAACCCCTGCGCCGCCAAAGCGCGGCGCCAGTAAAAAATGCACAGGCACATAAATCAAAACCGCAAGCACGCCCGCATTGCGCATGGCGGTGGTGCGGGTAATACCGATAAAAATGCCGTCAAGCTGCCACGCACTTGCCCCCATAATTGGCACAAGCGCACAGTAGAGAAGATAGGTGCGCGCAGATTGGCGCACCGCTATATCAGGCGTCAGCATATCGATGATAAATGACCCACCAAAATAAATACCCAGCGTACACAGAACGGCAAAAAACGCGGCACTTTCACTGGTCAGGCGCACGGCTTTGTTAAACCGCGCCTCGTCCCTCGCCCCATATGCTGCCCCCACATGGGCTTCGGCGACATTGGCGAAACTGTCCAAGATTAAAGCCGTCATGGTGATAAATTGCATGAGCACGGCAAAGCCTGCGAGAAATAGCGTACCTTGAACGGCGGCAGCGCGGGCAAAGAATAGAAATCCAAAATTTAGTGCCATTGTGCGTACGAAAATATTGCCATTGGCGGTGGCAAGTTTTTTAAGGTCGGGTAGGTGTAAGAGAGATTTTAACTGGGCCACACGTTTATCAAACCCGCCGCGTGTTTTAATTTCTTGCCCCGCCAGTAATAGTCCCGCAAACAAGCCGCCCCATTCTGCGATGGCAGAGGCGATGCCAACGCCGTAAATGCCCATATCGAATTTTACCACCAATAAAACCGACAGTGGAGCGTTGATAAGGTTTAAGGCAATTTGCATATAAAGAGCGCGTTTGGGCCGCGCCAGTCCGATGAACCAACCCATCAAAGCAAGGGACGCCAAGGTTGCTGGCAGTCCCCACAGACGGGCATGTAAATATGTGCGTGCGCCGTGGTGCACTGTATCTTCTGCGGGAAAAAAACTAAGTACAGCCCCGAGTAGCCAATATTGCAAAGCCAAAATAATCAAGCCAATGCAAAGGCCCATGGGCAGAGCGCGAAATAGATGTGCCTGAACACCGCGCCTGTCACCCGCCCCGTCTGCTTGCGCTGACAGCCCGCTTGTGCTCATGCGCAAAAAGCCAAACCCCCAGTAAAACAAACCAAATATCACCGTGCCAAGACCAATAGCGGCGAGGGCCGTTTTGCCGATATAATTTCCGACAACCCAAATATCCACAAGGCTGACAATAGGCGCAAGCCCATTTGCCAACATTATGGGGACAGCACCAAGAAACACGGTTTTACGGGTTAAGCCGTAAGGTGTGCTCACACCCGTTCTTTTTTAGCGGTGAGGAAATTTCCGTGCAGGATTGTTATTGGCGTTGCGATATTTTCCTGCCAAGCCTTAACCCTAACATTGGCAACCCGCGATCCTTGCCTGCTAATGACGGCACGGGCGAATGTATCTTGAGGTTTGCCGCGCCGTAAATAATCGATATTTATGCCGATGGGTTTGGGCAGTACATCTTCGCTGCCCGCCATGACCAATTGCACAATGGCGCAGGTTTCCAAGAACGCACCGACCGCGCCGCCGTGCAAAGCTTTTAACATAGGGTTGCCGATAATGTCGCGGCTATAGGGCAGGATGAGGGTCAGTTCGTCGCCCATTAAAAGCGGATGAATACCCAGAACTTTTGCGTAGGGAATACGGATTAAGGCGCGCAAGGCTTTATCTGTGGTCGCCTCTGTGGTCGCCTCTGTAGTCGTGTCTGGGGCCACAGGTGTATCGGTCATTGCGCGCCCTCTTTGCTTATTTCTTTTGAAGCTTTCGTACGCTCTAAAGGATTAATGCCTTTTTTCCCACCGCTGGATGTGGTCATGAAACTGGCTTGGGAGCTGGCAACAGGGTCGTCCGCGTCTCCCTCGTGTGCAACAGCCCGCACAAAGGCAATATGAGTGGTGGTTTTATAGGCGTGGGCTTCGGCGATAATGGTTTTTCCGGGCACAGCACTGCGCATATAATCTATGCGCAAATCCAGTGTGGCCACAGGGTGGGGGACGTCAAAGGACGATACGGCGGCCAAGCCTGAGGCTTGGTCGAGCAAGGCCGTGAGCACACCACCGTGCAAGACTTGCGTATCAACAAACCCGATTAGTTTTTTATCATATGGCAAGCTGAGGGTGGCGCGGCCAATATCAATGGCGACAAATTTTATGCCAAGAAATTTAGTGTGAGGCGTGCCCTCGATAAACATTGGGGCCAAATCCCACAAGCGTTTTAATTTTTCCTCAAACATAAGCTCACCTGATTCGCGACCATATTAGGCAAAGTCGGGTGCAATGCTAGAGACGATAGGCAATACGCCTTCACACCTTCGTACACTTTATTTCATAATTTCGACGCCGTGTGGGTAAGGAATGGAGATACCGCCCTTATCAAAAGCTTCTTTGACGGATTTAAGTAGATCAAAGCGCACGTCCCAATAATGTTCAGGTTTGCACCAGACTCGCATTTGAATATCGACAGAGCTTTCGCCTAATCCTTTAACCTTTGCCCACGGCGCGGCGGGGTCGGTTAAGACATGTTCGTGCTTGGCTGCTGTGTCTGTGATGATTTTAATGGCTGTGTTCATATCGTCCCCGTAATCAATACCAAAATCAATATCGACGCGGCGGGTTCCCAGTGAGGAATAGTTTTTAATGGTTGAACGCCACGCGCCGCCGTTGGACAATATTAGTTTCACATTGTCCAGTGTGCGCAGTGTGGTGTTAAAAACGGTAATATTATCCACCGTGCCCTCCACCCCGTCTGCTTCCACGTAATCACCGACACGGTAGGGGCGAAAAATAATCAACAATATGCCCGCAGCTACATTGCCCATTGTGCCTTGTAGGGCCAAACCAATCGCCAAAGTCATGGCGGCAAAAACGGTAAATATTGCCGCAATTTTTATGCCGACCAAACTAGCAGCAATGAGAAATGCTGCGGCTAATATGGAATATTTAATGATAGAGGCGAGAAAGTTTCCAAGGGTTGTGTCAATGCGCGGGCTGGCCTCTGTATAGGCCAAAACCCGATTTTGCACGCGGCCAGCGATTGCTCCGCCTATCCAGACAATAAATAATGCGCCGAGGATTTTAGGGGCAAAGGTGATAATATTGCCAAGGGCTAAATTACTGTATTTATCAGCCATTTCTGGCAAGGACTGCATAAAATTTTCCATTATGTTCTCCGTGTAATGATGACAGCGTGCGGGTACGGTATTTCAATACCAGCTTTATCAAGGGCGGTTTTTACCCGTTGGGAAATGTCCATTTTTATGTTTCTGTGGTCGTTGGGTTCACACCAAAGCCGCAGTTGAATATCGACTGAGCTATCGCCCAAATTTGTCACCTTTGCCCAAGGCGCAGGGTCTTGCAATATACGGTCATCACCCTTTGCCACGGATAAGATGGCCGCAAGGGATTTGTCCAAGTCAGCGTCATAACTGACCCCAAAATCCATATCAAGGCGGCGGGTATCATAGCCAAAGAAATTTGTAATCGTATTACCAAAGGCATCGCCGTTCGCCACGATCACTTCTACATTGTCGCTGGTACGCATGCGGGTGGCAAACAAAGATAAATGTGTCACGAACCCTTTGGCCCCGTTAAGCTCCACCTCGTCGCCAATGCTATACGGGCGAAAAGCTATAATCAAAATGCCAGATGCCAAATCACCAAGTGTGCCTTGCAGGGCAAAGCCGAGAGCTAAAACCAATGCGGTGATAATTGTGGCAAGGAAGCTTAAGTCAATGGACAGGGCAGTAAGTGCGGCAATGGATAAAATAACCATGCCAACAAACCGAATGGTCGAGATAAAAAACCCTGCCAGAGTTTTGTCAATATTGGGAATTTTCAAAGCGCCTACGTGGACGACTTTCATCACTTTAGCGAGAATGAATTTTCCGATAAAAAATATGGCGAGGGCCAAGGCCAGATTCGGCGCAAAGCTTATGACCATATCTGGTATCAGGCCCAATTTTTCGTATAAAATATCCATAAATCCCCCTTAAGAGAATTTATAGACCACTCTTTATTAAAAATGAAGGGTTTTACGCACCCGCAGCCAAATTAAGCTTCTCTAAAAGCTCTGCATTGACCCGTCCGGTTTCAGGAAGGGCGTTGGCACGCTCAAAACTGATGACAGCATTGCGCGTACGCGGCCCCATAGCGCCGTCAGGCGTACCAACGTCATAGCCTAAAGACAATAATAAGCTCTGAGCTGATTTAACGCCCCCCGCCTTATTGTTAACACTGGTTTTCGGTGCAGACAGCGTCCACGGCAAATCTTTAAATACGCCGTTTGCTGCGTCATTAATACGTGTGGGCTTGAAGTTTTTCACCCGCGCAATTACGCCCGCAAGCTGTTCTTCCTTTAAGTCCTTGGCGACAAGTTGGCTACGTTGGGAGGCGACTTTATCACCTTGCGCGCCAGCAATCGCGTACCAGACATATGCATTTTCCAAGTTTTTGGTAACGCCAGCCCCGCCTTGATAGAGTACACCGAGGTTAAATTGTGAGTCCAGCACACCGCGCTCTGCTGCCTTTATAAACCAACTTACGGCTTTGCCCATATTTGCTTGGCCCGTGGCCCCTGTTGCATAATAATGCCCAAGGTCGTGCATGGCTATGCGGTTGCCGCCATTTGCTGCTCGCTCTAGCCATTGCATGGCGGTCTTGGGGTCAGCTTTTACGCCTGCGCCAATTTCGTATAATTTGCCCAAACGGTATTGAGCTGCAGCTTGGTTTTGATTGGCTGCCAGTTGAATAAGGCGCACGGCTTGGGCATCCCGCCCTGCCTCTAAATGCGACAATCCCAATTGGAACTGGGCGACGGGTTCGCCTTTTATGGCCGCTGCCTCTAATGTTAGTTTTTGCTTGCTTGGGACGCCGTTTCGCTCGGAGCCAAGGTTTGGTGCTTTCATAGTGTCAGAATAATCGCCCACGGTGTCGATGGTTTCGATGGGGCGCGGTTGTTGTGCCGTGCCAGCAGAATTGACCTCTCGGCTAGATGTGCTTTGTTGGGCAGTTGCTTTTTGTGTAGGTATAGACGCGGTTTTTGTGGGTGTATTACCGCCCATAAATTTGGGCAAAACTGTTTTTGCTGCGTAAAGGCCAACAACGACAACGCCAACCATAAGCGCGGCTGTTTTTACAGGGGAGCTTATTTTACTGCCTCCAGAGCTACCGCCGCCACTGGTTTTTTGTTGTGTAGCTTTACGGGTAAATTTGGCAAGCAAAGAGGTGTTTTTCGCCGTATTTTTTTCTGCCCCTGGGCGGGCTTCATACATGCTTTGCGCGTGCATATCTATGTCTTGGATTGGGGGTGTTTTTGGCGTGGGATCAAATGGTGGCGGGGCAACAGCTTCCATTTCACAAGCGCGCGGTGTTGAGGTCTGCTGGGATAAATTACCCGTATTTATATCCGCGTCGATTTGTTCAAATGCCCCTGTTTGCATATTGAAGGGGGCGTGACTCAGATTGTCATCAATTGGGTTTTTTATATCAGGAGCGGTAACGGGTGGTGTTTTTGGCGCAATATATGCTTCTGGTACAAACTCCTCTGGCACAAACTCTTCAGGTGCGTATTTTTCTACCGCCGCGCTTTGGGGTGTCTCGCCAGCGACTTGCGTCAGTGCATAGGGGTTTTGCGGTGGGGTGACTTGGCTAAGCGTGACAGGCTCAACGGGTGAAAAGGCATCTGTTTGTACAGGTGCAATCGGGGGCGCATAGGGCGCATTCTCATCGTGTGTGATCTCAGACGCAGGCGGTGGCCCATCGGCCTTGGCATAGGGCGGCGGTATGTGGTCTTCATATGCCTCTGTTGGCAGTGACGGCTCTGGTTGCGCTGGCTCTCTGGTTTCTAAAAATTCAATCCGTGTTGACAGGGTGACAAGGCGGCGTTCAAGAGAGGGGATTGTGTTGCGTTGATCGTCTTCAAGGGCTTCGACCCGCATGGCCATATCAGCCTTATGCTCTTCATGGCTTTGCACCAAATGCAGTGCTTTTTCGCCCATTTCGTGACGCAGGGTTTCTGCCTTGCGGTGCAAATCTTCGCTGACGTCAACAATTTTATCGCCAATGGTTTTTATAGCGTCGGCACTTTGTGTTTCAAGTGTATGAATGTGTGCGCCTATTTTTTCTTCTACATTTGCGGACAGTGCTGCGATCTGTTTGTTAATGTCGTCAATGGCTGTGCGTTGCTCAGCTTCAGATTTTGACAAGCGTTGATTGGCTTTTGTCAAAGCGGCACTGAGGATATCAAGGCGTGGGTCAGCAATGACTTCTTGTAGGTCGTGAGCAATTTCACTACGGGTTTGCGCGATCAAATCCGTAAAATGGTTGGATAATGTATCAATATGGTTTGCAAGCTGTGTTATACCCTCATTTGCAGACCCGTTTTGCTGCAGTTTTTCAAATGATGTATTTATGGCATTGACTGAAGATAGGCTTAAAGCTTGCGCTGCCGCCAACCGCTGCTCAATAGCATCTACATGGGCGCGTAATTTTTTAAGATTGTCCCGAGGCGCAGATGGTTTGTGGTGCGCAGACGACTTTGGCTTCGCGGGTTGTTTTGCGCGCGCGTCTATTTTATCAGAAAGCTGTTTTAGACTCTTTGCCAAACCGCCATTCCCCAATTCTATATATCAAAGTTATGCGCGCGCCAAAAGCCTGCGCAAATCAGTTCATGTATACATGACGTTAATTATGGTTAAGACGAGGTTAACAAACGCAATAAAACCCAATAAAATCATCAGATTTACAGGGGTTATTCCTATTTCAAGGTTAAAAAATACCCTGGCGCTTTGATGCGTAAACTTTTTTCTACTTTTGATATTTTTGCGCCCATTTTTGCGTCTGATAGACCTTGTGGTAAGATACCGGCGCGTAAGGCATCATAAACATCCCATGATTGCTCAAAAGCACCGTTGGCGGCTAAGACTTGCGCTAGCCCTATATAGGTATTGGGGTCGTATGGATCTTTTATCAATGCATGTGTGAGCATCGCCTCTGGTTTGGTTTTACCCAACCCTGCGCGTTTGATATCTGCGGGGTTCATTTTTGCGCGCGCCATAGCTGCGGTGCGTAAAACAAAGGCTGGGGTGTTATCGTCTATAAGATACGGCGTGAGCATATTTACTGCCTGCCCCCTGGTTTTGGGGCTACGCGCCAATGCCGTGGCTGTGACGTAGTTTTGCAAACGCTCGGATTTGAGTACATTGCCAGACTGCATTTGGTCTAGGGCTAAGCATATTTCATCTTTATTTTTACGGTCACACGCACCCGTATAGGCGTTATAGCGCTGTCCGATCACCCAAAGCTCAAGCTTGCTTTTTGCACCAAACTGGTTTTCAAACGCAGTTTCTAAGTCGACCAATTGTGGCCGCCCGTCCAATGCTTTCCCGCGAGCGGCGACCCCTATCACCAAAGCAAGTGGGGAAATGGATGTGCGCTCTTGGATACTTTGCGCGTCTGCCGGCAGCGGAAAACCAGCCTCTATATGCGCGACATTTGTCAATGTCCATTCTTGTGTTTGGCCTTTTAATGCTCTGGGGTTGTAGGCAACCATTTTTAATTGCTCAAATGGAGCCTCATATGCAGATAAGGCAGTGAGAATGTGCGGGTGGAGGGGCCATTGATTGTGAGCAAAGGCAATGAGACTGTCTTTATGTTTGGTGTTAGAAAAATTGTCTTGGGCAAATGTTGCGGTGAATATATTTTCTCCGCCTTTGTTAATATTAAGTATGTGTTCTTCCGCTTTAATATCAAGCGTGTCGTTAGATTTTTCAGGCGCCCAACTCATAGCATTTTCGACCCAATACCCGTCAAGCTCTTGACCGTCACCAAGCGTAATTATGTGTAACCGACCGTCTTGTGTGGCGTGCCTTACCGTGCTGATATTGCGGTATGCTTTTGCATATAAGGATGTGTTTTCAAATGAAACCGTTTTTGTTTGGGCGCCGGTCTTATCAAAAATGGTATTGAGCGTTAATATGCGGTTGAGCTTAAAATCATAAACTATGTGTGTATTGTCTGCGTCCATTGCCACAAAATCATTCCCGATTGACAGTTTGATTTTTTGGATATCCCCAAAAGAAGGGCCAGATAATGGCCCACTGACCACATCATAATATAAGACGGTTTGTGGCCCCGTATTGCTTCCGCGAAGCGTGTGATATTCTTTGGATGTGAGGTAAAAGGGGGCTAATGTGTTTTTCTGATTTGTGGCAAGGTCTGGTGTTGGGTGGGGTTTGTTTATCTCAACAATCGCAGGTGGCTCGGCCAGTATATTTTTTACAGGGGCAGCATTGGTTTTTATTGGCGTTAAGCCTTTGACGATCCGCACGCGTGGGGTGTCATTTTCGATATCTTTTTGGGTGTCGTCTTGCGCCCATGCTGTCGATGCAAAAGACATGCTGAAAAAAATAAAGGAAAACCACACAAATTTCATGGATGGGTTTGTGTGCTTTTCGTGCGACTTGGTCAAGAGTGGATTGCAGCATTTTTACATTGACGTTAACGTCAACGTCAACTATAGATTTTACCATGACTCTACGTGCTGCCAACACCAATAAAAATACACCTGCAACAAGCTGGAGCATTGCAGAGCTTGCAGCGCATTTTGAAATTACCACACGGGCCGTTCGGTTTTACGAAGACAAGGGTCTTATCACGCCAGCGCGCCTTGGCGGACACCGTGTGTTTAACGAAATTGATATAGCCCGCATTGAGAAAATTTTACGGGCAAAGCGCATCGGGTTTTCTTTGGACGATATCAAACAATTTTTAGAGATTACTGATGGTGTCGTGCGCACGGGCGAGGCCTTACAAGATCGCAAAGTAAATTTTGAAGCCGTGATAAAGCGGCTCCGCCGCAAACGTCGGGACATAGATATTGTGGCGAAAGACATGCAAGATTTATGCGCGCTGATCGATAATTATTTGGAAAACACGCCCGCAAGCGGCGTGTTTGAATTTGCCGAAGCGTATGACGAAATGTTTCGGGCGCACTTAGATGAAGATTTTATACAGGTTTAAGAGGAGGATAATATGCCAACATATAAAGCACCCACGCGGGACCAGAAATTTTTACTACACGAAGTACTTGACCTGTCGCGGTTTTCAGAACTGGAAGGGTTTCGGGACGCTGACCCTGAAATGATCGACGCGATTTTGGAAGAAAGCGCAAAATTTGCCGAAGACGTGCTCACCCCCCTAAACCGCATTGGCGACGAGCATGGATGTACCCGAAATGAAGACGGCTCCGTCACCACCCCGCCCGGTTTCCACGAAGCGTTCACGCAAATGCGGGCAAATGGTTGGATGGGCCTATCCGCTGACCCAAAATACGGCGGCCAAGGCTTGCCGGGTATTTTGGGCATGGCGTGCGGGGAAATGACCTCCAGCGCCAATATGGCATTTACTATGTATCCGGGGCTTACGGGCGGGGCGTCCAAAGCTATCTCCATTGGCGGCAGTGACGTGCAAAAAGATTTTTACCTGCCCAAAATGTATACGGGTGAGTGGACGGGCACCATGAACCTGACCGAGAGCCATTGTGGTACGGATTTGGGACTCTTAAAAACCAAAGCCGTTCCCCAAGGCGACGGCACCTATAAAATTACGGGCCAGAAAATCTTTATCTCGGCGGGTGAGCACGGTATGTCTGACAATATTATTCATTTGGTGTTGGCGCGGATTGAAGGTGGGCCTGAAGGTGTGAAGGGCATTTCACTATTTATTGTGCCAAAACTAAAGGTCGATAAGGACGGCGGCGTTGGCGGTAATAACGGCGTGTCTTGTGGCTCCATCGAAGAAAAAATGGGTATTCACGGCAATTCAACCTGTGTGATGAATTTCGATGACGCTGTCGGCGAACTCATTGGCGAAGAGCATAAAGGCCTTAAGGTCATGTTCGTGATGATGAATGAAGCCCGTATGGGAGTAGGCATGCAAGGCCTTTGCCAGAGCGAAGTCTCTTACCAAAACGCCGTGATCTACGCCAATGACCGTATACAAGGGCGTTCGCTCACGGGTGCAAAAAACGAAAACGGGCCAGCTGATCCGATCATGGTCCATCCCGATGTGCGCCGTATGTTGATGGATAGCCGCGCCTTTAATGAAGGGGCGAGGGCATTTCTCTATTGGCTGGCATTGCAAGAAGATTTAGAAAAGCATTCGCCCGACGAAAAAGTCCGCGAACGAGCCGATGACTTTCTCGGCCTGATGACGCCTGTGATAAAGGGCTATTTCACCGATATTGGCTTTAATAATTGTGTCAACGCCCAACAGGTTTACGGCGGCCACGGCTATATCGAAGAATGGGGTATGAGCCAGTTTGTTAGGGATGCTCGGATTGCGCAAATTTATGAAGGGGCAAATGGTATTCAAGCACTCGATTTGGTGGGGCGTAAATTGGCCCGTAAAGGTGGGCGTGCTTTGATGAGCGTGTCTGCGGAGATTGACGCATTCGTTAAAGACAATGAGGGCGATGAAAATCTTAAACCATTTATGGACGGGTTATCTGACGCCAAAAATAAACTGCAAATGGGCACAATGTGGTTGATGCAAAACGGCATGAGCAATCCTGATAATGCGGGCGCAGGCTCGGTTGATTATATGCATATGATGGGCATTGCTATGCTGAGCTATATGTGGGCACGCATGGCAAAAGTGGCACAAGCGCAAATCGACGCAGGTACGGACGATCCATTTTACGCCGATAAAATCATCACAGGGAAATACTTCCTCGCGCGTATTTTGCCCAACATAGACGCGCATCTTGCCAAAGTGCAAAGCGGGGCGGAACCCGTTATGGCGCTCGCGGCTGACCGGTTTTAGGGCATGTATGATCTTGGCGTAAAAAGACCAGCGTGGCGCGAAGAAGAAGAGTTCGTCTTGTTCACCGACGCGGCAAATGCTTTCGTTGCTGACACCTGTGTGCCCCATGTTGAGAAATGGGAAAAGCAGGGTGTGGTTGATCGGAGTATCTGGTTAAAGGCGGGGCAGTACGGCCTACTTGTGCCAGATTGCCCAGAGGCGTACGGCGGGGTTGGCGGCGATTTTCGCCATGACGCCATTATTATAGACGCCGTACACGGCCAAGGTATTGATAGTTGGGGCATGGTTTTGCATAACGCCATTGTTACGCCTTATGTCACCGCCTTTGCCTCTGAAGATCAAAAGAAAGAATGGTTGCCCAAACTTATATCTGGCGAATATGTGGCCGCTATTGCCATGACCGAACCGAGCGGTGGTTCTGACTTGCAAGGCATGAAAACCACGGCTCTAAAGCAAGGCAATCAATATGTCCTCAACGGTTCCAAAACCTTTATTACCAATGGCGGCACGGCTAATTTTATCATTGTTTGCGCCAAGACAGACCCGAGCGAAGGCGCCAAGGGTATATCCCTATTCGCCGTTGAAACGGACGGGCTAGACGGGTTTAGTCGCGGCGAGAAACTGGATAAAGTTGGTCTGAAAGGTCAAGATACGTGCGAGTTATTTTTCGATGATATGAAAGTCCCCGCCTCGGCTCTGATCGGCCCAGAGGAAGGTCGCGGCTTTTATCAACTCATGGACAAACTCCCCCAAGAGCGTCTCATCATTGCCCTGCAAGCCATGGCTATGATTGAAAACATTCTTGGCCAAACTATAGATTATGTGCGTGAACGTAAAGCTTTCGGCAAAAGTATTATGGATTTTCAAAACACACGCTTCAAACTGGCTGAATGTAAATCCGAAGCGACGATGGCTAAAATATTTTGTGACCACTGCACGGACGAATTGGTGGCGGGCAGGTTGACCACAGAAATGGCATCAATGGCGAAATACCTTGTCTCTGACCTACAATGCAAAATCGTCGATGAATGCGTACAACTGCACGGCGGCTACGGTTATATGAATGAATATCCTGTGGCTCGTGCTTGGCGCGATGCACGGGTGCAACGGATATACGGCGGCACAAACGAAATCATGAAGCTCGTGATTGCGCGGGGGTTGTAAACCAATGTACGTCCCGCAAGCATTTCAATTCTCTAAAGCCGAAGCTTTAGCATTTGTGGAAACACATGATTTTGGTGTGCTTGTGACCAAAGATTTGACCATGTCGCATATTCCTATGTTGCTCAAGAAAACGGAAAAAGGGCCTGTATTGTGTGGTCATATATCAGCGCGCAATCCGCACGTGGAGGCGATCCGCGCAGGGGAAACCGCTAAAATGATGTTTGCTGGCCCACATGCTTATATCTCGCCGACGATGTATTCCCAGCCCTTGCGAAATGTGCCGACGTGGAATTATCAAGCGGTGGAAATACTGGGCAGATTAAAAGCTGTAACGCCAGAAAATGCGCTCTCTGCCATGAGCGCACAGGTCGAAAAATACGAAATGGTGTGGGCGATAGGAGATTTAAGCGAGAAATATATCGCGGGTAATTTACGCGCCATCCTCGCTTTTGAAATGACAGTCGACGAGGTGATTGGTAAAAATAAAATGAGCCAGAATAAACCGCAAAGTGAACGGGATAGAGTTGCGGATGTATTAGATATTCAGGGAGAAAATAGTGTTGCGGCTTTGATGCGCATGAAAATTTAAGACCTCCCTCACCCCGCTTGCGGGGGAGGTGGCTGCGAAGCAGTCGGAGGGGGGAGCTACAAGACGAAAGGTGCGAAGACAAGAATGAGAGAAAAACAATGGAGATCAAAACAACACGCTAAGGCTTTACGCAAAGACCTGACAGCCGCAGAAGAACTCCTTTGGCATGACTTACGCAAAAAATTGCTAGGCGGTCACAAATTCCGCCGCCAGCATCCAGTTGGCGATTACATTGCAGACTTTGCCTGTATTAAAGCAAAGATGGTTGTTGAAGTAGACGGGGCAACCCACGGCACAAAAGAAGAAAGAAACTATGACGAAAGACGAACACAGTATTTAGAGAGCCAAGGCTGGAAAGTGATTAGAATTTCCAACCAAGATATTTATAAACATAGGAGAGATGTACTTGACCATATTTATGTGCAGCTCCCCCCTCCGCCTGCAAGAGCAGGCACCTCCCCCGTAAACGGGGCGAGGAAAAGAAAGAAGGACTAGAACATGACAACAGCATATATATATGACGCCATCCGCACGCCTCGCGGGAAGGGTAAAAAGAACGGAAGTTTGCACGAGATTACGGCGTTGTCTTTGGCAACCCAACAGCTCGAAGCTTTGGCGAGCCGTAACGATCTCGACACATCTAAAGTTGATGATGTAATTCTCGGCTGCGTCCATCAAGTCAAAGGCCAAGGGGCGGACATTGCGCGCTCTGCGGTTATCACGGCAAATTGGCACGAAGCTTGCGCGGGACTTTCCATTAACCGGTTTTGCGCTTCTGGCCTTGAAGCCGTTAATATTGCGGCGGCCAAAGTTATGTCTGGCATGTCTGATATGGTTGTTGGCGGTGGGGTCGAGAGCTTGTCACGCATCCCAATGGGCAGTGACGGCGGCGCGATGGGGGTTGATCCGACGATTGCATTTGATCACCATATTATCCCCCAAGGTATTTCGGCAGATTTGATTGCCACTAAATACGGGTTTAGCCGCGATGATTGTGATGCCTATGCAGTCGAGTCCCAAAAGCGGACTGCAACCTCTTGGGACGAAGGGCGTTTCGAAAAATCTATCGTGCCAGTCAAAGACCAAATGGGTGTCAATATCCTCTCAACAGACGAACATATGCGCCCCGGTACTGATATGCAGAGCCTTGGTTCCCTCAATCCAAGCTTTGCCGCTATGGGTCAGATGATGCCGGGTTTTGACTTTGTTGCTTTGCAAAAATATCCAGAACTAGAAACTATTACCCACGTGCATCATGCGGGCAATAGCTCTGGGATTGTTGACGGGGCGTCAGTGGTTCTTGTGGGTAGTGAGCAAGCAGGTAAAGACCAAAACCTAAAACCTCGCGCCCGTATTCGTAGCTTTGCTGAAATTGGTAGTGAGCCAACGATTATGCTCACGGGGCCAGAGTTTGTCGCCGCCAAAGCCCTTAAAAAAGCAGGTATGAGTGTGGACGATATTGACCTGTGGGAAATCAACGAGGCGTTTGCCTCTGTGGTCTTGCGCGCCATGCAAGCCCTCGACATTCCCCACGAGAAAATGAACGTCAATGGCGGCGCCATTTCTATGGGCCATCCTTTGGGCGCAACGGGGGCTATGATTATCGGCACGATGGTTGACGAGTTAGAACGCACAGGCCAAAAAACCGCGCTCATCACCCTCTGCGTTGGCGGCGGTATGGGCAGCGCCATTATTATTGAGAGAGTATAGCCATGAAACATTTTACAATCGATACCGACAAAGACGGGATTGCCTTGATTACATTTGATAGTCCAAAGCGGTCAATGAATGTGTTGTCCCATGACGTGATATCCGAAATTGGGCAGTGGGTTGCCAAAATTTCTGAGGACGAAAACATTAAAGGGGCCGTGATTACCTCTGGCAAAAAAGCCTTTTGCGCGGGTGCAAATCTGGAAGAACTTGGTGGGCAGTTTGAAGCCGTGTTTACGGAAATTGCCAAAGACGAACAAGCTGGCAAAAGCAAATTATTTGACATGGTGTTTCGCCTAAACACAGTTTTTCGTAGCTTAGAAACCTGCGGTAAACCTGTAGCTTGTGCCATTAACGGCTTGGCGCTAGGCGGTGGGTTTGAGCTTGCTCTTGCTTGTCATGCGCGGTTTGCCGCCAGTGACGATCCAAAATTACGCCTTGGTTTTCCTGAAGTTATGGTGGGGTTATTACCGGGCGCAGGGGGTACGCAGCGCGTACCACGTATGATCGGATTGATGAACGCGGCGCCGCTTCTCTTGCAAGCTAAAAAAATTAAAGCAAAAGAAGCCGTGAGCATGGGCCTTGTAAACGCGGCGGTTCCGCAAGCCGAGCTTATCGGTGCGGCCAAAGCATGGGTGCTTGAAAACCCAAAAGCCAAACAGCCTTGGGACGCGGACAGATTTCGTTTTCCGGGCGGTGATCCGTGGACGGCAAAGGGCTTCCCGATGTTTGCAGGTGCGCCCGCTATGGTGCGCAAGGAAAGCTACGGCAATTACCCTGCCATGCCCAATATTCTCAAGGCAGTTTACGAGGGATGTCAGGTTCCTATGGACGCAGGCCTTCGGATTGAAACCCGCTATTTCTGCAAGCTTCTCCTGTCCCCGAAAACTCAAAATATGATCCGCACCTTGTTTATTTCCAAGCAAGTTATCGACAAAGGCGGGGCGCGACCAGCGTCGCAAAAACCGGGCGCAATCAATAAAATTGGCGTCATTGGCGCGGGCTTTATGGGCGCAGGGGTTGCTTATGTTTCGGCTATGGCGGGCATTGAAGTTGTGCTGATTGACCGCGACCAAGAAGGCGCGGATAAAGGCAAAGCCTTGACCGAGACAGAGCAAGCCAAACGGGTCAAACGCGGCAAGCAAACTCAAGAGAAAATGGACGCCATCCTTGCCCGCATTACGCCGACTACGGATTACGCGCTTTTGTCTGATGTGGACTTGATTGTCGAAGCCGTGTTTGAAAACTCAGAGTTAAAAGCCAAGATCACAAAAATGGCTGAGGACGTGATTCCAAAAATGGCCGTGTTTGGTTCCAACACGTCGACCATTCCCATTAGCGATTTGGCCAAAGCATCGAGCCGCGCGGAGAACTTCATTGGCATTCACTTCTTTAGCCCTGTTCACAAAATGGCTTTGGTGGAAATTATCAAGGGTAAGGAAACGTCGGAATACGCCATTTCCCGCGCTCTCGATTTTGCCACGCGTATTAAAAAGACCCCGATTGTGGTCGAAGACACACGCGGGTTTTACGCCAATCGGTGCGTCATGCGCTATATCAATGAAGGCTATAATATGTTGTCAGAAGGTGTGAAACCAACCCTGATTGAGCAAGGGGCGCGGATGGCAGGCATGCCCGTTGGCCCGCTATCTTTACAAGACGAAGTGGCGATTGATTTGGGCTATAAAATTTTACAACAAACGAAAGCCGATCTTGGTAATCATTATGTCGAAGGTAAAATGGACCCGATCATCACCGCTATGATTGAACAACATGACCGCAAGGGACGCAAGAACGGCAAGGGTTTTTACGACTATAATGGCCGCGAAAAATCTCTCTGGCCTGAACTTGGTCAATTCGCGGTGGACGGTATATTGGACACCCAACCAAGCGCAAGCGAGGTCAAAGACCGTATCTTATATGCCCAGGCTATAGAGGCAGCGCGAACTATGGCTGAAGGGATTATTGCTGATCCTCGTGAAGCCGACCTTGGTTCCATATTCGGCTGGGGTTTCGCGCCTTATACGGGCGGGGCCATTAGCTTTATCGACATGGTTGGCATAGCTGCGTTTGTGATACGAGCCGACGAGCTACGCAGTTCTTTCGGTGAGCAATTTGAAGTACCAAGTTTGCTCCGCGAAATGGCGGCATCTGACGAAACTTTATATGGCCGCTTTGGTAAAACAAAACACAGCCAAGCATCCTTGTCTAAAATGTTGGAAAAAGACGTGGTTGCTCTGGCAAACTCTATGGGTATTGACGCGAAAGTGTCTGACCTGAAAGCCGATACCATCGCTAAAATTCTAGCGACGCAATAAACAGTATTGTCATCCCGGGCTCGACCCGGGATCTCACAACTTGTTGTAAACGACGAGATCCCAGATCAAGTCTGGGATGACAGAACACGGAGATAAAATGGTACATTCACCGTACACATTCTACGCAGCACCGTTGTCTTTGTATTCTGGCAAAGTGAGAGGGTATTTGCGGTGGAAAAATGTGCCGTTCAAAGAAGTGTTGGCGACGCGAGACGTTTATGCAAGCGAATTACTACCTCGTATTGGTTGGCCTGTAATACCTGTGCTTGTTACGCCTGACGACACGACCGTACAAGATACAACCGATATCATAGATTATGTAGAGGCCAACGAAGACGGGCCTTCTATTTACCCCGAGGGGCCAAAGCAAAAACTGGCGGCGTTGATTTTGGAGTTGTTCGGCGATGAATGGCTATTGATGGCGGCTATGTATTACCGCTGGACGTTTAACGAAGAATTTGCCTACCAAGAATTTGGCAATGCGCTTTACGCTAATTTACCCAAAGACGCACGGGCAAAAAAAGGTCGCGCAGACGGTGCGAAGTTTAAAGCCTTTTTGCCTTTGCTCGGCATTACGCCCAATACTGCCCCTGCCATCGAAGCCACATATGAAGAATTTTTGCGGGCTTTTGATACGCATTTAGCAGAGCATAAATACTTATTTGGTTCGCGGCCTAGCATTGGCGATTACGGATTGCTTGGCCCACTGTATGCCCATAATTACCGAGACCCGAAATCGGGCGAGCATATGGAAAATACCGCCCCACGTGTGGTGGGTTGGTGTCGATATACTCACGCCCCTCAACATTTTGGCGGTGGCGGCTTTATTGAAGATGACGTGATTCCAGAAACTCTCCTACCCATATTAAAAATATTTGCCCGCGAACAACTGCCCATATTGCTCTCAACCATAGAGCATATGAAAACATGGTACGTCGAAAACCCAGACACAAACGAAGTGCCCCGTGCTATCGGCATGCACGAATTTAGGATTGGCGGGGTCGTAGATAATCGCGGCGTTATTCCCTATCCGCTTTGGATGCTGCAAAGAGTGATGGATCATTTGGTGGGATTATCTGGTGCAGATAAAATCGAAGCTGAAACCTTACTTAAATCTATCGGTGCAAACACTTTGATTGGCCTCGCCGCTGGCCCCCGATTAATCCGAAAAAACTTCAAACTGACAATCGCTTAAGGAAAAAATATGAGCAATGTAACCTACACACTGGAAGACGGCATCGCCACAATCGCTATGGACGACGGCAAGGCCAATGTATTGTCACCGACCATGTTGGACAATTTATCCGCAGCCTTTGATAAGGCCGAAGCCGATAAAGCCGTGGTGATTTTAACGGGTCGCCCGAACGGTATTTTCTCTGGCGGCTTTGATCTTAAGGTTATGATGAGTGGCCCAGAAAACGCCATTGCTCTCACCTGCCAAGGCTCGCGTTTTGCCGTGCGGATTTTAACATTTCCCTATCCCGTCATTGCTGCCAATACGGGCCACGCCATTGCTATGGGCGCGTTCACATTGCTCGCCTGTGATTACCGTGTCGGCGTGGACACGGGCAGCAAGACGGGCCTTAACGAGACGCAAATCGGTATGACCATGCACGATTTTGGTATCGAGCTTGCCCGGGAATTTATCCCGAAAAACTACCTTAACCGCTCGCTGATTAACGGCGAAATATTTGGGCCTGATGATGCTAAATTGGCGGGCTATTATGATAACCTTGTGCCCAAAGACGAGGTACTCGCGACAGCAATGGGAGCAGCCAAAATGATGAAGCTCCTGAATATGCGCGCCTTTAGCGGTACAAAAAACAAATCCCGCAAAGAGTTTTTGGCTAAACTTGAATGGGCACTTGATAAAGACAGTAAAATGAGTGTGATGGAATAAGGTGCTCTTTCCTCTAGTTTTTTGTCATTCCAGTCTCCGCGCATCCCCGCGCAGGCGGGGAAAGCTGGAATCTGCAACACAGAATTAGGGAGCAAGTTTCAGACCCCAGATCAAGTCTGGGGTGACAGGGAAGAGAGATAAAATGGTACAAGACACACTCAAAATCTGGCACGAAATCGTCGCAAGTAAAGACGTGGCTAATCTGCGTTCCGTCATTCATCCAGACGCAGTATTTCGCTCCCCCTTTGCGTTCAAACCTTATGAGGGCCAAGACGCACTGGTTTTTGTCCTTACCCAAGTCATAGAAATTTTCGAAGATTTTACCTATCGCCGCGAAATGGTCTCGAAAGACGGTCAACACGCCTTCCTCGAATTCACCACAAAAATCGACGCCAAAACTCTCAAAGGCATCGATATGATAAGCTTTGATGAACACGGCCTGATAACAGAGTTTGAAGTCATGATCCGCCCCATGAGCGGCCTCATGGCCCTCGCCGAGCACATGGCTCCGAGAATGGCGAAATTGGAGGGTTAAGCTTGCCCAGCTCTCTTCTTATAGCCCTGAAATAAATACACTGAAAAAAATATTTCTATCAAGCCGCCAGACAGTGCGGCAATGTAAGGCTGCGGGCTAAGCCACACAATATATCCACAGCCTAAGCTAAGCAGAACGCCGCCCAAAACCCAATAGGCTTTCAAGCCGTAGAGCGTTTGGAAGGTTAAGTACCGCGCCCCAATGGTGAGTAACATAATGGGGTAAAATAGATTTGGCTGTGATTTTGAAAGCGTGAAAGCGATGAGCAAGCCGACAAATAAAAATATAGTGCCCTCCAAGGCAAGTTTAACAAGAGGGTTGGTTTTTTGCAGGGCATAAGACGGGTTTATTCGCTTTGATAAAACTGTGGACACTGGAAATATAACCATGCCGCCAAAAAACAAGGCCAATATGCTAAACTCGAAAGAATGAAACCAAGCAACGAGGCCTGCACCTACCCAAATGAGGCCCGACACCAATACACCGGGCGCGCCAAAAACCTCAGCCCGCCGCATGTCTTCTTGAGCTGTTGAAATATTCATATCTACTCCGATCTATTTTTCTGCTGAACATACCTTATGCATTTGTTTTTTGGTAGATTAAAACTGTCTAATTGCGCTTACTTCTTTCGCGTGCACCCTATATTTATCTTGCCTCATGTGCAGGGTGCTTTATTGAGGTTTGATGAGCGCGCAAATGAAATCAGAACATGGACACAGCAAGGCGGACGGCCCCAAACAATTGGGGTTGGTTGAATTTTCGGCTTTGATGGCATTTCTGATTTCGATAGTGGCTATGTCCATTGATATCATGCTGCCAGTTATTGATGTTGTGGGCGCGGAATTGGGCGCGCCCCATGAAAACTCCCCGCAACTTATTATTATATATTTGTTTACGGGCCTCGGGTTTGGACAATTAATATATGGCCCGATTTCGGATACCACGGGGCGCAAACCTGCTATTCAAGTCGGGTTTATCATTTTTATTGCGGGAACATTACTTTCAATTTTTGCCAAGGATTTTAATGCCATGTTAGCAGGGCGGTTTTTGCAAGGCTTCGGAGCTGCCGCGCCGCGCATTGTGTCTATGGCGATTATTCGCGATCTTTATGCGGGGCGGGCTATGGGGCAAATTACATCTGTAATTATGGGATTTTTCATTATTGTTCCTGCCATCGCACCTGCGATTGGGCAAGCGATTGTTATGTTTGCGCCGTGGCGCGTGATATTTTATGTGCTGATGGGCCAAGCTATTTTAGGGGCGCTGTGGTTCGGGTTTAGACAATCCGAAACCTTGCGCCCAGAGTACAAAAAACCATTTTCTATTCGGGTAATTTTGCAGGGTGCTTGGGAAGTGCTTTCCAACAGAATTAGTTTTTGGTATACATTGGCCGCGGGCATAATTTTTGGCGCATTCGTCGGATACCTCGTCAGTTCTCCGCAAATCTTTGAAGATGTTTACGGTATTACGGACAAATTTCCATTGTATTTTGGCGCGCTCGCCATTGCCATTGGCTGTGCCGCTTTGTTTAGTGCGCGCCTCGTGATGAAATTTGGCATGCGACGTTTGTGCATAACCGCACTGACATTGCAAGCTAGCACCTCTTTGGTTTTTCTCGCCGTCGCGCTCAGCCAAGGCGGGCAGTTGTCTCTCATCTTGTTTATGATATGGGCCGCGATTTGTTTTTTTCTGATGGGGTTTTTATTTGGTAATTTTAACGCCATTGCCATGGAACCTCTGGGGCATATTGCAGGTGTTGGCGCGGCGGTGGTTGGCGGTATTTCCACATTTATATCTCTGTCCATTGGAGCGATCATCGGGCACGAATATGACGGAACGGTCATGCCGCTTATCATAGGGTTTGCTTGCCTTGGGCTTATCTCTATCGTGATTATGAAATGGGCTGACCGTGGTGATTAAGCCCTATGCGAATTTGAGGCTTTACCTCCCAACAGCCCTATAAATATACTCACATATGAACATGATTTTTACCCGTAATGAAAATATCCACCGCACCCATAAAGTTCTGGGAAACGGCACGGTATCGGCTGTACATTTTGGCCCTATTGATACGCCTGTAAAATTGGTATTTTTGCACGCCAATGGTTTTAACGGTCTGGCCTACCGCAGTATATTGGAAGGGCTGGGCGTACACGTTATTGCCCTTGATTTGCGCGGACACGGCATGACCACATTGCCAGCACAGGCGGGGCAATTTGCAAATTTTTATAGCTATGCACAAGATGTTATTGCTTATCTCAACGCGCATGTTTCTGGTAAGGTCGTTTTAGCGGGGCATTCCCTTGGAGCCAGCACAGCTATTTTGGCAGCGGGCTTGGCCCCTGATAAAATCACCAAGGTTCTGGCCTTTGATCCGATTGTTTTGCCCTTATTTGTGCGCGTGGTGATGTCTACGAAAATGGGACGTAATTATTTACGAACGAACTTTCCTATGGCCCGCGCTGCGGGTAAAAGGCGGGACATATTTAACGATTTTCAAACAGCATTTAAACGCTACCGGGGGCGCGGTACTTTCAAGCAGTTTCCTGACACCGCCCTGTGGGATTACATTTGCGGCGGATTTGTGGAGGGTGGCGGCCATATACGCCTTGCCTGCCGTCCTGCGTGGGAGCAATATACCTATGTGGCCCAAAGCCATAACCTTAAAAAAGCGATTAGAGTATTGCCCGCAGGTTCGCATCTCATGGTTACTGATTTTGTAAAACAAGGGAAATGGATTACCCCGATGGCGAGATTGCGCCCAGATATACGGACCCAACATCTCCCCGATTTTGACCATTTTTTCCCGTTGATAAACCTGGATATATCAGTAGCGGCACTGCAAAATATTCTTGCAAATGACTAAGGATGCAAACCTTTGGTAATGCCGCTTTGCAATACTGACAGGGTTTTCGCGTCTATTTTAACCAGCCTACGTGTACGCATATTGAAGCTACACCCCACGCCCGTAAAGCTGGCCCAACAATTACCAAACGCAGGGTCGAGTATCCAGTGACAAATTTCGCGCGTGTGGGTATTGGCACTGCGCAGTCCAGAGCGAATGACAAAACAATCACCCGCCTTTGGGCGGCGGCGATGGTGAGCGACGGCTTCGAGCAATGCGCCGCTGGTATCTGATTTCCCGTCAAAGCTCATGTCGGGCCACGCCGCGTGTAAATGCTGCACACTGTCAGACACCCGCCCAATCAGCGCAAATGGCTTGACCATGCCAAAAGCGTCGCATTCATCTACGCTAAAACTACCTTGACCAATGACGGGTAAACCAAGTGTGTCTGCAAGTGCAATAGAGGGATGGCCCAGTTTTTCTGCCATGTCGATATTGCGCGGCGCGGCCTCTGGCAACATGTCGACCATATAGGCCTGCGCATTTTGGTGCACACGTTTTGGCCACGCAAAGCCTTCTTGGGTTCGCCGCGAAATATGAGAAATGGTTTCGATAAGTGTGGCTGCTAGCACATCTTCGCTCACCGTATTGTCCTTTGGCACACCGGGAATAAAAATTTTATGCAGTAATTTCATCTCGGTTGTGCCGCAATAAAGAATACCGCTTTCCACCGCCAATCCTTGACCGGGGCGCACTTCCTTATGGTATTTGATATGTTGGCTTGTGGGGATTAGCGTACTGAAGGCTTCGGTTTTATATACATTGACCAACCCCAGTTTGGCAAAAAATACAGCGCGGGCTTGGGCGGCGCGGGCAAAATAAAACCGCATATTCATATGGCCAAGATCATCTGCTTCCCACGCCTGTGTTTCGCCTTTATAGGTTTGTGTAAAATCCCCCACGACCTAAATTACGCCGCGCAGTTTTTACATAGGCCGTAATGCTCGATGACGGAACGATTAATCTGAAACCCGTCGGGCACGCAGTCTACATGGTCATTGGCGTGGCGTTCTTGTAAGTTTTTACAGTTTTCACAGATAAAGAATTCTGCCACATGCCCGCCTTGTGAATGGTCACAAGCAACATATGCATTGAGGGCTTCAACCCGGTGGATCAAGCCAAGGCCCGCTAAAAAATCAAGGGCACGGTATACGGTCGGCGGCTTTGGGGAACCAAGGTCTGGCGATAATTGGTCCAGAAGATCATAGGCTTTTATGGGGCCGTGTGCTCTGGAGACCAAAGAAAACACATGTTCGCGCAAAGGGGTAAATCGCCGCCCCTTGTCTTCGCATATTTGGCGCGCCGCAGCCATCATTTGTTCGGGGCTTTGCGGGGCATGGTCATGTTTGCAGCTTATTTGCTGATCGGGCATCATTATATCCTTCTCATTTTGTATTATTATAACATGAAATTGATGTGCACCGCATGTTTATTGTCAATTTTCTGCATTATTTAAAGAAAACGCAGCAAAAAAGAGTCATTTCCTTTGTTTTTAAACAAAATATCGAATTTCAAGGGGCCGTAATGAATTTGGGCATTGAATAGACATCTACATTACGTTATTGACGCACAGTTAAATTTTATACCGCTATGGGCGGGATGTTCAAAACAGATATACAGAGAAATATTATGGCCAAAACTCCAGAAAATGTAGCACCCGTCTCAGGCAATGTGATGATGTATGAAAACCCGCAGCCTTTGACTAAAGATAAGCACGGAAAATTTGGTGTATCACCTGTTGGAAAACCATTTGCATTTATGGAAAAATCTCACTTCATGCCAATTACCGCGCCAGAATTTGGCGCTGCAAGTTCTAGTTTCCCCGTCATTTTTGCAGGCGATGACAAAACACCTCTTGCTGTTATGGGTATTCGCACAGAAGAAAATCTATTTGTTGAAGATGGGCAATTTAATAATTTATATTATATGCCAGCCTTTGCGCGCCGCTATCCTTTCGTACTTGCGGGTGATGCAGAAAATGATCGTTTTGTCGTTTGTGTTGATGAAAAGGCGGATTGCGTGACTGATAAAAAACCAGCACAAACATTCTTTGATGGCGACCAGCCTTCACAATTTACCAATGAAGCGTTTGAATTTTTAAAACAATTCGAGAGTGACCGCCGTGCAACTGAAGTCATGATTAACCGCTTTAAAGAACTGGATTTGTTTGAACAAAAAGAAATGAACTTTCAGGGCAATAACCCTGATGGATCGTTGGCTGAAAAACAAAAGATTGCCGATTATTTTGCTATAACAGACGAAAAACTTCGCGGGCTTGACGAAAAAACCACCAAAGAATTTATGGACAATGGTTATCTGTCCGTGGCCTATGCACATATGTTGTCTCTGGGTAATTGGCAGAGATTGGTCAATTTAACCTTAAGCCGCTCACAGCCAGCTGACGCCGTAAAAGCTTAAGCCCAAAATAAACCATGAAATAAGAATATCAAAGCCTCGCTTTTTGGCGGGGCTTTTTCACGGCCTATCAATATATTGTGAATAGACCTGCAAGAGCTAGCATGTTGGCTTGGCATTGTTATAAGTATTTATGAAAACGATTTTTTTTATTCTGCTTGCCTTATTGTTTATGCAAATGTCCGCACAGGGGAGCGAGTCAGAGCGGGTAATATCGGGTAAGGTGACCGCGCAATTGGTCACCGATTATGACCGGGCGCAGCCTAATAGCGACATATACATTGCTTTGTCATTACGGCTTGAAAAACATTGGCACACTTATTGGCGTAATGCGGGCGGGCCGGGCGTTCCCGCAGAATTGTATTGGACGCTCCCACAGGGCATTGAAGTTGGAGAGATTGTTTGGCCCCTGCCAAAAATTGTTCACACAGGCCCGATCGTCAATTACGCCTTTGAAGACAGATTACTTCTCCCGATGTCTTTACACATTCCCAAGAGTGCTCGTGTTGGTGATGTTATCACCATTGACGCTGAGGCCAGTTATTTGGTGTGCTACGAAGTTTGCTTGCCTGAATCGGCCAAGCTTTCAGTGGATATAAAAATTGGCGAACCCGTAAAAGATGCACGGTGGATGGCCAATATTAAGAGGGCTTTAAAAGCCGCGCCGAAACCCGATCAAAACTTTAAAGCCGCAGCGCGCTTGCAAAATGAAAGCGTATTTCTTGATATTCAATCAAAAGACTTACGGGCAGGGCAATATAAAAACCCGTATTTTTTCCCCTATGTGCAAGATATTATTGACGCGGACGCACCGCAAGTTATGCAAATATTTAACGGCGGTTTTCGGCTCGTGCTTACACCTGGCTGGAAGCTAAAAGATACGCTCAGTCAGGATATTGTCGGGGTGATGTCTTATGAAGAAAAAAAGGGGAGTACATGGGCGCAGCGAAATGTGATTGTCACTGCGAGTGCTCACAATAGGCTCGATATGGGTGAACCAATTTCCCATACACCGCGCCAAAAACAAAAACGGTCAATCGTGATATTATTTGGATTAATGGGTTTGCTTTTTGGCGCGGGCGGTATAGCACTACTGCTAAGAAGGCGCGCCCAAAAACCCTAAAGGACGATATGAGCACGAAATCTGAAACTTGGAGCGCATTGGAAAACTTGGCCCAAAGCGTACCATCATTACGCACGCTATTTGCAAATGATCCAAACCGAGCGGAGACTATGAGCTTTCGCGCAGGGGGGCTGTACGCTGATTTTTCAAAGCAAGCGATTACGCCTGAAATACATGACAGGCTGAATGCAATGTTAGGCGCGTGTGATTTTGCGGCGCAAAGAGATAAGTTTTTTGCAGGCGCAAAGATTAACACAACGGAAGACCGTGCCGTACTCCATCCTGCCCTTAGGGGCACAGGCGGGGACGCGGGCGTGCAAAAACAAGTGCGCGACATGAACATACGTACCCGTAAATTTTGCGAGAAAATTAGAAATGACGGCATTTATAAAACCATTGTTCATATTGGCATTGGCGGATCAGACTTAGGCCCGCGCCTGTGCGCGGACGCGCTCGCGGCGCAAACGACGCCTGTACTTGCGCTCCGCTTTGTTGAAAATATTGACGGAGCGTCGATCAATGACGCCCTTGTAGGGCTTGACCCAAAAACAACTTTGGTGGTCAGTGTATCGAAATCTTTCACCACCCAAGAGACAAAAATGAACACACAGGCAGCCAAAGACTGGCTGGATGTATATGCGAGCAGAAATATCATTACCGTAACCGCCAACCGCAAAGCGGCGGAAGATTTTGGCGTTGATCCTCGGAAAATCTTTGATTTTTGGGACTGGGTTGGCGGCCGCTATTCATTGTGGTCAGCGGTCAGTATCAGTCTGCAAATTGCATTTGGGCCTGATATATTTGACGAACTGCTTGCAGGCGCACGCGAAATGGATGTGCATTTCCAAACCGCAGATATGGATAAAAACCTCCCCGTCATGTTGGCCCTCACGGGGGTGTGGAATACCAATATGCGTGGGTTTGGTTCCCAAGCCGTTATCAGTTACAGCCGCCGCTTGCGTAAATTTTCGTCCTTCTTGCAGCAATTGGAAATGGAATCAAATGGCAAAGGCGTGACGAGACGCGGCGAGCTTGCTGGCGTAACATGCCCGATTGTTTGGGGGGATGAGGGTACAAATAGTCAACACGCATTTTTCCAGCACCTCCACCAAGGTACAGGCGGCGCGCCGGTAGATTTTATTGCTGTGCTGGAAAGTTCTGAAAACCGTCCAGATCACCACGCCGTATTATTGGCCAACTGCTTTGCCCAAAGCGAAGCCCTGATGGTGGGCAAATGCGAAGATGTTGTGCGTGCAGAGCTGGCTACCAGCGGCATGGACAGTGCACAAATTGACGCGCTCGCGCCCCATAAAACATTTCCTGGCAACCGCCCATCCACTACTATTTTGTTGGACACATTAGATGCGCGCACACTTGGTAATTTGATTTGCGCCTATGAACATAAAGTGTTCGTACAAAGTGTGATTTGGGACATCAATGCGTTCGATCAATGGGGGGTAGAGCTTGGTAAAGTGCTGGCGACAAAAATCCTAGGGGAACTCAATGGCGACGCAGATATCTCTGCCCATGATAGTTCCACACAAGCCCTGATAAACCTTGCCCGCAGCTCCCTTAAGCCTTAAACAAAACTATGGCTCAGAAAAAAAATAAAAAAGATAAACCCCAGCGCACTAAAGCGCGGCGTCCACGCGGATTTGAAGATAAGTCCGCCGATATTTTACGGGCTGAAACCGCTTTAATCGCAGCGGCATTTTCCGTTTATGACCGTTACGGGTTCGAGCCTTTACAAACACCCGCATTTGAATACGCAGATGTGTTGGGTAAATTTCTGCCAGATGAAGACCGTCCTAATGTGGGCGTCTTTGCTCTGCGTGATGATGATGAGCAGTGGATGGCCTTGCGCTATGACCACACGGCGCCGTTGGCGCGATACGTTGCGGAAAATTATGAAGCCCTGCCTAAACCATATCGCCGTTATCAAGCGGGCAGTGTGTGGCGTAATGAAAAGCCGGGGCCGGGCCGGTTTCGCGAATTTATCCAGTGCGACGCCGATAGTGTCGGTGCGCCAGGGGCTGCTGCTGACGCCGAAATGATAATGCTGGCCGCAGACGTGATGGAAGCTGCTGGCGTAAAGAGGGGTGAATATATAGTGCGGATTAATAACCGCAAATTGTTGGACGGCATTTTGGAAGCGAGCGGTGTTCCCAATACGGACGCAGGAGCCATGCAAAGATTGCAAGTCTTACGGGCCATCGATAAACTTGACCGCTTGGGGGCGGACGGGGTTGCAGATTTACTCGGCGCGGGCCGCAAAGATGATAGTGGGGATTTCACCGACGGCGCACATTTAAACGTGGGCGGCATTAAGGCCGTGCTTGGGTTTACCACTGCCAGTGATAATGGACGGGATAAAACTCTCGCCACACTTGAAAAACTTATGGGCAGTTCAGAGCGCGGACAGGCGGGGGTGGACGAGCTTAAAATGATTGACGGCATATTAGAGGCCTGTGGTTACGGGCCTGACAAAGCTGTGTTTGACACGTCGATTGTGCGCGGCCTTGGCTATTATACTGGCCCCGTTTTCGAGGCTGAGCTTTTGGTGGATATTAAAGATAAAAAAGGACGTCCCGTGCGTCTTGGCTCGGTTGGCGGCGGCGGGCGTTATGATGATTTGGTGTCACGCTTTCGCGGTCAAGCCGTACCTGCTACGGGGTATTCTTTTGGCGTGTCGCGGTTTGCCAGCGCATTGTCGCGCATGGGTCTCATTGACGGCGCGCAAAAAGCCCCTGTCATGATTTGCGTATTTGATAAATCGCTGATGTCTGAATACTTCAAAATGGCGGCGGAACTGCGCGCCGCAAATGTTCGAGCTGAAGTATTTATCGGGGCTGGTAATATGGCCAAGCAACTTAAATATGCAGATAAGCGCGGCGCACAACTGGCCATATTAATGGGCAGTGACGAGCGAGAAAAGGGCGAGGTCACCATTAAAGATTTGGAACTTGGCGCAGAAATGGCCAAAGCCATTGAAGACAATAAAGAATGGCGCGAAAGCCGCCCCGCACAAACAACGGCCAAGCGAGAGGCATTGGTGCAAACCATCAAAGATATGCTGAAACTCTAAACCGTAAACAAAAAAGGCGGTATGCTCGGGGGTGAGCAAGCCGCCAGTTTGAAGGGTCTGAAAACTTCAGACCCTATCTTTATACACCCCCCAACATGTCCATTTGGTGGCGTGTTCATTACATTTGGTTTATTTATTGGTCGTCCTCAAGTTCAATAACAATGCGGGTTTTGCGTTTACCATTTTCATTGGTAATGCTTTTATTGACGCTCATTTGGTTTGCCCCATATTGGCTGGTATCAATTTTTTTGCCGTCTTTCATGACTTTCACGTCACCATTTTTTTCGATAAATACCTGCGTGCCGCCGTCCAGTGAAATCATGCGTGGGTATTTCCCTTCGCCGAGCTCCCCGTCTATACTGCCTACGAACATGATTTTTGTTTTTGTCATGCCATCAGTACCTCCGACACGGGCAAAAAGTTCCTTTATGGACGCATCTGAATGTGCCGCGTCAGCAAAACGCATTTTCATTTTCTTTATATGCTTACTGTGTTTTTTATTATGCTTATCCATAACAAATTTGATGGTTTTGCCGTCTTTACTTTTCCATTGATGTGTGCCGTCTTTTAAGGTGATTTTTTCGCCGTTCATGACAATGATTTTTTCACCGTTTTCGCCGCGTGTCACCTCAACATCCATGTCATCAAACCCGTCGCCGTCAAGAAAGGCCATAGCCGTGCCTTCAAGTTCGATAATGCCAGTTTGCATATCATGAACGCTGCTCCCATCGCCTTTAAGTTCGATAATCTTTACGGATTTTAGATGCTTGCCGCCCGCTAACTCAGTGCCTTGTGTCTGTTTATAAGTCTGCGCGCAAGCAGGTAAGGCCAGCATTGCCAGAGCGACTGTGGTAAGTAATGTTTTTTGAAACTGCATAATATTCCCCTTTATATATAAATATGTGAATAATTTTCTCTCTAGAGCGTCCTCTATGCGCCGCGACACCTTACGCTAAGCCTTCCTTTGGGTGACAAAATGGCAATCAAATGGAAAACCTGACTTGAGGGTAATTTCTCCTCGTGCCATAAGAACGCAAAGAGAGGCAATAATGAACACGACACCAGCAGCAAAACTTGATATGCGAATTATTCCCGTCACACCATTTGCGCAAAATTGTAGCTTGCTGTGGGACACTGTCTCTATGAAGGGCGTATTGATTGATCCGGGCGGGGAGGCGGAAAAAATTCTGCACGGGGTTAAAAAATACGGCGTCGAGATTGAGGCCATTTGGCTGACCCACGGCCATCTTGACCATGCGGGCGGGGCGGAAGATATTAAAGCTGCATTTGGATGTCCGATCATCGGCCCTCACAAGGCCGACCAATTTTGGATGGACAGGATTACCGATGACTGGGCCAATTATGGACAAGTTGGCATGGGCCGCAATTGTACGCCTGACCGCTACTTAGAAGACGGGGAAGAGTTGGAGCTCGCAGGGGTGAAATTTGGCGTTACCCATTGCCCAGGCCACACCCCAGGCCATGTGGTTATTTATAACAAAGCCATGAAAATCGCCTTTGTCGGCGACGTGATTTTTAAAGGCAGTGTTGGGCGTACTGACTTTCCCAAATCCAACCCACAACAACTCATCGACAGTATCACAGACAATCTCTGGCCCCTCGGTAATGATATGCGCTTCGTGCCGGGCCACGGCGAAATGAGCACATTTGGCGCCGAACGCGCCAACAATCCTTTTGTCGGCGACGCAGTAGTGGGCCAAGGCAAGGGACGGTCTAGCGGGATTATGTAATGGGTAAAATATAAGACACGTAAATTTGTACTGAGCCATACAATGCCGTCTTGCATGTGACGCTTTGCGCTCATAAAACAACGCATGTCTCGTCGATCACTGATTCCATCTTTGGCAATTTTTAAGCACAAAGCTTATGCCCATTACTGGATTATGCGCCAACTTAATTCAGGCTCGCGGCAAATGCAGTCTGTGGCCATTGGTTGGATGGTATATGATCTGGCGCGCCAAACCCACAGCGTTCGAGAATCGGCACTTTACTTGGGCTTTATCGGGCTAGCACAATTTTTACCCGTCTTATTATTGTCGCTTATTGGCGGACAGGCGGCGGACAGATTTGACCGTAAATTAATTTTAGTCGTCACCAATATTGGGCGCGTGGTGTTGGCAATGGCCCTGATTGGCTCTGTGTTTTTGTCCACCCAATTGGCCTTGGTATCTTTATTTACTGTGTCCGTTTTGCTCGGCGTTCTTTATGCCTTTGCGCCTGCGGCCAGCTCGTCCTTATTTCCAACTTTGGTTCCGCGTAGCCAACTCCCTGACGCGATTGCGTGGAATTCATTGGGATACCAAATCGCGGCCATTACTGGCCCAGCCATAGGTGGCTTGATTTATATTTTGGGCGCGCAATATGTATATGGTTTGGCCACCGTCATGAGCATTGCAGGGGTCTTTGCCATTAGCACGGCCCCGACACCTGCTCATAAACCTGTGCACGGCGCGCACGGTCTTTCCATGATTTTAGAAGGACTGCGCTATGTGCGGGACAACAAAGTGGTGCTGGGTGCTATTTCTCTAGATTTGGTTGTCGTGTTATTTGGCGGCGTAACGGCTCTGTTGCCGATCTTTGCACGTGATATTTTGCATGTGGGTACACTGGAGTTGGGTTTGATGCGCGCCGCTCCTGCTGTTGGGGCTGCCGTCATTGCCTTTATGCTCGCCACGAGGCCGCTGACCCGAAATATTGGTCGGACCTTGTTGATCGCTATAGCTATTTACGGGATGAGCATGCTCGGATTTGCCGTCTCGAAAGTATTGTATTTATCTATTTTAGCATTGGTGGTGACGGGGACTGCAGATATGATTTCCGTTTATATTCGCCAGTCCCTCATCCAGCTTGCCACCCCTAATAAAATGCGCGGACGGGTGACATCAGTGGACTTTATTTTTATTGCCGCTTCTAATGAACTCGGCGAATTTGAAAGTGGCATAGCAGCCCGTTTTCTTGGCCCAGTGGGGGCTGTCCTCTTAGGGGGGTGCGTAGCAATAGGCTCTGCCATATGTTGGCCATTCTTATTTCCAAAAATGGCCAAGGCAGATAAAGTAGAGATTATGGAGGCGGAATAAACCTGCTTCGTTGCAACATCTTAACCTCTCCTTTGGGGAGAGGTGCGCGGGTAGCGCGGTGAGGGGATACAGTGTTCGCAAATGCAAGTGCAAGTGCAGGGGGGGGGGTAATCATATCCCCTCACCTCAATCCTCTCCCCAAGGAGAGGAGGCTCACTAATACCCTGCCTTGGCGAGCTCCGCTTCTAACTCTGGAACCGCATTAAACAAATCAGCGACCCAGCCGTAATCGGCGACTTGGAAAATGGGGGCGTCTTCGTCTTTGTTAATGGCGACGATGACTTTACTGTCTTTCATACCTGCAAGATGCTGGATGGCCCCTGAAATGCCAACGGCGATATAAAGCTCTGGCGCGACGACTTTACCGGTTTGGCCCACTTGGTAATCATTGGGCACAAAGCCAGCGTCAACAGCTGCGCGGGATGCACCAACGGCAGCCCCTAATTTATCGGCCACTTTTTCAATGATGGCAAAATTTTCACCAGACCCCATGCCGCGACCACCAGAAATTACAATTTTGGCCGCTGTCAGTTCAGGGCGGTCAGATTTTGACAATTCTTCGCCAACAAATTCTGAGCGGTGTGAGCCACTGGGGTCGGCAATAGTTTCCACAGACGCAGACCCGCCCTCGGCAGCGGCTGCAAATGCAGTTGGGCGTACTGTGATTATTTTTTTACTATCTGATGATTTCACTGTTGCCATTGCATTGCCCGCATATATTGGGCGCACAAATGTATCAGAGCTTTCCACACCCGTAATCGAGCTGATTTGCATGACGTCAAGCGCGGCGGCAATACGTGGCATAAAGTTTTTGCCAGTTGTCGTATCGGGCGCAAGGATCGCGTCATACCCATCCATCAAAGGCACGATGACCTCTTGCATGGCTTCGGCGAGTTGGCGTTTGAGCGAAATATGGTCACAGGCGATAACTTTGCGCACACCTGCAATTTTAGCCGCTGCCGCGCCAATGTCTTTGACGCCTTTACCTGCCACGAAGATATCAATATCGCCGCCCATCGCCATTGCTGCCGTGACAGTTTTGTGGGTTGCATCTTTTAAGGTTTTATTGTCGTGTTCTGCTACAACTAAAATCGCCATTAGATCACTCCTTCGTCTTTAAGTTTCGCCACCAGTTCGGCAGCGTCTGCTACTTTTACGCCCGCCGTGCGGCCCGCAGGTTCCGCCACTTTGAGAGTGGCCAGACGCGGCGTGATATCAACACCAAAATCACCGGGTGTTTTCGCGTCAATGGGTTTGCGCTTGGCTTTCATAATATTGGGCAGGCTTGCATAACGCGGTTCGTTGAGGCGAAGGTCGGTGGTGATAATGGCTGGCAATGAAACTTTCACGGTTTGAATGCCGCCGTCGACTTCGCGGCCAACCGTGAGATTGTTGCCGTCCTTTTCAACCGTATTGGCGAAGGTCGCTTGTGGCCAATCCAGTAGCGCGCCCAACATTTGACCCGTCTGGTTGCTGTCATCATCAATGGCTTGCTTGCCAAGAATGACCAGATCAATGCTTTCAGCCTCAACAATGCTTTTTAAAATTTTTGCCACAGCCAAAGGTTCAACCTCGGCGTCCGTTTTAACGTGGATACCACGGTCAATGCCCATAGCGAGTGAGGTGCGGATGGTTTCTTGTGCTTTATCGGGGCCGATGGAAACGGCAATAGTTTCCGTGGCCGTTCCTGCCTCTTGCATACGCACGGCCTGCTCGACAGAGATTTCGTCAAATGGGTTCATGGACATTTTTACATTTGCCAGATCAACACCGCTCTCGTCGGATTTCACCCGCACTTTCACATTATAATCAAGCACACGCTTAACAGGAATAAGGACTTTCATCGGAGGCTCTCCCAATTTGAATATTCAATTCGTTTCATATGCGACATTTTAGGGATGGGCGCAAGCGGTGTTAGAAAGAGCGGCCTAAATTCGCCTACTCTGACGTGGGTAATTTGTATATTCGGTTCCTTATTATATACACAACACTGATAAGGCCCATGAAACAGCCTGCCCAGCCGTTCAGTTGCGTGAAATAAGCACACGCCGCCATAAAAAGAGCTACGATAACATTGCCCCAATGGGAAAATACGGACCTCTTGGTTGTGATAAGTTCATAGTCCGATAGTGCCAAAAGTGCGTGCTTTTTAATCACGTGTTGGTGCATAAGGGCAAAGAGCGCGTGCACAAAGGCAAAGCCAATGCCAAAATAGGCGAGAATTTTGCCAGAATCTTCAAAGGTCATTTGCATGCGCTGGATTTGTGCCCCATTACCGCTCATGCCTGTAATGGCTGCAAACAAACTGTCAAAGGCGAACCGCAAAGGGTAGGCCAAGTATAATACAGTAAATAATAATATAGCATTTAATAATATGATGCGGTTGTCGGCCACGCCGTAACGCCTAAAAAATGTAAAATGAGAATTCCAAAGTCCAATCAACACAGCAAATGCGGCGGTCACAGGGATAATTGAGTACAAAAACCCCGAAAGATCAGCCATAGTTTGCGGCGGACTGGCGGCTGAAATTAACATGCCAAAAGCAAGGGCAAAAACAATATCAGACAGGTTTTCAATACGCGTAACAGCCTCGCCCCGCCACCGAAAATTAGGGTCATGGTCAAGCCCTTTGCTTATGCTAGCACGTATCATTTACTGCTCCTACAACCAAAATTTCCACCATATTTTGTTTTCAAGTTTTCCATTTTGAAGCCGCTTTCTAAGAATGGCAGCAAATTTTAAAAAATCATGCTCACCCTCAGAAGCTATATACATTTGATCTCCAAAATGATTGCCGTAATCTTTAAGATACAGGCCATTGTCACCATAGTATCTTGTTGCAAAAAAATTGCCAATATCATTAAAGTCTTCGTCGGTTAATTTACCGTCGCAATATTTAAAAAGAAAATCGGTAGCAGAGAGTTCGTCAGAAATGACGCGTTGTACATCTTCCAGTTCTTCTTGAATGTGAATATCTCCGACCCATCCTTGCATAAAACACCATTTTAAAAACAGGGCAATGTGCGTGCCTCCAAATTCCTCTGGTGAAGAAGCTGGAAAGCCGTCACCGCCATAATGCCAACTTGCATCATCGTATTTCATAATTATCTACCGCTCCCCGTCTACGGCCCAGTTTTCTAGGCGTAATCCAGATACTCTGGAAAACTCTTTTAGGTTATTTGTCACGAGCACCAGTCCGAGCGCGCGCGCGTGACCGGCAATCATTTGGTCATATGGGCCGATGGGTCGGCCTTTTTTGGCGAGTTCGGCGCGTAATTGACCCGTATGCGCCGCCGCTATTTCGTCATAATCCATCAACGATAGCCGCGCCGCAAACCCTTCTACAGCGCGCAAATTGTGTGCCACCCTACTCGATTTTTCTGCACCGTAAATAAGCTCCATCAAGGTCACGCTTGAAATGCACATTTGTCCGTCATGGCGTATAAAGGCCTCGCGTACGTGTTCAGGTTTATTTTTAATCGTATAAATCACAATATTTGTGTCGAGCATGTATTTTAACATTTAAAATGTATCTCGTTTTTGCTCACTTGGTTGCTCTCTTGAAGCCATAAAGTCAGACGTCACACTCTCTCCTGCAAACCAGCTATCCCAAGCCTGTCCCGCAGGTACAACCAAGCGTGTTTTGCCGATAACAATTATGTCGACTTTTTTAACGCTATCTGGAAAGGCCACGGGCTTTGGTAGACGCATGGCCTGGCTTTTATTATTTTTAAAAATGCTAGCTTGTACCATATTATTACTCCTGTATATGCAATAGGTATATACCAATGCAAATTGGATATGTCAATGGTATATACCTAACGCTCCCCGCCAGGAACCCACTTCACATCTGTTTTGCCTTGTGCGTTGCACCACCGCGCCGCCACGAACAAAAAGTCTGACAGGCGGTTTATGTATTTTAGGGCGAGGGGGTTTATGGTCTCGGTTCTTGCCATGGTGACGATTTCGCGCTCAGCGCGGCGGGTTATAGCGCGCGCGAGGTGCAGGTAGGCTGCGGGCGGTGTGCCGCCTGGGAGGACGAAAGTTTTTAGAGGCGCGAGGTCTTTGTTGAGGTGGTCAAGCTCGGTCTCTAGCCTGTCAATTTGTGACTGCACAATACGCAATGCTTTGCTTTTATTGTCTTTGTCATCATCCAATGTTGGGGTGGCAAGGTCTGCACCCAAATCAAACAAATCATTTTGGATGCGCGACAGACTGCGGCCCAGCTCTATATGGTCGATATGCAAGCGTGCCAGACCAATGGCGGAATTGGCCTCGTCGACCTCGCCGTAGGCCTTGACACGAAAGCAGTCTTTCTCTACCCGCGAACCATCGGCTAGACCCGTTGAGCCGTCATCACCTGTGCGCGTATATATTTTATTCAGTTTAACCATTTACGCGCCTGCGTTTTTTTTGAGGTATAGTGCCAGTATTAAAATACAAATGGCGGCGGCTTGGGCCATAACTCGCATGCGCATTAATTTGTTGGATTTCAATTGCGATTGCTTGTCGGTTTTGAGCAGATTAATCATGCCCAAAACCAAAGTCACCGCTACGGTCAGCAATGCCAACCCCATGAGAATATTTAAAAACATGTATATGTCCTCTTTGCTTTATGTTCTTTGCCAAAGCTATAGCGGCTTAGTGAGCGTAGGTCTACGGGGTGTACTTGTTAAACATATATGGAAATTTATTTAGACCTGTCATTCCAGCAAAAGCTGGAATCTAAAGGGTTGAAAACACACAAGGGGCGGGATTCCAGCTTTCGCTGGAATGACAGAGTGTAGTGGGCAGAGGTTGTTCACACTTAGATGGTCACTCCGCTTTTATCATATCCACCGCCTTTTCTGCGATCATGATTGTGGGGGCGTTGGTGTTGCCTGATATGATTTGCGGCATGCCGAAGCGTCTACGGGGTGCGTTTGTTAAACATATATGGAAATCCATTCAAGCATGTCATTCCAGCGAAAGCTGGAATCTTAAAGGTTGAAAACACACAAAGTGCGGGATTCCAGCTTTCGCTGGAATAACAGAGTCTAGTGGGCAGAGGTTGTTCACACTTAGGCGGTCACTCCGCTTTTATCATATCCACCGCCTTTTCTGCGATCATGATTGTGGGGGCATTGGTGTTGCCTGATATTATTTGTGGCATGACCGAAGCATCTATAACCCGCAACCCTTTGAGGCCGTGGACTTTGAGGTCAGTGCCAACTACGGACATTTTATCTGTACCCATTTTGCATGTGCTGACGGGATGGTAGACCGTATCTGAGCGGCTCCTGATTTCTTCGCGCCAGTCGGCGTCACTCATGCCGTTTTGTGTGTAGAGCCGCTCCCCGCGCACCGTGTCAAAGGCCGGGGCCTCCATAACCTGTTCCATCAATTTTACGCCTTTGAGCAATATATCCATATCAGCATCATTGTTGAGAAACCCTGGGTCGATAAGCGGGGCGGCAAATGGGTCACTGCTGGCCAGTGTCACACTGCCTCTGGATTGGGGCCGCAAGACGCAGACATGACAGGTATAGCCGTGGCCTTTGTGTTTTATGCGCCCGTGGTCATCTACCAAGGTAACCAGAAAATGCATTTGCAAATCTGGCACATCCACGTCGGGCGATGATTTATAAAACCCGCCCACTTCTGCCACATTAGACGTAAACATGCCTGTCTTTGTAAATGCATATGCCAACATACCCTTCATAGCGCGCCATGTACCGATTAATGATGTGCCAAATGCGTCTTTATTATCGGTTTTATAAGACATGGTATAATCAAGATGGTCGTGCAGGTTTTTACCAACCCCAGGCAAGTGGTGCACACTGTCTATGCCGTGAGCGGCCAGTTCTTTTTTATCACCAATGCCAGATAGCATGAGAATGTGCGGGGAGCCAAATGCGCCGCCGCACAGCAATACTTCTCGCGTAGCCCCGATGGTTTTATCTGCGCCATTTTGCCTAAAATTAACACTGACTGCTCGTTTGTTTTCTATATTGATCTTGGTGATATGGGCGTCTGTTAATACGGTCAAATTGGGTCTATTCAGATTTGGCGTCAAATAAGCCCGTGCTGCCGAGCACCGTTTCCCGCCGATTTGTGTGACCTCATACCTTCCCGTGCCCTCAAACTTCGCCCCGTTAAAATCATCGGTTTTTGGCAATTGCATTTGATCTGCGGCGACCATAAAATGTTCGGCGATAGGATTAGGCGAACGTAACTTGGCTACGTTCAGAGGCCCGCCCACGCCGTGAAAATTGTCTGCGCCAGCTTCATGGTGTTCTGCTTTTTTAAAATAAGGCAACACATCTTTCCAACCCCATCCTTTAGCTCCCAATGCTTCCCAATTGTCATAATCAGACGCGTGACCACGAATATATATCATGGCATTAATCGAACTTGACCCGCCCAGTGTGCGCCCTCTGGGTTGATAGCCTTGGCGTCCATTTAACCCTTTTTGCGGAACGGTTTCAAACCCCCAATTGGCTTTATGGTCTGCTCCCAAACTGGCAAAACCAAGCGGCATGTGAATAAGCGGACTTGTGTCTTTTGGCCCTGCTTCGAGCAGGCACACAGATATTTTTGGGTCTTCGGATAACCGCGCGGCCAATGTGCAACCCGCAGAGCCGCCGCCTAAAATTACATAATCAAAACTTTTCATAATGGCCCCCTTTATTGCTCGTGTAATGGCTTTAGCACACCATCTAAAACCACGCCCCATATTTTTATTGACGGCCAATCTTGCGCCTGCGTTTCTAGTGGGTTGGCGCCCAATATAGTAAAATCGGCGCGCTTGCCAATTTCAATCGACCCTATTTCGTCCTCAAGACCCAAGGCCCATGCCGCGTCAATGGTAATGGCGCGCAGGGCTTGGATAGGTGTTAGTTTTTCAGACGGCGTTGAAACACCGCCTTCACGGGTTGAGCGCAGCATATGCACTGAAGCTGCGGTAAGCGGCGAGGGCGGCGCAAGCGGTGCGTCAGAATGCATGGTTGTTGGCAGCCCTGCCTTAAAACTCGATGCCAAAGGGGTTATGTATTTCACCCGCTCACCAATCGCCTGTTCATATGTTTTGCCCATATAATGCACGTAATGAGAGGCAACAGACATGCCTGCGCCGAGCTCGCCTGCACGGGTGATTTGTTCGGGGCGCATGAGGCCCGCGTGCTCCAAGATCAGGCGTTGCCCATCCTGCGTGCCGTCTTTTTGCACGGCTTGCAGCGCGTCTAATGTAACGTCTTGGGCGGCGTCGCCGTTGGAATGAATATGGATATCAAACCCAGCTTGCCAATAGGGGCGCATAACGCCTGTTAATTTTTTCGGCCCTGTGACCCACAGACCTTTATGGCCTTTGGATTGCCCACCCGTATAACCTGGGTTTTTGAGACGCATGGTTTGTGAGTAAAATGCTGCGTCGGTAAACAATTTGATTTGCGGCAAAACCCGTGGCCATGTGTCTTGTGTATCAGTGACCATATTTTTCATAACCTTAATTCTGTCGTTGCCGTAGGTATGAGCAAAGGCGCGGTGTTCAGGTACGAGATATAGCTTGGTTCGGGCGTCATTACCGTAGAGGCTTTTGTAAAATACATTTTCCATTTTAAGGCCAAATAAGCCGTACCCCATTTCTGCGACACTTGTCACGCCATTATCTGCAAACATATCCTCCAAACCGTCAAATCCGCGCATAATATCGGCTGGCCCTAGGAATAATGCTCCTGCCTTGGTGAGAAATTTAAACACGGCGTCTTCATAAACCCGCCCTGTTGGTTTCCCGTCGCTCCCTAAGGGCACGCCTTCAAATTCCTGTGCCCAGCTTGCGTCCACGCCAACATGTGCGAGGGCTTTGGAATTTAAGTAAAAATCATGACCTGAATAATGCCAGATAATAAGGGGGCGGTCTGTGGTGATCTTGTCCAAATCATGACGGTCTAATGTCCCGTGGACGAGGTTGTGATAACCGTAAATAATCAGTGGGTTTGTGCCTGTATTTTCCGTGTTGATTGCCGAAAGCCTTGTCAAGAACGAGGCGCGGTCTGGCAGGCCTTTGACCGTGCCTTTGGGCGTTTGTACATCCCACGGCGGGGCAAAGGGTTTGGCATACATCATCGCGCCTAAAATCATGTGGATATGAGGATCTATGAGGCCAGGAACGATGGTTTTATTTGCGAAACGTGTGTCGTGAACAGCATTTGGAAACTGGGTTTTTAGCTCTGCTGCCCTACCTATGGCTAAAATGTGCCCATCTTGCACAGCAACCGCTTGCGCCGTTGGTTGCTTTGGGCTTGATGTAAGTATTGTTTTGGCGGTGTAAATTATGACTTGGGTTATACCTGTATTTGATATCTCTTTTTGTGTTGGGTCTATTTCAGAATGTGGCGCACATGCACTTAGCGTGACAATTAACAAAACCCATAAAAATATTCGTAATCCGCGCATCACATTCCCCGTTTTGAAATAGTGTACTGTGTTTGCCAATTGGCCTCAAGTCTATATGCATATCTATGCATATTCACAAATGCATAGATATTACATCAACACTTTGTAACTTTATAAATATGCCCAAAAGGTTATATTGCTCCCCTACGATGACGGGGGATTACGATATGAAAATGGTTTTGCTGTGTGCGGCGTTGGGTTTTACGGCATGCAGTCAACCGCAGGTACAAGACAATGCCCGCGCAGAAGCCTGTAAAATAGGCACGTATTCATTGGGTGATATTAGTGCATTGCAAAAATCTGAATATGCGGATTTAACCTCTGCTAAACTCAATGCGCTCGCACTACAATTTTTGCCATGTGTCGGCAGTTCTGATCCTAAAATTCGTGACGAGATTGTATATGCGAGCCTGTCGTCTTTATTGCGCGGTAAACGGTTGGAAGTTACCACACAAAAGAAACTCATGGCCCACTTGCTCTCGGTACTGGACGGCGCGCCAGATACGGACGGGTTTTTAAAACCGTTTGCGGCTCTCAATATTTCTGAGTTGGCGCGGGCTGACCGTATTGCGCCTTACCTCAGTGCTGAAACACGTCAACATCTTGTTGCGAGCACCGCCAGTTACCTCGCCAATATCACTGATTATAGGGGGTATGATGACAGTGGGGGGTGGCGGCACGGCGTTGCTCATAGCGCAGATATTATATTGCAGCTCAGCCTAAATCCCAATATTAACGCCGTGCAATTGACACAATTGCGCACAGCTCTCGGCACGCAGATTGCGCCCAAAAGCGGGCATAGTTATATTTACGGCGAGGCGGAGCGCTTGGCGCGGCCCGTACTTTATATGGCAGCGCAAGGGCAGTTTACACCTGACAATTGGCAGGAATGGTTTGCACACATTGCAGATCCCGCCCCCTTTGCCTCGTGGGGGGATGTGTATACGTCTGAAAAAGGATTGGCCAAATTGCACAATACCAAGGCGTTTTTAAATGTGCTGTATATCAATGCCAATGAGAGCAAAAACGAGAATATCAAACAGATTTTGCCCGCTGTGCGCACAGCCTTAATCGCCCTACCTTAATCGCACTACCTTAAGCTAATGATTTTAAGAGGGCCCGCGCCCCATCGCCAATTTCCTCGTGGTCGACCGCATAGGCACATACGGCTTTGAAATAACCAAGTTTTGAACCACAATCATAGGGCGCGCCGTCAAATGCGAGGGCGAAAAACGGCGAAACTTCCATTAATTTTGCCATAGCGTCAGTCAGTTGAATTTCATTGCCTGCCCCCGGTTTTTGTAACTCCAGAAACTTAAAAATTTCAGGCTGCAAAATATAGCGTCCAGTGATCGCGAGGTTAGAAGGGGCGTGCGCAGGCTTTGGTTTTTCGACCATGCCTGACATTTCGTAAATATTCCCGTCTTGGGATTTTGGGGCAATGACCCCGTATTTATCGGTTTCTTCTTTGGGAACAGGGTCAACGGCAATGATGTTTCCGCCCTTTTTTTCGTAAGCCTGCATCATTTGCGCCAAACAGCCGGGTTTTGATTTCACCAATACATCTGGCAATAACACGGCAAATGGTTCGTCGCCAATCACGTCGCGGGCACACCAAATGGCATGTCCTAGTCCTAGTGGAGATTGTTGGCGCACAAAACTAGTTGAGCCTGCGGCGGGCAATTCTTTTTGTAATTGCTCTAAAATATCGAGCTTGTTTTTCATGCGCAGCGTGGCTTCTAGCTCGTAAGCACGGTCAAAATAGTCTTCGATGGCCCCTTTATTGCGGCCCGTGACAAAGACAATATGTTCAATACCTGCCTCTACCGCCTCATCAACAACATATTGCAGAGCGGGACGGTCAACCACAGGCATCATCTCTTTGGGGATGGCTTTGGTGGCAGGCAAAACCCGCGTACCGAGACCTGCGACAGGTAGAACAGCCTTACGAATTTTTTTCATCACAATCCCAAACCTTTTAAAAACCCACATATTTCAAAAATGTATATACGGTTTTTTTTAACGCTCCGTAAATTTTGAGCGTTTTTATGTATGATTGACATTGCGTTATTTTGAAGCTTTGCTCACACTGAGTAAATATTGTCCGTAGGGACTTTTTATCAAAGCTTGCGCTATCTTAGCAAGGCTTGTTGCGTCAATCCAACCGTTTCGAAATGCCATAACTTCAGGACAGCAAATTCTACGGCCCTGTCTTTCTTCAATAACACTAACAAATTGCGCGGCTTGCAGTAAAGATTTATGGGTTCCTGTATCGAGCCATGTGGTGTCTGCGGTCAAAAGCTCTACGTCTAATGCCCCGCGCTCCAGATATATCTGGTTGAGTGCCGTAATTTCCAGTTCGCCCCGCGTCGACGGCGTTATGGTTTTTGCATATGTGGGCGCGTGCTCATCATAAAAATATAATCCCGTGATTGCATATTGCGAGATGGGCGTATCGGGTTTTTCGATGAGGGCCGTAACGGTTTGGTTTTCGTCAAACACAATGACGCCGTAATCTGACGGGTTCTTGACCTGATAACCAAAGATGGTTGCGCCAGAATTTTTCTGCAAAGAAGCACGCACGGTCTTGTCAAAGCCTTGTCCAAAAAATAAATTATCGCCCAAGATCAAAGCACACGGCGCGCCGTTCAAAAAATCTTCTGCGATAATCAGGGCTTGGGCAATACCTTCAGGCTTTGGTTGTACGGCATAGCTAAAAGACACACCCCAGTCTTTGCCGTCGCCAAGTAGCTTTTGGAACGCACTTTGGTCGTGGGGGGTGGTAATAATCAGTATGTCGGAAATACCCGCCTGCATGAGCACGCACAGGGGATAATAAATCATTGGTTTATCATACACGGGCATTAATTGCTTGGAAACAGAGATGGTGCTGGGGTGAAGGCGCGTACCTGTACCGCCTGCTAAAATTATGCCTTTTCGCCCATTTTTATGCATGGCCATACTTAGTCCCTTGCGCCGTATTTTTCAATCATAAGCGTCCTTAACCCGTCTTGCCAGTCAGGTAAAGCATATCCAAACACATGTTCAAAATGGCTATTGTCCAAAACGGAATAGGCGGGTCTTTGTGCTGCAGCCCCAAATTGCTTGGCTGAAATAGGATTGACCTTTACGGGGGGCAGTTTCCCCAAAGATTTCGCATGTTTAAATACGGCCTTAGTAAACTCGTAACGGCTAGTTTCTGGCCCTGAACCACATATGTGAAACACGCCATTTGCTTGTTCATTGCCAAGGCAAATTTCGTCAGCAATATGTAAAATTGCATGTGCTAATGTCTGAACACATGTTGGCCTGCTGATTTGGTCATTGACGATATTTAGCGCGTTCTTTTCATTGGCCAGACGTAAAATTGTGGTGATAAAATTATTGTCCGATAATCCAAACACCCAAGAGGTTCTCACAATGGCGGCATGCCTACATGCCTTTAAAACGGCCTTCTCCCCAGCCAGCTTTGACGCCCCGTAAATGTTAACAGCATGTGTTGGATGATCGTGCGCATACGGTGTATTTGCTAGCCCATCAAATACATAGTCTGTAGATACATGGACAAGGGCAATATTGCGGCGTGCGCAGGCCCGTGCAATGACCTTTGGCGCGTCTGCATTTACGGCATATGCAATATCTTTTTCCTGCTCGGCTTTGTCTACGTTGGTGTAGGCAGCGGCAATGATAAGAGCGTCTGGTTTTGGCATATTGCCGATAAATTTTTCAATACGCGCAGGGCTTTGCGAAAGATCACACTGGGTCCGGTCATAAAAGACGGCCTGCCAATTTTTAGCTTTAACTTGACCCCGTAAAGCCTGTGCCAACTGACCCGTTTTGCCAATGACCACAAGGGTTTTGGTCATGAACCCAACCCTTTTCGCGCACCAAATTTTCCATCATTTATAAGGGGACGCCACCAGTTTTCATTGGCAAGATACCAGTTCACAGTTTGCGCAAGACCTGCTTCAAATTGTACTTTTGGTGTCCAGTTTAAATCCGACTTTATCTTGCCCGCATTCACGGCATATCGCCTGTCGTGGCCCGGACGGTCTTGGACAAATTCTATGAGACCCGCGTGGGGCTTTTTATCAGGGTATTTCCCGTCCATAATCGTGCAAATGGCGCGTACCACGTCCACATTGTTGCGTTCATTATCCCCGCCAATATTATAAGTTTCCCCAAGCTTACCCTTGGCCAATACCTGCAATAATGCACCCACATGATCTTCCACATACAGCCAATCGCGGATGTTATCGCCTGTGCCGTAAATAGGTATTTTTTGCCCGTGCAGGGCCTTTAAAATCACCAGAGGGATGAGTTTTTCAGGAAATTGGTAAGGGCCGTAATTGTTTGAACAATTGGTGATGAGTATGGGCAGGTCGTAGGTATGACCCCAAGCGCGCACCAAATGATCGGATGCGGCTTTGGAGGCAGCATAAGGCGAGCGCGGCGCGTAGGGCGTGGTTTCGCAAAAGCTTAGGTCTTGCGGGCCAAGGTCGCCGTACACTTCGTCAGTGGAAATATGTAAGAACCTGAATATTCCCTGCTTGTCTTGGGGCAAGGCTTCGTAATACCCACGTGTAGCTTGTAGCAATTCATAGGTTCCCGTGACATTGGTTTTTATAAATGCATCCGGCCCGTCTATTGAGCGGTCAACATGGGATTCTGCGGCCAAATGCAAAATTGCGTCAGGTTGGTATTTTGTCAAAATTGCTGATACGGCCACAGGGTCACAAATATTGGCTTGTTCAAAATGATAGTTTTTCTGGCCTGCTAAGGATTTTAAACTGTCAAGGTTAGATGCGTAATTTAAGCAATCCAGATTTATCACTCTGTGCCCTGCCGCGCATGCTGCGTGTACGAGATTGGCCCCGATAAACCCCGCCCCGCCCGTAATCAGAAGCGTTTTCGCGCTCATGATAAATCCGCCGTAAAGGGTGTTTGAAAACTGGAAAATTTTTGCCCCTTTGCGTCCTTTTGCGATACGTGCGCGTCGGCGGCGTCAACGCCCCAATCAATTGCCAAATCAAGGTCGTTCCACCTGACTATACCTTCGCACTCGGGCGCGTAGATGTGCGTGCATTTATACTGCACTTCGCAGTTGGGTTCCAAGCTGATAAACCCATGCAAAAACCCAGGCGGTATCCAAAACTGTTTATGGTTATCCGCGCTCAGTTCAATTTTCACATGCTGGCCATAGGTCGGGGAATTTTTACGAATATCAACGGCAACGTCCAATACCTGTCCGCGTGTGCAGCGCACTAATTTCCCTTGTCCTGCGCTTTGACCTTGTGCGGGCCCTTGAAAATGTAGGCCGCGTACCGTGTGTTTATGCTTTGAATATGAATGATTGTCCTGCGGGAAAGACATGGCCTGCCCAATGCTGTTTTCAAATATGTCTTGCCTAAATGTTTCCGTGAAATATCCGCGCGGGTCTTCATATATGCGCGGGGCCAATATAAGCAGGCCTGATATATTTGTGGTTGTGGTCTGCATAAAAAAATCGCTTATATTGATCTTATTTCTCTATAGTGGTGCGCTGAAGAATAGGCAATTCATAATTAAGACTGCACCCCAATACAGCGCACGGCGTCAATACCCCTGGCACGTGAACTTAGGGGGACGGGAACGGAAGAATTGACCATCGGGTCGCGTACGTAAAACCCATTTGGGCTGTCCTTAATCACAACGGCCCAATGAGTGCGTCTGGAAGGTAGGTCAAATTTGACCAAAGGGTAATATCCTGCGGCTAAGCAGCGCCGAATAATACGGTCATCTTTTTGGTCATAAAACACGGTTTTAGCCTTGCCGCCTGTGACACGCTCCAGACCACTCCACACCAAAAGCCCGTTGCTGGTAAATCCTTTATTGGCTTTTAGGCGGTTGGTAAGATCGCCGGGGTCTGTGCGAAACCCAAGATTAGTCAGCGCCATCGCCGCCGCCGTAACCAAACATCCATAGGCCTCTAAGCTTTCGCCTGAACCTCCCAATGTTTGCCGGGCCCATCTTTTGTCAGTTTGTAAATACTGCACTTTATCGGCCAGTTCATATTTTGAGATTTGGGTGTTGCGCGGCATAGACACGGACTGCGGTGTTGTTGAACACGCGGCGCAGAAAATGATTGTGAGGCCAAAACAGATATGTTTTTTGATGTTAAGCATGCCTTCATTTTACACATGTTTTTTAAGAATTCGATAAAATGGGCCAATATTTAAAACACCGAATATAGACAAATGGTCTGCTGCTGAGCAGACTATATGTTTGCTAAGTGCGTATTTGGGTGGTATGGTCATATACTGGCGGTGGGGCTTAAAGTGAAAACACATAAATTGATAACATATAACGGTGAAGGCGGCGGGCAAACGCCAATGCATGTCTTGCATTCTATTTTGCCAAAACTCAATATATCGGGATTTTCACTAGGCCGCGCATATATTTTCGAAGATGATTGCTTTGCCCGTATTGAATATTGTCAATTATCCAATGCGGCTTTACACAAACAGAATAAAAATATGTTACGCCGTTTTTTTGTTACGCGTGACAATACGCCTCTGCAATTTACTTTGCACCTCAATATAAAACCGCACGAAAAAACCGCACATACATTTCATATTTTTTCAAAAATTGTTACCGATGAACATCTCAACTAGCTTTGCAAACGTCTCTCAATCGCGTCCCAAGACAGGGCACTCGCGTCGATGCCGCTAAAGCGTTTTAGCTCTTGTACGCCTGTTGGTGAGGTCAGGTTTATTTCGGTCATTTTGTCACCGATGACGTCAATACCCACGAGTATTTGCCCGCGCGCTTTAAGCATGGGCCCAATGCGTGCGCAAATTTCAAGATCGGTTTTGGAAAGCGCGCACGGCTCCGCTACGCCGCCCACATGCATGTTGGAGCGGGTTTCGCCCTTTTGCGGCACGCGGTTAATGGCGCCTACAGGCTCGCCGTCAATGATGATGATGCGTTTATCACCGTTTTTTACGTCCTTTAAGAAAGCTTGGGCGATGATAGGTTCGCGCGAACCCTCAAAGAACATTTCAAGCAGGGATGTGTAATTACTGTCCCCGTCTTTAACAAGGAACACACCCGCGCCGCCATTGCCGTACAAAGGCTTTAAGATAATATTTTTGTGCTTGGCGCGAAACGCGTCAATAGCCTGTTTATCGCGAGTAATCAAAGTGTCTGGAATGATATCTGGAAATTCTAGGGGCACGATTTTTTCAGGGCATGACCTGACCCATTCAGGGTCATTGGCAACAAAGGTTTTGCCTTTTAGCATTTCCAATATATGAGCCGCCGTTATGTATTGCATGTCAAAGGGCGGGTCTTGGCGCATCCACACCACGTCAATGTCTTTGGCTAAATCAAGCAAAACCGCGTCGCCAAAGCTTACATGATTACCGCGCTCGCGGCGCACGGTCATTGGCCTTGCTCGTGCTTGTACAATACCCGCGTTATAGGCGAGGCCGCTCACGTCATAACTATATAACGCGTAGCCGCGTGCTTGGGCCGTTTCCGCCAAAGCAAATGTTGTATCGGCGTCTATATCAACGCCCTCCATCGGGTCCATCTGGAATGCAATTTTTAAACTCATACTCTCTATGTGGGCGGTGAGGTTGCATTGGTCAATGGCTTTGTGTTCACAAAGATATGAAGTTGAAAAAACCACACGTGTGGACACCCAACGCCTTGGTCTTTAAGATACAGCACCCGAACACATGCATAATGGCTCAAAGGCATATTTTTATGAGAGCATTTCATAAAATAAATACACTCATATTGATGCGTTTTTGCCGCTCTGCATATTGGCAATCATGTGTTTTTAGCGGTGGGGCGTGTTACCTATAACCATGTGCAAGGCTTGGTAAAAATTCAACTGGTGTAGTGCCGTAGAGTCTGGTATTTATATATTAAAATATCAGGAGACATTATGAGCGATATACAAATTTCCAACCTTGAATCCATTCCGGGGACAAAAATCGTCACACATCTTGGCATGGTACAAGGCAATACGGTACGGGCCAAACATGTGGGCCGTGATATTATGGCGGGCCTAAAAAATATCGTTGGCGGCGAACTGCGCGGTTATACTGAACTTCTCACAGACTCGCGTGTTGAATGCACCGAGCGCATGTTGGCGGGAGCACGGGCACTGGGGGCCAATGCCGTGCTCAATGTTCGGTTTTCCACTTCATCCGTAAGTGCTGGCGCGTCCGAACTATTTGTGTACGGCACAGCCGTAATCGTCGAATAATGTTTGGCTTTTTTAGCTTCCTTGTTCTGCTCGCTGTCGGGTATGTCTTTGGTCGTATCAATGAGCGCAAACATTTTGCCGCTCTGGATAGGCGCGAGCAAGACTTGGCACATATCACCATTTCCACTGTCAAAAAAATGCCAGAAGGGTTTGTTGCCTCAAAATTCGTCACAGGCAATGTTGTCATCTCTATTGATTATTTTAAGCGCATTGGCGCGGCCTTGCGCTCGCTTGTGGGTGGACAAGTGAAATCTTACACAAGCTTGTTAGAGCGCGCGCGCCGCGAAGCCGTATTGCGCATGAAAGAACAAGCCAGAGACGCAGGCGCAACCCACGTTGCCAATGTACGCTTGGAGACCTCGTCCGTATTCCAAAACGCCCAACAAAAACTAGGCTCCCTAGAGGTTTACGCCTACGGAACCGCATTAAAATAGTCGTCAATTATGATGCCTATTATTTAATGAGTTTTGCTGTCCATTTGCCGTTTTCAAATTTTACGGGAACCATTTCGCCTGTGGTGGGGTTTAGCATGTATGGCGCGCTTTCTATAACCGATACGGCTTCGCCTGGCGTGCCGATACGGTTGACTCCCAAATGTGCATCGCTTGGGAATGCGCCTGATACGGGTTGCCCGCCTGCGCCGAGCGAGCCTGGGCCTGCATCTGGCATATAGGGAATTGGGGTCACGCCTTCGGGAATTTCTACACGCATGCCCGTTTTGGGGTCAAGATAATAAGGCTCGCCGCTGTCAATGGCGTCATTGTCTAGTGTTGTTATAGAGTCTGGCGGCGCGACAGTTTGCGGCAAAGGTGAATAATTTTGCAAAGGCGCTGTCAGTGGCGCTGTCAGTGGTGATGTTACAAGAGGGGTGTGGCTCTGCGCCATTTCACTTGGTTGACCATTATAACCTGGGCCAGTTGCGTATTGCGCCGACATATCATCCGTAACTCGTACATAAGAAATCACTTCGGTTGTGCCGCGTGTAGTGCTGGCAATATGGGCGGCCAAGGCCAATTCGTCTTGGCTACGGGCAACGCCGAGCATATAGACAACCCCGTCGTGGACTTCGATATTATAATTTCTGGCTTTGACGGCTTTGGTGGCAATCAGTCGCGCTTTTACGGATTGGTTAAGCGCTCCGTCTTTAATATTACGTACTTGGCCTTGCTTGTCTTTAATAAGGATTTCATTGCCGATTTGAACAACACGGTCAGCCGACCAAGCAATGCGTTCGGCTTCAATACGGTCTTCTTGTCTGGGCACATTGCCAGACAGCAGTACAATGCCTTCCGCCACTTCAACATCGACGCCCGACAGCTTAAACCCTTCGGCGCGGCCCATACGGGCGCGAATGGCGCGGCCTGCATTTATATCATTTAACGAGCGCGCAAAATTGCGCTCATCGCCCTTCTTTACACCCGCCGTCATAACTGCACAGCCCGATGCGGAGATCATGCCTATGCTTAAAAAGCTGGCAGAGATTATCATGGTTAATGTTTTCATAACGCCAAACTACGCCTATCCCCTTACTTAAAGGTTACTAAATTGGCAGTAATTTATGAGAAAATGGTAAGGTTTGACATTCCTTATGCTTGGGGTATTTTAAGCTATGAGCGCAAAAATTATCCCTCTGCACAAAACACGTACACACAAGCAAGCCGAATGGGTGGCATTTCACCGCAAAGAATTGGGCCTGATATTAAATGTCTATGGACATATGGTTAGCCAAGGTCACTGGCGAGATTACGCCATTGATATGTTGCGCGGGCAGGCAGCATTTTCCATTTATCGCCATGCATCCGAACAGCCCATATACCAAATCTTTAAACGCCCAGCCCTGCAAGCTAAGCAAGGGCAATATAGTGTTGTGGCGCCTGGTGGTCTGATACTTAAACGTGGTCACGACCTACAAACCGTGTTGCGGGTGTTTGATAAGCAGAGACTTAAAACTCATTCTTAAACCCCATTCTTAAAACCTATTTTTAAAATTTTCCCAATAAAAAACCCCGCTTCAATCTAATGAAACGGGGTCAAGTTTAATCGGTACGGCAGTGCTTAGTTAGCAGTGCCTTTGTTTAGGAACAAACGCTCAACCGTTGTGCGGCAAATGGCGGTTAACGCCGCTGCACTTAGAACGCCTGAATAGCTACCAAAGATAGCCGATAAGTGTTCGCCAATGGCTGGGATAGCACCCCAAGCCGCAGCCCCGCCAAGTGCCAAGAATACGGCGGCAATAATAAGGCCAGAACGGTGTTCATGATCGACAAACCAACCACTCACGAGACCGAGAACGGCAAGAATGGCGGCGTCATACCCTGTACTGATAAATGCGAGTACAATGGCGGCGAGCAAACTAATGCTCCAAATAATACGTGCGATAGACATAGATTTTCCCCTAGGATTTAAGTTTATTTATAATTGTAATTATTACTTATATTGGTCGCTGCAAGGTCTTTGCCCTGCTAACAACTTGGGTATCTTACCATTTGTTAAGGTTGGGTGCAAACACAAAAAAACCCACTTAAACTGGGTTTAAGTGGGTATAATTTGAAAATGTTCTAAAATTTAGTCGCCGCCGCCCATAAAACGCATCAAGAACAAGAAGATATTGACGAAGCTTGTATAGAGGCTAAGCGCGCCAAATACGGCAGCTTTTTCCGCCATTTCGCCGTTGCCGAGCGTGGCGTGGTACATGCGCTTTAAATTTTGAGTTTGCCACGCTGTCATGGCCGCAACCAATACAAGCCCGATACCGCTAATAACCATGTCAAAGCCCGTAGATTTAAACACGGCAATATTAATTACCATAGCCACAATCACGCCAAATAAAGCCATGGCTGCAAATTGCCCGATGCCCTGCAAACTTTTGCGAGTGGCGTAACCAAATAAGCTAAATGCGCCAAACATAGCGGCAGACAAGAACAGAATTTTCGCACCGAGTAGTGGGTTTGACTGGACAAAATATACACCCAAAGACGAAAGCCAAACACCCATAAGTGTTGCGTAGCCAAAGAGGGTAAAACGGGCCGTTGGAACGCTCATGGTAGCGTATTTTCGGCCCATAATCATAACGAACGCCATGGGCGCAAGCCATACCGCCCATTTAAGAGGCGAGCCGTACATAAGTTGATATAAATTGGTTGGCACGCCGCCGTTAAACAAGAACAGGGACATGACCCATCCCGCTATGCCCGATATGCCCATAGCGGCAATCATATATTTATATGTGCCCAGCATAAAGCTGCGCAGGCCCAGATCCATCTCGCTTTGATGGGTAGCAGAAGTATTCATCGTCAAAATCTCCAAATTGGTACAATTGATATGTATACACTATATAGGTATTTATAAGGAAAATCCAAGCGATTCTCGCATGCACAGATAAATGGAGGCGGTTATGCGTACACAGACACTCGCAAATACAGATATTCGGGTCTCAAATATCTGCCTTGGCAGCATGACGTGGGGGCAACAAAACATCCAAGAACAAGGCCACGCACAACTGGATTATGCCTTTGGGCGCGGAGTTAATTTTGTCGATACGGCAGAGCTCTACCCCATTCCCCCCAAGGCGAGCACACGGGGGGCGACGGAAGAAATCATTGGCACATGGATGCAGGCGCGGGGCAACCGCAAGGACGTTATCTTGGCCACAAAAGTCGTGGGGCGGTTCGACGCGGCGGATTGGTTTCGAGACGGCGGGGCGAGCCCGCGCCAAACCAAAGCCCAGATTGATTTCGCCGTAGAGCGGTCATTAAAAGCCCTACAAACCGATTATATTGATCTATACCAAATTCATTGGCCTGACAGATTGGCGCAGGTGTTTGGCTTTCACACATATAAAGATTTGGGTGAGCACGATATATTGCCGCTCGAAGATATTTTGGACGCCTTAAACCGCCATGTTGAAGCGGGACGCATACGGTGTTTGGGGCTGTCCAATGAAAGCGCGTGGGGGACAATGAAATTTTTAAACCTCGCAGACAAGAACGACTGGCCACGTATGGCCACCATCCAAAATGTGTATTCCTTGCTCAGCCGCCGCTTTGATTATGAGTTGGCAGAAATATCCGTGCGCGAAAATATTGGCTTGTTGGCCTATTCACCTTTGGCGCAAGGATATTTGACGGGGAAATATCAAAACGGCGCACTGCCAGAAGGCGCGCGCAAAACACTGTTTGGCAGACCTGAAAGATACCAAGGCCCGGGCGCCGAAGACGCTATCAATGATTGTGTCGCTATGGCACATGATATGGGCATAACACCTGTGCAATTGGCATTAAAATTTGTCGATACGCGACCTTTTACAGCATCGACCATTATCGGCGCAACGACTACGGCACAGCTTAAAGACAACATCGACGCTTTTGATATAGAATGGACACCGGACATGGAAAAAGCCGTGCATAAATTCCATGCGCGCACACGTTCCCCCTGTCCTTAGACCCCTGACTTTAGACCCGTGATATTATGAGCGAAATGCTAACATTATTTGCCGCCATTAAGCCCCCTCCCCATATTGTTAGGGCGGTCACGGCTCTGCAAAAAGGGATTGAGGGCGTGCGGTGGAGCGCGCCTGAAAACCTGCATATCACCCTTGGGTATTTTGGTTTGGTAGATGTGGAATTTGCAGAAATCCTAGACCGTGAACTTGCTAGCCGTGCCAAGGGAGGGGCAGGCGGCGGCTTTAAAATGCGGCTGAGCAGCGTTGATATTTTTGGCGGGTCGCGGCCCCATACTTTGTGGCTCGGCGTGGAAGAAAATGCCGCCTTGCGCGCTCTGCATACACATGTACGCCGCGCGGCAAAGCGGGCCCATATTGAAATGGAGGTGCGTAAATTTACCCCGCATCTCAGCCTTGCCTATATGAGGGGCGGGGTTGATTTGTCTGATCTGTCGCGGTTTATCAGCAAAAATATTTCATTTGAAAGCACGCCGTTTCTGGTCGACCAATTTGCGCTTTATGCTTCAAATCCACAAAAAACCGGGCCAAATATTTATACCAAAGAAGCCAATTACCCCTTGCTTGGGCCGTAATTACGCCTCTTGTTTTAATGCCTTAATCAACCCTTCACTGGCCATTTCCACAAGGTCAATGATATGGTCAAAACCGTCTGGCCCGCCGTAATATGGGTCTGGCACTTCGTGGGCATCTGTATGGGGCGCATAGTCCAAAAATAACTTGAGCTTATGTTGAAAATGCGCAGGGCATATGCCTTGTAATGCAAGCAGGTTTTGTGTGTCCATGGCGAGCACCAAATCAAAGGTTTCAAAATCAGCCTGTTCAATTTTACGCGATGTTTGGCCCGCAAAACTATAGCCCCGTGCGCGCCCCACTTTTGCAGAGCGACTATCTGGTGGCTCGCCTATATGATATCCGCCTGTGCCCGCGCTGTCGCACCAAATGGACAGGCCTGCGTCCGCGCTGCGTTTTTTAAACACGGCCTCGGCGGTGGGCGAGCGGCAAATATTGCCGAGGCAAATAAATAACACAGATTTTCGTACCATTGTCATTTTAGGTGATTGCCTTTCGCGGGAATGTTTTGCATAAATACGGCACTGTATATGCGAGAATTTTTATGTCACGATTTATTTTAATAACCATTTTTCTGGGTGCGGTTTTATCGGCAAGCTTACTGGCATGCGGGCCAAAAAAAATCGCCACCAGCGGGAAAAATACAATTGTCTCTGGCAAAGCGGCCCTCGGCGGCGCGTTCAGCCTTACCGACCACACAGGCAAGGCCGTGACCGACGAAACTTATTTTGGCAAACCACAATTGATATATTTTGGTTATGCCTATTGCCCGGATGTATGCCCAACCGCCTTGCAGCAAATGGGCGCTGCCTTAGAAATTGCGCAACGTAAAGACCCGCGCATTGCTAGCTATTACCAGCCGTTATTTGTCACCATTGACCCAGAGCGCGATACGGTCGAAAAACTAGCCCTTTACGTAACCGCAAATGGGTTTCCAAAAAATTTGATTGGCCTCACGGGAACGGAGGCGCAAACCCAGCAGGTTAAAAAATCTTTCGCTGTGATTGGCAATAAAATTGAAGATGCGTCAAACAACGCAGGTTATATATATGACCATACAAGTTTTATTTACCTTATGGATGCCAAGGGTGAGTTTGTTGATATTTTCACCCACGCCGACGCGCCAGATGCCATCGCAAAACATTTAATTGCTTATAAAAAAACAGGGCGTTAAAGCCCCATTTTTACCAGCTTGATTATTTCTCGTGGCTAATGGTCATGCCCAGTTTTTCCACGTCAAACTTCTTGCTCATAGGGCCTTGTATTACGTCGCCCATAACAATTGGTTCTGCTGGATTGAGGTCAAGAATTAAACTACCGCCGTCTTCAAGCCAACTTCCCAAAGCCTTACTCAATTGGTCAGCCGCTTTTTGTTGCGCTTTATCTTTGGCGGCCATGGGTAATAACATCAGTCCCATTTTGGCTTGCGCTTTAAGGGCTTTCGGTGTGCCGCCTTGTTGATCCGCCGCCAGCTTAAAGGCGCGGTCAACTACGGAATTATCTTCCAGTTCAATCCGCATACTGTTGACTTTAAGCTTATTCATCATGCCAATAATGGCCATAGGGTTTGCATGAAGTTCTTTGTTTTCGCCAACGGATTTTGCCGCCGCCTCTTGCATATAGGCCTTATAGCCAACCATATTATAATCAAAAGAAAGTTTAAACCCGTCTTTGAGTTTTATATAACTGTCGCTCACCTTCATGCTATCGGTTTTTTCGTCGAGTATGCTATTTTGCTCAACCGTCAAGACCAGCGCGTCATAGCCCATGGTTTTTAAGCCATCTGCAAATTTGGATATATCTTTATCTTTGGAGTCTTTTGGCGGAGTAATGGTCAGGGGCGACATGGTTTGACGCATGACTATTTTACCGCCTTTTTTCTCCGCCTTTGCCAAAACAGAATCCAAATCAATGCGTAGCCCGCCCGCGTTCATGTGAAAGTCTTTGAGCGACATGCTTTTAAAATCAGGGTCATAAGGATTGATAGAAGCAAGCATGTTTTGCAAAGTTTCTTCGCCTATATCTGTATTACCGTTATTGAAAATTGTAGGCAGGATGTTTTCGTATTTTTCAAGGTTGACGCCTTGCACATTAATCTCGCCCAAATTAAGCGTAATATTATCATCGCCCCTTGTGCTTTTCATATCAAACCCGTGTAGCGCAAACATACCAGATCCGTCTTTTGTTTTCCCTGTTTCTAAACCGTCCAAATGCAAGATACCGTCTTTGTTTTCCACGCCCAAACCCGTAAATGACAGTGCGGAAAAGCCAAAATCACCGTCTATGTCGTCAAATGCATCCTCGTCGCCTTTAAACAACTCAGCAAAAGCCTGCGCGAGGCCTGCCGTTGGCTGGGATAAAGCGAAAGCTTTAAGAGAAACAATTGTACCGTCATCATCCGCCTTAAACCCTGTAAAGGATATATGGTCAAAAACCGCTTGCTTACCTTGCATGCGTAAACCTTTAATTTCCATCCCGCCAAGCTTGGCAAGTCCGCCGTCTGCGTCTTCAGGTGCAACATTGGTGAAAGTATAATTACCTTTGTTGCCGACACGCGCCGACCATGTCAGTGCATGTGCGCCTGATTTATCCAGCCCCATATACACAAGTGCGGTTTGGGCTTGGGCATCGCTAATATTACGTTTGATGAGTTTTTCGATTTTAGCCGAAGTTTTTACGTCTCCCCCCTTGTCCTTTTTGTTGCAACCCCCCAAAGTAAGGGTTGAAAATACGACCGCGCTCAAAACGAGTGTTGATACTGAGGATTTGAAATTACCCATGACTGGCTTCCTGTCTAAATTACATTTACGCCTACACAACAGGAAAACTACGGCAAGTTCAAGGCAAAAAACCGTCTGGCCCGATGAAAATGACAGTCGGGTATTTTATCATTTACGGCCACGGGCCAAGCGCATTACCATTAATATAGACGCCGCCAAACGTCAGGTTATCGTAACGGTTCCAGGTACGGCCAAAAAACTCGCGAGCGCGCAGCGGTTTGTATCAGAGAAATATGACTGGATTTTGGTGCAAATGGAAAGCATGCCGACCGCCCAACCATTTGTCGATGGCAGGCACATTTTATATCGTGGCGAGCATTACAAACTTGTGTGCCCTGGGCCGAGAGGCCGCCCCCGTATTGACCACGAGGCGCGGCAGATCATTATTCCCGCCAATCCAGATACATTTTCGGGCCGCACAAAACGCCTGTTAATTCGCGAGGCCAGAGAGGTTTTAACGCAGTGCACCCACACCCATGCCAACGCCTTAGGCAAGCCCGTAGACAAGATTAGTGTGCGCGATACATCTTCGCGGTGGGGGTCATGTTTGAAGGGCAATGCGCGCCGAGGCGGTCAGATTTCGTACTCGTGGCGGCTTGTTTGTGCGCCGCCATTTGTTTTGGATTATGTGGTGGCCCATGAATGCGCCCACTTGGTACACGCCAATCACGGAGCAGAGTTTTGGGATGTATGTGGGCAATTGGTTGAAAGTGTCAAACCTGCCAAAACATGGCTTAGCAAAAATGGTGGGCGACTTCATGCAGTTGGTGCACAACACTAAGAATGCAATTATGGATTTTGGCTTGCACTAACCTTAAGGCGACGCATGTATTATCGTGAGACTTAGCGGCGGGCTTTGCGGGCCGCATATTTAGCATCGCGGCGAGCTTTTTGCGCTGTGACAAGTTTTTCTGCAGCCAATTTATCTGCTGTTTCTTTTTCAGACTTTTCCAGAGCCTCTTGCTCGGCCTTGGCCTTGCGGTCGGTATCTTGTTGTATTTTTCGTGCGTCGCGTAGTTTGTTGCGCTCAATACGTTCAGCCGCGAGTTTAGCTTTTAGCTCAGGGTCGATTTGCTTGGCCTTGGCGCGTTTTAAGAGCTCCAATTTTGCTTTTTTTTGTTCAGCGATGCGGTCGCCAAAATTACTACCCTTAAAACTCATCTATACTGCCTTTGTTTAAAAAAATTAATCTTGGCGTTACCTCGCCTATTTTCACAAAAATTTCAAGCAGATTTTGAAAATGATATGCGAAAATGTGTTCTTTTAATTAAGAATAATTCTTACTTGCATTTAATATTGAACGCGTATACATCCATAAATGAGAATAATTCTTATTAACTGTTGGGCGTGTATGGGCGCACATATAAAGGAAGCAATATACATGACTAAATTTAGAAATATTATTATGGGCACGGCCCTTAACGGCATTGTCTTGGCCTTTGCTGCGCCAGCCTTTGCACAATCAACACCTAGCATGCAAGATATGTGGGAAATGCTACAAGCCCAACAAGCCAAAATAGACAGTCTTGAGGCAGAGCTTGCGGTGGCACAAGTCGAAACGATTGAGGTGAAAAAAACCGTTGAAATAGTGGCTGACGCAGTGGAGATAAATTCAGGCGGTAGTTTCTTAGGCGGCGATACGCAAGTGGGTGGATACGGCGAACTTCATTATGAAGGCGGGTCTAAAGACGAGATTGATTTGCACCGTTTTGTTTTGTTTTTTGGCCATGATTTTACAGACAATATTCGTTTCTTTTCAGAGCTAGAAGTTGAACATGCGATATCTGGTGAAGGTAAGGTTGGCGAAGTTGAGCTTGAGCAAATGTATATTGAAATGGATGTCAACGAAGGCACGCAAATTTACGGCGGCGTGCATCTTGTGCCGGTGGGCATAATAAATGAAACCCACGAACCACCCACATTTTTCGGTGTGGAGCGTAATGCGGTCGAGAAAAATATTATCCCGGCCACGTGGTGGGAAGGTGGTATTGGCGTGCACGGTAATGTGGGGGGGAGCGGCTTTTCCTATGACGCTATGGTATCGTCGGGTCTGAATTTAACTGCTACGAATGGCTATAAAATTCGCTCTGGTCGCCAGAAAGTTGGCAAGGCAAAATTTAAGTCACACGCCTATTCAGGCCGTATTCAATACACGGGCATGCCAGGTATAACCGTGGCCTCGTCGCTGTATTACCAGCCAGATGTCACCCAAAAAACGGGTGACAGTATTACGGGTAATAATGTGAGTGCATTGCTTTGGACATCACATGTGCAGGCTAAATATAGAGGCTTTGGCTTCAACGCATTATATGCGGCTTGGTCACTGGACGGTGCAGATGTGGACGCGTCGGGGCGTGACAAACAAAACGGGTTTTATATTGAGCCGTCCTATACATTCGGTGTGCCGATGGGGAGGCTCGACAACGCGAAACTTGGTGTGTTTTACCGCTATTCTGATTGGGATAATAATAATGGCTTGAGCAATAATTCAGGCGTACACCGTAGTGTATTTGGGATCAATTATTGGCCAATAGATGATGTGGTTTTGAAAATGGACTATATTACCGAGAAAAAAGAAAGCGGTGGCACTTCCAAAAATGCAATGAATTTAGGGATTGGCTATCAGTTTTAATTCGTGTATGTAGCGCATATGAGAATGAGTTGCAAATATAAATACCTATTAAAGCCCACAGTTATGCTAATTGCATGGCTGTGGGCTTTGCTTGCTTATACGGTTCCTGCCACGGCTACAGAGCCTGCTAATTTCAAGCATAGTTTTGTAGCTGAAGTTTTCCAAAATGATATCCCAGTTTCGCAAACCCTATGGCTCACCAGAGATATTAAAAAACATGCCAAAAAAATATTGCGCCATGATTATGGCGCGTTGCGGGTGCGCTATTGGCAAAACGGTAACAAGACAGTTTGGGTTCTCGACGAAATCGGAAAATACAAACCCATCACGGTGGGTATTGTGATTGCGGACGGGGCCATAGAAAAACTAACCGTATTGGCTTACCGCGAAAGCCATGGGTGGGAAGTGAAACACGATTTTTTTACGGCCCAATTTATTGGCGCCAAGCTTACGAAATCCAAAAAAATGAACCAGGATGTGGACGGTATTTCAGGAGCGACATTGTCTGTTCGCGCCTTGAAAAAATTGGCAAGACTTGCCTTATATTTTAACCAAGAAGTGCAGGGTGCACCAGAATAACAATGTATATGTCATTCCAGCGAAAGCTGGAATCTAAAAGAGCGAACATGTAACACAAGGTTAGATTCCAGCTTTCGCTGGAATGACCAATGGATATTTAAGGAAATTAGAAATGAATAGAGTTTTGTTTCGTTGGCATCGCCGTATTGGTATCACGTCTGCCGTGTTCGTTCTTGTGTTGGCGGTCAGCGGCATATTGTTACTGCTGTCAAGCCCGCTCAGTTTGGATACAACAAACTTACGCGGCAATTGGGTATCTAAAGCCTATAACCTCACACCGAAATCACAAATACTGGGCGTTGACATGGGAAATGACAATTGGGTGGTGTCTGTAGACGGGCTTGTTTACGTTGGTGAAAAACCACCTGTTAGTATATCGTCCTCACTCTTAACTATTGGCATGCAAGACGAGTATATTGCTCTTTATAGCGAAAACGAAACCATTTTCGTTTTGACGGATGGGCAAATTGTTGAGCGTCAACCACGTATAGGAGAGCTGCCTGAAGCGAAACTAATACCTGTCCCGCAACATATAGAACTGCAAATATTAAAGCGTTATTCGGGTCAAGGCATGCCTGCGTCGCGGGTGATACTGGATATTCATACAGGGCGGGTGTTTGGCACATTAGGCCCGTGGGTGATGGGCTTGGCCAGTGTGTTATTGATTGCCTTGTCTCTGAGCGGCATTATTATGTGGAGCACTGCGGGTCAGAGGCGAAACCGACGAGAAAAGCGACAGTTAGGGCTGGCCGAGGCGCGTTCTAAATCTTGATTATTGCGCCCTTGCTGTCCACCAAAATCACTTGCATGGTATCCGCTAATTTCGCAGTTTTTGTGATTGCATTTATATCCATTAACGTAAAAGCTGTTGCTAGGGCATCGGCAATATCAGCGCGGGCATGGACGACACTTGCGCTTATGAATGAGGGCGTTGTGCCAGTATTTTTTGGGTTAAATATATGATATATGTGCTTACGAATTTGACCGCCCAAAGCTGAGGATGTAGCGAGAGCAGCATTGCGCAGCGGGATAATTTCTAAAGTATCCATAACATTGCGTGGGTCTTGAATACCTACGCGCCATTCTTGATTGCCGTTTCGCCCAAAGGCGCGGTGCTCGCCAATATTGACCAAAGCATTCTTGTGCCCTTCGGCTATAATAAGTTCAGATATTTTATCGGTAATATAACCTTGGGCAAGTGCGTTCAAAGTAATACTCATATTTGGCTTTGCGAAAGATATTTTTTGTTTTTCTATCGTTATGTTTTTATAATTCACCCGCGCACGCGCTTGTTTCCACAGGGTGGCAAGCCCGTCTTGCGTGACGCGCATATATTTTAATTTTTCAGATAATACCCAGAGGGGTTGCACGCTAATATCAAAGGCCCCTTGGGTCAGCTTAGAGATGTGTTGTGCAGTGTTTAAAATATCAAACATTTCAACAGATGGGTTGTTGAGTACACCATTTTTATTGAGCCGCGAAATTTCAGAACTGGGTTGGTATAATGAGAAAATATGCTCAAGCCGTTTGATCTCTTTTTGTGCAAGTTCAAATGTACGCTGGGCATGTTGTGCGCTGCCGCCCGCAATTTTTATAGATCCAGGTGCGCCCAACGCATTTGCTTCCCAGACATGTAAAATAGGTTTGCGGGGTGGTGTGGCGCACCCCTCAAAACCAAAAACCGCCCCTGAAAGAAGGGCGGCTCCTGTTATTTTAAGGCCAGTACGGCGGTTAATCACGCTTACGCTTTAGCTTCCGGATAGACAATTGAACTGCCGAGATTATCGAGAACCTCTTGAGCATTAAAGGCATTGTCAGCATTGGACGGTTTTTGCCCGCGCCTAAACTTTACTTCTGCACTGGCCTTATAACGTGTGATTTCACGGGTATCAAAATTTCCACCCCAACCGTCATAGCCAAACCCACTATGAAAGGGGTCGTAAAACCCTAGGCGTGAATGAAACCTGCTTCTAAAACGAGGACGGCTCCAGCCGTGCCGAGGATGGAAATAGGAATAATCAAACATGCCGTAATAAGGGCTATAATAAGAATTATCAAATCCTGTTGATTGAATGCGTGAGGTTTTATCGGTTTCGCGTTGGGTCAGCGTGAAATAATCATAACCATTTTGTTTGGTCAGCTCCGCCGCGCGGTACAGCAAATAGGTCTCAACGGTTTCGCGCTTGGTAAGACTATTCCCGTCAAAACTAATGCGAGTGCGGTCGGTTTCTATTTGTTGTTCCGAAAACCCGTTGCGTGCATTGGCGGATTGTGAGGCTTGGTACGGGGTTGCAGTGGCGCACGCGGCCAATACTGCCGCTCCCACTACAAAGGAAAGTTTCTTAAATATATGCATAGCAGTCTCCAAATTTCTGCTCTCTCATGTTTAATATAGCACAAAATAGTATTTTTTCAAGGCGCAGATGTGCACAATCGTGTGTGATTATGCGCTCGAGCCTCTCGCATGGGCAAACACCAATGCGCCCCAACTCAATATAAGAAATCCATATAACAGGATAAATAAGCTAAGGAGCGGGTAGGGTAGCTTTAAAATAAATCCAAAAACCCCGTATATCCATAGGGGTGTGCTGATGATTACGGCTGCGATGCCAATGGATTTTTTTGGGTCAAAATTGCGCACATGTTGCCCCATTAAAAACAGAATGAGCGCAGGAAAATAAAGCATCGCTCCAAGACCAAAGCACACAAAAAACGCCTGTATGATCGCCAACCAAGAACGACCCCCGCCTAAAAACCCTAAGAAAAAATAAAGGGAGGCACATAAGGACAGGACGAAAACCAAACCTGTCACAGCCATCAAGATAAATGAAAAAACGGGCATATATGATGTGAAGCGCGAGGTCATATATGCTCATAACAAGGTGGGAGCGTGTTTTCCAGAGCTAAGCTGTCATATGTTGTTGGGAGAAGCCCCTGATACTGGGTAAAACCCTAGCCAGTAATTTCTGAATATGCCAAGTAAATTTTTTTTCTTGAGTATTAGTGGTTATTTATATAAGCTATAACTTATATTTAGGAGTTAATTATGAATTACTCGAACGTCTTTGGCATAGAATTTAGAAGTACAAGGGAAACCACACATGAAGGAGCCTCTGCCCGCAAAGTCTCTGGCAGTCGGTATTATGATGCGAAGGCGGATGATCTTTGGGATGCTTTGACCAACCCTGAACGTATTCCGCGCTGGTTTCTTCCTATTAGCGGCGATCTTCGTCTTGGCGGCCGGTATCAATTCGAAGGTCATGCAAACGGTAAAATCACGCGATGCGACCCCGCCAGTGCTCTTGATGCTACTTGGGAATATGGAGATAATACGAGTTGGGTCATGGTCAGACTTATACCAGAGAATGACGGCACGAGATTGACGCTTGAACATGTCATGCTCAAAGATGATGAGGGTGAAGCTCATTGGAAAGTCTATGGGCCAGGCGCCACAGGTGTCGGCTGGGAACTTTCTTTCCTCGCCCTTGATTATCATTTAGCCAATAACGGCACCGCGATTATTCCAAAGGAAAACGAAGCATGGACAGTATCCGCGGACGGAAAAGCATTTATTCGGAAATCTGCAAAAAGCTGGGGAGATGCACACATTGCATCTGGAGAGTCGGAAGTTATTGCCCGAAATATGGCAGAATCAACCGCCAAATTTTATACAGGTGAATGATGCACGCTTTTGATGTTTTAGGTGATCCAGTTCGCCGCCGCGTACTCGAACTTTTGTCGGCGGAAGACATGTCATCAGGTGCGATTGTTAACGTAGTGAGTTCGGAGTTCGGTATTAGCCAACCGGGTGTTTCACAACACCTAAAAATATTGCGTGATAATGGATTTGCAAATGTAACAATCGATGGAGCACGCCGGGTGTATGCACTTCACACGTCCGGCTTGGAGGAGATTGATATGTGGCTTGCTCCCTTTCGTAACTTTTGGACGCCCAAGTTAGAAGCCCTAGCAACAGAAGTGGCGCGCGGGAAAGCTTGATTAGGGTATTGACGCTTCTTCATATTCTGGTTTTGGTTAAAATTCATTCGTGGTGGTCAAGGACAGGTGTATTTAATGAGAGCAATATCTGGCATTCACAATGCATGTGATAAGGGTTATACTCGCTCATATATGGAGGATGTTATGAATGCAGATACGGGTGATATGAGTAAATCTATTGGAGTGAGCGGCGGGTTTGATATTGCTGATCCCACAAAAGTTGAACGACTTGAGGGCAAGGTATCTGCGGCGGAATGGCAAGTGCGCTGTGAGCTTGCGGCTACTTACCGTCTGTGCGCGCTTTATGGTTGGACGGATTTGGTGTTCACCCATATTTCAGCGCGACTGCCTGACGAAGACGGGGAAGAGCGGTTTTTGATTAATCCTTACGGGGTTTTGTTTGACGAGATGACAGCGTCTTGCTTGGTAAAAATTGACCTTGAGGGCAATATTATTGGCGACAGCACTTATTTCATCAATCCAGCGGGTTTTACAATCCATAGTGCTGTCCACGCCGCCCGCGAAGACGCGGGTTGTGTGTTGCATGTGCATACGCCTTACGGTGTGGCCGTCTCTGTGCAAAAGGGTGGGCTTCGTCGGTATACCCAATTTGCCATGGTGGTGCACGACGATCTTGCCTATCATGATTATGAAGGCATTGCCCTTAACCATGACGAACGGGCGCGTATTGTTGAAAATATGGGCGCGCACAATCTGCTTATGCTCCGAAATCACGGCACACTAACGGTAGGGGCCAATTGCGCGCTGGCCTTTATGCGCATGTATTTTTTAGAACAAGCCTGTAAAACACAGATATTGGCCCAAAGTATTGGCGACCCAAATTATCTACACGAAGAAAACGACGCTATGTCCGCGCGTGTGCATATGCAAGGGGGAGCTGCCTTTATGCCCGGTATGGGGGATAATCTGGTGTGGCCTGGCCTGATGCGTAAATTGGCCAAAGCCAACCCAGGGCATGATTATTAAGTTGTAACCATCACATGCTTAGACCGATTCTAACGTACCCAGAATGACATAATGTGGTTTTATGCATGTTTGTCATCCCAGACTTGATCTGGGATCCCGCCCCACATCCATATATATGAGTTTGCGACCAGATTACAGCTTCTGCTGGAATGACGTATTTTCTTATATTTGACATTGTGATATCAATATGATATCACAAAATATATATATTTATGAAAGGATGATGATATGAAAGAGAGACATTATAAATCCCTACCTGGGATACCCGTATTAATTGTTGCGCTGGCGTTGCCATTTATGGCTGCGGGATTGGCCATACATTTTGGCACACAAGGCAAAGTGATTGCATTGTTACTAAGTGTCGTGCCAACAATATTAACATTCATTTGTTTAATCGGCGGACTTTATAAGGTTGAACCAAACCAGTCGGCTGTCTTAAGCTTATTTGGTAAATATATTGGCACAACCCGTACGCCGGGCTTGCGCTGGAATAATATATTTTTTGCCAAAAAGAAAATTTCCTTGCGGGTACGCAATTTTGAATCGGGTCGCTTGAAGGTCAATGACAGCGGCGGTTCACCTATTGAAATTGCTGCGATTGTTGTCTGGGAAGTTACCGATAGTGCGGAGGCTGTCTATAATGTGGATGATTATGAAAGCTTTGTGCAAATCCAAAGTGAGGCTGCTATTCGGTCTATGGCGTCTATATATCCTTATGACCCCCACGAAGAAGGCGAGGTTGCTTTGCGCTCACATCCCGTTGAAGTGTCTACGCAAATGAACAAAGAAATTCAGGAACGCCTCACCGAAGCTGGCATAAATGTCATTGAGGCGCGCATATCCCATTTGGCTTATTCACCAGAAATCGCTCAAGCCATGTTACAACGACAGCAAGCAGGCGCAATCATTGCGGCCCGTACGCGTATTGTCGAAGGCGCAGTTGGCATGGTGGAAATGGCTTTGGATAGTCTGAAAGATAAAGGTGTTGTTGATTTGGACGAAGAACGCAGAGCGGCTATGGTGAGCAACCTCTTGGTGGTTCTCTGTTCAGACCGCGCAACCCAACCTGTTGTTAATACTGGCTCTATTTATTAGGAAATATCATGGCGAGGAAAGCCGTCAAAGCATACCCGCTGCGTATTCACGCAGATATTTTAGACGCCATGAGGCGGTGGTCGGATGATGAACTCCGTTCCCTAAATGGTCAGATCGAATATGTCATGCGAGATGCTTTACGCCGGTCAGGGCGTCTAAAAGAACGCCCGCCAGAAATCGTGACAACGCAAGTTCAGGAGAAAAAGAAATGAAAAAATGGAAATATAAAATAGAACATGTGAAAGTATCAGCTTGGAGTAAAGAGGCGGATAGAACTGACCTTGTAGAGGAAAAATTGACGCGGCTTGGTATGGACGGATGGGAATTGGTTGACGTGCAAAAAGCGTCTTCTTCCTCCTACGGTATGTATTTGTATCTAAAGCGGCCTTATTAAACCTGAGTGGCTCTAGCCTAGTTGCATTGCCTTATTTCACATATTTCTTATACCAATCTAGATAACGCTCATAACGATCACGAACAAAGCTAGGTCGGCGAATGCCGTGATGTTCATTGGGGTAGACAACCAGTTGTGTATCGATCCCGCGCCGTTTTAAAGCTTGGTATAATTGCTCTGAATTTTGGATAGGCACATTCCAATCTACGTGTCCACCCATGACAAGAGTGGGTGTTGTGATCTTACCCACATCATTAAACATATTGATGGCTTCCCACGCCTCTATATTTTCCCACGGCAGGCCAAATTCAACCTCCCATGTGTTTTGGTACATATCGTGACCGTAATTTGCGCGGCTATTGACAACACTTGCGCCTGTCACTGCGCCTGCAAAGCGGGTTGATTTGGTAATGGCATAATTGGTTAAAATGCCGCCATATGACCAGCCACCTACACCAAGTTTATTTTCTTTGCTAACACCTGTTGCCACCAAATGGTCGGCAATGGCGTCAACATCTGCGTAATCAGGCACGCCCCATTGACGGTTAAGCGCATAGCTGAAGTTTTGACCGTAGCCGTTAGACCCGTGCGGGTTTGGCAGAACGGCCACATAGCCGTGGGCTGCATATAATTGTCCCCACGCGTCAAATGAACTGTCATGTTGGGACACAGGCCCACCGTGCAAAACAAACAAGGTCGGATATGAGCGTCCTTTTTTGTAGTTTGTGGGATAGTAGACAAAGCTTTCCACTTGGTCGCCTTGATAGCCTTTTACTTTAAGCCTTTTTACATCGGCGAGATCTACTCCACCGAGCATTTCGTCATTAAGCTTTGAAATGCGGCGAGACGTACTGCCGCTGAGATAATGTACATCAAAGGGCGCGTTGTGGGTTGATTTGATCGTGGCAATGGCCCCATTTTTGTGCATGTCATATCCGCGCACAGAAATATCGTCGCCAATGATTGTTGACAGCTCTCCAGAACCAACATCTACTTTCATCAATGGACGGTTGCCACCATCATTGGGTAAAAAATAAATCGACTGTCCGTCGTTCGAAAATTTTGGATTAGACAGCGTGCGGTCATAGTCTTTGGTCAACACTCTGTTGGTCTTGCTAGAAACATCAAGCACAGCAAGGTGGCGCGTGGCGTACCACAGTTTTTCAGGTTCGCGCACGGTGGTATAGGCAATAGATTTACCGTCGGGCGACCAACTGGGGTTGCTGTCATTGCCTTTATTTGTCGTCAGTTGCGTAAGCGGGTGGGTGCGGGCCTTGGGATTGGCAGATACCATCCAAATATCACTATTATTATTGGCATCTGGATCACCGTCACGTTTTGACGCAAAGGCTATTTTCGTCCCGTCAGGACTCCACTCTGGGTTATTATCATCATAATCCCCTGACGTTATTTGTACGGGATCATTGGTTCCGTCAAAAATATAAAAGTGCGAACGGCGACTGTCGAGATAGCCCGCGTAATCGCGTTTAAACTGTAGGCGGTCTAGCACCCAAGGTTTCGGCGCGTCCTTATCTGATTTTTCCTTACCTGATTTTTCCCCGTCTGATTTTTCTTTTCCGTCTTTATCTTCGTCCTCTGGTTTAGGGTCTCTGATGGTTAGCAACATTGCTTCGCCGTCAGGCGACCAAGAAAAATTTGAAACTCCTTGTTTGACGTGGGTGTATTGTTGGGCTTCCCCGCCGCGTAAATCCAAGAGCCAGACTTGAGATTTTGCTTTTTTAATTCCGTCCGCACTGCCGCGCACGCCCATAAATGCTAAAGTTTTGCCGTCAGGTGAAAACCGTGGGCTGGAGGCATTCGCGTAACCGCTGGTCATGGGGAGGGTGACGGAACCATCAACCGCACTCATCCAGATTTGTGTGCGGCGTTTATCCTTATCCTCGTCATTACGGCTTACTGAATATACAATCCATTTTCCAGACGGATCAATATGAACATCGCCAGGGGTTTTCATTTGCAAAATATGGTCAATGCCAAATGGCTTGGCGTGCGCGGTTGATGCATATGCGGTCATCAAACTTATGCTGAGAATACTGGCCTGACAAAGTTTTGAAATAATATGTTGTGTCGTGATTGATGACATAAAGCTTCCCCTAGTGATGTGAAAATCACCTTACACATTCACACGCTCTATAGGCAAGGCGGCGGTGTTCACCTTTATGTGTTCTGCTTATTGTTTTTGTAAAATAAAATAGCGCATGCAGAGAAGAACATAACAAAACATAAATTCACCCAGCCGCCAATGATAATCGCCCCAAATGGAGACGGAATATACGGCTCAATAACGCCATTAAGTAATGTCAAAAATGTGGGGATGAGGAGCACAAACCATTTTGGAAATATAGTTTTCTTAAATAAAATCACGAAGGCCATCAATAAGCTCGATATTAAACCAAGCACAAATGCCATATTCGACATCATGTCGATCAGGGCGCTGACATTTTCGATATATTCCCCGCGCATATCAACAGGTAATTTACCCACAAAGCCAAAATTGGGAAAGACGCTGTGATAGGCTCCGCCGAGTACGAGCATAAATACCCAACTGAGCGAGATAATTTTGCCATATATGCGCAACTTATCTGTGAATGTAAAATAGAATATCAAAGCACCAAAGGCGTAAAATACAGCCGCGACCGGGCCCATCGCACCGCCAATCATCAATGTATGATTGTCGCGTTTTATCATCATTTCAAGCGAATTGAAATCTATACCGCTTACAGGTTCATAGTAAAAAAACATATCACCCGCAAACATAAGTAGTCCGCCGACAACGCCTAATACGGACAGAATAAATGCATATTTATTGATTGGTGTGTGTGCCATAAATTAAGCCTGCAAATAAAAATAATGATGAGAACGATACCTGCTCGCCCTCCTTGTTTAGGCTTGTATGATACCAATATTTTGAAGGCTGACTAGGCTAAAATGCTACGCAGTTTTCAAGAAGCTCAGCGGGTCATCATCTTTATATGGATTGAGTGTTTTACAATCCAGTTCTTGGGTGATATTTTGTATTTTGTTCCACGCGTCATAGGCGGCGACTTTATAAGCTTCGGCCAAGGTTGGATAATTGAAAATATTATTGATGAAATAATCAAGCTTGCCGTTGAGGTTTAGCACGGCTTGACCAATATGGATTAATTCCGTTGCACCTTCGCCAATAATATGCACGCCCAAGAGTTGACGGGTTTCAAGCGCAAAGATCATTTTTAACATGCCGTGATCTATACCCATAATTTGTCCGCGAGAGGTTTCGCGCAGGCGGGCGACACCACATTGATAAGGTATTTTCTTGTCGCGTAATTGTTCTTCGGTCAGGCCAATGGTGGAAATTTCTGGCACGGAAAAAATCCCGTACGGAAAATAATCAGGTTGATCGGCCATGGTTATATCAAAAGCATGACAGGCGGCAACTCGCCCTTGTTCCATGGATGTTGACGCAAGACTCGGAAAGCCGATAATATCGCCTGCTGCGTAAATATTGGGTGTTTGGGTTTGATATGTGCTGCGGTTAACTTTTATCCGTCCACGGTGATCGACATCGATCCCGCAACTATCCAGACCAAGTTGGTCGGTTGACCCCATACGCCCAGCGGCAAATAATACCATATCGGCTTGGGTGACACGCCCGTCTTCAAGCCTGACAAAGCAACGCTCTCCATTTGTTTTCACGTCTTTGGCTTTTGCGCCCAGACACAAGGTAATGCCTCTATTGCGCAGGTCAGACCGAAAATCATCAACAATTTCTCCGTCAAGGAAATCCAAGATTGTATCGCGGGGCTCAATGACGGTGACAGGAATATCAAGCGTGCTAAAAATCGTTGCATATTCGAGGCCGATAACGCCTGCACCAATGACAATCAGCGTTTTGGGAAGATGTTCAATATCTAAAATTTCGTCACTGTCCAAAACATTCTTACCGTCAAATGGAATATAATCTGGGCGGAAAGGTTTCGTGCCAACAGCAAGGAGAATTTTATCAAATTCAACGCAGTGTACTGTGCCGTCTGCTATAGTTATGTTGACTTCATTTTTGGTCACTAGCTTGGCATAACCGCTAACCATTTCGACATTGTTGCGGCCAAATTGGTTTTCCAATATCTCGACTTCTTGCTGAATGGTAAGCTGCATGCGCCTTTGTAAATCCTGAGCGGTAATGTCTGATTTTACTTTATAGGAGCGGCCATAAAATCCGCGCTCGCGCCAACCTGAAAGGTTAAGCACTGTTTCGCGCAGGGTTTTACTGGGAATAGTTCCCGTATGTACGCACACACCGCCAACCGTACGGCCTTTATCCACAACCAGTACGGATTTGCCAACTTTGGCGGCCTGAATAGCGGCGCGGCGACCTGCTGGCCCTGCGCCCACGACGATAAAATCATATTTCTGTTGCATGTGCTTTGACCCCTTGTGTGTCTTTAAAGAGATGTGCGGAGCGATATATTTGCTCTGATGTGGCCGCGTATCTGTATAGTTAATAGAGTGGTACACACCAATGGTTGATTTTCTCTTTATTTTTTCTCATGAATGGTTTGGGCAAACAAAATTACGGAGAACAGAAAAATGGGTGGCGAAATAAAACCACATATCCATGTCTATATTGATGCCGACGCATGTCCTGTGCGCGAGGAGGTCTATAAGGTGGCTTTGCGGCATACGGTTCATGTATGTGTGGTGAGCAACAGCTATTTGCGAGTTTTAAATCACCCCTTGATAAAAAGAGTAATTGTACCCGACAATTTTGACGCAGCAGATGATTATATCGCTGAGCGGGTGGGTACAGGCGCGGTGGTGATAACGGCAGACATTTTACTGGCAGATAGATGCTTAAAATCTGGCGCGGTGGTGATAGCGCCAAATGGCAAGCCATTTACCCATGACAGCATTGGCGGCGCATTGGCCACGCGCGCAATTATGGCAGATTTGCGGGCAGGACTGACGACAGATAATATCGGTGGCCCCCCGCCATTTATGCCAAGGGATCGTTCCAAATTTTTACAAACTTTGCATGAAGCTCTCGTGAAAATGAAAGCGGGCAGATAAATCTAACAGCTATGTGAAGTGACACCAAAAAAATATATGTTAAAATGGCGCATAGTTATTTTGGGAGTGAAATTATGTTAAAACAAATAAGCGTGAGTACATTGGGGTTATTACTCTTAAGCGGGTGTAATAATATGCACGCCACGTCTGGTGATAAGATGTCCAGTACGGCCATGTCAAAAATGAGTTTCTTTCTCACCAGTGTTGGCCCTGGAGACGGTGCTAATCTCGGTGGGCTTTCGGGTGCGGACGCGCATTGTACGACATTGGCAGAAGCTGCGGGCACACATGGCCGCACATGGCGCGCCTATTTAAGCACATCGGGTGCAGGCGGGGTCAATGCCAAAGACCGTATTGGCACGGGGCCGTGGGCCAATGCCAATGGCGAAGTTGTTGCGACAAGTGTCGCTGACCTTTTATCAGAACATAATAAACTCTCCAAAACGGGATCTATCAGTGAGAGCGGCGCGGAAATTAATGGGCGCGGAGATAAACCTAATCGTCACGATATTTTGACGGGCACACGTCTTGACGGTACGGCTGGTGACAGCATGTGCGGCAATTGGACACAAAACGGCGAAGGTAGCGCATTGGTTGGCCATCATGACCGCACGGGCGGCGGCGGTAACCCAACGTCGTGGAGCAGTGCACACGGTACGCGGGGTTGTTCGCAAGAAAATCTACAAAGTTCGGGTGGTGATGGCTTGTTTTATTGCTTTGCTGTTAAGTAGAGGCGTAGCTTACGCGCAAGCGTCTTTTATGGCTTTGATATTGGCGGCGTAGACGGATGTGTCTTGCCCGCCCTTGCCGTAAACGGCTGAACCTGCAACCAATACATCAGCGCCTGCCTCTACCACAAGAGGGGCGGTAGCGGGTGTAATGCCGCCGTCGACCTCAATTAAGATATCACGGTCGCCAATCATGGTTTTAAGTGTACGGATTTTTTCGATTTGGGAATGTAAAAAGCTCTGCCCGCCAAACCCAGGATTGACACTCATAACGATAATCAAATCAAGTCTGTCCATAACATGTGTGAGAACATGTGCGGGTGTGGACGGATTTAGGGCCACCCCTGCCTTACAGCCCAAATCACGTATCACTTGCAAGCTGCGGTCAAGATGGGGATGGGCTTCGGGGTGGATGGAAATATTATCTGCACCCGCATCGGCGAAAGCTTTCAAAAACGGGTCGGCGGGTGCGATCATGAGGTGTACATCCATGACGGTTTTAATATGGGTGCGAATGGCCTTACACACGCCCGGCCCTATGGTCAGGTTAGGTACGTAATGTCCGTCCATAACGTCCACATGCACCCAATCACATCCCGCCTCTTCTATGGCCCGAATTTCGTGGCCTAAATTGGCAAAGTCAGCGGATAATATTGACGGGGATACTTTTACCTTGGCCATGTGATGCTCCTAAGTTGGTGTGACTATAACCAGACTTGCAAGAATGCCAAATAGTATTTCCCCTCACCGCGCTACCCGCGCACCTCTCCCACAAGGAGAGGTTAAGTTGGCTGTGCATAAAGAAAACGCAGTTTTCTCACCTCTCCTTTGGGGGGAGGTCGAGCAAAGCGAGGGTGAGGAGATATCTTAAACCGCAGACAATTTCCCATTGTCATACCGTTTGGCCATTTGCGCCAAAGACAGAGTTTTGATTTTACCTGCTTGTCCTGCGGTGTTAAATTGTTCAAACCGTTCTTTGCACAGCACTTGCATGGCCTCCAGAGACGGCTTTAGGTATTTGCGCGGGTCAAATTCTGATTTGTTTTCGAGTAAAATTTTGCGCACTTGCCCGGTCATGGCCAAGCGGCAATCTGTATCAATGTTAACTTTGCGTACGCCAAATTTAATTCCGTGAATAATTTCTTCAATTGGCACGCCGTAAGTTTGCACCATATCGCCGCCATGAGCATTGAAAATATCTTGCAGGTCTTGAGGTACGCTTGAGGAGCCGTGCATGACCATATGCACATTGGGCATACGTTTGTGGATGGCTTCGGCCACATGCATGGCCAGAATATCCCCGTCAGGTTTGCGGGTAAATTTATAAGCACCGTGAGACGTACCCATAGCAATGGCAAGTGCGTCAACTTTGGTTTTTTTGACAAAATCCACCGCTTGGTCAGGATCAGTGAGCAGCATGTCTTTGTCGAGTGCGCCTTCAAACCCGTGCCCGTCTTCGGCTTCGCCCATGCCAGTTTCAAGTGAGCCCAAACAGCCAAGTTCGCCCTCGACCGAAACCCCCATATGGTGAGCTACTTCGGTTACGTGCTTGGTGATGTCGACATTATATTCGTAACTGGCAGGCGTTTTGGCATCTGCCTCTAGTGAGCCGTCCATCATGACAGAGGTAAAACCAGTGCCGATAGCAGAAAAACAAGTCGGCCCGCTATTGCCGTGGTCTTGGTGCAAACAGATGGGAATATGTGGGTTCATTTCCTCTGCGGCTTCGACAAGTTTGTTTATCATGATATCGCCAGCATAGGCGCGTGCCCCGCGACTGGCTTGCAAAATCACAGGCGCATCTACGTCACGGGCCGCCCCCATGATGGCGAGGATTTGTTCCATGTTATTGACGTTAAAGGCTGGAACGCCGTAATCGTTTTCCGCCGCGTGGTCGAGGAGTTGCCTCAGTGTAATTCTTGCCATTTGAAAGCCCTTCAATAATGGTATGTCAGAAAATTAGCCTAGCACAATGCGCGCTTTGGCCTCAAGTGCTTTTGCCGTAATGCCAAAATGTGCAAACAATTCAGGAGCTGGGGCAGAGGCGCCAAACCCGCTCATGCCGATAAAATTATCGGCACTGCCAATATAACGCTCCCACCCGAAACACACACCTGCTTCGATGGCGAGGCGCGGGGCGTTGCCAAGTACGCTGTCTTTATAGTCTTGGTCTTGTGCTTCGAACATTTCCCAGCAGGGCATGGAAACGACGGCAGCATTGATACCGTCTTGTGCAAGTGCTTTGGCGGCTTCCACGGCGAGATGTACTTCGGAGCCTGTGGCGAGCAGGGTAATGTCGCGTTTGCCGTTTGCGGCGCGCAGCACATATGCGCCTTTGGCCACAAGGTTTTCGCCAGTGTGCGCGGTGCGCAAAGTGGGAAGTCCTTGGCGGGTTAGCGCGAGTGAGGTTGGGGTCGTGTCTGCAAGCAGAGCACATTCCCAGCTTTCCGCCGTTTCGACCGCGTCTGCAGGACGGATGACGTGCATGTTTGGCAGGGCGCGCAGAGTGGCCAAAGTTTCCACAGGTTGATGGGTTGGCCCGTCTTCGCCAAGCCCGATACTGTCATGGGTGAGCACATAAATAGAGCGCAAACCCATCAAGGCAGAGAGGCGCATTGCGCCCAGCATATAGCCTGCAAAAACAAAGAACGTACCGCCGTAAGCAATAAACCCGCCGTGCAATGTCATGCCGTTCATGATCGCCGCCATTGCGTGTTCGCGCACGCCGTAATAAATATAACGGCCACCGAAATCACCAGCCGAGATAATCCCCATGCCGTCGGTTAATGTATTGTTGGAACCCGTAAGGTCTGCCGAGCCGCCGACCGTATTGGCACATACATCATTGATAACTTCCAATGCATTTTGCGAAGCTTTGCGGGTAGCGACCTTGGGTGCGTCCTTGATAATACCCTTAATGAATGCGTCGATACGCGCTCTTAAATCAGGCGGAATGTCTCCAGACATTCTGGCATTAAATGCGTCTGCTTTGCCTGAATTAACCAGACCGATTTCCCAATCAAGGCGCGTGTTTTTATGGCGTGCGCCTGCGTTGCGCCATGCGTCCAAAATGTGTGTGGGCACTTCAAAGGCAGGGGCGTCCCAACCAAGAGCCGTGCGTGTGGCCGCGATTTCGTCCGCGCCCAAGGGTGCACCGTGGACTTTATTTGTGCCAGATTTTGTCGGTGCGCCTTTGCCGATTATGGTTTTAACGGCAATAAAACTGGGCTGGCCTTCGTGAGCTTTAGCGGCTGTGATGGTGGCGTCAATAGCGTCCGCGTCGTGTCCGTCAACTGCTTGCACATGCCATCCACAAGCGGCAAAACGTGCCAGTTGGTCAGTTGAGGTGGACAGGTCGGTTGTGCCGTCAATGGTGATATTATTATCATCCCACAGCACAATAAGGCGCCCTAATTTTGTGTTGCCTGCAAAGTCTATAGCCTCGTGGCTAATGCCTTCCATCAAGCACCCATCACCTGCAATCGCGTAGGTGAAGTGCGAGCAAATATCGTCGCCGTAACGCGCGTTTTGTAAGCGTTCGGACAGGGCCATGCCAACTGCCATGGTAATGCCTTGACCAAGTGGGCCTGTGGTGGCTTCGACCCCGTCCACATGACCAAATTCAGGATGACCTGCCGTAATCGCACCCATTTGTCTGAAGTTTTGTATCTGCTCTATGGTCATGTCTTCGTAGCCAACCAAATAGTGCAGGGCATATTGAAGCATGGAGGCGTGACCCGCAGATAAAATAAACCGGTCACGGTCTGCCCAGTTGGGCGCGCTCGGGTCAATTTTTAAATGCTTGGTAAACAAGACAGTGGCCGCGTCCGCCAACCCCATGGGCGCGCCAGGATGCCCAGAATTTGCCGCTTGGATAGCGTCCATTGATAAAAAGCGAATGGCATTGGCCATGTCATTATGTGATTGTGTGTTGGTCATAGTAATACCTATTTTTGATAATATGTTTTGACGTGTGATACGGGGTGAGCGGAGCCAAATACGAGCGGAATACGTTCGTGCAGGGTTTCCAGTTTTTTATCTAATATACGGTTTTGCCCATCCGTTGCCAGACCGCCCGCCTGTTCAATAATAAAGGCAACGGGAGCGGCTTCGTAAAGTAGTCGCAAGCGGCCTGCTTCATAACCATCTCTTGTGTCTGACGGGTAGAGAAAAATACCGCCACGCATGAGAATGCGGTTTGCGTCCGCCACCAATGAGCCAATCCAGCGCATATTTTGCTTTTTTTGCAAAGGCCCAAAACCCCCCATTTGGCAATCAATAATATAGCTGCGAATGGGCGTATGCCAGCTTTGAAAATTAGAGGCATTGATAGCGTATTCATGAGCGTCTTTGGGAATGGACATTTTTGCAATGGCAAGTTTGAAGATATTATCTGCGCGGTCAAGCACATAAAGCTCTGTGCCATTACCACTTGTGACCACAAGGGAGGTTTGTGGCCCATAAACAAAAAAACCACCGACCAATTGTTCGCTGCCTTTTCGAAAAAAACTATCGTGTGCGGTAGTGGCCGCAGGGTATATGGAAAAGATCGTGCCGATAGAAACATTGGTGTCAATATTGGACGAACCGTCCAGGGGATCAGATGCGACCGCCAACGGTTTGGCCGTGTCCAGTGTCATAATGCCGTCTTGTTCTTCAGATGCGTAATAGGCAACGGGCGCGCCCATAAGGGCGGCGGTTATGATCTCGTCCGTGCGTACGTCCAGTGCTTTTTGCGCGTCTCCGTCTGAATTGGCACTGCCTGCCAAATCACCAAATGCGCTTTCCAGTGGGCCACGCGCACAAAGATGTGAAATTTCTATGGCAGAATTGGCGAGTGCGTTAAGTGTTTCGCAAACGGCTTTTAGCATATCCATATCTGTTATGTTTTTGGTGAATGTGTCAGAAATCTGAATAGACATATTTTCCGTTCATTATGCTGGAGGTTTCTTAAGAATCGACATGTGGAACCTACCATGTATTTGAGAACGGCGCTAGGTAGAACGAAATTAATAACAAGATTTATGCTTAACACCGTAGTGGTATTGAAATACACTTGTTGTGGCACTGCTAAATAAGGCAATGATTTAAATTGGACACGAAAAATAGGTTTATGGATAAAAAATTTATATCCGAATCAATAACCTATTACGGTTATATGGACAGTCCCTTGGGGCTATTGATGTTGGCGGGGTGCGTACAAGGTTTGCGACGGGTCAATTTTCCACAAGGGTCGCAAGCGCAAAAGCCACTACCCCATTGGAAGTCTAGCCAAAATATGTTTGTGCAAGCCCGTGAGCAATTAAGCGCATATTTTGCGGGAGATCTGCAAGTTTTTACCGTGCCTATTATGCTGGAGGGAACGCCGTTTCAACGCCAAGTATGGCGGGCCTTGCAAGCTATTCCATATGGGGAATTGGCATCTTACGGTGATATTGCAAAAACGCTAGGTAAGCCTGGAGCATCTCGGGCTGTGGGCGGGGCAAATAATGCCAATCCCATCCCCATTATTGTTCCGTGTCACAGAATTGTCGGCGCAGATAAATCTTTAATTGGTTTTGGTGGAGGCCTGCCAACTAAGAAATTCTTACTTGACCATGAAGCGCGGTACGCTGTCATTGAGGGGCGACTTCTCTAAGCCGATTGTTTTTCTCCGTGTGCATGTGTTTGTATATGTTCAGGTGTATTGCCACTCACAATTACATATGCAATCGCAAGGCTTCTCACGCGTATGGAGCGGGTTGTTGTGGTTAAGACTGCCCCCTAGGTTGTTATACTTGTAAATATAATCAATTGGTGTATTTGTTCTTTTTGGTAATATAAAAAAGAGCGCAATGATGATAGGCAATATCTCAAAATACAGAGTGAAAATAACTGCGGTTTTGAGTGCTGCACTATTGTCCTCATGTGTAAATTTTAATATTTCACCGCCCGAAGAAAACACAAACCGTGTGTGTAATTTCAAGATACACACACTGAGTGTAAATGATCCACATATGGACCAAGAGATTAGGGATAGCCTGAACAAGCATATATATAGTCCTTTGTTATATTTATCAGGTGGATCGCAAAACGGGGCATTTGGGGCTGGTTATCTTAATGGTTGGGCTGCGAAAAATAAGGGAAAATTACCAGAGTTTGCACTTGTTACAGGTGTTAGTACGGGGGCTATTCTCAGCCTATCGGCCTTTGCCAATGTGCCAGAGGCGGCTATGGATGGATACCAAATCGACAGTGAAAGCAATGTGCTGGATGTGTTTGTAAAAAACAAAAATGGTAAATTAAGCCTGTTTGATTATATAACGGCTGCCCAAAAAGGCGCGTTGGCTGATTTGGGGCCAATGAAAAAAGAGACAAAAGCCATCATTGAAAAATATGGCCTGATTAAAAAAATTAGCGACAGGGCGGATGCCCAGCGTAAATTGTTCATTGGGGTGGTGGACGTTGATACGGGTTATGCGATGGCCTTTGACATGACCCATATGGCGCAAAAAATTCAAGCGGCGACATTAACCGGTAATGGCGCGCAACAAGAAAACCTGACCAATTGTTTTGTTGACGCGGTGGCGGCGTCTTCAGCAGCGCCGCTGGCGGCCCGCCCTGTGTTTATTGACAATAAAATGTATATAGACGGCGGGGCGCGCTTTGGGATTTTCAGTGACCGCATTGGCAGTCAAATTAAAAAACAAGTGTATATAAATGGCGTGGAAACGGTTGAAATAAAGAGAAAAATATATGTGATTATCAATGGCGATCAGAAAATCTCAAGCGGTTGTAAAATTTGCGGCACTACAGATGACGGCACGGCCCATAAGGACTGGAATCTTTTGGATTTGGCGTTTCGTTCCATCAGTATTTTATCAGACCAAGTGTACCAATTTTCCGAATTTAAAGCGGTTGCGGATGGCAATCGGCCCGACGCGAATTATAAAATTCTAAAAACTCTTATTACGGATGATAAGGACACGCATATGTGGGCGGGTAAAAACTGCGCCGCGTGGATAGTGGAAGATAAAAAACAAGCTGATATACTCGAATTTCATCCAAATTATATGAAATGCCTCATAGATTACGGGCGTAAGAAGGCAGTGAAAGAGCAATGGGCAAATGGCCCTATCCCAGTTTTAGCAAGGCCAATTCGCTAATATAAAAAAGCCCAGCGCGAAGACTGGGCTTTTTATTAAAAATTTGTTACGGCTTAAAACATGCCAGAGATTGTCAAGAGTGGTGCAATTACCAAGCTGACAATCGCCATGACATTAATCAAGATATTCATAGCGGGGCCAGACGTATCTTTGAACGGGTCGCCAACAGTGTCGCCAACAACAACCGCCGTATGGTGATCTGTGCCTTTGCCGCCGTGATTGCCTTTTTCAACGTATTTCTTGGCATTGTCCCACGCACCGCCCGCATTGGCCATAAATAATGCCATCAATACACAAGCCAGAAGTGCGCCAGCAAGGAAGCCGCCGAGGGCTTCTGCGCCGAGCACAAAACCAACAAGCGGCGGAACGCCAACAGCAATAAAGCCGGGCAGTAACATTTTTTTCAAGGCCGCTGTTGTGGCAATGTCCACACATTTAGCTGTATCTGGATCGGCTTTACCTTCCAAGAGACCCGGAATTTCGCGGAATTGGCGGCGGATTTCATTAATCATTTCAAACGCCGCATCGCCAACTGCCGTCATAGTAATGGCAGAGATGAGGAACGGGATCGTACCGCCGATAAACATGCCAACCAAAACCAGTGGATTAGACAAATCAAGGTTAAATCCAGAATGGTGCAATTTCACGGTTTCGCCAAATGCAGCAATAATCGCGAGAGCTGCAAGAGCCGCCGCGCCAATGGCAAAGCCTTTACCAATCGCCGCCGTTGTATTGCCAAGCTCGTCAAGACCATCTGTGATCTCGCGCACTTCTTCGCCCATACCAGCCATTTCTGCAATGCCGCCAGCGTTATCGGCAACGGGGCCGTAAGCATCAATAGCCATGGTAATACCAACAGTGGCGAGCATGCCAACAGCGGCAATACCAACGCCGTAAAGACCAGCAAGCTGGGTAGAGGCAAAAATAATCGCCGCAATCACAAGGATAGGCAGAACAACCGACTGCATGCCAACGGATAAACCCGTAATCATAACGGTTGCAGGGCCAGTTTCGCCAGATTTAGCGATTTTACGCACAGGTGCGCCGCCCGTATAATATTCAGTAATAAGGCCGATAGCTACGCCGCCAGCCGCGCCGCAGACAACTGCCCACCAAACATTCATCTCAAGACCAAGCTTTTGAACAATAAAATAAGCTGCGCCTAAGAAAAGCACAGGTGCGCCGAGTGTACCCGTACGCAGGGCCGTTGCAGGCGCCGCGCCAGAGCTAAGCTTAACAACACCGATCATGAGAATAGATGCGAGCAGACCAACGGTTGCGAGTGCCAAAGGCAAGAACATCAAAGCTTGATTGCCCATCGTCGCCGCAATCGCGATAGAGGCGATCATAGCCCCGCAATAACTTTCGAAAATATCGCTGCCCATGCCAGCAACGTCGCCAACATTATCGCCAACATTATCAGCGATTACGCCTGGATTACGTGGGTCATCTTCGGGGATACCCGCTTCGATTTTACCCACAAGGTCAGCACCAACATCAGCAGACTTGGTAAAGATACCGCCGCCAATCCGCGAGAACAAAGCCACACACGACGCGCCGATACCAAAGCCTTCAAGTGCGTGCACATTATGTGACATGCTTTCCGCAGAGAGGTCTCCGCCAAGGCCAAATACCATAAACAAACCGCCCAGACCAATAAGGCCGAGAGCTGCGACACAAAGGCCCATGATAGAGCCGCCAAAAAACGCAATTGTCAAAGCTTTGGCCGCGCCGTGATCTTTCGCCGCTGTCGCTGTACGCACATTGGCTTTGGTGGCAGCATACATGCCGAGCCAACCTGCAATAGACGAGGACACGGCGCCGACAATAACGGCAATGCCCGTCTCTTTATTTAAGGTAAACCACACGATAACGACCAACACCGCCAAGAACATGACCAGCATTTTGTATTCGCGTTTCATAAACACCATAGCGCCCAAATGGATTTGGTCGCCAATTTTCTTAACAGCCGCGTCGCCTTCTGGATATTTTTTTACAACAAAATAAAGAATGAGCGCGATGAGCATTCCCAGCGCACCGACAATCGGTGGTAATTTAGTAAGTTCAGCAATAGACATGTTTCCCCCTAAGGATATATATAAAGTCCAAATTTCAGTTAGACATGGTTTTAGTGGGAATCTGGCCTGTGTCCAGTGTTAGTTTGTATATGCTTGTACACCAGCCATTATTAGCTCTTCAGCCTTTTTTGGGCCGTCCCAACCAATGACTTTGACCCATTTATCTTTTTCCAAGTCTTTGTAATGGGCAAAGAAATGCGGGATGCGGTCTTGGAGGACTTGAGGCAAGTCGCGGTAGGTTTTCACATCGTCATAATAAGGGGTTAATTTAGAATGTGGCACAGCGACGATTTTTTCGTCAAACCCTGCTTCGTCTTCCATTAATAATACACCTACGGGACGGGCGCGGACAATACATCCGGGCATTAATGCCCGTTGGCCCACCACCAAAACATCTGTCGGGTCGCCGTCATCGCTAAGGGTATGAGGGATAAACCCGTAATTACACGGGTAGCGCATAGCAGTATACAGGAACCGGTCAACAAACATAGCGCCGCTATCTTTGTCCATTTCGTATTTTATCGGTTCGCCGCCCAAGGGCACTTCGATAATTACATTGATGTCTTTGGGCGGGTTAACGCCTACAGGTATTTTGGATATGTCCATGACGGCCTCATATTTTTAGCTGGGCGCATACATAAAGTAGAGCGGGTGCAGGTCAAGGCTTTACTGCATTCATTTTTAAGCCAAATAAGGGCCGTATCCAGCGACGTCGCCTGATGAAAATTTCGTGCCCGATTGCACACCCCGCAATTGTTGCCAGTGTGACGAGTAAAAACTCTATTCCAACAGATAAGCCTTGGCGAGTCAGCCAGTATCCAGCCATAATAATAATGGTTTGGTGCAGGATATACCACGGGAAGATGGCTTCGGTCATATAGGTAAGGGCGCGACTTGGGCGGTTTAGCCATTTTTGCGCGGCCCCTAATAAAGTCAAAATACAGACCCACGCATAAATGATTTTAGCAAAACGGGCGGGCCATAGCCATGTTTCGCCTGCGGCTACCGCGTCCCAATTCATCCACGTTATGCTTAAAATAATGCCCAAAAAAATTGCCGTGATGAGGGCGGGTTTTAAAGCACGTTCAACCGCACCCCAAAACGCTTTGTCCTTAGCAAGGATAAACCCGGTTAAGAGCATGGTAAAACTATGGGCGTGATTGGCCCAATCATTGATAACGTCGTGGGTGGTCGGGAAATAGGGATCAAGAAATACGCGGTATATTAAGTATGGCAAAACAGGGATGAGTAGGACACCCAAAACGCCAAACCGCCCGCCAAAAATTTTCTGCGTAACCTGCGCCCCGCGTCCCGTCATGAAACGCGCCAAGGGCCGCGCAATGGGAACTAATATTAAAGTATAGATCATCAAATAAACAATATACCAAAGATGGTTCCATGTGGGAATGGTGACAGAATAATCACTACTGCCGATGAGATATTCTTTATAGAAAGACCAAAACCCCGGCATAATTTCACCGTTTTCCAATAATTGTAAATAGGATTGCGGCGCAACGATGACATGAATGCCAAAAGCGATGGGGATAAAAAGGCGCAGTGTACGCTGCCATGTGAACGTGCCTAGCTTTGCCTTATCAATGGCAAACCGCAATGCTAGCCCTGAGATGAAAAACAAGAGCGCCAATCGCCACGGGTTCAGTAAACGCATAGCAGGTTCCAGTGCCTCGCCCGCGTGTGCGCTTTTTACATGCCACCCCCACGTCACATAAAACATGCCGATATGATAAAATATCAACAGGCCAAATGCAATAATACGAAGCCAGTCAAGGTCATAACGGCGGGCGTTTAGATGGGTGGACATGGTGGTCTCCTTTTTCTCTATCGCCACATTACTCGGCGCGTTATAGCAAGCATCCGAAATGTGCCCAGACGCAGTTCGGCGGGACGAAATTCAATATCTGGGACAAGGCACGGACAGCGGGGACGAGATAGGAGTCGTCTGCTTGTATTTTAGTATCTTTGGGTCATAGTGTGGTGATGAAGCACCATATGGACACACCTGAAAGCAGAGCAGATAAAAAGTCTGACTGGGCTGCATTTTGGTTTTCTGCCTTACTTTTGTTGCTGTCATGGGGTATAATTTCGTCTTCATTACAGCTCGAAGCCGTTCGTAATGGGCAAATTGTCAATTGGGCCGAACCATGGCTAAGCGAATTTACGTCCCACGTCACCTTGCTGGGCCTCGTGCTTATAATTCCATTCATGCTGACCCGTTTTCCGCTCACCTTAGAAAACTGGAAAGGGCAATTACCGATTTATGTGGGCGCATTTTTGGCTTTTTCGGTGTTACATGTCCTTGTAATGGTAGGGCTTCGCAAATTAAGTTATCCGGTATTGATAGATACGTCTTACGGCTTTGGGCTTGGCTCGCCCCTAAACTGGATTTACGAAATGAGAAAAGACGTGTTTTCCTTTATACTTTTCTTGTCAGGGTTTCTGACTAGTCGCCAAATAGGGCAGTTAAAGCTCGAAGCAAATATTGCCAAAGATGACGCGCGCACCAACCATCAATTGACTTTCAAATGTGGTGGTAGGACAATATTTATGCAAGCGGAAGAAATTATTTGGGCCAAAGCAGCGTCCAATTATATAGAAATTCGCACCGAGAACAAAACTCATTTGGTACGGATGACGCTCGGGCGGCTTGGTGCGTTATTGGTCGAAGCTGGAAATGCACATGTGCAAACCCACCGATCTTATCTTGTACGTAAAAATGCCATTTGCGAAATCGTGCCAACTGGCGAGGGTGATGCGAAACTTGTCCTCACCAATGGTGAAAACATACCTGCTAGTCGCAAGTACAGACATGTGTTGGAATCGCACTAGTTACCGCCCAATAACAAAGACGTGAGCATAAATGGCTTGCATGGATTGCTCTGGGGGATAGGTTAGAAAAATAGTCTAACATCAGGGGACAACAATGCTCAAAACAACTCTCAGTGCGCTTCTACTTTGCGCGGTCGCGCCGTACGCTTTTGCACAAACCACCGTTATTCATGCCGGCAATATGATTGATGTGGAGCGTAGTCGCACTGTAAAAAACCAATATATCGTTATCCATGACGGTAAAATTCTTATGGTTGGCTCTAAAGCGCAAATGGACAGTTTTGATAAAACGGGCGAAGTTACCCATATTGATCTGTCAGGCATGACCGTATTGCCAGGATTATCTGATTCCCACGTACATTTGACCGCCAATGCGCACGCTCATGGATACCGACGCTTAAAGCAATCTATACCCCGATCGGCCATTAACGGAGTAGCCAATGCCCGCAAGACTCTGATGGCGGGATTTACCACTGTTCGCAATTTGGGCGCGGGTGGGTTTGCCGATATCGACCTGATGAACGCGATTGACGACGGGACAGTGCCAGGGCCGCGTATGATCCCTGCGGGGCATTCTATCGGGATTACCGGCGGGCATTGTGATAGCAATCTTCTGCCTTATGATTTTCACGAAACATCTGGCGGTGTCGCCAATGGGCCTTGGGGTGTGCGCACCAAAGTACGCGAAAATGTAAAATACGGCGCCAAGGTGATTAAGTTTTGCGGCACGGGCGGGGTGCTGTCTAAGGGGACAAAAATTGGGGCGCAACAATTTAGCTTTGAGGAAATGAAGGCATTGGTGGACGAAGCGCATTTGCTGGGCCTTAAGGTGGCGGTTCATGCCCACGGGGAGGACGGTATTGATACAGCCATTCGCGCAGGTGTTGATTCCGTTGAACATGCAAGTTTGATTTCGGACGCGGGTATTAAAGCAGCCAAAAAAAGAGGCACATACTTATCTATGGATATTTATGTATCAGACTATATTTTGGGTGAAGGCGAAGCGGCTGGTATCTTGGAAGAAAGCTTGGCCAAAGAACGCATAGTTGGTAAAAAACAGCGTGAACGGTTTCAGGCCGCACATAAGGCTGGTGTGAAATTGGCCTTTGGCACGGATAGCGGGGTCTACCCACAAGGGGACGGCGGCAAGCAATTTGCCTATTTGGTCAAATGGGGCATGACGGAAATGCAAGCCATTCAAGCGGCCACAATTAGCAATGCCGACTTGTTTGGCATCAGTTCGGAAATTGGCTCTATCAGCGTTGGTAAAGCGGCAGATATTATCGCCGTGAACGGTGACCCTTTGCAAAACATCAAAGAATTAGAAGACGTAGATTTTGTCATGAAAGCGGGCGTGGTCTATAAAGCAGACCATTAGGCCATAGACACATATAGGGGATCGACATGATACACAGTCGTAAGTTTGCATTTGCCATTATTGGCTTTGGGGTGGCTCTAATTTTATTATTTGGCCTGTTTGCGGGCGCGCAGGAAACGGGCGACAACAAAACCGACGCTGGGAGCAAGTCGGAAGAAAGTCTAGAGCCAAAATTATTCGTCACCAAACATAAGGCGCGATTTAACGGCAAGATGTTGAGCTATACAGCTACGGCGGGCGAGACCTTTGTGCGCGATAATAAAGGGGAGCCAAAGGCAAGCATTTTTACCTTTGCCTATACAAAAACAGGTTTGGCGGCAGGTGAAGTCCGCCCTGTTACCTTTATATGGAACGGTGGGCCAGGGTCTGCATCTACGTGGCTACATATGGGTACTTACGGGCCAAAACGTGTGTCCGTGCCCAGTGATGCGCGTCATGCAGGCGCCCCGCCGTATCCGATTGTCACCTCGCCTGGAACTATTCTTGACGTCAGCGACATTGTATTTGTTGATCCCGTTGGCACAGGGTTTTCCCGCGCCCTTGGCGACCATGAAGGCAAAGAATTTTGGGGGGTAAGCAAAGACGCCCGCTCTATGGCTGAATTTATCCGTACATGGGTAACCGAAAATGACCGTTGGAACTCGCCGAGGTTTTTACTGGGCGAGAGCTACGGCACAACTCGCGCTGCTGCGGTGGCGGGATTGCTTGAAGGTGAATTTTCCATGAGCCTTAACGGGATTATATTCATATCTCAAGCTTTAGATTTTCAAGGCTCCACACCTTATATTCGCGATAATATTATTTCTCATATTACCTATCTCCCGACAATGGCGGCGACAGCGCGTTATCATAAGAAAGTGACACCGCACCCTGAAAACTTGGAAGTATTTCTTGAACAAGCGCGGGCATTTGCAACCGATGAATTATTGCCAGCTTTGTTTAAAGGCAACCGCCTTGACGATAAAACCCGTGTCCATATTCGTGACCGCCTTGCTTACTTCACTGGTCTGTCACCCGCCTATATTGAACGGGCAAATTTACGGGTGCAGGGCAGCCGGTTTGCAAAAGAGTTATTGCGCGAACAAGGCTTAGCCGTGGGGCGACTTGACGGACGTTATACAAGCGACGAAATCGATGATCTGGGTACAAATACAGCCAGTGATGCGTCTAGTAATGCAATTTCCAGCGCGTTTAAGTCGGCCTTGATGGAATATATGCATGATGATCTTAAGATCGACTGGAACCGTATATATCTTGCACCCGCCGATGAGGATTTGAACTCCCAGTGGGAGTACCAACCTGCGACGGATGAGCCTATGTTTGTTAACACCACGCGCGATCTTGCAGGAGCTATGCGCCGAAACCCGTCCTTAAAAGTTATGGTGGCGGCAGGATATTATGATCTGGTCACCCCGTTTTTTGACGCACAATACACTCTAAACCGCCACGATATTAAGCGAGATCAAATCAGCTATAAATATTATCAAGGTGGACATATGATGTATGTCAACGCAGGCGCAAGAGAACAACTCCTAAAAGACACGCGGGCTTTTATATTGAAGCAGGTCAAAAAATAATAAGCTGGGACTAACCGTTCTTACCTGCCTTTTGATCTCGTGCTTTTAATAGCCTTAGTCGCAGTGCATTTATTTTTATAAAACCGCCTGCGTCTTCTTGGTTGTAGACGTCGTCTTCTTCGAATGTGACGTGTTCTTGGGAATAAAGCGAGTAGGGTGAGGTTCGGCCCACGATATGGCAATTGCCTTTATAGAGTTTGAGGCGCACTTCGCCTGTGACCAATTCTTGGGATTTATCTATGGCGGCTTGGAGCATTTCGCGCTCTGGTGAATACCAATACCCGTTATAAACCAGCTCTGCGTATTTTGGCATTAACTCGTCTTTGAGATGCATGGCGCCTTTGTCCAGTGTGATTTGTTCAATTCCACGGTGGGCCATGAGCAAGACCGTCCCGCCAGGTGTCTCATAAATGCCGCGGGATTTCATGCCCACATAACGATTTTCCAGCAAGTCCAAACGGCCAATACCGTTAGCCCCGCCAAGCTCATTTAATTTCGTAAGGATGGTTGCGGGGGACATGACTTCGCCGTCAATGGAAACCGCGTCGCCGCGCTCAAACCCAACTTTAATATAGGTAGCCTTATCAGGGGCGGCTTCGGGAGATACCGTGCGCTGATAAACAAATTCGGGCGCTTCTTGGGCAGGGTCTTCCAAGGCTTTGCCCTCGGATGATGTGTGGAGCAAATTGGCATCAACCGAGAACGGCGCTTCGCCGCGCTTATCGGTGGCAATTTCAATGCCGTGTTTTTCGGCGTAGGCGATTAACTTGGTGCGAGAATTCAAATCCCATTCCCGCCAAGGCGCAATAACTTTTATGTCTGGATCAAGAGCGTAATAGGCAAGTTCGAACCGCACTTGGTCATTGCCTTTACCCGTGGCTCCGTGACAGACCGCGTCAGCGCCGACCATGCGAGCAATCTCGATTTGGCGTTTAGAAATAAGTGGGCGCGCAATAGATGTGCCCAGCAAATACAAACCTTCATAAAGGGCATTGGCGCGAAACATGGGAAAGACAAAATCAGCCACGAATTCTTCGCGGAGGTCGTCAATAAATATTTCTTTGACGCCTTGGGCTTCGGCTTTTCCCCGCACAGGTTCCAATTCTTCGCCTTGGCCAAGATCAGCCGTGAAGGTGACAACCTCGCAGTTTTTTTCTTCTTGTAACCATTTTAAAATAATGGAGGTATCCAACCCACCTGAATAGGCCAATACAACTTTCTTTGGATTATGTGACACGCTTTTGCACCTCTGCTTAAATGTGAAGGCTACATAGCGCGAAAGTATTGCTAAATCATAGTGTTAATTGTGATTTCTTAAGAGCAAAATACACCCAGACACATCCAATAGCCAGTGCCGCCATACCGCCAATCCCGATCATGCCGTTCCACGGAAAGCCCTGGACGTTTAAGGGTAGTATTGACAGGGCCGCCACCGCATTGACTGTACCGTGAAACAAGCTCGCGGCCCAAACTGAACCATTTTTTAAGCGGATATAGCCGATGATGGGCGACATTAGAGTGGTGAAGGCAACCATAACAAAAATACCTGCAATCGGCATGCCCGGGTAATTATGGCCCATGTAAATTAAGGGCGCGTGCCAAAACCCCCAGACAACACCCGTAAACAAGGCGGTTTTCCAAAACCCGTGCTTGATTATCTTAGACCAGAGATATCCCCGCCAACCAAGTTCTTCCGATATCAACAATACGGCATTTATCCCCGCGCCAATCGTCACCGCACTGGCGACCATAATCACACCTATATATTGGGGCATAGGTTTACCGGTGGATGCAAATACAGGTTTTAAACCTTCGCTAATGGGAATCAGGTGAACATCTGGGCCCAGCAACGAAATAACAAGAGACGCAAGACAAATCGCAATCGGTATGCCCCATGCAAAGACCATCCATTTATTTAACTTTGGCGTTAACCCCAAAACATCAACCATGCGCCCCTTATCAAAAATTCGGGCGCATATTATTGCTGCCAAGGCAGGGCCCCACATAAAGGCGAAAGCGCCAAGCCCAAATAATTTTGCATTTTCAAATACCCCGAATGGAAAGAGGATAAAAAACAACCCCCAACTTATGACAAATGTGAGCAGGCAAAATGTAATGACTGGTTTTGTAAACATGCTACTCTCCCGTTTTATGTGCGCTTGTCGGGGTCAGATTTCCAGATGATAAAAGAATACGGCAAAGCAAAAATTGTGGTTGCCAGGCTCATTCCAACTACACAAATAAGTGCTGCTTGGGCGGGCAGAATGAATGCTATGAGGAGGCCTATTAATCCGCTGATGACCATCATGCGACCTGCTATACGGTGGGTTTTATCCCAAGATAGATCAGAGGTTAGTGTCCATGGGGTCTTGATACCAAATAGAAAGTTTCGCCTTAACTTGCTCATTATATTGCCGATCAACAAAAAGAAAATACTGAGGCCTGCCGCAAGGTAGTTGACGGAAACTATCGGTGTGCCTTCACCAGGTTGAAGGTCGAAATATGACCTACATATGAAAAACTGAATACCTAAAAACAAGCCCATCATCATTGTCCAAAGCACAGTATATGGTCGTGAATTAGGCTCTATACTCGTCTGTATAGGTTCGGCTTTAGGAACAAAATAAAAGAGTAAAAAGATAAAGACACTTGTCCCGGGCATGAGGGATAGATTAAATAACACCTCGCCTTTGGAACCGTATCTGTCTGGGCTTCCATCTGCGCTCCAATGGACTGGATAGCTTTCCATCAAGGGCAATTGTTGCCATGCCCAAATTGCAAAGCCGACATTAGCAACAATACACACCAAGCTAAAGATTACTATTTTACGCATATTAATTTCCTTTTTCTATACCGAACATATCCATGAGTCCTGCTAAAACTTCGTCAGCGACTGTGGCGTTTAAGCGATAATAAATATGATTGCCTTTGCGCTCTTGCTGAATGAGACGTGCCTTTTTGAGCACGAAAAAATGTGTCGAAAGGCTTGGTTTGGAGATGTCATAATTTTGCGCCAATTCCCCCGCACTTAACGGCCCAATGCGCAAGCGTTTTAATATATCGCGGCGGATAGGGTGAGCCAAAGCTTTGAATGCATTATTATTTAGCATTTTGTCTAATTAGAATACTTTCTAAATAGAGTCAAGCTTTGCTATTTATTTAATATACGGTAACAAAAGAAAATTGATGGAGAAATTATGAAACATTTTATAAAAATGCTAATCGCATTACTGGCCAGCTTAGTCATATGCAATGCTGCATTCGCTGGCCCAGAAGCTTTTCGCAAAGGAGATGCCATTCCTGAATTTGGGGAAATTGCAGATGTGAAAAGCGATCAGCCATTTTCAAAACGCACCAAATTTAAAGTGGTGTTTGACGTGGCCAAGCAAGCAGAGTATGGCAAAGCCAACCGCAATATTGTCTCAATGGCGCGGTTCATCAACATGCACCATGCTCAAGGCGTGCCCGTTAAAAATATCAAATTAGCTTTAGTTCTGCACGGGGGCGCGGCGAAAGATGTAACGACAGAAATTTATTATGACGAATTGCAAAAAGAGGCAGAGAAACCACAAAACAATGCCAATGCAACTCTCGTGCAAGCCTTACTGGACAATGGTGTGCAAATTTATGTGTGCGGACAAACGGCCGCTTATTATAACATTAAAAATGAGCATCTATTGCCTGGCGTAAAAATGTCCCTATCTGCCATGACTACGCATGCGCTTTTACAAAAAAAAGGCTATACGCTTAATCCGTTTTAAACAAAATGCACGTGTCACCCCAGACTTGATCTGGGGTCTGAAACAACCTGTCTGTGCCGTTACCAGATTCCAGCTTGCGCTGGAATGACAATTTCAGAGATGTGTCCACCCTTCCTGTCATCCCAGACTAGATCTGGGATCCGATACACGCAGCCGAGTTCGAGCGTGAAACTGGATACCTGCATTCGCAGGATTAACAGATGAGGCATATGTATAAATTAGAGAGCTTTGTTAATCTGCTCTGCCAACATCTCAAGTTCGTCCATATCAGCCATTTTACCTGATGCGTGTGGAGCATTTTGAACATCTTTGTAACGCGGAAGTATATGGACGTGTAGATGAAAAATGGTTTGACCTGCGGGTGCGCCGTTAAATTGGGTGATGGTAATCCCGTCTGGTTTTAGTGCCGTATTTACAGCGCGGCTGACCTTTTGCACTGTTACCATAACGTAGCCAAGCGTCTCCCCGCTCACATCGAGAATGTTGCGTGTCTGTTCATTTTTCGGAATAACCAGAACATGACCGCGCGTTTGTGGGAACACATCCATAAATGCCAGTGTATGCTCGTCTTCAAACACTTTCACGCAGGGCATATCACCACTTATGATTTTGGTAAAAATATTGTCTTGGTCATAGGTTCCGCTAATGCTCATTTATTCATCTTTCTTATAAGGTGTGTAAGTATCCAGTATTTTTATGTTGCGATCAACTGCTGTTCTTTCGTGTGTTAGGAAGTTATCAACGGCGCCCCTTAATCCCTGGTGGACGAGGTAATGGGCGGAGTGGGTGGCGGTAGGCTCGTAGCCGCGTGCGAGTTTATGCTCGCCTTGCGCGCCCGCCTCGACGCGTGACAATCCCATTTTAATACCCACTTCAATGGCTTGATAATAGCACAGTTCGAAATGCAAAAACGGAATATGCTTAGCCGCGCCCCAATGCCGTCCATATAGCACATCGCCGCCAATAAAATTGAGCGCGCCTGCAATTGGTGTACCGCCCTCATAAGCCATAAGCAGTAAAACCTGATCTCGCATTCCGTTGTGAATGGCGGTAAAGAATGCGCGGGTGAGGTAAGCTTGGCCCCATTTGCGTTGAGACGTATCCATATAAAACCCAAAGAAGGCGTCCCAATGTTCATCCTTAATCTCGTCGCCGCGAAAGCGTAGGGTGGTGATATGTTCACACGCCCGTCGCCGCTCGGATTTAATTTTTTTGCGCTTGCGCGATGTGAGGCTTGCGAGAAATTCGTCAAAATTTTTATAACCGCGATTGATGAAATGAAATTGCCTATCGGTGCGGGTTAAAAATCCGTGACTTTTTAATTGTTCTTGTAAATCCTTATCCGTAAAAGTTACGTGCACGCCCGACATATTATATTGCTTGCATATATCTTTCAGGGCTTGGATGAGCGCGTCTTGTGCTTTTGGTGTATTGGCGATTAGGCGCGGCCCTGTTGCGGGGGTAAAGGGAATAGCGCATTGTAGTTTTGGATAATAAGGCGCGCCCGCTCGCTGGCTGGCATCGGCCCAAGCATGGTCAAAAACATATTCACCCATTGAGTGGGTTTTGATGTAAAGCGGCGCGCAGGCTTGGGGCTTGCCGTGTGCGTCCTCTATCCAGATATGACAGGGTATCCAGCCAGTATTATCTCCTACTGATTGGCTCACTTCTAAGGCATTGAGAAAATCCCAATCGGTAAAGGGGTGGTAATCCTGTGTGCCTCTTGCGGGGAGGAGCCCGTTCCAACGCTCACGCGAAACTTCGCCAATAGACGCGAGCGTGCGGGTATTAATGTTTGATTTCCACAACGGCGTCAATTTCGACAGCGCAGTCAAGTGGCAGGGACGGAGTGCCAACGGCAAAGCGAGCATGTTTGCCTGTGTCGCCAAATACATCGACCATAAGGTCTGAGCAGCCATTGATGATTTTGGGAATATTCAAATCACTTTGGTCAAAATTACAACAGACAAAACCACCGAGTTTAACAATACGAGTGACGCGCGAGAGATCACCGCCGCACGCCGCTTTCAATTGGGCAATGAGATTAATGCCGCTGGCCCGCGCCGCCTCTTGCCCACGTTCAATTGTCAGGTTTTCACCGAGGCGTCCTTTGATAATTGTCCCGTCTACCTGCATAGAGACTTGCCCCGAAATAAACACCTGATTGCCGCTAATGACATAGGGTACATAATTGGCGACGGGAGCTACAGGTTCTGGCAGCACAAGGCCAAGTTCGGATAGACGTTTTTCTATGGTGTTCATTGTAATCTCCTTTTGCTAGGATAGGTACAGGATTTGATCTTGTAGGTAAATATGCAAATGAACACTGACGCGAATGTGAACACACAGGCCCCGGATAAAAATGCGTGCTTGCGTGCCAGTGATGCATCGGGTGATGTGTTGGCATTTTTGGCGCAGCGGCGATCGGGCATGGTAAAATGCATGGACGGCCCGGGCCCGGATAAAGCGCAGCTTGCATTGATATTGCGGCTAGCGGCCCGTGTGCCTGACCATAGGAAATTATTCCCGTGGCGGTTTTTGGTGTTTCAAAATGACATGCGTCAGAAATTTGGCAAACATCTGGCTCAAAAATTTAAACAAGATAATCCTGAGATGAATGCAGAACGTATTGCTTTTGAGCGCGGTCGGTTTACCCGCGCTCCTCTTGTGGTTGGTGTGGTGTCTAGCCCCAAAGAGTGCCCACGGGGAACGCCTGTTTGGGAACAAGAATTATCAGTGGGCGCGGTCTGTCAAAACATGTTACTTGCGGCGCGGGCTAGCGGCTTTGCCGCCCAATGGCTGACCGAATGGTACAGCTTTGACCCGCACATTGCAGAGGTTCTTGGCCTTGAGAAAACAGAACGCATGGCAGGGTTTATTTACATGGGCACACAAAGCGCAGATGTGTCTGAACGCCCACGTCCAGATATGGACAAAATTGTCGCAAATTGGCGAAATTTAGACGGCTAAATGAACGGTAAATGAATAAATTGTCCCCATGACAGCGGCGGTCATTTTTGTTTAGGTTTGGTTCAGAATTATATTCGTATAGAGATCGTGGTTAGTGGCGATCGCCCTTAACCACAAACCTCACCACTGCCACGCGCCCCGTGCAGCGGTGAGGTTCACCAAAATTTAAAAAATCTTCTTGGTCATGGTATCTGTGTGGGAGATCAAAGCTAAGAAGTTAAAAGAGGTGCTTTCGGGGGAAATGCACCTCTTTTTTTATGCTCTATTTCGCTCACGGCAAGTGCGCGGGGCGCACGCCTCCGCGAGGGCGTGCCATTTTTTGTTTCCCTGTCGCGCATGCGCTCTTCGCCTCTTGAGGACGCCGGCGGCCACTTGGCCTTGCCTCGTTTTGCTCGGTACACGGTATTCTTTATTTTTTTAATTACCTCGACTGTCATCCCAGACTTGATCTGGGATCTCGCCGTTAAGAACAGGCATTGGCTTTTAAGTCGGATTCCAGCTTATCCTGGAATGACAGCTAGGGTTTAGCTACCCCGTTTCGCCAAATAACTCACGTCCAATCAACCATCTTCTAATCTCGCTTGTGCCTGCGCCGATTTCGTAAAGCTTGGCGTCGCGCAGGTATCTACCCGTTGGGTATTCATTGATATAGCCGTTACCACCTAGCATTTGGATGGCGTCTAGGGCAACCAGTGTGGCTTTTTCGGCAGCATATAAAATCGCGCCCGCCGCGTCTTTGCGCGCCGTTTCGCCTCGGTCACACGCTTGGGCCACTGCGTAGGTGTATGCTCGCGCTGTGCTTGTGGTGACATACATATCGGCCAGCTTTCCCTGCATAAGCTGAAACTCGCCAATGGCTTTGCCGAACTGTTTACGCTCGTGGATATAAGGTAGCACCACATCAAGGCAGGCTTGCATAATCCCGATAGAGCCGCCTGATAAAACAGTGCGTTCATAATCAAGCCCAGACATGAGAATACCCACACCCTTACCGAGTGGCCCCATGATATTTTGCTCGGGCACAATGCAGTCTTCAAACACCAGTTCGCAGGTGTCGGAGCCACGCATACCGAGCTTGTCCAGTTTCTGTGCCGTGGAAAAACCCTTAAAATTTTTCTCGATGATAAAGGCGGTAATGCCTTTGGAGCCTGCGCTTAAATTCGTTTTGGCATAGACAATTAGAATGTCAGCTATCGGGCCATTGGTGATCCACATTTTATTACCGTTTAGGATATAATGATCGCCTTTTTTATCAGCGCGCAGTGTCATGGAAACAACATCTGACCCTGCGCCAGGCTCACTCATAGCCAGCGCGCCAACATGTTCACCTGTCATCAATTTGGGCAGATATTTTTTCTTCTGTGCGTCTGTGCCCCATCGCCTAAGCTGATTGACACAAAGGTTTGAATGTGCGCCGTAAGAAAGACCAACAGACGCAGAAGCGCGGCTAATTTCTTCCATGGCAATGGTGTGCTCAAGATAACCAAGCCCCGTCCCGCCAAATTCTTCCTCAACCGTAATACCAAGCAAACCAAGCGCGCCCATCTTGTTCCAAAGCTCTCGTGGAAAATGGTTATCACGGTCAATTTGTTCCGCAATCGGCGCGATTTCAGCCTGTGCAAATGCATGCACACTCTCGCGGATCATATCAGCAGTTTCGCCGTGACCAAAATTTAAGCTAGGGTATGTGGTACTCATGTTCATTTTTCCTTTTTAATCCTCGCCCCGTTCACGGGGGAGGTGCTGTAGCGCAGCGAAAGCGGAGGGGGGAGAAACACATTCAATGCTGCACTCTACGCGCTCCCCCCATCCCCCTTCGGGGACTTCCCCCGCAAGCAGGGGAAGGTTTATATTTTGTCTTCCTTTTTCCTCCTCTCCTTGGGGAGAGGATTGAGGTGAGGGGAAATGATTTTTAAATTGATGCTCACGCTCGAAGCATCATTTCCCCTCACCCTCGCTTCGCTCGACCTCTCCCCAAAGGAGAGGTTAATCTTCATTTTCCAATTCCAATAAAACTGCACCGTCAGTCACAAGTTCCCCCGCCGCGCAATTTACACTCGCCACAATTCCGTCCCTAGGCGCCTCCAACGACATTTCCATTTTCATAGCTTCCATAATAACAAGCTTGTCACCAGATTTGACATCGTCGCCAATCCCCACATTCACAGCAATTATTTTACCGGGCATGGGGGCGGTTAGGGTGTTAATATTCTCTTTGGATGTGAATGGTTTGGTTGGTATTCCAATGTGGTAAGGTCTGTTGCCGACAAAAACAATGTTGGTGTTTGGAGTCCGATAACCCCCTAACTTATCCCCGATGGGAAGTTGCCTTGGCTCTCCATTTATCCAAACATAGTGATGTTGGCGCGGAGTTTGGTTGAGTCGCCAACCATCGACTACCTCATAAAGACTTTCGCCATTTACTGGATTTAGCCTACCTGCAAGATGTTCTTTATCAGTTTCATAATCAGGAAATACTATGCCTTCCTTAAATATATCCAAAATGAGGTTAGTGTGAACAGCCCCCTTGTTAAAGGTTTGGTGCTTCAAACAATATTCAAGGAAAAAAGCATTTGATTTTACAGGGTGGCTTCCGAATTGGGAGCAGGCTGCGCGAACGCTAAAAATTGCATCCTCTCGCGTTTGGCAGTGGGATATAAGCTTGCCAATCATTGGGTCATAAAATTGGCTGACAGTATCGCCTTCAAAAATAGCAGTGTCAAACCTGATGAAATCAACTCTTGGCGTATAATCACAATCTTGCGCACTCATACCCCAATTAAAATACGCATTAGCTGGCATTTGCACTCTTTTAAGGATACCTATACTCGGCAGAAAGTCATTGCTTGGATCTTCGGCGTAAATTCGTGCTTCAACCGCGTGGCCTTCCATCTTTATGTCTTTTTGCTTGGGCAGCTTCTCTCCCTGCGCTACGCGGATTTGTAGTTCCACCAAATCCAAACCCGTTATCATCTCGGTCACGGGGTGCTCGACTTGCAACCTCGTATTCATTTCCATGAACCAGAAGCCGTCTTTGCGTAAAGCTCCGCTACCGTCTACGATAAATTCTACTGTGCCTGCACCGACATAATTGACCGCTTGGGCGGCTTCTATGGCGGCGTCGGTCATGGCTTTGCGCACACTGTCGGTCATGCCGGGGGCAGGGGCTTCTTCGATTACTTTTTGGTGGCGGCGTTGCAATGAGCAGTCGCGCTCGAACATATGCACGACATTGCCGTGACTGTCGCCAAATATCTGCACTTCGATATGGCGGGGTGAGAGGATGTATTTCTCTATCAATACGCGGTCATCCCCGAATGCGGATTTAGCTTCACGCATACAACTGGCCAGTGCGTCGCTAAAATCATTGGCCGCGTCCACCTTGCGCATACCTTTACCGCCGCCGCCTGCAATGGCTTTAATCAGGACTGGATAGCCAATCATCCCCGCCTTGGCCTTAAGGAGTCCCGCGTCTTGGTCTTTGCCGTGGTAACCGGGCGTTACAGGTACGCCCGCTTTCTCCATGAGTTTCTTGGCGGCGTCTTTTAAGCCCATAGCCTCCATGCTCTCGGGCGCGGGGCCGATGAATGTAATGCCTTCGGATTGGCAGCGGCGCGCAAATTCAGGGTTTTCGGACAGGAAACCATAACCGGGGTGTACAGCGTCCGCGCCGCTAGATTTACAAGCTGCAATGATTTTATCAATAACAAGATAGCTCTCTGCCGCAGGGCTAGCCCCAATATGCACAGCCTCGTCCGCCATACGAACATGCAAAGCCTTGCGGTCAGCATCGCTATAAACCGCAACGCTAGCAATACCCATCTTGCGGCACGTCTTCATCACCCGGCAAGCAATTTCGCCGCGGTTAGCGATCAGGATTTTTTTGATCTTCATGAGCTTGCCTCAATTGGATTTTTCTTTTGGCGGTAATGACTAGACTTATGCAAAAATGGCCGCTCAACAATATGCCAAAGTAGGAAACTTAAGCCGGCAACCAAAATGATTGTCAGGCCAATGCCGAGCACAGGGCTAGCGGCGAAAACGCCCAGAGCGATCAGTGCCTGAATGAGCGGGAAGTGGACAATATACAGCCCGTAACTAATATCGCCGTAACGGGCGGCATTAAGCGCGGGCCCAGGTGCAAAAGCGAGATAGCTCATTAGGGCGGCGAGGCCAAGGGCGCGCAGGCTCTCTAGCGCCGGAACAAAAATAGACGCGAGCGTCAATACGAGGCCCGCTAGCAAAACCCAAAACGGCGCGGCTTTAGCTTGTTTCCACAACAGCCACATGGCCATGCCCGCCGCAAAGAAACTCATTTGCCCCGGAAGCTGCCGTGCCATGCGCGGATCAACGCCGTCAAAATAGAGGCGCCAAATTTCTGCGCCAATATAGAGTAGCGCGAGAAGCAGAAACTTCCCCTTCCCCGCTTTTTTAAGCCCCCACCACAATACCGGCAAAGCCATGTAAAACATAACTTCGATTTTAAGCGTCCACAGCGCGCCGTTGGCAGTCGTAAACCTGTTCCCGTCAAATAGTCCCGGTAGGTCGGGGGCGAGGAAATTTAGGAAAGCTAAATTGGCGGCGAGGTAACGAAAAATTACGGCAAAACTGCCGCTTAAAACCAAAGCTATAATCGCCGGAATGAGGATGATGACAAAATAGGCAGGGTATAAACGCCGCGCGCGCTTCTCCCCGTAATGGGCCAGCGAGGACGAGCGCTCAAGCGAGCCGAGCACCAGCGCGCCCGAGATAATAAAAAACCCTTGGATTGACAGCTCGGTAATCTGCCCAAGCCCGCGCTCCCATGGCCCGCCCACATCCAGCGCTGCCAAAGTGGTCATATGGAACAAGCAAACCATAAAAGCGAATAAAAGCCGCAATAAATCAAACCGGTTACTGGTCATGACACAAAACTCTTCTTCCCCCATTTTTCATGGGGGAAGTACCCCGCAGGGGGGATGGGGGCGCAAGCAAAGCTTGCGTGGCGCGGAGTGCCGCCCCCATCGCTTCCGCTCCGCTCCGGCACTTCCCCCATGAAAAATGGGGGAAGGATATATTGGATAATTACTACCATTATTACATCCTAAACACGCCAAATTCGGTATCATCCGTTGGCGCATTGGCCGCCATTGCTAGCCCTAACCCTAACACTCGCCTTGTATCCGTTGGTGCGATAATACCGTCGTCCCATAACCTTGCGCTAGCATAATAAGGATGCCCTTCTTTTTCGTATTTCTCTAGCAGTGGTTTGCGGAAAGCTCTTTCTTCCGCTTCGCTCCATTTCTCGCCGCGTCGTTCTTTGCCGTCTCTTGTGATGGTTGCCAGAACACTGGCCGCCTGCTCACCGCCCATAACGGAGATACGCGCATTGGGCCACATGAACATCAGACGCGGCCCATAAGCCCGCCCACACATACCGTAATTGCCTGCTCCGTAAGAACCGCCAATGACGATGGTGAATTTTGGCACGGCGGCGCAGGCTACGGCGGTGACAAATTTCGCCCCGTCCTTGGCAATACCACCCGCTTCGTATTTTGACCCAACCATAAAGCCCGTAATGTTTTGCAAGAACATAAGTGGAATTTTTCGCTTGGCACACAGTTGCACAAAGTGCGCGCCTTTCAGGGCAGACTCGCTAAACAACACGCCGTTATTGGCGACAATGCCGACTTTGTATCCGTGAATATGGGCAAAGCCGCAGACCAGTGTATCGCCGTATAATTTTTTAAATTCATTAAATTTGGAACCGTCAACAATACGAGCAATGATCTCGCGCACGTCAAATGGCTTGCGGGTATCGGACGGAATAATGCCGAGCAGTTCGTCTTCATCGTAAGCGGGCGCGTCTTCGGGGCCAGTTGGTGCATATGATTTTGTGTGGGTGTCGAGCATGGCCACGGAATGTCTAGCAATAGCCAAAGCGTGTTCATCGCTCGACGCGAGGTGGTCAACCACGCCTGAAGTTTTTGCGTGGAGCATACCGCCGCCCAAGTCTTCCGCGCTCACCACTTCACCAGTAGCCGCTTTTACAAGTGGCGGCCCCGCTAGAAAGATTGTGCCTTGATCCGCCACAATAATACTCTCGTCCGCCATAGCGGGCACATATGCGCCGCCCGCTGTACATGATCCCATCACGACCGCGATTTGTGCGATCCCTTGGGCAGACAGTGTAGCTTGGTTATAAAATATCCGCCCGAAATGTTCTTTGTCTGGGAACACCTCGTCTTGGCGCGGCAGGTTCGCCCCGCCGCTATCTACTAAATATATACACGGCAAATGGTTCTCTCTGGCAATCTCTTGGGCCCGCAAATGTTTTTTGACAGTCAGGGGGTAATAACTACCTCCCTTAACGGTGGCGTCATTACACACAACCATAACCTCACGCCCAGATACACGGCCTATGCCTGCGATCATACCAGCGGCAGGGACGTTGTCCTCATAGACTTCATAGGCTGCAAATTGCCCGATCTCCAGAAACGGCGTCCCCGGATCCAGCAAACGCTCCACCCGTTCACGAGGCAGGAGTTTGCCTTTATCTAAATGCCGTTTGCGCGAACGCTCAGGCCCCCCCAGCGCAATCACTTCCACCTTAGCCCGAAGGTCAGAAACTAACGCGCTCATAGCATCGCGGTTGCCCCGAAACTCATCGCTGTCCACATTAATTTTAGATGCAAATTTAGGCATGCAGCCCCCTCAAAACATTAAATCCAACCATATATACATAAATTCGACTCAAAAGTCAAATAAATATTTATGTAAGGCCCAGCGATAAGAATGTGGCTTGCTAAGCGGTACATTAGCAAAGGCTAGAAGCTGGGTTTGAGGTTTGTATTTTCATTGAAAGATATGAACATTATGCATGTAGAGATTATCTTTGTCGTGCCTTGTGAACCCTTATAGACCACCCTGTATACGAGAGCGCTTTATGTGTGTGTTATTTTGATAGAGACAAATAGTCGATTAATTGGGTTTCGCACTGATGGGCGAGCAATGTCGGCGCATCTAAATTTTCGACGCTGACGACCTTGAATTCATAGGCTATAAACCAAGGTGCTTTCCCGTGCGTATGCATGGAAAATGTACCTGTTTTGGGCAGAGCCTCAGGCCATGTCACCTGCACGTTTTTACCAGCTTTGAGCACTATGGGTATGTCTTGGTCTTTGGACGAAATATTGATTGCCAATGCACCGCTAGATTTCCCTTTTCTAAGCAGTGTGATCTTCGCCTCGGGTACAACACAGAAAGCCCCTTTGAAAGGAATATTGATGGTAAATGGATCCCAGTCTTGGAAGGTTTTTGAGCTTTCTGGTTTGAGTGACCTGACAACAAGTGTTGTGCTCTCTTCTCGCTTTGAGAGGAGGGCAAAGAGTTTTTTTGTTTTAGTGGTTTTGTGTGAAGCATTTGCAGTTTTAGAAATATTACTACGAAATGACTGACGGAATGGCCCTGGTAATTTTATAACTTGTCCGCTAGACAGCATGACGCGCACAAACCCGTCTTCTGGAATTTCAATTGTATCGCCAATGTTAAAGACAGTTCCTGATTTATAATTTGCGCCGCTGGTTTCAATAACTACGGCTTGTAGGGCAGGTGCTTTGGCAAAGCTCGGTTGCGCGGATATAAGCCAAATGCTCAGTATTAATATGTGTAGAAACTTGGCGAGGTAGGCCATATTATTTTTCTCCGCTTTCATATGGCTTAGTTACTTTGTAGATAAATGTATAGGGTTTGTGGTGTCATTATTTTGCAAGCGGGTTTTTTGCATGTCACATAATTTTTGTAATATGGGGACAGTGCGAATAACACTCTCAAAACCATTCTGCGCTTCATGTTGATGCGTGGCCATTTGCGACACTGCAGTATTATATGCTTCTATGGCGCTGTCTGGCCAATCTGGATCAAATGCAAAGCACTTTACGGGAAGTTTTGTGCCTTTCACGACGACATTCCCAATCAGGCAAGCCGTTGCCCTTGTAGTCTTGCGCGATGTTTTCACTGTGGCATTGGACGCGAGAATAGAGGTTTCGAAGGTTTTGTTGGCACTTTCAAGCCTCGCTGCCAAATTCACCGCCTCGCCGATGGCTGTGTAATTATAACGGGCCAGAGATCCAAAATTGCCAACCAGAGTTGTCCCCGAATTTAACCCCACGCGAATACCGCCTAGCGGCGTGCCTTTTTGTGTCCAGTCCTGTGCATATGCACGCGCCCATTTGACCATTTCAAATGCACATGCGAGAGCTTTTTCACCCTGTTCATTAACGTCTTGCGGCGCGCCCCAAAACACGACGATGGCGTCGCCAATATATTTATCAAGTGTACCGCCGTATTTCAGCACAATATTGGTTAACCCGTCCAAATACCCATTCAGTATTTTTGCAAGTTGCTCGGCCTCAATATCTTCAGACAGTGTGGTGAACCCCTGAATGTCGGCGAACATAATGGTGAGCTCTCGGTTTTCACCCCATAATTTCAGGCGATCGGGTTCTTTTTCCAATTGTTGTGCCACATCGGGCGAGACATAATGACTCAGGGCATTACGGATAAAGTTACGGTTTTCCTGCATGCCTTGTGAGGCCTTGGAAAGGCCAGCAAAGAACGCACCATAACTACATAATAGTAGAGAAAATATTGGCAGTAATGCGCCTGTATATGCGCCTTGCACATGCACAAAATGAACACCCATAACGGCGATAATTGATAGGCAGGTCAGGGCTGCAATTTTCATGCGCATGCTGATGTCAGAAAGCCCTAAAAAAAGACTGATAAGTATTGTAAGTGTTGCAAAGAACCATGGCCAAAGCCCTGCTTTTTTGCGCCAACGATCATCAATAATTTGGGCGACGGAATGGGCATGGATATACACCCCTGCCGTATCGCGAGTAATCTCATTACCAGTTGGCGGCAGGACGGAAAAGGCGGTGCGGTGCATGTCCGTATTGGTCAAGGTTGCGCCAACAATAACAATTTTATCCTTTAGCGTGCGCGCCATAAAGGGATGAGCGGGGTTCTCTTTATCCAGCAAAACATGTACGGGCAGTACGGAGAAATTTTGTTCCGTATCCAAGGGTGACCCGTAATAGATAATTTCTTTATCCGATTTTGGAAATGGCAGATTAAGAATATCTGCAATTTGTGCCGTTTGCCCGTGGGGTACACCTGTTCTTGTGGACGCATAGCGCATGCGCCGCCTGACCCCGTCTTTATCGATAATAGCAATATTGACGTTGCCCTTGCGCACATATGAGCCAGCAAGTTTGGCAAAAAAGTCTTGGTGAAATGCGTCTTGCCATTGCGATAACAGCCCGCTTTCATTATCGCTGGGCACATGGGCCAGCACAATGGGTGTTTTGACATTGACAAAAGTGTCAATCAATGCGGCCATCGATCCTTGGTCGCCGTCATTTTGGTCAATGAGAAAATCAATGCCAATAGCCTTTGCGCCCGCGCTGTCAAGATATTGCACCAAATCAGAAAGCAACCGGCGCGGAATAGGCGAGCGTACACCCAGGTTTTGCAAGGTTTCTTCTGTGACAGTCACAAGAACAATGTCGGTTCTTGGTTCAACGTCTGGAGAAAACAGGGTGACCCGCAAATCCTTTTGAAAATCTTCCAAGGTTTTAAGCGCAGGCATGCGGTCACCCAAAGCCGCTATGATAATCAGCATGGCCGCCACCAGACCTAGCCCGATGTTCGAATGTACTAATAATTTACGCAAATTGATTTTCAACTGACCCCCGTACCTTGTATCAACATTATGGGTGATATCAGTCTTGCCGTCCATATATTTTAAGGCTATTCAATTAATACAAAATAACAGCGCACTGGAACATACACCGTATGGAAAACTTTAATATATATTTTTTAAAGTGTTTTATATTTTCGGCTTTGTATTTTGTTTCAGGCTTTGGTTTGACCACAGTAAGCGCACAAGAAAACCAAACCAACAAAGCTATAAGTAGCAATCAAAAGACAGGCGACAATGAAAAGTTGCGAGCCGCTATAGCCGCTCACAATGCATATAAAAAAGCTGAAGCCAAAGGCGATGGCCCAACAGCTCTTAAGCATGCTCGCGTTATGCTAGCCCATGGGAAGGATATATTTGGAGAGAATAGTCTGCGCTATGCTGTAGACTTGAACATGATTGCGGGCTTGCTCCAAGATATGAGGCGATTTGAAGAGTCGGAAAAATTATACAATCAGGCCTTAGCAATTTCCAAAGCTAAGCTTGACCCACTGGATATTGAAAATGTTACATATCTCAATAATCTGGCTCAATTGCTTGTCGTGCAAAAAAAATACGAACAAGCAGAACCACATTATCGCCGCGCATTGGAAATTAGAGAAGCGCATATTGGTACACAATATAAAGACCTTAAAGCGAGTTTGGAGAACATGTCAGATGTGTTGGTTAGCCTTGGGAAATACGCACAAGTCGAAGCGGTTTTTCGCCGAACACTTGCGGTTGATGAGGCCCAGTTTGGCTACAACCACCAAGGTATTTGGGAAAGTTTGGCTGGCTTAACGACTACATTGTTGCATCTGCAAAAAATGACAGAAGCCGAGCCTATCATGGTTAGGGCATTGGCTATTAGTGAAGAACACTACGGTTCAAACCACCCTAATACGGCTACAAGTGTAAACAATTTAGGAAGCCTGCTACAAAAACAAAGAAGGCTTGAAGAAGCAGAGCCTTTTTTGCGGCGGGCATTGGTCATTCGACAGCAGCAGGCCTTGCCCAATAATGCGGACATTATTAACAGCCTAAATAATATGGCAACCTTGCTATTCGCGTTAGGACGTTATGATGAAGCTGAACATATGATGCGAAAAACCATTGCGCTTGCGAAAATACATTATGGGCCTCACCATCCACGCACGCTAAAACCGATGAGTAATTTAGGTGTTTACTTTGAAAAAAAAGGACGCTGGAAAGAAGCGGAGCCATTGTTTCGCACGGTGCTCTCTAGTCGACAAAATACACTTGATCCAAACCATCCAGACATTGCAGCGTCACTGTTAAATCTTTCCACTGTAATGCTCGAACGCAATCCGCAAGCTGATGTCGAAAAAAACCTCTTGCGCGCAATCAATATTTTTTCGGCGCGCTTAGGCTATGAAGACCCACGTGTAGCTAGCAGTCAATTTATGTTGGCGACTTATTATAGAGCGCGGTATATTGAAAAAAACAATAGTGAAGATTTTGTCTTAGCGTATCAGTACTACAAGTTAGTATCTGAGATATGGGAGAAAAGAATCCTGCGTAAGTCGGCAGGCAACACGGCGGCTAATGAAACACAAGCTGGCAGAGATTTGCGTGGTCATAAAAATTATTTCTACAACCATGCTCTTGCCACTATTTTTGGGGCGCGTGTAAAAGGTTTGAATTCTGGGGACTTGCGTGCAGAGGGTTATCAAGCAGCGCAATGGGCGCAAAACACAACGGCAGGCGCGGCGCTTGCGCAAGCTGCAGCTCGGTTTTCTGCTAATAATAGTGATCTTGCCGTTATAATCCGTCAACGCCAGGATTTGGCAAACCAGTGGCCAATAATCAATAAAAGTTTAATTGCTGCATTAATGGCCATTAAAGATAAGCGCGATGAAGGTTTAATAACACAGCTCAATGCTCGACTGATCTCAATTGACACGGAAATAGATGCATTGGATGCACGACTTGAAAGCGGATTTCCAGAATATACCGCCTTAACCTCACCTGCGCCATTATCCCTAAAAGAGACGCAAGCTTTGATAAATAATGATGAAGCCCTCATAATGTTTTTGGCTGGTGAACACGGTACGATAATTTTTACTGTAACAAAAACTGAGGTGAAATGGGCCTATACAAAAATTGACGCCTCTGAAATGTCCGAAGCTGTGCGGGTGCTTCGCATATCTCTCGAAGACCCTGACGAGACTTTTCCGCGCAACATGGCGCACATGATATACAAATCCTTATTAGGGAATGTTGCAGAGCTTATTGCGGATAAAAAACATGTATTTATTGTTCCGTCTGGCGCACTGAATTCTATTCCGCTTGGGGTGTTGGTCACGCAGCCACCTGAAGGTGATGACGCGGACGCGGACGCACTGCGAGCAACATCTTGGTGGGGAACACAACAAGCTCTGACAACGCTGCCGTCGGTAGCGTCTTTGAAAGCGCTGCGTTTGCTGGCCAAAGAAGGACGCGGGCGTGAGCCATTTGCAGGCTTTGGTGACCCAATATTAACGGGCCCGAAAGACGCGGGCGCGCGGGAGCGTGCCAACCGCGGGGCGGGGGCTTATTTCAGGGGCGGGACGGCGGATGTGGAGGCATTGCGAACTTTATCACCTTTGCCGCAAACGGCAAATGAAGTACGCTTGCTTGCCAAAGCTTTGAAAACAAGGCGCGCAAAAAAATCCATTTTTCTTGGCGCACGCGCTACAGAAACCAATGTGAAACAAATTGATCTTTCACAAAAACGAGTTGTGGTCTTTGCTACACACGGGCTGATGTCTGGCGAAATGAACGGCCTTGCAGAGCCTGCGCTTGTGCTAACACCGCCTGTGCAAGCTACGCCCATTGATGATGGTTTGTTGACAGCATCGGAGGCCGCGCAACTTAATTTGAATGCAGATTGGGTGATTTTATCTGCCTGTAATACGGCGGCGAGCGACGCGCCAGGGGCGGACGGATTATCAGGATTGGCCCGTGCGTTTTTCTATGCGGGGGCCAAAGCCATGTTGGTATCCCATTGGCCTGTGCGCGACGACGCGGCGGCGCGCCTGACGACGGGTGCTATTGGCCTACAAAAAAACAATCCTGCGATGGGTCGCGCTGAAGCCTTGCGCCGATCAATGGTATTGCTCATGAACGATACCTCAGATGACAGTCTTGCCCATCCTTCTATTTGGGCGCCGTTCGTTGTTGTGGGTGAAGGCGGAATTGCCCCTAAAAAATAATATAATGGTTATGCGTGCCCATTATATTTTACAATTATCAATCAGGCGAACCCCTTTACAGGTGGCGGCAATCAGCAGCCTTGCGGGATTATTGCTAAGTGTATGGGGCAGGATGTGCAGGGTTTTGGCATCGGCGACACTGACATAATCGACACTGGTAAACCCAGCGGTCAGCAAAGCGTCTATGGCTGTGTTCGTAGCATGAGCAATATCGCCGCCCGCTTTGATATTTTTGGCGCAGGCTTTCATAATGACATTGAGCTGCTCCGCAATCTTGCGCCCACCTACGTCGAAATACTGATTGCGCGAGGACATGGCCAGTCCGTCTCTTTCGCGCACAATAGGTGCGCCAATGATTTTTACGGGAATGTCCAGATCAGCCGTAATGCGGCGAATGGTCAAAAGTTGTTGATAGTCTTTTTCGCCAAATACGGCGATATCAGGTTGCACACGGTTAAGGAGTTTGGTGACGATCAAGGCGACCCCGCCAAAAAAATGCGGACGGTAATCGGTCTCAAGACCAAGAGCTGCTCCGCCCACATGCAAGCTTGTGGCATGGTGTTTCCCGTATAGGCTTCCCTTTGGAATATAGACCAGATCGCATCCTGCCGCGTGCAACATGCGCGCGTCTTTTTTTTCCGTGCGTGGATAGCTACCCAAATCCTCGCCTTTGGCAAATTGAGTTGGATTGATATAAATACTGGCGACGATTTTATCGGCGTGTTTTTTAGCTTTGGCGATTAAAGACAAATGACCCGCATGCAGCGCGCCCATTGTTGGCACGAATCCGATGGTATGACCTTGCGTGCGCCATGATTTGATTTGGGCGCGTAATCTGCGCTCGGAACGATGTATCAAAACTGGCGTTGACATGGGCTCTCACTTACGACATGGGCTCTCACTTACGAAGGAGCTACCACTAAACAGGAATGGGCGCGGGCCGCAAGTGTTTTGCAGACAAGATTTGCTTTTTTGTGGCTTAATCCTGTTAAGCGTGCGCGGTATATATTCCCATTTGCGCGGATCAGAGGTATGATTTGCTCTGCGCTATTGGCGAGGTTAAGTGCGCTGTCTGCTTGCGTATTTTGCACCGCGTTTTGCGCCAATTTAGCCGTTGAAAACGCCCCGATTTGTACGGCCCAATTGTGTTGTGTCGCTACGGTGTGAACAGCGCGGATGACATGATTTTTCTGGGAGTTTGGTACAGGTTCCGTTTTGCGTACCGTATAAATAATTTGGTTGCTTTGCTTGCGTTTCACCACGTCAAACCCCCGCTCAATAAGGTCGCTCATATGGCGGTCGCGAGATTTGCCGCTAGCCCCGCCGAGCACCACGGCGATAATTCTGTGGCCGTCCCGCCGCGCCGACAAAACAAGATTATAACCCGAACCATTGGTAAACCCAGTTTTAAACCCGTCCACACCCTCCACTTTACCCAGTAAAGTGTTGTGGTTTTTATAGGTGCGCCCTTGATAGGTGAAGGTGCGGGCCGAGAAATACGGATAGTATTTTCTATGGTTTTTAAGCAATGCTTGCGCCAATTTTGCCATGTCCCTTGCAGTGGTCACTTGCGCGCTATCTGGCAGACCGTGCGGGTTTTTAAATACAGTGGCTTTCATGCCAAGAGCTTTGGCTTTGGTGTTCATCTGCACGGCAAATTCGTCGACTGAACCGCCCAAGCGCTCGGCCAGTACAATGGCAACATCATTGGCAGAGCGCACGGTGAGTGCAAGTATGGCTTGCTTGACGCTAATGGTTCTGCCCGCTTTTAAACCGAGCTTTACAGGCAGTGTGCGGGCGGCATTGCGCGACACATGCATGGATTCATTTAAGGTCAGTACACCCATTTCTAGCGCGTCAAATGTGAGATATAATGTCATCATTTTTGTTAAGGACGCAGGGTAGCGGGCATCATCAATTTTACGGGCGTGGAGAATTTCAAGGCTATCCGAGTCAATAATAATGGAGGCATATTTATTGGGTTTTGCAGATGCGGTCTGACCAGCAGTAACACCCACGCAGGCGGCGCACATAATCAGTAAGAATCGGTGTAAAATTTGCAACATAGGGACGGGGTAAATGCCGCACTTTACAAAATGGTTAACAGACATTCATAAATTACAGCAAATTAAGCTTTTAACTTTGTCAAAACCCCCTATCTTAGAGGAATGAACATTAAAAAGCATAACCAAAATTGTCATTCCAGCGCAAGCTGGAATCTGGTGTCAGACTCTGTGGCTTGTCAAAATGGGCGAGATTCCAGCGTCCGCTGGAATGACACAAAGTGGTTGGATATTTCAATGGGCAATAACGACCCAGACAGAGACAATGATACCGAGCGCGGGGTGGCGACAAAAACGCGGCCTAAGACAAAAAAACCATCTCAATATAAAGTCCTTTTGCTTAATGATGATTATACACCGATGGAATTTGTTGTCAGTATCTTGATGGGCATTTTTAAACGCTCCCAAGAGGAAGCGACAAAAATTATGCTGGCAGTGCACCAAAAAGGGGTCGGTGTGTGCGGGATATATACCTTTGAAGTGGCAGAAACAAAGGTTGGGCAAGTGATGGACGCTGCCAAACGCGGGCAACACCCTTTAAAATGCACACTTGAAAAAGCATAAGGCCGCGCCCACATTAATAAGAAGACTACCGAGATAGAAATTAGGACAAAAAATGGCTTCATTTTCACCCGTATTAGAAGAAACCATACACCAAGCTCTGACGCTTGCCAGTGAGCGCAAGCACGAACTGGCGACGCTGGAGCATCTTTTGCTGGCTTTAGTTGACGATAAAGACGCGCAAGCGGTCATGATTGCTTGCGATCTTGAAATTGAAAGCCTGCGGGCTGACCTCACCCGTTATTTGGATGAGGATTTGGCTTCACTGATTGTGGAAGATTTTGAAGAGGCGCGGCCAACAGCTGGTTTTCACCGTGTCATTCAACGGGCCGTTATTCATGTGCAAAGCTCTGGCCGCGAAGAAGTGACAGGGGCAAATGCGCTGATTGCTTTGTTTTCAGAGCGGGAAAGTCACGCGGTATATTTCTTACAAGAACGCGATATGACCCGTTATGATGCGGTCAATTATATTTCTCACGGTATTTCTAAAAATGGAGATGCCCCTGCAACACGCCCCATATTAGGGCAGGGGGACGTTGAAAATGACGAAGCTGGTAAAAAGTCTGAAGACCCGTTGGAAGCTTATTGCGTCAATTTAAACGAAAAGGCCAAAGAAGGCGGTATTGATCCGCTCATAGGCCGCGAAGAAGAAGTGGCGCGTTGCATTCAAATTTTAGCACGCCGCCGTAAAAACAATCCGCTTTTGGTTGGCGACCCTGGGGTGGGTAAAACGGCAATCGCGGAAGGCATTGCGCGGCAAATCGTTAACGGTAATACGCCTGACGCGCTTAAAAATTCAGTTATCTATGCGCTTGATATGGGCGCGCTGTTGGCGGGTACGCGCTACCGTGGTGATTTTGAAGAGCGGCTCAAATCTGTCATGAAGCAACTTATGGACATGGACGACGCGATTTTGTTCATTGACGAAATCCACACCATTATTGGTGCAGGCGCGACCAGCGGCGGGGCCATGGACGCCTCAAACCTGCTCAAACCTGCTCTGCAATCTGGGAAACTGTCTTGCATGGGTTCGACGACTTATAAGGAATATCGCCAGCATTTTGAAAAAGACAGGGCGCTCGCTCGTCGGTTTTTAAAAGTTGATGTGTCCGAGCCGTCCCCCGCAGATACGGTTAAAATTCTCAAAGGCCTTAAGTCTTATTTTGAAGATTTTCACAATGTACGCTATACGAGCGAAGCAATCGAGAGCGCGGTTGATCTTGCCGTGCGCCATATTACCGACCGTAAACTGCCTGACAAAGCGATCGACGTGATTGACGAGGCGGGGGCGTACCAAAAATTATTACCCCTTAAAAAGGGCAAAAAAGCAGCCAAGAAAACGGTTGGCATTAAAGACATTGAAATGGTGATTTCCAAAATCGCCCGCATTCCCACCAAGACCGTATCAAGAGATGATACCAAGGTTTTAAAATCCTTAAATGATGATTTGAAACGTGTTGTGTTTGGGCAGGACGCGGCCATTGAAAAAGTCAGCAGTGCGGTTAAGCTTGCCCGAGCAGGCCTGCGCGAACCGCATAAACCTATTGGCTCTTATCTATTTTCTGGCCCGACGGGTGTGGGAAAAACCGAAGTGGCCAAGCAGTTGGCCGAAGCTTTGGGGCTTGAACTCCTGCGCTTTGATATGAGTGAATATATGGAACGCCATACGGTGTCGCGGCTTTTGGGCGCGCCTCCAGGTTATGTGGGCTATGATAACGGCGGACTTCTGACCGACCAAGTTAATCAATTCCCTCATTCCATTTTGCTCTTGGACGAAATTGAAAAAGCCCATCCCGATGTGTATAATATTTTACTGCAAGTCATGGACAATGGTACGCTGACCGATAGCAATGGCCGCGCCGTAGATTTTCGCAATGTCATTCTTATTATGACCACCAATGCAGGGGCGGCGGATGCTGATAAAACTGAAATTGGATTTGGCCGCACGGAGGGCGAAAACGACGAAGGCGAAAAAGCTATCAAACGTCTGTTTACTCCCGAATTTAGAAACCGTTTGGACGCCACCGTAAAATTTGGTGCGCTTGACAAAGCCTCTATCTCTAAAGTGGTGGATAAATTCATCATCCAGTTAGAAGCGCAATTGTCAGACCGTAAAATCTTGTTTGAATTGTCTAAAATCGCCACCCAGTGGCTGGCCGATAAAGGCTATGATAAACGCTACGGCGCACGGCCTCTGTCTCGCACCATTCAAGAGCATATCAAAAAACCGCTGGCTGACGAAATTCTCTTTGGCAAGCTCAAAAAAGGTGGGCTGGTAAAAATTGGCGTAGACCGCAAAAAGGACACGCTTAAATTCACAATTCTAAAGCCTGAACAGCTCAAAATCGAAGGTAAAAAACGCGGCAAAGGATTGCCAGCACCCAAGCCGAAAGAGGACGCTTAGATATTTAAGAGGATCGGGGTCGTCCTAACTTTACATAACAAATCAACTATAGTCCCCGGACTTGATCCGAGGACTGAGTTGGTTTGTAAGGGTTGCTTTATTCTCTTTCTTTGTCACCCCAGTTGTGGGCGTTGATAGAAAATAGCTATATATTTACATCTCTCATTGAAACCAGTATAGCCCTTATAAACAATGGGGGATTTATGCCAGATTTAAGTGCAGTGCAGGCTAAGCTTTTGGCGTGGGGGCAACAAATACTGGACTGGCTACAAAGCCCGCCGTTCTTGGCCCAAGTCGCCGTGGTGGTGTTGGCCGTGTTTTTGGCCAAAATATTTACGGGTATGGTCAAGAAACGGCTGGTGTTTTTTAGAGAAGAGCCCAAAACTGGTAAGCTCCTTAAAATCCGCATGATTGCCTACCAAGTTCGTAATTTAATTTTCCCTGCTTTTATCGTGGCACTCTATGCTGTTGCCTCGCCTGTGCTTATGGGTGTGGAAATGCTTGGGCAAGACTGGCTTGTGCGTATTGCCCAAGGCCTAGCCATTGCATTTTTACTTTATAAGATCATCAAACAATTTATCAAACATCCGCTGGTGCAAAAACTGGTGATTTGGTTGGCCATCCCCTTAGCCGTTCTAAAGGCTTTTGGTTGGTATGAGGGTTTTCAAAAATTTATGATGGAAGACGCTAAGCTGCAACTTGGTAATATTTCCATTCCTGCATGGACGATTGCTAACTTACTTGTGTTTGGCGGAATTTTGTTTTGGATAGGCGGAATTTCTAATTCTAAAGGCAAGGCTGCCATCCGCTCCCAAGACAGTCTCGATGTGGCTACCAAAGAAGTGTTTTCGAAAATTTTCGAAATGGTTGTGTTTATGGCCCTGCTCATTGTGTTGATGGGCATAGCAGGGATTCCATTTACCTCGCTGCTTATGCTCGGTGCACCGTTGATGCTTGGCATTGGTCTTGGTCTGCAACCGATTGCGGCCAATTTTGTATCGGGCATGATTTTGCTGCTCGACCGGTCTTTGAAAATTGGAGATTATGTGGTGCTACCTGATGGGCGGGAAGGTTATGTGGATACGCTTAATATGCGCTCAGCCACCATTGAGACTACAGACGGGAAAGATATCATGGTTCCCAATGTCAGCTTTATCGAAGAAGCTTATGAAAACTGGACCCACAAAGACCCACGCCAACGCTATGAGGTGTATTTCAGTGTTGGTTACGATACGGATATTGACCAACTTGAGGGCATTCTCATTCCCGCCGTTTCCAAACACCCCAAAGTCTTGCAAGAACCTGAAGAGCCTGATTTGGAGCTTCGGGAATTTGGCGAAAGCGGCATTAAATTTGCCATCGAGTTCTGGGCGGACGGGATTGATGACGGCGAGAATAAATTCACCTCTGACCTAAACTTCATTGTCTGGCGCACCTTAAAGAAGCGCGGTATTTCCATGCCATTACCACAGCACGAAGTCAGACTGTTGAAAGGTTAGACTGTTTGGCAGTGCGGTGATTTGATTCTTTAAGCTGTTTCGTTCTAAAATGCCCGCTTTGCGTGAAATATGCTTTATTACAGAAAAAAACACAATTTCATACGGGTGTAATCTAGGCTTTAGAATTAGACTATTTCTAATCCTGAATTTTGCATACATTTCATCATTTTTTTTTGTATAAAAAATAACGATTCATTTTTCGCGCAAGTCCTTAGAAAACCACGGTTTTTTAAGTTTAGCATTGCATTAACCCTATTTTTTAACGGGTTATTAACAATAATATTTGCACTATTGATACACAAGGTATTGACGAAGCGTTAGATTTGAACACTATATGTAGTGTGAAGACCTACAGGTTCTCCAATCTTTGACAGAGTGATGACAGACATTGCGCGCGAATATGCCAATCTCTGCATGGGGGCTTTGTCGCTTAAAAAATAGATCAATGCGTGTCGTTTATGTGAACGGCAGACCAAAATAAGGGGGATACATGTCCGAACAATCAACACTGGCATTAGCAGAAAACTTAAGAGCTGAAGACATGCCCAGTGAGGACATACAAAGTGAGGACATAAAAAGTGAAGACATACAAAGTGAGGACATACAATCTGACCAATTGAGCCATACCCCTGCGGACACCCAACAAGGGATAGCGAGCGCGTTGCAATTGGTGGACCGCGTAAAAATTGACCGTTCCCGCGACGATCTCTTAACTGATTTTGGCAAAACCACCTTGGTTGACCGTTATCTTTTACCTGAAGAAAATTATCAGGGCATGTTTGCCCGTGTCTCCGAAGCTTACGGGGATGACCCAGCACATGCGCAGCGGTTGTATGATTATATGTCCAAGCTTTGGTTCATGCCCGCCACGCCTGTATTGTCCAATGGCGGCGCCAAACGTGGCCTGCCTATTTCGTGTTTCTTAAATGCTGTTGACGATAGTCTTGATAGCATTGTCAATTGCTGGACAGAAAATGTTTGGTTGGCGTCTAGCGGCGGCGGCATTGGAACCTATTGGGGCAATGTACGCTCTATTGGTGAAAAAATTGGACGGGCTGGCGAAACCTCTGGGATTATTCCGTTTATCCGCGTTATGGACAGCTTAACACTGGCCATTTCCCAAGGCAGTTTACGGCGGGGTTCTGCTGCCGTATATCTGGATATTCATCACCCGGAAATCGAAGAATTTTTGGAAATTCGCAAACCGAGCGGTGATTTTAACCGTAAGAGTTTGAACCTGCATCATGGCCTGAATATTTCCGATGAATTTATGCATGCGGTGCGCGACGGCAAAGAATTTGGTCTGCGGTCGCCCAAAACCAATGAAATTATCAAAATGATTGATGCCCGTAAATTATGGCAGAAAATTTTGGAAATGCGCTTGCAAACGGGTGAGCCATATATGGTGTTCTCTGATACGGTCAATGAAGCTCTGGCAAGCCACCAAAAAGAACAAGGCCTGCGCGTGCAACAATCAAACCTATGTGCTGAAATTATGCTGGCCACAGGCAAAGATAAATACGGCAGGCAGCGCACAGCAGTTTGTTGTTTGTCGTCGGTGAATGCGGAAAAATTTGACGAATGGAAAAATGTTGACGGCTTCATCGAAGATATCATGCGCTTCCTCGACAATGTCTTGCAAGATTACATCGACAATGCGCCTGAAAAAATGGCAGACGCTGTGTATTCAGCCATGCGTGAACGCTCGGTCGGTTTGGGTCTTATGGGTTTTCATTCCATGTTGCAAGCCAAGGGTATTGCCTTTGAAAGTGCTATGGCCAAGGTGATGAACAAGCAACTCTTTAAACATATCCGCAAAGGTGCGGACGCGGCCAGCGTGAAACTCGCCCATGAACGCGGCGCCTGCCCAGACGCAGAAGATGCGGGCATGATGGCACGTTTTTCTCACAAAATGGCGGTGGCGCCAACCGCCTCTATTTCAATTATATGCGGCGGAACGTCTGCGGGCATTGAACCAATCCCTGCCAATATTTACACCCATAAAACCTTGTCAGGTTCCTTTACTGTTCGCAACCAGCAACTCGAAATTTTACTAGAAGAAAAAGGATGTAACACCCCCGATATCTGGGAAAGTATTCTAGAGCACGAGGGCTCTGTGGCGCATTTAGATGAGCTCAGCGAAGATGAAAAAGCGGTGTACCGTACGGCTTTTGAACTCGATCAGCGTTGGATTATTGAACTGGCCGCTGACCGTGCACCGTTAATTTGCCAAGCACAGTCCCTCAATATTTTCATTCCTGGCGATGTGAATAAATGGGACTTGCATATGTTGCACTGGACAGCGTGGGAACAAGGCGTGAAATCCTTGTATTATTGCCGCTCTAAATCCGTGCAACGGGCCGCATTTGCAGGAAAAGATACACCTGCAAACGATATGGAAAAAGCCATGCAAGACGCCGCGCCGACCAATTATGATGAGTGTATTGCCTGTCAGTAAAACATTGAACAACCATCTTGGAGGCAAAATTCACGACAAAGCCGCCATATTGTCGCTTTTATATGTGGCATATTGATGACACATATAAATTAATACATATATAGTACCAATTTATTCACACATTTTCTGTATATAATGTATAGAATATGCTATTGTGTGCTTTGCACAACTTTGAGTGTTGTAAAAACACATCATTACCACTCATTAATGCAAGGTATAAGAGATTTGGCCTATATTTTGCCTGAATTGTCAGGCACAATTGTAAAAGTCTGTATCAATTTGGAGTAATATGGCAATAAATGTGAAATCCGTTGCGATCAAAAGCCGTAAACTGGTTGGCAAAACTAGTTTCGCTGCTCTTGCCTGCACGGTTATTTGCATGATGCCCGTTATAAATATAAATGCCGCCGCGCAAACGGCATCTCAATCTCCAAATCATACCCAAAACAATCCTGATATACCCGTATCTGGCACTGTAGATGTGCGAGATCTAGATAAAAACACTTTGCCAAAAAACTTGCAGCCCGTGGAATTATCTGCGCCCGTTGCAAAAATAGTGAACCCCCTACACAAAGACAACAAAGCTATCAGCCGTAATCGCTGGAATACGCGCACATTAACCCAAAGCACGGGGCTAAGCGCGGCAAGTTCTTGGGTTTTATATAAAGACAGCAAAAGCGCGACAAGAGATGCTTTTTACCAAGAAGACGGACAGGGGCAGGCTATTGACAGCATCACGACAGCAGATTTGCTCAATATCGGGGATATCCGCTCGCAAAGCGGGCACGTAGAAGCCGCACCGCAAACCCATGATAATGCGGTCAACCTAAGTGCGTCTCTGCGCGGAGCACTGTTTGATTTACCAACACTGGACAACCCTAATGAATCGGTTTTTAAACTTGATATGGGGCAAAGGCTTTGTCTTGGTACGGTTGAAGAATGCCGCGCAAATGAAACGCGGCGTATTGATGTGGATTATGCACCAACACTCACTCACGGCAAAATGAACGGATTTAATTTACAGCTAACCCCGCGTGCGGGCATTCAGTTTAACGAAGAAAGCAAAAGTGCGCTCGTGGGCGCCATTGTACGTATTGGCGATAATTTACGTGAAGGCTCTGAAATGAAATCCAACACATGGTATTTCTTTGCAGGGGCAGACGCAGAAGCCGTTACATATACACCAAATTCAATACGCCGTTTGACCAAGGGGGCATTTCACTTACAAAACAGAATCATTGTTGGTGATGCACAGGCTGGTTTAGGCTACCGCCTTGGCAGCGCAGACCTTGCCCTTACCTATTTTAAACGCAATGCGCGGGCAGAAAATTATAGCTATAATGAAGACGCTGCCGCTCTGTCGATTACCTGGAAGCGCTAATCCTAAATTGGGAACAGGCGCTTATCTAAACGTCCCTATTAAAATAGCGGCATAATGAATGTTGCGAACGCGCCAACACACCAAATCAATACGGCTGCTTTTAAAAACCGAACGTTCCATATATGTGCAGTATTGCAAGCTTTAGCCAGTTCAGGGTCGGTGGGACACATTCTGCCAGGGCGAAATAATGTCCATGCCCCTACACATAAAATAAGAGAAGTTATGCCAAAGACAAAATGGTCATGCAGGCCAAACCAACGGAGAAAAGGCAGGTGTTCTCCGTAGATAGAGGCAACAACAGATCCAAGGCCAATGCTCACCAACACAATTGGCAGTGCACAGCAAATCAATGTGGTGGTTGAGGCAAAGAGGATCAATACGCCCCATTTCCGTGGTTTTCCCGTCGCCATTAGAAGGTAACGCCTATGCCGAAAGTAAATTCGTGCCCACGTGACAGGCCTATGGTTTGTTTGTTTTCATAGACAGGGTATTTATATTCTGCACGTACCATAATGCTATTGCGATACCCAACCAAGACGGGGCCAGTGCGCAGACTGTCGCCACCAGAAGCGGTTGTAAGTATGGCCGCGTCTGGTTTTCCGTGATGTCTGGCAGTAATATCCCACATGACAAAAATACCCGTATTGGTCAAATTGTCATGATAGGGATGATAACCAAGATTAACATCAAGCCCCAATTCATTGCCCTCGTGAAGACCGTTTTTCCCCTTGGTATTCTTCCAATAAAACACGTCATATAGTTGGTAAAACTTTGACGTACTTTTGCTATAAGACAAACTTAACCCCATATCCCAACTGCCGTCACTGATGGGGAATGCTCCAGAGGTATTTCCTGTTGGAATACGTAAAGACGGGGTGAAAGATAGGTTAGCCGTACTTTTGTCATTGTTATAATATTTTTTTACGGGCACGCCAATAATCAAATCACCAATACCATTATTATTTTGAGACGTTGCAACTCCATTGATATTGGTAATCCTACTTTGCCGAATATAGGGTATTTTGGCAGTGATCCGAAGAGATTTATCAAAGGTATATACACCTTCCAGCCATGTTTTTTTGACATAGCGGTTCAGACCTAAAGGGTTAGCAATTTTAGCATTACCCCTTAAGAGTTTACCAGAGCCATATTGTTCATAACGAAGTTGGATGCCGTAACCATCTGCCCATCTTGGGGCCATATCCATAACAGGTTGATGAGCATTTGCTTCACAATTTACCCCGAGTATGCAAGCAATTAGCACATAATAGTGTCGGTACATTGCAATCCTTCTGCATTGTAAATCAGAGTGCCGCCTGTGTTGCCTACATAGGTTTTTACAGGCACATATCCACCTTTGCGGATTGATTTATAGGTTGCTTTCAAATCAAATGTCTCGCTAGGCTTGACAGCAATGGTAATCTGCTGGGTTTCAATATCAACCACAGAGCCATTATTATATTTACTGTGGTCGATATAGGATAATTTTGAAAGCTTCTTTTGAATACCTTGCGAACAAAAAGAGCAAACAATGCCTTTGACCAAAACAATAACTTCACCTGGCAAGACGGTAACAAGGTCACTCCCTGGGACGGCTTGCGAAAGCGGTATGTGTTCATGATTTTTTTGTCCATCACGATCTGCCGCAAAGCCTGTTGTTGGCGATATGAGCATAAACCCTATGCTCAGAGTTAAAAATAATTTCATCATTAACCTCCTCAATAATGCGTTGATGGCTGTGCGTATTGTGTGCGCACGACCACTTACACTTACATTGAATAATACGGGCAGCTATAATAGTCAATATGCCCGCACATATGCGCGTCATATTCTACCTCATACATGTATCGGTTTGTCACAATAAAACCCTCTCACCTTGAAGGGTTAGGTTTCTCACGTTTTGCAATCCACTTTATGAAAGTGATGATGACTAACAAAATCACGATGATTGCCGCACTGCCAAATGCATAAAATTTAATGGGCGTAATAAAATCTTTTAAACTGAGCAGGTTTACTGATCCTCTAAGCGCGAGTATTTGCACAGCGTTTTCGACAAAGTCTGCGGTCACATAAATACATGCGGGTATGATTGCAAACTTTCGCCGTGCCCCTGCTAGCCTTGTGGAAAGTCCTGCAAAAAAGCTAAAATTAGCCAGTGGGTATATGCTATCAAGTGTGGCTGTAATTATGATATGCATTTTACGGTGGTATGGATTCATTTCGTTTAAGCGGTTTATAGCGTCTGCACCGTTCATTTGCATGTCAAGTAACGGGCCGCCAATGTGTGGCTCAAAAAGACTAAAGCAAAAACCCACAATCATGATGATAATAAAACTGGTAATCAGCACGGGTGTGCGCGAAAGAAACTTGAGAAGTTTGGTCATGCCCTTGCCCTAAAATTACGAATTTTAACCTTAGCTTTTGTGCTTTGATAAAGCAATGATGGGCAATTGGACATATTGTTTCGGCGGCGGCTAAGGTATTGGTAATTATTCACAGTTTTGGGAAAAAAGTTTATCGCCTGCACTTGCGTCAAAATTCATACAAGATATGGTATTAGGTGATTCACAAACACAAGATATGGGATTGCCACGCAATATGCGCGGACATGAGCTAGGAAAAAAGAAAATGGCAAGTTCAATACTTACAGGCATACAAAAACCTGGGCTTCTAACCCCGTCGATCGGTTACAAACCATTTCGCTATCCGTGGGCGTTTGATTTTTGGCAAAAACAGCAACAAGTGCACTGGATGCCAGAAGAAATCCCGTTAGGCGAGGATTGCAAGGATTGGGCGACCAAACTGTCCGCCAGTGAGCGTAATCTCCTGACCCAGATTTTTCGGTTTTTTACTCAAGGCGATATTGAAGTTAACGATAATTATATGGAGCATTATGCGCGCATCTTTAAGCCGACTGAGCTGAAGATGATGATCGCTGCTTTTTCCAATATGGAAACCGTGCACATCGCAGCCTATGCCTTATTGATTGAAACAATTGGCATGCCAGAATCCGAGTTTTCCGCCTTTATGGAATATGAAGCTATGGCGGCCAAGCACAATTATATGCAAGAATTTGGCACGGATACCCATGAAGATATTGCGCGGTCTTTGGCTATGTTTGGTGGGTTTACGGAAGGCTTACAACTGTTTGCCAGCTTTGCCATGTTGATGAATTTTCCGCGCCTCAACAAAATGAAAGGCATGGGACAAATTGTCACATGGTCAATCCGCGATGAAAGCTTACATTGCGAAGGGATGATAAAATTGTTTCACACATTCGCGGCAGAAACAGGGTGCGTTACACAATCGGTAAAAGATGATATTATTGATTGTGCAAAAACTGTTGTTAGCCACGAGGACAAATTTATTGACCTTGCATTTGAAATGGGCCCAGTAGAAGGCATGACGGCACAAGATATTAAATCTTATATTCGCTATATAGCAGATTGGCGACTTGGCCAACTTGACCTACCGCCTGTATACGGCGTTGAAAAACACCCCTTGCCCTGGCTCACTGAAATTCTAAACGGCGTTGAGCATGCAAACTTTTTTGAAGCCCGCGCAACCGAATATTCCAAGGGTGCTAGCCAAGGCGAATGGCACGGCGACGACGGTGTTTGGGGTATGTTTGAAAAGTTCAGTACATCTAAAGTGACAAATAGCCCAAATGCAACAGACGGTTAAATTTTGCCAAACCGTATAACATTGGTAGATTATGGGCAGTATAATAAATTTTGATAATGTGCTCAATGTCCGTGATTTTGGTGGGCAAGCCGTAACTGAAGGCCAAGGTCACATTCCCTTGGGTGAATTATACCGTGGCGCTCAACTCAGTAAAACTTCATTGGCTGACAGGGTTAAATTTTTCAATTTTGGGATAAACCTTGTCATTGATTTTCGCTATCACCCTGAGCGGGTACGTCAACCCAGTCGATTCGGTGAAAAATTTAACCCAGAAATATTGGAATTATTAAAGCAAAACGAACCTCCGAATGAAGATGGGTTGGCTCCCCACGAGTCCTTTATATTAAACGATTTAAATTCTGCAAATGATGCCCAAAACTATATGCTGGCCTCCTACGGAGAAAGGCCACATTATCCAGCCTTTAGCGAACTTGCATCGCGTGCCTTAAAGCATATGTCTGTTAGCGGCGGCGCGGTTTATGTACATTGCGCGGCTGGTAAAGACCGCACGGGTACATTTGCAGCCATTGTGCTCATGCTTTTGGGCGTCTGTTTGGATGATGTTATGGAAGATTATTTACGAACACGCCAAGCCGTTGATTTTAATGCGATAAAACATATGGCTGCAGAGAAGATGAAAGAGCGTTATGGCCGTCCCTATAATCCAGACGCGCTAGAGCCATTTTTTGGCGTATATCCAGAGTTTTTGCAAGCCTCTTTGGACAAAATAGGAGATGTTCACACATATGCTAAAACTGTGCTGGGCTTAACATCAGAACATCTGGCTGGGTTAGAAATGCATTATAAAAAATAATAAATTTGCGCGCACGCGGCGATTAACAAGAGGCGCGAGGCAATCCGCTAACATTTGTCAATGTGCAGGTCACCGTTGACCCCCCGCCGTCACTAAAAGGAATGCTGGCTGATTTTCGAGGTTTCAGCATAAAGGTTTCGGACAATGTTGGTGTTTGCACATATGTGCTGAGACCGCTAGGTGATGAATAATTATATTCAATGCGCGTTACCAAAAGCCCCGATGTTTGGTTGAGAAGTGACGCACTAAAGCCTACAGGGGGAGTATAATGGCTCGGAAATCCCGTCCCAAGCTTTGCATACCCAACCTCTGTCACTGCGCCCCCGCCGTCCAACTCAAAGCTAACGATATCAATGGTCACATCAGAAGCTTGCGTATATGTCAAACCCATCACGGCGAATGCCGCATTAAAAATATCTTCAATATCATCACCGTTCATGCTTGTAGTTTGTGTGCTGAGGTCAGCTGTAACCGAAGTTGCGTGCGATATATCACGGTCAGTTGCAACCAGCATGGAAACTTCAGCTAGGCCAAAATATGTAATAATCATAACCGGGGCGACAAAGGCAAATTCAATAGCCGCCGTGCCTGCCTTATCTTTGAGAAAACGTGTGCACACATTGGGTTTTCTAAATATTTTCATCATAACATCTTTCATATTTTCCACACTACTCGTTAAAACGGTTCATTTTTAAACACGGTTGTATGGGTAATAATGCGTGTGTTTCCAGGCGCATTAGAAAGTTTGGTAAGGGTAGAAGGAACGGCTAATGTGTGAACATATTGAACACGGACGATCACAATATCTGTACCTGAGGTCGAGGTATATGTGCTTGTTGGCATGACGGGTGGAGCTGCTGCGGCGGCTTCTTCACAGTCTATTATTTCTTGAGCTGACCCTGTGCAAACCGTTGGGGTCGGCGATACAGGCAGGACCAAATTTGAAAATTTCCCCGTTCCTGAAGACACAACGTCAATGCGCAAATTGTCACAATTGCCAACACCTGCCATAGCGGTACAGACTTGATCTTTAAATGTACTCCAATTATCACCAGCACTTTGAAATTCACCTGTACGGATTTCTCTGGCGGTCGATTCAAGGGCGTGTTGGGTGGTGGAGCTGATAAAAAATACCATGGCGAGTTCGATAATGCCAAATAAAAGTGCCAGAAACGGTATGCCAAGAATGGCAAATTCTATAGCCGTTGCTCCATTTTCATCTGTAAAAATGGACGGGCCAGCTTGCTTTTGCGTGACCTCTTGCTTGTTAGCAATACTTTGATTTGAGCGTTGAAAAAGTTTACGCATGTTATCCCTGTTCTATTACGAGGGGGGATAATAGCAAATAACATATAAAAATCCGCTAAGTAGCGTGGTAAATAAACTCTGAATAATTTCAAACAAACTGAGGATTTATTGGCGAAAGTTTGCCGTGTTTTACCGATTTTGATTGCGACCTGCTTCTCTGGCTTGCCCACGTGACGATGGCGGGCCAGAAACAGGATTGGAGCTTGTTGCGCTTAACGCATTTTGCAATTGACCAACTGGTGTGTTGCCCGGATTTGCCACTGGGCCGCTACCACCGCCCCTGATGTTAACTGCGTGGCCAGAAAACTTGGCAATAAAATTTTGTGTGTCACCTAATATAGGTGCGGGTAAACAATAGGGGGCGCAATTATAGCTTTTCTGTCCGCTGCCAATGTTCACAATGCGTAAGCTCGATGCGGATATTGGAGCATTTACAATGATATTGGCATCTAGAATGGTTTGTCCTAAGGCGTCTAGGGCAATGATATTGGTTTGACCATATCCACGTCCTATAATAAACAGTGTGTCAGCAGAGTGTACGGAAATATCCGCAATATCTGGATTGCCGACAACAACGGTCGCTGCTGCAGTTGGCAATCGTAGAATTTGTGTTCTGTTCATCTGCACTGAATAATTATTATTGGCAAAATCTGTGGCACTTGCAGTGAGAGGCAGACTAGCCATTAAACTGAGGCCTATAAATGTGCCCGTAATAATTGGTAATTTTGCAAATATTGATCGTGACAAGTGCTTAAACATGCGTGTTTCCTTCAAAGTTCATGTCTTTGTAACGAAATGTGGTGAATGAAGGGTTTACAAAACCATTTTATTGCACCTATTTTTGTGCTGCAAATGTGTAAGTTCTCAGGTAATTATTGTGCTTTACAGGCTTGTTGCCGCGAATCTTTGGATAAAACCGCGCACGACGGGCCGCACGACGGGCCGCGCGCACAAATTCACCCCGATAGCGTTTGGCTTCTACTGAAACGAGCTTCACATGTGTAACGCGTCCTTTCGTATCAATATTGAGGCTTAATATTACCTTTGCATTAATGCCCCGCCGTTTTGCTTTGCGTGGATAAATGGGCCTACGCGCTGTTTTTACGCGTATATCTCGATTGGCCAGTCGATTTTTTTGGAGAGGTTTTTTTATACTGATGCGCGGGGCTTGCTGAGGCGAAATGGTTGTTTTATGGGGTTCCCCTGCAAGAGAGCCTGCATTTTTACCGCCTTGGTAAATCGACTTTTCTGTTTTGAACGACAGGCTTTTCGTCGATATATTGTCCGTACCGGTAGATAAGGTTTCTAATTGTTGTGTGCGAATAAGCGTGCCCCAATTTGCAATATATCTCTCATATGCGGCCAATTTTTTTTGGGGGTTCGTGCGGACTGTATACACAGCATCAGAATATTTCGCCCAAGCATACATTTCATGAGTTTGTAATACCGTATGCTGTACGCGTACGGCTCTGTCGTATTGACCGTTGGGGAATTGTTGTAAAAAATCTTCCCACCGAGCGAGCCGCATACCTGTGTTCATCTCAGTTAAAATTGCGCGGTAAGCTTGTTGCTCTATTTGCATACGCGTGAGTTGACGGTATTGGGCCTGTTTACGGGCATGTGCGCGGCTGATAAAGATAAATATAAATAAAACAATGAGCATGAGAGAAATAATCCCTAACACTTCACTCAGCGTTGGGGCTGTGTGCCGATCACTGCCTGTTTTGTTGTGTGTGTGTGGCACAAGTGTTCCTTTATCTGTGATTGGTTTACTGCAAGTATATGTTTAGAGCATAAGCCTTAAAAATTTGGCAAAAATACGGCGATATTTATATATGCCTCTTGATTACAATCTCTGCCGCGCGCACACTCACGTGATGAATGATACACATAAAATTGATAAAAATGCCCATGTAGTTCTGGTTGATGGTTCAGGTTATATTTTTAGGGCTTATTATGCCCTGCCCGCCCTTACCCGCCGCACAGATGGTTTGGTGATCGGCGCCGTGGCTGGTTTTTCCAATATGCTATTTAAGCTCCTGCGTGAACAGACGGGTGAGGACCGCCCCACACATTTCGCCGTTATTTTTGATGCCAAGGGCAAAACTTTTCGCAGCAAGATTTACGAACAATACAAAGCTCACCGCCCACCAGCCCCCGAAGACCTTGTGCCGCAATTTCCGCTTGTCCGAGAAGCCACCCGCGCATTTGGCGCACTGGCTATTGAAACCCCAGGATTTGAAGCCGACGATATTATTGCCAGCTACGCCCACCAAGCGGAAGCCAAAGGTGCGCGTGTCACCATTATTTCCAGCGATAAAGACCTTATGCAATTGGTCAGTGGTAATATTCGCATGGTCGATACCATGAAAAATAAAATATTTGGCCCAGAGGAAGTGCGAGAGAAATTTGGCGTTGGCCCAGAGCGTGTAATTGATGTGCAGGCTTTGGCAGGGGACAGTGTTGATAATGTTCCGGGTGTGCCTGGTATTGGTATCAAGACGGCGGCACTTTTGATTAATGAATACGGCGACCTTGATACATTATTGGGGCGGGCTGGCGAGATTAAACAAAACGCACGGCGAGAAAAACTGATTGCCAATAAAGACTTGGCGCTTGTATCGCGGGAGCTTGTCACCCTCAAACGCGATATGGATTTGGACATTCCGCTTGAAGATTTAACCGTGCAAGACCCTGACCGAAATGTGTTGTTTGCGTTCCTTGAGAGTATGACATTTCGCACACTAACAACCCGCGTGATGACGGCAATGGGCGAAGGGGAAACAAATAGTCTGCGCAAAGACGACGCAACACCTAAAGCCGCGCCCGATATGCCCGTGTTTGACAAAAGCAAATACGAATGCGTGCAAACGCTAGAACGCCTAGAGCATTGGGTAGGCAGGTGCATTGAAGAAGGTGTTTGCGCGGTTGATTTGGAAACCGATAGTCTGGACAGTGCGGCGGCACAGCTTGTCGGCGTGTGTCTAGCCGTGACAGATAATGAAGCCTGTTATATTCCGCTTGGGCATGTGGGCGAAGGCGATTTGCTGGGCGGCGGTGCACCTGACCAGATACCTATGCAAGCCGCCTTGGATATTTTAAAACCAATGCTGCACGACAAAGCTGTCTTGAAAGTCGGGCAAAATTTCAAATATGATTTGGGCGTGTTTCAAAGGTACAGCCTTTTCCCCGCGCCTTATGACGACACTATGCTCATCTCATATGCCCTTGGATGTGGCCTGCATCGGCACGGCATGGACGCGCTTTCAGACATGCATTTTGGTCATCAACCTATTCCGTTCAAAGAAGTCGTAGGCACAGGGAAATCGCAAAAAACGTTTGACCAAATCGACCTTGAAACTGCTACGCCTTACGCCGCAGAAGACGCAGATGTAACATTGCGTTTATGGAAATTTTTAAAGCCAAAACTAGCAGAGCAGCAAGCAACAACGGTTTACGAAACTCTGGAACGGGGCATGGCGAAAGTCGTCGCGGTTATGGAAAATGAAGGCATTAAAGTTGACCGCAGCGCATTGGCAAGACTATCTGCAGATTTTGAACAAAAGAAATGCGCGCTAGAGGCGCAAGCCCACGAAATAGTTGGTCGCCCATTTAATCTGGCCAGCCCTAAACAACTCGGCGAAATCTTATTTGATGATTTGGGTTTACAAGGCGGCAAGAAAACCAAGACAGGTGCGTGGCAAACGGGCGCCGGTGTTTTGGAAGGCTTGGCGGATACCCATGCCCTGCCTAAATTGGTGCTTGATTGGCGACATTATGCCAAATTAAAGTCCACCTATACGGATACATTGCCTTTGCAAATCAACCAAAGAACGGGGCGTGTTCATACCAGTTTTTCACTGGCGTCCACCACCACAGGGCGCCTGTCATCATCTGACCCAAACTTGCAAAATATTCCGATCCGCACCAAAGATGGCCGCAAGATCAGGGAAGCCTTTATCGCTGAACCCGGTCATATATTAGTCGCCGCAGATTATAGTCAAGTTGAATTGCGTGTACTCGCACATGTGGCCGACCTCGCCGCTATGAAACAAGCCTTTGCTGACGGTGTGGATATCCACGCTATGACGGCCAGCGAAATGTTTGGCGTGCCGATTGAGGGTATGGACGCGTCCGTGCGCCGCCGCGCCAAAGCGATTAATTTTGGCATTATCTACGGTATTTCTGCTTTTGGGCTGGCGAATAATCTGGACATTAGCCGCAGCGAAGCCAAAGACTATATCGACAGTTATTTCAAAAAATTCCCGGGCATTAAATCCTATATGGAAGCGGCCAAAGACGAGGCCCGCGAACATGGATACGTAAAAACCTTACTGGGCCGCAAATGCCACATTAGAGGCATAAATGACAAAGGCCCAGCCCGAGGTTTCGCTGAACGCCAAGCCATCAATGCACCCATCCAAGGGGGGGCCGCTGACATCATGCGCCGTGCTATGATGTTTATGCCCAAAGTGGCGGCTCAAATTGAGGGTGCGCGCATGCTGCTGCAAGTTCACGACGAGCTTATTTTTGAAGTGCCGGAAAACCGTGCTCAGGATTTGATTGCCGTCGTCAAACCTGTTATGGAAAATGCATGTGCCCCTGCTATTCAATTGAGCGTCCCTTTGGTGGTAGACGCCAAGGCAGCACATAATTGGAACGAAGCCCATTAAAGCTTGGGCTGAATAGGAGAGTAAAATGCAATTAAAAAACCTTATGTTAACAACAGTAATAACCGCAAGTTTGTGGATGAGTGGGTGTGCAAAAAACGCAAGCTTTGACAATAGTGCCTCAGTTATTGCGGCTATTTCTCATGTTGATCGTCCCGCAAAAGACAAGGAAGACGACGTCTTGCGCAAAGCCGCAGAGGTTTTGAAATTTAGCGGAATTGCGCCTGGTATGACTGTGCTCGAAATGGAAGCGGGGCGGGGGTATTATACGGAATTAATATCGCGCATTGTTGGCGAAAATGGCAAGGTTATTATGCAAAACCCAGCCGCTTTTGATGTGTTTTTTAAGCCTGAAGTTATGGCTGCACGGTTAAAACCTCTCACCAATACACGCCTGTCAAAAACCCTATTTGACGCGCTGGACGCGCCAGATAATAGCGTCGATGTTGTGACATGGGTCTTAGGGCCACACGAATTATTCTTTACTCCGCAAGACGGAAATTCACTTGGCGTGCCGGGTAAGTCATACGCTGAGATTTTCCGTGTCCTCAAACCAGGCGGGCATTTTATTGCCCTTGACCATAAGGCGGCTGCGGGCGCACCTGAAACTACGGGCGGGGATACCCACCGCATTGACCCTGCGCATATACAGGCGCGCGCTACAAGTGCGGGCTTTGTGCTGAGCGGTACAAGTGATGTTTTGGCCAACCCTGAAGACGATTACACGATCGGTGTGTTTGATCCGAAAGTGCGCCGCAAAACTGACCGGTTTTTACATAAATATACCAAGCCGAAATAGGATAATAATTTCATGACACAACTGGTTTTGTGCCGTCACGGGCAGAGCGAATGGAATCTACAAAACCGCTTTACGGGCTGGGTAGATGTTGACCTCACGAACAAAGGTATTGCCGAAGCCAAGCTTGGCGGTGAATTGCTTGCAGGTGCGGGTATTCGCTTTGACGCAGCTTATACATCATACCAAACCCGCGCCATTCGCACCCTGTGGCTGTCCCTGCGTGCGCTCGATCAATGCTATATTCCTGTCACCAAAGATTGGCATTTAAACGAGCGGCATTACGGCGGTCTGTCGGGCCTAAACAAGCAAGAAACCCGTGATAAACACGGGGATAAGCAAGTGCATATTTGGCGTCGTAGTTTCGATGTACCGCCGCCAATTATTGGCCCGGGTCATAAATACCACCCGTCAAATGACCCTCGCTACGCTGGGTTTAATCCCAAAGATTTACCTGGCGGGGAAAGTCTAAAAATGACATTAGAGCGGGTCATTCCTTATTTCGATGCGCAGATTGCACCCAAAATCATCTCTGGCAAAACCTTGCTCATTTCCGCACACGGCAACTCCTTGCGCGCTCTGGTGAAGCATTTATTTCACGTATCGGACACAGACATCCCTACTTACGAAATTCCGACAGGCAATCCGCTATTAATCGAACTTAAAGACGGCACGCTTGATGTTACCGCTGCCCATTATCTGGATAAAAGCAGGGTCAAACAACTGCCTAAAGCTTAAAGCACTAACGGCTTCCACACGCCAGTCCTCGGGCTTGACCCGTGGCCCATACGGTGTTGACCAAAGTGTATATGGGAATAGTGTATGGACCCCGTATCAAGTACGGGGACTTTTAAAGTTTTAGCCAAGAGCTTGTGGCCAGACCCCAGACCTGCGCCAACCAATCCTAGTTTTGGCAATCCGTACAACCCGAATATTAAAAGCGCGTTCAGACCTGCATTGATGACTACGGTGAGTAGAACAAGAATGAGCGGAATTTTGGTTTTGCCAATGACGGCCAAGAAATTTCTCAACACAATTGCGCCCAGTGCAAACGGCCAGCCAGCGGTCAGTGGCAAGACAGGTATAGCCACCTGTATCATTCTCGACCGCACTGAATCAGGTGACCGATTTCCAAATTTTCCGATTAACGGATCGGTAACGGCGTCAAAAACAAGAGCTGTTGCTAAAGCCCATTCTACAGTGGCTGCAGGAACGCCAACAACTTGGCTGTAATAGAGTAGTGCGAAGTAAGCGATCGCATTTGTTTACTATTCCTGTCGGGATCCCCCGAAAGAAGGTACGTTATCCACACCAAAATATTCACGCGACCGCTATTAACTTTTCTCAATTGCTACGCTCCACCACGCTGGTAAAGCGTCACTAAAGCTATGCGTTTTTCCTGGTCGTACCTTATCTTCGCTGTCCAACGAGCCCATCGTGATCGATATATTGTCATAACCGTCGTCGATTGCAGCTATACTAGATCCGCAAACGCTACAGAAACCTCTTTGGCTCTTCTTCGAAGATCGGTAATATGTTGGTTTTTCCGATGTCCATTCGAAATAGTCCATTTCAAACTCTAACCACTGGACAGTAAGCGCTCCGCTCCATTGCTGACACATTGTACAAGAACAAAGATGAGGGAACTTAGGTTTCCCTGTCGCCTTGTATCTCAACTTTCCACACAGACAACTTCCCGTGTATTCCTTAGCCATAACATCTCCTCGACTAACGACACGATTGTTAAACCTCTAAAGACATTTTACACAGTTTTACCGTATAGTCATTAGGATTTAATCTCATGAAAAAGGGTATTACCTCGAAATAACACTTCGCGAAATAAAGTTCTGCATTAGAGCGCAACGAAGTAGTTTCCAAGTGTCCGTCTTCATATAAAATGGCACAGATTTAAGTCTGCACTAAGAGAGAGTTTGCTCACCTTTGTTGGTTGATACTAAGCTATGGCCTTGCGGTATTGCAAGCGCCGATGTTCGATAGTTTTCTGTTTTGTCCTTTCCCTTTTGTTTAAAATTGATTGAGCGCGCCCGAAGTAGGCGTAACAAGTGAAACCACTATTTAATGCAGCCCTTATCGGCTGTGTTATTTTACTTTATGAGCCGGATGTTTTATAATATTCTTGATTTTGTTACGTTTGTGACCCATATATAGCACTTAAAGTATCACAAAGGTAACATCATGCCTACGCCACACACACCGCCAATTGCCGTCAGGCGAGCACTAGCAAAACTTGGCGACGACATTTTTGATGCGCGCAAGCGCCGCAAACTCTCCGCTACGGTCGTAGCAGAGCGGGCTTTTACATCGCGTAAAACCTTGAAACGTATTGAAGACGGCGATTACAGAGTTAGCATAGGCATTTATGCTTCTGTACTCAATGCACTCGGCATGATTGATGCGCTTAGTGAGCTGGCTGATGCAAGCAAGGATAAGGTTGGGCTGTTGCTTACGAGTGAAGCCAATAAGCGCAAGCACCTAGATAATGAGAAGAAGCAATAACCCATGACGGAGCCAGTTGAAGTATATGTAGATTTGCGAGGTAAAACCCTCTGGGTCGGAACCTTGTTCCGAGTGCCCGCGCGCGAGCGCGATGTCCGTCTTCATATAAAATGAGACAGATTTAAGCCTGAGCTAAGCGAGAGTTTGCTCACCTCTGTTGATTTATATTAGGCGACGGCTTTGCGGTATTGCAAGCGTCGATGTTCGATAGTTTGTTTTTTGATCCTTTCCCTTTTGTTTAAAATTGATTGCGCTCGCCCGAAGTAGGCATCAGCAGGTGTGACGTTTTTCAGGCTTTCGTGGTAACGTTCATGATTATAGTACTCCACAAAGTTTTCGATTTGCCGCTCAAGGTCTCCGGGTAAAAAGTAGTGCTCCAGCAATATCCTGTTCTTGAGCGTCTGATGCCAGCGTTCTATTTTGCCTTGGGTTTGCGGATGATAGGGTGCTCCGCGCACATGGCTCATGCCCTGGTCTTTGATGTAATTTGCCAACTCACCAGAGATGTAACTGGCGCCATTATCGGATAGCAAGCGTGGTTTGTGTACGACATTGACTTGATCACAGCCCGAAGCTTCAAGCGCCATATTTAGCGTGTCTGTCACATCAGAAGTCTTCATCGTGCTGCACAGCTTCCAACTGATGATGTAACGCGAGTAGTCATCAAGGATAGTCGATAGGTACATCCAGCCCCAACCAATGATCTTAAAGTAGGTGAAGTCGGTCTGCCACATCTGGTTTATCGCCGTTGTCTTGTCTTTGAACTCACTGGCCGCTTTCATGACAATGAAGGCAGGGCTAGAGATCAGGTCGTGAGCCTTTAGAAGGCGGTATACCGAGCTTTCTGATACAAAATAGCCTTTGGTATCGGTAAATCGCACAGCCAGTTCACGCGGACTCAGCTCTGTTTCGTCAAGCGCCATATCCAGTAGTTCGCAGCGTATCTTGTCAGGAATACGGTTCCATACCAGGCGTGGCAGTGGCGCGCGGTCCACAAGTCCGTCTTCGCCATGTTCCAGATACCGATCGTACCACCGATAAAAGGTTGGCCTTGGAACGCCCAACTTATCCAGCGTCCACTTGGCAGGGCGCTGTGAGCGCTCCACCAAACGGATGATCTCAAGCTTCTCTGATGCAGGATATCTCATGCGTCGTCGCCCCCATCCCCTATCATGCTTTTTTTAAGCAAGCGGAGCTCAAGTGTTTGCTCGGCGATAACTTCCTTCATGTTACGGGCTTCTGAACGTAAACCTTTGACTTCAGAGGTGTTGGCTTGGCGAACAATATCACCTGCCAGACGTTTTTTGCCAGCTTCCATAAAGTCCTTTGACCATTTGTAGTACAAGCCTTGGGCGATGCCTTCTTGGCGGCATAGTTCGGCAATACTCGCCTCGCCGCGAAGGCCATCCAGCACGATGCGGATCTTCTCCTCAGCCGAATACTGCTTACGGGTTTTACGTTTGATGTCTTTTACAATCCGCTCACCGGCTGATTGCTTACTCGTTCTTGTATGTCTCATCTGTCTCTCCGTGAGATACAAGATGAACAAAAACTCTCGCTTAGCCCAGACTTAAATCTGTCTCATAAGCGTTGACGTCAGACAATATAAATTATCACATTTAAAAAAAAGAACAATCAAATGCAGTTGATACCGCATTTCCTTGGATGGAGTTATAATCTTTCCATCGATGCATTCCGGCAACAAACCAATATAGAGATGTGCCTTCTCCCCAATGAATGGCTTTCGCGGCATTGTCGTGATACCTTTCATCAAAAATATCGTGAGATTGTGTCGGCGTACTACTGAGTAATAAATGGTATGAATATGCAGAAATTTCGAGATAAGGTACTTGAACCCAATCCCAAGTAATTGACTCATTATTTACACAATTTGCTCTGCTAAAAGTTCGTATGCTTGGGTTTTGCACTTGCGATACAGCAAGCCCAAAAAAGCTAAATGAAAAGCCTATAACAGATAAAATGCATATAACTTTAAGTGATGTCATGATGTCATGATGTCATATTTCATCAAGGAAGTCAATAAAACTACAGCCTATAATAACTAATTAAATATTATGCACCTAAAATTAATTGCCCACGTTGCACATACTATTGGTGTGTTCACTCCTATGTATTATGGCGATTTTGTTATCATATATAAGGCCATCTATATCAGCTATGTGACAATATATGCACCATTTTTGCCCATTTAGTGCATTGGCATCTAGTCCCATAACAATAAAGGCCGCATGAACCGAATAATCTGGCACTGTTTTAGGACGCAATGATGTTTAGAATTTTAAAAACCCTGTTCATCGTATTGATATTAACGACCCTAATCGCTTGTTCGAATAATCAAGATAATATTTACATACCTAAAACAGTAATTGAGAATGCTGCGGCCACTGAAGAAATTCACAAAATAGCTATTGAAGTTGGCCAGGCGCAATCCACATTCATACTGGCAGAGCGGTCATGGGATTCGTGGTTGACCAAGGAAGATTTAACAAAATTTCGAGAGAATAACGGCGATAATGAGTATGTAAAAGAACACGCACGAAAACGTCAACAATGGCAGGAAGACAATATCAATAGCGGCGCGGCAGGCTATTTCGATACTGTGTATGAATTTGGACTTGCTAATCTAGGGAATACAGCGGGATTTGAAGCCCTGATTTTCGCCTTGGCGATTTCGGAAAATGCAGATAGAACGAGCCACCGAATTGATTATCATAAAACCCGCGATATCCATGAGCGACTTTATAAGTATTATTTAAATCAATCGGCATATATCGTCGCGCTAAAAGGTATTAGATTTAGTCAATATGTAGGCTATCCAAAAACCAAATGGGATAGAGAAGCTTGGGCGGCTTCCAAACCCAGTAGATATAAACACAATCTCAAAATGTTAAAGCGTGCCGTCAAAAACACAACAAACCCTGTCGTTAAAAATCATGCTATGCTCTATGAGGCGCAATTATATCTGGATAATCTACCCGCGATGAAAGATTTGAGTGAAGCCAGTTTTGGCGCTATTGTCAAACAAAATGAACGGGCAGAAAAATTATTAACGGCAGTCGCGACCGATAAAAAAATGCCAATGCAAGCAACAGAAACGCCTGCCCTATCAATATATTATGAACATTCACAAAAGGCAATTAGGGCAATGATGGCCGAAGAACTGGCTTCAAGAGAACAGGTGGGAACTGACGGTGTGGGAAAATCTCAAGAACAACCAAAACCAGTAGTTTTAACAGTATATAGTTTTGCGGAAAAAGATCTATTTGATCTGAGTAAGTTTTCAATTGGCAAACAATTGCCTACCGCAACCGTCCCTGATCTTGAAGGCAAACCACAAAACCTTGCCCAATACCGGGGGCGGGTATTGTTGGTTGATTTTTGGGCAACGTGGTGTGGCCCGTGCATTGCAAAGTTTCCGCATTTGCGGAAGTTGAAAAAACAATACGCAGGGCGCCCGTTTGAAATTGTCGGGATTAGTAGTGATAAAACTCTCGAAGAAGTCACGGAGTTTATGCAAGATACCGAAATGCCGTGGGATCAATTATATACGGGTGCAGAGGACGGGCTAATACAAGAATGGCGTATTCCCTCCATTCCTCGGGTATATTTGCTCGATCACACAGGTCTAATTATTATAGACAACCCCACGGAAGAGCAATTGGATACACTACTAGAACCTTTGGTTCTTCAAGCAGAACAACCTAAAACAAATCTGTAAATGAGGAAAATAATATGAACACGCATAAATTTTTTAAGACGGCGATGCTGTTGTTGGGCACGGGTGCTATGGTATCCTTGGCTGCTTGTTCAGGGGCGAAAGACTCACCTCAAACAAATGAAACTGTTGCGCAGACACTTCATATCGTCACAGAAGTGGAAAAAATGGCTATGGCTGCAGGCACAACCAGAGGTGAATTTAGAACGGGTATTATTGAGAAAATAACCGACGCGAGTAAAGAAGACTTACAAGTATGGCGCAGCACTGGGTATAACAAATGGAAAGCAGAAAATTTCAAGCCAAAATTTGATGCGCAATTCATAGAATTTTACCAATATGGCTTGGCCAACCTTGATAAAAAAGAAGGGTTTGAAGCTTTGATAATGGCTTTGCATATAGCTGAATTTCAGGATGCAAAAATTTTGAGCGACATTCATCAAAAATTGTATGAAAATTACAGTGATGAACCAGAATATGCCTATGTAATGGGGCGAATTGCCTATGACAGTAACACTGGATTTTCATATCGTGATTTTAAAGAAAACAACCCTGATAGCAAAAATGTATTCCAAGATAGCCGCCCTGCTAGAGAAGCCTATGTCATGTCATTGCTGAGCCGCGTTGCCGAGAAAACAAATAGTAAAGTCATAAAAAACCATGCCCTTGTCAGCATGGGAGATTATTTGGGACGTAGCCTTGACTATATGGACATCAAAGACTTGGACGCCGTTGCCAAGCGGCGTGACCGAGCGGCGGGGTATTTAGAGACGGCCATAGACAATACAAAAAAAACGCCCTTAGCTGTTATGGCAGCAAAGGATGTAAATATTTTAGCAGTGTATGACAAATCTAGAATAGCTGCTTCACCTCCCCCAGCACCTGTTCCTGAGGGACGGGTAATATCAACGGAGCCGAGGCCTATATATACTTTAAAAGAAATTGCCGAAAAACATCTATATGTTGTACGCGGTATATCCGTTGGCGCTTACCTCCCTTCTACTATAGGTGAAGACCTAGAAGGCAATCCACAAGACATTGCTCAATATAAGGGAAGAGTTCTTCTCATAGATTTTTGGGCGACTTGGTGTGGGCCATGCATTGCCAAGTTCCCGCATTTTCGGGAATTGAAAGAAACATATGCGGGGCGGCCGTTTGAAATTCTCGGAGTCAGTGCTGATGATACGGTTGAAATTGTACATGAGTTTTTATTGGATAATGAAGCCCCGTGGGACATGTGGTATTCTGGACCAAGAGGCGGTGTGCGCGAAAAATGGCAAGCTTACGGCCTGCCGCAAATGTTTGTTGTCGATCATACGGGTATGATCCGCACAGTTTATATGAGTGGTGCGGCAGAAGGAATGGACGAAATTGTGGCGTCCCTCGTGACGGATGCTGAAAAAGCAATAAAAATTAGTAATACAAAACCCGTACCGTAAACCACATAGCATAGGTTTTTAATTACTCTGTGCTATACTAAGGGCGCGCAGAAGAGAAATAGTTAAGGCACATTAAGGAGAACACGATGACTTGGAGCATTGTTGATTTTGCAAAATACATTCTTTTTTGTATTGGCTTGGCCGTTTTGGTCGCCTGTGGCGACGCGCAAAATGTGCAGATTACAGCAAACTTAGATGAATTGACCATTCAGGCAGGTACGGCAGAGGGCAAGTATTGGCAGATGCGTACAGCGTTGCCAAATGATATTAGCGACGACGACCTTATGCAATGGACAGAAGAAAATGCCCATCATGGTGGCTTTGGATATTTTGATAACCTGTATCAATACGGACTTGCTAATCTCGATAATGAAATAGGATTTGAGGCATTGGTATTGGCACTTGAAGTCTCAATTGATGCAAATCCTGATTATAAAAAAATTCGAAAGATTCATGAGAAACTCTATAAACATTATTTGAATAACCCTGCCTATGCATATGTTTTGCAAAATATAAAACTTGGCTATGGGGTTGGTTATAAGGGCGACGAAACTGATAAACTTGCTTGGGACGCTAATCGGGGAAAACGATATAAGCGCGGACGTAAATTATTGGAACGGGTTGTTGGCAATGCGACTAATCCTACCGTGAAAAATCATGCACGATTGTATATGGCTGACTTTTTGGAACGCAGTTTTAATGGGTTAGAAATAAAGGATATTGCCATTATTGTAAAACGTAGTGCGCTCGCGGAAAACCTTATTCAAGATATGATTTTGGAAACGGAGCAAAAACCTATCGAGGTATTTTCGTCTAGAAAAATAAAAAATTTAAGCCTGTTCCGCAGAGCCGCTAGGGCGTCTGAGGACAATGAACCAATGAAGCCAGCGGAGAGTACAACGGATACACCATCGCCGCAAAGTGCACAAAAAACACCTAAGAAATATCTGCACACAAGTGTAAAAAAATTGCGGTTTAGATTACAGAACTTGACTATTGGTAAACACCTTCCTCCTGCCGTAAGTGTGAATTTAAATGAAGAGCCACAAGATTTTGAACAGTATAAGGGCAAGGTTCTTTTAATTGACTTTTGGGCCACATGGTGTGGGCCTTGCATTGCTAAATTCCCGCATTTGCGCGAGCTAAAAAAGACATATGCAGATCGACCTTTTGAAATTTTGGGCATGAGTGGGGACCAAAAAATTGATGAAGTTATTGAGTTTGTCAAAGACACGGACATGCCGTGGGATATTTGGTTCTCTGGTGTGTCTGAGGGGATTATGATTGATTGGGGTATTTATGAATTACCAACAGTCTTCTTGGTTGATCACACAGGGCGGTTGATGGCAAAAAACCCGTCCGAGCAACAGTTAGAGACTATGTTAGGGCCATTGGTAATCGCTGCAGAAGCGGAGCTAGGCAAATAAAATGCACTACACTATAATATTTATTAGTTGCAGGTTTTTTTATACTAGTTGTGTATTGGATTAATTTCATGTTGATTGAGTTGAACTATGAGTAAACGGGTAAATAAGAACAGTAAAGCTACGTCACGGGTAACGCCCATGATGTCTGCCTTTGTGGACAGCGAACCTGTTCTGCGAAAATTTATGCGCAGATTTACCTCTAATCATCATGACATAGAAGACTACACGCAAGAAACCATCTTAAGAGCGCTAAAGGCTGAGAAAACCAATGAAATAGACGAGCCACGGGCTTATTTGTTTGGCATAGCAAAAAATGTTGCCCGCAAAGAGATCACGAGAAAGTCAAAAAATATCATTGGCTTTATAGAGGATTTAGCGCCTAAAGAGTACGTATCTAATGAACCCTCTTTGGAAGAGAGCATAAATGGCCGCGAGCGCATGGGGATATTTGCCCAAGCAGTGGCTAGCTTGCCACCTCAGTGTCAGAAAGTGTTCATATTAAAGAAGGTATATGGATATTCACATAAGGAAATTTCTAAAAAATTGGATATTTCCATAAGCACAACGGAAAAGCATGTCGCTGCTGGGTTGAAACGATGTAAAGAATTTATGGATGTGCGGATGCAAGATTTAGGTAAATCTAATGTAGCTGAGTTGGTCAATAAGGAGTTTGGCAAATAATACTGCCTACAAGTGGAAATGCGAAACGATAAATTTTCAAAACCTGTGCCAGATATCACAACTGAGGCATGCGCATGGATTGCTCAACTGGAAACAGGTGATATGGGACACGAAGATATTCGGGCCTTGCGTGATTGGATTGCCCGTAGTCCGCGTCATTTTGAAGAAATCAAGCAAATGGCCAGTATATCTGCGGGGAGTAATATCCTTATGAATTTAGCTGATGCTATGAGCGCGGACGCAAAAGAGCGAAGTATATCGAAAACGCACTCACTAATTTGGGGGCAAAAATGGCGCGTTCTCGCAGCAGGTTTTGTCATGGCATTGTACTTTTTTGTGGGCGAAAAGCTTATAATTAATCACGAGATTGCGGTTGAGCCTTACCTCATCACAACAAATATTGGCAGTAGCGAAGAAAGAGTATTGTCCGACGGATCAACGATAAAACTCAACACCGACAGTCAGGTCGAGGTGGACTTTGTAGAAAACCAACGCCGTATCCGATTGCTTAAGGGAGAGGCGTTTTTTGAGGTTGCTCATAACCCCGACCGCCCCTTTGTTGTTTATGTGGGTGATAAATTCGTAAAAGCCATCGGCACGGCCTTTGCGGTGCGGTGGACAGAGGGAGATCTTTTTGTCACGGTTACTGAAGGTAAGGTCGCAATTGCTTCGGCGCTAGAGAATGTTGCTGTTCTTGATAGCGCAGGTGTTGATGGCCAGCGTTTTGATGTGTCTATAAATAGTGCCCCATCATTAAAAACGCCGTTACTCTTGGAGGCAGGAAAAAAACTATCAATTTTGGATGATGAATTTGTTGAAAACAAACCCATACAAATGGTGGCTGCGGTATCTGAGCGCGCTATGCAGGGAGAGCTGTCTTGGCGCTCTGGCATATTGGACTTTTCTCAACGCCCTCTTGTGGAAATCATCGATGAAATCAACCGCTATACGAAAGTGAAAATCGAAATTCCAGACGCAAAGCTTAGAGACGTTAAGTTTGGGGGTATTTTTAGAACGGGCGAGACAAATGCGTTATTTGAGGCTTTGGAACTTTCCTTTGATATTGAAGTTGAGCGTGTGAATCCAAAATTAATTCGTATTCGCAAATCAAATAAATAGTATAAATGCCTAAAAGCATGAAATTAAGCATGTAAATGGTTGTAGGTGTGACTATTTTGATACAGATTGTATAAATATGCCCTGTTTTGAAAATATCCTTAAAAAAGTGCTAATTTGCATAGCGGGTTTTACCCGTGCAACGCACGTACTTAATGAGGCCAATTTTTGGTGTTCGAACATTATGATGACTAAATATAGCTCAGGGGATAAATAGGGTGTTGAAGAAAGCATCACTTACGCTCTGCCTTGTGGCACTTGGTGCTACGTTGGCGCAAGAAGCGTTAGCTGATGAAAAGTATAAACTTACCATACCTGCACAATCTGTTGCAGACGCGGTAAAAGCACTTTCTTACCAAACGGAACACTCTGTATTATTTAGAACTGATCAGTTGGGAAATGTTCAAACCCAAGCCATTACGGGGAATTACTCATTAGAGGATGCGTTAAATGCACTTCTGATGGGGACATCCTTAAAAGGTGGCCTTACCGAAAGCGGGGTAATTGTTGTCTCGCGGATCAACGGCGTCGAAGCGCTGCAAGGGAAGGAAGTTCAAGTGATTAACAATACACTGAAACAAACATTATTAACGGGCGCATCAGCGGCCCTGCTCGGTACAACGGCCAGCATAAATGCATATGCACAAAATGCGGATCAACCTGTGCCGACAACGGTAGAGCAAGTCGATACAAAAAACGCCAATGATAAGAAAAAAGACGAGGGGATTACCGTTACAGGTACACGGCTTAGACGCATAAAAACATCGTCACCTGTTGTCGTTTTGGAAGCCGTCGAGTTTGAGAAAACGGGCGCAACATCAGTATTTGAACTTTTAAGTCTTTTACCAGAAATTGGCTCAACTGACATTGTTACGTCGGTAGATTTTGGATTAGACCCTGACAGTTCGGTTACGAATAATAATGTTCCCAGCACGCGGGGTGGCTCACAGAGGGCTTTGGGCGCAACAAATGTTTCCCTTAGGGGTTTGGGATCAAATTCCACACTCATTTTGATTAACGGGCGCCGGACGGCAAACTTTCCAGCTGTGCAAGGCAGTCGTACCAATAGAACCGATGGTGCAAGAACGCTGTTTAATCTGGATAGCATTCCCGTTGAAGCGATTGAACGCATTGAGATTTTGAAAGACGGGGCCTCAACGATTTATGGCTCCGACGCTATGGCGGGCGTTATCAATATTATTTTGAAAAAATCTTATAATGATCAACGCTCAGTAACGGGCTCTGTTAAAATGACAACAGAAGGTGATAATGCGGAGTACCGCCTTGGGTATTCACAGGGGTTTTCAAATATTGGCGGTGGAGATAATTCTATTTTGTTCACAGGTGAATATGTCCGCCAAGATAGCTTGACCGCAAATCAGCGCACATCTGGGCGGTCATTTGAACGGCCAAGCAATGCCAGTCCAACAGGGACTTTGTCGCAAACGCGCTTCGGCCCGCCGCCCGATTTTGATAGAATATCATTTTTGCGGCCTGCAGGTGAATTTGACCCTGTAGCTTTCGCGGCATGTCCTGCTGGTAATGTCAGGAATGATCCAGAATTTCCAAATGATCGGGCCTGTGTTGTCGATAATGGCGACATTGTTGAGATAACGCCTAAATCTGATAGAATAGCGTTAAATGCAACTTATGACCAAAATTTTAATGGTGTAAATTTGTTTGGTAATATCGGATATTCCCACAATGATATTTCCAACACGTTATCGCCGCAGGACGTTAGGCTCAGCAGATTTGCTGGACGTGAAACCTTATTCGCTCAGCTAGTAGATCAGGGTAACCGGGAACGCGCAACCGAAACTGAAACGATCAGTTTGAATGGCGGTCTTAGGGGGGATTTGAAGAAAATATTGAATGGAAATGATCTTTCGTGGGAATTAAGCAGTCGGTACTCGGTCAGTAATGCCGATACCACCTATAAAAATTACGTTTTAGAGGCGGAATTTAATCAAGTGCGGCCTGCCTTTGGATCTGATTTTTTTAGAGCAACTTTCCCAGTAGGCCATCCTTTTTTCCAAGTGCTGCCAACGAGTGAATATAAAGTTGGTAACCCAGGTGCAACGGCCCAGGACATCATTGATAAGGTTCGGGCGCCGGATATAATGCGTCGCTCAAAAGGCACGTCATTTGGCATTGATGGGCATATTACAGGAAAACTGTTTGATGTTGGTGCGGGAGGCGTAAACTTCGTCCTCGGCGGGACTTATAATAAAGTTTCCCAAAGCGATAATCCTGATTTGAATAATGAAAACCGTGTAAATGGTGTCCTTGCGGGTAATGTAACCCAAGTCGGAGTGGCGGGGGTTGCCTATAGTGCATCACGTCAAAACGGCGCGATTTACGGGGAATTATTAGCACCAATCGTTAAGGATGTTTTATCGATTGATATGTCAGGGCGTTACGATATTGACGATGCCTTTGGCAGTCATTTTTCGCCAAAAATAGGCTTTAGGTTTGAACCATTTGCTAATGATAAGCTCTCTTTCTCGGGTACATATACGGAAGGATTTAGAGCCCCATCAATCGTTGAGTTTGGCCAACCAGACTTTGATGAAGATGATAGAATCGAATTTATTTTTATTAATCCAGGGGACGATCCAAATGCTATATGTGCAGATGTTCGTAGAAACTTTGGCTCTGCCTTTGAGTGTAATTTGAACAGAAGGAGAGTTGAAAATCCGAACCTAACACCAGAAACTTCTTCTCAATATAGTTTCACTTTAGGTGCAAAACCTGTTGAAAACCTCGAGTTATCTGCTGAATATTTTCACATCAGTAGAGTTACTGAGATCAGGTTTATTGGCCCAAGTTTTAACATTTTGGACAGTGATGAAGCGCAGTTGGTTAGGAATGCAGCGGGGCAGCTTACTGGTTTTAATAGTTTTTACGGGAATATTTCTAATTCAGTCAGTGAAGGCGTTAATTTGAGTGGACGCTATCATCACGAAATAGGAGAATTTGGAACGCTTTCCAATACTACTAGAGTTTCCCATACACTGGCTCGTTTTTTCAATCGACCAAGAGGGGGAAATGGACTTGAACTCAATACGACTGCTGGTTTTAGAGGGGTTCCGAAATGGAGTGCCACCAGTACATTTAACTGGCTGTTTGGTGACTGGTCAACGTCTGTAACTTATCGTGTACGCGGTAAATTCCGTGATGCAGGCTTTTTGGAAGATGTTGCGTTACAAACTATATTGCGCGATGCACGTGGCCCTGGTAGGGCAAGGATTTGTTTAACAGATGAAGCTTTACATGCACGCGGCGCTACGCTCGCTCCAGGGGATCAAAATTATACAAGTTGTTTCGTGCCTAAACACGATACATTTGATCTAAATATTGCCTATAGAGGGTTTGATAACCTTACCTTAACTTTGAATGTACGCGATGTATTTGATGAAGTTGCCGTATTTGACTTATCAACAGATGGTGTAGGCGATTTCAAAGGGATTGGCCGTACCGTTATGATGCGGGCAAATTACAGATTTTAAACTCCCCCACATTAGTTTAAGATTTGAGGGCAGTCCTGAAAGGGGCTGCCTTATTTTCTGAACTGTGTATTATAAATACCAGTTTTCTTGAATGGATATGAGACATATGCTTATTCTTAAACCCGCTCTGCGTAGTTTTTTGGCACCATTTTTCCTCATATTCATATATTTCTTCAGCGCTCATGTTTCGGCCACCCCAATAGATGCTGGGTATAGTTCTATTGAGTTGGTGTCTGAGCGGAGGGCTGTTCGCTCTGGCGAGACGGCTAGTTTTGGGCTTCGGTTAAAGCCGCAAGCAAATTGGCATACGTATTGGATTAATCCTGGCGATGCGGGCAAGAGTGTGCGGGTGGCTTGGGAGAATGCGGACGGTATTGTGGCGGGGGATATGCAATTACCTGCGCCGCATCTTGTGCCGTTTATGGGCTTGGTGTCTTATGGTTACGATGAAGATACACTGGTTATTTTTGATGTTGATGTTCCCGAAAGTTATAAAGACGGCGATACATTATCCCTGCGCGGTGCTGCAAATTGGCTGGTCTGTGATGATAAATCCTGCGTACCCCAAGACGCTGATATTGCTATTGATGTTGTGGTGGGCGCATCTGGCGGTATTGACCATACACAAGAATTTACGACGGCCCGCGCCAAAATTCCAAAGCGAGTAGACTGGCCTGCGACCTATGCTCCCTATGCGCCTTACGGGGAAGACGGGGTGTTGTTTCATGTTGAGATGCCAGAGGATATAGCTGGCACGCATCACCTAAATTTATTCCCATCTGCTCAAAAAATAATTGACCACGCCACAATGATCCGCGCCGATATAGACACGGGCGGCATCGCATTTTTATCTGAAAAAGGGCCAAGGCTTAAGCGCACCGCGCAAAGCGACCTTGTGGTTGTGGTTGAGACAAAAGATAGCCCTCGCCAAGCGTATATCATGGCGGCGAGTAGGGGTGATCTTTCTGCACTTACGGCAACAGTGCGGGTTGGTGCGCAAAAGGCGGCAGGGACAACATCTGCGCATGGAAGCGCGGACAGTCCAAATACAGGCAATACTGATTTGGGACAAGCCCGCCCCGAAACCACATTTGCGAGCAAAATCACAAAATTATTTGGCGCCATTGGTTTTGCCATTCTAGGCGGAATTATTCTCAACCTCATGCCGTGCGTCCTGCCCATCCTTAGCTTAAAAGCATTAGGCTTGGTAAAAATGTCTGGTGAAGATTTAAGCCACGCCCGCATGAACGGCCTTGTTTATACGGCGGGCATATTGGCGAGTTTCTTAGCTTTTGCCCTCGTATTGGTGGCGATGCGCAGTGCGGGCGGCTTTGCGGGTTGGGGTTTCCAAATGCAACACCCTGTCGTGCTTGTTGTCCTGATTATGCTTATGGGCACGATCGGTGCAAACCTTGCTGGCCTGTTTGAATTTAGCTCCCGCTTTGCAGGAGCAGGCCAAGGGCTGACCCAAGGCGGCGGCTTAAAGGGTGAGTTCTTTACGGGCGTATTAGCGGTGGTTGTAGCCGCCCCGTGTACGGCCCCGTTTATGGCCGGTGCCCTTGGTTACGCCATGACCCAACCGCTTTTGATTACCATTCTTGTGTTTCTCGGCCTCGGGCTTGGTTTGGCTTTGCCTTATTTACTGCTATGCTATTTTCCGGCCTTGCGGGCTTGGATGCCCAAACCCGGCGCATGGATGAACAGCTTTAAACAGCTTCTTGCTTTCCCGATGTTTGCAACGGCTCTGTGGCTGTTGTGGGTGCTAGGCAATCAAGTTGGGCTGGAATATGTACTCGGCGTGCTCTTACTCGCCCTATTGCTCGCTATGGCAGTTTGGGCCTATCAAAAAGGCGGGGTTAGCCCAAAAAGGCTACTCTGGAATATTTTTGCCCTTGTCATTTTGGGTGGTGGTATCTGGATAACGACATCTTTGCCTGCTCTCAAGGCGACAAAACAAATTGGCGTACATACGGGTAAGCTGAACGCCCAGCCATATAGTCTGGCCAAGCTTGAAAATTTACTGGCAGACAGGCAAGCTGTATTTGTATATTTTACCGCCGATTGGTGCATTTCTTGTAAAGTCAACGAAAAAGTGGCTCTGAATAAAGAGACTGTTGCCAACGCTTTTATTGACAAGAACATTAAAGTCCAAGTCGGAGACTGGACAAACCCAGACGACGAAATCGCCAAAATCCTCAAACGCTTTGGCCGCGTAGGCGTGCCGCTCTATCTGTATTATCCAGCCGGTGAAACCTCCGTAGACAACGCCAAAATCCTACCCCAAATCCTAACTCCAAACATCGTCATCAATGCCTTGTAGGGCCTGATAGAAAGTAACCTCATGAAAAACATAACCGCACTCCTCATAACAGTATCAGCTTTAACACTTACAGCATGCACAAAGGAAGATGCGGAGACAACGGTTGCACCCCTCTCTTTGAACAGCTCACAAATTATTGTTGAGAAATACGAAACCGATGACAAAGCTTGGCATAAATTGCAAGACGAACTCCGTGAACAAGCTAAGACTAGGGAAGAATATACTGCCTTGAAAAATGAAAAGCTTGGCGATCATCCTGATATTAATCCAGCCCTTGAAGCCAGTTTGAATATTGCTGAGCAAAGCCCTGAGAGTGCAGATGGATTTGCGGCTTTGAAATTCATTGCCGAGCAAACACGAGGCATGGATGACAGAGCGCAATGGTTAGACAAAGCATTCCCTTATTTAACCGCCCACCACCTTACAAAACCAGAAATGCTGGATTTACAGTATAAACTCACTCGCTCGTATTATAATGATGCCACTGGGTTTGAAGCTTTCATGCAAGCTTTGGCGACGCAAAACCCTGATCCCATTATTCAAGCCAACACATGGTATAATTTAGCCAGCATTCAATATAAGTATTTAAATGGGCCCAGCGTGTCTGACACACAGCGTACAAAAAACACAGCCTCTACTTTATCTCATCTAGATAAGGCGCGAAATACTCAAAACTACTCTCAAATTGATATCTATAGTCCACGCCGTAAAGCGCGAGGCTTGGATCCTAAAAAATTATCAGAAATCATAGATCCATTGGCATTTGCCGTGGAATATTTGTCCATCGGAAGCCAGATCCCCAATGTTAAAATGAAGAACATGAGCGGACAAGATGACCAAATCTTAAATTATAGAGATAAAATCGTTCTTTTAGACTTTTGGGGGACATGGTGTGGCCCCTGCATTGCGTCTATTCCTGAATTGGTAGACATGAAAAACCAATATGGCGGCGATTTTGAAATTTTGTCATTTGCTTATGACGAAAAATTGTCCGATGTGACCGAATTTCAAGAAGATACGGATATGCCTTGGGCGCATTGGTTTGTAGGTAAGGGCAAAGATACATTTATCAAAGATTGGTATATATCTGCATTTCCAACCTATATTCTAATTGACAAAAAAGGTGAAATTCAGCTCATCACCAATGAAATGACAAGTGAATTTAAGATCAAAATTGAAGAACTCCTTTAAACTCATGACCGCACACATCAGAATTAAAGAATATCATACAGATTTGATGAGCTTAAATCCGCGCACTTAATATTTAGGTAGACTCAAGAAAAAGTTTTTTAAAGGAAAAATTATGAAAACCAAATTATTTATCGGCGTTGCACTCGCCTCTGTCTGTACGCTGACAGCTTGTAAGTCTGTGTATGAAAACTGTCTGACGTCAACGCTTATGAGACAGATTTAAGTCTGGGCTAAGCGAGAGTTTTTGTTCATCTTGTATCTCACGGAGAGACAGATGAGACATACAAGAACGAGTAAGCAATCAGCCGGTGAGCGGATTGTAAAAGACATCAAACGTAAAACCCGTAAGCAGTATTCGGCTGAGGAGAAGATCCGCATCGTGCTGGATGGCCTTCGCGGCGAGGCGAGTATTGCCGAACTATGCCGCCAAGAAGGCATCGCCCAAGGCTTGTACTACAAATGGTCAAAGGACTTTATGGAAGCTGGCAAAAAACGTCTGGCAGGTGATATTGTTCGCCAAGCCAACACCTCTGAAGTCAAAGGTTTACGTTCAGAAGCCCGTAACATGAAGGAAGTTATCGCCGAGCAAACACTTGAGCTCCGCTTGCTTAAAAAAAGCATGATAGGGGATGGGGGCGACGACGCATGAGATATCCTGCATCAGAGAAGCTTGAGATCATCCGTTTGGTGGAGCGCTCACAGCGCCCTGCCAAGTGGACGCTGGATAAGTTGGGCGTTCCAAGGCCAACCTTTTATCGGTGGTACGATCGGTATCTGGAACATGGCGAAGACGGACTTGTGGACCGCGCGCCACTGCCACGCCTGGTATGGAACCGTATTCCTGACAAGATACGCTGCGAACTACTGGATATGGCGCTTGACGAAACAGAGCTGAGTCCGCGTGAACTGGCTGTGCGATTTACCGATACCAAAGGCTATTTTGTATCAGAAAGCTCGGTATACCGCCTTCTAAAGGCTCACGACCTGATCTCTAGCCCTGCCTTCATTGTCATGAAAGCGGCCAGTGAGTTCAAAGACAAGACAACGGCGATAAACCAGATGTGGCAGACCGACTTCACCTACTTTAAGATCATTGGTTGGGGCTGGATGTACCTATCGACTATCCTTGATGACTACTCGCGTTACATCATCAGTTGGAAGCTGTGCAGCACGATGAAGACTTCTGATGTGACAGACACGCTAAATATGGCGCTTGAAGCTTCGGGCTGTGATCAAGTCAATGTCGTACACAAACCACGCTTGCTATCCGATAATGGCGCCAGTTACATCTCTGGTGAGTTGGCAAATTACATCAAAGACCAGGGCATGAGCCATGTGCGCGGAGCACCCTATCATCCGCAAACCCAAGGCAAAATAGAACGCTGGCATCAGACGCTCAAGAACAGGATATTGCTGGAGCACTACTTTTTACCCGGAGACCTTGAGCGGCAAATCGAAAACTTTGTGGAGTACTATAATCATGAACGTTACCACGAAAGCCTGAAAAACGTCACACCTGCTGATGCCTACTTCGGGCGAGCGCAATCAATTTTAAACAAAAGGGAAAGGATCAAAAAACAAACTATCGAACATCGACGCTTGCAATACCGCAAAGCCGTCGCCTAATATAAATCAACAGAGGTGAGCAAACTCTCGCTTAGCTCAGGCTTAAATCTGTCTCATTTTATATGAAGACGGACAGTTGGCAGCATAAAAACGGGTGGTGTTGCAGGCCTATATTCAGGTGTTAGCGCTTTGGCGGTTAATCGTTTTACAGACCTCTACAAAGCTGTTTCTGGGGCTGAACATGCCACAGGCCAAGCGAGATACGCCCATAAACAATATTTGCTCGGGCTTATGCGCCAACACAAGCAAATCAGTGAGAATGAATATCAAGAATACCAAAATGAATTGACTGAGGCCTACGCCGCCTTGACTGCTTTAGACGAATCTATGGGAGGTGCTGGAAATGTTGTCGGCAACACATATGAAGATGGCTATGATACGACCCACCCAAGTTGGGATAAGGAAACTGGCTATTGGCGCGTTGGCACGAGAAAATGGGACGAAGCTGAAGCCGCAAAAGCCGTAACCCAAGCTGAACTGGACAAAGCTGCCGCTCAAATTGCATTGGAAGCGGAGCGAGAACGCATTCGTGAGCGCAACAAGGAAATTGAAGCGGCCAATGACCGAGTTAAAGATGGAAGCATCTTTGGAGAGGTTGGGTACCCTCAAGTTGACCCGAATGGGAATGTCAAAGAAGAACCTGAAATTGACGTTTCTCCAGGCTTTATAGGCCTTGGGGACGGCGGACTTATCGGTGCGGAGTTGTCAGATGAAGAAGAACGCCGCCGCCTTGCCCAGATTAAAGCTGACCTGGATGATTATCAGTCTGAATATTTACAAGCACAACGAGAAGAACAAGAGCGCAAAGACGCTGAACGCAAAGAACGGATTGATAACGGAACGCTCACAATCGAACCTGTTGTCTTTGATCCTCCCGTTTGGGATCCTGTGACGTGGTCGCCCCCCAAATGGCTACCTGTTGGATGGAAACTACCAGAATATGATGGACCAGGTATAAGCGTAATCGATTTCACGGAGTTTAGTGGCAATGAAGATTATGATACTATTAATGGAAATGACTGGTTTGGTCCCGCCTTTTACCTTGCCTACCTCTATCAAGATATGTCGGGGACAGTTGCAACTGATCTCGGGCCTTGGGCCGAGTGGTTAGCGACACAAAACTTGCGCGAACTTAAACGTATTGCCCTAACGGCTGGATACCCGACGCTCGCGGCGGCATTGGCAGATGCAAAAAACCTTATGAGACAAGCCAATGATGCCGGTTACCGCAAATGGGCGGGTCAAGCACCTGTTTGTTATATGGCATGTGCAGGGCTTCTCGGGCAGTGGCATATAAAATCTTCGCAATTGGCACTTGGTGATATTCTAAATGACAGCCGAGAAATTTTCTCAACAGCTGGTTTGTCTGATGTTTCTATTTCAGGATTCGTATTGCGGTATATATTACGAGATTTTGGGTTGGAAGATGGTGATAATATCAATATTGTGATTTCACAATTTGGCCGCACTATTTTTGAAACCAATTTGAGTTTGCTTAATGCAGGTACAAATTTTGAAATAAACCTTCGCCCTGGCGTGGCGTCTATCGTAATTACCGCAATCGATGAAGGGGCGTTTTCACCCAATACTGCGGAAATCAGACTTGAAGATGTAGTAGAGGGCGAAGCCACCCAAACTTATAGCCTGCTCACAGGTGAAACGGCTACTCTGCGTATTAATCCTGGGCGTGTTGGCGGCGGTATAAATCAAAAGACTACCAGTAATGCCACGCTCGCAGCACTTAAAGCCCCGTCGGTAAAACCTTCCATGGTCAATTTATCTCGCGGAATATTGTCTAGACGTTTGTTTGGCACGTCACGCGTAGATGGTTTGGGAATTTTCCAAACCTCAGGATCAACCGCCTTTACTGCCATCAACCCCACTTTAGTCAGCCCAAGTGCAAGGCAAGTCATGCAAGCACCAGCGCGAAAACTTCGCGCCGAACAGATGAGGAAGCTTAATAAATTCGATACCCTCAAATCAGGAGAGATACAATGAAGCTGCATAATCTTATCATGATCGGGTGCATCATTACGGCTGTGACGGCTTTATCCCCAAATGCTTTTGCCCAGACATCACTCAATGATGTGCAAGGAGCCATTACCCAAGGCGCGCAATTTGATGACGCACGCAAGTTAATTGACCGTCGCCGTCAGGACGCAGAAGATAGAGCTATTGTGGATGGGGAGCCAGGTGTTTTTATTCTTAAGAAAGCCAAAATATTCACTGTCGGTATCTCTGCAGGGGGCGGGTATTCCTCCAACCCAGGGCGCACACTAGACACCAGTAATGAAAGCGCATTTGCAAATGTGGCACTGCGTGCTGGCGTAAATACGATTGTTGCACAGACATATGATGTCGGGCTTAACATTGCAGTGTCAGCGGTCGAATATGATGACACGCTTGGCCCCAGTAGCCGCTCAGCAGTCACAAATGCCTTTATTGGTCGCGGTGTTTGGGATAATCGCATTTACGTATCTGGTAGTGTCGTCGCTGGTGTGAACGCAAATGAAAAACTTAAACAGGGCCGTGCGTTTTACGGTACGTCCATCAATGCGTCTTATGTACATAAATTATCGAATAATATTTTGCTTCGCCCATCTGTATCGGCTTCGCGGCAATGGTCGGGTGAATCCGAGCAAAACAATATTTCTGCAACCGCAAGTGCTGAACTTATTTGGCAAATAGCCCCAAAATGGACCATGAGCACGCAATTGGCTTACACCCATAAGGCGTATGATAATTTTTTCGAGGATGTAACTTTCGTAAAACGTAAAGATGGTAATATTCAAGCTGGATTTCGCGTGACAAGAAAAATTGCAGATAAGGTCAATATAAGTGTTTCCTATGACTATACCACACAAGACAGTACATTTTTTCTTTCAGAGTATGAATCTCATGATGGTGGTATAAATTTGCAAATAAGTAAGAAATTTTAACGCCAAGAATGGCTCCCCAATTTCATAGTTGAGCTCCGCTAACAGTCTAAAAAGTTACTCACAGTCACCAAAAACCAAAATCAGCGTTTGTTTGACTCATAAATAAGCTGTATTTTACCTCAAAACTTATACATTTACCTACACACTGCACATTCCATTGAAATTTTCTAAATTTTATCTTCACAGAATATGTTTGGCGTTAAAATTTTTGTCTCTATTCAAAATAGAATCAAAAGGGATTGTGGACGTTTATTTTTAGTGCTCACTTTTTAGGCCCCTCGTCTTCAAGACGAGATTATATTTAGTATTGAGAATCCGTAACCCTACAGACGCCAACCCGTAGCGGTTTAACTTGCCTGTTGGGGTTTGAAAATGGCTAATCACGTTGTAATGTGTTATACACACCTGACGAGCATTGTTTGCAATTATGTGTTGGCATTGATGTCGGTGTCGATGCTAAAGACTTAATGAAGGGTGGATTGTAAATACGAAATAATAAGGACATAACATGACCAAGCATAATCTCGTCCATGCCGTTCCGCCTGCGTTTCAAAAGCAGGCAAATTTATCCCCTGAAAAATATAAAGACATGTATAGTCAATCCATTGCTGACCCAGAGAAATTTTGGGGAGAGCAAGGCAAAAGACTTGATTGGACGGTTCCTTATACACGTATCAAAGACGTCAGTTGGGATAAATCTGATCTGCATGTAAAATGGTACGGGGACGGGGTATTAAATGTCACCACGAATTGTATTGATCGCCATTTGGCAACACGTGGCGATAAAGCGGCGATTATTTGGGAAGGTGATAGCCCGTCTGAAAGTATAACGCTGAGTTATAAAGAACTACACCACGAAGTGTGCCGCTTTGCCAATGTAATGAAAAAGTTAGGCGTGAAAAAAGGTGACCGCGTTACCATTTATATGCCGATGATTTTGGAAGCGGCATTTGCCATGCTCGCGTGCGCCCGTATTGGCGCCGTGCACAGTGTTGTCTTTGGCGGGTTTTCTCCAGACGCGCTGGCGGGCCGCATTACCGATTGCAAAAGTAGCTTTGTTATCACCGCTGACGAAGGTTTGCGCGGGACGAAAACCGTGCCACTAAAAGCCAATTGCGACGCGGCGTGCACAATTGCAGGCAGTGTGAGAACCGTGCTGACCGTGCGGCGTACTGGCGGGGATGTAGTGATGAAAAAGGGGCGGGATGTCTGGCTCCACGAAGCTTTAGAGGGTGTGCCGTATGACTGCCCCGCAGAACCCATGAACGCAGAAGACCCGCTGTTTATTCTCTACACAAGTGGCTCAACTGGCCAACCCAAAGGCGTGCTGCACACCACAGGCGGGTATTTGGTATGGGCGGCCATGACCCATGAATATGTGTTTGATTTGAAAGAAGACGATGTCTATTGGTGCACGGCCGATGTGGGTTGGGTGACAGGACATACCTATATTGTTTACGGGCCGTTGGCCAATGGCGCGACCACCGTCATGTTTGAAGGCGTGCCGACCTACCCCGATGCTTCGCGCTTTTGGCAGGTGTGTGACAAACATAAAGTATCGTTATTTTACACCGCGCCGACGGCTATTCGCGCTCTGATGCGTGAGGGCGACGGGCCCGTACATGCCACATCGCGCCAAAGCTTGCGCTTACTCGGCACGGTGGGTGAGCCGATTAACCCTGAAGCGTGGGAATGGTATTTCAATGTGGTCGGCGGTGGGCGTTGCCCGATTGTAGATACATGGTGGCAGACGGAAACGGGCGGGGCTATGATTGTGCCGCTTCCGGGTGCGACAGATATGAAACCTGGTGCAGGTAGTCATCCGTTCTTTGGTATTGAACCTGCACTTGTGGACGCCGACGGCAAAGAGCTTGTGGGTGCGGTTGAAGGAAATTTGATAATTAAAGCCAGTTGGCCGGGGCAAATGCGGACAATTTACGGAGATCATGAACGGTTTGGCGAGACTTATTTTAGCACATATGCTGGCAATTATTTTACTGGTGATGGATGTCGCCGCGACGAAGACGGGTTTTACTGGATCACGGGACGTGTGGACGATGTGATAAATGTATCGGGTCACCGCATGGGAACAGCTGAAGTGGAAAGCGCGCTGGTGTCACATAAGGACGTGGCCGAAGCCGCCGTGGTTGGATATCCTCATGATATAAAAGGCCAAGGCATTTATGCCTATGTTACCTTAACCGCAGGCACGCCAGATAGCGACGATTTACGCACAGCACTTATTTTACATGTGCGCAAAGAAATTGGCCCTATAGCAGCCCCCGACCTGATACAATTTGCACCGGGTCTTCCCAAAACCCGTTCTGGGAAGATAATGCGCCGTATTTTGCGAAAAATTGCCGAAGATAGTTTTGATAATTTGGGCGATACCTCAACCCTCGCAGACCCTGAGGTCGTCGATGATTTGATCGCCAATAGGATGAATAGGGCCTGATATTAATCCATGGCGGATAAATATGCATGGCCCATATGCAATCCCGAATTGGGTTTGCAAATTTATATTTGTTTTCTCATAATGTGCATAAATATAAAGAGGTGTATTATGGATAAAGCAAACACATTAATTGGCGGGGCGTCCTTGCTTGTGATGAGCGTTCTTCTGTCCGCCTGTCAACCTACGGATAATGCAAACACCCCCAAGATTAAGGATGCCCAAATAGATACGGCAAGTGTTCAAACTGAATTGGCTATTTATCCTGATAAATTATTATGGGGAGATACACATCTTCACACGTCCAATTCCCCTGACGCATTTGCATTTGGCACGCGCTTAACACCAGCCGATTCTTACCGTTTTGCGCGGGGCGAGGAAGTGGTGTCGACTACAGGGCAAAAGGCGCAGTTAATACGCCCACTGGATTTTTTGGTGGTGGCAGATCACGCTGAGGGGCTCGGCATTTCAATGGAACTTTTTAAGGGTAATCCGAAACTAATATCTGACCCGAAAGCCAAGCGTTGGCATGAAATGCTTAACGAAGGCGGCGAGCAATCCATGAAAATGGCCGTAGAATTGATAGATGCTGTGGCCAATAAAACCTTACCAAAAACCATGACCCGCAAATTGACCATTGTGCCGATTTTGATGAACAATTGGCGGCGCAATAATGCGGTGGCAGAAGAGTTTAATGACCCGGGGACGTTCACCACTTTAATCGGGTATGAATATTCATCTCTCGCGCGCGGTAATAATTTGCACCGCGTGGTCATTTTTCGCGATAATCACGACAAGACAGATAGAGTGCTACCTTTCCCGTCAATTATCAGCACTGACCCTGAAGATTTATGGAAAGCTTTGGCCCGTTACGAGAGAAAAACGGGCGGGCAAGTTTTGGCTATTCCTCACAATAGCAATCTGTCCAACGGTATGATGTTTGCCAAAACGGATTTTAGCGGTAAAAATTTGGACGCAAAATATACAAAAAAAAGCGCGCGGTGGGAGCCGTTAGTTGAGATTACCCAGATTAAAGGTGATAGCGAATCCCATCCGTTTTTGTCACCCAATGACGAGTTTTCAGGCTTTGGCGATGTGGGTTGGGATTTGGGAAATTTGACTTTGCAAGAGCTTAAAAAACCTGAAATGTTTGCCGGTGAATATGTGCGCGAAGCTTTAAAAACGGGTTTGGCTTTGGGGGCAAAAACAGGAACCAATCCGTTTAAATATGGTGTTATTGGCTCAACAGATGCCCATACTGGCTTATCAACGGGGCGTGAAGATAATTTTTTTGGTAAGCACGCGAATGCGGAACCGAGCCCGCAGCGCATGCACAAAACAGTTGGCCTAGGTACGGCGAAAACAAATCGGTTTGGCTGGCAATATCTGGCGGGTGGATATGCGGGCGTGTGGGCACGCAGCAATAGCCGCACAGAAATATGGGACGCACTTAAACGCAAAGAAGTGTACGGCACAACGGGGCCGCGTATGCGGGTCCGGTTTTTTGGTGGTGGGGATTTTAAAGACGGGGACGCGACCAGTGCGAAAATGGCAAATATTGGCTATGCCAAAGGCGTGCCCATGGGCGGAGATTTGCAATTAGGTGAAGGGCAAAGCCCAGAGTTTATCATTGCGGCGTCTAAAGACCCAGACGGGGCAAACCTTGACCGCGTGCAAGTTATCAAAGGATGGCTCGGCGCAGATGGACAGACGCATGAGAAAATATATGACGTAAAATGGGCGGGGACGCGGGTCATTGGCGCGGAAGGCAAGCTGCCGCCCATTGGCACGACCGTAGATATAAAAGACGCCAGCTATACCAACACTATCGGCAGTGCCGAATTATCCATTGTCTGGCGCGACCCTGATTTTGACGTTGGGCTTTCCGCATTTTATTATGTGCGGGTTTTAGAAATACCGACACCGCGTTGGCCCGTTTATGATGCCAAACGGTTTGATGCCAAACTGCCAAAGGGCGCAGTGATGACCCAGCAAGAACGGGCATATACCTCGCCGATTTGGTACACGCCGAAATAGGGTTTATTATTCAGCGAGTGTTTGCTCATTAAAATGTTGTGCTCTGATGTCCATGGATGTCATACGCGAACCATCATGTGACCAACCGGGAACGGCAAACATGTAAGCAAACCTTTGTTTGAACGTCAGGCCTGGTGCAGTAATATCTTTGAAAATGCCGACAAATTCATGGGTGGCAATGCGCAAAGGGTTAAAAGTTCCCAGATTTTTGATAATGCCGTATTTGATTTTTGTATTATCATCTTCTTGCGCAAATGTATGAAACAAGCGGTCCCAGATAATAAATACACCGCCGTAATTCATATCCAGATACTCTGGATTTGTGGAATGGTGCACGCGGTGGTGGGACGGGGTATTCATGAAAGCTTCAATCCAGCGCGGAAATTTATGGATAGATTCTGTATGGATAAAAAATTGGTAGAGCAAATTGATAGAGGCAACAAAAACCATGGCGCCTGGATGCACACCGAGCCAGATAAAGGGGATGTAGATAATGACAAGGCCCGAGAAACTATTAAACCAGGCTTGGCGCAATGCGGTGGAAAGATTATAATGTTGGGAAGAATGGTGCACCACATGATTGGCCCAAAACCAGCGAATGCGGTGGGAGAAACGGTGGGCCCAGTAAAAGCGAAAATCATCTAAAAAGAACAAAATAATCAGCATCAGCGGTGTGGTTTCGATGCTAATGATGCGGTGGTCATAGACTTTAAATAAAATAAACAATCCGATGCCGCCAATTAAAATGCTGGCGACAGCATTACCAGTACCCATCAAAATACTAGCCGTTGTATCGCGGGTTTCGTAATCTCCGCCGCGTTTTTTTAACAAGATATATGTAATTTCTATGATGATAAAAAGTCCATAGATCGGCCCTGCAAATGTGGACGGGTCTGATAATGTGGTCGGGTCTAATTTTGAAAAAAGATATTCCATTACGGCTCCGATGCGGTCTATGTTTGGATAAAGGGAAGCAGTTGCGCCTGCCAAGCTTGAGATGTATTTTCGTCCTCCAAATATATTGTGAGATTGGGGGCGGTGTAGTCATTAAATTTTATGCGAAGGCCACTGCCTTTTTTGGCGTTTTGTATAGGGGTGATACGCCGCACGCTACCTTTGCTTAAGGGATGAATGATCCAATTGTGCCCCATGACATGTAATATGCTTGCACTTTTGTCCCGAAACTGAGTTAGTGCAATTGTGCGGCTTGGCGAAATTTTGAAATCAGTAATCGCGCTGTTTGGATATGCGGCCCGTACTTTATTCTTGGCAGATTGCAAGCCTGCTTTTGTGTCAGCTATTTCGCTGCGCTTTGAAAAACCTGCAAAGTGCAAATACAGCGCGACCATGCCAATAATAAACAAGCTGCTCGTCACCAGTAAGAATAAAACATCCATAGCCGTATTTCATATTTTTGTGCCAAAAGTATATTTGGCAGATTATATTTGTTATATGCAAATAATTGCATGGTTGGCAAGGGAAGTGTTGCGCAAAATAGCCCTGCTCTTTAAATTGTGATGTGCTATCTTATATGATGAAGGATGCTTGAGAGGGAATTCGCTATGCAAATCGAAAAAATTATTCTCGCGGGTGGGTGCTTTTGGGGCATGCAGGATTTATTTCGCTGTGAGGCTGGTGTTCTGTCCACACGGGTGGGCTATAGCGGCGGCGGTGTTGAAAACGCCACATATGATATGGTCAAGCGCGGCGCAAGTGGTCACGCAGAATCCATAGAAATTGAATACGACGCTGATATATTATCATTTCGAAATTTGCTGGCTTTGTTTTTTCAAATCCACGACCCGACCACGGCAAATAGACAAGGCGGCGATATTGGCTCCCAATACCGCTCCGCGATTTTTTACACACACGCCAAGCAAAAGGACATTGCTGTGCAGACAATTAAAGATGTGGAAAGCTCTGGCTTGTGGCCAGGTAAATTGGTGACAGAAGTCACGCCAGCAGGCGCATTTTGGCAGGCAGAGGACGCCCACCAAAACTATCTGGAACATTATCCAAATGGCTATACCTGTCATTTCCCAAGACCCGGTTGGACGCTGCCGAGTTCTGCGTAATTGAAAAGGCGTGCGCCGATGATCACCCCTAAATTTGATACTTCATATGTAAGATTACCGCCCCAGTTTTTTGAACATGTTACGCCAGACCCTGCGCCTAACCCAAAACTGCTTGCATTAAATACTCTGCTTGCACATGAAATTGGATTGGACGCGGATTGGCTAGGTTCAAAACAGGGCATTGCCATGATGTCTGGTCAGGAAATGCCAGATGGTATCGCTCCAATTGCTATGGTCTATGGGGGTCACCAATTTGGCCATTGGTCAGGGCAATTGGGCGATGGACGGGCGTGCTTACTGGGCGAATTGATTGGGCCTGACGGGGTCAGGCGCGATATACAGCTTAAGGGTTCTGGCCCGACGCCCTATGCGCGGCGCGGCGACGGTAAATCCGCCCTCGGCCCCGTATTGCGAGAATATATTGTTTCTGAGGCCATGTCCGCTTACGACGTTCCAACCACCCGTGCATTGGCAGCAATCAGTACGGGCGAAACTGTGCGCCGCGAGGACATTTTGCCGGGTGGTATTTTGGTGCGCGTTGCCAAGAGTCATGTCCGCATTGGTACGTTTCAGCATTTTTACGCGCACGGTGATATGGAGGGTTTAAAGGCACTGGCCGATTATGTTATCTACCGCCACTACCCACAAGCGGCAGAGACGAACGCGCCTTATGCAGCATTGCTTGAAAATATCATTGGCGTGTTTCCCAGCTTAATTGCCAAATGGATGGGGCTTGGGTTTATTCACGGGGTGATGAATACGGACAATATGCAAATCGCGGGCGAGACACTGGATTACGGCCCGTGTGCATTTATGGACGCTTTCCATCCGCAAAAAGTGTTTAGCTCTATTGACCATCATGGTCGTTATGCATGGGGTAATCAGCCCAAGATAACCCTATGGAATTTGACGCAATTGGCCCAAGCCTTGTCGCCATTGTTAGGTTCAGACGAAGAAAAATCAGCACAAATTGCCCAAGACGCTCTCTCTACATTTGGCCCTGATTTTCAAAGCGCGTTACACAGTGTTTTTGCGGCTAAATTATGTGTAAGTGCGGACGGCCCTGTATTTGCAGATTTTTTGCAACACACATTTTCGGTTATGTCAGAGCAAGAGGTGGATTTCACGCTGTTCTTTCGCCAGTTAACGCAAATTGCTGGTGGCGAAAATGTCAATGCTTTTTTGTCAGGCTTTCAAGACAAGAATACGGGGAAAGACTGGCTAAAACGGTGGCGTGTTCATGTGGATTTGAACAGTGACAATATTGCGCTCATGCAAAAAACCAACCCGATTTATATACCACGTAATCACCAAATAGAGCGGATTATACACGCGGGGATTAAGGGGGATTTTGCTCCGTTTAACCGTCTTGTCAATGTATTGAAAAACCCGTTTTGTGAACAAGAGGGTCAAGCGGAATTTGAAAATTTACCTCTTGATAACGAGATTGTTAGTGAAACATTTTGCGGAACATGAGGGACGAATAAATGATATCCGGTAGAACCTTGCGCGCCACACACTCGGTGTGGGGGTATGTGTCACCGCGCAAGATTTACCGAACCATCGCCCCGTTGTTTGGTACTGATGAGAATATACAAACGCCTAGCTTTTCCTATTAGCACTTGTGCGTATATTTAAACGCGTATAGCATTTGGATGAATGCGGGGCGCGTGTTTGAAAAGGTGCGTAAGGTTTGGCGAAACTCTCTGATTTACAGGTTTTACTGGCAGAAGATGAAGCCTTGGTGCGCCAAGGCATGACGGCCCTATTGGAAGATGAAGTTGGGTCGATCACTGAGGTAAGTGACGGTGGGCAAGCTCTGCAAGCTTTAAAAGAGCGTACATTTGACCTTGCTCTCATTGATATTGGCCTACCCGTGCGGACAGGGCTTGACGTGTTATCGGAAATTCGTAGTCGCAAAATTCCTGTGAAAGTGATACTGCTTACAGGTGATACCCATAGCTATAGCCCGCAAGATATTATGGGTGCAGGGGCCGATGGGTTTTTATATAAAACTGCCAATGCATCTGATTTTTTGGAAGTCATAAATACCGTCGCAAATGGGCACAGCAAACCCGCTGTTGCAGATAATGAGAATAACATACCAAGTATTGCGCAAATGCGCGCAGGGTTAACGCCGCGCGAAATGCAAATTGTCAAGCTTGTGGTCGAAGGTCAGCATTCAAAACAAATTGCCAAACTGCTTGGCATAAGCCAGCATACCGTGCGCAAGCACCGCGAACATGTGAACCGTAAACTCGCGCTCAATTCACCTGCCGCTCTTGCCGCATTTGCAATCAAGGCCAAGCTTGTTTGAGCCTAATTATTGTTAAATTTTAGCAGGGCGAGACTGAGAGCTTGCGGGTCAATAGGTTTTAAGAGATAAGAAAACCCTGATGTTTCGATCTCTGAAAGAATAACTGGCTCGGTCGCACCTGTAATTATCATGGCGGGAATATCGGTTTTGGCAATTGCGCGCACATCGGCAATAGCGTCAAGCCCGCTTTGTGTATGGAGGTGGTAGTCCACAATCAGTATATCTGGCAGAAAGCCTGCTTTAATATGCACCGTGGCAGCATCCACATCATGGGCGGTTTGCACACTGCATTGCCACTCGCTCAATAAAATATCTACGGCGCCCAAAATATCAAGTTCGTCGTCAATGACCAAAACTTTTAAGCCCGTATGAGAAAATACTTTTTTGTTGGCGGGTTTGGGCTGAACTTCTAAATGTGTGTTTGGCTTGTGTGGGAGGGTCAACACAAAGTGACTGCCCTTTTTTGTGCTTTGCTCAATGTTAACATGCCCTCCCAAGGCACGCGAAAATTCATTGACGACGAATAATCCCAACCCATATCCACCTTGGGTATTTGGACTGTCTTCTGCGCTTACATAAGGGGCGAATATCCGTTTTACGTCTTCGGGTAATATGCCGCCCCCATCATCCGTCACATTAAATATCCAGTCTGTTTGTGTGTGTGCCGCTGTAATATGGACTTGTGTGCGCGCCGCTTTTAAGGCGTTGTCGAGCAGATTGCCTAAAACACGTTTGAGCATGCCTTTGTCAGAGACAAGCGTGCCCGTGTCGGTCTTTACAGTTAGCGTGATACCCCGCGTTCTCGCACGTACATCAAAATCACGTGCAAGTTCTGTGAGTAGGTTTTTGGGGTTAATCTGTGTAAAGTTCGGAATTTTTTGCCCGCTATCAAGTGTCGCTGTATCTAGGGTGTCTTGCAGCAGATCGCTGAGACTGCGGATAGATTTTTCTTGCTTGCCAATGAGATCGGCGAGGGTTTTTGGTTTTACATTCTTTTGAATTTTTCGGGTGATTGCCTGATTAAATAGGGCTAAGGCGTGTAGGGGTTGGCGTAGGTCGTGACTGGCGGCGGCGATAAATTTTGCTTGGTCGCTGGCACTGTTTCTCGCTTTTGCGGCGGCGGCTTTAAACGAGGACGTGCGTTCTTTCACTTGTTTTTCAAGTTCGGCATTTAAGGTTTCAAGTGCTTTGCTCGTAGTGTGGGCTTGGCGAAATGCCACTTGCAACCGCAAAAGCAGGGCATAGGAATAGCCCATACCGAGGATCAAAAACCCAAAGGGTGTTAGGTCAAACCCATTGCTATTGTCGGAGTAAATAAAGGCGTCATTGAGGGCTGTGATAAAAAACGCGCTATTGGCAATGAGGATTGCACCCGCGCCGATTTCTTTCTGACGCCATGCCCGTGCGGTAAAGACGAGGCTATAAAACACGGCAAATATATTGAGAAGGATAGCAAAATTTCTGCTGTGAGTATAGAAAGTTTCAGGTGTGACGAGCACAATACAGGTGCATGCTAAGCTGAGGCCAATGAGGAAATTTGTGACCCGTTTGGGGAAAATTTTGGGAAAGGCCGATTTAAAAAATAATAGATATACGGCAGGGGAAATAAGCAGGCTAATATAGGACAGCCGTAAGCTTGCCCAATAGCTCGCGTCTTGGAAGTAAATATAAAAATATGGAATTGCTCCAGAAACCCGGTAGACAATCACCATGCACATAAGAAAAAACCAAAGATGCACAGGGCCGTTTTCGCGGTGCTTACGGTCGGCGATATAGATAATCAAATGAAACAGACCAATGGTCAATAAAATGCCCATGGTGACCACATAATAAAGTGAGAGAAAGTCGAGGGTTTTTCGTAAGTTTTGTGCGTCCCACACTGTGAGAGGATGACCTGGGCCGCCGTAAGCATGAGAAAAATTGGCCACGTGTAAAACCACTGTGCTTTGGCCGTCTTTGGCAGGAAATAGACTGGTGGCATAGTGCGGGCGAAATGTATTTGGGTCTGTTGAAGGTACGCCGTTGCGGTGCACGGCTTGCCCGTCCACATAGATTTGCCACGCGGAATGCGGCGAAATCATATGGAACGAAAGATCTGGCCCGTATGCGGGGAGGTTTAATTTTACTCGAAATGTAGCCGCCCCGTAAGACCCGTCTATTTCTGGACGGGTCTGCATATTCCAACGGTTAGGCAGTTGAAAGTAATCGCCTTGATAGGCCGCGTCAAAATCCTCTGGGGCCACGAGCTTCCCCCAAATAACTTCCCACTCACCTGAAACTTCAAGACCATTTTTTGTTTTGAATACCCAATCTGTTGCCAAAAAATTACCTTTTTGGGCAGATGGTTTTGGACTTTGGGGTGTTGTGTCACAAGCAGATAAGCTCGCCGACATAAATATCACCATTATCGATATAGCTATATATTTGCGTAAATTTTGACGGATTGTTTTCATATAAACTTTATTTCCTGCGCTGCCACCATACCAAATTTACGGAGATAATGATACGGGTTAATTATCAATTTAAAATAGTAAAAACTGAGACATGACTTGACATAGATCAAGTGAAGTTTCATGGTTTGCATACACATAAGACAATAATTTATCGAAAGAGTATTGCATATATTAGTAATAACTAATATAACTTGCCAGAGTTGATATTTACCGAGGAGAGCTGTGTGTCCAATCATAGTGCGTCAGTTGCCACCAATAACAACCAATCCAAATCTATCGTCAATAATTACGGGGCTCTACCCATTGTTATTATTGTCATATTGGGATTTGTCTGGGCGGTGATGGCCGCGTCTCGCGGCGGCGACCCTGTGATCGCGCCTCATGCCTATATGTTTATATTTGCCTTCGCGCTGGCCATTTTTGCGCTTGTATTTGGCGTGACGGCTGGAAAATTTGTTTATAACCCTTATGAATATGATGACAGTGTTATCCGTGCTGGCGTTCTTGCGACAATATTTTGGGGCATAGCGGGCATGTTGGTTGGGGTGATAATCGCCTCACAACTGGCCTTTCCAAATTTTCTGTATTTTGAAAATATGCCGTGGACGAATTTTGGCCGGCTTCGGCCTCTGCACACGTCGGGTGTCATCTTTGGTTTTGGCGGCAATGCTTTAATGGCTACGTCGTTTTATATTGTCCAGCGCACCTGCCGTACACGACTGGCGGGTGGGCTTTGGCCGTGGTTTGTGTTTTGGGGCTATAATCTATTTTTGTGCATAGCAGGCACAGGCTATCTCATGGGAATTACTGAATCCAAGGAATACGCCGAACCTGAATGGTACGCCGATATTTGGCTAACAATTGTCTGGGTGACGTATTTATTGGTGTTCATGATGACCTTGGTCAAACGTAAGGAAAAACACATTTACGTGGCCAATTGGTTCTTGCTGTCCTTTATTGTCACCGTTGCCATGTTACATTTGGTCAATAATTTATCCATGCCCGTTAGTTTCCTCGGCGCGAAAAGCTACTCTGCTTTTAGCGGTGTCCAAGACGCCATGACCCAGTGGTGGTATGGCCATAATGCAGTTGGATTTTTCCTGACCACTGGGTTTTTGGGTATGATGTATTACTTTATTCCCAAACGGGCCGAACGCCCCGTCTGGTCTTATAAGCTTTCCATTGTGCATTTTTGGACAGTGATCTTTATTTATATCTGGGCTGGCCCGCACCATCTGCATTTTACAGCTTTGCCGCAATGGACACAAACCATGGGCATGGTGTTCTCTGTAATGTTATGGATGCCAAGTTGGGGTGGTATGATTAACGGGCTGATGACCATATCGGGCGCGTGGGATAAATTTCGCACAGACCCCGTCTTGCGTTTACTAGTGATCTCGGTCGCCTTTTACGGCATGGCCACATTTGAAGGCCCGCTGATGGCGATTCGTTATGTCAATGCTTTGTCTCATTATACAGACTGGACCATTGGCCATGTGCACGCTGGCGCGCTTGGTTGGAACGGTATTATTACCTTTGGCGCGATATATTGCATGGTTCCGTGGCTGTGGAAAAAACAAGACATGTATTCCATGCGCCTTGTGGAATGGCATTTCTGGTTGGCCGTAATTGGCATTGCTTTTTACGCGGCGGCTATGTGGATTTCTGGGATTATGCAAGGCGTCATGTGGCGGACATATAATGACCTTGGTTTCTTGGAATATTCCTTCATCGAAACCGTCAAGGCTATGAAGCCGTTTTATATAATCCGGGCTTTGGGTGGACTGCTTTATCTGCTTGGCATGTTTGTGCTGACCTTTAATGTTTATATGACCATCAAAGGCAAGGGCGAAGCCCGCTCTGTGACCGAGGACGAACCTATAGCGCGCAAACCAGACCCTGCGTCTGGCCTCACCCCAAGTTATGTGGCGGGAGAATAATATGTCCAAACTACACGACTTTATGGAAAGACGCTCCTTTGCGCTTTTGTTTGGTATTCTGGCGGTCGTCTCTGTGGGCGGCCTTGTTGAAATTGCGCCTTTGTTTTACATTGATAGCACCATCGAGGAAGTCGAAGGCATGCGGCCCTATTCGCCCTTAGAGCTGGCGGGGCGTGATATATATGTGCGCGAAGGGTGTTATTTGTGTCATTCGCAAATGGTGCGGCCACTGCGCGACGAAATTGAACGCTACGGGCATTATTCATTGGCTGCCGAGAGCATGTATGACCATCCATTTCAGTGGGGCTCGAAACGTACGGGGCCAGATGTTGCCCGTCTTGGCGGCAAATACTCGGACGAGTGGCATGTGCTCCATTTAAGCGACCCACGGGCCGTTGTGCCAGACAGTGTCATGCCGCCTTATAAATTCTTGGCTAAAAACAAAATTGACACGTCGCGCTACGCAAAACATTTGATTGCCAATAGGCGCGTTGGTGTTCCGTATACGGACGAAATGATTAGGCTTGCGGCCTCTGATATGAAAACCCAAATTAATCCAGACGCGGATGATTTTGATGGTTTCATGGCCCGTTATCCAAAAGCAGTGGTGCGTAATTTTGACGGCAATGCCCACGACATTACCGAAATGGACGCCATTATTGCTTATATGCAAATGCTGGGCACACTGGTGGATTTCGGTGAATATGAAGCCACAATAGATGATAATGAAAGATAGATATGAGTTATGATTTGGTCGCACATATTGTAAAGCTTGGCGGAACAGTGTTTTTCTTTTCCTTCTTTGTATTGGTGTTGGGCTATGTGTTTTGGCCCAAAAATAAGGCCAAGTTTAAACAGGCTGCCGCCATGCCCATTCACGACGAAACCCTCATTCCTGATGGTAAGCCCAGTCAAACCGTGGAGGCAAAACCATGAGTGATGATAACAATACGGAAGTTGACGAACATTCTGGCGAAGCCTTTACGGGCCATGAATGGGACGGAATTGCCGAGCTTAACACACCCATGCCGCGCTGGTGGCTTGGCATCATGTATGTGAGTATTATTTGGTCAATCATTTATTGTATTTTCATGCCCGCCATTCCGTTGATAAAAGGGTATACAAAAGGCACGCTCGGGTTTTCTGACCGTGCGCGGGTGACAAGGGCGGTTGAGAAAATGCACGGCGAACGCTCCGTATATTCGCAAAAGCTTATAGGTGCCAATCTTGAAACCATTCAATCAGACCCAGACCTGCTGCGTTTTGCAATGGCGCAAGGCAAATCTTTATTTGGTGATAATTGCGAAACTTGTCACGGGACAAGCGGGCGCGGCTTTCCTGGCTACCCAAATCTCAATGACGATATTTGGCTATGGGGCGGCAGTTATAATGATATTCGCCAAACCATTAATTACGGTATTCGGTCTGACCATGACGATACGCGGATTTCTCTTATGGCGGCTTACGGGACGGACGAAGTCTTCACACGGGACGAAATTAACACCGTAACTGATTATGTGTTGGGCTTGTCTACGGGCGCGACGCAATCCAATACCCACGGGGCTACATTATTTGCTGAAAATTGTACGAGTTGCCACGGCGACCAAGGCAAGGGCACACGCGAGAACGGTGCGCCTGACCTCACCGATCAAGATTGGCTTTACGGCGGTACACGCGAAACCGTACAAGCGACAATATTTGCAGGTAGAAACGGCATCATGCCAAATTGGAATGAACGCTTAAGCCCAGACCAAATCGCGGCTTTGGCCGTTTATGTTCATTCGCTTGGCGGCGGCGAATAATCAGTCGGAGGCAGATATGCCCGATGTAAAAAAACGCAATAATGTAGCCCACGGCGTAGAGCGTTCAGACGCGAAAGCGGTGAGCCCGTCAACGCCGCAAAGCTTATATAAAAAACGCACGCAGGTTTATCCCAAACGGGTCAATGGTGTGTTTCGTAAACTCAAATGGTTTATACTGTTTGTTTTGCTTGGCATTTATTATGTCACGCCGTGGATACGGTGGGATAGAGGGCCATTAGCACCCAACCAAGCCGTGCTCATCGATTTTGAAAATGCACGGTTTTATTTTTTCTTTATCGAAATTTGGCCACAAGAGATTTATTACCTCACGGGTCTATTGATCCTGGCCGCCCTTGGTTTGTTTTTGGCAACGGCATTATTTGGACGCGTCTGGTGCGGCTATGCTTGTCCGCAAACCATCTGGACGGATTTATTCATGGCGGTTGAACGGTTTTTTGAAGGCGATAGAAACGCTCGCATGCGCCTTGATAAAGCCAAATGGAGTCCACGTAAAATATTCAAAAAAACCGCCAAACATATTGTCTGGGTTTATATTTCTATGCTCACGGGCGGGGCGTGGATTTTATATTTCCACGACGCGCCGAGTATTGCTCGGGATTTATTCTTAGGCCACGCGCCCATGACGGCTTATATTTTCCTCGCCATTATGACCTTTACCACCTATGCGCTGGCAGGGTTTATGCGCGAGCAAGTGTGTATATATATGTGCCCGTGGCCACGTATTCAGGCCGCCATGATTGATGACGAGGCGTTAAATGTTGTCTACCGCCACGATAGGGGCGAGCCGCGCGGCGCGCATAAAAAGGGCGATACGTGGGAGGGACGCGGGGACTGCATAGGCTGTCGTCAATGCGTGGCCGTATGTCCAACGGGTATTGATATTCGCGACGGGGCGCAACTTGAATGTATTGGGTGCGCGCTGTGTATAGATGCCTGCAACGAAATTATGGTCAAAATCGGTCGCCCAACCGGTTTGATTTATTACGATACGGACGCCAATATCGAACGGCGCTTGCGGGGCGAAAAAAATCAATATCACCTCATCCGTCCGCGTACGGTTATATATGCGGTTATATCTATCGCGGTCGGGGCGGTGATGCTCTATAGCCTGCTTAACCGTAGCGAGCTTGATATGAATGTGCTGCGTGACCGCATTCCCAATTATGTGCAACTCTCTGATGGTTCTATTCGCAATGGCTATACCATCAAAATTCTCAATAAAGCCACTCATGCCCGCGAGTTAACATTGGAAACGGTGGGACTGGGTACGCCGCAAATCTCAGTAGTGGGTTTGAAAAAAACCGGAGAGCATTATGTGCTGTCCGTACCCGCAGATGAAGTGCTTGATTACAAAACCTATCTGGCCATCAAAGATGTATCGGTTTTTGGTAACACGCAAATTTTCTCACTGCGCCTGACCGATATAAAAACGGGCGAAACTACCTTAACCGAAACTATGTTTATTACAGGGCAAAAAAAATAAATGGCAAGCAAAGTTAAACAGGGTGAATTTACTGGCAAGCATATGCTTATGCTATTGGTCGCTTTCTTTGGCGTGATTGTGGCGGTCAATGTTTTTATGATGTATAAAGCCGTGACGACATTTCGCGGCGAAGACGTCAAGCAATCCTACCGCCAAGGTTTGGATTATAACGCCACGCTGGAAAAACGCTTGCAGCAATTTTCTCGTGGCTGGTCAGCAGATATTCGCATTACCACCAACCATAACCTTGTCTTGAATATAACTGACGCGAACGGCTTGGCGGTGCGCGGCCTTGCTATAGAAGCCGTGCTAAAACATCCCGTTGATACGGATTTGGACACTGTATTGGTGTTTCGCCCAGACGCGGGGTTGGGTAGGTATACTGCGCCCTTGCCAACTGATATTAAAGGCAAAAGATGGGTGTATACTAAAGCCGTCTATGCTAATTCAGGCCAAGGCAGTGACGCTATATTTGAAACAAAAAACGCAATATGGTTGAAATAGTTTTAGATGCAAATGGATGTCCAAGCGGACAATCTACGCCATCCGACATGGCTATGGGTGCAAATATCCAAACCGAGGATATGTTGTCGCCCTATGTTCAAAATGATGATGGCGGCAATGACACCATAGATTTAATGATTTCGGGCGCGCACTGTGCGGGCTGTGTGGCAAAGATTGAACGCGAAGTTTCGGCCTTAGGCGGCGTGCGCTCTGCACGTATGAATTTATCCACGATGCGCTTAAGTACAACATGGCAGCATGGACGCGCCCGTGCTGTTGATATTGTGAGCCGTTTAGACGAACTCGGATATGGGGCCAAACCATTTAATATGAAGCTGGCCCCACTTGCCGCCAATGCAGAATTGAGCGGTTTGTTAAAAGCCCTCGGCGTAGCAGGGGCGACTTTGGCATTTTTGATGACGCTGTCCGTACCCGTATGGAGCGGCGCGGAAATGAGCGCGCAGACGCGCACACTTATGCATTGGGTGTCAGCCGTCATTGCTCTGCCTGCCGTGGCCTATGCAGGACGCCCGTTTTTTCGTTCAGCTTGGCGCGTACTTAAAAACAAACGCACCAATATGGACGTGCCGATTTCGCTGGCCGTATTGCTTGCCTGTGCGCTCAGTATTTACGAAACCATTCACGGCAATCCAGATACTTATTTTGACGCCGCCGTTATGTTGTTGTTTTTGCTGTTAATCGGACGCTATCTTGATGCTCGCTTACGGCTTAAAACGGGGCAGTCAGCTCAACGGCTCGCCGCCATGCAAGCCAGCAATGCATCGCTCATCAATCAAGACGGTACAGTAACCGTCGTACCTGCCGCTATAATAAAGCCAGATGATATGCTGTTGATAGCCTCTGGCGAGCGCGCCGCTGTGGACGTGGAAATAATTCACGGAATATCTGATATTGATACCAGTATTGCCAGCGGCGAAACTCTACCTGTGCGTTCTGGCCCTGGCGATATTATGTATTCAGGCATGATAAATTTGGGCGGTGCGCTTCGGGTGAAAGCTCTCAGTGCCAGCGGCAATTCATTTCTATCTGAAATCTCTAAATTGGTGGAAGCGGGGGAGCAAAAGAAAAGCAAATTCGTGCGGATTGCAGACCGCGCAGCCCGTGCCTATGTGCCCGTTGTCCATTCATTGGCGTTCATGACATTCGTCGGTTGGTTGATGATGGGCGGGAGTTTGCGGACGGCTTCGCTCAATGCCATTGCCGTGCTTATCATTACCTGCCCGTGTGCACTTGGACTTGCTGTCCCCGCCGTGCAAATCGTTGCCTCTGGCCGTTTGTTTAAAAAAGGTGTCTTGCTAAAATCAGGTGACGCTTTGGAGCGGCTCGCCAAAGTTGACCATATTGTTTTTGACAAAACGGGCACTCTGACCTTGGGCAGTTTACAGCTTGGTAATGCAGATGATGTGGGTGCAGAGGAAATAGAGTTTGCGGCAAAGCTTGCCCGTGGCTCGCGCCACCCTATTGCGCGCGCTATTGTTTTGGCCGCTGGCGACGGGCAGGCCGCTAGCGCCATAGAAGAAACTGCGGGACAAGGTTTAAGTGCGCGCATAAACGGCAAAATTACCAAGCTTGGCAATGCACAATTTGTTGGCTTGAAGCAAGCCAACTCTAACACCATAGAAACTTATTTGCGAATTGGTCGGCAAAAACCTATTTTGTTTATTTTTTCTGACCGCCCGCGCATGGACGCGGTGCACACCATTTCAACCTTACAACAACAGGGCTATGCATTGGAATTGTTGACGGGGGACAGTGCGGTTATGGCGGCGCAAGTGGCAGAGCAATTGGGGCTTGAAAACTGGCACGCCAAAGTATCGCCCCAAGATAAACTTGCTCGTCTTGATACGCTCAAATCCGAGGGGCGCAAAACCTTGATGATTGGCGACGGGATTAATGACGCGCCTGCCCTCGCGGGGGCATATGTATCGGCCACCCCCGCAGGGGCGGCTGATATATCGCGGGCGGCGGCTGATATTATTTTGCAAGGTGATAAATTATCAGGTCTGGTCACGGCTTTAGATATTGCAAAACAAGCTCAAAAACGCGTGGTGGAAAATCTGTCTTTGGCTGTGATTTATAATATTATTGCCGTGCCCTTGGCGGTGCTCGGATATGTAAACCCGATGATTGCTGCGGCGGCTATGTCTGGTTCGTCCATATTGGTGACGCTAAATGCACTGCGTATATCTCAAGGAGACAGTCTATGAGCGCGCTTTTATGGTTGATCCCATTGGCCTTTTGTTTGGGGCTAATTGCGCTCGGTGCATTTTTTTGGACAGTGAAATCTGGGCAATATGAAGACGTGAAAGGCGACGCGTCGCGTATCTTATACTCCGAAGACCGCCCGATTGTAGAGCGCGAAGACGGCTAAATATTTCTTACATCAGTTAACGAGATTGTGATGGGCGCGCCGTAGACGCATGTCTATCACTTGCATATATTTGCCGCCTTATTACAGGAGACATATATGTTAAAATCGATCACCCGCGCCGCTGTGTTAAGTTTAGGTATTGCTCACATGGGCCTGAATGCTGGCGCGCAAGCCAACCAAGAATTGCCAGATGTTACGACACAAGATTTGGGCGGCGGTATTTATATGCTCATGGGGCGCGGCGGCAATGTTGGTGTGTCGGTTGGCACGGACGGTATTATTGTCATTGACGACCAATTTGCAAATATGGCGCCCAAACTTCTGGCGGCAATTCGCGCTGTGAGCGACCAAGATATCCGCTTTCTCATCAACACACATTATCACGGTGACCATACAGGCGGCAATGTGATTTTCAATGAAAAAGGCGCGACTATTATTGCTCATGACAATGTGCATACGCGGCTATCAACAGCGCGCGATACGGCGCGCGGACGGGTCGAGGCTAAGCCAAAGAAAGCTTGGCCAACACTAACATTTGGCGAAACCGCACGTTTTCACATGAACGGTGATTTGGCCCAATTGGTGCATTTGCCTAATGCGCATACGGACGGGGACGCGCTGATTTATTTTAAAAATGCCAATGTCTTGCACATGGGCGACGCGTTTTTTAACACACGCTATCCTTATATTGATGTTGCCAGTGGTGGTTCTATTAACGGCGCAATTGCGGCCCACGACCTTGCTTTATCAATGATTGACGCGAACACAAAAATTATTCCAGGACACGGCGCGCTGGCCAGTCAATCTGATTTGAAATCTGTCAGAGACACACTGTTTGCAATACGAGCGCGCATCCAAACACATATTGACGCAGGCGATAGCAAAGAACAAATGCTCGCCGCCAATGCAACCGAGCTTTACCCAGATTGGGGCGATAAAGACACCCAAGATTGGTTTTTTGGTATTGTCTACCTGTCTTTGACGGGCACGTAGCTCCGCCTTAAATTTTATCAGGGTAAATCGGTGCAATATCTGTGGGCAGGTAGGCAACAGAAGCAACGACCTGTTGGGCGCGTGCGTCAAGCTTGGAATAGTCCGTTAGAAAAGTCTTTGCCTCTATGTATTTCCCGTCGCCTTGCAGTCTGACAATTTTACCTGTTAGGTCTGATATGGCTTGCTCTAATTTAGCAAAGTCGATTTTAAAACGGCTTTGTTCGTCGTCCCAACTGACCGCGCCGACTTCCATAAAATATGTATATTGAAAAGCTGCCCCGCCCCCGTGAGCTTCGCCCGTTCCCCAACGTACGGAGCGAAATAGGCCCGTAAAATATGTGGCAAGAAAGGCGTGTTTCTCAGCTATTGACAATTCGCCTTTGTCCATCATAAACAGAATATTATAGGCCCCCATAACATCGGCCTTGCCTTCTTCGATGGCAGAATACAGTTCTTTAAATTGGGCATTAACCGTGGTCTCGACCCCGTCCATATGTATCGTTCCCGGCCCTAGGGAATGGGACAATTCGTGGAACAATGTGCCAAATGACATGTATTTTTTCATGAGCAATTTGGACTGCTCAGCCACGAGAACATGCTTCGCCATCGGCTGTAAAATCAAATCAAACTTTGCGCCCAGCACATTGTTTAGGAGAACTTTTTTAGCGCCTTTGGCTTCGCGTACCACTTCGTCATTGGGCAAGTTAAAGGCAATGGTTTGCACACCCGGTACATTATCTCCTCCGCCGTGAATTTGGTAGGTTACCGCAATCGGGCTTTCAAATCCGCGCTTGAAGTTTTTATAAGACTCTTCCACAGGCAGGTTTGCTTCCATACTGCGCAGGTATTTTTTATACTTATTTAGGGCCGCGCTCTCATCGGGGTCTTTGATGGTGACAAAGGCTTCAAAGGCAGCTTTATAGCCGTATAGCCCGTCCGTATAAACCTCGTAAGGGCCGATAACAATTTCGATAGGCGTGTCTTTAAGGTCCATCCACGCCATCTCGCTTTCCCGGTAATCATCGGTAAAGAAAGCATCGGCGCGCAAGGATAGATACTTCTTCAAAGACGGATTGGTGGCAAGAGCCGCCGCCTCGCGCAGTTTCGCGGCGGCGGGTACAAGCCACTCTTTAAATTCTTGGGAATAGGGGACAGTCACTAATTTATCACCGTCTCTGTGTACGATTGTATAGAGGGAACGCATGTCCGCCCCGTCGTCTGGATGAGCCGTAATCCAAGCTTCAAACTCGTCTTTGGTGATATCGGACGGATAAAATCCTGCTCCCGTTGGCAGGGGCTTATCGCCCCAAAACGCATGGTTTTCATCAAGACTGTCCCACGGCCCGAAATGCCTGTCAAACATGGCCAGCAATAGTTTTTTATTGGGGCGGTTTGAGGTCGCAATGGCTTTGCGCACATCTGGGTTATTTGGCGAAATTTGACGCAGATATATCTCGTCCATATAGCCTGCCGCCTCGATCAGGAGGTTGACGATTTGGCGTTCATTTGGTTTTAAAAAACTTGTGTCTGTCCCTGTGAGGTCAATGGTGGCGATTTTATCATATTGGGCTTGCAAATTATAGGCAGGGTGTACCGCATTGGTAGTAGAATTTGATGCGGTATCAGTTGCGCATGCGGTGAGGAGAGCAAGTGTTGCGGTAGCCAGAAGAAATTTACGCATATGAGTTCCTTTTTAAAATAAGCCGTGTTGCCATATGTTTAAAGTGATAAAAGCTATTTGGCTAGCGGTATTGGGTTTAGGGAGCCAATTGATCGAAGGCGGTGTTGAAAAGTTCGATGTTTTTAGCATAGCTTTTTGGGGTTTGCCCGGACCATTTTTTGAAAGCGCGGTTAAATGCACTTTGCTCGCTATAGCCAAGTTGGTTTGATATTTCAAAAAAACTGCATGTATTTTCTGTCATGAGTTGCTCACATACATCGCGCCGCGTTTTTTCAAGCACTTTGCGAAATGATGTGCCTTCTTGCAAAAGCACTCGCCGTAAAGTTCGACCGCTCATACCAAATTTTTTTGCTGCCCTGTCTATACTTGGTGTACCGTCTGCGAGGGTGGACCGTATAAAGTGTGCGAGGCGTTCTTGACAATTGAGTGGGCTATCTAAGGCTGAAAGCGCAATGTCGAGCCGCTTGCAAACCACGGTAAGCATAGCTTCATTTGGCTGCGACAGTGGCAAATCAATCGCTTCTATATCAAAAACCATAGCGTCCTGCGTGTAGCCAAAATAAATGGGGCATTCAAAAATTTGATTATATGCTTCCGCGTATTCAGGCTTTTTGTGACGAAAATATACGCCCTCAATTTTCTTATTGTGGACCCAGGATAACCAACGCCCAAATTGCACATGATTGGCCATGACCATATCCGTGAGATGGCGGTAATGCTCAGGGTCAGACGCCTCGCTTTCCCATGACAACCAAGCTTTACCATTAATTTCTTTCAATTGAGAATTGCCGATCTGCTGTGTTAGAGGTTGATTGTCTGACGTCAACGCTTATGAGACAGATTTAAGTCTGGGCTAAGCGAGAGTTTTTGTTCATCTTGTATCTCACGGAGAGACAGATGAGACATACAAGAACGAGTAAGCAATCAGCCGGTGAGCGGATTGTAAAAGACATCAAACGTAAAACCCGTAAGCAGTATTCGGCTGAGGAGAAGATCCGCATCGTGCTGGATGGCCTTCGCGGCGAGGCGAGTATTGCCGAACTATGCCGCCAAGAAGGCATCGCCCAAGGCTTGTACTACAAATGGTCAAAGGACTTTATGGAAGCTGGCAAAAAACGTCTGGCAGGTGATATTGTTCGCCAAGCCAACACCTCTGAAGTCAAAGGTTTACGTTCAGAAGCCCGTAACATGAAGGAAGTTATCGCCGAGCAAACACTTGAGCTCCGCTTGCTTAAAAAAAGCATGATAGGGGATGGGGGCGACGACGCATGAGATATCCTGCATCAGAGAAGCTTGAGATCATCCGTTTGGTGGAGCGCTCACAGCGCCCTGCCAAGTGGACGCTGGATAAGTTGGGCGTTCCAAGGCCAACCTTTTATCGGTGGTACGATCGGTATCTGGAACATGGCGAAGACGGACTTGTGGACCGCGCGCCACTGCCACGCCTGGTATGGAACCGTATTCCTGACAAGATACGCTGCGAACTACTGGATATGGCGCTTGACGAAACAGAGCTGAGTCCGCGTGAACTGGCTGTGCGATTTACCGATACCAAAGGCTATTTTGTATCAGAAAGCTCGGTATACCGCCTTCTAAAGGCTCACGACCTGATCTCTAGCCCTGCCTTCATTGTCATGAAAGCGGCCAGTGAGTTCAAAGACAAGACAACGGCGATAAACCAGATGTGGCAGACCGACTTCACCTACTTTAAGATCATTGGTTGGGGCTGGATGTACCTATCGACTATCCTTGATGACTACTCGCGTTACATCATCAGTTGGAAGCTGTGCAGCACGATGAAGACTTCTGATGTGACAGACACGCTAAATATGGCGCTTGAAGCTTCGGGCTGTGATCAAGTCAATGTCGTACACAAACCACGCTTGCTATCCGATAATGGCGCCAGTTACATCTCTGGTGAGTTGGCAAATTACATCAAAGACCAGGGCATGAGCCATGTGCGCGGAGCACCCTATCATCCGCAAACCCAAGGCAAAATAGAACGCTGGCATCAGACGCTCAAGAACAGGATATTGCTGGAGCACTACTTTTTACCCGGAGACCTTGAGCGGCAAATCGAAAACTTTGTGGAGTACTATAATCATGAACGTTACCACGAAAGCCTGAAAAACGTCACACCTGCTGATGCCTACTTCGGGCGAGCGCAATCAATTTTAAACAAAAGGGAAAGGATCAAAAAACAAACTATCGAACATCGACGCTTGCAATACCGCAAAGCCGTCGCCTAATATAAATCAACAGAGGTGAGCAAACTCTCGCTTAGCTCAGGCTTAAATCTGTCTCATTTTATATGAAGACGGACAGAGAATTGCCGATCTGCTGTGTTAGAGGTTGATAAAGGCGATTGACCGCAATTACGTGGCGTAAGGACTTACACAACATAAGGGCATGCCCCACATCACCAAAGGCAGATGGACGTAGTGCCGCGCCAACACGAAGGCCAATCTCAGGCTTGGATAAGTATTGGGCTGTATGGGTTAATATCTGAAGCATACATTGTACGGAGAAACGCAAATCTGCATTTTGCATATTTTTAAGGCCGCCGGGGATAAAGGCTAAAAGTGCGGTATCAACCATGCCTTGCTCTAGGCAAGCACGGTAAATGTGGAGGAGGTAGGTAGACGATACGGTTTTCATAGGGTTAACTGTGCTGTATTTGGCCTAAATTGTCAATTATTTTGGACGTATATGTCAATACAGACAATTTTTATCAGGATAAACACATGCTCAGGGGTGCAAATATGTGGGTAACCATCATCCACACAATAAAAAACCGCCTGCAACGGGGCGCGAAGCAGACGGTCTTTTGATCTCTAAAAGAGATGCTTGTATATTTAATTCAAGCATCTCTTTTTGCAACTCTTTTATTCATATTTTATGCAGTTGCACGCTATTGTGACCTCTTGCGACACACTCATCACTGGTTATTGTTAATGTGTGCTGTTATTCTGCGAGCAATGCGGTGAAGCCCGTTTGTTTTTTGCGCAGGACAATACGGATAAAGTTGCGGCGAATATCTGCGCCGATACCGTAAAGAGCGGGGACAAAGAACAAGGTCACTAGCAGGGCAAATAACACACCAAAAGCAAGGGCCACGCCGATGGGAACCAACCATTGTGCTTGAATGGAACGCTCCATCATTAAGGGGACTAAGCCAACAAAGGTGGTGAGCGAAGTGAGCAAGATGGGGCGAAACCGCCGTGTGCCAGCTTCGAGCAGCGCCTGCGCCCCGTCCATACCCATGCCGCCCTCTTCTTTGGGGGCGCGCAGTTTATGCACATAATCTAACAACACCAGATTATCGTTCACGGCCACGCCAGCCGCCGCGCTAATGCCAAGATAAGACATCAGCGATAATGGGACGCCCAAGAGCAAATGCCCGATCATTGCGCCCGTAAAACAAAACGGAATGGCGGCAAGCAAGATGAGCAGAGGCTCAGCATAAGAGCGAAAGGCAACAGCGATAAGGAAATAAGCAACACCGATTGCAATGAGCATAAGTATGCCAATCTCTTTCATAAATTGGGCTTCGCCTTGGGCGCGGCCAATACTGCCGCGTGTGATCTCGGGGTGGCGGGCATCAAAGGCTTCAAAGAAATCATCTTTAAGTGCGTCGCGAATTTCATTGATACGCTCAGGGATTACTTCTGCACTGATGATAATGGCCCTTTGCCGTTCGCGGCGGATGATGACCGAAATGCCTTTTTCAAAATGTAAGTCGGCAATGGTGTGCAGAGGCAGTTCACGCCCGTCATTGGTACGGATACGAATTTGCCCCAGAAAGTCCAAAGATTCCCTGTCGCTACGTGGGTAGCGCACAAAGACGCGGACATCTTCACCGTCGCGTGGCAGGCGTTGCACTTCTTCGCCAAAGAAACCTTGCCTGATCTGTCTGGCCACATCTGCTGACGTAATGCCAAGAGCTTGCGCCCCGTCTTTAAGGTCAAATTGTACTTCCTCGACGCTGCTTTGCGCGTCATTGGCAACATTATAGACCCCTTCATAAGACCGCAATTGCCCCATCAAGTCTTCAGCCGCTGCGTTGAGAGCGTCAAGATTGCTAGAATTGAGCACATATTCGATGGGCGGTTGATTATTGTTATTATTTTTATAATTTACGGAGATTTTCTCTGCGTCTGGAACTTCCCCAATCAACTTGCGTAAGCGGTCGGCAGTTTCTTGGGCACTGAGTGTGCGAGTTTCAGGGGGCACAAGTTTGATCAAGGCGAGTACATTATTGTCGCGGGCGCGTGTGTACCAATTTTCGATCAATTTGCCTTCACCACTCGTTGTATCATTGATTTCGCTGACAAGTGTTTTTTCAGCCACTTGGATTTGTTCCAACACTTCCAAAGTGCGCGAGTAGGGTGTCCCTTCTGGTAGTTCAACGGTGATACTAATTTGATCAGACTCACTTTCTGGCATGAAGCTGGTTTTGACAATGCCACTGCTCAGTAGGCCCACTGATAATACCATCGCACTTAGGAATGTAGCGGCGGTAAGGTAGCGGCGTTTGAGGCAAAACCGCATAGCGGGGCGGTAAAGTTCTTGTGCTACCCAGAGCAAGCTATTTGCGATTTTTGCTTGCATACGCGTAATTCTGCTTTTGGGATTTACGGGCTTAAGATGTGCAAGATGGGCGGGGAGGATCAGCAGGCTTTCGATAAGTGAGAAGGCCAGTGCAAAGATTACAACCAGTGAAATGGAGCGTGTAAACTCGCTCGTGCCGCCTGATAAAAACATCCAGGGTGCAAAGAAAATCATGGTCGTCAGCACGGCAAATATAACAGGCTTGGTCACCATGTTCGTGCCGTTCACCGCTGCCAATAAATCAGTTTCCCCGCCCTCGGTTCGCGCATGTATGGCTTCGCCGACAATAATAGCGTCATCAACAATCACGCCTATGACCAATAAGAAGGCGAAGGTCGAGATCATATTAAATGACACGCCAAATAGAGGGAGCAGGGCCAGTCCGCCCGCAAACGCCGTCGCAATACCTACGGACACCCAAAATGCAATTTTTGGCCGTAAAAATAAGAACAGGGTCATGAACACGAGCACTAAGCCTGTAAAGAAATTACTGCCAATGGTATTGATACGGCTTGAATAATCGATAGCACTGTCATTCCACAAAGTCATGGTGATGCCGTGGGGGAGTGTGCCCGCATTTTCTTTCATATATTCGTTCACACCCTTAGCCGCTTGCACGATGTCCATTTGCGGCCCAGACTGAATTTGCACGAGAATAGTGCGCTCCCCGTTCATCGTGGCCAGCAGGTTAACCTGCTCAAACCCGTCAATAACTGTGGCAACGTCTTTGACGCGCACAATGGCCCCGCCTGCCAGTTGTCGTACGACAATATTTTCGAAATCTTGTTGGCTATCTGCAAGGTTGCGGGTGCGAAGTTGCACATTCCCAACCCCCGTCCGCACGCTACCAGCGGAAATATTTAAGGACGTAGAGCGTACGGCTTCGGCTACGTTTTGTAAGGTAAGGCCGTATTTTCGCAAGGCCGTTTCAGAGACTTCAATGGACACTTCTTCGCCGCGTACGCCAAAGAGTGTCACATTTGGTATAAAGGGTAGAAGCGCAATATCACGGCGGATTTTTTCTGCCGTGCGTTTCAGTAATCTTTCGTCAACGTCGCCAGATACAGCAATGCGCATCATCTCGTTTCGGTTTTTAAACTGGGAGACTTGCGCAGGCTCTGCGGCGGACGGGAATGTGCTGATTGCATTTATTTCTCGAGTAATGTCTTGCATGAAAGTATTGCCGTCTACACCGTTTTTACCAATGACAATAAGCCGTGCGCGGCTTTCCGTTGCCACTGCCCACATGCGGTCAATGCCGTCAATATCGCTGACCGCTTCTTCCATGCGGACGACCAATTGTTCTTCTATATCTTGCGGGGACGCGCCCAGCCACGAAACGCTGATTTGGGCCCCAGGAAACTCGACGTAAGGATCCATTTCCCGTTCCATCATAAAGAAACTGATGATGCCGCCCAGCAAAATGCCCATCATCAATAAATTTGCGGCAACTTTATTATTGGCCCACCAAGTGACAATCGTATTCATTTCAGGCTCCTAATTTGCGGTTAATTTACGCGGCTGTGTTGTGCTAGCTAATGTGGTTGCAGGGGCGATGCGCATGCCTTCGAGCGCCCCGCGCACAGGCGACGTAATCACGTTCTCGCCGCCGACAAGCCCAGCGCTTACCACGGCTTGATGGCGGTCTGATGAGGCCACTTTGATTGAGCGAATGGACAATGTATTGTCAGTGTTGGCAATATAGACTGTGTCCGTGCCGCGCAGTGCATTACGCGGAATGATGATCGTGTGTTCGGTCGTCCTCCCTGCAATTTCTGCACTTACAAATAACCCAGAGGCTAGTGGTGTGCCGTTGTCTGCGCCTGCGCCATATGGGTCTTTCAGTTCTGCATAGGCATAAAGTGTACGGGTCGTGCTGTCATAGGCAGAGTCTGTTCTGGTGATGCGTCCTTGCCATGTATGCATAACACCTGCAATTGTTGCGCTAAACATGACATCAGGGCCAGAGTTTGCCTGTGTTTGTTTAAAGCCAATACCAAGACCCAGCCTTGCAAGGTCTGAGTCAGTAAGAGGTAATTTAACATCTGCCACATCAATGGCATATATGCGTCCGAGTTTTTGTCCTGGGGTAATGTATTCTGCCAAAGATATTGTTTTTTCACGAATGCGGCCATGGAATGGTGCGCGCACAATTGTGCGGCTTTGTCCAAGTAAGGCTTCGCCGAGAGCTGCTTGAGCCGATGCAAGCTTTGCCCGCGCTTCAGCAAGTTGGGGTTTGCGTAGGGAAAGAGGGGTGGCATCACCTTGACCTAGGTCTTCCCAGTCACGCCGGGCAATTTCACTTTCCGATAACTCGCGGGTGAGCACGGTTTGTGCTTGAGCAACATTGGCTTTTGCCTGTATCACGCGCAAATCATAATCGGAGCTTTCAATGCGCAGTAATATATCGCCTTTTTTGAATTGTCCGCCGTCTAGGAATGAGTTTGAAATATACGTAATTTTTCCAGATATTTGCGCGCTTAGATTTATTTCTGTGCGCGGACGTACCTCACCTTGGCTCTGCACGGTTAATTCAAGAGAGCGGGTTTGTGCCTTTGCGGTTACGACAGGTGTTGCGCTGGGTAATTCTGTTTTTGTTTCAGGTTCTGACTTGAGCATACCCATAAGCAAAAACCCAATGATGCCAGCAAAAATAACCAATAAGGGTAGAGCGAAAATGGCCATCCGTTTTATGCGGCTAGGAAAAGACCGCTTCGCATTACCTGTTTGCGGCATGCTCTTACGAGGGTCTAGTGTATGGTCTTGTTTCTCATGTATAAGTGCCATTCTGACCTCCTACGGTTCATCAATTTTCCCCAATATACTCAAATATTATCGAAAAGCAATAAAAATATAGTGAAAAGCAATAATAAGTAGCCGTTAAGCAGTATGCCCCGTAAGAGATAATCTCACGGCAGAGCATTTATGTGAATAAAAGATGGTACTTATTAAAACTAGGCGGACCGCATTGATTGTTGCTGCCTGTTATGTTTTTCACGTACGAACCGTATAGAGCTAAATAACTCACTGACGATAATCGGTTTGGTTAAAAATACATTGGCTCCCGCTGCGAGGCATTGGGCATTATTTTCCGCAGAAGCGTCGGCGGTTAATGCGATAATAGGCACATTTTGTTGTGGGCCAGACAATTGCCTAATTTTTTGGGTGGCTTCTATACCGTTCATGATTGGCATACGGATATCCATTAATATCACATCAAATATTTGCACACCCATCATGTCCAAAGCTTTTTGCCCATGTTCGGCCATTGTGATGTGACATCCCGCAGGCTCTAATAATGACCGCAATACAATCTGATTAGCGATTACATCTTCAACCACTAAAATATTAAGGCCTTCCAGCGTGTCTGCCGAGATATGTTGATCGTTTGGTCGTGGGGTGCGGCGTGTGAATGCGCGCTCTTCGTGCGAGGCGAGCCGTGAGTCTTGACGTAATTCTTGTGGTGTTTGTATGTCGGCAATAGGTTGTGGCGCCGCGGGTATTTCATTTGGAGTTGGTGTGGTATCCGCTTGGTGTGGAGTGGTTTGCGTTTTTTGCGCTTCTATTTCTTCTGGTGTGCTGAGTGTTTCAAATTCTGTGTCCGTATTTAGCACTAATAATGATTCCAATTCGGCGAAATCATCATAGGCCGTTTTATTGTCATTTAAAGTTTCGGTTTCGATAATCTGTTCATCATTGCCATCAATTTCGCGCATGTTTCCAGGTATAATTTCTGCCATAGTGATAGGTGTAGTTTTTGTTTCATTCTTTAATGCCTCCACAGATGTTGCAGGAGAGAAGTCAACCACTTGCTCAGCGTTTGGTTCAATAATGAAACTTGGTCGATTTGTTTCTTTGTCGAACGGCGCATGTTCTGCCTCACATGTTTGCACGGTCATAATAAATTCAGAGCCACGTCCGACAGTTGAGCGAGTTATGACATCCCCGCCCATGAGCCTAGCAAGCCCGCGTGTTACGGTGAGGCCGACACCCGCCCCGCCGTGCGTGCGTGTTAATGTGCTATCAGCTTGAACAAATGGTTTGAATAAATTGACTTGTGCGTCTTGGGAAATACCTTGTCCCGTATCGGCAATAATCATAGTGAGGGTTTGCACGGGGTTTGTATCTTCTGCTTCGCTCAGTGTAATATGAACGTGAATGCGTCCATTTTGTGTAAATTTCACTGCATTAGATATTAGATTTGATAATGCTTGTTTGATACGAATGCTGTCGAGCATAAGGGTGGACGGTATGTCTTTGTCTATATGGCAAGTAAATTTAATCTGTGTAGCGTCAATCTGTGTTTTGAATATTTCATGGAGTCCATTGATGATTTGGTGCATGTCTGTTGGAGCCGTGACAATATCAAGTGATCCGGATTCCATTTGTGACATATCAATAATCCCGTTCAGCGTTTCAAGCAGGGCATGCCCGCTATCGAGAATGATTTTATTTTGGTCGCGTAGTGTTTCTGTTTCGCCATATTCTGACAATAGGCCTGAAATTCCTATTATCCCGTTAAGAGGTGTGCGAAATTCGTGGCTCATGACCGATAAAAACTGCGATTTTGCCCGATTGCCAGCATTTGCGGTATGAGCGGCTGTCACCAGAGTTTGATTTGTACGTTGGCGCCACATTGCGGTTGCAACCGCGCCGAGCGTGATACAGGCAAGGCTAATGACCAAAAACACCAAGAGCATGAGACTGCGTTGTTTGGCCTCCAGTTGTTTTTGTTGTAGCGCATCTTCGCGCTTGCGCGCGGCCTCTTGTTCTTTTTGCCGTTGTTTGTCATTTGCAAGTTCGGCCAGTTGTAATTGGGCCGTATTACCGATGCGTTTGAAAGTTTGGAGCAATTCAATATCAAAGCGTTCATTGACATATTTATAAACAGCGGAGGCGTCTCTCTGTTGAACAGCTAGTAATGCCCGAGCATGTAAGTGATTTTTTGTAAAGACATTGTCATCAATACCCGCTGATTTTGCACTTTTATTCATACGCCTGAAGCTGGCGTTCATGGCTGCCGTATTTCCAGTTCCTGCGTAAGATATTGCCAATTGCCCTTCAAGCGCGATTTGCAACCGTATGTTCTTTTCTTCAACCAAGGCTGTTTTGAGGTAAGATTTGGCTTTTTCAAACTGACCTATATGGTTTAAACTCTGACCATAACGTAGATAAGCAATGCTATTGACGCCAAGATCATTTTTCTCGGTAAGTGCAATCAGGATTTCTGTTAATTTTGCGGCTGTTTCAAAATCTCGCCATTTTTGGAAAATATAGGATAAATTTCCAATATGGCCAATGCCGTCGATGCTTCTGTTAAGGTCTTGCCCTTGTGTAATGACCTGTTGTGTGGCCTCTAACATTAGTTTTGGGTTATTCATCAGCGTGTTTAAATAGGCAATAATGTCATTGGTCTCATATGCGGCCTCTTTTGTTTCCATGCTGGGTGTTGCGGGGATAAGAGATAGAGCAGATTGCGCGAGGTTAATTGCTGGCCCTAATTTTCCATTACTGCCTTGAATTTGTGCATTCAAAATCAAAGCGCGATTGGCAATAAACCAATTTTCATGTGCATGAAATACTTCAAGTTCATTTAATAAAATTTTTGCCTCATTGGACTGCGTATCCAAGATGAGCAATTCTTGATGTTTTTTGTAAATGCTAACAATCTGAAGATCAGTTGTGCTGTTTTGTTTCATAGCCTCTTTTTCATACAGCTCTATGGCTTTAAGCTTGTCCAAAGAATTTCTGTGAAAAAGAGCATCCATTGATATTGAACGCAGAGTCAGTAATTTTTCTGCGGATGTTTTTTTGTAAAATTTTATATTTGCGTAGGATAAATCTGGAGAAATTACTAAATTCTGATTATAAATACTATTTGCAAGACTTATGGCTTCGGCTTTATATGTGCTGGGCAAGCCAACTTCGGATGTTTGTGCATATGCAAAAATGGGCATGAATGTTGTTATCCACACCAGTATAATGGCTAGCAACCGCTTGGTTACTACGGATTTTGAATGTATATGAATATTCTTCACCATCTGCATGTGCTCAGCCATATATCTCGTAAAATATAGTATAGGCACGGGGCGTTAACAAAAGATGGGGATAATATTATTACATGTTTAAGGATAGAGCATAAAAAAACCCGCCGTTAAGCGGGTTATAAATTGCTAATCTATAGTGATTACCAATCAATAATAACGGGTATACCGCCAGTTACGACTTCAATTTCTTCAAGAGTAAGTTCACGCATAATGAAATTCCTTTAAAGTGGGTTGTTATAACCTTATGGTTACTAGATATAGTAAGTATTTGATTAATAAGTATTTTTCAAGCCCTAAAATAATAATTTGGGGTGGGTGCTTAAAAAGCTCCCGTTTTAGGGGAATTTACGCAGAAAATTATTTTTACCGCAAGGGTTGAAACATGGTTAATACGCGTTCAAACATGGTTAATATTTTATGAAGTTATGATTAACACCTTGTCGGCCCGGTCAATCAACTCTGGTCTATGGGCGATAATAATCCGTGTCAAAGACATGGCTTCCAAGACATCCGCGATCTTTTTTTCAGTTGCGGGGTCAAGATTTGCCGTGCCTTCATCCAAGAATAATACCTTTGGATCATGGTAGAGTGCGCGTGCCAGCAATACACGCTGTCTCTGTCCGCCCGACAAAACACTGCCCATATCGCCGACCATAGAAAGATAATTCATAGGAATGGCTGTGATATCATCGTGGATTTGCGCTGCGACTGCCGCTTTATAAACCTTTTGCATATCAACTTGTGGATCAAAGAAACTGATATTGTCGGCAATGGTCCCAGAGAGAAGCTGGTCGTCTTGCATGACCACCCCGATGCTGGCCCGCCAATTGGCAACGCCCAAACTTGCCAATTCTTGCCCATCAATTTTAATCATGCCTTTTGTGGGTGCGTAAAGCCCCAATATGAGTTTCAGTAAAGTGGTTTTCCCGCCGCCGCTCATGCCTTTAATTGCGGTCATTTGGCCTGCTTTAAATTCAAAGTTCACATCCTCTAAAACCCAAGGATCATTATCGCTATAGCGAAAACTGACATTTTCAACACTGATATGGCCTTTAATGTCGGAAGAAGTTTCGGACAAACTCGCTACGGCTTCATTATCCTCATAAACAATATCGGCCAGCCTATCGAGATGCAAAGACAGGAGTCGAAATTTGATCCCTTCTTGCAAAAGCATTTTTACGCTTTGGGTGAAATGTTGTTGATAGCCTAAAAATGCAAACATCATACCGATAGAAAATAGGCTTACGTCGCCCAAAATAAGCGTAGCGGCAAAATATACACAGATAACGATTTGCAAGCCCACCAACAGGGTTTCGGCAAATTTTTGCACCACAAGGTATTTGCCGTGGGATGTGGCGGCGTTGATTGTATCGGCGAATAGGTTGCGCCACGCGGCTTCTCTGGCGGCTTCGCGAGCAAATAATTTAATCGTGGTCGCGGCTCGAATGCTTTCGATCACGTGGGAGTTTTCAATCGCCTTGGTGACAATCGCTTCTTCTTCGGTGCGGCGAAGGTGCGGGTAAATCAGTAAGGTGATGAGCACAAGTAGCCCTGTCATGCCCGCCACGATTGCGCCCAAAAGCGGAGAATAGGCAAAGAGAACTACCAAGGTCAAGATGGCCATAATCCCGTCTAGCAAGAGCGCGACGACGCTTTCGGTGAGGGCTTCTTGGATAGGTCGCACTGATCCTATGCGCGATATAATATCGCCCACATGCCGTTTTTCAAACCATGCGGTTGGCAGGCGCAACAGGTGACGCACAATATTACCAACCATTTGAAACGACATCTGATTACCGTAAACAAGAATGGCCCAGCCACGTATAGCCTCTGAGAGTGCGCGAATAAGAACCAACCCGCCAAAACCCAAAAGGAGAGTGAATAGCAATTGGCTATCTTTGGGGCCAACCGCTTTATCAACAACAAGTTGGAGATAAAACGGGGCGGCGAGAGCGACGGCTTGCAAGATAATCGAAAGACTTAAGGTTTGAAACAAAGCCCGTTTAAAGCCCGTCATCTTGCTCCATAAATGCCATAGGCGTGGTTTGATGCGGTCTTGCAGCGTATTGAAATCTGCGGACGGCGAAAGCTCCAGTACAACACCTGAAAAATGATCTGATACTTTTTCAAGGGCCATAACTCGCAGGCCGCGCCCTGGGTCAATGAAATGAACTTTTTGCCCTTTTATTTTTTTCAAGACAATAAAATGGTTGAGGTCCCAATGCAAAATGGCAGGGGTTTGTATCTTGTGTAATTGATCGAGCTCGACGCGCAGAGGCCGCGACGATAAATGCAAATTACCCGCCGTTTGCATGACTTGTTTCAAGCTTGCGCCTTTTAGAGAAACAGACGCGGTTTTACGCAGGGCATTTAAATCAATATCATGGCCGTGATAACGCGCGATCATCACCAGACAAGCGAGCCCACATTCAGTTGCCTCGGTTTGCAAAACAACAGGTAAGGTTTTTTTACCACCCAAACTCATGAAGCCTGTCCAAGTGCCCAGCGCCAAATCGGAACGCGGGCGCCGTCCACATCTATGGTTCCGAGGATGCAAAGGGTAGAAATACCTACGATAATCACAAGTAATAAGGCGGTAATAATCCAAGTAGAAAGCGGGGCCGCTAACACCACATCCCCGTATAACGCCCGTGTGCGGTGGCGTACGGCTTCTTTGCGAAACAAATCATCTGTCATTGGGCGAGTCTACTGGTAGAACTATAGATTTGCCAAGTAGTAATTGGGCTTGGGGTGTTCTTGACAAAGCCGCATTCTTGACTACGACCAAGGTATGAAAACCAAAATGGATTTTGATGTGCTGATTGTTGGCGGTGGACTGGTGGGCCTCACGGCGGCACTGGCCTGCGCGCAAGCAGGGTTTAAAATTGGCGTGGTCGATATTGCCAAGCCGTCAGACCAACTCGCAGACAGCCATGACGGACGAGCATCAGCCATTGCTACGGCTAGTTTTCGCATGATGCGCGCCCTTGGCGTGGCGGATGCATTGACCCTAGGCGATGACACCCACGCAGGCCCGATCAACCAGATATTGGTCAGCGATGGACAGACGGGCGAAACCCCGTCGCCGTTGAACTTGTTTTTTGACAGCGCGCAAATTGCCGAGGTAAATGACGGTGAACCCCTTGGGTTTATGGTGGAGAATCGCCGTATGCGCCATGCACTCCACATGCAAACCAAAAAACAACAAAACATCACGTGGATTGCACCAGCGCGGGTCCGTAGTTTTCAAACAGATGGCCCGCACACCACAATTACATTTGATGAAGGCACAACATTAAGTGCGCCGTTACTGGTCGCGGCAGATGGTCGCAATTCCTTTATACGCAAACAAGCAGGCATCGGCGTTACCGAATGGCCATGCAATCAAAAAGCCATTGTTACGACGGTTGAACATGAACACGCCCACGGCGGCATTGCCCACGAGCTTTTCCTGCCAGCAGGCCCATTTGCCATTTTGCCGCTCACAGGCAACCGCGCCAGCATTGTCTGGACGGAAACCCCTCGCGCCGCTGACGCGGCTATGGCACTTGGCGACGACCAATTTGCCGCAGAACTGGCGCGCCGTTTTGGTGATTTTTTAGGGTGGGTGAAACCGATTGCGCCGCGTTGGTGCTATCCACTATCATTCCTGCATGCCAAAACTTATATAGGCGAGCGGCTTGTGTTGATTGGCGACGCGGCCCACGCCATCCACCCGATTGCGGGGCAAGGTTTTAATATGGGGCTTCGGGACGCGGCGGCACTGGCAGAAATTCTCGTGCAAGCCAGAGCAGAAGGCCGCGATCTTGGTTCTGATCTGAATTTGCAATTATTCGAGAAATGGCGCAATTTTGACAATACGGCTCTCACTCATGCTTGTGATGTGTTTAATCGTCTGTTTTCTAATAATATTGGCCCGTTAAAACATGCGCGCAGAATAGGCCTTTCCGTGGTGGACAAACTCCCACCCGTACGCCAGTTTTTCATGAAAGAGGCGAGCGGGCAAATTGGCGACCTTCCGCCGCTATTGCGCGGAGAGCGTTACGAGAGCGTGGCATGATTTTCTACGGACTAAAAACATGTGATACATGCCGCAAAGCCCAAAAAGAATTACGGGCGGCGGGGCAAGAATTTGAAACCGTCGACGTCCGTGCAGACGGGGTAAGGGCTGATAAACTCACCGCGTGGACCGAAAAAACAGGCTGGAAAAAACTCCTCAATACAAGATCAACCACATGGCGAAATCTAGGCGCGCCTGACAAAGAGAATATGGATGCCGCCAAAGCGGTTAAGCTCATGGCCGCTCACCCAACCCTTATCAAACGCCCTGTCATTGAAAATGGTAACGCCCTTACTGTGGGCTGGTCACAAGAAGTGAAAACACAATATTTATAAATTGTGACGCCCAACATAAGCCCCCTGTCATTCCAGCGCAAGCTGGAATCCCCATATTTAGGTCGAGATCCCAGATCAAGTCTGGGATGACAGAGAGGGGAAGGCGGGGCGTAGCTTGACAAAATAAAATGTCATTCCAGCGAAAGCTGGAATCCGAAACTAAGGGGAGGTTGTTAAGTATAGGACACCAGATCAAGTCTGGGATGACAGTGTTCGCTTAGGCGTTCAATACCCGCGCTTCGTCCGCAAGCATAATCGGAACCCCTTCGCGCACGGGGTAGGCGAGTTTGGCTTTTTTTGAGATCAGTTCACCTGCCGCTCGGTCGTATTGTAAGCGTCCTCCTGTGACGGGGCAAATGAGAATTTCAAGCAAGCGGGGGTCGATTGGCGTGGCTTCTGGCGTTTTTGCGTTCTTGGTTTTTTTATCCGTCATCATTATTCTCAATTACTGCAAAACCGGGCCGTCTTGACCGCTATTTGGTGTGTCCGCGTAAAGCCCCGTATCTGAATGGAGATGCATCAAGCCGATCAACAGCCTGCGCCGCTCTGCATGGGTTTGGGCTTCGAGTAAAGACTGCTTATCCTCAGGCCCGAACGGACTAATCATGGCGGCTTGGTCGACAAGGCGGGCCAAAGGAATTTCTCGCAGGGCGTCCCAATCGAGCTGCACGCCCAGTGTTTTGGCGTAAGATTTCATGGCCATGGTCAAAGCCCCCCGTTCTGATTTATGGGCGGTAAATGCTTCGGGTGATGTTTCGTCAACATGGATATCAATGTCGCTTTCAAAGCCGTCAAAGCTTATGTTCGCACTTACGTAAGGCGTATCAGATTTTAGGTGTTTTTGGATTTTAAACCGCTTTAAACCTTTGAGCACAATCATATACCGCCCGTCCTCAGCTTCGGCAAATTGCACAATGCGCCCAAGCCCGCCGATTTGATTTAAGATGGTTTGCTTACCTGCGCCGCTATTGGGCTGCACCATGCCGATGAGCCGCTCACTCTTGAGGGCGTCGTCCACCATATTCAGGTAGCGAGGCTCAAACACATTGAGCGGCAAATCACAGCCCGGTAATAGCACCGTACCTTCAACAGGAAATAGGGGAATACTTTTGGGATTTGCCCGTTTTGCCAAAGCTTTAAGGTGTGTGCTCATATGGTGAGTATAGACCTTATGCAAACAAAATGGAAGACAGGCGTTTGCGGCCTTGTATGGCGAGATCAGATTCAACGCCTTCAGCTGTGAAAATGGTCAGTAAAAACTTGCGCGCCGCCTCGTCGTCGTGGGCGCGGTTTGTCGCAATGCTGGTCAGAAGATGGTCTATGGCATCTGCATTATTCCCGTCTCCTGCATATGTTTTTGCCAATTCAAGGCGGGCATCCAAATCATCAGGATTTGCGCTCACATGCGCCTCCATACCAGCAAAATCGATTTCAGGTGCGGCGGGTTCTGGTGCGGTTTCAGTAAGGGACAAGCTGGCCCGCAAACTTATAATGTCAGGATGTGTTTCCATATCAGGCGACATTTGCGCCAAGAGCGCACGCGCCCCTTCTTCGTCGTCGTTTTCAATTGATACTCGCGCAAGCCCTGCGAGAGCAGGGGCGCATTCTGGGTTCATTTGCAAGGCACTGGCAAAATCTTGGGCCGCCCCGCCAGGGTCGCCCGCCGCGAGGCTATCTTTAGCCCGTGCCACAAGCTTTTCAGCTTCTGCAACAATATCGGTTGCCCCCGTTAATTTACCAACAAACTTCTTAAGCTCAGATTCGGGTTGTGCTCCCATAAATCCGTCAACAGGCTGACCGTTCACAAATGCAAACACGGCAGGCACGGATTGCACCCGCATTTGGGACGCGATATTGGGGCACTCATCAATATTAATTTTGACCAATTTTACCGCCCCGCCTTCGGCGGTCACAACTCGTTCAAGCACAGGCATCAGCGTTTTGCACGGCCCGCACCACGGCGCCCAAAAATCAACAATAACAGGCGTGGTTTTTGACGCCTCAATCACGTCAGCCATAAAATGGGCTTCGTTGCTGTCTTTGATAATGTCTTTTATAATGTCTGGGGCCGTCCCGTTTTGGATGTCCATAAATCTCTCTATTTTAAAGGCTTAGGCAGTTGCAAATTTGGCTTTTTGCGTTTCGATAAATTCAATTAATTTACTTTCAGGCAAAGCCCCAACAAATCCGTCAATGGGCTTGCCGTCCTTAAACGCAAAAACGGCCGGGATTGAACGCACCCGCAATTGCCCCGCAATGCCTTGTTGTTCGTCCGTATTGACTTTAACCAATTTGACCTTGCCGCCTTCTGCTGCCACCAGCTTTTCCAGCATTGGCTTTAAGGTCTTGCAAGGCCCGCACCACGGCGCCCAAAAATCGACAATCACTGGCACACTGCTAGAGGGTTCAACCACTTGCGTGACAAAGTCTGCGTCCGTCCCGTCAATGATATGTGTTTCATTTGTCATATTCTATCCTTTTAACTTTCTCTATATATGGTCTTTACGCAAAAAAATACAAGCAATCCTTGTAACATTTATGACGGCTTTCGACGGCGCCAAAATTCGCCATTCCCCGCTTGCCATTCCCCGCTTGCAAAGAACCCAAGCCACCCTTATGTTGCGCGGCAGAGAAAAAGGGCGCACCATGTTACTTCGAAGCATTTCAAAACACGTAAAAGACCAGAACTGGTTCGCGGTTGCGCTCGACTTTGTAATTGTGGTCACCGGTATCCTCATCGCTTTCCAGATTACCAATTGGAATGAGGGGCGAGCGGATCGCCAATTGGAAAAAAGGTATAAAGCTGAACTCGTCAATGATTTGAAAAAAGACAGCTTTGATTTAAAAAACGTCTACGACTCTGAGCAAGGAAGAGTAACCGCCAGCAATTATATTTTATATTACGCATTGGATGAAACCACGCCAGAGGCGATCAAGATCCCGTCTGGAAAATATTCGGCAATCAAAACGACCTCAATTCCATTAAATTTGCACCCCATCCCCCCACTAGGTGAAAATTTTGACTTGTGGACTTCCATTAATTTTCAACGCGGTGGTTTACCTAACCGAAATGCATTTGAAACCTTGGTAAGTTCCGGAGATTTGCGCGTCATTGACGATCCCAGCATTATCAAGGACCTTCAAACTTACTATAGTCGTTTCACCGCCCTGGGCAGCGCGGAAATAGTTTTTTTTACGCCGTCAAATATGGAAGCAATACGGGTGGGACGACGTCACGGTTTGTCTGCGTTTGGAGCCGTCGATCAAAATGTTCTTTTCGATCTGGTTCGCGCCGACCCGGAACTGGCAGCCGTCATCCGTGAACAACGGGAAATGGCCGTGCTTCACGCAGAGCTAGTTATGGGCCTTATCAAAGCAGCAGATAAGTTAATCGCCGACATCGAGGGATAAAATAATGCGCCGACGCTCCCTAACAAAACACGTGCGTGACCAATACTGGTTTGCTTACTCTACCGCTAAAGCCGCAAAATCCAAGATGATGGGCTTGTGGCCAGTGGCCCGCGCGAAAGCTTCCATATCCGCAGATTTAAACGCAGTCGTCGCTGTGTTTTCTAGGGGGTGAAAATTGATGATGTCGTGGGCAAAGAGGGCTTTGTCGAGCACAAGCTGCACGCGGTTTTCCACATCATTCATCACCGCGAAAAATGTTACCGATCCGGGGGTGACGCCCAGCGTCTCCATCATCAAATCTGGCTTACCAAATGACAGGCGCTTGCAGTCCAAATACTTGTGAAGTTTATTGACGGGGATTTGTGTATCGCCAAGCGCGCACAGTAAAAATAAAGCACCGTCTTTGCTTTTGAGGAATAGATTTTTCGTATGTCCGCCGGGGAGTTTGGCTTTGATATGCGCCCCTTGTTCCACCGTAAAAATCGCTTCGTGCTCTGTGGTCGTGTGCGCGATATTATGCATATCCAAATACCGAAATACATCGGCGCGGGTCGCAGGGTTTGGAAGCGTATTGTTCACATCAAGGCCTTGGTGAAATGATAATTGTCTCTTTATAGATAGAAGACGCGCACAAGGCTAGCTGTGTATAAAATGACTGCAAGAAAATCATTGTCACAGACGAATAAGGCTTGCAGTTCACCCCAGAGTTTGTCATATACCCCCTCTCATAGGGCATTTGCCCCATGACACGTCTTAAGAGCGGGCGTAGCTCAGTGGTAGAGCACAACCTTGCCAAGGTTGGGGTCGTGAGTTCGAATCTCATCGCCCGCTCCAGACATTTTCGTTTCATGCTTGTGTACTATTTTTTGAGTATAATTGCGCACAGCACGGTATAATCAATAACATGTATATAAAAGCATTGTGGTTAAGGGACAGATTTAATATAGTTTTATGATCTGGATATAGGGGGAGGCGTGTGAAATTAATTATTGGCATAGCGGGCGCGAGCGGTGTGATTTACGGCATTCGCTTGCTTGAGGTTTTATCAAAGATTCCAGATGTTGAGACCCATCTTGTGATGACGAAAACGGGGCGGATGAATATTGCCATTGAAACAGATTATACCGCCAACGACGTCGAAAATATGGCTGATAAAGTGTATAAAAATACAGATATGGGGGCCAGTATAGCCAGTGGTTCTTTTAAAATGGACGGTATGATTGTTGCTGCTTGCGCCATGAAAACCCTGTCGATGATTGTGCACTCACATGCAAGCGATCTTGTGTCTCGCGCCGCCGATGTTTGCTTAAAAGAACAGCGCCGACTTGTGCTGATGCCGCGCGAAACGCCCATGCATGTGGGCCATTGCAAGCTTATGTACGAAGCGGCGCAAATGGGGGCTATTATTGCCCCACCTATGGCAGGGTTTTACGCCCGCCCCCAAACCATAGATGATATGGTCAATCACAGTGTTGGCCGTATTCTTGATCTGTTTAATATTGACACCACTTTGGTCAAGCGTTGGCAGGGCCAAGCGGAAAATTAACGGGTTACTTATTTGACAATAAATAATTTGAGAGGCGTGTCGATGTCCGCGCACTCAGCAGGCGTGATGGGTATATGTTGCGCCAGTATTTTTCGCGCTGCAAGATGGTCTGCGGGCGCATTGACGCTATCAACAGCAATTAAATTTCCGTCTTTGAAATAGCAAATAGAGAATTTGTCTCCGCCCATATTGCCCCGCACAACAGAGCTGTCATGCCCACGGGACAAGCCAGTCATTTGTAATTTCAGACCATATTGATCCGACCAAAACCACGGCACAATATTGTACGGCGTTTTATTGCCCAAGATCGCCAAGGCGACGATTTTAGATTGGTCAACGGCATTTTGAACGGATTCGAGATGTACAGGCTGACCGGCCCACGTATTGACCCCGTGGGCGCAATCGCCTGCGGCGTATATATTGGGTATTGCAGTTTGACCATAAGCGTCAACCAATATGCCTCGGTCTGTACGCAGGCCTATATTGCTGGCCAGGTGCGTATTTGGAATAACCCCAATGCCGACAATAACCGCGCCAGATTTTATAATGTGCCTACCATCTAAATGCAGATGAAAGCGGCCATCCTCGGCATTTTCAATATTTTTTACCGATGAGTTGGTGATGATATTGACGCCTTGTGCTGTGTGATATCTGGTGAAATATGCTGCCAAATCCTTGCCGACAACATTGGGCATAATCGTTGGCATAGCTTCTATAACATTTACGGACTTACCAAGGCCGCGCAAGGTTGCTGCCACTTCAAGCCCGATAAAACCCCCGCCGATCAAAGTAACATCGTCAACAGTTTCCACGGCTTTGGCGATTTTGAGCACATCTTCATATGTGCGTAAATACAGTAAGCCATGAACGCCGTTTATAGGCAGTTCACGCACCCGCGCACCTGTGGCAAATACCAGGTTTTCATATGGAAATTTACGGCCATCCAAACAGCTAACCTGCTGGTGCTTATGGTCAACATCTACGACTTCGCAATTTTTTATCAGCGTAATGTTGTTCATTTCGTAATATTTTTCTGGGCGCAAGAACAGACGTTCTGTGGCCATTTCGCCTGCGAGGAACTTTTTAGACAAAGGCGGCCTTTGGTAAGGCAGCGTATTTTCCGCACACAAAATTGTGACGCTATGAGCATACCCGCCTTTGCGCAAACTATCAGCTATTTGAAACCCAGCATTGCCGCCGCCAATGATAAGCGTTCCTTGTGTTGACATGGTTACCTCCAATACACAAAATGTTATGATACATAATATGTACGGCGAGCATATAGTATATTCTTCACACCAGAGCTAGTTTCTTATTTACCAGCCAGAGCCACCGCCCCCACCTCCGCCGCCGCCAGAAAAACCGCCGCCACTAGAGCCTGATGAGCTGGAGCTTTGCGGCATGGCACTGGAAACGCCGGAGCTTACATTGTCAATAAGAGCTTTGTTGAGGTGGGCTAATGAAGCCGTATTGCCTGAACGCATGCGGCCATAACGAGGGTTATAATTTTGGGCAATAATAGGTATGACGTTTTCAAAATACTTGGTCCACGGCTTTTCAACGTCGAGCGCAACGGCATAAGGCAAAAATCTTTCGTAGCGCTCCTTGGTCATGAGAGGCAGGGTGTCCGTGCCTGGTTTGGCGGTGTTGAGTTGTAGTTTTTCTGCTGTTTCCATATACAATTTAAAGCCTTCTATTTCCGTTTTTATAGCCTGCCCTTTATGCGTTGGTGCGGGGATTAAGAACATAAAGACCACATTGAGCACGGCCAGCGCACTCAGCCCCATACCGAATATAAGAGTCATGTCACCTGACAATTGCGATATAGCGGCAATTGCAGCTATAACGCTGAGCACAAAGCCTATGAATATATATTTGACATTATATTTGTGATAATCAGACCCGTATTGTTTATCCAACTTGCTTGAAAATTTTTCATAGGCTTTGGAAAAACGAGAATTGGGCTTGCCTTTCAATATGAGTGAAGAGCTGTCTTTTGCAAAGAGTGCGGCGTATAAATTAGTTTCCTCAACCATAAGTGCTGGCACATGTGACGGGGTGGGAATTTTGCTCAACACTGTTTCTTTTTCACTTGCATCAATATCGATACGGCCTTTAATTGCCAAGCTAAGCAGTGTGGAAATCAGTGCGCTATGGCCAAGTGTGACGTTGTGATAAACTCTGTGTGCGGCGGCGGGTGAATAGTTTTTGGGGGGCTCGTAGCGGGCAAATACGGGGCCTTTTTGTGGGTCGCGCCCGACCTTGTTCCACGCAGACATAAAGAAGCCAAATATGCCGACAAGAGCCGCAAGTAACACGCTAATGGCTCCGTTTTTCATCCACCACAAGGCCCGTGCATCGGCTGCACTGGGCGGATCAATCAAACCTTTTTTAAATCCAAGCGCAATGGTAAGTCCTTCGCCGATACCAAGGGAGGTGGTGGTGGTGAAATGAAAACTATCGCCATTTTGCGAAAAACGGTAATCTTGCGCGTCCGATCCTTGCGCGCCTGTATAGGCATTTTGTTGGTGCAAAATACCGCCAGAGGGAAGGACAATTTCTACGCTGGCAGCGTCAATGGGAAATGTCCAATATGTGCCCGTTGCGTTCCAATATATCTCGTCATAGCCGCCGAAATAGCGCACTTGATTTTTCACCGCGTAACGAATGCTGTAAGTATGTGGCCCGTTTTCCAAAATCACATCGGCTTCGCCAATTTGTAGACGGTAGGCATTGCCGTCATTTGTGTGCTTGTAGGTTTCCTTTTGGCCGTCTCGAAAGACACTGATATTGCTGTATTGATAGGGATAGTTTTGGCCGTCGTTTTCGTAATAGCGCGGCAGATCGCGCAAAATTCCACGGTTAATTTGGTCGCCTTCTTTTATCAAAGATATAATCTCGGTGATGATAATATCGCCGCTGGTTTGAACCTCAATCTGTGTTTTAAAATTGGTAATGCGCTCATCTGCATATGCCGCCCCGCTAACCCAACACATGCACACAAGAACGGAAAAATATTTGAGCATGGTGTGTGGTTTAAAAATTGACATCTGGCAGGTTTCCTTCACCAGCAGCGAGTTCAAAATATTCGCGGGCTTTAAAGTTAAACATCCCTGCAATGATATTGGCAGGTACGCTCTGCACTTTCGTGTTCAGCCCGCGCACGGCGCCGTTATAAAACCGGCGAGACATTTCGATTTTATCTTCGGTGTCGGCCAGTTCGTTTTGCAAATCCAAATAATTCTCATTGGCTTTCAGGTCAGGATAATCTTCGGCAATGGCCAACAAACGAGATATGGGGCGGCCCAGTGCATGTTCCGCCGCGCCCCGTGATTTCATATCTGTGCCAGCGGCCAAAGCCTGATTGCGCTTTTCCACAATTTCTGCAAACAAACCTTTCTCGTGCTTGGCATAAGCTTTGACTGTGCGCACAAGTTGGGGAATAAGGTCAGCGCGGCGTTTAAGCTGCACTTCAATATCTGACCAACCATTATGGGCCATTTGCCGCAAGCCTATTAGTTGATTGAAAATCACCATGCCAAGAACAGTGGCAATGCCTAAAATACCCAAAATAATCCACAATACCATAATGTGTCCTTTAAAATTTGCGGCGCAGCTCCATGCGGATACCCGCAGATGTTTTGCCGCCGCCAAAATTGCCGTACATGGCGTCAAAGCGTGCAATCACTGCATTGCTTAGAGGTTTTTGGTAGCGCACACCAACACCAAATTGCACTTTTTTATTGACCCTATTGGACGCACTGTGCGGGATAACCACAGCGGCTTCCACCACCAATTGCTGATCGAGAGCGAATAAGTTTTCCAGCCCAATCGCCCCGCCAACAGAATTAATGGCGCTGTCATCCAGTTTTGGGAAGCCCGTTAGCCCGTCCGTTTCAAAATTAATGCCTGTGTTTTTGAGCACCCCGCCGGCACCGCCCGCACGGGCTAAGGATTGGGTCGTGCCAAAACCTGCCCAGAAATTTGCGTAAGGCACAACGGTGAGAGGCTTGCTTGTGACCAGAGAGTTCTCTGATAAAAACAAAACCCCGTCTGCCGTATTGTTAAACCCTGGGCCTGCGTTTTGTCCAATATTGGCAATGACCCGCGTTGAGTTTGAGATTTTTCCAAAATAGCGTTTGGTGAAACTGACGGTAAAATTATGATATGAAAAATCACCATCCAATTTATCTTTGTCGTGGACATAGGCATAGCCCGTTTCCATATAACCTTCGCCAAATTCTAAAAACCCAGCTACCCCAACCATTTTCGCGTCGTGGTCATCGCGCCCACCCTTGCTATTGCGAAATGCATTGGTGGTGACTTCGTCGAGGCCGACAAAAAAGGTGATATCAAAATTTGAAATATCATATTTTGAACTGTTTTTAGCAGGGATGGCAAATGCCCCACCAATAATTGCGTCTTCCATCCACACGCCGTTTTGAAACAAAAGCGGCACGCGCCCAAAGGTAAAGGGAAGATCATAAGGTTTATAATCGTCGGTAAGCCCTGCGAGGATCGCCCCCATATCGCCTTCAAAAAACAAAGTGATCGGGTTGAAATTGGTTTCAATTTTGGGGTTGGCATTCGGGTCTTTATCACTGCCACCAAATTCAAAACGGGTAAATTTAGCCCCGCTATCAATGGGCCGAAAAAAGGCATGAATGCGTTCTGTTGAGGTGATAGAAAAGTTGAGATTTATATTGGCCCGTGCTGCAATTTGGGCCACGTCTTTGCCTTGATTGTCATTATAGGCCACAGCTGTTCGTAAATCACCAAAGGCGGTAAATTGTGGATAGACCCGATTTTTTTTACCAAAGAGATCCAGCCCTTCTCCCAATTCGCCATTGGCGTAAAAATCTCGTCCCAAATTGGCAAAAAACGGTGGGCTTTTCACTTCTGTTTTCCCGCCGTAAATAATCCGTTGGGCTTCGGGGTCATAGGCAAGATCGGGGTAGCTAGGATCAGGACTATGGTCTGTTTTTATAAATTCTGTGGGCTGCACATTTTCGTCCATCTTGCGCGGGCTGTCATCGTGCTCCGCATTTCGCTCTTCTGCGTGGGCTATATGGGCGGCAATAGGATCGTCATCCGTGTTAGGATCATTCTCCTGCGCGGCCATTGCCAGTTGGGAAACGCCAGCTACCAAAACCGTTAAGAGTGCAGATCGTTTTATATTTTGATAAAACCGCGCCATATTATTTCACCTCAAATTCAACGGCGTAGGGATGAATGTCGATCATCCATTCATTCATGGCTTTATTCATTTCTGGGGTGGCGCCAATAAATTTCATGAAATACATAGGCTCTGCACGGCTACGCAGGCGGATTTGTAGTTTATAAGTCCCTTTTTTGGTGAGCTTGCTGCCCTTGACTTTATATTTAGCGTCACGGTAACCGAGCGGCGGGATAGAGCGGCCTTCCATGCGGATAAATGGCGGATGGTTGAGCACAGATGTTGGCACGCCTGACGGTCTAATGTGCGGAATTTGGTCAATATCAAAGTTAACGGGTAAGTACATTTCCCGGTCAGTGCCTTTGACATTGGTGGTGAGAAACTTGGTTTGAAGATTAAACAATTGGCCGTCATGTTTGATTTTTTTGGCAGCCACGTCAAGTGAGTGCAAATCTGCCATATCCCCATAACTGTCTACATAACCCGACTCAAACACTGTCTCCCCGTCAGGGTCTGTGAGCAAAACATTAAGCCAAAGTTCAGGCTGTGCGCCCAACGAACCAGACGGGAAATTATGCCCGTCATCCGTATTGGTCAAGCGGTAACGGAAGGTAAAATCTTTGCCCACTTGTGGTTTGCCTTTGTCAAAAAATGGGCCGTCAATGCGCGAGCCATTTTCCATCACCTTAATACGGTCTTTGCGTTTTTGCTCAAGCAGGCGCATATTTTGGTCGATAACGTAGCGGGCAGTAAGGCGGTCTTTACGCTTGGCCCATATTTCGGGGAACTCAATTTTTGTATTGTTTTTAATAAGGTCGTCTTCCCAGTCAGGTTGTCCCCACGGGGCCACCCAATCAAATAACAACCATTCATCTATGCTCCATTTCAGTGCACGTGGATTGAACGGAAAAATACCAGGATGGGCAATAGGATAACCTGGGCCGTAAAACGCATGATTTGAATGTTTAGCTTTTTTGTCGCCCAAAATACGACCATTGACAATCGCCTTGGGCCACTGGGCAAACCCGTCCGCACGGCCCGGGTTTTTACCCATATGACAATCTTGGCAACGCACGCCGTTCTTTGCCGCTGGCGATGCGCGGTATTGCTCCCACACCACTTCAAGCTTGATGCCCGGATGTACGGCCACTTGGTGACAAGAAACACAAAATTCGGATTCGCCAATTTGTTCAAATTGGACGGCCCCTTGGTGAATGGGCATGCCTTTTTCCTCGTCATATGTGGCTACGTCGTAAAACTCTTTGTCGTCCATAACTTTAGGAAAATTGCTTTCATTGGCTGAATTGTAGATCGGATCAAAAATGGTTCCGGGGCGCACATGCCGCTCGCCGTTGACTTTACCAAAATTGGCCCCAACCCGGTGACAGGTGATACAGGTCACGCCTTCGCGGGCAACGGTCGAGCGTTCCCACAGCGGCAGTTCGCGGGCTTCGCCTTGTTGTGTGCCTATGGTCTGGTGACAGCGTACACAAAATGTGCCGATTGTGCCTGAAGCCAATGTGTTGATAAGCTGTTCGAATTTATGAAATACGGGCGAGACAGATGCATAAGCATGGTTAGACGAGGCCCATTCCCAAAAAATGCGTTGATGACATGAGGCGCACTGTACGGCGGAAGGAAATTGTGTTTCGCGAAAGACACTAAGATGCGGGTCATATGCACCAGAAATAAGAGGCTCTTTTTTCTTGTCTTGAGTGGGGGCCTCTTGTGCCAATGCGCTTGGTATCAGGCTTAGCATGAACAGGATGAACATGGACACCATGCCGCATATAACGAGTGAAGGAAGGCGCGTCGTTTTTAAATTGAACATAATATCCCTTTCTTAAATGACGAGCGAATGTATGTGAGCAAATGCCGTGCGGATGATATCAGGGCTGTAAGAGGGCCCGCTATCAATATGTGTGAAGGTTTGATTTAAGACGGCTTGTGCGTCATCAAATTTCTGTTTTGAAATTTCATTTTTACGGTAAAGTTCATCGACGATGGACGCTACGGCCAAGAGCGCTTGTTCTGCCGTTTGAAATTGAGTGAACTGCGATTGTGCATTTGGAGACGTTATTATATCGATGATTTTTAATCGGTCTTGCTTGGTAAATAAGTGTGCATTAATTGCCGGCAAAAGCTGTTCAATATCGGTTTGAATGCTTTTGGTCTCCGTGATGAGTGCAGATTGCGATATGGTCACAGAGTTTTGTATACGGGCGATTTTTTGCCCCATGCGCTTGGCCACATCAGGCGAGATAATTTCGCTGATTATACTGACGAAATATAAATTACTGACATTTATGCGCGGATAGCCCGGGCTATTTCCCGCTTCGGTGTGCGAAATTTGTCTGTGACAGGAATCGCAATTATAAAGAGACAATTCGGGCACGAGGCCTGCATTAAGTTTTGGTGACAAGATTAAATCAAGTGTGTGTTTAGCTTGCTCCACTTGACCAACCGCCCACACTTTCAGGCCGTATGGCAATGGTTTGCGTTGGCGATAATCAGAGTCCACATCAAAATGGGAATAATATTCTCGCCCCGTCATTTCGTGGGCCGAGAACCATGTATAAAAATTGACTTCAAAGGCTGGCCTTGGATGGCCAGCAGCTAACATACGGTGGGTGACCAATTTGTCTTCACTGCCAATATGACACGACATGCACAATTGGGTGCGGGCGGAGGCGTTCGCTGTTGGGAACATGCCAGCTTTTATATTGGCTTCGTAAAAGTACAAACCTGCCGTGTGCACCCCAATCCAGCTTTCACCAGGGCCGTGACAGGCTTCGCAGGCTATGCCGTTTTCAGTTTTTGTATGTGCGGACACGGGTGTTTTGCGTTTTGCATTGGGAACATTGAAGGCATGGCAATCCAGACATGTGTTTGAAGATATGGCATTTGGAATACCTAATTTATTGGCAATATCTTTCGCTTTTGGACTTAACAGGGTTTTTGTCGCATTCCTGTGGGGGTCATGGGTTTTCCATTTTGCATATTCATTTTGTTTCACCGCAGAATTTGGCCAAACAATTGCAGAATTATGACAAGTGGAACTGCCGCATGTCTCCGTACCGACGATACCCGCGCCAGCCCGTGCGCGTGCATCGGGTAAGTCTATGGTTTGGGCAGCCGCAATCGCTGCGCTACATATGCCAAACAGCAGGATTGATATGTGGATTATAAACTTCAATTAATTGCGCCCCTCAAAGAAGTGCCGTATTAACAATACCTCTCATCTGATTTATACCAAACATTTTGATAAAGTCTATATTCAAAAGTTATAAGTCTTATGCACGCAGTGTTTTGATGACCAATAAAACCATGAATATCAATATAATCGTGAAGATCATTACCACGCTGCTCCATTTTAAGGATGTAAATAGGCTGGCTATTTGCGCAATATTATCAAGTCTCTCGGGGAAAGCCTTTAACATGATAATAATGCTAGCATTTTCACACACATCAAAAACGAAGGTAAAAAGCGGAATGAGGGCGATGCGGTGTCTCTTGGGGTGGTTTGCCCAGAGAGATTTCGCCAATTGTAAGATCAACACCATAAACAGCGCCGTATAAATGATAGGATAGGCCGTATCTGCTGTCATGCTCATGAAGGCATAACGCTCGCGGTGCTCACCGTAACTGGTGATTAACCCGTAGGCTTTTTCAGGGCTATAGGAAAAAAATAAATCAAGAGGTTTAAGTTTAACGTCGCCGCCGTCCATCAAGCCCGACATCACAAACACGGCAAATAACACATAGACAACCAGCAAAATGCCGAGTGTTTTCCAACTAGAAATTTTCCGTAAAAAATGCATTTTATTTCCCTTCACTATATAGTGTCTTGACATGGAGCGATTTGAAAACAAACTAAGCCCTCGTGAATATACGAATTTTAGGAGTTATTTATGCGAAAAACAAATATTCTTTTCACAGTTATAAGTATGATGACGCTATGGGGCTGTAGTACCATCAATACACCTTCTGTAGACCAATCCGTGCATATGGTCAGTGTTGACGGTTTCCCTACGGATAGGCCGTATTCATCTGGTGTGACAGCTAACGGCATGCTTTATAGCTCAGGTACAATTGCCTTTATCCCGGGCAGCACATCTTTCCCAGCCGCCAATATCGACGTTCAAACTCACCAAGTTTTTGCCAATTTGAAAAAGATTTTGGCCGCTGCTGGCTGTGATTGGGACGATGTTGTCAAAGCCAATGTATATTTGAAAAACCCTGATGATTTTGCAGGTATGAACGCGGTTTACGTCACATATTTCACGGGTCACAAACCCGCGCGCACGACGGTTCCAAATATCAATTGGGGGCGGGACGATATATTGGTCGAGATAGATGTGATTGCCAAATTACCACATTAAAAGCACACAGAACTGTGAATTGTAGGCATAGTGAAAACAGTGTATACGCCTAGTCAATAATATGTATTCACAGGGGGTGTCATGAAAAAGTTTTTGTTTGGGCTATCAGTATTGTTAGCATTTGGGGTTTCATTCGCGGGCATGCCCGCACGCGCCAATACAATGGCACTGGAAACTTTCTTAGATTTTGAAACGGCGAGCAATCCGCAAATATCACCTGATGGGCGCACGATTATTTATTCGCGGCGTTGGGTTGACCAAAAAAATGACCGCATGGTCTCGACCTTGTGGATTATGAATGCAGACGGTACTCGCAGTCGCCAACTCACCCAAGGTTCGGGCGCGATGTGGTCACCTGACGGAACGCGTATTGCCTTTGTCAAACAAGACGCCAATAAACAACGACAAATTCATGTGCGCTGGATGGACGCCCAAGGCTCGATCTCGCAAATCACACGCGGAGAATATGGGCCGCGCGGTATGGCATGGTCACCTGACGGAAAATCCATTGCTTTTGTCGCTCGTGTTCCCAATAAAAGTGATTGGACAATTAAACTTCCTGCAAGGCCTAAGGGCGCAAAGTGGGCCGATGATCCGAATGTGTTTGATAAACTGCACTACCGCCAAGACAGAGTGGGGCTTTACAACCAAACCAATGACCATCTTTTTGTGGTCACAGCAGAGGGCGGCACGGCCCGTCAACTCACAAGCGGAGACTGGAATGTTGGCGCGCGCGGTATTGGCGCGATTGCTGGCGGAGCACGGTTAAGCTGGTCACCTGACAGCAAAACAATTGCTTTTGACGGTAATAAGAATGACGATTGGGAAAAGGAATTTTTCACCGCTCATATTTATACAATTAATGTGAAAACCGCAGATATAACCCAATTGACCACAGGCAAAGGGTTTTGGTCTGGGCCGAAGTTTTCTCCCAATGGCCGCAAGATTGCCTATACGGGCTATAATGAGCGTATACTCGCCGCCCCGTTTTCAAATCTATGGACAATGGAGGCGGACGGTAGCACGCAACGTCAACTGACGCAAAATCTTGATGATAGCCCGCAAGGGATCAGGTGGGCCAAAAGCGGTGCAGGTCTGTATTTTACCATGAGCAGTCATGGCCATATTAATCTCTACCACATTATCAACAAAGGTGCTCCGCGTGCCATCACCACAGGTGCACACGTTATGCGTTTGTCCTCAGTAAGTGATAGTGGTGTTGCTGTTGCCACCAAGCAAAGCATATTTAAACCGTCTGATATTGTTAGGTTTAACATTCGTAACGGCGCACAAGAGCGACAACTCACCCATGTAAATGACGATATTTTTGACGGTATGGACTTGGGTTCTGCGGAGAAAATTTGGTATGATTCCTCTGACGGTGTCAAGGTGCAGGGCTGGATATTAAAACCGCCAAATTTTGACGCGTCAAAGAAATACCCGCTTTATCTCAGTATTCACGGCGGGCCATATGCCATGTATAACTCGGGGTTCTCCATCTCGCGTCTCGAACATGCGGCCAATGATTATGTGGTGCTGTATACAAACCCCAGAGGCTCAACAGGCTTTGGCGAAGAATTTTCCAATGCTATCGGTTTTGCTTATCCGGGTCGCCGCGATTATGACGATTTGATGGCAGGTGTCGATACGGTGATCGACAAGGGCTATATTGATACAGACCGTTTATTTATTGAAGGCTGTTCAGGCGGCGGAGTTCTGACCACATGGGTGATCGGGCACACTACACGGTTTAGCGCAGCTGTTGCGCGCTGTACCGTGTCTGATTGGGTATCTATGGCAGGTACAGCCGATGTTAATGGTTGGGCCAATAGCTTGTTTAAAACACCCTATTGGGAAGACCCTACCGATTGGCTCGCCCACGCACCTTTGATGCATGTAGCCAAAGTCAAAACGCCAACACTGCTGATTACAGGTGATAAAGATTTGCGCACTCCACTTCCTCAAGCCGAGCAATATTATAATGCGCTCAAACAACTTGGTGTCCCCACGCGGTTAATCCCTATGCGCGGTGAATACCACGGCACAGGCTCTATTCCGTCAAATTGGCTGCGTACGCAATTATATGTGCGCAAATGGTTTGAGGAGTACGGCCCGAAAAAGGAACAACACGCGTCTAAAAATGACGAATGATTTAACCCAAGTCTAGCACTTGCGTGACGGGTGCGTGGTCTGAGGGACGTTCCCAAAGGCGGCAATATCTATGCACTGTGTGACTGTCTTGACCGCCCAAAGTGTCTTTAAGCGCAGGGCTGACCCAAATATGGTCAAGGCGGCGGCCTCTGTCTGATTTATTAATGTCGCGGGAACGGTATGACCACCATGAAAATAATTCCTGTTTGGCGGTTTCGTCGTAAAGGGCGCGGGCGCAATCTGTAAAATCACCACTGGCTTGTAACCGCGCCAAAGTCTCGACCTCAAGCGGCGTATGGCTAATGACTTTCAAAAGCTGTTTATGCCCCCACACATCGTTTTCGTGGGGCGCAATATTGAAATCACCAAGCAAGACTTGCCTCGCATTTTCAGATGCGCGGCTTTTGAAATACTTTGTCATTACCGCCAAAAAATCGAGCTTGTGAGCAAATTTATCATTGGTGCTGGCGTCAGGCTCGTCCCCGCCCGCAGGGATGTAAAAATTATGCAGCTCGAAACTTTTTTTGCCCATATGGACAATTGTACTTACATGTCTGGCGTGACCTTCGGGGCAAAAGTTTGTCTCCATACGCGTGAGTGGGAATTTTGAAACCGTGGCCGCTCCGTGCATACCTTTTTGCCCGCTCACTTCAAAATATGAATAACCCATGTCCTTAAAAGCATCATAGGGAAATTGCTCTTCCAAGCATTTAATTTCTTGCAAGCCCAATACATCAGGGGCGTGCTCGGCAACGAAATCGGCAATTTGGGGTGCGCGCAGACGCACCGAGTTAATATTCCAACTGCAAATTTTGATATGTGACATATGCCTTGCATAACGCCTTGGTGGTCGCATGCAAGATTATTTTTAAGACTACCTACTTGCGGCGATCTCTGCGGTTATCATCGCGCAACACGAATAGGCGTGGGTTGAGCCTTTGGTTATAGGTAAGCTCTGATAAAATGACTTTGGTTTCTTGACCAAATGCATCGTGAATAATCCATTCTTTTAAGGCAAGGCTTGTCGGGTCAAATACCATGGTAATGGCCCCGTCCATTTGGCCGCTGCCGTCTTTGGCAGTGACGCTGACGGAATCTATTGTTTTACGCAGGGCGGTCACTTCCACATCGTCTTCCAATTTGATATTTTCTGCCAAAAAGAATGCTAGTGGCGTCGCTTTTAAAGGTACACGGTCTTTGGTATCAAGTTGACGGTCAAATTGTGTGACCGTAACTCCGTCAGAAACCAGCAAGAACGGTGCAGGCGCGTCATACTCAAACCGAATTTTCCCAGGGCGTTTGAGGTAAATTTTACCTTGCGAAAATGAACCGTCCGATGCGTATTGGGCAAAGCGGCCTGAAAAACTGGCTGTATTGTTGAGGGTCGCGTCGATACGGGCTAGGTCAGTAGGCACGCTCGCGGGGTGGGTAAAGGCAGGCAAGGCCGCAGTTTGGAGGGGCGTATTTGCCGCTTGTAATTGCTGAGCACTGCTGGTGAGCGCGCCAACACCTAAGGCCAAGACACAGATAGATTTAAGTAATACATGTTTCATTCTTTATCCATACAGGGTCTAATCTGTATGAAAAGTGAATATTGTCGTTATTTCCCACTCATCTTGATGACAAATTGGCAAGGTTGGTTTAAGAAAATACAAAATAATATCCGCGATTGGAAATATGATGAATTTAGAAATGGCCTATAGTGTGATAAATGCCAGCGTCATGCCCGCATGGATTTTGCTCATATGTGCACCAAATTGGAAGTGGACGCACAAAATCGTACACGCGGTTTTCATCCCATTATTGCTGGCGATTGTTTATGCTTATTTTCTGGGTTGGGGAATATTTTTTGGTGGCGGTGCACCGGGGGCGGGTATGTCCAACTTAGGCGCAGTTATGCATTTGTTTGATAGCCCTGTCTCGACCCTTGCGGGGTGGACGCATTACCTCGTGTTTGATTTATTCGTTGGTGCGTGGATTGTCAGAGATGCCCAAAGGCGGGGTATTGACTACATATGGCGGGTTCCGTGCTTGCTATTGACCTTAATGTTCGGACCGCTTGGCTTGGCCCTATATCTTCTTATACGCTGGGCGCGTGGTAAAGGTGTATCTTTGTCTGAAACATAGGCTTGGCAAATGTATCACATTACTGTGTTTTCACAGGCATGTGATGCAAGTGTGTCTAGTTTTTTTTAACATTGTCCGTTAAGTTTTTTTTATGAAGTCTGCAAAATTCATAAGTGCTACCATATTTGGCCTCGGCGTGCTCTGCGTAAGTGGCTGGGCCTTCGCGCGTTCTCAAGCTGTGCCTGTTGCGTTCTCACCTAAAGATGTGCGCGTTCAATATCCCGTGCAATTGGTAGAGTTATTTACCTCGCAAGGCTGTTCATCCTGTCCGCGTGCCAATGGGCGTGTTCGCGAACTTAGCCGCAAAGAAGGTGTGCTTGCCCTGTCTTATTCCGTTGATTGTTGGGATTATCTTGGGTGGAAAGACACATTTGGCAAGCCCAAATTTTCAGCCCGTCAACGTGAATACGGCGAAAAATTTCAAACCCAAGTCTATACGCCGCAAATCGTGCTCAATGGTAAACAGCACGCGCCACATTTTTCTGATAAACAATTGCGCCAGCATGTTTTACCAATTCAAGATAAACCTGCTGCTTCTGGCAAAATGCGGATTTCAAGAACCACGAGTGGGAATATGATCTCAATTCCTGCACACCGTTTTTCAATCCCCGTCACGATTACGGCCGTCACATATTCGGTCGGAGAACAATCGGTGCAAGTGGTGCGCGGGGAAAACCAAGGGCGCACGCTTTTGTTATCCAATGTTGTACGCGATATCAAACATGTGGGACGTGCTCAGATAGGAGTTTCATTTTTAGACGTGTTGCCAGATATAGGCACGGGCGAAGCTTTGGCAGTTCTTGTGCAATCCGAGGCGGGCGGCGATGTGTTAAGTGTGATAAATTACACGCCTTAGCACCCAAAGATCAAAACTATAGCAAATAAAAACCCCGCCAGGTGGGGCTGGCGGGGTTGCAATAAGTGGGAAAAAGTGACCGGAGGTGCAAAGCCCGGGAAAGTAGGGGGGCTAAAAGTCCGCGGTTGCTCTGGACCTTCCGATCAGTCATTGTCTTATGAGCGTGCATTGCGCCGAGATGAGGGCGCAAATAAGGCAAGATTAAGGCACAGGTTAATTCTTGTTAATGAGGTTAAGAGGAGGTTAATTCTGGCCGTATATTTTCGTGTATAAAACCGTGCAATTCGTCCATACCTCCCCTATATTACCCGCTATATATAAAGTGATTCGCATATTGGAATAAACATGGCTGATCCAGCTCAAAACGAAGAATACGGTGCTGATAGTATTAAGGTGCTTAAAGGTCTTGACGCGGTGCGTAAACGCCCTGGCATGTATATTGGCGACACCGACGACGGTTCTGGTTTGCACCATATGGTTTACGAGGTGGTGGACAATGCTATTGACGAAGCTTTGGCGGGGCATTGCGACACGGTATTTGTTGCTTTGCATAGCGACGGCAGTGCGTCTGTGCGCGATAATGGGCGCGGTATTCCTGTGGCTATTCACAGCGAGGAAGGCATATCTGCGGCTGAAGTGATTATGACCCAATTACACGCGGGTGGGAAGTTCGATAGTAATTCTTACAAAATTTCTGGGGGTCTGCACGGGGTTGGGGTGTCGGTGGTCAATGCTTTGTCCTCCGTGCTCGATTTGACCATTTGGCGCGACGGCAAAGAACATACAATGCAGTTTAAGCACGGGGACGCGGTTGCGCCCCTTAAGGTGGTAGGCGACGCGCCCATTGTGGACGGCAAGCCGCTCACGGGAACGCAAGTGCGGTTCTTGCCGTCAATAGACACATTTACCATGGTCGAATTTAGCCGTGGTACATTGGAGCGGCGTCTGCGTGAACTGGCGTTTCTAAACTCTGGTGTGCGCATTGAACTGTCTGACAATCGCGGCGAAGAACCGATTGTCACTGAGCTTTATTACGAGGGCGGCATTGAAGCTTTCGTACGGCATTTGGACGCCAATAAAACTGCGCAGTTGGAAAAACCAATCGTCGTGATGAAAGAGGGCGACGGCGGGGTTAGCGTTGAAGCGGCACTGTGGTGGAATGATAGCTACCACGAAAACGTGCGCTGTTTTACCAATAATATCCCCCAGAGAGACGGCGGCACTCATCTAGCAGGTTTTCGCGGTGCGCTCACCCGCGCCGTAAACAAGTACGCAGCCCAGTCGGGCGCGGCCAAAAAAGAAAAAGTCGCCATTAGCGGCGATGATGCTCGCGAAGGCTTAACCTGTGTATTGTCGGTAAAAGTACCCGACCCGAAATTTTCCTCCCAAACCAAAGATAAATTGGTATCCTCCGAAGTGCGCCCGATTGTTGAAAGCGTCATGGGCGAAGCCTTAAATGAATGGTTTGAAGAAAACCCAGCGGAAGCTAAGCAAGTGATGATGAAAATTATCGAAGCTGCTGCGGCAAGAGAAGCGGCGCGCAAAGCCCGCGACCTGACACGCCGTAAATCCGCTCTCGATATTGCAAGTCTGCCCGGAAAACTGGCCGATTGCCAAGAGCGCGACGCGTCCAAAGCCGAAATTTTTATTGTGGAAGGGGACAGCGCGGGGGGGTCTGCTAAGCAGGCGCGTAACCGCCAGAACCAAGCCATTTTGCCTTTGAAAGGTAAAATTCTCAATGTGGAACGCGCCCGTTTTGACCGTATGTTATCATCCCAAGAAATAGGCACAATGATTACTGCGCTGGGTACGGGTATTGGCCGCGATGATTTTGATATTGAAAAACTGCGCTACCACAAAGTTGTGATTATGACCGACGCCGATGTGGACGGGGCCCATATCCGCACGCTCTTGCTAACATTTTTCTACCGCCAAATGCCAGAGTTGATTGAGCGCGGCTATCTCTATATCGCCCAACCACCTCTGTATAAAGTCGAGCGCGGTAAATCTGTGCGTTATATCAAAGACCAAGAGGAACTGGATAGCTACCTGATCGAAATGGGCTGTAATGAAGCCAGCCTCACCCTTGGTAGCGGCGCAAAAATTATTGGTGAAGACTTAAAGCGCGTGGGCCAAGAAGCCTTGGCCGCGCAAGCTCTTATTGACCGTCTAAAATCCAAAGCCCCCGATAATGTCGTTGCCCAACTCGCTATTGCTGGCGCACTTGGGGCAGAAGCGGGCGAAGCGGAAGCCAAAGACGCGGCGCGGCGCCTAGACCGCACGGCGGACGAAGGCGAAGACGGGTGGAGCGGTAATTTTGACGCGGACGGGGCGCTGATTATGGAGCGCGAAGTACGCGGCGTTATGGACAGGGTGGTGCTTCGGCCTGCCTTTAGAGATAGTGTCGATGCGCGGCGCCTCCATAAAATGGCAGATGCCCTCAAAGAAACGTACGGCGAGCCTGCAAGTTTTAAGCGCGGAGACGAAGACGCGGTTGAAATTTACGGGCCAGCCCAACTGCTCGATATTATCTTTGCAGGCGGACGCAAGGGCTTTAAAATCCAACGCTATAAAGGATTGGGCGAAATGAACCCCGATCAGCTTTGGGAAACCACTCTGGACGTCAATGCCCGCACACTCCTGCAAGTAAAAATAGAAGATGCGGGCGGGGCCGACGAGCTGTTTACCATGCTCATGGGCGACGTTGTTGAACCACGCCGTAACTTCATCATTGCCAATGCGCTCGACGCCGATGTAGATAGCTAGGGACAGCCCCTTAATTTTTATTGACAAAGGCCCAGCGCAATTCTATGAAAAATCCAAACCGAGGCATAAGAAAATGAACAATTCACATTTTACATACCGCACAGCATCACCGCAGGCTTGCGTAGAACTGATTGCCCTTTATGGCTCGCGAGTACGCCTGACTTGATCTTATAAAATTTCAACACGGCCCACTCCGCGCTTCCCAGCTTCGGAGTTTTTTTATATCCGCAAGCTTTCCCGTTTTCTTATGGATATAATATGACTGACCACACACACCAAAAAACCAAATTGCCAGATACGTGGCGCGGCGAACTAAAGGCACTTCTTGCCCTTGGCTTGCCTATGGCCGCAACCCAATTGGCGCAGTTTTCTATTTTTACCATTGATATTTTGATGATTGGTAGGCTCGGCCCCAGCGAGCTTGCGGCGGCGTCTCTTGGCACGGTTATTTATTTTCTACTATGGATGCTCGGGTTTGGCCCTGTTATGGCAGTGTCCCCTTTGGTATCCCAAGCCCTCGGCGCCGACCAAGACAATTATGATGATGTGCGCCTGACCATACGTTCAGCACTTTGGATAATTGTCATGATGTCGCCATTTATGCTCGGCTTGGTTTTATTGGCCGAACCCTTGATGTTGCTGGCGGGCCAAGACCCTACGCAATCTGCCAAAGCAGGCGTTTATGTTTTGGCACTGGCCGCAGGTTGGCCATTTGCGCTCGGGACAATGGTGCTGCGTAATTTTCTCGCCGCTATAGAAAAAACGACCGTCCCGCTTGTGATGGCACTCGTTACCATCGCTATCAATGCAGGGTTAAATGCTGTGCTCATATTCGGATTGTTCGGGTTTCCAAAGCTTGGCCTTATGGGGGCTGGCATTGCGTCGTCTCTGTCCTACGCTATTGGGTTTGGTTTATTTATTGTCTATATCGGCATGGATAAACGTGCAGCTCGCTTTCAGGTTTTTCAAAATGCTTTGCGACCCCATTGGGAGCGATTACGCGAAGTGGTGAAACTCGGTTGGCCTATTAGCCTCACCACAGTATTTGAAGGCATGTTGTTTAATGCTTGTGTTTTGTTAATGGGGCTCATCGGCCTTATGGAAGTGGCAGCGTACCAAATCGCGCTTAATGTGGTCGCCCTCGCCTTTATGTTGCCGTGGGGTTTGTCTATGGCAGGAGCTATTCGGGTTGGTTTGGCGGTTGGCGCGGATAATCCCATGGCTGTAAAACGGGCTGGTCTTTTAACTATTATGACGTCCGTTATAGGTATTATGTGTTTTGCAGTACCCATTGTGCTATGGTCAAACGAAATTGCCGCCTTGTACCTAGACGCAGCAAATCCAAAAAACCAACAGGTCTTAGTTTTGGTGGCCAGCTTCTTGCCCATTGCGGCGGCCTTTATGTTGTTTGACGCGGTGCAAGTGGCAAGTAATCAAATCCTGCGCGGCATGAAAGACGTGCGTTGGCCCATGGTGGCCAGCGGCATTAGCTATTGGGTCATCGGGTTTCCCGCCGCCGCGTGGCTGGCTTTCCAAACCCCACTCGGCGCAAAGGGTGTTTGGTACGGCTTACTTGTAAGTTTGCTGTGTGCATCGGTATTGCTAAGTTACAGGTTTTGGCGATTGGCTTGGAGGGACAAGCGGCTATAAAATGTTTATCCACGCCCCGCACTCACCTCTCAGTCCCCACACTCACCCTCCACCCTCAGTCCCCGTACTTGATGCGGGGTCCATAGGATAGTTGTGCAGTGCATTGCCTTCGGCATTGTATGGGCCCGCATCAAGTACAGGGACTGGTGTGTGTTGGTGTTGGTAATATAAGCACAATGTAAAAAATGTTTGACATTGATAATTAGTCCTTGTATGTAAAACATATTAGACATTTATGGAAGGATGAAATTATGACTTTGATTGAGAATATGAGTGAACCTGAACGTAGGAGTTGGGCAACATTGATTGCTGATGTGTGTGTGTTTTCTATCTTTTTAAAAAGCATGACGGGCGGGAGCTTGCCAAGTAATCTCCACCTTAACACGCATTCTGCGGGTGAACTTGTGGGTCTGTATATCTGGATAATTGTGGCGACCATTATCATCCACGCGGTCATTGCAAGTGTATTTGCTATGCGGGTAAAAGACGGTGGATATGAGCGCGATGAACGCGATATCGAAATCGAACGCAAAGGGGCGCGTAATGGGTTTTGGTTGGTGAGCATTGCGATTAATATTGTGATTTTTCAACTGTTGGTCGAGCACTCCTTGCCAAGTGATTACGCGCCATTGTTTTCTGTGCTGAACCCAAGCAATATGTTTTTTGCGCTTATGGGCACGATGTTTATGGGTGATATACTCTACCGCGCCACTATGGTGTTGGCGTATAGAGGCGAATAGATATGGGCAAAGTTAAAAAAGTTCCCAAGGGAAAAATTCTCAATAATATTCGCCGTATTCGCGTGGCGCGCACAGACCTCACCCAAGTAGATTTGGCTTTAAAAGTCGGGGCCACGCGGCAAACCATTATTGCTATCGAGCAAGGGAAATACGCCCCGTCTATGGAGCTTGCCTTTCGGATCGTGCGTGTATTTGGTGTGTCCTTTGACGAAGTATTTGTACTTGATCCTGAAGGCTAGCCATGCACAAAAAACCAGATTTTCCCAAGACAAATGCAATGAACATTGATACACAACCCTATGTCTATTGAGCGGTGTTTTAATCTTGGGGATTTCAGGCCCATTGCCAAACGCAAATTACCTGCGCCGATTTTTCATTATATTGACGGCGGGGCTGATGATGAATGGTCAATGGCCAATAATGCTTCGGCCTTTCAAAACTACGAGCTTTTGCCTAGTGCCCTCGTTGATATTTCAAAAATCGATTTGACAACAAAATTGCTAGGCTGCCATATGCCTCTGCCAATATTTTTATCGCCAACGGGCGGCACGCAATTGTTCCACCCCGGCAAAGAATTGGCAGTGGCCCGCGCTGCTCATACGGAGGGCCTACTTTACGGTCTGTCAACCGTAGGCACAACCCGTATAGAGGATTTGGCAGCTGAGACCACAAGCCCAAAAATGTTTCAACTCTATATTTTCAAAGATAGAAAGCTCACCGAAGAACTCATAGAACAATGCAAGGCGGCCAAATACCAAGCCTTGTGCTTAACCGTGGACACAATTGTTGGCGGCAATAGAGAGCGGGATTTGGTGACGGGCATGTCAATTCCGCCAAAATTTACCGTGCGTAGTCTGGCCTCAATTGCGTCCCGCCCTCGCTGGGTGTGGAATACGGTGCGCGGCGGAAAAATAGAAGCCGTAAATATTGCTCATAGAGTGGCGGAAATTAAAGATAAAAATGCGACTGTCGCACAGCGTATCAATCAACAATTTGACCGTACCCTCACTTGGGAAGATGCGCGCTGGATGGCAAAATTATGGGGCGGGCCATTTGTGATAAAAGGTATTTTAACGCCCGATGACGCCCTGCGCGCCCGCGATATCGGGGCCAGTGCCGTGATGTTATCCAATCACGGCGGACGGCAATTGGACTTTGCCCCTGCACCCATAGATATGGTGGCAAAAGTCAGGACGGCAGTTGGTGACAATCTTGAAATTATTGTGGACGGGGGTATTCGGCGCGGTACAGATGTGCTGAAAGCCTTAGCACTTGGCGCCAATGCCTGTTCATTTGGGCGGCCTTATTTGTACGGGCTAGCTGCTGGCGGGGAAGCTGGCGTGGCGCGGGTTTTACAGCTGATGCGAGAAGAGTTAGAGCGCGGTGCTGGCATGATGGGATGTCGCACTATTGATGAAATTACGCCCGCCCATATCCAAAGAAAATTATAAAGGAAATATATGTTTGCTGCTGAGAGCCTTGTTAGAACACTTATCAATCAAGGCGTAGAGCTTTGCTTTAGTAATCCCGGCACATCGGAAATGCACATGGTTGCAGCCCTTGACCGCACGCAGGGCATGAAATCCGTTTTGTGCCTTTTTGAAGGCGTGGCGACGGGGGCGGCAGATGGTTACGCCCGTATGAGCGGTAAACCCGCCTGCACATTATTGCACCTTGGGCCAGGTGTGGCCAATGGATTGGCCAATCTTCACAATGCCAAACGTGCTTTTTCGCCCGTGCTAAATATAGTTGGTGACCACGCCGTGCATCATCTGCCTTTTGACGCGCCGCTCACCAGTGACGTTGTTGGTACATGCGCCCCCGTGTCGCGTTGGGTGGGCACGGTGAAGACGGCCAGCGAAGTTTCCAAAATGGCAGTGAAGGCCGTGCACGAAAGCTTCGGGCCAGAGCGCGGTGTCGCCAGCCTCATCTTACCCGCAGATTGCGCGTGGTCAGACGCGCAGCCCGATGTCATAGACACAACAGAAATGCCATCTTTGCGCACTGTAGAAGGGGCGCATATAGAGGCCGCGATTGCCGTATTGGAAAAAGCAAAAAACCCTGTGATTTATATTGGCGGTCGGGCATGCCTTGAAATTGGCATGGCGGCAGCGGCGCGGATTGCCAAACATTTTAACTGCCGTCTGGTTATGGAAACATTTGCGCCGCGCATATCGAGGGGCGCAGGGCGGCCTGTGCCGACCCGCCTGAATTATTTCGGAGCGGCGGCTCTGGAAGATTTAAAGGGTTGCGATGTGCTCTTTGTTGCAGGCTCTAAACCCCCGATTAGTTTCTTTGCCTATCCAAATTCTCCAAGTGAGTTGACGCCGGACGGGGCCGACGTATTTACCCTAGGCGGGCCAAGTGACCATGTGGAAACGGCCCTGCAAACTTTGGCAAATCAACTGCAAGCACCAGACGTTGACACAGCGACACAAGCCGCATTGCCGCTCGGAGACGTGGAAGAAGCTCTTAACCCTGTGAGTATTGGCATGTCCCTGTGTCGGCATATGCCCAAGCATTCTGTGGTCTGTGATGACAGTACAACGGCGGGGCTGGCCCTATTCCCCACCACACAAACCGCCGCCGCTCATGAATGGTTATGTCTTACGGGTGGGGCCATAGGTATTGGCATGCCCATGGCAGTAGGGGCGGCATTTGCTGCGCCGAAATCAAAAATATTTGCACTGTGCGGCGACGGGGCGGCGGCTTATACTTTGCAAGCTTTGTGGACACAGGCGAGAGAGCGACAAAACATTATCAACATTGTATTTGTCAATCATTCCTACCGTGTTTTGAATATGGAATTGTCGCGTGTTGGGGCTGGCGAACCTGGCCCTGCGGCGCAGTCCATGCTGGATTTATCCAACCCGAAAATGGATTGGACGTCCTTGGGCGAAGGGTTCGGCGTACCGTCCGTGCGCGTGACCACAATAGGAGAGTTTGAAACTGCATTAATGAACGCGGTAAAAACGTCAGGGCCGCATCTTATAGCGACTGAAATTAGCTAAGCGGCGAGGGCTTCTTTGAACGAAATCAGTCGGCGTTGTTGCTCACACCAGAGTTGCAAGCGTACGCACTTAAAACTTTCCCACAAGGTAATGCGTTTCATATTGGCCAAAGCCACATTGTCCCGCAGCACTTTTTTGAGGCGGTAGAACGGAATGCGTGAATTAAGATGGTGCACATGATGAATGCCAATATAGCCTGTGAGCCACGGTAAAAACCACGGTAGGTCGTAATAGGAACTGCCCAGAAGTGCCGCTTCTTGCATCTCCCAATCATCACTATTTTCCCAAACCGTGTGTTCAAATTGGTGTTGGACATAAAACATCCACACGCCGACAACCGCAGCGGTAATAGCAATGGGGAAATAAATCATTGCAAAGGGGATCAAGCCGATGAAATGGATTATAATACCCGCGCCGATAAACATGCTCAGGCTCGTGCCCAGAGAGCTTACCCAGTATTTAAGCCCTGATTTCATAAAGCCGATGGGCAGACGGTAATGGAGCATAAAGATAAAGACGGGGCCAATGCCAAATAAGACAAGCGGATGGCGATACATGCGGTAAGCCAAACGTCCCATGGGCCCACGGGCCTTATATTCTGCAACGGTGATGGTGTTGATATCGCCCACCCCGCGTTTGTCTAAATTACCAGAGGAGGCGTGGTGGATGAGATGGGCTTGGCGCCATAATGTGTAAGGGGTCAGGGTGAGCACTCCGATGAGGCGGCCTACCCAATTGTTCATGCGTTTGCTTTTAAAAAATGCGCCGTGTCCACAATCATGTTGGATAATAAACAGGCGCACAAGGAATAAGGCGGCTGCTAGGCAAAAAACAAGGCTGAGCAAATAGCTAATTTTTAAAGACTGATAGGCGGCAATCCACAGGGCGACAAAGGGGATTAAGGTAACGGCAATTTCGTAAAAACTACGCGGCATTGCGGGGTTGCGGTATTTTTGTAAAATCAGCATCCAGTCGCGTGCAGATTTCTTTGGTTCAATGCTTTGGGCTTTTGTGTGTGTCTTACTCATAAATGCGAACCATTTTATCCAGATAAGTTGTGAATCGGCTTAATCCATATGTTTAACGACGCCAACAGATTGTTCAAGTATAACTCTGTAAAATAACTGTAAATTAAATATGAAGATAAAGAGATTAACCGTTCATGACATGTATGGCCTAAGCCTAACGCTGAATGCGCAACGAAACACCATATGTACGCGGCGTGCTCCTAAATGTGTTATAGCCAATGAAACCAAAGCCAGACACGGCGTAATCTTTATCCGTTACGTTCTTAACCCACAGGGCAAGTGTGCTGCCTTGATTTTTGAAGTTAAATGCAAGGCGTCCGTCAACAAGGCCGTATCCATCTTGTTTTCTGTCTGTGAGGCCTTCGGCGTCTAGAAAGAACGCGCTTTGGTATTTGCTGTGCGCAGTCACAACCATGTCAATATTCGTATTGACGGCATGGGTGTATGCGGCGCCCAGTGTGCCCGAAAATGTAGAGGCAAAGGGCAGGGGATTGCCGTCAAATTTGGTAAAATTATTAGGCACGGCAGGGTCTAAGGTCTGCTGTATCTCTGTTTCCAACAAGGTCATTGCCCCTGTTAGTTCCAGATTTGGTGTCGGCGTCCACGCACCTTGTAGCTCCAGACCGTACGAAATAGCTTTATCCAGATTGGCCAGAGAGTTACTGGTAAATGACCCGCCGCTTGCTGTGGTAAAGGGTACAAATATACGGGCCTGTGGGCGGTCGTAAAACTGGTAAAATGTATTGGCGTCCACCCAAAATGTGGGGCCAAGGTCAAGCTTCATGCCTGCTTCTAATGCATTCACAGTTTCGGCCCCAAACAAACCTTCGTCAGTAAAATGTGTGACATTGTTAATCACTTCGCCGTTAAACCCGCCGCTTTTATAGCCATTGGCAAATGATATATATAAGAGTGTTTGTTCATTGGGTTTCACATTAAGCCCTATATTACCAGAAAAACGGTTCTCATTTATCACATTACTGCCAATGGCCGCGCCCAAATCATTACGGTTATTAAGGGCGCGGATACCGTCGTCAAAAATGTGAATGCCTTGTCCGCTACCTTTGATGGTTTCGTGTGTGAACCGCGCCCCTGCGATTAGAGATATTTGAGGCGATAAGGCTATTTCGTTATAACTAAAGAGTGCGGCTGTTTCGCGGGTTTGGTTTATCGTCGAGAGCAGGCTGGTCGCTGTGCCAGGTGAAGCAGGATTAGAGCCAACACGTCCAGGTGCGCCCACATAGCGGCATGTGCCCAGCAGAGTGGCCGTGTTCAAATCACCGCACCAAATCAGGTAGTCTTGTGCAAAATCATCTGTAGAGAAATAAACGCCGCCCATAAGCTCAAGACCGTCTGCATGATAAGACAGACGTGTTTCGTGGCTCCACTGGCTAAAATCTCGGTCATAGGCAAGGTTAGCATTTAAAGACGTTACTCCAAACGGGGCTTGTGTGCCGTCAAAATCAAATCCGTATTGTTGATTATAGCCTTCAAAGGCGGTTTGGGAGTACAGGCTATAGGCGTCCCAATCATGGGTGACATTCACACTGGCCCCGTAAAATTCATTATCCGTGTCTTGCACGCCTTGCGCGCCAATAGAAATTTGGTGGTCTTTAACGGCGAGCGCACTGTTTCTGGGCGCCGTATTGATACCGTTATCTTCCCCGTAATGGGCCGAGAACAGCACATGTGTATTTTGGTTGGGTGTCCACGCACCAAGAGCGCGCAAGGCAAATTCATCGGCTCTGCCGCCGCCGTCCTTGGGGGCAGGCTCGCCTGTTGTCGAGACGTTTTCAAGCACAGGCCCACGCGATAAATACCGCCCAGATACCCGCAGGGCAAATGTATCACTGATGGGCGTGTTAAGCGCACCTTGTAGGTTAAAGCGAGAAAAGTTTCCAAGCTCTGCCTGTACATACCCGCCTTGGGTATCGCTCGGTTTTACAGATATAAAATTAATCGCGCCAGCAGAGGCATTGCGGCCATAAAGTGTACCCTGTGGGCCTTTCAAAACTTCAACGCGCTCAAGGTCAAATAGCAATGGCCCCGTCTGCACATTGGTGGCCATATACACCCCGTCCAGATAAATACTGGCGGCCGTTGGTGTGAGGGCTTGGTGGTCAACGGCGCCAATGCCGCGAATTTGAAAGGCGATTTGTGTGCCGTTGGCGACGGCGGATTGCACGCCCGCCAAATGTTGAGAAATATCTTCCGCGCTGTCAAACCCTGCGGCGTTTAGTGCCACTGCGTGTAAAACAGACAGGCTTGCACCGATGTCTTGTGGGGATTGCTCGCGCTTAGTGGCGGTAACGATGATTTCGTCGCGTGCGGATTGTTCCTGCGCTGCCGCGCCTGATGAAAAGGTAACCGCAAATAATATAGGCAATAGGGAATAGCGTTGTAATATATGCACCTAAATTTCTCCGTTAAGTGGCCTTATGGTGTGCACATATATAATTGTTCCGCGTAGCGCAATACACAATCTGGTTAGGTTACGCCGTTGGTTTTGGTTGCGTGGTTGTGACCTCTACGGTGGCGTGCTCCACATTGAATTTATCGCGCAGGCGCATTTTTATGGCGTGCGCGGTTTCTTCGATATTGGCCGTAGGGTCAATATGCGCTTCCAAGGTAATCATCGGGCGTTCTTGGGAAATCGACCATGCGTGGATATGGTCTACCGTGTGGATTTGCGGGAAATTTTCCAGCATATCTGCGCTAATACTGCGGCGGTCAAGACCTTCGGGCGCGCCTTCAAGTAAAATATGGGCGGACTCTTTGACCACATACCAAGCCGAGCGCAGGATAATCACAGCCACCAGAACTGACATAATAAGGTCTGCCTGCATCCAACCTGTGAAATAAATAATCAGGGCGGCAATGATGGCGGCGGCTGAGCCAAGCAAATCGCCCATCACATGCAAAACCGCGCCGCGCATATTTAAATTATCTTTATCGCCGCTTATCAGCACGAAAAACACGGCGATATTGACCAGTAAGCCAGCGACGGCAACGATTAACATAGTTCCGCCCAATACTTCGATCGGTTGGCCTATGCGTTTGATAGCTTCCACCACAATCATGGCGGCAATGGCAAATAAAGACATGCCGTTAACAAAGGCCACGAGGATGGAAAATCTGTCAAATCCGAATGTACGCCGCCAATCTGCGGGCCTGCGCGCCATACGAAAGGCCAGCCACGCCATAGACAGCGCGGCAAAATCGGTCAGCATATGCCCCGCATCGGCCAAGAGTGCCAGCGAGCCTGAAATATACCCGCCGATCACCTCAATAATCATAAATGAACCGGTCAGCACCGCCGCCAGCAACATCCGCCCTTCGTTTTTAGACGTTACGCTATGAGAATGAAAATGATTATGCCCATGCCCATGGGCGTCCCCGCTAGCGCCGCCGTGACCTCCGCCGTGATTGTGGTCATGCCCATGATGTGAATGTTTGGTTCCCATAAGGCGATTTAAGCACGGAAGAACGGGGAGCGCAGTATTTATTTTAATAAAAGGTGACAGGCAAAAATTTAAACCTTACCGGATTTGCCAACCCACGGATTGAAAACATCAACGCCTGCATAATTAAAATCAGAGACATTGCGTGTTACAATTGTGAGCCTGTTGTGAATAGCTGTGGCAGCGATCAAACTATCTATGGCGGGTAAACTTCTGCCTGCTCTTGCAAGTAGGCGACCCCATTCATCTGCCACCCCTGCGTCAATTGGTAATATCCGATCTTCGAACCAAAGTGGCAATTCGTGCTCAAGCCAGTTTAGGATTTTATCCTTGCGCCGAGCATCTGGCAGAGCCTCCACGCCTTTTCTAATTTCACCCAATGTCAAAACGCTAAGATAAAGCCCTTGTTGTGAACGAGCTTCGAACCAAGTAACAACATTAACATCTGGTTTTTTGCGGCGCAGTTCTGACAGAGCGCAGGTATCAATCAGATAACTCAAAGTTCAATATCTCTCGTTGGTGATTTGTCGCGCTCAAGATTAAGTTCCACGCCTTTGAGTGGCGAGGCTTGCAAAAAAGTCGCAAGGGATGGTTTCTTGGCTTTTAATTTTTTAAACTCTTTAAGGGACAGTACGACCGCAGCAGGTTTTCCGCGCAGCGTAATTTCTTGTGGCCCTTCCGCACAAGCTCGTTTCACCAACTCGCTAAGCCGCGCCTTAGCTTCCTGTAATTGCCACGTTTCCATAAATGCTCCAAACTAGTCAGACTGGTTATATGTGGGTTTATGGAAGAAAAGTCAATCACATTCAAACTTAATATGCTTGAATTCGCTTGGAGTAACTTACTAATGGACACATTAGGTTTTCCACTTGACCTCAAATTTGCCATTTAGCAGCCCAAAGGCACGCTGGAATAGCAGTTTATTAGTTGGCTTACTCATAGGAGTTGTTGATGGAGCGCAGAAGTACAAAATTCGCAATGCAGTTCGTTCCGATGGTTTCAATTCTGCTAGCTACCACGACGCTGATCGTTTCGCTATGCGTCTCGCAAATAGTCAACGGTACTCCATTGAGTACAGTGCGGATTGTTGATCTCGCAGAATGGGGAGGGGTTAGGTATTATGAACTTAGTTTTGGCAATCTGTGGCGGGTCATGACGGCTCAACTCGTTCACGTGAAGTGGCCGCACATGCTTTATAATGTGGTGTGTTTGTTTGCAGCTGGCGCGCTTATTGAGAAACAAATTGGGCGGTTTTGGACTTTGCTTATTTGGGGAGTGATCGGAGGATTAGCTACACTCATAAGCCCTATATTCGTTGAAGCGCCTTATGATGTTGGAACAGGAGCATCACATGCAGTTTTGGCGTTTGTGGGCTGCGCGATTATTCTTATAACGAGAGGTAAAATGAAAGGAGCGTTACCAGCATCCATCGTTGCGATTTCGTTGCTACCGGCACTTGGGCTTGGCCTGTTCTTTGCGGGGCATATTAAAATTGGTCACGCTGTAGCACTGATTGGGGGTATCGTTTTCTGCATGCTATTCTTGATGAATAAGAACGCATCGAGTGAATGACAATCTATATCCGGTCTGCGATTTTATGATGCCGGCCAGATAAAAAATAAATATCATGGCTTTTGTAACCGATAGGCCCTTGACGTTCCAATATTATTGTAATAATGTAATTACATGATTACTAATAAAAATATGGACCAAGTGTTCCACGCATTGGCACATGAAACCCGAAGAAGAATACTTGATTTATTACGTCATGAGTCAGGACAAGCCGTTGGCAAATTAGCCTCTCATTTTGATGTCAGTCGTATTGCTATCATGAACCATCTTGTTGTTTTAGAAAGTGCTGGTCTTGTCATCAGCAAAAAAGATGGCCGTTCACGTCGTCTCTATCTGAACCTCATTCCTATACAGATGATTTATGATCGATGGAGCGATGACTATAGTGAGCATTGGGCAAGTAAACTCACGTCAATAAAATACGCCGCTGAACGCACTATCAAAAATAAGGATCAAATATGACCACCGAAAAATCTATATACAAAGTTATTATCAATGCCCCTATTGAGACGGTATGGGCCGAACTTGTAAAGATTGATGAAGTGTTGCCCTTTTTCTTTGGGTCTGTCTGTAAAACGACGGGAGACCTATCGATCGGATCTTCTATTGCGATGGAAACACCCAATGGAAAATATCGTAGCGTTGTCGGAAAAGTCCTCGAATTCAGTCCACCTCATCGTTACGCGCACACATTTAAATTCACAGGTCATGATGACCCGCCCTGCACAGTGACATATGACTTAAAAGAAACGCCAGAAGGCGTAGAGTTTTCACTTATTACGACAAATGTCCCTGCCGGCACCAAGACTGAGAAAGGAATGGCACAAGGCGGTAAATTTATCGTTGATACATTAAAATCAGTTGCCGAGACTGGTAGGCCATCATTTGGTGGGCGTATGATGCTAGGCATGATGGGTTTGTTCCAACCGTTTACTCCAAAGGTCTGTAAATCAGATAATTGGCCGTTCGATAAAATTGAAACCCTCTCGTCAAAATAGGAGATAAACATGACGACCCCTGAAGAACAACTCGCGACAATGCTTGCGAATATTCCGAGTAAAACCGGAAAGTCATTGCAAAGCTGGAAGAATTTAATATCCAAAAGCGGGTATGAAAAACATGGCACTATAGTCAAGTTTCTTAAAAGTGAACATGGCGTGACACATGGGTTTGCCAATCTCATTTCGACTAAAGCCCGCGAAACGGGTGCTGACGTTGACCTTATAAAAGAGCAATATTCAGGCACGAAATCGAGCCTAAAACCTCTGCATGATTTGATCGTTAAATATGCACAATCCCTCGGGACAGATGTTATATTAGCGCCTAAGAAATCATCTCATAGTCTGCGTAGAAAAAAACAATTCGGCTTAATTATCCCAGCTACGAAAACACGTATCGATCTCGGGCTAGCTCTAAAAGGCGACGCAGCTAATGGCCGTCTCGAAACTTATAATGCAATGTGTTCGCACCGTGTGCGTTTAGAATCTGAGAAAGATTTTGATAAGGAAGTTCGGGCTTGGATGACAGAAGCGTATTCACGCTCTGGCTAATGTCAAACGAGGGTTAACGGAATGATCCGCACATGTTAGACCTTGGTGCCGGAACGCTTTTACGGATAAAAACTATGCCAGAAATATCAGAAACTATTTGCCGCTTTATCTCAGCCTATAACGCTTTGAATGTAGAGGAAATGATGCATTACGTCACCGACGATGTTGAGTTTCAATATATCTTAAATGGTGAAATTACAGCTCATACACATTCTAAAAAAGCGTTTGAAGACCTTGCTATTCAAGGTGCTTCCGTATTTAAACGCCGTAATCAAACTGTCATTAAATTTATATCAGTAAGTAATATGACACTTATGGAAATAAGTTATGAAGCGATTGTTGCCGCTGATCTACCCAATGGATGGAAAGCAGGTCAAGAAATTTCATACTCGGGATCTTCCGCGTACATATTGCGAAACAACAAAATTATGAAAATCATCGATCAGACCTAATGTCGGTATAGTATTTGCAGTGGATTTTGGGCGTTTTAAGTTGCTCGCCTAACGTCTCCTCCTTCCCCGATTGTGTTGAAAAACACCGTTGTTGAGTGGCCTTTAGTCGGGGTTTAATTTTAGGCATACTGCCCCGATGTCTATGCGGGGCTTGGTTTTAGGCTCTGTATGTGGAGTTTTGCCATCTTGCGCAGGTTCTGGGCGGTTGCGGCAAGGAGGAACTCGTCATTGGCTCCGGTGGGGCCGCGTAGTCGCAATCGGTCGAGTTTGAGAATACTTTTGAGATGAGCGAACAGCATCTCGACTTTTTTGCGTTCATCTCTGGAGACTTGGTATTCATCGGTTAGCGCGATAGCGCGAGCACGGTCACGAGCCGCTTCATAAATAGAGCGCGGCACTTTTCGCAGGGGCTCTTTCGGGCAACATATGGGCTTGAGGACGCACCCGCTACAGTCAGATGTTTTGGCTCTGTAACGATAGGTGTTATCTTTGGGCGGCTTGGCTTTGGCCGCTCGTCCTTTTGTGCGGAAACGTTTGAGGCGTTTGCCGCCAGGGCATGTATAGTGGTCTTGCTCGGCGTCATAAATAAAATCATCTCTGGAGAAGCTGCCGTCTTTACGTTTGGACTTATCAAATACCGGAATGTGTGGTTCGATACCTTTCTCCTCCACCAGCCAGTTGAGCATGGCAGCCGTGCCGTAGGCCGTATCACCCGATAGACGCTTGGGCACAATCCCGTAAGTCTTCTCTACGCGGTCTATCATTGTGCGCGTAACGGTGACCTCTGCGGGGCGAAGTGCTGTCGAGCCTTCAACATCCACGATAACCGCGTTCTCGCAATCTATCAGATAGTTAGTAGAATAGGAATAATATGCGCGGCCAGAACGGAATGTTCGTGTCCACCGAGAGGCTGGATCAACGGGTGACAAAAATTTTGGTGCTGTAGGCGTGGTTCCGCCAAAGGCGGCATCGTCAAGCGTTTCAATATATTCTTTCACTGCGCGGCGGTGCATCACATCTTCTGGCAAGCCTTTTGAGCCCTTATCGCCTTTAGCCCGATTGGCATTGGCTTCTATCGTGCTGGCATCAACAGCAAAAGCCTCGCCGCCAACCAGACCTTCGGCGATACATCTGTGAACCGTGGCCTCAAATACATGCCGCAATAAATTGCTGTCACGGAAACGGCCATGCCTATTTTTGGAAAAGGTTGAATGGTCGGGAACCTCGCTTTCAAGTCCCAATTTGCAAAACCAACGGTAAGCTAGATTAAGATGTACTTCCTCGCAAAGTCGTCGCTCGGAACGAATACCAAAGCAATAGCCGACAATCAGCATTCTAATCATAAGCTCTGGATCAATGGATGGGCGGCCCGTGCTGCTGTAAGAAGACCGTAAATGATCGCGCACAAATCCGAGGTCAACAAACATATCAATCGACCGCAACAAATGATCGTCTGGCACATGGCTCTCAAGATTAAACTGATAAAACAAGCTATCCTGACTTTCCTGCCGTGCGCCCATCATAACCCAATCTCCGCTTTAACTAAGCCGATTGAATCAGAAGACGAAAACGATTGCAAGCAAGAGTTTTTCAACACAATCTCCCCCAAAGCAGAAATAAAGTTGTTCTAGCATTACCCTATCTCTCGCCCCTTATTTGGCGCCCAAGAAATTGTGTTGCCGCGAGCTCTCTCTAGTGTGTTACGTTAATAAGGGGTGGGGATGAAATCTTTGGCGCGTTCTATGACGGCGTATTTGCAATGGATATGTATGCGTTTAGGTAATTAGGGCGCGGTTTCTAATTCTTTGTCTTATGACTTAATTATCGAATTGAAACAGCGCGTTGCGCACCCTAAAACTTAAGGATAATGACCATGACTAAAACTACTCAAAAAACAACAAAAATGACTTTTAAAACACCTGCCGCTCTTCGCAAAGGTTTCCGCGCTTATGTTGGTATGTACGGTGCTGCATATGAACGTGCTCTGCCTGTATGGGACAAGGCTGTTAAAAATTATGACGATTATGCGGTGCGGGGCGAAGTTCTGGAAACTTCTGCAACCACATATGCTACTGACGCTACCAAAACGGTGCGCGCATTTGCGTCCAAGCGTTTTGAAATGCGTTCTGCCCAGCTTCGTTCATTTTTGCCGGGTGCTGCCAATGACCGTGTGCAAGAGTTGGAAGCCGAGATCACAAAGTTGAACAAAAAAATTGTTACATTGTCTAAATCCACAGTAAAAAAATCTGCAACGCGTGCGACAAAAGTCACAACCAAAGCTGTTAAAGCTGCATAAATAAGGCGGTTACCGCTTTTAAAAGGCGCATTTATCTCCCCGTAAATGCGTCTTTTTGTCTGCTTTGTGCCCGATAATACGCGGCTGGGGTGAAAATTATGGCCTTATTGCCCATTTTGTGACATAAAGAATTATTCGGGAGGAATACATGGCAAAACAAATAGAAGATTTGGAAAAAAAGGCCGCCCAATCCACCACGGCTATCAACGGTATGATCGGGGTACGGCGCGGCGAACTGCTAAAATCCATTGGTGTACTTGTTGCGCGTGCTGCGCGGCAGCCAAAGCCGTTGGCAAAAAACATTGGGGCCTACGGCAAAGAATTATCCAAAATCATCAAAGGCACATCAGAGCTTGCCCCAGAGCGGCGCGACAAACGCTTTATGGACCCTACGTGGCGTTACAATCCTATATATAAGCGCGGCTTGCAATCATGGCTCGCCATGCGTCAAGGCTTTGAAGGTTGGATAGAAGATAGCGGTATTTCAGAGCAAGACCAAGCGCGGTCACGTTTTCTCTTGGACATTGTCGTTGATAGCTTTGCGCCGACCAATACCTTGCTTGGTAATCCTGCTGCCATGAAACGGTTTTACGAAACGGGCGGCATGTCTGTGGTTAAAGGTATAAAAAATGCCTATTCTGACCTGACGACCAATGGCGGCATGCCGTCTATGGTGGATAAATCAAAGTTTGAGGTGGGTAAAAATCTGGCCAAATCTGCTGGCAGCGTTGTGTTTAAAAACGAAATGTTGGAAATCATCCAATACAAGCCGACAACCGATAAAGTGTACAAAACCCCATTGGTGATTATTCCGCCGCAGATCAACAAATTTTATGCCAATGATCTGTCAGATCACAATAGCGTCATCAAATATTTTGCTGCCCAAGGCTACCAGATGTTTGCCGTGAGTTGGCGCAATCCACAAAGACAGCACTCGCACTGGGGGCTTGAAAATTATGTGCAGTCGCTCATTGAAGGTACAGACGCAGTGATGAAAATCGCCAAAACGAAAAAGTTTAATGTGTCTGGTGCTTGCTCTGGCGGCGCAACTTTATCATTGTTTTTAAGCGAGCTTGCGGCGCGTGGTGATACGCGGGTTAACGCCTATACGCTGATGGTATGTGTGCTTGACCCTAAAAAAACCGATAGTGATGTGGGTTTATTTGCCAGTGACGCAGGCATGGAAGCGGCCCGTAAAATGTCACGGCGCAAAGGTATCTTGCCCGGCGAGGAACTTGCAAAAGTCTTTGCGTGGATGCGGCCCAATGATTTGATCTGGAATTATGTGGTCAATAATTATTTGTTAGGCGATGATCCACCCGCATTTGATATTTTGTATTGGAACGCTGATACGACCAACCTCCCCGCACAGCTTCATTCCGATTATATGGATATGTTTTCTGATAAACGCTTTGTGTCTCAAGACGGCGGCGGCAGTGGTGTGCAGTTTATGGATCACGAGATTAATATGAAAAATGTCAAAATCGACGGCTATATGTTGGCAGGTGTTACCGACCATATCACCCCGTGGCGAGCCAGTTACCGCAATACGGCATTATTTGGCGGCACGTTAGATTTTGTACTTGCGTCTAGTGGTCATATTCAATCGCTACTGACTGCGCCCGGTAATCCGAAAGCCAAATTTTTCACCAATAAAAAGATCGAAGACACATGTGAACAGTGGATTGAAGGGGCTGAGGAAAATGCTGGCTCTTGGTGGCCACATTGGGATAAATGGTTAAAGGTCCGCTCGGGCGAGCTCAAACCTGCGCCTAAAAGCCAAGGCAATAAATCCTTCCCGCCTCTGTGCAAAGCCCCCGGCGAATATGTATTTACGTAAATAAAGGCAGACAGAATTATGCAAAACTCACCCCGTATTACCTATTCAAAAATAGGCAATCAAAAACTACGTACCGCAGTCTGGAAGGGCACAGACAAAGGCGATGGTAAGCGGACACCATTGTTGTTTTTTAACGGCATAGGGGCCAATCTCGAAATTGCCCAGGCGTTTGCAGATGCATTTACGGGCCGCGATATCATTACCTTTGACATGCCGGGTGTTGGTGGTTCGCCTGACCCAAGCATTCCTTATCGTCCGTGGTGGGTGGCAAAAGCGGCCAAGAAAATTTTGCTAAAACACGGTTATGATAAAGTGGACGTGCTGGGCGTATCGTGGGGTGGGGGCATGGCTCAGCAATTTGCTTTTCAAAATCAAAAAATGGTACACAGATTGGTACTCGCGGCCACGGCTCCTGGGGTGACAATGGTTCCGGGTGATTTGCGGGCCATTACCAAAATGGGATCACCCAAACGCTATGTGGATAAAGAATATCTGGCCAAACATTTCGAAACCCTTTACGGCGACGGCAGTGAAGGGGTAAATGATTTTGCTGAAAACATGATTGCGCCCAGTGTAAAGGGATATATTTTCCAACTGACCGCCATGATCGGTTGGTCAAGCCTGCCGTTTTTGCGGTTTTTAAAAATACCCACTCTCATCATGATGGGCAGCAAAGATCATATTGTGCCGGTTGCTAACGGTAAAATTTTGAAGTTCATGATTAAGGGCGCCAAAATGGTAGTGATGGAGGGAGCGGGGCATTTGTTTTTGCTCACACGCCGCGAACAATCTATAGACATTATGCGGGAGTTTTTTGAAGAGCCCGAAGTAGATATGCCTGCAAAAAAAATACCAAAATTAAAGCGGCTCAAAAAAAAAGCGGCCTAAATAAAACATAAAGGAAAGTTTATGACCAAAGGCAAAAAGCAAAAACCCGTAAGCGGCGATACTGCCCGTAAAATTTGGTTGGCAGGTATCGGCGCATATGGCCGCGCTTTTAGCGAAGCCCAAGAACAACTCACCAAAGTGACCAAAGGCGGCGGCAAAGTCTTTGATGATTTGGTGGAAAAAGGCGAGGTGATTGAAACCATGGTCAGCTATAAAGGCAAAGAAATGACCAAAGACGTTATGGATAAAGTGGGTGGTGGTTTTGACGTGGACGAGCGTATTGCGAAAATGAGAAGCCGTCTCAAAAGATCGGGCGACGGTGACGTCGACGGGCTGTCAGACCAACTTGACCGCGTTGAGGAAAAACTTGACCAAGTGCTCAAACTGTTAAAACCCAAAACGCGCAAAAAACCTACGCCGAAAAAGAAACCAACACCCAAAGCAAAGAAATAAATAGGGTGGCCGCGAACGCACCACGTTCTAATACCAAGGAAAAAATCCTAAGCACTGCGCTTGCTTTGCTCAATAATGAGGGCGAGATCAATATCTCGTCGGTGGATATTGCCGCCGTCATGGGCATTAGCCCCGGCAATCTCTATTATCATTATAAGGGTAAAGAGATTATCATTGAAGAATTGTTCTCGGATTTTGAAGCCGAGTTACGACAAGTTCTCGCCGCTCCTGTTGCCAAACCATTGGCCATCGAAGACAATTGGATATTCCTTTATATCATCTTTGAAGAGATTTTCGATTTCCGGTTTTTTTATTATAACCTCACAAGCCTGCTGGAGCGTATTCCAACATTGCGCCCAAAATTCGTGCGCCTACTTATGCTCATGCAGAGTACATTTGAGCGGTTACTTAGCAATCTTGAAGCGGGTGGACATTTATTTTTTAAGGCTGACGAAAAAGTGGTATTGGCCGAACGCCTCACGGCCCATTTTACCTATTGGCTGCCATATGCAGATTTGCGGGGATATAAAGGTTCGCCAAAATCGCGTATCCACGAAGGCGTATACGCAGCCCTGACCCAAATCACACCTTATTGGGGCGATGTGGGCGAACCATATGCAGCCTTGCTCAAGGACTTCAAGGACGAACAAATAGGCTAGCTATTTTTGCTGGACAAAAATGTCTTGACCTATTGCCAAAAAACCGCCACCCTCATTTCACTCATTAAGACCAGTGGAGGGATAGGCCCTTTGAAGCTGGAGCAACCCCGAAAGGCGCAAGCTGACCGGAAAGGTGCTAAGTCCTACGGTGGTTTAATAACCAACGATAAATGAGGGAGCAGGTAACGCCTGTATTTCCTTATTTGTTATGCCCAAGACTTAAGCCCGTAAATTAGGGACCGTGCTGATGGCATATGATGTTGAAGTTCACCTCGGTGACCATGTATTAGAGCACGACGATGTGTTGAAAGACGACCTTGTGAAGGGGCGAATATACGGCAAAGAAAATGCGCCGCTTATTATTTTGCCGGGCGGTATATCTGCGTCGCGCTTTATTGCAGATCACCCAAAATCTGGGCCACAAACAGGATCAAATTGGTGGCCAGAACTTGTGCGCGCGGGCGGGGCGATAGACTTAAATCATTACCAAGTCTTAGGCCTTGATCTTGCACCAGGCGGTATCAACTCGGAGAGACGCCTGACAATTACCACCAAAGATCAAGCCAAACGCTTAGGCGCTTTGCTTGACCATTTACAGATAGGCAAAGCCCACAGCATTATTGGCACAAGTTACGGGGGCATGGTTGCTCTGGCATTTGCTGCTGATTACCCTGATAGAGTGATGCAAATGTGTTTGCTCGGCGCAACCCATAGACCTTTTCCCATGGGTGTTGGTGTGCGCGGTATCCAAAGGCAAATTGTTGAGATGGCCACAAAATATGGTCAACCACAAGAAGGTTTAAAATTGGCGCGACAGCTTGCCATGACAACTTATAGGTCAGCCGAAGAATTTTCAATGCGGTTTGAGGCTGTACAAACTGGAAGCGTTCCGATGTCTTTTGACGTGGGGAATTACCTTAGGGCGTGCGGTGATAAATATCCAGACGCCATGCCCGTTGAAAGATTTATGACCCTTTCACAATCCATTGATTTACATGTCGTAAATGCGGGACAGATTACGACACCAACACTTCTTATTGCCACAAGATCAGACCAACTCGCCCCGCCCAGTGAGGTGGAAGCTCTGCATAAATCCCTCGGTGGCCCATCAGAATTTATGGTGATCGATTCGATTTATGGCCATGATTCTTTTCTAAAAGAAATGCAAATGCTCGCGCCAATACTATCCAATTTCATTAAAGGAGCACGCCGTGCCACATAAAAAATCACACAAAAACGCCACGATTTGCGTATCGTCAGAGATCGGTAATGACAGTGCATATGGGGCGGTAACGCCGCCGCTGTATTTGTCGTCCACCTATAAATTCGCCGGTTTGGACAAGATGGGCAAATATGATTATGGGCGGGGAGGCAATCCTAACCGCGACGCGCTCGCCAAAACATTGGCGGCAATGGAGGGCGGCGCAGGCGCGGTGGTGACATCTTCTGGCATGGCGGCAATTGATTTGGTATTAAACCTGCTGCCGCAAAATGCATTGGTCATCGCACCCCATGATTGTTACGGCGGCACGCACCGGTTATTAGGCGCACGGCAAAAACAAGGGCGGCTTAGAGTTGAATTTATCAATCAAAATAGCGAACGTGCAGTTGAACGGGCATTTGATGAAAAACCTGCATTGGTGTTTATAGAGACACCGAGCAATCCCTTAATGCGAGTTTATGACGTGCAAGCTTTGGCACGCGCCGCCCATAAAATGGGTGCATTGGTTGTGTGTGACAATACGTTTTTGTCACCAGCACGCCAGCAACCTTTGGCATTGGGCGCAGATATTGTGGTGCATTCCTCAACAAAATATATCAATGGTCATAGCGACGTGGTTGGCGGCATTGTGGTGGCAAAAGACGAGGGGGTGGCCGAGGAGCTGGCGTGGTGGGCCAATTGCATTGGCGTTACAGGCGCACCATTTGACAGCTTCCTCACCTTGCGCGGCTTGCGCACTCTCCATGCGCGCCTTGACGCACAAGAAGCCAATGCCCAAAAACTAGCTAAGTTTTTAGAGGCGCACCCGCAAGTGGAAAAGGTTTACTACCCAGGCTTAACATCAGATACGGGTTATGATCTGGCACGGGCACAACAAAGTGGTCCAGGGGCCATGCTCAGTTTTAAGCTTAAAGGTGGACGCGAAAATGTGGCAAAGTTTTTGGCCCATACATCTTTGTTTCAACTCGCCGAAAGTTTGGGCGGAACCGAAAGCTTGATTTGCCACCCCGCCAGCATGACCCACCGCGCCATGACCGACGCAGCTAGAAAAACGGCAGGTATTTCAGAAAACCTTATTCGCCTGTCCGTTGGTCTGGAACATATAGATGACCAATTGGCAGAACTAACGGATATGTTTGCGCATATATCTTAAAAGAGGAATTTAATCGCGCAGGAGTTCGTTGACACCCGTTTTGGCACGGGTTTTGGCATCTACGGTTTTAACAATAACAGCGCAGGCTAGACTTGGCCCGCCGTTTTTACACGGCAGTGCACCCGGCACAACTACGCTGTAAGCGGGGACTTCGCCGTAGATGATTTTTCCGCTTGCGCGTTCAACAATTTTCGTTGATTGGGAAATAAAGACGCCCATGGCCAGTACGGAACCTTCGCGCACAATGACCCCTTCCACCACTTCGGAGCGCGCTCCGATAAAGCAATGATCTTCGATGATTGTTGGATTTGCTTGCAAAGGTTCTAACACACCGCCAATGCCTGTACCTGCGGAAATATGGCAGTGTGCGCCCACTTGCGCGCACGACCCGATCGAAGCCCATGTATCGACCATTGTGCCGTCACCAACATAAGCACCCAGATTGACAAAGCTGGGCATCAGCACAACGTCTTTGCCTATATAGCAGCCATGCCTTGCGAGTGCGCCTGGTACGGCGCGCACCCCAGCTTGGGCAAATGCGTCTGCGTCCCAACCTGCAAATTTACCAGCAACTTTATCCCACCAATTGGCCCCGCCTGGCCCGCCTGCAATAAGGCTCATAGGGTTGAGGCGAAAGCCAAGAAGTACCGCTTTTTTAAGCCATTGATGCACCGTCCACGTGCCGCCATTGTTTTTTGACGCCACGCGCCATTGTCCACTATCAAGACCTGCGATTGCCGTTTGCACGGCGCCGCGCACCTCGCCTTTGGTATCCGTGGAAAGTTCGCTACGGTTGTCCCATGCGGCTTCGATTATACTTTGTAAATTTTGTGTCATGTGGCGACCTTAAATAAAAATACGTATATGAACCCTTATAAGGCAAGCAACCACCTTGGCAAATCATGTGTGTGTAAATCTACAAAATGAGGGATGTCTTTGCCGTCATGAGGTCTGCTTGCTTTTGGCTCGTGGCTCCAGTCTTTGTTTGATGTGATGAGCAAAGTGGTCATGCCCATGGCTTTAGGAGCTTCGAGGTTGCGCACACTGTCTTCGATCATAATGGCCTTTTTTGGATCAATTCCAAATGCTTGTGTGAATTTATCATATGACGTGCGTTTTGGTTTTGGCATATAATCTATGTCTTCAATGCCAAACACACCGTCAAATAGATCATAAACACCCAAATGTTCACCAACATTTTTAGCATGTGCTTGCGAGCCATTGGTAAATATATATTTTCGCCCTGTCAGTGTTTTTAATGCACGTAACATGCGCGGATCAGGCGCTAACTGGCCGAGATCAATGTCGTGTACATAGTGTAGGTATTCTTGTGGGTCCATATTATGAACCGCCATGAGGCCTGATAATGTCGTGCCGTATTTGACCAGATATTGTTTTTGTATGATCCGTGCTTCGGTTGGCGGCAAAGATAAATAACGGCTCATGAAGCTTGTCATTTTTTTGTCAATCTGTGCAAAAAAACCAACGTCACCACTATAAAGCGTATTGTCGAGATCAAAAATCCAGTGCTCTATGTGTTCAAGGTCGAGAGAAGGTTGCGCAGCCTTCATTACCGTAACCCGCTTAGCTTGGGTTTGGAGAAATCACTATTTGATAGATTGACTGAAATGCCAATTTGGTCGTTAGGTATCGCCTTAAAACGCGCATTAACATAGCCTTGATCTTGACAATATTCATGAGCAACCGCCGCAAAGCTGGCTTCGCTGATGCAGAAATTTTTGTTCGCTTTGTCGCTTTTCACATCCAAAACCATGTCTTGAGGGCTATCGGTTTCTAAGCGTGCATATAGATAAACTTCGGCGTCTTTAAGAGAATTTGTGAATGGGCGAATACATGCTTTTGGATCAATGAGCCACCATCCCCTAGATTCCCAATGATGTTCGTCGTGCCAAGCAATTGCGCTCCAAATACGCGCATTGCTGGTATTACAAATACGCACGCCGATTTGTGTGCGGATTTCGAGTGCCGATGTTTCGAGCGCGTTAATTTTGTCTGCTAGCGCAATATTGGTTTTAAGTTTATTGTCTTTTAAAAATGTATTGAGTGTATTGAGTGTACGTCGTCCGCTGAGGCCGTCGATACGCTTAATGTCATAATTATTATCAAGTAACAGTCTTTGCAGGCCTGCCGTTTCAGATTTCTTACCGAAATTGGCAGGTTCAATAAATGCAGTACGTTCTTCGGTAGGTATAATGCGTAAAAATTTTGCAGGAGTCAGGTTTTGTAAATTGCAAGCGGATTGTATTTGTGCATTAAAATTTGGTGTTATGTCAGGTGAACCCACACAAAATTCATGTGCGCCTTTCCATTCTCGTATGCCGCCTTGGTGGATACTATCGCTACGGGCGTAAACATATCTGGGTGCGCTTTTAACAATTTTCATAATTTGGCATTTTCCAGACCTTAATCTGTGCCAACCTTTGACGGTCATTTGAGGATTATCATCACCTTCGTAAATTGATGCAACTGCGACATTTAAAATATATGAAGTTTCATTGCAGACTTGCCATACCCTTGGCTCATCAGGCTTAGATATTTGTTGTTCTAAGAGCGTGTTTGTTTGGGCCAATGCATCTAACGCTAAGTACATAAAACCTAAGCAAGAAAATAAAATTTTATTGAGATTACGCAATGAGAGTCCCCGCACCTTGGGCCGTAAACAATTCGACGAGCAGGCCGTGTGACCGCTTGCCGTCTAAGATAACAACTGCCTCAACCCCTGCTGATATTGCGTCTGTGGCGGTGGTTAATTTGGGGATCATTCCGTCTTTGGCAATCTTGCTCTCGATGAGTGTTTTGATTTCGTGCGGGGCGAGGTTGGTGATTAAATTCCCGCCCGCATCCATGACGCCTGCTACGTCTGTTAAGAGCATCAACCGCGCTGCGCCCAAAGCTGCGGCCAATACGCCCGCTGCCGTATCTGCGTTGACGTTAAAAACGTCCCCGTCTATCCCAGCACTCATAGGCGACACCACGGGAATAAACCCAGGTTCGGCTTGGGCCAGTGCCTCTAAAATAGAAATGTCTGTTGCATATGGAACACCTGTAAATCCAAGATCGTCACTTAGTTTTTTGGCCGTGATAAGCCCTGCGTCTCGTCCTGAAATTCCGACGGCGCGGCCCCCTGCATGGTTAATAGCACTGACAAGGTTTTTGTTGATGGCCCCTGACAACACCATTTCCGCGACTTCAACGGTTTCGATATCTGACACACGCAAACCGTCTTTAAATTCACTTTTTATACCAAGGCGGCTTAGCATTGCCCCAATTTGTGGCCCGCCGCCGTGAACGATCACAGGGCGAATACCAAATTGTTGGAGTAAAACCACATCATTGGCAAAATCACGGGTCAGAGAGGCGTCACCCATGGCATGACCACCAAATTTAATAACAATGGTTTTACCTGCGTAGCGTTGAATAAATGGCAAAGCTTCGGAGAGTGTTTTCGCACTGCCCCATCCCGCTTCATTTTGTTGATGTCTTGCCATGTGTACTCGTTATGAAGTTTATCTTGAAAGAGGCTTATAGATCATTTTCAGGGATCGCCAAACTAACTATTTCAGCTTTTAACATATCTAGGCCAATTTTTTTCTCAGATGATGTTGCGATGATATCAGGGTGGGCTGCTGGCCTACGGCTTATTTTACCACTGACTTGCGTCGTGATTTTTTCAAGCTCGCCTTTTTTTAGCTTATCAAGCTTGGTGAGAATGATTTGGTACGGTACGGCGGTTTCGTCGAGCATGCCCATAATTTCAATGTCAGGGTCTTTAACCCCGCGCCGCGAGTCTATAAGCAAGAACACACGTCGCAATGGCGCGCGCCCACGCAGAAATTGCCGCGTTAGACGTGTCCAATTGGCAATATCGGTTTTGGACGCTCTTGCATATCCATAGCCCGGCAAATCAACAAGGCGAATACGGTCTGAGAGATTGAAATAGTTAAGCTCTCGCGTGCGCCCAGGCGTGTTGGAGGCGCGGGCCAGTTTTTTGCGCCTCGTCAGCGCATTTATCAAAGATGATTTGCCAACATTTGATCGGCCTGCAAAACATATTTCTGGCAGGTCAGGCGGCGGGAGGTGCTGCATAGCAACAACGCTGAGCATAAATTCGGCAGGGCGGGCAAATAGTAATCGTCCGCGTTCTATCTGCTGCGCTGAGTGCGTGTCATCAGTCATTATTTATCAGATGTGCTTGTGTCACCCTTGCCCATAATTTTATTAAAAAACTTATCCATTGGGGTTTCCACTTTGAACTTACGGGTGATGATATATTGCTGTATAAAGGTCAAAATATTATTCCAGACCCAGTAAACTAACAGCCCTGCGGCGAATGGCGCGAGAATGAACATAAAGAACAAGGGCATGTATTGGAAAATACGGGCTTGCATTTTATCGCCAGGAGGGGTGTTTAAGGTCTGCATCATCGCCATAGTCGCGCCGTACAACAGTGCAAGCGGGCCAATGGCAAAGAAAGACAGGAAGGCCACGGGAACGGCGTCCCACGGGAAAATCCCAAATCCGTTGAGAATAGACAGCGGATCTTTGGCCGATAAATCCTTAATCCAGCCAAAGAAAGGCGCGTGGCGCATTTCAAGCGTAATGAACAGGGATTTATAGAGGGCAAAGAAAATGAACATTTGCGGGATCATCGGCAAGCAACCTGCAACAGGGCTCACCCCTTCTTTTTTATAAAGGGCCATGGTTTCTTGTTGTAGTTTCATGCGGTCATCGCCGTAGCGTTTTTTAATCTTTTCAAGCCGTGGCGCCAAGGCCTTGGTTTTGGCCATGGATGAATAGGCTTTGTTATTTAACGGAAATAAAACCAGTTTTAGAAGCAAGGTGAGCAGCAAAATACCAACCCCGAAATTGCCTGTCATTTTACCAAACTTTGTCAGCATCCACGAGAAGGGGCGGGTTAAAACCCGCAAAGCTCCCCAGTCAATAGCGCGCTCCATCTGTGCTATACCGAGGTCTTTTTCGTAAGAGGTTAAGAGCGTGCGGCGTTTTGCGCCTGCGAATATATAACCCGTGGATTCGATGGAAATACCGGGGCTTAGGGTTGTCGGGGCGAGGGTGTAGGAGGTTTCGTAAACGTCCTGTCCATTTAAATTTTTAAACCCGAAATTGCCTGTCATTTGTTGGCCTTGGGGGGCGATGGTCGCAGCGAGCCAATATTTGTCCGTGAGGCCAACCCAACCACTTTCCCCTTGGTAATTAACATCGCGTTTCTTTGATAATTTTTTGTATTTCATCTTGAAAGATTTGTTATCGAGCACACCAACCGGTCCTTCTTGCAAGATGAAGAAATTGGTCAAGTCTTCGGGCAGGCCGTGTTGACGGCTGGCCCCGTGGCGAACAAGCGAGATGTCTGCATTTGATGTGTTGGTCAAAGTATCTTTCAAGGTAATAAGATAATCCTTGTCCACACTGATGGCGCGGCGCACGGAATAGTCTTCACCGTCAAAACCCAAAACAATTGGGGTTTCAACCCGCAGCACATCACCGCTTATGACAGCCCACTCGGTGTTCGCGCCTGTGTCTGTTCCGTTCTTTGCCCAATTATCAAATACATATGCGGCCCGTTCTGCCCCCTCGGGGGAGAACATAATGACGGTTCCAGAATCTTTATCGATGGTTTGCTGGTAGTTTTTAAGACGTAAATCATCAAAACGAGACCCCCGCGTAGAAAACGAACCAGACAGAGACGGTGTATCGATTTGAATGCGGGTCTCGCCGCTTGCTATTAATTTGGCGCGGTCAATAGTCGGAACAACAGGGTTGATGATTTCGGCCTGTTTGACCTGCATTTCTATTTGGGCTTGCTGCCTAGCCGTTTCTTGCAGTGGTTTGGCAAAAAATAAGTAATATCCACCCAAAATCAGGCCAGACAGCACCATTGCCAGTAAAAATCGTTTTTGGTCGTCCATGAGGGGGCCTTTTAAATAATCTAGTGTTTTGTGGTGTTATAAGGATTTATTGGAGCCTTAAAAGCGCTTTCTCCACATCTGTACATAAAGTCTGCCATTCGCATGTGGCTGTGCTCTGTCTGGCAATGAACACATAGTCATATCCGCCCTTGCCAAGTGTGGGCAGTAGGGCGCGCGCGCATGCGCGTAATCTGCGTTTTGCACGGTTACGGATAACGGCATTGCCGATTTTTTTGGTGGCTGTAAATCCGCAATTTATACCGTCTTTGCGCATCTCGTGCTGGCGCATTTGTATAATCAGGCTTGGTTTGGCGCAATAGGGCGAGCGGCCATTTCTGTTGGCCACAAACAAAAACTCAGGCCGTGTTTTTAACCGCCCGAGTGTGTGTGATATCTGCGGCGTTGCTGACATTTCGTCCTTATTGCTGGAAGTCCAGCGCACAGGCAGTGCTTTACGCAGAAAGAACCTTGCGGCCTTTTGCACGGCGACGTGCCAAGATTTGACGGCCTGATTTAGTGGCCATGCGCGAACGAAAGCCGTGGCGACGTTTGCGAACAAGTTCTGAAGGTTGGAAAGTACGTTTCATGTCGGTCTCTATTTTGGTCTTATATGTGGATTATAGCGCAGTGGTGGCTTAAAATCCAAGAATATTGTTCAAGACGGGGTGTGTAATCTGCGCCTGTGTCTAAGTCAAGTCATGTATGTGCATAGATTGCACAGTTTTTACGCCCAGATTACGAAAGGCGCACGGTATTGTGAACACGCTTGTAGTGTATTTGCAAACACACTTCCTATGTAGGGTGTATAAGAATGTGAAAGATGAATATGTGTGCAAAATTAACAATATCTGCTAGGGCGACACTTTTGAGCAGTTTACTGATGTTTGGCGGTGTGGCTATACATGCTACGGCTGAGCAAACATCAAACACTCAAAAGCACTCCGCCGCATCTCTCCCTTCTCTTCCTCCTCTCTCTCCTATGCTTACGGCCATATCCTTATCTGCATCTCCCCCTGAAGTGGGTAGGGCGCGGTACGTAATGCTGGGTTCCATTTCACCTGTTAATCGCCAGATTGCGCCGCAACTAGGGACGCAATCAGGTGAAATGGAACCTGTTTTACAAACCGCGCAAGCCGTACCTGTTCAAGATGCTTGGGCGGATATATTGGCCCGTTACGTAGCGACAGATATGCAAGGTTTAGCGCGCTTTGATTACGCGGCCCTGCATGCTTCAAAAGACGATATGCAGGCTTTGGATACCTATATAGCCAAGCAAGTGGACAAAACACCATCGACAATGCCAAGAGACGTGGCCATGGTTTATTGGGCCAATTTGTATAATGCGCTCACGGTGCACGTGGTGGCGGAGAACTATCCTGTTAAGTCTATTCGCGATATAAAATCAGGGTTTCGCAAAGGGCCGTGGAAACGCAAGCTTGCCCGTGTTGAGGGTGAAAACTTAAGCCTTGATAATATAGAGCACGACATATTACGCCCAAACTTCCAAACACCATTAGTACATTATATGGTCAATTGTGCGTCGATTGGTTGCCCAAACTTAAAGACAAGTCCGTGGCGGGCCGAGACTTTGCAGGTTGATATGGAAATAGCTGCCCGCAGTTATATAAATTCTGCGCGGGGTGTGTCGTTTCAAAAAAATAAACTCGTGGTTTCCAGTATATATAAATGGTTTAAAAAAGACTTTGGAGGTACGCACGCTGGTGTTCTGGCCCATCTTGGTCGATACGCAGACGCGCCGCTTAAACAAAAACTTGAAGCTTACCGCAAAATTAACAAATATAATTATGATTGGTCGGTAAATGCACCGCAAATAAGCGACAAGATGATAAAATGAATGACATAAACACAACCATATCCAAAACAGATATACCAAAAGCCAATTCACCGTTTAAACGGGCTATACCTGTAGTGGTTATCTTGACGGCTTTGGGTGGGTTTTTTGCGCTTGGTGGGCCGAAATATATTACTTTGGATGCATTGCGCGAAAACCAAGATGTTTTGAAAGCCTTTGTTGCCAATAATTTCGTTATTGCCGTGATAGGTTTTACGGCACTGTACGCGGCCCTGACCGCCATATCGGTTCCGGGGGCGAGCTTGCTGAGTATTTTTGCAGGGTTTTTGTTTGGACTAACAACAGGTACAATCGCCGTAGTCATAGGGGCCACTATAGGCGCAACTATATTATTTTTGGCGGCGCGCTACGTATTTGGCGAAAGCTTGGCGGCTAAATTTGGCACATTTATGCAAAAATTTGAAAAAGGCCTCAAAGAAAACGAACTGTCTTATTTGTTTATTTTGCGCCTTGTACCCTTATTTCCGTTTTTTATCGTCAATATTATCCCCGCTCTTTTTGATGTGAAGGTGCGCAATTACGTGCTGGCCACTTTGTTGGGCATTATTCCAGGGAGCCTTGTATATGTGAGTGTTGGCAATGGTATCGGCGACGCGCTGAATGCTGGCGAGAATATAAACCTAGCTGGATTGATGACCCGCCCTGCCGTCATCTTTCCAATCGTTGGCTTAATCGCTCTGTCGCTTATTCCCATTGCTTATAAAAAATTCACGGTAAAACCTGCCGTTTAAATTCACAAAAGATAGAGAATATTATGACCAAAACTGTTTATGAGGTTGATCTGTGTATTATTGGGGCAGGTTCAGGAGGCCTGTCGATTGCGTCAGGGGCCGCGCAGCTTGGTCGCTCGGTTGTTTTGTATGAAGCCGAGGAAATGGGCGGGGATTGTCTCAATTATGGGTGCGTTCCGTCCAAGGCGCTTATTGCGGCTGGTAAACATTCCCACGCCTTTAAAACGGGCGGCCCATTTGGGATAACGCCCGCTAATCCCAAAGTGGATTTTGCTAAGGTAAAAGCACATGTGCAGGGCGTTATTGAAACCATAGCCCCCGTTGATAGCCAAGAACGCTTTGAAGGTTTGGGCTGTATTGTTGTGCGTGAGCGGGCGGGATTTAAGGATAAAAACACTATAGAATCTGACACGACAATTACCAAAGCAAAACGGATTGTCATTGCAACGGGAAGTCGTGCTTCGGCTCCGCCTATCCCCGGTCTTAAAGACACGCCTTACTTGACCAATGAAGATATTTTTAGTGTTTCTGAGCTGCCAAAAAAGCTCCTGATTATCGGTTCTGGCCCCATAGGACTTGAACTGGGACAAGCCTTTAACCGACTTGGCAGTAAGGTGGAAATCATTGATATCGCCCCACCGCTTGGGCGCAATGAACCTGAACATGTGAAGGTGCTCGTAGCGGCCTTGGAAAATGAGGGTGTGGTTTTTCACACACCAGTGAATACCAAAAAAATCCGCAAAACCAAAACCGGTGTGGCGATTGATTTAGAGGGCGGTAAAAAACTAACAGGCACGCATCTCTTGGTGGCGGCGGGGCGACGTCCTGTGACGGGCGGGCTGAACTTAGAAGCCGCAGGCATTGACACAAATAGGCGCGGCATTGTCACAGATACAACTCTGCGCACCACCAATAAAAAAGTGTACGCGGTCGGTGATGTATCTGGGCGAGGGGGCCTCACCCACGCGGCAGGGCATCACGCGGGGATTATCATTAAAAATTTTTATTTTGTACCGTTTTTTAAAGCCAGTGCCGAGACAGAGCACATGCCTGCGGTGATTTACACCCAACCAGAACTTGCTTCTGTTGGCCTGTCCGAGCAGGCAGCGCGTGCAAAATATAATGCCGACGTGAGGGTTGTGCACTGGGAATTTGACGAAAATGACCGCGCGATTGTAGAAAAATCTACAGGGGGCGGGGTAAAAATTATTGCCCGAAAAAATGGTGTCATTCTGGGCGCGTCTATTGTCGGGGAAGGCGCAGGCGAACTCCTGCAAATCATTGGGCTCGCTATGGCCAATAAAATGAAAATCATCGCCTTTACTAAACTTATTTCGCCCTACCCAAGCCGCGGGGAAGCTGTAAAACGAGCTGCATCGTCTTGGTATACGCAGGCTGTGTTTAGCCCAAAGGCAAAAAAACTTGCCAGTATCATGGCAAAATTTCACTAATTTTCACCAGTAGATTTACCAGAGTAGATTTACCAAAGCTTCTGGGTTAAAACATCTTTATGTTAGAACGGTTTTTTCTCAATAAGCTTTCACGAAAATTGCTTTTGATGACAATTTGCTTTGTCATGCTGGCCGAAATGGTGATCTTCATTCCGTCTGCTGCCTTGTTTCGCCATAGCTGGTTGCAAGAACGTGCAGAGGCGGCAGGACTATTGACATTGGCCATTGAAGGTGTGCCAAATTATGCAGGCGGAGAAATGCTATCCGCACAATTTATGCAAGACACCAGTGTGTCTATGGTGGCGCAAAAACGGGTCGGACTTGGGGGTGACAGCATGAGCCAAATTGTGCTGGGTATTGCGCCGACCTCTCAGAAAATTTTCACAAGTGATTTGCGCATAAAACGGCGTTTGCCACTTTTTCGCGAAAGTTTTCGTGATTTTTTTGGCAAAGGTGATGGATATATCCGTGTGCTGTCAGAGCCAACTGTTAATGGTGTGGAGGCTCTTGAACTTCTGATCCCCCGCCGTGCTTTAAAAATGGCTTTGCGCGATTATTGCCAGCGCGTTTTACTGTGGTCTTTGGCTATTTCTATCCTGACAGGCTTGATGATTTACTGGGCTTTGTCGCGGATGATCGTCTCGCCAATTCAAACTTTGGCAAAAGGTTTGGCGGGGTTTCGAAATGATCCACGTAAACGCAAAAACGCGGGCGATACCAAAACCAAAGCCGTATATCGCCGCGACGAAATTGGTCAACTTGAACGCGAATTTGTGGATATGAAAGAAGGGGTGCGTACGGCTCTCAAACAACAAGAACGATTGGCTACACTCGGCATGGCGATGGCCAAAATCAATCACGATCTGCGCAATGTTTTGACCTCTACCCAACTTATTTCTGACAGGCTCGCGGACGATAAAGACCCGCGCATTAGCACGATGGGAAAACGTTTGGTCAAAACAGTTGACCGAGGTGTTAAGCTTTGTGAAGCGACACTTAGTTTTTCCCAAAGCGTTGAGGTGAGGCCAAAACCAAGAGCGGTTAGGTTGTCGTTTTTGGTCGGCGAGGCGGCTGGAGACAGCATGGCGGAGAACGAAACCGCACGCGGGGACGTAAAATTTATCAACAACATTGATAGCGCCCTAGAGGTTATGGCAGACCCTGACCATACCTACCGTATTTTCCACAATCTCTTGCGCAATGCCGTGCAAGCCATGCAAGAGAGCGATGAAAAAACACTGACCGTTGCGGCGAAAACACTGGACAATAAAATTGAAGTTCACATCACCGATACGGGCCCAGGCTTGCCGCAAGAGATAAAAGGCAATTTGTTTAAAGCCTTTAGCTCTGGCGTACGCAAAGGCGGAACGGGGCTTGGTTTAACCATTGCCCGAGAGCTTGCCCGCGCCCAAAGCGGAAATTTACGTCTCGAAAAAACGGGCAAAGACGGCACGGTATTTGTGGTGGAATTGCCTGTTGTCAAACAAGGCAGTTCTTAAAACTACTCGCTTTTTGCGACCCCTTCGCGGCGCTCGTCGGCAGCTCCCGTGTAGCTGCCATCGGTGTTGCGGCGTATGATGTGGACGCCGCTATTCTCCCCGCGTGAGCGCCGTACTTTATGACCCATATTTTCAAGGCCTGTGATGATGTTTTCGTCTATTTTGCTTTCCTCAAGTCTGACAGAACCGCCTCTTGATATGACATTGGCAAGGTTAGCCGCCTCTTGCGGGCTCATGCCCCAATCAATCATCGCCACTATGGTTTTGGCCGTATATGCAATAATAGAGGAACCACCGGGCGAGCCCGTTGTGAAATAAAATGTGCCGTTTTGGTCAAATACAATATGGGGCGACATGGATGAGCGGGGCCGCTTGCCAGACCCTGGTCTGTTGGCGATAAGATTGCCGTCCCTGTCTTTGCTGCGAAAAGAAAAATCGGTCAGTTGATTGTTGAGCATAAAGCCGCCCGCCATGCGCTCTGAACCAAAGGGAGCCTCGACTGTCGTGGTCATAGAGACAACATTGCCCCATCGATCAACAACGGAGAAATGCGACGTCCCCGGATTATCTGGCGTGGCGTCTTGCCCGGGTTTATAACCAGCAGGGTCGCCAGCTTTCACATTTTTATTGGCAGTTCCCATAGAAATAAGCGCGGCGCGGGACTGCAGATAATTTCTGTCCAGCATAGCTCGTGTTGGCACGTCAACAAAATCAGGGTCGGCCACAAATAGGTCGCGGTCAGCATAGGCCTGCGCGCTGGCTTCGGCGAATACGTGCCACCCTTTAAGGCTTGGCCCCAATGCTTTCATGTCAAAATGTTCAAGCTGTCCCATAATGCTTTGCACGGCCACACCGCCCGATGATGGTGGTTGCGCGCCGCACAGGATATAGCCACGGTAAGGCGAACACAGAGCTTGGGTTTTTTGAGGGCGGTACGCTTTTAAATCGCTTAAGGACAAATGTCCGGGGCGTGGGTTTTCGTGCACGGCGTCAACAATGGCTTGCGCCAATGGCCCTTCATACATAGCGCGCGGATTGGCGGCAATACTGCGCAAGGAGGCGGCGTAAGGTTTATTATCCCTGATAAACCCTGCTTCAATGGGCGTGCCGTCTGGGTGCATGAAATAACTGCGCGCTGCTGCTTGTTCTTTGAGGCCGTATTTGGAAAATGTCGCCACAAGCCCAGCCATGCGCGGCGATACGGCGAACCCGTCTTCAGATAATTTAATGGCAGCGTCAAACCCGTCTGCCCATTTTAATTTTCCGTGGTCTTTATGGGCCATTTCCAGCATAGCCATAACGCCGGGCGCGCCTGTTGACAGGCCAGATACCACCCCGTCAAAGCGGCGAATAAATTTACCATCTGCGCCCACAAACAGATTTTCACCGCTTGTAGACGGCGCGGCCTCGCGGCCATTATAGGCGGTAACCTTTCCAGAACCCGCCTCATAAAAAACCAAAAATGCCCCGCCAGCTATGCCCGAACTTTGTGGCTCAACCAAGCCAAGCACCGTTTGCACAGCAATGGCCGCGTCAATGGCCGTGCCGCCGTTTTGCAAGGCTTGCAGACCAGCTTGTGACGCGTGAGGATTGGCGGCCACCACCATGCCCTTTGCATGTGCGCTTTGGGCAGGCGCCATTTGTGCAGTTTCGTAAGATATACGTGCGGGTTCTGTGGAGGATGTGTTTGAACACGCCGCACTCAGTCCAAGGCATGTTGTGAGCAACACAGTTAAAAATTTATTTGTCATGTCAAAACCCATCTCTCATTTTCACGACTAACATAATCGCCTATATGTGAGGTGCAAGTATAAAGATTACACATGTATGTGTGTGCAGGATCTGATAAAAATTCACTTTGCAGTCAAGCCGTGAGGCGTTACGTTGGTCATATGAATAATCTGATTACAGATGTGGGCGGCCTTAAAATAGGCAATGCACACGACACGAAAGTAAAAACAGGCGTGACGGTTATCTTGCCAGACGCGCCGGCTTTGTGCGCCGTTGATGTACGTGGCGGCGGGCCAGGGACACGCGAAACAGATGTGCTGGGCTGTGACAGTATGGTCGATAAGGTACATGCCGTTGTGCTTGCGGGCGGTAGCGTTTATGGACTGACCGCAGCAGACGCGGTAGCGTCAATATTAGGTGCACAAGGCATAGGTTATAAAGTTGCGCCCGCGCCTGTACCCGTCTCGCCAATCGTGCCGTCTGCTATTTTATTTGATAATGCCAATGGTGGTGACAAGGCATGGGGCGATACCCCGCCGTTTCATGATTTGGGAAAACAAGCTTTTGCCAATGTGAGCGTTGATTTTAAACTGGGCAAAGTGGGTGCAGGCTACGGCGCGACCGCAGGCCTATACGCAGGCGGTCTTGGCAGTGCAAGCGAAGCAGGGGACGGCTTTGTCGTTGGCGCACTCATCGCGGCCAATCCTGTTGGTTCTCCTTACATACCAGGTACGGATTGTTTTTGGGCGTGGACTTATGAGCAAAATAATGAATTCGGCGCCGCGCGCCTACCCTCGGGTTATCAATACAAAGAGGCTGTTGATACCAAGCTCGCATTTTTAAAAGCGGCAGGTGCGTCCACTGTAATCGGGGTCGTGACCACCAATGCCCCGCTCACCCAAAAACAACTTCGTCGCCTCGCTATCATGGCTCAAGACGGAATAGCTATGGCGGTTAGGCCTTCCCATACCCCGATGGACGGCGATACCATATTTGCCCTGAGCACGGCACAAGATGCAGGGGGGGTTACCAATGTGCAACTCACAGACCTCGGTGCGCGTGCTGCGCGCTGCGTCGCCCGTGCACTGGCGCGCGGTGTCTATGAGGCGTCCAGATAGTTTACCCGTATTTACCGCTTGCGCATTAATTGCAGATATAGGTATAATCTACTTGCAAAAGGCGCGTAAATAGGTTTTATACCGCTTCTCGCGATAGCGTTACGCACTGGTAGCTCAGTTGGATAGAGTACTTGACTACGAATCAAGGGGTCGGGGGTTCGAATCCTCCCCAGTGCGCCAGTTACCCCTGACAGTCAATGCCATAGAGTGCCAGTTAGTGCCAACAATGCACGGTATGTTCATCTTTTTATAGACAAAGTATGCCAGTGTGTGCCAGTGAATGACAGGCAATGACAGAGCAAGTGTAGTCCGAAGGGTAGTCCAAGGATGGGGAAAATACATAAACTTACGCCCTTGATGGTGAAGAACACCGACAAAAAGGGCTGGATAGCAGATGGCGGCGGCCTTTATTTGCGTGTGCGGTCTGACGTTACTAAGACTTGGTTTTTTAGATATACTAAAAACAAAAAGACATTTTCGCATACAATTGGCCCTGTTCATACTATCACGCTTGCGATTGCGCGAAATATTTCTGCAGAATGCAGGTTGGCGCGGATAGAGGGCAAAGATATACGCGCCGTTTTGCATCAAGACGAAAGCGGCCGCACGTTCAAAGATGCAGCTCATTCTATAATTTTGCGCAAAGAACAAAACTGGAAGTCAGATAAAACAAAGGCAAAATGGGAAAATTGTTTGTATCAACACGCCGCATCTTTGCATAATATCACCGTTAATCAGATCACAATTAAAGATGTAGAGGCCGTTTTAAAGCCGATCTGGTATACCAGTAATTTTACCGCACGCTTGACACGATCAATGATCGAGCAAACACTAGACCTATCAACTGTTTTGGGCTGGCGTGAGGGTGATAATCCTGCCAGGTGGAAAGGCGCGCTAGAGTATCTTTTACCCGACCACAGACCCAAAGTCAGACATCATGCGGCTATGCCATATGCAGATGCGCCTGCATTTTACCAAGGTTTGATGAACAGCCAATATATTACCAGATTTGCTTTCGCCCTGACGATACTGACAGCATCACGCGGCCATATGGTCAGGTTTGCAAAATGGGACGAATTTGATTTAAAGAAAAAACTATGGACAATTTCTGCAGACAGAATGAAGCATAGTGATGAGGATCATATTATTCCGATCACATCATCTATGTTGGCCTTGTTACCCAAAATTAAAAAATCCAAAATGACAGGATTGGTTTTCCCTTACCATAAAAAACCATTTTCAGAAAATGCATTTAGATCTACTTTGAAAGCCCATAATTTGGATTATACGTCACATGGTTTTCGTTCGACGTTTAAAGATTGGGCTATGGACTGCACAGGCTATTCAGATGAGGTTTCAGAGCTGGCACTGGCCCATAAGGTAGGTTCGTCTGTCAGACGTGCTTACAGGCGTGGTAAGGGGTTGTCTTTGCGGCGGGAATTGATGCAAGATTGGTGTAAATATTTGGAGAATTAGGATTCTGGCAAACTTTTCATATAGGTTTGCAAGCCTTCGTATAAAATGACTGTGCGGCGGCCAAGTTTCCGTTGTGGTAGGTTTTCGGATTTTAGGATTCGCCACATTTGGCGTTCCGATACTGCGCAAGCTTTGGCGGCATCTGGGACAGATAGAGCGATTGGTGTATGTTCACTCACTACTATTCCACCCTGTCACAAGTTTCCTGACTTTGTACCCTATACCATTTGGTTCTTCGATTAGGTATTGTCGTGCCGAAGCTATTTCTTTTGGAACGCCGCCGCCTATCCACGCATTGCAAATTGATAATAAAAATTTCCGTAAGTCTTCGTTTTTAGATCGTAGGGATTGGATTTCCAAATCTTTCTTTTTGATCATATGGGCTTGTTTATAATCCGCGAAGCAATTTGGGGAATAATCAGGCGCTTCATTTTCCAAGATAAATGATAATCCGCTGTCGGTTTCATTTGGAAAACGCATACTTATTTCATCAAGGGAATATCGGCCAGCTTCGTCTTTAATACCTGTGTATCCTGCGTTATTTGGTCGATAGTAAACGCCACGCTTCATAATCAGATATTTTGCATCATTTTCTACAGTATCTATCATGACTTCACCCCGCCTTCTTTTTCTCGAAAACCCAACATTTGACCGTGCGGCCTTCTCTGCAAAATTCGTCTTTGAATAATACGTTTGAGTTGATCGCCTTTGTGTCTATAAATTTGTGCGTGCGGGTTTGTCTCAATAGGGGTTTTAACTCTGACAAAGTCGGTATTTGTTGTTTATTTTCGTTCGCCACTTTGACAAAATGGTTGAGGTTTATAGCGATTGTGCCAGCGTCACGTGCATGGTTCAATTTTGGATAAGCATCCTCACCATTCATATATTCATAAGCTTCCCAGAAGTCTTGCAAGAGTGGGTGATCGGCTTTGACGGCCCGTTCTCTTTCGGCGGCGATGGTTTCAATATAGTCGTGTAGGCCATACAAATGCTCTTTTGGCAGACCAGTAATATTTACCATGCATGTTGCGAGGGACATAATTTGCGCGTGGTTTTTAGCAATCCGAATGTTAGTAATTTTGTCGTGTGCCAAAAGCCGTTTTTCATATGCACCTGTATTTTGCAAAAACATTTCCATAATTTTCTTTTCCTTCGTAATAACCTTCAGGAGAAAATAGGACACTTGGTCGACGGAAATTTGATTGATGGCTTCAGATGCAATGCGTGTTTGTTTTGTATGGCTATCCGTGTTGATGTTTAGGTGTATTATGCGCTGTAAAACCGCGTCAGAGCCTTGTACGTCATTATTTTGTGATATGACGATTGCAGCTTTAAAAGCTGGCGCATAGGTTTCGTTGCCGCCGTTCTTGATGCCCCGCTCACCAAAGGCTCGGCCATTATAGCTGTCCTTTAATTGGTTGAAGTCAAATTGTTTGTATTTACTGGCGGTTTCGCGATCACCTTCCAACAGTACAATCGGCATGTTTGAAACTTGTGCAAATTTTCGGCGGATAGAAGCAAATGTAGATTTTGAGGGGTCAAACCCTTCTGTGTCTTCAAGGCCAAATGTGCGCCATAAGAATTCAATCAATGTTGTTTTGCCTGACCCTGGCTCTCCGACAATTTCCAAAAATGGGAATGATTTTTGCGCAGAACGGATTTGTTCGGCGAATAATGACCCAAACCAAAATGTAAGTGCGACAAGGCCTTTATAACCCCACGCCTGATATATCAATTCTGGCCAATTGGCATTATATTGATGTGCATTGCCTATGTTGAACTTGAATGAGCCAGACAAAGTTTTAATCGAAAGTTTATCGATCTCTACATAGTCTTCTCGGTTGGCTTTAAATATCCGCCCTTTTTTGACGGCAAAATCATTATAGATATAAGCTTCGTGCTCTTTTGCATATCCGACATAATCAACGGTTTTCACCTGCTTAATATTATTGAGATTATTCTTAACAATCCAGTCAAGTTCTCTCCCCGACCCTGTATATAACCCTCCTGGGGCCGCTGACAAAAGGCGTTTTTTAAACTCTGCGCTGCTGGCGATTTGTGACCCAGAGAATGTAGTTTTTATGGCGGGGCGGCCATTCGGAAATGAGATATTGCAGAAATACCAACTTTCACCAGTGGCTTCGTGTGACAAGAAGTATAAAAATGACGGGTGACAATTACAAATTTCGCGTAACATACCTGAATATTCAACGGCCTTTGTACGGACTTCTTTTTCATCCATATTTGGATTGGCTTCATATATTTCTTGCTTTGCCTTATTCAGTTTTTCAATGTCGGTTTTGAACCAATATAATTTGTTATTATAAGTGAAACTGAAATTTTCTTTGTTGCTGTGTCCCCAGATCAACATAGCTTTCGTCAATGCTGTTGAAGCACATAACAAATCACCTTGGTAGTAATGCTCGCGTATCTCTTCTTTTGAGAGGGCCTTTTTAAGGTGTAAATCGTTCCAGTCTTGCTTTGCCTGGCCGCGTACAGACGGTATTTGTGCTGACCCGCATCTATAGTCTTCTGATTTTGCTTTTTTAACCCACTTCTTGGTATAGCGTTTTCCAGCGGGGTCATTATCGAGAGCAAAAATCCAGCGAATATTTTTGTCCTTATGCAGCTCCATTGATTTTGACGGATAATTGGTGCACGACAACATAGACACGGCCTTTATGCCGTTTTGCCAAAGTGCAATGGCGTCAAGGATTCCTTCGACAATCCAGACGGTTGCATCTTTGTCAAATTTCATACCAGGTGGAAACCAGAATAGGCCACGGTGTTTGCCGCCAAAATGTGCTTTGCGGAGTGTGAAAGAGCCGTCTTCATCTTTGATACTCACGTCTTCGACAAGCCGCTCCATGAATATATTGTTTTCACGGTCAATATCAAAGCGCACAGTGGCAGTGCCTTTATTGCCGTGCGGATGCCAGAATTTTTCTTGACGATACCAGCCTTTAATTGCTTTCAGGTCAAACCCACGCGCATATCGTAAATACGCATCGGCTGTGGCATTAGGGTTTTCTGGTGTAGGTTTGTGTTTCTTGTTAAAATCCTCGAATAGGTCACGGTACAAATCTTTTGCATGTCCTTCATACCCGCAATTATTGGAGCGGCCGCACCGTATCACCCACGGGCTTTCAGCGTGTGCATATAGTTCCTTTTTACCACAAGATGGACATTTTCCAGCCCGTAACCATCCGCCGCTGTCTTTAAATTTATAGTCTGCAAGCAGGCGTTTTTTTATGTCGGTTAGAATATCAGTTCTCATTGCACGGTATCTTTATTGTTATGTTTGTTGATGAGGGTTTGCAGGTTTTTGATCGACAGGCCGTCCATTACATAACCTTGAAAACGGATGGTTTCGATTTCTATGCCTAGGCAAGGTAAAACTTTGCGTAGGCCACAGATATAAACGCGAACTTGGTTTGTGCATACATATTTACTAATGCCTGGTTGCCGTACCGTTTCTGCAAGAAATTCTGTTGAACATATTCTGCCAATCATGAGAGCGGCCAATATTTCCCCGTCACGTCTTGTACCAATGGGATGCGTGTTGACAACGCACAGGCCTAGTTCTTTGCGAAGTGCAATTTGTATCCGCCCAGAAAGGTTTTCTTTTGCGTTTAAAAGTGTTTCTGCTGTATCAACGACATTAAAATATGCAGTTTCCAACTCGGCACGGCTCATGACCTCAACATTGCAATCAAATCTCATAATGCCCTCGCATAGAAGCCTGCGTTTGGTAAGGTCTTAGGCATGCAGGATTTGCAATACTGACCTTTTATGATTGATTTTCCACATTCGCGGTTTTCACGGCCTATGTAGTATCTACATTTACGTGTGTGATAGATAGTGGATCGCGTGGTTTTGTTTGTGGCTTGAACAGACCCAACTTGCCGTCTTTTTGGGAATAAATTCCTGTGTTTTTGACATACGGCATAAATCTCATTAGGGGTTGATGAAATTGCATCTGCAATGTCGTTTACGTGTGCATTTCTTTTCCACATTTTTGACGCTGTATTTAATCGTTTATTTGAATATATCATGCGTTTACCTCCTGTTTTGAGTGAAAAAATTGTTGTTCAAATTGGTTGGTTTTTTCGCGTAGGAAATTTATTGTTGATTGCAGGGCAATAATGTCGTCGCCGTCATAGGGCGAAGTTCCGTCTTCGAAATTAAGCATTAATTGATGCGTGGTTTTAACCAGTTCAAAAACGTCCGTTAACTCGGCTTCGTATTTTATCGCGTATAGTTTTTCTGTGGATTTTATAGGTGCATTGCTTGCGTCGAACATGTCGATCCTCCTTGATCTAAAATTAAATCTGGCTCGACAAGTGATAATTTGGTGGGCCAGACAGAAAGGATTTATCACTACCGTATCAAGGAAACGGCGCACCGAAGTGCTCCCTAACGTCCAGCCCATAAAAAAACCACGCGATTTTGGGGCGTGGTGGACGCCTTGATACATGGGAGTGATAATTCCCAAAACAGAGATTTTGCCCTGTTCTACATCCTGATTACGTCCGAAAAGTGAAGAAGTCAATAATATTCGGGTGATATATCCCCTTAAGTCATTGACGGGGCGCAATAATACGCGCAATAAGTGCGAAAATTGATTGTTATCTTTGGGGAAAATTATGGCGAAAATCGTCCCATGTAAAAAATGTAGCAAAGATGTTGAAGAATACGCAGATACTTGTGTGCATTGCGGTGTTAAGCGCCCTGGGGTCACGAACAAAGAGTTATTTTTAGGCTGTTTTGCGGCAATAATTTTGGTGCTTGTTGCCGTTGGATTGCTGTCTATGTGTAGCAGTGATGATAATAAAACAGAGCCAGAATATAATTCATTCGAAAATGGAAACCTGTATGTAGAACGCGCTGAAAAGATAGTTGAGCGGGGAAATATGGCCGATTGGGAATTAAATTCGTCCGAATACGGAAACATTGTAGCTAACATATTGGCCAATGAATTTTTGAAACCGCCATTTAAAGACAAACCAAATTTTATCCATGAATATGGACGTAAGATTGAATCCTGCCTTAATGATATGACGGGTGACCCATCAAATTTTACAGTTTCTATTAGTGATAGTGCTGCAACGTGTTGGGAAATGGTAGGGCCTAAATAACTCATACATAATCCCCGTCTTTTGTCAGGCTCTTACGGCATGGGGGTATCCAGTCTTTACGCGCAGGTTGGTTGGTGCGTCTGTTATCCCAAACCATCCAGCAATAGGCGGTTGCTGTGCTTGGGAATTGCCATTTTTGTTTTTTCTCATTCCAATATTTCACATCTGGGTCACGTACGAGACCTTTGCTTAGGATAACCCGTTCAGAAAAAATGAATGTAAATGTTGGTGCACGTTTGGAAAATAATTCATGATATCTTGATTGGCTTTCATCAAATGCTGATCGCACAAACATGGCAACGCCTTGCGTGGAACATTCAAGGGCTTTAAGGATGAACTCTAGGGCAATTTTAAACGGTGGATTTGCAATAGTCCAATCTGTGTTTTCATAATCATTTGGGAAAAGATAATCGCCCTGACCGCCAAAACCCATATCTTGAATGTCATAGGCACCTACATGGTCAAATCGCTCTCTAAGTGCGCGCACCATATGGCCTTCGCCACAACACGGGTCTAGGGCGGTGCTATAGCTATCCACCAATTTATGTTTATTCAACATCATCAATAGGGCGCGTGTCGCCCAAAGTGGTGTCGGAAAATAATCAAAACTATCGGATGGTTCACGGCGTTGTTGCATTACGGCGGATGATGTGTTTTGTGTCACTCATCCATCCCCGAAAAAGCTATATTTGATGGCTGTAAAAATTTCTGTGGCGACTTGAACGACGATACTGTTTCCAAGGGATTTAATGCTGTCCACCCGATTGGGTAGCCCATTAACCACTCTACCCACCGAGGGTTCAGGCGGCCAGAAACATGGCTGACCATCATTGATAAGTTGACTTGCTTCCCAATTTTTATTCGCCTCTGAATACATGGGTTCGACAGATTTCCTCTGTCCTTTTCGTCCCCCGCTTGTGGTGTTGGAAACATTGTTTGTGCTACCGCTACTTCTAAATTCTTGTGTTTGAAGGTTGCCATTTTCGGTGTGAGGGTTGCCGTCATTGCGGTGCAGGACCTGGGAGTAGGCCATAGGTTTGGGTTTTGTACTTGATCTTCTAATTTGACCTGTATTTTGTTTCCTGATTTTCTCTTGGTAACACCATTTCTCAAAGCTCTCGACGTCCCGCCCATGCTTGCATTCGGCGTACGCCACAATCCAGATTCGATCTCTTTTGTGTGGGGCGCCAACACCGCAAGCTGGAATAATAAGCGATTGGACGGAATATCCTTCACCTTCAAGGTCACGACATATCGTTTCAAGGACACCCTGTTCTTGTTTTTTGTAATGGTATGCAATTTGGCCTGTAAGATCGGCTTGGATATCCACAAGAGTTTCCGTTGCGGAGAATGCCATCGATGCGAGGCCAGCAACATTTTCAAGCACACAGACAAGCGGTCTGTGTGCTTTAATAACGGCAAAAGTTTCTGGCCAGAGGTAACGGTGATCGAGTGTGCCTTTTCGTTGTCCTGCGGTGGAAAAAGGCTGGCAGGGAAAACCAGCTGTGAGGATTGGGAAACTGTCAGGCAATCCTGCGCTGCGCGCTCCGAGGGCAAACCCTCCAATACCAGCAAAGAGGTGCACTTGTCCGAATTTGCTAAGGTCACTTTGACAAACCTCCACAATGGAACGTCTGTCTACGATACCAGGCGGCAACCAGCCATCTTTGATACGCAGCTCTAATATATCGCATGGGTAGGCTTCAAAGTCGTTGTATAAAGCATGCACGCACTACCACCATCTTTTATCAAGAGTTTCACTAAGTCTACGCGCCGCACGATCTCGGTTTGTAAAATCTACAGGTCGCATGTGAGGACTTTGGCACAGTGCATTTAGCCGTGATAATGTCAGGCGTTGAGTGTTAATCTTTTTTAGATATTGCTTCAGTGATAGATCGGTCATTTTTATGCTCTCTATTTTTTCTTAAATGCCCAAGACACCAAAATTAGGAATATGACTAAAGCAATTGCCCCTAAAAATACTCCTCTTAAAATCCAACCAATAATTGTATCAATTACGTGCATTTGATTTCTCCATTGTGGTGTATGTGCTCATATCAATACCCGTTGTTTTGGCAGTGGTTTGGGTTTGTCTTTGGCATAAATGCTGTTGTAATCTGGGGTGAAGAATCCTAACTGGCCTTTGCAAGGGCGGAATGGGAGTTGGGTCATATTTTCTAAAATGAAACCGTACCGACCCGTAAACCACGCCGCTTTGCTTTCAGTGACGACATCAACTAGATTGGCGTATCCGATAACACCGCCCGTTTTATAATACGTGGGCATATCTCCGCCGTTCCAACCAAGGTTACGTTCGCACCAATCAAGATCATCCCACGCGGTTTTTAGTCCAACGTGAATCAGAAACTCCCCGCGAAACTTGGTGTTCCAGTTGCGGTTCTCAATTGATTTATAGCCTTGGGTGATGAGCCAGCCGTAAGGTTGATTGATGGATAGGGCTTTCATTTTCAATGCCCCAATATTTTTTTTGCCAGCCCAATACAATCGTGTGAGCAAGGTTCGGCTGTTATAATATCAAGGCCTTCGATTGCGTGGCATGGCCTATCTGGGCAATCTGTAACAAAGCAAATGTGTTTACAGATTTCTACTGTAAGGTTTTCCAGTGCCGCGATGTGGTCAACTCGTTTGTGTTGATTTATGATTTTTAAGTTTGTGATGCCAATGCAAATATAGACGCCAATAAGCGTAAGTAAAATAACCATGATATTTCCTCCCAGAGTGTTGTAGTTAAGGTTTAAGTTTGGATTTGTGCTGTCTGATAATCTCCTTTTTTAAGCGGTTTAAATCGTGTTTGTATTGTGAACATAAATCATCAATCAGTGCGCGGCGCATGGGTTTAGGATGCCCAAGAATGAGGGTGGCCGTGCAGATGATGCAGTGATAGTCAAAAACATTTTGTTTGGGGCAACACTCACAATAATCACTCACAGAAATTCTAAGTTGTTGACAACTTCAGCCAGTGACACCACGCGAGTTTGACCATCTACTTTTATGAACAGGCAATTTGCAGTGCTTGATTTTAGATCAAATGCGCCGTCAATATTGCGGCTATCATATTCGGCAATGGCTTTGGCGGCCGCATCACGCGCATCCTGAATATTAAAATTGTATTCATTGGTCAGGCGGTGTGTGACACGTGTGAATATTTGATTGCTGTTTTCAAATTCTACCCCATCAATATTATTTACAATATCTCTGGCGGCGTTCATGGCGGTGTCCAAATGCGGTTGTAACATTATATTTCCTTATACGGCAGGTGTGTGGCAAGGTAGGTTGATAAATTTATTTGGGTTTTGACTGGGAATAAGAATGCGGACTGGCTCCGACCCAAAGACATAGCGTCCGCCACATTCATCATCCGAGCAAGACACGTAGAATTCTTTATAAGTATCAGATAAAATTTTTGTTGCGGTAATACGGGCGTGCGCGCCACAATCAGGGCACTGAAATGTAGTTTTTCTTTTTGGTTTTGTTTGGGCACATGCATGCGTCATTTCACGAACTCCAAATGAGGTATTTTCTCAAGACACGCTGTATTTATTCTGGCGGCGATTGCATGAATATCCGTGGTTTTTGTGTTGACCTGTTTGTACTCGTTATATGTAACTTTCCCGTCTTCCATCACAGCAACGATTGTAACAGCCAGGTCGGTAGCGGAATCGGCAAGATCAATGCCTAGAAATATTGGGTAGACAGGCTCTAGTGTGACTTTAAATGTGTTCATTTCCATTAGACCGCGTGTCATGATTGGTTCGCCGCACGCTTGTTCAAGGTGGTATATGGTTGAGGCCTTAAGCGTGTAGTCATGGTGGGGATTTGCGGCGCGGGCCAGTTGTGATTTTTTCACGTCACATTCAAGTGCGGCCGCCGTATAACCGCCACATTTTTTCACCAATTCGGCGGCGAGGGCGGCAAGGTGTGCGTTTAGGGTGAATTTATCCACTTAACATGCCCCGCTTGTATAAGTAGTTAGAGGGAAGATCAGGCGTTTTTTCCCCTTTAAAAAAGCCGTGGTTCTGGCTATCGTCAAAATGCTAATGATGAAAGGATGGTCTATGACAGCATAAACCTTAGCCAGAACCACGCAGTTGGGGAAAATAGATGCAGTGCTCATAATGCCTCTGCACAATTTGAATGCGCCTGTATGACACTTTCAAGTCTTTCGATGGATTGAAGTGTGATGCTGTCGTTACTTCTCAATCTTGAAACAACATGATGGTCAACACCTGCCAATTGGCAGAGTTTGGTTGCACTCATCCCTGTTGTGGCAATGTGTCGTGAAATTAAATCTAAGAGTTGTTTTCGTGTTGTCATGAGAATTGTATAACGGGGGATATATCACCCGTCAAGGTGTTTATTCCCCTTATAGACCTGTGTATTATATTATGAATGTTGAAAATAAGGAATTCATAGAGATTTTAAGGGCTAGACTGCGTCTTGTGCTGAAAGTAAAAAACATGTCTATGGCCAGTGTTTCGCGTGCCTCTGGTGCAAGTGAGGCAAGTCTAAAAGACTTTATGAATGGGCGAAAAAACAACACCACAATTACAACGCTATTGGGATGGGCACGGGTATTGGATATTCCGTATACCGCCCTAATCGGTGAATTTAGCAGTAATAATATGGTTGGTGTTGACGAAACCACGGCCATTTTGGGTGAAACGGACGCGCAAGATGTTGGATACGCTTATAAGCATGGCCCTATGGAAGGATACACAGAGATTGGATTGCAACGTAAGGCCGGTGAAAATTTGCGTTTTGTGCGCATGGCCCTTGGGTTGTCTGTAGACGATTTTGCCAAACCCGCATTTATTGCTATCGAAGTTTTGACAGACTATGAACTAGGCAAAGAAATGGTTCCGCCACTGGTTGTTGTGCGGCTATGTAAAGCTTTCAACTTTTCAGTTGACGACATTTATAATTAGATTTTTGCCTGTTCCAAATCCATCACGGTATTTAAACCATTTGTGTCCAGTGTATGATTTGCGGTTTTTATGACCCATTTGACTGAGCTGATTATGTCCTTAAACCCTGTGAGAGACACGGGGGTTTCAGGGATAAGGCTAGGATTGCCAATCGAAAGGTTGATATTCATGGTCAGCTCTCCCCGCTGCAATCGTGCATATTCTGCTATTGCGGCTTCCCTTGCTTTGACGGCGTCAGGGTATACTCCATTTAGGGCTTTACACTTATCGTCACTGCCTTCTATTTCCCATATTTTTTCTGATAAAGGGATATTGTACCATGCTGCTTTTGCCCCTTTGAATTTGTTTTTTCGTGTGCGTTCTGTGAAACGGTGACTCGATGTGTCACCTCGATCAAGAGAAAATACAGGTATATCAATACCAGAGGCAGACTTGCTGGCGGATTCCTCACAAAATATCAGGGTTTCATTTTTGATGGCAAAGAATGCACCCATGTCTTTTGCTAATCGCGAAAGGAAATTCAAATCACTTTCATTGGTTTGTGTGATGTGGTCTATGGCAATAGAGGAAATTTCATCGGCAACCGATTGTTTTAACTTATTCACCCCCGCAATGGTCGCGACAATGTCGCCAAGCGTGGTGTCTTCATAAAATGTTTCCTTTTTTACCTTCAACCCAGCCGTAAAATCAGCACTTGTGGCTTTGATTGATATTTTATCAGGAAAGCCACTATGTTCAAGTTCATCTATAATAAATAGGCCTTTAAAAACGAGGCCAGTTTCTTCATATCCCAACCAATATTTAATCTTGCGCCCAGGTGCAGGTAAGGTCAATTTATGCTCTGTGTCCTCAAAAGTGAGGGTCAGATCGTCGGCCTTCATACCGCGTTGGTCTGATAATGATTGCGAAATAATATAGCGAGATAGGCGCGCCGTAATATCTTTGCCGTCCATCTCGATTTTAAAAATAGGCGTCATAGCAATTTGTCAATGCGTTCATCATCTGTACGCACAAGATGAATTGTGAATTCTATTTTTTCGGCCTTACCTTGCCTATCGAGAAGTGTGTGCGTTTCATTTATCGATGTAATTGCAAATTGCCCCAGCACGTCACCTGAACTACTGGTGAGGATGTGCTTTTCACCACCTGTGACCATGTCGTTGATTTTGTTGAGATCATTTGCCGTACCGGTTATCCCTGAAAACGGATATATGACACCTGCAATTTCCAAAGTTTCAGCATTAATCCCTGTAAATTGCAACGCTGGCCGTCCTGCGTATCTGGCTTGTTTGGGCCAATTGGCAGACACAGATTTAGATAGGCTTTGCGGGGATATTGTGTTGCGTTTAAAAATGAAGTCACCTAATTGCATCAACATAATTTAATCCTCGATGTCATTAAGAGAATTGCTGGCTTGTCTGGTTTGTGCACGTTGTATTTCTGCGAACTTATCTGCAACTAATTTCGCCAAATCTTTTTCGTCCATACCAGGTGCAGGATGAATATGAATTTCAATAGCTTGTTTGATGATCTGCGCGCCCACACGCTGGATTGATTGTCTTGCTGTGATTGGCTCCCCACGGGTCATTTTGGAAAAATCAGGAGTTGCTAATGCTGGACTGGCAATCATCATACCCATTGCACTAAGCCCAGCTGCAGCTTTCAAAGGGTTTGTAAGAATTGGCGGCGACTTAGGCGGCGGTTTCCTGTTGATATATGGTGGTGGGGGGCGTTCGTCTTTTGACTTGGTTTTGTGTATTTTTAATTTAACCGCAGACGGAATACCCTTTAATTTATTTTTCAAACCCTTAATCATTTTCAAAGGCGCGCTTATCAAGGCCTTCACTCGTTGCATTGCCAAACTTGTAATGTTTGTAATTAGGCCAAACACGCTCTTAAACACATTTGGCAAAATATCCCAAGTTTTTTTGACAAGGCCGATGGGTGACCACGCAAACAGGGTTTTAAATAACTTCCATGTACCAGACACAACAGCGCGTGGAGATTTCAGGATGGCTTTAAGGCCATTGACCCCTGCGCCCATGCCGCCCATTAACAATCCAAGTGGCGACCATGCAAACAGGGTTTTTAAGAAAACCCATGTTTTTCTTGCTGTTATTTTTGGAAGATGAAACAGTCCAGACAACCATTTCAACCCTGCGCCAATGCCTTTGGTAAGTAGTCCTATGGGTGACCACGCAAAGAGGATTTTTATACCCGACCACATTTTACCGAGGAATTTTTTAACTGGTTTCCAGTGTTTCACGATCATATATCCTGCCAAAGCCACCGCCGCGATACCAGCAATAATCCACCCGATAGGCGTGGTCATAAGTGCAATACCCATTGCTCGAATACCCGCGATTAATGGTGGAATGGCCATGCGGCCAACCCAAATAAATGCATGTCCAAGAGGTTTCAGAATTTTCATAAGGCCGAGGGATTTAATACCAAGGCTGGTCTTTGCGTATTTTAACACCGCCATAGGGCCAAGTATGGATGCCATAGTCAGCGTCAGTGCACCCATCGTTGCTGCAAGTGCACCAAAGATCATGACACCTGTACCAACGATTTTAATCAAAGGTCTGTGGTTTTTGGTGAATTCACTTACCCATGCTGTCGCTTTTTTCATCACAGGGATTAGATCGAGAAAAATAGGTAAAAGTGCATAACCAATATCTCGTTTCATGGCCGAAAATTCTTCCATAGCGTTTTGCAGTTTTGCATCTGCATTATCATCAATAGCCGCCGCCATATCATCTATAGTTTTTTTACCTGCAACCATGCCATTTTTTACAGCGTTAAACCCTGATACGTAAGTTTTCTGATTGGCCATAAGAGCATTTATCATATTCATGGCTTCATCTGTGCCAAATGCTTTTTTCAACTCCGCCATTTCTGTAGCGTCCAAACTGCCATAATGTGCGCGTATTTGCTTCATGACGGTTTGTGTGTCGTTCAACATACCTTCTGAATCGAGTACATTAATTTTAATGCCAGCTTTTTCAAATGCCGCATTAGCTTTGGCGGCGTTTGTAGCATAGGACTTTAGGGCCGTCCCTGCTTCTGCACCTTTCATACTGGCCTGTAATGTTCCTAGAATAGCCATTTCCTCGGCCATGCCCATTCCCAACAACGCCGCCCCGCCCTTTGCACTTTCAATGGCCTGTTGCATTGCGGAGCCATTGGTTTTGTATGCTTTCACGCTGGCGGCCAACCCTGCCGTGAACTGTTCGCCCCATTCAATATCGCTCATTTCCGCATATTGGTTTTTAAAAATACCATAGGCAGACGCGGTTAAAGAGGTCATTTCTTCAGCTGTGGATTTAGTGGCACGGGCGGTGATTAAGGCCATATTCGTAATTTCGGCTGCACCTTCATCTGTCAGTCCAGACATGCCAGACCGAATATCATAGGCCGCCCGAATAAAGCTGTCCGCCGTGGTGTAGGCGAGCTGTTCGTCAGTTTTATATGCCATGTCTTTATAGGCCTGCATATTGTCTATACCAAGGGATTGTAATTCACCTATGGCCTTTTCTAGGGGCCGCACAGTCTCGACTATATTAAACACACCTTTTACGCTACGCGTGCCCACAGCAACGCCAGATGCCCCGACAATACCAAGATTGGCGGCGGACTGCAGAGATTGTTGGTATTTGGCTTGTGCGGCTTTCTGACGGCGCATTTCTGCACCAACTTTTTTTAATTTCTGTCGCTGCTTATCCAGTGATGCGCTCGTTTTACCTATATTGGTTTTCAGACGTTTCTGGGATTCAGATAAGTTCAGGGTATTGTATCCCGCTTTTTTCAGGCTCTGCCCAAGCCTGCCTAATTGCTGTATTTCTTTACCCTGCGCCGCTTTTAAACTTTGTACTCGCATTTGAGCACGTTTAAATTCTGCAGACATTTTTTTGGTTGGGTTTTGGGTTTGTTTGAATTCACGACCAAGTATTGAGGCTTCTTTAGATGCCTTTTTCAGTGCGTTGGCGTTTGCAACACTGTTTTGTTTGAGCTGTTTAAACTGGCCAAATTGTTTTTCAACCTTACGCAGACCACGCAATTCCTTACTTGTTGTGCCGATTGCAATTTGCATTTTGCCGAGAGGGTTTGACAGTTTGTCAATACCCGCAAATTGCATTTTATAATTAAAATCTTTGTTTTGTGCCATACCAACGAACTTTATCAGTTATGTTTTTTGTATTGTTTTTCACGCTCTTTATTGGTTTCAAGAGCCATGTTATACCATGTTAGATATTCACAAAATGGCATGGCATCCAATTCAGAGGGAGGCCATCCCCCCTCTAACACTGCATTTATATCCATCCAACCCCGCTCTATTGTGTCGGGGTAAGATCGTTTCCCGCCGCTGGAGACATCACACTGGCTAGTTTTAACCCATAGGCCATAAGGTCGGGGCCGCAAAAAGAGTTCACTTCATCTTGTGTGATGAGTGGGGTTATCACACGAGGGGCAATTTTAATGATCGCGTCAACTTGTAATTCAATAATGTCAGACAGAGATACTCCTCGTAAGCTACCTGCATTAGGTTCATTGACCTTCAGAGTTGTGATTGTTGTATCCCCCCGCTTAATAGGATTTTTAAGAATAAACTCATTATCTGCAAGTTTTGTTTTATTATGTTTTTCGGGTTTTGCTTTGTTTTCCATAATCTCTCTCCAGTTTTAAAGACCAATTGCTGTACGTAGTTTATCATACCGATCAATACCGCCGATTTTCTCAATCATATTGATGCTATCAACTTCGATTAAAGTTTCGCCGTCAACAATGTATTTGTAATAGGTGACATCAAACGGGATTTTCATATCCGTGAGCTCACCTGGCTTAAGCGTACCAAAATCAATTTCAGAAGGGCGCCCGCGGAAAACAATTTCAATAGCACTTGTAGTACAATCGGAATCGTCACTTTGTGCACCCACCAGCAGGCGCATAAGAACACCGTCTGCGCCGCATTCCCCCCAATCTTTGATAATATCAGGATTGTATTCTTTGATAGTCATTTCCAACTGACCTATTTCATAGCCAAGATCAATTTTGGCGGGTGCTGACATGCCTGCACCACGGTAGTCTTCACGCTTACGGGTCAACTTTGACGGTGTAACCTCGCTAACTGTTGCACCCCAGCTATCGCCTTCACGATACAAATTAAATGCTTTTGCTGTTTTAGGTAACATGGGTATTCTCCTTAGATTGCGATTGCTGAAACAAGATCAGCAATATATTTATCAGTGATCCGTTGCTGAAAATTGAGGTTTTCAAGTGGAGGAATTGGGGTGAAGTCATAATCAATGGTCAATTTACCGTCCTTGATTTGGTCAATGCCATTGGCATCTTTCATGACCCAACATTCCCCGCCCAGAATATATCCAGCCGTTGTCCATTCACGCATTTTACGATTGACACTTTCGACGATATCGCGGGCTGTCGTTGCTGTAATCCCCTTTGAAATTGCCCACATATGAGCTTCAGCAATCGTGTCACGGATGATTTGTGCGGTACGCGTATAGTTTTCAAACGCAAACAGCGGGTCAGCAGAACATGTTCTATCACCCCAAAATCTATATCCTTTTTCATTGATAATGGTTGTAACTTCATTGGCATTCAAATACCCCGCGTCCGTATTTGGGTTTTGTAAATCCCATGTCACGTCATGAGACAACCCAAGAATGCCGTTAATTGCCACATTGGAAATTGTTTTGTGCCAGCCGATTTCTGCATCGATCTTAGCCCGCATACCCATTGCAAATGCAGCGGTTAGGACTGAATTATCGCCAGATTTACCGTCTGGCCAGAACAACATCAATTCACGTGCACCATATTGGTCACGCAGGGTGACAGCGGCTTCTTTTGTATCTTCAGGGGCTTGTGCATAGGCAAAACCACGGACAGCCTGTGCGGTAGCAACAAGTTGTGTAATGACGGTATCCGCTTCATATCCTGGCGCACCAATAATACGCGGCGCAAACCCGAATTTGGCTTTTGCAGCTTCAAAAGCTTTAATGCCCGTATAACTACCATTTTCAAAACCGCCAATTATGTTGGTTTTTGTTGCGGCTTCGTCAACGCCTTCAGACACCCGCGATACAATAACAACGGGTTTACATTGTAACGCCATTGCCGCCAAAGCAAGTGCCAATGTACCTGTTGTACCAGCTTTGGTAATGGCTGTGTCAATGTCTGTGACCAATGTCAATTTTCCATCGGGAAAATAGGCGACGTCTGCGTCAGTAGATGTGGCAACAAGGCCTATAATTGCACTGGCAATAGTGCGGATTGGGCGCGTGCCTTCGTTAATTTCAATGACGCTAACGCCGTGATGATAAGTCATAATTATTCTCCTTTAAGAATTTTCTTGTTGTGCTGCGGCAATAATAATCTCTGCAACGCCCGTTGACCGTGCGCCTATTTCGTCAATGACAGCAGGCACACCTTTGACGGCCGCCGTTAGTTTAATATCGCCTGTTTGTAATTTAATCAAAAAATCATTGGCCATAGCTGGTATATCAACAGGATTGCCCGTTTCATGATTATTGCCTACAAGGGCAGTTAACGTACCGAAGAATTGGGTTTTGAAATTGGCATATGTAGTGTTGGCATCGAGCGCGGAAATAAGCGCCAAGTGTACAGCTACAGAAAGTTGTGCACCGTCTGCGGTTGTGCCAAGTAAAGTTGGGGTATCGCCAACCTGTGCAGTAATCGCCTGCCTAAGCTTATCCTTGTCAGATACAACAGGAACAATAATTTCAGGGGTGAATATGGGTTCATGGTTCATAGCGGGTCTCCTAATGAGTTACAAATGCGTTGGCGTTACCAAGGACTTGATTTGTGGCGGGTGAATATTGGCTGGCTACATTTTCAAAACTGGCACCAACGGCATACACTTCACTGCCGTTTGAACTTTCAAAGCCAACGGCGGCATTTTTGACAGTAACGCCACTACCAACAAATTGAGCTGAGTAGATCGCTTGGACGCCATGATTGAAGCCATCTAAGACTGCGGCATAAGCAAACACTTGGCCGCCAACATATGGTTGGATGGCCACGCCATTATTATTTGGTACGTCATTGATACATTTTAACGCATGTAAATTTAGGAATGAGGCGTCTGCACGAATGCCTCTTGTAGAGTTTAAAATCTGCAACCGTGGGGCGATCATAACAGAATTTGTATATGCCTCTATCCCCATATATGTGTGCTCAATAATCAGAGAGTTATCAGGGACAAATACTTCGGCGTGATCGAGATATATACCACGGTGAAGCTCTGCAAAATCTGCGGCATTACCTACGATCTTAAAGCCGCCAAAGGTCAGGCCTTTAACGCCTCTAAAAATCACACCTTCACTATGTCCGTCATTTTGAGGGACTAATTTCAAAACACATTGTGCGGGGTCGGCAAGATTACCTATGATTTGTACTTTCCCTGCGTTCGGGGCATCGTGATGATGGAAATACAGGCTTTCAGGAACTAAATGAATTCCGTTTTCCACCTTAATTGTTACGAGGCCACCTAACAGTTTTCCGCGTAATGAATACCATGCAGTAATAATATCTGCGAAGTCTCCATTTGGGCCAACATTTAAAACGGTATTTTGTGGCGCGAAAATGTTGTCCGCGACTGATTGCGCCGCCAGACGTGCCGCTTCAAGCGCGGCCATTTTGTCGGTATGTTGAACGCCATAAGCGTTAATCTGATTGCCTAAATCTATAATCTGTTGATCGGACATTGTTTTCTCCTATTGAGCGTTAATACGGTGCATTTGTTCGGTGAGAGCCACCATCATAGCGGATGCACTGTTGACGGATTGTTGAGCGATAAGCTCCAGAACGAAGGATTGTGATGCCATGATAATTGCGGGATCAATTTTGATGGTTACATCTTCAGCATTGGAACTCAGGATATACATGCGAATTTGCATGTCCTTACCTGACCCGCTTTCTAAAACGGGCTTGTCACTTGCTGGTACATTGCCCACGGCTAGAAGTACGCCTTCAGCATTGAACAACCCAATTTCGCGAACCGTCCAGCCGCCAATGTCAGGGGGGATTCTAGTTTCACATTCCAACACCGCTGCGTTGTTATTGGCAGGTGATAGACGAGTAATAACCCCGCGCCATGTTTCATTCTGAAGGGTGGTTTGTGTTTGCAATGGCAAGGCTTGCCCATCACCAACGGCTATATGCGTAACTTCAACATCTGCCCCGGCAAGAGCGGCATTCGTAACAGCCGCCAAACCTGCATTCGTCAAAAATGTGTAATAATCAGACAAGGTTTTCTCCTGTTGTGATTGTTTCTGCAATGTGAGTGACCACTGCAAAATGATGGGTGGCATGTGCAACTGGAACTGTCGCAACCCATGGATAAACGTCGATACGTTCCCCGATGACTGTGGCGGCGGCAAAGAATGGTGTCCCCACGGATGTCAGATAAACCCGTAGCTGCGACAAATGACTTCGTGCGTTCTTGGTCGCGGCAATGACATCAGCAATGTCTTGAAATTCCTGTTCTGTTAGGCCACGGGTGGTCACCATTACATCAGCTTTAAATGTGTATGGTTCACCGCCATGTTCAAACCATTCCGAAATGGTAACGCCCAAATCCAAAGCTTTTAAGGCGGCCTGAATCCCTGCGGGTGTGCCTTTATATCGATGCACATAGACAGCAGACGCAACGACTTGACGTTTTACATGTTCAGGCCAATCTTCTTCCCATGTATCTACGCTTAATGCCCATGCAAGAAACGGCAATAATTCGACGGGGCAATGTTCTGCAGACCAAAGCTTATTTCTTGCTAAATTATGGTTAAAACGGGAAGCGGACGTTTTATCAAAAGCTATTTCTAACTTGCTGGCATTTGATGGTAAAATAGTTTTAAACATTACGCGGCCTCAGTCACAGACAGAGTGCCCAACAAGGCGACTTCATTGTATTCAACTTCCACATCATTTGGTGGACTGGTGAGGTTGACATTTTCAACCCCCTCCACATAAAGGGCCGCAATCAATCCTGACTTTGTGACCTTGCGCCCAAATCTTTTACACCAAAAAATATAGATTTCTGTATTTTCAACTGCGCTGTGAATGACTGCCTGTGCGTCTGGCCCCGTGCCGATTGCTAAAGCCGCAACAACATCATAATCAACCAACACGGCGGGCAAAACAGTTACATGATCTGTAAGCGGTCTAATTTGGTCATTGTTTACAGCGTTTTCAACACTGCTAATTAGTGCAGTAGAAACGGGCGCGGTTGCGATATCTTCCATAACATAAATATGAACATTACCAGGTGTTGGGCTTTCCACATAAATATCTAGGATTGCAGGGCTAGCCGCCAGTGCATGATATACATATGCACCAATTGGGCCTGCTACCGAAAAACCTTCAGGGGCGAGTTGAATGCGGGCACGAAATTCATCATCCGTTTCGCCGTCAAATCTTTCAAGCGGTATCAAAGCCGCGTGATGTTCGAGATTTGTAGCTGTTGCAAACGCCAACATACCTTCTTTAAACATCGTATTTACATATTGTATCAGCATATATTCGCGGTATGCAGTTGCTTGTAAAATAGCAGTGATTGGCTCGCTTTCAAAATTAATGCTCTCAGCGATCTCTGGATTATCAATTTTGAATTTATCTGTGATTTGTTGATAGATTTCATCAAATGTATATTCGGTCAAAACGGATGGGGCGGGTAATTTGCTAAGGTCTATATTTGTATATGGAATCATGCCGCAATCCCCATAATCTCTACTTGGTGATTGAGGCTTTGACCGTCATAGCTACCAATCAATTCAATATTGCAATTGCCGTCCATATTGAGTTGAAAGAGAACTCGCGATAATTTTATGCGTGGTTCCCATTTTAAAATCGACTGGGCAATGACCGTGACAAGCTTTAAACGCGTCTCCTCATTACCCGCCGCCGATACAAACTTAAAAAAATCAGAACCAAATGCACGTCTTTGAATACGGGTTCCGATGAGGGTTAAAATAATACGTGATAAACATTGACGGACATGATCGATGCCCGTGATAATATTACCCGTCTTCTCGCACATTCCAGAAATGGGAATAATATTCGTCATTCTGGAACCTTTGTTTTGACGCCTGTTTCAATATGCTTGTGATATTGAACGCTAATTTCATCTGACGTTATATCGCCATTTACTTGCGTAACAGGGCCATCAATATTGATTGATGCAGCTTTCAGGTTGAACGCGCCGTCTGTTTCAATATTTATATCACCTATCGATTTTATGTTAATTTGCCCCTCACATGATACATCAAGTGTTTGAGTTTCTGAATTGTATGACACCATTGTGCCGTCATTAAATTTAATACCGTCAATATTACGGTCTGTCGTGTAAGGGGCTTCACCAGCTGACCAAAGTAATCCAATTATCAGGGCGTTTTCAAGATTCCCAGATGGGGCAGATATAATGACTTGCGCATCCTCATGCATGGGTGACCATGATGTGCAATTCTTACTATAGAATGTTGGGAGTGGTAACATTTTGGTCGTGATATCGCCAATTTTCACTTGACCAAAAATTCCATCATCCGAAAGTTTTGTGATTGTTCCAATGGTTATGATGTTGTGAAATGCGCGGATATCCATGACAGGCAGTGTTATGCTGTTTTGCCCTGCACTATAAAATCAATTGTGTTTGTTATTTTAAATAACAAACCGAAAGAATAGGTTTAGGTCATTTGGATAATAGCCAATCCTCAATGGTTTCGTGGTTTAAATCTGTGTCTTTACGACTTAATCCCACCAATTCTCTGCGTTCATATTTTACGCGCACACCTCGTTCTGTAACACGGTCACGCAGTCCATAATGATGGACACGGGCGATACCACCAGCTTTCCCCTTCCAGCCAATTGTTAATTGATTTGTGTTAGAATTTGCTTTTAGCATTCGACCAAGTTTTAAGCCCCTCATCATTTTCTTTCTGGATTTTCCCTTACGATCTGTCCATTTACTTCCATCTGGCCCAATTTGTGCAACCATGCGGCGTTGGTTACTCTGTCGTAATTTTATAGACATTTTTCGAAGCACTTTAGCGCGTGATGCGGGCTTTAGTGTGTCCAAAACATCGGAAACAAATTCGTCAAAGTCCTGAAATTCATCGTTCACGGATGACGACCCCAGGTATTTCATCAACTAGGTCAGGGAAACAGGACGTTATAGTAATTTCTCTCGACTCGCCCTCACCTTCTATTTTTACACAAACTTCTTCTGTGAAATTTATGGTGAATTCCATGTCTGCATCTTCATGTGACTTAATGTCTGCATCAAATGTGATTTGTGTGTGATCTTGTGGTCGTGAAGGTTGGTATATATTCATCCACTCCCCAATGATAAAACAAATATATCTAGCATCAACATTGCAATTTAATAAATAGACCACACCCTGATATTTTACTTCAAAATCATCATTACTATTCTGGTTTTTTTTGGGCACAGTAAAAACGCTACCGTTTTCCACAAAGGTAATTAAATTTTCTGATTTGATTTTTAACACATCCAAAAGATGCGCACGTAACATAGTCAGGGCTTGCATATCATTCCTACTTAAATATTTTTTTGTACCAAGGCTTGCCGCGTTCGACTTCAATTGCGTTCAGTTCTTTAATTAAGCCATCAACCTCAGCAGCGCGGGCAACTTCAGCGGCAATGATTTGCCCTTCTGAATATTCCCTTTGCTTGATGGCTCCTACAAGTTGGATGAGCTGCCCTCGGTCACGAGCAAGGTCTGCGCCAAATATGATAGCCCGATCATGTACAGACCTATAATCAGTCGCGGACGGGAAACGGGATAATGGGGTAATCTTCAAAAGGGAAGGTTTTACTTTTATGGCTTCCCTTTTGGCTGGTTTCGGATACGCCTTGTAAGATACGGTCAAGTTTTTGTTGCTGGCGCACCCATTCAGCAGGAATATTACCAGTACAAACACCAGTGGTTTTATCATTTTTAAGCTCCCATTTTAGATCTTCAATTTGTTCTTCAAGTTTTGCGACTTTACGGATGGCCGCATCGTCATATTTAATGATGGTTTTCGTTTCACGCTCGATAACGGCAGGGACTTTCGCGGCCCCCTTTTTAAAGTTTGTTTCAGAATTATCAGCGCGTTTGTTGGCACTGTCTACATCGACAGTCCAACTTGCGCGTTCTAATGTTATGCCGTCATATCTGCCTTTTAAATATGCGCCAGTTGACATAGCTAAACAGCCAATTAAAGCAAAGCTGATTACCGTAGCTGTGATTTCATTGCCTATCATAAATCCCCCTCATTATATTCTGGGATTTTCACTGTTTTACCTGCGAGGTCATGGGTGCAATCTTGCAGAAATAACAATTTTCCGTGTGTGATGAAGCTGTGGCAAAGGTGTTGAGAGCTTACACTCAGGCTTGGGGTGATCGTCGGGCTATCAACATCCCCGTTAAATGACCAGACAGGTTCTGGGCCGTCAACACGAAACCAGTGTTCCGCTTTGCATCCAGGGCAATAAAATATATACTCTTTTCCTGCAGTTGGTGTGGGATTAATGATTACTTTAGCCATCTGCTAAACTCCATATAGATATCGAGAAGAGGGACAAAGTCTGCCGATTGATCGTCTTGGCCATCGCCTGTCAAATCTGTCGGACTGTTCTGGGATACAAGCACACCAAGGGCTGTCATATCCGTTGACACAACGATACCACCTGACATCCCACCAATTACAGGTTCGTAATTCACATCGATCATATGATTGTCTGGGGTTGTTATAACAATTATTGTATCGGGGTGAGAATAATATTTACTGCCAGTCGTTTTGCGGGTGTAATATATGCGTCCGTGTCGCAAAGATGGTTTGTCAGAACCTGCAGGATAACCAAGAATATAAACATATTCACCGATGCGCGGTGCACGAGGGGCTGGCACATGGTCGCCAAGAATAATGCTATATGCGGTAGCGTCTATGACATGTGGATGCCGCCAAACATATCCTTGTGCAAAAGGCGGTTGTTCGCCCAACATCTCCTTATGCACATGATCGGCAGTAATCCAACCGTCCCATATTTGCCAATATGTACCCCATGCATTGCCAGAGAAATACCTTCTTACATCATATTTTTCCTGAATACGGGTAATGATTGCGTCCGTGGTTTCAATACGCAGACCAGGGGGTATTAACCACGGTGTTTTTTCGCCCATTTCATGTATCCAGCGTTCTGTATTTTTTACATAGGTAATGGTTTCATGGGCGTTTTTATCACCTGTGATTTGATGCAGGCAATATTGAATTGTAGACCAATATGGCGCGTTGCCACACTGTTTTTGGGCTTTGATGATAGACCCTGCGCCTGCATTATAGCTTGCTTGCGCCAAGCGTTCTCGTTCATGGGGCGGGCGGTCTGCTCGCCATATATATCGTTGTTGAGACTGATAACGGTAGCCCCACTCAATGGCAATCGTACTAAATGGGCTGGCCTTGATGTTGTAACGGGCTTCTAGGTCTGCCCACGTATCTGGCATGATTTGCGCTGGGCCTTGTGCACCAACTGGTGAAATAGCTGAAAGATTACAATGTGATTCCTGATAAAGTTGGGCTTTCCACGCGAGGGGATATTGATAGCTTCCGCCCCAGCGTTTTACGGCTGAATTTATTTCATCGTCATATTGGTGACAAGCACAAAACCGATCACCCGAATATGCGTGAGATAATCTGGGCGAAGCCAAGAGCCATAAGGCCAAGAAAAATAAGAAAATACGGGTCATTTTTAAAGTCCATATTGAGTGCATGAATTACAAAAACTCTCATTTTAGTATATAAAAGAAGAGAAGCCATGAGGGTCAGGCAAGCGACAAATGCCGTGATTATTTTCACAATCAGGCCACCCCCAACGGTGTCACGAATAAAGTCCATGTCCGTAGCAGGTGTAAAAAATGCAACACAAGCCAAAACAATTAGGCCAATAATAAAAGGATGGGTACAAAGCCATTTTACAAATTTCATTTTAGTTATCCTTTTCAAGTATTCGGTTGATGCGATCGTCCATCTTTTCAAGGTGGCTTTCGATGCGCAATTGTGATGCCTGCGTTGCCTGCATACTCGCCTCTAATGCGAAAAATGCATTATTCACCTGCACATTTTCTACATCCTGTTTTTCAATCACATCAAGGCGGCTATCAAGTTTTGACAAAAACCAGAGACCGCCAGCAGCCTGAAATAATATTGTTATCATAATGCCAACTGGGACTTTTCTATCCAAATGCCATGCTTGTTTTTCGCTCATGTCGTCAGTCCCAAAGGTTGATGGTTTGTTGTGTTTTTGTAGTTTCCGTGAGTGTTGGTAGATTAATGGTTGTGCCTGCTGGAAAATGGACACCGATAGATAGTGTATGTGTATTGACCTCTGTCACAGGTAATAACATATGTGGATTATTTGGGTAAATTTCGTGCACAACATCATCAAGTGACATCGTATGTGTTGTAACCATGACTTCCATTATAAAATCTTGATGGTGGCACGGGGCTTGCCCAAAAGTGTGCGGATATGTTCACGGGCGGTGCGGCGGTAATCGTCTATAGTTATTTCCAATTTGTCGGCTTCGTCATGGCCAGACTTTGTGCTGTCAAAATCGCGGTAAACTTCTGTAATGTTGGCTTTGGCTTCGTTAAAAACTGCTGTTTTGTAGTGGTGCATCAAGGCAGATTTTTCGACGGCATCTGTTGTGATTATACCAGACGGCATATCTTCAAGTTTTGCATATTCACTATTGGCGGATTTTAGTGGCAAAAGTTCAACATTGGTTTTTAATGCTGCATTTATCAGCGTTAACTTTACGCGTTGATTTGGCACTGTGCTATCTACCCGCATGGCGTCCCTGAATTCATTTGTTGATAAATCAGGATAAAATGCATCTGCGCCCACCAAGACATCATCTGGAACACCAGCCCCGTGCGGGTTTATGGTAACACTATTTCCGCTCATCTTTTGGCGCGTCCTTCACGTCAGTGGCGTTAGCGGCGTCAGTGGTTTGCACCGTCCCATCCGCCCCGCCATCAATAGGGGTTTTGGGTTTGACCTCGACCTCTTTTGTGGGGGGGACGGGCTCTGGGTTGGAGATTTTTAATCTACGTTCTAAGTTTTCAATGTCGCGTTTAACGCCTGCGCGTGGATTAAGAGTAATAGCCTTCTTGAAACATTCAAGTGCAACATTTGGGTGCTCATTGTTGTTGGCAAATCCCAAAGCCTTATACAATTTGGCTTTCACCTGGTCAGGCATGTCTTTATCCGTGACCATTTCCATAACATCGGTGAGATCATCAAGATAGGATTGTGCATCATCTTTATTCGCAATTGCTATATCTGCGATTTCCTCTGTGACAATCGCGGCAATAGAGCGGGTGAAATTAGGCGGCGGGGCAAGATCGTGTTTTAAAGCCCATTCAGCAATACGGAGCGCAAGTTCAAATTGACCTGCGTCTAATGCCCATACCATAATTGTAACAACAACATCGTCTTGTACGGTTTCGTCAGCGGCTAAAATCCCGTCAACATAGGCGGCATAAATAGGTAAGAACTCCCCTTTTTTTACGGCTTTGAATTTGACACTTTCAATCTTACTTAATTCGGACTTATGCGCAGCCAGTTGCGCCATCATTTGTTCATAAATACTGGCAGTCCCTGCCATGTCAGCTTGGCCGTTGTCAGCCGCATGTGTTGCGGCTTGTTGAGCTTCTACTTTTTCACGGTGTTGGCGAAAGATGTTCATAATTTACTCCCATGCGCTTGTACCTGCATTATATTGCAGGATGGAAACAAATGCGCATTTGTCCAAATCTTCGACAACATAAGCTTCGTTTACGGACTGGAAGTCTTCTAGGCGGTCACGCTTGGGGTTGTCCTTAATATGACGGCGGCGAGAACCTTCCTGAAAATAGATCGACAGGTTTTTATAGCTGGTAATCAAAACGGATTTTTCTGGGAAATACGGGACGAATTCTGGTTTGAGCGTGCCAATCATCTGGTTAGAGATGAGAGTTTGAAGGGCTGCACGCTCAGTTGGTTCATCATGGGCTTGCATAAGTGACAGGTTTTTATCCACAATAACCCCAGACCCTGTAATGGCAACAAGGTCGGTAGCATTTCGATTCCAAGGCGCGATTAATTCGTGCCGAGCTGCATAAATAGCAGCGTCTACATTCTTGAAGTCTGACCCAGATTGTGTGCCAACCTTGACATCAATCAATGTAGCAGCGGGTTTGTCCGTGGCAATATGATGTAACCAACCAATATTTACATCTTGCAATAGGGGGTTGGCGTTTAAGTCTGTTTGCGCGGCCGCGGTGGTACCGTTAAAACCGATCATCAAACGGTCACGGGCAATTTGCTTTGTGACACCATCTGAAATAAGTTTTTGGAAATTAGGCTGCCGTGACCATGTGTCCAGTTTTGCCCACGGGATATGGGTATCAAAATTGGTTTTTTCACAACGATAACGGCGATCATCAAGGTTAGTATTGTCGGTTGTTGCGCGGTCATTATTATCTGTATTTGTGCGGCTGGCAATTGGCCCGCTGACATCAAGCCCTACTTTATCACCTTCAAGGTCACGCACACCAATTACATTAATTTGACCCAAGAAGTCCGCTTGTTCACGAATGCGTGCTTCAAGTTTTTGTTCGATTTCTGGAACCACATTAAATCGACCTTGGACATCTGCTGATATGCCGTTTAGTTCCATTACCCTTGAGCGGTATGCATGAATCATAGCGGCTGTAGAAACAGAGTTGTTTTTAAAGTTTTTTGAAAGTGGCATTTTTATGGTTCCTAAAAGTCAGTTTGGTTTTCATTTTCGCCTGTGGCTTCAGGGCGCGGGGTTTCTTCATCTTCAGGGGTATTTTCCAGGGTAGTGGTAAATTCAGTGATTTTTTCTTCCAATGTTGAAATATCGGTTTTCAATCCCTTATTTTCGGCCTGTAATTTTGTAATAATTTCTGACAATTCAGAATATTTTTCAGCGAGCTGAAGAGATGCATCCTGCAAAGACGCAAAACTATCATCTGTTTCTTTTTTGGCAGGTTTCAGTAATTGTGACATTTTTTCCGCGAATGTTTGCTTGTCTGGTTGTTGCTCGTTGTCTTTTTTTGACAATTTTTTAGTGCTCTGGGTTGCACTTTTTTTATCTTTGTTTTTGTCTTTCATAGTGAAAGTCTCCGTTTCAAAATTCGGGGTGAATAAGTTGTCTTTAAACCTCTTGTCAGATGGGCCATTATTGTTTGCAGAAAAACAAAGTGCCTCAACACCAAGAGAGGCAGGGCGATCAGTGACAGCTAAACCTATCAGATAGGCTTTTCCCGTTTTAGCAAAGTTGGGGGCAATTTCCATTGAAGTAAAAAGTTTTTGTTTATTGGTAGCAACGTGTTGAAGTGTTATTGATGGCTCAATTTTAGCATACAACACCCGCCTGCCTTTCTTATCCGTTTCGGCTTTTAAGTCCATGACCAGGCCTAATGACGGAAACTCTCCCCACACAGATAAGCTTTGAATATGTTCAATATTAATGTTGGCTGTGTATTCAGATGTGTCGTAGCTTTCAGCCATTTCATCAATTTGTGAAGCCTTGATTTCGCGCCCATCCACTGTTGGGCCAGACGTGCCAATTGCAAAAAATTTTGATATAAGTGTCGGTTTTGTCATTTCGGATTGAAACAACCCTGAATGACATAACAAAACAAATCTATTTGGTTTGTTATTCAAAATAACAAACTGAAACTAGGCACATAAATAATCTGTCGCACATAATGTGCGCGCATGGCAATTTCGGTATATACCAGTAGAAAAGACGCCGCCAATTTATATTGGCAGGGGTTTTCTGTGTCGGAAATTGCGGCAAAATTAAATATCAAATATCAGACCGTAGATAGCTGGAAACGCCGCGACAAGTGGGATGAGGCCAGCATTTCCAAACAAGTCAATACATCCACACATGCTCGACTTTGTCAATTAATTGCCAAACCTGAAAAAACAGGCGGCGACATTAAAGAGATGGATGCGCTTGGCAAATTATTAGAACGCACGGCACGGATTGGGAAATATGAAAACACGGGGAAACCATCCGATCTAAACCCTAATTTGAGAAGTAAAAAAAAATCTCAATCGCGTAAAGGTAAGAATGCATTGTCAGAGGATGATGTAGAAAAACTGATTGATGCGTTTGAAGATAGCCTGTTTGACTATCAAAAGACTTGGCATCGAGCAGGTTTAAAACACCGCATTCGTAATATTCTAAAGTCGCGGCAAATTGGCGCAACATGGTATTTTGCACGGGAAGCGTTGATCAACGCGATTACTACGGGTGACAATCAAATATTTTTGTCCGCGTCCAAAGCACAGGCACATGTTTTTAAGTCATATATTATAGATTTTGTCAAAGAGGTCACAGGGGTTGAATTAAAAGGTGACCCTATAAAATTATGGAACGGTGCTACCCTATATTTTCTGGGAACCAACAGCCGCACGGCGCAAAGTTATCATGGTCATTTGTATTTTGATGAATATTTTTGGGTGTATAAATTTCAGGAATTAAATAAAGTTGCGTCTGGCATGGCCATGCACAAAAAATGGCGAAAGACGTATATTTCAACGCCGTCAACGCTAGAACATGACGCGCACCCGTTTTGGTCTGGGGAACTTTTTAATAAAGGGCGCAAGAAAGCAGACCAAAAACAGTTTAAGCTCACCCATGCAGATTTAAAAGATGGTCGGGTTTGCCCAGATAGGCAATGGCGTCAAATAGTCACTGTCGAAGACGCTGTGGCAGGTGGCTGTACACTATTTGATATTGAAGAATTGAAATTTGAATATTCGCCTGCTGAATATCGCAATCTTTTGATGTGCGAATTCATTGATGCCGCCGCAAGCATATTCACATTAAAAGAGCTTCAAATGTGTATGGTCGATAGCTGGTCTGTATGGCCTGACTTTAAGCCATTAGCAAAACGGCCTTTGGGTAATGTCCCCGTTTGGGTTGGCTATGACCCATCCAGATCACGCGATAATGCAAGCGTAGTTGTGGTCGCGCCGCCATTACTACCAGGTGGTTTATTTCGAATTATTGAAAAGCAGAGCTGGAATAATATCAGTTTTGACGAGCAAGCCAAACGCTTGAAGGCCATTACCAAAAAATACAATGTGCAGTGTATAAATATTGATGCAAGTGGCATGGGTCTAGCCGTTTACGAATTGGTAAAAAAGTTTTTCGCGCGCACAAAAAAAATCATTTACAGCGTCGAAAGTAAAACACGCTTGGTGATTAAGGCGCAGCATCTCATTCAAAACAGACGCATCAAATTTGATGCGGGTTGGGCGGATATGGTCGCCAGTTTATTGGCTATTCACAGGTCACAAACCGACAATTCAAAACACATTACATACAAAGCTGGCCGATCTGGAACGACAGGACATGCAGATATAGCGTGGGCATTATTTAACGCCATTGACGAGATGGAATTAACCAGTGTGGACAAATTAAAAGGCTCTAGGAAAGTGAGAATTACATGTCAAACATAAAAGATGAAACAAAGAGGGTTCACAGTTTTTCATTCGGCGACCCAGACCCGTCCGTTAAACGTAGTAAGATTATCGGATTCATAGAGGTGTCATTTGATGAATATTACGATTTGACTGTGCCTGTGCAAGGCATCTCTGAAACGCTCTTATCGAGCGTCCATCACGCAAGTGCGTTGAAGGTCAAAAAAAATCTTGTTGTTGCCAATTTTATTGAACACAAATTATTGAGTAAATATCACTTTGGTAGGTTTGTGTTCGATTTTCTCGTGTTTGGAAACGCGTATTTGGAGCGAAAGAAAAATAAACTGGGCGGGGCTTTTCAACTAAAGCCCGCACCGTCTAAATTCATGCGTAGACATAAAAATGGCAATTATGGGTTTATTAAAAAAGACGACACCATGCATCCCTTTAAAAAGGATAGTATTTTTCATTTGCTAGAGCACGACGTCAATCAGGAAATCTATGGGGTTCCAGATTATATGGCGGCATTACATTCTATCTGGCTAAATGAAAGCGCAACATTATTTCGCCGTAAATATTACGATAATGGAGCCCACGCGGGTTACATTATGTATCTTACTGATCCCGCATTTAATGAAGAAGACATCGAGACATTGGAAAAACAATTTAAGGGGTCTAAGGGTCCAGGTAATTTTAAGTCCATGATGATATATGCTCCAGACGGAAAAAAAGACGGGTTGCAGATAAAGCATTTGTCAGAGGTTGCCGCGAAAGATCAGTTTTCCAATATCAAAAATATATCGCGTGATGACGTGTTGGCCGCTCATCGCGTACCACCTCAACTTATGGGAATCGTACCGTCAAATACGGGCGGGTTTGGTTCAATAGAAGCTGCGGAAAAAGTTTTTAGCAGAAACGAAATACGCCCACTTCAAGAGCGTTTCAAGGAATTAAATTCGTGGATTGGGCAAGAGGTCATTCAATTTAAACCATTTGATTTTGAAAAGGATAATAACAATGAAAATTAAAGTCGTAAGCCTGAATATGAAACATTTCAAAGGGCGTAAATCTCGTGTTGACAGGCTGGTTGATTATTTACAGATGGTTGATGCAGATGTGGTCGGACTATATGAAGTCACGGGACGTAAAGTCTATGACGTAATGAGTGACCGTATGGATACGCATACATGGTTGCAATCAACAGGCAGAAATTCTCAAAAAATATTGGTGGGCGTGCGCAAGAAAAACCTGTCTGTGTATTTTAGTGTGCTGTCAGAGTTTAATAGTTTTAACCCTTATTTGCGGCCTGGTGTATTGGCAACAATCAAGACAAAAAACGGGACGCGCATTCCCATGTTGTTTTTGCATTTGAAAAGCCACACGACAACGGACGGTTTGGATGCGCGAAAAAAACAGTATTATTCATTCTTGAAACTGGCAAAAAAACTACCAAATTTTATCATCATGGGGGATCTCAATACAATGGGGTTGGATTATCCATATGGCGAAGATATTGTCGCCGAACGGGAATTAAAGTTCATTGATGGCCGTTTGAAGTCACGAAATTTGTTTCGTCTGCCAAAGACACAAGATTTTACATGGCATCCTAACCCTAAATCAAAACGCTATCCACGTTCGAATCTTGACCACGTCATTGCCGCCCGAAATTTAAAATTCACAGATTTTGGCAAAGGCGCACTCGTCCGAGTTGACGGCCCAAATGCCAAATCCACAAAAGCAGAAATAACAGCATACAGAAAATATTTTTCCGATCATTCATCTTTGTACTTCGAGGTGAATTTATGACTGAAGTCATTTTTGAATAACCCTCGTTTTAAGACGAGGGCTTGTGTGTCTCACCACACGAGCCGAGCACAGTAATGCTCACAATCGCACAGTGCGCTGTGCATCTTGATCTCGTCACCCTGATCTGGGCGAGGTTTGTTATATTGGAACTATAAATGGAGTCTATATCAAATACATTAAAACGGGTTCAGCCCGCTTTACCTGTTGCGCCGTATCTTGGCGGAAAACGTAATTTAGCTAAGAGGATTTGCTCAAAAATTTCGGGTATTGACCACCAAACATATGTTGAACCATTTGTTGGTATGGGCGGAGTGTTCTTTCGGCGACAATATAAGCCAAAGTCAGAGGTCATTAATGATCTCAATAAAGATGTATCAAATTTATTTCGGATTTTGCAGAGACATAAGCAGCAATTTATAGAAGTGTTGAAGTTTCAGCTTTGCACACGGGCAGACTTTCAACGCCTACTTAAAACCAATGCAGAGCATTTGACCGATTTAGAGCGGGCGGCACGGTTTTTGTTTTTGCAAAGGGTGGCCTTTGGTGGAAAAATTACGGGACAAAGTTTTGGCGTTTCCATTGGGCGTTCTGCTCGGTTTAATCTGACAACGCTTGAGCCTATGTTGCATGATGCACATGAACGATTGTCGTCAGTAATAATTGAATGTTTACCATATGAGAACTGCATCACGCGCTATGATCGAGAAGAAACCTTATTTTACCTCGATCCACCATATTACAACTGTGAAAATGATTATGGCAAAGATATGTTCACCAAATCTAACTTTGAGTTTATGGCCGCTCAGCTTCAGACAATCAAAGGGCGGTTTATTTTAAGCATTAACGACACGCCCGAAATTCGGGCGATATTTAAACCGTTTGAAATAGAGACTGTATCCACAACATACAGCATTTCAAAACGAACAAGCACCAAAGCCAAAGAGCTTATTATTTCAAACTAGCATCCTCATCCCATCCATTCCCAAGAGTGGGCATATTTCTACAAAAACCCGCATGCCACCCCGCGTGTGGGTTTTCTTTTACCTAAAACCCCCAGCGCGCACTCTCCCCTCCCGCCTGCGAGGTGTTCTTGTGGTGTTTTTTTTCTGCACTCTGGGCATGCGAAAACATGCGTTATATATGTGTTTTAAGTTAAAATTACGGGCTATAAATCTCTGCAGAGTTGGGAATGGTGCAGAACATATCTGCATTACAGGGCAGGGCTTATAGATGTATAAAATACATTAAAAACAGTCGGACACTGGAATATGGTAATAAAGGTAACCACACTCAAAATATACAACTAACTGTTTGTTATTTAAAGATAAATAATATTACCCTAAAAGGTAATTTTTGGTAATGTGAAAGGTAATTGTTTTGTAAGGCATTGTTTTGATGAGATTTTATATTTCCTCCTCATTACCTTTTAAATAGTAATTAAATTACCTTAACATTACCTTTTAGGGTAATCCAATTTTCTTTTATAAAACAAAGAGTTAACACCATATTAAACCCTGATTACCTTTATTGCCATATTCCAAGCACCCCAGACATTTAAAAGTCTATTGGCTATGTGCCCTCATGCACGCATATAGATTATTGGTATAAACATAGTCCTATATATAGTCCATTGTATTAGTACATGCGCCTAACTATGAGCTATTATTGGGTATATCGTAATATTATAGAGTATTCCCCAGTGCGCCATATCGCAGTAAAGTGCGCCATATCGCAGTAAAGTGCGCCATATCGCAGTAAAGTGCGCCATATCGCAGTAAAGTGCGCCATATCGCAGTAAAGTGCGCCATATCGCAGTAAAGTGCGCCATTATACTCCTCTCATTATGATATAAGTACCTGAATTCATTAGGTTTTGCCCCGCTATGTCCCGGAGCTGCCCAGTTTACTCAGATTTGTATCACAAAATGGGTTACAAAATGGGGTACATTCATGGCCATGATTACGAAATTAGACCAATATTTGGCAATGCGCAAAGACCGCTATTATTATTCACGGCGGGTTCCGAAACTGTACAGATTGCTGGATGGACGCCGCCCTGTGCGCTGTTCTCTGAATACATCATCGTTAGAAGTTGCCCGCGCTCGCCGTGATTTACTGGCCGAAGCTGACGATCATTATTGGGCCTCATTATGTGCTACAATGGGCCATGAGGACACGGGTTCAGTAAACTGGACGCACCCGTTCCGTATATCTCAATCAAGCCAAGAGTTGGACGAGAGCTTAAAACTCAATCCTCCATGCGTGACATTCCGCTTGTCGGCGTTTCCCTCCTTGCTTTCCAAAATTCGCCAAATGGTTTCCCGCGTTACAGCGATAAGAGCCAAGCCATGTCAGCTCTGTTTATGAAAGCGTTTAGAGTCAGGGGATTGCTTCCCACGAAGGCGCATAGGATTTACTCATTCAGACATTCGTTCGAGAAGCGTATGTTAGAAGCAGGACTAGATTATGGCCTGCGCTGTTTGCTCATGGGCCACCACAACAACCGCCCTTCTTATGGGGATGGCGGCTCATTGGAATATAGACGAAATGAACTTTTAAAAATTACGCACCCAATTTCAAAAACTCTTATTCAAAGCTTGTAGAACTGTAAAATTTAGCCAACCGCGTAGATCGTGACCGCCGCGCTTTTAGCTCTTTTTCCAACCGAGAAAAGACCGGCCAATACACTTCCCCATAATTAGCCACAAGGTCAGACAATGTTCTTGGGCGAGGATATTAGCAATCCAAAATTACCAAATATGGTTGAAAATTTGGCTAAAGGGAAATTCCCCTCACGGGATGGTCCAAGACGTAGAGGAAAACGCCCTGCCGATATATCAGTCGCTACTATGGCGATTACAATAGCGTGTTCCAAGGATGCCCTCTATGCGAATTTTAATGTCTATGATAAAAATGGTCAAAGCACACGTTTATCGGCCTTGTTATATAATGCGCTCGACACTATGCTTAAGACAGGAAAAGAAATGTGTGATATTTGGGATGTAAAACCTTTAGAAGGGGCGGAAGGTATATTTAAAACCGATGTACCGTCATTGGTAATGGCATCCGATATAGATAGCTCCACGCCCATTAAGTGGAGCCGTGAAACTATGCAATATTTAAACAATGGACGGTTCAAAACCGCAGATATTAATTCATGCCAAAAAATGTTTTTAACAAAAAGATAACCAGATGAATAAAATTTAGATCATTCGTAAAGTTCATGAAGTCGAAGAATAACTTAGCGAGGTAAGAGAATACAATGCTTAGTAAAATAGAGGAAAAAAATGTTAAATGAAATATTGTTGAAATTTGGTAAGTCCGCGATTTTGGTTGGGGCTGCCACCTTGATTGCCTGTAATACAGGTGGTTCACCAAAAATTAATATAGATGCAAATGCTGTTGGGGATAGGGCAAAACTCAACCAATTTGTCGATGGAGATTGCATTGTGCCAATGGGCAAAGGTGTGCGGTGCGGATATTTACATGTTCCTGAAAACCGTTCAAACCCTGATAGTCGCATTATCAAAATTGCCGCAGCCATATTGCCTTCAAAGAGTAAAACCCCCGCCCCCGACCCGGTTGTAATATTGTCTGCGGGCCAGGTTTTGCTTTGGTTGAGATGCATGAAAATATCCCGAAAATGTTGGGGAAAATTATAGAACACCGAGACATTATATTGGTAGATCAGCGGGGCATCGGTTATTCCACGCCCCGTATGTCTTGTCCAGAAATATCGATGGAAGGCGATTTTTCTCCTGAACCAGAGGATATACCGAAAGCCAAGCAATGCCGCGATAAGCTCGTGGCCTTGGGTGCCGATTTAAACGGGTATACAACTAGAGAAAATGCTGCAGATTTTGACGCATTGCGTCAGGCTTTGGGGTATAAAAAATGGAATCTTTTAGGGGCTTCTTATGGTGTGTTGCTTGGGATGGAAATTATGAAAAATCACCCTGAAGGTCTGCGCAGTGCTATTTTGGATAGCGCCTATCCGCCGCATATAAACGGTATATCCGATCAAGGAGTTGCAATGCTAGCTCTGGTGGGACAATTTGTAGATAATTGCAATGCTGATAAAAAATGTATCTCCAAACATCCAAATCTTCAAACGCAAATTAATGCAATAGCCAATGAAATTGATCAACAAGGTGATAAATTTCCCATCGCGGTTGCAGATTTTTTGATGCTCCTAACTGAAGATATTAGTAACCCAGATTTACCGGGTATGATTGATGATTTGGCGGATGGAAAATTTCCGTCAATGGAGAATATGGAGCAAGGCCCTTCTTCTGAGGAAGATATTAGCGGGTGGGCTATGGGAACGTCAATTACCTGTGCTGAAGAATTTCCATATGAAGATTACTCTCAATATAATATTGAGAATTCTCGGTGGTCTCCCGTTTTCTACAAAGCCATTAAAAAAACGATTGCATCTGGTAAAATAATGTGTGGCATATGGGACGTGAAACCATTAGAGGGGGCACAAGATAAATTTGTTTCTGATGTGCCGTCCCTTGTTATGGCATCAGATACAGATAGCGCGACGCCCATTCAGTGGAGCCGTGAAACCATGCAATATTTAAACAATGGGCACATAGTGGAATTAAAAGGCTTGGGGCACATCACGTTTTTTGCCAGAAGTCCTTGTCCAACGACAATTATGGCAAAGTTTCTTGATGACCCAAGTGCAAAGTTTAAAGCAGCAGATATTAAGTCATGCCAAAAAATGTTTTTAACAGAAAGATAGAGAAATAATGGAAATTACAGAGTTTACTCTTGAGTGTCCGTCTTCATATAAAATGGCACAGATTTAAGTCTGTGCTAAGAGAGAGTTTGCTCACCTTTGTTGGTTGATATTAAGCTATGGCCTTGCGGTATATGCGCCGCGACCACATTGGCGGCCAACAAGACGGTAAGTGTATGGGATCCGCTCGGTCTTGGGCTGTACGCGCTTCCGGCAATGACCCTAATGTTGAGTATTTTTTTGCGCCTTCTGGTGTTATGGGCTTTGGTTCGGCTGCGCAAAACTTTGGTTGAAAATTCTGGGCACATGTGAAGTAAAATTACGAAAGTTAAAAACTTATTAAGTATAATGGTGCAGTCTTTCGCCATTAAACAATTTCTTAGTGGGGAAGATTATGATCCGTAATATTTTTACAAGCCTATGTGTAGGTACGTGTTTTTTTGCTAGTTCGGCAGTGGCTTTAACGGCCGTTCAAATCGTAGAGCGAGAGATTGTCGTCCAAATGGACGACGGCACGCAAACCGTAACACGCGTAAAAGCAGATACAATTACGCCAGGTGATACGGTGGTATATTCCTTGAATTATCACAATGATAAGGCAGAGCCTGCCGAAAACATTACATTGACCATGCCTGTCCCTTCGGAAGTGAAATACTTGGAAGGTTCGGCTGATATGTATGAAGGACAAACGCAATATTCCGTAGACGGGGGGGCGACGTTCCACAACCGCGAGGCATTAGTGATACAAGAACTAACGGGAGGTTCGCACACGGCAATTGCTGAAGATATCACACACATTCGCTGGACAGTACCACATAGTCTTGCTGCAGGCGCAAAAGGCACATTGTCTTTTAAAGGGGTATTGCAATAATTGGTGTAAATATTTCATAAAATATTTACTATGCACTTAAGAGGTAAATTAACCAATTTCTCCCATAATGACCCAATCGAGGATAATTAGATCTGAGAATTCATAAGGGATGTGGGAACATGAATAGACTAAAAAAAGTGAGTAAGGCACTGCTGTGCGTATCAGTAAGTGCTTTGGTTGGTATGAGCAATGCTTATGCTGACGGTACGGCGGCGGGTACAAATGTAAAAAATACATTTACGCTTAACTATCAAGTATTAGGGGTTGCGCAGCCAACGATTGATACAGGGCCAACAGGATCAGATAACCCGACAGAATTTACGGTTGACCGTATGATCGACTTAACAGTTGCCTCATCTGGTAATAAAACAGTTGCTCCTGGTGCATTAGACCAAGAGCTTGTTTTTTCTGTTACCAATGACGGTAATGATCTTCAAGCCTATGATTTTGCATTGGTGAATGAAACTGGCGATGATTTTAATGCATCTGGCCTTGCTATTACCGTGTATGTGGATGATGGCGATAATACATGTGACGGTACGGATACAGCGGGTGTCGGAACGGCTTACACGCCTGGTAGCGGGAATGCTTCCGTGGATGTTGCCGCAGACGCAACATTATGCATCGTTGTGGACGGAGACATTGCTTCTGGACAAACAGATACACAAACATCTGAGGTTTCTTTGGTTGCGGACACATTAGAGCCGTCTACGGTAGGATCCGCAGGTGATAAAGTAATCGCTGATGCAGGAACCAATACACTTACAGGTGTTGCGGAGAACGTACTCGGTGACGGGCACGGCGGTGCAGGGAATAATGATAATGATAATGAAGGTGACCATTCGGCCACTGGTACATATATTGTTGCCTCGGCAAACTTAACCGCGTCTAAGTCTGTGGGAATTTTTACCCAAGACGGGACAGGGTGTTCATCAATTCCAGGCACGGCAGGGGGTGGAGATCAGTATTCTATTCCTGGAGCTTGCGTGGAATATATCATATCAATCGCCAATAATGGCGCAACGCTAGCAGCTACTAATGTAACTGTAAGTGATGTGCTGCCCAGTGATTTGGAATATGTCACTGCGGCTAAAAGTGTTGGCTTAACAGGTGGTAGTTTTAGTCAACCTGCGACGGGCACGGATTGTACAGGCGGTGCTTGTACAGTTGCGCTCACAGGTTCGACATTAGCTGCGGGTGTAACGGGAACGATTACGATCCGTGCAAAAGTAAAATAAAATAAGACGAAATGGCGTGGTGGCAGTCTCATTATGACTGTCGCCACAAAATACAAATAAATCTTGCAAATGTGAACTAAAGTGAAGCGTTAGATTTCACTGCACGGGCAAGGTGTGGGAAAAATGGTGAAAAATTATTACGTCACATTTTGGGTAATGTGCACGGCTATACTGATGAATGCATTCAGTGCCGTGTGGGTTTATGAAGCTCAGGCTTCAGAACTTGGAAAAACAGTTACCAACATAGCTACTGTAGGGTATGAAGTCCTTGGCAGTGAGCCTATAACCGTGCTTACCAATCCTGCGTCATTTGTAATTGATGCAAAACGTACAACATCTACAATTGAGTTTTTCAGATATTCCCCGAATGCTCCTGAAGCGGAAGTTCACCAAATTAATGGTTCTGATTATAGCCCGTCTGGAAGCTTGACGGGGCCATTTGTTCCTGTGCCGAACACGTTAAAGACTTTAAAGACGGTGTCACGTGTGACAACCAAGCCAAAATTACCTCTAAGTCCCGCAAGTCTATTTCTCAACAACGAACTTATGTTTGTATGTGTTGTTGATGCTGGGCAGAATGGAGATCCACGAAAAATAGAAACCGTGTCAATAATTGTGCAATCAAAGCATCAAGATACGGTGACACTTAGGTTATACGAATCTGGGGAAAACACGGGAGAGTTTTGGGCATATATTCCGTCTAGCCGCGATATTACAAGTGAAAATGACCCTATGTTGACGGTGGTACAAGGTGCAGAGATTAGGGCGACTTATATTGATTCTTACGATTCCAATGACGTGTCCGTAGATTTGGCTTATGTTGACCCCTATAGCCGTGTGTTTAACAGTTTAACAGGCGAACTGGTCAACGAGGCACGGGTGAGTTTGATAAATGCGCAAACACATGAACCGGCTTTGGTTTTTGGCGTAGATGGTGTTTCCAAATTTCCGTCAACAATGATATCAGGTCAAAGCATTATTGATGCCAGTGGTCTTGTCTATGATATGCGCCCAGGAGAATACCGATTTCCCCTTGTGCTGCCAGGCGAGTATTATGTGAAAGTTACGCCGCCAACAGGGTTGGTTTTTGCTTCGGCTGTAGCAAAAGAAAGTTTTGCAAGTTTAGAAAATTTCCCTTTTGTTATTGACGGCAAAGCGTCATATGGTCGCAATGTTACGATTGCTAATAGTGGCCCGCTCAATTTTGATATTCCGCTAGATGGTAAGGCAAATTTATCACTGACAAAAACGACGAGCCAAGTTTTTGGCGGTATTGGTGATTACATATCTTATCAAGTCACTGTTGAAAATAAGGGTAAAGTAGGTGCACCCGTTCATTTGCGTGATACATTGCCGCAAGGGTTTAGATATGTTGCGGGCACGGCAAGTCTCGCAGGGCAAAAAATTATCGATCCAGATATATCCAGTACGGGGCAGGTGTTAAGTTTCGCACTTGGTAATTTATTGGCACACGAAAAAATGCAACTTAAATATGTTGCGGAAATAGGCGCAGGTGCGGCACTAGGGCAAGCCGTAAACACAATTGTGGCAATTGACGGCAATCAGGCGAATAATTCAAATATTGCCCGTGCGCGCTTGCGAGTACGTGAAGATTTATTGCGCTCTACAAGTGCAATCGTTGGCAGAATTTCTCAAAATTCTTGTGATGGAAGTCAAGAATGGGCACGCGAAATTAACCAGGGTGACGGTGTAGAGGGTGTGCGTATATATATGGAAACGGGCGCCTATGCTATTAGTGATGCAAATGGTTTATACCATTTTGAAGGCGTAAAACTGGGCACACATGTTGTTCAGATAGACACTGAAACCTTGCCGCAAGGGTTTGTGCCAATGGTGTGTGAAGAAAACTCGCAATATGCAGGCGCGGCAATTTCAAAATTTGTTGACGTGCAGGGCGGTAGCATGTGGCGTGCAAATTTTTACCTAAAAAGGGTTGGGGAAGTCGCCACCCAAGACAAAGTCGTAATTTTTAACGACCAGCTTGAATATAAAAAATATGACGCAAAATGGCTGGAAACACAAAGTGATGAAGTGGAGTGGGTGTATCCATCCGTGAGCCGCACGCCTTCAAAACCCTCTGTAAATATTGGCATTAAACATGGGCCAAAGCAAAGGTTGAAACTGTTTTTAAATGGCAAAGCTGTGCCACGTGAAAATATAGGCGCGCGTGAAAGTGATGCCCAACGTCGGGTGCTGATAAGCCGTTGGCGTAGTGTTGATATTTTAAGTGGGGAAAATAATTTTTCTGTACAGGTTTTGGATTTGAATGGGAATGTGACCGATACAATCACACGAGATATTCACTATGTCAGTAAAATATCACGCGCGACAAGTGTCGCAGATCAATCCATACTTGTTGCGGATGGGCGTACCAAACCCGTGCTGGCAATCAGGCTTGAAGATGATGCAGGCCGTGCCGTACATGCTGGGCGCATTGCCAATATACATGTTCTGTCCCCTTATCATCTTTATGACCACGCATTGCAAGAAGGCGCGAAGGATCTCGTACGGCCATTATCAAATGACGCACGTGTAACGGTTGGGCCAGACGGGATTGCTCGTATTCTTTTAGAGCCAACTTTAAGAACAGGAAAAGTGACGATCAATATTAAGCTTGATGATGGCCGGGAAGTAACCCGCTATATGCAATTGATCCCCGAACAACGAGAATGGATTATTGTTGGCCTCGCAGAAGCAAGTGCCGCCCATAATAGCCTCAAAAACAAAACCATTGCCCTAGAGCACGGTGTTCAAGACGGTAGAACAAAAGATGGCCGCGTCGCATTTTTTGCGAAGGGGCTCGTCAAGGGAAATTGGCTTCTCACCTTAGCCGTTGATACGGATAAACGTCGTGGGCAAAGGGACGGAGATTTTGAGAGCGAAATTGACCCCAATGCATATTATACTTTGTATGGGGACCGTTCTTATAATGAATTTGAAGCCGTTTCGCGCTATCCTGTGTATGTTAAATTGGAAAAAAAGACATTTTACGCGATGTTTGGAGATTTTGATCCAAATATCACGGAAGGGAAATTAACCCATTATAATCGCCATCTTTCTGGCTTTAAATCTGAATACCTAGGGGATAGTTTTCAAGCCATTGCTTACGCGGCGGAAACAAATCAAGGTTTTGCTAAGGATGAAATAGCTGCAAATGGAACGAGTGGGCCATATTTTCTGTCGCAAGGAAAGATTCTATCCAATTCTGAAACGATTGTTGTTGAAACCCGTAACCGCGTGCGCCCAGATGTTATTATTAACACCCGCAGGCTCAGTCGTCACCTGGATTATACTTTGGACGCGTTTACGGGAGAGGTTATTTTTCGCCTGCCTGTTGATGTGTCAGACGCAGAGTTTAACCCCAATGTGATCGTTGTTGATTACGAAACATCAACGGATAGCGAACGTAATATAAGCTATGGCGGTCGGGTTCAAAAACAAATTTTAAACGGCAAAGTCCAAATCGGTTCTACATTCGTTCATGAAGGTGGGGACGGCAATGGTGCAGGCGGAAAATCTGACATGGTAGGCGCAGAAATAATTGCGCAAGTTGCTAACGGCACAGAAGTGCGAGTCGAATATGCACTTACCAAGAAAAATAAAACAAATATTGCTGATATCCATAAAACATCAAGCGCATACCTCGCTGAAATTACTCATACAAGCGAAAAGCTAACGGCTGATGCGTATTTCCGTCACGAAGATGCAGGCTATGGTCTCAAGCAAAGATCAAGTTCTACAAGTGCTGTACGGAGATATGGTGTCAATACTTCCTATGTTTTTCGTGAGTTGGAAGATCAAAAAAATGGCCGTAGAGGGCGGCAAATTGTCACAGCAAATATTGCGAGGCAGGATAATTTAGGCACGGGCAATACCCGTACGGCAGGCAGTGTAAAAGTAGAGCATGAAAGCGATGTTTTCGGGCTATCCACAGGCATCAAGCAGGTCACGGATAATATTGTGGGCGCGGCGACACGTAAATCAGTGCTGGCAACGCTTGCAGCACGTTATGAACTGCCCAAGCACGGGGCAAGTGTTCACATTTCTCATGAGCAACCCTTATCGGGTAATGAAGCGGTGAGCGATTACCCTGGTCGCACTCGTATTGGCTTGGATAAAACGCTAACATCAAAGGCAAGTGTGCACATCACCCATGATATTTTAAGGGGTGAGAATGCAGGTGGCCAAAATACGGCCCTCGGGATCAGTTACGCGCCGTGGTCTGGTTCACAACTCACCGTTGGTACAACACGGGTTATGTCAGACAGTGGGCGAAGAATTGGTGCAACTGTTGGTTTGGATCAGCAGGTCAATCTAAATGATAAATGGAGTATGTCAGCAGGTCTATCGGGTCGCCGTATTTTAAGTACAGCGGGCACAATAAACCAAATTACACCAGACCGCGCTGTTTCGGCATTCGAAACAAATGATAGTTTTAGCTCTGTGTATTTAGGGTTGGGTTACCGTGTTGATAAAACCAGCATATCAAGCCGTGTAGAAGCCCGAAACGGCAGTGCGTCTGACATTTTTATTGTCAACCTTGCTGCCGCACAAGAAGTCTCGAAAAAATTATCCTTTGCAGGTCTTTTACGTGCGAACTGGAATACAACGCATAGCAATCGCGACAGCACAGACGTTGCGGCAAATATTGGGACGACCCATAGATTTGACACGCGCCTAGGTGTGTCTTGGCGCCCACATAATGAAGACCTAATTTTTCTTAACCGCTTGGATTTGGTTGTGGAAAACCACATTTCAAAAGAAGGGCGCACAAAAATAGTCAATAATTTCGTTGCCAATAAGCAAATATCTGATCGGTGGCAAATATCGGGAAATTACGGCGTTAAATATGCTCACACAACGATTGACGGTGTGGATCTATCACGTTTCACGCATCTTATTGGTGGAGAAACACGGTTTGATCTGACTAAGAAAATTGATATTGGGTTTCATGGTTCTGCACTGCTTCTACCAAGCACGACCAGCTATACCTACGGCCCCTCCATAGGTGTTTCCCCCGTTGACAATGTCTGGATTAGTCTTGGCTATAATATAAGCGGGTATAAGGATCAGGATTTTTCTGCGGCAGAATATGCTTATAAGGGTCTATATATGAAATTTAGATTCAAGTTTAGCCAAGATTCTGCACAAAACTTACTGAGATATATTTCACCTGAAAAAACTTAGTTCTTTTTCGCAAGAATTGCGTGCTTGCAATAGTTTTCAATGTTTATACATTTGATTATGCAAATAATATGTTGTACAGTCGAAACATAATTAAAAACATATATAGAAAGATAAATTATGCGCGCAGTTTATTATAAAGAATTTGGCACTGCTGATGTGCTGCAATTAGGGACCATGCCAAAGCCAGATTTGAAGTCAGGTGAGGTTTTGGTGAAAATTGCGGCTGCTGCCGTTAACCCCATTGATCGCCGCCTGCGTTCTGGAGAATTGCAAGATTTTTTCAAACGGGAATGGCCGATTATTCCAGGTTGGGATTTTTCTGGCCGCATTGTGGAAACGGGTAGCGATGTAACGGGGTGGAGCGTAGGGCAAGATATTGTCGGGCTTGCATTTAACTGGTTTTTACACGGGGGTACATATGCGGAATATGTCGCTGTGGATGCCAGCTCAATTGCGGTAAAGCCTGACAACATTTCCTTTACCCAAGGGGCAGCCTTACCGCTCGTAAGCCTAACAGCATGGCAGGCTTTGGTAGAGTTTTCCGAACTTAAAGCGGGGCAAAGTGTACTGATCCAAGCAGGGGCTGGCGGGCTTGGTAGTGTGGCGATTTCTATAGCCAAGCATATGGGCGCATTTGTGTATACCACAGCGCGGGAGCATAATTTTGACTATGTAAAATCACGGGGGGCTGACATCGCCATTGATTATACGAAAGAAAATTATGTAGACGTAATTAAGAAAAGAGAACCAGACGGGATAGATGTGGTGCTCGAAAGTCTCACCGACGAGAAAGCGATTGTGGCCGCTATTCACCTTGTCAAAAAAGGAGGTGCTGTTCCATATATGAATAACCCACCGCCAGACATGCCCGAAGTTCAGACCAAGAACATTAAAACGGATTTCTTACACCACCGTCCAGACGGAGCCAGCCTTGGGGAGATGATGAAGTTGTACTCCGAAGGTAAATTGCAAATCCCGCAAATAGATGTCATGAAATTAGCGGACGCAGCCGAGGCGCACCGCCGTTCAGAAACTTGGCAGACCCGCGGTAAAATGGTTCTGCACGTGCAGGATTTATAAGTGCGTCTGTGTTGCGAATAGAGGCGATATCTAAATTTTCATAAGTTGGGCCGTGTTGCTATATCACGGCCCAGTTTAGTAATATTTAATTGGCAGATTTTACGGCTGCCAATTTGTCCTTCGGAAGTTTTTTGACATTGTCTTCCGCATTACGCTCTATCAACAAACGGCGGGGATCAAGCAAAACAAAATTTGGACGTTCATCAAGATCAAAGGACAGTTCTGTTTTAAGTGCAGTAATATGTACGCGCTCTAACTTAAGCCATTTATCGCCAAATGTATCTTTCGGGTCTTCATCGTAAATCCCGATTTCGACCCATTCATTCAAATCAATATCGTCTATTTCTGTGACAGAGGTTTCCTTGCCTGTCTCTTCGGACGCTATTTTTTTATCAACCATTGCGGTGAACTTAACAGTATATCCACCAGATGCATTTGGCGTAGCATCAACATTGCCGTCAAATTTTAAATCCCAAAATGTAATCCTCTCCCAATAATCAGTAATCAAGTCTTGCCACTGCGGATCAGCGGCCTCGCGCAAATAATTGATTAATTGTATTGTGGTCGGGTAAGGTACGCCTGTGGAACCATATTCTGCAAGGAATGCACGAATTGCGCCCTGCATTTTTTCTTCGCCCATATATTGTTTTAAGCCCCAAAACACCCAACTTGCTTTGTTGTAAACAAGGTATTGCTGGTTTCCAGCCTTGGCCAGTGGTGGCTCGTCCTCGCGGTCTACGGTACGGCTAGTAAGATAGGCTTGAATGGCGCGTGTTTCTAAAACCCGCCGCGCTTTTTGCCACCCTAATTTAGCTTCATAAGCTGTCATCGCCGCATTTTCAGTCAGGCCCTCAGACAGTACATTAAAGCCTTTCGTGTTCGCGGGTACAATTTGGTGGGCAAACCATTGGTGACCAATTTCGTGCATGGTCACATATGTGGCAAGGTCAAGGTTGTCTTTGTCTTTTGGATCACCAGGATCCATAACGAAGCCAATCCGTTCTGAAAATGGAATGGTTCCCGCAAAGGATTGTGCAAATCCGCCATATGGAAATTCCATAATCCGTATCTGGTTATATTGATACGGTCCAAAGACTGATGTGAACGTATCCAAAGAACTTTTCATGGCGTCTATCATCAAAGCAACATTGTAATTATGTGCTTTGTGAAAATATATGGCGAGGGGAATATCTCGTCCGTTCGGATTGTTCCATATATCGCGGTTAACCTCAAAATCAGCGGATAAGAATGAGAAGAAATTTAACACGGGATTAATCGCTTTATAGTCGCGGCATGCTTTACCGTTTTCTTCATATTCACGCACCATTTTGCCAACAGCAATGGGAATTTGCCCCACATCCGTGCATATCTTGGTTTTAAGGTCTACATAATCAGCACTAGGGCTGATGAAATGGCTATTACGGGCTGCCATATTGGTGCGGTCTGCTCGCTTTTCATAAACAGGCAAATCGTGCTTACGCCGCTTATCCTTACTCGTAAGGCGTCCATCGTCCACACCCAATTGCGGCATGACAGCGAAATTATTGACGAAGCTTCCGTTATGTTGAATGGGCATATCATTGCCCAAGCTAGGCGCACGGATAAAGCTTTCAAATGTCATACTGGTTTTCGCCCCTGGCGCTAGTGCGGGCGAGAAGCGGTAAATCCGGTATCCAAACCCACGGATTTCGGCAATATTTTCGCCCTCAGTAACGTGAGCGGCTCCTGCCAAGTCCAAACGCTTTATATCGTCATCGCGGTCTGTAACCATGCTAATATAAACATCGGTTAGGGGCGCACCTGTTGTATTTTCGATAAGGTAAGAGCCGCTAAATGTGGCCGTTTTTTCAGACGGATTAAACACCGCGTCAACTTCAACGCTGCGAATTTTCGGCACGGCTTGCTTATAAGCATCGCCAAATAATTTTTCCCATCTCACCTGTCGTAGGTCACGTTGTTTGCCCGTGAGGAAATTATTATCTATATTATAGGCCTTATAAATATATGCCCCTGTGCCAACAAAGCCAACCAGAAATAATGCAGCCAAAACTGTTGAAGCTATGGTCATGCGACTGCCTAAAGATTTAAACCGCATAGAGAGCGTGGCCTGTGTGCCTCTGCGCCACAACCAAATACTCACTACAGTAAAGAGTGCGGCTAGTGAGCCCCAATACAGGCCAAACCATTTAAAGCGAGCCAAGCTGGAATACCCATTAATTTCAGACCAGCGACCCGTTCCCATTGAGCCGTACTCCATGAGCGGGTGGGCGAAGGGTAGAAAATTCATCGCAATGAAAAAGAAGATAATCGCCGCAGCAGACGCTATCATGCCGACCACGCGGTTGGGCATGAAGTTTTGAATAAACAAAACCAAAATACTCAATAGAATTAGCCTTGGGGCAACGCCTGCAAAAAATAATGTCACATAGGTCAGGGGATTAATAGGTATATCGCCAAGGATGATTTGAGCGATCATACCCGTGAACAACGCCACCAATAACAAAGTGAGGATGACACCAATAAGTGCCAGCCATTTCCCTGCCATAAGCGGCCCATTTTTAACTGGGCTTGCATCAAGAATTTCCGTTATGTTGGCCGTCTTATCGCGCCAAATGATTTCACCACTAAAAAAGATAAGAATAATCAAAAGTGGAATCATCAAACTGCCAACAACTGTTTGCGCCATAAGCGCGCTGGTGGGTAGGGCAGGGTTGGGAATAAACTCCATTTGCACATAAATGGTGACGGCAAATAAGGATACGGCCAGTAGGGTTAAAATAATGAACGGAATGCTTTTGACCGTAGTCAGGTATTCATATTTAAACCGCGTCCAAAATGTTTGCAAAACTGTGCCCATGTTCATATTTGTCTGGATTGGCAATATAGTAATATTCCCTGACCCAGTGTCATCTTCCAAGGTTTTTTGTTTGACATTGCCAGCAACAATGCCGCGTTTGAACATGCCAAAACTGGCAAAATACAAACCCAATCCGACAATGCCCCACACAAGTCTATTGAGACCAACATAACTTAGGAGTGGCGCCATGCGGGTGTTTTGTTCGGCAGCTGGCCAAAATTCGGTCACAATGGCCAGTGCATTGGCCCCAAAAGGGTCAACAAGTGAGGTCAGAAGGTCAGGCGCATCTTCTCCGACAAACAATCCACTCATTGTATAGACGACAAACAGGCCGACAGCACTTACATATACCAAGGCTCTATTGCGGGTAAATGCGGCTACGGCTGTGAAAAAACCACTGACAAGTAGTGTGTTGATTGCGATAAATATCAATACAGGTTGCAGGTAGAACAAAGGGTTGATTGGCCCTAGGGCATCCTTGTCCATCCAAGGTACAAATTGACCCGCAAAAAGGCCAATTGTTACGGCAAAAATACATAAGAACGTGGCCACATAGACACCAATCATACGCGAAAGCGTCATGTCACGCGTACTGACAGATGTGGCGTGCACCATTTCAAGGGATTTATGGGCTTCGTCGCGCATGACACCGCTCACAACAAAAATCGCGCCAAAGAAAATTGAAACCAAACTAAGGCCAGCCGTTAGTCCCGCAATGATCGTAGCGCCGTTTGCTTTTATACGTTCGCCAGATGAGGCAAATGTAACGCCTGGCATGGATATGATGACCATGCCAACTAAGAACATAATGACCAATGTGATCCAAAACCCGACTTGGCGGGTATGATATCTTATTTCAAATTTGGTGAGTTGATTTAACATGACCACCCCTAAACCATGCCGTAAAGATGGGCAAAATACGCATCTTCAAGATCGGGGTCTTCTGATATGAAGCCTGTCTCAGGCGCACTGTTGTTTAAAATGCTCACGATCACGCCGCCCATCAATAGCCGCGTTGACAATACTCTGTGTTTGGATTTTAAACTGGCGACATCAGCTTTTTCAACTTTTTTGCGCCAGACCTTACCCTTAATTTTAGCAATCAGGTCTTCAGGTGCGCCGCGCGCAACAATTTTACCTTCGCCCATAATTGCCATATCGGGGCATAAATCCCGTACATCATCAACAATATGCGTTGAGAGAATAATGATTTTATCTTTGCCTGTTTCGCTCAGAAGGTCTAAAAATCGTTGCCGTTCAAACGGATCAAGACCCGCAGTGGGTTCATCAACAATAATGATTTTTGGATCACCAAGCAGGGCTTGAGCGACGCCAAACCTTTGGCGCATTCCACCTGAATAAGATGCCACAGATGCCCCGCGCATTTTCCATAAATTCACAGCGCGCAGCAAAGTATCACATTGTTCCTTGCGTGCTTTTTTATTGGAAACACCTTTCAGTACGGCCAAATGATCGAGAAGTGCGGAGGCGCTCATGCGTGGATATACACCAAAATCTTGCGGAAGGTAGCCAAGGGTTTGGCGCATGGTTTGCGGGGATTTTGCAATGTCCGTTCCGTCCAGAGTAATTGCACCTTCATCAGGTCGCAGTAAAGTTGCCAATGTCCGCATGAGCGTTGATTTCCCTGCGCCATTTGGCCCAAGCAAGCCAAACAACCCAGGCTTTAAATCAAGGCTAACATTATTCAGCGCGTGGATATTGCCAAATCGTTTGTGCAGGTTTTCAAGTTTCAACATAATATTTTCTCTCTCTCTCATGAATATCCAACGATGGATATTCAAGGTACTTATTCTCATATAGTTCTATAAAACCTTATACATAAAATTATTGATAATCAATAAAAATATATCAAGAGGCGAGGAAGGGCGAAGCCCTGACAGGGAATGCATCAAGAGGCGCGGAGGAGTATGCGACGACCGGGAATGCATCAAGAGGCCATGAGCGCATTAACCCCAATGTCATTCCAGCGAAAGCTGGAATCTGAGACAAGCAAAGGTGTTCTAATTTCGCGGGACCCCAGATCAAGTCTGGGGTGACAGTGTTTTGTTTGGGAATGTATCCAAGAGGCGAGGCGCGTATATATGGGCCCAATGCTACGTATTCCTGCAGGCAGCAAGGCCAGTGCATAATTGATTTTTCATACCCCATAAAATTGAGTAAGTCCTCGGGCTTGACCCGAGGTCCATGCACTGCCGATTTTTTGCACCTGCCTTAACCAATGTATGGACCCCGTATCAAGTACGGGGACTTGGTGTTGTGGGAAAAGGAATGTATCAAGAGGCGAGGAAGGGCGAAGCCCTGACAGGGAATTATACAATGGTGGTGGGAGAGAGACTTGAACTCTCGACCTCAGGATTATGAGTGAGAATTTGCGTGTTTTCCGACAATTTATCAAGTTGCTTTATGTAATAAATATACTGCAAAAACAATGAGTTAACTTACATGTAGGTGTCTGGTGTGGGTTGTCATCTTCATTCAGTGTGCTTACTATTTGCTTACTAGAACTGCTTGTAAGTAAATGAGGTGAGGCATGTATGCGGATAACAAAGCGAATTGTAGACACAGCTAATAGCGACGAAAAGGACGTCTATGTTTGGGATGGCGACCTTAAAGGCTTTGGACTTAAAGTCACGCCAAAAGGCCGTAAGGTTTACCTTATACAATATCGAATAGGAAAACGCTCCCGCCGAATAACACTGGGTACTCACGGTGTATTGACAGCCGAGGAAGCCCGTCAAAAAGCAAAGGTAGCATTGGGATTAGTTTCATCGGGTACTGACCCTGCTAAAGAACGTGACGATGCAAAAGCCAGTGTACCTATCAAAGACCTGATTGATAAATTTGACGTTTCTCATTTATCCCTGCGCGTAAAGAAAGAAACAGCCAAAGACTACCACCGTATTTTTGAGAAATATGTTCTTCCACGTTTCAAGCATGTAAGTATTGGTGATATTACCAAACAGGATATGTTGAAATTACACCATGACATGAGAAAGACGCCGTACCGTGCAAATCGTGTTATGGCCATGCTCTCCAAGTTTTTTAATTGGTGTGAACAGCACGGCTACAGAGCAGAATATTCTAACCCAGTTAGGCATGTCCAAAAATACAAAGAGCATGCCCGTCAACGGTATCTATCAACTGAAGAGCAAAAACGTCTTGGTGAGGCTCTTAATAAAGCGGAAAAAGAAAATATTGCAACATCATATGCTGTAAATGCTTTGAGATTACTTATTCTGACAGGTGCACGGCTTCGAGAAATTACACACCTAAAATGGAAGTATGTAAACACAGAACGAGGAACACTTGATCTGCCAGACTCCAAAACAGGTGCAAAAACCATATACCTTAATGCGGCGGCTAAAGATGTGCTTTCAAAGATAGTAAAACAAGAAAACAATCCATATGTGATTTGTGGACTTGTTGAAGGGCAAGCTCTCGTTAACTTACAAAAACCTTGGGCGCGTATCCGTACACTCGCCAAATTAGAAGACGTCCGTATCCATGACCTACGTCACACGTTCGCGTCTGTCGCCGCTATGGGCGGCATGTCGCTACCTATGATTGGTGCATTGTTAGGACATAGCCAACCACAAACAACAGCCCGCTACGCGCATCTAGCGGCTGATCCGCTTAAAGCGGCAAATGAGAAAGTTGGCAATGAAATTTTTAAGTCCATACATGCTTAAATGCGTTTAAAAGCGGTTGATTATGATTATATTTCGTATTTAAGTCTTCGCTTCACGAAAGCAGGTTGAGAACCTTCCAAGACATCAACTATTCTCTTGTTAATTTTTGGGTTTTCAATTGATCCGCATTCATAACTAAATTTATAGTTATTTGATTTATCAAGTTTCACATAAATTATTTGCTCTGCATCAGCTCCAACTGCAAGGTTTGGGTTATGTGTAACAAGAATTACTTGCCTGTTTTTTTTAGCTCCGCGAATACATTGTGCTAGTACTGCGAAGATACTGTCATTATCTAGATTATCTTCAGGCTGATCAATTACGAGTGGGGTATTGCTGTCATCAAGTTGCAGGTAAAAAATCAGTAATAACAACCCTTTTTCCCCAGGAGAAAGTTCATTTAAATTTTTATCACCGAGCCTAAGTTCATATTTTGCATCAAAATACTCCATCGAGAATATGAAATTATAAAAATCTTTAATGCTAGATACTTGTTCTTTTACTGACATGACTTGGTTGTCGTGGTTTCTCAAGTTTTCAAAGACAGTTTCTTGGAACTGAAAGACAGATTCAAAGTTATCCCAATCAACTTTGTCGATAAGCGAATTTAAGTATTTTTGTGACTCTGTAATCCCATAAAAAACTCCTCGCTTATTTCTGTTGATATGACTGAAAAACAAATCTGAAAAATCATTTTTTAGAACAAATGATGCATCGATGTTTACAGAAAAATCCTTTGTCTGTACTTGTAGAAGTTTCGCATCTACACTTTTCTTTAGTTCAGAATAAAATTTTAGAACTTGCTTTTTACTTTCAAATACATCTGAGCATGTAGCTTTTCGCGCTACTATTAAATCTGCTAATTTTCCAGATAAATCATTATTAATGTAATCCAATTTAGCTTTAATGAAGTTGATAGATTCAGGCAGAGGGTCTTCATTAGCACCATTAATCTTAGCAATTCCTGTTTCCCAGATGACTAATTTTTCTAGGTATGTTTGGTATTTTCTTTCAGGAGCACCAAGTTCTTTTTTCAAATTATTCCTTTGATCCTTTAAATAATTAAAACCTGCGACCAAATCGGGTAAGCTGGAAAGATTCGTAAAGTCATAATCATCAGAGAATAGGAGTTGGTTACTTTTTTCTAGCTGATCTATGGTCTTTTGTGCCGTTGTAATTTTCTCGTCAACAACAGTTTTATCCATATTAAAAGTAACGATGTCGTCTATACTCAAAGCCAATTTATTACATACTGGCACTAATTCTGATTTTTGTGTCTGCACATAATCATCAAGACTTAAAATGCTTTGCAGTAATGAAGTTAAAGTTTGTAATTGTTCTTTTTCATTAGATAGCTTTTCTTGTGCTTGTGCTTTACTAGTATTGATGGCTGACATTTTTGCAGCAAAGTTCTCAATGTGTGATGAAAGCTTTTGTTGTTCTGGGGTTTGTTCTGAGGGCTTAGCAATTTCTTGAGGTTTAGCTTTCTCAAGAGATGTCAATTCCTGTTGTTTTAATGTCAGTTTTGCTGTGAGTTTTTCTTTGGCAACAGGATCGGCTTCTTCTTCCAGTCTGACAATTTTTATATTTATATCTCTGAGACGGCTTTTTAACGTGCTCGTATCATTTAAACTTTGCTGCGTTTTATACTCTTGTAATTCAATGAATGATGATTTTCCTAGCTTATCCGATTGGCTCACATGCGAAAAAACAACTTCCTCTATGGCTTGTCTAAACTCTTGAATCTCAATTTCATTTGTAAGTTGCTCAAAGTAATTTTGAGGTAGGTATTTAACGGCTTCTGGTTGGGTTAAGTCGACGTTATCACTCAATCTCTTTTTATTCGTATGAGAGCTTTTCCAATGTATTTCGCCAACAAAGTTTTCAGCATAACCTTTTTGTTTAAATTTTTTGTTTTTTGCATCGTCCACCAAAAATGAAAAATATTTATATTGCCTACTATCGGCTAGTAAGCCGATAATATCTACAAGTGAACTTTTTCCACTTCCTTTATTTCCAATGATTGCAACTAGCTCTGGATTTAATGGTATTTCCATTTTTTTAAACCATTGCCCATTTGATTCGTTATATTTTGGATATTGATCAATGTGTAGTGCGGTCAAAAATTTCGTAGCCTGATTTGACTGTCTTACATGGACTGAGGGTTCGCCACCAATATAGACTCTTGCCTCAGGCTCATGACAAATTTGCTTAAGTCCTCGGAATGTTAAGTCTGCCTTGATCCAAGTTGGTTCAAAATTTTGTATATTGCCATCGAGTCGCTCTAAGTCTGCAAACGAATGGGCATCACTTCCTGAAACGACTGGTTTAGGTTCCGATTTCTTCTGCCCGTTCTGGTATCGGTTATCTCCAAGGAAATACTTTTGATTACCAGCGTTGCCGAAGAACAAATCGCATGTTTTATCAATCTGATCAGATGAAGAGATTTTTCGTGGAGATTTGGAGTCGGTTCCTTTTATTCCGTCATTATTTGCAGGGAAAGCCATCATGTACGGCTTTGTTTTTCCAAAAGTAGATTTGAGAGCATCCTTAACATCGTTAAAGGCAACTGAAGCTGACATATATTGATCTTTAGTGTTTAGATCAGTGCAAGAAATCCTGACATCGTCATCATTTTCAGAAATTGTTTTTAGGTTCGTCAAAAATGTAGTAAGTTTTTGCTCTGAGCACTTTCCCAAATCATTATCAAATATGATATGTAAATGTGGATTATCGTTATATTTGTTTATTGATTCAGATAGCCGTAATTCAACATTAGCAAAAAGCACTTTTTTTGATTCAGGGTATTTTTCTTTATATTTTTCTATTAACTGGAAATAATTGTCGACACTGAAGTAATCAGTAATACCAAAAGCCTCTACGGGAGATTTTTCTAGAATGTCGATATATTTATCCCAGATTGTTTCAGCACTATCGCCACCAAATCCATTCGCAAGTTTTGTATTCGGAGTGTGCAGGTGTAAATCCCATCTCCGCCATTCTGATCCTCGTTGAAATTCATCCATGCTTCTGATTCCAAATTCTGTGTGTTTCATTAAACTAGATGATAGATGTTTCAACTCATGTTTGCAAATGGTGCAATAGTATATTTTAAGGATATGGCACCTCTCTCAAGGTTAGGCGGTAAATAAACTTGCCGCTACCAAAATCGGTATATTTCTATGCTCTCCTTCCCACAGCTTACGTGGTGGCGGGAGGAGATTTTGTAGTTGTGGGTACATGGTGGCTATTTTGGCTACGACTTCCTGCTTGCAAGCGTTCTCCATTAACCCAAGGTTTTCTCGAACATCACTTTTGGATACGGCTTTAAAAGCTATTTCCTGTTTTATGAACATGGTTTCCAATTCAGATAGTATGACCATAATTGATATACCCAATTTACACTCAATATCTTCCATGTCCTGAATGAAGACATGGCTTGGTTGATACCGAGCAATTAAATGTTGCACTTTAGATAGTGCGAGTTTCTTGCTCGTGGCAGGAATGTCTTTTACACCGTAGTCTAATAAATTCCCTCCGTGAGCTATAACAAATCCCATGCGGCGAGAGGCAAAGGCCAAGCTTAGGATACGTTGGGGGTAAGCAAGTTTTCCCGAATTCATATTCGGTGTTCGTTATCTTTTGCAATAGTTTTGCGAACGGCACGGAGTTTTTCAATCTTTTCATGGTTGGTCTGGGTAAATGGTTCTTCTGATAGCTGCTGCTGAAGCCTATCAATTCTTTGTAACAGGGTATTAGATATCAATGTATAAACATCAGGAAAAAGTTTTGATGCTGAAATATTGAATAGTACCTCACACGATATAAGGTCAGAAAGGTTTGGCTCCTGCGTACCTTGTTCGATGCGGGAAACATGGGAGTTGTCACCGAAGCCTAACAGATACGCTAATTCTTTCTGACTTAGATTGTCGCGCTTCCTGTGGGCTTTAATAAAGTTAAATGATGTCATGATTGTTTTTGATTAAGTAACGGCAGTGCTATGTGGCGGTTACGTCATGACATCGTAGTAATTTCTACTAATCCATTGCAGGGGTGGTTTTATGCTCTGTGGACATATTTTCGCCTTCGCTACGCTACGGCGTCTCGCAATTAACTGGACGTGGTAGACGTTGGGGACGTTGGTAAATAACAGTGTGTGGTTTTCGAGCGGTGTTCACGATATATGGTGAGATATATAAATAATTTCACACAGTTTTTCAGCCAATCAAAAGGCCGCTATCTTAAGACGCGGCCTTGCCTGAAACTGTGGATTTGGTGTTGATATCATATCGCTCAAACAGAGCCTGTAGTTTTGTACGCTCAGAGTTATCGATGATGTACACACCATTACTTTTTACAGTATTGAGATGAAGTTTACTGCGAATAATAGTGCCAATCCATTTTGGCGTTATTGGCTTTATGTGTTCTTTTCCATATCGTGACTGATACAGTTGGGTAATCGCTTTGACTGATAAGGGTGTTCTATTTTTCTTGAGTAAATCAGCAATAATACCGAGTACCTGTTCTTCAACTGAATGTGACCTAAAGGCTTTAAGAAAGGACTGACTTTTTTGTGCGTAACGGATGATGATATTCCTTGTTTCTTCATCATGGGTAAGTGCCAGTAATGGTCTGTAGATTTGAGCAATACGATTTTCAGTGACACCAATATCAAATACTTTGTCAGGGTTAATGGTGTGCCAGTTTTTAAATCGAAACATTAAAAGCTTGTTTTGCAGACTATCAGCTTCAACTTCATATGAGTCAGGTAGATTAATGGGAATATCTTTTCTGATTTTTCCTGATTTGGTTCGTTCGTAAATAAACCGGCTTTCCAAAGCTGGATCGCTATAATGTCCACGCGTAGCAATAATTTTTGGGCCGAATACCTGAAACGCCCGTGGGTTATATTCTCCTTTAGAGTTACCCTCACAGCGCAGCACAGGGAAGCCTTTGACGTTTCCATTATTGAGTATTTTTGTAATTTCACTTGTAGCACCTGAAAATCTGAAATCAGCTTCGTCTAATATCAAGGTTCCTCTAAAACTATCCAGTGAATGAAAGATAGGTGATATGGTCGACGCACCAGATGAAAATATGGGTTTGTAGCAGATGGAGCCAACAATAAGAAGAAAACGGGTTTTTCCTGTGCCGTAATCACCAATAAGGCGGAGGTAGGGTAATTCTTTAAAGCGATCATATACCGCTGTTAACAACACATAATATGCGGCTATTGTTTCAAAGTCAGGCTCAAGGTCAACGTATTTATGTATAAAGGCCTTTATTTCTGTAATCAGATTTTCTGTGTCCCCACACTCTTCAACATATGACGGGAACCTGACGACACTGTGCTTAATCAGATTGTTTGATGCTTTAACAGGAACAAACACCTCATTTTTTGAAGTTTTATAATGTTCTTTGATGTTGAATGTTTTAGTATCCCAATATGCAAATGTTGTTTTATCGAGGCGTGGTGCATAGAGCATTTCGAGCATATGGCCATTATCAAATAGCTCTGAAACGGTTGGAGTACGTTTTGGATTATGGCGTGGTTTGATTTGCTTTTTTGTTTTTGTCATAGGTACAGCGTATCGTGACGCGAAATGAATCATAGAGGTTGGGATATGCCTTAAGAACATATTCAAACCTCTACTCTGTACTTTCAAAATCCGTAGTCTGAAAACTATGAAAAAACAAAACACAAATTCGGAAAAAGAACACCAGAAAAACCAGACAGCCATTGAATATATTCAGGAGGAACATCCAGATTTACACTATGAAGAGATAGAAGATTATGATCGTGCATTGGATGATTATCTTAATATCTGTATGGATATGTACTGGGCGCGGGTTGAAGATGGAACGCTTCCGTGGCCCATTGAAGATGTTTTTGTTGGTGATAATCCTGATTCGACTCTTTAGTCATTGCGAGTAATAATCAGTACCTAACCTAAATTATGTATGAAAGACTGCTTTGCTTATGTGCGGGTATCAACGCCGAGACAGGGTGTTAAAGGTGTATCCCTACAAGAACAGCGTGATGATATTTTAGCCTATGCACAAAAACATGAGTTGCAAATAACAGAATGGTTTGAAGAAACGAAATCAGCAGCTACCTATGGTGGCAGACCTCTCTTTGCTGATATGGTAGATCAACTACGGGCAAAAAAAGCCAACGGCGTTATTTTTCATAAAATTGATAGATCATCACGAAATATGACTGATTGGGCTGTGCTTGAAGAGCTGCATGATAGTGGCTTTGAAATTCACTTTGCCGTAGACAACCTTGATCTACATTCACTTGGTGATCGTATGGTGGCAGGCATACAGGCAGTGATGGCTGCTAATTATAGTCGTAACTTGCGGCAGGAAGCTCGTAAGGGTTTTAAGGGGCGGCTAAAGCAGGGAATATATCCATTAGCTGCACCACTTGGTTATCTTGATACAGGGGGAGGAAATCTCAAAACAATAGACCCTGTAAATGGCCCACTGATGCGTAAAGCTTTTGAGCTGTACGCAACAAGTGAATATTCACTCAATGATGTGCGTCATAAACTTCAAATTCGCACTAAACGACACGATACTATTATTACAAAAAATGCCCTCTCTCAGGCTTTTAAAAACCCTTTCTATATCGGTATCCTCAAAATTAAAACGACCAAAGAAACATATAAAGGAAAACATGAACCGTTAGTATCTCAAAAATTGTTTACTCAGGTGCAAGATGTACTTGCGGGAAAAATACGGAGAAAAGATACGAAACATCAATATGTTTACGCCCGTGTTTTTAAATGTACTTTATGTAATTATGCGCTCACAGCTGAACGGCAAAAAGGTCACGTATATTATCGTTGCCATAGTAAAACATGTCCAACAAAAACTCTGCGTGAAGAGCTATTCACCGAAGCTGTGCAAGACTTCATAACCACTGTGGAAATTGATGAAGTTGGGTTGAAAATGTTGAAACATAAAATTGAGCAGTTGTTGGATAAGGCAACAAAGGAAGGCACTCATAAAAAAGAAACATCCACCATGCGTTTAAATCAGATCAGTCAACAACTCAATCGGCTGACAGATGTGTTCGTTGATGGGGCAATTGAAAAGCATGTTTTTGAAGAACGCCGTGTTGCCCTGCTCGTATCCAAAGAGGAACTTGAAAAAGAAAATATGCCTAAATCTTCAAAAAATTCTGATTTAGATGACGAGGTGACAAAATTCTTCGAACTGCTTGAAAGTGTTTGTGACAGCCATAAAATGGCTTCAACCCCAGAAAAGGCAAAACTTCTAAAAAGTATAACTTCGAACCGTACTGCATGTGCAAAATCTGTTGAGTTTAAGCCACGAAAGCCGTGGCGACATGTGCAGAATTACAATAGCGTACTTAAGTGTGGGCTTGAGCGTACCACGCTTCGAATTGAGACGGATAAATTAGCAAAGTATATTTTTAAATATTTGCAAGATGCTTAGCTGGATAATTAGCAAAATAATTCCTACATACTTTTAGGCCGATTAGGTATAATCAGAGATATGGTAAAACGAAAATCTGAAAAAAGACCTCCAAAACAAACTCCTGGTATTGCAAGTATTAAATCTGATCCAAAAGATGATTTCATGTTTGCAGCTTCTACATATTTTGATTCAGTATTTCTATACATGAGTGCTGAATATCATCAAAAGAAGTATAAAAGCATTAAAGGCGCTGATATTGAAAATCATTACAATAACTATATTCGAGATGCACGACTAGCTCTTAGTTCTGCGTTTACATTTTTTGAAGCTTACTGCAATCAAACTGCTTATGGTCATGCACATGCACATCGAAAGAAACTACCACAAGCGGAACTAGATATTCTAGAATCTCTTGAAACTGGATTAGATCAGCAAGGAAATATTGTCAGAAAAGTTAAGTATTATCCTATTGAAAGCCGATTTCTATTTTTAGTAAAATTTCTTTCTGGTAAATCATTTGATGCGGGTTCTAAGTTATGGACAAATTTTAGAGAGGTAAAAAGTTTACGAGATAGTTGGATACATCCTAAGCCTCCGTTTTACACTTCAGATTTAACACTTGAGCAGGTGAAAAAAACAATAGTGACGGTACGTGCGGTATTGGTAGAACTATCACGTCTCATGGGTTTAGAGCATGCACTTTGGATGAAACCATTTGATGAGATATATGAAGACTACAAACCTAATGCCCCTAAAGGAATTTAAAACTTAATTTATGTCCGAATTCAAACTCATGTCTGAAATAATAAAACGGTCTCAATCTGATGTCTGGGATCAAGCACGGATTGAGTGGGAATTATACCGTGTGGATTTTAGTGATGGTGAAGATAATTGTTTGTGTGGCAAACAGAATATTGAAGAACTCTGTTACATTCAAAATCATAATTCCCAAGAAATTGTTCTTGTTGGCAATTCATGTGTAAATAAATTTCTAGGTTTGTCTTCGAACCAACTATTTGACGTTATTAAACGAATTAGTAAAGATATTGAAAAAGCACCAAATGCAAAACTAATAGAGTACGCTTATGAAAAAGAGTGGATCACAGAATGGGAACATACTTTCTCACTCAGCACATTCAGAAAGCGTGATTTGTCAGGAAAACAAATGCCAATTCGTGTAAAAATAAATAATAAAATTCTCCGACATTTCAAGAAAAGGTAAAAAAGTTCGAAGTTATCTCAACTTGCTCATACGCATGAGGGTTGAAATATTTAATGATTTAAAGCAGAGACTACTATCTTAGATTTTCTATATCACAATCAATAAAGGTGTTATATAATCCAAAGATGGCAAAAAAACCTACAAAGAAAAAACCTGTAAAAAAGTCACCCGCAAAGAAAACGGTGCGTTTTACAGCTGCAAAAACTCAGAAAGTTAATACGAAAGTTTCGTTTAAAACTAAAGACGGGAAGACCGTAAAATTTAATGCAGTAAAGACTAAAAAAGTACCCACTAAGGTCTCATTTAAAGCAAAGAAAAAATGAGCGATTTCTATTTAGATACAAATGTTTTTGTCTGCCTTGCGACAGATGATGAACGAAAAGCCGAATTAATGGCCTCGTTAGATATTCTTAATACTGTTGAGGGCACTCGATTTGTAACCTCCGATTTCACGTTTGTAGAAATGGCAAAAGTGTTGACACATACTAAAAGGCAAAATACCAAAGCTGTCGCTAAATTGATGAATAAAATAACTAAATTAGGGCAAATTGAAAATATTAAATTTGAAATAATACCAACATCGCCGTTAGACACTTATACGTTCAAAGATTTTTGGATTGATGTTAGTGAGAATATGAATCTGTACAATCCGGGTTGGGGGGATTCCATTCACTGCGTAATTATGAAAAACAACAAAATTCCTTACATTATATCCTTTGATGAAAAAGATGATTTTGATATTGTTCAAGGTATTACACTGTTACACCCACTAAATATTGAATTGACATAATTTCAACCCCAAAACCTATTTAGCGCAAAACATATAAAACCAGCGACCACAGTACTAATCCCAAAATCTATGGAAAGCCACAAATTAGGGTTTTCCGAGAAGGCTTTTTGGAACGCCAAAGCAAATGTATCCGTCTGTGAGTACACGAGCTTGTGCGGTAAAAATATCATCAAAAAAACCGTTATTATTACAAATGGTTTCCACATATTTTCTCCTTAAGTTACATAATTCTATCTCTATCAAAAAGATTTCGTCTTGAGAAGATAGAAAGATGACTTGGCTACCAGAAAAGATTACATACCTCGCCCAAACTTGCGGTCGTTCTCCATATAGGAAATTTGGCATCAAACAATCGGACAGACTTTCACACACCTACGTTATTGGTAAAACAGGAACAGGAAAATCAACACTGCTGCAAAATATGATGTTGCAGGATGCGGAACAGGGTAAGGGGTTTTGTCTGATTGATCCTCATGGCGATCTTGTTGAGCGGGTGTACCAAAATATTCCTGACTACAGAAAAAATGACGTGATATATCTCAACGTCCCCGAAGTCCACCAAGTCTACGGATACAATCCTCTGCGGTATGTGCGAGAGGATAAACGAAGCTTAGCCGCAGCAGGCGTGTTAGATGTGTTCAAAAAAATGTGGGGTAATAGTTGGGGTGTGCGTATGGAGCATATTCTTAGAAATACCATTATGACCCTGATGGAAGTTCGCGGTTCTAACCTAGCGGACATATTAAGACTGCTCACCGATGAGAGCTTCAGAAAGCGCATTGTCAAAAATCTCACTAACATACAAGTGAAATATTTTTGGGAACAAGAATTTGCCAAATATTCACACCAGTTCAGACAAACAGCCATTGCTCCCATTCAGAATAAAGTGGGTGCTTTTCTTACCGACCCTAATGTCAAACGTATATTGATTGATCCGCAACATGATTTGTCATTTCGCCATATTATGGACGAGCGTAAAATTCTTCTGGTAAACCTTGCAAAGGGGCAAATAGGGGAAGATGCAGCAGGATTACTTGGTGGATTGCTAGTTACAACACTTGGACTAGCGGCATTCTCACGTCAAGATATACCAGAATCTCAAAGAGAAAATTTCATGCTATATATGGACGAATTTCAAAACTTCACCACATTATCCATTGCTAATATGGCTTCAGAGCTTCGTAAATTTCATTGTGGCATGGTGCTCGCACATCAATTTCTTACTCAGATTGAGTCCGATATTCGAGACGCGGTAATTGGAAATTGCGGAACACTTATTTCATTCCGTGTTAGTGCAAAAGATGCTGCATATCTTACAAAAGAATTTACGCCAAAATTTGATGAGATAGATTTAATCAGGCTCCCAAATCATCGTATTAACTTAACGCTTATGATAGATGGAACACCGTCACGACCATTTAGTGGAAAAACACTTGCACCGAAAACAAAATAATGCAACCTATACGAGTCATAAGCTGTAATAATTCGGGGGTATCATGAAATTACGATTGAGCAAATCACAGCGCGAGACAGGTGTGATGTCTAAGAAAGTTATGTTCTCACTGGGGGCACAAGTTGACCTAACGGCGCAAGAGCAGGATTATGTGAAAAAATACAAGCTGGCCAAAGAAATCGTATATTCCAAAGAACGGGTAAACCCAGAGTTACGTGATTATAAATCCAACAAAGGCATAATCCGTAATTTATCTGCTATGGCACTTAATCTTAAAATTAGTGTCAGCGACCTTACTGGTGGGCGCACCATTGAGTGCAAAGATATAAATGAAATGATGGATACCGAAAAAACAATAAAAAACGCCTGCCAAGGCTTAAGAAACATGCTCGATGCGTGTTCGGGCTTTGAAGGCGAAGAAATTATTGATTACTAGGTCATGTCTGAGTTTTGGGCGTGGAATCCGTTTTCTGTAGGTATCAAGAAAAACAAACAGGCACTAGGCAATACAAAAAAAGTAATGGCCGAAGCGGGGAAGCTACGCGCAAAGTCAGCACTTACTGACTATAGCGATAGTGACTTTGCGATTGATATTATCAAAGGCGCATTAGAGGGTGAGGATGTTCAACCTTCCGAAGATATTCTCTATGCCTTGATGGACGTTCTAGAAAGGTTTTATCATGACGAAGCTCTTACAGCTTTAGGTAAAAGCGTATTGGATGCGCGTCCCAATAGTCGTGAAGCCATAGCTGTCCGCGAATATTTACGAAGGCAAATCCGTTTTTTGCAAAACTATAACGGTAATATGGCTGATACTAAAAAATATCTGGTCAAAGTTGCTCGCTTCCTTATGACAGAAATCCCCTTACACGCCTTAACAGGAAGTGTTGATGATGGTTTTTTATCACTAACCTATGCCGACCTTTTACCTAATGTTCCTGAAACTGTGGAGGCACTGATAGGTGCTGCTTTTAATGATGATCTGCTGCACAGTAATTTGTTTGACCCTTTGCGTGACCGATGTGAGTCCAATATGATGCGGGTATCAAAAATTGACCCGCGTATGCCGCCTGTCAATCAATACCGTTATATTTTACCAACTGAAGCCAAAGGCTTGAATGATGATGAGATAATAGACGAATATTTGATTGGAACGCCATATCGTCAGTTTTTTAAAACGGAATTACCATTAGCTATCAATGAACAAGCACGATTTGAACATAGCTATATTCTTGGTGGTACAGGACACGGTAAAACGCAATTTATTCAAAAATGGATTGCAAAAGATATTGAACAAGCAGTTGAAGAAAAACGCTCGATTGTGGTGATTGATAGTCAGGGAGATATGATCTCTAAAATAGCAAGGCTTGATTGTTTTAACCCCATAGATGGGAAGCTGAAAGACAAGCTCGTCATTATTGATCCCACTGATGTAATGTTTCCCGCTGCTATCAATATGTTTGCAATGGATGAAGAACGTCTTGCGTCTTATGGCCCTGTAGAGCGTGAGAAAGTACAAAATTCTGCCATTGCGCTCTATGAACATTTCTTTGGAGAGCTTTTGGGTGCAGAGCTAACAGCCAAGCAAGGCGTTGTGTTCAAATATTTAGCCCGTCTCATGCTTGAAATCCCTAATGCCACCATTCTAACCCTTCGTGACCTTATGGATGACCCACGGCCATTTATCCCATATATGGATAAACTGACTGGCTCAGCACGAGTATTTTTTGCCCGTGAGTTTTTAGATAAGAGTTTTAACCAAACCAAAAAGCAAATATCTAAACGCCTGTGGGGTGTTTTATCAACGCCAGCCTTTGAGCGTTTGTTTTCGTCCACTGAAAGTAAGATTGATCTCTACTCACAAATGAATGATGGATCAATTATTCTCATCAATACAGCCAAGGATTTACTCAAACAGCAAGGCTCATCTTTGTATGGCCGTTTTTTTCTTTCAATGATTGGGCAGGCAATTATGGAACGTGCTGTAATTGCAGAGCATGAGCGTACTCCGACTTTTCTCTATGTAGATGAGTGTCAGGATTATTTTGATGAAACGCTTGAAGTATTATTGGCACAAGGCCGAAAATACAAAATTGGTATTACACTTTCAACACAGCATATGGATAATTTGACAACATCACAACGATCCAGTGTTCTGGCAAATACAAGTATCAAGGCTTGTGGAAGTTTGAACTCAAAAGATGCAAAATTAATGGCGCAAGAAATGCGTACATCAAGTGATTTCATCCATTCTATGCAAAAAACTAAATGGGATACAGGGTTCGCATTTTCGATAAAACATGATCTTCCAGAGGCCATAAAAGTCAGAGTTCCATTTGGGCATTTGGAAAACTTACAGCGTATGGAGCGTGCTGAATTTACAAGAGTCTTAGAGAATAACCGCCGACAATATTGTTGGAAATACGCAGCACAAGAAAGTGCAATGGAAATTGTATTTCCTGGCATGGAGAAAGAACCTGAAGATATACCAGTACCAGAAGTAGTCGTTGTAGAAACGCCGCCGCCTTTGCTAGATGTGACTATCGAGGATGAAATATCTCCCATTACAGGGCGCGGAGGCAAACTTCATACACAAATTCAAAACACGATAAAATCTTTAGCTAATCAATACGGTTGGCGAGCAGATTTGGAATATCAAGTGTCAGACGGGAGTGTTGATGTTTGGATGGAAAGGGAAGGGCTTTCCATTGCTTGTGAAATTACCGTTACGACACCAACGGATTATGAAATTCATAACATCGAAAAATGTATTGCCGCAGGAGTGGGTGAAGTGTGGGTTATTTCCGAAGATAGAGCTAAACTTATTGAGATTGAGAACAAATTCGGATCACATACAAAAGTGGAATATTTAACACCTGACAGCTTACCGTCAGAGATTGAAGCACGTTCTGATTTAGAAACACGTTCAGGTGATACTGTTCGTGGATATAGCGTTACAGTTAAGCAAGCCTATGCAACTGAAGCTGATATTAAAATGCGCCGCGCACAATTAGATTTTGTTTTGAAAAAACTATAGTGCCAAATTACATACGGCGACCGTGCCAGATCACACGGCCAATAATATCAAGTTCTTGGAATTTATCTGTTTCAATGTATTCTACTGGGTATCGTTCACTATTATCACAGTGAAGCTCTATTGGTTTGCCGATAGGTCGCCGTATACGGCGAATTTGTATGGAATGATTTTCAGCTATCACAATGAGACCATTCCCAATATGACGCTTTGCCATATCAGCTATAACAATATCCTGCGCTCTCAGTGTCGGTTCCATGTTATCACCACTAATTACAAAGACGGCCAAGTCACTCACATGTCGTGTGTCTAATATGCGGTGCACAAAATATGGGGAAGCTGGGTAGGGTGTATCTCTCTTTTGTAAACGATCTTCAATGGGTGCATTCATATTTTTGATGTGTTGTTCAAGATTGTTTTCATAAAATGGTAGGAGATAAATATTCCCACTGCTTTCATCAAAAGCGGGACGTTTTATTGTTTTGAGTTGGAGGCTGTCAGTGTGAATTGCCTGTAGGCTGACACCTGAGAAAGAACTACTTCCTGAACTGATTTGTATGCTTTGTTGTTGTTGACCATACATAAGCCATGCTGGGTCAACCTGTGCCGCCCGTGCTATTTGCATTAATCGTTGGCGATTAGGTTGTGATTCACCTCGCGAGTATTTTGAAATTGCACTTTTTGATACGCCTGCAGCGGCGGCAAGCGGCACCTGCCCGCCAGCTTGTGTAACGATTGTTCGCATACGTTTTCTAAAGCCATCATCATATTCCATAGCTCAAACTAGCAAAATTACACGACAAATATGCAGTTTTCCAAAAACGTGGTTGACATTCTCCTTTTAGGGAAATATGACACGTTTGTGGAATTAACTCTATGGGACTTCAAGTGCATAAATCAGATATCAAGGCCATGATTGAAAAACGGGGAGCAACCCTTTCTCAAATAGATCGTGATAGCGATTTCCGTGAAGGCACCTGTCGGGATGCTCTTCGCAAGCACCGTCCTAAGGCTGAACTGGCTATTTGTGAGTTTTTGCACCTCCCTCCGCATGTTGTCTTTCCTGATCGTTATCATTCTAACAATCAGAGAATCGACCGCAGACGTAAATCCGCGAACGTGGAAACTACTAGCACAATATCCACGAACGTGACCAGTAAAACTTAATTTCATTACGAAAGGAAAACACTATGAAACTAGGAACATATATAACCACAGGCATGATGGGAGCAGTATTGCTATCAGCGTGTGCAACAACAAGTGGGCAACAATTTGATAGCTCAGCCATTGATAGTATCAAAATTGGTCAAACGACTACATCACAAACGCTTGCCGCATTAGGCGAACCATATAGCCGTAACGTATCTGCTGATGGTACGGAGGCTTGGCGATATTTTCAATTTGAGGGAAAAACTGGTATTAATGCGGCCAGTTTCATACCTGTCGCAGGTTCCTTTTTAGGTGAAAGCAAGACAAAAACTAAGTCACAAATACTAGAGCTAAACTTTACAGATGATGTTTTAGCAAAATGTTTGTTTCGGATTGAAAATTCTTCCACGCGTGAAGGTATGGCACTTAGCATGAAAGGCTCTACAGGCGGTACAACCTCAAAGGAAATTGCCTGTGGCCAGTAGTTCACAAATATTTCATCCCGCTATGAGCAAACGGTTTGCAATAGTTTCCTATATCAAATCGTTTTTGCTCATAGTAGTTTTAGGTAGCTTGTTTACAGCATGTTCTGATGGGAAACTTAAAGGCCCAACAGAGAAGAGTGTGGAAAATAGTCTTGCTTATGAAGTGGCTAATTATATAAGCATCAAGAATTTTGAAGTTCAAGCTGTCGAAAATATTGGTTCAGAAGTTGACCCTGTTTTCAGAGCGCGGTTTTCTGCGGATGGCCATACAACAGAACCATTGTATTCTGAAACAGAAACTCTCATGGGTATGTTTATCCTTAAAGAGACAACACCCAAGAACACACCAATTCGTCTGTCGGGTAAATATCAAGCAGAACTAGACGGAGAAAGATGGGAAATATATTTTCAAAATATCTCTTCATCACCAAGCCCATCGGGTAGCCCCCTCAGTAATTGGTCTAGTGGTTCATATGTATTTGTTGACACAAAGCAAGAAACAGAATTGCGAGCGAAAGCTAAAGCCGCAAAAGACAAAGCAGAAGCAGATAAAAAAGCGGCAATAGAAAAGAAAAAACGTGATGCGGCTGAACGGAAAAGACAAGCGCAACTCAAAGCAAATCGCCAAGCGGCGGCGAGTAAAGCACAAGACAAAGCTTTTCGTAAAAGCCTTGTTGGGACATGGCTGACTACAGGTTACGTGCTTGATAAACGGGGAAATGTTTATTCTGTTTACGGAACTCCAAAACAATGCGGGGTTTCCAAATTTAAACTATCTATTCCAGAGAGCAATACCAACTCAATTCCCGCCAAACTGACTATTGTAATCGAGGGTAATGAGAAGCTGAATAAAACGGTTGATGCTCACCTTCTCGTAAACAGCACTAATCGGTCTATGTCTATGACCATTTCAAAATTCAATATTGTTTGCAAATATACAAAAGGCCCAGCAACATTAGGTGGACGCCCTATAGCTTTATCTAGGTCTCAAGATAGGGAAGATGATGTATTTCGGGCAGTAGGCAAACCGTGGAAAGGTACTGTTAAGGATGGCGAGGTCAAGTTGATAGACACCTACAAACGAAATGTCACGCTTCGTAAATCTTAAAATAAATGTGCCCTAGCTCACTTCCACACAGGTAATGTGGTTGTAATTTATACGACCTACACTATGCTACAACTATGTCAAAATCTGGCCCAACTAGTTTTGGATATAAGCGTGATGGTAGCAAGCTTGTGCTTGATCCTGTCGAAGCACCTGTCCGTAAACGTATGTTTGAATTGTTCTTTGAACACCGTCGCAAGAAAACTGTCGCTGATATATTAAACGCTGAGAATCACACCACACGCAACGGTGCATATTTCACAGGACAAACGGTTGGTCGTTTGCTCAACGATGATCGTGTGCTTGGCATACGAGGCGAAGTAGAAGCTTTAATCCCACCAAACCTCTATCAACAATGCCAAGACATTCTTAATTCACAAAAGGGTGGAGCGAAGCGTAAACCAAGCCATTTATTTGCAGGAATAGTATTTTGTGGGTGCGGGGATAAGATGTATGTTCCGTCAGGTTCTCACAAATATGTATGTCGTTCGTGTAAAGCGAAAATCCATAAAACAGATTTAGAGACTGTATATATAGAACAGCTACGTTCACATCATTATGGTAAGACCAATATTTCTCCATATGACAAATTATATTCTATATGGCCTACACTTAACCTTGAAACTAAACGTGCGATTCTTGAAGCAACGACCAAACGAATAGATATAGAGCGCAACAAGGTCACACTTTCCCTTGTTACGCTCTATAAAACATAACAACTGGGGTTCATATTTCCTTGTGTGTCATTGAAAAAACTTACACTAAATAGAACAAAAATACATGTGGTACTGTGGGGCTAATGTAACTTGTGACCCGAACAATGAAACACGTTCCCCAGTGGTTACTGCATCTCATTGATTTTCTTGGTTTCTTTCTCCTGTCGCTAACACAAACAGGAGCAAAAACATGAACACTACAACACAACAAAACCTAACTACAACCGTACTTACCGTTACACAAGCAGCCAAGTATTTAGGCTTGGCCGTCTCCACACTTAACAAATGGCGGTGTCATGGTGGTGGGCCAGCTTTTATTAAAATGGGGCGCGCCGTTCGTTACAAGCAGGCTGACCTAGAGGTATATATATCAAAACATAAAGCCACCTCTACTTCAGAGTATGAGGAGATGAAATAATGACTTGCATGCAAAACATAAAACCAACCAAACCACCAGCACCATACATAGGTGGCAAGCGTATCCTTGCCGCCACCATCATCAAGCGAATTAACGCCACACCGCATAAAAGCTATGTGGAGCCATTCTGTGGCATGGGTGGCGTGTTTTTCAGGCGAGATCAGAAACCAAAATGTGAAGTTATCAATGATTATAACGGAGAGGTTACAAACCTATTTCGTATCCTGCAACGGCACTATACGCCGTTCATGGATATGATGAAATTCTCGCTTACGAGTAGGCAAGATTTTGACCGATTGCAAAATACCAATGAGAATACTCTCACTGACCTCGAACGTGCTGCACGGTTCTTATATCTTCAAAAGGCGGCGTTCGGCGGAAAAGTGACAGGACAAAACTTTGGTGTTTCTATCGGAAGTGACGCCCGATTTAACACCGTAAAGCTTAGACCAATTCTTGAAAAACTACATGCCCGCCTATCAAGCGTCCTGATTGAAAATCTTGGTTATGCAGAGTGCATCAAAAAATATGATCGGCCAACCACACTTTTTTATCTCGACCCACCGTACTGGGGAACAGAAGACGTGTACGGCGAACATTTGTTTAGCAAAGCTGATTTTGAAAAATTAGCAATTCAGCTATCCAAGATTAAAGGCAGCTTTATACTTTCATTAAATGACTGTCCTGAAATACGGGAAACATTCAACGCATTCAACATGGAAGAAGTAGGGGTCACATATTCTGTTTCACAAACGAAAACGAAAAGTGCAGGGGAGTTGATTATATGGAATTGATGTTTTTCACCAATTTTGAAGACAGTGTTTTATTATAGGGTAAAAGTACCTAACCAATATTTCTAGAAAGTATTTCTGTTTTAGTCTGAAGTTTTTTAAATGCATGTGGGTTTGCTGCGGCCCAGTCGTTTGCATGAATTATAGAGCTTAGTGCACTATATTTTTTATTTCTTATCATTGTATCAATTAGTTTATTCTGACCAGAATCTATAAATGATTTGAGAGCATCAGACCCAAAGGCTCCACCTAAGTATGAAATGATACCACCGATAGGGATAGTGCATATCCCAGCAACTAATTTTATTGCTTCAAGCGTATCGGGGGATTCTTTTATTGATAGTTTCCGACCGAGGTACTCGTTAAATTCTTTTACGGTAGATGTTATGATGCGTCGAGTAGTAAGCGTCGTGGATTTTCCACGATAATTTTCTGTAGGGATCAAGGCTCTCAATTCATTGCGAAGAAATTTTGTTTCAATATTTAACTCAAAAGCTTTTTCTATGATTCCTTTTGGATCACCCTTTGATGAAGTGATTAGTGCAACGGCTATTGAATTGATACCTAGACTGGAACCTATTAAACTGGTGCGTAATTTATCTAATTCATTCGAAATTTCATTTGGTAAATTGAGAGGTGGATTTTCATTGTTCAGAGTTTTCATTATTATGCCTCGAGAATACGAGGGTGAATACACTGGCTCTATTTGAGTGTGATTATCGCATTGAGATGCAATTTCTTGGTATAGCCGGTAGCGAACGACGTGACTAAGAAAAAAAGTATGAGCTACGTTCCAGTGATTATTTTTCTGGAACTCACAGACTTGTTCAAAAAGTTTATGAGATTTCAATGCTGCATAGACTGGTATTTCACCAGCCTTGGTTTCTCTGGTTTTTGCTATTAATGTTTCACGACCTTTTGCATTTAGAGACCTGAATCGTTTAAGCATATTGGTTTGGTTAGTTATGGCAGAAATTCTTTCTGGAGCAGATTGTAGAATAGATGTTTTAAACAGAGATGCGCTGTCAAACGACATTCCGACAGCAAGTTCATCTGCGAGATCATCTGCAACTTTTTTTGCACATTGATGATAATACGAAGATGGTCTCTCCAATTTCGATATAACCGGTTCTTGGGTATTTTTTTCAAACTTTGTAAGAAAATCCAATATTTCATCTGTACGTTCACTAACTCCCGTGGATTCGTATGTAGAGAGCCGAATCGAATCTGAAAAAACAATTTGTGATGCAAAATTCAGTAAACCTAGCAGGTCATCATTCTGAAGGTTAGAGCCATCAAGGCATCTTGCGGCTGAGTGTAACCCTGTATTATCTAGTAGCAAATCAAACATGATAGGTGACTATATACTCAGCACTATATCATTCCTATAACAATCTCGAGTTTAGGACTATTGTATAATCTATTCAATGTGATATTATAATTGCAGAAGTTGAAGTGGCGGCCAATATGACCGCCACAAAGTATTACTTGTGTCGAAAGGCAAGTAATAACGTGATAACCGCGAAGCTACATGATAATATTGCTTCGTGTGTTGTGAACCAAGTTGCTGTACTGCCTATTGCTGGTATAGCAATTCGTTGCGCAAGCAACGGCGTAAGCTTTACAACAACCTCGGCAAGAGCTTTTAACAGCTCAAAGGCCTTGAATGTTCGCTTAATCATCTTTACATCCTCTAATAGGGCTGGACATTGTCTCGCTCTTGAGCAGGCGACATACCATTGTCGTCTAATCCGAAGCTCCCCACGGTTCACTGTTCTATTTGATCGCCGTGTGGGAGCTTTTTCGGTTAGCTCACCTAACCTCACACATCCTGGATATCGACGTGCTATGCGCTTGGTACATTACAATGTAAAACAAATCAACAAATAATAATCATTTAAAAAGCATATTAAATCATAACTATATGTTAACTTGACATTTATATCCGCAATCAGCTATGAGTATACAAAATATATTGAGTAGGGATTGTTATGAGTAATTATGTGAGTCCTCAGCAAATTTTATTTGTTGAAAAATTAGGATTAAAAAACAGAGCGCTGTTTGCATCACAAAAAAATTTAGCAGAAGCATTATTGCTTGAGCCATCTTTTGAGCATCGAAAAATTGGCAGTATGAAAGCTTATATAAATCAAGTTTTAAAGCCAGCAAATGAAAAGTATAGTCGCCCAATCTCAATTAAATTACGAGATGCAATATACGATTCTATAGCAAAGCGTGTCCGTGAAAATGTTGATTTGGAATCATTAATTGAGCGTTTGGAGAGAGCGTTTGAGGATCTAAAATCTGAAAAACACGTATTTTCTGGTTCTGGTGAAGCGGTTAGTGATTTTTTAAAACGATCAAACTCAGCAAGCGAGTTGTTTATTGTGACGGATGAACCAGCCGAGCTTTTTAATACTCCGATGGCATCAGAGTTAACAGATATTTTAGCAAAAAAAACTGGCTTAGTATCTAAACTGGATGGGGAAGAATACTTTATTGATGCGAAGTACATATTCATGATCCTTGATGATAAAAAAGTTGCTGAGAATTTTTGGGTTAACTTATTTAAACATCTAAGAAATTCTAAGGCTTTTGATTCAAAAGAAGATCAGGAGATTAAGAACGAAATAATAGAAGTGAATAACTCAAAAAATATCATTGTAAATGTTTGGACACCACCCTTTGGAAGGCTCCCAATTTGTATATTTAACCCAAAAGGAAATGATGCTGTTGGGTATTTTGTTGATCATAGAGAGAGCCTTGAGGCTGAAGACCATTATTTATCAGAATTAACACCCAAATGGGTTAGAGATGCACAACATAAAATTTACGATCCATATTTCATTCGTGATATTTTAGATGAGTATTTAGAGGTAGTTAGTGCAGAACAGGTTTTAGTTGGAGGGCAAATCAGATGAACGATGTGATAAATAAAAATTTCAAGATGTTTCACTATGTGGCAATGTTATACGTAGCAACATTAATAATATCTAATACAATAGCGGTAAAAATAATAAGTATAGGCTCATTAGCCATTCCCGCCGCAATCATTTGTTTTCCGATAAGCTATATTATCAATGATGTGTTAGTAGAGGTGTATGGATACAAAAAAGCACGGCAAGTTATATGGGGAGGATTCTTTTGTCTTGCCCTCATGGCAATTTTATATGTCATTGCGACTAAACTACAACCAGCTCCATTCTGGGATAAGCAGGAACAGTTTGAAAGCCTTCTTGGTCTTGTTCCGCGCATAACATTTGCTTCATTCATCGCGTATCTAGTCGGTTCTTTCTTGAATGCTTGGACGATGTCAAAGATGAAAATTAAAAGTAAAGGGCAGCATTTATGGCAAAGAACTATTGGGTCGACTATAGTTGGTGAAGGGGCGGATTCTATAATTTTTAATCTCATAGCTTTTGTAGGTATTTTCTCTTTTAAGCAAGTCATGCTAATTGCACTAACGGGATTTGTTTTAAAAACATTATATGAAATAGTTGCTACCCCATTTACTTATTGGGCTGTTAGAACTCTAAAAAGAATAGAGAGTGTTGATGTTTTTGATGAGGACGTTTCATATAGCCCATTCAGCCTAAAAGAGTGATGTAATTATGACAAGAAAGCAGTGGCCTAGTGATGTGTATGTATCCTCTTGGAAGGAGTTTAGACGCAACTCTAATGAAAATAAAGTTACAGCAACGACCATAATGAATTCGTCTTTTTGGCCTAATGATAAACCAAGTCTAACAATGTTAGATTTGGGTTGTGGAGATGCCCTGCTTGCTAAACAATTTTTATTAGAGGGTGGTCGCTCTATAGAAAAAATGCTTCTTGTTGACCCAGACGTAGAGTTATTAAATGACTCTAAAGCCCTATTTGGGGATTCTGATCGCGAATATTGTAATTTCATTTTTAAGCAGCACCGCCTGAGTGATGATTCTGTAGTCGAATTAATGCATCACTGTGATGTTGTTATTATTGCGCATGTGCTTTATTTGATTGAAGAGCTATCCAATCTAACTATATTATTAGAAAAAGCACCTCAGGGGTTACCTATATTTATTGTCTTAGATCGTGCTGATTCTATCTTTACTACATTATGGAAAGAGACTGCTCCCACATTCCATGCGCGGGTTTTGAAGAGTCACAAAATCCTTCAAGGCCTTAGCAAGAAGGTGTTTAGTGTTCAAACACAGGATATATCCAGTACTCTAGAAAATCCTTTCTTGAAACACGCGGGGCCACGGGATGCAATTTTGTCACATCTCACTTATAGTAATTACACTGAGGCTACTGTTGAGGAAAGAGAGTTTGTTGAAAATACAGTTTCTAGCAGATTAAATGCCGATGGTGTTGTGTGTACGTCCACCTGCTACGAAATAATTCGAATATAGTTTGTGCTTACTATATGCTTACTAGAGAGAAATTCTATTCGTTTGAGCACAATTAAAAAATATAATAATCAATAATTTCAAAGTGCTAGTGGTGGTGGGAGAGAGACTTGAACTCTCGACCTCAGGATTATGAGTCCTGCGCTCTAACCAACTGAGCTACCCCACCATCTTCAAAACATGCGGCATGTTTTACCGAGGTCATGGTTTTGTTAAACAGTGCGTTGCTATAGGCCAATTTTTCAGACCTGCCAAGGAAAATTTACTTAAGAATGTGGGAAAATTACGTGGAGTGTAGTGGGCGACCAAGGGCTGTGAAGCTGGCCTCCATAACGGCCTCGCTTAGGCTGGGATGGGCGTGGATGGTTCCTGCCAAGTCTTCTAGTGTTGCGTTCATTTCAATGGCCAAAATGAACTCCCCTGACAATTCGGAAATATGGCGGCCCACGGCTTGTATGCCGATAATGCGGCCTGTACCCTTTAAAGCCAACACCCGCACAAAGCCGCCGCCGTCTGCTGTACCCGTTGTAAGTGCACGGCCATTGGCGGCCCATGGAAACTTGCCTATTACGACATCCAGTTTTTGTTCCTTGGCTTGCTCAGGTGTGACGCCTACGCTGATGATTTCTGGGTCTGTGAAGCATATGGCGGGAATAGCATTTGGGTTAAATGTACGTTTGTGACCTGCCAGAATTTCTGCAACCATTTCGCCTTGGGCACTGGCTTTATGGGCCAACATAGGTTCGCCGACAAGATCGCCAATGGCATATACACCGCCCATAGATGTGCGGCATTGATCGTCCACTTTGATAAATACACCGCCCATATCAATGGCCATATTTTCCAGTCCCCAGCCTTGGGTGCAAGGTTTGCGCCCGACTGTGACAAGGATTTTATCTGCTTGTAGTTTTACATTTGCGCCCGTTTTATCTGTGTAGGTAAGGGTGTGTTGGTCGCCTTTACTGGCGGCGGACTTTGCAAAGCTTTTGGTGTGCACAGTGACTTTATGATCTTTGAGCCATTTGGTAATCGGGGCCGTGAGACGCTTGTCAAAGCCTGGTAATATGCGTGGCCCAGCTTCGATGAATGTGACTTGTGATCCAAGTTTGGCATAAGCTGTGCCAAGCTCCAAACCGATATAACCTGCCCCGATGACGGCAAGTGTTTGTGGTATATTTTTAAGGTCAAGCGCGTCTGTGGACGAAATAACGGGGCCGCTAAATGGTAAATCTGGCAGTTCAATTTCTGTTGAGCCATTGGCAAGAATTACATTATTAGCCTTGATCTTTTTATCGCCGACTGTGCAGGTTTTGGCATTTTCAAATTTGGCCCAACCTGTGACGACGCGTACGCCTGCCGCTTTTAACAAGCCCGCAACACCCGTACTTAAACGGTCGGTAATACCGTCTTTCCAAGCGATAGTTTTTTTAAAATCAAGTGTTGGTTTTTGTGCAGATAGTCCAATTTCAGATGCGCCGCCTGCATTATGTACGGCGTCTTCAAATTTACCCGCCGCTTCGATGAGGGCTTTGGAGGGAATACAGCCACGGATTAGACATGTGCCGCCAAGCCGCCCGCTTTCGACCAGCACAGTATCAAGGCCAAGTTGCCCAGCGCGAATGGCGGCTACATAACCCCCAGGGCCAGAACCAACCACAAGTACATCGCATGTTAAAGTATCGCCCATATTTTAGTCCATAAACAATGTTGCGGGATGTTCAAACAATCCCTTGATATAGCCGATCAACTGGGCAGCGTGCAAACCGTCAACAACGCGGTGGTCAAAGCTAGACGAAATATTCATCATTTTGCGTACGGTAATTTGCCCGTCTTTGACAACAGGGGTCGGTACGATTTTGTTGGGGCCTATTATACCAACTTCTGGGCGGTTAATAACAGGGGTTGTCACAACGCCGCCGAGCGTGCCAAGTGAGGTGAGGGTGATCGTTCCGCCGTTGAGTTCTGATGCGGCAATACTGCCAGATTTTGCCGTCTCGCCTAAGCGCGCCACTTCGCTGGCCAATTGCCAAATATCAAGACTTTCAACGTGTTTGACCACAGGAACCATAAGGCCATTTGGGGTTTGTGCAGCCATGCCGATATGCACGCCGTGGTGCTGGCTGATAATGCCTGCTTCGTCGTCAAATGTGGCATTGCATTGCGGCCAGAGCGCGGCGCCTTTGGCAATAGCGCGCATGAAAAACGGAATGAGGGTGAGCTTGGGTTGGCTGTCTTTGCGTGTCTTATTCAGGTGAGCGCGCAAGTCTTCAAGTGCCGTCATATCAACGGCTTCTACATAGGAAAAATGCGGGATGTGTTTTTTAGACGCGCTCATGCGCTCGGAAATAATGCGGCGCATGCCCACAACTTTTATTTCTGTCACGCCAATGTTTTTTGCATAGCCTGTTGGCGCACTTGTGCCGCCATTGGTAATATAGGCGTGTAGGTCTTCATGGGTGATTTGGCCCGCTTTACCACTGGGGGTAACATGGGTTAGGTCAATATTTTGATCGAGCGCTGCTTTGCGCACCGCAGGCGAGGCAAGAGGTTTTGGGCCAGCAGAGAATGCTGGTTCAGGTTTTGACGAAGGCATTGATTTGGGCATTGGTATGGGAGCTTGTTTCTTGGACACAGAGGTTGGCGCAGGGGTTTTGGCCTCCTGTTTTGGTTTTTCCTTGGGGGCAGGCGCGTCTCCGTCTGTTTGAAACACCACTAGACTACCACCAATAGCCATGATTTCGCCTTCGGCACAGCCAACGCTTAATACCTTGCCGCTAACAGGCGCAGTAAGTTCTACCGTGGCTTTATCGGTCATGGCGTCTGCGACGGGCATATCTTCTTCGACCATTTGCCCGACCTTGATGTGCCACGCGGTAATTTCAGCCTCAACCACGCCTTCGCCGATGTCTGGCATTTTAAATATATATTCGGACATTAGTCCTCCATTATTTTTTGTATGGCAGCGGTGACGCGTTTTTGGCCCGGGAAATACTCCCATTCCAGTGCATGCGGGTAGGGGGTATCCCACCCTGTCACGCGCACAATAGGGGTTTCGAGTGCGTAAAAGCAATGCTGTTGAATTTCTGCGATCAGCTCCGCGCCAAAACCAGATGTACGGGTGGCTTCGTGCAACACAAGGCAGCGTCCTGTTTTTGTGACAGATGTCACTATGGAATCTAAATCAAGCGGCATGAGGGAGCGTAAATCTAGAATGTCGGCGTCTACGCCAGCAGCTTTGGCAGAAGTCTGGGCAACCCATACCATTGTACCGTAAGCAAGTATGGTAAGGTCGTTGCCTTGTTCTATTTGGCGTGCGCTTTCAAAATCAACCGTATAGTGGCCTTCAGGCACTTCGCCCAACTCGTGCCCTGCCCAGCTAACGGCAGGTTTGTCGTGGTCGCCGTCAAACAGACCATTGTACAGCCGCTTGGGTTCTAGAAATAATACGGGGTCATTGTCTTCAATGGCTTTTATCAGAAGGCCTTTGGCGTCGTAGGGATTGGACGGAATGACGGTTTTAAGGCCAGAAATATGGGTGAATAAGGCCTCGGGGCTTTGGGAATGGGTTTGCCCGCCGTGAATGCCGCCGCCAACAGGTGTACGGATAGTAAGGGGGGCGGTAAATTCGCCGGCAGAGCGGTAACGCAAGCGGGCAGCCTCTGAGCATATCTGGTCGTAACCAGGGTAGATATAATCGGCGAATTGAATTTCAACAACGGGGCGCAAGCCAAAAGCCGCCATGCCCACTGCCGCGCCGATAATCCCGCCTTCAGAAATGGGGGCGTCAAATACACGGGTTAGGCCATGCTTTTCTTGCAGGCCTGCCGTACAGCGAAATACTCCGCCAAAATAACCGACATCTTCGCCAAAAATCAGCACATCTGGGTCTTGGGAAAGCTTGACGTCAAGGGCCGAACGTATGGCCTCTATCATATTCATTTGGGCCATGTCTAAATTCCCAATTCTTGGCGTTGCCGCCGTAAGTGCGCGGGGACGTCTTCAAACACTTCTTCAAACATACTAGCAGGATTTATCTTGGAGGGGGATGCGAGTGTGCCGAGAGCTTCGGCCTCTTTATAACTTTCACGTACTTGTATGGTGAGCTCTTTACGCAGGGCTGCGTGGCGGGTTTCGTCCCATTCGCCCATTGCGGTAAGATGCGCGGCTAGCCTGTCAATAGGATCGCCAAATGGCCAGACATCTGGTTCGGTTTTGGGGCGGTATTTTGTTGGATCATCAGAGGTTGAGTGCCCTTCTTTGCGGTAGGTAAAATGTTCGATCACTGTGGCCCCGCCGCCGCGTCTTGCCCGTTCTGCGGCCCATTTGGTCGCTGCATATACGGCGAGGAAATCATTGCCGTCAACACGCAGTGAGGCCAAGCCAAAGCCAATACCGCGAATGGCAAAAGATTTACTTTGTCCAGCGGCAATGCCTTGAAAACTAGAAATGGCCCATTGATTGTTGACGATGTTTAAAATTACGGGGGCGCGGTAGGTCGAGGCAAAATTGAGGGCATAATGAAAATCACCTTCCGCTGTCGCGCCCTCGCCAGTAAAAGCAACGGCGATATCGTCACTGCCTTTATAAGCGCACGCCATGCCCCAACCAACAGCCTGTATCATCTGGGTTCCAAGGTTTCCTGATATAGAGAAAAAACTATGATCTCTCACAGAATATAATACGGGAATGGATCGACCATCAAGCTTGTCACCCGCATTGGATAAACATTGGCACATGAGTTCTTTTAAAGGCCATCCTCTCGCCATGAGAATCCCTTGTTGGCGGTAAGTAGGAAACACCATGTCTGATGTGCGTAGGGCCATAGCGCTTGCTACTGAAATGGCTTCTTCACCAGTGCTTTTCATATAAAAGGACATTTTCCCCTGACGTTGCATAGAAAACATGCGCTCATCAACACACCGTGTAAGCATCATATGGCGGAGGCCCTCACGTAATGTATCTGCGTCTAATTTAGGGTTCCAATCCCCCATAGCCGTGCCGTCGAGTTTGAGCACACGGATTAAACCTACGGCTTGAGGTTCCGTGTCATATGCATCCACCATGGGGTCAGGCCGTATAGGGCTGTGCTTGGCAGGGACTTTAATATGTGAAAAATCAGGCGTATCCCCTGGGCGGTAAGGGGGTTCTGGGACAAATAGTTTTGAGATATTTGGCGTATGTGTATTTTTTTGAGGGGCCATATATGCATCCGAGGTGAGTGTTGGTGTCGCTTGCTTAGCACAAATTAAAGATAATGGTAATATTTACCTGACAAAATTGCATTTGTGTTTGCAAAGATGCCGCGTATTCGCTATTTAAAGGAAAATAATTCTTATTAATTGCTATATTGGGGGATATTTTGTCTACAAAAATTGATAATATAGATGCGAAAATTTTGTATGAAATTCAAAATGATGCAGCCCTGTCGGTTTCAGACATTTCTGAGCGGGTTGGTCTTTCTTCGTCTCCTTGTTGGCGGCGAATTAAACGTATGGAAGAATTGGGGATTATCAAGCAACGGGTGACTCGGTTATCACGGAAAAAACTGGGCCTTGATTTTGAAGTTTTTGTGGCTGTCAAATTGGCTTTGCCCAATAAAGAAAATATGGAAAAGTTCGAGCGTGCCGTACAATCCATGCCAGAAGTGGTGCAATGCGCCGTTGTTACAGGGGCCGTAGATTTTATGCTACGGATTGTGACGAAAGACATGCATACATATGACACGTTTTTGCGTGATACTTTACTGTCGATCTCGCTTGTGTCCGATATTCAGTCGCGCATTGTTGTGCGTCAAACCAAAGATACCACATCATTACCACTTAATTTAATTAATTCTGCTGTGCCCGCCCGTTAAGCCCGTTTTCACAAAATCCTGCTAGTCTAGGCCTTTCTTGGAGAGATACAGGGTTTGTGTGTGGCAGATTATAGCGTAAATATTTTAAAACCCAGTGCTTTGTCCCCAAAGCAAAAATCGAATTGGGAAGAATTTCACCAACAAAATGCGGCGTTATATAGCCCGTATTTCCATATTGAATATACTTTGTTATTGGACGAAATTTGCCCAGATGTATATGTACTTGTTATTTCAAATGGGGATGAAAATATTGGGTTTTTGCCCTTTCAGGCCAAACGCAAAACCAATGGGAAAATAGGCTCTGCGCGGCCAATTGGCGCGCCTATGACAGATTATCACGGGGTTATTTGCGCGCAAAAAACACGTGAAGACGTAACCTTTGATTTAGCGGACTGTTTGCGCCGTGCAAATATTGATGTTTTTCATTTTACGGCATGTATTGCGCCTATGAGAGGCGCCCATGTTCATACCCGCGACGAAATTCCCTGTACGGTTTTGGATATAGTTGACGGGGTTGAAAATTGGCGAACAGAACAAAGCTCTAGTTATCGTCGCCACTTAAAAAGCACACGGCGACGCATGCGCAAGGCAGAAGAATTAGGTGCAAGAAAATTTGTATTTTCTTGCAAAGATCAAACCGTATTTGAACAACTGATTACGTGGAAGCAACAAAAATTTTTGGAAACTGGTAAGTATGATGTTTTGTCTGTTGATTGGACGCAGGCATTATTACGCCAGTTATGGCAAAGGGATGGGGATGCATCTTTGCGCGCCGATATGCACGCCCTGTATTTTGGCGACACTTTGGCTGCCATTGATATGGGCCTCACTGACGGGACAACGTTCCACAGCTGGATGGTTGCCTATAATAATGAGTGCCAACATCTCGCACCTGGTATTCAGTTATTAGAAGGTTTGATCGATGAGGCGAGGAAACTTGGCTATGACCGTATTGATCTTGGGGAAGGCATGGATGGTTATAAACGCCACTATGCAAATATAGACATAAAGGTAACCTCTGGATTTTTCGCCCTTGCGGGGACAAGGGCGCGGCTAAGTAAAATATATGATGGGTGTGAAAATTTTGGTGAACACCATTTTGGCGGACTCGGAAAATTACCGGGTAAATTACGGCGGCGCTATACACAGATTAGTGCCTGTGATCTCACGCTGTCTGGCCGGACAAAAGCTATGCTGGCCGCACTCAGTTCATCTCCATAAATTAGTGCATAAAAAAACCCGCGAGCAATACTCGCGGGTTTTTATCTCAATATAACCTGCTTACCAGATTTTTACGCGCTTTTCTGGCGCAAGATATAAAGCGTCACCAGGTTGCACATCAAAGGCTTCGTACCAAGCATCGAAATTTCGCACAATGCCGTTGGCACGGTATGTACCTGGGCTATGAGGATCGGTTTTCACTTGGTTGCGCAGAGCTTTATCGCGAGATTTGGCTTGCCATATTTGACCATATGATAAGAAAAATCTTTGATCGCCAGTATAGCCGTCAATTACAGGTGCGACTTTTCCATTTAAAGATTTTTTATAAGCTGCATAGGCCATGGTAATACCCGTAAGGTCGCCAATGTTTTCGCCAAGGGTCAATTTACCATTGACGTGCAGGCCTTCGAGTGGCTCAAATTTATCGTATTGTGCCACAAGTGCATTGGTTTTGACTTTAAATGCGGCTTTATCTGAATCTGTCCACCAATCACGTTGATTACCATTGCCATCTGATTTTGCACCTTGGTCGTCAAACCCGTGGCCCATTTCGTGCCCGATAACTGCGCCAATACCGCCGTAATTTACAGCCGCGTCTGCACTTGGATCAAAGAAAGGTGCTTGTAAAATAGCCGCCGGGAATACAATTTCATTGAGGCTTGGGTTATAATAAGCATTGACGGTTTGTGGCGTCATGCCAAATCTTTCCCGGTCAATTTCTTTGCCAAGGTCTGCGATCATATTATTCCAGCCCCATATCTGTGCGCTTATTACCGTACCAATAAGGTCATTGCGGTTCACATGTAGTTTGGAATAATCTTTCCATGTTTTTGGATAGCCAATTTTTGGATAAAATTTTGCCAGTTTATCTTGGGCTTCAACTTTGGTTGACGGGCTCATCCATTCCAAATTATCGATGCCTTCCTTAAAAGCACCGCGTAAATTTTCAACGAGGTCGTCCATCTGGTTTTTGGCTTCTTGTTTGAAATGACGTTTGACATATACTTGCCCAATCACTTCACCCAATGTACCGCTCACTTGACCAACACCGCGCTTCCAACGTGCACGTTGTACTTTTGTGCCGCGTAGCGCTTTGCCGTAAAATGCAAAGCTGGCCTCATCAATGGCTTTTGGCAAATACCCTGATCTGCTTCCGACCTGATGTATGGCAAGATAGTCTTTAAGTACATTTAGAGGTGTCGCCCCGAAAACTTTTGCTGAGCCTTGTAGTGCGTCTGTTTCGCGGACAACAATTGACTTTTGATTGCCGATATTTCCTGCGTCGGCCATGGCTTGCCAATCAAAACCTGGTGCCAAGGCAATGACTTCGGCCATTGTCATTTTATTGTAAGTGAGATCACGATTGCGACGTTTTGTGGGTGTCCAATGAGTTTTGGCAATTGCAGTTTCAAAACCCATAACCGCTTGTGCCCGCGCTTCAAGATTATCCGCGCCGCTCGCACCGAGCATGGCTTTGAGGTAGGTTATGTATTTAGCACGTAGATCAACAGATTTTTCATCTGTATCCAGATAATAACCACGGTTTGGCATACCCAGCCCAGATTGCGTCACATAAACGATATAATTTTCAGTGTCTTTGGAATCCACACCGACAAACCCACCAACAATACTATTTACGGCCATAGACGGATCGCCCATCATGGCGGCAATTTCCTTATGACTACGCAAGGCAGCGATTTTTGCCATATCCGCTTTCATAGGGGCAAAGCCGTTGGCTTCAATGGCGTCTTGGTCCATATAGGCGGCGTATAAATCGCCGATTTTTTGTTCAGGCGAACCTTTAGCCGCGCTGGTTTTTGAGGCTTCTTCAATAATAGCTTTTACGCGGGCTTCGGAACGGTCAGCCAATGCATTGAAAGAACCATAGCGAGATTTATCGGCGGGTATTTCCGTATTTTTTAGCCATAACCCATTGACGTGTTGGAAAAAATCATCACCAGGTTTTACGGATTGATCGATGTAATTGACGGCAATACCAAAGGAGCCAAGTTCTGGTTTTTGCGCCACAGTCTTCACGGCTTTGACGACTTCTTTCGTTGCCGTGTCTTTAGCACCACATGCATTTAGGCCTGCGCCAAGTGTGAGTGCCAATATACTTGGCACAATTAGGTTTCTCATTTTCATCATACTCTCCTTTGATGGGTTTAGTTCTAATTGTTATTCTGCTGGGGCCGTACTTTGTGTTGGTATGCTTGTCCCGTTTTCGTTTTTAATTTCGTCAGCATCAAAGCCCTCTAATACGACGGCTAATTCTGGATCATAGGTCGAACCAAAGCTTGGTTGTTTTACACCTGACCATAACCCTTTTGCAAATCGTTTTATATCAACACCCATGCCGTACATAGCAGGGACGAGGATTAATGTTAAGAAAAAGTCAAATAAAACGCCGAATGCCAAAGCGACAACAAGAGGCTTTAAGAATTCTGCTTGCACAGATTTTTCGTATAACATCGGCATGATGCCAACAAATGTTGTAACCGAAGTGAGCAAGATAGGCCTAAAACGTGCCACACATGCATCGAGAACCGATTGGTAAGCACCGACGCCTTTTGCCCGCAAGCGGTTAATATAATCTATCAGCACGAGATTGTCATTCACGGCCACCCCTGCGGCGGCAAAAAATCCAAATATTGACATCATGCCCATAGGTACATCCATGACCATCGTGCCAAATACCATGCCGACAAAGGCAAAGGGAATAGCGATCATAATGAGAAGCGGTTGCGCGTAGGATTTAAAGGCAATGGCCAGCAGGCCGTACATCATGGCGAGCACGATCATAAAAAATAATACAAGCTCGGACTTAAATGTTTTTTCCATATCGTCGTCATCAACCACAAGCCTTGATGCATTTGGATGTTGTGCTTCCCATGTAGGGAAGAAGTTCTCGTCCATGTCCTCTCTAATTTGAGCAATAGCTTCGGGGCCACCGACGACCCGCGCACCGACACGCACAGTGCGTTTACGGTCACGCCGTGAAATACGGCTGACACCTGGCGCAAAGGAAACATCTGCTATAGAATATAGGGGCACTTCGACACCATTGGCCGCGCGAATGCGCAGTTGCTTAAGGCTATCAATTGAGTCTCTCGCTGCTTCTGGATAACGCAGTACCACGCGCACATCTTCGCCGTTTCGAGGGAGGCGTTGTACTTCGCGGCCAAAGAAAGCTTCGCGGACTTGTCTGGTAACATCCGATAAAGAAATACCGTAGCGTTCTGCACCTGGTTTTAAGGTAAAGCGCATTTCTTGGGCCGAGCTTTCCAAACTGTCATATGTGCGGGTCACAGAACCGTAACTGTCGAGTTGTGCTTTAAGCGCCTTGGTTGCAAGAGAGAGAGCTTGTGGTTCATTTGAAGTGACGCCAAAGCTTACACCGCGCCCGCCTGCACTAAAGCCTTGGTCGGCGCTTAATTGCACACGGTAGGCATCGGGAATAGGGCCGAGATATTCTTCTAGTTTTTCTGATATTTTTTTGGACGACACATTGGTACGCAGCTCCGTCTTGGCCAGGCCTAAAAAGAATTGTACGCGGTTAGAAGTCGCAAATCCACCTGGTGCCGTAATCAGATCAAAATCTACACCAAAATCTTCTTTGGCATTTTTATTAAGCTCGTCAATGGCAACGTCCATTTTTTCTTTGACTTGCACGACCCGCTCAAAGCTCGTGCCTTCTGGGAAGCTGATAGAAGCTTGGATCATATCGCCTTCTGGATTGTTGAACATTTCAACTTTGGCGAGGCCTGCACCAATAATGCCAAAGGATAAAACCATCATGCCAATAAAGAAAGCAAATGTCGCGTAGCGAAATTTAATCACCATAGCAGCAAATGGTCTAAAATATGTTTTGGCAAAATGGAGGAGACCATCTGCCAACTTTCGTTGGAAACGAGAAAAACGGCCAAGCTCATTTACTGGCTTCATGGGTTTGAGATGGGCCAAATGTGCAGGCAGAATAAAAAAGGCTTCAATAAGGGAGAACACCAGAGCGGCAATAACCACCAATGTAATCTGGCTGGTGACGGCAACCATAGGCCCAGAGAGCATCATCCACGGCATGAAGGTCATAATGGTTGTGATAACGGCAAAGAACACAGGTTTAACCACCATATTGGTTCCTGCAATCGCACCTTTTTCACCAGAGATTCCGTGCTCCACATGAAAATGTATACTTTCCCCCACCACAATAGCGTCATCAACAACAATCCCGATCACCAATAATATGGCAAAGGTTGAGATCATATTTAAGCTCACGCCCAGATAAGGCATGATGGCAACCGCACCTGAAAAGGACACCAAAATGCCCACAGTGACCCAAAATGCAACGGCGGGGCGCAAGAATAAAACAAGGATGATTAATACAAAAACCATACCCATAAGCGCATTGCTACCTATCAGGTCCATGCGCGCATCAAACACAGTCGAGCCGTCAAACCACATGGATAGTTCAACGCCAGGCGGGAGCTCTTTGTTTTTCTCTTCTATATATTTCCGAAACGCCTTGCCCGCTTTGGTTACATTAATCGTATCCGGCGTAACAAGGCGGAGCATGGTTGCCGTTTTCCCATTATATGTGGCGCGAAAATCCACATCCTCAAACCGGTCAATAATGTGGGCTATATCTTTGAGGTAAACTTTGCCGCCGTTTTGAGCTTGGCGGATAATAATATTTTCAAACTGTGCTTTGGTATTGGCAAGGTTGCGCGCCTTCATTTGTAAATTACCGCTACTGGTCTCAACCGTACCTGCTGATAAATTCACTGAGTTGCCAGAAATGGCGCTGGCGACTTGTTGGAAGGTGAGGCCGTACCGCCGCAAATCCACTTCACTGATTTCAATGGTGACTTCCTCGTCGAGCTTCGAGAGGTCTTCGACAAGTTCGCCGCCCGTTAGCTTGGCCATTTCGTCGCGAATATCATTGGTCAGGCGTTGTAATTCTAATCGGTCCATTTCGCCGTGTATGGCCATATACATATAATCCGCGCGGGCGTCCCATCTGTGCACGGTTGGGCGGAAACTGTCTGGAGGTAAATTATTGATACCGTCAACGCGCACTTTAACTTCGTCAAGAAGCTTATCATAATCAGCGCGCACTTTTGTGCGGATATTAACCGTACCACCGCCTTCACGAGCTGATGATTCGATGTAATCAATACCGTCAATCCCAGTGACTGCGTCTTCAATACGGGTGATAAGTTGTTCTTCAACATCAGTGGGCGATGCGCCTTGCCACCCAACATTAACCGACATGCCGTTGACAGTGATTGTCGGGAAAAATTCACGTTCTAACTTGTTAAACCCAACAATGCCCATCAGAAGGATGGCAACCATCAATAGATTTGCAGCAACAGTATTTTTGGCCCACCACGCAACTAAACCTCTCATTGTTTTGCCCCTTTAGTATTTGCGGATTTTTTGCCTTTTGCTTCAGCTCTCTGTCGTTTTGCCTTTTGCACTTCTGTTCGTTGCTTTTTCTTTAAGGCGATTTTCTCTTTCATATGCTTTTGACGTAATTCTTTTTTACTGAGAATAGGGTCTTCTTTTCGTTTTTCTACTTTTGGTTCAACCAAGACAGTGTTAGGATCATTCACATCAAGAGCTTTAAATTTCAGGCTGATTTGTGATTTCTCAAGCGGTGATAAAATTACATATTCCCCAACTTTTACACCGCTCCTTAAAACAGCGCGGTTGGGGTCTGTATCCAAAACTTGCGCGTCTCGGCTATGGGCAATGCCGTCTGTGTCGACAATATAAATTTTGTTTTCTGGTCGCAAGCCATCACGGGGAATGACAATAACATTTTCCAATGTTTTACCTGTGATTTGCGCGTCTACAAATAGACCTGGTGCGATTGGATACCCGTCTTTGGTTGAGCCTTTGCCGTAAGGATCAACAACTTCGGCAATGGCAAATAGCGAGCGTGTTTGGGTGTCATAAGTGGCGGCTGTTCGCATAATACGTCCTTGCCACACACGCTCTTGCCCGCCAATAATTGTACTTAAACGCACTTTTGGGGCCGTGTTACGTGATTTGGCAACATAGGCGATTGGAATATCCAACTTGCTTAAATCCGCGTCGCTTAAAGCCAGACTAACTTCGGCAATGTCGGTTGAAAAAATACGCCCAAGCTTGGAACCAGGATTTACATATTGACCAAGATCAACCAGTTTTTCGCGTACACGTCCATTAAAGGGCGCTTTAACCTCTGTACGGGTAAGACGAATTTGGGCGTTTTCCAAATCGGCTTGCATGGACTGTAAATTTGCCTGTGCTTCTAGCAATTGCGGTTTGCGCAATGTCAGGTCAGACGCTTGACCTTGACCTAAGTCGTCCCAATCTTGCCTCGCAATGTCGCCTTCTGCTTGTTCGCGAATAAGCACTTGTTGGGCGCGGGCGATGGCAGCATTGGCGCGGGTGATAGCGACTTGATAATCAGCGTCTTCTATACGGTATAATACATCGCCTTTTGCAAACAGCCCACCACTTAGAAATTTTGGGGAAACATAAACAACTTTCCCAGCCACTTCAGGCACAAGGTCAATTTCAGTACGCGGGCTTGTTTCGCCTTGTACAGTTACAGATAATTGCACGGCATCAGATACAGCGGGTGTGGCCATAACTGCTAAAATAGGTGTGGTTCTTTTTTTAATTTCAGGTTCTTTCTTTAAACCTTTGAGCGCAGAGCTGAACAGAATAAACAAGAAAATAATAAAAACGGGTACGAGAATACGTACAATTTTTGTACGTAGTTTCATTTTTGTTTGTGTAACATTTGTGTTCATTTTAGTGTCCCTCAACTACACTAACACATGGTTGGTTTGCAACACTGTGTTTTCATTTCGTATCGATCCCTGCCACCAATGCCTTAAGGCATTGCGGCAAGGGTTGCAAATTTTGGCAAGCTTAATGCTGGCTTTGGTAATTTTTCTCTTGCCAATTCTTGGCCATATACACCGCCGCCCAGCGCTAAATGTAGTCTCACTCGATTTGCAAGCCTCTCCTTGCGGGCAGAGATCAATTGCCCTTCTGTATTTATGCGCCGTGATTGGGCGTCTAGCAATTGTAAGATACTGGCCAGACCTTCACTAAACCTTTGCTCAAGCCGCTCTTCTGCTTTTTGCGCTTCGTCTAGTGAAATTGCCAAGGCAGCTTCGCGCTCCGCAAGCAAACCCTCTGAATCAAGTGCGTCTTCTACTTCGCTATAAGCCGTTAAAGCAATGCCAGCATAACTCTCTATTTGTTGCTGTAAAATAGCTTCATTTCTGGCAACATCTGCTTTGAGTGCGCCGCCTTGGAATACGGGTGCAGTCAAACCACTTGTAAGCGAGGCGGCAAGTGCGTTTAAGCTAAACAGGCGCGTCAAAGAACCGCCATTTGACCCCGCATTGCCGGTTAAGGTCAGGCGAGGCAGTAAATTCTTTTTTGAAATATCAACTCGTACACCCGCCGCTTTCATACGGCGTTCTGCAGCTAGCAGGTCTGGGCGGCGCAGAAAAATATCCGCAGGTGCGCCTGCGCCGCTAAGCGGGGGTAATGCAGGCAAGGTTTCTCGCGTGACAAGAGCGTCTTCAGGATAGCGGCGCAGCAATACCTCTAACCGCCTTGTCGTAGAGTTTTGAATTTGCTTGCGCGCTGCGAGGTTGGCATTGGCATTGGCAAGAGCAGAGCGCGCTAGGCGGTAATCTGATGAGCCTGATATACCACCGTCAAATCGTCTTTTGGTGAGGCGTAAGGCGCGCTCTTGGGTGGCGACATTACGTATAGCCAAGTCCGTTTGCAGGCGGGCCTCTATCAAGTTAAACCATGTTTGTGTTGTGGCGCCAGCAATAGCCAGACGCGTCCCTGCATAATCCGCACTTGATGCTTGCGCGTCGATATCGCCAGCATCAGCTTGATTGCGCAGGCGGCCCCACATATCAACTTCCCAGCTCACATTACTACCCAAGCTAAAGGAGCTGCTGCCAGGAATGCGCCCGCTAATGCTTTCATTTCGTGTTGCATTTCCACTTAGCCCAACCGAGGGGTATAGGGCCGAGCGTGATGATTTTGCATTGGCTTCAGCAGCCGCAAGACGCGCCGCCGCGCCGCGTACATCTGTATTGGCATTCATAGCTTCTTGGACAAGCGCGCTGAGCATGGAATCGTTAAAATCAGCAATCCAACTGGTAGACGGCAAGCGGTTTTGTGACAATACAGCCCAGCTTTGGTCGCCAGTTTGCATGTTGACAGGAACTTGCGGTATATTTGCGCTTGCATCTGTTACCCCAAGGCCAAGCTGCTTGGCATTCATGCTCGCACAGCCTGACAAAACGCTGATGCTTACAGTTAATAATAATGATGTTATACCGTGCCGCACTGTGCCTCTCCTTTGTATAGCATTCATAGCTATGTTTTAGCGAGAGTCAATATTTAATTATTGAAAAACGATAATATTGCAAAAAACTTATACGATACAGTGAGCCGCAAGGTGAGTGTGCAAAAAAATTTCAATAATGCAGTTTTTATGGATGATATTACCGCAATGCGCGGCGGTGTGAGGGCGCGACGATGCGACGAGTGGGTGCCCCACGTCTGCGCGCAGGCTGGTAGGCCACTTGCGAATGTGCCGTACAGTAAGGCACGCCTTTGTCCGTGCCGCGTCCGCAAAACCGAAAATTCGGAGTTGCAGGATCGCCAAGTGGCCATTTACACATATGATCTGTAATCGTCATGATGGTTGCAAATTCTCCGCTGGGTAGTTTTTTAGCCTCCATAGGCACAGGGGCTGAAGGTAAGGTAACGCGGCGCGGCAATCGCGGCGCACTTGGTGTGGTTGTGCGGGCTTTCGCAGTTGTTTGGCGTGGCGCACGCTTCGCTGGCTTTGCAGCTCTGACACGACCTGAAAGTCCAAGTCTGTGTACCTTGCCAATAACGGCGTTGCGGGTTACGCCGCCGAGTATTTTGGCGACTTGACTGGCACTGAGATTGTCGGCCCATAATTTTGTCAGTATTGCCACACGTTCATCTGTCCAAGCCATTGTCATTCCCCTATGTATAGGCGCATATTTGCGCAAAAACGATGCAAAATACTAAATATAGTGTTTGTTAGTATATTCTTTAGTATATTTGGTATCTTACCTCAATATGTTGTATATGATTTTAACTTAGATACAAGATAGGCGTTTTAACTATCCACAGATATCTATATGTGGTGTTAAACATATTGTGATAAAAGGAATTTCTTTTCGGGTTGGCCTTGCCGTTTTCCCATGATAGAGCCGTAATGTAATACGTTCTTTATGCTGGTAGGTACGACAGCGATGCCAAGTTCTAAAAACCCTGAAATCTTTACCCCGGCTGGGATGAACCAAGCGCGCACATTTGGTCGGGTGAATTGGCTTGGGCTGTGGACGCTTTATAAAAAAGAAGTGCGGCGGTTCATGAAAGTTGGCCCGCAAACGCTCGTGGCTCCCGTGGTTTCAAATCTTTTATATATGACCGTTTTTGTTGTCGCCTTTGCAGAAAACAGGGCTGGCGGCGCAGCAGAATTTACGCGGTTTCTCATCCCAGGCCTTATTATGCTGGGTATTTTAAACAATGCTTCAGCCAATTCGTCCTCGTCGATTATTACGGGCAAGGTTATGGGCAGTATCATTGATGTGTTAATGCCGCCATTGTCTTATCTGGAACTTGCGGTGGGATATATAAGTGCCGCCGTTACAAGAGGCCTGATCGTTGCTGTGGTGACGACAATCGTGCTGTCGATGTTTGCGGTGCTTTGGCCAGTGCATTATTGGGCAGTTGCTTATTTTGGCCTTTCGGCGGCTCTGGCTTTGGCTATGGTTGGTTTGTTAGCGGGTATTTGGGCGGAAAAATTTGACCAATTGGCGGTGATAAGTCAATTTGTTATCCTGCCACTTAGTTTTTTATCAGGCACATTTTATCATATTCAAAGCTTGCCGCCATTGATGCAAAAAATATCGCTTGCAAACCCGCTTTTTTATTTTATTGACGGGTTTCGCTACGGATTTTTAGGAAGCGCTGATGGGGACGTTATGATTGGCGTCGTGTATACGAGTATTTTGAATATTATTTTATTTATTATCTGTCTTTTTGTTTTGAAAAAAGGTTGGCGTTTAAAAGCGTAAATCAAGCATATTGTGAAGGGAAACACCATGTCTGCAAACGATCATATTTATAATTGCTACGCGCCGCCCGCGCAAGAATTTGTCCGCGGAGAGGGCATGTATCTGTATACGGAAAACGGCGATAAATACTTAGATTTTATTGCAGGAATTGCCGTGAATTGTTTAGGGCATAGCCGTCCCTCACTTGTTAATGCTCTCAAAGATCAGGCCGACAAGCTATGGCATTTGTCTGCAATGTACCGCGTGCCTGCACAATTTGAATTGGCAGATAAATACTGCGCCGCAACATTTGCTGACAAAGTATTTTTTACCAATTCTGGTGCAGAAGCCGTGGAAACGGCCATTAAGACAGCGCGGCGTTGCCAATTTGTTGAAGGCAATACGGAGCGTTACGAAATCTTGACCTGCACTGGCGCATTTCATGGCCGCACAATTGCGACGATTAATGCCGGCGGCAATCCAAAATATATGGAAGGTTTTGGCCCCCAAATGCCCGGCTTTACCAATTTGCCATTTGGTGATTTTGACGCCATTAAAAATGCAATTAATAAAAACACAGCGGCGATTTTACTTGAACCTGTGCAAGGCGAAGGCGGTGTGCGCCCGCTCCCTGTTCAATTTTTAAAAGACGTGCGGGCTTTATGTGATGAGCACGGTTTGTTGTTGATCTATGACGAAGTGCAGTGCGGCGCAGGGCGTACGGGTAAATTATTCGCCCACCAATGGGCCGACGGCGAAGCTGATCCTGATGTTATGGCTGTAGCCAAGGGCATGGGCGGCGGTTTTCCAATGGGCGCATGTTTGGCAACGGAGCGCGCAGCGGCTGGCATGGTAATCGGTACGCACGGTTCAACATATGGCGGTGGGCCTTTGGCTATGGCGGTTGCTAACGCTGTATTTGACGAACTCACCGACCCGCAGCTATTGGCCAATGTGGAGAAGATGGGCAATTACCTCAATCAACAATTTGCAGCCTTAAAAGACGCGCATCCTGATGTGGTCGACGAAGTGCGCGGTAAGGGCTTGCTGTGCGGTATGAAGCTTAAAAAGAAGGCTCTTGATGTGCGCAACCTCGCCCGCGATCATAATTTATTGGTTGGCAATGCTGGTGATAATGTTTTGCGCATGGTTCCGCCGCTAATTTTGACAGAAGAGCATGTTCGCGAAGCTATTGCTGTGCTGGACACTGTGTTCACACAAGCGAAAGATATGGATGACTTTGCCGTCTAAACATTTTTTATCGCTTGCAGATATTCCGTCCAGTGAATTGCGAGCGATTTTGGACGCGGCTCATGCACGTAAGAAAGCCCGCAGTGGGTATTCAAAAGGTAAACACGATCATGACGCGCCTTTGCGCGGGTATACTCTTGCTCTTTTATTTGAAAAAAGCTCGACCCGTACACGGTTTTCATTTGATATGGCCATGCGCCAGCTTGGTGGTTCTAGCATCACGGCAACATCGCACGATATGCAATTGGGGCGGGGGGAAACTATAGAGGACACGGCCCGGGTGTTGTCACGTTTTGTTGACGGGATCATGTTACGGGCTAATTCTCACGCGACACTGCTAGCTCTTGCCAAAAGCGCGCATGTACCTGTGATTAACGGCCTGACCGATTACAATCACCCCTGCCAAATCATGGCAGATTTACTCACTTTGGAAGAGCAAGGCCGTGATTTGAAAAACCTATCCATAACATGGGTGGGTGACGGTAATAATGTAGCGATGAGTTTCGTTAACGGGGCAGCAAAGTTTGGTTATAGATTGGTGCTGTCTTGCCCTGAAAATTATCAACTACGAAGCATGGATATAGAGCGTGCGCGCAGTGCGGGGGGGCGTATAGACATTATACAAAACCCTGTGAAGGCGTGTGCGGGGACAGATGTAGTGATTGCCGATACGTGGGTGTCTATGGGGGATATGGACACCGATAAACGCTTGCGCGACCTAGCGGATTGGCAAGTCAATGAAAGCCTTATGTCTTGTGCGGCCCCTGATGCTTTGTTCTTGCATTGCTTGCCTGCCCATAGGGGCGAAGAGGTCAGTGCCGGGGTGATTGACGGGCCACAGTCTTTGGTGTTTACAGAAGCAGAAAATAGACTGCACGCCCAAAAAACAATTTTGACATATTGTTTGAACGCTTAAAGAGAATATCATGCATGACAACCAAACAGCAGCAGTACACATTGGCGCGGGCAGTGTGCGTGGACGGATTATTCGTCTGGGCGACGCGCTCGACCTAGCCATTGGCCACGGGGATTATCCGCAAGCTGTTGCGCGTATCCTCGGAGAAGCGGTTTTGATATCGGCCCTTGTTGCCCGTTCTTTAAAATTTGAAGGTCGCTTATTTGTGCAAGCACACGGAACCAATGAAGGTGCTATTTCTATGCTGATTGCGGAATGCACAACGGGCGGAAATGTGCGGGCTTATGCACGGTTTGACCAAGCTTCACTGACCCGCATATTAAAAGGTAACCCAAACCCTGACGCCACAACGCTTATGGGCGGCGGGACATTTGCCATGACCATTGACCAAGGCAAGGATATGGACCGCTATCAGGGTTTGTCGGCCATAGAAGGTGCGTCCCTTGGCGATTGCGCCGAGCATTACTTTGCCCAAAGTGAGCAAATCCCAACGCGGGTTAAACTCGCCGTTGGTCAACACCAATTACCAGGCGAGGCTCCACGTTGGCGGGGCGGCGGTATTATGGTGCAACGCATTGCCGCAGACGATGCACGCGGTGACGAAACTGACGCATGGAATACGTCAAAGGCGATTATGGGAACCTTGAGTGACGCAGAGATTTTAGACCCAGATTTGTCATCTGATAATCTTCTATATCGTTTGTTTCACGAGCAAGGCGTGCAGCGTTTGGATCCTAAAAATATATATGCCAAGTGTTCGTGTTCAAAAGAACGCTTACAAAATACCTTAAAAAGTTTTGATGAGGCGGCTATTGCAGAGATGATGCAAGACGGTAAAATTACGGCCAATTGCGAATACTGCGGCACGGATTATATTTTCACCCAAGACGATATTTAAGCACGCCAAAAAGACGGTGTGAATAACACCAAAGCCGTAATGATTTCCAAGCGGCCTATAAGCATGCTGACCATCAATATCCATTTTGCACTGTCTGGCAGGGTTTTATATGTGCCTGACGGCCCGATAACGTCGCCGAGGCCAGGGCCAACATTGGCAATAGCGCTGGCGGCCCCTGACCACGCGGTCATCGGGTCAAGCCCGAGCATGGAGAGCAAGATGGCACTGAGGGAAAAACAGGTAAAAAACAAAAAGAAAAATCCCATTACTGAATAGACAACAGAGTTTGGCAGGGGTTTGCCGCCGTAGCGCATGGGGACAACGGCGTTGCGCCTCGGCATTTTAAACAAATAAGCGCGCATGGCTTCAAAGGCGACTTGGTAGCGAAATATTTTTATTGAGCATGCCGTTGATCCCGCGCAGCCACCAATAAACATAAAGACGAAAAATGCGGCAACGGCAAATGGCCCCCATGCATTATAATCAGCTGTGGCATAACCCGTGCCCGTGACAATAGAGACTACGTTAAAAGCACTTAGGCGCAGAGCTTGGCTACCCGTTGCGACGCTTTGGTTCCAGAGATAATAGGTGATAATGACGATAAGCGTAATCACGACAATAAAAAAACCGCGCATTTGCGGGTCAGAAAAAGCCAATTTAAAATTCTTTTGCCAACCAAGTAGATAGACACCAAATGGCAAAGCTCCTGCGAGCATAAAGGCAATGGCCACCAAATCGGCTCCGTCGTCCATAAACCCGCCAAGGGATGCGTCCGAAGTAGAATATCCGCCTGTGGAAATTGTTGTCATGGCGTGAGCAATGGCGTCAAAGGCATTCATGCCCACATAGCCGTATCCAACGGCGCATAGTATTGTCAGGGTTAAATAAATCAGGCTGATGGCCACCGCAAGACTGGCGGCTTTGGGCAGTATTTTCTCGCCCATATCAGAGCTTTCTAGGCGAAACAATTGCATACCGCCCACATTGAGCATGGGCAGGATCGCCATGGCGGTAACAATAATACCAATGCCGCCAATCCATTGTAAAATCGCGCGCCATAGTAAAATACCTTTAGGCACGTCGTCCAGACCCGTTATCACCGTGGCCCCCGTTGTTGTAATGCCTGAAACGGCTTCAAACAATGCATCGGTAACGCCGAGACCAATGGAGGCGATAAACAGGGGGAGGGCTGCAAAGACCGAGAGGGCGACCCACGAAAATGTGGTCAGCAAAAAAGCACCTCGTGCACGCAAATTGGCTTTGGGAGCGTAACTGGCCAAAGCCATGATAACCCCCAGTAAGCTGGTGAGAAAACCCGAGGTGGCAAAAGCTTGCCAGCTTTCATCGCCGTAGGCCAAATCAACCGCCATAGGGATAAACATAATCACCCCAAGGGCTGCGATCATCAGGCCAACAACAAATAATACAGGTCTTAAATCTGGCATGGTATAGGCATTGCCCATAACAGAAGATAATACAACAAAAATCCTACCCTCGCCTCTCCCACCTTATTCTTTCCCCACAAGTGGGGTGAGGAAAACCATTAAATCTCTGTTCCGAAGATGGGGGTATAGTGCGAAGTTCGTAATTTAGTCTACCACATATGTCATCCCGGATCACGTCCGGGATGACAGTTTTTTTTACGTTTTATAAATCTTATCCATGCCATCGCTACTTAAACTATATTGCAATCGTGCCCCCATCACAGGCATCAGGCTAGTGTAGGTTTGAGGTGGGGGAGGTGTCTGCGTTGATGTGTTGGAGGTTTACATGCCAATATATCTGCGTCGTGGGGCGAGCTCCGAGGGCCGTTGCGGGAAGTTTGTCAAGTTAAGCAAGCTTCTGAACGTATAAAAAATGACACTGCCGCGTGGCTTTGGTCTCCCGAGAAACACCTTGGTTTTTTAATTATGAACAGTCGCGCATCCCCGCCTTATTCCGCCTGACCGACGGCGGCGAGCTCACAGGTATCCAGCAATGTCGGAGCCACGCGGACTGCCTTGTTTTAAAGGTTTGAGATTACAGCAATCGGTCGAGGATTTTTCTGCGCCGCCTATTGGCGTGTTCACATTTTGCTCATTCTACGACTTGCATATGTTCTCTTTATGTTCTATGTTGAGCGATGCGCAAACCAACGGACATTGAAACGCTTTATATTGATTTTGATAGCTTCTTTGCCTCTGTTGAACAACAGCTTGTACCCGCTTATAGAAATCGTCCCATGGGTGTATTGCCGCTCGATAGTTTGTATTCTGGTTTTATCGCTGTCAGTAGGGAAGCAAAAGCATTGGGAATTGGGCGCGGTGCGTGCCTCATTGATGTACGGGCGACATACCCTGATTTTCCTGCCGCCATTGCTCGCCACGATGTCTATATTGCTATGCATCACAAAATTTTAAAATCGGTTGGGCGTAGCCTACCCATTCATAAAGTGTGGTCAATTGATGAGGTGGAATGCCGCCTGATGGAAAATGAACGCCAAGATTGGTTGCGGTTAGCGGTGGAGATACGAGATAATCTTGCCGCTGATATTGGCCCATTTATCACCCCGTCTATTGGTTTTGGCCCCAATCAGCTCTTGGCAAAAATTGCCGCAGAAATGGAAAAGCCAAATGGTCTGGTGTGCCTGCACCCGCAGGATTTACCCCATATGTTATATGGCCTAAATATAGGCGATATTCCTGGCATAGGACGACGCATGAAAACCCGTTTGGCGCGCGCAGGCATTGTGTCGGTGCGGCAATTGTTGGGGTTAAGCGGCAAGCAAATGCGAGCACTTTGGCACAGTGTTGAAGGGGAGCGGTTGTGGGCAGGGCTGCACGGCTACCGCACAGAAAGGGCTGAGACCACGCGTAATATGTTTGGGCATGGCCGTATATTATCACCCGATTGGCGCAATATTGAAGGTGTTAGACATTGTGCGCGTCTGTTGTTGGTCAAGGCAGGGCGGCGTTTGCGCAGGCAAAAATTTGCGGCGAGTTATGTCTCTATACATGTGGGTTTCAAAGACAGCACCAAACGAAAGCAAGTCCGAAAACTGACCATTCCTTCTATTGATGACCAGAGTTTTTTGATGGCCCTTGAAGACATGCTTGCACAGGTTTGGCAGGGACAGGCATGGGGTACGCCCATTCAAGTTGCCGTATGTTTATACGGCTTGGTTGCGCACGATTTGCGCTGTGAAGATTTATTGGAAACGCATAATATACGGGCAAATAGAAAGCGTTGGGAAGACATTAGCGTGCTCGTGGACGGACTAAATAGCCATTATTCGCGCACATGTATCAGCCTTGGCACATATATTGAACCGCCAGGGGGGTATGCGGGGAGTAAAATTGCTTTTGGCCGCATTCCCGATGTTCAGGATTTTATTTAAGTTTAATTGAGGTTTAGTTTAAGTTGCGTGGCTCGAAAGGGCTGTCGAGGGAAAAGGCGGGGATATCAACATCATAATGCTCACCGCCCAAGGTTTTCATGCCGTAACTGCCCATCATCATGCCAGACGGAGCAGCCAAGGGCGCGCCAGATGTATAGCGGAAAGTTTCGCCAGGTTTTAAGGTTGGTGTTTCGCCAACTACGCCTTCGCCGCTAACCTCTTGTACTTGTCCATTGCGGTCGGCAATGCGCCAAAACCGTTTGACCACTTGCAAGTCTTCTTCGCTTTTGTTTTCGATTTCAACGGTGTAGGCCCAGATATAGCGGTTGTCTTCGTGGGAGGATTGCTCGTTTAGAAATTCAGGTTCGACGCGTACGATAACGTCTCGTGTTCTGCTTTCATACATCCTGCGTCCACCCATTTTCTCACCATATTATATAATATATTGGTGTTATATCTTTCAATGACGTAATCAACGGAAAGGCGCAAGCAAATAAACCAGTAGGGCGAGCGATTTATCTGCATTTCATGCAAGCGTTACGAGAAATCATGTCTATTCACTTGGGCGGGGCTCTGTTAGAAAGTATTCATGAACACAGAATCGCGACCTTACCAAACCACAGGAACAGACACAGGCACAGGCATATTGCCCAAGCAAGATATTGAGGGTTTATGCAAGGCTGGCCATATATCTTCAGATACCGCATTGATGGAAGGTCAAGTGCAACCTGCCTCATTGGATTTACGGCTTGGCACGACCGCTTACCGCTTGCGGGCAAGTTTCTTGCCAGGGTCTGCGCGCACAATTGCAGACTGCCTTGATGAACATCTGGTTATGCACACAATAGATTTAAGCGGCGGTGCGGTTTTAGAAACGGGATGTGTATATCTTGTCCCCCTCCAAGAGCAGCTTAATCTGCCTGACGGTATTTCAGCCCATGCCAACCCGAAAAGCTCAACGGGTAGGCTTGATGTGTTTACGCGGGTTATTTCTGATAATGCAGAGCAGTTCGAGAGTATTCCAAACGGCTATACAGGCCCGCTTTATGTGGAAATTGCTCCGCGCACATTCTCCGTATTGGCGCGCCCCGGTGATAAATTGGTGCAGATACGTTTTCGCGCTGGCGCAGAAAATATTACACATTCCGAGACCGTCAGCATTGACCTGCAAGGCATGGGGAGTGACGGTATTATTGGCTGGCGGGCGCGGCGCCATAGTGGTGTAGTGGATTTGTCAAAAATTGCAGGGCATAAGGCCCTCGATTTTTGGGAACCTTTAACCGCGCCAGATGGTTTGCTGATTTTAGACCCGAATGAATTTTACATTTTAGCCTCAAAAGAATCCGTGCAAATTCCCAAAAACCAAGCTGCTGAAATGGCCCCGATTGCGCCAGAAATAGGCGAGTTTCGCGCTCATTATGCAGGGTTTTTTGACCCAGGCTTTGGCATATCAGAAGCAGGCGGAGCAGGGGCACGGGCTGTGCTAGAAGTACGGGGCCGCGATGTCCCCTTCATGTTGCGTCACGGTCAAGCGGTTGCCAAATTAAACTTCGAAAAACTCGTAAAAGCGCCAGTTGATCTCTACGGCCAAAACGGTTCTCACTACCAAGCTCAAGGACTGCGGCTGTCTAAGCATTTCACAAGTTAGGATATACATAATGCCCTTTACATGGTCAAGTTGTGCGTGTACCTAGGCTTGTAATAAGGGGGAACAACATGCGGTATTTAATCTATATTTTTATGGTAGCAGTTAGCATATTGCCTTGGCACATTGCCAGTTCAGCCCCTGCGCCAGAAAGTTTTGGCACCCTGCCAAATGCTTATGACGCCGCTATATCCCCTGATGCCAAGCACATTGCGGTTTTTTTAAACTTAGACGGGACATATGGTGTGAAGATTTACAAAATAGATGGCGCCAGTATTAAAAGCCTAGGTACGATGCGTTTGGAAAAAGGCGTGAAGCCAGAATGGGTAAAATGGGCCAATAATGAGCAATTACTTGTCAGTATTTGGCAGAGTAGCAAAGTGAGGACAACACCCATCACTGAAGGGTATATATATACTTATAATATAAAAAATAAAAGAGGGCGTTACCTCGTAAGGTCAAGAGACATATTCAGGCAATTTAATAATGTCGTGGTCGATTTTTTAGAAGACGACCCTGATAATATTTTGATGAGTTTTTCTGACAGCAACGCATTTGCGCCAGATATTAAAAAGGTCAATGTGGCAACGGGGTATTATACAAGCGTTAAGCGAGGCCAGGAAAAAATACAAAAATGGTACACAGATTTGCGCGGAGAACCGCGAATAGGACAAGGCCTATATGACAGTAATTCTGAAAAATGGTATTTGATTATTAGGGATGCAGACGGAAAGAAGTGGAGAAATGCAGACACCTTTTCTGGACTTGCAAAGAATGCAGATATTTACGGATTTACGTCTGATCCTAATGAATTGGTTATCGGTTCATACCAAGGAAAAGACACTGTTGGGCTTTATGTTTATAGCTTGAAAGCTAAAAAAATAGTACGCAAATTATTTCATAATGAGGACTATGATGCGGGCGGCCTTGTTTACAGTTCGGACGGGAAAAGCATTGTTGGTGCGCAATTTGTGGCAGATACCACAGAAACAAAATTATTTGGGAAATACGAATCCGTGCTTGACCAAATGCGCGCGAAATACAAAGGCTATAGCGTTGATTTCGTCGATCAATCGCAAAATGGCGAGATTGTGCTGTTCAAATTATCAAGTGCCTATGATCCAGGGGCATTAATGATGATGAATACAAAAACGAATAATCTTACCCGTCTAACGTCAATTCGCCCAAAACTACCCACGGCAGAAATGGGTGAGGTCATGAGTGTGACCTATACGGCCCGGGACGGATTTAAAATTCCTGCTTATGTTACATTGCCTGTTTCTGTGACAAGTACTGCACAGTTAAAAAACCTGCCCTTCGTTATATTGCCGCATGGGGGTCCTTATGCGCGTACGTCAAAAAGGTTTGATTATTTTAGTCAGTTTTTTGTATCACGAGGGTTTGCCGTTTTGCAGATGAATTTTAGGGGTTCTGAAGGATATGGAAAAACCTTTAAAGAGGCGGGGCGTGAAAATTGGGTGTTGATGCAAGAAGATGTCGAAGACGGTGCGCGTTGGCTTATTAACAAAGGCTACGCAGATCCAAAACGCATGTGTGTTGCAGGTTGGTCATATGGTGGGTATGCGGCACTCATGGGGGCAATAAAAAACCCTGATCTTTATGCATGCGCAGTGTCTATGGCGGGGGTTACTGATTTGAAGGATATGGTCAGTGATATAAAGAAATACAGATTTGGAAATATAAGTGCGAAGAATTTTGTGCTGAAAGGGTTTGAAGACAAACATGCTATAAAAGAAAACTCTCCCGTAAAGAGGGCTACAGAATTGGCTGTGCCTTTGTTTCTTGCGCACGGAAAATTGGACCAACGTGTTCATTATGACCAATTTACGCGCATGCGTTCTGCGCTCAAGAAAAGTTCAGTAAAAGTTACATCAATGTCTTTTAAAGATGAAGATCATTTTTTATCAGACCAGAAAAATAGAGAGACGTTTTTTGTTGGCCTTGATAAGTTTCTAAAAGAAACAATGGGGGAATTGGAAACCGCGCGTTAGTATTAAGCAGAGCAACTTGCCCCGCCAAGTACGCAGAATTTGGCACAGTGGGGGTGGTTCAGTTTTACGGGTTCGCGTGCGCCTTCCAATGTTTGGCCAAGTTCAAACTGGTCATCGTCCCAGAGCAAAGTGCAGGCGAGAACACTGGCGGATTTTGCACCTTTACGCCGCACAATCATGCGGGCGTTTGAACACATGATATCGTCAGGCGACACGCCTAAAATACCCCAACAAGTCGTAGTGATTTCAGGTACATCTGCTGCCGCGTCCATTTCAGGAAACAAGACCAGCGTTTTTGTGCTGTGTGTATCAATGCTCCACTGATGTGCGGTTATAAGATTTGCATAACCACGCCGCGACGAATTTTCGTCTTCGTCCCAAATGGTGCGCCCTGCAAGATTAAGTTGAAAGCCGTTTGTGGATAACCAATTCAGGCCTTTTACGGCACTGTCAAAGCTCCCTAATCCGCGTTCTTTATCGTGCAGTTTTTCGCCGTAATGATCGAGGCTTATGCGCAATGTCATGGCATTGCCGTATTTTTGCTGTAACGCCAGTAAACCCTCTTGCACACGCGGGCGCATCATCGGGCGCATGGCATTGGTCAAGACAAGCAGGTTATGTCCACGCTCTAAGGCCATTTTCGAGAGACGTATTATGTGCGGGTTCATATAAGGCTCCCCCCCTGTAAAGGCGATTTCTATTTTCCCGTATCCAAGGGCGTCGACCTCGTCCAGATAAGGGGCCATGTCCTCAGGGGTCAGGTAGACAAAATGATCCGCCGTGGGCGAGCTTTTTATATAGCAATTCAAACATTCGATATTGCAAAGCGATCCCGTAAAAAACCAAAGTGTTTTGAGGTTTTTAAAATATACAGACGCACGTTTTTCACCTGTGGCGGTGACGTCAGGGTCTTGAAACTTTCGAGGATTTAATATGTTGATTTCCATGTTCATTTCACCTGTTTAGCGGAAAATTTATCACGCGTCACACAATTTTCTGTGATTGGAAGGGGAAAGCACCATTGATATAATGGAAAGCTTCCTTGACATAATTTTTCATGGGCCCAGGGTTTTATTTACGGGATCGCGTCTTTAATCTTGACAAAAAAAGCAGGGCTTAAAGGTGGCTGTTCATGAAAAATATTTTGAAAGTATTGCGGGCTGAACGTGATTGGAGCCAAACCGTATTGGGCGAAAAGTTAGACGTGTCGCGCCAAACCGTCAATGCCATCGAGAAGGGGCGGTATGATCCATCCCTGCCACTGGCATTTAAAATTGCCCGTCTGTTTGAGCGGGCAATCGAAGATATATTTGAAGACGTAAAAGGAGAAGAAAAATGAACAAGATATTGAAAATGCTCATTGTGGTGATAGCTGCAACTGTGTGGTTATTTGTCGGACCAGAGTTTTTGGAAGCACAGGGCACGCCTGAAAAAATAACAGAAATTCTCACCTTTGTGCCGTCCATAATCGCTATAGTTTGGGTAACAAGTTGGAACCAAAATTTCATGGCATGTGAATACCGTGCGTGGCGACGCATATTTGGTAAATAAGTTTACCGAACGGCGATAAAAGTTTGTGCGCGTCCGCGCTGCACTGTTAAAAACAATGAGCCTTTTTTGCGAGCGATCTCGGATTTAAAACTGGACAGATTGTTGATATTTTTATTATTAATGGCGCGAATGATATCGCCTTTGCGCAGGCCTGCATCATAGGCGTCCGAACCACGTTTGATGGCTGTGATAACTACGCCTTTTTTGCCGCCGCTTACCTCGCTATCATCGGGAATATTACCAAAGCTAGCGCCGTCAAATGCATCATAACTTGCTGGGTTTATAGGGTCAGTTGTATCTGTTTCAACGATTTCTTCAGTGTCGGGTGCTTTCTCGATACCAATTTTTGTGTTGTAGCGTTTACCACCGCGCACGTAAGATATGCGGGCTTTTTGTCCGCGCTCCACAAGACCAACCGCATTGCGAATATCACTTGAATCGAGGATATCAATATTGTTAAAGGCGACAATCACATCACCGCTCTTAAGGCCTGCTTTTTCGGCGGGGCTATCGGGGCTTACTTGGGCCACCAATGCGCCCTTGGTATCGTCCAGTTTCATGGCGACCATAAGCTCTGGCGTGATGTTTTGAATGGTCACACCAATGCGCCCTCGGCGCACTTCGCCGTAAGCGATTAATTGATCCATAATATTGGTAATCATATTGGTGGGCACGGCAAAACCAATGCCGTTGGAACCACCAGAGCGCGATAAAATGGCCGTATTCATGCCAACAAGCTCGCCTTTGGAGTTCAGCAGTGCACCCCCAGAATTGCCTTGATTAATGGCGGCGTCCGTTTGGATATAATCTTGGTATTTATCTTGGCTAAATGTTGAACGGCCAAGGGCACTAACAATGCCAGTTGTCACCGATTGACCAATGCCAAATGAATTGCCAATGGCAATAACGAAATCGCCAACTTTGACGTGCTCGGAATTTGCCAATGTCACGTCGGTAAGTCCGCGCAGGTCAATTTTTAACAGCGCAACGTCCGTGCCTGCATCGCTACCGACCACAGTGGCGGTGGCGGTGCGTCTATCTTTCAAAGTAATGGTGATTTTATCGGCTTTATCAATGACGTGGTGATTGGTCAGGATATATCCCTTAGCCGCATTGATTATGACGCCTGAACCTGCACTGCGCTGGGTGCGTTCATTGCTGTTATCATCGCCTTTATCTTGGCTGGGTGGACGTTGGTTGGGGTTAAGGCCGCGTTGTCCAAAAAACCGTTCAAAAAATTCTTCACCGCCCGCAAAACCATTTGCCCGCATTTTTACGGTTGAAGCTACGGAAATATTGACAACGGCTGGTGTTGTTTTGTCTAGCAATGGCGCAAGGGTCAAAACCCCGCGAGAAGGGTCAATGCTCATGGCTTGCCCATTTGTGCCGCCAGCCAGTGGCCAGCGCACTTGGGCGTTGGCTGCGGGGATCAACAGCAAAGCTGCGCTTAAAATTGCAATGGGGGCTGCTTTGCTTAAGAAAGATTGTTTCACGTGGGCTCCTTAAATTATGTGTTAGCCAGAATTTAAGCTGTTATGCGAGCTGTGCAAGCCCGCATCACATATTCTTACTAAAATTTAAGACGAACTATGGTTATAAAATAGACTGGCCTGTTTTCTCCCAATCTTTCATAAAGGCGGCAAGGCCTTGGTCGGTTAAGGGGTGGGCGGCCAATTTGCGGATCACATCTGGCGGGGAGGTAATAACGTCGGCCCCGACCAATGCGCATTCTTTGATGTGGTTTACATTGCGGATGGAGGCGGCGAGAATTTCAGTCTCATAGCCGTAATTATCATAAATCATCCGAATGTCTTCGATCAGTTCAATGCCGTCTTGGGTGATATCGTCCAAACGCCCAATAAAGGGAGAGATAAATGACGCGCCGCATTTGGCCGCCAGCAATGCTTGATTGGCAGAAAAGCATAAGGTGACATTGGTGGACGCGCCTTCGCCAGACAAGGTTTTACAGGCTTTAAGACCGTCTAAGGTCAAGGGGAGTTTCACACAAATATTATCCGCGATTTTACGCAGCTCACGTCCTTCCGCGATCATGTTTTCCGCGTCCATTGCCACAACTTCGGCACTGACGGGGCCTTCAACGAGGGCGCAAATTTCCGCAATAACCTGCTTAAAATCACGACCAGATTTGGCAATGATGGACGGATTGGTAGTCACGCCGTCCACAAGACCAATATCGTTTAACATTTCGATTTGTTTGAGGTCGGCACTATCGACAAAAAATTTCATATTCTTTTCCTATATTTTATAAATTGCTCAACGCATGCCCTTCGTCCCTTATGTCTATAAATGATTCTTACAAAAAGGAAATAGATTAGGTCGTGGGAAATATAGTTATATTACTCTGCCGCGTGTGCATGGGGGTGTAGGGCTTGCAAAGCTTTGGAAAGTGCGGTCCCTTCCTCGTCTTTAAGAGCGGCAATCTTTAAAGCCTTTACATGCGCTGCTGCATTTTTTTGTGCATTGAAACCATCATATGCCCCCATAATCATTTTGATATTCACGAGTCCGCGTGCATGGGTATCGCCGTAGCCTTTTACCAATCTTTGCAGGCCTGCAAGCTCGCAAGCGAGGTTATAATCAGTAACGGCAACTGATTTCACTGTGTCCATCCATGTGTTGATGCGCCCTGTTTCCGCGTGAAAACGCAGGCTTTTTCGGCGCATATGTTTGCGCTTACCAAGGAAGTTTAGCAGCAAAAACCCACGTAATTTTGTCGTTGATATGCGCCGCCCTTTACCGAAGAACACATTTAAAAACGTCATTTTTTGCACGGCGCGGCCAAGCCCTGTTGGGAGTATGTCGCAAATTTCTTCTAGGCGCGGGTGCATATATTCAGACACATGTACGATTTGGTTTGTGTCTGCTTTCACTTCCGCCCTGAAATTGGTAAAGCGGACGCTGCGGGTTTTGAGGTCGGCCACGCGAATAATATCATCATAACTCATGGCCAAGGCGAGGTAACGGGCCATGTCTTTGGTCAGCCGCCAGTCTTGTTTGTCGCTGTCGCGTTTCGTAAATTCACTTAAACGGTCAAGATAAAGATGGGCATATTTGACATCCATATAATCCACGAGCTTTTTAAGGCCTTCCGCAATCATATGATGAGCATGGGGCGGAAAATCAGTTTTCATGCGGGTGATGAGCGGGGCGATAGCTGGCGCAATATTGGTTGCGTTTTTGCGCTCTATTTCGGTTGGTATATCTGCACCGTTTTCTTGAGCCTTATCATAGCCAAGGGCAAATCCGCGTAAATTGGCGGGTACGGCGCGGCCCGAATCTGTAATGGTCTTTTCAAAAATATCCCGCGTAAACGGCAGGGCTTTCGAGCCAGCAAGCGCACCAAACAACACCGAGCTAATCACGGAACCCGCACTGCGCGCCGCCGTGTCCATATCAAAGCAGATATATTTGGCGGCTGTTTTTTGGGACAGCTCGCGCACATTGGAAAGTTCCCGCCGCCCATCCCCCATGATTTGTTTTTCGACAATAGCATAATCGCGGTGGTCAGAGGCAATGAGTGTAGTTTTACCGCTGACGAAACCGCGCATGAGGGCGCGTCCCGATTCCATCATTTCAGAGGCGATAACAATATCTACATCGCCAGGGATTGGGGTGAGGGCAAGCACAGGTGTTTGCTTGCGCTTGTCTGCGAGGTGCGCGGGGAAGAGTTCAATATAATAAATGGTAGCGCCCGTGCGTTGGGCCACACCCGGTACAGATGTATATTGGGCGAGGTAGCCTTGGGCTTGGGCCATGTCGAGTATCCATTTGGAGAGCACCCCGCCCCCCTGACCGCCCATAGCGATGATGGCGATGTTAATGGATTTATCTTTGGACAGCTTGGCCATTACAGTTCTCCAAAGCTGTATTTGGCGCGGCGTTTATCGCTACGCGCTTGCAAATAGCCGATTATAGACTTTCGCAACCCTGCCCGAAATTTATCCCATGCATTGGGGTTATATACCAAATCGGCACGGTAAAATGATGGGCAAAGAACCGCCGCGTGGGTGACTTCCCCGCACACGCCGCACCCCACACAATCATTGTTAACATGGGCGACCGGGTCTTCGCGCAAAGGGTCGGGATTGTCTTTGATGGTCAGGGACGGGCAACCCGAAAGCCGAATACACGCATGATCGCCCGTGCAGGTTTCAGGATCAACACCAAAACGTGAGCGCACCACGCGCTTGCCGTCTTTTATCATTTTATTGCGGATCGGTTTTTCGCGTCTTTGAAGGTTGAGCATGCATTCGCTTTGGGCGAGGATTACTTTCGGCCCTTTTTCATTGGTGGTCAGGGCTTCGGTTAGGGTTTTTGTCATAGCGCCAAGGTCGTAAGTATTGACCGAGCGTTGCCACTCTATCCCAAGCCCTGCTATGGCTTTGGAAATCGGATTATTGGTGCGTTTGGTTTTGTTAAAAGCGCGGGACGAGAGAATATCTTGTCCACCGGTGGCCGCGCTATAGCCGTTATCAACGATGACCAATACATTGTCGGTTTTGTTAAATACCGCATTGCCAACCCCGCTGGTGAGGCCGTTATGCCAAAACCCGCCGTCGCCCATAATTGATATGGTGCGCTTGTTAGCTTTGGCATTCAGCGCACTCGCCCCCGCCCAGCCAAGGCCATATCCCATTGTGGTATTGCCAATGTTAAAGGGGGGCAGGATGGAAAACAAATGACAGCCAATATCGCAACTGACATGAATGTCGCCAAGCTTGCGCTGCACAAGTTTCATAGCCGTAAAAATAGGTCGCTCTGGACAGCCCGTGCAAAACCCAACAGGGCGACCAGGGACTGTCTCGGTGAGGGATGCTTGGTCATTTATAGAAATTGACGTTTCTGGCTTCGGGCTTTTTGCCAAAAGTTTAGGTGCGCTTTGTTTAAAAAATTTGCGCAGCCCTTCCGTCAGAACTTGTCCCGTGTATTCTCCCGCCATGGGCAAAACGTCTTTGCCGAAAATTTTAGTTTGAATATCGCGGCGGCGTAAAATGGTATTGATGTTTTGCTCTAAGTATTCAGGTTGGCCTTCTTCAACGATTAACACGGCTTTTTTATCAAGGCAAAATCCTGCAATCTCGTCGTCAATCATGGGGTAGGTAACATTCATACAATAAATAGGAATGTCCGTATTGCCGTAAATATCGGCCAATCCAACAATTTTTAAGGCCCGCATTAAGGTGTTATAAAGCCCACCTTGAACAATAATGCCTTGCTTACCTTTATGCCCACCGAGAAATTCATTTAAATGCTTGTCTTTGATAAACTGAACGGCAGCGGGCCATCTTTGTTCGATTTTTTCAATTTCGTGTTTAAAATTGGACGGCGGCAGGACGACACGGTCATAATCGCGCACCGGGTTTTCGATTGCGTCTTTTAAGGTGAACTCTGGACGCACATTATCCTTGGCCATAAAACTACCGTGGACATGACAGGCCCGAATGCGAAGCTCTAACATGACAGGTGTGCTAGAGGCTTCTGATAGCTCAAAACCCATTTCCACCATATCAACAATAGAGGTGAGATTGGGGCGAGGGTCGAGGAGCCAGATTTGTGATTTCATAGCAAAGGCATGGCTGCGCTCTTGCATGATGGAGGAACCTTCGCCGTAGTCTTCTCCAATAACGATAAGGCAGCCACCGATAACGCCGCTCGACGCGACACTGGCGAGAGCGTCCGATGCCACATTTGTGCCCACGGTGGATTTCCATGTTACGGCCCCGCGCAGAGGATAATTAACAGAAGCTGCGAGCATAGCGGCGGCGGCGGCTTCGGACGCGCTAGCCTCGAAATGAATGCCGAGGTCTTGCATGATATCTTGGGCATCAGCCAACACGTCCATAAGATGGGAAATCGGCGCGCCTTGATAACCGCCCACATAAGAAACGCCAGATTGGAGCAAGGCTTTGGTCACGGCCAAAATGCCTTCACCGTGAAATACATCACCTGTGCCAAGCTTCAAATCTTGCACTTCTTTGGCAAATGATCGCTCAGCCATTACGTAAAACCCCCAACTAAAATACCTTAATGGTGGCTTACAATAATATAATTGATAAATCAAATGATAATAAAACAAATACGCAAAAACTATGCATGGGCTGTTGACAAGTAATATCTTAGAACTAAAATAAAATAAGCATAATTATGGAGATCGTAGTGACTACACATACTCAGGCATTTGACAATTGGACAAGAACGTCATTTGTGCAGATGAATACCGAGCTTGAAAATCTGTATTTTGAGCTAGAAGACCGCTCTATTGTTGAGGGCACAGGTGATAAAATTAAGGCCCAAATTCGCGACGAAGGGCATGCCCATATTGTTGCGCTGGGGCAAGAGGGCAATACAGGTGCAGGCTTTGCCAGTGCTTTTGATGTGCTTGGAAATTTGGGTTTGTACTTTGCATCTTTGCGGCGTCACGGACTGACCAATCCGGACACAGAAACAACATCGCCGTTTAAAGAAGCCTCTGCGCTTGGCTTGCATTTGGCGGCGTCACTGGGTGTCACCCCGCGCTTTGCCACAAGCCATATCAGCACCCATAACTTGGCCGTAGACGGGGTGATTAAAGCCTTTACATCATTGGAGTCAGAGCATTTCTTTTTGGCCTATAATACAAGAGGTATATTTGGCTATAAACGGGCCGCTGATGCATTAAGCCGTGCGCTACCCCTTGGCATTTCACACCCTATCATGGCCGTCTTGCTGGGCAATGCTAAGGACGCTTTAAAAGACGTAATTGTTTATAATAAAGTGCTGTTTGATGATCTTGATATTGACCGCTTCTTCTTTAGTGTGAGGCCTTATTACAAACCCTACCGCGTTGGCGCACATATATATAGGGGTGCAAATGCAGGTGATTTTTCAGGCATTAATGAAATTGATATGTTGCTTGGTCTGTGCACGGCCAAAGATGCAAGTTATTCACAAACCTTGGTTGATAAAATGCTGTTCATGATGCCAGATTGCCAAAAACGCTTGCGCACATGCATGACCAAGGTGTCATTGCTTGATGAATTTATGAAGGCGGCAGATGAGTTTCATGACCGCCCGTGGTTTCAAGAAAACGCCAAAGCATTTCTTGAGGTGTGTAAGCTACATGGCTACGGGGCGGCGCAACATCACAATATGTTGGTAAAAAAATTCATAGAAAAACCATCTGTGCAACTACCAAAAGAAGAATTGGAGCAGGTCACAGCCAGTGGCCCGCCTCTACCTGTTCTTTTGCAATCTCTTGCAGATTTGAGAGATTTAAGATTAGCCGCCAAGCGCAGTGACCTTCACACACGCTATGATGATATGGCGCGGTTAACGGAGTTGGTTTCTTAATGAAGAAGCACGTATTCATAACAGGAGGCGGCTCTGGCATTGGTCTTGCGTGCGCGCAACGCTTGCAAAAAGACGGATATAAAATCACTGTTGCTGGCAGAAATAAAGTGCGGCTTGACGCCTGCGGATTTGATAGTGTTGTTATGGATGTTACCAATGCGGACAGTGTAGAGAAGGCATGTAAGTTAGCCCAAAACCAAAACGGCCCCATTGATATTTTTATCAATAATGCTGGAGCCGCAAAAACCGCGCCGGCTTTAAAAACTTCAATTGAGATGTGGAACCATATGATTGCTGTCAATATGACCGGGGCATTTTTATGCGCGCAAGCTGTGCTGCCCGGTATGAAGGAACGGGGCTTTGGGCGGTTTATAGTTATAGCCTCAACGGCGGCCTTAAAAGCTTATCCTTATACAATGGCTTACACGGCTGCAAAGCACGGCGCGCTTGGTTTGGTGCGTTCGCTGGCGGTTGAAATGGCCACAAGCGGTGTCACCTGTAATGCGATTTGCCCAGGGTTTACCGATACGGATATTGTACGGGTTGCGGCGCGAAACATCATGGAAAAAACAGGGCGTAGTGAAGACGAGGCATTACGCGCCTTTACCAAAGACAATCCCATGAACCGCTTGATAACGCCGCAAGAAGTCGCGGATAGTGTCGCTTGGCTGTGCGGCGAAGGTGCAGGTTCAACAAATGGTCAAGCCATTGTCATCGACGGCGGGGAGTGTATATCGTGACCCAACTTGCGCCGCGACAACCCACGCCTGACCACTCCGTGTTGGAGACAGATAAATTGCGTGCATGGTTGATGTTGCTGCGCAAGGTGAGTGTATTAAAAAAATCAGTTGATGCGCGTATGAACGAAAAATTTGGCGTATCATTATCACGGTTTGATGTTTTATCTGCTCTTGAACGGGGCGGCAAAGATGGTTTAAAAGCAGGAGAGTTGACCAAGATGTTAGTTGTTAGCGACGGCAACACAACGCAAGTTACCAATAAATTAGTCCGAGATGGTCTGGTTATCCGCCGCACGGGAGAGCATGACAGGCGGTGTGTGATTTATGCTTTGACGGGTGCAGGGCAGACATTATTTCACAACATGGCGAAATATAATAAAAAGTGGGTTGGGGATATATTTTCAGGTTTTGACGAGGATGATGTGGCGAGCTTAAAACACTTACTTGGTAAATTAAATCTGGACGCATTAGAAAAAATACAGGAGGTCATATGACCGCTTCAAATTTCAACCCACAGGGTTTCAAAGCTGCGAGCTTTAAACCAAAGCATTTTTTGTGGAGATTTAAGGACGGTATCGCCACGATTAGCCTTGATAACCCTGCCCAAAAAAACCCGCTGACGTTCGAGAGTTACGCAGAGCTTCGCGATGTGTTTCGTCATTTGTGTTACGTGAGCGATGTTAAAGTCGTGGTGTTTGGCTCCAACGAAGGCAATTTTTGCTCTGGCGGCAATGTCCACGATATCATCGGCCCATTAACTAAAATGGACATGCCAGAATTGCTGGCCTTTACCCGAATGACTGGAGATTTGATTAAAGCCATGCGCGCCTGTCCACAGCCAATTATCGCCGCTGTTGACGGAATTAGTGTGGGGGCTGGCGCAATCATTTCTATGGCGTCTGATATGCGCCTTGCTACGCCAGAAGCCAAAACCGCGTTCTTGTTTAACCGCGTAGGTTTGGCGGGGTGCGATATGGGCGCATGCGCTATGTTGCCGCGTATAATCGGTCAAAGCCGTGCTTCCGAATTGTTGTTTCTAGGCCGTTCCATGAGCGCAGAAGAAGGTGAGCGGTGGGGGTATTTCATTACAATCGTCACCGCCGATGAACTACACAGCGAAGCGCTAAAGCTGGCAGGACGAATAGCATCTGGCCCAACATTCGCCAATTCCATTACCAAGAACCAGTTGAATATGGAATGGGATATGAGCCTCGATACCGCCATTGAAGCAGAGGCCCAAGCCCAAGCCATTTGTATGCAAACCCAAGATTTCAAACGTGCTTATGACGCATTTGTTGCCAAGAAAAAACCCGTGTTTGAGGGCAATTAAATGGGCGATAAAACCTATCTCGATTGGCCGTTCTTGGAAGATCATCACCGCACACTTGCGGCTGATTTATCTGCGTGGGCAGAAGCAAACCTGCCTGCGATTGTCGATGCACCTGACGCCCACAAAAACGCTGACGAGACCTGCCGTTCATTGGTTAAAGCATTGGGGGCGGGGGGCTGGCTTCGGTATTGTGTCCCAGAGGCATACGGCGGCGCGTTAGAAAATCTTGATGTACGCTCGCTCGCAATTATTCGCGAAACATTAGCCTATCATAGCGGTTTGGCTGATTTTGCCTTTGCCATGCAGGGGCTTGGTTCAGGTGCGATCTCTACCTACGGAAATGACGCGCAAAAATCCGCCTATTTGCCCGCTGTAGCAAAGGGCGAAAAAATTGCAGCCTTTGCCTTAACCGAAGTGGACGCAGGCTCTGACGTGGCCGCTATGACATCGCGCCTCAAAAAACAGGGCGATGATTATATCTTGAACGGCGAAAAAACCTTTATTTCCAACGGTGGTATTGCTGATTTTTATTGCGTATTTGCCCGCACGGGCGAAGGCTCTAAAGGGGTGAGCGCGGTGATTGTTGATGCGGATACACACGGCTTGGCAATCGCAGAACGCATCGAAGTCATGGCCCCGCACCCCTTGGCGCGCCTTGTGTTTAAGGATTGTAATATACCCGCGTCACATATGCTAGGCGGTGAAGGTGCAGGGTTTCGCGCTGCTCTCGGCACGCTCGATATTTTCCGCACCACAGTAGGGGCGGCGTCCCTCGGCTTTGCAAGGCGCGCACTTGACGAGGCCACAGGCCGTGCTAAGTCTCGAAAAATGTTTGGGGCAACCCTTGCTGATCTTCCCCTTGCCCAAGCACAATTGGCGGAAATGGCTCTTGATATAGATGCGTCTGCTTTGCTGATTTACCGGTCTGCTTGGACAAAAGATATTAAGAAAACCCGTGTCACCCGTGAGGCTGCAATGGCGAAATTATACGCCACTGACAGTGCGCAAAATGTCATTGATAAAGCTGTGCAATTGTTTGGTGGTCTCGGCGTGACTGTGGGATCAAAGGTGGAAGAACTATACCGTGATAACCGCGCCTTACGGATTTACGAGGGTGCGTCTGACGTGCAAAAAATCATCATTGCAAGGCAGCATTTACAGCAGTAGAGACAGATATGAAAAAAACACTCCTCCCCGATGGATGGCCTCGCCCCAAAGGGTATTCAAATGGTATATTATGTGACGGCCCCATGCTGTTTACAGCAGGCGTTATCGGTTGGAACGTAGACGAAATTATCGAAAGTGACGACCTCATCGACCAGCTCAAGCAAGCGTTGATAAACACCAAGGATATTTTGGCGAAAGGCGGGGCAAGTCCACAAGATATCGTCCGCATGACATGGTATGTCACCGACATGGAAGCCTACCGTAAAAGCCTCAAACAAGTCGGGCAAGTTTGGCGCGAAGTGCTGGGCAAAGCTTTCCCTTGCATGGCGTGCGTGGAAGTGGTGTCGCTTGTGGAAGCACGCGCAAAAATAGAAATTGAAACAACGGCAGTATTGCCAAAAAAGAAAGAACTATCATGAGCTATTCATCTTTTAACTGGCAAGATCCGCTAAACCTCAATGACCAATTATCCGAAGAAGAAACCATGGTCATGGACAGTGCCAAGGCCTATTGTCAAGACAAGTTAATGCCGCGCATTTTAGAGGCTAACCGCAACGAGATTTGCGAACCTGAAATCTTCAAAGAAATGGGCGCGCTTGGTCTACTTGGTCTGACCATAGACGGATATGGTTGTGCGGGTATGAATTATGTCACCTACGGCCTTGTGGCTCGCGAGGTCGAGCGGGTCGATAGTGGTTACCGTTCGATGATGAGTGTGCAGTCTTCATTGGTCATGCACCCAATCCACGAATTTGCCACCGAAGAAGTTAAACAAAAATTCCTGCCAAAACTGGCCAGCGGCGAGTTTATCGGTTGCTTTGGTCTGACCGAGCCTGACGCAGGTTCTGATCCAGGCGCTATGAAAACCCGCGCTAAATCAGTTGACGGTGGCTATATCTTAAGCGGCGCAAAAATGTGGATTACCAACGCGCCCATTGCCGATGTATTCGTGGTTTGGGCTAAAGACGATGCGGGCGACATTCGCGGCTTTGTCTTAGAGAAAGGCATGAAGGGATTATCTGCGCCCAAAATAGAAGGTAAATTTTCCTTGCGCGCGAGCATCACTGGCGAAATCGTTATGGAAGATGTGTTTGTTCCCGAAGGCAATAAATTCCCAGATGTAAAAGGCTTAAAAGGCCCGTTTTCGTGCCTTAACAAAGCCCGCTACGGGATTGCTTGGGGGTCTATGGGCGCGGCTGAATTTTGCTGGCACGCCGCAAGACAGTACACACTTGACCGCAAACAATTTGGTAAACCACTGGCCCAAACACAATTGATCCAAAAGAAACTCGCCGATATGCAAACCGAGATTACATTGGGATTACATGCCGCTCTACAAGCGGGACGCCTTATGGATTCTGGTAAATTAGGCATTGAAGCCATATCCCTGATTAAGCGTAACAATTGCGGCAAAGCCCTCGACATTGCCCGCCAAGCCCGCGACATGCACGGCGGCAACGGTGTATCAGACGAATTCCACGTCATCCGTCACGCCATGAATTTGGAGGCCGTCAATACTTACGAAGGCACACACGATGTCCACGCTCTGATACTCGGCCGAGCCATCACAGGGTTGCAGGCGTTTTTCTAAGATAAACCTGCAAATGTGCCATTGGTGTCGGCAAGTTTTTTGAGCAATTTTGCAGGTTTCCAATTTTTAGGGTCGGTTTTTGCAAATTCTAATATGCCTGCATAAACGGTTTGCGCGCCGATTTGGTCGGCGGTGAACATGGGGCCGCCGCGGTAAGCGGGGAAGCCGTATCCGTGTACATAAACCATGTCGATATCAAGAGCGCGCAGGGCAATGCCTTCTTCCAAGATTTTAGCACCCTCATTTATCATGGCATATAATATACGGTTTAAAATTTCGTCGTCGCTAATATTGCGCCGCTTTACGCCTTTTCGTTTGGAGGCGTCCAAAATGATTTTGTCAACAATAGGGTCGTGTTGCGGCGTGCGATTTCCCTTTGCGTAAGTGTAATACCCCGCGCCTGTTTTCTGGCCAAGCCTGCCAAGATCGTATAATTTATCTGCGATATCTACGTAGCGTTCAGTTTTTGGGCGCGCCGCGTCTTCGCGGCGGCGCGTGTGCCAGCCAATATCAATGCCCGCCAAATCGGACACCTGAAACGGGCCCATTGCAAGGCCAAAGCCGCGCATGACGCGGTCAACATCGGCGGGCATAGCCCCGTCTTCGATCATAAAATCAGCTTGCTTGCGGTAGGATTTTAACATGCGATTGCCAATAAACCCGTCGCAAACACCTGACAGCACACAAATTTTCCCAATAGATTTCCCTGCCTGCATGACGGTACTCAGCACTTCGTCCGAGACACGATCTGTACGCACGACTTCGAGAAGTTTCATAATATTGGCGGGGCTAAAGAAATGCATGCCGATAACGTCAGATGGACGTTTGGTCTGGGCGGCCAAAATATTGACGTCAAGATAGGATGTGTTGCTTGCCAAGATGCAGCCGGGTTTTGCAAGGGCGTCTAATTGTTTGAATATGGATTTTTTAACGGCCATATTTTCTGTAGCGGCTTCAATAATCAGATCAGAATTACCCGCACTTTGCATGTCAAAAATTGCACTGAAATTATCAAGCCGTGCGCGCATTTGCACAGGTGAAATGCGGCCCTTGGCAACACCGCTTTCGTAATTTTTATAAATGCGCGACAAGGCATTTTCTTGTGCGTCTCTGTTAATATCAAACAATTGAACCGTGTAGCCACCATCTAAAAAAGCGATGGCAATGCCGATACCCATAGTGCCAGCACCCAAAATGGTTACAATTTTAACGGGGCGAGGTTTGGCAGTTTCAAGGCCTGGGATTTTACCCACTTGCCTTTGGGCAAAAAATGCGTGGATCAGGCCAGTACGTTGATCGCTGGCCATACACTCCATAAAAATTTCCCGCTCACGTTTAAGTCCGTCTCGAAAAGGTAAGTCTTGCGCGGCTTTGACGGCTTCGAGAGCTTTGAGCGGCGACAGTTGTCCACGGGCGCGGGCCTTGGTTTTCGTACTTAATGTTTCAAAGCCGTCCGCGTCCCAAAAAGGCGGGGTTTTGATATCCCCAAGGGCAGGGCGATCATTACCAAGATTTTCGGTCAGGTACGCCGTGCTCTTTGCAACTAAATCATCCTCAAAAATTGTGTCTAATATACCAATATCTTTGGCCTTATCTGCACCTAATGGTTTGCCCGCCGTAATCATTTCACCAGCTTTAACCGCGCCAATCAGTCTTGGTAATCTTTGTGTGCCGCCAGCACCTGGGATCAAGCCGAGGTTAACTTCGGGCAGGCCCGTTTTGGCCGATGTTGACCCAGTCCGGTAACGACACCCAAGGGCAATTTCAAGACCGCCGCCAAGGGCAGCCCCGTTAATAGCGGCCAGTGTCGGTACGCGGCACGCCTCGATTATATCGATCACGTCGGGGAGGTGGGGTTCCAATGGCGGTTTGCCAAATTCCTTAATATCGGCCCCGCCAATAAATATGCGCCCCGCCCCTGTAATCACTGCGCCTTGTATTTTGTGGTCGTCATTAATGCGCGCAATTGCTTCAACAAGCCCTTGGCGCACATGATGTGACAAGGCATTTACGGGCGGGTTGTCAATGGTAATGACAGCAATATTGTCTTGGATGTTGACGGTAACGCTCATGGGGGTCTCTTATGAATTGTTGATGTGATCTATGATTTATCGTCATTATCCAGAAGATTTTCAAGCCGTTCTGAAAGGGCTTGTGGATCGTCAGGACTGGGCGGTGTGTCGGGTGTGTTTTGTGCTTCTGGCATGGTTTTATTAAGAGCTTGCGGGGCAGGGGCGTCCGTGGATATTGCGGCGCGGCGTTTTTGGTGGGCTTCATATCTTGGGTGGATGAGTGTACCGCTGTCCCCGTAAGACATAACCAGTCTTTGCCAATCTTGGTCTGTGTAATCAAAGGCGGGACCATCAGGATCAAGGTCAGACCAGTCGGCTTCTACGGGCGCACTGGCAGCCCTGATTTGCCATGCGCGTGCATCAACCACATTGCCGAGCTTTTCCTCGGCCATGCCTGCCAATGTACAGATGCGGGCCGAAGGCTCCTCGCTACGCAACAATCCGCCCAAGGCTTGCAACGCGCCAACGCCGTCATGTATTCGCAAGGCATTTTCAGCGGCTAAAATATGACTTTCGCGGTGCTGCGCATTGGTTTTTATCAACCCATTTATTTTTTTGGTTTGGATTTTTTCAGGCTCTTTGGCAAATATATCGCGGTAAGACAGTGCCAAGGCAGGGTGTGGATTTTTCGCCCAAGCTTTCTCGATCAAGCTCGCGGCTTTTTTGCTCTCCCCACTGTGGCTTAAGAGTCTTGCGGCTAAGGCTTGCGCGGGGGCAAACCCGGCACTGGCGTCAACGGCGCGCAGGGCTAGGGTTAAGGCCGCGCTATGGTCTGCGCCCGCTTCGGCCCGTGCAGCTTGGGCGCAAAGTATAACAGAGCGCATGCGGCCAGCTTTATTCTTGTCGATATGTTTGCGCTTTATGGCCGTGGTTAAACTATCTAGCGCGCCGTCCCAATCGCTATGGGCGATGTGTGATTTCAGTAAAAAATCAAACCCCTGCTTGCCAGCTTTAGGTGCTGCGTAGGCGGTCTTGGCCATCTCGATCGCCGTCACAAAATCACCTTTATTACCCGCCAGTCTTGCAAGCCCGTGTTGACCAACGGCTTGTGTGTCTGGGTTTTTTAACAAGGCGGAATAATGCCCTTGCGCTTCTTCGTCTTCGCCAGCCGCTTCTGCGGCTTTGGCGGCAACAAGGCGGGTCAGTGCGGGCCTTTGTAGCAGTTCACCTGCGCGGCGCGCTTGTTTGCGGGCCCGGTCGGTATTGCCAGTTTCCGTCGCCAAAAGTGCGCCTTCGAGCGCGTCCAAGCCGTTGGTAGAGCGTTTGCGTCCAAACCCAGTTTTAACCCGTTGGGGTAAATGCCATAGCCAAATTAGCAATGACCACAGTCCGATGATGAGGCCAATACAAATGGTCAGGGCAATAATGGATTTTTGCAATGTCATTTCGTAGGTTTTACCCAGTAAGTTCAAGCTGACCATTTCCGCGTCGCCCACATAAAGCAATGCGCTGACAAGGGCGACGATTAAAATTAACGGGATTATGAGAAAGCGAACCATATTTATTGTTCCTGTGAGGATGGTTGTAGGCGTAAGGATTTTTCTGCGCTTTGGGCAGCGATGACCCAATCTTTGGCCAATAGGCGCACAGGTGGGTTTAATTTATTTACGTGGGTAATGGCCCCGACAATATCGCCAGACTTCAAGGCGGTTTCTGCCATGCTCAATGTGGTGAGGGCAGGGGTGTTATCATCGCGCACTTTAATATGCTTGCTGAGCATGCGTGATATCCAGCCTGATTGTTTAGCGGCGATCACGTCTTGGGCATGGATTGCTTGCAGCATTTTAACGCGCGGGAAGCTGTCTTGTAAAATGCGCAAAGTTTCGGCTTTGTCTTGTAGGTTTTGTGTGTGTGGCAGTTCTATTATATTCGCATCTGGCGTTGGAAAGGCGGGTGTGGTCTGATTGTTTTCTGTTTGGTTGTTTTGTAAATTTTCTGTTTGGGTTTCAAGGGCTGTGATGCGCTCCAACAAAGCCTGCACGCCTGCATTATTTTCTGCCGCTTCCCCGCCGCTTTCAAGTGCCCGCTCCGTATCTTGTGTATCCAAACGCTCTTGCAAGCTTGTGATTTCGGTTTTGAGACTTTCAAACTGGGTCAGTTGATTGTTTAGGGTATTTAATGAGCTAGCATTATTTTGAAACTGCCCTGCATTGTCACGAATAGATTTTTGACTGGCCTTAAGTGTGCTTTCAAGGGCGAGCCGTGCTTTGGTTTCCGTTTGTAAATCGTTACGCAAAGTTTGGATGGTTTGCGTAAACGCATCTGCTTCTTGGGTGTTTTTAAACACGTGTGGGCCTATCCAGCCAATAGCTCCGCCTGCCAGTGTTGCCAAAAGTGCCAAGAAACCTGCACCTGCAAAGCTGATAAGCTTGGGCGGACGGGTTTTGCTTTTTGGGCGCAGAGCTGGTTTTGGTGTTTCGCCGTTCATGAAACACAGTTTACGCGCCTCACGCGGTGACATCAAGTGAAAGTCTGTTATTTCAGACATTGCCTAGACCTGCTGTGCACGGTATGGAAAGTTATGAATATGGCCGCAGAAAATATATCACCAGACGCCGTGCTTGTCTTGGGGGTTGAAAGCTCGTGTGACGAAACGGCAGCGTCCGTGCTGTCGCGCACGCCTGACGGTAAGGTGCAGGTTTTATCGTCCATTATCGCGTCCCAAAACGAGGCCCATGCCCCCTACGGCGGCGTGGTTCCAGAAATCGCGGCTCGCGCTCATATGCAAAAAATAGACGGGATTATCAGGCAAGCTGTTGAGGCGGCAGGCGTGGCATTTACGGATTTACATTGCGTCGCAGCAACGTCTGGCCCTGGGTTAATCGGCGGGGTGATTACGGGGCTGATGTGTGCCAAAGGCTTGGCCCTGTCTTTGGATATCCCGTTGATTTCAGTTAATCATTTGGAGGGGCATGCTGTGTCGCCGCGCCTGTCTGCGGACTGCCCATTTCCGTATTTATTGTTACTGGTATCGGGCGGTCATACCCAATTGCTCAGTGTTGACGGGGTCGGACAATATACCCGCCTTGGCTCAACCATTGACGACGCGGCAGGGGAAGCGTTTGATAAAACGGCGAAAATCATGGGGCTTGGATTTCCGGGTGGCCCTGCCTTAGAGACAATAGCAAAAACAGGCAATGCACAGGCAATCTCTTTGCCGCGTCCATTAAAAAATCGCCCCAATGCAGATTTTTCATTTGCGGGCCTCAAGACCGCGACTGCGCGGGCTTACACCGCATTTGGCAAAGCCACCACGCAAAACAAGGCGGACTTGGCGGCAAGTTTTCAACTGGCCGTGTGCGATATTATGTGTGACCGTACGGCGCGGGCGATGGACATGTTTAAATCCGCGCATCATCAGGGCGAAGATTTACGGTTTGTTGTTGCAGGCGGGGTGGCGGCCAATCAATCTATTCGGCGTGCGCTGAAAACTTTATGTACGGATAAAGGCTTTTCCTTAACCGCACCGCCGCTTATATATTGTACGGATAATGCCGCCATGATTGCGCTCGCTGGGGTCGAGAGGTTTGTAAACGGACAAAGGGACGGGCTGGGTGTTAGGGCGCGCCCGCGCTGGCCCTTGGACGAACATAGTGCACAACATAACCCCGCCAGCGGGTCTGGACGTAAAGGGCCAAAGTCATGACACAATCTAGTTTTCAAAAATTTGGCGTTATTGGCGCAGGTGCATGGGGCACGGCCTTGGCCCAAACTTTGGCTGGCGCAGGTCGGGACGTTGTGCTGTGGGCATATGAAACGCAGTGTGTGGACGCTATCAATTCCAAGCGCGAAAACACGCTTTACTTGCCCGGTGTAAAATTATCCAAACACATTATTGCCACCAATGCATTTGCAGACCTGCAAGACGTGGACGCGGTTTTGGTGGTCGCACCTGCGCAATTTATGCGGGGCACACTGACGGCATTTGCTCCTCATGCACGCGGCGGGTTGCCCGTTATATTATGTTCCAAAGGTATCGAGCATAAAAGTTTGAAATTTATGGCCGATGTGTTGGCAGATGAGCTGCCACAGGCAATTCCTGCCGTATTATCAGGGCCAAGCTTTGCTATTGATGTGGCTAAGGGCTTGCCTACGGCTGTCACCTTGGCGGTTAGGGATACTGACCTTGGCGAACAACTTGCAAGTGCGATTGCTTCTCCGACCTTTAGGCCATATCTCAGCGACGATATTATCGGCACGGAAATTGGCGGTGCGGTGAAAAATGTTCTGGCCATTGCTTGCGGCATGGTGCTGGGCAAGGGATTGGGTAAATCCGCTCACGCCGCCCTCATCGCCCGTGGCTTTTCAGAAATGACCCGCCTCGGCGAAGCATTGGGTGCCAAGCCAGAGACGTTGACGGGGCTATGTGGTTTGGGTGATTTGGTGCTGACATGTTCAAGTGAACAGTCTCGCAATATGTCGTGTGGTTTGGCTTTGGGGCGCGGCGAAACCCTTGCGAGTATTATGGAGGGGCGCAGCGCAGTTACCGAAGGCGTAGCCACAGCTCCAGCCTTGCGTAAATTGGCTGCGCGCAAAGGCGTTGAAATGCCCATATGCTGTGCCGTGGCAGATATTTTGGACGGTAGTCTGGATGTAGACGCGGCAATTGTTGGGTTGTTAGGCCGTGCCAGAAAACAGGAAAATTAAGCCGATGAAATTTATGATTTACACGCAAGATAAAGACGGCGCAGTACAGATTAGAAAATCCAATCGAGACGCCCATCTTGCCCACCTCAAAGCAGACGGTAAAGTCAAAGTCCTCACGGCTGGCCCGTGGCTTGATGATGCAAATGAAACCATGCTTGGCTCGTTGCTGATTGTCGAAGCGCAGTGTGTAAACTGCGTAACAGATTGGATAAAAAACGATCCATATGTCACCGCAGGCTTGACCGCGAACATAAAAATTCACCCATTTATTTGGGCAATCGGCGCACCTTGAATTTATTTGCCGTGCTGTGGTTATATCATATGCCATACGCTTTGTAGAAATATTGACTGATGCCTTACAATTACCACAGTTGAAATAATACTGTAAAATAATGTAAATTGACGGATTGTAGGGTTGTGATTATCGGAACTTTGTTTCATGTAATGGTTTTAAATGCGTCCCGTCTGGCGCACGTAGATTTTACTAATATTTGTATCAAAAGAGGATTTATAATATGAAAACTTCAATTTTTGCCCTTCTTGCCGTTATTGGTTTTGGTCTGTCATTTATGGCGGGGTCTATGTGGAATAAGGCTCAACATGATGATTTGTGCCTTAAGATGGGCGGGAGCCTAGATAACCCGAAAAGCATGTGCGTTATAAAAGCGCAGGCGAGCCAACCAGAAACTTTTACGCTTAATGAAGAAAGCCAAAAGCTAGTGGGGCCTTGGATGCTCAGCACCGGAGAATGGGGATTTAATTTATTTGATGACGGAACCGCGTCGTCGATAAATTCTGCCACGCTCATTTATCACAAATGGCGCGTAGAGGAAAACCATCTTTGCTTGACCGTTCGCAGTCTTGGCAATCGTACACAGTCTGTTGATGAAGAATGTTCCCCCTATGAGACCCAAGGGACAAAAGGGGACGCTAAAATAATTCTTACCAACGATAGCCGAACAACGGTTTACACACGGCCTTAATTTTACAGGAGAATATCAATGACATTTTTTCGTATCCTGATAGGCATAAGCCTAATCTTTTTACTCTCTGCCTGCAAAAGCACGCAGCATATTGTCACGGGAAAATACCAAACTGCGTTGACCAGTGTTGAAACTCATGATGACATTGAATTTTTACATGTCGATGCGAAAACGCTCACTGTTTCACTACAATATTATGGGAATGTGATGGAAACATTTACCGTGTCGCGCCTGCCCCGTGAGCAGTGGCGAGAAGGCTGTCCAACCAATACAAGTATCGAAGTCATGGAAACATGGCAGTTGAGCTCTGATAAAGCAACGCAAAAAGAACCGATATATTTATTTGCGGCATGCGGCGGAAGCCTCGGTCTTGTTATGGAGGTAAATACGCGCACTCTGGTTTTCAAACCTATTTCACCACTCGGTGTTAATGATGGAAAATGGGTGGAAACGGTCGGCACGATAATCGAAAGCGGGCAAATGCCAGATGGAATTTATGCCTATACTCTGCAATATAATGTTGTCGGTGGCCATGCGGTTAATATGGATGGCGAACTTATTCAAGGGCTATTACCGCAACATATTTTTGGTGGTAGCAAACAAGCCAAGCAAGGTCAGAAACTAAAACTAAAATATGAAGTTGACGATCCTATGCATTATGAACTCTTAGAAAATATTATATTTATTGAACATTAATCTTGACTTTAGAATTGTTCTAAATTACCCATCCACTTCAACATAAAAGGAACGTATCATGGGTAAGAAAATATTGACTGGCTTAGGGGCAATAGCTTGCGTTATGCAGTTTGCAACGGGCGCGAGTGCGCAAACATCCGCACTACAATTGCCAACGGATACGCAGACTGAAAGCCGTGTTAGCTTTACGCTCAACACAGGCAGTTTTTCCTTTGATAACACGGGGCAAAGCTTTATTTCAAAAACCCATACTGACAATTTAACCTCTCTGACAACCTTATCTCATGACGCGCTTGCTAAGGCTGTTGAAGATAAATCAGGCATTGTAAAATACGGTGCATTAGGCCTGCATTTGCTTGCGAATATTCGGCTGCAATTTGGTAATGCTTATGTCCTGCATGAGTATAGACACATTGAAACAGACTATAATTTTGGCTTTACAAATACATTTGTTGGGAAAACAGACGCTAATGAAAATGTGATTAGTAAAAACTCTTACCTTAGCAATGTATTGACAATGTCATTTGGTCTGTCGCCTTGGGATTTTACCAGCCGCAAAGTTGGTAATACATCTGACGGTGTTTACCCAACACAAATTGATTTGGTCGAATCGATTGGCGCGGGCCTAAATTTGAACACGTTTCTAGCCGAGCAAAGCTTTCATAACATGCTAAAATCAGAAAGACCTGTTACAGAAAGCATTAGCTACCTCACAAACAAAGCGTTCTCATCCATCTATTTTCAGGCTGATGGTTCTATTGGCGGCGATCCGTCGGATTACCTTGCAGAGCTATCTTTGCTCGGGCCGCAAATAACAAAAGGCCAAGTGCAAACATACAATCTTGCCACTATGATCTTATCAAATGGTTTCATTTCCAGTGTGCGTTCACTGCCTAAATATTTTAGCGCCAACCAAACGGTTGGCCTGCTCAAATATGATACAACATTTGGCGGGCGCGATACGTCGATATATTGGCCAGAGTTTTCAACCTATTTAAACGGCACAGGCGTATCTGTGCAGGGCGAAGTTTTTGCTAAGGTCTCTGGGTATGGTCTGTTTGGCCTAGCCTTGGAGAAAAATGTTTTGGGCCAAAGCGAAGGCATGGATATTACCGCTTCCTTTGCAACATCATTTGGAAAATGGCACCCTGAAGGCAGTCTGACCCTCAACACGCAAGAAGGCGTCTTTGCCACATTAGGAGGTGACTACGCCGTTAATGATAGGTTTTCTTTAACCGCGAAAGTGTATTCTAGCGGCAAAGGAACACTACGCGGAGACCGACTTGTCCCAGAAGATAATAATGGCGGCTATGTCGGCGTTAAAGTCAATTTTTAACGGGCTTTGCCCGTCAGCTCACGCTACGCTTAACCCCATTCTGTCACCAAAGCGTTTGATAAATTGTTCTTGCGCTGTGTTGGTTGCGCCGTCCGTATTGGCCACGGTGCGTAACATGGTCGATAAATCTTCGGCCTCCTTATGGTTGATTTGCTTTGACATAATGTCGGTCATATCACTGAGAGGGATTTCAGGTTGAGATACACTTTGTGTGCTCCACAGCATTTGCGTGAGAAGCTCTGTGGCCTCAGGCGCAGGTATTTGCATATATTGATTGAGAAGTTGTAGGATTTTACTGTGCACGGACGCGCTGATTTGGTCTTGCCCCATTTGCCCGAAGCTTGACAATTTTGCCACGCAAATCATCAAAATAACAGCGGCGTCCATTGGCTCGTCGATCAGTGATATATCGCGCTGGGGATTGCGTGATTTAAACCTGCTGGGCCTTTGCATGTTTTTTAAACTTGAAGCAATATCGACGATATCCTTCGCGCCACGCGCCGCACGTCCAACCCAAAACACCGCTGTGGCAAGGGCAATGATAACGCCGATTATATGCATAGTGTCTCCATAATTTCATTCTCACATGCTTTTAACGACAAGACAAGCTTGGCCCTTGGTCAAGGTGGAAATGGTCTTTGTGGGCGGCGTTAAAATCGGGGGACAGCACAACCCGAAATACGCGGCAGGCTGAATCGCGGGCATTTTTTAAAAATTTGGCTTCGGTGGTTTTGCCCTGCCAGTCCTTTAGAACTGAAACCACGTGTCCATTTTCAAGAGCAAAGCCTGTAATGTCCCACGCATTGGCAAAGGCATGTTCTGACCACGCCCCAGAGCCATTGCCGACTTGCCGCCGACATGAATATGTCCCTGCGTGGTGGACGGATTTAAGAGGACTGCCGAAATGTTTTTGGGCGGCAGTATCGACCGCGCCTAACCAGATATAACTGGCAAGCATGAGCGGGCATTGCTGTGTAACATCTCCAGAGCGAAATTTAATATTGCCAATGCTTTGCATAGAGGTTGCTATCACCCACCCACATTTCCCGTCCCCGTTTTTTGGTTCGGCTATGTTAAATTTAATATGTTGTGCAGAGGCGAGTTTGTCCAAACATACGCGCGACGGGGCCAAGGCGATTAAGGTAATTTTTGTGCCTGTTGCCAGGCCAATCGGGGCGTCCATATCCAAAGCCTTCCACGGCACATGCCTTGGCGGTGCGAAAAGATGAAATAGGATGAGAAAAAGCATGAACGGGAGGAATATCGCCCATAATTTTCTACGCCCACGGATCATTATTTAACCAAGCAATAAACTTGGGCAATGCGGCGCGACCGTCTGTAATTATCGCCCCTGCGACCATAATTATTCATACCGATAGGATCGGCACTGGCCTGTTTTTCAAGAGGTTCCAGCAGGTTTGCCAACGATTGTGGCGCGACCGTATAAATGCGGCCACGGCGCGGGCTTTCCGCCGCCACCAGTCCTATAACTTCGCCGTCACTGTCAAATGCAGGGCCACCAGAGAGGCCACCAAGTGATCCGCTTAAGCCCTTGGAACGGCCCGTTTCTGCCCATGCCAATATAGCTTCTGTACTTTTATACCGACCGCGCACCAACATGCGTCTGCGGCCCAATAATGTACCTGCCGCTTCGCCGGGCCGCCCTTGTGGGAAGCCTAAAAAGAAACCCTGTTCCCCAATTTGGCGGGGGCCCATAAAATCTCTGGCCAGAGGCGGGCGTTTCCATTTGCTAGTGAGTAGAGCCATATCCGCCGTGGTGGAAATATCTTTCACCAAAACTCTGGTGAATTTAGAGCCGTGAATGCGCAAGGCAACAGTGTCGCATTTATCAATGACGTGCCGCGCTGTGAGCCATGTGCCATTATTGTCAATGGCAAAGGCCGTACCAATGCCAGAGCTTGGTTTATCAATTTCAACCAGTACGGCGGGATCAGACGGAGTGATATTGGGCAAGGCAGGGCCAAGAACTGGCGGCGGGATAGGAGCTTCTTTGTGTTGGGAGCGGCTCATAGAGCTGGCAAGAATGATTGCCAGTAAAATACTATAAAGAAGCCAATCGGGGAATTTGAACATGCTAACCCGCGATAGCAACGGCAAGAATTATTGACCCTGCAAGTTTAAACGCGGCCAGCACAGTGGCGGCAGGCACTTCATTATCAATTATGCGCTTGGGCAGTTCAGAGAAAATAATATCGGTGAGGCGAAATAAGAACAATTGCAACAAGACACTAACAACACCCCAAACCAAAACATCCATCAGGCCAATTTTAACAATCAGACACGCGGCCAACGGCAAGGCAAGGCCGATGACCAAGCCACTAAAAGAAATAGCGGCGGCCATATTGCCTTGCTGGATTAATTCAATTTCTTTGTGCGGGGTCAATTTCACATAAATTAACAGACCAGAAACGTAAATAGCTGTGACCAAAAGGAGGTAGAAAATCAAATACGGGAAACCATTGGCGAGGCTTTCAAGTGAAGGATGCATGGTTGGGGGGACCTTTCTTAAGTGTTATCCACATTTTCTAATTTCTCTTGTTTTCGTTTTGCGCTTGCGCGCATTTTTTCGCTTTCAGACCGAAGCTGCCCGCAGGCGGCGAGAATATCGCGACCTCTTGGCGTGCGAATGGGCGAGGCATATCCAGCCGCATTCACGCGGTCAGCAAAACTTTCAATGGTTTCCCAATCCGAGCATTCGTAAGGTGATCCAGGCCAAGGATTAAACGGGATCAAATTGACTTTGGCGGGAATACCGCGCAGCAGGTTTATTAATTCTTTGGCGTGGCGCGGGCTATCATTAATGCCTTTTAACATTACGTATTCAAAAGTAATGCGCCGCGAATTGGACAGGCCCGGATAGGCGCGGCAGGCATCCATCAAATCTTTAAGCGGGTATTTTTTGTTAATCGGCATGATCTGCGAGCGCAACTCGTCATTGGCGGCGTGCAAGGAAATGGCCAGCATAGCAGAGGTGTTTTCGCCGGCTGTCACGATTTGCGGTACAACGCCCGACGTCGATAATGTAATACGCCGCCGCCCGAAACTAAGCCCCTCGCAGTCGCAAATAATATCAATGGCCTTGGTCACTTCGTCCATATTATACAGGGGTTCGCCCATGCCCATAAACACAATATTGGTCATTTTACGCTCTCCAGACGAACTGGGCCATTCGTCTAAATCATCACGAGCCACCATGACTTGCAAAGCGATTTCAGCTGCCGTGAGATTGCGCACTAAGCGCTGGGTTCCTGTGTGGCAGAACTTACAGGTTAGTGTGCAGCCAACTTGGGACGATACGCACAGTGCCCCTGTTTTGGACACCGCAGGAATAAAAACACTTTCCACTTCTATGCCAGGGGCCATGCGGATCAGGTATTTGCGTGTGCCGTCAACACTGACTTGCTTGTCTATTATCTCCGGCCTATTGAGCGAAAACGTCTCGGCCAAACGCGCCCGTAAGTCCTTGGCAATATTGGTCATGGCGTCCCAATCGGTGACGCCGTAATTATAGACCCAGTGAAAAATTTGCTTGGTGCGCATTCGCACGTGCTTAGGCGCAATGCCAAAGTCCGTGAGGGCGTGCGCCAGTTCGACACGCCCCATGCCCGCAAGCGAAATGAGTGCGTGGTCATTTTTTGCAATGGCAGGGTTTATATATAGCTCAGCACTCATGTTATGTTCTTAGCACGTCAGGCATTGGATAGGGAAGTGGAGATCAGTTTTATTGGCAGATAGTTTTGGCTTTGCTCAGGGCCGCCGTAATACCGCGCAAGGAAAATTCGTAACTGGTTTTTGTGCCGCGTTGCGATACGGCGTCAACCCGCATGGTGGAACCTTGACGCATGGCCCGCACTAGTTTTTTCTCGTCCGTGTTGCTTTCAATGAAAGCTTCATTTTGGGCCGCGTACATTGGAATTTTAGAACTGCCAACACGTGCTGCGGGCGGAATGGTGTTTTTAAGCGGATAGCCTGTGAGCAAGCTCGGCTGTTCTTTGGCGGCCCCTGATTTCCAATTTGACACCATGAAATAAATATCGCCGTGTGTAACGCTAGACGGAATTTTGGATGATGGTTTCGCCAGCGCGTAACAAATACGCTCCCCGCCGTCGGTCTTGGAATAGACGGACCAATCAGTAAATACGCCTTCAAGTTTGGCAGAAGCTGCGTTGGCAGCACTCGGCGCTAAAACCAAAATGCTAAGTCCAATGAAGATACGGAAAAGTTTCATAACAAATGTCCAAAATACAGTGCTTAAAATCAACTAGACACATTTAGCGTTAAAACCTCGTTAAGAATAGCTGCAATAGCAGTTGCGATTATAAACATCATATCGCCTCATCTCCCTTAAGTCTCCGCATCACCCTCCCTTAAGTCCTCGCACCACCCTTCCTTAAGTCCCCGCACTTGATGCGGGGTCCATAATATGGTTATGCAGTGCGCTGCCTTTGGCAGTGCATGTACCCCGCATCAAGTGCGGGGACTTAAGGGTGGTGCGGGGACTGTGGTCGTGTGTTGGCGGTGAGCAATATATAGAATTAATCCTTGCGTGCTTTTAAAGCTTGCCAGTCTTTGACGGTTTGCAAATCTGGGCCGCCTGGCATCATAGGCCTGTCTGGATATCCTCCGTGACACAGGGTTCGGTCATAGAGAGTGAGGGCCGCGGCGAGGCTGACATTGATGCAAAATTTGGTGGGGATTTTGACGATGTGTTTGCACAGGGCTTGCATGTCTGGCGACAGCGAACCTTGCTCTGGCCCCAAGATATAAGCGCACGATAGGGGGTGTCTGAAACTGGGCATTTTGACGGAATTTTCGCACAGCTCTATGCCAACTAATGGACAACCCAGTGGCAGGCGTAAATCTTCTACCGTGTCCCACTGGTAAAAAGGGAGATGGTCAAGGGAACGCGACGTATCGGTTTGGTTGACCCCGCGTTTGGTGTCTGCAATTTCTGCGGTTGCGTTGACTGTGTAAACAAAACTGGCGCCAAATGCATGGGCCGTGCGCATAACCGCGCCGAGGTTTGCTTCCTTGGATATGCCCTGCACGCCAATGCCAAAATAACCTCGCATATTAAATGGCTTGTTTTTTGAGGATAATGGCGCGGTAGAAAACATAGAGAGTTATGGCGCCGCTGATAACTGAAATAATGATAAAGGTCGTATGTGGGGGCAGGCCTGCCAGACTGATACCGCCAACGAGCAGTTGCGACAATGTGGTGGCCGCATTGAGCAATAATGCCCCTGCTGCGAGTAACCTTGCGCGGTGGGCAGGTGCTGCGCGTTGTTGTGCCATTGCATTTAAGGGGATGACAAATAAGCTGGCAGAAAAGGCTGAGGCCACAAGGTCAAACATGAAGCGTTTACTGTCGGGCATAGCAAAAAAATCTGCGGCATTGCCAAGTGCAGGGCCAGTAGAGTTGGCCGCAAATGCAATGCGCGATGTATCGCCGCCCAAAATATATAAATCCAACGAGGAAAGAGTGATGCCAAATGCGCCAAATGTGCTAAGACCCAAACCTTCTTTGCCCTTAGAGAGCAACATACAGGTGATGGCTCCCGTCAGTGCGCCCAAAGTAAAGAGCACCATGATGATGATGAGCACGGTACGTTCGTAATGCAGCACGGATTGGATATATGTGGGCACAAGAATAAGCACGCCCGCACTAAGCCAGTAATACCAAGCCGTACCCAACATGGGCTTAAAGACATTGGGTGTTTTATAAGCAAAGCGCAATGTCTTGACAATTGTCGGCAACAGCCAAGGGTCGAGTTTTATATCCTTGCTTGTAGACGGTGCAGGCGGGGCTTGCCTGATAGACAGCCAACCCAAGAGGGCAAATGCGATAAGAATACCTGCGACAATTACCGGGCCGCCTTTGGTGGCAATCAGGTAAATACCCAAAGCTTGGCCCAGTAAAATAGTGACAGACACAATGCCGTTCATCAATGAATTACCCGTAATCAGTTCGGTTTTGCTGAGCCATTGCGGGAGGACGGCATTGCGCGTGGGCGAAAAAAAGGCGGACTGCGCGCCCATAAGTGCGAGGGTAAGTAACATTAAAAATGGTTGCTGGAGAATAAAGCCAAGCGCGGCAATCAGCATGATGAGGATTTCAGCTTGTTTGACGCGCAGTAAAACCAAGGCCTTGTCGTATTTATCGGCAACTTGCCCCGCCATAGCTGAAAACAAGAAAAAGGGGCCTGTAAAAATTGCGCCTGCGACAGGGACAATCACATTGGAACTTATGCCTAAAATCGACATTTCTTGCCACGTTACCAATGTGATTAAAGCCATTTTTAAAAACTGGTCGTTAAAGGCGCCAAACGCTTGCGCGCCAAACATAGGCAAAAACCGGCGGGTGGAAAGGAGGGCCCCTGCGTGTTTCATACTCATGGGGAGGCCTCCTCTTGCTCGCGCTGTTTGCGTTTCTCGCGCGCGACTTTGTTCTCGGCCAATTTACCGATGTCATCAGGGTTGAGCGCGCCTAGGTTTTCCAAATCGAGCAGTTCAAGAGAGCGGGTCTCGATACGGGTTTCAAGCTCGTGCATAAATTCGTCCTTCCCAAGGCCTGGCATGATAGGCTCTAAAAACTCAACATGGGCTATGCCCTTGTGCTTTGTCCAGTCATTTTGGTTCCAGCGTTGACCAAGATTGGTGGCAACTGGCACGACCGGACAACCGAAATCTTCATACATAAAAAACACACCTTTGCGGTAGCGGTGATGTGTGCCAATGCGCGAGAGATGCCCTTCGGGATAAATGAGAAGTTTGCGTCCTTGCTTTTGCACAAGTGCGGCCCGTTTTTGCAAGCTGTCACGGGCGTCAGACCCGCCGCAACTGTCCACCACCACCGCGCCTGCTTTGCGCAGTATCCGCTTTAAGGTCATGAATTTTTCAAGATGGTCGCCAGTTACAAATGACAAATCAAAAAATTGTGAAAACATCACAAACCCGTCGCCGTAACTCTGGTGCTTAGGGGCGATAATATACGGCCCTTTTTCGGGCAAGCGTTCATGGCCGCTCACCTGAACATCAATACCCGCCACGACTTTCATCAACCAAATCATGGTTTTGGTATAGGCGGCCAGCCCCAACATAATCGGTTTGCGTGTGGGAAAAAACGACAAAATAACACACGCAATCGCAAATATGGTCGTGAGAGTGTAAAAGAGAGTATTAAATAAAAATGACCGCATCTTAATCCTATGTGTCGTTTAATTGTTTGTAACTATTAAGTTTTATAGTGCAAAATCTCAAGTGAAGGTAATTTTAAGTTTTTTATTGATTAGCAAGTTTGTGGGCAGGGTGGAAAATGTTAAAGGTGGTATAAACAAAGGCGGCTTATTTACCCAATAAAAACTGCAAAGTAACAGTGTTGATAAGATCAGAATAGGTTTGTAACGCATAGTGTGCCGGAAATTAAATGCTCGCTATAAGTGTGAAAATATTTAAATGAAATATACGAGTTCACGCAATATAGTGGATATATATATCGATCATGTTGATTTTCATGATGTAAGGGTGTGGAGGTATTTGGGCGCATTTATGGGAAAAAACTCGGGATTTGCAAAAATGTTTCACGTGAAACATTTTGTGGGAGCTGTTTATGTGTCGTGCCAATTCACCCACCGCCCGTGGTAATCTGCGCGTGCTAATGGTGTTGCCTTGCCGCCAGGCCATATGGTCAGGGTGAGTGCGCCGCCAGGCTCTTGGCCATCTGCTTCAAACCCCAGCCATGCCAAGGGAGATTGCTTGGTGGCTTTTGCGCCTGCGGTTATAATAAGGGCGCGGCAGTGTTGCTTCACATCATCTGGGAAATATTGCCACGCAATGGTGTGATAAATAACATGGACAGCGTCAGGGTAGGGAGTTTCTAACCGCTGCTTTAACCAATCATATGCGTTCATTTCGTCGACCATGTATGGGTGTTTATGCGTCGTTTCAATCGCACTTTTTGTGCGCGATATACGCTCTGGTTGATCGGCCCAAAGGTAGGACAGCAAATTGGTCACTTCGTCTGGCTTGCTTAAATCGGTGAGCTTTAAGTCACAACCCCGCTTTTCTTGAACATCAATAGGGCGTGGTTTTGGAACGGGGCCGCGCCAATCTGGGGTGAGCTTAACAAGAGCAGATGTATCGCCCCATTCTTGGTCGCCCAATGTGTAATGATATAAATCCCAATTGAGGTTTAGGCCCGCACTGGCCCCCAGTTCAGAGAGAACAAATGGCAAGCCGTTGGTGTGCTCTGCAATGGTTAAAAACCCCGGGAGTAAAATACCAGACCTGCGCACCTCATTGGTTTGCGGCGGGATTTTTAGGTGTTGAAAAATAAAGTCGGCGTGTTGGGTGAATGCGGCCTGCGCTACCGCCCAAAGCTCAGTACCGGTTTTGTCTTTATAATGGGGCGGGTAAACCGCAGTCAGTTCTGGGCACATGCCAAACATCACCAATTTATGCAGTGCGCCCATCAAACGCAGAGGCACATTATCTCCGCCAGCGGCCACATCGCCTTGCCAGTTAAACAGGGCCGTGCCGACAGCTCCATTCGGTGTTAGGTATTTCGCAAACATCTTGCACCACCGCGCCATAAACGGCGAGTTTAAATGGGCGCAGTGCACGGCTTGAAATTCAAAAGCTTGGATGAGTTTATGGCTCATACATCTATCTGTATATGGCCGTTTTTATCAATCCAACCTCGGCGCATACCTTGTGCATTATAGGGAAAAACGGGGCCGCCTGAAACGCCGAGCGCGATGACGCCGCCGTAACCGCCTAATGCGCCCATGTCGTCTATAGCGCCTTGGGCGGCGTCTGCGAGAGAGAAATTCCCATAACGCATGCGGGACGAAATGTCAGCGGCAATGGCAGATTTTACGAAATACTCACCTTGTCCTGTGCACGAAACGGCGACCCGCTCATCGGCCCAAACCCCAGACCCTGGCAAAGGGCTATCCCCGACACGGCCTTGCATTTTACCGAGCAGTCCGCCCGTAGATGTAGCGGCAGCAAGACGGCCTTTGGCGTCGCGCGCGACCACGCCAATTGTGCCTGTATCCAAATCTTCAGGTAGACGTGTGATGCCTTGGATAATGTAATATTCAAGTGGCTTTTGGACTTGTGTGCAGTTTTGCGTCCCTGCGAAATTCTCAGCGCCCCGGCCCGCCAACATGACATGAGGTGTGTGTTCCATCACGGCGCGGGCGACACGCACTGGGTTTTTATAGCCCTTCATGGCCGCCACTGCGCCGATGTTTCGGCTTGCCCCGCACATAATCGATGCGTCCAGTTCGTACTCCCCCGCACTATTTGGCCCCGTGCCTTTGCCAGCGACATATAGGCCTGCGTCTTCGAGTAATACGGCCAGTTCTTCAGCCACATCAAGAGCCGAAGCGCCACTCTTTAACATGCGCTGACCAACCTCCATAACGCGGCGTAAATTCTCGGTTTGCGCGCTCTGGTCTTTAAGAACGTATTTGCCTGCTCCGCCGTGTATAGCGAGCGCGATTGTTTGAGTAGACATGAAAATTCTCACGATTTGTTAAAAAATATATTTGTGCTTTTACAGCAAGTCGCTAGTGTCTGCCAATTGAAAAGTGTCTGCCAATTGAAATCATAAATATATAAAGAGGCCGTTATGGAATTATCAAATCACATTTGCGCTATTGTCACAGGCGGTGCGTCAGGGCTTGGCGAAGGCACAGCGCGCTTGTTGGCGAAGCGGGGCGTAAACGTCGGCATTTTTGATATGAATACCGAGCGCGGAGAAATGGTAGCCAAAGACATTGGCGGCGTATTTGCACGGGTTGATGTGTCTGACGAGGCTAGTGTGGACGCAGGTTTTGCAGCGGTCAGGGCCGTTCACGGGCAAGAACGGATTATGGTCAATTGTGCTGGCATTGCAGGCGGGATGAAAACCGCGAGCCGCGATAGAAAAACCGGCGAAATCCGTGCTCACGACGCGGGTTTTTTTGCCAAAATTATTAATGTAAACCTTATCGGTACATTCATGTGTGTGGCCAAATCAGCAGCAGGTATGATGGCATTGGAACCAACCCAGCCTGACGGCGAACGGGGCGTAATCGTCAATACGGCTTCTGTCGCCGCTCAAGACGGGCAGATTGGCCAAGTGGCATATGCGGCCTCTAAGGGCGGAATATTATCCATGGCTCTGCCCGTTGCCCGCGACCTTGCTCGCGAAGGCATTCGGTGTAACACAATCTTGCCAGGGTTTTTTGAAACGCCTATTTATGAGCAAATGAAGCCAGAAGTTAAAGACGCCTTGCGCGCCTATGTGCAATTTCCCGCTCGGTTCGGCACAACCAAAGAATACGCACAACTCGTCGCCACATTATGTGAGCAAACCTATATCAACGCAGAACACATAAGAGCCGATGCAGGCGCACGCATGCCGCCGAGGTAAAAACAAGCATATCCCCTCACCCTCGCTTTGCTCGACCTCTCCCCAAGGAGAGGTTAAAAAAGTGCAGTCCGCACAGCCTCTCCTTGGGGAGAGGTGCGCGACAGCGTGGTGAGGGGAAATATGATTTAAAAGGTATTTTTAAATGCTGTGAGAAATTTCTCCAGCTCTTCCTTAGGCAGGTGATTAATTCCTGCTGCTCCTGCACGCCCGCCGCCTGTTGGGAATTGTAAACATAGGGTGTCTGCGCCTTGCAATTTCGTTTGGGCGGCGCGTACGGATATTGTATATCCGCCTTGTTTGTTATGAGTTAGGATTGCGTGAGCGGTGTCGGGTGTTTTACTGGCTAGCCAATTGGCATAATAACCAGACACGCGGCGCGCCCACGGTGCGTCGTCCAAGAGTTTAACATTACGCGCCAAGGATTGCGATTGTTGTGCCTTGGAAAAATCATCACCAAGACCATTTTTAAGCCTCGTATAGACATCTGGATTGTCTGCCAGAAATAGGCTTGGGGTTGGATAGGACTGCATATGTTCAAACAGCGCGGCAGGCGGATAATGCAAATCGGATATATCGCTTCCGTAAGCATTGTAATTTATCAACTCACCAAAGATTTTTAAATGTAACCGCGTCTTTTGCGACATGTTAATTTTGTCTGCGAGCAGGCCTGCGTACGCGGCAAGATTATCACCATATGCCCCGACAATGGCCCAGTCCGCAAAACGCCCGTCTAAGCATTTATTCACCAATAAGGACGTGCAGATTGTGGGCCGTGTATCAATGACGGCTTGCAGGTTTTTGTGTTTGGGTATGTTGCCCGCATTGTGATGATCTACATAAAAAACATTGGCCCCTGCTTGTAAGGCACGTTCAAGTCCTGCCTGATTTGTGCGCATGGAAATATCAAGAACGGTCAGGTGATCGCCAGATTTGGCATTGATTTTTTCGAATAAATTTATGTCGCGCTTGACCCCTGTAATCAATGTAGCTTTGCGCGGGTCAGCCAGACGTAATTGCACAAGCGCGCATATACCGTCCGCATCGCCGTTAAAAATATCGTAATTCGCCATAGACGCCTTTTACAACTGTTCTTGCAATCCTAACACAAGGTTGTAAACATGCTCAAAACAAAAATGGGGATAATTATGGGTATTGTTAAAACAAGTTATATTGCTGTAAGCATGTTTGCCGTTTTAGGGTTTTCAGCCTGTAGTCCGTCAACAGATAATACGAATACAACCCTACCACAATCATCTGCAAGCTATGGTGTGAAAACGGGCGACTTAACACCAGAAATTATCTATTCTGATCCGTCTTTGTCTGGCCCGTCATTATCAAAACCACAGGTATCACCTGACGGGAAAATGGTCACCGTTTTGCAAGGCCGCGCTGATAATGCCAACCAACAAGATTTATGGGCCTATGATCTTGCAACTGGAAAAGGGCGTATTTTGGTCAGTTCTACAGACCTGCTCGGCGCGCCTGAAGTTTTGTCTGCCGAGGAAAAAAATCGCCGCGAACGGCTTAGAGAATACGGCACAGGGATTGTTAGTTATAGCTGGGATTCAAAAAGCGAGCAGATATTATTCCCGCTTGGCGGCGATGTCTTTGTCTATGATCTGGCCAGTGCCACAGCCACCCAAGTTACGGATACAGACGGTTTTGAAACCGACGCACGTATTTCCCGCTCGGGGCAATATGTCAGTTATGTGCGCGGCAATGAACTTTATGTCAACGACCTGAAAACAGGTCGCGAACGGCGATTGTCGTATGGGGCCAATGATGTGATCCGCAACGGCACGGCTTCATTCGTGGTGCAAGAAGAGCTTAACCGTTACCGTGGGTTTTGGATGTCGCCAGACGAAACGCGCATGGCTTATACTCAAATTGATGAAAGTCCGATTGCCATTGAAAACCGTATTGAGTTCTCCGCCAAAGGTGTCGAGACAGTGGCCCAACGCTATCCTTTTGCGGGCACCGCAAATGCAACTGTAAAACTGGGCGTAGTACGTGTTCTCGGTGGACGTACGGTTTGGGTAGATATTGGCGCGAACCCTGATATTTATTTGGCACGGGTTTATTGGAGCCTTGACGGGAAACATCTTTACGCAGGTATTTTATCACGCGATCATAAATTCTTAAAAATGCTGGATATTGATCCCAAAACGGGCACGAGCCGTGTGATGTTTGAAGAAACCTCTCCCACATGGATAAATGTGCGCGGCAGTTTTAAAGCTCTCAAAGACGGTGGGTTTATTTGGACGTCACAGCGCAGTGGATTTAATCATATTTACCGCTACGCCACAGGTGGAACCAATCCTGTTCAAATCACCAAAGGTAATTGGCCTGTTGGCAGTGTCAATTGTATAGACGAGAAGAACGAAAAAATGTACTATACGGGGTGGCAAGACACACCTCTTGATCGACATATATTCAGTGTCAATTTTGACGGCACGAACATGTTGCAACTCTCTAAAACGTCTGGACGGCACAGTGCGAATTTTTCAAAAAACTGCCAAAGCTATATTGGTAGGTTTTCAAATAAATCAACACCGCCGCAAACCCGTACATTTACAAATACGGGCGAACCTTTGATCTGGTTGAATGAAAATAAATTAGACGCAAGCCATGCTTACGGCCCGTTTATGAACTCTCATGTAGAGCCGCAATTTGGTCAACTTACCGCCGAAGATGGCAGCAAGCTTGATTATGTATTATATAAACCAAAAGATATGACGCCAGGCGAGCGCCGCCCTGCTGTGACGATTGTCTACGGTGGGCCAGGGGCGCAATTGGTGCACAATGGATGGGAAGACCGGTTCTTGCAGCAATTGCTTGTTGATAATGGGTTTGTGGTTTTTCAACTTGATAACCGAGGTTCTGCCAATCGGGGCAAGGCCTATGAAGATCATCTTTATCGGGCTATGGGCAAGGTCGAGGTGGTTGACCAGAGCGTTGGCGCGGAATTTCTCAAACGCCTTGGCTTCGTCGACCCAGACCGCATGGGCGTTTATGGTTGGTCATATGGTGGTTATATGAGCTTGCACATGTTAGCCCAAACCAATCACTATAAGACGGGGGTCGTAGGCGCGCCTGTTACCGATTGGAAACTTTATGATACGGCCTATACGGAGCGTTTTCTTGGCGACCCGAATGTGGGGGCAGAAAATTATACCAAGGGTGCTTATGAAGACGGTGATGTTTTCGCGCATATGGACGGTTTGACAGAGCCGTTTTTACTCATTCACGGCATGGCCGATGATAATGTGATCTTTCGCAATTCCATCATGTTGATGGGCGAAGTCCAAAAGCGCGGCCAGCATAATATGCGGGTGATGACCTACCCCGGCGAGAAACACGGCTTTCGCGCCAAGGCCAATAAAATCCACCGTGACCAGCAAATTCTCGGATATTTTCTGGAAACTTTGGCAGAGTAATATTACGAAATATGGGCGATTACGCCCAAGTCCTCGGAGTGGGCACGTGGTCCATACCATATTCCCAAACAGCGTATAGACCCCGCGCTGTGAGCGTAGTGATGAAGCACTCTTGGGGTGCATCATGTGCGGGTATTGATTGGAGAGGATATGATGTTGGAATAGGTAGTTATGAATTGGAAATAGCATATCCCCTCACCCGAGCACAGCTCGACCTCTCCCCAAAAGAGAGGTGAGAAAACTACGTTTTCTTTGGGGAGCAAGCTTAACCTCTCCTTTTGGGAGAGGTGCGCGACAGCGCGGTGAGGGGATATGCTGTTTCAAGATTGGATATTAAGTGTCAACAGTCCTCGGAGTGGGCACGTGCATTTTTTGCCCTGAAGTCGGGTGGGAAAAAAGGTATAACACGCTCTCGCTTTTCATATTTAACTGCGTTAAAAGCACAAGGATATGAAAACACTCGCGACATTTTTTAGGCTGTTATATACGGGCTTTATTTTAGCCCGTCACGACGCGCTTATTCCTGCGGAATATGCGAAGTCTGTCCCGTGGCCAATTCGTTTTCTGGGTTGGTTTTCGCGCCTCTTTGCCAAGCGTGGGAGGGCTAAAAACCCGGGTGAGCGATTGGCAATCGCTCTTGAACGTCTTGGCCCTGCTTATATTAAATTCGGGCAAATTTTGTCCACGCGCTCCGATATGCTGGACGCAGATTTTATACGCGGTCTGTCGCGTCTCAAAGACAATGTACCGCCGTTTTCGCAAAGCGAGGCCGAAGCGCGGTTGCTAAAAGATTTTGGCAGGCCGTGGCAAAAGACCTTTGCTACACTCTCAAAACCTGTTGCCGCCGCTTCTGTTGCGCAGGTACATAAGGCTGAGTTACTGAGCGGCGAAGCAGTGGCGGTCAAAATCCTGCGGCCCAATATTCATACATTGATGGAAAATGATATCAATGTCCTACGCATGGTGGCGGGGTTTGCGCAAAGATTTGTCAAAAGCCTCGAAAGGATGAAGCCAAAATTATTCGTGGAAACGGTGGCACGTTCTGTATCCTTGGAGCTCGATTTACGGTTAGAAGCCGCTGCCGCTAGCGAAATTAGCGAGATAGCAACAGAGACAGGTCTGTTTCGCGTACCAGAGTTGTATTGGCAATATAGTTCCAAAAATATCATGGTGATGGAATGGATAGATGGTCTGTCATTGTCTGATGATAAAATTTTAATAGATAAAAATATAGACCGTAAAGCTTTGGCGATTAAGGTCATCCAAAGCTTTCTGGCTGGGGCATTTGATTACGGTGTTTTTCATGCAGACATGCATGAAGGCAATCTGATTTTGGACGAGAGCGGTCAGTTGACCTTACTCGACTTTGGTATTCTTGGGCGACTGAGTCCAGAGGAGCAACGCTTTCACGCGGAAATTCTCTACGGGTTTTTAGAGCGCGACTATTTGCGAATTGCTGAGGTGCATTTCGAGGCGGGATATGTGCCAGCCCACCATACAATCGAAGATTTTGCGTCTGCTTTGCGCGCTGTAGGAGAGCCAATATTTGGCAAAACATCTGACCAAGTTTCCATGTCAAAAGTATTGTTGCAATTGTTTGAAATCACCGATATTTTTGACATGCAAATGCAGCCGCAACTCATCATGCTCCAAAAAACCATGATGCAAGCCGAAGGCGTGGCGCGACGTCTCGACCCTGCCTTTGATATGTGGGAAGCGTCGCGTCCGATTGTCGAGGCGTCATTGCGCCGTGAACTTGGCCCAGAGGCGCGGATTTCAGACTTTATGGCGGATGTGCGCCGCGCCCAAAAAACCTTAAAAGCCATGCCAGAAGCGGCAGATAATGTTGCCGCGCTTGCCAAAGCGTGGCGCGCAGGCGAGGTGGATTTATCCAAAAACCCGCTCGCCAAAACCGCGCCACAGTCAGTATCTCTGCCAAAAAGGATTGCATGGCTCGGCCTAGGTGGTGTATTAACATTAGCTGGCATATGGGCCGCAGGACAGATTTGATTTATGGATGATAAGCGGATTTTATTAATTGTTGGCGGCGGGATTGCGGCATATAAATCGCTACTCTTGATCCGTCTGCTTGCCAAACAGGGCATTAAAACCACCAGCATTGTCACCAAAGCGGGCGCAGAATTTATCACCCCATTATCTGCTGGGGGGCTTAGCGGAGAGCCTGTGTATACGGACTTATTTAGCTTATCAGACGAAGCCGAAATGGGCCATATTGAACTATCCCGCAGTGCTGACTTGATCGTAGTTGTTCCTGCCACGGCAGACCTTATGGCTAAGGCCGCACACGGTTTGGCGGGGGATTTGGCCAGCACAACATTACTGGCAACAGACAAGCGCGTGCTCTACGCCCCTGCCATGAATGTGCGCATGTGGGAGCACGAAGCCACTCAAAACAATATTGAAATACTACGTGCACGCGGTGCACTCTTTGTTGGCCCAGAGGAAGGCGATATGGCGTGCGGGGAATTTGGCTATGGGCGCATGGCTGAGCCCGAAACTATTTGTACGGCTATCTTAAAAGCTTTGGACGGGGACACACATATTGACGCGCTCAAACCAAGGCCTTTGCAGGGCAAGCATGTGCTGATTACGGCGGGACCAACCCACGAACCTATTGATCCTGTGCGCTATCTTTCCAACCGTTCATCTGGCAAGCAAGGCTATGCCATTGCGCGGGCGTGCGCGGAACTGGGAGCGCGGGTTAGCCTCGTCTCTGGCCCTGTATCTCTGGATGTGCCTCGCGGGGTTGATATATTGCACGTGGAAACGGCTCGCGAAATGCTCAAGGTCTGCGAGACGGCTTTGCCTGCTGATGTATTTATTGGTGTTGCCGCTGTTGCGGATTGGCGTCCAAGCAAAGAGGCCGTTAAAAAAATTAAAAAAAACGGCACGGCAGTTCCTCCGCTGGGGTTAGAGGAAAATCCCGATATTTTAAAAACCCTGTGCGCCCATAAAAATCGCCCTCCACTGGTTATCGGCTTTGCCGCAGAAACCAATGATGTGGTCAAACATGCGCAAGCGAAATTGCACAAAAAATCTTGCGATTGGATTGTCGCCAATGATGTATCTGGTGATGTGATGGGGGGGGACGAGAACACAATGATTTTGGTGACAAGCGGTGATGTTCATCACTGGCCACGGGAAACAAAATATAAAGCGGCGCAACGCTTGGCGGCAAAAATTACTGAGGAAATAGGTGCAGTATGAAAATAGAAAATATCAAATCACTGTTTTGGGTAAGCATAATATGTGGCGTGGTCAGTACACCAATTTTGGTAAGTGCGGATGATAATATTGCGGCTTGCGAAATTGTTATTATGCAGGCTGTCACTGACCCTGATGAAAAAGAAACTGACGCTATGCAAACAGAACTAACAGAGCAATCTGTACCCATGATGGCAACATTTTTACCTGCTGATGATTTCATATATTCTGTATTTGGCGGTAAGAATGGGCATTTAACGGAAGTGGATGGTAAACCTATACGCGCCATTATGTGCACCCGCAGTAGTGTTATACCAACAGAATTTGACGAAAAACTCATTCAAACGGGTATTCCTCTGCATTTGTCACAAAATTTTGACAGCCCTGATAGCGCGCTTATGTCTATCAATAAGCAAGACGGTAAATTCGTTCATAATTATAGCGGCGACCCTTTAAGCGCAGATGACAAGGAAATGTTGCAATTGCGGTTAAAACACGTAAACACTGCTATTAAATGATAGAGAATCACATGCATTGCATGCTAGCATTAAAAAAAATGTGGATAGAATATGGGCCGTGTTGAATTAAAAAAGCTGGATAATTTTGGTGATCTGGATTTGCCAGCTTACGAAACACATTTGGCCGCAGGTGTGGATTTGCGCGCCGCTATAGATCAACCCATAATTTTGCAATCAGGCATGCGAAAATTAATAGGCACGGGTTTGGCAATGGCCTTGCCCAAAGGCTATGAAGCCCAAATTCGGCCCCGTTCAGGACTGGCTTATAAGCACGGCATTAGTGTGGTTAATTCGCCAGGTACAATCGACGCTGATTATCGGGGTGAGGTAAAAATCTTGCTGATTAATCATGGGGCTAAAACCTTTACAATCACGCGGGGTGACCGCATTGCACAAATGGTCATTGCGCCTGTTACACAAGTGGGATTTACCGTCGTTGATACGCTAGGAGACACGGCACGAGGCAGTGGTGGCTACGGCTCAACTGGGGTAAAATAGAGAGAGAAAACATATGAGTGTGGGAGAAAAAGACAGCAAGCCTGGGCGCGGTAAAATATATAACAGCGTACTCGAAACTATTGGCGATACACCATTGGTACGCTTGCCAAACCTCAATAAAAATGCGACGGCTGACCTGTTATATAAGCTCGAATTTTTTAACCCTGGCGGCAGTGTTAAAGACCGTATTGCCCTGTTCATGGTTGAGGATTTAGAAAAAAACGGAAATTTGCAACCCGGCGGTACAATCATCGAGCCTACATCTGGTAATACTGGTATTGGCCTTGCTTTGGTGGCGGCTGCCAAAGGCTATAAAGCCATTTTTGTGATGCCAGAAAGCATGTCCATTGAGCGCCGTAAAATGGCGGCGTTATTGGGGGCGGATATTGTTCTTACGGCGGCGGCGGACGGCATGCCGGGTGCGATAAAGCAAGCAGAGAACATGTGCAAACAAATCCCTAGGGCCGTATTGGTGGGTCAATTTAATAATCCTGAAAACCCCGAGGCCCACAGGCGCACGACTGGCCCTGAAATATGGACAGATACGGGCGGTAAAATTGATGTATTTCTGGCAGGTATTGGCACGGGCGGAACCATAAGCGGAGCTGGGAAATATTTAAAACTCAGAAATCCAAAGATGAAAATCATTGCCCTTGAACCAGAAGGCAGTCCTTTTTTATCCAAAGGTGAAAAAGGCCCACATATGATCCAAGGTATTGGCGCAGGGTTTAAACCTGATGTGCTCGATATGGATATTATCGACGAGATTGTCACTGTTGATAATGATGCGGCCTTTGAAATGGCACGCAAAGTTGCCAAAATGGACGGAGTGCCTGTGGGTATATCTTCAGGTGCAGCCATTGCTGCTAGCCGCGAAATCGGCGCACGGGCGGATATGAACGGTAAAGTGATCGTGACAATCTTACCAAGTTACGCTGAGCGGTATTTATCAACCGCCTTGTTTGACGATCTGTTTTAGTAAGGTTCACAATGTCCTCCAAAGACGTGCATCGAGAAGACGTGAAACGATATAGCCGACAAATCTTGCTCAAAGAAATCGGTGGTGCGGGACAAAAATTACTACAAAAATCTCGCGTACTTATTATAGGTGCTGGTGGCCTGGGTGGGCCTTGCGGTTTGTATTTAGCGGCAGCAGGAGTTGACACGCTTGGGCTTGTTGATGATGATGTGGTGGAGCTTTCCAACCTGCACCGCCAAATCCAATTTGGCACGCCAGACATTGGCCGTTCAAAAACCACAAGCATGAAGGCTAGGCTGGGCACGCTTAATGCGCAGGTCAATGTCGCGCAACATGCAGTCCGATTGGACGATAATAACGCGCAATCTATCATAAAAAACTATGATCTGGTGCTGGATGGGTGTGATAATTTCGAAACACGTTTTGCCGTAAACGCTACCTGTTTGAAGTTAAATATACCACTGGTTTCAGGTGCTCTTGGCCGCTTTGATGGTCAATTATCAGCCTTTAAAAATGACGGTAACTCGGCATGTTACCGCTGCTATGTCCCGCAAATTCCAAAAAATATTGAAAGCTGTTCAGCGGTCGGTGTATTGGGGGCAATGGCGGGGATCATAGGGTCGATGATGGCCCTAGAAGCCATGAAAATTATTACGGGCGCAGGTGATGTTCTATATAGTAGATTATTCATATTCGACGGATTGCAAGCCCGTGCACGCACAATCAATCTTCCCCGTGACCCTGCGTGCCCTGCATGTGCTGATCTGTAAATACAAAACAACCTCCCTCTGATGTGTGGTTCAGAGGAAGGTTGTAATTAGTACAACACCATAAAGAACTGGGGGGTTCAGAAGGTCTTGTACGCGCCCCGGTTTAAACTCAAATAATAGCTGCAATCAATTATTTGAAAACCGGATTCGAATATGTCTATCCCATTAGCATTTCATGTGGGTTTTATCAAGTAAATTTGATGATCTTACAAAATTTTAATCTATATTTATATGCGTATTTTCTAATATTTACATGCGGCTTTGCTAAAGTATATTTGGGGGTAAGACTCGGTCGGGACACCGATGCCCATCCATAAAGGCCCGGATATTTATCATGACCTTCTCGCCCATTTCGATTCGGGATTCCAGTGTGGCCGACGCAATATGGGGCGTTAAAATTACATTTGGCAGGTTAAGAAGACTTACTTCAATCTTTGGCTCATGTTCATAAACATCAAGAGCGGCCCCTGCGATGATGTTGTTTTTGAGGGCGTGTGCAAGTGCTTTCTCGTCAATAATCTCTCCGCGCGCGGTATTGATGATGACACTGTGTTTTTGCATATTTGCCAAACGGTCTGCGTCAAATAAATGATGTGTGTCTTGTGTGTGGGGACAGTTGAGCGATACAATATCCACATGGGCGAGCATAGCGTCCAGATCGTCCCAATAGCGCGCACCAAGTTCGCTTTCAATGGGAGGCGATAGGGGGCGACGGTTGTGGTAATGGACACCTAGACCAAAGGCGTGGGCGCGCCTTGCCACCTCTTGACCAATGCGGCCCATGCCAACAATGCCAATTTTCTTGCCGCGTACCCTTTGGCCTAAAATACCCGTGGGTGTCCAACCTGTAAAACCGCCAGACCGCACAAGTTTATCGGCCTCGACGAGGCGGCGTTGGACAGCCAATATCAGGGCCATGACGAAATCTGCGGTGTCTTGTGTCAATACATCTGGCGTGTTGGTAATGATGATGTTTTTTGCGTGGGCCGTAGCTCTATCAATATGGTCAGTGCCAGCGCCAAAATTTGCAATCAGTTTCAGTTGTGGGCCAGCGGCTGCGATAATTTTTTCGTCAAGATTGTCGGTAAGGGTGGGGACAAGGACGTCAGCGGTTTTAACGGCGGCGATCAATTCGTCCGTGCTAAATGGTGTGTCGTCGAGGCGTAGGCTTGCATCAAATAAATCTGACAGACGTTGGTGCACGGCATCTGGTAATCTGCGGGTGACAATGATTTTTGGTTTGTGTGGTGATGTCATGAGCACTAAAATGACGTCTTATGCATGTTTGGCAAGTAAATTATTGTGTTTACCGCTCGTTTATTCTCTTGGCTTATAAGCAGTATTTCAGGGTTGGTGTTTGGTTATCAACTCGCGGATGGATGACAAGGTAGCACGTGCGTTTCGTATTACATTTACAATTTGTTATTTTGGCTGGGCTTCTGTCTGGGCATTTGACTATACACGCACATGCCCAAACAAAAATTGACGCTGTCAGCACTGCTCAATTGAACGCCAGTATAGATAACAATACGCGTTCTGGCGGGGATATTGCAAAAGATGTTCCTGTGCCGAGCCAGGTCACGACTGGTGAATTTGTTAGAATGCAGGCTGCAAGCACACCTTCTGGCTTTATTGTGCCGCGCTATGTTTCGTTAAAATATGGTAGCTCTAACGGGCGCACTGGCCCAAGTCGTGGCCATCCTGTTGCCTGGCGGTATAAACGACGAGGCCTGCCGATGATTGTGATCGCGGAAACGGAAATGTGGCGCAAGGTGCGCGACGTCAACGGCGACGAGAGTTGGATGAGCAAACGCTTGTTGTCGGGCAAACACATGGTGATCGCCCGTACTGACATTATGCTGCGCGCCAAGCCAAAATCTGATTCCAAAAGCCGTGCACTCGCAACACAAGGGGCTTTACTGGCTTTGCAAGACTGCGGCGCGCAAAATTGGTGCCTTGTTCGCGATAGCGCGAGTAATATATCAGGCTATGCCTTAAAATCCCTGCTGTGGGGGGCACAAAGCCTTTAAGCTCTCGTAAGCACCAGATTCCAGCTTTTGCTGGAATGACAATTGTTTTTATCATAAAATTTAATACAATACCGTCCCATACTTGATCTGGGATCTCTATGCCAATGTATTATAAATATGAAAGCTTAATATGCTTTCATTTCCACAAGTATAGTCATATTTGATTAACCATGTTTGGTTTGATGGTGATAATATCTTTCAAACCCATGCTTATATATACGATTGATTAACCATAAATATCTATATTAGCCAACATGGAACCACATATAGCCGTAGAAATGATGATTGAGCCAGGGGCTGAAAAATTAATTGTGCAGATGGGACGTAAAATGCGCACCAAAGCCCGGTCAAAGGTGCTCAATCGTGTTCTGACCCATTTGCGAGATACCGAACATAACGCTGATATTGCGGCTTGGTTTAGTGAAGAGCGGTTTTTAGCCCAAAGACGCACAACCGTGCGGATTTCGTCTGACAATGCGGCTTACGTAAAAACACTTGCACAAGTGACAGGGCGGGGCAGACCTTCTATACTGCTTGATATTGTCTATCTTGCCGCCAGTAAAATGCAGCAAGAAGATTTTGAGGCCATGCGCAGTTAATATCTGCGGTTAAAGGGAGATTATGTCGAGTACTACACTTTCATTATATGCCATGGCGATTTCCATTATTGCTTTGCTGACGCAAATGGTATTTGGCGTGCTATCAACACGGCGGGCGATCAAAGAAACAGACCGCCAAATTGCGGAAACCAAAAAACAAGAAAAACTGCACGCCGTTAGTGCCGAGGAAACCTATAAATCCGAAGTGCGCGATTGGGGGCGGGCAGTCGTGCGCGCTATGGCACTGGCGCAACAGCTTTGCAAAATAGATCCGAAAAAATTTATTACGTCTGACTATGACCTAGTCAGGGCAGAAACGGTTGCAAGTCTGCGCGGGCTATTGGACAAGGCGAAATGGTTATTTCCCAATTTGGCAGTTCCGTCACGCGAAGACAATGGTTGGCAAGAAGACCATAAACGGCGCCTGTCAGCACTGGAATCCATACTGCACGCCTACCATGTTTTGGACACGGTCAAGGGTGATGATAAAGCCAACAGGGACAGATGCGTGGTTAATATGAGAAACTTGCGCAAACAATTTGTCCGTGAAATGCGCCGCGCTGTTGACCCACAAGTGAGGGGCGAGGATATTGAGCGCATAATGACCGAGGTTGAAGCTGAGATGGAACAAGAAAAAGAGCAAGTTGATGACCCTGTTTTATCAACCAAACCAGCAACTCCTATCGGCCCCGGCCAGTCTAGTGTTATGCGAAAGTAAGTGTTTTTCCTTGTTATCCAAGGTTAACGGCCAAACTTCGTATGGGTGATTTCCCCTCACCCACAGTTCGCAAAAAAGTGAACGCCACTTCACGCCCAAGGAGAGACAAGAAAGTTGCACTTACTAAACCTCTCTTTAGGGAGAGGTCGAGCGGAACGAAGGTGATAGGAAATCTTACAAGGTGATATGCAGTATTGAAACTAAGTTTTATGATATGAGTTTCTAGCTTATTTACGCCACCGTTCTAGACGCGGAATGCCGCGTGTCATCAACCAAGCGAGCATGCCATTCATGCCCTGCTTTTTCATCATTTTTATGCACATTTTTTGCATCTTTGACGCCGTGTCAATTTCATCGGCGAAATGAAACGCCCCGTCGACATAACAAAATGAGCAGTATTTTTCACTTTTACTGCCGTCTTTTTCCGTGCCACCTTTGCCCGGATCTTTGGTTTTTGGCATGCCGCAACTTTGACAAAATTTATAGAGTTTGGTCATAAATCTTCCTTTCGCATTTTTTTAGTCAATCCCGAGACTTTCCTTAAGCGGCCCTTCTTGGGGCATAGCGATGGCGTGAAAACCGCCGTCTACGTGGTGGGTTTCGCCTGTGCATGATGTGCCGAGCGACGAGAGCAGATAAAGTGCGGCGCCTGCAACCCCTTCAAGCTCAGTGTGTTCTTGCATGGCGGCAGTGGCTTTATTAAACCTAAACATATGGCGTCCAGAGCCGATACCAGCGGCGGCTAGGGTTTTTATCGGGCCAGCGGAAATGGCATTAACCCGAATACCCCTTGGGCCGAGGTCTGCGGCGAGGTAGCGGGTACAGGCTTCCAAAGCTGCCTTGGCAACCCCCATCACATTGTAATTGGGCACAACCCGTTCAGAGCCAAGATAGGTCATGGTAATCATGGCCCCGCCTGCGCTCATCATGTGCGAGGCTCTGCGCGCTGCATCGACAAAGCTATAAGCAGATATATTCATGGCCGAGGCAAATCCTTCGCGGGTCGTATTGTCAATAAAGCTGCCCATAAGTTGATCTTTACCGGCAAAGGCAACAGAATGCACAAGGAAATCTATTTCGCCCCATGTGTCTTTTAAGGCCGAAAAACAGGCATCCATAGACGCATCATCGGTCACGTCGCACGGGACAATAATTGGTGAATTTATACTCTCAGCCAAAGGCCTCACTCGCCGCTCTAACGCTTCGCCTTGGTAAGTAAAAGCTAACTCTGCACCTTGGGCAGCGAGTTGTTCGGCAATGGCCCATGCAATGGAGTTTTTATTGGCAACCCCCATGATCAATCCGCGCTTGCCTGCCATTAATGTGCCCGTAGGGAAATCTCGTTTAGCCATAATAAATCCTTTGTTTGTTCTAATTTAGTGATGAAGGGGGCCAATGGCTAGAGATGATTTGAAAATAAATGTTATATTTTCAAGAGGCTTTACGCACAGGGGCAAATCAGGCTAGAGTCTAAAGCACAGATTCTGGGAGGATATGATGGCTGATTTTTTTACTCTGCAAAGCATGTTGACATTATTTATGTTGATTTTACTGCAAGCCGTGCTCGGTTTCGATAATCTTCTCTATATTGCCATTGAAAGTAATAAAGTGGGCAAGGCGGACGCGGCCAAAGTGCGCCGTTGGGGTATCGGTCTGGCGGTGGTATTTCGCATAGTCTTGCTCATTATTATCGTCAAAATGTTCGATGTTATGTCAGGTGAACTATTTAGCCTGTCTATTTCCAAGATCATCGAAGGCCATTTCACCTTGCAATCCCTCGTCACCCTCTTTGGCGGCGCATTTATTATCTACACAGCCATCAAAGAAATCAGTCACATGCTGACCGTTGACCATATTGAACACGGGGAGGGCAAGGGCAAAAACTCGGTGATGAAAGCCATTGCATTTATTGTGCTCATGAACCTCGTGTTTTCTTTTGATAGCATTTTATCGGCCATGGCCATTGCCAGCGAGAAGGCGGCAGATGGCAGCACAATTTATAACGTACCTCTCATGGCCATCGCCATTATAGTGTCGGGAATCGCCATGATGCTCATGGCCGATGCTGTAACCGATTTTCTCAAAAAAAACCGCATGTATGAAGTCATGGGCCTGTTTATCTTGTTCTTGGTCGGTGTGTTGCTGGTCACAGAAGGCGCACATCTGGCCCATCTTAAACTGTTCACCTTCCCCATAGAAGCCATGTCAAAATCCAGCTTCTACCTCGTGGTTGGCGTGCTCGTCATCACCGACATAATCTCGTCCAAATACCAAAAGAGACTATGGGCCCAAAGAGAAAGAGAAATCCACGGGACGTATAAGGTGGGCGAGGAAGCTTAGGTTCGATTCATTTACTGTCATCCCAGACTTGATCTGGGATCCGATACATGCGGTATATTGTGGACTTGTAACCAGATTCCAGCGTATCCTGGAATGACAGTGAGAAATTCAAATATACTTCCCTCAGTCCCAACACACCCCTTCACACCCCCCCCCTTAAGTCCCCGCACGTGATGCGGGGTCCATAGAATGGTTATAGCAGTGCGTTGTCTTAGGTAATGTATGGACCACGGGTCAAGCCCGAGGACTGGTGGTGTGTGTTAGTGGTGGTGCGCTAAACTTACCCACGCTCTTTCAACCTCGCCTAGGCGTGCATGAAATGCGTGAGGGCTGCCGAGAGGTGGCTAGCCAATTTTTTGGCTTTTACGTCTGTATCAATCAAGTCTTGGCGGATTTCCAAGGTGATATGGCGCAGACCACGAGGGACGACATGTCTGTCCATTGTGTGGTTTAATGTGAGGGCGGAGTAGGGTTGGTTAAGGGCAACATTGTACGGATGGACACGTTCAACCTCAGCTTTTACGGATTGTGCTTTGTCTTCGTCCACTTTCCACAGTAGGCCAATATCAACATCGCGCAGCGTACCGTGTGTGGGTTTTGGTGTGAAACTGTGAATGGAGATTATTAAGGGATCATGAAAACGGGTCATGGCGGCGGCAATTTGTTGATCTAAAATCTGGTGATAGGGTTCGTAATATGTGTTGATGCGAAAATTGCGCTCGGTAGCATTTAAGTTCTGATTGCCAGTAATCAGTGTGCCGTCACTTATTTCGGGAATAAGGCCACCGTCGTCTAAACCCCGGTTGGGATCAATAAGCAGTCTTGAGAACCCAGCAAGCAAGCCAGAGGCCCCGAAGGTTTTGCAAAACTGGCGGGTGAGATGTGCCGCCCCAATATCCCATCCGATATGGCGACGTAAATCGTCTATGCTCAGCCCAAGATTATTATATTTTTGCGGCATAGCATGGGTAGCATGATCGCAAAAACAAAATACAGGCGAACCTGATTTTTTTGGCGGAATAATCGTGTAAATATCTGTGTCCATCACGCAGACTTATGGCGGCTTGTAATGCAAGTAAAGCCTTTATATGCCAACAAGCGTTTCTGCAATCAAATGGTCGACCACGGCTTTTAAGGCGTCTTCTTTCGAAGCACCTTCTTTGGTTTCATGTGTGTAAGTGTCGAGTTGTCTGGACGCACTTGATCCACGCTCGATTATGGTGCGGGTGTGGAGAAGTTCATCCACACACCCAAGCTCTTGGGCGTGTTGCATAAGAAAGCCGATCAGCTCTTCGTTAAGCTCTTGAAGGGCCACGCATTTGCCTTTGCCAAAATCTATGAGTTCGCCCTGAACGCCAAAGCGTTGGGCAATCCAACGGTTTTCAGCGATCAATAGGGCTGGATAAATGCGCCATTTAATATTGCGCTCTTTGAGGTGCACAAACATGCGGGTTAAACATTGATACATAGCGACAACAGCCAGCGTGTCCTCCATGCGCGTGCACATATCGCAAATACGGGCTTCCAGCGTGGGGAAGCGCACAGAGGGGCGAATGTCCCACCATAATTTGCTGGCATCTTCAATAACGCCTGCGTCAACAAGTGTATTCACCAAGCGTTCGTATTCACCAATCGATGTCATGGCTTCGGGGATGCCTGTGCGCGGCATGCCGTCAAACACCGACAGGCGGTAGGATTGCATACCCATAATATCGCCTTCCCAAAACGGGGACGAGGTGGTGAGAGCTAACATGTGTGGTAAAAAATAGCGCATTTGGTTCATGACATCTATCCGCGCGCACGGGTCTAAAATTCCTACATGCACATGGGTTCCACAAATCAGCATGCGCCGAATGGCCCCTTGTAGGTCTTGATCCATTTTGTTGTAACGCTCTGCATTGGTCGGCTTCTGCTCCCGCCAAGATGTAAAAGGATGGGTGCTGGCCGCCATCAAACGCAGATCAAACTTCTGCGCAATCCGCGACAATGTACCGCGCATATGGGTCAGGTTCTCGCGCACGTCGCCTAAGTTTTGGCAAATCGGTGTGGCAATTTCGATTTGGCATTGCAAAAATTCTGGCGTGACATGATCGCCCAAAGCTTTCTTGCAAGCCTTGAAAAATTCATCAGGTGGGCAGGAGGCTGCGGCGCGTGTTTTGGGGTCAACAAGTAGGTATTCTTCTTCAACACCTAGTGTTGGCCAAAAATTATCCAAACTCATCGCGCGTCCCCTTTTTGGGTTAGGATAGCAGAAATATGCATTTTGTAAAATCGGTGTAAATAATAGCTTTATAGTCTTGACCGATAAACTGGGTAATATATGAAAGCCATCACTATCCAAGACCACATATTGGATAAGAAAATGGTATAAACGGTGAGGTGGCCGAGTGGTTTAAGGCGCACGCTTGGAAAGCGTGTGTGCGTTCATAGCGTACCGAGAGTTCGAATCTCTTCCTCACCTCCATTATTTTTCGTTATCTACTTGAAAACAAATATTTAATTGGTGCTGTTCTTTGTTTAGTCCTAACATTGAACATTAAAACAAGCTTTTATCTTGCCAATGCTCTTAAAACCGCTTGCGGTTCTTGATCCATTACACGGAGTAATGTACGGGCTGCGCCATTGGGTTGACGCTGGCCTTGCTCCCACTTGCGATACCCTGATAAACTTGTGCCAAGCATATAGGCCATTTGTTCTTGGGTGATTTTAAGTTTTGTGCGCACGGATTTAGCGTCCACCGTTTCCACATCAACTTTGTGGGTGATAGTTTTCGGGTTGTCACCACGCGCATGGACAAGGGCTTCTTGCATTGCGTCGATCAAGTCGTTTCCAAATTTTGTCATGTCTTACTCCTTTGCTTTCTCTTGTATTGGGCCTTAATCGCTTGTGCGAACGCAGACACGGTCTTGGCTTCGTCGGGTGATAAATTCGTGCGCTGGTTCTTGGGGTAAACCAAGAGCGCATATAGCGGGGCGTCTTCATCAAAACGTAATAAATAACCCGACCACCACCGCGTTTGCCGCGACCTGATGCAGGAACCCTAACTTTCCTTACACCACCAGTATGAGGAATTAAATCCCCTGCAAGCGGGTTGGTTGCCAAGAAGTTGATAATTGCAGTCTTCTCAGACGGGGAAAACAAGCTTGGCAGCTTGCTTGGTAAAGATAGGTGTTTCTGCGACTGTCTGCATATACTTATATAACCCATTGGGTTAGTTGCGTCAAGGCGTGGTTGAGTGCGCCGCTCCGAATTATCAGTGATTATTGGCGTTTCAGTAACCGAGCATTAGGCTTGCCGCCCGCCAACCCAATCTGCGTGGTTGCGGTTCGAGGATGTTTTTCCTGCCTCCATTTTCCGTTATATGATTATTGATTGTCTCTGAGTGTTGATTGGAGGTTTTTTAGGAGTTCGTTGAGTTGGGTTTGGCTGTCTTGGGGGAGTGAGATGAGTATATTGGTTATCCAGATGTGGTGGTCTTTGACCATGTTTTTAAATAATGTATGCCCGGTATTGGTTATGCATATTGTAACGCTGCGTCGATCTGTGGTAGAATGTTTACGGGTAATCAAGCCGTCATTTTCCATACGGTCAAGGAGGCGGCTTATATTGCCTTTCGAGGCGATTAATTCTTTTGATAAATCGCTGACTCGCATTTGCTTTGTATTGTTTTTGACAAATTGTGACAACACGTCAAACCGCGATAAGGACTGTCCATAACTGTCTTTAAACTTACCGTTGATCTCTTGTTCAAGACGCGCTGATATTTTAGCGATGTGAAGCCAGATGCTTAAGGCTGTGTGATCTTTATTGGGCATGACATGAGCATACCTTGCTTAAGGCATTGCGCCAAGGAAATATATTACACATATTATATTTACATATAAGTATTTTATAACTAAGATAAAATGAATGGAGATTGAGAATTTAAAGGGAGACATAGATGTTGGGTGAAAACATGAAAAAAATTACGGTGGTTGGCGGCGGGCCTGGTGGGTTGTATTTCGCGATTTTGACCAAGAAGCGTTGTCCTGAAATCGAAATTGATGTTTATGAACAAAACCAGCCCGACGATACTTTTGGCTTTGGCGTCGTGTTTTCGGACGAAACTTTGGACGGCTACAGAGACGCAGACGAAAAATCATATGACATGATCCGCGCAGGCTTTGCCCATTGGAGCGACATTGTTATTGAACACAAAGGTGAGCGCATTGTTATTGGCGGCAATGGCTTTGCAGGCTGTTCGCGCATGACCATGCTCCAGCAAATGCACAAACGCTGCGTTGAGCTCGGCGTGAATTTGCATTTTGGCGATATTGTTGATCCAGAAAACATCCGAACACGGTTTAAAGACAGCGATATTATTGTGGCGGCTGACGGGATTAACAGCCCGATCAGGCGGGCCAATGAACAGGCCTTTGGGGTGAAGACAGATATACGCCCCAACCAATTTGTTTGGCTCGGTTCTCATTGCCCGCTTGATGCTTTCACATTTTTCTTTCGGGAAACCGAGCATGGACATTTTTGTGCCCACACCTATCAATACGAAGACGGTATGTCGACGTGGGTGGTCGAAACCACGGCGGATTGCTGGGAGAAGTCAGGTTTTGCAGATATGGGTGAACAGGATTGCGCCACGTATCTTGAAGAGATTTTCAAAGATGATTTGAAAGGTCATCCATTTATTACCAACCGGTCTTTATGGCGAAACTTCCCAAAGATCACCTGCGACAAATGGGACGTGGATAATATCGTTATGGTTGGCGATAATAAAGCAACCGCCCATTGGTCAATTGGATCGGGTACGAAACTGGCGATGGATTGCGCTATTGGGTTATCGGACGCAGTGGTGGAAAATCTAACTGATTATAAAGCTGCGTTCGCCAAGTACGAGGAAACACGCCGCACACCTGTGGAAATTGTTCAGCACAACGCGCAAGTGTCTTTGGTCTGGTTTGAAAACATGAACGACCATTGGCGAAAAAGTCCGTATGAATTTGCGTTCTCAGTCATGACGAGGGCAAAGTCCGTGACGTGGGACAATCTGCAAATGCGCGACGCGAGCTTTATGGACACGGTTGAGGCCGAGTATTACGATCTCTATAAACGCGAGACGGGCATTGATGTATCGGACGCGAAACCAACGCCTATGTTTACCAAATATAAGCTGCGCGGTATGGAATTGGTTAACCGCGTCGTCATGGCGCCAATGGCCCAATATTGCGCCGTAGACGGTGTGCCAAATGATTGGCACTTTACCCACTACACCGCCCGCGCCATTGGTGGCACAGGGTTGATCTTTACGGAAATGACCTGTCCAACTCCTGATGGCCGTATTACCGACGGTTGCACGGGCATATGGAACGGCGAGCAAGTGCAAGCATGGAGGCACATTACCGACACGGTCCACAATACAACGGACAGTAAAATTTGTATGCAGCTTGGCCATGCAGGGCGTAAAGGTTCGACCAAAGTACCTGCGGACGGCATGGACTTGCCCAAAGATAAAGACAATTGGCCGATCTATAGCGCCTCGCCCATTCAGTATATTGAGGGCGTATCAGATACACCCAACGAGATAACCAAAGCTCAAATGGACGCGGTGAAAGACAGCTTTGTGGCGGCGGTAAAACGGGCAGATATTGCTGGATTTGACATGATAGAATTTCACGCGGCCCACGGATATTTATTCGCCAGCTTCCTGTCGCCCCTGACCAATACCCGCACGGACGAATTCGGTGGTTCCGTTGAAAACCGCCTAAAATTCCCCTTGGATGTGTTTAAAGCTATGCGCGCGGCGTGGCCAAAAAACAAACCCATGAGCGTGCGCATATCGGCTTGCGATTGGGCCGAGGGCGGGATTGCGGACGCAGACGTGGTTGAAATTTCCAAAGCCTTTAAAGCGGCAGGCGTAGACATTATGCACATATCATCAGGCGAAACCGTCAAATGGCAAAAGCCCGTGTTTGGCCGTATGTGGCAAGTCCCGTTCTCGGAAATGGTGCGCCGCGAGGCCGATGTACCAACCATCACCGTCGGCGCGATTACCTTGCCAGAACAGATCAATACTATTGTGGCGGCAGGGCGGGCAGATTTGTGCGCCCTTGCCAGACCTCATTTAAACTTCCCGTTTTTTACCCGTCACGCCGCAGGGCATTACGGCACGCAAAACCAAAACTGGCCAGGGCAACTCCATTCAGGACAATTTCAATTGTTTAGAGAATACGAAAAATCCAACGCAAAGGGGCTAGAGCTCGCCGCCAAAGCAAGGCCGAATAGACGTCATTATCAACGGGCAAAAAGCTAAGATGTATATTTAAGTTTAAGAGAAACTGATCCTAATTATCTGGGAGTGCCAAGAGGTTTGTCTTTCAATTTTTCTTGTCCACACGAGAGAATATGAAAGGGCATGTGTCTCCGCCATTAGCCATTGTTGTCGGCCGGGAAAATTTCACACCATGCGCTTCGGGGGAAATTGCCTTGATCCATTGTGCGTCCCAAGCACAAAATAAAGGGGTAAGTTCTGGCGCCGCATTTGCAGTGAAAAAAGTGTGAAAAAAGCACTTTGTTGCCGACATTGTATATGTCGCTGATGCGTCACCTTTTTCTTCAAATGTAAACGTATTTCCGTATTGTCTCGGAATATTTTTAGATGTGTATTTTACCAGTGCAGTCATAGGGTCACTTGAAAAAAATAGCATGATTTTAGTCATATAATGGACAATCCAACCACCTGGCTTTACAATTGCAGTTTCTAGCGCAGGCAATACGGTGCCTTTATCCATGTTAGTCGAAATCAATACGCGGTATGATGACAATACGAGGCAGGCTATGCGATGATGATTGAGCGTGTTGCGTTGCGTATCACCCACTGAGTTTTCTGCGCGCAGTGTCTTTGCCATTTTTTGGATTTTTCTTTGCAATTTGCGCCGTTGAAGTGGATCAATATTTTGAAGTTCGTGCCACAAAACGCTAAAAAAAACTCTACTCACACCAACCTCCAAATAGGATGTATGACCTTAATAGCCTTAAGGTTTTATCTAAATATAAGTTAGATTATGTGATGGTAATTGAAATTATAGTATTTTGTCAATAGTGGGGCAAGGAAGGTATTTACTGGTTTAGGGTATAGTAAATATCTTCCGCCGTATTGAGATCAGCACGCGTGTTAATGTTAAAAAAAGGATCAAAGCCGTGCGCTGTAGGAAAGCTTACGCATTGGACGTTTTGTGTTTTTAAAAAATCACCGACTTTGTAGGTCTTACCAGCAGTTAAGAACCTATGCAGGTCTGTGTGAAAATTGACGGGCCATAGGGCACTTACCCTATGCTCCCTCTCACCCACCACAGGAATAGCAATGGCGGTAGGGTCGATTTGCGTCAGTTTCTGTGCCCAATCAAACGGGATAAATGGCGTGTCGGCGGGGGTTGTAAACACGTGCTCAAAGCCTAATGATTTAGCCCATATCATAGCTGTCAATATACCTGAGAGTGGCCCAAGACCGGGTAGGGTGTCGGGTATATTTGGCAGATCAATTGCAAGGCCCAAATCGGTTTGTAAATTATTTAGTGCCAATGGAGTACATTGCGAGGCGACCCGTGTGACCACATGAGCCAACACGGGTTTATCTGCAAGATTAGCAGAAATTTTATTACCGCCAAAGCGTATGGACGCACCGCCGCACAACAATACGCATGGATATGTTTTCATAGTCATGGGGCAGTTATAGGCGATTACTTGCGGCCGTGAAAGCGGTATCCTTTGAATAAAATGGTGGGTGGATTAAAAAAGCTATAGCGATTTTTTGTTAAGAGGCATAGATTAAGATATGGAGACAAATGTTGTACATTCCCCGTTATTAATTCGCTTGCTCGATCAGCTTGGCGCGCTTACCCATGTGCTGCAAATCGAGCGCGGTTATACGGCGCTCTATATTGATAGTCGCGGCGAAATCTTTAGTGACGAATTGCGGGCGCATTACCGTGTTACCGATCAGGCGATTGATGGGCTCGAAGATTTAGTCCACGAAATGCCAGACATGCAATCAGCTTCATGGGCCATAAAAATTAAAACACTTTCAGAAAGTAGTGCCGTACTCAAACAACACAGAGATGATGTACAAAACCAGAGCCTTGAATTTGCCAAAGCGGTCAATACTTATACATATCAATTTATTTACCCCGTTCTTGATGTCAATATTGAAACGGCCTTAAATATCGAGGGTGTCAATCCGCTTAAAGTCAGCGCGTTTTCAAATTTCTTGCAGTGGAAAGAGCGGGCGGGCCGTGAGCGGGCTTGGGGCGCGCACGGGTTTTGTTCCAAAGTATTTAAGAACAAAGAATTTACTCAACGCATGCTTACCCTCATCGCAGAACAGTCCGCCTATAAACGGGCCTTCATGTCGTTGGCGACCCAGAGGCAAAGAGAAGAGGTGGAAAAAAACCTGGGTGGGTATGTGATGGAAGTGCTGGATTCTATTCATGCTCAACTGAATGATCACACACAAACGGATGATTTGGAAGCTCTCTCGCCGATCACATGGTTTGAACTTTTGACGGGGAAAATAGACCGCATGAACTTGGCGCAAGCGGGTTTGGTGCAAGGCTTAAATCCAAAAAAATCCCGAACTCAAACGGCTGCTTCGCGTGAAATTTCACCGCGCTTGGAACGGCATATGCCAATCATTCAAACATTGCCTGTGTTTTCAAAACTTGATGACACGGCTTTGGTAGATCTACTCAAACACGCCGACATTCGCACATGTGACAAGGGGAAATTATTGTTTATGCAGGGCGAAATGCTATCACGTTATTATTTGATACTGGAAGGTTGGGTGAAACTATATAAAAGCACGGACGCTGGGGACGAGGCCGTTTTGCAAATGCTGTCAGCAGGGGATTCCCTTATGGAGGCTGCCGTATTTTTAAATATACCGTCCTTGGTGAGCGCGCAGGTTGTGCAAGACGCTAAGCTTTTATCTCTACCAGCTCCGATTATTCGCCAAAGCCTTCGGGACAATAAAGACTTGGCTCTCAATATGATCGGCGGCCTGTCCATGCGCTCCCAAGGGTTGATCCGCCAAATTGAACACTCAAGGCTTAAAACCGCAACCGAGCGGGTGGGGTGGTTTTTGCTCAAACTCGGCATGGAGCAAAGCGGCGGCAAGGCCAATGCCATTACCTTGCCATATGATAAATCCACCATTGCGTCTTATCTGGATATGACGCCCGAGACATTTTCGCGGACATTAAAAAAGTTCAAAAACAACGGCTTTCATATTCACAACGACAAAATCATCAAACCAGACCCAGAGGCCTTGTGTAGGTTTTGCGACGAAGCCCTGTCCGAGGCTTGCGTATTTAAAGATCAGCCTTCATGTCCACAAATATATTTAAGCTAGTTTTTAAACGGGCTAGTTTTTAATCAGGTGTTGGGTTGGCGCACGAACTTGTAGGGAATGTGCCGCATCCTCCGATAACAAGATTGGCAATGTCGTGGGTTTTGCTTGACACGAGCAGGCCAAGCGCGTCTTTGCCCATTGTGTAATTGACTTTGGGTGAACCTTAGTTTTTTGTTGCCTGCCAAGGCGGAGCCGTCATGCGGCGTTTGCCGTCGGGTGTTTTTTCAATATTACCTGCGCCCATATCCTCGCGGTCCCAAAGTTGGCAGGTGACGATTTTGTGTTTTTGGTCAAGGCCTTCGCAGTAATTTGTGTATTTGCAGGTGCGCACGTCTTGGCCGTGACCGGTTTTAACCTTTAAAAACCAGTCGGGATCAGCCAAGGTTTGGCGGGCCATGCCGATGATATCTGCTTGGCCTTTTTGGAGTAAATTTTCGGCTTGTTCAAACCCGTGTATACCGCCTGCAACGATAATAGGCGTACGCAAGCCTTCCTTATGAATAGCTGCGCGGATCAGTGCCGTGGGTTCAATATTGCGACCGAATGGCCCTTGAACGTCTGAGATAAAATGCGGCATGCATTCATAACCACTACGACCTGTATAAGGATAAATGGCTTGGCCTTTCTTTGGCAAGGCGGCATCTTCAAATTTACCGCCTCTGGAAAAAGACAGGAAATCCATACCCGCTTTGGCAAATTTTACGGCGAAATATGTGGCATCGGAAACATCACTGCCATCGTCAATGCATTCATCACTGAGCATGCGACACCCGACCACATAATGTTTACCAACAGCATTTCGAACGGCTTTATAAACGTCGAGCGGAAGGCGTAGTCTGTCTGGCCGTTTGCCGCCATATCCGTCCTCACGGGTGTTCAGTTTTGATAAAAATGACGCCATAGTATAGGCATGTGCATAGTGTAACTCGATACCGTCAAAACCCGCTTGTTGTGCCCGTAAGCTCGCTTGGGCAAAAAGATCGGGTAATAGACGCGGTAGCTCTCGAATGTTTGAGCGGTGCATATCCGTTACCCGTTCTCTATATCCTTTTTGGTAAGTTTCAAATTCACGCGGGGTTAAAATCTGTGCGAGGGTATCATCATCAAGCGCATGTAAAGCTTCGCGGACAAGGCCTTCGTCTTCATGCCCAATTGCCTGTTTATGGGTTTTGGTAATTTCCAAAAACCGCAGAAAATACTTTTCCTTGCTGGGCCTTCGCCGCATGGATAAAAAGTCAATCAGTTGAATGTAAATTTTAGTCTCGCCGTCACTAGCGCTGTGGACAGCCTCAACAATGCGTTTTAACCCGTCTATATATTTATCATGCCCAATACGCAGTAATGGGCCAGAAGGAATGTCGCGAATGCCTGTCGCCTCGATGACAATAATTCCGGGCTTTCCTTGGGCAAACCGTGCGTACCAATTGACAACTGCGTCTGTAACCTCGCCGTCATGGGTGGCGCGCCACGGAACCATAGCGGGTATCCATGTGCGTGTCGTCAGTTCAAGATTACTAGTTTTAAGCGGGGAAAATAAAAGCGATTTTGCAGTTTTTTCTTTGCTAGGCCACGGGCCAGGATCAGTTTCATGCCTGATCCGCTCTGGGGGCTTCCACATATTATTTTGGCTTTGGGCTATGTAGCGGGCGGTTTAGATTTTCGCGCATTTTAATCAAGGTTTTCATAAATTGCTTGATTTGGGTTTCCGAAAGGCCTTCGCACATAGATGCATATACGCTCGCCCCGACATGGGAAACATCTTTTAAAGATCGTCGCCCTTTGGCAGTAATATGAACATGGACAATGCGTTTGTCTTTTTCCCACAATGTGCGTGTGACCAAACCATGTGCTTCCATGCGGTCAAGCATGCGGGTGAGGGTTGACATTTTAATGACGCCGCGCCGCGCAATACCTGTGACGGTACTTGGGTTTTTATCTCCCAAAATATTCAAGATACGCCATTGGTTTTGGTTCATACCAATTTGTTTCAAAGCCTTGGCCATCTCTTCAATATAGGTAGCCGATGTACGGTTGAGATTATACAATGGGTAATCATCAAGGGCGAAGTTTTTTTGTCCCGGTAAAATTATCAAGGCTGTCTCCAGAAAGTAAGCAAGTTTTTATAGATTATCATTTGAAAATGGAAATAAATACCATATAGTTAAGCATAGCTTGAAACAGGCAATGGTGCAAAATAAAATTTGAAATAAAACAGGAGAGACATATGAGTGGTGAAAATGTATTGTTAGAATTGGCTGCGGCTATGGCCAGCGGTTCCGTGAAAGTGGTTGACCTTACTCAGCCCCTGGAACCCAAAACCCCTGTTTTGCAACTGCCGCCAGAATTTGTTCAAAACCCGCCGTTTGAACTGCACGAGTTGTCCAAATATGATGAGCGCGGGCCTGCGTGGTATTGGAATTGGTTTAAATGCGGCGAGCATACGGGGACGCATTTTGACGCGCCCATTCACTTTGTCACGGGCAAGGATTACGAAAACAATGCAACCGATACAATCCCCGTTGAGAAATTTATTGGCCCAGCATGCGTATTGGACGCAGTGACGCAGGTCGAAGAAAACCCTGATTTTTTGATTACTATAGATTTTGTCAAAAACTGGGAGAAAGAACATGGGCGTATTGGTGCAGGTTCTTGGGTGCTGTTTCGTTCAGGTTGGTCAAAACGTCTTGACCCCAAAGAGTTTCAAAACATGCAAGAAGACGGAGCCCACACCCCAGGCTGGCATCCAGAAGTGATCCCGTTTCTTGCCGAGCAGCGCGATGTTTTGGGTGCAGGGGTAGAAACCGTTGGTACGGACGCAGGCCAAGCCTTTGGATTTGACCCTGCCTTTCCGTGTCATACTTTGATGCACGGCGCCAATAAATTTGGCCTTGCCAGCCTGACAAACCTAGATCAATTGCCGCCGACGGGCGCGATTGTCATTGCCCCGCCCTTGAAAATTGTCAATGGTTCAGGGTCACCTTTGCGTGTGTTGGCGCTTGTCCCCTAGAATAGGTTATTAATTCATGGCGGTTTATAAAACCAAAGTCAAAATACGATTTGCCCATTGCGACCCAGCTGGGATACTTTTTTATCCTCGCTATTTTGAAATTTTAAACGGCGTTGTTGAAGATTGGTTTGATGAAGCTTTGGGCTATAGTTTTAATCAACTTCTGACCAATTTAGGTGTGGGTACGCCGATGGTTGATGTGCATACTGAATTTTTAAAACCGTGCCGCTTGGATGATGTTTTGGCGATAACTTTAAGTGTGGAAAAATTAAGTAGGGCGTCTGCGATAATTCACGTCAATGCAAAAATTGGGAAAGACGTCTATATCCACACCCATGCCGTGTTGGTATGTTCTATGCGCAATTTGAGCGCATCTGTACCGTGGCCAGATGATATTGCGCGAAACATGCGTAAATTCCTTATTTGATTGCGGGTTAAAAATTCACTTGATTATTAAATTGTCTCAATATATGAAAAATCATGTAAATAAATAATGTGCGTATGTTTTGCAGTTTTAGAACATGCCAAGTTGAAGGAATTTTATGTCTGATAAATTCATTGATAATTATTTATTATTTCAACTAGCTCTTGCTAGCCATACGTTCTCGGAAGAATTTTATAGCCAGCTACGCGGGGCGGGAGTGAGTCCACCTAAGTGGCGTATCCTGATAAATTTAATTGATTGTCCAGGTATGTATTTGACAGGGTTGGCAAAATACGCGCTCTATGAACAATCCCGTGTGACCAAACTTGTTGATCAATTGGCTGGTGAACAACTGGTTGAAAAGCGTATTGATGTGCGCGATCGCCGTCGTGTGAGTGTGCATATTACAAATAAAGGGCGTAAGTTGATTCTGCCCCTCATTGAGCGTGCGAAATCACATGAAGAAACCGTGTTGTCCGCGCTTACAAAGACAGACCAGAAAAATTTAAAATCGATTTTGCAAAAACTGGCAAAGCGGCATGCGGCGGACATGAACATCCTTGGCTTGCAAATTGTCAATGAAGCATAAACTTAAATACGGATAATATTATGGCTAAAACATTTGCGTCTGCGGGCGATATGGAAGAAAAAACTGAAACTTTGGATGTGCTTGCGGACGGCGTGTACGCGCTAACCGCTGAGGGTGACCCCAATATTGGCGCCATTGAGGGTGAAGACTTTATCGTTGCGATTGAAGCACGCGCCACGCCCAAGGCTGCATCTGATTGGCTTGAAAAACTAAGGCAGCATACGGGCAAGCCAGTTCGGTATTTGGTATTAACCCATTATCATGCCGTGCGAGTTTTAGGCGCGTCTGCATTCGAAGCTGACGAAATTATTGCCCACGAAGCCACACGGTATTTACTAAATGAGCGAGGGCAGGAGGATTGGGATAGTGAATTTGGCCGTATGCCTCGCCTGTTCCGAGAGCCTGACGGCATTCAAGGTCTGACACATCCTACGTTGAGTTTTGCCGATAATATGCGTATTGAACTGGGGGGTGACCGTGGTCATTTAGATCTGAAATTTTGCGGGCGGGGCCATACGGCAGGCGATATCGCCGTATGGTATCCAAAGCATAAAATCTTGTTTGCGGGCGATCTCGTTGAAGCGGAAGCTGCACTTTATACGGGGGATGCTTTTCATATGGATTGGTCAACCGATACACTGGACAGCGTGAAAGAGTTTCATGCTGAAATGCTTATTGGGGGTCGAGGAGCTGTGGCAAAAGGTCGCGAAGCTGTTGACGCTGCGATTGAGCAAACTCGATCATTTCTCGTCGGTATGCGCGACCATGTAAAACCGGTACATGATAGAGGCGGTACTTTAAAAGAGGCATTTGAAGCAACCCATGCGGCCCTTGCGCCCAAATTTGGGCAATGGCCAATTTTTGAACATTGCTTGCCGTTTAATGTGCAGCGCTTGTGGGATGAATATGACGGCATTGATTGGCCGCGTATCTGGACAATGGAACGAGACCGCGAAGTGTGGGCATTGTTGCAGGACTAGGAGATCGTTATGGGGCAGGCTAGCATACCCATATACAAGAAAAAGACATATAAATCGCCGCCAGAACTTTCTGGGGCTAAAGCAAAAAAACACACCTTTGTTATTGTTGGTGCGGGGCCGGTAGGGTTGGTTTTGGCACTTGATATGGCACGTAAAGGCCATAAGGTTCTTGTCATTACCGTGTTTGACTTTATTGCGGCTGGTTCCAAAGGTATTTGTTATTCAAAACAAAGTCTGGACATTTTAGACCGTCTTGGTGTTGGCGAACGGGTGATCGAAAAGGGGGTGATTTGGAACGAAGGCAAAGTGTTTTGGGGTGACCAAAAAGAACCCATATACCAATTTGATATGTTGCCAATTAAAGACCAAAAAAACCCAGGCTTTATCAATATTCAACAATATTACCTTGAGGATTATTTAGTTGATGCTTTGGAAAGCATGGACAATGTTGACATGCGTTGGGGTCACAAAGTCAGAGATATTGATGTAGGTGAGAGCAGCGCTACGCTACACATCAGCACGCGCGACGGTGGCTACACGCTAGAAGCCGAATATGTACTTGCGTGTGACGGTTCAGGCTCGACCATTCGTAATTGTATGGAACTGGATTATGCGGGCCGTGTATTTGAAGACAATTTTTTGATTGCAGATGTAAAATTTAAACATGACTTTCCTTCCGAGCGTTGGTTCTGGTTTGATCCACCATTTAACCGTGGGCGAACGGCCTTGCTTCACAAACAGCCAGATGATGTCTGGCGCATTGATTTCCAATTGGGCTGGGATATTGACCGCAAAGAAGCAGTGAAGTCAGAAAATGTTGCGCCTTATGTAAAGGGTCTGTTGGGTGATGGGATCGAATATGAAGATGATTGGTTGAGTGTCTATACCTTCCAGTGTCGACGCATGGAAAGATTTTTGCATACGCCTGTCATTTTCGTTGGTGATAGTGCACATTTGGTTAGTCCATTTGGGGCACGGGGGGCAAATGCAGGGTTTTCAGATGCAGAAAACATTGCATGGAAACTCGATATGGTTCTCAAGGGCAAGGCCGCCTGTGACTTACTCGAAAGTTACAATTATGAACGGGTTATGGGATCAGATGAGAACATATTAAATTCGACCCGGTCTACGGATTTCCTAACACCGAAATCCAAGGTGTCTTTGGCGTTTCGCGACGCGGTGTTAGAGCTTGCCAATAGCTATGAATTTGCGCGACCTTTCGTCAATTCTGGTCGTCTGTCCACACCGACGCCTTATCACAATAGCTCGCTTTCTACACTTGATAGGGATGTCTTTGACCGTGGGCCAAAGCCAGGTCATCCGTGTGTTGACGCGCCCATACCTATGGGACGTCGTGTGAAATGGTTGTTGAAAAATTTAGGTGACACGTTCGTTTTATTGCATTTTGGAGACACGCCGCCAGACAGTCAACTCAAAACGCTTTGTGTTCCAAAGATTGGATTGGCCGCCGAAAGATACGGCGCGCAGGCAGGGACAAGTTATTTAATTCGCCCAGACCAGGTTGTGGCTGCGCGCTGGAAACAGGCACGTGCTGAGGATGTTGCGGATGCATATCATAAGGCGTGCGGAGGTAGGGCATGAGTACGACAAAGAACACATTGAATACCAAGCCAAATATTGAGCATATAGACGATGTATATGAGCACCTTATTGCAGCACACGCATCATTGTCAGACGTGCAAAGTACGAGGCTGAATGCCAAATTGATCTTGTTGTTGATAAATCATATTGGCGATGAAGATGTTATTATTGAGGCAATTGACGCAGCTAAACCTGATTAATAAGTATTGATTGACTGTAAGGCAAGTTAACCGTGCTCACTGTATGAGCAGTAATATCTGCATTATTTATTCATGCACATTTTTTTGCAAGATTGTGAAAAAACCGTATTTGCAAAACCCATGCTTAACTTCGAACAAGTAATTTATCATGGGTAAATACTACTCACTTAATAAAAATCACACATCATGAATGCTGCATTTGTGGCTTATACGCAACACTACATGAAAAAGAATGTAATTGACAAAGTTTGTTATTGACCGCATGGTCTGCTATTGCATATTTGCATATGCAATAGTAAATACAAATAAAAAGGGAAATTTAGATGAAACATGATTTGCAAAAAAAAATGCTATCTGGTGCTGCGGTGATTGCGGTGGCGGCAACAATGTATGCGCCAGTTCAGGCGCAAAAATTAGATGAAATTGTGGTGACGTCTACATTGCGAGAAAAGAATGTTCAAGATATCCCAGTGACCGTTGCGGTCTTGGGCGCGCAAGAAATTGTCAAGGCAGATATTCATGGCGGTGAAGGAATTGCCAATAATGTCCCGGGCCTCCATCATGCAAGTTTTTCCTCAGGTCAAACTTTATTTGCTATGCGCGGTGTAGGTTCATTTGATGATGGGGCGGGGCTTGATAACTCGGTCGCTTTGTTTTTAGACGGTGTGTATATTGGGCGCGGAGCAGGCGTGAATTTCGATATGTTCGATTTGGAACGTATAGAGGTTCTTAAGGGGCCGCAGGGGGCATTATTTGGTCGCAATACAATTGGCGGCGCAATTTCAGTTGTGACGGCAGATCCATCGGATGAATTTGCTGCCAAGCTTGCTTTGACAGGTGGTAATGAAGGTATTTTTCGCGTTCAGGGTCTTGTGACCGGGCCAATTTCTGAAAACCTTTCTGGTAAACTTGTAGTCAATCATCGTCGACATGACGGTTATGTACGCAATGTCCTTTTGGGAAAAAGCGTAAATGACGAAGATCAAACCTCTGTACGCGGACAAGTCAAATTGGACTCAGGAAGCAGTGAATGGGTGCTTTCCGCAGACTGGATGCGAGACGAAACCGAAGATGCAGGCCGTTTTTTGTTTGTAAATAATCCGAATGGAGCTGATAATTTAGCTGTTGCAACGGCCTTGGGATCAGGCCGATCTAACCCGCAAACGACTGCGGAACCTATTGAGGGTTTCAACAAACGAGAGGCCAAGGGTATTAGCTTAAATGGCGATATTACATTTGACAAAGGCACGCTGACATCCATTACCGCTTTTCGCAAAGTCAATACGGATTGGGAAATGCCGTCAGTTGGCTCTCCATTGGGGCCGTCATTAAATGCAATACCAGGACGTTTTGGTATTGGTGTAAATGATGATATTGTCGAGGAAATAGATACGTTCTCGCAAGAATTACGCTGGACATCAGAGCTGGGGGGCAATTTTGAATATGTAGCAGGTGTGTTTTTCTTCAAAGAAAATACAGACAGGGTAGAGCAGTTTAGATTGCAGCTTAATACAGCGCAGACTGGCCAGATAACAATTGGTAATGAGTTTACCCGCACCGAAAATAAGTCCACATCATATGCTGCTTACGGACAAGCGCAGTGGGACTTTGCAGATCAGTGGTCATTTTGTTGGCGGTCGATATTCTCATGACGAGAAAGATTACGCCGCCACTGCGGTAAATTGTGGTAATTCTGAAGCAGTACGCGCTGCAGCAGGCTTTGCCAACTTCCCGAACTGTCAAGGTGTTGGTGGTTCATTGCGTATTGTTGCTGAAACCTTTAGGCGAGAGGCGAAGGTGAGCTTTAATGATTTCTCGCCAATGGCATCTTTGCAATACCGCCCCAATGAAAATGTTATGCTATTTGGGACGATTGCAACAGGATATAAGTCTGGTGGGTTTGCAGGTTCTCAAGGTGTTGCCGCGGCTGCTACCGCGCCTGTAGCACAAGAAGGTGTAACCAATTACGAGCTTGGCTTTAAAAGCGATTTGTCAGATGGGCGTGTTCGTCTTAATGCAACTGCGTTCTTTATGGATTATAAGGATTTGCAAATCGTACGTTTTGGTCCCGTTCCAGGTTCCACATTTGGTTCGTTCTTAACCACCAATATTGGCTCTGCTGATATTAAAGGTCTTGAGATGGAGCTTGATTGGGCAGTGACTGACCAGTTCACACTGAGCGGTAGTTATGCTTATTTAGATACGGAAGCAAAGCAACTTATTATCAATGGTACGGATTTTTCTGGTCTGACCTTACGTCAAGCACCCAAGAATTCTTATAATATTGTTGCTGATTATGACATGCCATTAAGTGGAAATAATGGAGATATGAATTTCAATCTCCAGCTGAGCCATACGGATGATGCTCATAATGATTTTGCCACAGCGACGCAAACATTAAGCGAAGCGAAAACCCTACTTGATGGGCGGATTAGCTGGACCACAGCAAGCGGAAAATACAATCTTGCGTTATGGGGCAAAAACTTGACCAATAAGGATTATGTCGCCCACTCTTATTTCATTGGACCAGGCTCAATCGGTGTATGGGGCGCGCCGCGTACATATGGCGTGACTGCAACTGCAAATTTCTAGCATGAATATTGCTGATTAATATGTAATCCTAGCAGCCCGGCAAAATGCTGGGCTGTTGTCTTGCGAGGTCAATATGACATTATCCATGCGCACGCACGTTATCCATGCGCACGCACGTTATCCATGTGAGCGCACGTTGGTTTGTGTGGATTTTATTGTCTTGGACAAAAATATTTTTCAAACTAAGCCTGAGGATATAAGTGACATTCATGTGATGAAAACATATTTTGAAGGGTATATGGTCTATCCTGTGCAAGGCGAAAGATGATGCGTAACAGACTTGGAACATATTATGGATAAATTTAAATCAATTGTGATCTGTGCATTACTTGCATCGTGTTCTCCACAACCAGTGAAAAGCATTGATGGGTCGATAAATATCCACACTCATTTTTCTCACAGCAATGAACTGGCAGAGAAATACGCACATCTTAATGCATTCATCAATTTAAACACGAGCGACAACATTCCCACACATACAATGGGGCGTTTATCGGGTATGATGTTGGCGGTGAAAGATAATATTCACGTCGCAGGCTTACCCAATACGGCGGGTACGCCGGCCCTCCTTAATTTCACTCCCAAAGAAGATACGCCAATTATTGCGCGGTTAAAAGCAGAAGGTGCATTTGTTTTTGGCAAGGCAAATATGCACGAACTTGCATTTGGTATCACAAGTCACAATGTTCGGTTTGGGGCTGTGAAAAACCCATATGATATTATGAAATTTCCTGGCGGAAGCAGCGGTGGTTCTGCGGCTGCGGTGGCCGCCCGTATTGTTCCTGCTGCCATAGGCACAGATACGGGTGGCTCGGTGAGATTGCCGGCTGCCTTAAGCGGCATCATTGGGTTTCGGCCCAGCCTTGGTCGCTACCCCTCAGGCGGTATTACACCTGTGGCCCATACGCGAGATGTAGCTGGGCCAATGGCATTGAATATGGAAAATATTACATTGCTGGATAGCGTCATGGCCGCAAGACCGCAAATCAAATATGCGGCTGATCTGAAAACTATACGGCTCGGTGTGGCGCGTAATCCATTTTATCTGAACCTTGATCCTGAAACCAAGCGGGTTATGAACGCTGCTTTGAAAAAATTACGCAAGGCGGGTGTGACACTCGTAGAGGCTGATCTTGAGGCAATGACAGCACTCAATGAAAAAACAAGTTTCCCAATTGCTCTTTATGAAGGCACATATGATTTGGAAAAATATCTGGATGCATATGAGGTTGGGCAGGATTTTTTTGAGGTTGCCAGCGCTACGCAAAGCCCAGATGTAAAAGCTTTGTTTGCAGGACTGGCTGCTGATAAAGATGGCGATGATCATCCCGATAGTTTGATTCCAAAAAATATCTATATGCAAGCCATAAATGTGCACCGACCTGCTATGATTGCACTTTATCACACTTATTTTGAAGCGCATAATATTGACGCGCTCGTGTTTCCAACAACCATCTTGCCTGCAGGTTTGATCGTAGGTAGTGAAGAGACAGTTTTGCACAATGGTAAGCAAGTGCCTACATTTTCCACATATATCCAAAATACTGATCCTGGCAGTAATGCAGGACTGCCTGGGATTAGCTTGCCAATTGGCCTAACCGCACAAGGTTTGCCTGTCGGATTGGAGCTTGACGGTCTGCCAGATACGGACGATAAAATATTGGCAATTGCGCGGGCGGTAGAGCTTTTGTTTGGACAACTACCAGCGCCAGAAATAAAATAAAAACGTGAGGGAATTATGAAAAATTTGCAAGATATGCACCATATGGATACATTTAAAAAACTCGTCAAAATGCGTGCACGCATGGTGTGGTCACTCAGTGCCTTATTGGTGCTTGCTCTGTCTGGAAATTTATACCTTATGTCTTCAGGGGCGGAACTGGGAGCGCGCAGATTTACCTCGGATGGTGTTGTTACATTTGCCTTGGCATATTCATTCGCGCTTATTTTGCTTGGCGCGGTGATTGCAGGATTTTATGTTGTATGGGCCAATAAAAAACTCGACCCGCTTATGAAACAAGTGAAGCAACAGACGGTTTCATTGTCAGGGGAAAAATAATGCGCATGATTACAATAAATATACAGCGCGTGTTTTTTGCAGCGCTCTTGATGATAAGTTTTGGTGCTCCTGTATTTGCAAATGCTATGGCGGGAGCAATTGAAGGCGAAGTGGTCAAACAAGGAACCAATATCTTTGCCATTGCTATCTTCTTTATGTTTGCCTTGTCGACTTTGGGAATTACCTGGTGGGCAGCACGGCGTACAAAAAGTAAAGAGGCGTTTTATACGGCGTCTGGCGGTGTTTCGCCCATGCAAAATGCGCTTGCAATTGCAGGAGATTTCATGTCTGCGGCCACGCTTCTTGGTATAACGGGTTTGATGTTTTTTAGGGGCTATGATGCGTTTCTTCTCTGCTTTGGTATCATTGTTGGTTGGGCGGTCATGCTGATGATTATTGCAGAACGGTTTCGTAATTTAGGCCGCTTCACTTTCGTTGATGTGATTAGTTACCGCCTCGAAGGGCACTCTGTGCGCGTGCTTATGGCGTTGTGTTCCCTTGTGGTCATTATATTTTACTTGATTGGGCAAATGGTTGGTGCGGGTAAATTAATCCAACTTTTGTTTGGTCTCGATTATGTTTATGCCATCATCATAGTTTCCATTTTGATGGTGCTATATGTTTCATTTGGCGGCATGATTGCGACAACATGGGTGCAGATGATTAAAGCGATTTTACTTCTGTGCGGAGGGGCGTTTATTTCTTTCGCATTGCTTTCAAAATTTGGCTTTAGCCTACCCAATATGTTGAAAGCCAGTGTTGACATTCACCCTAAAGGCCAATCTCTTTTAGAGCCTGGTGGGTGGTTAAAACAAAACTCGCTCAATGTATGGACGGTTGGGCTTACTATGTGTTTTGGCATTATGGGCTTGCCGCATATTCTTATGCGGTTTTTCACGGTTAAGAACGCAGCAGATGCGCGCAAATCCGTAGCTTATGCGACACTCATTATGTCAGTATTTTATATTTTCATTCTCATTATTGGCCTTGGCGCCGTGGCAATATTGTGGGGTCAGCCAGAATATTATGACGCGGCAGGAGATCTGACGGGCGGCAGTAATATGGTTGCATTACATGCGGCCAAAGCACTCGGCGGTGATTTCTTATTTGGCTTTATGTCTGCGGTGGCCTTTGCGACAATTCTAGCCGTTGTCGCAGGCCTCACTTTGGCGGCGTCAGCTGCTATTGCCCATGATCTATATGCAATTGTCATGAAAAATGGAAAAGCTGATCCGAAAACAGAGCTAAAAATTTCAAAAATTTCAGTGATTGTCATTGGTGTGCTTAGTGTTATTTTTGGCCTTGCTTTTGAGACGCAAAACGTCGCCTTGGTAACGGCTTTTGCTTTGGCTATTGCTGCGAGTGTTAACTTCCCTCTTTTATTGCTCTCTATGTATTGGCGCGGGTTAACGTCAAAGGGTGCAGTTTGGGGCGGGGCACTGACCTTCGTTTTTGCTCTCATTATCATCGCGCTAAGCGACAGTATATGGGTGCAAGTCTTGGGGCATGAAAAAGCGGTCTTTCCTTATGTTTATCCAACGGTCTTTACAATGCCTGCTGGGTTCGTGTTGGTTTGGTTGTTTTCCGTGTTGGATAAAAGCGATAAAGCGCGGCTTGAAAAAAGTAGATTTGATGCCCAGTTCTTTCGCTCTGAAACAGGCATTGGGGCTGACAAGGCGGCTGAACATTAAATAGCCTATGGGATATGTGTGTATTTATATGCATTTGCAAATCTGACTTTTTTTTTGTAGGGTGTTTTATGAGTGAAAAAGGGCAGTTATGAATACGGTCATGCGTGACTTTGACAATTGGCAAAGCATGATAACGGCCGTATGTGGGTATTTCACATTAAGCCCTTCAAAAGCCAAGCCATTTTTTGGCAATATAGAGCTGGGGCGTTTTGGGGCAATGGATATTGCCGAAATTTCTGGTAATATAGACAAAATAGCAAAAACCAGAAAAGATGTGGCCCGCTCTGACGATGCAAATTTGTTTCTTATCTTGGGAGTTGAAGGGGAAGCAATTTTGGAACAGGGCAGTGCATCTGCGCGTCTTGGTGTTGGCGATATATGTCTGATTGATAGTCGTAGCCCGTCTGCATTTTCTTATAAGGATGGGTTCAAACAAATTTCTGTGCACTTGCCTGAAATGCAAACCAGAGAAGTATTTCGCAATCGGGATATTCCGCTCGCGCAAACTATTAAAGTGAACGACAATGATATGCTGCGAAACTGCATATTGAACATGTATGGACGGGCACATATTGGTGGGGGGATGAAGACTCAACATTTGCCAAGTGCTAAAGAGCTACAACAAAATGATGAATGCTTGAAACTACTTTGGCACGCTATTTTTCGCAATGATACGGGTGTTAATAAAGAGAGTTTGAATGCGTTGCAGTGCCGCAAGGTCAATCAATATATTGAAACAAATCTTGGAGACCCAGAACTTAATTTGGACACGATAGCGGTCGCATGTGCTATTAGCCGTAGGTCATTATGTCGTTTGTTTGAAAGGCGAGGACTTTCAGCCTTTAGTTGGATACGTATGCGCCGGCTTGAGAGGGCGCGAAATGATTTGATGTTTGTGGTGGGAAGAGGTGCGTGTACAGACGTTGCCTTTCGGTACGGGTTTAATTCCTCAGCACATTTTTCTCGCGTATTTAAGCATAAATTCGGCATTTCTCCTCGCCAGTTTCAAGCCCAAGCTAGGTTTTATGCATGATTTATAGCAGGTTTGTGTAAATTTGGCACTCTGAGGCAAGACGTTTGTGAATCCTATGGCTAGACTGCCTATTCAAGAGGGATTATTTTGCATTGAGCATGGTATAATATGCAATATTAGAAATTTTTTCTAAAAAATGGAATATTACAGGCTAGCAATATATGCGACTAATATGCAACTACATTTGCAAAATCACATAATTGCGACGAGAAATGATTGACCGATCGGGTTTTTAATGGGTATGCCCAAGGGGTCGAACTATACACATAAGCGATTCATTCTTTTAGAAGGGGAATATCATGAACATATCAAGTAAATCCAAATTATGGCACAAACTTACAGGTGCAGCTTGTCTCAGCGCGATGATAGCTGCGGGTATTGCAATGCCAGCGCAAGCGCAAGTAGACGAAATCATCGTGACGGCGTCAAAGAAAGCAGAAACTTTGCAAGATGCAGGTATGGCGATTACAGCCGTAAAAGCTGAAACGCTCGAGCGCATGGGCGCGGTAAATTTTAACGATTTTGCTGTGCGGGTCCCAAACCTTGGGTTTGGTAACGAATCCGATGGCCGTTTTGATGCTAACTCTCCTGCAATTCGTGGCGTATTTGGTGCTAATACAACAGGTTTTTATATTGACGATATGCCTGTACCAGCCTCTATGCAACCACGTGTTATTGATGTGGAGCGAGTTGAAGTTCTACGTGGCCCACAAGGGTCGCTATATGGCGCGCGCTCAATGGGCGGTACAATCCGTATGATTACTAAACAGCCTGACCTCGATGCAGACACGATGAGTGGTTCTGCGCATGCAACACTTTCGACAGTAAAAGAGGGTGGTATCAATTGGGCGGTTGATAGCAGCGTAAATATTCCTGTAGTTCCAGATAAATTAGCTGTGCGTGCAACGGCTTATTATGGTGCAAATTCAGGTGTTTTTGATCGTGAATATATTCCGACATATGTCAACCCAACGAATAATACTACTGTAAATAACCCTAATCCAGCCTTTGCCTTGAATGAAAATGTGGATGATGAAAAATTTTATGGTATACAATTGGTTGCTAAGGCGCAGTTAAATGAAAACTTGACCTTTACGCCGAAATTTATGTATCAAAAAATAGAAGCAGATGGTCTACCATTTGCTGATATTTCAACAGATAACTTTGTACAAAGGCGATTCTTTGACACAGAAGAACCCGGCTCTGATCGTTGGTGGTTGGGTAGTGGTACGTTCAACTGGGATGTTGCGAATGGCCAAGTGACGTCAACAACATCATACTTTGACCGTTTTATTAACGAGCGTGAAGAAGAACATTCCTTTTTGCATTTCTTATATGGTAATGTAATCGGTATTTCAATTGATCCACTAGAGTCGCCACTCGACGAAACTGTTGCGTTTAGATCATTGGTTCACGAAACGCGTTATACATCAAGTTTTGATGGCCCTTGGCAATTTACTGCGGGTGTGTTTTATCAAAAAAATAAAACGCATTTACGTTACAATCCGCCAGCATTGCAAATTGGAGTGAATGATGCCTTAAATGCGGCCAGTGGTGCACCAGCATTTGCTTTACCAAATATCGTTCCAGGTGATTTAATTTTTACGACAAACTCATTCTTTAATACGAAAGAATACGCCGCCTTTGGTGAGATTACTTATGATTTATCGGATCGTATATCTGTCACAGCAGGTGGTCGTTTTTATGAAACAAATGTAGATTCTGTTGCAGATTCAGATGGGTTTGCTGTGGGTGGTGTCACTCATGTTGATGGCGTGCAAAAAGAGAGCGGGTTTAATCCTAAATTTCTAATACAGGCCGCTGCTAGCGACCAGGTTGATCTTTATGCCAGTGCTACAAAAGGTTTCCGCATTGGTGGAATTAACGGTAAGGTACCCGCTGATAAGCCTGGTGATTTATGTTTTAATGAAGTGCGTGCAAATAATATTGATACATCAAAACTGGGCTCTTTCGATTCTGATACATTATGGAGTTATGAGGCAGGTTTGAAGTCTAAATTTGCAGAGAACCGTGTATCAATTAACGCGGCGGCTTATGTGATTGATTGGACAAATATTGCGCAACAAAATCGATTGGCTTGTGGCTTCCAATTTATTGCCAATGCAGGTGCAGCCAAGATTAAAGGTTTTGAAGTGGAAATGGTCTTCGCGCCACTTGATGGCCTAACATTTGTAACCGCACTGGGGCATGCAGATGCCGAAATTACGCTAGCGGGTGGTGACCCAAATGTAAAAGTTGGCGACCGCATTCAAGGTGTGCCAAATTGGACATTTACAGGGTCTGGCGAATATGTGTTCCCGCTTAATGGTGCGATGGACGGTTTGGTTCGTGCTGACTTTAACCATTACGGAGAAAGCTTCAGTGCCAATAATGAAGCAGCAAACCCACGTCGTCGTGACCCTTGGAGCGAGCTTAATTTGCGTGCTGGTGTCATTCGTGGTGATTGGGAAGTGGCGTTGTTTGTTGATAATGTTTTAAATGAGCATGCTAACCTAGCAGATAGCCGTTCGATTGCCGCGGAAACGCCAGGGCGTCAGCGCATTGTCACTAACCGTCCACGTACCGTTGGTGTGGATGTCCGCACGCATTTTTAGTGCTTGCATAGGGTAATTTCGACAGGCCGCTCATTAATGGGCTGCCTGTCAACATATAGTAATAAGAAGGATGTCTTGTGAATGTAAAATGGCATAATTTCAGTGGTTTTGCAGCCCTGTTTATCGTCCTAGGTTTTGGGGCATGTTCACAAGATACATCACCTCCCAAAAAAATAAAACCAACACCGCAAGTCACTGTTCATTATGACACCCCGCTTGGGGAAGAAGAGACGGGGATTAGCAATACGCTTTCCGTACCTTACGATCAGAATTGGGCGATTATTCACGACGCTAATTTCCATTCTATGATTGATGGTCGGTTTATTGTTTTTGACAGTGACGCAAAATCTTCGGCTTACAAAGGAACAATGCACGGCGGTACAGTTGGTGGTCTTGCTGTGTCCAAAACGCGAGGTGAAATTTACATTGCAACAACCTACCACGCACGTGGTATTTCGGGCGAGCGCACGGATATTATTGCCATCCATGACCCTGTTACTTTGGAAAAACAAAGCGAAATTATTGTCCCCGCCAAACGCGGTGCCAACATGCCGTTTAAAAACGGATTTCGCCTCAGTGGTGATGAGAGCCTCGCCTTTAATTATAATTTCACGCCTGCTGCCTCAATTAGCGTAGTAGATATGGCAGGGCGTAAATTTTTGAAAGAAATCCCCATTCCAGGCTGCACCTTGGCCTATCCGATGGGGGCGAAAGGTTTTGCCTCACTGTGTGGTGATGGAACCATGATGGGCGTTTCTTTGGACGGGGCTGGTAATGTTGTCAAAGAAACGCGCTCCACACAATTTAACAATATTGATGATGACAGCCTATTTTTAAAACATGCCCGCTTTGGTGATACACTCTATTTTCCGACATTTACGGGCTATATGCAGCCTGTTGATTTATCATCTGATACACCAACCCCACTGGAGAAATGGTCGTTACTTACCAAGGCCGAGCGTACAGCCCATTGGCGGCCAGGAGGTTGGCAATTAATTGCTGGTGATAGTGCGGGCATGCTTTATATCCTCATGCATCCAGACGGTGTTGAGGGCAGTCAAAAAAACGGTGGGCCAGAGGTATGGGTGTTTGATGTGGGACAGAAAAAGCGTGTCCGTAAAATACCGCTTAAAACGTGGGGTGTATCTGTTGCAGTTGTTGGCGAGAAATTTATTGTTACCAATGCAGAGATGCAACTTGATATTTATGATGTGGCAAGTGGAATTTTTTCACACACATTTGGAGATGGTATTTTTACGCCGTTTATTGTTTATACAGGTCAGGGGCAATAGGAAACCATGTTGCTAGACCCGTTCATATCCCTTTTTATCCGCACAGGGTTTGCGGGATTATTTGCATTGACGGCTTTACATAAATTGCGGGACTTAAGCCATTTTAGAGAAATCATTGCGGGTTATAATATCGTGCCATTACAACTTATTTTTATTGTTGTTTTTTTGCTGCCCGCCCTAGAGTTATTTATCGCAATTATATTGGTACTCATGCCAGTAATGGGTATTTTAGCTGCCTGTGCACTGCTCGGCATGTACGCAATGGTGTTAGCGTTTAATATTGCTCGTGGTCATACCCAGATAGATTGTGGTTGTTTTTGGGGCGGAGCGCAGTCTGCATTCCCGTCTTTAAACTGGACACAGGTTTTACGTAATGTGGGGCTTATCACAGTGTTGCTCGTTTCTTTTATCCCCGCACTAGATCGAAGCTATGTATTGATGGATTTTGTTAATTTGGGTTTTGGACTTGGATTTGCATATGTAGCGGTGAAGGCAGTATATACTCTGATATCCGTACGGACGCGCATGCGGGAGTTTGGTCATGCCTGAGGTATTGATGGTTTCGCAAATATTGCTCTGGCTTGCGGTGATTGTCTTGACCGTACTTGTACTCGCCTTGGCGAGGCAAGTTGGGGTCTTGCATGAGCGCATTGCCCCTGCGGGTGCGCTTGCCATGAATGCGGTTCTTAAGGTTGGCGAAAAAGCACCTCATATGATCGAACAAGCTGTTGACGGGCGACGCGTTGAAATTGGCAATGAAAAACAGGTGTCCACATTGGTATTTTTCCTCTCACCCGATTGCCCGATTTGTAAAACATTATTGCCTGCGTTAAAATCTGCTTTGCGGGTTGAAAAATCATGGCTCGAATGTGTGCTGGCTTCAGATGGTTCACTCCCTGAAATACATAAAGACTATATCAAAAAATATGATCTGGAAGCATGGCCCTATGTGGTGTCGGAAAACTTGGGTAAAAAATTTGGTGTCTCTAAACTTCCCTATGCGGCTCTGGTAGACGAAAAGGGCGTGATACGCTCTCTTGGTATGGTCAATAGCCGCGAACATTTGGAGAGCTTGTTTATTGCCAAAGAAACGGGCGTGGCGTCTATTCAAGACTATATGGCCAAACGAAATCGCGATTAGAAAAGGTAAAGCAATGTCTGCATTTGATAAATTTGTTGAAAAATCCTCTCGCAAGTTGGCGCATAATACATCGCGTCGTTCTTTATTAACACGTCTGGGAACCTTGGTTGCGGGTGTTGCTGCCGTACCGCTCTTGCCTGTTTCGCGGGCTGTAGCCCAAGAAGGTGGTTATCCAGGTGTTGGTGCGCAAAGCACAGGTAATCCCCAAGACCCTGGTGATCCTACCTCGTGTGATTATTGGCGGTATTGTGCAATTGATGGGTTTTTATGCTCGTGTTGTGGCGGCAGTGCTAACACATGTCCGGCGGGTACGGAGATGTCCCCAATTACGTGGATTGGTACATGCCAGAACCCCGCAGATGGTCGCGCCTATATTATTTCTTATAATGATTGTTGCGGTGCGCCAGAATGTTCACGTTGCTTGTGTAACCGCAATGAAGGGGATCGTCCCATGGTGCGCCCGCAAGCGGCAAATGATATTAACTGGTGTTTGGGAACAACCAATATATCTTACACTTGCTCGACGGCCATTATACTCGGCGTCGCCCTTACAGACGAATAGGTGGTATTCATGCGGTTCATACTGACGGTTTTTGCGGGACTAACTTTAATAGCATGTGGAAGTGGACAGGACACAATTGCGGCAGATACACCACAACTTCCAAAAGCAACATCGACTAAGCCCAAAACACTTCCTGTTCAAAAAATGACGCCGCAAACAATTGCAACACAGCCCGCGCTTAACTCTGCGGCAAATGGGAAAAAATATTACAAAAAATGTGTTGCCTGTCACAGGCCAGATGGTGCAGGTATTCCTGGTAACTTTCCAAGCCTCAACAAAAATATTGATGTTTTAGCATCAAGCGAGGCGGGGCGGGCCTATTTAGTTTTGGTCGTGAGCAATGGTTTGCGCGGTAAACTTGTTACGGATAATGGTTCCTTTAACGGCGTTATGGTAAGGCAAGCGGGCGGTAAATCTTCCACAGATATTGCCGATATGCTCAATTATGTATTGACGAGCTTTTACCCAAAAACTGACATTGCAAAATTCACTGCAACCGAAGTTCAAACAATTAATGATGCCAATGGCCGTATGAAAGGCCAAGATGTATTGGCGTTAAGGCCTAAATCTGAATAATGAGGGACGGATTAAAAATCTTCTGGCCTATATTGCTGATCGCTTTTTGCAGGGTGGATGGAAATGCGCAAGAAAAAGCATTTGATACGGAAGCGTATTTTCAAAGCGATGTCGCAAAAATGGCCAAGCAAAATTGGATATTAAATTGTCAGGGTTGTCATAAAATAGATGGTACGGGACGTCCAGAAAAAGGACTGCCAAACTTAACCAACGAAGTGGCTAAGTTTCTGGGTGTTGAAGGTGGGCGAGAATATTTATCTCGTGTGCCCGGTGTCACCAATGCCAGTGTAAATGATACCGACCTAGCTAACCTTATCAATTGGGTGCTTATACAATTTGACCCAGAGCATATTCCCCAAGGCCATAAACCTTATACACAAGCAGAAGTTTCTCAGTGGCGGCAACATCCATTGTCTATAGGTGCGGCAAAGACACGGCAAAAATTATTGAAAAATATTGTAAACAATTATGAAAACCCCACTCAAAGGAGAGAGAAATGAAATATAATTTACACATTAACGGCGAGGCTATTGCTTGTGAAAACCATATGGATATTTTTAATCCTGCAACAGATGAGTTGTTAGGAAAGTGCCCGATTGCAACGCGGGCACAACTGGACGCGGCTGTTGACGCGGCGGCGGCGGCATTTAAAATTTGGAGCCAGATTAGTAATGAAGACCGTAAAAACGCTTGCCATGCTATCGGAAAAGTATTGGAGGACAACGCAGAAGAGCTTGCGAAACTGCTGACAGAAGAGCAAGGTAAAACATTAAGCGGCGTTGGCTCACGCTTTGAACTTGGTGGTTGCGCGGCATGGACACATTTTACGGCTGAACTGGAACTTCCTGTTGAGATTGCTCAGGACAATGAAGAAGCGCGCATAGAAGTTCACCGCAAACCAATTGGCGTAGTGGGCTCGATCACGCCGTGGAACTTTCCATTGATGATTGCAATATGGCATGTGATCCCTGCTATTCGTTCTGGAAATACAGTGGTGATTAAACCATCCCCATACACGCCTTTAAGTACACTGCGTATGATCGAACTTATTGCAGATGCACTTCCCAAAGGTGTGCTAAATGTGGTTAGCGGTACGGACGAGCTTGGAAAAATGATGAGCGAGCACACGGGTATTCAAAAAATAGTCTTTACAGGGTCGTGTGCTACGGGCGGAAAGATTATGGCAAGTGCCGCGCCAACCCTGAAACGTCTTACACTCGAACTGGGGGGGAATGATGCGGGGATTATCTTACCAGATGTGGACGCCAAAGCCATAGCTGAAGGTTTGTTCTGGGGTTCCTTTATCAATTCTGGCCAAACCTGCGCAGCCCTGAAGCGCATGTATGTGCATGAGGATGTCTATGATGATGTGTGCATGCATCTTACAGAATTTGCCAAAAATATGCCAATGGGCAATGGTCTGGACGAGAGCAATGTCTTGGGGCCAGTGCAAAATGCGATGCAATATAATATTGTGAAGGAACTTGTGGACGATGCAATTGCGAACGGGGCGCGGGTTTTGCTCGGTGCAAATCCGCAAGAGGGGCCGGGGTATTTTTACCCGACGACCATTTTAGCAGATTGTACGGACGATATGCGTATTGTTGCCGAAGAACAATTTGGCCCCGCCTTACCGATTTTGAAATACTCTGACCTCGATGATGTGGTTACTCGTGCCAATGCGGTTGATGTTGGCCTTGGCGGATCCGTGTGGTCGGCGGATAAGGAAAAAGCCAAAGCCATTGCATCTCGCCTTGAATGCGGCAGTGTTTGGATCAATTCACACGGTATGATCCAGCCCAATGTACCGTTTGGTGGTGTCAAAGGTTCTGGTATTGGGGTAGAGTTCGGTGTGGACGGCTTGAAAGAATACACGACAATTCAGGCGATTTTCGCTTAAATTGTAACGCCGCCAATACTGGCCCCGCCGCATACATACAGGGTTTGTCCCGTGATAAACCCTGTATCGCTCCCACAAAAAAACAACAATGCCGTGCTGACATCCTCTGGTATACCGAGGCGGCCAACGGGTAGACTCGCGGCCAATTTATCCTCACGTGCACTGCCCTTGTCGATAATATCCCAAAAATTATCGGTCAAGATTGGCCCAGGGGCGACTACATTGACGGTAATGCCGTGAGGGGCCAGTTCTAATGCCCATGTGCGCGCCATGCCGTGAATGCCTGCTTTTGTAAAGGAATAGGCCGTGCGTGTGGGTACGCCCATAGCCGCCCGTGACGAGTTAAAGACAATACGTCCAAAGCCTGCCGCTTTCATAGCGGGACTAAAGGCTTGCACAAAAATCAGGGCGGCCCCTGCGTGTAACTGTGACAATGTCAAAATATCCTCAAAGCTCGCGTCTTCTAACAAATTGGGCAAAATCATGCCTGCATTGTGAATAAAATGCGTAACCTCGTGTTTGCCCGTAATGGTTTTGGCAATGTCTTGGGTAGCATTGGCATCTGTAAGGTCGCAATTATAATTGAGCAGATTGTTATGGGTATAATCCGCATCTCGCCGCGAAATATTGAGAACCAAATAACCCATATCCAACATGCGTAGAGCGAGATCTTTACCAATGCCACTGCTTGCTCCAGTAATGACTGCACATAAATTTGTCATACGTGTTCCTTTGCGGTGAAGACACCATCTGCAAATGTTAAAGATACAGGGGTGTTTATATTCATATTCCCCTTGATAAAGGCAAGCATATTAACGCCCACTTCAAGCCTGATAAGCGCAATTTTTAGGGGTAACTTATCTTGCCATTTTGGTTTTGCACTTAAATGTATTTGGGTAAAACTACTGATATGACCAAGGGGCGAGACGTCTTGCCAATTTAAGCGGTCTTGCCAACACATACTACACATATCCCGCTCAGGGTAGTGCACAGTTTTGCAGTTGGAACAGACTTGCAGTTTTATCATTGCCCGCGCTCCAATATGGCCGCTGCGCACGATACACCTTTGTCGTAATTAATAATGCCAAAACCAGAGACGAGGCCACGCCTTGCATTTTTGACTTGTTGGCCAAGAGCTGTGCCTGTGAGTTGGCGCAGAGCTTCGACAATGCCGATAAATCCGCCCGCTGCGCCCGCCTGCCCAGTAGATAATTGTCCGCCTGATGTGTTATGTGGAAAATCGCCTTGAGTTGTGAAATCGTGGTTGTTGACGAAATCTTTGGCATCGCCTTTGGCGCAAAACCCAAGGTCTTCTAATTGCATAAATGAGATGACAGGATAATCGTCATAGGTCTGCACGACGTCCATATCTTTTGGGGTAAGATCTGCTTGTCTCCATAAAGAGGAGGCATCAACTGCATGCCCTGTACGTAATTGTACGGGGTCGTTATTGTAGGCATTGTGCCTTTCGGTACTGGCAAGAATATAGACAAATGGTAGGCCCAGTGTACGTGCTTTGGCCACGTTCATGACCAAATATCCTTCTGCGCCCGCGCAGGGCATTACGCAATCAAACAAATGAACGGGGTCGGAGATTATGCGGGCTTGCATATAATCATCCAATGTGAGGGGCTTGTTAAAGAGCCCGTGTGGATAGGACAATGCATTTTGTCTTTGCGAGACACACAGTGCCCCAAAATCTTCGCGAGCCGCGCCGTAAGCGTGCATATAGGCCTTGGTGATGAGGGCAAAACTGGCATTGGGGCCACCTGCACCGTAAGGCAAAACGGCTGCGCTCATGTCTGTGGAAAAATTATCCAGTACATGTTCAAACCCACCTTTTGGGTTGGTATCACCTGCAATACAAGCGACGATATCGGCGTCTCCCATTTGCACGGCCCGTGCCGCTTTGCGCAGGGCTGTCACACCGCTTGCCCCGCCAGTAACTTCTTGTGACAGCCAGCGCGGTGATATGTCAAAATGTTGGGTTAATGTGGCGGCATTGTCTGGGCCAAGGGTGAAGGAACTGACGGATAAACCGTCAATTTCTTGTGGCTCAAGACCGCTTGCTTGCGTGAGTGCGCCGAGCGCTTGACCGAGCCAGTAATTGGCGCGCCTGTCTGAATAGCGCACATAGGGCACGCTAATGGGCGCAGTAACTACAACATCATCATAAGGGCGCGCCGTCATTTTGCCCGCTTTTTAAGTGGCCGCAAATCCAGTGTGTTTGGGTCATTTATTAAGCTGGTAACGATCGTTTTTAAGTTCCCACGTTTGATCTTATTGGTTGAGGTTAGGGGTAAATCGTTCACAAAAGCAATATAACCTGGGGCTTTATAATAGGCAAGGCGACTGAGACTATATGCCAATATATCTTCCGCAAGTTGCTGATGGCTTTGGGGCTTTTGTTTCACAACCACCAGTGCAAAGACTTCATCGCCGCGCACGGGGTCAGGTGTTGCGGCTACGGCAATGGCCTCAATATTTTCGTGCCCAAGCAAAGCATTTTCTACTTCCACAGCGGCAATGTTTTCGCCGCTACGCCGGATGACATTCTTCTTGCGGTCAATGAATATGAATGTTCCGTCTTGGTTTTGCCGCACAATATCGCCAGTGTGAAACCATCCGCCTTCCCACGCTTCATTTGTGGCGTCAGAGTTTTTTAGGTAGTGGTCAAAGAAGCCAAAGCGGGGATTGGCATTTGTGCTTCTGACAAGCAGTTCACCCTGCGTACCGCATGTTACGTCTTGGCCATTATCATTGATGAGGCGGACTTCCATTTCTGGCCCTGCGGCCCCAAAACAATTTGTTCCTACATGTCGTGGGTCGTGTGCTGCGATGATTGCGCCGCCGCCTCCCGTTTCCGTCATGGCCCAAGCCTCGACAAGTGGAAAACCAAACCTTCGCTCGAAAGGTTCATGTAGGCTTTTATCAACGCCAGCACCAAAGCCAAAACGCACATTATGCTGGGCATCAATTGGGGAGGCCTTGGTTCCGATTAACATGGCTGGCATTACGCCAAGGTAGTGAATTATGCTGGCACGGGATTGCCGCACGCTGGCCCACCATGAGCGTGGATGAAAGCGGTCAAGAAAACTAAGGCACCCACCAACCGCAATCATGGACATGGTCGAACATGCAAGTGCGTTCATATGAAAGAGGGGCAGGGGCGTAATCATCCTCTCGCCGTTATTGCCAAGCGCGCAATAGCCGCCAATATTTAGATACCACTCTGCGCAGTTTAGAAAATAACTGTTATTCAAAACACACCCTTTGGGTAGGCCAGTCGTGCCTGATGTGTATAAAAGCGCGGCTTCGCTGTCTTGGGTTATAGGGGAGGACGCGCAAGAGCTTGCAGCTTGCGGTATTGGATCACGGCTGCCAATAACAAGGAAATCTTTCGGCCCTGCTTGGCGTAAATCGTCTTGTCGATTTGGTAGGGCGACCGCTAAAACCATTTCAGAATGCGTGATTAAATATTCGAGTTCTGCAGCTCGAAGTTCTGGGTTAATCGGAACAATAGAAACGCCAAGTGCATTGAGAGCAAACCAGTGTTCAAAAAATTCAGGGCGATTTTCCAGTAAAATGCCAATGCGGTGACCCGTACCGTAGCCAGATTTTCTGTAAGCGTTTTGTTTGATCGTGGCGGCCCGCAAAACATCTGCATAATCTATCTCGCCTGCGTTAATATTATAAGCCAAAGCTGTTTCTGGTAACACATTAACGAATGGGCGGTTTGGATATGCGGTTGCGGCCGCACTAAAAAAATCAGCGATACTGTCGTATTGTAATGGCGTGCGAAAAGACATGGACGCGGGCCTAGCTATACAAAGAGCTGAATATTGCGGTGTGCAGATTCAGGATTAATAAGGTTGACTTTCTTGCGTATTATTTTCAACGCCCCGTCTTGAATTTTCAAAGTATGTTCTACCCACCCAACCAAAAAGAACTGCTCGTCAAGGCGGGTTTCTGTGTAATGAAAGGCTGTTTTTGTCTGGATGCAATCCTTGGTGTTTTCAAGCACTGTAGGTTTTTGCAACAAATGATGGCAGCGGCTTTTTGGGCGTTGTGAAAATGTTCGCTCGCCGTGTAAACGCTCCACACGCATGGTCAGGAGTAATTTGTCTTCATACATAAGTGATGTGGTGAGATGTTCTTCTGTTTGGCCAAATTCGAGCGGCATCCAATACACACCGTCATCAGAAAACAGATCAAGCCACTCAGTGAATTTACGTTCATCAATTAACAAAGCCTCGGCGTAAATAAAATCGATTATATCTTGCTGATTGGTACTCATGTGCTTGCTCCAACGCGCATATACTTTGCCCACGAAACATAATGATTACGCATTTGCACTTCGGATGTACCAGGATGTACCTGCTCCCCGCCCAGCTCGTCTTGGCGATAATGACGTTGCATGTTCACCCAAGGATTGGCATCAGTTTTCAACCCGATTTGGGCCCGCTCGTACATTTCCAAATCATCATGCCCGACGACAGATGTGGGGGCATTGATAATACGGTTATACATGGCTGTGCGTTTTAAGAAGGTATCAGGTGCGCCGACCAGTCTGAATATCCAACTTTCAACGATAGTTTCATTAGCTGAAACAGGAATAAATAACCGCAGAGTCTGGATGGCTCCCTTAATCATGATGTTAGGAAAATAACACGTGTTGTGACGTGTTTCGCCAATTATGTCTTTGGCACGTTCTTCGCCGTAGGCCTCAATCATCATGTTGAGATAGCCGTCAATATCACTGTAATCAGAATGGATTGACCAAGACACCCCTGTGTGTCCGTGGCCGTTATCCCATGTGCGTATCCCCATATTTTCAAATGTTTCGTAAGAGGACATAAAAGGTAAAACCAGTTCTACGACCATTGGTTTTGGTGTGTTTTCTCCTGCTGCCGCTTCCCATAATTTTTTGACTGTACCGGCTGAACTTTCGTGGGCAATCATAGGGTGACATGCATCTGTTTGGTTATCGACTAGCATTTTCCAATTACAATAATGGCGGTAACGCAAGGGAGCACCAACCACTTCAAGCCTGCCTTCGGGCGAACGGTCAATCATATTATCTAGGCTTGAGAGTGCGCCCGTAAAAAAATCTTCGAAGTTTTGGCCTTCATCGCTCAATCGGGCAAAAACAAACCCACGGTAATTTTTGACATTTGCTACTTTGCACATGCCTTTTTTGGCACAAGATGTGTCAAAGCCTGTGTCTTCATATCCCTTTTTAAACGGCACGCCTAGCGGTGAGCCATCAGTTTTAAATGTCCATGCATGGTAGGGGCAGCGAAAGAAACGGCCTGTACTCCCGCTCGGATCATTGACAAGTTGCACACCTTTGTGAGGGCAACGGTTCAGCAGGACCTGAATTTCATTATTGCTGTGGCGCACCATAATGATGGGTTGATTGCCAATGGTGGTGGTAATGAAATCGCCTTTGTTTGGGGTTTGACTGTCGTGCCCGACATAGACCCAGCTTTTGCGAAAGACGGTTTTCATTTCCAACTCGAAAACATCTTGGCTCAAGAAAACATCTCGGTGCACTTCGCTTGCACCCTCACGAACGAGATTGTCAATATTGATATCGCTCATATTATTCTCCCTATAAATCCAGAACTAATTTGCCGCTTTTGGCACGTGAGACGCAAATTTGCATCATATCACCTGCTGCTTTTTCGGCGTCGCTCAACACCACATCGCGGTGATCGATATCGCCAGAGAGCACTCCTGTCTGACAAATGCCGCAATCCCCGCGCGCGCAATCATAAATCGGGTCTTCTCCTGCGTCCTCCAATATTTCGATAATGGTTTTATCCGAGGGCACGGTATAGGTTTTGCCTGATGATGCGATCTCTATTTCAAAGGCACTATCACCTGTCTGCGTTGCAGGAGAGTTGAACAGTTCAAAATGTACTTGATCTTTGGGAAAGCCTGCCGCGTCAGCGAGGCGTTGTACAGCTTCAATCATCCCCTTTGGCCCGCATACATATATATGCGTGTCTGGCGCAGTAGTTTTTAGCACAGCTGCAATGTCAAGTGCAGTGTCGCAATCATCAAAATGTAGCTGTAATTTATCACCAATGCTGTTTTGAAGGGCATTGATAAAAGCGAGTCCTTTTTCTGTGCGTCCAGCATAGTGTAATGAAAAATCTACATCTTTTTTTAGCAAAGCTTCTGCCATTGAAAAGATCGGTGTAATACCAATGCCGCCCGCAAAGAGCAGGCTGTGTACGGCTTTTTTTGCTAATGGGAAATCATTTTTTGGGGGCGTGATTTCAAGGGTATCTCCGATCTTAAGCCCGTGCATAAAGACAGACCCACCTGCGCTATTTTCCTCTAATAAAATACCGAGGGTATAGGAGTTCTCTGTAATGGGAGGCATGAGAGAATATGAGCGTATTTCACCTTCGCCGATCACAATATCTATGTGTGCGCCTGGGGTATAAGTCGGCAAAGGAGCACCGTCTATATGAGCAAGGGAGATGGATTTAATGTGATGCGTAGCATCGGTAATAGCAATGACTGTAACGGTGATATCTGTTAAGGATTGGGCCATAATTATGCGTCAAAACTTATAGTGACGTTTTTTGATAAGGGTACGGATTGGCAGGTTAGGACGAAGCCGCCTGCGATTTCTTCAGGTTCTAGCCCGTAATTAAGAGCCATATCAACGTCGCCTTCAATGACTTTGGCGCGGCAGGTGGCACATACGCCGCCTTTACAGGCAAAGCTAACATCAATGCCAGATTTTAAGGTGGCGTCTAAGATGGAGCCGTGTTCGTCGCGGTAGTTGACCTCAATTTCGCGCCCGTCTGAAATGACTTTAATTTTGCTTTTGGCAATCGCCTCTTGTCTCGGTTTATCCGAACTAGCGTTGGCCGCGTCTTCAAGACTAGCGAAGAAAAGTTCACTATGGATGTATTTTTCTGGCTCTCCTGCGGCGACTAAGCTTGCGCGCACTTCGTCGGTCATGGCCATTGGGCCACAGAGGTAATAACCGTCAATGCCCATGGGTGCAAAAACCTGTTTGTGTAATGTCGCCGCCTTGTCGCCTGTAATGCGTCCATTAAAGAACGGGATATCTACGGCTTGGCGGGTGAGAAAGAACTGGTAGGAAAATCTACCCATATATTGGTTTTTGAGCTGGGCAATGTCTTCGGCAAAAATTGTGTGCTCCGCGTCTCTATTGCCGTAATAAAGATAAAAATTACTTTTGGGCTCGCATGCCAAGACTTCGCGGATCATGGCTATAATCGGTGTAATGCCAGAGCCAACGGCAAAGGCCACATAATTAGCTGCGCGCTCTGGATTGGTTTGCAAGAAAAAATCACCGAGAGGCGCGGAAATTTCAAGTGTGTCACCAACCTTTAAATCTTGATTTGCGTAGTTAGAAAATATACCGCCGTCCACTCGCCTTATGGCAATACGGTGCTGACCACTAGACGGCGCAGAGCAAAATGAATAGGTGCGGCGTATATCTTCACAATTAATTTGTTTGCGGACAATCACATGTTGCCCCGCCGCGTAGTGGAAGGCCTTTTCCAAATTTTTGGGAATATCAAAACACACGGATACACAATCGGGAGTTTCGCGTTTAATGTGTGTCACGCGGACAGTGTGTAATGAGGTGCTCATAACCTTATTCCTAATGGCATTTAAAGCGGTCAAAAGGCTCCAGACAATCCTTGCAAGCATAGAGAGATTTGCAAGGGGTGGAGCCAAATTCGCTAATTAATCTGGTGTGAGTTGAGTTACAGCGCGGGCAGTGAGCAAGCGCATTTTTATCGTTGGAGTTTGCGGGTGGATCAATGCCATAGGCTTTTAATTTATTTTTGGCTTCGGGTGTGATCCAGTCTGTTGTCCACGCGGGCGAGAGTTGGGTTGTTATCTCTGCGCCTTCAAAACCGTGCGCGTCCAGCTTTTCGCGTACCATTTGCGAGATCTGGTAAGTAGCAGGGCAGCCTGTATACGTAGGGGTTAGAATGATTTGTAATGGCTCTGTCACCACGTCTCTAACAATGCCAAGTTCAACAATATTAATCACAGGAATTTCAGGATCAGGCACTTGGGCGAGCAAGTCCATAAGTTGTGCGCGCACATGATTGCTAGAAATAGCCTGCGCGCTTACCACTGCAAACCCGGATATTTAAGTTGCATATATTGCATGTCTTTGAGGATATGCCCAAGATTTTCGTCGTGTGATCCGTGGTGGCCGCCGGTTAACATGCGCAAGGTTTCAGGGGTTTTTAATCCGCCTGCCGTTTCAAGCGTTGTCGTTATTTCTGCTTGCCAAGTTTCATATTTAGATGTGAAGCTTTGACTGAGTTTATTTTCAATAACTGCACCAATGACTTCATCTTTTTCAAACAATTCGCCTGTGTAACGCCACAAACATGCGAGCGCGTCTTGCATGCGAGCATGACTTTCGTCCGTACCGTCACCCAGTCTGAGCACCCAGCTTTTGGCAAAACGGATGTGATAGGCAATTTCCTTCAAGGATTTTTCAGCAATGGCCGCAAGGGTTGTGTCGGTCGAGCCGAGCAGTGCTGTGTATTGGGTTTTTTGGAAGGTGGAAAATATATATTGCCGCAAAATAATATGGGCAAAGTCCACATTGGGTTGCGCCACGAGCAGGCAATTGCTGTAATTTTCCAGATTACGGGTCATGGCCAGTGCGTCTACATTAGGGGCAAGGTTTTCAAGTGTGAGGACATGTTCATACAACAAATTTGCTTGGCCGATGAGATCGAGTGCGAAATTGGTTAGGGCAATATCCAGCTCCATTTCGGGGCCGTGACCACACATTTCAGATAAGCGTTGCCCCAAAATCAGGGCGTTGTCTGCGAGCCGCAAGATATAGACGGTTTCGGGATTGGTAGGGGTTTTAATGGCCATTACATATTCTTTACGCCGTCAGGCACGCTGTAAAAAGTGGGGTGGCGATAAATTTTATCATCTGATGGATCAAATAATTCGCCGCTCTCACTGGGGTCAGACGCGATAATATCAGACGATTTTATAATCCACAAAGAGCTAGCTTCGCCGCGTCTTGTATAAAGATCGCGTGCGGCCTGAAGTGCGGTCTCGGTGTCTTGCGCGTGAACGCTACCTGCATGTTTGTGAGCAAGTCCGTTTTTAGAACGAATAAACACTTCATATAAATGCCAGTTATTTTTGGTCATCTTATCTCCTGCTTAAGCCACTTTTTTAGCTTTTTGTTTTTCGGCGTAGGCAGCGGCGGCGGCCTTCACCCATTCACCTTGCTTGTGGGCGGCTTTGCGAGCGCGGATACGGCTTTTGCCGCATTGCCCGCCGTCTTTTAAAACGGCCCAAAATTCATCCCATTTGATCTCGCCGTAATCATATGATCCGCGCTCTTCGTTCCATTTCAAGTCAGGGTCTGGAATAGTCAGTCCCAAAATTTCGGCTTGAGGAACGGTAGCATCAATAAAGCGTTGGCGCAGGACATCATTAGAATGGCGTTTAATTTTCCATTTCATGTTTTGCGAGGAATGCAGGGAGGCGGCGTCAGACGGGCCAAACATCATCAAGCTTGGCCACCACATGCGGTTAAGGCTGTCTTGGGCCATGGCTTTTTGTTCGGGTGTGCCGCGTGCCAAAACAGTGACGATTTCGTAGCCTTGGCGTTGGTGGAAACTTTCTTCTTTGCAGACACGCACCATAGCGCGAGCATAAGGGCCATATGAACAACGGCATAGCGGGATTTGGTTAACAATTGCGGCGCCGTCAACCAGCCAACCCACAGTACCAATATCTGCCCATGTGGGGGTTGGATAGGTAAAGATGGTGGAAAACTTTGCTTTACCAGAAAGCAGGTCCGCCACCATGTCGTCGCGGCTTCGGCCCAAGGTTTCTGCCGCACTATAAAGGTAAAGCCCGTGCCCAGCTTCGTCTTGTATCTTGGCCAAAAGAATAAGCTTGCGTTTAAGGGTTGGAGCGCGTGTGACCCAATTTCCTTCTGGCAACATGCCGACAATTTCGCTGTGGGCATGTTGGGAAATTTGCCGCACCAATGTGGCCCGGTATTTTTCAGGCATAGCGTCTTTGGCTTCGATTATATCGCCATTGTCTATGCGGGTTTGAAAACTATCCCACAGGTCCGCGTCTTCCAGCTTCGCCGTATTTTGAGATTTTTTTTCTTTATCGGTTCTCAGATCAGTTGAATACATTGTGGTGTCCTACAATAAATAGACCGCACGGTCAATTAATTATTTTTACGCATATGGGTTTTCAAATGCGACCATTGTTAAAAGCTCGTAGCGTGCACAAATTTCGTCTTTTTGGTTGGTGATCTCGACGTCCCAACCAACTTCGCCGTAATCCTCGGTGCGGCGTTTTTTGCGCTTAACGGTTAATCGCACTTTAATCTCGTCACCTGCGTAAACTGGCGTCATGAAAGCAAGATTGTTAAGTCCCGTATTGGCCAGCACGGGGCCAGGGTTAGGCTCGACAAATAGGCCCGCCGCCCATGACAGCAAGAGATAACCGTGGGCAACGCGGTCTTCAAAAAATGGATTGGCACTGGCGGCGTCTGGGTTCATATGGGCGTAAAATTTATCACCTGTGGAATTGGCAAATAACTCGATTTCTTTAACCGTAATTGTGCGCGTCTCTGTGTGCAAGGTTTCGCCAATGCTAAGCTGGTGGTACGTGCGGCGGAAGGGATGTTTTGGCCCTTTGGTTTCGGGCGCGTTTGGTAGCCATTCGCCCGTAATATTGGCGATGGCAGCAGGACTGCCTTGGATAGCGGTGCGTTGCATATAATGCATGACACCGCGTGTGCCGCCCATTTCTTCGCCCCCGCCCGCACGCCCCGGCCCACCGTGAACAAGGTGGGGCATGGGGGAACCGTGTCCCGTACTTTCGCCTGCACTGGTGCGGTCACCAATGAGCATGCGCCCATGAAAAGCAGCACTGCCGATAACAAGTTCGCGGGTAAAAGCATTGTCATAGCTAAACACGGACGCGACCAAAGACCCGCCGCCCTTTTGCAAGAGGGCGACGGCTTGATCCGTGTCCGTATAAGACATTAATGTGCTAACAGGGCCAAAGGCTTCGACTTCGTGAACAATCGATTTGTGCATTGGATCGTCGCACCGCATGACAATTGGGGAGAGGAATGCGCCGTCATTTTCAGAGAATTTATCAATATCGCCAATGATAATCGGGTTTTCCGCAGACAATATTTTCACTTTATCCAGCACGTCTTGGCGTTGACTAAGACCAGCGAGCGCGCCCATGCGCGTAGATTTGTCGCGTGGGTCGCCAATGGTGATTTTTGCCAGTCTCTCTTGTAGGGCTTTGGCGGCTGCATCCATATATTTTTCAGGAACGAGAGCGCGGCGAATGGCCGTGCATTTTTGCCCTGCCTTTACCGAAATTTCGTTAGCTATTTCTTTGATAAACAAATCAAATTCTGGCGTGTCTGGCTCCGCGTCAAGGCCAAGCACGCAGCCGTTTAAACTGTCTTGCTCGGCAATAAATCGTGTGGAGTTTTGGGTGATAATGGGGGCAGAGCGCAATTTGCTAGCTGTACGTGCTGAGCCTGTAAATGATATTACGTCTTGGCAGTTTACATGGTCAAGGAGGTCGCCCGTAGAGCCGACAATAAGCTGTACGGCCCCTTTGGGGAGAATATCTGATTGCACCATCATTTTGACCATAGCTTCGGTCAGGTAACAGCCAACTGTTGCGGGTTTGATAATGATCGGAACGCCTGCGATAAAGGCGGGGCCAAATTTTTCGAGCGCTCCCCAAATTGGGAAATTATAGGCATTGATATGGATAGCGGCGCCTTGCAAGGGCACGGCAATATGCTGGCCCATAAATGTGCCGCCCCGTGATAAATTTTCAAGCTCCCCCTCGACGTGCACATGTCCATCTGGCATTTCGCGCCGGGCTTTGGAGGAGGCAAAAAACAATGTGCCAAAACCGCCTTCAATATCAACCCAACTATCTTTGCGGGTTGCACCGGTGGAGTAGGAAAGTTCGTATAATTCTTCCTTGCGTTCCGTAAGGTGTATGGCCAAGGCCTTGAGCATATAGGCGCGGTCATGAAACCCGTATTTGCGCAAATTTGGCCCGCCAACAGTGCGGGCATAGTCAAGCATAGCCCCGAAGTTTAAACCTTGTGAGGAGGTTTTTGCAATGTGTTTGCCCGTGACAGAGTCCAGAAGATCGCGAAATCCACCACTGCCTGCGACCCAGTGACCTTCCGCGTAATTTTGCAATATCATAATCTAATCCTCACGAAATACAGGCTTGTCAAGGCTCATGGAATGACCGCGAAACAGAGCGACTAATTTACCGTTTTGGTTTTCAATGCGCACGTCGTAAACGCCGCTACGCCGCCCTAGGCTTTGCTCAACTGCGTGTGCATGTAATGTATCGCCGAGCAGAGCAGGGCGAAGAAAGTTTATCTGGCAATTGGCGGCCACATTGACAATGTTATGGGAATTGCCCGCGCAGGCAAAGGCGGTATCTGCCAGTGTAAAAATCACCCCACCGTGGGTGATATTGTGCCCATTGACCATGTCAGGTCGGATATCCATGCTCACATGGGACTGGCCCGGTTGTACGCTTTCTAATGACATACCAAGAGCCGCTGAAGCATTATCAGTAGCCAACATAGTTGTGACCGCTTTTTGGGCTATATCTTCAGCTGTTGTGTGATGAGGCTTCATTGTTCATCCGAATTACCGTAAACTAATAATTGACCGACCGATCAATTATTGTCATACAACTTTAGGCGAGGAAATAAAAGGTCTTTTGATATTTTTTGACCAATAATGTGCCGCATGAGGACAAATATTATGAGCGAAGAGACAATTTTATTTGAAGCTAAAGATGGCGTTGGCATCATCACACTGAACCGTCCGGACAAATTAAATTCTTTTAACGAGGCCCAACACACAGCATTGGTGAAAGCCCTCGACACAGTAGAGGCTGATCCCAATATACGGTGTTTGTTGTTAACGGGGGCGGGGCGCGGATTTTGCGCAGGCCAAGATTTATCAGACCGCAATGTTGCGCCAGGCTCGGACCCTGTTGATCTCGGCGAAACCATTGGTAAATTTTATAACCCGCTCATTACGCGCTTACACAATTCAGACATTCCCACCATTTGCGCCGTGAACGGTGTTGCGGCGGGCGCAGGGGCCAATCTTGCGCTTGCTTTTGATATTGTCCTTGCGGCGCGTTCGGCTAAATTCGTGCAAGTGTTTTCAAATATCGGCCTGATCCCTGATAGCGGCGGCACATATATTTTACCTCGTAATTTGGGTCAAGCCCGCGCGATGGGATTGGCATTATTGGCCACACCCCTAAAGGCAGAGCAAGCTAAAGAATGGGGGTTGATTTGGGATGTTTATGATGATGATGCTTTATACGGTGAGGCAATAAAAATGGCAGCAAGTCTTGCTAACCGCCCAACCCTTGGGTTTGAGCTTACCCGCAAAGCCATTCGCCAATCTTTCGATAATGATTTGGACACGCAATTGACACTTGAGCAAAAATGGCAGCAACAGGCTGGATTTTCCCATGATTATAAAGAAGGCGTCAGCGCATTTATGTCCAAACGCAAACCCGAATTTAAAGGAAATTAAATGTCAAATACATTGATGACGGAAGCCTATATTTGCGACACTATTCGTACACCTATTGGCCGTTACGGGGGTGGGTTGTCTAGCGTGCGCACGGACGATTTGGCGGCCCTCCCAATAAAGGCGTTGATGGCTCGTAATCCTAATGTTGATTGGGCGTGTATCGATGATGTGTTCATGGGCTGCGCTAACCAAGCGGGGGAAGATAACCGCAATGTGGCGCGTATGGCGGGACTTTTAGCAGGGCTTCCTATTGACGTGCCTGGGGTGACTCTCAACCGTCTGTGTGGTTCTGGGCTCGACGCCATTGTGCAAGCATCGCGCCTGATTAAAACGGGTGAGGGGAATTTGGCATTGGCGTGCGGTGTGGAGAGTATGTCGCGAGCGCCCTTTGTAACAGCAAAATCCACCAGCGCCTTTTCGCGGGCAGTTGAAAGTTACGACACCACAATTGGCTGGCGGTTTGTGAACACACTCATGAAGGCTCAACACGGTACGGACTCTATGCCTGAAACTGCGGAAAATGTGGCGACGCAATTTAATATCTCGCGGGAAGACCAAGACCTCTTCGCGTTTCGCTCGCAAGAAAAAGCCAAGGCCGCTCAAGAGGGCGGACATTTGGCCGAAGAAATTATCCCAGTGGAAATACCGGGCCGCAAGGGAGCGGTGACCATTGTAGAGCACGACGAGCATTTGCGGTTATCGCCTTTGGATGTGTTGGCGAAATTGCGCACCCCATTTCGCGAAAACGGTAGCGTGACGGCGGGCAATGCGTCTGGCATTAATGACGGGGCTGCGGCCATGATAATTGCATCAGGCTCTGCCGCCAAAGCACACGGCCTGACCCCGCGTGCACGTATTGTTGCTGGCTGTGTGGCAGGGGTGGAACCGCGCATTATGGGCATGGGCCCAGCCCCAGCCAGCCGTAAAGTGTTGGCGGTTGCAGGCCTTCGTATAGAAGATATGGACGTTATTGAACTCAATGAAGCCTTTGCTGCGCAAGGCCTTGCCGTTATGCGCGATTTAGGCCTGAAAGATGACGATCTACGGGTAAACCCCAACGGCGGCGCCATTGCTCTAGGCCATCCTCTTGGCATGAGCGGTACACGTATTGCAGGTGCGGCACTGCACCAACTTGAACGCACCAATGGGCGTTATGGTTTGGTAACCATGTGTATTGGTGTGGGCCAAGGCATTGCTGCGATTATCGAGCGTGTTTGAGGGTGATATGGGGAAAATAATTGAAAACTGTACCAAGCACGAGCCAATCCTAGCGGCGAGCCGCGACGAAATATCGGCCTTACAGCTTGAAAAATTGAAATGGTCTGTGCGCCACGCTTATGATAATGTGCCCATGTATAAACAAAAATATGACCACGCAGGTGTGCATCCTGATGACCTCATCCATCTTGATGATTTGGCGAAATTTCCGTTCACTACCAAGGAAGATTTACGCCAATCCTATCCATTTAATATGTTTGCCGTGCCTATGAAAGACGTTGTGCGTATTCATGCTTCCTCTGGTACAACAGGCAAGCCAACGGTGGTTGGCTATACCAAGGACGATATTGCAACATGGGCAAACCTTGTGGCCCGTTCTATTCGTGCTTCAGGTGGTTTGCCTGAACATAAAATCCATATTGCTTATGGGTACGGCTTGTTTACAGGCGGGTTAGGTGCTCATTACGGGGCGGAGGCTCTGGGTTGTACGGTTGTCCCTATGTCGGGCGGACAGACGGAAAAACAAATTCAGATGATATTGGATTTTGAGCCAGAAATTATCATGGTGACCCCGTCTTATATGTTGGCCTTGGCAGACGGGTTTTCGGCGCGCGGCATTGATCCACGCAGCACGTCTCTTAAAATCGGTATATTTGGCGCAGAGCCTTGGAGCGAGGAAATGCGCACAGAGATTGAAACCAAATTTGGTATTGACGCGGTTGATATTTACGGGCTTTCAGAACTTATGGGGCCAGGTGTGGCCAATGAATGCGCGGAAACCAAAGACGGGGCGCATATTTGGGAAGATGCATTTTTGCCAGAAATCATTGACCCAAATACATTTGCCCCACTCGCAGACGGCACGTCAGGAGAGTTTGTTCTCACGGCATTGTTCAAACAAGCCATGCCCATTATTCGTTACCGTACCAAAGACCTGACCACGCTTATGCCGGGCACAGCATTTACCCACCGCCGCTTTGCGCGGATCAATGCGCGTACGGACGATATGATGATTATTCGTGGCGTCAATGTTTTCCCTTCGCAAATCGAAGAAATCATTTTGCAAGAACCTGCCCTTGCCCCCCATTACCAAATTACGTTGAGCAAAAAAGGACGTATGGATGCAATTGCCGTGGCAGTGGAAGGGCGCACGGAGCACAGTGTGGGCGCGCAAGCTCTAGCTGCGCAAAATGTGGCGGGGCATATAAAAGCCCGCATTGGTATTTCTGTAGTAATTACACTCAAAAAACCAGGTGCAATTCCGCGTTCAGAGGGCAAAGCCGTACGCGTTATTGACAAACGCTAGGATCAGAATTATTTGGTTTTAGAAAATGTATAAAAAGTAACAGGGGATATATAATGGCGCGTAAACAAGCCAGTGATTATACGGATAAACGTATGCGCATTATGGATGTGGCTACGGAACTTTTTGCCAAAAACGGGTTTCATGCTACGTCGATTACTGACATTGCTAACACGTGCCAGACGTCAAAATCCCGTCTCTACCATTACTTTAATTCCAAAGAACAAGTGCTGTACGAAATTTTGCGCGATCATGCATTGACCCTTGGGGATAGTTTTTTACCGATTACTCAAGACGCAAATTTGCCGCCCGCTGAAAAACTTGAAAAATTTGCTCGCCATCTTCTCATTCGCAATATTAATTTCAGAGCCAAACATAAACTTATTTTAGGAGAATTGGACGCGATACCGCCCACGCAAAGACAAGAGGTTGCCACATTGTTACGCCAACCCATCGAAAGTATTTTTGAAACTTTATCCGAGATAAATCCAGATTTGACAAAAGACAAAACCCTGCAATTCCCCATCGCTATGATGTTTATTGGCATGATAAATTGGAGTCATACCTGGTTTTCTGGTGACGGCGAATTATCACCTGAGGTTTTTGCAAAACTATTGTGTGACACATTCCTAAATGGTTTTAAATCTGCCAGTTTTGATACCACATATGGTGCGCATTAGGGTAAGTGTTTTAAAACCTGTGCGGTAAAAGTTGGCCCGTTAAATCTCTGACCGCCATAATCATAACCCCTGCGTACAATCACCACATTGCGGCTCGGTACGATAATGACAAATTGGCCACGGTTACCGAGGGCTGCATATGTTCCGTCTGGTACACCCGGGAAGTTTTCATAGAGCCAAAATTGTGCGCCGTATCCGCGTCCAGGTGTGCTGGCATTTGCGCCGAGGCGGTTGGGAGGTTGTGCGGGAGCAGGTGTGGCCACATATTCGGCCCAGCCCTTTGGCAAGATGCGTTTATTGTCCCATACCCCGTCATTAAGATATAATTGGCCTAGGCGTGCAAGGTCGCGAGCGGTTGTCCAGACTTGCGACGAGAGGATAAAATCACCGTCCCAATCTGTTTCGGGCGTTGTATGGAACATACCAATTTTATGTAAAAGGGATTTAAACGGGAATTCAAGAAAGCGGCGATCATTACGCATTTTCTCGCGTAAAGCACGCATGGCTAGCATGGTGTCATTATTGGCATAGCGCCAACGTGTACCCGGACGCGCTTCAATCGGGTTCTTTGTTGCATATTGCGAAACCAAACCGCCGCCAAGGTATATATTATCCGTACGGTTACCAGCGGGGCGACTGTCCAGACCACTGCCCATATGAAATAGGTTATCTACTGTGATATCGCCGCGTGGATCACCGGGGCGGCTCCATGCATCAAGACCTGTTTTATCTTTTACGTCAATATAGCCCTTGTGTTGGGCTGCGCCAATAATGCTGGCGGCAATACTTTTTGCTACAGACCATGTGCGTTGGGATGTGTGCATTGTGTAGCCGTCCAAGTATTTCTCGCCCACAAGACGTCCATTTTGTGTGATAACAACCGCAGTGGTTGCGCCGCCAAACCCTCCGCCGTCAAACTGCTGACCAAAGGCTTTGTCAATGACAGAGCTTAAGCCTGCTTGCCTTACACCATTTGGTAGAGGTGTATTGGGCAATTTATCACCATTTGGCCACATGACATCTGTGGGGTTTGTTTTGCTGGATTTCAGTTTTACACGCGGCAAGTGTTTGATGAACTCTGGCCCCACGCTTTGGGGGAGGGCTGTGCACCCAAGATGAGGTCGCCAAGCAGAAATGCGCGGAGGTAGCCCGTCTGCATAGGTAACGCTTACATATTTTTCGGCGTGGTTGATAATAGTGTCGCCCGTATGCTTCATGGCATTTGTGGCGCTTTGGTAAATATTGGTCAGCTCATGTGCGGCAATCATGTCTTTGGATTTACCGGCGTTAAATGTGGCCGAACATGTGAACATGGCTTTATAGCCTGCTGCCTGTGCAATGTCTTGATGGGTAGGCTCGGCGGCACTGACCATGAGCGAGCTGGCGAGCGTAACTGTAAATATGGAAACGCCTATACGAATATTTTTGAACATATTGTTCTCCCCAAACACTATAAATATGGGGGTGATGATAGCACGTGACGTCAAAAAAAATAGTCACATAGGCGTGAATTGTCTTAAAAATTACGCACGACAGGTTCGATATCTACAACATAATCAGGGGCGGATTTATCGATTTTAAAGGTCACAAAATCCATTTTGTCACTTTGTTTATGCGCCCCAATTTTACGCAAAGCACGTCCTGCAAGTGATTTTATATATTTTTCTGGCAAGCTCGCACCGCTCCAATTAGATGTGATACCAAGGCGTTGAGATAATATACCGTTCGTATACATCACCGCGTTTTTAAACGCACTTTCCTTGGTACTGTATTCGGTTGTGACAGATACACAAAAAGATTGGTTATCTACGCGGTGGGGTGCGTTGAGCCGCCACGAAATCATTTCACCCTCACCGAGATCAAACACACGTGCAGATGTATCCATGCCGGATGTATAAGGAATATCGTCTTCGCGGTCTTGGATGATAATGGCTTGGTAAGCCGCGTCTGGTAAAAACTCTTCTGTAGGGGGGTATAAATACATGCGTTTTTTACCGCGTATATGCCACAATATTGTTTCTGTCTGGTCGCAATGATAGGGAACTTTAGCTGCTGGAGACGAGATAAGAATGCCACCTTTGGCATTAAAAGCGGGCTCGCCTGTAATTTTTGCAATGGCGCCGTACATACGCCCAAGTACGGCTTTGTATTCAGGGTGGACATTCATGGCTTCGCGCATATTGATCCAAATTTTGCCTGCTTTCGCGGCTTTGATAAGTGTTTTTCCGTCGCAGTCGCGAAAATCACCAGTGCGAAATTTATTTGGGTATAATTTATGTTCTTGTGACATGGTACACACGTCAAGTTTTTGCGAAGGATGTTTATCCAGCAAATTGGCCAAAGCTTCATCGGTAAACAAGCCCGTCTCGCCCAATTTGTGTTGAACCGTCATGATATCTTTACCAAAAACCTTGGTATGCTCGTCAGTCCAATTTTTAAAAATATCCACTTTAGTCCACTCCACACAAATTACCTAGCTTGAAACATAGCAAAAAAGAGTTTCCATATGCCGTATAAACACGGTAAATTATGAGTTAATTTGGAGTGGCTACCCTGTTAAAAATACAGGCATGGCGCGTTGCAATGTCCAAAAAACCGCAAGCGTGCCAATTGCATAACTGGCGGTGATTGCAAATGTTCGTGTCGTTGTAATGGATTTGATAAAGGGCGCAATCATCAGCAATGTAACGCAAGCAATAAAGATCAATTGCCCTGCTTCCACTCCGATATTAAAAAATAAAAGCGCGGCGGGAAGGTCTGTTTGTGGTAGGCCGATTGCGCGCAGCGCACCAGCAAACCCAAAGCCGTGTAAAAGCCCGAAGCAAAAAGTGACAACCCATGGAAATTGTGTGGTCAGTCCTGAAATATTGCGTCTGTGCCGCACGGCTTCATACGCCATAAGTGCTATACTAAGCGCAATCAGCACTTCGACCAAAGTGGGATTTAGGCGCACAAGATCAAGGCTGGCCAAAGCCAATGTGATGCTATGACCAATAGTGAAGGCGGTAATGGCAAAGAATAGTTTTTTGCCGCGCGTTATCAATAACATGACGGCGAGCACAAACAGCAAATGGTCGATACCACCGAGAATATGTTGCACACCAAGCATAAAATATGTTGCGGCAATGCCGCCTCGCGTTTGCGTATTTGCAAATTCGTGTGTGGGCCTATTGGGTGTCAATCTATCCGTAAATGTATCGCCGCCAAGCCATGCCGTACGGACAAGAACGTCGGTAAGGGTTTTTTCAAGACCGCCAATTGTAAGTGTTTGACCACGCAGAGACTGTGGGCAATTTAGTGTCCATGTTTCGATCGCAAATTGACTTTGTTGTATGCGCCGCACCCCGTTTGTGGCCGTGCAATGTTCTGGAAAATTGGCTTTTAACGCCAATTGTTTTTCACCGAGCGCAGGTGTTTTCCACAATATTTCATATTGCCCTTCTTGGGTTTCCGTCACGGATAAATAGGCGGGGCGCAGTTCGTGGGCATGAATGGTTTGCGTGCAAACCACACCCCAAAACAGAGTGAATACGCATAATAATAATTTGCGTATCACGGCGTATCTTCAATGGTGATATGGTATTTACCTTTGAGGGTTTGGTAATACTGCTCAGCAGATTTTTCTCTACGCATTTGGATGAGGTCGATATTAATTTTGGTGCGGGCCGCTTCAAAGTTGAGAGGTTTTGCTGCTTGGTTCTGGTTGACATAGACAACATGTGTGCCAAATGCAGAGCTAATAGGGCCGTGCCATTTTTGTGTTTCGAGTTGTAGTATTTGTTGCAAAAACCCGTCTCCGAATGTGTTGGCAATTGATTTTTTGGTTTCTAGTTTTAGTGATACTGGCAGTAAACTTGACAGGCTAAGCTGTGCGGGTCGGACGCCGTTTTGCAGTTTTTTTACGGCTTGAGTGACAGCTTGTGATTGTTTGCCTTGGCCCGTGGAGACTAAAGATTGCGAAAAAGAGATCAAATGGTTCGTGAAATATTTATCCTTATTGGCACGGTAATATTCCCTTAAATCTTGCTCGGAAGCTTGCTTGGCACTTGATAAATCTTCTTGCATAAACTCAAGTTTTTGCCGCATACGGCGGCGCACGATGGTGTCGTTATCGTCTAGCCCCAAGGCGAGGGCTTCGCGGTAATACACTTCTTCTTTGATGTGTTCCGCGATTAGATTTGTTAACTCATCCGCGCTTGGTGGTCTTTGCCATGTGATTTCAAAAAGATCAGCAAGGTGCTTTTGTTCCAATTGGGTGATTTGAATTTGGTTTTTAGGCGGCGCATTTTTACCCCATATGACGGAGGTGAAATATAAAATGCCGCCCAAAACCAAAAAATGAAACAATGGGTCTTTCAACAGTCTTTTGAAAAATGTGTCCGTGTGGGTTGTGGGCATATGATGATTTCGTATTTATTTAAAACCCGTTTGCAATGCTTTTAATTTGGCAGCACCTGGGTTTAATTCTGCGTAGGGAATTTCGTTTAAAGGGCGGTCTTCCATACGGGTCATGGTGTGCATATCTTCGTGGTCTTCATTGATGTAAACAAGGCCCGTGAGAATTTCATTGCTGGCATTTGCATCAAAAACTTTGGCCATTGCCGCCCCCCGGTCCCGTGGATCATATCCGTCTGCGAGTTTGCGCAAGGTAATCGCCCCGCCGTCATGAAGTTCTATATCCATAGCGTCGCCAGCGTCGTATGAAGCGCGAATATAATCACTGGGCGGCACGTAATCTGCGTGTACGGCAGGGTTATAATATTCATAAGTGTGGGCATAAGATTTGGTTGAACCTTTGTGATCGTTGAAACTGACACACGGCGAAATAATATCAATGAGACCAAAACCTTTATGCTTTAGCCCTGCCTTAATGAGTGGCACGAGTTGCTCGCGGTCACCAGAAAATCCGCGCGCGACAAATGTTGCGCCCACAGACAGAGCCAGTGAAATGGGGTCAATGGGCGGTAAATTATTAACCGCCCCTTTTTTCGCCATTGAGCCAATATCGGCAGCCGCAGAAAATTGACCTTTGGTCAGGCCGTAGACACCATTATTTTCCAAAACATACAACATATTTACATTGCGCCGCATGGCGTGAACGAATTGACCAAGCCCGATAGATAGACTGTCCCCGTCGCCAGACACACCGATATATGTAAGGTCGGAATTGGCGGCAATCGCACCTGTCGCCACAGACGGCATGCGCCCGTGCACTGTGTTATTACCGTGGGCTTCACGCAAGAAATAAGCAGTGGTTTTGGATGAACAACCAATGCCAGAAACTTTGACGGCGCGGTGTGGTTCGATGGATAACTCGTAAAAAGCCCGTGCCATACTCGCGGTCACGCTGTCATGGCCACAGCCCGCGCACAAGGTAGACATGGCCCCGTCGTAATCAGCACGGGTGAGGCCCAGTTTGTTAACGGGTTCGTTCTTGCGGCGGATCAGGGGTTTGATAAAGGAACTCATGCGGATTTCCTTATACTTAACTTCTGTTTTAAATGGGTGTAGACAAAACGGTAATCCAATGGCTCGCCCGAATAATGTAGCAGTGGGATGAGTTTTTTGCGCTTCACCTTGGTTTCGGTTAACAATAAATTGAGCAATTGCGCGTCGCGGTTTTGCTCGACAATATAAACTTCGTCGTGGTCGCTAATAAACTTTTCAATGGAGCTACAAAACGGAAACCCGCGCACTCGCAAATAATCAAGGAAGATATTTTCTTTGGCCAAACGGTCGCGAGCTTCCAGCACCGCCCCGTCGCAACTGCCAAGCGAAACAATGCCTATATTGGTTTTGGTCTTGGCCATTGTGGTTATGGGGGCGGGGACTTTGCTGGCCGAACTTGCCCATTTCGCGGATAGTCTATCGACAACTTCTTTGTATTCTTGCCCGTCCTCGGTATAGACTCCGTATTTATTATGCCCTGATCCACGGGTAAAATATGCGCCTTTTGGGTGTGTACCCGGAAGGGTACGGTAGGGGATATGGTCGCCGTCTACATCGAGGTAGCGGTAGAATTTATCCATTTTTTCTAGCTCGTCAGCCGAGAGAACTTTACCTCGGTCTGGTACATAATTATCATCCCACTCAAGTTCGTCTATCATCCAATCATTCATACCGATATCAATATCAGACAATACGAAAACGGGTGTTTGGAATCGTTCAGCAAGGTCGTGCGCGTTCACCGCCATGTCAAAACATTCGCCCGGGTCTGCGGGAAATAACATAATGTGCCGCGTATCCCCGTGGGAGGCATAGGCGCACAGTTGAAGGTCGCATTGTTGGGTGCGGGTCGGCATGCCCGTTGACGGCCCTGTGCGCTGAATATCAAATAATACCATCGGAATTTCTGCGTAATAAGCAAAGCCGATAAATTCACTCATGAGTGAAATGCCAGGGCCAGAGGTGGGAGTGAAACACCGCGCTCCGTTCCACGCAGCCCCGATAATCATACCAGCAGCGGCCAGTTCATCTTCGGCCTGAATGATACAGTATTTATGCTTCCCTGTTTCTGGGTGAATACGCAGTTCTTTGCAATACCCTACGAAAGCATCCATTAAAGATGTGGACGGGGTGATCGGATACCACGCGCCAAATGTAGCCCCGCCGTAAACACAACCAAGACCTGCCGCCGTATTGCCGTCTATCATCACTTTGTTTTTGGTCAGGTCTTTTGCCGCAACCTTAAAGTCAAGTGGGGCTTTGCAATGCTCTTTGACATAATCAAATCCAAGGGCAATGGCTTGTAAGTTGAGATCGATGAGTTTGGGTTTGGCCGCAAACATTTCGCGGACTAAATTGTGAATGACATCCAGATCAAGATCAATCATGGCGGCAACTGCGCCCACATAGGCCATGTTTTTCATTAAAATCCGTGACCGTGCCACCTTAAAAGCCTCATTACACATGCGGGCGAGGGGCACACCGATGACGGTGATATCACTGCGGCTCATGAAGTGAGGGCGTGGCCATGTGCTGTCATATAAAAGCACACCGCCCGCACTCAACTCCGCAAGGTCTTGGGCATAAGTTTTTGCGTTCATTGCCACCACCAAATGAACATCACCAGACCGTCCTCTATATCCTTGTTCGGTAACGCGAATTTCGTACCATGTGGGTAGGCCTTGGATATTTGAGGGGAAAATATTTTTGCCAACAACGGGCACGCCCATGCGAAAAATCGCCTTCATCAACAAACCATTGGCACTGGCCGAACCCGTGCCGTTTACATTGGCAAGCTTGATAGTGAAATCATTAATTATTGGGCCTGTCATGGCGATACCCTGTCTTGATCTTTGGCATAATTTATCAAGGTCATGCCCTCTTGCATATCCCACGCTGCGGTTGGGCATCGTTCGGCGCACAGGCCGCAATGTAGGCATAGATCTTCGTCTTTTATCATCACTCGCGCCGTTTGCTGTAACTCGCTTGATACAAATAGGGCTTGTTCGTTTTCAGCCCCGCCTGCATTCACGGCCTCGCGCAGAACAGCTTCGTCATCTGAATTTGTGGTCATGGACAAGCACGATACGGGGCAAATATCAATACAGGCATCGCACTCCGTACACAGGGGCGCGTCAAAGACCGTTTGCACATCACAGTTAAGGCATCGCTCGACCTCCGTGGCGATTTGCTCGGCAGAAAACCCAAGTTCAACTTCGGTGTTAAGCTTGGCAAAGCGTTTGACCATGTCAACATGTTCCATTTTTCGGCGATCTGATCCATCATATGCATTGGAATAGCGCCATTCAAACATGCCCATTTTTGTCGGACTCATGTTAATGTCATTGGGGAGGCGGCCCGTCAGCATTTTGCCTTGGCAATGTTTGTGAATGGAGATGGCGGCTTGGTGACCATGCTCTACCGCCCAGATAATATTTTTGGGGCCAAAGGCGGCGTCGCCGCCAAAAAACACACCTTTTTGGGTCGACTCAAATGTTGTTTCGTCCACCTCTGGAACTGACCATTTGTCAAATTTTATGCCTGCGTCTTCTTCAATCCACGGAAATGCATTGTCTTGGCCAATGGCCAGTATCACATCATCGCACGCAATGGTTGTCTCGCCCGTAATTGTTTGGTCTGTTATGCGACCATTTTTACCTACGGTATATTCCATGATCTCAAAGACCATGCCCGTCAATTTACCGTTTTTGGTGACGAAAGATTTGGGCGAATGATTGGTCAGGATATTGACATTTTCTTCCTCCGCGTCCTCTAGCTCCCACTCAGATGCTTTGAAGAAAGCGCGCGGTTTACGGGCCATCACTTTGACGTCTTTGGCTCCCAGTCGCAAGGACGTACGGCAACAATCCATGGCCGTATTGCCAACGCCAATAATGAGTACTTTTTTGCCAATGGCTTTTGTATGCTCAAAAGCAACACTTTCCAGCCAGTCAATACCGATATGGATATTGTCACTGTCATATCGCCCCGGCAGGTCCAAATTTTTGCCCTTGGGCGCGCCAGTGCCAACGAAAATTGCGTCCCATTCTTCGCCGAGTAAAGCTTTCATGCTCTCGATGGGTGTATTGAGTTTCAACTCAACGCCCATATTCAATATCATATTCAGCTCTTCGGATAACACTTGTTCTGGCAGGCGAAAGGAGGGGATATTGGTACGCATTAACCCGCCCGGTTCGCCGAGCTTTTCAAAGATCGTGCATTCATATCCCATGGGGGCCAAATCATTGGCGACCGTGAATGATGCAGGCCCCGCACCGATTAAGGCAATACGTTTGCCATTGCTGGTTTTTGGTTTTTTTGGCAATTGATCTGCAATGTCGCCTCTATGGTCAGCAGCCACACGTTTGAGGCGGCAAATGGCCACGGGTTCTTCGTCAATGCGCCCACGGCGGCACGCAGGTTCGCACGGGCGGTCACATACACGCCCGAGTATTCCCGGGAAAACATTGGATGCGCGGTTGAGGAGATAAGCATCTCCGTACCGTCCTTGCGCAATCAGGCGAATATAGGCGGGGACAGGTGTATGCGCGGGACAGGCCCATTGGCAATCAACAACTTTATGGAAATAATCAGGATGATTTACATCAGTTGGTTTCATAATTGCCCGTTCCCTTGCTTAGTATTTCTCTAGCGAGCAAAGCGCGGTCGTGCAAGGCTAATTTTCGTCCCGTCGACCATCAATCGCTTGGGTGAAGAACAATGCATTGGCATATGTCTTTTCCGTGCCCATCCAGATGGCCCGAAAATTGGCCTCTGTATTCATCAGCACAATTTTGCCTCTGCCAAGACGGTGCAGAGCGATGACGGGTGAATGCGCGATTTTATCCAATTGCTTTTTCTTGGCATACCCTGTGATGAGCACATCGTCCTTGGCAAATACAAGCGGCATATCGTAAGATATTGGTGGTTTGGCAAGGGCACTTCTTGCATTGTAAAACACTGGAATACTGGTGCGGGTATATCCAAACATCAAAGGATGTGTCAGGTCTGCATTGCTGCGCAAGGCCGCTCCTGAAATTGTACGGCGTCCTGAGTCTTGTTCGTAATTTTGATAGTTGCGCCTGACCAGCTCAGCATCTTTACCGTCTTTTTTTGTTTCAGCTTTGTCTGCATCTTGATCGTCAAAAATAATGTTGTTTTCAACCCAAAGCGCGGCCTCTTTTTGTGCTATGATAATACCGCCAGACCTGACCCAGTTTTTAAGTGTTTTGGGGAGTGTTTTTCTAGAATTATACTGTCCGCCTGCAAGTAAGAAATGTGTATATTGTGTCAAATCTACATTGTCTATTCGGTCCAAATCCAAAATCGTGAGGGGCACGCCAAATCTTTTGTCAATTGCGTAGCGAATGGCGCCTGCTTCTATGGCACTCACGCCGCCGCCAACCAAAAGTGCAGGTTTTACCGCCGATAATATTTTCATATCACGTGACCCAAGGTCTGGGCCTGATGGGGTGAGGCCGGTTGTGATGCCAGAGACAGCCATGCTTGGGTGATCTTTTAGAACTTCCCTAACATCTTGATGCCCGCTGCTTGTGGTTGGTTGCACAATGATTGTCCCTGCGGTAAATTCTTGAACGGTGTTATCACGTGTGCGGGATGTGAATGGTTTAGTGGCAAGCCGCGGGTGGAGGTCTTTGGCCATCATTGCTTGTAATAAATGCGGTGCGCGCAATTGGTTCCACTCAAATGCATAAGCAAGTGGCGACTGCCCATCCCCATTTTTTTGGACCCATGGTTTTTGTATTGGGTTGGGTGTTGTATCTAAAGGTTGAGCACTGATACCAATAAAACTTTTTAACGGGGCGTAGGGCAGGTTTAAGGCAAGGGGTAAATTCCATGTGGAAATATCATAAAATACATTGTCCTCAAAGCTGGTGCGCGTCTCAAACAATGAATTTATCAGCGCATATTGCGGACTTGATAATTTTACCACATAGGCATGGCCTTGCTTATATGTATATCCACCTGATAATATATTTTGGGTCAAGCCGTAGACGGGAATATTGTGGCGCGTAAAAATATCTAGTAATTTTTGTACGCGGGCAGGGTCGCCGTCGTCCGAGAATACATAAGCTTTGATAGGATTGGCCCGCGCCGCATTGATTTGCACTTTCGCGTCGTCAAAACGGTATGACATAACGGCATTGCGGTTTGCGTCCGCGCCGCGAAGCGTGGAGAGAGATGTTGCTAGGTGATTGGCGACGCCGTCGGCAAACCGCATTTTATCACCACCCATATCGCGGGCATGGCCGCGCACTGAACTTTGTTCAAACAAAAGTCCGATACTGCCAGTGGCGTCAGGATAGGCAGAGCCTTTGCCGTAATAAAAATCATCAAACCGCTCTTCGGTGTAATAGGGTTGAGAAATTGCATCGAGGGCTTTGGCATGATGTTGTGCCAAGTCCAGTGTAATTTTTTGATTGGTTCTATTGGTCAGCGGATGGGTGCGTCTGGGATGCCCAGGTTGGAAAAAATAGCTGCGCATATTGCCGCCCATTTCGTGATAATCACCGAGAATATGAGGCTGCCATTGTTGGTAAGCTTTGATCCGTGCTTTTGATTCTGGGTGTACGGTAAATATCCAATCGCGGTTCAGATCAAACCAATAATGATTTGTGCGGCCAGATGGCCACAATTCATTATGGTCCCGGTTGGCACTGTCAAAATTCTCAGTCACGCCTTTATGTTGGTTAGCCCATGCAGAAAAGCGGGCAAGCCCGTCAGGATTTTGCGTGGGTTCAATGATAACCACTGTATTTTCTAAATATGTCTTCACCCATTCTTCTTGTGAAGCGGCGAGGTAATAGGCTAGCAATGGCGCCGCATTCGCGCCCGATGCTTCGTTCCCGTGCACGCTATAGGCTAGAGTGATGACCAAAATATCATCTTTGACTGTTGTGGCATTTTGGTGCTTTTTTAATACGGCGTCCAAATTGGCAATGTTATCTTTTGACGAAATATAAGCATGTGTAAGTGCTTTGTGTTCGTGGGAATAGCCAATGGTTTCTATAGAAATTCGGTCACTATTGGCGGCGAGGTGGCGCATATACGCGGTAAGGGCGTCAGGGGACATATGCCAATTACCAATTTCGTGTCCCAAATATGTTTCAGGTAATGGGGTGTCTGCGTCGAAGCTTATTTCTTTGGGGAAATAATCATGGGTTGGCAGTGCAAGTGCGGGCAATGTAAATATACAGGCACATAAAATCCAAAAATACCGAGATAAATGTTTCATAAAACTCCCCAATTAAGCTGATTGGATTTTACCGTATACGCCCCATAGCACAACCTAAATTAATAGGCTATGTAAACAACTTTTCGTTATTTGCGTATTTATGTGGGTGAAATGTGTTCTAATCATTTGTATATGTTTATAGTATTTTTAGGGTTGAAGGCACTTCAAAACAAATGTTGATAAATATGAACTGTTACACATTTAGGTTTTTGAGTCATAGGGACGGTATATGAAAACGCATTTGGGTAAAATTATTATTGGGCTGTCGTGTCTTGCAATTCTGTGCTTTGGGTTATGGGCGTTAAGACCGTCGACGGGCAGTGCAGGCGAACGCTTGGATATTATGCCTTACCCGCAACAGGTTGTCCTTGGAAAGGGCGTCCTAAATATCGATGAAAATTTTTCCTTGAATTTAACAGGCGTAAAAACGAAACGCCTTAAGAGTGCTGTGGGTTTATTTATAAACCGCATAGAGGCACAAACGGGATTGCATGTACTAAATCCGAGAGCCGCAAATACTCAGAATGCTGACTTTATTATTTCTGTTTCAAAGAGTAATGCGAGCATTCAAGGGGTTGATGTTGATGAGAGCTATACACTTAACATTGAGCAAAATAAAATTCACCTCATTGCGCAAACAGAATACGGGGCATTGCACGGTCTTGAAACTCTATTGCAGCTTATTCAAACCTCTAGTAGCGGGGGAGAATTTTATGTGCCTCATGTTAAAATTACGGATTATCCGCGGTTTAAATGGCGGGGTGTATTGATTGATTCCGCACGGCACTTTCTATCCGTGGAGAGTATAAAACGTCAATTGGACGGGATGGCTGCCGCAAAGTTAAATGTATTTCATTGGCATCTGACTGACGATCAAGGTTGGAGAATAGAGACAAAACTATATCCAAAACTACATGAACTGGCATCTGGCGGTGAATATTATACACAAGAAGAAATTAGAGATATTGTTGCCTATGCGGGCCAAAGGGGAATTCGCGTTATTCCTGAAATTGATATGCCTGGCCATGCCAGTGTTTACGGCGTTGCTTATCCAGAGTATTTATCTGCGAACGGCCCTTATAAAGTACAAACAGACTGGGGTGTTTTTGAACCTGTTCTCGATCCCAGTAATGAGGATGTTTATGTGTTTATTGACCGCCTTTTGGGTGAAATTACAAGCCTGTTTCCCGATCAATATGTCCATATTGGCGGTGATGAGGTCAATCCTTTGCAGTGGCAATCGAGTGAAAAAATCCGCGAGTTCATGAACAAAAACGACATAAAAAGCATGTCGCAACTTCAGGTTTATTTTAATGGGCGTGTTGAAAAAATATTGCAAAAACATGGGCGCATGATGATAGGGTGGGATGAGGTTTTTCATATAGATTTGCCAAAAAACATTGTTGTGCAATCTTGGCGGGGCCAAGATTCTTTGGCAGAGATTAGCCGCGCTGGATACCAAGGCATATTGTCTACAGGGTATTATTTAGACCAACCCCATGCGTCCTCATACCATTACCGCAATGATCCTCTGCCCATCGCGATTCCCATCCATGATACATTGCAAGTCGGCGAAACATGGGAGAGTTATGCTTTTAACTGGCCACGTAAAAAGGGCAGTGATGTCAATGGTCATTTCACGGTCATAACTGGGGCGGCAGGCAACCAAAGAGGTTTCGTTGATTTTAAGGGAAAGTCCCGTCGCCCCGTTAATGATATTAAAATCCAACACGGGGTAACATCGTTTTGGCTAGATAGTTGGATGGGGAAAACTGAATTTAGGGTGAGCTTAGGTAAAAATAATAATACGTCCATGCTTCAAAAGGCCTTGGCGGTTGCGGCAAATGGGCACTACCCCATGACGATTAATCATGTGGGAGGGTCTAGTATAATGGGCACTGAAATTTTGGAAAATGCGTCTCCCATACCTATAGAAAATACCGCCATGATTTTAGGCGGGGAAATGGCACTTTGGAGTGAGCTAGTGGATGAAAATGTCATTGACATTCGCCTGTGGCCCCGTGGGTTTGTCATTGCAGAACGGCTTTGGTCGGCGCAAGATTTAGTCGATGAAAATAGCTTATATAAACGGTTAAACATTGTTTCAAATTGGGCAATCACTTCGGTAGGTTTGCAGCATAAATTGTTATCAGTTCGCGGCATGCAAAATTTAGTAGGTACTGATGATATTTTGCCCCTGCAAATTCTTTCTGAAGCCGTGGAAGGTGCGGGTTACTATCACAGACACCATGAAAAGCATATTGTGGGTAGTTATAATAAAGCTGAACGCTTGAACAAATTCGTTGATACTTTGCCAGCAGAATCCCTTGAGGTGCGCGCCCTCGACCAATTGATTGAGAAATGGCTTGAAGCAGTTGATAAGAAGGCTAAAACCAGTCTTGCGCTGAAGTTGGAAATCATAAATATTTTAACACGCTGGCAAAATAATACACAATTATTGACGGCATTAACGCGCAAGCATGAAGGTCTCCGCGAGATTGGAATGGTTGCACAAAATGTAGATGCAGTGGCCAAACTTGGCATTGAGCTTATCAGCAAAATCGAAAGCAATGAGCCACTAGATGCGCAATTCGTAAGTGATGCCAAAACGACATTGCATACGGCACAACAATTTCAACAGGAATTAATCGTTGCCGCCGCATACCCTGTTGAAAAATTACTTAACGCGGCTTATTAGTTCTTATCTACTTAATGAAGGTATTTTATGTTTACTCTACGGCCCCACTCTATTTTATCTTATGTTCTGCTCTCTACTATATTGACGGCTTGCTCACCTAAGGAGGAGTTGTACCAAATCCACGACTTTATTTCTGACGGCATATTTACAAATGGAATTGAAGGCCCGGCAGTTGACCGCTTGGGCAATCTATATGCTGTGAACTTTGGTAAACAAGGTACGATTGGTGTTATTGCGCCGCAAGAGAATAACGCCGCAGCGAAAGCATCATTATTTGTCAATTTGCCACAAGGCAGTATTGGCAATGGCTTGCGTTTTGACGGGCAGGGTAATTTATATGTGGCAGATTATGCCCAGCATAATATTTTAAAAATTGATATGGCGACTAAATTGGTGAGTGAATATGCCCATAATGATAAAATGAACCAACCCAATGATATTGCGATTGCACAAGACGGCACGCTTTACGCAAGCGACCCCGACTGGCAAAACAGCAGTGGCAATATTTGGAAAATTGATACAGATGGGCGCAGCACTTTACTCGAAGCTGACATGGGAACAACCAATGGAATCGAGGTTAGCCCAGATGGTAAAACTCTATATGTTGGGGAGAGTGTACAGCAAAAAATTTGGCAATATGATATCATAAAAAATGGGGATGTTGAGAACAAGCGCTTGCTTATCACATTTGCCGATCACGGACTTGACGGTATGCGGTGTGATAAAAATGGCAATCTTTATGTCGCCCGTTACGGTGCTGGAGTGGTAGCGATTGTTTCACAACAAGGCGAACTTGTGCGGGAAGTTAAACTGAAAGGTCAACATCCAACTAATGTTGCATTTGGAGGGCGTGATGGTCGTACTGTATTTGTGACCATGCAAAAAAGAGGGGCCATAGAGACATTTAGAAATCAAATTCCTGGACGCGTTTTTTCGGAACAATAGCCTTAGAAGTAACGCTTAAATATCTTGCATATTTTGTCTGGCTGTCGTGATTTTCTTCAAAGCCTGCGTGTTTGTTAGCATGCTTGGAGGTGTAAGCTTACATACTATAACGCCGCAAATAATGGACGCAATCACAGCAGGTATAACAGGATTCCCCCATGTTTTTAACCACGGGGCATTGGTAATTATTATGATAGACGTAATAGAAGCCGCCAGCAGGCTTGCCATCGCACCTTGCCAATTATACCGAGGCCAGAACTTCCCAAGCAAGGCGCATACGAATAGGCCAGACATGACGGTTGCAATCATCTTGGTGATATAGCCAATAATGTCGCTAGAAATGAGTGCCATTATCAGGGCGATAGCAATGATGGCTAAAAGGCCAAAACGGGATAATACAATCATGTTTTCGCGGTTTGGAACGCGCTTTGTTATCATCTCGAAAACATCTCTTAGCAAGATAGCTACCCCTGCAATGGCATCTGAACTTGCGCTGGACATGGTGGCTGACAAGCCTGCAATGACCACCGTAATGCCGACCCACATAGGCAAAATTTCTAGGGCTAAATACGGAAAAGCATAACTGGTTTGTTCAAGGCCTTGGTTGAGAGAATACGCGCTCATGCCAATTAAGGCAGGGATAAAAGAAAATGCCAAATACAATAACCCTGCAACGACAAAAGATTTACGAATAGCCGGCACATTTTTTCCAGAATATATTCTTTGGCGAAATGAAGGGGTTGCTAATATACCGACCATTACCACAAGAGCGAGCGATAGAGCGGGGAGGTATCCAATCTTGCGGGCTGCAAATATTGATGTGTTTTCAGGAGGTTGTGCGGCGATTAATGCATCCCAGCCACCAACGAATTTCACGGACAAAACGGCCATAAACATGAAGCCGATAAATAAGACGATTGCCTGAATTGTGTCTGTCCAAACAACGGCTGTATACCCGCCTATTATAACAAATATACCAAACCCAGCGGCCACAATAATTTTGGCCATATTTACATCAATACCTGATACCCAAGATAGATATAGCCCTCCGCCCATAATATGCGCGCCAAGCCAGCCGATGCTGGCCATAAATGTCAGGATAGCGACAGTGTTTTTCACCAATGTATTCGCGCCAACATAATAAGATAGTTCTTCGCTCATGGTCATGAACCTGAGATTTCTAACGGACGCAAACAATACGGCTAACAGTAAAATTCCAACGGCCCCACCTATGCCGTAAAGCGTGCCAGCCCAACCATTTTCATAAGCAAAGCCAACGGCGCCCATAGAGGAACCCGTACCAACCATGGTTGCAACGGTTGTGCCAAGGGTGAGCATGAAAGGTACATTGCGCCCACCAAGCAAAAAATCATCTCCAGATTTTTGCCGTCTTGATACATACAAACTCAAACCAATCAGAAAGCTGATGTAAATTAAGAAGGCGGATAAAAATAATGTGCTGTTCATGTGGCTTTCCATTTTATCAAATCATATTGTGATGTGTAAAATTTATGAGGGTGACTTATAACACCGCACATCAACTTCTACCTTACAGTCAACTACGAGGTCGGCTACCAAACAGATGCGCGCTGGAGGATTGTCGCCAAAAAATTCTTTGAATACTTTATTAAAAGACTGAAAATAGCGAGCATCTGTCAATACAACGGAAACATGCACGACATCTTTCAGCCCGTAATCACATTCGCGCATAATCTCTACGCAGTTTTCAATAGCAATGCGAGATTGTTCGATAATCCCACTGTCGATAATTTCGCCGTCGCGCATCGGGGTTTGCCCTGAAACATATAACCATCCACCCGCAGATACGGCTCGTGAAAAGGGGAGATGTTGTCCGC